>NZ_LIPW01000001.1:0-284363 GCF_001418345.1 Pseudidiomarina woesei
CTTTCCCTCAAGGGCTTCCTTGCGGATCTCAGCTTTGAGTCGCTCTTCGGCATACATTTTTTTGAGGCGTTTATTCTCGTCCTCAAGCTCTTTGAGACGCTTCATCATCGATGCGTCCATGCCGCCAAACTTGGCGCGCCATTTATAAAATTGAGCTGAGCTCATACCGTGTTCACGGCAAAGCTCTGGAACCGGTATACCGTTCTCGTTTTGTTTCAGAATCGCTAAGATCTGACTGTCTGTGTATCGTGATTTGCGCATAGAAAACTCCTTCGTTTTAGTTTAACGGAATTTTCTACTTATAACTGCTCCGATTTTTCGGGGGGATTACACCGTTAGCTAAACTTAGTTTTTCGCCGATTATTAATTCTACATCAGCACGCGATAAGCCTTTTTCAAAACCGAAAGGACCATCTCCGGCAGGCATTGCAGGTGGTGATGATTTAGTTTCGGATTCAACCGTTTCAACTGGTTGATTTCCAGTTTCGACAATATTTTTACCCGTTTCTAAATTAGGAGCGGGCAAGCGCAGTCCATATTTTGCAGATAAAAGGTGAAGCTTCAACGTCGCGAGAGTTTGTTCTTGAGTAGCAATTCCGGACATTTTTAAAGCTAATACCAGTCCGCCACTGTATCTGGCTGCATCATTGCGCGCCAAAGTAATCTCTTGTTGCAAATTGGTAATTTCTTGTTCTAGCTCTTCTGCGCGAGCTAGATCGGGTTGATATGCTGCAACCGAAATTGTAATTGGCGCACCAGACTCAATAGCATAAATGCGTTGCTCAATTAGTGCCTTATTGGTCTGAAGAATTTCTAATTTTAATGCAATTAAAGTCTTAATTAGCCCGCCGCCATACTTGTTATTTTCGACTTTAGCGTCTTCAATATCTTTATTTGTACTCGTTAACTCGGTTTTTAACTGAGCAACTAATTGCAACTCTTCAGGCGTTAATTCGCGCTCCCCAAGACAACCGCTGAGTACTAAGATTATAAAAAAGGCCTTTATTAAATTACTCATAACACTCTCCTTGTTGTGACTGTCGACAAACTCGACAGATATAATTTATAAATTTAATCCTAAACAATCCAAACGTTCGAAAGCACTTCAGCCTGCTTTAAGATAAGTTCGACAGCCGCAAGTGCGGTTGTGTCGATACTTGTATTTCTGCAAGATACGGCGCACTAAGGCTAGTACGTTTGTGAAGTACCGTTGTGTTATGGCTAAAGTGTCTTGAATTTTTCGGGGAAGTAAAGCGTTGGTTTTGTGGTGATCTTTGTATTGTGTATAGAAGGTTAGCGAGAGACGACGATTTGCCGCCCCTCAATAACGTAAATAACTTGCTTAATAAATGGTTTACGTACTAATTCTTACAACCGTTTTTGTCACAAGTTATTTTGTCGTGGGTATTTGACCAATGCGAAGGGTTTTTATTGGTATCTATACCGCAACCTGTTGTACCGCCTTTTTGCCCTTTGTGAACTACGCTAGACCCGCTTGGTGGAGTGTGTCGAACTGCCATCATCGTTTTCCTCTTTTGTTGTTTACAAAGTCAATGAGTTCATTATAGTTCATAATTTGAACAGAAATGAATTGGGGTTAAGAATATTGACGTCCGTTAAGAGCGAAAAGCGGACCGTCGGGTTTTCTGCCTAACTTAACTAGTGACTCGCCTCCCTGTTATTAGCAAGTGTGGATAACGCCAATCAGGCACGACACACTTATCTACGCAAGATTGCGCGTTTTATTATTGTGTTGTTTATTTAAGTCGTTTACTGTCAATGACATAACAAAAAATAAAGGTTAGATATTGTGCGTTAGGTAGTGCGAAAATGAGTATGCTCAACTTGCGTTTACTAACTCGGAATCTTTCAAGGCAGGAATGCTAGTTTGATCAGTAACTTAAGAACCGAAAACGATTAATTAAACGAGTTCTGGAGTGCGCACGCACAATATACCAATGTTAACTTTCACAGGAATCGCCGTGCCGATATCAAACAATGACCAAGACGAGTTCGCCGCTTACTTGGCTCGCTATGTCTCTGGTGCCAACCCGAAGAACGCATTGACCCCAAAGCAGGCGGCTCAAGGTGCTCATTTATGCTTCGTGAATACGAATGAATTGCTTATTGACGCGCGGATTCTGGCCAAGGAAGGCCGTCTATGCCGAGCGCTTTCCGTTACGGTACTGGCGTTAGAGGAATTGGCGAAAATCTCCGAATTGTACCGAGTGGCAATTGAAAGCCAGTTGTCCTCGGATGCCGTGGACTGGAACGCATTCTGGAAAGAGTTTAACTATCACAAGCCAAAGCAGAAACGCGCCACGGCATACGGAAATGTGATCAGAGGCGTTGCGGGAGAAGTCAATGGCTTGAGCAATCCATTACCTTATAAGTCATACTTTTCAGACGATACGTTTGGGCATTTGGACAAAGCGAAACAGAAGAATTTTTATGTCGATTTCGTTGACGGAAAGTTTGTCGCCCCGAAAAATGACGACAAGACCAAAGAAATTCTTGCAGAGCTATATGGCTTTGTGAGCGAGAGGATAGACACGTTTGGTTCCTGGCATTCCTCAGTTGACCGCAACGTGACTTTTTTTGAAGTTACCACCAGGCAAGCCAAGTCTTTCTTGGGGAGTGGTGCTCTCGCTGATTCAGGGGTAACTTCGCTCAATGGATGGGCTAGCACTTTTACTCCCAAGGAAGTTCAGGCGGATATTATCCGGCTAGCATGCTATCGATCATCTGGCGGGGTGGCAGACTACTACAGCTTCACTCCGGAGATGGAGTCAGTTTGCGGCCTAACCACCGAAAATCGTGAGGTAATTTTGGCCGGAGTGGTGGGTGAGCTAGAAGCTCGCATGGATACTGGTGAGGTTTTGCCGCAGTTTGTCTATCGTGCATTTTGTATGTTCAAACTTATGATCCACTATGGGCAAAACAATCTTTCCAAGAGCGAGTTCAACAATATTTTTCCGAAACTCGCAAATACTGACTAACAAGGCAATGCACGCGACAAGCGCGTGATTGCGACGTTATATTTTAAATAGAATAGAGAGTAGTATTTTGGACCAAGCACCAATCAAAAAATATTTTTGTATCGGTAAAGAAAGCCTGGTAAATTCAGCTTCAATTTTTGTTGTTTTGCTTGTTTGCCAAGTAGTAGTGTGGCTGCTGGATGGAAAGGCCTCTGCCTTCGATTCTGCGTTATCAGCTTTACTCCATTATGGAAAAGATTCCATAAGTATCCTTTTTCTGACAACCTCTAGTATGTTATTGCTTGCTGTAACATTGTTTTTTGAAGGTGCAGCCGTTGCTCTAATATTTAGAAAGTATGTGACTATTCCGGCTCTCAATATATCAGGGCATATGCTATCTATGGCTGCAGGATCTACAGTAGGCTGGTATTTTATAGTTTCAATAGAAAACCACTTCGACTTTATTGTTTTACTTCAAGTCATATTTATTTACTTAGCAAATATTGTCTTCTCAATAATTTGTTTATCAGCAAGCCCATTTTTCAATACTGATTTAGCTAAGTTAAAGGAAGAACATGGAAAATTTATCACTGGATTGACCATTTTCATGGGGGCGATAGCTTCTGTCGTTATGTATTTGGGTTATGTCTATAATTTTAACCCAATAGGTACAGGACACTAATATAACAAACGCATGTTGTCGGACTGCTTTTCTGCTGCCTCCAAACCAGCCGCAAATGCGAGCGTTATGCAAAATTCGAGACTAAGCAATGTCATGTGAGAGAGATTGGGTCGATATTACATCAGCACTTTTAACGCCAGTAATTGCAATTGTTGGTATCGGTATTGCTATTCTACAGTGGCGAATAAACCGCTCGCGTCTTAGGCATGAATTGTTCGAGAAGCGATATGCTATATACGAGGCAACCTTACTCTATCTCGGGCAGCTTATCCGAACCGCTAAAATGGATGATGTTGAAAGAGTGACGTTTCTACAAAATACAAAAGGTGCTTTTGTATTATTTGATGATAAAATTGTTAACTATCTAAAAACATTACATGATAAATCAACAGAGCTTCATCTTTATCAAAATCAGCAACGGCACGAAGATGAAGCGGAAATACTAAAATGGTTAGGTGCTCAACTAAGACAAATAGATCTAGTGTTCAAGGGGCGGCTTAAAGTGGAGTAGATGCATAACAATCGCAATCAGGTGGAAAATATTCCGCTGTTGAGGGCGTTAACGTCCGCTCCTGGCACTAAGCAGACACTTTATATCCGCTTAGCAATCAAATCAGCCTTAAGTAACCCACCTTTGGTTAACAGCTTTGCTGAGAAGTTTGGGTTTCTACGGGCTTTAAAAGCCTCGAGAATCTTCTTCAGCCCGGCAGCTTCAAGTAAGGAGATATTAACCTCGGTGTCTAGTTCGGCTGACTCGATAAAGTCGGTCGAAAAGGTTGGTGCGATAATTAGCACTTGCGAAACACGTTTTCCGGCGGCTTCACATCGATTGGCGTATGCTTTTATCTGTCGCGATGTCGTTGAATATTTGGCGAAATCACCGTTCTTGCAAGTCTTTGCTTCGCCGATAATAACGTCATCGTCACTAAGCGATATAAGTATGTCGGCTTTGTCTTTTGTCGTATTGATGGAGCGTCGTAGGTCTTCATCAACGGCGAACCCAAGTTCTTCGAAAATTGCTTTGGTCACCTCTTCAAATTTAACGCCAATATCGGCTTCAGATATCTCAATATTGTTTAGTTTTAAAGTCGCCAAATCTCGTTTAGCAAGAGCTTCGTAGTTATCGATAAGCTTGTCGGTCGCATTTGCAAAGGCCTCAACAATAACTTGGCGAAGATCTCCGCGGCGGGTTATACCCATCGCAGTTTTTAGCTCTTTAACCTCGTCATTCGTAAGCGCATACAAAATATCAAACGGGGTTATCGACAGCGCACGAAGGCGTTCGATATCGATTTCGATATTGTCCTCGAGCTCAAATTCTTCGCGCAGCAGTTTCACAATCTTTGGATTGTGCTTTGCAATTGTTTCGAACAAGGCTTTGTAGCCGGCGGCAGATAATACATTAAACTCTTTGTCTGCTGAGTTATTGAGCGTATCGATAATCAGGCTAATTCGCTCTTCTAGAGTGGTTCCAAGCTTGTCGAGTGTGAGCTGAAGGTTCTCAACGAGCGTTTTCAGACGTTCTTTCTTTTCGTTCAGCTGTGTTTTTTCGGCATGAAGGTCATGCGCTAGAATTTGTGTGACCGACAGACCCATTTTGAATATTGAGCTGATTTTCTCCGTGCGTTCAATACCTCGAATTCTCTTGTCATGAGCCTTAAGAATATTTGAAAGTTCAGCATCCGAGAGGGTGCGTAAAATTCTGAGCAGGTGTTTGTCGGCAATTTGCTTACCTTGAATACGGTGTAACATTGCAACAATTTCATCAGGAACATAAACGGTTTGTTCTTTTTTACTGATGAATAAAAGACCAATTTCCCGTAATTGGTTCAGGCAATCTTGAACGCCATTCTTTGGTATTGGATGCACCAAATGTTCAATGGCAACTTTGTCTTCTGCTGTCACATCGAGCTGATAAGCCAATACGTTCAAAATCCCGCGTTCTTCGTCCGTAATCTTGGCTTCGCGATTAATGAGTTCGTCATTATGAAATGCTTCATATAAACAACGGAAATATATGCCTAAGCGTCGATTCTCGTCAAAAACCCCAGGTTCGGCTTCTTTGTCTAATAGCTCTTTAATAATTTTTGAATGGTCGTTAATGCTCTTCCACTCTTTCGCATACAAACGCTCTATCCATGATATTTGTGTTACGCAGTTACCATCGCGGCTTAAAATATTAACAAGCAGGGCGGCTTGCGCTCCGCTTAAAGCAAGCAAATGCTTAACTTCTCTCGTTAATAGCGGCATTGCTAATTTAAATAGTTGAGTGACTTCGCTACTTGAGGCGTCTTTAATCTGACCGTCTATATTGCGGATTCGCTTGGCGAGTTCTTTGTCCTGCTCGCTTGCTTCAGAGCAAACGCGGTCGAGGAAATTAACAAACTTTGACTTTTCAATTTGATTAACTGCTGAGAGCACGTTAGCAAGTTTCATTTGTACCACTCCTTGGATTGTTTGATTTTTATACAAACAACATACTCCAAAGTTGGCAGATTGCAAATCTGGCGGTTCGTGCTGCTCACTAGTAAACAAAGCGTCGTTAATTTACCCTGAACGATAAGACGTTCTACTTAACCAACTGATACTCCTTCACCAGGCACTCTAACGGTATCTTCAATCCTTCATGCAATTTACGAATCATGGTAATTGACAAACCGCGTTTGCGATTCATCACTTCGGTAACACGGCTTCGTTGGCCCAAAAATGCGACGAGGTCTTTATCTTCTAGGCCCTGTTGTTCCATTCGAAAGCGAATGGCTTCAATTGGATCTGGAACGTCAATAGGAAAGTGCGTCTCTTCATATGCATCGACGAGCGTCACTAGCACTTCTAATTCATCACCTTCGGGGGTGTTGGGTTCAGCTTCCCAAAGCTCGTCAATACGCGCCAATGCAGCCCGATGGTCGGCCTCGGTTTTGATCGGTTTAATATGCATAAAAACCTCGTTATATAGTTGCGGCATTGACCTTGTCATAATCTGCGTGAGTCCCCAAAAAGCGTATGTAAATTACAGAATACTTGTAATTAATTGCCACTATTAAACGGTATTTATTGCCGTGAATGTTAAACACCACCCGATTATTTCCAACAAAAGATGCGTTTCTATAGAGCGTTTTTATTTGTTGTGGATTTTGCCAGTTGGCTTCTTTTGCTTCGTCATACCAAGCTTTCAACGCCTGCTCAGAATCTGCATGGTGAGGCTGCTGCCAAAAACCCCTCAAAGTGGCTCTTGAAATAATGCGCATAAGGCTCTCTTGTTTCCCATTATGGGAAATGATGGTAATTTAGTCAAGATGCTGAAGGTATCAAATAAATATATTTTGATCGCTTTGATATCTCCTAAACATAGGCGCTGCGTGGCTTATTTAGTTGTAAGAAAAAAACACGCTCAAGGCGGCCAAGCACAAAATTCACCAATCTATTCTCAACCATAAATCATTGGCGCATAATGCTTGCTAGACGAACATGTTCCGAAGCCTGAGGCTTGCCGCAGCAATTCACAACTTAACGGGTAGTCAATGAACCAAAACCGCAAGGGCGCAAAACAGCTATTACAATTGCTTCAAGTCATGCCATTCATTGCGATTGCCAGCGTGGCTGTCAGCATTTTAGCGCCAACGCTCGTCATTACCATTTACGCCTGGTTTAGCGAATCGCCCAGCGACATTTCTCAATTTGCCCAGGCAGTTGCACAGCCGGTCGCTTTTGTTTCAGTTATTGCTTTGGCGTTATTTATCAGCCGTAAATATTACCGTTCCGAAACATCGCTTGCCCAGGCGTTAATCATTGGTTTGGGCATATCGTGCGGATTGTTTTTCGCCGCTATGTGGATTGGTGAAATGGACAAATGGGCCGTGATGACAATGCTCGCTGCTCCTCTAGTTACGGTTGGTTCTTGGAAGCTCGCGACACAATCCGTCACCCCCACCCAGTAAACTCCTCATGACTACATAAGGACTTCTCATGCCAGCAAAACCACTCGTGGTATTCAGCCACGGCAAGGAAACCGGCCCGCAAGGCCGTAAAATTCGCAAATTACAAGAAATTGCAGAAGCGCAGGGCGCGCAGACAATTAGCGTGGATTACACGTCAACCTATGACCCAACCGAGCGCGTGAACATACTGCTGAATACCGAGCTGCCTGCGCACAATGGCTTGATTTTAGTGGGCTCGAGTATGGGCGGTTATGTCAGCGCGACAGCGTCGGCGCAATTAAAGCCCGATGGCTTGTTGTTGATGGCGCCGGCCTTTGGCTTGCCCGATTACCCTAATAATTACCCAACCCCAGTCGCTAGCCAAGTTGCGGCTGTGCACGGCTGGCATGACGATGTGGTGCCCGTAGATAACGCCATTGCATGGGCGCGTCAGCACCACGTGCGTTTGGTGCTGGTTAACGACAATCATTCGCTGCATAGCGAGGTGCACACCGTGGGTCAGTTATTGGTGGGCATGTTGCAGCGGTTGTCATAAAGTAAACCACCAGCGAACAGTAGCCCCACGCCAACGCCCCTGATATTATCCTGTGCATAAGAATTCATTGCATACGAACACGTGCCAAGAAAGGAACAAAATGGCGAAGCTACTCAAAATAATTATGATTCACGGCCATTTGCCGGGTGTGGTGGAGTTGGAGCTGGATGGCCACACCAATATTTGCGGCAGCAATGCTTCGGGCAAAACCACGCTGCAGCGCATGATTCCGGTGTTTTATGGCGAGTTGCCCAACAAAGTAGTGCCGCGCACCCGGTTGAATTTTGATAAATATTACCTGCCGCACAAAAACAGCTATGTCATTTACGAGTACGAGCGCCCGCAAAACGGAGTGGCGCAGGTGGTGTTGACCAAGCGCGCCGATGGTGTGGACTACCGTTTTGTTGATGCCCCATACCAAGCTGAACATTACCTTGTTGAAAAGAAAGACACCGTGGTGGCGCGCGAATACAACGACTGGGCGCAAGAAATGCGCGCCCGTGGCGTGGATATGTCAGCGAAAATTTCCAACACCACCGAGTACCGCAACATTATTCTGAATGACATTAAAAACGACCGCAGCAATAGGGCGGAAAGCCTGAAGTACCGCCAGTTGGCGTCGCGCTATGGCTTGGCGCATGATAAATACCATTTGCGCCATATGGAAAAGTTGGTGTCTGCCGTGCATGCCAAAGAAGGCAAAATGGATACGCTGAAGAGTATGTTGGCGGCCATTTTGGAAGAAGACGGTTACCAGCGCCCAGCCAATACCATGACTGGCGAGAAAATTCGTAGCTGGCTGCGCGACATGAAGCAGTTTATGAAGGTTGAAAAACTGCAAAAATCTTTGGCCGATATTGAACGAAATAGCGCCGAACGGTCGCGAAACTTAGCTATTTTGTGGCATTTAAAGGGCTTAATTGATAACGATTTTAGCCAGCAAAAACGCCATAAAGCGGACACCGAAGAGGCCATTCAAGGCTTAAAACGGGCGATGACCGAGGCGCAAGAAGCGTATGAGCAGCGCCGTGGTAGCTTGCGCGACAAGAAAAACGATGCCCAAGCTGACTTAGATAAAAGCCAGCAACAGTTAGATGAGGCGCAGCGCCAGTATGACGACTATCGTGACGCCGACATTGAGCGCATTGGTCGCGAACTTGAGCAGTTGCCAGAACGCCGCGACGAGCTGCAGGAACTTGATCAGCACTACCGGGTGATGATGGACGCGCACCGGGGTGCCGAGCAAGAGCTGGATGCGCATAAGCTGAAATTAACCCAGCAGCTTGAGCAGGCCAAAGAGAAAATTCAGGCGAAAATTAACGACAAAAATCAGCAGCAAAACCGTATTCGTCAGCACGAGCTTGATGCCACCAAGGCCATGAACCAAAGCTTGCAGCACGAACAAGAAAAAGTGCGCGCGCAATACGATGAGCAGCTAGAAAAACTGCAAAGCGAACTTGCCGCCAAGCGTGCTCAACAAGATTTGTCGATGCTTAATAGCGAAGAGCTTGAGCAGCGAAATTTGGCTGAATTGCGCTTAGACAAAGCGCAAGAGCACTTAGAGCACCAGCGCCAGTTAACGGGCAAGCAACAAGATGCGCTGAATACGGCGTTGCGCGCCCGCGAGCAGGCTGATAGCAAAGCGAAAGAAGCGCGCAGTGCTGCGGCCCATGGCGAACAGTTGATTGAGCAGTTGCGTAAGCGCCTAGAGCCGGCTGCGGGTACGTTGCGACAGTTTTTGTCGCAGAACGTGGAGAACTGGCAACATAGTTTTGGCCGTGTGTTGGCGGAGCCGCTGTTAGAGCGCACAGATTTGGCACCGCAGCTTGCTGCCGAGCCCGAACAAGCCGAAGCGGAATCTGCCGCAAACACTGTGTTTGGCGTGCAGCTTGATCTACACAGCATTGAGCTGCCCGAGTACGCGCTTACCGAAGCGCGCCTGCAAGAGCAGTTAGAACAGGCGGTTGAGCAGTGGCAGCGGCAGAAAATTCAGCTAGAAGCGGCTGAAAAAGCTTTCGCCAAGGCGGTTGATGAGGCGAAACAGCAGCAACAAGCCTTTGCGCAAGCGCAACAACAGCAAAAAAGCTTTGAAAACGATGTGGCCTTTGCCCGTGATCACAAGCAGCGCTTGGCGCACGAGCATGCCCAGCTAGACAAAGCGCGCAAAAAATCGATTCACGAACGCCTTGAGCAATTGCAGCAACTGGTGGCGCAAGCCAAGCAGCAGCGCCAAAACGCATTGCAAGAGTTAGAACAAGATCACCACGCCCGTGCGCTTGAGCAAACCGCTGAGTTTCAAGAGCAAATTCAGATTTTGCAAGACGCCATTGACGACTTAAACAGTGAGCTTGCGCGCAAACAAGCAATCACCAAAGAGCAAATTAAAGAGGCCGAGCAGGCGTTTAGCGCCAAGCTAGCTGAACAGGGTGTAGACGAGAAAAAGCTGCAACACATTAAGCAAAAAATTGGCACCCTTGAAACGCATATTCGTGATACCGAAAGCCAGCGCGATACGTTTCAGAGTTATCAGCAGTTTATCAAGGTTACGTGGGAGAATTTGCGCCCACAATGGCTGCAAACTGAGCTGCAAGCCAAGGCTGCTTTACGCGACGCCACCGCCGCGCTTGAGCGCCACGAGGCTGACTACAAAGCCAAGCGCCAAACCGATAGCACAGAGTTAGCTAAGCTGAAAGAACTGCTGGATAAAGCAGAAAAGCACGTGCAGAGCTTGCATAGCTTGGCTAACCGCATGGCAGAGTTGCCGGTGGCCACACAACAGCCGCCAGCCGATACCGTGCAAGGCCTTGAGCAGGGCGACGTGAGCGAGCGCATTGCCCGTGCCAATCAGCTATTGGATGACAAGCAAAAAGCTGACAAACGATTAGAAGATGCCTTAAACGCGCTGGAAGCCGAGCTGCGCAAAGACTCCGACTTAGACATGGTGCGCTTTATTGACAAGTCGTTTGCCGATTTAGGCGAAGCACCAGATATTCAAGCACGGGTGCACAAGCTTGCCGAGTTAGTAGAAGTACTGGAAGCCAAGCAGCACCAAATTTTGGCGCAAGGCCGCACCATTGGTACCGAGCTTGAGAAATTCTTCACGGTTTTCAATGATATTCACAAACGTGTGAGTGACTACAGCCGCCGCTTAACCCACGCCGTGGGCGACGAGCTGCAGCTAGACGGAATTGATAAAGCCGAAGTGAAAATTAGCTCCACCATTGACGAGTTAAGCTTCTGGCAGCCACTTAAAGACATGACTTACGAATACCGTCAGTGGCAGGCTTCGGGTGAGGCTATTCCGCCCGACAACTACCTAGAGCACTTAAGCGAGGTGGCTAATTTAATTAAGGCCAACCAAGATTACAGTATTGAGTCGCTGCTGAAATTACAGCTAAACCTGATTGAAAACGGCGAACCGGTGGTGATACGCAACGACCGCCAGTTAACCGACTCGTCGAGCCACGGTATGGCGTACTTAATTTTGTGCAAATTCTTGTTGGCATTTACGCGGTTGCTACGCCCCGAGCAGGCTGGCGTGACCATTCACTGGCCCATTGACGAGATTGGTACCCTGGCGTACCACAACGTCGAGAAACTGTTTGATGCCTGTGATCACAATCACATTGATATTGTTGGGGCGTTTCCGAACCCTGAGTCGGACGTATTATTGCTATTTAAGCACCGCTATTTAATTGAGCCCCATGCCGAGCTGCCCAACAAGGGTCAGCTGAAACGCATTAAACCACGGGTGTCTGAGCTGTCACGCAAGCTGCAAGACTTGCAACGTAAACCGCAGGAGGCGCAAGCATGAGTACCAGTTCTCACATGAGCGTGCATGGCCCGTTAATTGAGCTGTTATTGGCGGGGCAGTTTATTTGCGCCATTACCAACGAAGAGTTTTTCGCAAAACTGCAGCGTGACGACGTGCGTGAAAGCATTGATGACTATTTGAAGCCGCTGAACCGCCGTGTAGCCAGCAATGACGACAATAGCGTGTATTTTCTGGCGTACCGAGACATTGATGACCCAGCACGAGAGCACTTAAAACAGCAGCTGGCGGTGGTCATGAGCTCGTTGCTGCCGCTGCTAGAGTGGCTAACTTACGTGCAAGAGGCCATGGGCAGCGACGGCATTTTAACAGCCGGCGACACCTTGAAGCTGCAAGAGTTGGTGGTGAAAACCGAAGATAACCCAAGCTTACGCCAACGCTTGCAAAACCTTGCCAGCGATAAGTTTTTTGGCTCAAGTGCTGATTCGGTTGACGCGCAGGCCAAGCAGGTGGCCAAACGTTTGGTCGAGCACGGCTATTTGCAGCAACCGCATAGCAGCCGTTTGTACTTTACCGTAACGGGTAAAATTGATTATCTACTTGAATTGGTTCGATTTATTAAAGACGAAGAAAACATTCCGCTGGATGATTACCAAAATAGCCAGGCGCAAACGGAGTTGCTGTAATGGCCACGCATGATAACGACAAGCAACACTTAAGCGGCCTGTTTGAGGTAGGCGCTGAGCGTTTGAAGTTAATTGGCGACAATGCCAAGGTGCTCATGCAGGGGTATTTAACCGGTGGTATTGACCCCGCTGCGGTAAATGAGCGTACTTTGCGCCGCTTAATTAGCGCACGCGTGCTGTACCAGCCCGATGATAGCCATGAATTAAAGTTGCGACACCCTGTGACGCAGCTAATTGCCGCCTTGGTAACCGACGAAAGTCGTCGCGCTATTCACGCCGACATTGCGGATAAATTAGTGGCTATACGGGGCTTTGTGGAAGGCCTACGCGAGGCCCAACGCATGGGCGATAGCTTACGTGTTGATAGCCAAATGCTACGCATTGACGAGGCCGTGTACGACTTAACCGCGCAGTTTGAAGAGGCCATTTATAGCCTGTGGCACCGATTAAATAGTAATTTTGGCTTTGTTAGCAATTTAAGCGATAAAATTCGCGAAAACGAGCGTGCTCAGCAGCAAATTAAACGCCTTATTGACGGCATGTCGTTAATTGACTTTGACGAGTTGATTGAGCTGGCGGAAGGCCACCCGACATTGCGTAAGATTTTGGTTAGCCGTTTGCAGCAGCAAATGAGCGCCCACCACGGCAGTTTGCTGGAAGTGCAAAAGCGCTTGGTTGAACTCATGACACGTTTCCGTGAGCAACAAGAGCGCAGTTTGTTGGTGTTAAACATGGCCGGGTTTTTGCGTGAACACCCCGGCTTTATGGTGGGCGATTATTCGTACCGCAGCCAAGTGCCAGCGTTGGTGAACCACGCGGCGCCCATTGTGCCGGCCGCAGCGGTGGGGCTAGACAAAAACGAACAACTAAGTGATGTCACTGCGTTGGTGCATGCGTTGTACCAAGAGCTTGCGTTAAAACGCAAAACCGACAGCGTGAGTGTGTCGGCCGACGCGCTGCAGGGATCAGTGCAAAGCTCTGCGCAGCAACAAGCGGTAGAGGCTCGCCAGCAGCAACTAAAAGAAGACGCCATGCGCTATTTTATTCACGTGTGCGAAGCACCGGAGCCGCCGTCAGCGTTGGCGTTTTTAGCCGCGGAAGAGCTGCAATGGCCGCCCGAAGTGTGGCTGTTTCAAGTGTTGGGCGAGTACAACGCGCTACCGCGTCACGAGCAAAAGTTATTCACCATAACCCGTGACGAGCGCCGCATAAGTACGTTTAACCACGTGCACATTATTGAAGACTTGGCGGTGAGGTTTCAGGCTGCATGACGCGCGATTTAAGCCGTGATTTAAGCCCAGGCGAGCGCAAAGTGCTGCAGGGTATTCAAGCTGAACTGCGGTTTCAGTCACGCGTTGAGCGCACACTAAAAGCGACTGATAAACGCATTTTGGCGTGGTGCTCAGAGCATGATCTTCTGCCTGTTCCCGTGACCGGTGCTAAGGTGTTCGGCTATACATCTCAACTTGTTCAAGCCATTGAGCAACGCCTCGCGCAGCTAGCTTTAGCGCCGTTATCCGCTGATTTGAAAGGCTCAAGTTTAGCGCAGGCCGAGCAGGGCGCCGCCGAGCATAAATCGGTGCGCGAAAAGCCGCGTGACCACCGCGTGCTACGCTATGTTTTTGACGCTGGCGATGGCGCCGGGCAGGTGGTTGATGTTGATCAGCGTGAACTCGATTTAAGCCAATTTGCTGATTTGGTAGTGGTGGAAAATCTGGATTGTTTTTACGAATTACACCAATTTGAGTTGCCGTGCTTAGTTAACAAGAAAGTTGACAAGAAAGGTCACAAGCAAGCGCAAAGCTTAATTGTTTACCGCGGTGACAGCCATTACAGCAAAGGCCGCGCGGCTTTGATTAATCGATGGAAGGGCAGCAATAGCAGACCGTTACGTTACTTCGGCGACCTAGACCCAAAAGGCCTCCACATAGCCCAAAGCGAAGGCTTCACCCATATTGCCGCCCCGGCATATGAATGGTTTTGTGAGCATGCCACCGCCCAAGCTTACCCTGCCAAACAGCACGACACTGCTCGGTTGCTAGATGCGAGCGGCGAACTCGCCCCATACGTTCAATTCGTACAACGCCAACAAAAGGCTGTTTTGCAGCAGTGGCTGCAACATGTACCTTTAGCTTGGCGCCGCACCTTTACTGGGCGCTAGTTAGTCGCTTCTAAGTGTTTTAACGCCAATAATTATTAGCCGCTGCGATGGTTTGATAGTGCAGGGCAATAACCTGTGATGCCATCATTAAGTGTTCGGCATCGTTGGAGTATTTATCACGTTCTCGAAATAGCACTTCTTTGTTTGACTGGGTGCTAGTCACACCTTTGCGAGCCAGTTTGACCGCAAGTTCAAAACCTTGCTGTGGGGTTTCGGTAATTAAACTAGGTAACCATGGCTGAGGTTTGTCTTGCGCTTGCGCCGGTGTTGCTGCCGCAAATATGAATACGCTGAATAAACTAATAAGTAATAACTGGCGCATAAATTGTCCTCCTTTTTGAACATGCATTTATTATGATTGTTAAGTTAAAAACCGCAAGTATAATGCGCGTTATTCGTTATTCGTTACTCGTTATTCGTCAGGCAGGGCAGGAAATAGTATGTCAGTTGATTTAAATATTCGGTATGGTTTGAACCCAGCTCACAGCGAAGTAGTTGAAGCCTGTTCGCACGTTGAACCGTGCCAAGTGCTTGATATGGGTTGTTCAAATGGGCGTAACGCGCTGTACTTGAGTCAGCAGGGCTTTAATGTGACAGCTGTGGATAACAACCCCAATGCCATTGCCATGTTGCAGCAAATTGTCAACGAAGAGGGCATTGCCAATATTAACGCGCAGGTATATGACATTAACAACGCGCAATTAACCGAAGATTTCGGCTTTATTGCCTGCACAGTGACCTTAATGTTTTTAGATCCCGCTTGTGTTGCAGCGGTTATTGCTGACATGCAAGCGCACACGCTACCCGGCGGCTATAACCTCATTGTATGCGCCATGAACACAGCCGATTATCCTTGTCCTATGCCATTTCCGTTCACCTTTGATGAAGGTGAATTACGTGATGCTTACCAAGGTTGGGAGCTTGTGAAATACAACGAAGATGTGGGCACTATGCACAATGGGGCGCGATTGAAGTTTGCGACTATGTTGGCGCGCAAAGCAAGTCAATAAATTCAAAGGGTTTGGAACTTTAGGAAGATGGTGCGTCCGAGTAGACTCGAACTACCGACCCCTACCATGTCAAGGTAGCCTGGGGTAATTTTTATCTTTATACCTCAATGTACATTTCTTTACAACCCTTGATACATAAGGGGTCCCGCTATCCATCACCTCAGCGTCGCTTAAAATCCATTAAGGTAAATTAGCATGGTCACCGCCAACTTGGTCACATGGTCTTGGCATGAAATCATGCTATTTTGAGCGGCAAAAAAGCATGATTTCATGCTATTTGGGATTTTGGTGTGTGCATAGATATGCATTTTAGTGAGTTTTTAGAGGGCGTTTGGTTCGTTGTGAAGTGCTATAATTAGCGCAAGCCTAAACGATGAGAAGGAGGATTTTGTCATGTTTAGTCGGTTGCTAAAACCGAGGACTACTTATAATTCGAACCTGTCAGAATTCGTGCGAAATGCAAAATCGCGCGAGAAGAAGCGTGTGTATGCTCGGGTAATTGATAAAGCAATTGAGGCACAGAACGAAGTCATTGAACGCCAAAAGGCAACGTCATAGCTTCGGTAATGAATTTAATAAAAACGGAGGCGAAAACGGAGTATATAGTAAAAACAGTGTCTATTCGCGCGTGAGTGAGTGACAGGGCTTTACATATAAGGTCAGCGGCTTTTATTTCAAACGTACATACTGTGTATAATGGTATGTACGTTTTTTATTTGCGCCGAGTCCTTCGGCGGTAACCATTCATCCATGAATTTTTGTTCAGTGTTTAATTGCACCTTGTGAGTGCGACTTGTTCCAACAAGTCGGGAGAGATAGGAGTTTACGTCATTGGTTTAGCAGGACGGGGATAGTTGTTTGCGGCAAGTACAGAGTTGTCGCCGCATCCATGCGGCTTTGACAGTTCAGTTGTTCACTCATTGAATCACCTTCTTGATTAATTGCACTTAATTTACCACCACATTGCAACCGCTCCTTACCACGTGTTGCAAATTAATCGCACCACAACTTTCACGGAAAGTACCACTTCGTCGGATCTCGGCTTTGTGCCATTAAGAGACATTCACTTAGCTCTTACAACAACTTTGGCCTTCTTGAATTGGTGGGCATTTCACTGTTCCATAAGAGCAGTATACACAACAATCGCCCTTCAAAGGCTTTAGGAGAACTTTGCAAGATTCACATTCATAATACCACTGGCAAGCGTTGGTTGACATTTCTTCGGTTTTACTGAAACCGCACTCAGGGCAAGTAATGGTAGAATTTAACTCTATACCTCGCATGTTTGCTCCTTCAAAGGTTTAACAATGTCCAATACGGACATTACAATCATCAAACAAATACCCACATAGAACAAATAAGTGCTCCAGTCATATTGCCATAGTGGATAGAGGGTTAACAAAACAGCTATAGGCCCAATAACTCCAAGAGTACCTCTCGTATGATTTTGGTTTTTATACCAGTTATACAAATTTACCAACAACGCCAAAGTTGCAAATATAGGTAACAAGGTATTTACAGCAATCCCCTCAAAGTGAGAGAGAAAGCCTAATCCCAATGCTGATGCTAATGAACCGAGAGCAGGGAAACACCCCGTACAACTGAGGGCTGCAAGCCAAACACCACCTGAGCCAACTTTATCTAAAATCTTATTAATCATTTTTAACGCCTAACATTATTTGAATGGCTTGAGTGTAAACTCCGTAGATAGGTACGGAGTCAATGCTATTTTAGCGAATCGATTATTGGGCAGTGAGATTGGTCGTTATTGTTGCGGCATGAATTAGTCATTTCTTTTATGACGACTTCTAAGCGTTGAAGGTCAGCTATCTTACTTTGAATTAAGCTCAGTTTCTGCAAACCTAGAGATTCAACTTTGGCACAATCGCCATCCATTGACATCAAAGACGCTACTTCCTTTAGAGTAAAGCCAAGTGCTTTAGCCTTACAAATGAATTGTAATTGCTTGGTGATTGAGTCGTCATACACACGATAACCATTTTGAGGTTTTTGAGGTTGTTTTATCAAGCCTTCTCGCTCATAAAAGCGTATAGTTTCTACGCCTAAACCAAGTTCTTTAGCCAACTTGCCTATTGTTTTCATCGTATAACCACAAAATCAGCCTACTTCATGACATTAGTATATCAATACGATATAAAATTTCTCGAACTAATAATGACCGCTTCGAGCGAACAGCGGACCATTTATCTCTTCGCGCGACTCGGCTATCATCGAAGACACTCAGTCAGATATTAAAAAGCGGCTTGCAAAGAAAATGGATTTCAATGAATCACAAAAAGATATGTCTCGTGCTTACTATGGCGGTGCAACCGGAGCGTTGGCTTCTGGAATAGTTTGGTTATCGGCTGGACTGATTGGCCTTTATTCGTCTCCCTTTAACAGCATGCTAGCATTGCTTATTGGGGGTATGTTTATATTTCCCATATCCCTTTTACTTTCAAGATTATTAGGGGCCACCGGTAAACATGGGGCGACTAATGTGCTTGGTAAACTGGCTATAGAAAATCTGGGTATTTTATTCGGTGGCCTATTTATTGCTGTCATTGTGGCACAGCTTAATGGCTTACTGTTTTATCCAATCATGTTAGTGATTATTGGTGCCAGGTACTTAACCTTTCAAACACTTTATGGTTTGAAAGTGTACTGGGCTCTGGGTAGTGTACTTATGATTTCTGGATTTTATCTTGCTATTTTCCCCTCGGCTTTTACTCTTGCAGCTTTTGTGGGCGGGTTTATTGAGATAGCGTTTGCACTAATTATTTATAGGAAAAGTAAAGAATGCTCGGCTAGTTGAGAACAAATGCAAGCGTCTGAGATGCTCACTTTTGCGTCCGCTCCTGGCACACAGCGGACATAGCTTCGTCGAATTTTAACTATTAAGTTTTTATCCTACACAATATTACGTTTGCCACTTTTACCAACTAACCATACTCTTCAAACCTCGTGTCAACGCACAGGTTGTTAACTGCAGTTGACAAACCCCGGGGTAGTTACATACACACAACACCTCGATAATGACGAAGCCATTCAAGCATACTTGGATGCATGCGTGGAGGAATCTGATGGAGATCCGACATTTTCAACTATCGCTAAGGTGACATCTGCACTTGGTTTAACGTTAACCTTGCAGCCTAAATCAACGAGCACATACTAAGCTAACTTTATCCGTAATCTTTTTCCTACAGCCAATGTGTAATCCCCCCGAAAAATCGGGGGGATTACAGATGAAGCACAACGTTTATTGAATGAGTTACCTAAGCATCTGTGGTTGATGGCTCAATTTTCACTGGCTACAGGTTTGCGTCAGTCGAATGTGAGTTATCTACGGTCGGATCAAGTGGACTTAGAACGTGGTTTTGCGTGGATTCATCCTGATCAATCAAAATCAGGAAAGGCGATAAACGTGCCACTCAATAACGATGCTTTATCGGTGTTGCAAGAAGTGCAGGGCGACGATGTTCACTATTGTTTTGTGTATCAAGGCAAACTAGTTGAGCGCACATCAACCAAAGCATGGCATGCAGCGTTAAAACGAGCGGGTATTGAAAATTTTCGTTGGCACGATTTACGCCATACATGGGCAAGCTGGCATGTTCAATCAACGCGGCACAAGCTTACAAGAGTTGCAGGAGCTTGGCGGTTGGTCATCGTATGAGATGGTACTGCGGTACGCTCACCTTGCGAGTCATCATTTGAAACGGGTGGCGGGCAATGTGGATGGTACAACTGGTACAAATCTGGTACAAAGCCAGAAAAAGAAAAGCCCCGCTATTTCTAGCGAGGCCTTATCAATAATGGTGCGGAGGCGGGAATCGAAAAGTTTTGATAAAAACCTGTTTTTAAAGATTAAAATCAATCGGAATAAAAAGCGTGTGACTTAGCGTGTTACTAAATCTCAGCCCAGTCTAACGCCAACCATATACAATGATCCCCATGCCTGTGAGCACAAACGCCGTCCCAATCAGGTCGAAGCTGGATAAAGGCGATTTATCGACAATTCGCAGCCAGACTATGGCAGTTAATACGTAAATACCGCCGTAGGCTGCGTAAACGCGCCCGCTTTCCGCTGGATGAAGTGTTAATAAGTAAGCAAATAAGGCTAAGCTCATTGCCGCCGGAATGAGTAACCAAACAGAATGACCCTCTTTGAGCCATAAGTAGGGTAAATAGCAACCGACAATTTCAGCAACTGCGGTGGCAATAAATAACCCGAGTGTTTTTAATAAAAATAATGCACTCATTATCAGTTGTCCCGGCACGCTTCATCAGGATCTTCGAGTTCTACCGTTGTATGGCTTAGAGCATAGGGCGCAAGGACGTTATCGATGTGCTGTTTTAAGTCGCTACGGGCCTCGATATCAAGATTTTCAGTTAACACCAAATGAACGGTTAATACATGCTCCTCGCCGTCTAGTGACCAAAAATGCAAATGGTGTAGGTCAGCAACATGAGGTAGCTCCAGTAAAGCGTCAGCGACTTGTCTGTAGGTGTCTTTGTCTGGCGTGGCCTGTATGAAGAGTTTCAGCGTTGCCCACAGGTTGCGCAGTACATTCACTAAAATAAACATCGTAAAACCAATCGACAGTAGCGGATCGAGAATTGGCCAATCCACAAACAACAAAACAATACCAACGATAAGTACAGCAACCCAGCCGAGAACATCCTCCAGCAAGTGCCAGTTAATAACGCGTTCGTTTAACGTTTTGCCCTCTGACAATTTGTAAGCGGCAAATCCATTAACCACAATGCCAAGTACCGCCAACGCAATCATGCCATCAGCGATGGGCATTTGAGGGTTCCAGAGCCTGGGAATCGCTTCCACAAGTACCCAGGCAGAGCCTGCGATTAAAACAACGGCATTAATAAATGCACCGGCAAGATTGAGTCGCTTATAACCGTAGGTAAAGTGTTGGTTAGCCTGTTTTTTGCCCAGCTTATTAAGTACCCACGCCAGGCCAAGCGACAAGCTATCGCCAAGATCATGAACGGCATCAGCTAAAATGGCGGTACTGTTGGTAAGAAAGCCACCAATAAACTCGATAATGGTGAAAACAAAGTTAAGAACAAATGCCCACCCTAATCGGTTGGACGGCATGTCCTTTGAGTGATCATGGTTATGGTGATGCCCCATAATACGTTCCTCTTTGTAGTAGAAGGGGCGGCAATAACCGCCCCCTTAAGTGCTGAACCCTAACGGCTCAGATCCTTAATTTTTTGTTTCGAAAACCAAGGATAGAGCACGGGTAAGATAACCAGTGTTAGCAATGTCGCAGACACCAAACCGCCAACAATGACGGTGGCCAATGGACGCTGAATTTCAGCGCCTGCGCCGGTTGCAAACAGCATGGGAATGAGTCCTAACGCTGAGGTTATTGCCGTCATTAATACCGGGCGTAGTCGAGACCATGCGCCATCAAACACGGCATCATTAACTGCATGCCCATCGGTTATTCTCTGGTTTATACTTTCGACCAGAACCACACCGTTTAGTACCGCCACACCAAACAGTGTGATGAAACCCACGGCGCTGGGCACCGATAAGTACTGTCCTGACACATAGAGTGCCACAATACCACCGATGACTGCCAACGGTACATTCACCAAAATCAACATGGCTTGACCCATGGTGCCGAAAGCAAAATAAAGCAGCAGGGCGATGAGTGCCAGCGATATGGGAACGACAATGGACAAGCGCTTCTGTGCTCTTTGTTGACTTTCGAACTGGCCACCAATGTCGACTGAGTAACCGGTTGGTAAATCCACCTTCTCGTCAATCGCCTTCCTAATATCGGCAACCACGCTGCCCATGTCACGACCCTGAACGTTCGATTGAATTACAACGCGACGCTGTACATCATCACGACGGATTTGCGGTGGTCCTGATTCAATTGCAACGTTGGCGACTTCGCCTAAGGTTACCCAGGCCCCCGAGGGAGTTAACAAGCGTAACGAGCGAATAGACTCCGGCGTATCGCGGAATTGCTTGGCCAACCGCACGTAAATATCATAGCGCTCATTACCGCGAATGATCTGGCCTGCCGAAGCGCCACCCAAGCCATTGTCGACAACGCTAAGTACATCGGAGACATTTAAGCCGTAGCGTGAGAGTTGTTGGCGTTTCGGCGAAACCACCAGTTGTGCTTCACCTTTTATTTGCTCCATCGCTACTGCAACGGCCCCGTCAACCTGCTTGACGGCACTTTCTATTTCCTGGCCTTTACGGGCCAACACGTCAAGCTCGGGTCCAAATAGTTTGATGGCTAGCTGCGATTTTACACCTGAGAGCAGTTCATCAACCCGTGTTGCAATAGGTTGTGAAAAATTAAACAACAAGCCTGGGTGAGCATCGAGTTTTGCCTCCATTTTTTCTTGTAAGGCGTAGCGATCGGATGCCGTTGTCCATTCGGATTGCGGCTTAAGACCCACATATATCTCGATGTTGCTGATAGGCTCTGGATCGCCGCCCACTTCGGCTCGTCCAATGCGGCTGAGTGCGTAGGTGGTTTCCGGGAACGACATCAGGATTTTTTCAAGCTTCGGAGCCACCTCTAAGGCCGTTTCAAGGTTAGAGGAGGGGGCTAATGTCACGCGAATATTAATCGTGCCTTCTTCCAGTTCGGGCGCAAACTCTGTGCCGAGACGAGGCACTAACACCAAAGCGCCGACAAACAGCACACCGGCCAGGGCAATAACAGCCTTTTTACTGCGTAACGCCACCGATAATAGTCTTTTATAACCATTATCTAGTGGTTTAAGCAGCTTATTTTCACGAGGCTTAATACCCCGACTGAAAAAGTAACTGGCTAATGCCGGTACAACCATGATGGCCACAAAAACCGCGGAGATAATGGCCAGCATAATACTGATAGCCATGGGCTCAAATAATTTAGCTTCAACACCCTGAAAACTAAACAGTGGCATAAAGACCACCAAGATAATCATGGCGGCAAAGAATACCGGTCGTGCCACTTCGTTAGCCGCTTCCTTAACTCGCAGCTTGATACCATGACTATCGAGTTTGGCTGCCTGAGGATCCGGGTCGCGGTGCTCTGTGCGTTGCTCGGCGTCGTCTTGGTGTTCACTATCCGGACGACTTAAGTGCTTAAAGATATTTTCAACCATCACCACGGAGCCGTCGACCAGCATACCAATGGCAACAGCAATCCCGCCCAGCGACATCAGGTTAGCCGACATGCCCATCGCGGACATTACCATCAGGGCAATGGCGATAGAAACGGGAATGGACAGTAACACTAAAAAAGTAGCGCGTATGTTGAGCAAAAACAGTGCTAATACTGCGATAATAAACACAAAGGCAATGAGCAGTGAATACGCGACCGTAGATACGGCTTTTTGTATTAAATCGGCCTGATCATAATACGGCTCAAAGGTAACACCCTCGGGTAATGCTTGCTGAATAAGCGGAATGCGCTTTTTAATACCGTCGATGGTGGCTTTGGTATTCGAGCCCATGCGTTTGAGCACAATACCCGACACCACTTCGCCCAACTGGTTGACCTCGCCGTCGACTTTACGCGACATTGAGACCGCCCCCTGGCGAATTTCACTGCCGATTTCGACGTCGGCAACCTGTCCCAGTGTTACGGAAACGCCGTCAACGGTTTTGAGCGGTATTTGTCGTATTTGTTGCAGGCCTTTTTTACCGCTATCCAACCAGCCGGTGCCGCGAATAACCAACTGCTCCTGACCGCGGGGCATATACCAACCACCAACGTTACCGTTATTCTTGTTGACCGCGCCCATGACGTCTTGCTGGGTAAGGTCGTAAGACAGCAGCTTGGCGGGATTGAGGTTAACCTGATATTGCTTAACTTCACCGCCAAAGGACAAGACTTCGGTAATTCCCTCAACGGGCATCAGTAGCAGTTTAACCACATAGTCGTTAAGACTGCGTAGCTCCATGCTACTGACACCAGAGCCCGGCTCGGCAAGTAGCAGATACTGATAAACCTGGCCGAGACCGGAAGAGTTAGGGCCCATTTCGGGCGTGCCGACTCCCTCTGGAATCAACTCCTTTGCCGCTTGCAGCCGCTCGAATACCAGTTGCCGGGCAAAGTAGATATCGACACTCTCGTCAAATACCACGGTAATGCCCGATAAACCTGTTTTTGAGATTGACCGAACTTCTTTGACGTCGGGCAGGGCATACATCACCGACTCTATCGGATAGGTAATAAGCTGCTCGACTTCGGTCGCTGCTAATCCTGGTGCTTCCGTATTTACCGTTACCTGAACGTTGGTAACATCGGGAAAGGCATCCAGATTAAGTTTGGGAATAATAAAAAATGACGCAATGCTGATGCTGAATAAAGCCAATACCAATAACAGGCGATTGGCGGCAGCAAACTGAATAATGCGCTGAAACATACAACCTCCTGTTAGTGGTTATGTGGGTCAAAACCGCCTTTAGCGATTTGTGAGCGAACGAAAAACGCGCCGTTGTCTACGTATTTTGTGCCTTCGTTAACGCCTCGAATAACTTTCCACGGACCCTTTTCATCAACCAATTCGACTTTCTTCGGTTCAAACTTTCCGGGTTCGTGCTCAATGAATATCTGCCAGTCACCATCAGGGGCCCGCATTAAGGCTGAGTCCTTAACTGCAAGCACCGGTCCATCCGACTTGACTGAGAAATAAACATCCGCAAATAAACCAGGGTGTAATTGGTCCTTTTCGTTATTTACCGCAAGTCGTACCGTTCGGGTGCGGGTTTTATGGTCTATTGTGTGGCCTTCCTGAATGACTTTTGCCGCAAAGCGCTGATTGTCGACACTCACTGTAACAGGATCACCAAACTGCACACTAAGGTCAGCTGAGCCTGGTAGACGAGCATTAACCCACAAGGTTTCTTCTTGCAGCACTTCAACCAAGTGATTACCGGCATTAACTTGCTGGCCTTGCTTGAAGTTATCGCTAACCACAATCCCGCCAATTTCTGAGGTCAGTTGGTATTCGCCGATAGGGTAGTTAGCTTTACTTAAACGCTTAATGTCGCTGGCTGACATACCAAATGCTTTGAGTTGCGCTTGCGCTGAGGTAAAGGCGTTTTTCGCTTCGACAAAGCGTTTTTCACCCACCGTTGACTCACCGAGTGACTGCACGCGTTGCCATTCGTTAAGTGTGACCAAATACTGACTTTGCGCCTCCGCCATGGTGGCGCTGAAGAGGGTTGCCAGTGGCTCACCTTTTTCGACGTGATCGCCAATACTGACAAAACGTTTGAGAACGGTCGAATCGATGCGCGGACTCACGATATAGCTATTAAAGTCGTTAGCAACCACCTCGCCCGGGGCATAAACCGGATATTCAATGACTTGAGTTTGCAAGGTTCGCGTGGTGATATCTGCCATGGATAGCTGCTTGCTGGATAGCTCCACGCCTGAGCTTTCCTTATGTTCACCTTGCTCGTGTTTGCCTTCTTCCTTGTGGGTATCTTCTTTTTCGTCGTGTCCGTGTTCATCCTGCGCCATAACCGAAAAGCTCAGCGCAAGTGCTATTGCTGCGTATAAAGGTTTTACTGACATCGTTTACTCTCCAATCTCTGCGTTTGTTGGCTGGCTTAACGGCGATAACGTCAGTGCTTTACTGAGTTCGCCCGAACGGTACAACCATTCAATGGCGGCCAACCGATATTGTGTTTGCAGCGCTATCCCTGCAAATTGGCTATCGAGCTGCTGTTGCACAGCGGTGAGGTAGTCTGTGGTGGATAGGTCACCGGCGAGCCAGGACTGCTCAATCACCTGCATCGACTCATCCTGCCGAGATTGAAAGTCTCTTTGCCAGCTTTGCCACTGTTTTTTCACAAAACGATAATTGTTAAGAGACGATTTCAGTGCTGCTTGCCATTGTTGCCTTAGTGCAATCAAACGTTTTTCTTCAGCAACAGCTTCGCTATTGGCTGCGCGCACCTCATCGCTGTAGTTATTGCGAACCTGTAGTGGAATGCTGAATGATAAGCCAATTACTGTTTCGTTATCGCTCTCGCCCGCTTCGACGCCTACGGTTGGGTTGGCGGTGGTTAACGAGCGTTTCCAGTCGACATCGGCGCGCTTTAATTGCCATTGCAGGTAAGCGGCTTTTAACGCTGGATGTTGTTGCCAACGAGCCGTTAACGCAGGTTCAACGTTAAATAGCTCCTCATTAATGGAGAGTTGACCGACATCAGACGTTGTTAGCAGAGCGTTTAACTCTGCTTCAGCGGATTGCAGTTGTTGATAAGCCGCTGCCGTTTGTTGCAGTTGCCGACTTAGCGCGAGTACCGTCAGTTGTTCGTCGACGGCACCTAAGTCACCGGCTTTACGTCGTTCGGCAACCAGGCTTATCGCCTGTTTAACGATTTTCTCTTGCTGCTCAGCCAGTGCGTAACGCTGTTTTGCGTCCAGCCATTGCACATAGGCATTCAACAAAGTTTTAGCATGCGATGTCGCCGACTGGCGATAAATACTCACTGCCATAGCCGTCATGGCGTCACTCTGACTGGCCCTTGCTTCATTGCGAGTGCTCCAGTCCAGCGTCTGGCTTAGACCAACAGCGTAATTATTGATGTCACCCTCGCGCTCTAAGCGTGACGATAAGCTAGGGTTGTACAAAGGCTGATTTAATTGTTTGCCCTGTTGGATCAGCGCTTCAGCCTGCTGTTGAGCGGCTTCAACACTGGGGTGTTGCTGCACAGTTTTTTGCCATTGCTCGGGCAACTGTTGTGCATTGGCGTAGCTTGAACTTATTGCCAGACTTACGGCAACAAACAAGCGTTTGCTATGTGTCGAAAACGGACCCATAGATAGACTCCTCAGTCATATTACTGCGTAAAATAATGATTTCTTGCGCTGCTAACGCAGCTTATTAGGCAGTTATGAGGAGATGGGAGGCCGGAACAGCGGCGATGACAGAGGATTAGTGTAAAACTGGGTGTAACCGGGGCGGGTCACATTCAAGCGGGGTAACGCCAGTGACTTTTCTGACTTCATTGCGTATAGGTGAAATGAGCCATGGCAGTGACAGCAATGGTGGCAATCAAAGCTGATTTCTCCATTTTTCGGAAGACTACGTTTGTCGATGTGGGATTCGTCATGCTCAAAATTGAAGTGTTGCTCAGAAGAGGACTGGTGAGATTGATGCACGTCAGCAACCGCCTGACTGATTTGAGTCAGAACAGCAACAAGCACCAGTATTAAAAATCCCAGTCTAAGCATTATTACCTACGGTTTAAAAAGGCGTCACTACGGTACATTAATTAAAAGCCGTTCTCAATCAAAGCTTGGACTCACCATAATTTAAAAGATATATCATCAACAAGAGTCGTTCTGTTTTGATTACTACTAAGTTCTCAAAATGCAATAACGGGAACAAGCAACCCCCCTAAAAACGGGCTATTTCCCCCTTTATACCCTGTTCAGTACTCAAAGTCACGTTTTACAGCAAAAAAAGGAATTCGGGCATGGCCGAAGTACAAGCGCTTAAACAGCCGGATACCGTGAAGCTGACTAGCTACTTTTGTTACCAACGGAGTAAAGTTGATCTAAGTTAAGATGAGCCTAAAAACTTGGACCACCTTGGAGCTAGTCTGATGGTTTCATATGGAATGCTACTTTGAGCGCCAGCGTGGTAATACGCAGATTTTTGTAGAGTAAAGGAAGCTGCTAGGCAAGCTGAAGCTACCAGCCATCACAAAAGAGTGGTGGTGAAGGAAACTGATAATGATAATTAGTAGATGTTATATAAAGCTAGTGCGTACCTCTAGTCATCATGATTTAAAAGATATATCACTGTGTTGATATCCAATCGAAGTATTCTTCTTTGTAATAGAAATCAGGATAAAATCAAAAATTTTAAGGATTTGTCTTGGGATTTTTTCTTGGAGGAGTATACTGTATGAATGAACAGTAGAGGTGTATATGATAGATAATACAGCCATGTTGCTACAGCCTAATGCCCTAGAAAGTCTAGTTGACACGGTTGATCAGTATAGGACTGATGCTAACCAGTTGCTTGACCAAAGTACACGCGGGCAGAAAGGTCAGTTTATGACTCCTGCTTCTGTTGCTCAAACCTTGTCTGGGATGTTTAGAAATCTAGATGGTGAGGTTCGGGTCCTTGACGCCGGTGCTGGTGGTGGTTCATTAACTGCATCATTGGTGGCGAGAGCGTTGACCGAGTTCGCTCCAACTTCAATTAGCGGCAACGCATGGGAGTTGGAGAACGTTTTAGTGGAGCGCTTGGAGGATTCGTTTGGCCTATGTGAGGAAGCTAGCCAGGAATCCGGCGTAGCTTGGAAGTCACATATAAACCAAATAGACTTTATCGAGCATGCCGTAGAAATAATAAATGATCGAACCAGCGGCAAGACAACTCCTACTTTCAATAAAGCTATTTTAAACCCTCCTTACCTAAAAATTACGGCGTCTAGCCGAGCTCGTGCGAGTTTACGAAGTGTCGGAGGCGAATCGATAAGATCTAATAACTTATTGTTTTATAGTGGATAAAAAATATTAAGATTCAAGCGTGTTACTTACCTTGTTACTAAAACTTCAGCTTTAGTTTTTTGATTGAAAGCTTTTTCACAAATGAATCTTTTAACTTTTTGGCTATGCCCAATACTCGCTTAACACGTTGAACATAGCTATAGTGGTCTGCAACTTGTGAACGTGTAGTGGCAAATAAATTCGTGCTTCTGATCAGAGATGAAAAGCTATACTTGTTGCTTTGGTTAAAGTGAATTAGCTATTTATCAACATTTTTCCATGGGCCGAACGCTATAAAGTAAAGAAGAATGATATTTGCGATAGGGATAACAATCAGAAGACCCAATGGACCAGGGTAGCCAACTCGTTGGCAGATACGCCATGCGGGAACAATAAAAATAGCTCCCACAATCAGCATCCATAGAAAGCCCATACCTGCGAACATTTCGTGATTCATCATTATCTGCTCCTTATTTGACATGCGTTAAAATGACGTTAGACTGTAGTTTATTAAATTGCAAAAAGCAGGGTGCTCGTGCTAATTCGAATTCTGTTATTAATGACAGTGCTATTGGTGTCGATGTCGTTTTCGCAAACGGCAGAAGCTCACGCATGTCATGATAACAGCCAAGTGCAGCACAGCATGATGTACGAAGCCGACACAAACGATTGCGAGCATGAGACGCAAAAGCACAACTCGTGCTGTGCTGACATGCCCATTCGGCATTGCTCCGGCGGCTCGGTTTTATTTGTCGGACAGTCTTCTTCGGTTAATGCCGCTGCAGTTAACCTCTCTGCCAAAGTCGATGCGCCCGTTGACACCTCCATTCGTGCTAAACACGCGTCTAATTTATTCCGTCCCCCAATAATTACCGCTTAATAAGTTACTAGAAATTTAACTCACGCTCGGCGTGTTCCCTTAAAACTTATTAATCGGTGAATAATTATGTCTATCAAACGCAATATCGCTGTTTTGGCGATGCTGTTTTCCGTGTCTGTATCTGCAACCGATGTAGAAGAGCAGCAACTAACCGTTCTAAAAGATCCCAACTGCGGTTGCTGTGAAAAGTGGTTACAAGCTTTACCGGATAGCTTTAGTGTGTCCGTACAACATCCGAACAACTTGACCCAACGAAAACGTGATGCCGGTATTAGTGCCGAGGTCCAATCCTGTCATACCGCTATTTCTAGTAATGGCTATGTCTTTGAGGGGCACGTTCCTCCTACATTGGTTTCTCATTATTTAGCTGGGAAAAAGTCAGCCAATGGCATTGGATTAACTGTTCCTGGCATGCCGGTAGGGTCTGTTGGTATGGAAATGGGTACTCGGTTTCAACCGTATACGGTCTATGAAATCAAAGAGGACGGTTCAATTACACCTTATAAGCAGATAGCAAGTTTAGAGCAGCAGCAAGCACTCTCAAATGGAGGGCTTTAGATATGGGTTTTGGCGGCTTGAGTATGGTTCAGCTAGGAATTTTACTAGTTATTGTCATCCTTCTTTTTGGTAGCAAAAAGCTACGAACCCTGGGCTCCGATCTTGGTAGTGCGATTAAAGGGTTTAAATCATCGGTTTCTGATGAGCCGTCTGATAAGGAACAGGACGTTCAACGTTATCAAAATTTAACCTCAAAAGAGGAGAGTCATAATGAGCAATGAGTTTAACAAAGGGCGTCGAAAGTTTATTAAATCTGCATTCACTGTGGCGTCTGCTTTAGCAATTGCCAAAGTAGCCCCAACATGGGCAACACCTCAAGGGCGTAAATTTAAAGATCAAGTTTTGACGAAAGATGAAATTGATTTAACCATCGCGAAGTCTCCTTTGTTAGTAGGGAATAAGGTTGGCACACCTATAACGATTAACGGTCAAATGCCTGGTCCTCTAATTCGTTTGAAAGAAGGTCAACGAGCCAAGCTAAATGTGACCAATAGACTATCTGAAGACACGTCAATCCACTGGCATGGGATTATTTTGCCTGAAAATATGGATGGCGTACCCGGGGTTTCATTTGAAGGTATAAAGCCGTGGCGAACTTATAAGTATCGCTACGACGTTGAGCAAAATGGCACTTATTGGTATCACAGCCACTCGGGTTTACAGGAGCAATTGGGACACCTGGGGCCGTTAGTGATTGAACCGAAAGACGGAGACATTGGTGCTGATCGAGAACATACCATTATTCTCAGCGACTGGACATTCGAAGATCCGGATACCGTGTTTCGTAACTTGAAAGTTGCGGAGGGGTACTATAACTATCAAAAACGTACGATATTTGAGACCTTCGAGGACGTGCGACAGCAAGGGTTAGAGAAAACCTGGAAGCAACGAGAAATGTGGGGGCAAATGCGAATGAGCCCCCGTGATATTGCGGATGTGACGGGCAGTACTTATACCTACCTGATGAATGGCCGCGATTCACAGATGAACTGGTCAGCATTGTTTAAGCCTGGTGAAAAAGTACGCCTTCGTATCATTAACGGTTCAGCAATGAGTTATTTCGATGTGAGGATCCCTGGGTTGGAAATGACGGTAGTGGCCGCTGACGGGCAGCCTGTGAAGCCAGTGCCAGTTGACGAGTTCCGCATTGGTGTGGCGGAAACCTACGATGTAATTGTTCAGCCCAAGCAAAACAAGCCTTACACCATTTTCGCCGAGAGCTTTGATCGAAGTGGCTATGTCAGAGGCACCTTAACACCGGAAATTGGTTTAGAAGCAGAGGTTCCTGATTTGAGGCCTGCTGTGGAGCGTGGCATGGCCGCTATGGGCATGGGAGCGATGGCGATGTCCGGTGATATGAAAGGCAATAGCATGAATATGAAGCATATGGGCGGCAATAACAGCCATATGACGCATAAAATGACACATAAAAAAGAGCTCCCGGTCGAAAACATTAAAATCAAACACCGTGAGTCCGGACATGGCGCCGGGGCGGCTATGATTGCTACAAACCCGGTAAGCCGTTTGCATGAACCCGGGATTGGATTGGAAGACGTTGATCATAAAGTCTTAGTGTATACCGACTTGGTCGGCGCGCATGAATGGCCGGATACGCGGGAGCCCGAACGACAGATAGAGCTGCACTTAACGGGTAATATGGAGCGTTACATGTGGTCTTTCGACGGGAAGAAGTTTACCGAAGTGGATGGCCCGGTTCAGTTTCATCATGGAGAACGACTGAGGTTGGTGATGGTAAACGATACGATGATGGACCACCCCATACACCTACACGGTATGTGGATGGAACTTGAAAACGGACAGTATCCACGCCCACGCAAACATACGATTAGCCTGAAGCCGAGCGAAAAAGTGTCGTTATTGATAACGGCAGACGCGCCGGGTAGTTGGGCGTTCCACTGTCACCTGTTGTATCACATGAAAGCGGGTATGTTCCGTGTGGTCAATGTCGCATAAGGAGGACAATTATGTACGGTAAATCATTATTAGTGGGTGCGGCGTTGTTGCCAGGTTTAGCAGTCGCCGGACATGCGAAAGAGGACTGGCCTGAACCCGTCAAAGAATATTACACCGGGCAAGTACTGTTCGATCGGTTGGAGTTAACGCGAACCAACGAGGAAGAGAACGTTGCCGTTTGGGACATGATGGCTTGGTACGGTGGTGATTATCATCGGTTTGTCTTCAAAAGTGAGGGGGAAAATATTCAAGATGACGGAGAGCCCACTGACTTGGAAAGTGCTGAGTTGTTATACGGCTACCTGATGTCTCCGTTTTGGTCGTTTCAGGCCGGTGTCGGTACGCGAGGCTCCTTATCGTCCGATGCCTCTATGGAAAATTATGCCGTTGTTAGCTTCATGGGGCTGGCTCCGTATTGGTTTGAAATGGACAACTCGTTGATGGTGAACGAAGAAGGCGATGTCCAGTTTGTCAGCGAAACTGAATATGAGTGGCAGTTAACGCAAACATCGTACTTACAGCCTCGCATTGAGTTAACAGCCAACCTGACAGACTCAGACAAATATGAACGGCAAAGTGGCTTGAGCAACTTGCGTGTGGGGTTGCGTTATCGTCACGAAATCAGTCGTGAGTTTGCACCCTACATTGGTGTTTATTGGAACGGCGCGTTAGGCAACACGGCAGATGAAATGAAACGAATGAGTGAGGACACCACAGAAACAGGCGTGGTCCTTGGGGCCAGAGTTTGGTTTTAATTGATAATTAACAAAGAGGAAACAACATGAAAAACATACTTAAGTTAGCCTTCGGTACCACGTTATTTTTTAGTGCATGGGCCAGCGCTCACGTCGGCCTAACATCCAGTAGCCCGGAGGACGGTGCGACTTTGTCCGAGTCACCAGCGGAAATTACGATGAATTTTTCCGGTGATGTTCGTCTGGCTAAAATTATGCTGCACTCAGATGATGGTAAAATGCATCCGCTGGACTTTTCGATGAGCATGACTCCCAAAGCAGCGTACGAAATTGCTGTTAAAAACAATTTGGCGTCAGGTGGTTATACGGTTTATTGGACGGCAATGGGTGGGGACAGTCATAAAATATCGGGTGATTTTAGCTTTGAGGTGAAATGATGACCCTTTGGAGTGTGGCCAGCGTTTTAACGTTGGCCTTTATATTCTGGCTTAACGCGGTGATGACCGCCTCGCCTTATATCGTTTATTTGTCCGGTTTAAAAAAGCAGTCTGAACGAAAGAATAGCCTTGTTGCGTGGCTTCTATTACTGGCAAGCCTTCTGTATTTTTTTCTGAAAGTCGGTAGTTTTGCTGCTGAAGGCTTTGCCGGCATGATTGACAAGACCTACATGCAGTTTATATGGACCGGCCCTGTTGGGTTGTTCATCCAACTTCAGATAGCGGTTGCTATTGCTTGGATTGTTTACTCCGTTGTTAAGCCAAAACGTATAAAGTGGGTGCTATATGTTGTCGCCATTGGACTCATGGGATGGAGCTTTTTAAGTATTGGTCACGGCAGTGACGCCGTCTGGTGGGGAAAGCTAGCGCTTTTAACACACTTGTTAGTCGCTTGGGTTTGGTTCGGCAGTCTTAACTCATTGCGAAAGCTGGCAACGTCGGTACCGCTTGCTAAAGCGAAAGCCATTATGGAGCGTTTTGGTGTGCATATGTCTGCAGCGGTTCCGATACTCCTGATTGCGGGGGTGGTTATGTATCGAAGTGCAACCGGACAGTGGATACCAGAGCTGCCATTAACATCATACGACACGGTATTGCTGACGAAGCTTGTGTTTGTGGCGTTGATTCTTCTTGTTGCCGCACGGCATAAATTAAAGCTGGTACCCCAGTTGAATAATGAGTCGGCTGCGAAGCGACTGAAGCAATCGATAACGGTAGAAATGGTATTGGCTGTCACTATTTTTATCCTAGCCTCTGCGCTAAGCAGCGCGTTTTCCCCCGGTTAATGTAAGGAATAAGAAGAATGAAATTACTTGTGAGTGTTTTTATGGTTTCGGTAATGTTTATTTCAGCGCCCAGTAGCGCCGAAAAACTATCTGAGCCGACCGCTGTGCTTGATGCATTTCGAACTGCTTTAACTGAAGGTGACACGGAGGTCGTTAAAGACGTGCTTTCCGATGATGTGCTTATCTTTGAAGGTGGTGGCGTTGAACGGTCCCTGGCTGAATACAGTGCTCATCACCTTAAGTCAGATATTAAGTTTAGCCAGGCGGTTCCTTCACAGTTGCTTGAAAGGACAGTACAAGAAGCCGATGGCCTTGCTGTGATCACTTCTCGGTATAGCGTTTCCGGGGAGTATAACGGGCGTGAGGTTGATTTAACGATGAATGAAACCGTAACCGTATCAAATACGACTGAGTCTGGCTGGAAAATTATCCGGATCCATTGGTCCAACTGAGTTCAATCACAGGAGCTGATTATGGCAGAACACGATCATGAACACGGACATCAGGATTATCAGAAAAGCAGCCTGAGTCTTTGGGGGGCGGTGTCGCTGGGGACTGGTGTGATGATTGGCGCTGGTATTTTTGCACTGACCGGACAAGTTGCTCAGCTGGCAAGAGAGTGGTTTGTCCTGGCATTTGTGTGCGGCGGTATCATTGCCGGCTTTAGCGCTTACTCTTACGTTAAGTTGGCGAAAGCCTATCCGTCAGCGGGCGGTATTGCGATGTTCCTCAGTAAAGCTTATGGAAAAGGAAGTGTGACGGCGATATTCGCACTCTTGATGTACTTTTCTATGGTGATTAATGAAAGTTTAGTCGCTCGGACATTTGCGTCTTATACCAGCCAGTTAATTTCTTTTGAAGCGCAGTGGCTTATCCCTTTGTTGGCGGTGGGTTTGCTGCTCTTTGCGTTTTTTATCAATATTTTGAGTAATCAGTTTATTCAAACGTTCTCGTTTTTTATGGCCTTTGTTAAGACTTTAGGGTTGGTCATTTTAGCGGCTGGTGGTTTGTGGGCCTCAGGCATTCAGTTTGAATCGATATCGGCTATTCCAGAAGAAGCTACGGGTGGCGGTATTTTAGCGGGGATTGCTTTAAGCATACTTGCGTACAAAGGGTTTACAACAATAACCAATAGTGGCGGTGAAATTGTTGAGCCTAAGAGAAATGTCGGGCGTGCCATTATTATTTCGCTGATTATCTGCGCGTTAATATACGTTCTGGTCACTCTGGCGGTTGGCTCGAGCCTGTCCATAGATGAGATTGTGAAAGCGAAAGACTATGCGCTTGCTGAGGCAGCGAGACCCGTCTACGGTGAAACTGGACTCTGGATTACGGTTGGGTTTGCGATTGTCGCCACAGTGTCCGGTGTGATTGCCAGCGCGTTCGCCGTTTCAAGAATGTTAGCTATGTTGACCAATATGAAGCTTGTGCCACACAGTCATTTCGGTATGCCAGGTTCCATTCAGAAGCACACGCTAGTTTACACCATTGTTATGGCTATGATCTTAGCTGCTTTTTTCGATTTGAGCCGAATCGCTTCGCTTGGTGCTATTTTTTATATCGTTATGGACATTGCGATCCACTGGGGGGTATTGCGACATCTTAGACAAAAAGTGAATGCGAATATTTACATACTTGTCAGCGCAATCACGCTAGATGTCATCGTTTTAGCCGCTTTTATATGGGTGAAATGGACAAGCGATCCGCTGGTTATTTGGGCGTCTCTTATCAGTATGGCATTGATTGCCGCTGGTGAGATTTTGTTTTTACGTAAAAAGCGTTAAGAAAAAGAACGCATAGCGCTCCTTCTCTAGTTCATTGTAAAAAACATCCAGATAGCCATAGCGACCATCATGAGGTTTTCAGTGAGCGAAATGAAGCCTAACGGCACATTACTGGAGCCACCGACACAGGCACATTTTAGCTCGCGTTTGTCGACATAAACGGCTTTAAACACGGAGACAGAACCCACGATGCCTATGAATAACGCAATAGGGATGGAAATGACATGAGCAAATTCCGCTGCCATTAACAGACCCGCCAAGCCTTCGGCGTAGGGGTAAATACGGCCATAAGGCACCCATTTCTTGGCGAGAAGATCGTAATTGAGAAACATGGTAGAGAATTTCTCTACGTCCTGGAGTTTGAGCAAGGCCAGAACCACCATAGAGAAACTGATGAACCACTCGATGGTTTGTACGGTAAATACGCGACCAAAAGACAACCACGACGTGGCTACAGAGAGGAGTGCCGTCATAATAAATAATGCAATAACGGGCCGGTAACTGGTTGCGTCAGGGTCAGGAAGAGGCTTTCCAAGAAAGGCTCGAACCTCCTCGTACCCACCGATACGTTTATCACCAATAAACACTTGTGGAGTGGTATCGACGTCGTGCTTTTTCTTGAATTTGTCGGTTTCTTCTCGGCTTTCCAACAGGTTGTCGTCCACATCGTAACCGTTGGCTTTAAGTAAGTGCCTGGTTTTTAAACCAAAAGGGCATTGGTGGTCAGGTGTCGACATTCTGTAAAGCGTGGCTTTTTGAGTTGATTGACTCATAGTGACGTCTCCTTACTTAAAAATGGTACATCTATATACGCATTATAGTCGCTGGAGGATTAGCATCTCTAATTGTGAGATTAAAAATTCATAAAAATTGAAAATATATTTTAAATTTTGAAAAACTGGACAACTTTTTTTGATGGCTTTTTAACCGTTTATAAGAGCTAATTTTAAAAGAGTTAGGATATTTAAGGGGGGTAAAAGTTGAATATACAAGCTCTACAAGCGCTGCTATTAAAGAGCTTTGTATACAACTTTAGTTTTTTTGGGTATACGGATTTAATGGTTGATGGGGCACCTTCACCGCATCAATCTGATACCACCCTCAGATGGTTGATAGATCGACTCCGTAGTTGAGTTCCTCTGCGAAGTCCGGCAGTCCGTAACCGATGGTTTTCTTGTAGAAAGGAGAGACCTTCGCAGTCGGTGCCTTCTTCTTGTGCTTCGTGGTGTAGAGCATTCGTGCCCGCATCACCTCGAAGGAGTAACCGCGCCCTTCACGGTTCTTGTCCTTGGCCAGTCGGTTGATGGACTCCGTGTAAGCGTTGGTGACGGGCATGTCCGTCTCGAAGTAGGTCATGGTCTCTTCGCGCCAGTTTCCCACTGCCCTGACCAAATCGCTCCAGACTTCCTTTTGGCTCTTCGGGATGGTGGCTATCCACTCGTCCAGGGCGGCTTCTGCCTGGAGCCGTGTGGTGGCGTCCCAGATGCCGTAGAAGCGCTCCTTGTGCTCGTAGGCGGCCAGCAGTTGCGGGAACGCGCCTGTCCAGGTCTCCATGATGAGGCGCTCCCGGTCTGAGACTTCGTGAGCGCGTTTCAGCAGGATTTTCCGGTCTCCCTTGGCCGCAGTGTCATACGGAATCCGTCCACCATCTCCGGTAGCTGGGGCCTGAATGTTGTCTTGCAGGCCCGGCAGGTGTATCGGCGGCGGACCACCCAGAGAGTGACCCGCTTGCCGTGGATGGGCAGATCACGATAGGGAACGTCACGCTTGCCGAACCGTACGAACTCACCCTGCACGCCGCATTCCTCGCAGGCGATGGGATCGGGCACGTCCACCTGGAAGTGCATTTCGTCGTCGGTTGATTTGCAGCCCAGTACTTGGTATTGCGGCAGGTGAAGGATGTTGTCGGGAAGTTCGGTCATGGTGTTGTATAGGCGTAGGTGTCAGTCAGATCCATCCGGCTCGGCATTGGTGTTTGCTTTTTTACCCAACAAGCTGCTGGAAACGAAAAGTAAGGCACCGAGGACAATTGCAATATCAGCCAGGTTGAAGGCCGGCCAATGCCAGTCTCGCCAATAGAAATCAAAGGAATCCACAACATAGCCGCGAAAGACCCGGTCAATCAAGTTGCCCATGGCGCCACCGAGGATAAGACTGTAAGCGATGGCTTCTCCTTTATGACGATTTTCAAGGATCAGCTTGATCAGAAAAATCGAGACCACTACCGCGATTCCGATAAAAAAGTAGCGCTGCCAGCCTCCACCATTCGCAAAAAGACTGAATGCGGCACCGGTGTTCCATAGGTGCACCCAGTTAAAGAACGGGGTCACCGAAACATACTCGCCATAGGCCATTGATTGCTGCACCAGCCACTTTACAGCCTGATCAGACGCTGCCAGCAGGCCCGATATGGACAATAGGGCATACGGCGAGAGCTTTTTGCCAATAATGAGCATTATTTAACCCTTCAACGCCAAAATGCGTCTGGCACCGTTAAGTACAATGCCCCCCGCGATGGTGCCGATAATCAGATCCGGATAATTGGAACCGGTCCACGCGACCAGGGCGCCGGCGGTGATGACCCCCAGGTTGATCACCACGTCGTTGGCCGAGAATATCCAGCTTGCCTTCATGTGCGCCCCGCCTTCCCGATGTTTGGATATGAGCAGCAGACAACTGGTATTGGCAATCAATGCGACGAATGCGATAGCCATCATCACCAGCGATTCAGGCTCACTACCGAATACAAAGCGTCTCACCACCTCTACGAGCACGCCCACAGCCAAGATCAGTTGCAGTACACCAGCAAGATGCGCGGCACGTACCTGCATTTTCACGCTATGTCCAACCGCATAAAGGGCAAGCCCGTACACCGCCGCATCGGCAAAATTGTCCAGGGATTCTCCAATCAGGCCGGTGGACCGGGCGATCAGACCGGCAGTCATTTCCACCACGAACAGAAGTGCATTGATGCCGAGCAACCAGCGCAGGGTCCCGGATTCTTGCTTAGCAGAAGCTGCCGAAAACTCGGCGGCCTTGATGGTCTCCGGATTTGCAGTGACGGTTTCCTGAAGCGAGGCGCCTAGCCCCAAGGTTTTCAGTTTCGAGGTGACGGGCTCGATCTCGCCGTCATGCACGACCTTCAGCCGGCGGTTCGACAAGTCGAAGGACAGCGCCCGAATCTCCTCAAAGCCGTTCAGGGCTAGGCGAATCATTCGTTCTTCTGATGGACAGTCCATCTTCGGCACGGCATAAACACTGACCCATCTCCCTGGCGCCTCGGAGGAGGCCTGTATATCGGTATCCGCTGCGGACGTTGCATCACCGCCACAGGCGCCACCACAGGATTTGCTCATGATACGACTCCACTTGAACAATGTTGTGGTACCATTTTAAACTATAAAGCTACTATAAGGTCAATAGAGTAAAGAATCCGTTGGGGAGGAGGCTGATGCGCATTGGTCAGTTGGCGCAGTTGGTAGGGGTCGAAACACAGACGATCCGCTTCTATGAACAGCAGGGCTTGTTGCCGCCGCCTGATCGGCAGGACAACGGTTACCGTGTCTATACCGAGAAGCATGGTGAGGGGCTGGCCTTCATCCGTCGCTGCAGAATCCTAGGCCTGTCACTGGCTGAGATTCACGAACTACAGAGCTATCAGGACGACCCTCATCAGCCTTGTACCGCCGTCAACGCCTTGCTCGATGATCACATCTCTCATGTGCGGTCGCAGATAACCGCTCTGCAAGCGCTTGAGAAACAACTCGTTTCACTGAGAGCGAGTTGCAACGATGACCGGGAAGTTGAGGCGTGTGGGGTTCTTGCTGGAATTAGCGAAGGAAACATGCACCAGCAGTAGGTGAAGCATCAACCAGATAATCCGATGAGATGCCGGTCTGTCTCACTCTCATGCAAAGGTAAGATCAACCATTTAATCCGCTTACCCCAATAAATATGCGTGGTGATGTAGAAGTCGTATCACCATCTGGGTTGACTACCTCGTTATGGGTACTTCCTTTAATTGATTGATCTTTATCAGCCAAAAGAGATACAATGCAAGCATGTTTTTATAGTGAACCTTCGCATGTATCGTTTAATCATTGCCCTACTGCTGTTAGCAGTAACAACAATGTCATTTTCACAAACTATCAGTACGGAAAAGGCATGTATGCACGATCCTACTGAGCAAGTTTGCGATCTTGCAGATTGCGAAGTGTCACATTCTCTTACCGATAACTGTTGCTCTGATTCAATGATGCGTCATTGTTACAGCCCGTCAATTACTGTCGTTTATTCTGAGCAATCCACCGTTCCGCCTAGTGAGAAGCTGGTTTTTAACGCTTCCTCATTCTTAGATACGAATATTAAAGAAAAGCACTCTCTTGTGCTATTTCGGCCCCCAATCTACTCTTAAAAAGTACTAAATTTCTCGCTCCTGGCGCGTTTATCGTCCAGGTAAAAGCACAGCTATAAGCTTTGGTTCGCTCATTGTTGTTACGACGCCGATCGTCGTCCTCGTTACGCTCTGATTCATAGCTTGGTCTGTGTTGAATCTAAAAATTCACAGTTTTTGAGAGTAACAATATGAAACTTTTAAGAAGAATGGCTTATTTAGGTGTTCTGACTGCAGTAGTGCCAAATGTTGTTAGTGCGCAAGAGCCACTTTTGAATTTACAAGAAGCAGTGAGTATCGCTGTACAAGAAGATCCTTGGTTAACGGCAAGTAAGCAAACCCAAGAGGCATTCGCGAGTGAAGCGATAGCCTCTTCCAGTTTGCCTGACCCTCAAATATCGCTCACGGCTGCCAGTTTCCCGGTTGACAGTTTTAGTTCAAGACAGGAAGGAATGACCCAGTTAGTCGTCGGTGTTTCACAAGCATTTCCCAGAGGAGACACTTTATCGTTGTCTCGTAAGCAGAAAAACCAATTAGCTCAAAAACAACCGTTTTTGAGAGCGGATCGTATTGCAAAGGTCAAAACAACGGTCACGAAGTTGTGGTTAGATGTTTTTTTCTCTCAGCAAAGTATTCGCTTGATTGAATCGGATAGAGCGCTTTTTGAACAGTTAGTGTCGACGGCTAAGGCGAGTTATACCAGTACCGAGGGAAAAGCACGGCAGCAAGATGTTATTAGAGCCCAACTTGAGCTTACACGCCTGGATGATAGGTTGACGTCACTGCGACAAAAAGAGGAGCGACTTCTAAGCGAACTGTCGGAATGGATAGGTGTTATAGCGAAATCAAGGTTACCGGATGACCTTCCGAGTCTTACGCTGAAGAAGACATTGCTATCACCTTCGACAATACCGAAACAAGCCTTGTACGAATTGATAAAAGAACACCCGGTTTTGCAAGCGATCGATCAAGACATTTTGGCGTCGGAGACGTCTGTCGAGCTCGCTCAGCAAGGTTATAAACCGCAATGGTCAGCCAATCTGAAATATGGCCATAGAAACGACGATCCAAGCGGCAATGATCGTGCCGACTTGCTGTCAGTCGGGGTTACGTTCGATGTCCCTTTATTTACTGATAACAAACAGGATAAGCAGGTACGCTCAGCAAAGTTTAAAACGGAAGCAAAAAAAACTGAGAAGTTATTGGTTGCCAGGCAGTTAATAGCCAATTTACGCAGTACCTTTGTAGAACTGAACCGTTTGAATGAACGTGCTGCCCTATATCACGAAGAGCTACTTCCACAAATGTCCGCCCAGTCTGAAGCCGCATTGACTGCCTACAACAATGATGATGGCGACTTTGCCGAGGCGGTACGGTCACAGATTGCGGAAATCGACGCAAAAATTGATGCATTAGCAATCGCCATCAACCGCCAAAAATTGATTGCCGAAGCAAACTACTTATTACTTTCAGGAGTGTAAAATGAAAACAGTCACCAAATCTCTTATAAGTTTAGCTGTAGGCTTTGCAGTTGGCGCTGGCGCTATTGGCTATGTAATGCAATCGACTGAAGTGTCTGATCGTTCATCGGGCAATGCAGAAAAAGAGCCGTTATATTGGGTGGCTCCGATGGATCCCAATTATCGCCGAGACAAACCAGGAAAGTCTCCAATGGGGATGGACCTTATTCCTTACTATGGCGATGATGCAGAAGAGAGTTCACCTGGTACGGTGAGAATTGATCCCGACGTTATTAATAACCTTGGGGTTACAACTGCAACCGTCACGTCCTCGAGACTCAACCTAGATATCGAAACAGTTGGCTATGTTCAGTTTGATGAGGACCGAGTATTAACAGTAAGTCCTCGTGTTGAAGGCTGGATTGAGAAGCTTTTCGTAAAAGCGGTTGGTAACTCGGTTAAAGCCGGCGAGCCTTTATACAGTATTTACTCTCCTGAAATGGTTAATGCGCAAGAGGAGCTTGTATTGGCCTCGCAAAGAGGTAATCAGGTGCTAATTGATGCCGCTGAAGAACGCTTAAGAGCTCTGCAAGTCTCTGAATCTGAGATTAAGAAGTTAAAAGAAACTCGTAAAATTCAGAAAACAATCACGGTAAAAGCAAAGCAGTCCGGGGTATTGGATAGACTGACTGTGCGTGAAGGTGCGTTTGTAACGCCGAGTATGAATTTAATGACCATTGCTCAACTGGATAAAATTTGGGTTATTGCAGAAGTCTTTGAGCGGCAATTGAACCAGGTTGAGGTAGGCAATGACGTTCAAATGAACCTTGAGTATGCTCCAGGTAAAGAGTGGCAAGGAAAGGTTGATTATGTCTATCCGTCACTTAACTCTAAAACTCGGACGGGACAAGTTCGAATTCTCTTCGACAACCCAGATGGTTTTTTAAAACCGGGCATGTTTGCGAATCTTAACATTAAGGCTGGTTTAGGCGACAAAAACTTAATCATCCCTAAAGAAGCGCTTATCCGAATGGGTGATTCGAACCGAGTTGTCCTGGCACTGGGTGATGGGAAATTTAAATCAGTTAATGTTGATGTTGGGCGGTTAGGGAGCTCGCGAGTTGAAATTTTATCGGGTCTCATGGCAGGTGATGACATCGTTACTTCAGCTCAGTTTTTGATTGATTCTGAGTCCAGTAAGTCCTCTGACTTTAAGCGCATGCAACATGACACGCATGTTGATAACGAGAGCCATGGCAGCATGTCAAGTGACACAGCAGCTCAAGCTGTCTGGGTTGAAGCAACCGTTAAAAATGTTATGCCTCAGCACTCGATGGTTACGCTGGAGCACGGTGAGATTTCTGAATGGGACTGGCCTGCAATGACGATGGACTTCGATGTTGCTTCGGATGTTGAACTTTCTCAGCTTAGCACGGGGTTATCCTTGCATGCGGAAATAACGCAAGTCGGGAAGCAACAGTACCAGCTCACATCGATTCATATTCCAGAGCAAAAACAAGTGACAGAGCAGGAGCATAACCATGATTAAGTCAGTCATTCGATGGTCAGTGAGTAACCGTTTTTTCGTTCTTCTGGCGACATTAATCCTCGTGGGTGTTGGTGCTTTTGCGGTTAAGAATACGCCCGTAGACGCACTGCCGGACTTGTCGGATGTCCAGGTGATCATTAAAACCAGCTATCCGGGTCAAGCGCCGCAGGTGGTAGAAGATCAAGTAACCTATCCATTAACAACCGCTATGCTGTCTGTCCCCGGCGCTAAAACCGTCCGTGGATATTCGTTTTTCAGCGACTCCTATGTGTATATCATTTTTGACGAAGATACAGACGCTTACTGGGCGCGTTCGCGAGTACTGGAATATTTGTCTCAGGTTGCTCCGAAACTGCCTTCTAATGCAAGACCGCAATTAGGCCCTGATGCAACAGGGGTTGGTTGGGTGTATTTGTATGCCTTGGTTGATCGCACGGGTAACCACAATTTGAGTGAGTTACGCAGTATGCAGGATTGGTTTTTAAAGTATGAACTGCAAACGGTCGAGGGGGTTTCGGAAGTTGCCGCCCTCGGCGGGATGGTCAAGCAGTACCAGGTGAAAGTGGATCCGGAGAAGCTGCGCGCATTCAATATTCCTCTTGCTCACATACAAAATGCTATCCAGCGAGGCAATCGGGAAGTGGGGGCGTCGGTGGTTGAAATGGCGGAAGCTGAGTATATGGTCCGGGCCTCAGGCTATATTGATAGTGTGTCAGACTTAGAGAGTATCCCGCTTGGCGTTGATGAAAATGGCACGCCATTATTGCTTAAAGACGTTGCTGATGTGGGTGTGGGCCCCCAAATGAGACGCGGTATCGCCGAACTCAACGGTGAGGGAGAAACCGTGGGTGGTATTGTGGTAATGCGTTTCGGAGAAAATGCCCAAAAAACGATTGATGGCGTTAAACAAAAGTTGGAAGAATTAAAGTCTGGGCTACCAGAAGGTGTCGATATAGTCACTGTCTATGATCGTTCGGGGCTTATCTCGGATGCCGTGGAAAGTCTCTGGAAAAGTGTAGTAGAAGAACTCGCTATTGTCGCGTTTATCTGTGTGATATTTCTCTTCCATGTCCGCTCCTCGCTGGTTGCCGTTATCAGCTTGCCTTTGGGTATTTTAACCGCGTTTATTGTCATGTATTGGCAAGGAATTAACGCGAATATTATGTCACTTGGAGGGATCGCAATCGCTATTGGCGCTATGCTCGATGGTGCCATCGTCATGATTGAAAATATGCATAAGCATATGGAAAAAACGCCACTGACAGCAGAGAACCGCTGGCGGGTGGTTGCCGCCTCTGCTTCAGAGGTGGGCCCTGCTCTTTTCTTTAGCTTGCTCATTATTACCGTCAGCTTTATGCCGGTATTTACCTTAGAAGCCCAGGAAGGGCGGATGTTTTCTCCGCTTGCTTTCACGAAAACTTACGCAATGGCAGCCAGTGCAGCCTTAGCGATTACCGTTATCCCCGTGTTGATGGGATATTTTATCAGAGGAAAGGTAACACCTGAGGGGAAAAACCCGCTTAATCGGTTATTGATCGCCGGGTATAAACCGCTTTTAAAAGGCATTTTGAAATACCCCAAGACAGCAGTTGTCGGAGCGCTTGTTATCCTGGCCGTTGGTGTCTGGCCGATTGACAAAATTGGTAGTGAATTTATTCCAGATTTGGATGAGGGCGATTTGATGTATATGCCCACTACCTATCCCGGATTATCAATTGGTAAAGCAAGGGAGCTGTTGCAGCAAACCGACAAGCTCATAAAAACAGTACCAGAAGTGAAGACGGTTTTTGGCAAAATTGGCCGAGCGGATACCGCAACTGACCCGGCACCCCTAACGATGGTTGAAACCTTTATTCAACTGAAACCGAAAGATCAGTGGCGAGACGGGATGACCACTGAGAAGCTGAAAAAAGAACTGGATGCGCTTGTAAAGTTTCCGGGGCTGACCAATGCGTGGGTATACCCCATTAAAACTCGCATTGATATGTTATCGACAGGTATAAAAACGCCGGTAGGTATAAAAGTTGCCGGAGCTGATCTTAATGAAATTCAGAAGATCGGTCAGCAGCTTGAAACGATACTTGATGATGTCGATGGTACGGCTTCTGTTTATTCAGAGCGAGTGGCTGGTGGACGCTATGTCAAAGTCGACATAAAAAGAGAGCAGGCTGCACGTTACGGTTTGAACATTGAGGATGTTCAACAGGTTGTTGCCACGGCTATTGGTGGAATGAATGTTTCAGAGACCATTGAAGGGCTTGAACGTTACCCAATAAACTTGCGCTACCCTCAAGATTACCGTGATTCGCCGGAAGAATTAAAGAAGCTACCTTTAGTTACGCCAAACGGGCAGCGTATTAGTTTGGCGGATGTGGCTGATGTCTACGTTGAACTTGGACCGCCGGCAATTAAAAGCGAAAACGCAAGACTTAATGGCTGGACTTTTGTCGACATTGAGGGCGTTGATATCGGCACTTATGTTGAAAAAGCAATGAAGGTTGTAGAACAAGAACTCGAGTTGCCAGCAGGGTATTCAGTTACCTGGTCCGGGCAGTACGAATATATGGAAAGGGCAAAGGAAAAACTGACTTACGTGATTCCGTTAACGCTCGCGATTATTATCGTTCTTTTATATATGAACTTTCGAAACGTTACAGAAATAGCCATTATATTGGGAACTTTGCCTCTCGCATTGGTGGGGTCAATCTGGCTAATGTATCTTTTAGATTATAATTTCTCAGTTGCTGTAGCGGTTGGTTTTATAGCTCTAGCAGGTGTCACTGTAGAAATAGGAATACTAATGCTGACTTACTTAAACCAGTCCTATAATGAATATGAAAAAAGTCAGTTAGAGCATGGTAAAGCATTAACGAAAGAGGGTCTCTCTCTTGCTGTAATGGAAGGGGCAGGACTTCGTGTTCGCCCCGTCATGATGACGGCCGTTTCTACAATTGCTGGTTTATTGCCTATAATGTTTAGTACAGGGACTGGGGCTGAGGTGGTTAGTAGAATAGCGGCGCCAATGGTTGGAGGAATGATCAGCGCTGTTATCTTAACCTTGCTCGTATTACCTGCTGTTTACTATTTGTGGCGAAAGAAAGACGTTAAGGTTAGATGATACCTTACTCTGTAAATATCACCTGCGCATCTTTGATCTCGATCAATGATGTGCAGGGGGTAGTATGCTAATTTATAGCATGGCAATAGGAGCGCACATATGTTTCAAGCAAAATTTTTAGTTGTGCTTATGTTAGGAATAGTGATACAGCTATCCTTCCCAGCCGCTCCTCCTTATAACAATGCTTCCAATGTACAGCACGAAAAAAGTGTTAGCCATATGGATGTTAGCAACGAAAGCAAAGATAACTTTCATTGCGATGAAAGTGAGCAATCTATCATTGACGACTGTTATTGCTGCGTAGTTGATAAATGCTCTATGGATGAAGAGTGTAACTCTGCGAACTCACCTCTAGTATTTATTCAATTCGACACCTCGATAAACTCTCCTAGCAACTTGCCACATCCCTTGTCTTATAAAGGTGATGTGAAGCAAATACTCTTCGATATTTACAGTTCACGATAAACGAGCAGCCACTAATAAAGAGCTTTCGTTACAAAGTTAACACCGAGCAAATGTTGCCTGAAACGTATTGGTAGTTTTAATTAACAGGACAGTATTGATGTCAAATAACGATCATAGAGCCGGAGTGCGGGAAATTAACTTAGTCAATCGCACATTAAAGCTAAACACTGAGAGTGTGAAAAAAGTTCGCGAAGCGATTAACGAAATCGATCGCTTGGTTGGTCTCGATAGCGTTGCCTATGACTCTGAGCGTAACTTGTTATTGGTAGCTTATGATGCCTCTAAAGTGGATCTCAATGTTATAGAGGAAAAGCTCAGGAAGTTTGGTGTTGAAATAAATAGTGGGTGGTGGACTCATCTGAAAGAAGAGTACTACAAGTTTATTGACCAAAATATTAAAGATAATTCGGAACATACACCGTGGAGTTGTCACAGAAGTCCGCCAGTTAACAAAAGCAAACGAAAGTAACGATTAATTATAGGTAAGGAATAAAAAATGCAAATAGAAACAATCAAAGATGTGCTGAGTTGGACCGTTGATTTCCACAAAAACCTGAAGGAGTGTGTTACTCACTGCTCTAAACAAAACCAAGATGAACGAGCTCGGATGATTCTAAACTACGTGTCGGGTCATGAGGCTAGCTTAGAGCTAATGGTCGAAGGTTTTTTGAGTACAGCAAACCGAAATGCATTAGACACTTGGTGTTATGACTATATTGGGAAACATCCCATCGTTGAGCATGGACACTGTGATTCGCCTTTTAAAGAGTTAGATACTGATCACATTATGGAGAACATTGTAAACCATCATGAGCAAGTCATTGAGTTGTATGAACACCTATATTCCCGTGTTGGTATAGACAGCGCAAAAGAGCTGTTAGAAACAGTAAAAAACGTTGAAGAAAATGAAATTAAACGAATGGTGCACACTGCGAATCGATTTTCGGATATGTAGTGAGTGACGGTTTTATCGTTGGTACTTTACGGGAAATAGCTTGTAACTATCCTATTGAAATTAGCTGGCAAAGACGCGGAGTCGGTTTACCGGGCGCTGTTAAAAATATTTAAGCAGATGCCGGCAGAATACCGGAAATCGCTCACCTGGGATCGCGGTATGGAACTGGCTAAGCATGCTGATCTAACAAAAGAAATTGGTATACCCGTTTACTTTTGCGACCCCCAATCACCATGGCAACGAGGCACAAACGAAAATACTAATAGTTTGGTTCGGCAATACTTCCCAAGAAAAACTGATTTATCTGTTCATTCACAGGAAGTTCTTAACAACGTAGCGACCCAATTAAACGAGAGACCGAGAAAAACATTGAGCTTTATGACACCGTCACACATGATTGATAAGGGTGTTGCGTTGATGACTTGAATCTACATCAGCCTTCTTCGCGAAAGAAATAAAGTAAAGTTTGAATTCATCAAGGTCGAATCTGGCAACTACCCAATCAGGGCTCTGTGTCGGGTTATGAAGGTCAGCAAGTCGGCTTACTATGACTGGTGCAAGCGCCCGGGCAAGCTGATTGGCGCTCAAGAGCTGCAGCTTCGCCGCCGGATCAAGGAACTGTTCAAAGCGAGCAGATCCAGCTTGGGCAGCCGGAAAATGATGAAGGCACTTCGCGCGGAAGGCTTTGAAATTGGCCGATACCGGGTTCGCCGGCTTATGGATCAAATAGGCTTGAAGGTGACGCAGCGCGTGGCTTACAAAGTAACCACCAAGCGCAAACACAGCGACAGCGTAGCGGGCAATTTGCTGAATCAGAATTTCAACCCAGTGGGCCCGAATCAGATCTGGGCGGGCGATGTGACCTACTGCCGCACCGGCGAAGGCTGGATGTATCTAGTGGTTGTGATGGACCTGTATTCGCGGCGCATCGTGGGCTGGGCAATTGATAAAACGATGACCACCAGTTTGGTGCTGCGGGCTCTGATTACGGCTTACAACCTGCGCAGGCCGAGCAAGGGGCTGGTGTTCCATAGCGACCGCGGGTCGCAGTACACCAGCAAGCGGTACCGGAAGCAGCTTCAGCGTTTTGGTATGCGAGCGAGTATGGGCGACGTTGGCGCCTGCTGGGACAACGCAGTTGTTGAACGATTTTTTGGCAGCCTGAAACATGATTGGCTCTTTAAAGTGTCACAACCGACACGTGAACATATGAAAAGGGATGTGGCCGCTTACATCCGTTACTACCACCTGGAGCGACTACATTCGGCCAACGGCGGCAGGTCGCCAGTTAACCATGAATTATTGTTTAAAAATGTGTCCGGATTTAGTTGACCAGTACATCCAATGGGTTAAGGTGGTGCTGAAAAGAAGTAAATGTATGCAGTCATGAGGCTATACGCACGCATATACGGAATTTGGCACATACCTCGAGAGGATTAGTTGTTATGAGGCAGAATCAATCAGAACATCCACACCACGTGGATCCGTCGCACACAGATGCGCCGCTCTCAGATCCCGTGTGCGGCATGCGAGTTACAGAGAATTCATCCCATCACATGGAGCATGAGGGTAAGTCTTTCTATTTTTGCAGCACCAAGTGTTTGGGTAGATTCCGTGATGACCCGGAAAAGTACCTCGATCCCACCAAGTCGGAGGAACATACAACGCCGCATGAGCCCGGCACGACGTACACTTGCCCTATGCATCCGGAGATCCTGCAAGATCACCCGGGAACCTGTCCAAAGTGTGGCATGGCTCTTGAGCCATTGATGCCCAGTCTGGATGATGATAACAATCCAGAGTTGAAAGATTTTTCACGCAGGTTCTGGTGGACGCTGCCGTTTACTGTCATCGTGACAATACTTGCTATGTTCGGCCCGCAGCTTGGCTGGTTCAGCATGAGCGTGCAAACATGGATCGAACTCGTTCTTTCAATACCGGTAGTGTTGTGGGCAGGGCAGCCATTTTTTGTACGGGGCTGGCAATCAGTAGTGAACCGCAGCCCGAACATGTGGACGCTGATAGGCCTTGGTACTGGAGCGGCGTTTATCTATAGCACTATCGCGACGATAGCACCGGGCATATTCCCTGAAACTTTCATGTCGATGGGCCGCGTTTCAGTCTATTTTGAAGCAGCAGTTGTCATTATTTCGCTGACATTGTTGGGTCAGATGCTTGAGTTGAGGGCACGCTCGAAAACATCAGCTGCCATCAAGTCCTTGCTCGGTCTGGCGCCTAAGACAGCACGGCGGATCAACAAGGATGGCACTGAGGAAGATGTGCCTTTGAATCACGTACATGAAGGTGATCGCTTGCGCGTTCGCCCTGGTGAAAAAGTCCCGGTTGACGGCACGGTAGAGGAAGGTAATAGCTCATTGGATGAGTCGATGTTGACCGGAGAGCCACTCCCCGTAAGCAAGCGGCCCGGAGACAAGGTGATTGGCGCGACGATGAATACTTCAGGCGCTCTTGTGATTCGGGCAGAGAAAGTGGGTTCTGCCACAGTGCTCTCTCAGATTGTGCAGCTCGTAGCGCAGGCGCAGCGTTCGCGCGCTCCCATGCAGCGCATGGCTGACTTGGTTGCCGGTTACTTCGTTATGGCTGTAGTGGTCATCGCCATAACAACTCTGTTCGTTTGGGGATTCTTCGGTCCGCAACCGAGCTGGGTGTACGGTTTGATAAATGCTGTTGCGGTGCTGATTATCGCTTGCCCGTGTGCGTTGGGGCTGGCCACACCCATGTCCATCATGGTGGCAACCGGCAAAGCCGCTACGCAAGGCGTGCTGTTTCGCGATGCCGCCGCGATTGAGAACTTCCGCAAAGTCGATACTCTGATTGTTGATAAAACCGGCACATTGACTGAAGGACGTCCGGCTTTTGAACAAGCAATTCCGGCAGGTGACATAACTGCCGATGAAGTACTACGTCTTGCAGCGAGCCTCGATCAAGGCAGTGAACATCCACTTGCCGACGCTATTGTGAACGCGGCGCGCGAGCGCGGCCTCACACTCAGTGCAGTCGACGATTTTGAATCAGGTAGCGGCATCGGCGTTCGTGGCCAAGTCGATAGTAAGTCGCTGGTCCTGGGCAATACAGCTCTGATGCAGCAAGACGGGATTGATGTTACCCACCTGACAAACATCGCCGACTCATTGCGCGAAAAAGGTGCGAGTGTCATGTATCTCGCCTCGGATGGCCAACTTGCAGGCCTGTTGGCTGTCTCCGACCCGATCAAACAGAGCACGCTGGAAGCAGTGCGAGATCTCCAGCAAGCGGGGATTCGTATCATCATGGCAACCGGCGATGGTATTGCAACGGCTAACGCTGTTGCCAAGGAATTGGGAATCGACGAAGTGCACGGCGAAGTCAAACCTGCTGACAAGCTTGACCTCGTCACACAGCTTCAAGCTGAAGGTTGTATTGTAGCTATGGCTGGGGACGGGATTAACGATGCCCCGGCTCTCGCAAAGGCTAACGTAGGTATCGCCATGGGGACGGGTACAGACGTTGCCATGAACAGCGCTCAGGTAACCCTGGTCAAAGGCGACTTGCGTGGAATCTCCACCGCACGGCACCTTTCCGATAGTACCGTCGCTAATATGAAGCAAAATCTGGGTTTCGCGTTTATCTACAATGCGCTTGGCGTCCCGATCGCAGCCGGTGTGTTGTATCCCCTCACGGGTATTCTGCTCTCACCCATGTTCGCCGCACTCGCAATGAGTCTCAGCTCGGCATCGGTGGTTTTCAACGCTCTCCGGCTTCGTGGCTCACGCGATTGAATGGGGCGATAACCCACGGAATGATGCTCTGATAACACAAGCTGCTGAAGAACAGATGTTTCAGCAGCTTGTGCCCCCTCATCCACCATCCGTTGATTAACGAGGCCTTAATCGATGCTGTTTCACCAGCGTATAGAATACCGGGATGACAATGAGTGTGAGGATAGTGGAAGAAATGTAAATACCCCATTTCTAACACAGTCATCTCGTAGAGTATTTATGCCGCATTTCGGTACTCAAATGGCGTCATGTCATTGAGTGAATCGTGCGGTCGTTCGTTGTTGTATAGCTCAATCCAATCTTCGGTTATTTGCTTCACTTCGTTCAGGTTGTTGAAAATGTAGCAATCGAGTACATCGTCGCGATACGTTCGGTTAAACCGTTCAATGTATGCGTTCTGGTATGGGCAACCAGGCTTGATGTAATCAATCATAATGTCATGCGTTTTTGCTCAGTTTACAAACACTTCCGAGGTGAATTCGCTGCCATTATCTACCCGAATTTTCTCAGGGTAACCGTGCCACTCAGCAAGTTGGTCAAGATAGCGTATGACGCGCAACGACGGCATGCTGGTCGCAATATCGATACCTAAAACTTCGCGATTAAAGTCGTCAATCACGTTAAATGTGCGGAACCTGACTTTGTTGTGCAAGCTGTCGCTCATAAAGTCCATTGACCAGGACTTACCCAGTGCATTCGGTGCAGCTAACGGCTCTGGGTTACGGTTCGGCAGTCGCTTTTTGCCTTTGCGTCGCAGGTTCAGTTTTAGCTCAGTATAAACACGATAAACACGCTTGTGGTTCCAGCGGTGGCCTAGCTTTCGAAGGCGTTTGAAGCACTTCGGGAACCCCCCACCGATGGTGCTTGTCGATTAAAGCATTCAAGGCATCAATGATTTCGTCATCATCGGTCAATTTTGGCTCGTAATAGTAAGCGGTACGGCTAATGCCAACTACATCACAGCACTTTACAACGCTCGCGTTATACTGCACCTGCAACTCGCGTGCCCAGGTTTTCCGTTCTGCCACAGGTGCTATTGCGTGGCAAAACCAAACTATGGCTGATAACCAGTGATAGTGATTTTGCTACAAAACATGAAAAATCCTTGTTTCTAAATGCTTTTCTAATGCAAGAAATCAAAGCGTTACCAAATTCGCCGCAGATTTTCGTATTTGATGAAACATTAGGTGGTATTCGAGATTTTGCTGAGGTTAACGGTATTGATCTAGATATCGAGCTTTCACGTGAAGAAATAGATGAAATTAATTTAGAAGAGCAGCAACTTATTCTTTCCGATAGACTGCGAGATTACTTCCAATTATATGGTACGGGAATAGCTGGTTCTGTCGCTAACCAGTTAGCAGCCCTCGAGGCTAACCCTAGTTTTCAAAGCATGCTAGAGGCTCAAAAATATTGGAACAGTGATATTTTAAAGACAGCGGCACAGATGGCTAGTATAGAGAGTAACCCTTCAATGAGGGCATTTCGCGAATCTCAAAGTGGCTTGGTCGGTCAAGCACAAAAATTTGCGGCAGAAATAAATAAGGCCGGCAACGGGATGTTGCGTAATGCAAAGGCTCGACAGAACAATGACTCCGAAGACAATCAAGCCCGTGATGACTCAGAGAGCTCAAGATCTGATTCAAAAGAATAAGTAAATCATTCAAACTAGGTAGCTTTGAATAATTATTCACTTGTTACCATCTAAACGATGTGTTTCAGAACTCAGGTTCTACACTTAATGCTTTTATATTAAAAATCGACCATGGTCACCGTTTGGTCACCATTTGGTCACAAGCTCCAAAATGGTCACAAAAACGCACAAAGCATCAAGCCAACTAATACGGCTGCAAGTCAATAAATTCAAAGGGTTTGGAACTTTAGAAAGATGGTGCGTCCGAGTAGACTCGAACTACCGACCCCTACCATGTCAAGGTAGTGCTCTAACCAACTGAGCTACGGACGCACATTGTATTGCTGACGTTCACGAATGCGAACGGGCGCTATATTAGTCATTACGCTGCGGTGGTGCAAGTGGTTTTTGCGCCACCGCGTTTCAATTGCGTAAGTTTCAACCAACCACTAAAAGCCTAGTGGTATGCCGAAGCTGAAGAACGCGACCAAGAGGGCTGTCCACACCACCATAAAGGCCAATGAATATGGCACCATCATGGCTATCATTTCGCCAAAGGTAAGCTGCGGATTATACTTGCGCATGAAGGCTAAGATAATGCCAGCGTAGCTCATCATAGGAGTGATGATATTGGTTGACGAGTCGGCTACGCGGAAAGCCGCGGCGACTAAGTCAGGCGTCATTTCACTATTTACCAAATACAGCATCGGGATAAAAATTGGCCCTAAGAGCATCCACTTTGAAGTTAGGCCGCCAACAAAGATGTTGATAATGGCGGTTACGATAATAAAACCAATAAGTAGCAATACCGGGAAGCTTTGTAGGCCCAAGTTGGTCAACAGCGTGGCGCCTAGGTAGGTGATATATGCGCCAAGGCCACTGTGGCTTAATACGCCCAAGAAGTTGTAACAGAAGAAGGTGAGCACCAAAATGTAGCCCATGGTGTCCATTTGCTTAACCATGGCTTTTACCACGTCTTGCAGTGATTTGAAGTTACCACTAGCTACCCCAAAAGCCACACCGACGGCAATAAACACAAAGGTAATAAGCAAAATAACGTTATTTAAATATGGCGTTACCGTGGCGCCTTGAGCGTTTTCATAGGGCGCCAATGGGCCAACAGCTAGGCCGTAAATGGCAATGAGGGCCACCACTAATGCAATACCTGCGGCACGTAGGCCACGCTTTTCTGCTGGGGAGACTTCGAAGTCGCCTAATTCAAGCTCTTTTGGAATGGTGTAGGGCTTTTGTTCTAGGCGTGGCTGCACAAATTTTAGGGTAACCCACGCGCCAACGCCGCCAAGAATAAAGGTTGAGGCCAAAATGAAGTAATAGTTCATAGTGGCTGGTTTGAGGGCTTCGCCAGCGGCGTTTACAAACGGAATGCCTTGTGATTCAGCGAATACTTTGGCGTTTACGCCAATAATGACATCAATTGGCGTGGCCGGAATTAAGTTGGCACTGAAGCCGGCAGAAACGCCGGCGAAAGCGGCAGCCATACCAATCAATGGGTTTTTACCAAGCCCGGCGTATAACAGGCCGGCCAATGGGATCAGAATGAGATAGCCGGCGTCGGTTGCGATTGAACTCATAATGCCAATAAATACGAGGAACAGCGGCAACCAATTTAGCGGTAATCCGCGCGATACTTTTTTCAAAATCGCGGCGAATAAACCGGAGTTTTCAGCAACGCCGACACCAAGCATAACAATTAAAATAACGCCGAGGACGCCGCCGCCAAAGCCAAGCCAGTTAGCCAGTAGCGCGTTGTCGAAAAGCCACACCACGTTTTCGGTGGCCAGCATGTTGCGAATTTCGTATTCAATGGGTTGGCCGTCGCCGCCGTAGGTGGTGAAGCTTAAGCCGCCAATGGCCCAGGTGAGCAGGAGGGCTGCTGCTAAGAAATAGATAAAAATAATAACGGGGTCGGGAATACGCTTGCCGGCGCGTTCGACAAAAGCGATAAAGCCGCCAGTTTCGTTGGCTGGGGTTGGTTTGGATGACACGAGTACTTCCTCGTTGGTTATTAGTTATTAGTTATTAGTTATCGGTTATGGATGGTATTAAAGATTGGTGGTGGTGTCGAGGGTTACAGCGCTGCGCGCTACCCGGCGTGAAACGCCGGGCTACGGTGATGGAGGGATGGGCTACGGTGATGGAGGGATGGGCTACGGTGATGCGTGGGCCGGGTTACGGGTTAGCGCAGTTGGTGTTTGAGGACTTTGCCGTTGGCGTTATGGGGCAGCTCGTCCATAAATGCGTATACGCGTGGGCATTTGTAGTCGGCGAGGCGTTCAGCTACGTGCGCGCGCAAGGCTTCTTCTTCAATGGCTTCGCGCAAGACCACGCATGCTTTAACGGTTTCTCCCCATTCGTCGTGCGGTACGCCAATGACAGCGGCTTCAAGCACAGCAGGGTGGCTTGCTAAAGCGTCCTCAACTTCACGAGGGTACACGTTAACGCCGCCGCTAATGATCAGATCTTTAATACGATCTTTAACCCAATAAAATCCGTCATCGTCGCGCAGACCAATATCGCCGGTACGTATCCATCCGTCGTTAGTAAATATGTCTTGAGTGGCTTGCTCATTGCGCCAATATTCGGTCATGACACCTTCACCACCAATGTGAATTTCCCCAGGCTCGTTGTTAGCACAAATGTCACCATTTTTGTTGACCACCCGTATCTCGGTAAAAGCAGCCGCTCGTTGGCCGACAGAACCGGCTTTTTCTGCATGCTCATTAGGTAGCAACAGACTGCCGGTTGGGCCCGCTTCGGTTAGGCCATATACGCAGTAAAATTGGTCGCTGCCGAATGCCTGCTGTACGCGTCGGGCGTGGTCGCCGGCCAATGGTCCACCTCCATAAATCCAGTGGGTCATGCTGCTTAAATTAGTTTTTTGTATGGCAGGGTGTTGGGCGGTGAGCAAGTAGGCTACAGGTGCGCCAAAAAAGTGGGTGGCGCGTTCTTGTTGCACTAGGTTTAGCAAAAGATCAGGGGTAAATGTGGGGGCGACTATATGCGTGCTGCCAATTAGCGTACCGCCAACTAAGGTCAAGTTTAATGGGGCTGAATGGGTAAATGGCATTAACGATAGTAATCGGCTCTCCGGGCGGTAGTGCATTTCGGTGGCAAACATCATCCCGACAAATAATAGTGCTTTGTGATTGAACAATACGCCTTTTGGTCGCCCGGTAGTGCCTGACGTGTAAAGCAGCGTTGCTGGTTCAAACAATGCTTGCTGATCGAGTTGAGTAAACGTTCGACCGCTGCTGTATTGCGCTACATGGTCAATGATGTTGTTAATAACCAGGCTAGTTAGTTTAAGCTCGGAGCAGGCTTTAAGCGCATGGCTACTCGTTAAATCGCAGGTAATCACCAAACTTGCGTCAGCATTTTCAAATATGTATGCCAGTTCAGAGGCGGTTAATTTAACGTTTATCGGCGATACGATAGCGCCTAGCCGTTGAACTGCGAAATGCGCCACAATAAAGGTGTAGCTGTTGGGCAATACCAAACATACCCGATCACCAGCTTTTATATGATGGTCGCAGGCAAGATGCTCGGCAAACTGATTGACGTGTTGCTCAAGTTGTTGCCAAGTAGCGCGTAATGAGCCATCAATCACGGCTTCATGCTTTGGGTATTTGCGCGCATTGCGGGCAACGTAGGCTGGAATAATCATGCGAAGCTCCGGTTAATAATATTTGTTAAGTTTAGGCCGCTAGGCAAGCAACCGTAATTGGCGGTGGTATGAGCGCTAAGTCGGCTGGCACAAAACGCATCGGCAACCTCGTTCGGTGCGTGCTGTAACAGCAGCGCACCTTGCAATGCCAAGGCCATATGGTCGGCGAAATGACGTGCTTGATATTGCCATTGGTCTGCCGGAGTTCGGCTAAAGCTGGCTTTAAGGTTATTTACAAAGGCGTCAAAGCGCTGATCGGTACTGCCGGCGCGCGCCAGTTCATTAAAGTACGCTTCAAGCACTTCAGGTTCTTTTTGAATAGCTCTAAGCATATCAAGGCATTGCACATTGCCGCTGCCTTCCCAAATCGCGTTGACGGGTGATTCGCGGAATAGTCGCGGCATCATGGTATTTTCCATCACGCCCATACCGCCAATAACTTCCATGGCCTCGTAGGCATGTTGCGGTGTTCGTTTGCAAATCCAGTATTTGCCGATAGGTGTGGCAATGCGTGCTAGTAAGCGCTCGTGCTCATTGCTTTGCTGGTCCATTGCGCGAGCCATGCGCATGGTTAAGGTCATGGCAGCTTCACTTTCCAGCGCTAAGTCGGCCAACACATTTTGCATGAGGGGTTGGTCAACCAGGTGAGCGCCAAAGGCTTGGCGATGCCTAGCGTGGTGAATAGCTTGCACAGTGGCTTGACGCATGCCTGACGATGAACCAATCATGCAGTCATAGCGGGTCATAGAAACCATTTCTATAATTGTGCGGACGCCACGGCCTTCTTCGCCAACCATCCACGCCAACGCGCCACGTAATTCGCACTCACTGGAGGCATTAGCGACGTTGCCCATCTTGTTTTTTAATTGCTGAATTTGTAGTGCATTTTTGGTGCCGTCTGGGCGCCAGCGTGGCAGTAAAAAGCATGATAGGCCCTTGTTTGTTTGCGCCAGAACTAAGAAGGCATCGCACATTGGTGCTGAAACAAACCACTTATGACCCACTAACTCATATGCTTCGCCAGAACCTTCGGCTGCAATAGGGTAGGCGCGCGTGCTATTGCTGCGCACGTCTGAGCCGCCTTGCTTTTCAGTCATTGCCATTCCAATGGTGAGCCCGCGTTTCACGCTGTCGGGTACGTTTCGGCTATCGTATTCGGGCGCCATTATTTTAGGACCAAATTTAGCCAGTAAATCGGGTTGATGTTGCAAGGCAGGAATGGCGGCAAAGGTCATAGTGATAGGGCAGCCATGAGCAGCCTCTACTTGGGTGTGCAAGTAGTATTTGGCGGCACGCGCGACATGGGCTCCCGGTTTGGGAGCAGCCCATGGGCTGGCATGTAAACCTTCAGTTATCGCAATATCCATTAGCTGGTGATAGCTGGGATGAAAGTCGATTTGATCAACGCGGTTGCCAAAACGGTCGTGGGTAACAAGCTGCGGCTTATTGACGTTAGCCGCAAAACCCAGCGCTATGCGCTCAGGTAGCCCGCATTCAGCACCAAAGCGCGCAATGTCTTGTTCAGCCCAGCTTGCACCTTCGCGCTTTACTGCCTCTTGCAATGCTTTATCTTCGGCGTACAAGTTATAGTTTTCAAGCTCTGGTGGTTGGTTTTCTACCGTGTGGGTTTGAGCGAGATACTGGTCTGGAATAGTCATTTTTGTTCTCCATATGTTTGTTTTACACACACGAGTGAGGCCGCGCTGTTATTGCTTGAAGACAAAAGCGTACACTTTCCAAAATTGCGCTATTCGGTTCGAGCTCATGCTGATGGGCTAATGGGCCAATTAAAGCTTCAGCAATGGCTCCAACTAAAGCGCGGCTGCTCAACGCACTATTTTGTGGTGGTAAGCTTTGTTCGCTAATGCCGTGTTCAATAGCTTGGGCGAATAAGTCGGCGTAGCGTTCTCGATATTTTAAGCGTGCGGCAATAACTGCGGGCTCAACGGGTTCTGCAATTAAAGCCCATGCAGTGACAGGTGCGCGAAGGGCACGTTTTGCAAATGTGGTTAATGCGTTAGCAATGCGCTCGGGTATCGGTTTTTCGGGGGCGCTAAGCTGCCGCTGAACTTGGATTACCTCAATATTTGTGGCGTGTTCAAATACGGCGGTACATAAGGCTTCTTTGTTGGCAAAGTAGCGATACAGGGTGCCTGTAGCTAGGTTACAGCGCTTGGCCAAAGAGGCCATTTGCAAGCCACTGAATCCTACTTCGTTCAGCAACGTGAGTGCATTGCTAAGAATGTTTTCTTGGGTTGCCTGCTTACGCTGGCGTATTTGAGTTGTTTCGCGATAGGCCATGGTGTTCTTGCTATCTAATTATCGATAGCAAGAAGTGAACCATGATTCATTTTTTGGATCAATGATTATTTTTTTAGGGCTACGGTGATGGGTTACAGCGCTGCGCGCTACCCGGCGTGAAACGCCGGGCTACGGTGATGCGTGGGCCGGGCTATGGGCTGTGTGGGTGAGCAGGGCTTGAGTAAAGGCGCGCAGTTCTAAGCGCGCGAGCGGTGCGCCGGGGCAGACGTGAATGCCGGCGCCGTACAATAAGTTGTCGCGCGGGTCGCGATCCCAACGAAACTGGTGTGGTTGCTCGAATACCTCGGGGTCGGTGTTGGCTGCGCCCCAGTCAAGCGTAACCACGGTGTCGGCTTTTACCGCTTGGCCGTTGATGTGCATGGGGCACACAGCGCGGCGGCGGTTACTTGCTAGCGGTGCGTTAAAACGAAGTATTTCGTCTACGGCATGGTCAATATGCTCAGGTGCTTGGGTGAGCTGTTTACGTACAACTTGATTAGTGTTTAAGAAGTTCACAATGGCTTTCACTGCATTGGCAATAGTGCCAAGTTCGCCAACAGTCCAATTACGCACAATGCTGACTAGGTATTCGTCGGTTAACGGCTCGCCTTCAATACGCAGATGAACCAGCCTTGAAGTTACACTATCAACTGGGTATTCACCGGCACGAGCGCGATCAAATTCGGCCACCATCAGTTGGCTAAACTCAGCGGCTAATTGGTGCATGGTTTCTCTGTCGCCTGCTGCACTGGCTTTTTTCTGGCGCTGTATCCACTGCAGTAAAGCCGCTTCAAGGTTGCGCGGCCAGCCCATAAATGCACACTGCGCTTGCAACGCAAAGGGGTAAGCAAGATCGCTTTCAACATTAAACTCTTCCGGCAGTTCACGGAATAATCTGGCGACGATAGCTTTAAGAACCGGCTCAAACCGGTGCAGTGTTTGTGCATCGAAAAATGGTTCAATGAGCTTGCGGTACAGCGTATGCTCTGGCGCATCCATACCATTGGGTACGTTCAGGTGCGAAGACACCTGGTTACTCCATGTTTCTGGCGCATGAAGAATGGCGATAACATCGGCATGTTTGCGAATGACAGGGGACATAACAACCTCCCGTATTGAGAAATTTAGGCAGGATTAGGGTACCACCTTGGTTGTCAATTTCTTTGATATTGGTCAAACCAATTGCCCAGAAGTAGTATTTAGTTACAAAGGGGTTGCTTTTTAAGCTTGTTATCATAATCTTAACGAGCAACAACAAATTGCATAACAAACAAAGTATTTATTAGAACAACAAGGATAATTCCATGGAGCAGACAACAGTGAATGGCCAAAGCGTCCAACCGCAAGCGCCGTATGTTAATCAAGAGCACACGAGTACCGGTAGTTGGTTTTTAACCATTTTCTTAACCAGTATTCCGTTGGTGAACTTCATTTTGTTACTGGTTTGGGCGTTTAGCCACTCAACGCCATTGAGCAAACGCAACTGGGCACGAGCCATGTTGATTTGGATGCTTGTTGCATTCGTACTGTTCTTCTTAATGGCGATTATTGGTGGCATTGGTATGGCAGCCCTTGAAAGCGGCGGGTATTAGCGCACTTTATTCGCCTAACTAACTTTAGCCGACCTTAGCGCAGTGGCTGGCCAAGCTGGTGCTGCGCTATCAATCTGACCACATAAGACAGTTTAAATAAGCCTGCCAGCAATATTTGCAGAAAATGCAATACCGCTATCACCATAAGCGGAAACTGGGCTTCTAAGCCCCAAGCTAAATAGGCCACCACCAAGAACAGCAGCAAAAATACCACCATGGCCAAATTGGCGCCTTTGAGTAATTTGTGACCGGGTTGCGGGTTGCTCATAAGAAACATCCTCAATGCATGTTTATAATAAATGCATTATGAATGTATGTTTGAGCGAGATCAAGGTTTGCTGTACTATAATGCGTTGTAAATGTACCTTTTGGAATTCTCTTAAGATTCTACTGAGATAGTTATGCAGCTTAAAAAATATACTGATTATGGCTTACGAATCTTGATGTATCTGGCCAGTTTTGACGCCGATGACAAGTGTGCTGAGCCAAAGCTCGCAACTATTCGGGAAATTTGTGACACTTTTGATCTTTCTGCGAACCATGTGAATAAAGTGGTACACCACCTTGGTCGGCTGCAGCTTATAGAAACGCGGCGTGGCAAAAATGGCGGTTTTTTATTGGCCAAACAGCCGGAGGATATATCGCTTGCTTTTGTTATTCGCCAGTTAGAGGGCGATGAGAAATGGATTGAATGTGAGAATCCATACTGCGTGGCTATGCCGGCGTGCGAGCTAAAAGGCATTGTCGCTCGCGGCAAAGAGTTATTTTACGATTACTTAAGCCAATACACGCTTAAGAGTTTGATGGTGAAGGCACCGCAGCTACGGCAGATTTTTTCAACAGCGTCGTAATAGCTTGGCTAATGCCGTCAACGGTTAAGGGGTACATGCGTTGGCTCACCAGTTGACGCATTAAGTCAATTGACTGGTAATAGCGCCAGTGTTCTGTCGGTTGCGGGTTAAGCCATACTGCGTCGGTAAAATGATTTAGCAAACGCTGCATCCATACCGCTCCGGGCTCTTCGTTCCAGTGCTCAACACTGCCGCCAGGGTAGGCTATTTCGTAAGGGCCCATGGTGGCATCGCCGACAAAAATTAATTTGTAGTCGCGGCCGTAGCGGTTAATTATTTCTAATAACGGTATTTTTTCAGCAAAGCGGCGGCTGTTGTCCTTCCACACGTGCTCATACACACAGTTGTGAAAATAGAAAAACTCTAAGTGCTTAAATTCATTGCGGGCGGCAGCAAAAAGCTGTTCGCACTCGTAAATGTAGTCATCCATTGAACCGCCTACGTCAAACAACAGCAGCACTTTCACCGCGTTGTGACGCTCGGCCTGCCATTGCAGATCAAGCAAGCCTGCTTTTTGTGAGGTGGCGCGAATGGTGGCGTTTAAATCAAGCTCATCGGCGGCGCCGGTGCGGGCGAACTTACGTAGCTTCCGCAAGGCCAACTGTAAGTTACGGTTGCTAAGCTCGCTGTCACCATCGAGATCACGAAACTCACGCTTGTCCCATACTTTTACTGCGCGGCGAGCATTGCTGCCTTCTTGCCCAATACGTATGCCTTCTGGGTGGTAGCCATAAGCGCCAAAGGGCGAGGTGCCGCCGGTGCCAATCCACTTATTGCCGCCGGCATGGCGTTTTTGCTGCTCAGCTAAACGTTCACGGAAAGTTTTTAGTAGTTCGTCTAGGCCGCCTAGGGCTTGTAATTTGGCTTTATCTTCGTCACTAAGTTGCCGTTGCAGGCTGCGCTCTAACCAGTCGGCTGGTATTGCGCTGGCTAGGTCGACTTGCTCAACCCCCTCAAAGTATTCAGCGAAGGCCCGGTCGAAGCGGTCGTACTGGCTTTCGTCTTTTACCAAAACCAAGCGCGCTAAAGTGTAAAAATCATCAACATTAGCGAACACCATGCCGCGCTCAAGCGCACCGAGCAAATCAAGTAGCTCGGTGAGGCTGGTGTTAAGACCATGCTTGCGCAGGCATAGAAAAAATTCAATGAGCATAGTAACTCAATGCGCTTAAGACGATTGGCGGCGTGACATAAAAGCTAGTTTTTCAACTAGTTGCACGTCTTGTTCGTTTTTTAATAAGGCCCCAAACATAGGCATAAGGCCGTTGCCTTTTTGTAGCTCAGCTGGTGCAATTTCTTCGGCTAGCAGTAGCTTTAACCAGTCAATAAGCTCAGAGGTTGAGGGTTTTTTCTTTAAGTTAGGTACCGCGCGCAAGTCAAAGAACACTTCAAGGGCGGTGCTCAATAAGTTTTTGCGAATATCTGGGTAATGTACTTGCACAATTTGCGCCAGGGTATCGGCATCTGGAAACTTAATGTAATGGAAAAAACAACGACGTAGAAATGCATCGGGCAGTTCTTTTTCGTTATTAGAGGTAATGATCACAATAGGGCGGTGTTCGGCACGCACCTGTTCGCCGGTTTCGTAAACATGAAACTCCATTTGATCAAGCTCGTGCAGCAAGTCATTGGGGAACTCAATGTCGGCTTTGTCTATTTCATCAATGAGTAGCACCGGGCGTTCAGGCGCCGTGAAGGCTTGCCATAGCTTGCCTGGCTTAATGTAGTTGGCAATGTCGTGAACTTTGTCGCTGCCTAACTGGCTGTCACGCAGGCGCGACACCGCGTCATATTCGTACAAACCTTGTTGGGCTTTGGTGGTTGACTTTATTTGCCAGCGAATAAGCGGTACGCCAAGTGAAGTGGCGAGCTCTTCAGCTAAACGGGTTTTGCCGGTGCCGGGCTCGCCCTTAAGTAACAGGGGCTTTTCAAGGGTTACTGCGGCGTTAACAGCTAGGCCGAGGTCATCGGCCACGATGTAATTATCGGTACTTGTAAAGCTCATGTATTCCTCTGGGGTAGTCGATTTATTTGACGATTTTGCCAGAATTTTCGAGGTATTTCCTCCCGTTTGACTTCACTTTACCAAAATCCATGTGCTCAGAGCCTAAGTGCACTTCTTCCAGTACTTCTTGTAAATCGTCAACTTCGTCGTCAAGTTTTTGCAAGGCTTCTTCAAGGGTGTAGGTGAGCTGGTGAATTTCAGCCATTTTTTGTGGTGTTAACTCGCCATGCATAAGCTCTTCAAGTTTTTTATTGTATTCACGCATGTTATCAAGCGCTTGTTGCAGAGTTTCTGACTTTTTGCCTTTGAAATGATCAGGGCGTTTGTCGTCACTTGCGTATGAAGGCGCTGCAACTAAAACCAAAGCGAGGGCGGCAGAAATAACAGATAACTTTTTCATAGGGTTCTCCAAAAGAATTACTTTTACAAATGAGAATTATTATCAATAAGGTATCATTAAATGTTCATTTAGCCAAGTACAATAGGCGTTTGGTTTTACGCATACTTTTAAGCTTAATTTTATCCATACATAGCTTAAGTTAAGCGCCCGGCGTAAATTCACAATCACGGAAAAACTGTTGCCAATACTGCACATGATTACGGGTTATTGCTTTTACCTGATCATCTAGTGCGACAATATGTCGCAAATGCGTTTGCCAAGCAGGAAGCGGCGTGTCTAACGCTTGAATATAGGGCTCCAGTTGTGCAGCTTGGTGGGTTAATGCATTTAAGTGGCGCTGCACCGGCCCGCTAAAACGCGCAATAAATACCTGGCGCAACACCTGAGCACGTTTGGGAACACCAGCCGATAAACAGCCAGCGTTGTGGCTGAGGTTGCTTACCAGCGGTTCAAGCTGTTGAATATAGGCATGGTTGTCATGCAAGGCTCGCCATAGCTGAGCAATGTAGGCGTCTTTGTCTAAGCGCTCGAGAGCTGCGATTAATTCAGGTTCAGTAGGTAATGGGGCTTGATCATCGAGAACCTGTAAAAGGGTATTCATGGCGCTAAATAGTGGCGCCAGAGTACTACTGTCGGGCTTGGCAAGCGGCCTGTCAGCCATGCTGATGATATTTCGTATAGCGTAATCTTGAGTGATCGCTTGAGTGCGTAGCTGTGGCATGAGCTTGCGTTTTGCTTCGGCCTGTTGTTGAACGCGTTTTGCGAGCTCTGGGTTTTCGTTGTGCAATTGCTTCGCACATAACTGCAAAGCTTCGGTTAATTGGCGATCATAAAAATATCGCAGCACGCCTTGTTGCAGGCGCCCTAGCGAGCTATTGCGTTCAGCAATCAATGGCCCTGCGGCGCAGGCATCTAGGCGCATGGCGTCGAGTAATGAAATTTCAATGCGCTCAATCAACAAACGCAAATCACGAGCGCTTGGGGGCTGAATGCGAGGCACAGGCTGATAATTGACTGCGGGTTGATTTAGCGTGTTGGCCACCCGTTGTTGATAGTCATGCAGGTGGCTTAAACCTTCTGGGGCAGGGCTGCAGGCACTGAGCATGACGAGTGCCACGCAGCACAGCGCCAAGCATTGCCTGAGCACTGCACAGCTATGGTCAAACTTAGCGTTTAACGTTACAATTTTTCCCATTGAAAGTTTTGCCACTGAAAGGCCCCGACATAAAGAGACATTATGTTTACAGGTATTGTACAAACCCAAGCTCGCGTTGCCCAATTGAATGATCGCGAGCAATTTCGTCAATTAACCGTGCAGGTTGCCCCTGAATATTTGCAGCACGTGGCGCTAGGCGCAAGTATTGCAATTAATGGCTGTTGTTTAACCGTGGTGGCTTTTACGGCTGATACGGTTAGTTTTGACATTATTGACGAAACGCTACGCTTAACCAACCTTGGTGCATTAACCACAGGTGATAACGTGAACTTTGAACGTTCGCTCAAAGTGGGCGATGAAATGGGCGGGCACTATGTATCCGGTCATATTCACTGTACAGGTTCGGTAGTAAAGCGTGAGCGCAGTGCTGACAATTTGGCCTTATGGATTGAGTTTCCAGAGCAATTCAAAGCCTATGTACTCGCCAAAGGCTTTATTAGCGTTAATGGCGCTAGTTTAACGGTGGGGCAGGTAGAAAGTAACCGTTTTAGCTTACATTTAATTCCAGAAACCTTGCGGTTAACCAACATTGAGACGGCCGATGTGGTGAACCTAGAGTTCGATCAGCAAACCATGACCATTGTGGAAACGGTTGAACGCGTACTTGCGCAACGTTAATAAAAGTTTTCGTCGTCGCTTGCGACGCGCACAAATATCTTGTCGTTAACTTGGTCTAATTTAACTAACAGATGAATGTCGGCACCACAGGCACGGCATTCGTCTTGGTAGTCTTGATCACCCGCTGAGGCGTCAATACTCACGTGAATGTGGTGCCCGCAATGTGGGCAGCGTAAGCCGGCGTCGTACAGTTTGTCGGCATTCATGAAAACCTCCAAGTGCTGTTTGTAACTAAGTTTAGTATGGCTTAGATTCAAAATTTTGCCTGTTGGTTCACCTGAATTTAACGCTTTAATTCGCCCCGGCCGCTAACTTATTGAATTCCAAATAACAGCGCGATGCCGCTAACCGCAATAAGGGCACCGATGATGCTGCGCGCAGAAAGTGGTTGGCCGCGTAACCACTGAATGGGGATTAACCATAACGGCGCGGTAGCAAGAAGTGTTTGCGCAAGGCCCGGGTTGATATACGCAATGGCGGTTTGCTGCAGCCATATGGCCAAAAAGGTGCCCATGACAATGGCCGTGAGCAGCCAAGGAATTGACGTGTGACGCAGTGCTGCGCGCGTTGATTTGATTAAGCTGGGTTTGAGTAGAACTAACGCAATGTTAAGAGCCAAAGTACCGGCGAGCAATCGCAGCAGGGCTGCATTGAGCGGATTCATGTCGAATTCTTGCAGGGCATGAAATGACATCACCAACCCCAAGGCTTGGCACAAAGCCGCGCCAATTCCAGCAGCTACACCACTTACGCTAAGCTGAACGCGTTCGGCGCTGCGTGGTTTTTCGCTAATCACCACAAAAATACCCGCAATAATCACTAAGGCTGCGGCTACTTCGTACCAGTGCATGCCTTGCGCGAGTAATATCCACGCCAATAACGCCGCAAACGGCGGTGCTAAGTACTCTAACAACATGGTGTGCCAAGGGCCTAAGCGTCGCAGCGCGGCAAAATAAAGCGTGTCACCAAGGGTAATGCCAATAACGCCACTGGCTAATAGCAAGTAGGTGGCGAGGTTGCCTTGTAGCTGCAATAACTGCCCACTAAACCAACCAGCAAGCAGCAATAATGGGCATGCAACAATGCCTTTTACCAGGTTTAGTTGAGCAGCAGACAAATAGCTGCCTGCTTGGCTATATAACAACGTCGCCAGCGCCCAAAAAAGCGCAGCGGTGAGAGCGGCCAAAGGCCCAATGAATGTGGTTGCTAGGGTTTCCATGGCGGGCATCATACGCTATAGTGTGGCCTTTCAAAATAACAAGTGACACTTGGTAGGTGCCACCACTGTAAAAAGGACAAAAAAATGCCTGTAGTAACACTCCCCGACGGAAGTAAACGTAGTTTCGACAAGCCTGTTTCTATTCTCGACGTTGCCCAAGATATTGGCCCTGGTTTAGCCAAAGCCACGGTTGCTGGGCGTATTAATGGCGAGCTTGCAGATGCTTGTGACTTAATTACCGATGATGCCTCGGTTCAGATCATTACGCCTAAAGATGACGACGGTGTACACATTATTCGTCATAGCTGTGCGCACTTGCTAGGCCATGCGCTGAAGCAAATGTTCCCAGACGTTAAAATGGCGATTGGTCCGGTTATCGACAACGGTTTTTATTACGATGTTGATATGGAGCACACGTTAACTGCAGATGACTTGCAAGCGCTTGAAAAACGTATGCTTGAGTTGGCAAAAACCGAATACAACGTGGTGAAAAAGAAGGTCAGCTGGGCCGAAGCTCGCGAAACCTTCGTGAGCCGCCATGAACCGTACAAAGTTGAAATTTTAGACGACGACATTAGCCGTGACGACCGTCCGGGCTTGTATCACCATGAAGAATATATCGACATGTGTCGTGGCCCGCACGTACCGAATATGCGCTTTTGCCAGCATTTCAAAATTATGAAAGTGGCGGGTGCTTATTGGCGTGGTAAGTCTGACAACAAAATGTTGCAACGGGTTTATGGCACCGCTTGGGCTGACAAGAAGCAACTAAAAGCTTACTTGCAGCGCTTAGAAGAAGCCGAGAAGCGTGACCACCGTAAAATTGGTAAAACCCAAGACTTATTCCATTGGCAGGAAGAAGCACCAGGTATGGTGTTTTGGCACAACAATGGTTGGACGGTGTTCTTAGAGCTTGAGCGCTTTATTCGTGAAAAACTGCGTGAATACCAGTATCAAGAAGTGAAAGGCCCATTGATGATGGACCGTGTGTTGTGGGAGCGTTCTGGCCACTGGGAGAAGTTCTCAGACCTCATGTTCACAACAGCGTCTGAAAACCGTGAATATGCCATTAAGCCAATGAACTGCCCTGGCCACGTGCAAATTTTTAATCAGGGTTTGAAGTCTTACCGTGATTTGCCGCTGCGTATGGCTGAATTTGGCTCGTGTCACCGTAATGAGCCTTCTGGTGCGTTGCACGGCTTGATGCGTGTGCGTGGCTTTACTCAAGACGACGCGCATATCTTCTGTACCGACGCACAAGTACAAGAAGAAGTAAGCGGTTGCATTAAAATGGTGTACGAAACCTATAAAACCTTTGGTTTCGATGACATTGTGGTGAAATTATCAACCCGCCCAGAAAAGCGTTTAGGCGACGATGCCACTTGGGATCATGCTGAGCAAGCATTGGCTGATGCGTTGAAAAATAACGGCATTGAATTTGAATATTTGCCGGGCGAGGGCGCGTTTTATGGCCCGAAAATTGAATTTACCCTGCATGATTGCTTAGGTCGTGCATGGCAGTGTGGCACCGTACAGCTTGACTTTGCTTTACCTGGCCGCCTCGGTGCAACCTATGTGGGCGAAGACAATGAGCGCCATACGCCAGTGATGATTCACCGTGCGATTTTGGGCTCACTTGAACGCTTTATGGGCATCATTATTGAAGAATACGCGGGTTATTTCCCAACTTGGTTGGCACCAACGCAGGTTGTGGTGATGAATATTACCGATAATCAGCGCGATTATGCCATTAAAACGGTAAAAGAATTGAATAAACTTGGATTTAGAGCCATTGCTGACTTGAGAAATGAGAAAATAGGCTTTAAAATTCGCGAGCACACTCTAAAACGTGTACCATACTTGCTTGTTGTTGGCGACAAAGAAGTCGAAAACCAAGCGGTTGCGGTGCGTACTCGTCGCGGTGAAGACCACGGTGTTAAAGGGCTACAGCAATTTATCACTGAACTTACCGACGAAGTAAACAGCCGCAAGATTAGTTAATTGATTGGAGGAATGACCCATTAAAGGCGGAAAAAGAACTCAGAAAGCTGGTGACAAAAATCGGATCAACGAAGAAATTCGCGTTAATGAAGTACGACTCATTGGTGTCGAGGGTGAACAGATTGGCGTCGTAGGTATTCAAGAAGCTCTTACTGCAGCCGAAGAGGCTGGTGTTGATCTGGTGGAAATAAGCCCGAATGCGGAGCCACCGGTTTGTCGTCTGATGGATTATGGCAAGTTCCTCTACGAGAAAGCTAAGAACGCGAAAGAGCAAAAGAAAAACCAGAAACAGATCCAGGTTAAGGAAGTTAAATTCCGTCCTGGAACTGACGAAGGCGATTATCAGGTAAAACTACGCAACCTGACTCGCTTTCTGGAGGGAGGTGACAAAACTAAAGTCACTATTCGTTTCCGTGGCCGGGAAATGGCACATCAAGAGTTGGGTATTGAATTGCTAGAGCGCATTAAAACCGATCTAGAAGAAATCTCAACTTGCGAATCGTTCCCAAGACGTGCTGAGGGTCGCCAGATGATTATGGTTCTGGCCCCTGCTAAGAAGTAACTGTGGTTTGCAAGTAGGGCGGCTGTTGGCAACAACACCAAACTCACCCTGTTACACTTTTATTAACAATGCGGAGTAATTTTCATGCCGAAAATGAAATCCAGAAAGAGCGCGTCAAAGCGCTTTAAGAAAACCGCTTCAGGCGGCTACAAATGTAAACAGTCTCATTTGCGTCACATCCTGACCAAAAAGAGTTCAAAGCGGAAACGTCACCTGCGCGCTAAGAGCATGGTGCACGAGGCCGATGTTGGCTTAATTCAGCGCATGTTACCATTCGCGTAAGGGAAGGAGATAGCAAATGGCACGAGTAAAACGTGGTGTGATCGCGCGTGCGCGTCACAAGAAAGTCCTGAAGCAGGCGAAAGGTTATTATGGTGCTCGTTCACGTGTTTATCGCGTAGCGAAGCAAGCCGTTATCAAAGCTGGTCAATATGCATACCGTGACCGCCGTGCGAAGAAACGTCAATTCCGTCAATTGTGGATTGTTCGTATCAACGCTGCAGCGCGTCAAAACGGTTTGTCATACAGCCGCTTTATCAATGGCTTGAAAAAAGCATCTGTAGAAATCGATCGTAAAATCCTTGCTGACATCGCAGTTCACGACCAAAACGGTTTTGCTGCGCTGGTAGAGAAAGCGAAAGGCTCTCTGTAAGCGAGTTGAAATGTCGAAAAAGGGAGCGTAACTGCTCCCTTTTTTTATGCTTTTTCGGTATCATTGAGCACTTTCTTTTAGTAATCATTCGCGTGAGTCATAACTGAGGACGATCATGGCGTTATCTGACATTGTTGCTGCCGCACAAGCAGCCGTTGCTGAGGCAACGACTCCACAACAACTTGACGCAGTTCGCGTTGAGTATATGGGCAAAAAAGGCCAATTAACTGAACAACTTAAAAGCCTCGGCAAGTTAAGCCCCGAAGAACGTCCGGCGGCAGGACAAGCGATAAACGAAGCTAAGCAACGTGTGCAAGAGCTTATTAACGCGCGCAACAACGAATTAAAACAAGCTGAGCTGGCTGAAAAACTCGCCGCTGAGCGTATTGATGTGAGCTTGCCAGGGCGCAAAGCGCAAGTAGGCGGCTTTCATCCGGTAACTAAAACCATTCAACGTATTGAAGCATTTTTTGGTGACTTAGGCTTTCGCACTGTGGAAGGGCCGGAAGTCGAAGACGATTTTCATAACTTTGATGCGTTAAATATTCCAGCGAATCATCCAGCCCGTGCTGACCACGATACGTTTTATTTTACCCCAACCACCATGTTGCGTACGCAAACGTCGGGTGTACAAATTCGTACCATGGAACAAGAGCAGCCGCCGCTGCGTATTATCTCACCGGGCCGCGTGTATCGAAACGATTACGATCAAACTCACACGCCAATGTTCCATCAGGTAGAAGGCTTAATGGTGGATACCGACGTTAGCTTCACGCAACTGAAAGGTATTTTGGAAGACTTCTTGGTGAACTTCTTTGAAGAAGAACTCGAAGTACGCTTCCGTCCGTCATATTTCCCGTTTACCGAGCCTTCAGCCGAAGTAGACGTGCGTCGTAAAGACGGCAAATGGCTTGAAGTGTTAGGTTGCGGCATGGTGCACCCAAGCGTATTGCAAGCAGTTGGTATTGATAGCGAAAAATACACTGGCTTCGCGTTTGGTATGGGCGTTGAGCGTTTAACCATGCTCCGCTACGGCGTGAATGACTTACGTGCGTTCTTTGAGAACGACGTGCGTTTCTTGAAACAATTTAACTAACAGCCGCAGGTAAGCAAATGAAATTTAGTGAACAGTGGTTACGTACCTGGGTTAATCCAACATTAGATAGCGTGGCGTTGTCAGAGCAATTAAGCATGGCAGGCCTTGAAGTTGACGGCATTGAGCCGGTTGCTGAGGTGTTTTCAGGCGTGGTTGTGGGTGAAGTAGTGAAGTGCTGGCAGCACCCAGATGCCGATAAACTGCAAGTGACTGAAGTAAACTTAGGCACCGACGAGCCGACCACCATTGTGTGTGGCGCGCCGAACTGTCGCCAAGGCCTAAAAGTAGCTGTTGCCACGGTTGGCGCTGTGCTGCCTGGCGATTTCAAAATTAAGAAAGCTAAGTTACGTGGCCAGCCTTCACACGGCATGCTGTGCTCAAACTCTGAATTGGGTTTAAGCGAGGACCACGATGGTATTATTGAACTACCAGCCGACGCACCTGTGGGCATGGACTACCGTGAGTATTTAGACTTAAACGACGTAGTTTTAGATGTTGATTTAACGCCAAACCGTGCTGACTGCCTTGGTATTCGTGGTATTGCCCGTGAAGTGGGTGTGTTAAACCGTATTGAAGTGACCGAGCCAGTGTTTGAGGCTGTCGTACCAACAACTGACGAACAACGTGCCGTGGTGCTTGATGCACCAGCAGCGTGCCCACGCTATTTAGGCCGCGTGGTGCGCAACGTTAATGTGAAGGCAGACTCGCCACTGTGGTTGCAAGAGCGCTTGCGCCGCAGCGGTATTCGTAGCATTGACCCTGTGGTTGATATTACCAACTATGTGCTGCTTGAACTTGGCCACCCCATGCATGCGTTTGACAACGACAAGCTAGAAGGTGCCGTGCATGTGCGCATGGCCAATACCGAAGAAAAGCTTACGCTGCTAGATGGCACCGAAGTGACGTTGCAAAATGACGTATTGGTGATTGCCGACGAGCAAAAGCCATTAGCCATGGCCGGTATTTTCGGCGGTGAGGGCAGTGGTGTTACAGAGGCGACCACCAATGTATTTTTAGAAAGTGCGTTTTTCAGCCCTGACGCTATCGCTGGTCGTGCACGTCGTTTCGGCTTACACACCGATGCTTCGCACCGTTATGAGCGTGGTGTTGACCCTGAACTGCAGCGCACAGCCATGGAGCGTGCAACCGCGCTATTGCTAGACATTTGTGGTGGCGAGGCGGGCCCAATTGTTGAAGCGAAAGATGACACTGCGTTGCCACAAGCTGCGCAAGTGACCTTACGTGCTGAGCGTTTGGCTCGCGTTTTGGGTATTACTATTGCCGCCGACGAAGTCACTGAAATTTTGCAGCGCTTAGGCTTTGCTGTTACGCAAACGGCAGAAGGCTGGCAGGTAACCGTGCCGACGTTCCGTTTTGATATCAGTATTGAAGAAGACTTAATTGAAGAAGTAGCGCGTATTTACGGTTACCACCGTATTCAAGCGGCGGCGCCAGCTGCACAGCTGCGTATGATTCCGCGTCAGGAAGCACAGCTAACTACCACAAGTTTCAAACGCACCTTGCTTGACCGTGGCTATCAAGAAGCAATTACCTATAGCTTTGTTGACCCTAAACACCAAGCGCTGTTATTTGACGAAACCGCTGCATTGACGTTGCCGTTCCCAATTTCGGTAGAAATGTCGTCAATGCGCGTTAGCTTATGGCCGGGGTTAATTAGTGCGGTGGCGCATAACCAGAAACGCCAGCAGCAGAGCCTTGCGTTTTGTGAAACCGGGTTACGGTTCCTACCTGACGAAAACGCGGAAAATGGTGTGGTGCAGCAACCTATGATAGCTGGTATTCGCGCTGGTAAAGCGGCCCCAGAACATTGGTCGGACGGTGAGCGCGCGGTTGATTTTTACGACATTAAAGGTGACGTTGAAGCCATATTGGCACTGACCGGTGCAGCACACGAGTTCCGTTTTGTAGCTGATCAGCACCCAGCGCTGCACCCAGGCCAATCGGCAGCTATTTTCCGCGGTAACAAGCGGGTTGGTTATGTAGGTGCTGTGCATCCGCAGTTTGAGAAAAAGCTCGGCTTAAACGGTCGTACCTTTGTATTTGAACTTGAACTGGCTGCTATTTCGGCACGAGCGGTACCGCAAGCACAGCCGGTATCAAAGTATCCGTCAATTCGTCGTGACCTAGCCATTGTGGTGAAAGACACCATTGCGGCAGGCGAAATTATGGCGGCAATTGAAAATATTGGCGTAAATAACTTAGTTAGCCTAAACTTATTCGATGTATATCAAGGGGCTGGCGTTACTGAAGGTCATCGTAGTTTAGCGTTGTCGTTAATTCTACAAAACCCAGAGCGCACACTTGAAGACAGTGAAATTAATACAGCCGTTGCAGCGGTTGTTGACATGCTAACATCTGAGTTCGGGGCAACCCTAAGGGAGTAAGCTATGGCGCTGACCAAAGCAGAAATGGCAGAGCATTTGTTTGAGAAATTTGGCTTAAATAAACGCGATGCGAAAGATCTGGTCGAAAACTTCTTTGAGGAAATTCGACGAGCACTGGAAAGTGGTGAGGAAGTGAAACTTTCGGGTTTCGGTAATTTTGAATTACGAACTAAAAACCAACGTCCAGGCCGTAATCCTAAAACCGGCGAAGATATTCCAATTTCTGCGCGACGGGTGGTGACATTCCGTCCAGGGCAAAAGCTGAAACAACGCGTTAGTCACGCAAAAGTTGCTGATTAATCAAAAAAGCCGCTCATTGAGCGGCTTTTTTATCATTTAAGCTTTCTATTTAAAGAATAAGCTACTAAACGGGTTCAGCAATCGGCTAAGGCCTGAGGTAAAGTGTAGCGGGCCTTCAAGTGCTGCAAGCGTTAAACAATCTTCGTTTTGCGTTGCTGGCGAGTGCTTGTGGTGGTTATCTAGCAACACAAAGTCACCGTCACGATACTCGTTATTCTCATCGTTAAACACACCGTTGACCACTAAGGTTGCTTCGTTACCTTTGTGGGTGTGCTCAGGTAAGCTCGCGTTTTCCGCCATGTAGATGAAGTTAAGCATTTCTTCGCCGCCAACAGTTACCGGTGCACGCCACAATTTGCCTGGCAAGCGGCTCCAGTCGCCAATGCGGTGCGAATTGCGTGCAAGGGTTGCTGGCAATTTAAAATGATTGCCTTCCAGATATAAGCTGTCATTGGCTGCAACAGCGGCCGTTTGTGGGGTTGGCTGCGAGTTGAAAATGGCTTGTAGCATGGCTTGCTCATCAAGCGCCGCATTGCGCGCTAAAGGCTGCGGTTCGACATCGCCCAACAGTTTACGCGCTAATTGCTGTTCAATATCGCGTACATGGGCTTGGCAATGTGAGCACATATCAACGTGGGTACCTACCATCATCAACATGGCAGGACTCAATTCACCAGCGGTATATAGCACCAAGTGCTGCTCTGAAGGATGGAATTTAATCATCGTGCTTTATCAACTCTTTCAACTTCTGTAAGGCTAAGCGGGTACGTGATTTCACAGTACCCAACGGAATCTGAAGTGCATCCGCGACTTCTTGTTGAGATTTCCCTTCAATATAAATAAGTTCAATAACGGTTCGCTGAGCTGCTGGCAGCTGTTCACAAAAAACAGACAGCTGCTGCATCAATAAATCGTCGTCCAATGCATAATCGTCGTCGAGCGAGTCATTGGTTTCGGCAAGAACAGGCCACAAGTCGTCAGCGCTTAAGTCGTACTGGCGATATTTGTTCTTGCGTAAAAAATCAAACCGAATATTTCTGGCAATGGTAAAAATCCAGGTCGCAGCAGAGCCGCGATCGGGTTTAAATAAGTGAGCTTTGTGCCACACATTGCTCATGGTTTCTTGTACCAAGTCCATGGCGGTTTGTTCGTTACCAAATTGGCGCGTGGCATAGGCTTGCAAACGTGGCGCAAAATAGCGAAATAACTCGCTAAAAGCGGCCCGCGATTGCTCTGAAGCTACTTTCGCGAGTAATTCGGCAGCATGTTCGGCATTATCCGGCTGCGCAGGGGGCATAGTTTCTCGTTTTTTAGTCTGTGTTATTACTGTTTGCATAGTAGTCTATACTCACCGAGTTATACAACCTGAACTTTCCGATACTTAAGCTTGATTACGAAGCATAAGTTGAAACGGATCATTGTTTACTTTCGAGAACTAAATTTCGTAAAAATTCGAGCACTGGGGTGCAGTCATCGTGTTGCAGCAGTTCTTGTTTCGTATTGGCAGAAATTGGCAGTATTTCTAACCACCGCAAACACACCCAATCAGCTTGTTGCAGATTTTCTGCACAATGCTCAACAGCTAGCTCGGGGTAAGCTTTATAAATTTCTTCAAGTTGAGAAGCTAAAAACTGGTCGTCTGCGGCTAAGGGTTGCGGCGCCCAGCCACTTAAGCGACACACGTGACCGACACGCAGACCGTCTTCTTGCACGTTAATTTGCTGCACTTTAAATAGGCCTTGGCCAGCTACTGTAATACCCAGTAAACCGTCTTTAAGTTGTTCAAAGTCAACAATAGTAGCTGCGGTGCCAATAGGATGAATGTGGGTATTGTTGTCAACTTGGCCCTGGTCATTCAACATGCACATACCAATTGGGTTACACGAAGTACCGTTACAGGCTTCTTTTACCATACGAATATAGCGTGGCTCGAATATGCGTAAACGCATGGTGCCGCCCGGTAAAACGTGCCCAGACAGCGGGAATAACGGCATATTTAAGTGGGCATCTGTTAGCCGATCAGTCATGTTTGACGTACCTATTGAATCATCATGCTAGAGTTTACGCGGTGGCAACTGAAACGGATTAATACATAATCAGATTTATGGAAAATTCTTTGATTTTTCGTCAATCTAAACTGCAATAGACAACGTAATTAAATGGAACGAGTTAAAAGGAGCAAAGCGGTGACCATAAAAGTAGGAATTAGCGCGTGTTTATTGGGCGATGAAGTACGCTTTGACGGAGGGCATAAACGCTCAGCGTTTTGTGCTGATGAGTTGATACGGCATGTTGAATTCGTGAAATTGTGCCCAGAGGTTGGCATTGGTATGTCTGTGCCGCGGCCAACTATCCGTTTAGAGAATCATGCGGGTGAGGTGCGCGCAGTGGTGCCCAAAACGGGCGCGGATGTTACCGAGCAATTAAGCCAGTTTGCCGACAAGGCGCAACCGCATTTACGCCAATTAAGTGGTTACGTTCTTTGCGCCAAGTCGCCCAGTTGCGGTATGGAGCGCGTGAAACTTTATAATCCCGCAACTGGCCATGCCAAAAAAGAAGCCCAAGGTATTTTTGTGCGTCGGCTGCGTGAGTTACACCCAGCGTTGCCGTTAGAAGAAGATGGGCGTTTGAATGACGCGCCGTTGCGCGAAAACTTTGTTATGCGGGTATTTGTTTACCATAGCTGGAAGCAATTACCGCGGCCGTTGAAAAAAGCTGATGTTTTGGCGTTTCATACAGAACTGAAACTGTTATTACTGGCGCATAATCAGGCGCAATATCGCGCACTTGGGCGGCAACTGGCAGACCAGCAGCAGCTTGATGAAGGCTTCGCTAAGCAATACATAGAAGGCATTATGGCCGCGTTAGGTCAGCCCGCCACTAGGGCGAATCACACCAACGTGCTACAGCATATTCAAGGCTACTTTGGTAACCATTTAAACAAAGACCAAAAAGCCGAACTAAGCACTCTTATTATGGACTACCACGACGGCGTGCAGCCTTTGTTGGCGCCGCTAACTTTGCTGCGCCATTATTTGCGCGAGTTTCCGAATGATTATTTGCAGGGCCAGCGCTATTTGAATCCATACCCCGCTGACTTGAAATTAAGGTATGCACTATGAGTAACTACGCCGGTGTTTGGTTACGCAATGATTTACGCCTTAGCGCAAACCCCGCTTTGGCGGCGGCCAGTGAAGTAAATGGCGAACAACGTTGTGTTCCAGCTTTGTTGCTTATTTGTCCGGCCCAAATGCATGAGCATGACTGGGCGCCAATAAAATGGGATTTATATTTACGCCAGTTAGAAGCTTTTGTGACGGAAGCCGCCGAGCAGGGCGTTCTGCTGCACATAGAGGTCATTGATAGTTGGCGTACCGCCGGTAAATCGGTGAAACGTTTTGCTGAGCAGCACGGACTCACCCAAGTGCATATTAATGCTGAATACCCAGTGCATGAGCAACGGCGCGATCGCGCTGTGCAGGGCGTATTACAGCTTATGCAGGTGGCCCTGAAGGTGCATCATGGTAGTGTCATTGTGCCGCCGGTGGTGACCACCCAAAGCGGTCAGGTTTATCAGAAGTTTACGCCGTTTGCTCGGGCTTGGCGCGATTATGTGGCGCAGCATGGGGTGCCGCGCTGCGCACCATTACCGAAGCGCGCGGCCGCTGCGCCGGCAGTCATTCCTGAAATTGACTACCCGCGTCGTGACTCATCAGCTTGGGCAGTAGGTGAAGCCAATGCCCAGCAAATACTGCGCGATTACATAAACAACCAAAGCTCGCACTATGCAGCGGAACGCGATATGCCGGCCTTAGACAGTACCTCGCGTTTGTCAGCGTATTGGGAAATAGGGCTGTTGTCGCCGTGGCAGGCCGCTGCCGTGTTATCTGAGTTAAGCCCAACCTTTCCCTATGGCTTGGACAAAGGCGCTGATACTTGGCTTACCGAGCTTATTTGGCGCGAGTTTTACTTGCACCTTATGCACCATGTGCCACGCTTAAGTTATGGCCATGCATTTTTACGCCACACAGATGCACTGCAATGGCGTCAAGACGATGACGGCTTTCAACGCTGGTGCGAGGGAAACACCGGGTTTCCTATAGTGGATGCGGGTATGCGACAGTTAGCCGCGGAAGGCTGGATGCATAATCGCGTGCGCATGATTGTTGCGCATTTTTTGGTGAAAGACTTACTCATTGATTGGCGCTGGGGCGAACGCTTTTTTATGCAAAACCTAATTGACGGTAGTTTTGCTGCAAACAACGGTGGTTGGCAGTGGAGTGCGTCAACGGGAACCGACGCCGCGCCGTATTTTCGGGTGTTTAACCCGACTTTGCAGAGCGAAAAGTTTGATCCTGACGGAAGTTATATTCGTAAATGGGTCAAAGAGTTAAAAGACTGTCCGACGAAACACATTCATGCGCCGGGCAATTGGTTAAAACAACAGGGACGAACGGACTACCCGCAGCCTATGGTCGACCATAAACAGGCACGAGAACGCGTATTAGCAGCCTTTAAGGCGCTTTAGCTGAATTTGTCCGGAGGGAATCATGTCAAGTCACGTTGCAGATATTGTAGATGAGTTAATTCGGTTGTATGACAATCTTGACCAACAAAGTATTGAAGCACTCGGTGATCTCTATACCGATGATGTGACCTTTACTGACCCTCTGCATCATGTTGAAGGGTTAGATAACCTAAAACAGTACTTTTTAAACACCATCAAGGGCATTGATTATTGTCACTTTGCGTTTGCGGAGCGCGCTCGGCAGGGCGATGATGTGTTTGTGACTTGGCAAATGCGCTTAAAGCATCCGAAGCTCGCACAGGGGCGCGAAATAATCGTGCCGGGCACCAGCCATTTAAAACTTGCCGAAGACAAAATTTACCAGCAAACCGATTATTACGACGCCGGTGCAATGTTGTACGAACATGTGCCGGTACTTGGCTATGTGATTGAAAAAATCAAAACGCGAGTTAAATCGTCATGAATATTTTAATTACCGGCGCGACATCAGGTATTGGCAAGCAAGTCGCGTTAAGTTATGCCCAGCAAGGCCATACGGTCATCGCCTGTGGGCGAAATTCCGACGCGTTGGCCGAACTTGAAGCGTTGTATCCAAAGCAGATTGCTGGCGTACGCCTCGATGTTAGCGACGCCGATCAAACGCAGCAGACGTTAAGTACGTTCACCAACTTAGATCTGGTGATTCTCTCGGCAGGCGTGTGCGAGTATGTCGACATAGAGCGCTTTGAAGCTGCGATGTTTGAACGTGTCTTCGACGTCAATGTGTTTGGCATGATGCGCTGCGTTGAAGCGGTATTGCCGAATTTGAAAAGTGGCTCACAACTGGTGTTCGTTGGCAGTACGGCGCGGTTACTGCCCTTTACACGGGCAGAAGCATACGGCGGCTCTAAAGCTGCTATTCAATATATCGCGCGTAGTTTGCAGGTTGACCTAGCGCCGCGTGGCATCGTGGTGCAAACCGTATCACCAGGTTTTGTCGAAACGCCGATGACCGACGCGAACGATTTTGAAATGCCAATGCGTGTCACGGTTGAATTTGCTGCCGAGCGAATTATCAAAGGCATTCAGAAAAAATCGACGGACATTACCTTTCCCACCACTTTTGGTTTGTTTTTGAAGTTTCTGTCGCGTTTGCCACAGTCGTGGCAAGTGGCTATTTCTAAGCGTTTTTAGCGGAGTAACCGGCATGAAAATAGCCATTATTGGCTCAGGTATTGCAGGCTTAACATCGGCCTATTTGTTGCACAAAAATCATGATGTCACCGTGTTTGAAAAGAACGATTACGTGGGGGGCCACACGCACACTGTCGCCGTTGAGGTGCATGGGCAGACCTATAATGTCGATACCGGTTTTATTGTATTTAACGACCGCACTTACCCGAAATTTCGTGCATTAATGCGTGAAATAGGCGTAACCTGGCAAGACACCGAAATGAGCTTCAGCGTACGCGACCCAGACACTGGGCTAGAGTACAACGGGCACAACTTAAACACGCTATTCGCGCAGCGCAAAAATCTATTTTCACCGCGTTTTCATCGCTTAATTCGAGGCATTTTGAAATTTAATAAAGCCGCCAAGAACGCGCACCAAAGCGGGGCAAACCTAGACGAATTAACATTAGGTGAGTTTCTGCGCGAACAGCACATATCGCCGTTAGTTAGTGACTTTTACTTGTTGCCAATGGTTGCGGCTATTTGGAGTGCGAGTTTGCAAGAGGCGGAAGCGTTTCCGCTCGGTTTTTTCTTACGCTTTTTTGAAAACCATGGGTTGTTGAATGTTGCCGACCGGCCGCAGTGGGCGACCATTGATGGCGGTTCCAGTGCCTACATTAAACCGTTAACCCAAGGTTTTGCTGAGCGCATTCATACGCAAACTAAGATTAAAGCAGTTCATCGCCGCGAGCATGAAGAAGGTGCCATTTTAATTGAGTTTGAAGATGGCCCAAGCCAAGCCTTTGATGAAGTTATTTTTGCTTGCCATAGCGACGAATCACTGGCGCTGTTAGCACAGCCAACAGCTGCCGAACAAGCAGTGTTGGGGGCGATTCCATACCAAATGAATGACGTGGTATTGCACACCGATGTGCGGTTGTTGCCGCGTAATAAACGCGCATGGGCCAGTTGGAATTATTTATTGCACAATGACCATGCGGCGCGCACCAGGCCAAGTTCGGTTAGCTATAATATGAATATTCTGCAACGACTTGAGGCCCCTGAAGTGTTCTGTGTGACGCTAAACAACACGACGGCTATTCAGCCCGACAAAATTCTACGCAGCTTCAAGTATGCCCACCCAGTGTACAGCGTAGAGTCCATGCGTGCGCGCGCTCAGCGTGAAGCGATTTGCGGCCTCAACCATACCCATTTTTGTGGAGCCTATTGGTATAACGGGTTTCATGAAGACGGTGTGCGCAGCGCGGTGGATGTTGCTAACCGTTTAGGAGCAAACTGGCATGTTAGCTAGTGCAATTCTGCGCGGGCGTGTGCATCACGCCCGTTATCGGCCCACCCAGCATGCTTTTGAATATAGCATAGCGCAGTGGTGGCTAGCGCTAGACGAAGTAGAAGACGTGGCGGCACAGAGCCGTTGGTTTTCATTGAAGCGGTTTGCGCCACTGTGGTTCCGCCGCGCTGATTATATGCGCGGTACCACTGGCGATCTCGCCACCGCCGTGCTTGACAAAACCTCGCAGTTGGTCGGGACACCGATTCATGGTCGGGTGTTTTTCTTAGGCGCGTTGCGCACGTTTGGGTTGTATTTTAGCCCGATTAATTGCTACTTCATACAAACGGATAATGCGGGCGACTACCGCTATATGCTCGCAGAAGTAAGCAACACACCTTGGAATGAACGGCATTATTATGTGTTGGATTTACAACAAGCATTGATTAACGACAAAGCATTTCATGTGTCGCCGTTTAACCCCATGGACATGACCTACCATTGGCAGTTGCGGCCACCGCGTCAGAAACCTGGGCACAAATGCTTAGTGCACTTGGATTGCCACAGTGATAAGCGTGACTTTAGCGCTACCATGAAATTAACCCGCGTTGAATTGAACTCGAAAAGCATTCGTCACGTATTACTTAGATATCCTGTGAATACACTCGGTACCGTGGCAGCGATTTATTGGCAAGCTTTACGCCTATTTTTGAAACGGACGCCGCTGTATTCGCATCCCAATACTGATAAGTGAGAACAAGGGTTATGTACGAAGAAAATGCGTTAACGGGTATGCAAAGCGATTTACGTCGTGATTTATCAACCATGGATAAACTATTTCGAAATATTGTTTTGGGGTTATTGAAACAACTGCAAGAGGGCTGTTTGGTGGTGAAAGAGCGCGGCCAAGTTGTTGGCCGTTTTGGGCAACCCGACAGTGAGTTGACAGCCGAAATTGATATTCAAAAGCCAGGCTTCTTCCGTCGTTTTTTGTTCGGGGGCAGTATTGGTGCCGCCGAGCTATTTCTGGATGAAAGCTGGATCACGCCGAACTTAACCCACGTTATACAAGTTTTTGCGCGCAATCTACCCGCGCTTGATGCGGCCGAAGCCAAGTTAAGTTGGATATTGCTGCCTATTCAAAAGTTTCAGCACTGGCGTCGCAATAATTCAAAACGCCAAGCGAAAGAAAATATTTCTGCGCATTATGATTTAGGCAACGAACTCTACAAGGCGTTTTTAGACCCAGCCCTACAATATTCAAGTGCCGTTTACCCAAATGCGCAAGCAAGCTTGGCGGAAGCGCAACAATATAAACTGAAGCGCTTGTGTGACAGCCTTGAGCTGAATGAAAACGACCATTTATTGGAAATTGGCACAGGGTGGGGCGGGCTTGCCGTGTTTGCCGCGAAACATTACGGTTGTCGAGTCACCACTACGACTATTTCAGAAGAGCAGCATGCCTACACCAAAGAGCTTGTAGAGCGTGAAGGCTTGAGCGACAAAATAACCCTGCTGAAGAAAGACTATCGCGATCTCGAAGGGCAATTTGATAAGTTGGTTTCAGTAGAAATGATTGAAGCGGTAGGCCGTAAATACATGGCGACCTTCTTTAAAACCTGTAGTCGGTTGTTAAAACCGCAGGGCAAGATGGCGTTACAGGCGATTACGATTGCCGACCAACGTATGCGTAGCTACGCGAACTCGGTCGATTTTATTCAAAAATATATCTTCCCGGGTGGTTTTTTGCCCTCGTTAACCATGATGACCGAAATGTTTACCAAGCACACGGACATGGTGGTACGCCACGTGGATGATATTGGTTTTGACTATGCAAAAACCCTTGAAGACTGGCGGATAAACTTTAACAGAGCACACCCACAGCTGAAACAATACGGCTATGACGAACGTTTTGGCCGCCTGTGGAATTACTACCTGTGCTATTGCGAAGGTGGTTTTTTAGAGCGGACAGTCTCTGCAGTGCAGTTGGTTGCAACCAAACCGCAGTGTCGCTAGTTGTATGCGTTTTTTGAACCCCGCGCAATGGAAGAAATGGGCCCCCAAGTTGGTGGGCCTATTTTTGTTTGATTTAGTTTGGTTTAGTGCGGTTGCTGGGCGCGGCGAGTGGCTGTGGGCTACTGCCATATTGGTTGCAGCACAAGTGCTAGTAGCGTTGCGTAGCGGGCCGTTTTCGTGGCGTGTTTATGGCTTGTTCGTGCTGTTGGGCATGGCTTTGGAAGCCAGCGTCGTTGGTTTAGGTATATTACGTTTCGACGGCGGTTTTTTACCCTGGTGGCTTATTATGCTGTGGTTAGGGTTTGTGGCTATGCTCATGAATACCCTTGCCGACTTAGCCGGACGACCCGTTTGGGCTGCTTTATTGGGGGTTGCCTCGGGGCCATTAACTTATGCTATTGGTATTCGTTTAGGCGCTGCTGAGCTGTTAGAAAAAGAATGGTTACTCTGGGTAATCTATGCGGCGCTTTGGGCCGTATATATGGTGATATTCGCGTTAGTTATGCCGCGATTTACTCGCTCGGAGGCTTAATGAACACCATGAAACGTATTACTCAAACTATGCTGACAGTTGTTGTCGCCGGCTTTTTTATGATAGTCACCGCGGCATCGTTTGCTTCGCAATGCGCAGCAGTGGCACCTTTTAACGAGCTAAAACCTGTAGGGAAAACACGCTTGCAAGTATGGTTTTGGGATGTCTACGATGCAGAGCTTCGCACCGAAACCGGAGCCTATACTGATGAGGCGCAACAACGAGCGTTGCAGTTAAGCTATCTGCGCGACATAAAAGCCAAAGATCTAGTAGATACTACTGCAGAAGAGTGGGAACGCTTGCAAATAACTATTACTGCAGACCACCAACAATGGCTAAACCGCTTACAGGAAATGTGGCCTAACGTGACTGAAGGTGACTGTATTACTCTGGTAGAAACCAACGAGGGACATGCCCAGTTTTTTGGGCCAGAAGGCGAGTTAGGCGTTATTGAATCGGCGCAATTTACCGATGATTTTCTAGCTATTTGGCTAGACAAGAACTCACGCTTTAAAAGCGAACGAAACGAACTAATAGGAGCACAATAATGACCGCGGCAACTTGGTTCAAAGGATTACTTATTGGCCTTGCAAGCGTTGTGCTTGTTGGGTGTTCTACGCAAATAGAAGACTACCAAGGTGAGCAGCCTGAGTTAAAGCTTGAAGAGTTTTTCAATGGTGAATTGGTTGCCTACGGCATGGTCCAAGATTATAGCGGTAAAGTTATTCAGCGCTTCAAAGCCGACTTACAAGGCAGCTGGGACGGTAATAATGGCGTATTAGACGAGCAGTTTTACTACGCAGACGGCACCACCCAAGAGCGCATTTGGCGCATTACTAAAACTGGTGAAAACACCTACGAAGGTCGTGCCGATGATGTTGCTGATGTGGCTGTAGGAACGACAGCAGGCAATGTTTTAAACTGGAGTTACACCCTGATAATTCAGCGTGACGGCGAGCCTTTTGAGGTGAAACTTGATGACTGGCTGTACTTGGTTGATGAAAGCAACATGATCAATCGCACCAAAATGTACAAATTTGGTATCGAAGTGGGTGAAATCACCTTGTACATTGGCAAAAAATAGCCATTAAAAAAGGGAACGGTCCGTGAGACGGTTCCCTTTTTATTATTCAATAGCGACTAAAGTTAGTCGTAGCCGCGCGGTAAACGAGACAATGTCGTGTCTTGCTCTAGGCGTTGGCGCCAAAGCTCTTTTGCGGTTAAACCGCCACCAGACTTAGCCACTTTAGCTTTTGCCGCTGTTTTTTTCGCTGGCGCAGCTTTTTTAGCTGGTGCAGCTTTTTTGGCGGCTTTGGGGGCAGACTCAGCTTTTTTAGCTGGTTTTGCTTTTTCAGCCGACTTGCCACCGGCAAGCACTTCGGCTTCCTCGGCTAACTGGGCAAGGCGAACATTCTTTCCGCCATTAACACTGTACCAACCACCTTTTGCTTCAATAGTCGGCTTTTTACCGTGAGCTTGCTGGTACGCTGCAGTAAAATCAGCAAGCACTTGGTCTTTATCAAGTTTGCTCATGGATATAATCCTATCGGCCATGCGTTACAAAGAATGCGTTACAATGAACGCGTTTTAATTAAGGTGTTTCAAATTTATACCGTTTTTTATGAGCATTGTCTAATCGCTGACACTTTTATGCGCAAATTAGTCACAAAATGTGCTAAAACGGTGGCTGAAATTAGCATTTTATAGAACAAAAGAGGGCATTGTGCGACGTACAGAATTACAACAGTATCTCAATGAATTACTGCAGGTTGAGCGTATTCGTGATTATTGTCCGAATGGGCTGCAAATTGAGGGGCGTCAACAAATTAATACTATTGTTACCGGTGTTACCGCCAGCCGAGCGCTCATTGATAAAGCGATAGCGCTGAAGGCTGACGCTATATTGGTTCATCACGGTTATTTTTGGAAGAACGAACCAGAAGTTATCACTGGCATGAAACAGCGTCGTATAAAGGCGTTACTGCAAGCAGATATCAATTTATTTGGCTACCATTTGCCGCTTGATGTTCATTCCGAACTTGGTAATAACGCACAATTAGCAAAAGTATTTGGTTGGCCACAACCGCAAATACTCGCTAGTGTTGAGCCCCAAGGTGTGGTTATGCAGTGTGAATTACCCAAGCCGGTAACCTCACAGCAGCTGGGCGAGCATATTGCTGCTTGTTTGGCGCGACCTTTAACCGTTCGCATTGACGCACCACAGCCTATTCAACGCATTGCTTGGTGTACTGGGGGCGGGCAAGGCTATATAGATCAAGCCGCACTTGCTGGCTGCGATGCATTTTTAAGTGGCGAGATTTCCGAGCAAACAACCCATAGCGCTGTAGAACAAGGTATGGCTTACTTTGCTGCGGGCCACCACGCGACCGAGCGCTATGGCATTAAAGCTTTAGGTGAGCACCTGGCTGAAAAATTTGGTGTGACACATCATTTTATTGATATTGACAACCCAGCGTAGTCTGGGCTTTCTAGGCTGCAGAACCCATGTTGAAAAAACAAGCGCGCAAAGACACCAGTTTCGATGGTCGTACGCAAAAGTTTTCCAAGAATATTTATGCCACCACTAAGGGGAAATTGCGTTTAGCGGTACTCGAACGTGATTTACAACCCTTATTTGAAGTGGCTAAGCAGCGAAAGTTGCGAGTGCTCGACGTTGGTGGTGGGCTAGGGCAATTGTCGATGCATTTTGCCAAATTAGGTTGCGAGATAACCCACACCGATATTTCCGATGAAATTGTTGAGGCGGCGCAACAAGCACACCAGCAATCCGGCGTAGCCGAGCGCTACCGTTATTTGGTGGCGCCGCTGCAAGAGCTGCCCGAAAGGCTTAAGCAAACCTATGACTTGGTGTTGTGCCATGCGGTTTTAGAGTGGCTTATTGAGCCGCAGCAGGCTTTAGCTACCTTGAAACAACTGATGAGTCCTGAAGGGCATTTGTCGTTGATGTTTTATAACAGAGACGCAAAAATTTTAGCCAATATTATTTTTGGTAATTTTGATTACGTACAAGCCGACTTAACTGTGAAGAAAACCGTTCGTATGAGCCCTCAGCAGCCGTTGTCGCCGCAGCAGGTTGAACAGTGGATTACCGCGACGGGGTTAACGATTACAGACAAAACCGGCGTTCGTTGTTTTCATGACTATCTTCGAAATCGCAGCGATCAACAGCGTTTTGATGAGTTGTTGGCACTTGAATTGAAGTACAACCGCCAAGCGCCATTTGTCGATATCGGTCGGTATTTACACTGGCAGATCAGGCATGCCTAAGTTGCACGTGGTTATTTATTACAATGTGTTGTGCCAGCCTGCCAAGCGTTATGCACAGGCCTATGAACGGTTTTTTAACCATCAGCAATATAAGGTAACAACACTTGCCAGCACTGCTAGCCGTCATCACGACATCAAACAGCTACGTCAGCACTGCAAACACGCCACTGAGTGTGTGGTGATTGGCGGTGACGGCAGTATGAATATTGCAGCCAATGTGTTGGCGCATACGGCAACCGCCCTAAGCGCCATTCCTATGGGTACCGGCAATGACTTTGCATACAGTCAGGGGCTGACACACTGGCGCTGGCGCATGCGCAATGAGGTTATACAGCAGACACAAGCAATAGGTCGTGTGCAACCCGCAAACTCGCACATGAAAGAGCAGTACTTTGTTAACCATGTGGGGTGCGGATTAAGTGTTGATCTCATGGCTTTGCAGCCACGTTGGCTGAAACAATCGGTTGGCAAATTAAGCTATTCAATCGCGTTATTGCGCTATTTATTTGGCCGTGAGTCATTACGCTCGCGCATACGGCACGCGTCACATTGGGATGACGGCCAAATTGTCGCATTAGGGCGCTGTATTGGCGGTGGTATTACGGTGTACCCACAGGCCACACGGCAACACACGCAGTTAGCCTGGATTGGTATTCCGAAAATGCCACGTTGGTGCCAACTGAAAGCCTTATTTAATGTGTGGCGTGGTCACGTTGATAGGGTATCCGACTTAAAGTATGCCATTGGCCAGCAGTTTAGCTTGGGTGATGCCGAGCACCGTATTGAATTAGACGGCGATATTTACTTTCATGGGCCAGCAACAGTTAGCGCTGTTGCAAATGCCTTAGTTGTCACGCTGCCAGTGGTTGCAGCGCAAAAAAGTTAGAGGGCGAAGTTATGAGTCAAGCATGTGCTTTTATTGGTTTGGGCGTGATGGGCTACCCCATGGCAGGCCACTTGCAAAGCAATGGGTTTACCACCACAGTGTATAACCGCACCACCACAAAAGCAGAAAAATGGGCACAGCAATTTGCTGGTAAGTATGCTGAAACGCCCGCGCAAGCGGCCGCACATGCTGACGTTGTAATGCTGTGTGTCGGCAACGATGATGATGTTCGCCAAGTGGTGTTTGGCGAGCATGGTGTGCTTGCAGCCATGCGCGAAGGCAGTGTATTGATTGATCACACCACGGCTTCTGCTGAGTTAGCCAAAGAATTAGCTCAAGCTGCGCAAGAAAAGGGGATTGGCTTTTTAGATGCGCCCGTTTCTGGTGGGCAGCAGGGGGCTGAAAATGGTGTATTAACGGCTATGATCGGTGGTGATCGCGAGGCGCTTGAGCGCACCGATGCCGTGTTAGCTTGTTATGCCAAAACGCGCGAGTATATGGGGCCAGCAGGGCACGGGCAGTTGGCCAAAATGGTCAACCAAATTTGCATAGCCGGGGTGGTACAAGGCTTAGCGGAAGGCCTGCAGCTTGCGCGCAAAGTAGGTTTAGACCCAGACACGTTAATTAATGCAATTAGCCAAGGCGCTGCCGGTTCATGGCAAATGAAAAATCGTTACAAAACAATGTGGGAACAACACTATGAGCACGGTTTTGCGGTAGATTGGATGCGCAAAGACCTGAAAATCGCCTTAACCGAAGCCGAGCGCCAAGGTTTGAGTATGCCACTTACTGCGTTGGTTGATCAGTTTTATGCTGAGGTGCAAAAAATGGGTGGGGCACGCTGGGACACGTCAAGTTTGTTGGCTCGCTTAGAGAAGTAACTTAATCTTTAAGCATAAAAAAACCGGCTTTAACAGCCGGTTTTTTTTGTTTTCATTAAACGATTAACGAATACCCATACGGCGCAGAGCACCGGTTGAGAAATCGCTACGCTCTGGCTCAATGTCGAAGTCCATGTATTCACTTTCTTCGTTAGCTAAGCCAAGCAAAATGTAACGACCAGAGTTTAAGTCGTACAGTGCTTCAGCAGCCATCCACGGAGTATCGTGGTAGTAGAACTGGGTGTTGTAGGCTTCTGCTACACGCCACAATTCGCCACGACCGTCATAATGGTCAATCACTGAGGCTGTCCAAGTATCTTCATCAATAAACATATGACGAGTTGCGTAAATGTGGCGTTCGCCATCTTTTAATGTGCCTTTTACTTCCCAAACGCGGTGTTTCTCGTAACGCACATAGTCTTGGTTCATGTGGCCAGGGCCAATGATGTCGTCATACGAAAGGTTAGTGTCCATCAACTTGTAGTTGTTGTACGGAATTAACATTTCTTTTTTGCCAACCAGTTCCCAGTTGTATTTGTCTGGGGCACCGTTGAACATGTCTAAGCCGTCAGAAGTACGCAAACCGTCTGATGCTGTACCTGGACCGTCATAAGCAACCGATGGTGCTTTACGAACACGACGCTGACCGGCGTTGTATAACCATGCACGACGCGCTTCTTTGACTTGGTCAATCGTTTCGTGAACCAATAACACGGTACCGGTCATACGCGCTGGTGCTAATACTTCTTGTAAGAAATAGAACAACACGTTGTCGTCGGCAGACTCACGGCCAGTTTTTAAGTACTCAGGGAATACCAGTGATTCGCGCAGTAATACCGGTACAAAGTCACCGTTTTCTAGCACTGGGAACTGGTTTACTAAGCGCTGTACAGCACCACCACGATAGCGAGTAATGTGGTTCCAGATAACTTCCAAGCCGTTTTGTGGTACTGGGAATGGAATGTGTTTATCAAAATTAGATAAGCCATTACCACCCGCAACCATTTCAGCGTTGACGGCGTTCTTTGCAATCACGTCATACACTTCTTGTGGGTAAGCAGCGGTACGATGCGTTGGATAAACGTGCATTTTGTAATCTGGATACTTCTTAAACATAGCCATTTGGCCAGCAGAAAGAAGATCTTTATATTCTTCTAGGTTTGCAGCTGTAATGGTGTACAGCGGCTTTTCATCTGCAAATGGGTCAGCAGGGCGCTCAGGGATTTCGCCTTCGGCTTGCTTGCTGTAACCACCTGTCCAAGCAGGAATAGTGCCATCGGCGTTACCGGCGGTAACCGCGCCAACAGGCGTTAAATCATTTCCTAATCGTGCTGCTTCTTCAGGGCTAACTTTCGCCATGACACTTGCAGACACGACCGATAGCGCAAAAATACCGGCTTTTAGCATCATTTTATTCATTGTGCTTTTTCCTTGTTGTTCTTCATATGCATGCTTTACTTGCATAAAGCTACATCAAAACGAAACAAATTTAAATCACCATCTGACACTAGCCTTACAACCTTGTTCGTTGTAAGGTATCAGCTGGTTTGACCTCTAGTTATTTTTCCATAGCATGTATCGCGAATTGGAAATTTGCAACTATTTACAAGATATAAGACTCAGAATTTTTACGAGGGTTCCATGATAAAAGCGACAGCTTGCGCTGGTGCACTTGTCGTAGCTGCCTTGCACGGCGCTCCGGCACTCGCAAATAGCGACACAATCACTGATTATGAGGTGATTTATGCGCCGGCAATGAAAGCCGCAAAAGCACCACGTACAGTGCTTACTGAAATTACCCAAACATCTAGCTCTACCATAGCCGTGGGTGACTATGGCGTGGTTCTATACCGCGATAATGCTAGTAGTGATTGGCAACAAGCTGATGTGCCAACTAGCGTACTATTTACCTCCGTTGATTTTATTGACGACCAACATGGTTGGACCGCAGGGCACCATGGCGTGATCGCCGGGACAACGGATGGCGGTAAAACTTGGCAACTGCAATTAGATGGATTTCAGTTTATTGACTTACAAATTGCACACTTTCAGCAACTTGTAGACGAACTCACAGCCAAGCAAGAGCAGTTTGATGGGTCAGACCCTGACGCAGAAGATGACATTCTGTATGCTTTAGACAACGCTCTGTTTTTATTGGATACCGCAACATTTGCTAAAGAAGATGGCCCAACTAAACCATTTCTAGATATTCGCGCATTAAGTAAAGATGTCATTCTGGCGGTGGGAGCATATGGCACTTTAATCCGTTCAGTCGATGGTGGCGAGAGCTGGCAAATTCTTGATGAACGTGTCGAAAATCCAGATGGTTTCCATTTAAATGCGTTAGCTAGTGATGGCGAATTTGTTTATATCGCAGGTGAATCAGGGCAAATTTTTCGTAGTGCCGATCAAGGTGACAGCTGGGAGCTAATGGACTCGCCATATAATGGCTCGTTTTTCGGTTTGCACATAGATGCGAGCGAGCGTTTATGGGTGGTTGGTTTGCGCGGTAATATCTTTGTCAGCTCGGATCAAGGTGACAGCTTTACTCAAATTAAGTTAGACGACGCGGTGAATATCAACGCAATTGTTGATGCGCCAAATGGTGGCGTCTACTTGGTTGGCAACGCAGGTGTTATCGGTTGGGTTGATGCCAATGGCAACATCGAACAAATGACCCATAGCTCTGGCGCCGCGTTAACTGACCTAGTTGCTCATGGCGACGGCCGTTTAACGTTGGTTGGCCAACGTGGTGTGCTTGAAATTGCCGATTTTGCCACCGAAGCAGCTGCACAAGCTCAAGAATAAAGGAATTATAGCCGTATGACTGATAAGTCGATTGAGTCAAACAGCGTGTGGTTAGAGCGCGCGCTATTCAACTTCCGCCCGTTGTGGTTTGTTATATTCGCAGCATTAACTGCGTTTTTGGCATGGCATGCAAGCCAGGTGCGTCCTGAAGCAAGCTTCACCAAAATGATTCCAACTCAGCATGAATTTATTCAAAATTATTTTAAGCACCAAGAAGACTTGGCCAGCTTAGGTAACGTGGTTCGTATTGCGGTTGAAACCACCGAAGGGGATATTTTTACCGCTGAGTTTCAAAAAACCTTGCAAGAAATAACCGACGAAGTGTTCTTTATTCCGGGCGTAAACCGCAGCGGTTTGAAAAGTATTTGGACGCCAAATGTCCGCTGGAGCGAAGTTACCGAAGAGGGATTTGTCGGCGGGCCTGTCATACCGGACAACTGGGACGCTTCTGAGCGCTCTCTAGAACAACTACGCACCAACGTGCTGCGTTCAGGCGAAGTGGGGAACTTGGTGGCGAATAACTTCAAGTCAGCACTTATTTTAGTGCCACTGAATGAAGTGAACCCAGACACGGGTGAAGCGCTTGACTACCAGCAATTTTCACAACAGCTTGAAGAGCGAATTCGCGACAAGTATCAGTCTGACTCGGTAAAAGTTCATATTACCGGTTTCGCTAAAGTTATTGGCGACCTCATTGAAGGTGCTTACCAGGTCGGTTTATTTTTCGTTATCGCGATTGTCATTACGTTGTTGATGCTGTTTTGGTACAGCCGCTGCTGGCGTAGTGCTTTTGCGGTATTGTCGTGCTCTATTATCGCCGTTGTTTGGCAGTTGGGTATTATTGAGCTAATTGGCTCAGGTATTAACCCGTACTCAATGCTGGTGCCGTTTTTGGTGTTCGCTATTGGTGTTAGCCATGGCGTACAGATCATCAACGCGATTAGTAACAACCGCGTTGATGGCCATGACAAATTTGCAGCTAGCCGTTTAGCGTTTCGTTCGCTTTATATTGCCGGTTTAACCGCGTTGGTTTCTGATGCTATTGGCTTTACTACCCTGATGGTTATCGACATTGAAGTTATTCAAGAGCTCGCCATTGCAGCCAGTATTGGTGTTGCCGTTGTGGTATTAACCAACTTGGGGCTGTTGCCAATTTTAATGTCTTATACTGGCGTTTCAGCCAAAGGCGTTGCCTACACAGGCGAGGCTCGTGGCGAGCAACACCCCGTATTGGCTTTCTTTGGTCGTTTTTCGCAGCCTAAATGGGCCTATAGCGCCATTATTGTGGCGTTAATCGGTTTAACTTGGGGCTTGGTCTACAGCCAACAAATGAAAATTGGTGACCTAGACGCTGGTGCGCCTGAGTTGCGCCCAGACAGCCGTTACAACCTGGATAATAAATTCATTGTTGATAATTACAGTTCAAGTACTGATATCTTTGTTGTTATGGCGGAAACCGCGCCTAGCCAGTGTATTGCTTATGACAATCTAGAAGTCATGGACCGTTTTAGTTGGCATATGGAAAACACCCCAGGCGTACAAGACGTGAAGTCTGTGGTTTATGTGGCGAAAATGGGCTCTTACGGCTTGAACGAAGGCAACTTGAAATGGTTTAGCTTAAACCGTAATCAATACGTGCTGAATGCAAATACCAATCGTACGCCGCCAGGGTTGATTAACCCTGATTGTTCAATGGCGCCGATTATTATTTACCTGAATGACCATAAAGCTGAAACGCTGCAAACTGTGGTTGCTTCAGTAAATGCGTTTAATCAGCAATACCAACAAGAGGGCCTAGAACTGCTTATGGCAGCGGGTAACTCGGGTATTGAAGCGGCCACCAATTCGGTTATTGAAGGCGCGCAAACCAAAATGTTGTTGTGGGTTTACGGCGTAGTTATTGTGCTGTGTTTAATTACCTTCCGCAGCATTCGTACGGTAACCTGCATTATATTGCCGCTAATGCTCACTACGGTAATGAGCCAAGGCTTAATGGCCGTATTGGGTATTGGTGTGAAAGTTGCGACCTTGCCGGTTATTGCACTTGGTGTGGGTATTGGCGTGGACTATGGTATTTATATTTACACCAAAATTCGCGAAGGCCTAGCCCAGGGAATGCACTTAAACGACAGCTATAAGTACGCCTTAGAAAATACCGGTAAAGCGGTTGGTTTCACCGGTTTAACGCTAGCTATTGGGGTGGCAACCTGGATCTTCTCGCCAATTAAATTCCAAGCGGATATGGGTATTTTGCTGACCTTTATGTTCTTATGGAACATGTTAGGAGCTATGATACTGATTCCAGCCTTTGCGCGCTTTTTCGCGCGCTTTGGCAAGCAAATTCACTAATTAGTGTTGTTGGGCGTCGGCTAAAATAAAGTCGGCGCCCACATCTGCTATCACCATGGTTGGTGCGTTGGTATTGCCGCTAAGAACCGTCGGCATAATAGATGCATCAATAACACGCAAACTTTCTACACCGTTAACGCGTAGCTGAGGATCAACGACAGCGTCTGTGTCATTACCCATTCGGCAGGTGCTGGTGGGGTGATAAATTAAGCCTAGGTTCTGCTCTATTTTTTGCAAAAGCTCGTCATCATTCGCCGTTGGACCAGGCCAAATTTCGCCACCATTGTGTTCTGCCAACGGTGCCTGCGCCATAATTTCCCGTACTTTTTTTACACCGTTTAAGAGTGCAGTGCGGTCGGCTTCATTGTCTAAAAAGTTATAGGTAAAGTAAGGTTTATCGGCGGCATCAGCGCTATTTAGTTTAAGTTCACCACGCGCTTGTGGGCGCAGTACGCATACATGGCATGCATAGCCGTTGGTTAGCGCAGGCCCAATATCCCAGCCGCTATCGTTAAACCGTGTAGATACAAAATGCAGTTGCAAGTCGGGTTCTTTTACCTGCTCAGAGCTACGAATAAAGCCGCCTGTTTCGGCTGGGGGAACCGCAAGCGCGCCGCGCTTTTTAAACGCATATTGCCACAGCGCGGCGCTCATTTTGGCTAAACCAATAGGCGCCAGACTAATACCGTCTTTCTTACGGTTTTTATAGTGCACCATCACGTCTACATGCTCTTGTAAGTTTTGCCCAACTTGTGGGCTATCGGCAACAAGAGGAATACCAAACTCAGCTAAGTGGCTGGCTGGGCCAACCCCCGACAGCATTAACAGCTGTGGCGAATTGATGGCACCGCCACTAAGAATCACTTCATGGCGAGCCGTGGCAATATAGCTACGGTTTTTGTGGCGGAATTGAACGCCGCAGGCTTTCGGGCGTTGGCCATGATGTTCAAACACAACTCGCTCTACTAAGCTGTTGGTCAATACGGTTAAGTTTTTACGTGCTAATGCAGGTTGTAAGAAAGCCTTTCGCACACTCCAACGTTGGTTGTTGTGAATGGTAAATTGAAAAGGGCCCACGCCCTCTAGAGTTTCACCGTTAAAGTCGGCGTTGTAGGGAATGCCAGCAGCAACGCCGGCGTCAACAAACAAGCGTGCGGCAGCAAAGTGGGTAGGTACGTCACTAACATGCAGCGGCCCCTCAGCACCATGAAATGCGTTTGCCCCGCGCTGATTGTTCTCAAGCTTTTTAAAGCGCGGCAGAATATTTTGCCAAGCCCAGTCAGCCGAACTAACAGCCGCCCAATGGTCATAGTCACTCGGTAAACCGCGGGTATAAATCATGGCGTTGATCATACTACTACCGCCCAGGCCTTTGCCGCGTGGGGTATAAAACCCCTTACCAGAACGCAGCGGTGCGGGGTCTTTGCTACGAAATAGCCAATTAAACTTGCGGCTATGCATAAAGCGAATGACGCCACCTGGCATGTCGCTAAAAAATGATTGCCCGTTACCGCCAGCTTCAATAAGCGCTACGCGATAATTACCACACTCACTAAGCCGATTAGCGAGTACGCAGCCGGCACTACCGCCGCCGACAATGACATAGTCAAAATGTAGGTTAGAGGCTTTGAACATAGCGGTACAGGTCATTGAGCAAGCGCATGGCTTTGGTGTTTTCGGCGTTCATGACACTAGCATTTTCAAGCTCAAGCATAAACTGCTCGGCGCTGAGAGCTTTCGCTGGTGGTGACATTAATCGTTGTTGGCAGAAGCTACGCCAGCGCTGTAACTCGCTATCATTCAAGGTGGCAGGGTAGTTGCGCGCGCGGTAGCGGAATAGCATTTCGGGTACGCGTTTGTCGGCAAAATTAAGTTCTAAACCAGCTAGTTGATCGGGCTCTGTGGCACGAATGATTGCCATGTTAGACCGGTCTTGATCACTGAAGAAGTCACCGCTATAGAGCATTAAATCGGGGTCGTGGTTGGGTTCAAACTCTCGGGCATGACAGGCCGCATTAATGATGCGTTCACGCAAGTTTGGGTCAGCTATTAATTGCTGGCGATGGCGTTCGCACTGTTCAAAGTCAATGGCCCAACGCTGTTGCGCAGCTTCGTCTATTACTTTGATGGGAGCAACAAACGGGCATTTGTTTACCGCAAATTGGCCGCCTCCGAAAGGTTCTATGCCTTGGTCGGCAAGTTCGCTGCGGCGGGTAAATCGCCGTTCGATGAGCTGCGCGTCGTCGAGCGAAGCGATAGTACTTGGATCACAGCGCAAATCCCAATACACCACAGTATTTGGCTGCTCCGGGTGGTATGCCAATGGCATAATCACGCTAAGGTAGCCATTATGGGCGCCATAAAATGGGCTGATATGCGCCAGTGGTGTAAATTGGGTTAATTGAATTTGTTGGCTTACTGCTTGTTTGCGTCGTAGCCCGAACGCGTAATCAAATAGCCGTGGTTGAGCTTCTTTAACTTTCTTTGCAACCGCCATAGTGGCGTAAACGTCAGACATCGCGTCGTGCGCTTGACCATGCTCAATACCGTTGGCACGGGTTAAATCTTCAAGTTTCATGCTCACCCGGCCATCGTCGTGAAAGGGCCATTCGATACCCTCGGGACGCAATGCATAACAGGCTCGCATTAAGTCAATTAAGTCCCAGCGGCTGTTATTGTTTTGCCAGGTGTGCGCATAAGGGTGAATAAAATTGCGGTAGAACAAATTGCGTGTTACTTCATCGTCAAAGGCAATATTGTTGTAGCCCACAATCACGGTTTCTGGTTCACTCATTTGCGCCACAATTTTTTCAGCAAATGCCGCTTCACACATACCCTGTGCCAAGGCATGTTGCGGCGTAATACCGGTAATGAGCACGGCTTGTGGATGTGGCAAAAAGTCAGGCGTTGGCTGGCTATAAATGGTTAGCGGGCGGCCAACCGGTTCAAAATCAAGGGTGGTTCGAAGCCCTGCGAACTGGGCGGGGCGGTCAATTTGCGGATTTGCACCCCAGGTTTCGTAATCGTGCCAGTAAAACGTTGGCTGAGTCATGAATTGTCCGTGATTCCGGTATGTTAAATTATGTTCTCAATTTAACTGAATCTTGCGGTTAGAGCAAAGGCGTTATTCGTGCGCTGCGCTGTTCGTCCGCTGCGCTGTTCGTCCGCTCCGCTGTTCGCGCGCTTCGCTGTTCGTTGCTCGTGGTTACGATGAACGTTATGTGTGTGTCGACCGCTGCGCTTGTCGTTATTCGAAAAACAATTCAAACTAAAACAAGGCTAACCAATAACGAATAACGAACCACGAACCACGAACAGTGCGCAGCACGGACGAACAGCGAAGCGCACGAATAACGAACAACGAGGTACTTAATGAAACGATTACTATTAACAGCCGCACTAGCACTAGCCACAGGGCAAGCCGTTGCCGCAGATAATTTCGCCATCGCCATTCACGGTGGTGCCGGAACCATTACCCGTGACAGCATGACGCCAGAGCGTGAAGCCCAGTATGAAGCCAAACTGCAAGAAGCTGTAAACGCCGGCTATGCCGTGTTGGAAAAAGGTGGCGACAGTATGGACGCCATTGTTGTGGCTATTCAAATTTTGGAAGACTCACCGTTATTCAATGCCGGTCGTGGCGCCGTGTATACCTGGGAAGGGCACCATGAATTAGACGCCTCTATTATGAACGGTGCGACGCGTGAAGCCGGTGCTGTGGCAAGCGTTAAAACCGTTAAAAGCCCAATTGCGTTGGCGCGAGAGGTCATGGAAGAGTCGGTGCACGTTATGCTCAGCGGCGAAGGGGCGGAAGCTTTTGGTAAGCAGCAAGGGCTTGAGTTGGTGGATAACAGTTATTTTAACACCGACGCGCGCTTCAAAGCCCTGCAGCGCATGAAAAAACAAGTGGGCAACCCGCAAGATAAAACTGCGTGGGCGCACATGGATGATAACTTTAAGTACGGTACCGTTGGTGCTGTTGCGCTTGATAAACACGGTAACTTGGCCGCCGGCACATCTACTGGCGGCATGACGGGTAAGCGTTGGGGCCGAATTGGTGATGCGCCGATTATTGGTGCCGGTACTTGGGCTGACAACGATAGTTGTGCCGTGTCTGCCACTGGGCATGGTGAGTATTTTATTCGCTACCATGTGGCTGCGGATGTCTGTTCACGCATGAAGTATCAGCAATTAGACGTGGTAAAAGCTGGTGATACGGTGATTCATGACGTGTTGTTACCGGCTGGCGGTACGGGCGGTGTGATTATTGTCGATAAAGATGGCAATGTTCATATGCCGTTTAATACGGAAGGTATGTACCGAGCAAAACGCCAAGCTGGCGGCCAAGCGGAAGTTGCGATTTATAAAGATTGACTATAATTACTGTATGGATTCAAAACTTGTGAGGTGTCTATGCAGTCGTTAAAAGTTGTTGATTATATGAATCGTCACCCTGTGAGTTTCAAGCCAGAGATGACCATTGAAGCTGCGGTTGATTTGTTGCTGCAAACGGGGCAACGCGGCGGGCCTGTGGTTGATGCTGAGCGCAAACTAGTTGGCTTTTTATCGGAGCAAGACTGTTTAGCCGCAATGTTGCGTGACACCTACCACAACGAGCAGGGGGCAAGCGTAGCTGACTGTATGTACCGCGGCGAGGTGGTTACCGTTGACGCTGAATCTAATATTACCGACTTAGCGCAGCATATGACTAATAACCGGCCTAAAATTTACCCGGTTATCGACGCTGACAAGCAAGTTGTTGGTGTGATTACCCGTACCGATGTATTACGCGCTATAGATGCACACCTAGGTGATAACTATAGTCATAACTAGAGTTAAATGCCGTTAACAACCTAAGCTGACGCTGTTAAACTAGTGTCAGCTTTTTTATTGCCATTAGGATTGTCGTGCACGCCATTCAATTTCCAGCCGAATTGCCGGTTGTTCAAGAAAAACAGACCATTCAAAACGCCATTAACAAGCACCAGGTGGTGATTGTTGCGGGTGAAACGGGCTCAGGTAAAACCACCCAATTACCCAAAATGTTGCTTGAGCTCGGTTATGGCAACCCAGAGCAAGGGCGCATGATTGGTCACACCCAGCCGCGGCGCTTGGCAGCGCGCAGCGTGGCCGCACGTATTGCCCAAGAATTACAAACCGAACTTGGTAGTGTGGTGGGGTATAAAGTCCGTTTTCAAGATGAAACAGCGCCTGGCACCCGTATTAAGTTAGTGACAGACGGCATGTTATTGGCCGAGCTACAAAACGACCGTTTGCTCAGCCGCTATGACGCATTAATTATTGATGAAGCGCATGAGCGCAGCCTAAACATCGATTTTTTGCTTGGCGTGTTGGCGAGTATTTTGCCGAAGCGGCCAGAGCTGAAGTTAATTATTACCTCGGCCACCATTGAAACCGAGCGTTTTTCTAAGCATTTCAGCAATGCCCCAATTATTACCGTGAGTGGGCGTACTTACCCTGTTGAAATACGTTATCGCGCGCTGCAAGACGCAGACACCGATAATGACGACTTAGACGTCGTACAAGGCGTGTGTGATGCATTAACTGAACTGCAACGCGAAGCGCCGGGCGATGTGTTGATATTTGCTAGTGGCGAGCGAGAAATTCGTGACTTTGCTGAAGCCATTGGCGATTTAAAGCTAACCAATACTGAAATTTTACCGTTATTTGCGCGGCTATCTGCGGCCGAACAAAACCGTATTTTTCAAAGCCACAGTTCGCGGCGCGTGGTTATTGCCACCAACGTTGCGGAAACCTCGCTTACCGTGCCGGGTATTCGTTATGTTATTGACCCCGGTACCGCGCGGATCAGTCGGTATAGCTACCGTACTAAAGTGCAGCGCCTACCTATTGAAAAAATATCGCAAGCCAGCGCCAATCAGCGCGCGGGGCGTTGTGGTCGTGTCGCGCCTGGCATTTGTATTCGTTTATATAGTGAAGACGATTATTTAGCGCGCCCCAAATATACCGATCCGGAAATTTTACGAACCAATTTGGCGGCGGTTATTCTGCAAATGACTTCAGCTAAGTTGGGTGATATTCGTAAGTTCCCGTTTATTGAGCGCCCCGATGAGCGCTACATTAATGACGGCTTAAACTTACTGCAAGAATTGCACGCGCTTGCGCCCCAGCGCAAAGGGCAAGCAAAAAAACGCCGGGGCTACAATGGCCCACAATTAACAACGATAGGGCGGCAGCTTGCCCAGTTACCACTCGACCCTCGGTTGGCGCGAATGGTTTTGGCGGCGAACCAATTTGGTTGTATGCAAGAAGTCATGGTCATTGTGGCCGCGCTGAGTATACAAGACCCACGGGAGCGGCCGCAGCAAGGCACCCAGAAAGCCGATGAGTTGCATCAGCGCTTTCACGACAAAGATTCTGACTTTGCGGCCTACCTCAAACTATGGGCGTATTTAAACGAACTGCAACACGACTTATCGAAAACGCAATTTAGAAAGCGCTTAAAACAAGAGTTTTTGCACTTTTTGCGGGTGCGAGAATGGCAGGACGTGTACACCCAAGTACGGCAGACTGTACGTGGTTTGGGTTTTCGTATTAATCAAGAGCCAGCTAGCTATGAAGCGGTGCACCGGGCGTTGCTTACGGGTATGTTGTCGCAACTTGGGCAAAAGCAAGAGGGCCATGAGTTTCTTGGTGCTCGCAATCGTAAGTTCTTTATTTTTCCGGGCTCTGGTTTGTTTAAAAAATCACCGAAGTGGGTCATGGCGGCCGAATTGGTGGAAACTTCGCGGCTGTTTGCGCGCACCAACGCGCGTATAGAGCCTGAATGGATTGAACCGGCGGCCGAACATTTAGTGAAACGCAATTATTACGAGCCGCACTTTTCAAAAAAGCAAGGCTCGGTTGTGGCCGACGAACAGGTTACGTTGTTTGGCTTGATTATTGTACCGCGGCGCAAGGTACAGTTTGGTCCTGTTGATCCTGTTGCTGCGCGTGAGATTTTCATACGCGAAGCTCTCGTGCAGGGCCAGCTGAAGCGTCCGTTACCTTTTGTCGCGCATAACTTGGCGCTGATTGAGCAAGTTCGTGAGCTGGAAGAAAAGTCACGGCGTCGTGATATTTTGATAGACGACGAGGCCTTGTATGCGGCTTACGATCGCGATATTCCAGCAGGCATATACAACGAACAATTATTAGCGGGTTGGTGGCACAAAGCGGTTAAACAACAGCCCAAGCTGTTGCGCTTTGAGCGTGACGATTTAATGGCACAAGATGCAAGCCATGTGACCGCGTTGGATTACCCAAACACCTGGCAGCAGTGCAATATACGTCTGCAGCTTAGCTACGTATTTGAGCCTACAGCAGAAGACGACGGTGTGACGGTTGAAATACCCTTGGCTTTGTTGAACCAAGTGACAGCCGATGGTTTTGATTGGCTGATTCCTGCTCTGCGCCACGACTTAGTGGTGGCGTGGATTAAATCATTGCCGAAAACCTTACGCCGTAACTTTGTCCCCGCCCCGAATTACGCCGAGGCGTTTTTGGCCGACTGCAGTGCTGAATTGATCGCTTCTACACCGCTATTAGACGCCTTAGCAAGTAAACTGCGGCGTATGACAGGTGTGACAATACCCGCGGATGCATGGGACAGCACTCAAGTTCCACGCCATTTACAAATGAATTTTGCTGCTGTGAATGAGCAGGGTGTGCGGGTGCGCAGTAGTCGTGACCTTGAGTTTTTACAGCAAAGCATGCAAGGGCAAGTTAAGCAGGCTTTAAGCCAAGCCGTGAAGCAAGCAGACGAACTACCGCAAGCAGCAACCGAGTGGGTGTTTGGCGAGTTACCGCATACTTTAGAGCAGCAACAACGCGGTTATGCAATTAAGGCATATCCAGCCTTGGTGCCTGAAGGTGAAGGCGTTCGCAAGGAGTTGTTTGATACCGCCATTCAAGCTGAGGAGGCACACCGCCAGGGCCTGCGTCATTTATTGCTGGCGCAATTACCATCTCCGGTACGTTATTTGCAGCAATCACTGTCAAATAAAGCCAAATTAGCCATGTATTACAACCCGTGGGGCAAAGTTGACGACTTGATTCACGACTGCATTATGGCCGCTTTGGATGAGTTTATAGCGGCCAACCCAGCGCGAACGAGCGAAGCCTTCAAACAGCTTTTTGAGCATGCACGCGCTGAATTAAACGAACGAGTTAGTACCATTGCGCAACAGGTAGAGCCTTGTTTAGTGCAAAGCCAAGCCATTCGTAAGCGTTTAAAGGGCAAAGTAAGCTTGGATCAAATTCAGGCCCACGGCGACATTAAAGATCAGTTAGATCATTTGGTGTATCGAGGTTTTGTGAGCGATATTGGGGCTGAGCGATTGCGCGATATTCCGCGTTATTTGCAAGCCATTGAGCGGCGTTTAGAAAAGCTACCGGTTGATCCAAACAAAGATCGGTTACACACCTTGGTATTGACTGATTTACAGAGCGATTACCAGAAACTGTTAGCTAAAATACCAAAAGGGCAGCCTATTTCTGCAGAGATTAGCGAGATTCGATGGATGTTTGAAGAGCTTCGCGTGAGCTTTTTTGCGCAAACCTTAGGCACCCGCTACCCCATTTCGGAAAAGCGGGTGCGACAAGCGTTAACTAGCGTATAAATTCAAGTTTTCGCGCGCGTAGGCTTCAAATTCAGTACAGCCGCCGATGTGTGTTTCGTCAACGAAAATTTGTGGCACGGTGAGTACGGGGGCGCCAACGGTTTTTTCAAGGTCAGCTTTGGTAATGCCTTCCTCGTGCATGTCGACATAGCGGAATTCAAAATCGTCACGATCTTCTGCCAGTTTTTCAGCGATTTGCTTTGCGCGCACGCAATATGGGCAGCCTGGGCGACCAAAAATAACAGTAAACATGAATAACTCCTGTTTTTGAAAATACTTTTTAAGAACAATAATTGCCGCGTATTTTCCTACAAACAGGCGCGAGTTTCCAATGGGTTTGTTTAATATCGCTTATCGATTTGGTCGATTATTGATTAATTTCAATGTCGGAAGCGGGCACACAGCAACAGGCTAAGCAGTCACCGGGGCGAATAAACGCAAGTGGGTCATTTATGTAGGTAACATCGCCAGAGGTAAGTTGCACCCGACAGGCACCGCAAAAACCATTGCGGCAATGGTAGTGCGGCTCAAGGCCTGCTTGCTCGAGCGCTTCAAGTAAAGTGTTACCTTGTGAAGCGTCAACGGTCAGCTGGTGCTGACCGTTGACTTTAACTTTAAAGACTTGGCTCATTGTCGCTCATAGGGCAAGTTATAGCTCGAAGTCTCCCAAATCGGAGGCGCTTACTTCGCTATCGATTTGACCAACAAGGTATGAGGTAATTTCTGCTTCTTGCGGCGCTACCTGTACGTTGTCAGACACCAAATACTTGTTCATCCAGGGTAATGGGTTGCTACGTTGCTTAAATGGCGCGTCAAAGCCAATGGCTTCCATGCGCATGTTGGCAATGTATTCAACATATTGGCAGAGCATTTCTTCATTGAGGCCAATCATTGAACCGTTGCGGAACAAGTAGTGCGCCCATTGTTTTTCTTGCTCAACCGCATTCATGAAAATTTGCAGTGCTTCTTCGCGCAACTCTTCGGCAATTTCTTTCATTTCTGGGTCGTCTTGACCGTATTGCCATAAGTTGATGATTTGCTGGGTAGACACTAAGTGAAGGTTTTCGTCACGTGCAATAAGACGAATGATTTTTGAGTTACCTTCCATTAAGTCACGCTCAGCGAAGGCAAATGTACATGCAAAGCTGACATAAAAACGAACCGCTTCGAGGGCATTCACTGAGTTAATGCACAAGAATAATTTCTTTTTCAGTTCGCGCATATTCACGGTGTGCATTTCGCCATCAACTTCCCATTCACCTTCACCATGGGTTTGCCACAGCTGGGTATAGAAAATGAGGTCGTCGTAGTATTGCGAAATGTCATTGGCGCGCTTTTGAATTTCTTCGTTAATGACGATGTCTTCAAATACTTCGCTCGGGTCGGTAAATAGGTTACGCAAAATGTGCGTGTATGAGCGCGAGTGAATGGTTTCAAAGAACGACCATGTTTCTATCCAGGTTTCTAGCTCTGGAATTGACACAATAGGTAACAGCGCGATATTTGGGCTGCGGCCTTGTACCGAGTCAAGCAGCGTTTGATATTTCAAGTTTGAAATAAAAATGTGCTTTTCACTTTCAGTTAATGCCTGGAAATCAACCCGATCACGGCTAACGTCAACTTCTTCTGGACGCCAAAAGAAGCTGATTTGTTTTTCAATGAGCTTTTCAAAAACACTATGTTTTTGTTGATCGTACCGCGCTACGTTCACCGAGTTGCCAAAAAACATCGGCTCTTTTAACGGGTTAATCTGATTTTTATTAAAGGTTGAATAACTCATAATTTAGCGCACCATGTATTGAATGGACTGCCCGAACTCTGTTGCTGAGCTCGGGCGTATAGTTCGACAGTTCAGTTCGCACGGCCTCACTAGATTTTACAAGCACCGCCGGCGCAATCATCATCTTCTTCAACGACTGCAACAGTCGCTTGTTGGTTTTCTTGTTCGCGAGTTTTCGCTTCAACTTTGTCACGTAAATCGACTTGATTGTCTGAAGCACCGTCACGCGTGTTGTGGTAGTAAAGCGTTTTTACGCCAAGTTTATAGGCATACAGCAAGTCTTGTAGCAGTTGCTTCATGGGTACTTTGCCAGCTTCAAATTTGTTCGGGTCATAGTTGGTGTTAGCTGAAATCGTTTGATCAACAAACTTTTGCATAATACCAACGAGCTCTAAGTAGCCTTTATTGCTTGGAATTTGCCATAGCAATTCATAGGCGTTTTTGAGTGTTTCGTACTCTGGCACCACTTGCTTAGTAATACCGTCTTTTGACGCTTTCACACTGATATGGCCACGAGGTGGCTCGATACCATTGGTCGCGTTAGAAATTTGCGACGACGTTTCTGAAGGCATCAATGCTGACAGAGTAGAGTTACGCATGCCGTATTTCTTAATGTCTTCACGTAATTTATCCCAATCCAACTGCAATGGTTCGCTGCATATGGTGTCGAGATCTTTCTTATAGGTATCAATTGGCATAATGCCTTTTGAATACGTGGTTTCATTAAATTTAGGGCACGCGCCTTTTTCTTTGGCTAAATTCATTGAAGCTTTCATGAGGTAATACTGAATGGCTTCAAAGGTACGATGCGTAAGACCATTGGCAGAGCCATCTGAATAACGTACACCGTTTTTCGCCAGGTAATAAGCGTAGTTAATAACACCTATGCCTAAGGTACGGCGCCCCATGGTGGCGTTACGCGCTGCCGGCACTGGATATTCTTGGTAATCGAGTAGGCTATCAAGCGCGCGCACGGCTAATTCGGCCATCTCGTCAAGGTCATCCAGTGAGTTAATCGCGCCTAAGTTAAAGGCGGACAGCGTGCAAAGGGCAATTTCACCTTCTTCGTCATTTACATGTGCCAACGGCTTGGTTGGCAGGGCGATTTCCAAGCATAAGTTGCTCTGGCGAATCGGCGCCACTTTCGGATCAAACGGGCTGTGGGTATTACAGTGGTCAACGTTTTGCAAGTAAATACGGCCTGTGCTGGCACGTTCTTGCATAAACAAGCTAAACAATTCGATAGCCTTGATGCGCTTTTTACGAATGTTGTCATCAGCTTCGTATTGTTTGTATAAACGCTCAAATTCGTCTTGGTCGGCAAAGAATGCGTCATACAAACCAGGTACGTCAGACGGGCTAAACAGTGTGATGTAATCGTCCTTGATCAAACGCTGGTACATAACACGGTTAAACTGCACGCCATAGTCGAGGTGACGAACTCGGTTTTCTTCGACGCCGCGGTTGTTCTTTAATACTAATAAGCTTTCTACTTCTAGGTGCCACAGCGGATAGAATAGGGTGGCGGCACCACCACGAACACCGCCTTGTGAGCAGCTCTTCACCGCTGTTTGGAAATATTTGTAAAACGGAATACAACCGGTGTGGAAGGCTTCGCCGCCGCGAATTGGGCTACCCAGTGCACGAATACGCCCCGCGTTTATGCCGATGCCCGCGCGCTGTGATACATATTTCACAATGGCGCTTGCAGTGGCGTTAATTGAGTCAAGGCTGTCGCCGGCTTCAATGAGTACACAGGAGCTGAACTGACGCGTCGGGGTACGTACACCTGACATAATTGGTGTCGGTAATGAAATTTTGAACTCTGAGGTTGCGTCGTAAAAACGCTTGATGTAGTCCATACGCGTGTCTTTCGGGTAGTTTGCGAACAAACAGGCCGCGACAAGAACATATAAAAACTGCGCGCTTTCGTAAATTTCACCGGTGACACGGTTTTGAACTAAATATTTGCCTTCAAGCTGTTTTACTGCTGCGTATGAGAAGTTTAAGTCACGAGAATGATCAATAAAATCATTCATTTGTTCAAATTCTTCTTGGCTATAGTCTTCGAGCAAGTGCTTGTCGTAACGGCCCGCAGCCACCATTTTGGTAACTTGGTCATACAAGTGTGGCGGCTCAAACTGGTTGTAGGCAAGTTTACGTAAATGGAAAATCGCCAAACGAGCGGCCATGTACTGATAATCAGGTACTTCTTCTGAAATTAGATCAGCGGCTGCTTTGATAATGGTTTCATGAATATCTTCAGTTTTAATGCCGTCATAAAACTGAATGTGAGATTTGATTTCAACTTGTGAGACTGAAACGTCGTTGAGGCCTTCGGCGGCCCAGCTGATAACGCGGTGGATTTTATCCAAATTCAGAGGTTCACGTTCGCCGCTACGTTTAGTTACGAAGAGCTGTTGATTCATGAGGCGCATCCATATTCGTTGTTGTTATGTAATATTTGTGTAGCCACAAGATATGGTGCAGCAGGGGGCTACTCGTGCGTTTTTTACACAATATCTTGGGTTAATCGAATGACCTGTATCCTAGCACTTATCGCACACTGATCAAGAGAATTTACCGCTCGAAATTGGTGAAAAAACGTGAATGCAAGTAGGGGCTTTCGCTAAAACGCTTGCCATTAAAGCAGCTTAGGAAAATCAATAGCAGAAAAAAATTTTCTTATTATTTTTTTGTCTTTTAACCGACATGTTCAGATAACTAATTTATAAGCGTTGATTAACAAGGGTTTCACAAGATGTTCAGCAAATTTTGACATTCGCCACAACATCTTGTGGTTAAAGGTTAGTCAGACCACAATTCGAGCAATTCAGCTGGATGGTCAATCATGGCATTTGCGCCCCAAATTTCGGGTTGGTCGGTGGCACTTATATAGCCATATCGAGCGAGCACCGTGAACATGTTGGCACGTCGTCCAGCTTCAATGTCGCGTTCCGCATCGCCAATGTACCAACAACTCGAAGCGTCTACTCGCAATAGGTTGGCGGCGTGCAATAAGGGTTCGGGGTTTGGCTTCGCGACAGCTAAGGTATCGCCACTAATCACCACCTGTATATGAGCAAACTCTTGATAAAACGGCACCAATTGCGCCGTTAATGCGTGCGGCTTATTGGTAACAATGGCCACTGGTATGGAGCGCTGTTGTAATTGCTGGAGTAATTCACGCACTCCATGAAATGGTTTTGTATTTGCAGCAATATTAGCCGCATAAGCCGAAAGAAAAGCGCTGCGCAGTTCATCGCGGCGCTGATCAAATTCGTCGCCATAGGCATAACGCAAAAGGCCAGCGGAACCATGGGAAGCCAACGGGGTATATTCCTCGGCACTAACCAGTGGGCGCTTTTCGCTAGCTAACACCTGGTTTAATGCCGCACCTAAATCGGGTGCGGTATCGAGTAGTGTTCCGTCTAAATCAAACAGGACGGCCTGTGGAATTGGATTCGTCATAGCGGTTTGCGCAGACAGACAATGTAGTTGACGTCGACATTGCTATCATCAAGATAAAAGCCGCGCCACGGTAAGTAATGCATGCCGGTCATGGCTTCGGCTTCTAGCTTGGCCGCATCGGTCATGCGCAGCAGTTCGGCCGGCTGAATAAATTTGGCATGTTCATGAGTTCCTTTAGGCACCCAACCCAGAACATATTCAGCCGCTACAATACCAAGCAACCATGACTTGGCATTGCGATTAAGGGTTGAAAAAAATACGTAGCCACCCGGTTTCACCGCTTGTGCGGCGGCTTTTACAATGGCGGCTGGGTTTGGCACGTGTTCTAACATTTCAAGGCAGGTAACCACGTCAAACTGTTCTGAGTGCTCGGCCGCAAATTGTTCTGCTGGCACAAACTCGTAGGTAATGTCGAGCTTGCTTTCTAAGGCGTGCAAGCGTGCAACTTGCAGCGACTGTTCAGCCATATCTATGCCAGTAACCCGTGCACCCGCGCGAGCTAAGCCTTCAGCCAATAAACCGCCACCGCAGCCAATATCAAGTACCTGCTGTTCAAACACGCCGTTGCAATGCTGCAAAATATAGTCAAGGCGTAACGGGTTGATTAAATGAAGTGGCTTGAATTCGCCTTCGGGGTCCCACCACCGTGAGGCAATGGCACTAAATTTTTCAATTTCTGCTGGATCAACGTTCGAATTTGGGTTCATAGGGCTTCTGCTACGGCTTAAAAGTCGGTACAGTGTACTCAACCTACAGGGATAAAAAAAGATGCGATAGCGCCTCGCTACGGGTACAATGCGCAATCGTACGAATTATAAGAAAGACAGATCGTTTAGGGATATAACTATTATGAGTGATCTCGCCAGAGAAGTCGTTCCGGTCAATATTGAAGATGAATTAAAGAGCTCTTACCTTGATTACGCCATGAGCGTTATTGTAGGGCGGGCGTTACCGGACGTTCGTGATGGTCTAAAACCGGTTCACCGTCGCGTATTATTTGCGATGAATGAATTGCGTAACGACTTTAACAAGCCTTACAAAAAGTCGGCACGTATTGTCGGTGACGTTATCGGTAAATACCACCCACATGGTGACAGCGCAGTGTACGACACTATTGTACGTATGGCGCAACCATTCTCATTACGCTACATGTTAGTTGATGGCCAAGGTAACTTCGGTTCCGTTGATGGCGACTCAGCTGCAGCAATGCGTTACACCGAAATTCGCATGGCTAAGATTGCCAGCGAATTACTTTCCGACCTGGATAAAGAAACGGTCGATTTTGTGCCTAACTATGACGGCACTGAACAAATTCCAGAAGTATTGCCAACCCGGGTACCGAACCTATTGGTTAACGGTTCTTCGGGTATTGCCGTAGGTATGGCAACCAATATTCCGCCACACAACTTAACGGAAGTGGTTAACGGCTGTTTGGCAATGATTGATAATCCAGACATTCAAATTGATGAATTGATGGAATACATTCCTGGCCCTGACTTTCCAACGGCGGCTTCTATTTCTGGCCGCGCAGGCATTATTGAAGCCTACAAAACCGGCCGTGGCCGTATTCATTTACGCGCCAAAGCGGAAGTAGAAACAGACAGCAATGGCCGCGAAGCCATTATCGTGACCGAAATTCCTTATCAGGTGAATAAAGCCAAGCTGATTGAAAAAATTGCTGAGCTGGTGAAAGAAAAACGCCTTGAAGGGATAAGCGGTCTGCGCGATGAGTCTGACAAAGACGGTATGCGCATTGTTATTGAAATTAAACGCGGTGAAGTTGCCGAAGTTATTCTGAACCATTTGTATGCTAACACCCAAATGCAAGTGGTGTTTGGTATTAACATGGTTGCTTTGGATAAAAACCAACCACGTTTATTTAATCTGCGCGACATGCTTGAGTGCTTTATTTTGCACCGCCGTGAAGTGGTCACACGTCGCTCGGTTTATGAATTACGCAAAGCACGTGAACGTGCGCACATCTTAGAAGGTCTAGCGATTGCGCTAGCTAACATTGATGAAATTATTGAGTTAATTCGTCGCTCACAAACTGCCGCCGACGCGAAAGCGGGCTTAACCAGCCGTGCATGGCAGTTAGGTGACGTTGCAGCCATGCTTGAACGCGCTGGGGTTGATGCAGCACGCCCTGATCACTTGAGCGCTGAGTTTGGCATTCGTGACGGCCAATATTACTTAACTGAAGAACAAGCTCAGGCCATTTTGGACTTGCGTTTGCATAAGTTAACTGGCCTTGAGCACGAGAAAATTCTTGAAGAATACAAGAACCTTCTGCAAGTCATTGAAGAGCTACTGCACATTTTGAACAATGCAGAACGCTTGATGGAAGTGATTCGCGAAGAGCTGGAAAAAATTAAGGCTGAATATGGCGATGCGCGTCGCACAGAAATTACTGCAGCTGCGCACGACATCAGCATGGAAGACTTAATTAACGAAGAAGACGTGGTCGTGACATTGTCGCATCACGGCTATGTGAAGTATCAACCATTAACCGAATATGAAGCGCAGCGTCGCGGTGGTAAGGGTAAATCAGCCACTAAGATGAAAGATGAAGACTTCATTGAGCGGTTATGGGTTGCTAACACGCATGACACTATTTTGTGCTTCTCAACCCGCGGCCGTATTTACTGGATGAAGGTGTATCAATTGCCGTTGGCAACGCGCACCTCGCGCGGCCGCCCGATTGTGAACTTGTTGCCGCTTGAGGCCGATGAGCGTATTACCGCTATCTTGCCGACGCGTGACTACCCAGACGATAAATATATTGTCATGGCGACTCGTAACGGTACCGTGAAAAAGACCCCAATGGAGGCTTATTCACGCCCACGTAGCGGCGGTATTATTGCGTTGAACCTGAACGATGGCGACGAGTTAATTGGTGTTGACGTCACCACCGCGGGTGACGAAGTCATGCTGTTCTCTGATGCCGGCAAAGTGGTTCGCTTTAGTGAAGAGCAAATTCGCTCAATGGGCCGCACCGCCACAGGTGTACGTGGTATTCGCCTAGAAGAAGGGCAGCGCGTGGTGTCACTGATTGTGCCGCGTACCATTGAAGAAGAAGTGCCAACTATATTAACGGTGACTGAAAACGGCTACGGCAAACGCACACCAATTACTGATTATCCAGCGAAAAGTCGTGCGACTAAAGGCGTTGTGTCGATCAAAGTGAGTGAACGCAATGGCCTGGTTGTCGGTGCGATGGAAGTTGTCGATGCCAACCAAATTATGCTTATTAGCAACAAAGGTACCTTAGTACGTACCCGTGTTAATGAAGTATCGGTGGTAGGACGTAACACCCAAGGCGTTCGTTTAATTCGCACCGGCGCTGACGAAAAAGTAGTTGGTATGCAGCGCATTGACGAAGTGGATGAAGACGATGAAACAGATGCGTTGCTTAACGAGCCAGTAGAAGGCGAAGATAACAACGAACCTTTAGACGATGATGCGGATGACGCATCGGTTGATGACGTAACTGAGGAATAATTGCATGAGCGCCCCGTTTAACTTTTCTGCGGGGCCGGCAATGCTGCCGGCAGAGGTGATGAAGCAAGCCCAAGAGGAATTCTTGAACTGGAATAATCTGGGCATTTCGGTGATGGAAATTAGCCATCGTGATCCCGCTTTTATTCGCCTTGCTGAGCAGGCCGAGCAGGACTTACGTGAGTTAATGGCTGTTCCCGACAATTATCAAGTGCTATTTATGCACGGCGGTGGTCGGGGACAGTTTAGTGCGGTACCGCAAAATATAGCGGGCCCTAACGCCACTGTGGACTATTTAAACTGCGGCATTTGGTCGGAGTTTGCCATTCGCGAAGCGCAAAAATACGTCAAGCATGTGAATGTAGTCGGTGCTGCGGAGCAAACTGAGCAGGGCAAAGCATTAGTCCCGCGTGAACGCTGGCAGCTATCTGACAATGCGGCGTATTTTCATTACTGCCCCAATGAAACTGTCGATGGTATTGCCTTGCATGACATTCCAGATGTGCAGGTGCCTATTGTTGCCGACATGTCGTCGAATATACTTTCTGAACCGCTTGATGTAAGCCGGTTTGGCGTGATTTACGCCGGTGCGCAGAAGAACATTGGGCCTTCAGGCTTTGCTATTACCATTGTTCGGGACGATTTGCTTGGGCATGCGCAAGGCAACACCTCAACCATTATGGATTACACCGTACAAGCCAAAGAGCGTTCAATGTACAACACCCCAAACACCTTCGCTTGGTATTTATCAGCGTTAGTGTTTCAGTGGTTAAAACGCCAAGGTGGGGTGGCTGCGATGGGCGAGGTGAATCGTGCCAAAGCAGCAAAGCTGTACGATTTTATTGACAGTTCTGACTTCTACCGTAACCCAGTGCACCCTAACTATCGTTCGCGAATGAACGTACCATTCTTGCTTGCTGATGAACGCCTTGACGGTGACTTTTTGAAACAAGCGGAACAGGCCGGTTTGATTGGTTTGAAAGGGCACCGCTTTGTGGGCGGTATGCGTGCGAGTATTTATAATGCGATGCCGCTGGCTGGGGTTGAGGCGTTAGTCGATTTTATGCGCGAATTCGAGCGCAAAGCCTAACAACAAGAGCGATATTAGCTATTAGATATTGGATATCGGTGTCACCGTATTCGATATCGCGGAAGTCTTTTAGCTAATATCTCGTATACAAACAACAAGAGCGATATTAGCTATTAGATATTGGATATCGGTGTCACCGTATTCGATATCGCGGAAGTCTTTTAGCTAATATCTCGTATACAAACAACAAGAGCGATATTAGCTATTAGATATTGGATATCGGCGTCACCATATTCGATATCGCGGAAGTCTTTTAGCTAATATCTCGTATACAAACAACAAGAGCGATATTAGCTATTAGATATTGGATATTAGATATGGGCGTTACCATATGCGATATCTTGGAAGTCTTTTAACTAATATCGAATATCTAATAACTAATATCGAATTTGAACTTAACTATGACTGAATTTAATGCGAAAGCACTTGCGAACCCAGGTATTCGAACGTTAAGCCCGTATCAAGCGGGGAAGCCAATAGAAGAAGTTGAACGTGAACTGGGTATTAAAAATATTGTGAAATTAGCGTCAAATGAAAACCCACTTGGTTTAAGTGCTAAGGTAAAAGGTGCGTTGCAAGATGCACTGAGTGGACTCGCTCGCTATCCAGATGCCAATGGGTTTTATTTGAAAACCAAATTGGCGGAAAAGTTTGGCGTTCACACCAATCAAATCACTTTAGGTAATGGCTCTAACGACGTGTTAGAGCTATTGGCACGTACCTTCGTTAATGAAACTCATGAAGTTATCTTTGCGCAGCATGCGTTTGTTGTGTACCCGCTGGTAACTCAAGCCATTGGTGCGAAAGGGGTCGCGGTGCCGGCAAAGAACTACGGCCACGACTTACCGGCGATGTTAGCGGCGATTACGCCGAAAACACGGATGATTTTTATTGCTAACCCGAATAACCCAACCGGTACTTTCTTAACCAAAGAAGAGCTGGCTGAGTTTATTGCGCAGGTGCCGCAGAATGTGTTGGTGGTGCTTGATGAAGCCTACTACGAGTACGTGAGTGAAGCCGAACGCGCGCCGTCGGTTGAATGGGTAGCGCAGTATCCAAACTTAATTGTCAGCCGTACTTTCTCGAAAGCTTACGGTTTAGCAGGTTTGCGTGCAGGTTATGCCATTACCCACCCAGATATCGCCGATTTAATGAACCGTGTGCGTCAGCCGTTCAATATGAATAGCCTGAGTTTACGCGCCGCCGAAGTGGTCTTAGATGACGAAGAATATCTTGCTGAATCGGTTCGCGTGAATCAAGAAGGCATGGCGCAATTGGTGCGGTTCTGTGAACAAAGTGGTTTAAATTACATTCCGTCTCACGGCAACTTTTTAACGATTGAAGTGGGCTCTGAAGCGGCGGAAATTTACCAACAGTTATTGCGCGCGGGCGTTATTGTTCGCCCAGTTGCGGGTTATCAGTTGCCGCATCATTTGCGGGTGAGTATTGGTTTGCCCGCCGAAAACCAAGCATTTATTGATGCTATGGCTAAGTTACTAAAATGATCACTTTACAAGGCCTACGCAGTTGCCGCGGTGAAGTCACTTTACCGGGCTCGAAGAGTATTGCGAACCGCGCTTTACTCATGGCTGCGTTGTGCCAACCTGGGCAGCAAACTCAACTCACCAATGTGCTTCGTAGCGATGATACCGAGCGCATGCTGGAAGCTTTGCAAGCCCTTGGTGTGCAAGTTGACGTTAGTGATGAACAGGCGACCACCATAACCGTTACTGGCTGTGGTGGGCAGTGGGCAACTATTCCGCGCGCACTTGATTTAGGTAATGCCGGAACGGCTATGCGACCACTAATTGCTGTGCTTGCCGCTAGCTTTGCCGAGCGCGATGATGACCCGCATTGTGTGCTCACTGGCGACGCGCGAATGCAAGAGCGTCCAGCGGCAGCGCTTATTGATACCTTACGTCAGGCAGGTGCTCATCTAAGTTGTTTGCAACATGAAGGCTATCCGCCCGTTGAAATTCGTGGGGGAATGAGCCATGGCATGATAAGCATTGATGGAAGCGCTTCAAGCCAGTATGTTTCAGCGTTATTAATGGCATTGCCGTTGCTGCAAGGTGATAGTGTTTTGCAGTTAACTGGGCAGGTGGTTAGCTGGCCATATATTGAACTGACGTTGTCTATGTTGCAGCGTTTTGGTATTGAAATACATCGTATTTGTCGCCAAGAGTTTATGATTCCTGGCAACCAAAATTACCAAAGTCCAGGCGAGTACTGGGTGGAAGGCGATGCCAGTGCAGCGTCATATTGGATGGCGGCAGCGGCAATTGCCGATGGACCACTCACCATAAACGGCGTAGGTAGTGAGAGTATTCAAGGTGACGTGCAGTTTGCTGATTATTTGACGCAAATGGGCGCCCAAGTTCGTGTTGATAAGCATGCGATCACCGTCAGTAAAGGGCCATTAAAAGCGCTTGATGCCGATTTAAATGCAATTCCGGATGCGGCGATGACATTTGCGACACTGGCGTTATTTGCAAAAGGCACAACGCATATTCGCAACATCGCCAATTGGCGCATTAAAGAAACCGATAGATTAACCGCAATGGCAGCCGAACTGCGCAAAGTTGGGGCGCATGTGGTTGAAACGGAAGACGCTATTTCGGTGACGCCGCCGGAACAACTCACCCATGCACAGATTGCCACATACAATGATCATCGTATGGCCATGAGCTTCGCATTACTTGGCTTCAGCGATGTTGGGGTGTCTATTTTAAACCCTGAATGTACCAGCAAAACCTACCCCAATTTCTTTGCTGAGTTTTGTAATATCACACAAAATTCATGAACAGATCATGGAACGATCAGCAATTTAGGGTGCAATTTTCTGCCAGATCCGTATAATTGCGGCGCTTTTATTTTGGTAGAGGATAGCATGAGCAAAAACACACCCGTAATCACTATTGATGGCCCAAGCGGCTCAGGCAAAGGCACCGTAAGCCGTATTTTAGCGGACAAACTCGGTTGGCACTTGCTTGACAGTGGTGCTATTTATCGTGTGTTAGCCTTAGCTGCCATTCACCATGGCTTTGCTGCAGACGATGAAGAAAGTTTGGTGGCATTAGCCGGTGCGCTTGACGTTAAGTTTGACGTAGAGGAAGACCCAGAGCTAACCCATATTATTTTGGAAGGCGAAGATGTCACCATGACGATTCGTACCCAAGAGGTGGCGAATATGGCCTCTAAAGTGGCCGCATTGCCGCGTGTTCGCGAAGCGTTATTGCGCCGCCAACGGGCCTTTAAAGAGCTGCCAGGCTTGGTGGCAGATGGCCGTGATATGGGCACTGTGGTGTTTACTGACGCAGCTGCCAAAGTCTTTTTGACGGCAAGCCCTGAAGAGCGCGCCCGTCGTCGCTTTGAGCAATTGCGAGAAAAAGGAATTGATGCTAAAATTGACCAATTAATCACCGAGATTCGTGAACGCGATGAACGGGACACCAACCGCTCGGTTGCGCCACTGCGTGCTGCCGAGGGTTCGCTATTTATAGATTCAACGAATTTGAGTATTACCGAAGTGGTTGATCAAATTCTGGAGTTTGCTCATGGCAAGCTCTCTAAATCTGAGACTAGCAGCGTCGAATAGCTGCTCGCTTAGGGGTCTGTAGCAAGGACAGCCATCAGATCAATTTTAATAACCCCGCCATTCGGGATTGCTTGGTGGACGTACTTAACTAAAAGTAGTTAACACATATGTCAGAAAATTTTGCACAACTGTTTGAAGAAAGCCTCAAAGAGGTCGAAACTCGCCCAGGTTCTATCGTTAAAGGCACCATCGTAGCTATCAACCGTGACGTTGTTCTTGTTGACGCTGGTTTGAAATCTGAAAGTGCTATCCCTGTTGAACAATTCCGTAACGCTGAAGGCGTTGTTGAAGTTCAAATTGGCGACGAAGTTGACGTTGCATTGGATGCAGTAGAAGACGGCTTTGGTGAAACCATCCTGTCTCGCGAGAAAGCGAAGCGCTACGAAGCTTGGTTGCAGCTTGAGAAAGCTTACGAAGACCAAGAAACTGTTACCGGTTTAATTAGCGGTAAAGTGAAAGGCGGCTTCACAGTTGATTTAGGTGGCGTACGTGCGTTCTTACCAGGTTCTTTGGTTGACGTTCGTCCAGTTCGTGAAACAACGCACCTAGAAAACAAAGAATTAGAGTTCAAAGTTATCAAGCTTGACCAGAAGCGCAACAACGTTGTTGTTTCACGTCGTGCAGTAATTGAAACTGAGAACAGTGCAGAGCGCGACGAGTTGCTTGAGAACCTACAAGAAGGCCAAGAAGTTAAGGGTATCGTTAAGAACCTGACTGACTACGGCGCATTCGTAGACTTAGGCGGCGTTGATGGCTTGTTGCACATCACCGACATGGCTTGGAAACGCGTTAAGCACCCAAGCGAAGTGGTTAACGTTGGTGACGAAATCAACGTGAAAGTATTGAAGTTTGACCGTGAGCGTACTCGTGTATCGCTTGGCTTGAAGCAATTGGGCGCTGATCCATGGGCTGATATTGCTGCGCGTTACCCAGAAGGCCACCGTTTGACTGGTCGTGTAACCAACTTAACTGACTACGGCTGCTTCGTTGAAATCGAAGAAGGCGTTGAAGGTTTGGTACACGTTTCTGAAATGGATTGGACCAATAAAAACGTACACCCATCTAAAGTTGTTAACTTGGATGACGTGGTTGAAGTTATGGTTCTTGAAATTGACGAAGAGCGTCGTCGTATTTCACTTGGCCTGAAACAGTGTAAAGCTAACCCGTGGGAAGAGTTCGCGAAGAACTTCAACAAGGGCGACAAAGTATCAGGTAAGATCAAGTCAATCACTGACTTCGGTATCTTCATTGGCTTAGACGGCGGCATCGACGGCTTGGTTCACCTTTCAGATATCAGCTGGAACGCAGCTGGCGAAGAAGCAGTACGCGACTTCAAGAAAGGCGAAGAAGTAACTGCCGTGGTATTGCAAGTTGACGCTGAGCGCGAGCGTATCTCTCTAGGTATCAAGCAATTAGAAGAAGATCCGTTCAACAATTACCTAGCGGCCAACAAAAAAGGTGCTATTGTTAAAGGTAAGGTCATCGAAGTTGATGCCAAAGGTGCCAAAGTTGAGCTGGCTGACAGCGTTGAAGGTTACGTTCGCGTTGCTGACATTTCACGTGACCGCATTGAAGATGCGACCACTGAATTAAGCGTTGGTGACGAAATTGAAGCGCGCTTCATGGGCGTGGATCGTAAGAACCGTACCTTAAGCTTGTCTATCCGTGCGAAAGACGAAGTTGAAGAGAAAGAAGCTATTGACTCTGTGAACAAGCAGCAAGACGAAGGCGACTTCACAAACGCAATGGCTGAAGCTTTCAAAGCAGCTAAAAGCGACGACTAAAAGCTTCTTAGCGTAGGCCCGAAAGCATTGACGCATTGTTAGAGGAGAAAGTGATGACAAAATCGGAACTGATTACCCAGTTGACGAAGTTGTACCCAGAGCTGTCTCCGCGTCAGGTTGAAGATGCGGTGAAAGAACTTATCGAACAGATGGCCCAGCAAATGGCCTCTGGTGGACGAATTGAAATTCGTGGTTTTGGTAGTTTTTCCCTGCATTATCGGGCCCCACGCGAGGGGCGTAATCCGAAAACGGGCGAAAAGGTGCAGTTGGACGCAAAGCACGTTCCGCACTTTAAGCCCGGTAAAGAACTGCGAGAGCGGGTCGACAATATCGGATAATTTTAACGTCGAGTTAATAAGAACGGCATGCTATATTAAGCATGCCGTTTTTTTTAGCGCATGACAGGAAAGATCATGATTCGATTCATATTTGTTAGCCTGCCGCTGATTATTTTGTTTCTTATTGCCATTGCCTTTGGCGCATTAAATAATCAGGTTATTGCGGTTGATTTTATTATAGCTAAGCAACAAGTTAGCGTTGCAACCGTTGGCGCCATTTTCTTAGCGCTAGGCTTTATTATTGGCTTATTCAGCATGCTAGCTGCGCAATTTGGGTTGCGTCGCGAAAACCGTAAACTAAAAAAACAACTTGTGAGCGATAAGAGTCAAGCCTGATGTTAGAGCTGCTGTTTTTGCTATTACCAGTTGCCGCTGCCTATGGTTGGTTCATGGGTCGCAACAGCGTTCGTAATGAAAATAGACAAGAACAAGAGCAGTTTTCCCGCCAATACGTAACTGGCCTTAATTTATTACTTTCAGATCAACCCGACAAAGCGGTTGATTTATTCATTGAATTACTTGATGTCGACTCTGACACACTAGAGACACACTGGGCGCTAGGGAAGCTATTTCGGCGTCGCGGAGAGCTTGATCGCGCGATAAAAATACATCAAAACCTAACGTCGCGGCCGAGCATTAGCGAACAAGAACGCCGTCAGGCCATGTTTGAGTTAGGCCTTGATTACTTAGCCGCTGGTATTTTTGACCGCGCTGAAGAAATGCTGTTGGCCTTGCAAGGGGACAAACAATTTCGCGAGGCCTGCCAGCGTCATTTATTAGAATTATATGAAGCCACCCATGAATGGGATAAAGCGATAAAAGTTGCGTTAAAACTCATGCGTTTTGACCGCACAGCAGAGGTGCTTGTTGCCCAGCTTTATTGTGAGCTTGCTGAACGCCAAACAGAACCAGAGCCAACCGAAAAATACTATTTGAAGGCTCGGCAGCACGATCCCGATTGCGTGCGTGCAGCGTTGGCGCTTGGGCGCATGTGGTACAACCAAGGTTTATATCGCAAGGCACAGAAAATACTCATGGGTATTTTAGATGAAGACCCAGAGTTTGTTAGCGAGGCGCTACCGCTTATTAAAGCTTGTTTTGATGAGGTTGATGATCAAGGCGGATTAATTCAGTTTTTGCATCAGTGCGTGAAAAGTGCGCATTCCACGACTGCCGCAGTTATGTTGTCAGAAATGATAGCTCGTGAAAACGGCATTGAGGCAGCTGAACAATTCGTTCAGAATTCGCTGGTGGAAAACCCAACCATGAAAGGTTTCCATAAGTTAATGGACTTTCATATTCGTGCCGCCGATGTGGGCAGTGCACGTGACAGTTTGAAAATGCTGCAACGTTTAGTGCAGCAACAAATGAAGCAGCGGCCAAAGTACCGTTGTCGTCATTGCGGATTTTCAGGTAGTACTTTGTATTGGCACTGTCCGTCGTGCCGTACTTGGGGTGAAATTAAGCCCATTATAGGGCTAGATGGAGAATAGATGTCTAATTCGTTGATTTTTGTAGCGCTAGATTATGCCGATGCTGAATCGGCATGGCCATTAATTGACCAACTTTCACCGCAGCAATGTGGTTTAAAAGTTGGCAAAGAACTCTTTACCAGTGCCGGGCCTGACTTTGTTAAAGCCCTAGTTAAGCGCGGTTTTAAGGTATTTCTTGATTTAAAGTTTCATGATATTCCAAACACGGCTGGCAAAGCAGTGCGCGCAGCGGCTGAGTTGGGAGTGTGGATGGTAAACGTGCATGCCAGTGGTGGCCGCCGGATGCTTGAAGCGGCGCGCGATGCTATTGCGGATATGCCCAACAAGCCCCATTTAATTGCCGTTACCGTATTAACCAGCATGACCGAGGACGACTTGCAAGAAATTGGTATTACGGTGTCACCTCAGCAGCAGGTGCTGCGTTTAGCGCAATTAACCAAATCAGCTGGGTTAGATGGTGTTGTGTGTTCAGCACAAGAAGCCCAAATGATTGCCCAACAGTGCGGTGACGGTTTTATTCGTGTTACCCCGGGTATTCGCCCAGTGGGCGCTGAACAAGGCGACCAGCGCCGCGTGATGACACCACCAGAAGCTGCGGCGCTTGGTATTGAAGTGCTGGTGATTGGGCGTCCAATTACTCAAGCGAGTGATCCGGTGGCAGCATTGAACGCAATACATGAATCTCTGACAGCTTAATCCGTGATAATTATTCGCCTTTATTCAGGGGCTTGAATACACTTCTGTAGTGCGCAAATTAAAAGCACAAAACCATTTATGTTTTTGAACTAACGGTTTATCAGGAGTGTATTCATATGTTACGGAAAACCTTTCTTTCAGCGGCTCTTATGCTGCCTATGTTGTCACCGATGTTGGCAACAACACCGGTTTCAGCAGCCGTTTTGGCACCATGGCAAACAGCCGCACAGCAAACCCAAATAAATATCAATACCGCCGACGCCGAGCAGTTAGCTTACGCGCTGACCGGTGTCGGCATTAAACGGGCGAAAGACATTATTAAATTGCGCGACGAATTGGGCCAATTTAGCGATGTGAATCAACTGATGCAGGTAAAGGGCATTGGCCCGCGCATGCTAGAACTCAACAAAGACCGTATTGTATTGTAATACTATTCTTGACTGCTTTCGGTAGTGGTTGGCTTATTTGGATTAGCTGTCAATGAAGCTAACCGCCGCCGATGCAGTCGCCATGCAACAACCCCAGCAACTAGTCCAGCGCCATGAACATAGCCAAAGGTATTGCCTTGGCTAAGTAGTATCTGGCTGTTTAATAAGCCGGTTATTTCCAACACTACTTTGAGCGTTAATAATGCAATGGACAGTGGCGGTAGCCAGTCGTTGAATGCGTATTTTTGTTTTGCCCACTCCAACAGCAGGCTCATCATTAATAAGCCGTGAATGACACCCGATAAGCCAACAAAACGTTCAGGTATGCCCACCAGCCTAACTAGTACCGATGCCAAAGTTGCGATAACCAATATTGCATTTAACCAAGTTCTCACGTCAAAGTGGCGCGCGAAAAATACAGAAACCATAAGCAGGCCTAACGCATTGTAGAGCGCGTGACGAGCATCTAAATGGAAAAAATGAGCAGTCAATAAACGCCAGGGCTCTTGCCAAGCGAGAGCTTGTGCAAAGTCATATTGGTTAAGTAGCGAGCCGGTTTCTGCTTGATAGTACGGCAACCAAATAGCGACAGCTGCAATAACTAGGCTACAAATAATCACTTGAATGGCTTCATTTATTTTATGCATGGCAATGATCGTTGTTCGTGACTGCAGGAGTACGTATGATAGAGTCTAGTTACGGAGGCTGTAAACCAAGCCGCGTTTATTTTTCAGTAGAAAGGTATGATCATGCGTCTATTTATGTTGTTTGCGCTTGTATTACTTAGTGCATGCAGTGATTCGCCAGTTAATAAATCAAATTCACCCTCAACGTCTCAAGCAAACCAAGCTCATGGCACCAGCGTGGCCTATGACCCTGAAGCTGCTACTGGTTTTACCGAGAAAAAGGGTGTTCTAAGCCAGCGCTATATGGTGGCAGCAGCAACGCCGGCCGCGGCAAGGGCAGGTGAAGCGATTCTTGCGCAGGGCGGTAGCGCAATTGACGCGGCTATTGCTGTACAGTCCATGCTGACACTTACCGAGCCACAGTCATCTGGCCTTGGCGGCGGTGGTTTTATTTTGTACTGGCATGCCGAGTCACAGCGCTTGTATACCATTGACGCCCGTGAAGCTGCGCCAGAGGCAGCAACACCAGCCTTATTTTTAGACGCGCAGGGCAAGCCGCCAGCTAGCTTTATGGAAGCCGTAACAGGCGGTCGTTCGGTTGGTACCCCAGGTATTCTTCGTGGGCTAGAGCTGGCGCATGATAAGTGGGGTAAATTACCTTGGTCTACGTTATTTCAAAGCACCATTAATGCCGCTGAGCACGGTTTTGAAGTGTCGCCACGCTTGGCTAAATTATTGGCAATGGAGCTAAGCCCCGGCCTCACTCAAATGTCGCCTGGCAAAGATTATTTTTACCCCAATGGTGAAGCCCTGACCACCGGAACTGTGCGCAATAACCCCGAGTTAGCACAGAGCTTAAAGCTGATTGCGGAGCAGGGCGCGGATGCGTTTTATCGCGGACCAATTGCCGATAAAATTGTCGCAGCAGTGCAAAACTCGCCGCTTAACCCAGGTTTGCTGAGTGCGCAAGACCTAGCAAACTATGAAGCCATAGTGCGTGAACCTGTGTGTACAGAATACCGAGTTTATGAGGTTTGTGGCATGGGGCCGCCAAGTTCTGGTGGTATTACCGTGTTGCAGATACTGGGGCTGCTTGAAAACTTTCCTGTTGCAGATTTACCCGTCAACGGCGAGCTAGCCAGTCATTACTTTACGCAGGCATCGCGCTTGGCATTTGCTGATCGCAATCGCTACATTGCCGATAGCGATTTTGTTGAAGTACCGGTGCAACAGTTGCTGGATAAACAGTATTTAGCGCGTCGTGCCCAGCTCATTAATGAACAAGATATGGGCAAAGCGCAGGCCGCTACGCCTAGCGAGCTGAATGCCAACCTAAGTTACGCTGATGACAAGTCACCAGAATTTCCCAATACCACGCACGTGAGCATTGTCGATGCCCAAGGCAATGTTTTCTCAATGACCTCCAGTATTGAAATGGGGTTTGGTTCCGGTGTGATGGCGGCAGGCTTTTTGCTAAATAATCAGTTAACAGATTTTTCGATTGTACCTGAACAAAATGGCAAGTTAGTTGCGAACCGAGTGCAAGCTGGTAAACGGCCACGTAGCTCTATGGCACCTGTTATTGTTTTTGATCAGCAAGGTAAACCATTGCACGCTGTGGGCTCGCCGGGCGGTGCACGTATTATTAATTATGTTGCACAAACATTGGTGGGGCTGCTGGACTGGAATTTAGACATGCAGAGCGCGATTAATTTGCCCCATGTCACCAACTTAAATGGCGTGACAAATTTAGAGCAAGGCACCGCCATGGAAGCGTTGGCAGCGCCGTTAGAGGCTCGCGGCCACACCGTGAAGGTACAGGACTTAAATAGCGGCCTTCACGGAATTACGTTACGCCCTGAAGGCGGGTTGTATGGCGGCGCCGATCCGCGCCGTGAAGGTATTGCTACGGGGTTGTAATTAGTCGTTTTTAGCGGTTACGGTTGGAATCCACTGGCCGTAGCCGCGTGCTTCCATGTCTTCTAGCGGAATAAACTCAACCGCAGCTGAATTTACGCAGTGACGCGTTCCCAATGGCATTGGGCCATCATTAAACACATGACCTAAGTGTGAGTCGGCTTGGGTGCTGCGAATTTCTGTGCGGCGCATACCAAATTTCAAATCGGTATGGGTTGTAACCGAGGCGTCCGAAATGGTCTTGGTAAAACTTGGCCAACCGCAACTTGAATCAAATTTGTCTGCCGACGAATACAGTGGTTCGCCACTTACGACATCTACATAAATACCTTGCCGCCGCTCGTTCCAATATGAATTTTGGAAGGGCGGTTCGGTACCGTCTTGTTGGGTCACGTAGTATTGCATGTCGGTTAGACGTTGCTTTAACTCTTGGTCACTTGGCTTTTTGAAGTTAGACATAAATCAGCGCCAACTTAATCAACTTGCTTTGGTTTATTATTAGCAAAAGGCGGCCAACCCATGGTTACCCCAGCAAGTAAATGCAGATGAATATGGTAAACCGACTGTCCGCCGTCTTCGTTACAGTTCATGACTACACGATAACCGTCTTTGGCAAAGCCGTATTGCTGAGCAAGGCGCGCAGCAACGACGTATAAATGCCCAATTAACTCGCGATCAGATTCTTCAATGTCATTAATGGTCGCGATGTGTTTTTTGGGAATAATTAACACATGTACTGGCGCTTGTGGATTAATGTCTTTAAACGCCAGACTTAATTCGTCTTCATAGACAATGTCAGCTGGAATTTCTTTGGCAATGATCTTATCGAAAATAGTACCGCCACTCATGGTGCAATTCCTTCTGTTAATGCATTCAATGTTTGTTGTGGTTAATTAAATACTAGCGAACTCAGCCGCGAAGTACCAACCCCTTCAAATATAAAGACTCTGGGAAATTGGTGCGAACTGGGTGGTCGGCACCTTGATACAGTCGCTCAATAATATGCATTGGGCGTTTAGCGTCGAGCGCTGCGTCAGCGACTACTTTTTGAAATAAGTCGCCCGATAACAAGCCTGAGCACGAAAACGTGAGCAGTGTGCCGCCAGGTTTCAAAATCATGCAGGCAAGGCGGTTAATGTCTTTATAACCGCGGCAGGCGCGAACAAGGTTTGCTTTGCTGTCTACAAACTTAGGTGGGTCTAGCACAATAACATCGAAACGTTGACCATTCTGGTAAAAATTACGCAGGGCTTCAAACACGTCTTCTTGGCGGTTTTCAAGGTTTGCTGTGCTGAGCTGATTACGTTCATGGTTCGCGGTGGCTTGCTCAAGCGCTGGTGCTGAAACATCTAAATTGACTACTTCTGCCGCGCCGGCAGCTGCTGCATACAGGCCAAAACCGCCGGTATAGCTAAACGCGTTGAGTACGCGTTTGCCTGGCACATATTTTTGCACGGCTAGTCGGCTATCACGTTGATCAAGGTAGTAGCCGGTTTTATGGCCATTTTGAATATCCACACCCAACTCAAGACCATTTTCATGAATCCAAATGTGAGCGGGTGGAGCACTTCCGTCGGCGCTGTATAGCACTTGGGTAAGCGGGGCTAAACCTTCTTTTTGGCGCACATCAACATCAGAGCGTTCGTAAATAGAGCACTCAGGGAACTGTTCACGTAGCGCGCTGACAATGGCATCACGCCAATAATCAGCACCTGTACTTAGCAGCTGGCAAACCAGCCAGTTGTCGTATTTATCGATAGTGACACCGGGCAGTTCATCGGCTTCAGCGGCCACTAAGCGGTAGGCGTTGCTGGCAATGGCTAAGCCGTCGCGCAAGGTTTTTGCAGCCGCAATACGGTTGGCAAAAAAAGCACTGTTAATGGTGTCGCCTTGGTTAAAGCTCCACACCCGTGCGCGAATTTGTGACTGTGGCGACCACGCCGCATAGCCAAGCCAGTCGCCTTCGGCGCTGTGAATGGATACCGTTTCGCCTGCTTTAGGCGAGCCCTTAATACGGGCAATAGCACCGCTAAACACCCACGGGTGCAAGCGGCGTAATGACTTATCTTTACCTGGGTGCAGGTGAACGGTAATGGCCATTATTTCACTCGCATGCCAGGTTTAGCACCATCGTGCGGGTTTAAAATATACAATTCTTCGCCACCCGGCCCAGCGGCTAAGACCATGCCTTCAGACAAGCCAAAGCGCATTTTTCGAGGTGCTAAGTTGGCAACCACAACCGTGTGTTGACCAATGAGTTTTTCCGGTGCGTAAGCTGATTTAATGCCCGCAAATACTTGACGGGTTTCACCACCAAGATCAAGAGTAAGCTTTAATAACTTATCGGCACCTTCAACGTGTTCCGCATTGGCGATACGTGCAATGCGCAGGTCAATTTTAGCGAAATCGTCATAGGCAATTTCGGCACTAATTGGGTCGCGCTCTAATTCGCCATTACTGGTTGATACTGGCGTGTTAGCGGTTTCATTTTGTTGTTTTGAGTCTTCAATCATGGCGTTTACTTTGTCCATTTCAATACGTTGCATTAGCGCTTTGAACGGGCTAATTGCGTGGTCGGTTAATACTTTTTGGTAGCTATTCCAGCTAAATTCGTCGTTCAAGAATTCTTGTACGCGCTTAGCAAGGTCCGGCACAACAGGGGTTAAATACACCATGAGTAAGCGGAACAAGTTAATGCCCACGGAGCAAATTTGGTGCACTTCGTCGGCTTTGGCTGGGTCTTTAATTAGCTGCCATGGCTCTTTTTCGGCAATGTAGAAATTGGCTTTGTCAGCCAATGCCATAATGTCGCGCATAGCTTTTGAGAACTCACGTTTTTCGTAAGCTTCAGTAATTGCAGCACCGGCGGCCTGAAATTCATCAATTAGCGCTGTATCAGTTAACTGAGCTGCCAATTTTCCATCAAACTTCTTGCTTATAAAACCAGCGCAGCGGCTAGCAATATTAACCACTTTACCCACCAAGTCTGCGTTAACACGCTGGGCAAAATCGGTCAGGTTTAAATCAAGATCGTCAATGCGATTCGTTAGTTTGGCGGCAAAGTAGTAGCGCAAATAGTCGGGATCTAAGTGGTCAAGGTAGGTACGTGCCATCACGAACGTGCCTTTTGACTTCGACATTTTGGTACCGTTTACCGTAATAAACCCGTGCGCCCACACGTTCGTAGGTTGACGGAAATTGGCGCCTTTGAGCATAGATGGCCAAAACAGGCTGTGGAAATAAATAATGTCTTTGCCAATAAAGTGATACAGCTCAGCGTCGCTGTTTGCTTGCCAGTACGTGTCGAAATCGGCTTTACCCGTGGTGTTGCAGTAGTGCTTAAAACTGCCCATGTAGCCAATTGGCGCGTCTAACCAAACGTAAAAATATTTACCCGGTGCGTCAGGAATTTCAAAACCGAAATAAGGCGCATCGCGACTGATATCCCACATTTGTAGGCCAGACTCAAACCATTCGTTCAGCTTGTTCGCCATTTCGTCTTGCAATGACCCCGAGCGTGTCCATGCTTTGAGCATGTCTTCAAAGGCTGGCAAGTCAAAGAAGTAGTGCTCAGATTGACGCAACTCTGGGGTAGCACCTGAAACGGCAGACTTGGGGTTTTTTAACTCAGTTGGCGAGTAGGTTGCACCACAAACATCGCAGTTGTCGCCGTATTGGTCTTCGGCGCCACATTTTGGGCAGGTACCTTTGACGAAACGATCGGGCAAAAACATTTCTTTTTGCGGGTCAAATAACTGTTCAATGGTTTTTGTTTTAATGTAGCCATTTTTGCGTAAACGCGTGTAGATGAGCTCAGCCAACTCGCGGTTCTCGTCGCTATGCGTTGAGTGATAGTGATCAAATGCTACATGGAAATCAGCAAAATCAGCTTGGTGAGCTGCGTTCATGTCGGCAATCATTTGCTCGGGCGCAATACCTAGTTGTTGTGCTTTAAGCATAATAGGCGTGCCATGTGCGTCATCGGCACATACATAGTGACATTCGTGGCCGCGAAGCTTTTGAAAGCGTACCCAAATATCAGCCTGAATATAACCAAGCATATGGCCTATGTGAATGGGGCCATTGGCGTAGGGTAGCGCATTCGTAACCAGTATTTTGCGAGTTGCTGTTGGCATGAATCGTTCCATTAAATTCGAGTTTCTGAAAGCCTTGAAGTGTACCTGAATCAGCGCTAGCAATCTAGCCGCAGTGTCCGTATCATGCGGCTTTCATGCCAAGTTTTAGAGTCGTTATTTCATAACGTAAGCGGAGAATAAAATGTTTGGGTTATTCAAGTCGAAAGATTGGCAAAAAGCACTAGAGCAAATTCGTTTACCCGGATTGAACATGCCGATTTCGGCAAGTTGGGTGACTATTGACGAAAAACAAGCGGTGTTAACGCTGCCTTTTGCTGCTAGTGAAGCTATGCTTGAACCGCTCAAAGCCGATAAAATACTTGGTACCTATAACTGGCAACTGCGTGTTGCTGTACAGAAGCTGCCGAACTCGCAACCCGAGTTACCCATGACATTTGGCAACGTGATTGTGGTTTCTTCGGGTAAAGGCGGGGTAGGCAAGTCGTCGGTAAGTGTTCAGTTGGCTTTAGCCTTGCACCAACTTGGTGCAAATGTAGGTATTCTCGATGCTGATGTATATGGGCCTTCCTTACCAACCATGTTGGGTGGCCAAGAACAAAAATTAGAAGTGAATGCACAGCAAAAAATGATACCGCACCAGCGTCATGGTATTTGGGCAAGCTCGCTAGGCTACTTAACCGACACCAAAGACGCAGCTATTTGGCGCGGACCAATGGCAAGTGCCGCATTACAGCAATTGTTTCGTGACACCAAGTGGCCACGGTTAGATTATTTAATTGTTGATATGCCGCCAGGTACCGGCGATATTCAATTAACGTTTGCACAAAAACTACCTATTACTGGTGCAGTTGTGGTGACCACGCCGCAAACAGTGGCTTTAGCCGATGCTGAAAAGGGCATTACCATGTTTCGAAAAGTGGGTGTGCCTATTACTGGGCTTATTGAAAACATGAGTTATTATCAATGCTCTGCGTGCGGCCACCAAGATGCCATTTTTGGTAGCGAAGGCGGTGCAGAAGTCGCTCGGCGCGAGCAGGTTCCGCTGCTAGGGCAATGGCCGCTTGATAGCCGTATTCGAGCTGGGTTAGATTGTGGCAAGCCGCTGCAAAGCGCAGAGCCAGAGCATGAATTGAGTGTTATGATGCGCAACAGTGCACAACAATTAGCTATAGAGCTTTATGCGCAAGCCCAACAGCAAACCAAACAATAATGAAGAGAGTGGTGGTATGCGATTAACCGATGGACAAATAGAAAGCTATTTAGATGATGGACGCATTGTACTAGACCCGCGCCCAGTGCCGGAAGATATTAGCGGCGTGACTGTTGATATTCACTTAGGCAATGAGTTTCGTGTATTACAAGATCACGCTGCGGCATATATTGATATTAGCGGCCCGCGAGAAGACATTGACCGCGCGATAAACAACGTCATGAGCGATCCCATTGTCTTGACGCCCGACCAAGCATTTTTTATTCATCCTGGAGAATTCGCGTTGGCCGTCACCCACGAGTCTGTGACGTTGCCAAGTAATATGGTCGGTTGGCTTGATGGGCGCTCGTCGCTGGCTCGGTTAGGGCTCATGGTGCATGTTACTGCACACCGTATTGATCCGGGTTGGTCAGGGCAGGTGGTACTTGAGTTCTTTAACAGTGGCAAGTTACCGCTGGCTTTGCGGCCTCTAATGAAAATTGGTGCGTTAAGCTTTGAATTGCTTGATGAAGACTGTTTGCGCCCATACAGCAGCCGTAAAGACGCAAAGTATAAAGATCAACGCGGCGCCGTTGCTTCACGCATTGGCGCCGACAAGTAACCTAGCCTTAACGCAGTGGCGTTGCGTGCGCAGCGCCACCAAATATTGCGTTTAACAACAACACGTTTAAACCGTCTAAATAAGCACGATAAGTCGGCTCTTGGGTAAAGCTAATAACCATGCCGCGCTTACGTGGTTGCCACATTAAGAAAGGCTTATAAGCTAATTGCTGTTGGTTTTCTTCCCATAAATAGCCACTTGCAAGCACATTTTTGCTATAACTGACGATATTTCGGCCATGCTCAATGCTCAGTGGGCGATAAATTTGGTTGCCCACGGTCACGCTGATTAAGTTTGGCTGCACACCAGCACTTAACCAATGTTCAAGGTCAACATCGAGGTTGGTCAACACGCCAGCGGTCCAGTATGGGTCGGCAGCGTCTGGGGTAATATAATGCATGTGCTCGGCTTTTGATTGAATCAACAAGCCGTCCACTTTTTTCTCGCTACCATGGCCTTGTGGGCTTTCATTTATAACGCGCTCTAGTGCACTGTTGAGTAAATCGGATTGCACCGCCCACTCAGTGGCATTGCCAAAGGTGATCAATACGCCGCCATTCTCAATCCATTTGGTGACATTGGCTTCGCCGTTTTCGCCCAGCGCTGCGCTTAGGCTGCCATATGTACTTGGAAGTATAAGCACTTGATAATGCGATAAGTCTGCACGCGATAGTTGTGCGGCACGCATGGCCGTTACCGGATAGCCAAACTGTTGCTCAATGACATAACGTGAATGCCCAGCGTTTAAACTTGATACCGGTTCATCCCAAAGCATGACAATGTTTGGTGCATGAACCAATTTAACGTTGTTAGAGCCAAAGTTCGGGCCGTCAGTTACCCAACTGCTGTCAACACCGTGCACGGTGGCCCCCGAACTTACCGCGAGTTTTTGCACGGCAGCTTTTAGATTAGGGTTTTGGGCATGGGTTAGTATTAAACTGCCAGCAGGGTAGCGTTGTTTATTTTTGTGCGTAAAAGCAAGGTCACTGCGCTTCACCGTCAAACCTTCGCGTAATGCTTCGGTTAAAAAACGCCCCGCATTCATGTCGCCCCAGGGCACAATGAAACCTACCTCGGCGTCAGCATTGAGTACCGTACCTGGTTTGACTAACTGCTCGGTTGCTAACTGGCTTTCAACGCGCGGAGCACGGCTACAGGTTTGGTAATCAAGGTTAAACATTAACGGCAAAGACCAAGCGGTTACATCGTAAATTTGGTCGGGTAAATTGTTAGCTCGCAAGCGTTCTTGTTCGGCGATGAATTTATCATCCATGGCAATATTTTTATCAAGCAAAGTACGCGCCATATAGTGTGCGGGCTGCGCTGTATCAACCCAAAAGCTACCAGCAGGGTATTTTACACCGCATGCAGAAAACGCTTCTTTGGCTTGCTGCACGTGTACGCCATGGCGTGTTAACAAACCGGCTAAACGCTGTGTGGCGGCGGGGTCTTGTTGACCAGCAAATAAATAAACCCGTTGTTTGCTGTCGCTGCCGGCTTCAATACCTTGATTACGATAGTCCCAAAAGTTTTTCAGCAGTTGTTGGCGTTGTTGGGCTACGGCTTCAATGGTGGCAACGGAGGCGACGAAGTGACGTTGTACGCCATCGCCATAAGTTAAAATATCCCCATTTTTAGTGCGAAAAACATGACCACGAGCCGAGGCCATTTCATAGGTCATTGAAATACTACCGTGATAAAGCGGCCAGCTAGCGCCATAACCAGGATAGAAAGCGTCGAAAATTTCGCGAGTAAAGTAGTCATAACCGCGCTCATCAAACCACTGTGCGTTGTTTTCGCCGATGTACCATAAGGTTTCACGTTGTTTCTTGGTAATTAGAGGGTTATACGGGTCAGCTTCGGGGGTGAAGTAGTAGCTACTGTCACCGCCCATTTCGTGCAAATCAACAAAGACCAACGGCATATTTTCTAATAGCGCTGTAACTTGGCCACTAATTTCTGGCTGCGTTAGGGCTATCCAGTCGCGATTTAAGTCAAATAGGTAATGATTTGAACGACCACTAGGCCAGGGTTCATTGTGTTCTGCAGAGTGGCGGTCTGCGCTGTGCTCTAGGCCTGCTGTCATGTAATAGCGCGAGACAAAACGCGAACGTCCGTCAGGGTTTTGAACGGGATCAATAAATACCACGGTGTTATTCAACCAACTGGCCGTTTGTTCGTCTTCGGCCGCAAGTAAATGATAGGCCGTTAACATTGCTGCTTCAGGTGAAGAAATTTCATTTCCGTGTACGCCATAAGATAGCCAAATACTGGCCGGCAGTTCCGCGATAAGTTTATTTGCTTGTTCACGACTGGTTTTATCGGCGGCACTTAACTGTTGCATACCCTGTTGGTAGCTTGCATAAGCCGCAATATTTTCAGCACTTGATATAGCGACATAGTAAAGATTTCGGCCTTCCCATGATTTTCCGTAATAGTGCAATTTAACTTGCGCTGGAAATTGTTCCGCTAATTTAACGAAATAGGCCTCAATGGCTGCTGGACTGCTAATTCGTGATGCGGCCGGATAACCTAGCACACTCTCGATAGTGGGAACCTTGGCAGAGTAGGGTACAGCGAGCCCTAACGCTTGAGCTTGCTGAGTTTCGACTAACGATAGCTCGGACGCATGGGTGGGTGTGCTAAGTAAAAGCGTGCCCGTAAACAGCGCGCCAACAAGAGCGTGAGCGATGCGTGCTTTAAACTGCATGATCAATCCTTAAGAAAATAGGTTACCGCGGCATTCAATGCTGCCAATAAAGAGCTTGGGTCATGCCGGTGCGGTGCGTCTGGAGCAGCACTGACATGGTCAAACACGGGTAATTTTAATTTAGCATCAGGACGATTAGTGATGACTCCATCGACTAAGGATTCGCCCAGTTGCTGGTTCATCCACTCTAAGCGCTGGCTAATAGGCATTTCCCCTGCAGGGCTATGCTCTGGCGCTAGATTATCAATAAAAATGACAGGGGCGGTGGCTGCTGCGATAGTTTGCACAAATTCGTTGACCAAAAGCGGCGGCATCACGGATGTAAGGAAGCTGCCAGGCCCGAGAATGATCAATTCGCTACGGCGAATGTGAGCCAGTGCTTCTGGGGTTGCAACTACGGGGTGCGATAATGCAAGTTTTTGCGGCATATGTAATAAGCCATCGACATGCAGCTCACCAAAGCATTCCAAGCCATCATGAGTTGATGCCACTAAATCAACGGGCATTTCTGACATGGGTAACAAACGCGTATTGATATTGAGCAAACGGCTTAATAACTGAATACCGTCTAACGGCCGGGCGCTGACTTGGTCCAATGTGTACAAAATCAAATTACCCAAATTATGCCCATGTAATTCGTGCTCAGATTCGAAACGATAATTCAGGACATCGGCGGCTAACGGCTGTTGCGCCAATTGCGAGAGGCAATTGCGTATATCGCCCCAAGCGATACAGTCATGGCTGCGCCGTAACTTTCCGCTCGCGCCACCGTCATCGGTTGTCGCGACAATGCCAATAAGACGACGTTCTAGAAATGACAGGGTAGAGAGCACACGACCGAGACCGTGACCACCACCAATGGCAGTAACGCATTTTAACTGTGCGATGGCGTGTGAGCTTGGTCGCGGTACTGATAATTGAACCAAATGTTCGGTCATGGTTTGCTAACTATGTTGTTTTGATGTTGCTACTTTAAGCGCTAAGTCATACACAATCAACGCTTGATGTGGGCAATTGAGTGCTTAATTGGCTTCAGCCAAACTAAGTGAAGTTTATTTATACAGTATTCGTTGCTAACTGAATTGGCTATTTAGTAAAGCTCAAGTAAATCTCCTCGTAATGCTATTCGAGTTTGCTATAACTACCTCAAGTTTCATAACACAGAGGGTGTTTTATGTTGAAATTCAATAAATTTACAACTGTCGCAGCAGCGTTAGCTGCAACCACTTTAGTTTCCGCGTGTGGCTCGTCAGATGATGAACCAAACACAGCTATGTTTACTCTTGGGGTCAGTGATGCTCCTGTTGATGCCGCCGACGAAGTGTGGGCTTGTTTTCATAGTGTCGAGCTGATTGGTAATAGCGAAGGAACCCAGACATTCACTATTGGTGAGGATACAAACACGATTGAGGAAAATGATGTGTGTACCGATGCCAACGGTGATGTAATTGCGAATACACGCGGCATTAACTTGCTTGAATTTACTGGTTCAGCCTCTGAAAATTTACTTTCTGGCGTAGAAGTGCCGGCTGGAAATTATAGTCAATTGCGGTTAGAAATGGCCGAGGGTTCGTATGTACTTGTAGGTGAAGAGCGTATTCCATTGTCTGTGCCATCGAATGAACTGAAGTTTGATAGCTTCACTTTAGATGCCGGCGGCAACGTTGCTTATACCGTAGAGTTCGATTTGCGTCAGGCTTTAGTTAATCCGGTGGGGCAAGCAGGGTATTTTCTCAAGCCACGCGGTGTGCGAATTGTGGATAATATGACAATTGGCCACGTCGAGGGCTCGCTTGCTGAGGCGTTATTGATTGAAAACGAATGTACTGTGGCTCCGGCCGATATTTCGACGCCAGTCGCAACGGTGTATTTCTATCAAGGGGCAGATTTGAATGCCACGACACTTGCTGATTTCGGTGGTACTGAGAACGAAGAACCGTACACTGCAACCACAGTTTACTTTGATGGTGCGACTGCATATAACTTCGAAGTTGGCTACTTAGCTTCTGGCGATTATACCGCTGCTTGGACATGCAATACCGAAGATGATCCTGAAGCTGACGATGCCATTGATTTTATCAGCACCCAAAATGTCACAATAGGCAGTGAAGGTGAAACAACGACCGTAATCTTTGAATAATTTCGTGTCTCTCCCGTTAGCCCCCTTGGTTGGGGGCTTTTTTTTGTCTTTTTTTCTGTGCTTAATCACGCCATACTAAGCCACCTTGTTTTTGAATCAGTTAGGTTTTAACCATGAAACGCATAATTGCTTGCTCTATGTTAAACGCTGTAGCGTTGTTTGTTGCTCAGGCAGACGCGAGTACAAAGACAACAAATCTGTGTATTGATGATCATCCACATTCCATAACCGTGGAAATTGCCGACACCTTTGAATTGCGCCAACGTGGTTTAATGATGCGTGAGCAATTAGGTGAGCATGCCGGCATGTGGTTTACCTATGATGAGGAGCGACCTGGTTACGCTGGTTTTTGGATGTACCGTACACTCATTCCATTGGACATTGCGTTCCTTGATGAGCAAATGAAAATTGTGAAAATTATCACCATGGAACCTTGTGCAAGTATCGACCCGAATCGCTGCCCAGCCTATCCGCCGCAGGTAAACTACTATAGCGCGGTGGAGCTCAATAAGGGCTATTTTGCCAACTACAATATTAACGAAGGGCGTCACTTCAAACGCTGTAACTAGAGGAGAACACCATGAATAAGCACCTGCTGGTGTTTGCAATTGCGGGGCTTTCGCTTGTCGCGTGCAGCCCTGCCGAGCAAACCGCAGATCAAACTCAAGCCGCTCATGCTGCGGTTGACCCCTATAGCTTTAATGAAAACTATACAGATTATTTGGAAACCTTAAGCTCTGATGAGTTTGAAGGACGAGCGCCAGCCTCTGAAGGGGAGCGTAAAACCGTTGCATTTGTTGAAGGTAAGTTCCGTGAATGGGGTCTTAAACCATACAACGCTGAAGAAAATAATTATCAGCAACAGGTTCCCCTTGTGCGCATGCTGCCAACGCAAGTATCAGATATGTCGTTTAGTTCTGAACAACTTAAAGCATTTGAATATCGCCGCGATATGATGGCGTGGAGCCCACGCGTACAAGAGCAAACCGAACTTACAGAAAGCGAAATGGTATTTGTGGGTTACGGTATTGTTGCCCCTGAATTTGGTTGGAATGACTACGAAGGGCTTGATGTAGAGGGCAAGACTGTTGTCATGTTAGTCAATGACCCTGGTTATGACACGCAAGACGCTGAAGTATTTAATGGCAAAGCCATGACCTATTACGGCCGTTGGACGTACAAATTTGAAGAGGCGGCTCGCCAAGGTGCTGCTGGCGCGATAGTCATTCATGAAACGGGTCCTGCTGGTTATGGTTGGGGAGTTATTGCTGGCGGTTCACCAATGCGTTTTGATTTAGCCCGCGACAACAAAAACATGGACCGGGTTGCCATTGAAGGTTGGATTACTGATAGCAAGGCCGATGAATTATTTGCTTTAGTGGATAGCAACTATGCGGAAATGCGCGCTGCGGCTCAGCAACCTGACTTCAAACCAGTTCCGTTAAAAACGGCCATGACCGTTTCGGTGAGTACTAAATTTGATTATTTATCATCGCCAAATTTAATTGGTTATATTGAAGGCAAATCACGCCCTGAAGAGCACGTTATTTACATGGCTCATTGGGATCATTTAGGGGTCGACCCTGTGAATCCGGATGATGGTATTTTTAACGGTGCGCAAGACAACGCTAGTGGTACTGCTGGGGTGATGGCGCTGGCTGAATTTTTTGCCAGTCAACCACAACCAGAGCGTTCAATTGTGTTTGTGTTGGTTACTGCAGAAGAGCGTGGATTACTGGGTTCGGACTGGTATGCAGATAACCCTATGCTGCCATTAAGTAAAGCAGTTGGTGGTATAAATACTGATGTGTTGAATGTGTATGGCCCTATGCAAGACATGGTTGTGGTTGGTCACGGTAATTCTGAAATGGAGAATTACCTGGCAAAATACGTCGAGAAACAAGGCCGTTACATAGCGCCTGAACCAACACCAGAGGCCGGTTCGTTTTACCGTTCAGATCACTTTAACCTTGCTAAACGTGGGGTGCCAATGTTGTATGCTAAAGGCGGTAATGATCATGTTGAATTTGGTGTAGAATATGGCCAGAAACAGCGTGCTGAATACGTCCAAGTTGCGTATCATAAGCCAGCTGATGAATTTGATCCAAGCTGGGATTTACGCGGCGTGCAGCAAGATTTATGGCTATATTATTGGGTTGGCAATGAACTGGCCAACAGCGATGATTGGCCGAACTGGTATCAAGGCAACGAGTTTCGTGGTATTCGCGATGCTTCGGCCGAACAACGCAAATAATTAACGTATTTAAGCAAAGCGGTAATGACGGCGTTTTGCCGTCATTGCCGTTTTTTTATGGGTGATATGTGATTTCTGTAGCAGAACTTTTTGGATTATTTGCTTTAGTGGCAAACTTTATTGCATACCGACAAGGTACGGCGAACCGCTACCGTGTTGTCAGTGCATGTGCTTTAGGTGCTTTGTCAATTCACTTTTTTATGCTCGATGCTATTGCCGGTAGTGTCGTCACCGGTATTGCGGTAGTCCGAAATTTAATAGCGCTGCGCTGGCGCGGGCCATTTGTATTGTGGTCATTTGTGGCTATTAATATCGGCTTCTTTATTTGGGAATTAACCGGTGATGTGGATATTTTGCCATTATTGATGGCTTATATTTCATCCATTATTTTTACCGTTGGTGCAATAGTTCTAGAAGACCCAGTAAAAATACGCCGTTGGTTTTTGCTGGCGGAGCTGCTTGGCCTAGCGTATGCAGTAATTGTCGGTAGTGTGTCAGGGACAGTATTTAATATTGTTAATTTAACCAGCATTATTCTCAAATTGTTACAAGATCATCGGGCAGCGCGGTTGTCTGAATTGAAATAATCCCCATATACTGGGGTGTAACAGGAGATTTCACATGCTAATTTATATTAAACACTGGCAACAAAAAATAAAGCCGCAGCCGGGCGCCAACCCCATTGTGGTAATTTTGAGTTGGTTAATCTTTGGAATGTTGCTGGTATTGGGGCTTGCAGTCGGCTTAGTTTTGTTGCTGTTTGGCTGGATATTACTGCTACCATTGATGTGGCGTAAGCGTCGCGAGATGAAGCAAATGTGGCAATTTTCAAAAGCCACGCGACAAGCTCAAAAACAAGCGCAAGCTCGTTATCGTAGTGAGCGTGAGTACCAACAGAATCGTCAAGATAGCGATGTTATTGAAGGCGAATATCAGGTAAAAAACGATAAACGTTAATGCTGCGGCGCTGTTGAATGTCGACGGCGCCAGCGACGGTATGCAAACTTACACCCACCGACACAGCCATCAAATAACAACACGACTAGTAGGGCAGCAATCACTCCCGTAAATACCGCTTGGCGCGTAAGCGGTACATTAAAGCTATACATTCTCCAGGTATTATCACGCAGTTCTGGATTAGCCTGCCAAGCAACAAACCAAATTTTCTGTAAGTAGCCCTGATTAAGCTGTTGTTGCTCGAAGCGGTACAGCTCTACTCTGCGAACTAGCTCACGAATAGGTACGGCTTCATCTTTGAAAACGGGATTATCACTTTGCTCGTGCATTTCTATAAGCGCTTGCATATCGCCGTTTAGATAGGTATCGGCAATACGTTGATATTCCTTGTAGTACACCATAGCTTCAGTGTACTGAGCATCAAGCCGTTGCTCATATTGGGTGATGAAATTTGGTAATTGCACACCGACTAATACAGCCAATAAAGCTAACGCAATAACAAAGTAACGATGCAGCATAAAAAAAGGTTGAGTTGTGAAACACAACTCAACCTTATCACGTAGCTTGAATATCTCGCTAGTCTCTATTCGTCGTCATAGGCCGCTTTTGGTGGGAAGGTACGGCGTACAACGTAGAATAATAACGGCACAAAGAAAATGGCTAAAATAGTGCCGCCAAGCATGCCCCCGATAACCCCGGTACCAATTGCCTGACGGCTTACCGCGCCGGCGCCGGTTGATAGGGCTAGTGGTAGTACCCCGAAGGTAAATGCTAACGAGGTCATTAAAATAGGGCGCAAACGTAAACGAACGGCCTCTAAAGTGGCTTGCAGTAGCTCTTTACCTTGTGCTTGTAAATCTTTCGCAAATTCCACTATCAGAATGGCGTTACGGGCCGAAACACCGACTGTGGTCAACAGGCCAACTTGGAAGTAAACATCGTTTTCAAGCCCTCGCATAGTCGCTGCAATAACTGCGCCGAGTATACCTAGCGGCACAACTAACATAACTGAGAACGGAATTGACCAACTCTCGTATAGCGCCGCTAAACACAAGAACACAATAAGTAGTGACAAAGCGTAAAGCAATGGTGCTTGGTCACCCGAGGTGCGTTCTTCAAGTGAAATACCGGTCCATTCATAACCAATACCGGTGGGTAATCTACCAATGAGTTCTTCCATTTTCAGCATGGCATCGCCCGATGAGAACCCTGGGGCTGCTTCACCTTGAATATTCATGGCCGGTACACCGTTATAACGTTCAAGACGCTGCGGGCCAAAGTCCCATTCGGTGGTTGAGAATGAGGCAAATGAAACCATTTCGCCGTTACTGTTACGCACGTACCATTTGCCTATGTCGTCAGGTGTCATGCGGGCTTCAGGTACACCTTGCAGGTAAACACGTTTGACCCGACCACGGTCGACAAAGTCATTTACATAGGTGGTACCAAACGCATTAGACAGGGTGCTATTAATATCACTAATACTTATTCCAAGCGCTTTGGCTTTTTCATAATCGACATCAATACGTAACTGTGCCGTGTCTTCTAAACCGTTGGGGCGTACGCCTGTTAGCGACTCTTCTTGCGCTGCCATCCCGAGTAATTGGTTGCGTGCCTCAAGTAACCCTTCGTGGCCAAGGCCACCACGGTCTTGTAAATACAAGTTGAATCCACTTGCCGTGCCTAACTCCGGAATAGAGGGCAAATTAAACGCAAATACCATCGCTTCTCGAATTTGTGAGAAGAAGCCAAATGCTTGGCCAATAATTGCGTCAATTTGCAATTCCGGCGTTGTGCGCTCGTCCCAGTCTGTTAAGCGCACAAAGGCAAGGCCAGAGTTTTGCCCTTGGCCACTAAAGCTAAAACCAACAACCGAGAATACCGAGCGAACACCGGCCGCTTGGTCGAGGTAGTAGTCTTCAATTTTGGCCATGGTTTGACGCGACTGTTCTTGCGTTGCGCCCGAAGGCAATTGCATTTGCGTTAAGAAAACACCGCGGTCTTCGTTCGGAATAAACGAGCTTGGCATACGGGCAAACAAAAACCCAAGGACCACAACTAACCCCAAGTAAACCAGCAAGAAACGCATACTGCGTTTAATAATTGATTGTACCGAGTTGGTGTATTTTTTGGTGGCACTGTCGAGCTTACGGTTAAACCAGCCCAAAATGCCCTTGGCTTCGTGGGTGTGGTCTAATGGCTTTAAAATTGTCGCACACAGTGAGGGCGTGAAAATAATCGCCACTAATACTGACAAAGACATTGCCGAGATAATAGTGATAGAGAATTGACGGTACACCGCACCGGTTGAGCCACCAAAGAAGGCCATAGGAACAAAAACTGCCGCCATGACCAAGCCGATAGCTACAAGTGCGCCGGTGATTTGCCCCATAGATTTAATCGTTGCTTGGCGCGGGCTGAGCTGTTCTTCGCTCATTAAGCGCTCAACGTTTTCCACCACAACAATGGCGTCATCCACTAATAGGCCGATGGCCAGCACCAAACCGAACATGGTTAGGGTGTTAATGGAAAAGCCTAGCGCTGACATGATGCCGAATGTACCGAGCAACACTACAGGAATAGCCAGCGATGGAATAATTGTTGCGCGCAAGTTCTGTAAGAAAATAAACATCAAGATAAAGACTAAAACCACTGCTTCAAACAGAATTTTAACCACTTCTTGAATGGATATTTCAACAAATGGCGTGGTGTCATAAGGAATAACTAATTCCACGCCTTCAGGGAAGAACTGCTGCAGCTCGTTGAGCTTTTCTTTCACGGCAGCGGCTGTATCTAGGGCGTTTGCGCCGGTCGCTAGGTTTACCGCAAGGCCACTTGCCGCTTGACGGTTGTAGCGCGCAATTGTGCCGTAGTCTTGGCCCCCAAGTTCAACTTCTGCGACATCGCCAACAGTAACTTTGGAACCGTCACTATTTACCCGAAGTAGCACGTTTTTAAACTGTTCAACGGTTTCTAGCCGTGTTTGCGCAATAATTGAGGCAGTTAGTCGCTGATTTTCAACAGCTGGCGTGCCACCAATCTGACCCGCTGCAACTTGGTTATTTTGCTCGCGCAATGCCAAAACCACGTCTTGGGTGCTCATGTTGTAGCGCACTAACTTGTCGGGATCTAACCATATGCGCATTGCATAGGGCGCACCAAATAGGCGCACATTACCAACCCCAGCAGTACGAGCAATGGGGTCTTGCAGGTTACTGGCAATATAATCGCCTAAATCAATCTGGGTAATTTGCGGATTGTTCGATGTTAAAGCCGCAACTAACAAAAATGAATTATTTGATTTAGCAACCACCAGACCTTGATCTTGCACCGCTTGTGGTAACAGCGGTAGCGCTAACTGCAGCTTGTTTTGAACCTGCACTTGGGCAATATCTGCGTCGGTACCGGCTTCAAAGGTTAGGGTGATACTTGCGTTACCTGCCGAGTCACTGGTTGATGCAAAGTACTTCAAGTTATCAATACCATTCATGTTTTGTTCGATAACCTGCGTGACACTTTCCTCTAGTGTGGCAGCAGTAGCGCCAGGGTAGCTTGCGTTTATTTGTACCGAAGGTGGTGCAATTTCTGGGTACTGCTCTACCGGTAGTTGCGTTACCGCAAGACCACCTGCAAGCATAATCACAATAGCGATTACCCAGGCAAAAATTGGTCGGTTAATGAAAAATTTAGCCATAAATTACTTCACTTCTTCAGTTTGTACTGGCATACCAGGCTGAATTTTCTGTAAGCCCTCAACAATGACTTTATCGCCAACACTCAGGCCATCGGTCACAATCCAGTTACTGCCAATAGTGCTCTCAACGCTTATGTAACGTTGCTCAACATTACCTTCTTGATTCACAACCATAGCGATAGCGCGGCCGCGTGGGTCACGTGAAACGCCAGTTTGTGGCACCAGCAACGCGTTTTTCAGTGAACCGGTACCAACTTCTGCACGCACATACATGCCTGGCAAAATGGCGTGGTTTGAATTTTCCAACTTGGCGCGCAGGGTAATAGCGCTTGTTTGCGGGTCAACGGTTACCTCGTTGAACAATAGCTCGCCGGTGGTGTTGTAGTTACCAGCCTCGCCGACACTCACACGAACTTGCGCACGATTTTCGCTATCTGTGACAAGACGACCATCGGCAATTGCTGCTTGTAATTTAAGGTAATCACTGGTGCTTTGCGCAATGTCGATATAAATCGGATCAAGTTGCGTGATGGTGGTTAATGGCTGGGCTTGGCCCACGCTCAGTAGGGCACCTTCGGTAAGTTGTGAACGACCAATTCGACCAGAAATTGGTGCTTCAACGCGCGTATATTCAACATTGAGCTTGGCCCGAGTCAGGTTCGCCTGAGCCATTTTTAACTGTGCCTCGGCTTGCAAATAAGCGGCCTCTGCTTCATCAAAGTCTTGTTGGCTTATAGCCTTGTCTTTGAGTAGACCTTTACTGCGCTGAAAACGTGATTTACTGGATTTAACAGCCGCGCTTGCGCGAGCAATTTCAGCCTCAGCACTCGCCAGCTCGGCTTCATACATGTCTGCATTAATTTGGTAAAGTTGTTGGCCGGCTTCAACCATTGAGCCTTCTTCGAACAAGCGTGACTGCAATATGCCACTTACCTGCGGACGAACTTCCGCCACCCGAAAAGCGCTCGCGCGACCAGGTAGGGTTGTGGTTAAATCAACATTACGGCTTTCAACCGTTACCACACCGACAGTCATTTGTTGTTGTTGACCGGTTTGGCCATTTTGTTGTTGTGCGTCACCGCAAGCAGCAAGCATTAATGAACTTGCTAAAACTGAAACAAACAACGGTTTACGTAGACGTTGTTGCATGTATGTACCTCATACTAAGTGTGTGATTTTTTAACCCCAGAATTATACATACATTCATGTATGTTTGTAAGTGGGGTATCACGATAATTTCGATACGTGCTATCGATAAAATAAGTGCAAATATGTAGGTAAATAATATGACAAATGCCTTTAAACGCCAGTTAACTGTAGCAGTTGCGGTGTTGGTTACTGGACTTTTATTAATTTGGGCTTACAGCAGCTTAGGGCTGCAGAGCGACGCAAAAAATCGTAACCAGTTGTATCAACAGTTACTAGAGCGCTCTGGCAAGCTAAATCGAGACTTACCAAAGTTACTCGATAGTCAAACACGTTTCGAACGCGCCGAAGTACTTAATTATGGCATGCGCTTTATTTACACATTAGTTGGTGTTGATAAGTATCAACATGATGAGGACAAGATACGAGCGCAATTGCAACCAGCCATGCTTGAAGCTTTTTGTAACATAGACTCATTGGCGTTTTATCGTGAAGAAGCTGACTTTTTGGTCATTCGTTATTTAGACCAAAATGAGGCAACCCTGTTTGAGCTTCGTTTTGAGTTGGCCGACTGCTAATTGTCATAGTGTTACTTTGCTTATTGCAGCGGCCGCTTGGTTAATCAAGCGGCGCGTTATATCCATCAAGTACAATTTTGCCGATACTTTGGCTCGATTCCAGTAACTGGTGCGCGCGTTTTAAATTTTCGGCATTTAGTTCACCAAAGTGAGCGACCCGAGTCGAAGTTAACTTACCCGCATCGGTTAACTCGGCTATTTCACGAAAAATTTGCCCTTGTCGGTGCATGTCTTCAGTTTTGAATAGGCTATGGGTAAACATAAACTCCCACACCAGTGCAATACTCTTTTGTTTTAACAACCTAACATCAAGTGCACGTTGCGGATCATCGATTAGGGCAAAGTGTCCGAACGGTGCCAGCAACTCAACCAAAGCTTCAAAATGTTGATCGGTGTGCGTTAGGCTGGCTACGTGACTCACTTGCTCTATGTTGTGCTTGGCTAATTGAGCGGCCAAAGGTTGGTGGTGATTAATGACAATATCGGCGCCCATTTGCTTTACCCAGTGCTGAGTTTCAGGCCGTGACGCCGTCGCAATGGTCTTTACCTTGGGGCATAATTTAGCCAGTTGTAGCAAGGCCGAGCCAACCCCACCGGCAGCCCCCGTAATTAACAATGTTGCAGACTCGTCTCGGCTTAAATGTAAGCGATCAAACAATAGCTCCCAAGCGGTTAAGAAAGTAAGCGGCATTGCAGCTGCGTCAGCAAAGCTTAATGAGCGGGGCTTGCGACTGACTAAGCGCGCATCGACCACTTGGTACTGCGCGTTGCAGCCGTTTCGATTGAGCTCACCGGCATACCAGACGTCATCACCTTCTTTAAAGTCGTGAACGTTTTCGCCAACGCTCAATATGACCCCAGCTGCATCCCAGCCTAAAACGGCGAACTCGCCTTCAAGCGGGCCTCTGCGGCTGCGAATTTTAGTATCGACCGGGTTCACGCCCACGCCATATACCGCAACAAGCACGTCATTAGGCCCTAACACAGGGTCTGCAAGGGTTATGTCAAGTAAGGCATCGTTGCGGTCAATAGTACCGCATTCCCGATAACCAACAGCTTTCATGGTTGCTTCCTCATAGTCGCTTCACGTATAACATCAATACTATGACACTGTCGCCCATTCAACCAGAGGAACCTGCAATGAATTTGTACCCTAAGGCGAGTTTAGTCGGGCTGTTTTCAGTATTGCTTGTTAGTACTGCAAGTGCCGATGTGGAGTATGTAGACCAACCAGCACTGCATGATATACAAGCGCAGGTATCGGCTCAGCGCATTGAAGCTGACATAAATAAGTTGGTTAGTTTTGGTACTCGTCATACTTTATCAGAAACCGATTCAGATACGCGCGGTATTGGTGCCGCAAGACGCTGGATAAAGGCTGAATTTGATAAAATATCAGCGGCTTGTGGTGGATGTCTTGATGTGTACTACCAATCGCGAGTGATTAAGGGGGAGTCCCGTATTCCTGACCCTGTCGAAGTTGTTAGTGTCATTGCGGTGCAGCGTGGTACGGTCGACCCGAATCGTTATGTCATTATGTCGGGCGATATTGATTCACGGGTTTCCGACGTCATGGATTATACCTCGGATGCGCCAGGTGCCAATGACAACGCCTCAGGCGTCGCCGGTACCATCGAAGCTGCAAGAGTACTTAGCCAATATAAATTCGCCGGTAGCATTGTGTATGCTGCGCTTGCTGGCGAGGAGCAGGGGCTTTTTGGTGGCCGTATTATGGCCGAACAAGCACAAAAAGACGGTTGGCGCATTAAAGCGGTGCTAAATAACGACATGATCGGTAATATTGAAGGTATTAATGGCGTTATTAATAACACCACGGCTCGTATTTTTGCCGAGGGCACACGCCAAGACGAAACCGAAGCAGATATGCGTCGTCGCCGCTTTACCGGCGGTGAAGTTGATTCGCCAAGCCGAAACCTCGCGCGCTACATTGATTGGATGGCAGACCGCTATATTCCAAATTTAGACACTATGGTGATTTACCGGTTAGATCGTTTTGGTCGCGGTGGGCATCACCGCCCATTTAACGATTTAGGTTTTCCTGGTGTTCGTATTATGGAAACCAACGAAAACTATCATCGTCAGCATCAAGACCTTCGTACCGAAAACGGTATTGTTTACGGCGATACTATTGACGGTGTCGACTTTGATTATGCGGCGAAGCTTACCGCTTTGAACGCCGTGAGCTTAGCCAGTATGGCATGGGCACCAAGCCCACCGGCACAAGTGAAAATTACTGGGGCGGTAAGCGCTGACACGACGCTTAGCTGGGCGCCGGCTAGCGCCGCTGAAAAAGCGCATGTGAAAGGCTACCGCATATACTGGCGTCATACCGACGCACCGAACTGGGAGTTTAGCCAATACGTGGGTAATGTGACTGAGGCGACGCTCAAAAATGTAGTGATAGACAATTACTTTTTTGGCGTGGCAAGTGTCAGCAAAGACGGTTATGAAAGCCCGGTAGTGTTCCCTGGTGCTGCTGGTGCTTTTGGTGAATAACCGGTGCCAGAGGAATAACGCCTGTGCAGCAAACGAACAATAAACGCGCTGACCGCTGGTTAGCGCGCTTTGCCGACTCGAATTATGTCTTATTGGCTATTTTTGTGGCGTCGTTTTTAGAGTCGCTGATCATTCCTATTCCTCTAGAGCTTATTCTTATTCCCTTGCTGATGCACCAACGCGATCGGCTATGGTCTATTGCAACCGTTACCCTGTTAGGGTGCTTGTTTGGGGCAAGTGTTGGCTACGCTGTCGGTTTTTGGTTATTTGAAGACATGGGTGACGCGCTGCTCACATGGCTAGGTTATCAAGATGCCTTTGAAAGCTTTACCGCGCGTTTTGCCGAGCATGGGTTCGCTACGTTGTTGTTAGTAGGCGTTTCACCTATTCCGTTTCAAGTGGGTATGCTCAGCGCTGGTAGTGCTGAATACCCGTATGGATTATTTATGCTGGCGGCTCTTATTTCTCGGGGTATTCGCTATTATGGCCTAGCGTTGTTGGTTTATTGGTTTGGTGAAGCAGTGCTGCGCTGGTGGCAACAATACAATCGTAAAGCGGGTTGGGCGGTGTTAGCTGCTGCGCTCTCGGTCTACGTTGTGTACCTGTTTATTTAAGCTAATTTCTGTTTCGTATTAGGGTAATTGCTCAGCAATGTCCTTCAGCGCATCAAGACCGTGCAGATCAGTGGGGAATAACGGTAAATAAACCCGTTGAAGGTCTTGAAATTCATGCTCTATTTCGTTGCGGTACTGAGCTTCTTGCGCGCGCCGTTTGGCAAAAAACTCACCGTCTGCATGGTCAGGCAAGTTGCGGTTAATAACTAATCCAGCAATGGGTAGTTTTTCTTGCCGCAGGGCGGTAACTGCGCGAGCTGTTTCCAAAATTGGTAATTTTTCTGGGGTTAACACAAAAATAAGTGCCGTTTTGCTCGGGTCTGTTAGCACATGCCGTGTGCGATGAAACAAACGTTGACGCCGCAATAATGTCTCACTAATTTCAGCGGTTCGCTCATCAAGCTCGGCAGACTCATGTTGTTTAGGGTCGGCCATTGGGTTGGTAATGTCTTTACCGGCTTTAGGGCTTAAGTGTTCGAGCACACCTTCAAGCTTTTTACTGCGCTCAGTCTGTTTTAATAAACCTTGCGTCCAAGCTGCCATTGCCTCTGGTAATGTCAATAAGCGCAAAGTGTGCCCAGTAGGGGCGGTGTCGAAAATGATCAGATCATAATCGGCAGGTTTTTCGTCAATAAGCCGGGCAATGCGTTCTAGAAGAGCGGCTTCTTGTGCACCGGGTGATTGTTGCGTTAAGCGCATTTGCCGTTCTATTTCTGGGTACATGTCAGGCTTACTAAAGCGCTTCATGGTTTTCATTACGCGGGTAATGTGTGCTTCAACTTCAGCATCGGGGTCAATTTCAAGCGCATCAACGCGCTCTGTCATTGACGTAATGGTGTCACCAATTGGTTTATCAAATGCATCGGCTAGGCTGTGTGCTGGGTCAGTAGAAATTAATAAAACCTTGCGGCCATGTTTAGCTTGCTGAAGCGCAAGAGCCGATGAAATGGTGGTTTTACCCACGCCACCTTTGCCGCCAACAAATACAATTTGTTTATCATCTACACTGAACATTTAAGCACCTTAACGCTTAGCAACAACGAAAACCATCAAGCGGGGAGTGCTCCATGCCCATTCGCAGGTGCCACTGGTGAAAACGCTCAAGCAACAAGGGTTGCAGCTCAAGCGTGTAATATGAAGCGGGATTCGGAACACCCATGAGTTCAGAAAAAACCAACATCATGAATAAATCGTCTTCGTCCCGTTTAGCTCGTGCAATTGCCGACCGGTATGGCGCGTTATATACCTCTGTGGCATAGGCGTTGGCATTTTTTACCCAGTCGACAATGGCACGTATTTTCATGCTTAACTAGCCTTACTTGCTTTATTCTCGCGCACTAAACGCGTCAATACACCCGCCGATTCAAGCGCAATCCAAATGGCCGCAATCAGCACGACTAAATCTAAGCTGAATAAGAACCAGTCTGACTTGTGGTAAAAGCCCATTAACTGGATGAGTAGGGCATAAATAGTCATAACCAATAAGAACAGCAGCGGAATGAGGGTCACGTACATGGGGCGCCCTAATTTAACCAACATAGTGGTGACAACCAACAACGTTAAACCGGCTAGCAATTGGTTGGTGGTACCAAATAACGGCCAAATTAATAAGCCACCTGAACCATCAGCGCCGCCAGCGCCGAAGGCTAGTAATAAACAGGTACCTACGGCTAACAATGTCGCCGGAGCCGCTTTTTCCATCCATTTGATGTTATAAATGTTGCCCCACTCTTGAAAAATATAGCGCTGTAAACGCAGACCCGTGTCCATGGTGGTGCCCGCGAATAACACGGCCATAACCGTGAGCAATGTTTGTGCTAGGTCGACATCAAGGCCCAAGCCATTTTGCAGAATATTGGCGCCGCCTTGCACGAACGCTGTGACACCGCCTTGACCAAAGCTGTGGTACACCGCTTGCCAGTCGGCTAACGTCGCAAAACCTGCAGTGACTGCAATAATGGTTGCTAAAGACAGCGAACCTTCACCAATGGCGCCAAAATAACCAACAAAACGCAAATCAGTTTCTTTGTCTAATTGTTTTGAGGTGGTACCTGACGCGACTAAACCATGGAAGCCAGAAATAGCACCACAAGCGATGGTAACAAAGAGCAACGGAACTAGGCTTGGCGTGCCCTCGGGTACATTCGTATTGAACGCTGGCGCGACAAGCTCAGGGCCACTAATTAACACCGCACCGTAAACTAAAAACAAACCGATGAACAACTGTAGGCCGTTAATATAATCGCGCGGCTGTAGTAGCATCCACACAGGTAACAACGAGGCGATGGCCGCATAGGCAAAGAGGACTAAAATCCATTGCGCATTGTCTGACACGCCAAACACCGTTTCTGGTAGCTCGATAGGGAAGCTAGGGCCTGCGTATATCAGCGCATACAGAGCAATGACGCCAAGAATAGATACCGTACCTAGGTTCATCCATTTGCGGAAAATAACCTGGCCGATAATTAACGCCACAAAAATAGCACCCCACACTGGCACAACAGAGCTTGGGAAGTTAATCAGCAAACCTGAAATAGCGGTTGCGAACACCGCATTCACCATTAACAGCACTAAAAAGATAACGATCATGAACAAGCTTTGTGAGCGTTTGCCGACCACATCACCGGTTAAAGCGCCAATTGACCGTGCTTTATTGCGGTTGGAGGCCCAAATGGCACCGGCGTCATGTACACCCGCAAAGAAAATGGTACCGAAAACAACCCAAAGAAAAGCCGGAACCCAACCCCAAATAACAGCAATAGCAGGGCCGATAATCGGAGCTGCGCCCGCAACTGAGGTAAAGTGGTGCCCCCAAAGTACGTATTTGTTGGTAGGAACAAAGTCGATACCGTCTTCAAATTCATGAGCCGGGGTTCGGAAGTTAGGATCGAGTTTAAATATTTTCTCGGCTATAAATTTCGAATAAATTACATAGCCAAGAAACATCGCTCCTAAACCGAGTAACATCAGCAAAATTGCGTTCATGGTATTACCTTTTTTGGTTTATTATAAGGACGACAATAACTGCGTTATGGTACTTCATACCTAGTTAAGACGGACATTCGACCAAAGTCTAGCTTATTTCTACGCAATTCACCTGTTGAAGGATCCTCAATGTTTCGCTGGTTTGAACAACGTTTACCGCCATTTCCAGAAGGGCAGCCTGAACAGCCACCAAAAGGTTTAGTGGCGTTTTGTATTTATTACAGCAAGGGGGCTTGGCCCTATATTTTTGCGGCTGGCGCGCTAATGATGCTCATTGCCATAACCGAAGTCTGGTTGTTTAGTTTCATTGGTAATATTGTCGACTGGCTAGCCTCGCAGAACCGTGCAACCTTTGTTAGTGAGCAGTTTTGGAGTTTAACTGGCATGGCGGCAGTGGTGCTCATTGGCTTACCGCTATTGGTGGTGCTGCATTCATTAATCACTTATCAGTCGCTGCTTGGTAATTACCCAATGCGAATTCGCTGGTTGGTGCATAAATATTTACTGAACCAATCAATTACTTTTTACCAAGACGAGTTTGCTGGACGCATAGCCACCAAACTAATGCAGACCGCCTTGGCCGTGCGAGAGTGCGTGATCAAGCTGTTTGATGTGCTGAATTACGTGACCGTATACTTTATCGGCACTGTGGCCATTGTTGCCAGTGCGGATTGGCGTTTGGCGTTACCGCTGCTTGCTTGGTTAGGGCTGTATATTGTGCTGTTGCGCTATTTCGTGCCGCGTTTAGGCAAAGTAGCTGCTGCTCAAGCCGATGCCCGTTCAATTATGACCGGGCGTATTGTTGATAGTTACACCAATATTCAAACCGTAAAATTGTTTTCCCATGCGCAACGTGAGCTGACGTACGCAAAAGAAGGTATGAGTGACTTTTTGGGAACCGTGCATAAACAAATGCGCTTGGTGACCAAGCTCTACACCTGTTTATATATTTTAAATTCGTTGTTGTTATTCTCGGTTGGCTTCCTAGCTATTCAATTGTGGGTTGACTCGTTAATTAGCGTGGGCGCCATTGCTGTTGCGTTGAGTTTGGTATTGCGTTTATGGGGTATGAGTCAATGGATTATGTGGGAAATATCCTCGCTGTTTGAAAATATCGGCACCGTGCAAGACGGTATTAAAACAGTGTCTGTGCAACAAGACATCCAAGACAAAGACAATGCTAAGCCCCTAGCCGTGTCAAATGGTGAGATTCGATTCGACCAAGTTGATTTTCATTACAATGCCGATAAACCAGTTTTAAAGCAGTTGAATTTAACCATTAAAGCTGGCGAGAAAATTGGCTTAGTTGGGCGTTCAGGTGCAGGTAAGTCAACCTTGGTGAATTTGTTACTGCGCTTTTTTGAAGTAAACCATGGGGCGATTACCATTGACGGACAAAATATTTCCAACGTGACGCAAGAAAGCCTACGCCAACACATTGGTATGGTGACCCAAGATACGTCACTATTACACCGTTCGGTACGTGGCAATATTGCTTATGGCCGCCCTGATGCCACCGATGCAATGATCGAGCAAGCAGCGCACAAAGCCGAAGCTGATCTCTTCATCGCCGATTTAGAAGATGCGCAGGGGCGCCGAGGTTATGATGCTCATGTGGGTGAACGCGGGGTCAAATTGTCGGGCGGTCAACGCCAACGCATCGCCATTGCACGGGTGATGTTAAAAGATGCGCCTATTCTCATTCTCGACGAGGCAACCTCAGCACTTGACTCTGAAGTTGAAGCTGCTATTCAAGAGAATTTATACCGCTTAATGGAAGGCAAAACGGTGATTGCTATCGCCCATAGGTTGTCGACTATTGCCGCTATGGACCGCCTGATTGTTATGGACGAAGGGCAGATTGTTGAGCAGGGTAGCCATGAAGAGTTACTCGCAAACGGTGGTATTTATGCGCAATTATGGGCCCGTCAGTCAGGCGGTTTTTTACCTGACTAATCTGCCGAGCGTAGTGATTCGTGGTAATTACTCTGCTGCTATAAAGTGATATAAATAATTGCCGATAAAAAGAGTACAAATATTTACAATGAATTTACCTGAAACTTACGGTGCAAATTACAAGTTTTACTTAGACTAGAGCAGTGTTTTGTCTAACAGTCGATTGCTTCGACAAGGTGGAAGTGGCTATGCGTAAATTATTATTGCTGCTTATATTCGCTGGTGCAGCGTTTAAATATTATAACCAAGACCAGCAAATTGATATTACGCCAGAGGTAAGTCTGTCTGATTGGGCAGTAAAACTTAGTGAAATTGCACCGTCTTCGAAGCGAAAAAATGTGAAGCTAGTCTGCCCGAATGATCATTATGTAAGTGTTAACCACGATCTGTCAGAGGCTAGTTGCCGCCAACGCACACAACTGTAATTCCGCCGTTGTATTAGCGTCGCTTCTCGGGTTAAATAACAATTATAATAAACGGTGCAGAGCTGCACCCCAATTAGCGAAGTAGACAGCGGTATTATGTTCAAATTATTCTCCCGATTTCGTTCCATTTGGATGGCGGAGCTAGTTCGCCGTTATGAACTACAAAATGGCTTTCAGCGCGCTGACGCAATCGACCATCAAGCACGTCAAATGCCGACTATGGAGCAGCGCGTATTTAAACGTGCCGAGCTGCTTGCGGCACGCTTAGGCCTGGTTCACCAACTTCGTTTGTGGGACCACTTTCGTCGTCTTATCGCTATTTTACTGTCTGTGTTCGCTGTGCTCGGTGCTGTTGCTTTGGTTCGCGGTACCTTATCAGTTAATCAACCCATTTCACTAAGTTATGCACTAATGATGCTGCTTGGTTTGCATCTGATTTTATTCATTCTATGGTGCGTATCACTGTTGCTCAAAGACAGTTTTGGATGGATTGGGCGCATTTCATTGTGGCTATTAGAGCATATTGGCCAGCGCCAATATAATCAGCAATTTAACAATACCTTACTCACCATTGCTAATCAGTATCGATTAACCAAGCCAGCTGGTGCCGTATTAACGCATGGTTATTGGACATTGTTTATGTTGATGGTTTGGTTTGTGTTGTTTTTTCATTTAAGCACAAGTGCATATACCTTTACCTGGGCGACCACAATCTGGCCCGCCGACAGCCTTCAGGTGTGGGTTAGTGTGCTTAACTTTATTCCGTCATTATTCGGCGTAGATGCGCCTTCTGTGGCGGCTATGTGGGATAACCCGGCAGCCAGCGAACAATTGAATGCAGGGCGTTGGTTACTGGCCTGCATTGTTGTTTACGGTGTGGCTTGGCGTGCAGTTGCGTTATTTGGCTCATTATTGCTGGTATTACGTCGCGTGGCGGCCATGAGAATTGACTTAACGCTACCTGGTTATGCCCCGGTTATACGCAAACTAACCACTTCTGCGGCGACTGAATTAATTGATGCCGACAGTGACGTGGCAGGAATGGATGACTGGCAAACCCGTGAGCCAAAGCCAGGCCAGGGTGAGTTAGTTATAAGCCTTGACCACGAACATGATCAAAACTGGTTACAACGGCATCAAAATGAAACCTGGTATGGCGGCGTTATTGCGCGTAGCGATGACCGCCAGCGCATACTACAACGGCTTGACGATGCTCCGGTGGCGACGCTTGTGGTACGTGTGAATGCGCAATTAACCCCAGATCGCGCTGCGCTGCGTTTTATTCAGCGGTTACAACAATATTGTACTCATGTTGAAGTACAGCTTGTTATTAGTGAAAACCCTGATGACGAGCGCATTGGTCACTGGCAGAAAGGCTTAACCGAGGAGGGCATCATATGGAATTAAGTAATGCATTGATGCTCGCGGTTGTCGGGCATACAAACACTGGCAAAACGTCATTAATGCGCACCTTATTGCACGACAGCCAATTTGGTGAAGTAGACTCACGGCCAAGCACAACGCGCGAAGTAACGAGCATTGATGTGGATGCCAACGGGCATGTATTGATGCGATTATTTGATACTCCAGGCTTAGAGGCCGGATCTGATTTATTTGATCATTTGGTACACAGTGAATCAAGTTTTCGCCATGACGGCCCTGCGCAAGTACGTCACTTTTTGAACACCAAAATTGCGGCGAGTGAGTTTGAGCAAGAATCCAAAGTACTGCGCCAACTATTGAAGTGTCACGCTGCGCTGTATGTGATTGACGTGCGCGATCCGGTGCTTCCTAAATACCAGGATGAACTGAGCGTATTAGCGCGCTGCGGCAAGCCAATTTTGCCGGTGCTTAATTTTACCGGGCAAAAGCCCAATAACATGAACCAGTGGAAACTGGCTCTCACTAAAGTGAACTTACATGCGTATATTGAATTCGACGCAGTAAGCCCTCCCGAAGGTGGTGAGTCGATATTATTCAGCCGACTAGGGGCGATTGTTCCGGGGTTCCATGAACAATTACAACAACTCGCAGACTATCGTCAGCAACAGCGTGAGCACCGTTTAAATACCGGTCTAACCCAAATTGCCGAGTTATTAGTTGACGTTGCTGCTTATTCAGAAAATGTTCCTGCACAAATAACCGAAAAACCATTGCGCGTGCTTATTGATAACATGCAGCAGTTAGTAAAGCGGCGCGAGCGCAACTGTGTTACCGAGATGCTAGCGCTGTATGCCTTTCGAATTGAGCACGTGCGTTTGCAGCAACTACGCTTAAGCGATGGCGATTACAAAGATGATTTGTTCGAGAGTGAAACACTAAAAAACTTTGGTATTAAAACTAGCGTAGGTGTAGGCAGTGGTGCTGCTGTTGGTGCTGGCCTTGATTTGATGGTGGGTGGCGCAAGTTTGGGCGCGGGAACCGCACTTGGTGCAGCGATAGGCGGCTTATGGCAAGGCTGGACTCATTATGGTAAAAAAGTATTAAGCCACATGCGGGGCGAACGCGAATTAATAGTTGATGACGAAATCATTAAGTTGCTGACGCTGCGTCAAATGAATTTGCTGCAACAACTGGCAACCCGAGGCCACGGTTCTCAGCAGTTGCTGTTAGTAACGCAGTCGACCAAATTGCGCGATCAGTTCTTGCGTGCGTTATCAACACGGTTAAAAGTGGCACGACGCAACCCACAATGGTCAAGCTTGAGCCAGCGCAGCTTTATTCGTGATAACGATCGTCAGCTGTGTGTTCATGACATTACTGAGCTGTGCCGCGGCTTTTGGCAACAGGGCTAACCGAGGGGATTAAGCAGTACCCACAAAGAGGCGTTTTTAATTCATTGGTTGGCGTTATACTAAATGTGTCACAGTAGGTGATGACTACAAGGATGCCAAGTCATGGCAAAAGGGCAGGCCAAAATACCGCGTTCATTTAATCAACTGACTCGTCGCGTTGTTATCGGTATTTTATTAACAGGAGTCATTGCCAGTTTAAGCACTTTAGTACCACTTTATTTTTATGTTGAAAAATCAACAAATAATCTAGCGTTAGCTTATGCGAACGCGCAAGCCATCGCCGTACAACAGCAACTTGAGCATTATTCATCAATTGCCGCACAGTTTTCGAGTCGCTCACATATTCGTCAGCAACTTTATCAGTACTATCTTGGAAATATAACCAAATCGCAGCTAACTCATGACTCGCAGTCGCGTCTAGAAGATGCATCGCGACTTATTCCAGAGCTTATTATGGGGTATCGTCTAGATAGCAAGTTGCAGTTAATTTCTAAGTATCCCGGCCCGGCGGATAATAACGAGCTACCCACTGACATTTCGCTTTCCGAACTAGCAGGGAAGCCTATCTACTATGTTGCTCATACCACTGTTGATGAATCCAATACTAGTTCCGAAACCGCGATTTATATTTCGGCAACATCACCGGTTTATGATGATGAACATCAGGCAATTATTGGTGTGGATATTTTGCTGTTTAATAGTTTTGCGATACAAGGAATTCTTCGCAATTTGAATCAGTTTGGGCCAGAAACCGAATTTCAGCTGGTGAACACCCGTGATCGTGTTTATTTAAAGTTTAATCCGCATACCCAAGCACTTGAACATGACCGTTTAACAGAACCGCAGATGCTTGCGTTAGCAGGTTACGGTGATCAGGCATTTGTTTTTCATGCGCAGTCAAATTCAGATGAAGGACTAAGTCATTATTTCGTTCCTTTTCGAGATTCACAATGGGGCCTAATAGTTACAACGCCTAATCAAACATTAGCCTATGGTTTGCAGTCAGGTTTACTGTGGATTTTAGGCGGCATTCTATTCTCTGCATTAGTGGGAGCATATTTGATTCGGCAATGGCTGCAGCCAATTATTAGAGTACAAATTGAACGTACCATGCAGCTTAAAGATTCGAACAATAAATTAGTGCTTGCGAATACTGTGTTTGAGAAAACCCATGAAGCAATCGTGATTACCGACGCCAAACTAACCATTATTCGCGCGAATAGCGCTGTGGCACGATTGTTTGATACCGATGTTGCCCATTTAAAAAGCAAAAGCCTACTAAACTTTGTTGATCATGAAAAAGTGACTACTGCAATGCGCGAAGACGTAACGCGGCATATTCGGCAGCATGAAAGCTGGCAGGGGGAAGTGTGGTACGTGCGTCCAACTGGGTCAAAGTTCCCCGCCTTACAGACCATTTCGCCGGTACGCAATAGTGAGGGTATAGCAACCCAGCTGATTCATATTTTTAATGACATATCATCTGAGAAAACAGCACAGAAACGTATTGAAACTTTAGCGATGACAGATGCACTAACGCACTTGCCGAATCGCTTTGCCATTGAACATCTACTGAAAGAAGCTATAGAGAAAGCTACGGCCGATCACACCCACGATTTTGCTGTGCTTTTTATTGATCTTGATAAATTCAAACCGGTTAATGACACCTATGGCCACGCTGTTGGTGATGCTTTACTGCAAGCCATTGGGCCACGCGTGAAAGAGGCGCTGCGCGCAAACGATGTTATTGGACGTTTAGGTGGTGATGAGTTTGTGGTGATCATTAATCAAATTAAGCACCGAGATGATGCTGGTGCAATTGCCGACAAATTACTTATAGCGTTACAAAAGCCGTTTAGAATTGGTGAGATTACGGTACAAGTTGGTGCTTCAATAGGTATTGCATTTTACCCAGGCAATGGGCTTACAGCGACGGCATTATTAAGTGCTGCGGATAATGCAATGTATGTTGCTAAGCAGAATGGGCGACAACGCTATCAGATTGCGCCGAAGGAATAAAATTGGTCGGCGTGACTGGATTTGAACCAGCGACCCCTGACACCCCATGACAGTGCGCTACCAAGCTGCGCTACACGCCGACCGAGCCCGCTATATTACTGAATAATCGCAAATAGGCAAGAGCTAGACGTTTAACTGCTGATTAATTAGACATCTACTCGGTTTGCTCACCACTGAACCTCTTTAATTTACGAATTCCGTCAACTAAAACAGGTGTCGCCGGTGACACTCCTGGAAGAAGTTTTAAGTCGTCGTTGCTAAACGTACGTATGCTCGCATCGGCATTGATGATTGATGTCATTTCTTCGTCATAAACAACTAATTTCTGTCCAAAACTAGTGAGTAACGGTAAGTTTTGCTCATCGTTTTGTAAATCTAACCCAATAGCATAAGCTTTGGCGTTGTCTACGCAACTCATATAGCTACCGAGCACTGTTGGCATAATATCCGTCAGCATTACCATAGGTTGTGCTTTAAGCTGCACGTTAGGGGAGTGTAATAATGCGACCTGCATGGCTTGTGGGGCAAAGGGCTCTTGTGTGCCTGTGGCCGTAGGTGAAACCCCAACAACGAAAATACGGGCTTTACGTTGTAAATGATTTTTAATTATGGCGATGATTTCAGGGGTTACCTGATCAGCCACTGCAATACCTAAAATTGCATTTGGCTGGGTTAGATTAAAGCCAGGAAACGCGTCAAACGCACGCGGCAAGGTCACCTGTTCGGACAGGTTGTTTACTGTGACGTCAACACGATAATCAAGCAAAGTAGACAAATAGACAGGGAGTTTATTGGCATGATTGATCGGCGTTTCATAGAGGTCAGGCAGCGCATAAATAAGCTCAAACATGCCGCTGTCAGTATCGGGATGACCAATAACCGTTGAATTAAAACGGGCGAGCTCAGGTACTGCGCCTTGTAAGTTTTGTAAACCGTCAGCATTCAACGACTGAATGGCCACAACAAGGGTATTCGGAGCTTCTGGCACACGCGCGCATTGCAACTCACGGGTTGGGTAATGCAATTGAATGGATGTACCGCTACGAATGAGTTGCTGCGTTGCTTCGTGGCGCTGCTCGACCAATAACCCATGCTTGCTCATTAGGGTTTTTGCTGTGGTTGGATAACTTAGCGGAAACATATCGTCTTGCTTGGTGATTGGTGTATAAAACACCGCGTCAGCCCAAACATGAATGCTGTGGCTACTTAAAAAGCACAACACGAAAACCGCACCAAACGAGGCACCCCAATGTTTCTCGCGCAGTTTATCAAGACGTTTCCAAGCAATGTTGGCCAGCGCTAACTCAAATACAAGTAGCACGACAAATATGAGCAACATACCCAGTAAAATAAGAAAGCTAGCACCGGCAAAAATAGACTCGGCATCGGTGGCTAACTGCGATAACGAATAAGTATTTAAATGGTAACCATAATTGCGGTAGAACAAGGCATCGGCAACTAATGCGATTAACCCCAATGAGGCAACTAAAGTGGCGATGCCCCGCAAAATACGGGTGTAAGGAATAAGTAGGCAAAACGGAAATAATAAAATAATAAAGGTAATAAACGGCAAAAAAGCAAAATGCCCAAGCCAATTAACGATTAAATACAACACGCCTAAAGCCGTTTCTGGCATTTCACTTGCTTCGATATAGAGTGTACCAATAGCAAGCACCAGCAAAATATTGAAAAACGTAAACCAGTGCCCCCAGCTAATAAGACGGGCTATTTTGTCGCGGCGCTGCTTACGTTTATTCATGGGCCAGTATTACCTTTATGCTTGTTTTGCCATCGATTGTAGCAGCACTTTACCAAATTGTTCAGCGACCTTGTAAGCATCTTCTGGTTTATAACGCGCTGAAATCACATTTGACACCGCATTCCCTAAAGTCATCAAGGCCAAATCGGCGGGTGTTTGGTGTTCTTCTAATACATTTAGTACAGCTTCTAATAATTGCTGTTGGGTTTCAACGTCATACTTAGAAACAATCGGCATCGTTTTTACTCTCAACATGTTAAACTTGCCGCTATAGTACCACAGGGAATAAACAAGGACACCGAGATACCATGCAAGCCGATGTGAAACATAGCATTATCCATCAGTTTTATACCAACGACGGGCAAATTGGCTTACGCGTTGCGCCAGAAACCTTAGCGATTAATGACGAAGTAAGCTTGTTATTAAATGAATTAACCGAGGTTTATAACGCCAAACCAAGCAAAGGGTATGCGCGCTTTATTGATGCTGAGGTTGATGATGCCGAGCAACATCAAATGAGTGAATTCCCCGCTAAACTTGATGCATGGCGTGCTGGACAAGAAGAGTTTGTCGAGTTTTCACAGCAATCGGCAAAAATTTTGCACCAACAGTTACAGCATTACGGCATTTTAGAACCTGGTTTTCTTGTCATTGCCAGCTACACGGAACGCGGCCAAGACTTTTTAGTTGTAGCTTTTTTGCCTAGCAAAGACGGAGTTACTATTGCGCCAGACCTTTCAGTAGATCGTTCTTCTCAACTAGATATAAATAAGGTTCAGCTAGCTGCAACAATTAACCTTACCGAGTGGAAGGAAGAGCCTGACTCGGCCACCTATATTTCATTTATTAAAGGACGTGTTGGCCGTAAAGTTTCAGATTTCTTTTTAGACTTTCTTGGCTGTGCTGAAGGCTTGAATGCCAAAAAGCAGTCTCAACAGTTGGTTGAAAGCTTGCACAGTTATGTGAAGGACGCAGCGCTTCCCACCGAACAAGCTAACGCATTGCGTAAATCGGTGTACGACATTTGCGACACGTCTTGGCAAAACAACGAGCCGGTACGTGTGAAAGACTTGTCAGAACAACTCCGAGAGTCGGTGCCAACCGAACGTAGTTTCGCAGACTTCACTGCCAGCCAAGAGCAACCATTGCCAGAGGAAATTCGCGCAGATAGAACAACACTTCGTAAGTTGGTTAAGTTTCAGGGGCAGGGCGGTGGTTTAAGCCTTGGTTTTGACCAAGAGCTATTAGGAAGCCGCATAGAGTACGACCCTAATACCGATAAGCTGACCGTACACGGCACACCACCGAATTTACGAGAGCAGTTGCGCCGTTACTTTGGCATTGATAGCTGAGTGAATGAGAACAAAAAACGCCGGCAAGCCGGCGTTTTTGTTAATTTGGTGCGATGGGGTATTTACTTACCTTGCACCGGAGTAATGTTGGTTGCGTGCAACCCTTTAGGACCTTCTTCGAGTTGAAACTCAACGTCTTGTCCAGCTTTCAAGGTACGATAGCCTTCCATTTCAATAGTTGAGTAATGTGCAAAAATATCGCCTTCGCGATCTTCCGCCTCGATAAAGCCAAAACCTTTTGAGTTATTGAACCATTTCACTTTACCGGTTGCCATACTTCTACTTCCTTTATTCTGCATTTAAAATTTAGTTATTGTTAGAATGGTTGCCAACATAAGCGTTGAAAAACTGCTTTGTTAACACCATGTTTTACTCTAGGTGAGTTTGAGTGATAGTCAAGGCGTTTTTTGTGTGATTTCTGAACAAATTGATTATTTAGTCTGAACTTTTGCATCAATCTTAAAATTTTATTAAGCCAATTGTTTAATAACCGACTATATATAAGTTAAGGGGCGTCATGGGTATGACACGCCATCACCAAGTTCATGATGAACAGGTAGCTGATAAAAGTAAGCTGCAGCCACCACCCATGTATAAGGTGATATTAAATAATGATGATTACACGCCCATGGATTTTGTGGTGGAAGTACTCATTAAGTTTTTTCGAATGGACCAAGAGCGGGCAACGGACACTATGCTTACCATTCATTATAAAGGGCGCGCAATTTGTGGCGTCTACTCTGCCGAAATAGCAGAAACCAAAGTAGTGCAAGTGAACCAGTATGCACGGGAACATCAACATCCGCTGTTATGTTCCATGGAAAAAGCCTAATGTTTGTGCGCGGTACGCTGGTTGGCCTAAAAGGAGTAACTCATGTTAAATAAAGCGCTAGAAATTACGTTAAATGATGCTTTTCGCATTGCGCGCGACCGTCGTCATGAGCTGATGACTGTCGAGCATCTGTTATTAGCTTTATTAGATAACCCGGAGGCGTCACAGGCGCTGCGGGCTTGTGGGCTTGAGTTTACTCACTTAAAACAAGAACTCTTAAGTTACGTTGAACGCAGCACACCGAGTTTTGATGATGAAAGTAGCGATACCGACACGCAGCCAACCTTAGGTTTTCAGCGTGTGCTGCAACGCGCTGTATTTCACGTGCAGTCGTCTGGCAATAGCGAGGTAACCGGTGCCAATGTGTTGGTGGCCATATTTGGTGAACAAGAGTCGCATGCGGTGTATTTACTCAATAAACACGATATTACACGGCTTGATGTGGTGCATTACTTGTCGCATGGGTTATCTAAAATTGATGATGAAAACCCGCAGCAAGAGTCTTCCGACGCAGATAATATGGAAAGCCAAGCTGAAGAGCAACAAAGCTTTCTAAAACGTTTTTGTAGTAACTTGAATGCGCGCGCGCGAGATGGGCGTATCGATCCACTCATTGGCCGTGACGACGAGCTTGAACGTTGTATACAGGTGCTGTGCCGTCGGCGCAAAAACAACCCATTATTAGTTGGGGAAGCGGGAGTTGGTAAAACTGCTATCGCCGAAGGTTTGGCGTATCGTATTGTTAACGACGAGGTACCTGAGGTTATCAGCAATGCGGTTATTTATTCGTTAGACATGGGTGGCTTGTTAGCTGGAACCAAGTATCGCGGTGACTTTGAGAAGCGTTTCAAACAACTATTAAAAGAGTTAGCTGATCAACCGGACGCTATTCTGTTTATCGATGAAATTCACACCATTATTGGGGCAGGCGCGGCCAGTGGTGGGGTGTTAGATGCCTCAAATTTACTGAAACCATTGTTAAGTAGCGGTGAGCTTAAATGCATTGGCTCAACCACTTATGCTGAATTTAAGAATATATTCGAAAAAGACCGTGCATTAGTGCGCCGCTTTCAAAAGATAGATGTTTTAGAGCCTTCGGTTGACGACACAACTCGAATTTTACAAGGCTTAAAAGAACGATACGAAGCGCATCACGGTATTCGATATACGCAACCAGCCATTCGTGCTGCCGCAGAGTTATCGGCGCGTTACATTAATGAGCGTCATTTGCCAGACAAAGCGATTGATGTTCTTGACGAAGCCGGTGCTAGCCAACGCTTGCTGCCGCCATCGCGTCGCAAGAAAACGATTGGCGCGCAAGACATTGAAAGCATTATCGCTAAAATGGCGCGAATTCCTGAACAGTCGGTATCACGTACCGACCAACAGCTGTTAAAAAACCTTGATCGTAATTTGAAATTAGTGGTGTTTGGGCAAGATCAAGCCATTGAACAGCTCACTTCCGCAATTCGATTGTCGCGCTCGGGCTTAGGTGCCGAACAAAAACCTATTGGCTCGTTTCTTTTTGCAGGCCCAACTGGGGTAGGTAAAACAGAAATTACGCAACAGTTAGCAAAAGCCCTAGGTATTGAGTTTCAGCGGTTTGACATGTCGGAATATATGGAACGCCATGCGGTTAGCCGTTTAATTGGTGCGCCACCGGGTTATGTTGGTTTTGATCAAGGCGGCTTATTAACCGATGCCATTATTAAGCATCCGCATTGTGTACTGCTGCTTGACGAAATAGAAAAAGCGCATAGCGATATTTACAATATTTTGTTGCAGGTGATGGACCACGGCACGTTAACCGACAACAATGGCCGTAAAGCAGATTTTCGCAACGTTATTTTGGTTATGACAACCAACGCTGGGGTGCAGGAAACCGTGCGGCAGTCGATTGGTTTCCAACAACAAGATCATGCGCCAGACGCAATGGTGGAAATTAACCGAACATTTTCACCTGAGTTTAGAAACCGGCTTGATAGCATTGTTTGGTTTAATCACTTAAACCAAAACGTGATAGAGCAAGTGGTGGATAAATTTGTGTGTGAACTACAAGCGCAGTTAGATAAAAAACATGTGTCGCTTGAACTTGATCCTGCTGCTGTAAAATGGCTGGCAGAAAAAGGCTACGACAAAACCATGGGCGCTCGACCCATGGCCCGGGTTATTCAAGAGCACCTGAAAAAGCCGTTAGCCAACGAAATTCTGTTTGGTAAACTTGCGCAGGGCGGTGCCGTGCGAGTTAGTGTCGTTAAAGGTGAGCTAAACTTAGCAATTGAAGAGCGTGAAGCGCGCGGTTCAACAGCCGACTAGGCTGTTGAACTGCAAGCGAACACGTATTAACGAGCGCGGAAGACGATACGGCCTTTCGTTAGGTCGTATGGAGTAAGCTGAACCGTGACGGTGTCGCCGGTTAAAATGCGAATGTAGTGTTTGCGCATTTTGCCAGAAATGTGTGCAGTCACCACGTGACCGTTTTCTAGTTCTACGCGAAACATTGTGTTTGGTAAGGTATCTAGAACCGTACCTTGCATTTCAATGCTGTCTTCTTTTGCCATTCAAATCCTCGATAATTCATGTGATGCTACGAAAAGTGGCCAGAATTTTAGCGGTTTTTACCGACAAATGCCACTTATACATTCGTTAATCGGGGCTTTTAACCTGCGAACTGTCCAAAAATCTGAACAAAACCGGCTTGATGATGGGTTCAAGAAGCGCAAATACTGTTCACGAGCTATGTTATGAGCGCCAAGAGTTTCGGTGTGCGAATTACTAATCTGCACGTCTATACATCGGCCACCGGCGCTAAAAAAATGCTGAGCGAAGGTAATCAAAGCGATTTTGCTGGCATTGGTAACAGTATGAAACATGCTTTCGGCACAAAATACATGGCCCACACTAACACCGTACATTCCACCTACTAGTTTCTTTTCTTGCCAAACCTCGACAGAGTGAGCGCGGCCGTGTTCATGCAACTGTAAATATGCTGAAATCATTTCAGGATGAATCCAAACGCCACGACCCGCCGCTTCGTGGACGTTGGCACAGGCGTTTATGACATCGCTAAATGCATGATTTAAAGTAACTTCAAGGTTGCTTTTACGCAGAAGGCGTCGCATTGAGCGACTTACATGTAAGCTTTGCGGGGTTATGATGGTGCGTGGATTAGGGCTCCACCACAAAATAGGGTCTTGCTCGGCATACCAAGGAAAAATACCACGTTCGTAGGCTGCAATCAGGCGTTCGACGGATAAATCGCCACCAAAGGCCAATAAGCCATTAGGTTCGCTAAGGGCGAGCTGAACAGAAGGAAACTGATGTGCGGCTGCACTAAGCTGAAACACCAGTTCCTCCTGCTAAAACGTCACTAGCTCAACGTTTAGGCTTTGGTTAAGCCGTCTAAATAGCGCTCAGCATCTAAAGCAGCCATACAACCGGTGCCGGCAGAGGTAATTGCTTGGCGATAGATATGATCCATCACGTCGCCGGCCGCAAATACCCCAGGTACGCTAGTTGCTGTGGCGTTGCCGTGCAAGCCTGATTTCACCACAATGTAGCCGTCGTGCATTTCGAGTTGGTCAGCAAAAATTCCAGTATTTGGCTGGTGACCAATAGCAATAAAGCAGCCCATAACGTCAAGGTCACTTAGGCTGCCGTCTTGAGTGTCTTTCATACGCACGCCAGTTACGCCTGAGTCATCGCCAAGTACCTCATCAAGCGTTTTATTGAGGTGCAAAGTAACGTTGCCATTATTGGCCTTGTCCATTAAACGGTCGACCAAAATTTTTTCTGCGCGGAAGGTATCGCGACGATGAATCACGTGAACTTCGCTGGCGATATTGGCTAAGTAGAGCGCTTCTTCAACCGCAGTATTACCACCACCAACAACGGCAACTTTTTGATTGCGATAAAAGAAACCATCACAGGTTGCACACGCTGACACACCACGACCCATAAACGCTTGCTCTGAGTCTAAGCCTAAATATTTGGCTGAAGCGCCGGTGGCAATAATAACGGCGTCTGCAGTGTATTCGCCAGAGTCGCCAAATAGTTTTAATGGTTTCGCGCTGAAATCTACGCGGTTGATGTGATCAAACACCATTTCGGTATTAAATTTTTCGGCATGTTGTTGCATGCGAACCATTAAGTCTGGGCCAGTTAAGTCCTCTGGATCACCAGGCCAATTTTCAACTTCCGTTGTTGTGGTTAATTGCCCACCTTGCTGCATACCGGTTACTAACACTGGGTTGAGATTCGCACGAGCGGCGTAAACTGCGGCGGTATAACCAGCCGGGCCTGACCCAAGAATAAGTAGGCGGCAATGTTTGGCGTCTGCCATAAGAAATGTACTCCGTATATTTTAATTTGTTATCACTAGCATGGGGTCGATTGTAGGGATTCCAAGCCTATGAAACAAGAGACCCGCGCAGGAAATCCGACGCGGGTCTTGTCAAGCTTGCCTAACAGCCTAGTTGCATCGCAAGTTAGGTTTAAGCACGCTTACGCTTTTACAGCTTCGGCTGGGTCTAAATAGTCAAGACCTAATTGCGCGCCTAAGTCGTCATGCACTGCTTTGTAGGTAATTTTACCTTTGTGCATGTTCAAGCCATTCAGTAGGTGTGGATCGTCAGCCATGGCTTTTAAACCTTTATTAGCCAGCGCCAAACCAAATGGCAGGGTGGCGTTGTTCAGTGCAATCGTTGAGGTGCGCGCAACACCGCCTGGCATGTTAGCAACACAATAGTGTATTACGTCTTCAACCACATAAGTTGGGTCTTGATGGGTGGTTGCTTTTGACGTTTCAAAGCAGCCGCCTTGGTCAATTGCAACGTCAACAACCACTGAACCTGGCTTCATGTTTTGTAAATGTTCGCGAGTTAGCAATTTAGGTGCTGCTGCGCCTGGAATAAGTACCGCGCCAATCACTAAATCGGCTTCACGCGAGAACACATCAATTGCATCGACAGTAGAGTAGATTGTTTTTACACGGCCCGCGAAAATATCGTCAAGTTGACGCAAACGCGGTAAAGAACGGTCTAGAATAGTTACATCAGCGCCCATACCAACAGCCATTTTGGCCGCTTGGGTACCAACAACACCACCACCAATAACCAATACCTTAGCTGGAGCTACGCCAGGCACACCGCCTAACAGGGTGCCACTACCACCATTAGCTTTTTCTAAATGGTGCGCACCAGCTTGAATAGACATACGGCCCGCAACTTCGCTCATTGGCGCTAGCAATGGTAAACCACCATTGCGATCAGTTACTGTTTCATAAGCAATGGCGGTAACACCGGCTTTTGCTAACAGCTCGGTTTGCACTGGGTCTGGCGCTAAATGCAAGTAAGTATAAAGAATTTGACCTTCACGCAATTGCTCGCACTCGTGTGGCTGAGGCTCTTTTACTTTGATGATCATTTCGGCTTTGGCAAAGATTTCTTTGGCGTCGGCAATAATAGTTGCGCCGGCTTGCTCATAATCTTCATTGGTGAAGCCAATGGCTAAGCCACCATTTTGTTCAACCATTACCTGATGGCCGTGTGCAACATATTCACGCACTGCGGCAGGGGTAAGACCAATGCGGTACTCATGGTTTTTAATTTCTTTAGGTACACCAATCAGCATGGTTGTGCTTCTCCAATTCTGTATTTGTCGTTGAATAATGACTTGTATGAAATAAACGGCGGCATTATAGATGATAACCACGGTGTGTTTCGTGCTTTTTTTTAGCCTTTTTATAGCGTATAAATAGGTTTTATAATACCTAAACAGAGAAAAAGTATGTTTGAACCTGAAGAACCGGTGGAAATAACTATTGACCGCCTAGACCGAAAGATCTTGAGAATTTTGCAAGATGATGGGCGCATAAGTAACGTCAACCTTGCGCAACGTGTCGGGCTAAGTCCAACCGCTTGTAATGAGCGCGTGCGTAAGCTTGAACGTGAAGGTGTACTTGACGGTTATCACGCCCGAATTAACCCTGCTAAATTGGGCGCCAACCTTATGGTGTTCGTCGAAATTACACTAACCCGCACCTCGCCCGACGCATTCGCTGAATTTAGCGATGCAGTGCGTGAAACTCCTGAAATATTGGAATGTCATTTGGTTGCTGGTGATTTTGACTTTCTCATTAAAGCTCGCGTGCCAGATATGCCTTCGTATCGTAAGTTGTTAGGCGAAACCATCTTGACTATGCCGGGCGTTAACGAGTCACGCACCTATGTGGTGATGGAAGAAATTAAAGACGACAATAAAGTATTGATTAAAGGTTAAGAAAAGCATGGTATAAATAGCTGAATAAGCCATGAAGGCGCGCTACAATAACAACAAATAGAACATAAGAACGACAATAGGGAATAAATCAACCATGGCACATCATCTAGGTCTCCGGAGTTTTACATGAGCGGTGTCCAACGCGTACTTGAGGTTGGCCTGATACTGTGCGGCGCTTTTGCGATATTTTTGTTTTTAGCGCTCGCCAGCTTTAACCCAGCCGACCCAAGTTGGTCACAAACAGGCTACGAGGGCACTATACATAATGCCGCCGGCGCCATTGGTGCGTGGTTTGCTGATGCCTTGCTGTTTGCGTTTGGTTTTGTTGCCTATTTATTGCCTTTTGGTCTTGCCGCTTTGGGCTATGTGATGTTTCGCCAACCGCATCGATTACTTGAGTTGGATTATTTAGCCGTTGGTTTGCGTTTAATCGGTTTGGTACTCACGCTAATAGGTGCTTCTGCTTTAGCTTCTTTAAACTTCAGTAATATTTACTCGTTTTCTGCCGGTGGGGTAGTGGGCGATGTGATAAGTTTGTCGTTATTACCGTATTTTAATGTCATTGGCACCACTTTATTGTTGCTCACCTTTTTATGCACAGGTTTGACGTTGGTTACCGGCATTTCGTGGATTTTGTTGGCTGATAAATTGGGTGAGGTCACTATTGCCGGTACTTTAGGCTTGATTAAAAATAGCCAGCGTTTAGTGCATTGGATAAAAGATCGTCCACGCAAAGAGCGCGTTCCAAAAGCAGTAAAAGAAGATAGAAAGCCAGCGTTAGCACCTAGCCATAAAACGTTACCGGCAACGCAAATACGCCAAGAGCCCGAACTTGATCTCGATCTTGCAATTAGTGCGGTCGACGATGATGATGACGACGCCATTGAAAAGCCCGACGAGCATGCACGCTTTGCACCTAAACCAGCGCGCAAGTCAGTCGCGAACAAGGCTTCAAGCACTGATGCCGACAGGCTCGAAACAGAAAATGAAGCGGAAGATACTGTTGTGGAGAAGGTTTCAACAAGCGCTGAAGCAAACGGCAGCGGTAATTCTCTCAGTGGTGACCCGCTACCGTCAATTGAATTGCTAGATAAACCAAGCAAAACCGGCAATCCGTTAACGCCTGAAGAATTGGCTCAAGTTAGCCAAACAGTTGAAGCTGTGCTGCAAGACTTTGGCGTTGAAGTTAAAGTGGCCAACGTACAGCCCGGCCCAGTTATTACGCGCTTTGAGCTTGATTTAGCGCCGGGCGTAAAAGTATCAAAAATTTCTAATTTAGATAAAGACATCGCGCGCTCATTAAGCGCTATTTCAGTGCGCGTGGTGGAAGTAATTCCCGGCAAGTCTTACGTGGGTTTAGAGTTACCCAATAAAAGCCGCGAAACTGTATTCTTTAGCGAAGTGATAGCCTGCGACGCTTTCCAGCAAAGTGCTGCCCCGTTAACCATGGTTCTCGGTAAAGGTATTTCTGGCGCACCTGTGGTGGTCGACTTGGCCAAAATGCCACACTTGTTGGTGGCCGGTACAACTGGCTCAGGTAAGTCGGTTGGTGTGAACGTAATGATTTTGAGCTTGCTTTACAAGAGTTCTCCAGAAGACGTGCGGCTCATTATGATCGACCCCAAAATGCTTGAGCTTTCGGTTTATGAAGGTATTCCACATTTGCTCACCGAAGTAGTTACCGACATGAAAGATGCCGCTAATGCGTTACGTTGGTGCGTTGGCGAAATGGAGCGCCGCTATAAACTCATGTCAGCGCTTGGGGTGCGTAACCTTAAAGGCTATAACCAAAAAGTGTTGGACGCCATTGAAGCTGGCGAACCGCTACGTGACCCAATTTGGAAGCCAGGCGATTCAATGGACGAGTTGCCACCTTATTTAGAAAAACTGCCAAGTATAGTGGTGGTTATAGATGAATTTGCCGACATGATGATGATTGTCGGTAAAAAAGTTGAAGAACTTATTGCACGAATTGCACAAAAGGCACGTGCCGCTGGTATTCATTTAATTTTGGCAACACAGCGCCCGTCGGTAGACGTTATTACCGGATTAATAAAAGCAAATATTCCAACGCGTATTGCTTTTCAAGTGCAGTCAAAAATTGATTCACGCACCATTTTAGACCAACCCGGAGCCGATCAATTGTTGGGGCAGGGCGACATGCTTTATTTACCTCCAGGTAGCGGTGTTCCAACGCGTGTGCACGGTGCATTTGTGGACGACCATGAAGTTCACGCAGTGGTTGCCGATTGGAAAAAACGTGGTAAACCCAATTACTTGGACGAAATACTTAATGGCAGCCTAGACGAAGATAATTTGTTACCTGGCGAGCAGCTTGACCTAGGTGATGAAGAAAGCGACCCGTTATATGATGAGGCCGTCGCCTTTGTAACAGAAACGCGCCGGGTCTCCGTGTCGAGTGTACAGCGCAAATTTAGAATTGGTTATAACCGCGCGGCCCGTATTGTGGAACAAATGGAAGCAAGTGGTGTCGTTAGTAGTGCAGGCAATAATGGTCAGCGGGAAGTTATAGCGCCGCGTGCACCGCGTGATTAACCTAAGTTGTAATGGATAAATCATTATGAAGTTATTGAAATACATTGCTGCCACGGCAGCTTGCACAACTATTTATTTGGCAAGTGCGCCGGTTGGGGCCACCGAAGCGGATCGTCAAGCATTATTGAAACGGTTGCACGACCTCACAACTTTGAGAGCTGATTTTAGCCAACAGGTAACCGACATAAACGGCGAATTAGTGCAGCAGTTACACGGTAATATGGCGTTATCTCGCCCGAATTTATTGCATTGGCAGACCGATGCGCCTGACGAAACGCTAATGATCGCTGACGGCGAAAACTTGTGGTACTACAACCCATTTGTAGAACAAGTTACGGTGTATGACCAAACTAATGCCGTTTCACAAAGCCCATTACTCTTGCTTTTAGACGGAGAAAGTGGGGCTTGGCAACAGTATGACGTTAAAGCAGAGGGTAATAGCTTTGCTTTGCAACCTAAGCCTAATGCTGATAGTTCTCAAAGTTTACAGCTGGTTTTTGCCGAAGACGGCGTTGACGCAGCCATTACGCGTATAATTCTGGACGATGGGCAAGGTCAAATTAGTACCATTAATTTAGAAAACGTGGTGCTAAATCAGGCGCTCAGTGAATCATTGTTCCAGTTTGAGATACCCGACGGAGTTGATGTGGATGACCAGCGCTAATGGCGAATTAGCGTTCGCGCCAGACTTTCGACCATTGGCCGCCAAAATGCGGCCGCGGCAGTTGTCTGAATATATCGGCCAACAACATATTCTAGCCCCTGGTAAGCCCTTGTATGAGGCAATAAGCCGGGGGCTTTTGCATTCCATGATTCTGTGGGGCCCGCCCGGAACTGGTAAAACAACCTTAGCAGAGTTAGTCGCGTTAAGTGGCTCGGCTGAACTTGACCGTATTAGTGCCGTCACCGCGGGTGTTAAGGATATACGGGCCGCTATTGAAACCGCGAAACAGCGTGCAAACGTGCAGCAAAAGCGCACAGTTTTGTTTGTTGACGAAGTACACCGCTTTAACAAAAGCCAACAAGATGCGTTTTTGCCTCACATAGAAGACGGCACCATTATTTTTGTTGGAGCAACCACCGAAAACCCCGCGTTTGAATTAAATAACGCGTTACTGTCGCGTACGCGTGTATATCGTTTACAGCTGCTTGCCGACGAAGAAATTAACCACGTAATTACCCAAGCGTTAACCGACCGAGAACGAGGGTTAGGGGAGCGCCAGTTAGCCCTAAGCCCTGAAGCACTCGAGTTTCTTATTCATAGTGCCGCTGGTGATGCACGCAAGGCGCTTAATTTTTTAGAAATTTGTGCCGATGCGGCCACTAATGACAGTATTGACCTGAAGCTAGTGCAAGAAGCTGTGGGCAAACGCCAAGCGTCGTTTGATAAGCAAGGCGATGCCTATTACGAATTGCTTTCGGCACTACACAAATCGGTTCGTGGCTCGTCACCCGATGGTGCATTATATTGGTATGCGCGTATTCTGCATGGCGGTGGTGACCCGTTGATTGTTGCGCGCCGCGTTTTGGCTATTGCGTCTGAAGACATTGGCAACGCAGACCCACGGGCAATGCAATTAGCATTGAACGCCTGGGACACCTTTACGCGCGTAGGCCCTGCAGAGGGCGAGCGTGCTATCGCCCAAGCATTGATTTTTTGTGCCATGGCACCGAAAAGCAATGCGGTTTATCGCGCGTTTAATCAAGCTAAGCAACTCGCCGAAGAATATCCCGATTTGCCGGTACCTAAGCATTTAACTAACGCGCCAACCAAACTGCATAAGGCAGAAGGGTACGGGATTGATTATCGCTATGCCCATGACTACCCACACGCGTTTGTTGCCGGTGAACGTTATGTGCCATATGAACTAAAAGACATTCAATTATATCAGCCCAGTGATAGAGGCCTTGAAAAACAGCTGTTGGACAAATTAAATTGGTTACAACAACACAACCAAAATAGCCCTTGGCAACGAGACAACCATGACTAACTTTTTGTGGGTAGCACTAGGCGGAGCGTTAGGCGCAAGCGCGCGTTACGGTGTGGGTTTATTGCTAATAAATTTTAGTAATTTATTTCCTTTCGCAACACTAATCGTTAACATAGCAGGCTCATTTTTATTGGCTTGGCTATTCGCAGCACAATACGCAGCGCCCGCCGCAGAGCAGCAACTTTGGTTGTTTTTAGGGGTGGGTGTACTAGGCGCATTTACCACGTTTTCGACATTTTCGTTAGACCTGGTATTGCTGTTACAACACGGCGACTGGTTAAAAGCCACATTATACGCATTGCTCAACGTCTTCGGCTGCCTTGGTGCAGTGCTGTTGGCGTTATGGATAAAGATTTAAACCAACGATTGGGAACCACATGTTAGACGCTAAGTTATTTCGTAGTGAACTCGCACAAACCGCAGAGCGCCTGAAAGTTGCTCGTAACTTTTTGTTAGATGTTGAGCGTTTAGAAGCGCTTGAGCAACAACGCAAAGACTTGCAGGTGCGCACTGAATCGCTACAAGCTGAGCGTAATGCCCGATCAAAATCTATTGGCCAAGCCAAAGCTAAAGGCGAAGATATTGCGCCGTTGTTGGCCGCCGTTGATGATCTTGGTGCGCAACTTGAAGCCGCAAAAGCTGAATTAAATGAGGTACAAACGCAACTGCAAGACATTATTGCTGGTGTACCGAATTTGCCAGACGAAAGTGTACCCATGGGCGCCGATGAAGATGACAATCAAGAAGTTAGCCGCTGGGGTACGCCGCGTGAATTTACTTTTGAGCCTAAAGATCACGTTGATGTTGCAGCGAACATTGTCAATGGAATGGACTTTGACCAAGGTGCAAAACTTGCGGGTGCGCGCTTTGTTGTGTTGAAAGGCCAAATAGCCCGTTTGCACCGTGCATTAGCGCAGTTCATGATTGATCTGCACACTACCGAGCACGGCTATGAAGAAGCCTACGTGCCATATTTGGTGAATCAAGAAACCCTATATGGCACTGGCCAATTACCGAAATTTGGTGAAGATTTATTTCATGTCAAAGGCGCAACCGAAAATCAAGTGCCATTATCGTTAATTCCAACAGCTGAAGTGCCATTGACCAATTTATGGCGTGATGAAATTGCAGACGAACATCAGCTACCCATTCAATATGTAGCGCACACGCCATGTTTCCGCAGCGAGGCGGGCTCTCACGGTCGTGACACCCGTGGCTTAATTCGACAACACCAGTTTGATAAGGTTGAGTTGGTGTGGTTAGTGCAGCCGGAAGCGTCAATGGATACCCTTGAAATGCTAACCGGTCACGCCGAGAAAGTTCTGCAATTGCTAGAGCTGCCATACCGCAAAGTGTTGTTGTGTACCGGTGACATGGGCTTTGGCGCTGCGAAAACCTATGATCTTGAAGTATGGGTGCCGTCACAACAGAAATACCGTGAAATTAGCTCATGCTCAAACATGTGGGATTTCCAAGCTCGCCGCATGCAAGCGCGTTTTCGTCGTAAAGGCGCCAAAAAGCCAGAATTAATGCATACATTAAACGGCTCAGGCCTTGCGGTAGGGCGCACCTTGGTTGCGCTGCTTGAAAATAATCAACAAGCTGACGGCTCAGTGACTATTCCAAAAGCCTTGCAACCTTATATGGGCGGCGTTGAAAAAATAGGCTAAATAGGGTGTGTTTAAATGCACTTTGCGGGCTTGGGTAAGCCCGCAATGCGCGTTGCCTGTTTGGCTGGGCCTTTCGGAAATAGCTTATATAAATACATGCTATTGGCCTTGTCGGCACCCAAACTCTTTCCAATAGCTTTTACCAATACGCGCATAGCAGGGCTGGTGTCATAGGTTTTATAAAACTCCCGCACAAAATTGACAACTTCCCAGTGAGCTTCGGTTAGCGCGATATTTTCTAGCGTTGCTATATATTCGGCTAGTTCCGGTGACCACTCTTCAAAGTTTGCCAAATATTCATGTTTATCGGTTGCGTATGTGCGCCCGTTTAATTCAAACATTGTCCCACACCATATATTGGTCAGCTTCAATGGTTAGCTCTACCCAGCGCGCGTCACCTAACTGAATAACCGAAGCTGGAAGTTGGTCTTGTATATTCAGCAACTCAATTTCTGAGTGCAATGCATAAGGGTGTACCGGCAAGGTGTCGATGATGGCTGGGTTGGCAACAAGGTGTAGCAGCGCTTGCTCGCTGAATATAAGAGTAGCGCCGGCGTGTACCCAACGTTTCAGCCATTCGCTAGAAGGCCAATTTCGCACCAAATAAACACGATTACTTTGCTCTGTTAACGGGGACTGCGGTATGTGCGGCGCATCAATTTCGACATTCATCGTACTTGTTCCTTAATAAACCAGCGTGTTGCTAAGACTGTTGATTTTTTCGCGCCAGCTGTCGGCATCAAGCACCTCAACTTGAGCAATAAAATCGTCGGTTTGCCAGCCGTGGGCTGCTAGTTCCTCAGCCTGCACCCATGGTGCGGGGCAGTCAAATAACTCAAGCATGGCATAACGTTTATGCAATGATTGAACTTCGCTGGAACTAGCTTCACTGCGCAGCCATAAGCGCAAACCATCGCCGCTAAGCACTAATTGTGGGTTTAAATCTAAGCTTGCCAAGGCTAACAGCATGTCTTGACCAAGCTTGGCTTGCGGTGAGTTCGCACTGGTTGTTTGAATGATAGCCATGCTCATAGCTGCACCACCCGATCAGCCGCAGCAGCAGCCATCGCAAACTCAGTAAGGCCGCCATTTTGAAACGGTGGCACCAGAGTGTCTGTCGTCATTGAATAGCGTTGCTCAGCAACCGTATTACAAATGACTAAAGGAATATTGTGCTGCTGCGAAAGTTGCAACCAGTTGTTTATAAGTTCGGTTTGAGTGCTAGTGGAGGCATGCAAAACGGCGTCTGCATAAAAGAAAATCATGTCTATTTGGTGCCCAGAAACAAGCGCAGCCTGTGCGTATTTAAACGCTAACAGGCTGCGATTTTGTGCGGGGGCGGGTGCTGCCGGAGCAGCGTGTAAAGCTAAAACAAGTCGCGCCACGCGAATTCCTTACATAAGTTGGCTGTTGTTATTCATCACCACCAGCAAATGCCAACAGGATTTGAATTAAGCTAACAAAAATATTGTAGATAGAAACATATAACGTCACAGTCGCTAACACATAGTTACGCTCGCCGCCGTGAATAATCGAACTGGTTTGCATTAAAATGGCACCCGCTGAGAATAAAATAAATAGAGCGGATAAGGTAAGCTGTAACGCTGGCATGTTCAGGAAGATATTTGCAATGAACGCAACAATCAACACAACAAATAATGCCATCATCATGCCACCCAAAAACGACATGTCTTTTTTGGTGGTTAATACATACGCTGACAACGCAAAGAAAATAAGTGCGGTGCCGCCTAATGCGGTCATGATGATTTGATCACCAGCTGGCCCAATGGCGCTGATCATGCCAAGAATAGGGCCTAAGGTGTAACCCATAAAGCCTGTTAGGGCGAATACTGAAACTAAACCCATCGCGCTATTTGCGGTTTTATGCACTAAGAACAACAAGCCGTAGAAACCTACCAGCGTAATAATAAAGCCAGGGTGAGGTAAGCCCATGCTTGCCGATAAAAACGCTGTGAAAGCGCTGAACGCTAGGGTAAGGCCCAATAACATGTATGTATTACGCAATACTTTATTGGTCTGTAATACTGACTCACCACGTTGAGTGGTTGAAATGTGAGCTTGGTTACTCATGTAGTTCTCCGTGTTGTTCGCAAAAACCTATCTAACGACAAGTCGTGTACCGAGAGTGTACCCTATAAATGGGTACTAAAGGCAATGCTTTCAAGCGAATATTTGCCCTAATTGTATAAAATGACAGCAAACGAACCAAATGGTTTAAATTTTTACTTTACAACGGAGTTTTAGCTCTTTATCATTCGCTTCGTCTTGAGGCAACAAGCCTTAACGACCGCGGAGAGATGGCAGAGTTCGGTTGAATGCACCTGACTTGAAATCAGGCGTGGGCTCGCGCCCACCGGGGGTTCGAATCCCTCTCTCTCCGCCACTATTCCAAAAGCCCGCTCACTAGAGCGGGCTTTTCTCGTTCTGCGCTAGTGCGAATGAAGATATCAGCTATTGGATATTAGATATCAGCAAAAGAATAAATACCCGACACTTCGCACCCAATAGGAAATATCGCTTTCGATCTTCTGATATCCGATATCTAATAGCTAATATCGCTCTCGATCTTCTAATATCCAATATCTAACGGCTAATATCGTTTTCGCAGTTCTAAATCTTGGCTACTCATCAGACCAGTGCTATGGTATCCCATAATCTATAAAAAACGATCTTCTGATATCTGATATCCAATAGCTAATATCGCTTTCGATTTTTTGAGGGGCTTATGTTGTTTTCTGAGATTCTTGCACAAATCACACCTGCTGCTGAACAAACGATTTCTTTACCTGAAGGCTGGGGACAAGGGCGCGCGCTATTCGGCGGCCTTACCGCAGCTATTGCCTGGCAACATATTCACTATGGTGCCTCAGAAGAGCAGGCGCTGCGTTCATTTACAGTATCTTTTGTCGCACCGGTGCAACCTGGTGAAGCGACCTTGCGTAGGCGAATATTACGCGAAGGCAAAAACGTGACTCAAATAGCCGCAGAAATTATTCAAGGCGATAATGTGGTGCTTTCTGCGCTGGCCAGTTACGGTTGTACACGAGAGTCTGCGGTCACCGTAACGGATACACCGGTGGCCCATGTACCACCTAGAGAGCAGGGGTTGCCGTTTCCGAAAATTGCCCTTATGCCTGAGTTTACCCATCACTTTGATTATGCGGTTACAGTGGGTGGCTTACCTTTTACTGGCAATAAGTCACGTGAATTTGGCGGTTGGATGCGGTTTTGCACCGAAAGTAACCCAATGACTATTGGCTATTTACTTGGCTTAGTGGACGCCTGGCCGCCAGCGCTACTTCCTCACTTGAGCCAACCCGCGCCCGCCAGTTCATTAACTTGGACCATTGAATTCCCTGAACCGCTGAATACTCAACGACAAAGCAATGATTGGTGGCAGTATGTTGCGCACATCGATTATGCAGCGCATGGCTATGGTCATACCCATGCACACATTTGGGATGAGGCTGGTGAATTGGTAGCCATTAGCCGACAAACTGTGACGGTGTTTGGATAAAATGCATTCAGCTTGTAAGATATTTCTGTATCTTGCTGTAAATACTTAAGAAATTTGTTGAAAAAAGCTCATGGATGAGTCATACCTTAACTCACTTGATAACTCCTTTATCAAGAATAACCTCACAAGGAACGTGTCGTCATGACCGACTTTATTATAGCTATTCCGGGCGACTTGTTGCGTTCAGGTATGTACACAACATTAAGCTCTAGCAGTAAAAAGTATCGCGTGGTTGCAAGTGTTTCGACATTTAATGAATTGCGTGACGAGGTGAAAAACCACCCGTTCGCAACCGTTATTTTGTCGAGTCGACTTGCAGGTGATGGAACTATTGAAAGTTGGCGGAGACTACACCGCAGGTTTAATGATCTTCAGATCATTTTATGGGCTGAAAATTTTCAAGATGTATTAGATTTTCAGTGTAATACGCACACGGTAGACGCATTTTTGTTGTCCAATGCAAGTTACGCGGAGTTTGAAACCGCTTGCATGAATGTCAGTAAAGGGCAGATGTATGTGGCCAGTGCTGTTGCAGAGTATTTAGCAAAAAACCCTCGAACTCATGATTACAGACGTATGATGAAATCATTGAGTGAGCGCGAGCTGCAAGTTACCCAAATGCTGGGGCGCGGTATTCGTGTGGTGGATATTGCTAAACACTTAAACATTAGTAGTAAAACCGTAAATACCTTTCGGTATCGAATTTTTCAAAAACTGGGGGTACTTGGAGATGTTGAATTAACGCATCTTGCGATACAATCAGGGCTTGTTGAAATTGAAATACCGCAGGGATATGACTGATACGGGATTTAACGCAAAAGAGTTTTTAAAACACCTGACGCATCAGCCTGGCGTATACCGCATGTATGATGCTGACGGTGTTGTTATCTATGTAGGCAAAGCAAAAGATCTAAAAAAGCGTGTAAGTAGCTATTTTCGCAGCAACATAGATGTTCCTAAAACTCAAACCCTCGTCAAACAAATAGCGCAGATGGACGTAACGGTCACCAATACCGAAGCTGAAGCGCTTATTCTTGAAAATAACTTTATAAAAAAATACCGGCCGCGCTATAACGTTTTATTGCGTGACGACAAGTCATACCCGTTTATTTTTGTCAGCGGTCATCAACATCCTCGATTGGCTTTTCATCGGGGGACGCGACGCGAAAAAGGCGATTATTTTGGCCCATTCCCAAGTGGGGTGGCCGTGCGAGAAAGCCTACGCTTGTTACAAAAAATATTTCCGGTTCGACAATGCGAAGATGCCTATTATCGAGCACGTAGCCGACCTTGTTTGCAGTACCAGCTAAAACGCTGCCTCGCGCCATGTGTAGAAGGTTATTGCACCGATGCGGAATATCAAGAACAAGTGGAGTTAGCCAAGGCTTTTTTACAGGGCAAAAATCAGCAGGTTATTGATCAATTAGTGACGCGTATGGAACAAGCCAGCACGGCGTTGGACTTTGAGCGTGCTGCACGCTTTCGTGACCAAATAGCTGCCATGCGTAAAGTGCAGGAACGCAATGCCGTCACTGGTAATCAGCAAGAACTGGATGTCATCGGTTTTGCGCGGCGCGGCGGTATTGCCGCAGTGCATATGCTATTTATTCGTGAAGGAGCCATTCAAGGTAGCCGCAGCTATTTTCCGAAAGTACCCGCAAATACCGAAGACAGCGAAGTTTTATTGGCATTTATGCTGCAATTTTATTTGAACGATAAAGTAGGGCGCTCGCTACCGCGTGAAATTATATTGCCCGAATCCAATGCCGCGCAGCTACTTGACCCTGAACACGATTTGCAAGTACTTGAGCAAGCGTTAGCGCAAAAGGTACGAATGACTCACAACGTACGCGGTGAACGAAAGCAATATCAAACGCTGGCCCAAAAAAATGCACTGAATGCATTAGAAAGCAAACTGAACCAAGAGAACACCATGCTGTTGCGCTTGAGCGAGCTGGAACAAGTGCTCGACCTAGAAAAACCCGTACAGCGTATGGAATGCTTTGATATTAGTCACACCATGGGGCAAGAAACTGTGGCCTCATGTGTGGTGTTTGACCGCCAAGGGCCGAAAAAGTCAGATTATCGCCGGTTTAATATTAAGGGCATTACTCCGGGCGATGATTATGCTGCTATGGCACAAGCACTGCAACGCAGGTTTGACGCTGCTTTATTAAGCGCCGAAGGAAAAGCCGCCATACCCGATATCTTGTTTATTGACGGGGGTAAGGGCCAATTGGCGCAAGCCGAGGCCTACTTCAATGACTGGGGCGATGAGCAAGGCGTTCGTGCGCCACTACTTATAGGCGTAGCAAAAGGCGAGTCGCGTAAGCCAGGCTTAGAAACTCTCATTTTAGCCGGTAGTCATCAAACGGTTCCGTTGGCCGCCGACGCCGCAGCCTTGCACTTGGTGCAACATATTCGTGATGAGTCGCACCGCTTTGCCATTACCGGGCACCGGCAACGTCGCGCAAAAGTGCGTCGTTCATCGCGTTTGGAAGATATTCCAGGCATTGGGGCGAAGCGGCGGCAAAAATTATTGCAAAATCTCGGTGGATTACAGGAGGTAAAACAAGCTAGTATTGACCAACTTACCGCCGTACCAGGAATTAGTCGTGAACTTGCCGAAACTATTTATCACGCATTTCGCGACGAATAGAGGAAAATAAACCTGATGTGGAATGTGCCAAACATTTTAACGATCTTTCGAATTGCGTTAATTCCGGTTTTTCTAATCATTTATTATCAGCCGTGGCCGGATGCGAACTTTTGGGCCGCATTTGTTTATTTAATTGCTGGCATTACAGACGCTTTAGACGGTTGGGTTGCACGGAAATTTAATCAATTTACCAAGTTCGGGGCGTTTTTAGACCCAGTGGCCGATAAAGTAATGGTTGCGGCATCATTGGTCGTCATTGTTGAAGATTACGCAAGCTGGTGGATTAGTATTCCAGCGCTAGTAATAATTAGTCGCGAATTGGTTATTTCAGCCTTGCGGGAATGGATGGCGCAAATTGGCCGACAAGAACAAGTGAAGGTGTCTAACATTGGTAAATACAAAACAATTGCACAAATGGTAGCCATTGGCGGATTAATTTGGGAAGCGAATACATTTATTGTCGTCACAGCAACAATAATATTGTATATTGCCTTTGTTCTAACTGTTTGGTCGATGGTTGAATATTTGCGCGCTGCTTGGTCAGATTTAAGCCAAGTGGATTAAAAATAGCCAAACAAACGCTTTCAGTTAAAAAAGTCGTTGACCTTGCCGAAATAGACAGTAGAATGCGCAAGCACTGGACGCGGGAATAGCTCAGTGGTAGAGCACAACCTTGCCAAGGTTGGGGTCGCGAGTTCGAATCTCGTTTCCCGCTCCAAACTCAATGGCGGGTTGGCAGAATGGCTATGCAGCGGATTGCAAATCCGTGGATCTCGGTTCGACTCCGGGACCCGCCTCCATTGAGTTGAATATCTGAGCCTTGTTATAGAAGTGCCCGGGTGGTGAAATTGGTAGACACAAGGGATTTAAAATCCCTCGCTGGTAACAGCGTGCCGGTTCAAGTCCGGCCCCGGGCACCACTTCCTCGAAATATCTTAAGTTTATTTTCAAACAGCACTTGTTTTAGTGCGCATGCAACCTTACGTTATATCTTATTCACAGCGAATACAGACTAATTAACGCTATGGCGGCAGCCCGTTTCGGATTATTCTTAGTTCTTTTAGCCTTGCTATGGTGGATGCCATACGCCGAGGCTAATACTGCTGATGGATATCAGCTTGAACAATCGGTGGTCGACGCGGCATTCGCCGCAGAACGATCGCTCTCGATTGATGAACCTGATCAAGTTACGGGACCTTCTCTTTCTAATCGCTTCACTTTATTTACCAATTACTCTGTACCAGAACAACAGTGCTGTCGGTGCATTCTATTTAATACACAGCAGCAAGCGCGTGCACCACCACAAAGACTTTGCATTTAATCGTTTAAAGCTTAAATACAAAACAACTTTGAGGTGAGTTATGTCCGAATTCCATGCATTGCGTTGGTCTAAACCAACGTACGAGTCTTTTTTACCCATAAAGCCGAATCAGCCCGCTGCTGTGCGTGTTGATTGGTATCAGCCAGCATCATTAGTGGTTGACTATTTACAGCAAGACGGTGTATTGCGTGTCAATAAAGCAACTTTATTAGCAGAGGTTGAGTCGTTGATGCATGTCAGTGATAAACGATATGCAGTTGTTATTGATGATCACCAGCAGGTTGTAGGCTTGCTTCAAGCACGCGAGTTACATGGCCGCCACACCGGAGCTGTGAGTCAGCTACTGCAATTAGGTTGGCATGAGTTGAACGTCGGCTACATTATGCAAGCTGCAGATAGACAACCCGTTATCACTGAACAGCAACTTGCGCACGCGCGAATCGGTGATATCGCTGCGACTATGCAAGCAGCTGGCCGAGACTTTATTTGGATTAGTAAAGGGGCTGCCATAACCGGGGTTATTAGTGCACTTAATATTATCGCTTGTACCGGTGAATCGGTTCGCCTATATCCAAAAGCTGATACCTTTGCTGAGGTTTTTCGAGCACTCAAACACCCTCAAATAATCGATGATTAAATTTGCAAACTCCACGAAAACCCTCGCACTTGTCGAGGGTTTTTTATATGTTGTAGGTACACTTAAGCACACATAGGTTTCTCTTCACCGCAAAAGGAACAAGTCATGGAAGTGAATGGTTGGATGACAACATTATTGACGATTGCTCAATGGCTCGTGGCATTATTTATTTTGGTGCTGATTATTGGTGTTATTGCCATTGGCGTTATGTATGTGGTGGATAAACACCAGACCCGACATACCATACGTCGAAATTTTCCAGTTATTGGGCGTTTTCGATATTTGTTTGAGCATCTGGGCGAATTTTTTCGACAATATTTTTATGCTATGGACCGTGAAGAGATGCCATTTAATAGGGCGCAACGAAGCTGGGTGTATAGGGCGGCCAAAAACGCCGATCGCACCTTAGCGTTTGGCTCAACACGCGATTTAACCAAAAATGGCACTATTATTTTTGCGAATAGTGCATACCCTCATCAAGAAGAAGAAAAAACTCAACCCGAACCTGTGACTATCGGCCCGCACTGTGAACAGCCGTATTCTCCTACTAGCTATTTTCATATTTCTGGCATGAGCTATGGCGCACTTTCTCCGGTAGCCGTAACAGCGCTGTCAAAGGGCGCCAAAAAGGCGAACTGTTGGTTGAATACAGGTGAGGGCGGGTTAAGCCCGTACCATCTTGCTGGTGGCTGCGATGTGGTTTTCCAAATAGGCACAGCGAAGTATGGCGTGCGCACGCACTCGGGTGAGCTGCACGAGGGCAAGTTACGTGACATTGCCTGTAAGCGTGAAGTAAAGATGTTCGAGATTAAACTGAGTCAAGGCGCCAAACCCGGCAAAGGCGGAATATTACCAGGTATTAAAGTAAACCAAGAAATTGCAGAAATTCGAGGTATTCCGGAGGGTGAAGACTCGATATCACCGAATCGGCACCCTGAAATAAGTAATAACGATGAATTACTTGATTTTATTGAGCGCGTGCGCCGAATCACTGGCAAGCCCACTGGTATTAAGTTTGTAATGGGTGAGCCGAATTGGATAGATGAATTAGTTTCGGCAATAAACGCACGAGGACACGAAAGCGCACCTGATTTTATAACCCTCGACAGTGCCGATGGTGGCACCGGTTCAGCACCCCAGCCATTAATGGACTATGTCGGTTTAAAATTATCGGAAAGCTTGCCAATTCTGGTCGATAAACTTTCCGCGGCCGGCCTAAAAGAGCGTGTTCGCGTTATTGCTTCAGGCAAAATGATCACCCCAGCAGACGTTGCTTGGGCGATAGCCATTGGTGCCGATTTTGTCGTTTCTGCACGTGGCTTCATGTTCTCATTGGGTTGTATTCAGGCCATGCAATGTAATAAAAACACCTGTCCGACCGGAATTACAACACATAATAAAGACTTACAGCGCGGCTTAGACCCAGCCGACAAAAGTATTCGCGTGGCTAACTATCATAAGTTCTTAGAATATGGCGTGAATATTATTGCGCACTCATGTGGTGTTTCAGACCCTCGCCAGTTAAATCGTCGCCACGCGCGCGTAGTTACGCATACGGGTGATAGTATTAGTTTGGCTGAGCGTTACCCGCCAAAGAACTCGTAAGGCGCGCATCAAGCCACTTTTGAAAAGCAACGAGCGCTAATGGTTGACGCGTTCGTTGTTTGTAACTTGCTACCATGGGCTCGGGTAGGCTTACTTGATACTCGGTATGCTTCACATAACCTTGCAATTGTGGATGCATAAGAAACAACTGATCGATTAACGTGAGATGATCGGTTCCATGAGTTAAGTCAAGCGCGATATTGCAGCTGCTTACGTGACGCAAGGTTAATTGACGGGCTAAATGGGCCTGTGCCTTTTTGAACTGACGCCAATAAGGTGCTTGGGTGTCAACCCACCACAACCGAGAAGCTAATGCTTTCTCACTGCTAGTTTGTGCCACCGGAATATAAGTGGGGGTGTACAATACCGAGCTATGCAAGGCTTTATCGCGCACAGCTCCGTAATGAATGGCTAAGTCAATTTCTTCATGAGTCAACTGATGACATAGTGCCGCTTGCCCGTGGCTATGCGGAAATAATTCAACTGTTTGAAATTGCACTTGTATATGAGGGTAGAGCGCATAAAATTCTGCTAGCCTACGGCTTAGCCACCAACGCAGAAAACTCTCTGGTACCGCTATTCGCAACGTTGTCAATTCACTGTCGCCAACTGACCGAGCGCGATCAACAACACGGTCAAGTTCACGAAATATTCTAAAGAGATCAGGAGCTAGCACTTCACCAGCCGCACTTAGAGCATGCACGCGGTTGTCGCGTTGAAACAATCGTGTACCTAATTGTTCTTCAAGTGCTTGTATTTGTCGCGTAATATTCGACTGTGAAACGCCAAGTTGTTGTGCCGCTTGCTTAAACGAGTCGGCGTGAGCTGCAACAGCAAATACACGCAATGCATTAAGAGAGGGGTTTTTATCTTGTGCCATGGGCTTCATCTCGTTGTTATTTATTAATTTAGACACCGCGATAGTTAACTAAAAGTAAATCAGAATGGAAAATTTATCAATTTATTTGGGTGAGTTTTTAACAATAGCCACGCTTCACTTCCTTGCGGTAGCAAGCCCTGGCCCTGACTTCGCTGTAACCACGCGTTACAGTATTAGTTATGGTCGTTCTGTTGGGCGTTGGGTGGCGCTAGGAATTGGCACTGGCATTTTCCTTCATGTCGCATATTCGGTGCTGGGCGTCGCTTTGGTAATTCATCGCTATCAATGGGTTTACGGTAGCCTACTGCTGCTTGGTGCCGGTTATTTAGGGTGGCTAGGGTGGCAGGCCATTCAAGCCAAACCCAATACAATGCCAGTAAATCAAACCCAGGCGACAGGTTTAGCAAAAGCGCCGCAGTTACCAGCGAGCAAGGCTTTTCGCATCGGTTTTCTTACTAATGGTTTGAACGTAAAAGCGACGTTATTCTTCCTGGCGTTGTTTAGCACGGTCATTGCGCCAAGCACTCCAACAATGGTTAAAGTGGGTTATGGAGTTTACATGGCTGTTGCTACAGCCGCATGGTTTCTGTTGCTAGCAACACTGATAACTTGGCCACCATTTTTAAATCGCTTAGTCGCAATTAGTCATTGGATTGATCGAGCCATGGGCGTTGCGCTTATAGGTTTATCATTGAAACTCATTTATGACTGGTTAGTGTTAATCAAAATTATCCTCTAGCTCACGGCGGTGGTATACTTGTGGTTAATTTTATTGCTTATTATTTATTTTTTCAGAGAAGCCAATGCAGTTATTTGTAAACGATTTAACCGTTATCGATTTTTCTTATCTTTGCCCTGAGCGGGGCATGGTTGGCGAAAGTTGGATCGTTGATATTATTTTAGACGGCTCGTTAAACGAACAGTCCATGGTGCTTGACTTTGGTCGAGTTAAAAAGCAAATCAAGCGCATCATTGACGACGCTGTCGACCATAAGCTTGCAGTACCCGCCGAACACCCATATACCTGCGTGACTCATCACGACGATGGCAACAGTTATTGGGTTGATTTTCTGCGCCCCAAGCAGTGTTCAATTCATTTGTTTTGTCCAGCTGATGCGTTTGCCTTTATTGATGCCCAACAGGTGACTATGCAAAGTGTTACCGACTACTTGCGAGCCGTAATAAAGCGTGAACTGCCGGAAAATGTTCAAGGGTTATCGTTACAGTTGCGCGCTGAAGAAATTCCTGGGGCGTTCTATCACTACACACATGGTTTGAAGAAGCATGATGGCAACTGTCAACGTATTGCTCACGGTCATCGTTCACGGCTATATGTCGCGTTAAACGGTGAACGCAACACCACTTTGGAGCTGCAATGGGCGCAAACTTGGCAGGATATTTATTTGGGTTCAGAAGAAGACCTTGTTGCCATAGAGCAACTGCAACTTTCGCCGGTATTTGCGCAGAGAAACCTTTCTGTGACCACGCAAACCCACAAAGCCTATAGTTATACGGCCGACCAAGGGCTATTTGAAATATTAGTGCCAGCGGCTGAAAATTATACGATTCCAACCGATTCTACCGTTGAATGTATTGCTAATTATTTAGCGCAAACCATTAAGCAAGCGCACCCGACAGATGCTGTGCAGGTAACTGGGTTTGAGGGTGTCGGCAAAGGAGCGATTGGTTATGCTTAGCCGAATTCTGCGCATGAGTGGGGTTATAGCTATGGCCTTATCGAGCTTCATGGTTGTCTCTGCTCCCACAAATACTGAGAAAGCTCCCAATATAACGCTCAATGGTGCACATGTTTCTGGTGGTTTGATTATTGGCGAAGTTAAAGGTGCGGTTGCTGTTGAACTTAATGGTAACGCATTACCCATAACTGATTCAGGCCACGTTGTATTTGGTTTTGGCCGTGATGTAAGTGGGCCGCAATCATTAGTCTTAACTGATATTACTGGTCAAAGGTTCACGCGGGTTATTGATATTAAGCCGCGCAATTATAAAATTGACCGGGTTGATGGCGTACCGCAAAAAACTGTGACGCCAGATCCTGAACAGCAGGCGCGAGCTCGAAAAGAGGCAGCCAAGGTTTGGAAGGCACGAAACAACGCAATTAGTGAACGCGTTGATTTTTTAGCGCCAATAAAAATGCCGGCATCAGGTCGAATTAGTGGCGTGTACGGTAGCCAACGTATTTTTAATGGTACACCACGCAACCCTCATTTTGGCTTAGACATTGCAGCGCCCACTGGTACTCCCGTGTTAGCCCCTTGGTCTGGTAGGGTAGTTCTCGCCGAAGACGACCTGTTTTATTCCGGTGGTACATTAATTATTGAGCACGGTTATGGCGTGACCAGCACCTATATTCATTTGCATAAATTGCACGTTCAGGTCGGTGACGAATTACAGCAAGGCGATCGTATTGCAGAAATAGGAGCGACAGGGCGTGTAACTGGGCCTCATCTCGATTGGCGCATTAATTGGCGTCATGAGCGTCTTGACCCAGCTTTAGCTATTGAGTTTTTTTCGGAAGCCGCAACCAACCCTGTGCCAGCTGCGGATCGCTAATGGTTAAAATGTGATTGTTTAATTTAGGCTGTTGCCAAGTTAACGACAGGGTCATCAATTCATCGCGTCGGAACGCGTGTAGGGTTACCGTGTCACCTGGACTATAGCGCTCAAACAATTCTCTTACGTTGGCATCTGTAACCTGCAAATGATCAATTGCAATAATACGATCATTTGCACTCAAACCCGCCAACTGTGCGGCTTCATCGGCGTAAACCACTTGTAATTCTAAACCTTGTGAACTGCCTTTGTACTTAGCGCCCAATGCAACGGGTTGTTTGATTGGGGCCACCTTACCACCAAAACTATTATCGTCGCTGGACGCATCTCGCTTAATTGTTACCCCAAACTGTTGTAATAACTCGCCAATAGGGAGTGGGGCGGTGGTGTAAAGTGCTTGATGTAAAAAGGGCGCTAAATCAATTTGATAGGTTTCTCGCGCAAATTGAATCACGGTATCATCGTCAGTGCCTTCAAGGGTTTTTCCGTAGCGCATCCATAAATCATGCATTAAAGTTGCTAAAGTAACTTGGTGTGTCGAACGCGTGCGCAAGGTTAAATCCAAACATAACGCAATAAGGGCACCTTTTGCATAGTAACTTACAATCGTATTTGGCGAATTCTCGTCTTGTTTGTAGAACTTTGTCCAGGCGTGAAAACTAGACTCGGTTACTGTTTGTCTATCGGTACCTACACCTCGTTGCACACGGGCCAAGGTTTCACCAACTAACGCTAGGTAGGTATTCGCATCAATTAAACCGGTTTGATGCAATACATAGTCATCAAAATAGGATGTAACGCCTTCGTAAAACCACAATTGCTCGGTGTAGTGTTCTTGATCTAATCGATAAGGAATAAAGGTTTTTGGCTTGAGCGTTTTGATATTCCAACTGTGGAAGTATTCATGACTGCATAAGCTTAAAAATGTGCGGTAATCATTATCAATGACGCTCTTACCGGGCAGAATGAGGTCTTTGCGGCTACAGACTAACGCCGTTGAGTTGCGGTGCTCAAGCCCGCCAAAGCCTTTACCGACTACCATGGTTAGAAATAAGTATTCGGTAAATGGTGGTTGCTGCCCAAACATTTCTATTTGATGCTCGCAAATAGCGGCTAAATCACTGCAAATTCTGTCTGCATCACCAAAATGTCTTCCCGCAAACACCAAGGCGTGCTTAACACCGCCAGCAATAAATTCGTGAATGTCTAAGTTGCCCATTAATACCGGATAGTCAATAAGAGCTTCGTAGTTGTCAGCGACAAACTCACCAGGGCCAAAGTGTTTGCCTTGTAGGCGCTTCATACCTGTTGCCACGTGCCATTGCTGATGGTTTGCTATGCTTACACGGCATGTTTCTTGTGCGTATTGCTGTACCTGTAAACATAAGCTTGAGTGGTTAAAAAAGCCCCAAAACTGATCTAAATAGGCGCTGCGAACGCTCAGGTCAAAAGCATAAACTTCGTAGCTGACATACAACATTCCACGGCGCGGTGGAACCAACGACCAAGTTTGTTTGTCTTGGTGATGTATTGATATAGGGGCGTTGTCCATTTCGGCGCGCAATGCCGTGATGTTTTTTGCAAAATCACGAATCATATAGCTGCCTGGTATCCACGCGGGCAAGCTAAGTGTTAACTGTTGCTCTGCTTGAGTGACTGGTATTTCTATGGTGATTGCGAACACATGAGCGTTCGCGTCATGCACACAAATTCGGTAATGCAACATATACGTCCCCGTAAATAGAACAATAGCGTTTGTTAAATAGCTTAGCATGAGTTCAGCGCGCTATATAGCGCTTGCATTGCGATGAAGCGTGTTATTTAGGGCGCACTTATCGGTATAATAACTCATAATATTTCTATTGTTATGAGAGGCTATTTGCCGTTTATGCAGAAAATTTGGCGCGAAAAGTTGCTTTCACATTGGCAAGGTCTGCTTGAGGACCGCAACCGTTTTTTCTGGGTACTTCAGGTAGCCGGCTGGAGCGGTTATGCCCTCGTGCATTATATCGGTTCATTGATGCACGAAATGCGTGACATTTATGCACTTATTTTGCTTCTTGGCGCATACGCAGGCTTCTTATTAACAGTGCCGTTACGTTATTTGTATCGTCGTATTTGGGATGCTAGCCCCTGGTTGTTAATTGTCGTCGTGTTAGCGGCTAGTTATGTTGCAGCTGCTTTATGGGCGGTCGTTGATAATGCGACGTACTGGGAAATTTATAAATTTGGCTTTAGCCCAGATAGCCATTGGTTCTATTTTAAAAATACGATTGCGAAATTTTATATTTTGCTAAGTTGGAGCGGTTTGTATTTCGGCATTAAGTATTATCAGATGCTTCAAGACGAAAAACAAAAAGCGCTAATGGCAACATCAATGGCGCACCAAGCGCAATTAAAAATGCTGCGTTATCAGCTTAATCCTCATTTTTTGTTTAACACATTAAATGCAATTTCCACGTTAATCTTGGTAAAAGAGAACGAGTTAGCCAATCGCATGATGTCTAAACTTAGTTTGTTTTTGCGTTTTAGTTTGGATAACGAGCCGATTAAAAAAATTCCCCTAGAACGCGAGCTTGAGGCGCTATCATTGTATTTAGATATTGAAAAAGTACGATTTGATGAACGTTTAAAGGTCACGTTTGACGTTGCTGATGAGGTAAAACAGTCTTTAGTACCAAGCCTGTTCCTACAGCCGTTAATAGAAAATTCCATTAAATATGCCATTGCAAAAGTCGAAGAGGGGGGAGAAATTATTATTTCGGCTCGCCGCTTCAGTGAAGACTTGCTGATAAGTATTAGCGACAATGGCCCCGGCTGTTCAAAGCCGCTTGATTCGCTATCGTCACAAGGTGGTGTTGGTTTGGCAAACACCCGCGAACGATTACAAGCCTTGTATGGAAAGAACTACTCATTTACATTAACAGATAACGAGCCGCGTGGATTACGCATTGAAATTCGCATTCCGTTAGAGCAGGTTGAATAAATATATGAGCCAGAAAATTCGAACCTTAGTTGTCGATGACGAGTCACTTGCTCGACGCGGTTTAGTCGTTCGCCTACAAGAATTCGAACAAATAGAAGTGTTACAAGAGTGCCAAAGCGCACGTCAGGCGCTTGAGTTGATCGGTAGCGAAAAACCAGACTTGGTGTTTCTTGATATTCAAATGCCTGGCATGAATGGCTTTGAATTGCTGCGCGAAGTGCAATCACACGGTTATAAAATGCCGTTGGTTGTGTTCGTGACTGCGTATGACCAATACGCTATTAAAGCATTTGAAGTACGCGCCATTGACTACCTATTGAAGCCTGTCGATAACGAACGCTTAGGTCAAAGCATTCAACGCATCGAAAAAAGTTTAGCCGCACGTGAACAGAAAATTCAACAGCAGCGTATATTAAATCTGTTAGCAGATGCCACCGGTGAAGACTGTGAAGCTATACTAAAACGTTTAGCCAGTGGTGATACTGTTGGCGTTGCTCGCTACCCTGAGCATATTGCAATAAAAGAAAGCGGCGAAATTACTCGCGTTGCTATTAACTCAATTGAATGGGTAGATGCAGCTGGCGACTACATGTGTATTCATGCGAGCAATGAAACGCATATTTTGCGGCGCACAATGAAAGAGCTTGAAGAAGAGCTCAATCCACAGCGTTTTCAACGTATACACCGCTCTGCTATTGTGAATATGGAGCATGTTGAAAAACTCTGTAGCCGTCAAAATGGTGAATATCATTTGATTTTACGCAATGGCAAAGAATTAAAAGTCAGCCGTAGTTACAAAGATCGCATCAAAAAACTTATTCTAAATTCATAGCTCGAATGAATGATGGGGAATGAAGGTTATGCGCTATGCCAGGTTACTACTCGTTGCCGGTGTTGTACTGTTATCAGCTGCTTGCTCAACGCAGATAGGTTATCGTTTTGCAGACACATTTGTTGAGTGGGAACTAAACGAATTTGTTGACCTTAATGATGCTCAACAACAACAAGTTGACCTTGCAATTACTGAGCTACATCACTGGCACGCAACCAACGAACTTCCTTTTTATGCGCAGCAGCTACAAATATTGCGCGATAAAATTGCAACTCAAAGCCTAACCGAGGCAGACATCGCTGAAACATACAACATTGCTTTTACCGCTTGGCAGCGAATGCTAACTGGTATAGAACCTTATGCATTAACCTTGCTACCTAATTTGACCGAAGCCCAGGTTGCCCAAATAGAAGCTGAGTTAGCCAAGCGATTAGCTGAAGAACGTGAGGAACTAGCAGAGGCGAAAACCTCTGAGGAGCGTCAAGCGCAGCTACGAAAACGCGCACGAAAAAATGCCCAAAGCTGGTTGCGCCGTGCGACACCGGTGCAAGAACGATTGTTGAATCAATGGAGTGACGAGCGTTTACCAACGCGCGAGCTGTGGCTTGATTATACGGCGCAGTGGCACAGTCGCTTTGTTCAAGCGCTCAACGAACGACGAAATTTAAAGCAGTTTCCGACCCTGTTGAATCAACTATTTTTCAATTCAGATATGCTTTATTCAAAAGAACTGGCTGAACGTGTTGAGCATAACCGCGAGTTAACCATGGCGCTTATGTATAATCTTTATCAATCGTTAAACAATAAGCAACGTCAGCGAGTGGTCGCGAAATTAGATGAGTATATTGAAGATTTTAACGAGCTCGCCATGTTATTCGAAGAACGCGGACTTGGTTAATGCAAATCCGCGTCATTTAGCTTGATAAACTGCCTATTATTTTACTTCGATAATTTTGCAAGTGTTGGTTGAACCAACAGTTTCCATCACATCGCCATGAGTAAGAATAACTAGGTCGCCAGGAACCACATGCCCCCGCAGTTTAATCTCCTCAATAGCATCGAACACCAATTGATGTGGCTCGCTTTTCGTTGAGTCAAAGGCAATAGGGTACACACCGCGATAAAGAGCACAACGTGCACGACTCTCGCCATGACGCGATAATGAGAAAATTGGCAGAATAGTATTAATACGCGACATTAACTTTGCTGTAGAACCCGATTCAGTGAGCGCAATAATTGCTTTAACACCTGCTAGGTGCGTTGCGGCGTACATTGCAGTAATAGCAGTTGCTTCTTGAATGGAGGTGAATGTTTCATCAAGATCATGTTTATCAATAGTCACGCTTGGGTGAGTTTCAGCACCCAGACAAATTTCAGCCATGGCTTTCACCGTAGCTATAGGGTGTTTACCGGCCGCTGTTTCGGCTGACAGCATAACTGCATCGGTACCATCAAGAACTGCGTTGGCGACGTCCATTACTTCAGCCCGAGTTGGCATCGGGCTTTCAATCATAGATTCCATCATTTGTGTCGCCGTAATAACTACTTTGTTGCATTGACGGGCGCGTTCAATAATACGTTTTTGCTTACCAACGAGTTGTGCATCACCAATTTCTACACCTAAGTCACCACGCGCTACCATGACCGCGTCGGAGGCTCGAATAATATCGTCAAGTGCTGCATCGGTAGCAACGGCTTCGGCGCGCTCAATTTTTGCACATAGCGAGCCGCGACCACCAGCTGCGCGCAATAAACGGCGAGCCTCATGAATATCGGTGCCACTGCGCGGAAAGCTTACTGCTAAATAGTCGACGCCAATTTCTGCCGCAGTGACGATATCTTGATAATCTTTTTCTGTAAGTGCAGCAGCTGACAGCCCGCCACCTAGGCGGTTGATTCCTTTATTATTCGATAGTCTACCGCCCACAGTTACTGTCGTAGTGACTTGCGAACCTGAAACGTCTTCTACTTTTAAGCGTACCCGACCATCGTCGAGCAATAAAATATCGCCTTCGCTGACATCCTGCGGTAGCTCTTTGTAATCAATGCCAACACGCTGTTGGTTGCCCGCATTTTTATCTAATTCAGCATCAAGTACAAAAACATCGCCAACATCTAACATAATTGAGCCACTTTCAAACTTAGCGATGCGAATTTTTGGACCTTGTAAGTCGCCGAGTATGGCAACATGTATACCTAAACGAGAAGCAATGTCGCGCACATTGGCAGCTCGCTGTTTGTGATCATCAGCAGTGCCGTGGGAAAAGTTTAATCGCACCACATTAGCACCGGCTTGAATTAGTGCCTCAAGCACTTTCGGATCATCAGTAGCTGGGCCAAGTGTGGTAACAATTTTTGTGCGCCGTAACATGATTTTACTCCTCAGTTTTGTGTGTCCAAATTATACCATGCAGTCAGCACAGTTACAGTCAATCTAGCGCTTGGCGACGTAATTAAGTACAATAGCCGCCAATTTTCATGCAACCGTTAAATTTACGTAACATAAAGGTAACCTCATGAGTGATCAGCAACAGGATATAACCTTAGCGAGTTGGCAGGAGCGCCAAGAATATGCCGAGATGATGCAGCCAATCATTGGTCGTCTGTATCGCAACTATGGTGTAGAAATTTTGGTTTACGGACGCTCTCTGTTGAATGTCGATACCATTAATATCATCAAGGCACACCGCCTGATTCGTCGCCATGAAGGTGTAAAATTACGCTTGCGCGAAAGCTTCCCATTTATTGAAGCACTGAGCAAAATGAAACTAGCGCCGGCGCGCGTTGACCTTGGTAAATTAGCCTTTAATTACTTGCACAAAGACGCAGGCAAGGGCGATAGCATTGAAGCCTACTTGCAGCGCGAATTAGTTGATATCGTCGACAAAGCCGATGAAATTGCTCCACAAGATATCGTTCTTTATGGTTTTGGGCGTATTGGCCGCTTATTGGCGCGCTTGCTTATTGAGCGTAATGGTAGCAACAACAAAATGCGTTTACGCGCCATAGTTGTCCGTGGCGGGCGTGATGGCGACCTTGAAAAGCGTGCCAGCTTATTGCGTCGTGACTCAATTCATGGGCCGTTCAATGGTTCTATTACTATTGACCATGAAAACTCAGCAATTAAAGCCAACGGTACCAGTATTAAAGTTATTTACTCCGATGGCCCAGACCAAGTTGATTACACGCAATACGGTATTAACGATGCTATCGTTATTGACAACACCGGTATATGGAAAGACGAAGCCGGCTTAGGTTTGCACCTGAAATCGAAAGGTGTGAAAAAAGTACTATTAACGGCACCGTCAAAAGGCGACATCAAGAATATCGTTTACGGTGTAAACCACACGGATATTTTGCCGGAAGACTTAATTGTGAGTGCAGCTAGTTGTACTACCAATGCAATTACTCCGGTATTGAAAGTAATTAATGATGAATACGGTATTCGCAATGGTCACGTGGAAACCGTGCATTCATACACTAACGATCAAAACTTAATCGATAACTACCACAAAGCGGAGCGTCGTGGCCGTTCAGCGCCATTAAACATGGTACTGACCTCAACAGGCGCAGCAAAAGCGGTAGCGAAAGCATTACCTGAGCTAGCCGGCAAACTAACGGGTAACGCAATTCGTGTTCCGACGCCGAACGTTTCTATGGCAATTATGAACTTGAACTTGAACAAAGCGACGAGCAAAGAAGGCTTAAACGACTTTTTGAAAGATCGTGCTTTGCACTCTGAGTTACAAGCGCAAATCGACTTCACAGCGTCAACTGAAATTGTTTCAACTGACTTAGTTGGTTCACGTTATGCCGGCGTTGTTGATTCACAAGCAACCATTGTTGATGAAGACCGCGCTGTACTTTATGTTTGGTATGACAACGAGTTTGGTTATAGCTGCCAGGTTATTCGAGTTGCCGAACAAATGGCTGGTCAGCAGTTATTGAACCTGCCAAAGTAATTCTGAATAAACAAAGCGCCTAATTAGGCGCTTTTGTTTTTCCCGTATTTTATAAAGATATAACAACAAGGAGCTTTCATGTTTATTACTGCCCAATTTGACAGCGGTAACATTGAGGTCATTGAAGCAAATACACCTGACAATATTCAATTAGCTATTCGCAAAGACAATCAATCAGAGTTTTACCAGTGGTTTCATTTCAAACTATATGGCGAACCAGGCGTTGAACATGTTATGCACATTAACAACGCTGGCCAATCAGCATACCCAGACGGCTGGAAAGAGTATTCTGCACTGGCTTCGTACGACCGTGAGAACTGGTTCCGTGTACCCACTGAATTCAATGGTAAAGAACTGATTATTCGTCATTCTCCTGATCAAGAAAGCGTATATTACGCATATTTCACACCTTACTCGTATGAGCGTCATCAAGACTTAGTTCAATGGGCACAGCAGTCTATTGAATGCCAACACGTACTGTTGGGGCCTACTTTAGATGGTCGAGACATGAACTTACTAGTGATTGGTGAAGCGGATGACCAGAAAAATAAAATTTGGATTACTGCGCGTCAACATCCAGGCGAGTCAATGGCGGAGTGGTTTATTGAAGGCTTGCTCAGCCGGTTACTAGACGATGAAGACGGAACCGCACGCAAACTTTTGGAAAACAATGTATTTTATGTAGTTCCAAATATGAACCCAGATGGTAGCGTACGCGGCCACTTACGGACCAACGCGGTTGGTGTGAACTTAAACCGCGAATGGGCCGAACCTAGCGTGGAAAAAAGTCCTGAAGTTTATTATGTGCTACAAGCTATGCAAGAAACTGGCGTCGACTTTTATCTTGATGTGCATGGCGATGAAGCCTTGCCTTACAACTTCTTAGCGGGTTGCGAAGGCGTGCCGAGTTACACCGACGAAATGCATCAAGTAGGCGAGAAGTTTAAACAAATTCTTTTAGCGATTACACCAGAGTTCCAAGTTGAGCACGGCTATGAAGTTGATAAACCAGGTGAGGCCAATTTAACGGTAGCAAGCAACGCGGTAAGCGAGCGCTTTAACTGTTTAGCATTTACTTTAGAAATGCCATTTAAAGATAATGCAAACTTGCCGGATGTCGACTTTGGTTGGTCGGCAAACCGGAGTCAACAGTTCGGTGCAGACGTATTAAGCGCGATATACGGTATCGCAAATAGCTTGCGCAGTTAAGCTGCGCAAGCTAGGTTAAATGCGAACAACAACAATAATAATTCCACAAGGGGGACACCTTGGAAGCGATCAATAACTTTTTATTGCTGCTTGACAGCTACTTAGGCTCGGCAGCTTACTTCCCGTATATTCTTTTGGGGGTAGGTGTGTTTTTCACACTCTATCTTGGATTTCCGCAAATTCGATTTTTCAGTCATGCCTGGAAAGTAGTTACCGGAAAATTCACTAAAAAAGGCGCTCAGGGCGATACTAGTCATTTTCAAGCACTATCGACCGCGCTCTCCGGTACTGTCGGTACGGGTAATATTGGTGGTGTTGCGTTAGCGATATTCCTTGGTGGCCCGGCGGCACTATTTTGGATGTGGATTACCGCATTTTTAGGTATGACGACTAAGTTCGTTGAAGTTACCTTGTCGCATAAATATCGTGTGCAAACTGAAGACGGCACCATGGCAGGCGGCCCCATGTATTACATGGACCGCCGCTTAAACATGAAGTGGTTAGCGGTTATTTTTGCCATTGCGACCATTATTAGTTCGTTTGGTACGGGCAACATGCCGCAAATTAACAATATTGCGCAGAGCATGGAGATGAGCTTCGGTTTTGAACCGATGATTGTCGGTGGTGTGCTGTCTATTCTGTTAGCCTTAGTTATTATTGGCGGTATTACTCGCATTGCTGCGGTAACGTCCAAAATTGTGCCAATTATGGGTGTACTGTACGTGCTTGGTTCGTTAAGCGTTATTTTGTATAACCTTGATCAAATTGGGCCGTCGTTTGCAGCAATATTTACTGACGCCTTTACTGGTTCAGCCGCCACCGGTGGATTCTTAGGTGCAACCTTTGCGTATGCATTCAACCGCGGTGTTAACCGTGGCTTGTTCTCTAACGAAGCCGGGCAGGGCTCAGCACCAATCGCCCATGCTTCAGCGCGTGCAGACGAGCCTGTATCTGAAGGTATGGTGTCTATTCTTGAGCCGTTTATTGACACCATTATTATCTGTACATTAACGGGTTTGGTGATTTTGTCTTCTGGAGTTTGGTCACAAAAGCACGAGAATACCTTTTCACGTACTGACCTAGAAATTGTGGCTGGCAACTATTCTGACGCAAACGAAGCTGATCGTGAGGCGTTATATCATTACTTAAATGGTACTGAACAGAATACCATTGAGAAATTTACCGGCAGTATTACGGTACGTGACGGTAAAGCGGTGAGTAATGGTTACACGATGCTTCATGCACGTTCTGTTGCCGAAAATGTACGCTTTATTGTCGCCGGAGAAGACCCTTACACGGGTGTGCTGCGCATCGAAAGAGGGCAGCTTAAAAAAGAAGACATCGTAATTGTCGGTGACTCGCTACTGCACTCGGCTGCATTAACGGCCAAGGCATTTAGCATGGGCTTTTTGGGTCAACCTGGTGAGTACATTATTCCAATTAGTTTAATGTTATTTGCCTTCTCAACGGCAATTGCTTGGTCTTACTATGGTGACCGTGCCGTAGTTTACTTAGTTGGTCAGCGTGGCGTAATGCCATATCGAATTATTTATGTTGCCGGTTTCTTCGTGGCTTCATTCGCTGATACCACGTTAGTTTGGACCTTATCTTATGTCGCTATTGTTTTAATGACCTTACCTAACTTGTTAGGTATTATGTTGTTACGGCGTGAAATGAAAGATACGGTCAAAGCTTATTGGCAAGATTTTGACGCTGAACAAAAAGAAAAAAGCGCTAAAGATTAAGCTAATAGGTCATCGAACAAGCCCGCTTCGGCGGGTTTGTTTTTTATAAAACCCTTACACAGCTTGAATTTCCGGCCAGATCCCTTATATTGCCTATTCTACTGTGACGTAACCGAGGTTTACATGGCGCTTATTCAATGCCCTTCGTGCTCTAAGCGGGTGTCTGACAAAGCAACCAACTGCCCACATTGTGACTTTAAATTAACTGGTTTAACGCCTGAAGAGCGTGATCGCGAATGGCATCGTGTCATGATGGCCAAACGTGAAAAAGTTGTTGGTCAGTCTATGCTCGCCTTACTTATCGCGATTGCAGCGTTTACTTATTACTTTATACAGCAGCCGTTACCGGGTAGTTGGCAAGCTAACTCCGCTTATGGCTTGATGATAGTTGGTGTGGTTTGGTTTATTGTCAATCGCGTAAGATTAGTCATGATTAAAAGGGTGCCGCGATAAATGCAGTTTAATGATTTGGTATCATCAATTAGCCCGGAAACATTTGACCGACTCATTCAAGCGGTTGAATTAGGTAAATGGCCAGACGGAGCAAAGTTAACTGAGCAACAACGCGAACACTGCATTCAGTTGGTGATGGCGTATCAAGCCAAGTACCGTCCCTCTGAAGAAGCCTTTCGTATTGGTGCTGACGGTCAGTTAGTAACCCGCACGAAACGCGCCATGAAAGCTGACATTAAAGGCGAACAAACAATCGCAAGCTTTCCTTTAAACAACAGTAAAGAAGCGAGCTCGTAGCTGTTTATGTTGAAAAACACTGATTATAATTTACTGCTGTCGCAAGCCAAGGCTATTACCGCTGGTGAGCCTGATCTTATTGCTAATTTAAGCAATTTGTCGGCATTGGTTTACGACACTTTAGCTGATGTAAACTGGGTTGGTTTTTACTTGACTCGTGAACCTGAAACCCTTGTTTTAGGGCCTTTTCAAGGCAAAGTAGCATGTTTGCGTATTGCTTTTGGCAAAGGTGTTTGCGGTACCGCAGCGGCAACACGTACGACGCAACGGGTTATTGATGTGCATGAGTTTGCTGGGCACATTGCGTGCGACTCCGCCTCAAATTCAGAAGTGGTTGTGCCGCTTATCGTAAACGATGTTGTGGTTGGCGTATTTGACCTCGACAGCCCATCAGTTGGGCGGTTTAGTGAAGAAGACGCAGCGGGGCTCACTCAGCTAGGTCGCTTTATTGAAACCTTAAATTGGCCAGCATAGGGTAGATTTCACGCATGTACAGTGAGTTCGATATATATGCTTACTTAGTCAGTTATGCAGATATGGCATTTTTTGAAGGTGACGAAGAGGCTGCAACCGACCAAATGAATGAAATGTTGCATTATATTGTCGATTACAGTGACCCTGACGATACAATGGAGCAACTTGAAGAAGTAGTACGACGGACGCTATTTGAATGGATAGAAAATCCAGAGCTATTAGCTCTTGATAGCGATGAAATGCAAGCCTACATAATGGATCAACTAGCTGACGTACGTCAGCAGGAATTTAATGACGATGACGACTGACGTTAAAAAGTTAACGAATACCAAAGAAGTTATAGCTTATTTAGCTGAAAAGTTTCCTGAGTGCTTTTCGCTTGAAGGCGAAGCAAAGCCGCTAAAAATTGGAATTTTTGAAGAATTAGCGGAACGTTTAAAAGACGACGAAACAGTAAGTAAAACTCGTATTCGTACTGCATTACGACATTACACCAATAGCTGGCGTTATTTACGAGCCGTGAAAGTTGGGGCTGTGCGCGTTGATCTTGATGGTGCTGAAGCCGGTATTATTGAAGACGATCACCAACAACATGCTGAACAAGCGTTAGCAGAATCGAAAGCAGCGGCTGCAGAGCGCGCGGCAACAAAGCGAAAAGCACAACAGGCGGCCGCTAAATCTGCGGGTGATAATAACGCCAAGGCAAAAGCAAGTGCTGCTGCAGCGCGAAAAGCGCGCGCTAAAAGCCCAGCTAAACCCAAATCAACAGGCACTGCTAAGGCAACAAAACCGTCTGTGAACTTAACCGCAGCTCAGCACGATCAATTGCAGGTTGGGCAGCAAGTGCAAGTCAAAGCAGGTAAAGTGCCAGTAGCCGGTCAAGTTACCGAAATCGATCGTGACGATATTCATGTGCAACTTCAAAATGGTTTAGCGGTCAAAGTGAAGGTAAGCGCAGTTTTTGTCACGAAATAGGAGTAGTGAAGTATGACGAAGCGAGCGATGTCTAAATTTGCGTTAGCGATTAGTGTAGCTATTGGATTCAGTGCTACGGCAATCGCTATTCCTCCAGCGCACACCCCCGAAGAACTCCCACAGTTGCAACCTCAAGAGCAACATGGAGTTGCTAGCGGCCGCGTCGCTCGGTTCTTCACCCGCGAACATTTCAAACAAATGCAACTAGACAATGAGTTATCGGCGCAAATTCTAGATCGCTATTTAGATATGCTCGATTACAACAAGATGTTTTTGTTGCAAAAAGACGTAGAGCAAGCCGGCGAGTATCGTGATTTATTCGACGATATGATTTTAACCGGAAAGTTAAATGCCGCATATTCTGTGTATGACAAATCACTGCAACGTCGATTTGAACGTTATACCTATGCGCTGTCATTACTTGATGAAGAAAAGCCGTTCGACTTTACCAAAGCAGATGACAAATATTACTTTCAACGCGAAAACGCGCCATGGGCACAAAATCAAGCGGAACTCGATGAGCTTTGGCGTCAGCGAGTAAAATATGATGCGCTTAATTTATCCATGACAGGTAAAAGCTGGCCAGAAGTGGTTGAAACCTTAGGTAAGCGTTACAACAGTGCCTTAAAAAGGTTAACACAGACCAACAGTGAAGATGTGTTCCAGACTATCATGAATGCATTTGCACGCAGTGTTGAAGCGCACACAAGTTATTTGTCACCAGCCAACGCTGAACGTTTTGAGCAGAACATGAACTTATCACTTGAGGGTATAGGCGCAGTGTTACAAGCCGATTACGACTATACCGTGATACGCAGCCTTGTTCCTGGTGGGCCAGCTGACAAAAACGGCAGTCTTGCAGTGGATGATAAAATTGTTGGTGTTGCGCAAGGCGATGACGATTTTGTAGATATTGTTGGGTGGCGCTTAGACGAGGTGGTTGAGCTTATTAAAGGGCCAAAAGGTTCAACCGTACGGTTGCAGGTTTTAAAAGCAAATCAAAGTGCCGGCACAGCACCGAAAGAGATTGCTATTGTTCGCGATAAGGTCAAACTTGAAGACCGTGCAGCGAAATTAGAAATCGAGTCACCTGAAGCAGGTAATTATGCGGGTCGCAAGTTAGGCGTGATTAATATTCCAGGTTTTTACAATGGCCTGACTGATGATACCAAAAAGCTGATAGATGAAGCCAAACAAGCTGACGTAGAGGGGCTTGTCATTGACCTACGAGGCAACGGTGGGGGCTCGCTGTCTGAGGCTATTTCTTTAACTGGTTTATTTATTGATAAAGGCCCAGTGGTGCAAATTTTAGATCACCGTAAACGTCGTGATATTAATGGCGATCGCGATGGTAAAGTCTATTATGACGGGCCGTTAGTTGTCATGGTTGATCGCTATAGTGCTTCGGCCTCTGAGATATTCGCCGCAGCTTTGCAAGACTATCAACGCGCTATGGTTGTTGGCGAAAACACCTATGGCAAGGGGACGGTGCAACATCATCGCGCTTTGCAGATGTATCCTTTTGATAACTACGACAACGAGTTAGGTAGCGTTCAGTTCACTATCGCCAAATTTTATCGTATTAATGGTGGTAGTACACAGCTACGTGGCGTTACCCCTGATTTAGTTATGCCTTCGGTTATTGATGCTGAAGAATTTGGTGAAAGCAGCCAAGACAACGCGTTACCGTGGGACCAATTGCCAGCGGCTAAGTACGAGACAACAAGTACTGTTGCCGTTGATAGTTATGAAAAATGGCAAGAAACGCTCAATAAGCGCATTCAAGACAACCCAGAGTTTCAGTACGTGTTTGAAGACATTGCTGAATACCAAGCGCAGAAAGATCGTTTATGGGTAAGTTTAGTTATTGCTGACCGTCAGGCCGAGCAAGCTGAAGAAGAAGCGAAAAAACTGGCTCGTGCCAATGAGCGGTTAAAGCGCTTAGGGCTTGAGCCGGTAGAATCTGCAGAGGATATTCCTGAAGATATAGATATTGCTGATCCATATTTGACGGAGACCATGTCCTTAAGCTTCGCGATGATTGATGCACAGAAGCTCGCAATGAATTAAACTGCGACATGTCGTGACGAAAAAGCCGCTTTATGCGGCTTTTTTATCATTAAAATTATTATAAAAATAATTAGATTTTAATTCTTGGGTTAGAGAATATTTATGCAAAACAATAAAGCTGTCGAACAACGCAGCCCCAGTATTTTACAAGCCTCACTGCCTTTATTAGCGCTTATTGCCATGTTGGCATTGTCCGTCTATTTATTTGGCGAAGACTCGTCATATGGCCCCAACCAAATAGCACTATGGATAGCCGCTGGCGTTGCCATAGCCATTGGTTTTTATAATCGCTTTAGTTGGGAACAAATTGAAGATGGCATTAAAGAGGGCATTTCTGTCGCACTTGGCGCCTTATTGATTATTCTTGCTGTGGGCTCGCTTATTGGTACCTGGTTATTAGCAGGCACCGTGCCAAGTATGATTTACTTCGGCTTAGAGTTACTTAATCCAAGTTGGTTTTACGCCGCAACAGCGCTTATTTGTGCCATTATTTCACTAGCTATCGGTAGCTCTTGGACAACGGCTGCCACTATAGGTGTTGCATTAATGGGCGTTGCGGTTGGCATGGACTTGTCACCAGCCATTACGGCCGGTGCGGTTGTTTCTGGCGCCTATTTTGGTGATAAAATGTCGCCGTTAAGCGACACCACCAATTTAGCACCGGCTGTCGCTGGTTCTGAACTGTTCTCGCATATTCGCTACATGGCTTATACCGCCGTACCGGCGTTTGTAATCACCCTGATTATTTTTGTCATTTTAGGCTTTAACGCTGACGGTGCTGTTAGCGTATTACAGCTTGAAAAAATGCAGCTTGAACTGCGCAATACCTTTAATATTGGCTGGCTTATGTTAGTACCTTTGTTGGTACTACTGTATTTAGCGGCAACCAGAAAACCAGCGTTACCAACAGTGTTTTTTGGCGCATTATTAGGTGGTGTTTGGGCCGTTATTTTTCAACCCGATATGATTGACAAGTTAGCCGGTGGGGACACCACCGCAATTGGCACCTTAAAAGTAGTGTGGGGTGCTCTTACTGACGGTGTTGCAATTGAAACAGGCTCAGCAGACTTAGATGACTTGTTAAGTGGTGGTGGCATGTCAAGCATGCTCAACACCGTGTGGCTTATTTTAAGTGCCATGACATTCGGCGCGATTATGGAAAAGCTAGGCCTGCTACAGCGTTTAATTGCCGGTATTCTTGGCTACGTAAAGTCTTTAGGCAGCTTAATTGCTGCCACCTTATTCACCTGCTTTGGCGCCAACGTATTAACCGCGGACCAGTATATGGCAATAGTATTGCCAGGGCGTATGTACCGTGAAGAATTTGAGCGCCGCGGTTTAGACCCACGTTTGCTATCGCGTACTTTAGAAGACAGCGCAACCTTAACTTCAGCATTAATTCCGTGGAACACCTGTGGTGCATTTATGATGGGCGCGTTAGGCGTTAGCCCTTGGATATATGCGCCATTTGCATTCTTTAACTGGATAACACCGTTAATGGCACTGTTTTACGCCTACACCGGAATTCGAATTTTGCGCCTACCGGAGCGCCAACAAGCATAATATATAGGGTAATATGTCAGTAAAATCAGCAACGTTCCGGAGCGACTATCGCGCTCCGGAATTCCTCATTAAAACCGTCGATTTAACTTTTCACCTACATGAAACCGCAACACGTGTGCATAACACCATGCAGATTACCCCGGTTGGGAATACCAATAGCTTGCTGCTTCAAGGGGAAAACCTTGAGCTTATTCAGATTGCTTTAAATGGCAAGCAGGTTGCACGCGATGATGTTCACATTGATGAAAAATCACTGCAATTAACGGTGCCAAACGAACCTTTTGAATTAACGATTGAAACCCAGATAAATCCGGCGGCTAATCAAGCGCTTGAAGGGCTTTATAAGTCAGGCGGGGCGTTTTGCACGCAATGCGAAGCTGAAGGTTTTCGGCGCATTACCTATTACTTAGATAGGCCAGATGTTTTAGCTCAATTTACCACTACCGTAGTTGGTGATGCGGTACGCTTTCCCTATTTGTTGAGTAACGGCAACGCTATTGCCCGAGGAAACAATGGTGACGGCACCCATTGGGTGACGTGGCACGACCCACACCCAAAACCAGCGTATCTTTTTGCGCTCGTAGCCGGCGACTTCGACCTACTTAACGATGAGTTCGTTACCCGTGGCGGCCGTGCGGTGCAATTGCAGTTGTTTGTCGACAAAGGCAATTTAAGCCGTGCTGAATTCGCCATGACATCGCTCAAGAACTCCATGCGCTGGGACGAAGAGCGTTTTGACCTCGAGTACGACTTAGATATTTATATGATTGTGGCGGTCGACTTCTTCAATATGGGCGCTATGGAAAACAAAGGCCTGAATGTTTTTAATTCGCGTTATGTGTTGGCTGACGCTAAAACCGCAACCGATCAAGACTTTCTCAACGTTGAGTCAGTCATAGGGCACGAATATTTTCACAACTGGACAGGCAATCGTATTACTTGTCGTGATTGGTTCCAGTTGAGTTTGAAAGAAGGTTTAACGGTATTTCGAGATCAAGAATTTAGCTCTGACTTGGGTTCTCGCGCGGTAAACCGAATTGATGCAATTCGCATTATACGCACGCATCAGTTTAACGAAGACGCGAGCCCTATGGCGCACCCTATACGACCAGACAAAGTGGTCGAAATGAATAATTTCTACACCGTGACAGTTTATAACAAAGGTGCGGAAGTGATTCGCATGTTGCACACCATTCTCGGCGAGCAGGGCTTTCAAGCTGGTATGCGGCTGTATATTGAACGCCACGATGGCCAAGCGGTAACCTGCGATGACTTTGTTGCGGCGATGGCTGATGCAAATCAAGCTGACTTATCGGTGTTTAGGCGTTGGTACAGTCAAGCCGGCACTCCTATTGTAGATGTTACGCAAGAGTATGACGCAAACCTGCAACGTTTAACGCTTAACTTTGCCCAACACACGCCAGCAACACCTGGTCAGCCACAAAAGCAAGCTGTTCACATTCCTATGCTGATGAGTTTGTACGATAACAATGGTCAGCGCCTTGCAATCAATACCGCCGCGGCTCATGGGCAATCAGCAGACGCGGTTCGCCCCCATGAGTCTGGTAGCTTACTCTTTGAATTTACAACAGAAACGGGCCAATTAACATTTGAGCATATCGCGACCGAGCCGGTTTTAGCGTTGAATGAAAACTTTGGTGCACCAATTAAGCTCAATTTTGCCCAAAGTTTCAGTGACCAAGTGGTGCTACTAGGTTCTGCAGAGCAAGAAGTCACCCGTTGGGAAGCTGCGCAGCAAATTTTTACGCAACTTATTCGTGACGCAGTGGCTTCTCAACAGGCGTTGGTATTGCCGCAAGAAGTTGCGCAGGCGCTGCAACGGTTTGTCGTTAGCACCATGGACAGTGCCCTTAAGGCGCAAGTTCTAACACCGCCAACGGTTGAAGAAATTGCGGAGTATTACCCACGCGACATTCCGTTAACTCACATTGCTACGGCGGTTCATCAATTACGGCAACAGTTGGCAGAACAGTTGTTTACTGAATTCGAGGCTATGTGGCAAGGCTACGCGACCAGCGCTGAAAGGCCTTACACCCTAAGCGGAAGTGCCATTGCTCAGCGCAGTTTGCAGCACACAGTACTCTACTATTTGGCTCTGCATATGCCTGATAAATATAGTGATGTTGTTGCAGAATATTATGTCGCAGCCGACAACATGACGGCTCAGCAATCAGCATTGCAAACCGCCGTGCATTTACGACTTCCGTGTCAGGAGCAATTACTTCGGGCGTTCGAACACCAGTGGTACGACACCCCATTAGTGTTAGATAAGTGGTTTGCTATTCAAGCCAGTGCGCCGCATGCAGATGTTGTTGAAATAGTCGCGCAATTGCATAATCATTCGCGTTTTAATCGTGACAACCCCAATCGGGTGTATGCGTTATGGGCCACGTTTGGACGTAATATAAATCAGTTTCACCGTGCAGATGGGGTAGGGTATGCGTTAATGGCCGATATGATTGCCTACCTCAACGACAAAAACCCACAGGTTGCAGCACGTCTCGTAACGCCGTTAACGCAATGGCGCCGCTTTGATGCTAAGCGCCAAACGTTACTTGAAGCGCAGTTACGTCGGCTGCAACAAATGCCAAATTTGGCCCCTGATTTAGACGAAAAAATCAGTCAAAGTTTGGCGCCTTTGTAATATTCATGCAAAGCTTTCTCATAAACATGTTCAGGCCACGAATTTCGTGGTCTGAACACTGTGTTTTTCATGATAATAAGCATTGAATAACCTACCTAAATGTCCGACAATAATAGCAATTATTTCGTAGGGTGATGTTAGTAGCCAATTAACACGCCGCTTCGTTATACCTATCACGTAAAAAGGACACCATCATGAATGCGTTTGGCGAAGGCCAGATTCCAGTTGTATTGCAAAAGGTGGCCGATCTGATTCAGCAACGAGCCACCGATCGTGCCGATTTAATCAAAGACTTTGCGATGAGGCTATTTCGCAACATCTCACCGGATGATCTGGCTTTGCGAAACGACAGCGATATGTATGGTGCGGTGATGGGGCTATGGCATAGCTTTAATGATTACAGGCCAGGCGAAAAAGCACTGATCAAAATCTACAACCCTGAAGTAGCTCGTCACGGTTGGGAGTCTGCACACACCATTATCGAAATTATCCAATCGGATAGTCCTTTTATGGTGGACTCAATTCGCATGGCGCTTTCACGCCTTGGAATTACTTCGCATTTATTGTTGCACCTACCCATTAGTCACAAACGTGATAATAACAATCACATTTCAGAGTTATTGAAAGCGGGTACCCGCAAAGAAGACAACGAAGTTGATACGGTGTTTCTGATTGAGGTCGATCGTCAAACAACCAAAGACGCCATTTCTACATTGAAGAAAGAGCTTGCATCGGTGATGGACGAAATTAATCTGTCGGTTTCTGACTGGCTACCAATGCGTGAGCGCTTAAGTGCTATTGCGAATGAACTAAAAGATATTAATTATCCAGGCGACAAAAAAACACTGAAAGAAGCTCAGAACTTTTTAAGCTGGTTGGCTCAAGATAACTTTACGTTAATGGGCTACCGCCGCTACGACTTAAAACCGGTTGAAGGTGACTACGTTATTCGTCAAGTCACAGACTCAAGCTTAGGCTTGATGCGAAAAAGTGCTAATAACAAAGAGCGCTTAGTGTCGTCGCTGCCGGAAGTAGCACGTGATTTAACTTTTGACGATAGCTTATTGTTGCTAACCAAAACCAACACGAAATCACGGGTTCACCGCCCCGCATATTGCGACTATATAGGTATTAAACGCTTCGATAAAAACGGTAAAGTCATTGGTGAAGACCGTTTTATTGGTTTGTACTCAAGTAGCTTCTATAACAATAGTGCGCGTGACGTGCCATTAGTTGGTGACAAAATTAAGCGCGTCATGGAGGCCTCAGGCTTTGCCTCAAATTCGCATGCTGCTAAAGCATTGCTAAACATTTTAGAAACATATCCGCGTGATGAAATTGTTCAGGCAAAAGAAGATGACTTGCTTGAAGTTGGTTTAGGCGTCTTGCAAATGCAAGAGCGCGACATGACCCGTGTTTTTGTTCGGCGTGACATTTTTGGTCGCTTTGCGTCATGCATGGTGTACGTACCTAAAGAACGCTACAACACCTTACTGCGTCAGCGTACCCAGCAAATTTTGGCAAACACGCTGCATAGCAAAGAAGATGTAGACTTCACCACCTATTTTTCAGAGTCGTCACTAGCTCGCACCCATTATACCGTGCGCATTGGCGAACACGTACAGGACATTGACGTGAAAGAATTAGAGCAAAACCTCATTGAAGCAGCCCGCACTTGGGAAGATAACTTTGAACGTATTCTTAGTAGCACCTTTGGTGAAGCCAAAGCTAACGCTTTAAATAAACGCTACGCAAATGCGTTTCCTCGCGCTTACAAAGAAGAAATTCTTCCGTCAGTTGCCATTGCTGATATTCAGCAAATTGAAGCTCTTGATGATGAACACAAGCTTGGCATGTTGTTCTACCGTTCGCGTGAAGAAAATGAAACCAGTAAGAAAATTCGTCTGAAATTATTCCATAAAGACGAACCAATTCATTTGTCTGACGTGTTACCAATGTTGGAAAACTTTGGTTTGCGTATTATTGGTGAAAGCCCATACCAAATTAAAACAACAGACGGCGATGTGTTCTGGATTCTCGATTTCCAAATGTTGCACAGCAACGTCAAGCTAGATTTAGAAGCTAGCCGCGACGTGTTCCAAAACGCTTTTGCGAAAGTGTGGGACGGTCATTACGAAGACGATGGTTTCAACCGCTTAGTATTAAGCGCCGGCTTAACTGGCCGCCAAGTTATTATTTTACGTATGTTTGCAAAATACATGCGTCAAATTGGTACCACATTTAGCCAAGCGTACATTGAAAGTACTTTTAGCAAGTACCCGTTAATTGCCAAACTTATTGTTAAGTTGTTCTACTCAAAATTCGACCCGAAAGAAAAAAGTCGCGAGAAGAAAATTGAAGCACTTGAAGCACGCATTAACTCAGAACTTGAGAATGTTGCGAACTTAGATGACGACCGTATTATTCGTCGTTATGTTGAGTTGATTTTGGCTGCTTTGCGTACCAACTTTTTCCAACAAGACCAAGCTGGCAATGAAAAACCATATATTTCTGTGAAGTTTATGCCAGAAATGATTCCAGAAATGCCGTTACCACTGCCGAAATATGAAATTTTCGTATATTCGCCGCGCGTTGAAGGTGTTCATTTACGTGGTGGTAAGGTTGCGCGAGGTGGTTTGCGTTGGTCTGACCGTCGAGAAGACTTCCGTACTGAAGTGCTAGGCTTGGTAAAAGCGCAACAAGTAAAAAACACTGTAATTGTGCCGGTTGGCGCGAAAGGTGGTTTCTTCTGTAAACATTTACCTGAAGAGCGCGAAGCCTTCTTTGAAGAAGGCAAGGCTTGCTATCGTACATTTATTCGCGCGTTGCTAGACATTACGGACAATATTGTAAACGGTGAAGTTGTGCCACCAAAAGATGTCGTTCGCCATGATGAAGATGACACCTACCTAGTGGTCGCTGCTGACAAAGGCACCGCAACATTCTCAGATATCGCGAACAGCATTTCTGCGGAATATAACTTCTGGCTGCGAGATGCGTTTGCATCGGGTGGCTCGGTAGGTTATGACCATAAGAAAATGGGTATCACTGCACGTGGTGCGTGGGAATCGGTGAAGCGTCATTTCCGTGAATTAGGCATTGACTGTCAAACCACTGACTTTACTGCCGTTGGCGTGGGTGATATGGCAGGTGACGTATTCGGTAACGGTATGTTGCTGTCGAAACATACGCGCTTAGTTGCGGCATTTAACCACATGCATATATTTGTGGACCCGAATCCAAATGCGGCGAAAACCTATGCCGAACGCGAGCGCTTATTCAAGTTGCCGCGCTCTTCTTGGGAAGACTTCGACAAGTCACTTATTTCTGAGGGTGGCGGCATTTTCTTGCGCAGTGCAAAAGCAATTGAACTGTCGCCAGAAATGAAAAAGCTGTTCAATACTCAGAAGAAGTCGTTTACACCTAATGAGTTAATCAAAGCTATATTGACCCTGAACGTTGACTTGTTTTGGAACGGCGGCATTGGCACCTATGTGAAGTCGTCTAGTGAAAGCGACAGCGACGTAGGTGACCGGGCCAATGACGCATTGCGTGTTAATGGTAAAGACCTGCGGGCAAAAATTGTAGGCGAGGGTGGTAACCTTGGCTTTACCCAGTTAGGGCGTATTGAATATGCTCGTAACGGTGGCCGTATTAACACTGATGCCGTCGACAACGTCGGCGGTGTTGACTGCTCAGACAACGAAGTAAACATTAAAATACTGTTGAATGGCTTGGTTGACAACGGTGACTTGACGTTAAAACAACGCGACCAACTGTTGTACGACATGACCGACGAAGTGGCGCAAATCGTCATTAAAGACTGTTTCCGTCAGTCTCAGTCTATCTCTGTTACAGCCATTCGTGGCGCTGACCAAGTTAAAGAATTACAACGTTTCATACATCATCTAGAGCGAGAAGGGCAACTTAACCGTGCCATTGAGTTCTTACCAGATGACGATGAGTTAGCCGAGCGTCAGGCCCAAGGTAAAGGGTTAACGCGCCCAGAGCTGGCCGTTATTACGGCTTACGGCAAAATGGTTTTAAAAGAGCAATTGCTTGACGACGAAATTATGGCTGATCCTTTCCATGCGCGCTCGTTAATCAATGCATTCCCGGTGCCGTTGCAAGAGAAATATGCCGAAGCAATGGAGAATCATCCGTTGCGCGCTCAGATTATTGCAACACGATTAGCCAATAACATCGTGAATGACATGGGCCCTAACTTTGTCTATCGGAAGGTTGACGCAACAGGTTCTACGGTTGCTGAAGTGGCTTCAGCTTATGTGGTTGCGCGTGAGTGCTTTAATTTACGCGGCTTAATGGAAGAAATTGAAGCGGGTAACAATAAAATACCAGCTGATGTTCAAAATAGTATGCTGTTTCAACTGCGACGTGTGGTACGTCGTTCAACCCGTTGGTTCCTGCGTCATCGCAACCCAAGTTTGAATACCATTCAAGAGCGTATCGACTTTTATAAGGCGAGTTTTGACGATTTACGCAAGAACGTTCTTAACTATTTGGTTGAAGACGAACGTGTGCAGCTTGAAAAGCAAATTGACAAACTGCAAGCACAAGGTGTGCCGGCAAAATTAGCCCATAACATTGGTATTTTAACGACCTTGTTTTCAGCGCTTGATATTGCCGACATCACTCATGAAACGGGGCGCAAAGTCAGCATCGTTGCACAAGCATACTTTAACTTAGGTTCACGTGTGTCATTACATTGGTTCCTTGACCAAATTAACAGTCAGCCAGTTGATAATCATTGGCAGGCGTTGGCGCGAGCAGCATTTCGTGAGGAGCTTGATTGGCAACAACGTTCATTGACCATGAGCATGCTTAAATCAGGTGATGAAAAGCAAGACGGCTTAGCTGTATTAGAGACTTGGTTAGCAGACAATAAAGTATATGTTGATCGCTGGTTAGTCATGTTATCTGACTTCCGTACAACGAAAACTCATGAATTTGCAAAATTCTCGGTTGCTTTACGTGAGCTCATGCTGCTTAACCATAACTGCACGTCATAGGTGAGTTAATACATGTATTCACTTGCCCGTAAATGGCTGTTCAGCAAGGATGCTGAACAGTCACATGATTTAACCTTAAAGTTGCTTAAACGCTATGCAGGAACACCCTTGTCGTTGGCATGGCGTCAAACGGTAGCACACAAGCCTGTTACCGTTATGGGAATTGAATTTCCAAATGCAGTAGGCCTTGCTGCTGGTTTAGACAAAAATGCCGAATGTATTAAAGCTTTTGCGCAAATGGGTTTTGGCTTTATTGAAGTGGGTACGGTAACGCCGCGCCCACAACCAGGTAACCCTAAGCCTCGACTGTTTAGAATTGTCGAAAAAGAAGCCATTATTAACCGTATGGGTTTTAATAACCTGGGTGTGGATTATCTTGTTGAACAGGTCAAGAAGAGCCATTTCAAAGGTGTGCTTGGAATTAACATCGGTAAAAACAAAGACACACCTGAAACCGAAGCGGTGCAAGACTATATTCACTGCATGCATAAAGTCTATCCTTACGCGGCTTACATTACGGTAAATATTTCGTCACCAAACACGCCGGGGCTACGCGAGTTTCAGCACGGTAGCGCATTGCATGAACTACTGAGCGCGCTAAAAGCAGAACAAGCTAAATTGACGGAACGTCACGGGCGCTATGTTCCACTTGCGGTGAAAATAGCCCCAGACTTAACGCAAGAAGGCATTGAAGCAATAACGGATGCCTTAGTTCAACATGAAATCGACGCAGTTATTGCAACCAATACCACACTAAGTCGCGACGCCGTCGCTGGTTTACCCCATGCCGAAGAAGCCGGCGGCCTAAGTGGTAAGGTGCTATTTGAAGCCAGTACGGACGTGGTAAAAACAATTGCAGAACGGGCGCAAGGTAAGCTCCCCATTATTGCAGTGGGTGGTATTGATAGTATTGAGGCAGCTCAAGCTAAGATAGCGGCCGGGGCTAGCCTTGTACAAATTTACACAGGGTTTATTTATCATGGTCCTAAATTAATTCGTAATGTGGTGAATGCCTTGTAAATTCGTGAATAGTTCGTTAATTTATCAATAACTGACTAACATTTAGGAAATTATCGTGCACGCAATAGCACAATGGCATTGGGTTTATGACCCCGATCAACAGCAACTGCAAATTGAGCTTGAGCAAGGTATCGTTCATACGGCGCCTTACAAAAGCTCGCGGTTGGTGCCGTTGCACGCCATGCGCGCCGCTTTTTCAACAGACGATGCTGAACAGTTTCAAAGCTTTTACGACGCTTTGGACGGTTCCGGCATAGTGGCCGCGCAAACCGCACTTGAAGCCTCTCTAAATTACCTTATTTTTTCTCGATATGGTCGGCCACAAATGCCTCAAAGTTGGTATTTTCAAACCGCAGAAGAAGCTCCCAAAAGCTTAGAAGTAGGGCAACTGGTCAGCCTTAACTCAGGTATGGCCGAGTCGGTTTGCGCGGTAACGTCAACAGACGGAGACTTTATTGAGTGTATGGTATTAGGTGGTGATTTCCCACTGTCAGATATTAAAACCCTGCGTCAATTCGATGTCATTAAGGTGATGCCGAATCGTTTACAGGCTTTACATGAAAGCCACGAAACCACTACTGATAGCCATTTAAAGCAAGCTTAATTGAGCATGGCAACGCGTAAACTTGCTTGGTATTTGTTTCTTTTTCCCTCAATATTGCTACTTATGTCAAACAGCTATGCTAACCAGCCGATCACGCTGAAACTGCTCGCAACGAGCGACGTGCATGGACATTTCTCGGGCTATAACTATTTCAGCAAACAAGCAGAACCGTTCGGCCTTGCGCATTTAGTGCCGATTATTCAACAGCAACGGCAAGCGTCTGATATCTCTCTGTTGATTGATAATGGCGACTTAATTCAGGGCTCGCCATTGACCGATATGCTTGTTGCAAACTATCAAGCGTCCGGCATAGTAGAACGCGAGCCGTCTGTGGCTCAGTTGCTTACATTGATGGGTTATGATGCTGCAAATCTAGGCAATCATGAGTTCAACTATGGGTTGGCTTATTTGCAGCACGCTTACGGTGGCGATAATTTCTCTATACCGCTGCTCAGTGCCAACCTAACGCCAATATCTACGTTAGCTAAGGGTTCGCTGCGGCATAAACCCTTTCACATGTTCTCATTCAGCCCACGTATAAACGGACACCAGCAGCGGTTAAAGGTTGCTGTTGTCGGCGTATTGCCACCGCAAATTATGCAGTGGGACGCGCACCATTTGCGTGATCAGGTTGAGGTGACAGACATGCTAACAGCAGCAACGCAGGCCGTGGCAGAAGCGCAACGCGCAGGGGCCGACATTATTGTGTTAGCAGCCCACTCTGGCATGCCAAAGAACAGCGATGATGGTGTTGATAGCGAACAGGGCGTGTGGCAACTTGCGCAAATACCGGCAGTTGATGCCATTATTTTTGGTCATCAACACGAAATTTTCCCTGGCAGCAAGGTTTATGATCAGTTAGCGCATATAAACAGCCAGCAAGGAACACTATTCGGCAAACCAAGCGTGCAGCCTGGTACGCAAGGTAAATATCTCGGGGTTATTGATTTGTCGCTTACTTTCAGCGACTCGAACTGGCAAGTTGTTGAAACGCACAGTCAGGTCATTGCAGCCGCTAAAGACCCTGATCCAAAAGTTCTCGAGCATTTAACGCGTAGTCACAGGGCAACTGAAACCTATATGCAGCAAGCTATAGGGCACAGCGCACATGACTTAAGTTTAGCTAAAGCGCGCCTAGAACCGACCCACGCGTTACAGTTCATTCATTCTGCTCAGCGTTGGTACGTTGAGCGTACTTTTGCCAATAGCAAGGTTGGTAACAAGTTACCGCAACGGCCGTTATTTAGCGCTGTCGCACCTTTTAACGCCGCACTCAATGAACAGATGTACACTGATAATCAGTTTACATTTGTCCCCCAAGGGGTTTTAACCTTAGGTCATATCGGCGATCTTTATCGTTATCCTAATACGCTTGAGGTGGTTGCAGTAACGGGAGTACAGCTTAAACGCTGGCTTGAGCAATCTGCTGCAGCATTACAGCCTAGCTCTAACAATTCACCGTGGGGGCACATCGTTCAGGATATTCCGTCGTACCAGTTTGATACATTTGCTGGATTTGAATATCAAATTGACGTTAGCAAACCTATAGGAGAGCGTGTCTCAGCTTCAATTTCTTTCGCTGCAAGCGAAACCTACTATGTGGCTACCAATAACTACCGTGCCCAAGGGGGAGGTGGCTTTGCTGGTTTAGATGGTTCACAAGTGGTGTTTAGCTCTCCGGATCAAATTCAACATATTCTGGTGAGTTATCTGGCTTATTTAGGCGAGTCTGGGTATCGCGATAAACTCGCGAAAAATTGGGTTATAAAAGATTAGGGAAAGTTAGAAATTGGATTTGCATTGCTAGGATTTGGTTGCGGGGGCAGGATTTGAACCTACGACCTTCGGGTTATGAGCCCGACGAGCTACCAGACTGCTCCACCCCGCGTCCGATGCTGCGCATGTTACTGCCCAACAACATATAACGCAATAGCTTATTTCACTGTTCGCCTAATAAATAGGCGATTCGCGTTCAACCGCGCAATAAACGCACAATTGACGCGATACACAGGCCCCTTACTTCGCTATAATAGCGGCTATGACCACTAACAAAGATATCTTAATGACTACCACGTCTTCAGCGATGCGCCTATTTGCCACCTGCGCCAAAGGGCTCGAACCTTTATTATTTGACGAATTACAGCAACTAGGCAGCACCAACGTACGGCAAACCGCCGGCGGTTGTTGGTTTGAGGGTGATTTAGCCTGTGCCTATCGGGTTTGTTTGTGGACGCGACTCGCCAATCGCGTATTACTCATGCTGGGCGAATGCTTTATTAAGCGTGCGCAAGATATACCTGTTGCCGTAGCAGAAACGCCTTGGGAGACGATTTTTCAGTCGCCACAGCAAACGTTTTTGATCGACTTCAGTGGTCGCAACCATGAAATACGCCACACTCAGTTTGGTGCGCAACTTATTAAAGATGGCATTGTTGATCGTTTCCGTGCGCAAGGTTTAGAGCGTCCAAATGTTTCAAAAGAAGAACCCGATCTTCGTATTAATGCGCATATTCAAAAAGAAAAATTAACCTGGTACCTCGATTTAGCTGGCGATAGCCTGCATAAACGAGGGTACCGCCAACAGCAAGGCGCTGCGCCTTTGCGCGAAACTTTGGCGGCAGCCGTGGTCATTCGTAGTGGCATGAGCAAAGAGCAGGGCGTTGTGTTTGATCCATTCTGTGGCTCAGGAACACTGTTACTCGAAGCCGCAATGATACGTTTTGAACGTGCACCAGGCTTGGCTCGAACCGACTGGGGATTCCAGCGTTGGAGTGGCCATGACCAAAATATTTGGGCCGCTGAACTTGAACAAGCACAGCAACGTTTTGAAACCGCCAAGGCTGAGCGCCAAGCACAATTTGTTGGTTTTGATAATGATCCTCAAGTACTCGCTATCGCTGAACAAAATGCGATTGGACTTGGCTTAAACGAATTTTGTACTTGGCAGGTTGCTAACGCCGAGCAGGTGAGTGCACCGGCGGTGTCTATCAACCAAGAACAAGCGCCTTTGCTGGTCTGTAACCCGCCGTATGGGGAACGCCTTGGCGAGGAAATACAAACACTGTTACTTTATCGTCGATTCGGTGCCCAGTTGCGTGAACATTTTAGCGGTTGGCAAGTTGCAGTATTAGCCGGTGACGACAGCTTGTTAAAGCGCATGAAGCTGCGTAGTCAGCGCAAATACAAACTGTTTAACGGTGCCTTAGAAACAACTTTAGCCCTTTATGACTTAACTCAAAAGCAACCAGAGTTTACCCAGTCGCAATCAAATGACTTAGCAAACCGGCTCAACAAAAACTACCAGAAATTCGAAAAATGGTCTGCAAAAGAAGGGGTTAATGCGTGGCGTTTATATGACGCGGACTTGCCTGAATACAATGCAGCAATTGATATTTACGACGACTGTGTCGTTATTCAAGAATATGCAGCACCAAAAGATATTCCTGAAGCAGTGGCAAAAGACAGATTGTGGTTTTTAATTGATACTGTAGCCCAAACTCTGCCTTATTCGGCGGAAAATATTACGCTTAAGGTACGGCAGCGACAGTCTGGTAAGCAGCAATATCAAAAACAAGCGCCGCGTGGTTTGGTGCGAGTTGTGCACGAATACGATGCCCAGTTTGAGGTCAACCTAAGTGACTATTTGGACACCGGTTTATTCATTGACCACCGTTGGGCTCGCCGCGAGCTCGGAAAACTCAGTGAAGGCAAGAGCGTACTGAATTTATTTGCGTATACCTGCACAGCTTCGGTGCATGCAGCGTTAGGCGGGGCTAGCGATATTACCTCGGTTGATTTGTCGAAAACATACTTAGCCTGGGGCCAACGCAACTTCACCTTAAACAAGTTATACGGGCGACAGTACCAGTTCGTGCAGGCCGATTGCGTGCAATGGCTGCGTGAACAGCGGCCACAACAACGTTATGATGTTATTTTTCTTGACCCGCCAACGTTTTCTAACTCAAAGAAAATGGATGACGTATTAGATATTCAGCGTGATCACGTGCAATTATTAAAACTTGCGGCGCGCTTATTAAAAAATGGCGGCGTTATCTTGTTTTCCAATAACAAACGACGTTTCAAGCTTGATGAAGAAGGCCTAGCAGAAGCATTTTTAGTCGCGCAAGACCTAACACAGCGTTCAATTTCGCCTGACTTTGCACGCCACAAAGGTATTCATCACCTGTTTAAGGTGCGCCAAAGTGACTGAGTTTTATCTGCTCACGAAACCTAACTGTCCATTATGTGATGAAGCATTACGAATACTTCATCAAGCGTCTCCCGAGTCGCCAATTCGGCTGCATGTGGTTGATATTTCGACTCAGCCTGAGCTACAGGACGAGTATGGTTGGCTGGTTCCGGTGTTGGTTAGAGCGCATGACGATGCTGAACTGCGTTGGCCGTTTCCAACGACGATTGAGGAATTTTTGAACGCATGAATTTAGTTCGTTTACATCAGGCCCAACTTGCCTTCGGTAACTATCCTATTTTAGACCATGCCGACTTAGTTATTGAGTCGGGAGAACGCGTTTGTATAGTTGGGCGTAATGGCGCTGGTAAATCAACCTTGTTGAAAATAATAGCTGGCGAAGTTTTACTCGATGATGGCGCTGTTCAAGTTGTTGGAGACACCGTAGTCGCGCGGTTACCACAAGACCCGCCAGCAAACTCAGATCAATCAGTGTACGACTTTGTTGCCGAAGGGTTAGCCGAGCTTGGAAAATTATTGCAGCAATATCATCATGTTGTGCAAGAACTTAACAATGAGCCGAGCAGCCAAATCCTGATGAATCGTATGGCTACTTTGCAGACAGCCATAGAAGCGGCCAATGGTTGGCAAATACAGTCACGTATTGAAAGTACCTTGACGCAGTTAGAATTACCCGAAGACACTACCATGAGTTCGTTATCTGGTGGTTGGCTGCGGCGTGTTGCACTAGCTCGCGCACTGGTCGTTGACCCAGACTTATTGTTACTCGACGAGCCCACCAACCACCTTGATGTTGAGATGGTGACTTGGCTTGAAAATAAAGTGAAAGAATTCCGTGGGGCGGTATTGTTTATTAGCCACGACAGGGCATTCATTCGCAACTTGGCAACCCGTATTGTTGATCTCGATCGCGGTCATTTAACTAGCTTTCCAGGCAATTACGACCAATACCTAACACTGAAACAAGAACAACTTGAAGTTGAAGAAGCACAAAATGCCGAATTCGACAAAAAGCTTGCGCAAGAAGAAGCGTGGATAAGACAAGGTGTGAAAGCACGTCGTACACGTAACGAAGGCCGAGTTCGCGCTTTGCAAGACCTCAGACGCCAACGCCAGGCGCGTCGTGAGCAACAAGGCTCGGCCAAACTTGCGGTTCAAGAAGCTAACCGTTCTGGAAAATTAGTGTTTGAAGGTGAACATTTAAATTTAACCTTCGGCGACAAAACTATCTTGCGTGACTTTAGTTTAAACCTACAGCGCGGCGATAAAGTAGCCTTGGTTGGCCCTAATGGATGCGGAAAAAGTACTCTAATACGAGTTTTACTTGGGCAGCAGGGCGTTGATAACGGGCATATTAAGTTAGGCACTAACTTGGAAGTTGCTTATTTTGATCAGCATCGTGCTCAGTTAGATCCTGAATTATCGGTGGCGGAAAACATTGGCGATGGCAAGCAAGATGTCACTTATAACGGGCGAACCCGCCATATTCTTAGCTATTTACAAGACTTTCTGTTCAGTCCCAAGCAAGCACGTACGCCGGTAAAGGCTTTGTCTGGCGGTGAGCGAAATCGCGCGTTGCTGGCAAAGTTGTTCCTACAGCCAAGTAACTTTTTAATACTCGATGAACCAACTAACGATCTTGACATTGATACCTTAGAATTACTTGAACAAATTATTGCCGAATATCAGGGTACGGTTATTTTGGTGAGCCACGACCGTGAATTTGTCGATAACACAGCAACGAGTGTCTTGTTGTTTGAGGGGCAGGGGCGAATTACTGAAATAGTTGGTGGATTTACTGAAATAAACCATTACTTAAGTCAGTTGCAGGGAACTAAACCGGTGAAAGCACAGTCACAAAGTGCTGATAAAAAAGTGCAGACTTCTGCTACACCAAAGAAAAAGTTATCCTACAAACTGCAACGCGAATTAGATATGCTTCCTGAGCAGATTGCCGCGTTAGAAGAAGAGCAAGAAAAATTAGAGCAGCAGGCCAGTGCGGCTGATTTTTATCAGCGCGATCACAGTGAAACTGGGCCTGTGTTAGAGCGTTTAGGTGCTATAGAAGAAGAGCTCATGACAGCACTAGAACGCTGGACCGAATTAGAAAACTTACAACAAGAGAGTCGTTAAGTCATTTATGAAATTATTTAAAACCTGCTTGCTTGCTGCATCTGTTGCAGCCCTCGCATCTAACGGTGCCGCAGCACAGTCGTACAATGTAACAATTTTAGAAACTCCAAGCTCTGTTAAGAATGTATTGGGTAGCAAAATTAATGACCAAGGCCTGGTTAATTTGACAGCCCATGCGCCGCTTAATGCCGAACTTGATTTTGACCTAATTCTGCCGAGTTTTTTATCCAACAGTGGTATTCCGCTAGATTTCGATCCTGCAGAAGACACGTTAACTTTACAGCAATATGATCGATTAATTTTGCTGCTGGCAGACAAACAAAATCAACTAACCGAGGCGCAGCGCATTGCGACAACGTTCGCTGCGAGTTATAACGGTCAAATGATTGAGTTACCGGCCTTACTAAATACTGAAGGCAATGGCGCATCCAGTAGCGAGAACTCGTCAGATAGCCAATTTCTGGGCCTCAATCAAAACAATATTCAAGTGGGTATCGCTTCAGCGCCATATTACCGTACTGAAATAACTTATACGCCGCCAGCCAGCGGTGACGAAGAGCCAACGCCGGTGACTAAGAACTTTGCTCAACGTGATTTTACTAGTCGTGGAATTTGGTATGACGGTAACCAATTAAAATTAATCGCGCCGACAGAACAAGAAGTTTTGGGCGGCGAATCAGCTCTATTTGATATAAATGAGCACAACGTTGCTGCAGGCTATATGAGCGTTGCTTTGGCACCGCAAGGTGTTGATCGGGTGACCGGGTGTCAGGAATACGTAGAAGACGAAAACGCCAACACAACTCTTTACAACTGCGTTTGGCTTGGGTGGTTTAATGCACAAAGTAGTACCGTAGGTTCAATGCGCCAAAATTTATCGATTTACGATATGCACGCAACCATTTGGCAGCTTGATGCGCAAGGCGAAGTTATAAGTTTTGAGTCTTACGAACCACTGAGTCCGCGTCGGGAAGATGACGACGAGGCTATGTCTACGTATGCTTATGCCATTAACAATAATGATATTGCCGTAGGCCAAAGTTGGACTTACCTGGGTGACAACGTCGACTTTTTCTTCCGCACCAAAATGCCGGCCATTTTTGTCAATGGCGAAACACGTCCAGTAACTACAGACAATCAATATACTTGGGGTTCAGCGACTGATATCAACAATAACGATATAGCCGTTGGTTTTGTGTATAAAACAATTCAGGGCTATGGACGCTCGCTGCCATTTACATTTAACGTAAATACCAATGAATTTGAGTTACTCCCGCAGTTTTTTGCGAGTTCTTCAACATTCCCTACTGCAATTAACGACAATGGCTTTGTTGTTGGTCGTGGTGAAATCGATTATTCACTGGATTCAATTCGACGCCAGGCCGGCTTTGTCTATGACCCATCAGCACCAGAGAAAGGCCTGCAAAACTTGAATGATTTGGTTGGTTGCTCAGCCACCGACTACTTCATTGTTGCGGCTGATGACATTAACGAAAACAACGAAATAGTTGCAACCGCGATTAGAAAGGTCGAGCGTGTTGATGTAGACGGTAGCACCTATGAAGAGGACCAACTGTTTTCGTTGTTGTTAACGCCAACCGGTGATGATAGTGGGTTAGGCTGCTCAGATAATAACGAAACAATTGAACGTCAAGGAGCAGCAACATCTCCTTTGTCGTTAATCGCTATGTTATTGATTGGTGGCCTTATTACCGTACGCCGTAAATTTTTGGCTTAACTAGTTAACTTGTTCTAAGAAAGCACTTTCAAATAAACGACGCTTTTTCATTGACTTAAAAAGTCACGACAAAAAGCGTCGTTTTTTTCGTTTGAACTCCTCGCCAGAATTGCTATCTATTTATTGAGAGCACAAAAAAAGTGGCTCTGTTGAAAAATAAATCGTATAAAAACCGGACGAGGAAGTGTAATCATGAAACGACAAAAACGCGATCGCCTAGAACGTGCTCACGCACAAGGTTTCAAAGCTGGAGTATCAGGTCGTTCGAAAGAACTATGCCCGTACCAGAATCAAGATGTACGTTCTCAGTGGTTAGGCGGTTGGCGCGATGCCATGGAGGCTCGCGGTGGTGGCTTGTTCCGCCATTAAAACGTTAGGTCATAAAATGACAACAACACAGAACGACAAAGCCCGCCAAGAAAGCGGGCTTTTTACCGGGTGATTTTCGTTTGAAAACCTCAGCTGTTTTAGAAGGTTGAGGTGTCTGTAAACAACCCAACTTTTAAGTCTTTGGCGGTATAAATAGTTTTGCCATCAACTTCAACCCGACCATCAGCAATACCCATGTACAAAGAGCGTTTAAGAACACGCTTCATATCAATAAAATAACTTACTTTTTTTGCAGTCGGTAAAATTTGGCCAGTAAATTTCACTTCACCTACACCAAGCGCTCGTCCGCGCCCAGGACCGCCTAAACAGGCTAAGAAAAAGCCTGTTAACTGCCACATTGCATCAAGCCCTAAACAACCAGGCATAACTGGATCACCGATGAAGTGGCAATCAAAAAACCAAAGATCGGGAGTAATATCTAGTTCAGCATGAATAAAGCCTTTACCATAAGCACCGCCGTCTTCAGTTATTTCGACTACACGGTCCATCATCAGCATATTAGGTGCAGGAAGCTGACTATTACCTGGACCAAACATTTCGCCGCGAGAGCAGGCGAGTAGCTCTTCGCGTGTGTAACTATTTTGTTTCATAAATACCTTGTTTTGCTACGTAAATTCACGTGTCTACGCGAGTTTGTTTTGGGCTAACTCGCGTAGATTAGCGAACACGTGTACGCTAAACAAGTCCGACTAGTATTTTAATTGAACCAACGGCGCCACCAGGACACCTCTCGTTCAATTTGCTGTAGTTCATTTAGACGCTGCTCAATTTTTGCATATAGTTGTTTTTGCTCGCTTTGTGTCAATAATTCTAAAGCTTCGCCAACATGTTCAATCGCAAACACGTGGAATTTATTGGCTTTCACAGCGGCAATAACATCGTCGGCTAAATTGAGCTGGCTCAAATTCGCTGCGGGTATAATAACACCTTGCTTACCGGTTAATCCGCGCGTGCGGCAGAGCTCAAAATAACCCTCTATTTTTTCATTTACCGCCCCAATGGCTTGCACGCGACCAAACTGATCGACAGCACCAGTAATAGCGAGGCCTTGTTGAATTGGCGCTTCTGCTAAAGCAGATAATAAACAACACAGCTCAGCAAGTGAGGCGCTATCACCGTCTACTTCATGATAAGACTGTTCAAATACGATGGTTGCCGAAAGCGCCATGGCTTCATTACGCGCGAAAACATTCGCAATATAGGCACTTAAAATCATCACGCCTTTGGTATGAATACTGCCGCTCAGCTCAGATTTTCGGTCAATATCGATAATATCGCCGTCACCGTAATGCACGGTTGCTGTAATTCGAGTGGGCTCACCAAACTCGTGGCCACCAGCCGTAATTACGGTAAGCCCGTTTATTTGCCCAATAACTTCGCCTTCGGTTTCTATATAAACCTGACCTTCTAAAATAGCTCGCCGGCTTAGCTCCGCAATATAACCTTCACGCGACTCACGTTGTTTCAGTGCTGAACTAATGTCTTCAGCGGCAATTGATGTGGCCTGTCGTTCACGTGCAATAGCACAAGCTTCGCGAAGCAATTGCATAATTGCAATGGTGTCGAGCGATAACTCTGTTTGAAAGTCAGTGATGCGAGTCACGAATTTAAACAGAGCAGGGTAGGCATCGCTAGCTAATGGCAATACCGCAGCTTCGCGTTCAACATAAGCTAAATAATCAAAATAGGCCTGTAATGGCTCTTGATTGATAGAGTAATGCGACGAAAAATCAGCAAGATATGGAAATAAATTATCAAAATCACGATCAAGTTCACGTAACTGCGCGTAAATATCTCGCTCGCCCAGTAATAGCACCTTAATGTGCACAGGTATGGCTTGGGGTTGATAATAAGCAGCGATATTGGAATCGCCCGGTTGTGGCCAATCAAATTCACTGGTTTTTAAAATGTATTTAAGTTTACGCCACAAACCTGGCTGTAACAGCAGTTCTTCAGCATCTATAGCAAGAACGCCACCGTTGGCTTTCAAAATAGCGCCGGCCTCAATCAAGTGCAGATCTGATGAAATAGTGCCTTCCACACTTTGCAGTCGAATACTACCGAATAAACTTGCTTCGGTGACACGGTCACACAGCATAAAGGGTTCATGTTCATTGTGCGTAACAATGACCGTCGCTAATTCGGTACCTGGGAGGTCATCAAAGGTTTTATCCTCGATTAAATCAAGATAGCGTGCTACACGTTCACTTGGATAAGCTTCTTTAATAAAGTCAATTAATGGCATGCGCACCGCAACGTCAGCTTGCAGAAATTCCCATAATTTAATTAAAAAGTCGTTTGCTTTACCGCAAGGCAAATTGACACACAGCGGTTGCGAAGCGCTGTCTGGGTTGGCCACATAAACCCAATCAAATTTATCCGCATGAACCCATTGTTGTTGGTTTTGTACTTGTTGCAGCACATCGTAGGTGCGCATACCTGCAGGTGTAACGACAAACCCATGGGCGTACCTACCGCCAATGCTTAGCGCTTGCTGCAACGCGTTTAAGGCTCGTTGCTGCCCAACTAAAGCATTGGAATTGGCGTGTTCTGGTCGTTGCTTGGCCCATTCAAATATTCGAGGTTGTAGTGCATCTGCTGCTATGCGCATGGTGTTGAATTCTCCCTTAATTAATTCGCTATCATACCACTGTCAGTATGACTCAACAGCAGCAAAACTTACCGGAATAGGGGTTATTTCGTAGCCTTGGGCGATTAATAGCCGTAACAAGCCTTGGTCACCATACAAATGACCCGCACCTACGGCAACAAAACTAGACTTGTTGGCAAAAAGTTTCGGTAGTTTTTCCGCCCAAGTCTTATTCCGTTGGTCTAAAAACAGAGCAGCCGCACCCAGAAAATCGTCCTGCGCCACCATGATCTCGTGTAACTTTTCACCATTTCCGCTTATGTAAGCGTTCGCCATATTGACAAGCTCCTGTTGAGCGACATTCTTTTCTGTAACTAACTCATACAGCGCTGAAACTTGCTCAGACAGATCTATTTGATCAAATAATTCGAGTTGCCACTTGGCCGACTCCAATCCAACAACCAACTTTTTGTTGCGCGCCATATGCTGAATAACTGCTTCATCCACAGAAAATGTTTCGCTTGCACACGGCAAATAATGAGCCAAGAACAACGAACTAATAATTAATGGGCGTAGCGGGGCAAGGCTATTCAACGGCCGGCCTAATTGTTGTTGTGTCTGTTGCTCTAGTTGACTGTATTGTCGCCTGTTTAAATGCAACTGTAGGTAATTACTTGGTTGTTGAAACATGGCGCTTCTAGCTGCTGCTAATTCATTGGAATTGGTCAAATCAACCTCAACAATAAGTTGCTCAGAATTAGCTAACGCGTGGTAAACCGACTCAGGCATTACAAAATCATCTTTGCACAGCAAGTGCATGGTACCTAACACGTAGGCTGTTTGATCGTGCTTCTGATGAGTCACTTTAAAAAATACATTTGCCGTTGCACTGAATGACAGCAAACCAAACCACACGCACAGTAAAAGCTGCCACACAAATTTAAACCTCATGGCCAAAGAACCCTTAATAACAAAATGTGTAGCTAAATATACCACGCCGTACGAATGATGCAGCGGTAGGTACCAATAGACCTTAGCTAAAATCTCGTTATTAATAATTTCGCATAATGTATATTATGTTAAATCGGATATTATAAAAGGCAATTAACCGATGTGATGACTCACATATATTTGGAATATCCGGCGTTATTTAAAAAATTAAGTAGCTCACTACGCAAACTCTTTCAGATTTTACGTAGCGAACGATTCTAGAAATGGATGAAATTAAGCACTTAGAGCAAGCTTTTCTAATCGCTTAAACAATTCGACATATCGTTTCTGTGCCAGTGCGTTTAGTCCCACTTTTGCCAGTAGCGCATTGGGTAAAATATCGAACCAATAGGTTTTAAGCCAAATTTGTTTCGCTTGACTTAATGTGTTGATACGCCGCACGATATTGGGCGCTTGCGCGTAATACTGCTCGATTAATTTTCTACCGGTAATGGTTCTCTTCATGACCTCGTCACGAAACGATCGTAATTGCGTTAATTCCCAGCAGTTATCAGTTAAGCCAATAGTATGTACAGCGGCTGTTGTAAAAAAGCAGGCATAGTCAGCTTGGCACTGCCCTGCGTTATATTTTTCAAATAACGATGAGGCATCACGATCGATGATCTCTGCAAACTTTCCCCAATTAGAAGGCAACAGCACAATTTCGGTTACAAATGCTTCGTCAGTTAATTGCAGCGAAATGCTTGTCGGTTCGCCCTGAAACCACGAACCTGAAGATGCGCTAGCGAAACCTGCAATGACTGGATACTCATAGAAATTATTGTAGGGTAATTTGGGTTCAACTTGATAAACATACTGTTTATCTCCGATCGCAATCTGGTGGACTTTCGCAAACTGCTGAACTGTTTTGCCCTCGGCGTTTGTGTTCGAATAGCTCGGCAATAAAAAATTTGCTGACTCAAAACTATAATTCCTCTCGCCCTGCTCGTTTTCACTAATGTAAATTTGAAAGTTAAAGGATGATTGGCTAACAAACTTCTTAATAAATTCCAAATTCTGGTCATCAGAAGTCATGATCTTGATGTCTTGCGATAAAACACGCCGGCCATCAATTGAAAGATAAAGACTTCCAATATCATCCTCGACCAGTGTTGCATTTAGAGAAAACGGCGACAAGCTAGCTTCAGATTTACAAATAGGTAGTGTTTTGCTGTCGTCGGCTGCTTGCGCATGAGCTACGCCAATACCGCACAACGCAAGAGCAGCTGTTAATCGGGGAAGTTTTTGTAAAAACATAATTGCGCTCGGCTACTTAAAGATTCTTTAACCTTACGCAATATTTGAAAAAACACCAAATAATCAAACCTGTTTGGCTAAATTAACGAGCTCCCAGTTCATTTTCAACAAAGGCTTTCATAGCTGCCATTTGCTGTTGCAGAACGCTTTCGACTGCGGGCGCCCATTGACTCAAGTCATTAGGTGTATAACCACCAACGCGATAAAACACCGTAAGTTCCGTTGACGCTTCTTCGAACTTGTTTAGACGCCATTCCATAACGCCGCTTACACCCTCACCTTGTAATGGTCCTAATCCACCGAGCAAGCGCACAAACTGATTAGGAATAACCATGGAAACCTGTAAATGCTGCGTCTGTGAACTACCCAAAATCTCACAAAAACAACCACCGGCTCGCGCGTCAATCTGCATGTTCTCGCCGTTCCCAAACCAAGTATGGTCATCCAACCACCATTGTCCGACTTTATCCGTCAAACCGCCGTATACGTCAGTTGGCGATGCGTTGATGACCTGTTTAAATTCAATGGTAAAACCCTGCGTTGAGCTATCGACAACCTCGGCAGCCACGTCAAGGCTGATGCTCGCACTTGTGAGCGCGAACGCCCCATAAACTAATGTGTTCACCAGGCTTCTCATTACAGTTCCCCTGCTCGTTTCATTTCGCTTTCAAGGCGATTTGTTTCATCAGCACGTGGTTTGGTAAACCGCGCAATGGCTAAGTATAGAACCGGCGTTAAGTAGAGAGTAAATAAAACTGCAAATGCAAGCCCACCAAACACGACCCAACCAATGGCGTTACGAGATTCAGCACCAGCTCCTATAGATAGAATAAGCGGTAGCGCACCTAATAACGTTGATACAAGTGTCATCATAATCGGGCGAAGTCGAATTTCAGCTGCATTTTCAATTGCTTTACGAACTGACTCACCCTGATCACGGAGCTGATCGGCAAACTCAACTAATAAAATTGAGTTTTTCGCGATCAGACCAATCAGCATTACTAACCCAATTTGTGAAAAGATATTAATCGAGGTGCCAGTAACATACAGTGCAAAAAACGCAGCCGCGATACCAAATGGTACCGTTGCCATAACCACAACTGCTGAGTTCACACTTTCAAACTGCGCAGCCAAGACTAAAAATACAATCAAGAATGCCAAAATATAGGTTAGCGCTACTTCTCGTGAGGTTTCTTCATAGGCTTCAGCTTCACCAAGTAGTACTAAACCAACACCGCTAGGCAGTTCTTCAGCTGCCAACTCACGTAATCGCTCAACAACTTGCTCTAATGGGATAGAAGTAGGCTGCTGCATATCTACTTGAATAGCTCGGCGCTGTGAACGTCGCTCTAATTCAGCTGGAACGCCCTCTTCTGTCAGCGTTGTTAAACTGGATAGCGGCACAAGACCTGTTGCTTGAGAACCCACATATAAATTCATAATGTCGGTCGGGTCTCGAATTAAGTCACGTTGAGCTTGGAGCATAATTGGTACGGCCTGATCGCCAATATTTAAATCGGTTACATCAAGTCCGTTGATTGCAGCCCGCAGCGTAGTAGAAATATCGTTTAACGGTACACCTAATTCTTCAGCACGTTTTCGATCAATATTAACTCGTAGTTGCGGCTGTGTAGGTTGATAGCCAATGCGCGGGTATCCAACTTCAGGCATCTCTTGTTGCACGCGTGCAGTGAACTTCTGTGCGGCTCGGAAAATATCTGCATATTCCTCACCCGTTAATGCAAATTCTAAACCACCCCCCTGGCCACGTAAGTTAAGACTATTCGAGCCAAAGGCACGGGCTGGAGCTCCCGGAATTTCGCTTAGCGGCCCGCTAATTTCATTAATAATATCTTGCTGGCTTTGCTCGCGTTGTTCCCAATCAGTTAAACGAACCGTTATAAATACAAGGTTAGGATCCCATTGGCCCACCACAGTATTTATACTATCCACCGCCCCACCATTTACATACGGAAGTAAAATGGCTTCCATCTTTTGCGCTTGACGATCCATAAAATCAATGCCGACGCCATCAGGTCCTCGTGCAAAAATACGAATTGTTCCGCGGTCTTCATTCGGCATCAGCTCATTGTCTACCTGAAAATACAAATAACTCGCAGCACCCGCGATTAAGCTACTTGCAACAAACACCCAAATAGCTTTATCAAGAGCAAAGTGGAGAGTCGTACGGTAACTATCCCTGAGTTTGCTGCCAAAACGCTGTAACAGGTTTTCTTTATTTGTTTCTATAAGCGGTAGCCGGGCTGTTAACGCAGGTACTAATGACAATGCCACAAATGACGAAATAATTACTGCCGCCGCTAATACCCCACCGAATTCACGAAATAGCCGGCCTGCGGTACTTGGTAAAAAGGCGATAGGAACAAATACAGCAACTAATACGGCCGTTGTTGCAACCACAGCGAAGAAAACTTCACGTGTTCCAACCACTGCGGCAGCCCTCGCACCAAGACCTAAACTACGTCGGCGTTGAATATTTTCTGACACTACTATGGCGTCATCAACAATCAATCCAGTTGCTAAAACGAGCGCCAATAACGTCAGAATATTAACGGAAAAGCCAAGCAGCCAAATGACGGCAATAGAGCCAATTAGGGCAACGGGAATGGCAAAGGCAGGAATAATAGTCGCCCTTCCCGACCCTATAAACACCCATAACGTGGCAACGACCAGAGCAATAGTTAGCGCAAGCGAAATAAATACTTCTTCAACTGAACTACGAATAAACTTCGCATCATCTGAAGTTACTTGTATTTCAAGCTCTGGATACTGAACTTTAAGCCGCTCTACCAGTGCCAAAACTTCATCTGAAATTTCAATGGTATTCGACCGAGCTTGCCGAATAACACCAAGGCCTATAACGGGCTTGCCATCAAGTCGTACCATGCTACTGGCGTCGGCGGGAGCAAAAAACACCGTCGCAACATCGCCAATGCGTGTGGTACCTCGAATAACAATGTTTTCTACGTCATCAACCGTAACCGAACTTGCGTCTGCCCGAACAATAATCTGTTGGTCGGTAGACTTTAAACTTCCTGCGGGAACATCGAATGGTGCTTGGCGCAACACATTCGCAACGTCAGTAACAGTGAGCTGAAAACTTGCTAATTGTAATGGGTCTAAAATAACCCGTAACACACGTTGACGGTCGCCGTTTAATCGAACATCAGCAACACCAGGTACACTTAAAAAATTCGGGGCTAAATCGGTTTCGACTCTTTCCGTTAAGGTTTCAAGGTCGAGCGTGCTGCTAGATACCGCCAATGACACAACAGCTTGTGCATCGTTATCAGCTTTAATAATGGCTACATTTTCTACTTCTTCGGGCAATCGACGCTGAACTTGGCTGACAGTTTCTCGCATTTCATTAGCGGCACTATCTAAATCAATTCCTGGACGGAACTCAACCACAATACGTGAGCTGCCTTCCTCACTCGAGGCTCTAATTTGTTTGACACCACTAACCCGAGCTGCCGCACCTTCAAGAATGCTGGTGACCTCTGTGTCGACGGTTTCGGGAGCCGCGCCAGGGAAACTGGCAGAAACTGTAACAATAGGACGATCGACATCGGGTAATTCTCGAACCTCGACGCCGTTAATGGCGGCATAACCAGCGATAATAATAAGTAAATTCAGAACAATTATTAAAATCGGCCGACGTATCGACAGAGACGGTAAATCGTTGAGTTGCGGTGAAAACTTCATAGCTATTCCTCCGTTGCCGCTTCACGAACAGATTGCCCGTTGCGCAACGTTTGCACCCCTTCAACAATAAGGTTGTCGCCTAGTTGTAGCGCTCCAGAAACGAGAATTCTTCCTTCTAAACGCTGCTGAATATTTACCTCAACACGTTGCGCCTTTCCGTCTTTTTCAATCCAAACGTAGGCGCCATCCGCACTCCACATCAACGCGGCCTCAGGAACCACCGCATAACTGTCCCCTTGATATGCCAGGGCAACCCGAAAACTCATTCCTGGCCGATAAAGGTCAGAACTATTATCGATAGCTGCACGTACTCGAATAGTTCGGTTACTGACGTCTATACGGGAATCAATTTCAATAATTTCAGCGGCAATTTCAGTATTACGACTTGCCCAAGGCCGAACGATAAGCTCGGCACCGTCTTGCAATAACTCAATAGCTGCTTCCGGCGCATTAAAGTCGATATACAACTGTTCGCGTTGGTCTATCGTTGTCACTAGTGTTTGCGTTGTGATTCGATCACCCGACTCAACATCGGTAATTCCGACAACACCATCAAAAGGCGCTCTAATTTGTCGGTCTTCATAGGCTACTTCGGCCTCGCGCACAGCAACCTCTAATAAGTCTCTAGCGGTAAGCGCAACATCAAGCTCACTTTGGGCAATGGCGCCCTGTTGACGACTTGCGGTTAACCGTTTAACCGTACGTTCCGCGTCTTTTAACTGTATACGCGCTCGTTGTAAATTCACTTGCTGCTGGCGGTCATCTAGGCGAACTAGGATATCCCCCTGCTTAACTTGCTGACCGGGTTTAAAATTAATTTCAAGCACCAAGTCACTCACCGCCGGGTACAGGGCAACGGAGCGCTGAGCCTCTGCATAGCCAACAGCTTCAACAAAACGTTGTACACGTTCAAAGCCAACCGGTTGCATCACCACCAATGCTGCGCGATCGCCACCACCCCATTGCTGTGAGTGAGCGGCTGTAGCGGCTGCACCAGAGCAAAGTAGAATGGTCCCGATGATGAGAAACCGATTAAACAATGGCATGAATTATTCCCTATTCGTAATTGACTGTGAGTAAGTAGACGAATTTTCTCAAATTTGATCACAAAAGGTCGTTCATCCTCGATGAACGACCTTTTATTTGAGCTAGGTAGAGTATAGCGAGTTAACTCTTTTTCTTGATGATTTCAGTCAAACCTGCGACAGCGCTGCCAATATCAGCCAATTGCGCTGGTAAAATAAGGGTATTAGTTTCTTTGGCTAAGTTGCCAAACTCTTTCACGTATTGTTCAGCAACTCGAAGGCTTACAGCGTCTTGGCCACCTGGTTGCTGAATAGCCAGCGCGATTTTACTCAAGCCTTCAGCTGTCGCCTCAGCAATCAGCTCAATTTCGCGGGCACGACCTTCGGCTTCGTTAATTTGCTTTTGTTTTTCAGCTTCAGACAAATTAATCACTTCTTGCTTGTGGCCTTCAGAAACATTAATCATGGCCTGGCGTTCGCCCTCAGATTTAGCAATTGCCGCACGACGTTCACGCTCTGCGCGCATCTGTTGTTCTAACGCATCTTTAATGCTCATCGGCAATTCAATATCAGAGATTTCGTAGCGTAACACTTTAATCCCCCACGGGGCCGCCGCTTCATCTAGAGCTTGCACGACAACCTCGTTAATTTGTGCTCGCTCTTCAAAGGTTTTGTCCAAATCTGTCTGGCCAATAACCGAGCGCATTGTCGTTTGCGCCAATTGCGACGCTGCATAACGATAATCATTAATGCCATAACTGGCTTTGTGAGCATCAACAACCTGAATATAAAGCACGCCGTTAATACCTACCTGAATATTGTCACGGGTAACACATGCTTGGCGCTCAACATCAATCACTTCTTCTTTCAGTGTGTGTTGATAAGCAACCTTATCGATGAAAGGAATTAAAAAGTGAAAGCCTGAATCAAGCGTTCGATTGTATTTACCTAAACGTTCAATAACATAGTTTGAACGCTGCGGCACTATTCGGGCCGACTTGAGCACAACAATAACTACGGCAACGGCAAAACCAATAGCTAAAACGCTTTCAGGGGTTAACGAGAAATTCATAATGTAATTGTCCTTATTTTATTTCTGCTCGCGCGAAACACGCTGTTTTTGTACCGTTAATTGAATACCCTCATTGGCAACAACCCATGCAGTATCACCTTGATTCAGTTCATCTTCTGAAAAAGCATCCCATTGCACGCCATTTAATAGCACGCGGCCAGCGCCGTGTTTAAAGGTTTTAACTACGGTAACGCGTGCACCTATATCGCGCTGAAAATTAGGTTTTGCCTCGTCATTATCTGCGGTATAACCGGTAAACCATTGCTTGATGCGACCGCGTGCCAGCAGCAATGACACCAAACTAACAATTCCGAATACCGCAAACTGAATTGCAATATCGTCAATTAAACCCCAGTGCAGCAACAACCCTGTCACAATGGCACCAATACCCAAAAACACAGCAACCACGCTGGTTAAGAGCAGTTCAGAAACAATGAGTAATACGCCAATAACAATCCATATCAATGCAATAGACATGTTACGCCCTTTGTTATTTATGTTGAGAAATTAACTATAACACTATAAATGTTTTAACACTTCGCATAATTGTTTCAATTAGTTTCGGTATAAAAGTCAAATTGATAAACCCCGTTTTGCGCAGATGTTGGCGAAGACCAAGGCAGACTTACTCGCCACTGCATTCTCGGTTCGGTGCAGGCCCCTAGATATAAGTCAGCACGCCATTGGTTGGTCCCCTGGCGCACTATACTTACCGGCATGTACCCCATATTCATGTTTACCCCCTCGACTTTACCGAGCGAAAACTCGATGTTGGCAGGAGCTTGAATTAAAACAGATATCTGTTGCTCAACACGAGGTTGATCAGGATCAATTTTATGGAAGATTTTGTCATTTGAACTATGCTTTGTCTCAAGCGTTGTCGAAGGGCTGTTTGGGTTACATCCTATTAACACGATCGCGCTCAACGCGGCACAAATAAAGACCTTAAGTTTCATATGGGTATATTTCACCATTTTCTAGGGAATTAACTATTGTGTGCAAAAATTAGCCAAGCGTCTATCAGGTATCGATTTTTCCTGTTTTTTTGCCTGTTCATTTGGCGTTATAAACCGTAAAATACGGCTGTTTGTCAAACTACCGATAAGGTTACCGACAGGCAACTTTATTACATTTGTCACGTTACTCTGTCTCCATTTTTCAGAGCATCAACGCGGAAACCAAAAATGAGCCAAACAAATCCACAACAAATTGAGTATAACCTAAAGGTTGTTCGGCAGTTTGCCGTAGTAACCGTTATTTGGGGGATTATTGGCATGTCACTGGGCGTGTTTATTGCTGCGCAGTTGATTTGGCCAGAATTGAATTTTGATACCCCGTGGCTAACCTATTCTCGGTTACGCCCTCTGCACACCAACGCGGTTATTTTTGCGTTTGGTACGTCAGCACTAATAGGTACATCGTTTTATATTGTTCAAAAAACCTGTAAAACGGCCTTATTTTCAAATCGCTTAGCAAGCTTTGTGTTTTGGTCTTGGCAAACGGTTATCGTTTTAGCCGTTATTACCCTGCCAATGGGCCTAAGCTCTACCAAAGAATATGCCGAATTAGAGTGGCCAATTGATATTCTCATTACCCTGTCGTGGGTAGCGTATATCATTGTGTTCTTTGGCACCTTGGTGAAACGAAATACCTCTCACATTTATGTAGCAAACTGGTTCTATGGCGGCTTTATTGTCACCATTGCGGTACTGCATATTGTGAACAGCATGGCAATTCCAGTATCGTTTACCAAGTCGTACAGCTTGTATGCTGGTGCGGTCGATGCCATGGTGCAGTGGTGGTATGGCCACAATGCGGTAGGGTTCCTGCTAACCGCTGGTTTCTTGGGTATGATGTACTATTTCGTGCCAAAGCAGGCTGAACGCCCGGTTTACTCTTATCGTTTGTCTGTCGTTCACTTTTGGGCGCTTATCTCATTATATATTTGGGCCGGCCCTCACCACCTTCACTACACTGCATTGCCAGACTGGGCACAGTCATTAGGTATGGTTATGTCAGTGATTTTATTCGTGCCTTCTTGGGGCGGCATGATCAACGGTATCATGACCCTTTCAGGTGCATGGCACAAACTGAAAACCGACCCAATTTTGCGCTTCTTAATCGTATCCTTGTCGTTCTACGGCATGTCTACGTTTGAAGGCCCAATGATGGCAATTAAATCGGTTAACGCTTTGTCGCATTACACTGACTGGACGGTTGGTCACGTGCACTCGGGGGCATTGGGTTGGGTTGCGATGATCACCATCGGCTCGCTGTACTACTTAATACCACGTTTGTGGAGCCAAACCCAAATGCACAGCATTAAATGGATCAACACCCATTTCTGGTTACACACCATTGGCGTGGTTTTATACATTGTTGCGCTGTGGATTTCAGGTGTTATGCAAGGGCTTATGTGGCGTGCAGTAAACGCAACTGATGGTACCCTCACTTATAGCTTTGTAGAAAGTGTGGTTGCGTCTTATCCGTTCTGGTTCATCCGTTTTGTCGGCGGTTTATTCATCGTCGCAGGTATGATTCTTATGGCGGTAAACGTTTATCGTACTATTCGTGCAGGCAAGCCAACTGTTGAATATGTTGATGCTCCAGTTGAGCACAGCAGCCCTGCACCAACAGCTACTCAATCAGCGTAAGGAGTCGATTCGATGAGCAAAAACGTAAAACACGATTTCGTTGAAAAGCGCGTTGGTTGGTTAGCGGTATTAATGACTATTGCAATTTCAATTGGTGGTTTGGTTGAAATCACCCCGCTGTTATTCCAAAAACAAACCAACGAGCCTGTAGTTGGCCTTAAGCCATACACAGCTTTAGAAATGGAAGGTCGTGATATCTACATTCGCGAAGGTTGTAGCAACTGTCACAGCCAAATGATTCGCCCATTTCGTGCAGAAACTGAGCGCTATGGTCATTACTCGTTAGCTGGTGAACATGTTTGGGAGCGCCCATTCTTATGGGGCTCTAAACGTACCGGTCCAGACTTAGCTCGTGTTGGCGGTCGTTACAGTGATGAATGGCACTACGTGCATTTAATGAATCCTCGCGATGTGGTGGAAGACTCCAACATGCCGGCATTCCCATGGCTTGCAGAAAACAAACTTGATGGTGAGTTAACTGCGAAAAAGCTTGAGGTATTCCGCTCGTTTGGCGTGCCATATACCGATGAAGACATTGCCGGTGCGCAAGCTGCAGTTAAAGGTAAAACCGAAATGGAAGCCTTAATTGCATACTTGCAAGTGCTGGGAACTGGCTTAACACAGGCTGAGTAAGATGGATTACATCACTTGGCGTAGTTTTTACACCGTTTTAGTTTTCGTACTGTTTATCGGTGTGGTTTGGTGGGCTTTTAGTAAAGGCTCGAAAAAGCGTTTCGATGAAGCCGCCAATTCCATTTTTGATGAAGACAAAAAATCAAACCTAAACGACAGTACCAAACAGGAGTCGAAGAATAATGAGTAGCTTCTGGAGTGCATGGATAATCGTGCTAACGTTGGCCTTCTTGGTCGGTATAATCTGGCTGTTACGCTGGAATATGAGTAACTATACCGGCATTAAAGAAGGTGAATTAATGGACCACGAATTCGACGGAATCGTGGAAATTAATAACCCATTGCCGCGTTGGTGGATGATTTTGTTCTGGATAACTATAGTGTGGGGCTTTGTGTATCTTGCCCTATATCCAGGTTTAGGTAACTTCGCCGGCTTGCTCGGTTGGAGCAGTTCAAACCAAGACGTACGTTCACTTGAAGAATCACAACAAGCAACTGCCGCAGCTCGCGAAGCGGGTTTGATTGTTGAGTACGATCGTCAAGTTGATCAAGCTGAAGAAAAATTCGGCCCGGTGTTTGCAGCTCTTTCTGAGCGCCCAATTGAAGAGTTGGCACAAGACGAAGAAGCCGTAAAAATCGGTCAGCGCTTGTTCTTGCAAAACTGTGCGCAATGTCATGGTTCAAACGCTATGGGTGGCAAAGGCTTCCCTAACCTAACCGATAACGATTGGTTGTATGGTGGCAGCCCAGCAGCAATTAAACACTCGTTAATGGAAGGTCGCAATGGTGTGATGCCTGCTCAGTCGCAGTTTAACGATCAACAGATCACTGAACTTGCAACTTATGTGATGAGTTTAAGTGGCCGCAAAGTTGACCCTGAACTAGCCAAAGCTGGTGAGGCAAACTTTATGGTGTGTACTGCTTGCCATGGTCAAGATGCTAAAGGTAACCAAGCATTAGGTGCGCCTAACCTGACTGACAACATCTGGCTATATGGCGGCTCACAAGAGGCCATCGAAGAAACCCTTCGTAACGGTCGTAATGGTGTGATGCCGGCCTGGAAAGATATCCTCGGTGAGGATAAAATTCATGTCATCAGCTCATACGTTTACGGGCTATCGCAGGAATAAACGAGAAACCCCGCTGCTGCGGGGTTTTTTCTTTAACTGACTAAATTTATTAGAACTTAAGGTGTGCTTCGAATGGAAAAACCTTGGTATAAGCAGTTTTGGCCGTGGTTCCTCATGCTCCTTCCCTTTTCGGTGATTATCGCCATGATCATCACCCTCACTATTGCCAGCCAACAGGGTGACAACCCGATGGTTGTTGACGACTATTACAAAAAAGGCCGCGGTATTAACGCGCAAGTTGAAAAAGTGAAAGCCGCGCAAGAGCTAAATATTGAATTTTCATTTGAGCAAAACGAGCAAACTTTCACGTTAAGCTATGCCAGTGGCTCTCCTACGCAGTTAAGTGCTTTAAAGGTCAACTTCTATCACAGCACCCAGGCTGAAAAAGATTTTAGCGAAACCCTCACCGCTGATGCTCAAGGGGTCTATCGTGGCACGCTTAAATACGCTGAGAAAGGCAAATGGACTATCACTATTATGCCGTTTGACAACAGTTGGCGTGTTTCACAACAAATTCAATTACCGGCGTATCGAAAACTGGCCATAAAGCCATTAACTTATGGCGTGTAGAACATGAGCCAAAGCCTTCCGAAGCCGCCGCAAGGCCAATGCTTCCATTGCTTACAGCCATTACCGAGCGACGGAGGTTATAAGGTAAATCTTGCTGGTTCTGACTATTCGGTTTGCTGTTTCGGCTGCCAAGCGGTAGCCGAAACAATCAATCAGCAAAACCTGCTGCATTTTTATCAATATCGCGATACTAGCAACCCTTTGCAAGTGCCTTTAGTGCCCGAAGAGCTGCAACAATTAGAAGCCTATGACGACGAGAATCTTCAGCACCAGTTTACGCGTCAAATTGACGGCTTGCGCAGTATCTCACTATCTATTGAAGGCATGACCTGCTCTGCCTGTGCTTGGTTAATTGAACAGCATACCAAGCGCTTACCCGGTGTGGCCCAAGTGCAAGTGAATGCAACGACAGAACGCGTGCAAGTACAGTGGAATCCGCAATTATTACAACTTAGTGATATTTTAAAGGCCATTGCTGAGTTAGGTTACCGCGCGCTGCCATTTCAGTCGGTAACACAAGAACAAGAATTTAAAAAGCGCCGCCGTTATTTTGTCACTCGACTTGGTATTGCCGGATTAGCGACTATGCAGGTCATGATGCTTGCCATTGGCCTTTATTTTGGCGTGGTGAGCGATCTTGATCCTCAGTTACGACAATTCATGTGGTGGATTAGCTTGTTTATGGCTACACCAGTACTGCTTTATAGTGCGCAGCCATTTTACGTGAGTGCCATTCGAAGTATTCAAGCCGGTCGACCTAATATGGACGTCCCTGTTACTGTGGCTTTATTAAGTGCTTATGGCGCGAGCGCCTACGCCACCATAATCAATGAAGGTGACGTTTATTTTGAGTCGGTCGCCATGTTCACTTTCTTTTTATTGGTGGGCCGTTATTTTGAGCTCTTAGCAAGGCAAAAAGCGGTTAGTGCTGCAGCTAACTTAGTCAAACTAATACCCGCTATAGCGCAACAGGAAACAAGCGCTGGCCAAGTACAGTCTGTAGCTGTCAGCCAATTAAAACCTGGTGACATAGTGCAGGTGTTACCTGGTGCGACAATTCCTGTGGATGGTGAATTGCTGAGTGAAGCAACCGCTGTTAATGAGAGTATTTTAACCGGCGAAAGTCGCTTGGTTGCAAAACACCAAAATGAATTAGTTCTTGCCGGTAGTCTCAACAAAACCCAGCCTATTCGCATTCGCGTTACAGCTACGGCGCAGCAAACTGTATTGGCGAGTATTATTGAGCTGCAAGATCTCGCACTGTCGCGCAAACCTAAGTTAGCACGCGTGGCAGAACGTATGGCAAGCAAATTTGTCGTGCGTATTTTAATGCTCGCAGCAGCGACATTTCTTATTTGGACAGTTATTGACCCGGCCGAGGCCTTTTGGGTCACATTATCAGTATTAGTTGCCACCTGCCCTTGTGCTTTAGCTTTAGCTGCCCCAACCGCCGTAACTGGTGCTATTCACAAATTAAATAAAACAGGGGTGTTACTGCGTAATGCCGATGTGTTGCAAATACTGCCCGAAGTTAAAACTATTTTTGTCGATAAAACCGGTACCTTGACCACCGGCGAATTTGTCTTGCAGCAGGCGTATTATTCGCAGCCGGACTTGCAGCCGCACATTGATGCTGTAACGCAAGCACTAGAGCGTAGCTCGAATCACCCACTTGCCCTGCCACTGCAGAATTTAACCAAGCACGTAGAACACGTTACACACATGCACTCTGAAGCTGGCATGGGGTTATCTGGACGCTGGCAAACAACCGACGGACACACCACCGAAGTGAGACTGGGTAGCCTGCGTTACATTCAACAGTGGCATCCAAATTATCAGCCTCAACTGTCTGATGCCCAAGTGTTTCTGGCTTCCGAACAAGATATATTGGCCGAGTATGTGGTTGGCGATGCGGTGCGAGCAGACACCCAAGAAACCATTGCACAACTACAGCAAGCAGGTTTGCACATTGTTATGTTAACCGGTGATAACCGAGAATTTGCGCTACGTGTTGCTGCTCAACTAGGAATAAGCGAAGTACACGCCAATTGCTTGCCTGCCGATAAGCTCGCTATACTACACAAAGCGCAAGAACACGCCCCTGTGGCAATGATTGGTGATGGCCTAAATGACGGCCCGGTATTGGCACAAGCCGATGTATCAATTACATTTGGCCATGCGGCAGACTTAGCGCGAACCGCTGCAGATGTCATTCTGCTGCGTAATCAATTCAGTGCAATTACGCAGTTTCGCACAATAACGCAACTGGCTCGGCGCATATTGCGACAGAATATTACCTGGGCATTAATATATAACATAGGCATTCTGCCAGTAGCTATGGCCGGGTTTGTAACACCATATATTGCCGCGATTGGGATGTCTGCTAGCTCGCTCATTGTGTTACTTAACTCATTAAGGTTATACCGATAATGGACAGTCTTTATGTTTTAATCCCCATTGCGATTCTATTTGTCATTATTGCCGTAGGAGTTTTTCTATGGGCCGTGCGCAGTGATCAATTTGAAGATTTAGAGCGCCAAGGTATGAATGTGTTGCTTGACGATAAGCCGGCCGAGAAAAAAACCAACTCAAAGCCCCCTACTGCTGATGACAATTGATATTTTTGCCGCGTTATTAATGGCGCTTGCCGGCAGTGGGCATTGCATGATGATGTGTGGCGGCATCGCCGGCGCTTTTGCTGGACAAGTTAATAAACGGCAACTATTAACCTATAACCTTGGCCGCATCAGCTCTTATGTTGTTGCGGGTGCTATAGTTGGTGGTGCTTTCGCAGGTGTCGCTAGTTTAGCCGACCAAGGGCTTATAAGCCTTCGCATTATCGCTGCATTGGTACTGGTTAGCTTAGGTTTATATTTGGGCCAATGGTGGTTTGGGCTACGTTACTTAGAACGTATTGGGCAGCCATTGTGGCGCCGTTTACAACCACTTGCGGCAAAGTTTCGCCAACAACGAAGTTATTCAGCGCTATTTGCTGCCGGAATGCTTTGGGGCTGGTTACCCTGTGGCTTAGTGTATAGCGCATTAAGCTGGTCTGCAGTAAGTGGCTCTGCTCAGCAAGGGGCCTTCCTTATGCTCGGGTTTGGGCTAGGTACATTACCAAGCATGTTCGCTTTCGGTTGGTTAAGTCGGCAATTACAACAGCTGCTGCAGTCGCTTGGTTTTCGTCAACTTATGGGGGCCGCCATGATTGTTTATGGTTTATGGACACTGATCATTGCGTTACGTCAATTGCAAGTGCTTCAATAAGTTAACAGATATTGGCTGATATTGTCTTTGTTAGCTAAACTCCAACTTGTCGTTAATAAATTCGAGGTATTCCATGAGCTGCGTAACCAAAATTCTTGCTGTACTTGATGCCGACAAGCAGCAACAAAAAGCGATAAATCGTGCGCTACACTTAGCCCGCATAAGCGGTGCCCAAGTAACCTTCATGCTGTCAATTTATGACTTTTCTTATGAAATGACGACAATGCTTGCCGCCGATGAACGTAATGTTATGCGCGATAGCTTAATTAGTGATCGGCAAGTTTGGATAAAGGACCTTCTTGAAGATTATAATATCCGCGACATTAACTATGACGTGCAGGTACTTTGGCACAACCGCCCTTTTGAAGCCATTATTGAAACCGCTATAGCAGGTAAGTACGACATTATTGTTAAAGCGACACACCAACAAGAAGGCCTTGCGGCACTGTTATTCACCCCGACAGACTGGCACCTATTGCGAAAAGCACCATGCCAAGTGTTATTAGTAAAAGAGCATGAATGGCCAGAGCATGGCAAAATTTTGGCCGGCATTCATACCACGGGCGAACACGAACATCATCGATCGCTAAATACGCGCATTACTGAAGCAGCATTAAAGTTCGCTAATTGTTTGCACAGCGAAGTTCACTTGGTGAATGCCTACCCTGGTGCGCCAATTACCATTGCCGCAGAAATTCCTGAATTCGACACCAGTAGTTATGCAGAAACCATTGCAGAAAACCATAAAATTGCTTTAGCTGAACATGCCATGCCCTTCCATATTCCAGCAGAGCAGCAGCACGTGCGCGAAGGCTTACCTGAGCAAGTTATTCCTGAATTAGCGGCGGAGCTTGATGCCGAGCTGGTAGTACTTGGCACCATTGGACGTACAGGCTTCAGCGCCGCCTTACTTGGTAACACTGCTGAACATGTTATTAGTAATATAAATTGTGATTTGCTGGCATTAAAACCTGAGGGATTTGTGTCGCCAATTAAGTTATAATCCGCGCCAATTTTTAATTTGTACTAACATCGGTTTAGGGTGGTTATGAGCGCAGCAACTAAAACAGCTGAAGCCAAAAAGCAGCAGTATAGCTTTAATAAGCTACAAAAACGTATTCGACGCACAGTCGGTCAAGCCATACAAGACTTCAATATGATTGAGGATGGCGATCGCATTATGGTCTGTTTGTCTGGTGGCAAAGACAGCTACACCCTGCTCGATGTACTGCGATTTTTACAACGCATAGCACCGGTAAAATTTGACATCATTGCGGTAAACCTTGATCAAAAACAGCCCGGTTTTCCGGAGCATATTTTACCTGAATACTTAACCCGTGAAGGCGTTGACTTCCGCATTATTGAAGAAGACACCTACAGCATAGTTCGCGAAAAAATTCCTGCAGGTAAAACAACTTGCTCCTTATGCTCACGCTTGCGCCGCGGTATTCTGTATCGCGTAGCAAGTGAGTTGGGTGCCACTAAGATTGCCTTAGGACATCACCGCGACGACATGCTTGAAACCCTTATGTTAAACATGTTTTATGGCGGCAAAATGAAATCTATGCCACCTAAATTAGTCAGTGACAACGGTAAACATGTCATTATTCGTCCGCTTGCTTATACGCGCGAAAAAGACATTGTTAAATATGCGGATCACATGGAGTTCCCGATTATTCCGTGTAATTTGTGTGGCTCACAAGAGAATTTGCAGCGAAAAGTCATCAAAGACATGCTAAAACAATGGGACCGCCAATTTCCCGGCCGTATTGAAAGTATGTTTTCTGCACTACAAAATGTCGTACCGTCACATTTAGCAGACCCTAGCCTATTTGATTTCAAATCAATTGCGGCTGACGGCATCGAAAATGCAGACGGCGATACTGCGTTTGACCATTCTACCCCGACTGACTTTCTCAATTATCGCGACGAAGACGATGACGCTGCCGGCTCAGAACAAGCCGACAGCAGCGGTGTTATTCGGGTGCTGAATCTGAGCTAGGTTCAAGTACATCAATAATGATGGGGCGATTAACACGAATCATTGAGTTTAACTCATGAATGTAATCTTCGCCCCTTTCAGAATAACTCATTAACCCTTCAGTTAAGTCTAACGCACGAATATCAGCACCGCTTTGACGTTTTTCAGCGCGTAAACGACGTAACTCAAAGTACGCGGGATGAGTGTTAATGTTACGCAGGTAACTCCGCACAGAAGCGTTCACTGATGCAAACTTGCGTACTTCATGGGTCATATCTTCACTACGGGCATCGGGGACTAACCCACAGCCTTTACGAAAACACCACTGGCCAAAGAAATTCAAGCCTTCGAGCGCAAAGCGTGAAGTTCCCCAGGCAGACTCGTTTGCAGCCTGCACCAGTGCTAATGCTTCAGGTACTACATCTACACGGCGCAGCAGCACCCCAAACGTGGCAGCAAGATCATTAGTTTCAACTGTCACGTTATAATCATTGGCGATTCGTTCCAATTGTTTGAGCTGTTTTTTATTTAAGCTACCCGTTTGCTTATGCACTTGAACTAGCGCTAATAATTGCTCGCGCGCTTGTTCAATAACCGCGTTTTCAGCTTGTACTATGGGTGCTAAGAAACTAAAAAATGCCTGTTTCTTGTCACGAACGTTAGTATAAATCGTGAAGTCGGGCACAACAGTAACACGCTCAACGGTAACAGTGGTGGGCGTGCTTGTATCGGTGCTCATTTCTGGTTTAGATGATTGATGTAGTTGCGTGGGTAACCAAACCGCTATTGTCACTAAAGCAACAGCAAGCAACCAGCCTAAAAGACGCATACAGTCTCCCTTTTAAATCGTTTCGTCATCAAGCCCAATCAGGCTGTGATAAACCACACCCACAGCGTTAAACGCCATTGGTAAGGTGAAAATTAAGCCGAGCAATAATGGAATTGCGCTAATCAATAGAATAATTCCCATTAAAGCCATTAGCCCCAGTACGGGAAACATAGTCTTATTGATCACCAAAAATGAAGCGATGAGAGCTCGAAAAGCGTTAAGTTGACGGTCAATAACAAAAGGCACTGCAAGCATTAAACTTAATTGAAGGTAAATAACCACTAATACGGCCAATAACAGCGCAAAGCCCCCACTAATTAAGCTACCTAGCCCTACTAATACAGCAACCGAAACCGCAGTGATTACAATTTTAAACAACGCGACCAGCATAATTTGCGGAGCATGTTGCAGTGTGCCACGCAACCCCTCTAGGCTAGGTTTGCGCTCAGCAGCATTGACCAAGCCCACATAAATTAACAACGCCGAAAAAGGAGCCATAAGTATTTCTTGCAGCAGGCTGCTGGCAATAATATTGCCAATGGGTAACTGCTCAAGGTCTATTGTTGTTTGCGTTGTTATAGCCTCTTCATCAAATGGAAAGAGCATGCCAAGCACGTTTGACACTAACAAATTAATCAGCAGCAACAGGACAAAAACACCAAGCATCCATGGCAATGAACGTAAAGTAATTTCCCATGCCCGCTGCAACATCGGGCCAACGCTAAGTTTTATTTCACCGCGTAACGCTTGAGCAAAGTCGCCACGAGGAATGACGGGTGTCGTATTATTTGAATTATCAGACACGCGAGGTTTCTCCATGTTGTTTAGTTCAGCGGATTATACGTCATAGAATGTCGCTATACCAATGCCAATCCGCCCGATTTGTGGGATAATAGCGACTTGAAACCATGGCAATATCGTCATTCAACAAGGAGTTAAAGGTGAAAGCTCAGGCACCCAAGCGCCGCTTTTCAAAACGCCGTTCGAACACATCGCGACCACGCCCTGCAAACCCTAAGCTGATTCTTTTGAATAAACCCTTTGGTGTGCTCAGTCAGTTTTCTGGTAGTGATGAAGAGCAAACGCTAAAAGGTTTAATTCCGCACAATGACGTCTACCCAGCTGGGCGCTTAGACAAAGACTCGGAAGGCCTCTTACTATTAACCAATGACGGTGATTTGCAGCATAAAATTAGTCACCCTAAGCATAAAATGCCCAAAACCTATTGGGTGCAAGTGGAAGGTGTTCCCAGTGAAAGCGAGTTGCAACAACTGCGCGACGGAGTTGAGCTAAATGACGGACTCACGCTACCCGCTGAAGCTTTTTTAATGGATGAGCCAATGAATTTGTGGCCACGCAATCCGCCGGTGCGTGAACGTAAATCTGTGCCTGATTGCTGGGTCTGCATCAAAATATCAGAAGGCCGTAATCGACAAGTGCGTCGTATGACAGCTGCTATTGGCTACCCTACTTTACGGCTTATACGTGCAGGTATCGGGCCATGGCTATTACGCAGTTTGCAACCGGGTGAGTGGCGCGAGGAACCCCCAGTGTGGTAAAATTCGCGCCCATTACGTAGCGCGATTAACAACCATGTTTTAATCGTAGATTTTAGCGTCTTAACTGAAGAGCAAAATGTCTGTAAAGCAAAGCGAAAATGCCTCTAAAAAAGTCATCGTCGGCATGTCTGGCGGTGTGGACTCCTCTGTGTCTGCTTATCTTCTTTTACAACAAGGCTACCAAGTAGAGGGCCTGTTTATGAAGAACTGGGAAGAAGACGACACTGACGAATATTGCGCGGCCGCAACCGACTTAGCGGACGCAGAAGCTGTTTGTCAAAAATTAGGTATTGAACTGCACACCGTCAATTTTGCTGCAGAGTACTGGGATAACGTGTTTGAATACTTTTTAGAAGAGTATCGCGCTGGACGTACGCCTAACCCCGACATCATGTGCAACAAAGAAATTAAATTTAAAGCGTTTCTGGAGTTTGCCGCGGGTGCTCTGGGGGCCGATTACATAGCGACTGGGCATTACGTTCGTCGTCGTGAGCACAAGGGTAAATACCAGTTATTACGCGGGCTTGATACCAATAAAGACCAGAGCTATTTTTTGTATACGTTAGCACATACCCACGTGGCACAAACCTTATTTCCTGTGGGTGAGCTTGAAAAGCCAGAAGTTCGCCGTATAGCCGAAGAGCAAGGCTTGGTTACGGCTGACAAAAAAGACTCAACGGGCATCTGTTTTATTGGCGAACGTAAATTCAAAGACTTTTTACAACAGTACTTACCCGCCCAACCGGGGCCAATTGAAAGTGTTGACGGGACCATACTCGGCCAACATGAGGGTTTGATGTACCACACCCTGGGACAACGTAAAGGTTTGCATATTGGCGGTTTAGCTGAAGCCGGTGATGAGCCTTGGTATGTGGTCGATAAAGACGTGACGCGCAATGTGCTTATCGTGGCACAAGGTAAAAACCATCCGCGGTTATTCTCAAAGGGGCTTATAGCAGGTCAGTTACATTGGGTCGACCGCACACAACCTAACAAGCCTTTTAACTGCCAGGTAAAAACGCGGTATCGCCAGCAAGACATTCCTTGCACTGTAACCCCGCTTGCAGACGGCCGTATTCAGGTTGCATTTGATGAACCCGTCGCTGCGGTAACACCCGGACAATCAGCAGTGTTCTATCAAGACGAAGTTTGTTTAGGTGGCGGCATTATCGAGCATCGTATTGCCGACCACGAGGTTTTCTTGTGAGCACGCAAACCCAAGACATCTGGTTTGACAGGGTTATCGCTCTGGCTGCATTAGCGCAAGCCGCGGCGGCGGTGAAACAAGTTGCACGTTTTGGCAGTGTGCGTGACAGCGCAAGCGCCAAAGTTCTATTAGAAAGCGTATTGAATCAATCACCCGGCAGTATTTCTGAGCTCTATCCAAAACTTTCAGAGTTGCGTTTAGGGTTAGAAAGCTTGCTGCAACAAATTGGCGCTACACGTGATAAAGACGTTGAAGTGACACGTTATATTGTCGGCGTGTTAGCGCTCGAACGACGTTTAACGCGAAACCCTGAAGCACTCAATAAATTAGGCCAGCGTTTAACGCAAATCCACCGTCAACAACATGATTTTCAGTTTGCCGAGGACACCGTTATTGCAAGTATGGGCAGTACATACAGTGACCTCATCTCGCCCCTTGGGCAACCGTTAAAAATAAACGGCAAACAAGAGCATTTACAGCAAGTAAGTAATCAACACCTTATTCGCGCCCTACTTCTTGCTGCGGTGCGCAATGCTGTACTGTGGCGTCAACTGGGTGGCAAGCGTCGGCACTTTATCTTTTCTCGGCAGCGCATGGTACGCGCTGCTCAATCTATCTTACGCGAATTACGAGAGCACTCGGAGCCTTTATTATGATGAACCTTTCTGCATTAACTGCGTTATCTCCAGTTGACGGTCGCTACGGCAGCAAAGCTGCGGCATTACGCCCTATGTTTAGCGAATACGGCCTGATTCGTAATCGCGTTATTGTTGAAATTCGGTGGCTACAAAAGCTAGCCGAAGTGGAAGCCATTGCCGAAGTTCCAGCTCTTTCAGAAAGCGCAAATGCGTTCTTGGAAGCTATTATCAACGAATTTAGCGAAGCCGACGCACAACGTGTCAAAGACATTGAGCGTACTACTAACCACGATGTTAAAGCGGTCGAGTATTTCTTAAAAGAACGCGTGGCAGAGCATGCTGAGCTCAATGCAGCCAGCGAATTTATCCACTTTGCTTGCACTTCTGAAGATATTAACAACCTTTCGCATGCACTCATGTTGCGCGAGGCCCTAAATGACGTCATGTTGCCAGCTATGCAGGAGCTCACAGGCGCAATAAAAGGTCTTGCCATTGAACATAAAGCTGTACCGATGATGGCTCGTACGCATGGGCAACCAGCCACCCCGAGTACCATGGGTAAAGAAATGGCTAACGTGTTTATGCGTCTACAGCGTCAATTAGAGCAATTACAAGCTGTGCCTTTGTTAGGCAAAATTAACGGTGCTGTCGGTAACTACAATGCGCATTTAGCTGCTTACCCAAACGTTGATTGGCATACTATTTCGCAGCAGTTCGTCACCTCTTTAGGGCTGACTTGGAATGCATACACAACGCAGATTGAACCGCATGACTACATTGCTGAGTTGTTTGACGCCGTCGCTCGCTTTAACACAATTATTATCGATTTTAACCGCGATGTTTGGGGCTATATTGCTCTTAATCATTTCAAACAGCGCACCGTAGCCGGCGAAGTTGGTTCATCCACGATGCCGCACAAGGTTAATCCAATTGATTTTGAAAACTCCGAAGGTAATTTAGGCTTAGCCAACGCAATTATGGCGCATTTGGCACAAAAGCTACCTGTTAGCCGCTGGCAGCGTGACTTAACCGACTCGACTGTGTTGCGAAATTTAGGTGTTGGGTTCGCGTACGCTTTGATTGCCTACCAAGCAACCTTGAAGGGCATTAGTAAGTTAGAGGTAAATGCAGAGAACTTGCTGCGTGAACTTGATCAAAACTGGGAATTGCTTGCTGAGCCAATTCAAACAGTCATGCGCCGATATGGTATTGAAAAACCATATGAAAAACTTAAAGAGCTCACACGCGGAAAACGTGTAGATCAGGCTGCAATGGCCACCTTCATTGATGGCTTAGACATGCCAGAAGCAGCAAAAAATGAGCTTAAAGCACTGACTCCGGCAACTTATATCGGACGAGCTATCACCTTTGTTGACGAGCTAGACGCATGAGTCTTCAGCTAAACTTAGACATACAAAGTTTTCTAAGTGAAGCCTGGCAACGCCAGCCGCGTCTAATTCGCGGCGCTTTTACTCACTTCAATGATTTGGTTGAGCCTGAAATTCTTGCGGGTTTAGCGCTTGAAGAAGGCGTTGATTCACGAGTTATTCAAAACGACAACGGCACCTGGCAGGTCAGTCATGGTCCTTTTGAGTCGTATGATGAATTTGGCGAAGACGGCTGGACTTTGTTAGTGCAGTCGGTGAACGAATGGATTCCCGAGGTACAACAGTTAATTGCGCCTTTTCGGTTTTTGCCGGACTGGCGCATTGATGATGTGATGATAAGTTTTGCTACCGAAAACGGTGGTGTTGGTCCGCACCTTGATCAATATGATGTTTTTATTATCCAAGGTGGCGGCACACGCCACTGGCAAGTAGGTGAACGGGTTAACAACGCGACGGAGTTCTGTCCTCACCCCGATTTAAAGCAGCTTAAAGATAGCTTTGAGCCCATTATTGACGCCGTTTTAGAACCTGGCGATATGCTCTATATTCCAGCCGGTTGCCCTCATAACGGCGTTGCATTAGAGCCAAGCTTAAATTATTCAGTTGGATTTAGAGCCCCAAACACCGCAGAGTTAGCTGCAGCCGTGGCAGACTCGTTAAGTCAGCTGGAAGTTCCACTGCCGCGTTATCGTGATGCAGAAGCCAAAAGCTATGGTCAACCTTTCGCCGTGAGCACGGCGCAACTGAACCATGTGCGTGAATTTTTACTGAGTAGCTTAGCGCAAACGGATCTTAGTCATGCCATGCTGTTGGTTATGTCGCAGAGTAAACGGCCCCTGCCACAAGTTGAAGGCCTACTACAAGCCGAAGAGTTAGCTCAGATGCTTGAAGAAACAGCGATGCTCATAGTTCGCACTCCAGGAGCTCGTATTTTAATTGGCCCTAATAACATGCTATACGCTAACGGCGAAGCATGGCCATTAACAGACAATACACAGGCTTTTGCTGAAGCTATCGCAGAGCTTTGGGACGACCAGCCATTGGCCACCCTCGCCCCGTTGTTACAACATCAAGAAAGTATGGTGTTGTGCTGTGATTTAGTTAATGCGAGTGTACTCGATATCGTGGTGCAGCAAGATTAAGCTTGCTGCTCCCACAAGGCTTCTTGCTCACCGAGTTGATATAGGTTCTCTGCGCGATTAATCAAGTAATTAGCGTAATTACGCTGTTCTTGCGACGGCTGTTCACTGTGCAAAATAGCGTCCGCTTTCAGCTGCCAGTTCAAGGCAAAATGGCGCACAGCCTCGCGTGCTGATTGCGCTACTTTTTCAGTCACCATATCGGTTGGTACGTCGCCATTGATCACCCAAATTTTATGCTTGTCGGTGGTCGAAAATTTCCAAACGGCAACCAATGGCGCTAAATAGCGACTGTCTTTTGATAAGATTTGATCAGATATAATGCCTTGTTCCGCAAGAAACTTATTGGCTTCTTGAAACTTCGTGCGAACCCAAGCTTGAAGTTGTTCTTCGGTGTATTTCGGCTGATTGTCGGCCATGTGATGTCTCTTCCTACTACTTTATTTTAACTCAGGCTTATTGATGCCTTAGATGTGTAATGACCCGTCAATACTACCGCTATTTACTGCAAACGCAATGCTTTTTGGAACTGTAAAGAAAGCTTGCAACAGTTTACGTAAACGTTAATAGTTTATTTCAGAAATTCACTAGCGAAATGACCGTCAAAATGATAATGTTCGCGCAATTTTTGGGATGAACGAGGAATACCTAGAATGTCTTTATTCGAACACAAAGAGTTCGACCAACACGAACAAGTCGTGTTTTGTCATGACAAAGAAACAGGTTTAAAAGCAATTATTGCCATCCACGATACCACCCTCGGCCCGTCGCTTGGCGGTACGCGCATGTGGAACTACGCGTCGTCTGCCGAAGCGTTAACCGATGTATTACGTTTATCACGCGGTATGACTTATAAAAGTGCGTTGGCCGGCCTTCCGCTTGGTGGCGGCAAAGCAGTTATTATTGGCGATGCAAAAGCCATTAAAACTCCTGATCTTATGCGCGCCTATGGCCGTTTCGTAAACTCATTAAGTGGCCGTTACATTACTGCTGAAGATGTTAACATTCGCACCAGTGACATTGCTCACGTGGCCGAAGAGACATCCTTCGTAGCCGGTACCGCGGAAAAAGCGGGTGATCCATCGCCACACACAGCGTTAGGTACCTATTTAGGTCTTAAAGCCGCAGCGAAGCACAAGTTTGGCAATGACAATTTGAACGGCTTAAAAATTGCTGTTCAAGGTCTCGGCGCTGTTGGTTACGATTTCGCTGAGTATTGCGCTAAAGAAGGCGCTCAGTTGTTTGTTACAGACATTAACGAAGACGCATGTAACAAGGCTGCTACCGAGTTAAATGCAACTATTGTGGGCTTAGATGACATCTACGGCCTAGATGTTGACGTGTATGCACCTTGTGCATTGGGCGCGACCATAAACGATGAAACTTTAAAGCAAATCAAAGCGAAGATCATCGCAGGTAGCGCCAACAACCAGCTCGCTACACCACCACACGACAAAATTGTCATGGACATGGGCATTTTATATGCACCTGATTACGTTATTAATGCCGGCGGCGTTATTCACGTATGTAGCGAAGCGGCAAACATGAGCCGTGAAGAAACTGACAAGCGTGTGCGCGATATTTACGACACCTTAGATAAAATCTTTGCTCGCTCTAGCGCAGAGCATCGCCCGACTGGTGAAATTGCAGACCAAATGGCGCGTGAAGTTATTGCCAATGCGAAAGCTGCGCGTTAAGCACAGTTTTCAGCAAGCCATTGAAGCGGGTGTAATGCCCGCTTTTTTGTGCTCATTCGCTCAACCTGTGAGCGACACGAAAAGCCAGTTGCAAGCGTTATCACCGTCCCCTGCTCGACCTTGTCACGCCAGCTTAAATTATAGAGCTTTTGACTAACCTGTTGGTTTTCTACTTCATGACCAAAGGTTCCAGCCATACCGCAACATCCTGTCGCTTGCACCTGCAAAGGTATATGCCACGTATTAAAAACTTGTTGCCACTGTTGCGAGGCCTGCGGCATAGCAGTTTGCTCGGTACAGTGAGTAAATAGCTGTAATGGTTGGGTAGGCGCTTTCATTGCAACAGCAGATGCACGTTCCGTTAGCACATCAAGTAGCCATTCTTGAACTAACCGCACGCGATATTTTATCGGGTACTTAGTGTATTGTGCGTATTCATCATGCAGACAAAGCACTGTAGAAGCATCAAGCCCAATTAAGGGTACTTGCAACTTAGCAACCGCATTTAATTGGGTGGCAACCTTATCTGCGGTTTGGCTGAAATGTTTTAAAAAGCCTTTTACGTGCTGAGCCTTACCGTTACCTTTAAAGGCCAATAACACTGGCTTATAGCCCATTTGCACAGCTAATTGAGCAAATGACTCTAGCAGTTCAGCTTCATAGAAGCTGGTAAATGGATCTTGCACAATGACCACGCATTGCGCTAGCTCATGCTCCGGTAACGCGGCTAATTCATGTTCGTTTAAATGCCACCAGCGTCGGGCTTTCCAACGCGCTGCTACTGAAGGTACCGATAGTTTTGGTGCATCAACATAACCAAACCATTTTTGAGTTATCCACAAACTTACTGGGTTATGGCTAAGTAAATTACTAACTCGGGGCCATTTCGCCATAATACGCGCTAAAGATTCAACATTCTTAACCAAATAGTCTTTCGCCGGCCGGCGGTATAATTCGTAGTACCAAGCTAAAAATTTGGCGCGAAAACTAGGAACGTCAACTTTTACTGGGCATTGGCTAGCACAGGCCTTGCATGCTAAGCAGCTATCCATTGCAGCCTTAACTTCATGATTAAAATCAAATTTTTCAGCACTTGGAATTTGCTTTAATAATTCAAATCGACTTTGCTGTGGAAAGCCAGTGGCGTCAAATGAATGCTCGGCATTCAAACGTAACCATTCACGTATCAGCGTTGCGCGCCCTTTTGGGGAATTACGTCTATCCCCGGTGGCTTTAAATGAAGGGCACATGGCCGAGTCGGCTGCATAGTTGAAGCATAAGCCATTGCCATTACAATTCATCGCGGCAGCATAATCGTCGCGCACCTCAATTGGAATTTGACGATCAAAATAGCCACGTTTGATGGCATCTACGGAAACCAACTTGGCATTGGAGCCGAATGGGGTACAAATTTTTCCTGGGTTCAAGCGATTGTTTGGGTCGAACACCGCTTTTATTTTTTGTAACTCGCAATACAGCTCATCGCCAAAAAAGCTCGGAGCATACTCTGAACGGTAGCCTTTACCGTGTTCCCCCCACATTAAACCACCATACTTGGCGGTTAACGCAGCTACTTGGTCACTAATTTGTCGCAGCAATACTTCATCTTCAGGGTCCGTCATATCAAGTGCAGGACGAACGTGTAATACCCCTGCATCAACGTGCCCAAACATGCCGTAGTGCAACTCGTAGCTATCTAAAATAGCGCGGAACTCAGCAATGAAGTCAGCTAAATTCTCAGGCGGTACCGCGGTATCCTCTGCAAAAGCAACCGGCTTACGGCGCCCTTTGGTTGCTCCCAGTAACCCCACAGCTTTTTTTCGCATAGCGTAAATGGTTTGAATACTGCCGGCGTCACGACAAACTTGGTAGCCAATCACACCTAATTCGGGCTGGGCACTTATCAGGTTATCGAGGGCTGCGGTTAAGCTGTCCACTTTGTCATTAATTTCAGCGTCATCCACCGCGGTGAATTCGACCATATTAATGCCGTGCATAGCTTGCCCTTCAACCTCTTGCAACTGTGTCGCAACTTGGTGCCAAATAATGTCCTGACGGGCTAAGTTAAGTACATTACTATCAATAGTTTCAACCGAGGTTGCGCGCGCTTTCACTAAAAATGGCGCGTTACGTAGTGCCGCATGAAAATCACTATACTTCACATTCACGAGTACTTTGTGGCGCGGTATAGGTGTTAAATTTAGCTTCGCTTCAACAATGCAAGCTAACGTGCCTTCTGAACCCGCCAACAACCTCGAAACATCAATGAGTTGACGTTCAGGGTCATAGCAATGCTTCAGATCATAACCCGTTAAAAAGCGATTTAGCGGCGGAAATTTCGCCTCGATGGCGTTACGTAAGCCAACACAGCTTGCTAATACCTGCCGATAAATAGCACCTTCAAGGGTTTCTGTATTGGCTAATTGCTGTGCTTGTTCAAGCGACATAGGTGCCGTAGCAATACATTCACCATTAAGCAGAACTGCTTTTAGCTCCAGCACGTGGTCGCTAGTTTTGCCGTAAACCAATGAACCTTGCCCAGAAGCGTCGGTATTGATCATGCCGCCAATTGTGGCGCGGTTACTGGTAGATAAGTCGGGCGAGAAAAAGAGTTCACACGGACGTACCGCGTCATTAAGGGCGTCTTTAACAACACCGGTTTGGCAACGAACCCAGTGCTCATCGGTATTAATTTCGGTAACTTTATTAAAGTAACGACTTAAATCCACCACAATGCCCGCGGTAAGCGACTGGCCGTTAGTTCCGGTACCGCCGCCACGCGGTGAGAATTTTACTGAACGAAATTGGTCGTATTGCGCCAACGCAAAAGCTTGTTGCACCGCAGCTGTAGTACGCGGATACAGCACCGCTTGAGGCAATTGCTGGTAAACACTGTTGTCGGTCGCGGCAATTAGGCGACCACTGTACGAACCATCAATATCACCATCAAAGCCTGCTTCTTCAAGGGCTAACAAGTAGCCCTGATACACAGATTCAATGCGCGTTTCACGCCTCTCAAAGGCGGTATATACCGGTAATACTTGCTCCGAGTTAGTCATAAAACGCGCTCAACCACCTTAGCTATGATGTTTGGCTAAATATAACCAAGTTTCAACCACTGTATCTGGGTTCAATGAAACTGAATCGATACCTTGCTCGACTAACCAAGCAGCAAAGTCAGCGTGATCAGATGGCCCTTGGCCACAAATTCCAACATACTTGCCTTTTTTCTTGGCTGCTTGAATAGCCATAGCTAACATCGCTTTTACCGCTTCATTACGCTCATCAAATAAATGTGCGATAACGCCTGAATCGCGATCTAAGCCCAAAGTTAGCTGAGTTAAATCATTTGAACCAATTGAGAAACCATCGAAAATATCAAGGAACTGTTCAGCTAATAAAGCGTTTGATGGTAATTCACACATCATAATCACGCGTAAACCGTTTTCACCTTGGCGTAAACCTTGCTCAGCTAGTAGTTCGATAACCTTACGGCCTTCTTCAAGGGTACGCACGAAGGGTATCATCACTTCAACATTGGTTAATCCCATGTCGTTACGAACACGTTTGATTGCCTCGCACTCCATGGCAAAACAGTCGCGGAACTCTTCTGAGATATAACGCGATGCTCCACGGAAACCAAGCATTGGGTTTTCTTCATGTGGCTCGTATTGGCGCCCGCCGACTAAATTGGCATATTCGTTCGACTTAAAGTCAGACATACGTACAATAACGCGCTCTGGCGAAAACGCTGCAGCTAGGGTGGCAATGCCTTCAGTAAGTTTACCGACGTAATATTCGCGTGGGCTATCATAACCGGCCATGAAACCACGAATTTGCTGTTGTAATTCGGCGCTTTGCTTATCAAAGTTCAACAAGGCTTTCGGGTGTACGCCAATCATACGATTGATAATAAATTCAAGGCGCGCCAAGCCAACACCGGCATGTGGCAACGAAGCAAAATCAAACGCGCGATCTGGATTGCCTACGTTCATCATTATCTTCAATGGCAGCGCTGGCATATCGCCAACATCAGAGGTCGTCACATCAAACTGTAACTCGCCATCGTAAATGTAGCCCGTGTCGCCTTCTGCACAAGAAACCGTGACAGCAGCGCCGGCAGCAATGCGATCGGTCGCATCACCACACCCAACCACTGCTGGAATGCCTAATTCGCGAGCGATAATTGCGGCATGGCACGTGCGCCCGCCACGATTAGTTACGATAGCTGATGCGCGCTTCATAATCGGCTCCCAGTCGGGATCGGTCATGTCGGTAACCAGTACGTCGCCTGGCTGTACTTTGTCCATTTCTGAAATATCGTTTAGAACACGAGCAACGCCTGCCCCAATTTTTTGTCCAATCGCGCGGCCTTCAGCCACAACCTGACTTTTCGATTGGAGGGTATAACGCTCTAGTGCTTGGCCGGTTTTGTTTGATTGCACGGTTTCAGGGCGAGCCTGAACAATGTATAACTTGCCGTCAATACCGTCTTTGGCCCACTCGATGTCCATTGGACGACCATAATGCTGCTCAATGATCACCGCTTGGCGTGCTAACGCCTCTACTTCGTCGTCAGTAATTGAAAAACGCGACGACATGTCGGCCGGAATATCAATAATCGAGGTTTGCTTACCATGGTCAACGGCATCCGAGTACACCATTTGTACTTTTTTGCTGCCTAAGTTGCGGCGTAATACCGCTGGGCGATTCGCTTTTAGGGTTGGTTTGTGTACGTAAAATTCATCTGGGTTGACCGCGCCCTGCACCACCATTTCGCCTAAACCAAACGACGAGGTAATAAATACAACTTGGTCAAACCCTGATTCGGTATCAATCGAGAACATGACGCCTGACGCCGCAATGTCACTGCGAACCATGCGCTGAATGCCAGCAGACAATGCTACACCACGATGGTCGTAACCTTGGTGCACACGATAAGAAATAGCGCGGTCATTAAACAACGATGCAAATACGTGTTTAATGGCTTCCATAATAGCGTCAATACCACGTACATTCAGAAAGGTTTCTTGCTGGCCAGCAAATGATGCATCTGGCATATCTTCGGCGGTGGCAGAGCTACGCACTGCAAAGCTAACTTCATCGTTGCCGCCGCTAAGCTGCTCATAAGCCGCTCGAATTGCTTGGTCTAGCTCAGGTTGAAATGGAGTATCAATAACCCATTGACGTATTTGCTTACCGGCTTCAGCGAGTGCTTTCACGTCGTCGGTATCTAAATCGTCAAGAATTTGATGAATTCGTTCATTCACGCCACTTTGCTCAAGAAACTCATTAAAAGCTTCTGCTGTGGTTGCAAATCCGTTTGGCACATCCACTCCGGCACCGGCCAGGTGGCTAATCATTTCGCCAAGTGATGCATTTTTACCGCCCACACGGCCAACATCGTTCATCCCTAATTGATCATACCAAAGCACATAGTCTTGTACGTTATTCTGCACGTTGAGTTCCTCGTGGAGTTTAGGCGTGACACAGTTAAATTATTTAACTGCCCGAATGGCATTGTATTTTACACACTGCCACCTCACAAGTTAACATCTTATGCACTTTTATCTGCTAGGAATATCGCCACAATGCGCACAATTTTTTACATTTCAGACGGAACTGCCCTTACGGCCGAAGCTTTTGGTAAAGCGATGCTGTCGATGTTCCCATTAAAAGTTATTCACAAAACGCTCGCTTTTATTGATACACCAGAAAAAGCTGAAATTGCGGTCAATCGCATTAATCAAGCGTTTGAAGAGTCAGGCGAACGCCCAGTCATTTTTCATACCTTTGTCAGCATTGATATTAAACGCGTCATTACCTCTAGCCGCGGGAGCTGCTATGACTTCTTAGATTATTTCGTGGCGCCGTTAAGTAAAGAGTTAAACATGCCGGCCCAACCGAAAACCCACCGTACCCACGGCATACAAGAGAATAATGATGTACGCGAAAACTATGATTTTCGTATTGATGCGGTGAACTATACGCTGGCGAACGACGATGGCAGCAATGTGTCGAACTATGATGAGGCAGATATTATCTTGCTGGGTGTTTCACGTACGGGGAAAACCCCAACCAGCTTGTACTTAGCCTTGCATTACGGCATTAAAGCGGCCAATTACCCGCTAACAGAAGACGATAACATGGAGAATCTACAGCTACCTAAGGTGCTCAAGCCGTTTCGTCACAAAATTTATGGCTTAACCTTAGACCCCCAGCGCTTGCATGAAATACGTAGCAAACGCCGCGAAGGCAGCCAGTACGCATCCATGCAGCAATGTCGTTACGAATTGCAAGAAGTCGAGAAACTGTACCGCCGCGAAGCGATACCATTTCTCGACTCGACGCGTTTTTCAGTGGAAGAAATTGCCGCTAAAATTTTGGCCGAAACCAATCTCGAGCGGCATCGCTTTTAAGCGTTGTCGTCCTGCTCTGCAGCGGTCTCTGCACGCGCGTTGGTGCTTTCAAATATTTTGTCCGCCGACGCTGCCACAAACCCGGTATACAACTGATTGGGTGCAATTTCATAGCGCTTCGCAAACTCATAGAAACAGCTAGGAATCACTTTTTCCATATCGCTAAAACGCACGGCTGTATGATCGGCCATGGTGGACGACTGCTCAAGAAATACCTCGCTTGAACCTTTAATTTCGCCACCCGATGTATTCAACCTGAAGCCAGCTTCTTTAAGGGTTTGGTTAACTTGTTCTAGTGAATCATAGTCTGGCAGTTCATTCACGTTCACCGTGAAGTGATTCGCGCGAAAGCCAAAAGCAGCCATCCACGCGGCATACTCACTTTCTTCCAGTAACTGTTCGTAATCAGCACTGCTGATCTGCCAATGTGCACCTGAATATAAGAATTCTGGGCTGGTAACGTCGGTTGGATTAATTTGCGCCACCAATGCTTGCACAATGTGCTGTAGTTTTGGTGAAAACTCTTCAACTAACAGTTCTGAAATAAAGATTTTAGGTAATTTGGGGTCGCTATGCTCATAGTGCTTGGCTACCAATTTTTTGGCTTCAAATTGGTAGTCACCACAAGCTTTGTAGCCCATCGCCTCGAAGTGCGCAGCTAGTGCTTGCAGGCGCACAGGGGCAATGTTAAAGGTACGAAAAGCGACATGATCATTAATAATGGCGCGGCCTTGGCCGAGCACTTCATGAACTTTTGCCGCCGATGGGGTTAACTGAATATAATCGTTCCAAAGGTTGTCAAAAAACTGCTCGACAGACTGTGACATATACTACTTAGACCTCGAAAATGTCGTCAAATAAGATTAACCGCGACCTTGTCGCGCTTCTTTTAGTGAATCAGCTACCAAAAAGGCCAATTCCAAAACTTGATCGGCGTTTAGCCGCGGATCGCACTGGGTACGGTAGCGCTGCGTGAGATCATGCTCACTAATTTGATAAGCACCACCAGTACACTCCGTCACATCTTCACCCGTCATTTCTAAGTGAACACCACCAGGGTAAGTTCCCTCTGCTTGATGCACTGCAAAGAATTGACGTAACTCTCGGTGAATCGCGTCAAAATTACGTGTTTTTAAGCCGTTTTCCGCTTTGACGGTATTACCATGCATTGGATCGCTCGACCACACCACGTGACGACCTTCAGCTTTCACGCGTCGCACAATGTTCGGTAATGCATCGCCCAGATTGTCTGCTCCCATGCGCGTTATAAGCGTCATGCGGCCTGGTTCATTCTGTGGGTTAAGCAAATCAAGTAATTGAATAACGTCGTCCGGCTTAGTCGTCGGGCCTATTTTAACACCGAGTGGGTTATGAATGCCACGCATAAACTCAACATGAGCATGATCGATTTGACGTGTTCTTTCGCCAATCCATACCATATGTGCCGAACAGTCATACGGCAGGCCGGTTAAGGTATCGGTACGCGTTAGCGCTTCTTCATAAGGCAGCAGTAGCGCTTCATGCGAGGTAAACAGCTGTGTTTCATGTATCGTCGCGTTACTTTCGGCGTTAATACCAAGCACTTCCATGAATTTTAACGCCGATTGAATTTGCTCCGCTACCTGCATGTATTTTTCTTTCAATGGGTTCGCTTCAACGAAGCTCATGTTCCATTTATGTACTTTATGCAGATCAGCTAAACCACCTTGAGCGAATGCGCGCAGCAAATTCAGTGTGGCTGCGGAATGATGATAGGCGTTAATCATCCGATTCGGGTCAGGCTGACGAGCTTGTTCAGTAAAGTCAGCACCGTTGATAATATCACCACGATAACTTGGTAAAGACACACCATCTATCGACTCAATATCGCTAGAACGCGGCTTTGCATATTGCCCAGCCATACGCGCAACTTTAGTTACTGGACACGAACCGGCGAACGTCATTACCACGGCCATTTGCAAAATAACTTTGAACGTATCGCGAATTTTTGGTGCGGTAAAATCACTAAACGACTCGGCACAATCGCCGCCTTGCAATAAAAATCCATGCCCTTGGCTTACCCGCCCCAACTGCGCACGCAACGCTCGAATTTCTTCAGCGAAAACCAGCGGCGGAAATTTTTTCAGCTGCTGCTCAACCATCTGCAACTCGTTTAATGATGCATACTGTGGTTGTTGCTGGATTGGTTTATCCCGCCAGCTTCGGGCACTCCAATTGGTCATGTTATTCCTTATTTTTATAAACGCTCAAGCGCATGAATGCGTTTTGTTAGTGGCGGATGGCTCATAAATAATTCGCTGAACGCGCGCTTGCTCTGTATACCGAACGCCATCATTGAGCCGTCCAAAGTCGACTCTTGCGCACCTTGTAAACGGCGTAGCGCGGCGAGCATTTTCTGCTTGCCAACCAAGGCGGCCGCGCCAGCATCGGCGCGGAACTCACGTTGGCGCGAAAACCACATCACAATCATACTGGCTAAAATGCCAAAAACTAATTCCAGCACCATAACAATGCCAAAATAAGCAAATGTACCTAACCCACCGCCGTTTTGGGAGTTGCTGCGCGTAGCATTATCAATAACCGTAGCAATAACACGCGCAAAGAACATCACAAAGGTATTCACCACCCCCTGAATTAAGGTCAATGTCACCATATCACCGTTGGCAATATGGCTCACCTCGTGGGCGAGTACTGCTTCAACTTCGTCTTGTGTCATATTACGCAACAAGCCGGTGCTTACCGCCACCAATGAGTTCTTTTTACTTGCGCCAGTCGCAAAAGCATTCGGCTCTGGAGAATCGTAAATAGCAACTTCTGGCATTGGAATGCCAGCTTTTTTGGCTTGCGCTGTTACGGTGTTTATTAACCATTGCTCGGTGCTATTGCGCGGCTGCGTAATGGTGTGTGCCCCGACAGACCTCTTAGCCAACCATTTTGACATAGCGAGCGAAATAAACGCACCACCAAAGCCAAACACTGCGGCAAAAACAAATAAGCTTTGATATTGCGAAGGTTGCACGCCAAACGCGGGCAGTACAATATTCATCACAATACCGAGCACAATTAGAATAGCTAGGTTGGTTGCCAAAAATAGACCAATCCGCAACATACTTGATAACCTCACAATGACTTCAACGGACATCCTGATTTATAAGGGCGATAGCCTTTAATTACAAGGCTTTTAGCCTGTTATTTCGGGTTATTTTTGTTACGCTATACGCCATTTATTAGTTCTTACGCTGGAGACCCCATGCCTGTATCACCTGAAACGGCCAAATTATTACTGTTAAGTAGCTCAAAAGCTGGCGATAGTGCCTATTTAGCCCCCTGCATTGACGCTATAAAGCAGCATTGTGGCACGCGTCGTATTCTATTTATACCTTATGCTGGCGTTGGTATGCCAAATAGTGACTATACGGCTAAAGTGCAGCAAGCCTTGGCGCCAGCAGGCATAGACGTGGTTGGTATAGAAAGCTTTGATAACCCGCGCCAAGCGGTGGCAGAATCGCAAGCTATTATGGTTGGCGGTGGCAATACGTTTCACCTATTGCACCAACTGTATCAACACCAGTTAATTGCGCCCATTCAAGACGCGGTAAACAACGGCACCCCTTATGTGGGTTGGAGCGCCGGGTCTAATATCGCTGGTTTAAGTATTCGTACCACCAATGATATGCCTATTATTGAGCCGCCATCATTTGCTGCCCTGCAGTTAGTGCCGTTTCAACTGAACCCGCATTACAGTGACTATCAACCGCCAGGATTTCATGGCGAAACACGCGATCAGCGGCTTGGAGAATTTATGGCTATTGCACCGCAAACACCTATACTGGCCATTCCTGAAGGCACTGCATTACGCTTAGAAAACGGTTGCTTAACCTATGAAACTAGCGATTTTAGCCAGCACAGCCCAGGCTACGTGTTTGTAGGCGGTAATAAACAAGACATAGCCGCAGGTACAGATTGCAGTCAGTGGTTGGTACGCTAGCTAGTCACCCAAGACGTGACATTAAACCTCGCTGCCACAGCAGCGGGGTTTGCTGGTTGTTGAAACGGCACTTCCGCCAACAAGGGCGCAGCAATGCGTTGCTGCAACGTTGCGATATTCTCGGCATAGTTCGACATGGTTTCTGCCCCGGTGGTGTTAGCAATCCAACCGGCTAATTGCAAACCGCGACGCTCAATATCTGCCACCGTTAATAATGCGTGATTTAAACATCCCAACTTCATCCCCACCACAAGCACAACGGGAGCGCCCAATGCTTGCGCGAAATCAGCTAATGACTGCTGGTCGTTTAGCGGTACTAACCAACCGCCAGCCCCCTCGATAACGCACCAATTGGCGTCATCTGGCAGCGCGTCGTAATGCTGCAGCAACTGTTCAACCGTTACCCGTTGTTGCACTTGCTGTGCAGCAATATGTGGCGCAATAGCAGGGGCAAAGCAAAATGGGTTGGCTTGTTGGTAAGTCAATGGAGTAATAGCTGCTCCAGCTGCTGCTAACAAACGCAATGCATCGTCATTGCGTAGCTGTGATGGCGCATTACCGTCGGCATTATACTCGGCACCGGCTGCTACTGGTTTCAGTACGCGGCAACGTTGCTGATGGCTACGCAAGGCATGTATTAAGGCCTCTGAGCAAAAGGTTTTGCCGGCATCGGTGTCGGTTCCCGTGACGAAAACTGGACGCATGATAAGTTACCTTTAATTAATCTTAATTAACTTTTATGCAATGTTTTTAGTGATCGTGACAAAGCCTATACGCCATTGCAGATAAAGCATTCCGTCATTTTCTCGATAGCTTTCTAATCCTGTTTCAACGCGTCGCAATTGTTCTCGAGTTAAGCGCGCTCTACCCGCAGGCTGATAATTAGCACCAATGCCTTTAAGGTCATACAGCATGTCGCGCATACTTGCATAGGGAATAGCAATCTGTTCGGTTTGAAATTTAGCTAAGCACGCACGAGAAGCCCCTACTTCTGCTATTGCTTGCTGCAAACACGTAAGCAGTTCTGACGTGCGTAAAAACTGATTATGGTGGCGGTGTCCCGTTACGCGCTGAAACATTGGCCCTATGGGCGCCATAGACCCATCAAGTACAGTACTAAACACCAAGGTTCCGTGCGGTTTTAAACAATGAATCAGTTGTTTCAATACAATGGTCAAGTTATCAGTCCATTGCAGCGCCAAATTCACATAAATCTGATCAAAGCTTTCAGGTGCAAACGGCAATTGCTCAAGGTCACCTTGCAACCATTTGTGCTGCGGGAATTGCTCTTGCGCTTGCGCTAACATGCCGGCTGACAAATCAAATCCGTAGTAGGCTTGCGCGCGGGCGCAAAGTGCTTGCGTATTAACCGCAGGCCCGCAACCGGCGTCTAACACCACTCCTAAACTAGACGGCAGACCTTGAAGCAATGTCGCCGCGCACTGCTGCTGCAAGCGGTTATGCTGTGTATAGCAACGCGCTGCTTTACCAAAGCTTTGTGCTATTTGTAGTTTATGAAGCTCTGGCATCACGATGTACCTGCATGAATAAGCGCTTGAATAAGCAGTTTGATTTCCGCCTGTGAATGTTGAGCGCTTAACGTAATGCGTAAACGGGCACTACCTTTGGCAACCGTCGGCGGACGAATAACACCTACCACAATACCCTGCTCTGCCAACAAGTTACCGATCATCAACGCGGCTTGGTCGCTGCCCACCGGTACAATTTGAATGGCATGTTCACTTGGTGCCAGCGCAATATTGTTTTGCTTACACAAGGTACGGAAGTCATCAATGTTGTCCGCAAGGCGCGCTCGTAAGCACTGCCCCTCATAACCTTGCGCTAGCCTAATAGCGGCACTAACGGCTGCGGCTTGTGCACCACAAAATGCCGTCGAATAGATGTATTCGCGCCCCTGGGTATGCAAATAGGCCATTAAATCGCTCGACCCAACAATGGCCGCGCCCATAACGCCAAGGCCTTTACCAAAGGTTGCCGTAATAATCGGCAACTGGCGCTGCGTCAACTGCCCTGCAGCGCTGCAACCTTCAGCGCCAACCACTCCCAGCCCATGGGCATCATCTATCCACAAGTCAGCCTGCTTTTGCACCGCTACATCGGCAAGCGCTGCAAGTGGAGCTTGGTCACCATCCATACTGAAAACACTTTCGCTTACCAATAAATTTGGGCCTTCAGCAGACAACAGTTGTTGTGCATGTTGCACGTTATTGTGACGAAATCGCTTCCAACTGTTGGTTGCATCTGTCATACCATCTAGCAGCGATGCATGGCTGAGCTTGTCTATAACCACTTGCATATACATCGGCGCCAAACTTCGCATGGTGCAATGATTGGCCGCAAATCCACTGCTAAATAACAGCGCATCGTCACGCCCTAACCACTCGGCAAGTTGCCGACACAAATAAGCATGCGGCGGTTGAAAGCCAATCACTGCCGGCGAGGCGCCGCTACCAGCCCCCCACTGTTGCACCCCCTGGGCATAAGCTTTTAGTACTAGCGGGTGCTGACTTAGCCCCAAATAATCGTTTCCCGCAAATGAAATCAGCTGTGCTCCCGGTTGGAAAACCCGGCGAGTACGCAACAAATTTTGCTGTTGCAGTTGGCTTAGTTGCGCATTGAGTTCGGTTGCAATGTGCATGGTTAGCTGCGAACTATCGTTGACGCTAACGCGCTTCGTAAAAACGCGCAGGTTGTTGCTGTTCGTTCACCGCATCACTAATAACGGCTTCATGCACGTCATCGCTATAATCGGCATGTGCCATGGGTTGTAAGCCTAAACGCTCGAACAACTGCAAGTCGCGATTAGTTTCTGGGTTTGGGGTTGTTAACAACCGCTCTCCGTAGAAAATGGAGTTGGCACCTGCCATGAAACACAAGGCCTGCAACTCATCTGACATGGTTTCTCGGCCAGCAGACAAACGCACAAATGACTGCGGCATTAAAATACGCGCAACTGCAATGGTGCGAACAAATTCAAATGGGTCTAAATCGTCTAACTCAGCAAATGGCGTGCCTTTCACTTTAACCAACATGTTCACCGGAACACTTTCTGGGTGTTGCGGTAAGTTCGCAAGTTGCACCAACAGCCCAGCTCGGTCGCGACGGCTTTCCCCCATACCCACAATACCGCCAGCGCACACTTTCATGCCGGCATCACGAACGTTCTGTAAGGTAGTTAGGCGATCTTTATAAGTACGTGTGGTAATAATTTCACCGTAAAACTCAGGCGATGTATCAAGATTATGATTGTAATAATCAAGCCCTGCTTCTTTTAGTGCCTGCGCTTGGTGTGGGCTTAACATCCCTAATGTCATACAAGTTTCTAGGCCAAGCTTTTTTACCCCTTTGACCATTTCAATCACATAAGGCATGTCGCGATCTTTGGGGTTGCGCCACGCTGCGCCCATACAAAAACGACTGGCGCCCTGTTGTTTGGCGGCCTCTGCTTCTTTTAATACTTTTTCGACGGCCATTAACCGTTCGCGATCTACATCAGTTGTGTAGTGCGCACTTTGCGGACAATATTTACAGTCTTCAGGGCAAGCGCCGGTTTTAATCGACAGCAAGGTGCTGACCTGAACTTCATTCGGATTAAAATTTTCGCGATGGATTAACTGTGCTTTAAATAGCAATTCGTTGAATGGCAGTGCAAACAGTGCTTCAATTTCGGCGACTTGCCAGTCATGACGTAATGGCGTTGTGGAGGCAGACATAGGGCCAGTCCTTATGTTCGTTATTCGTTATTCGTTATTCGTTATTGCGTAGGGTACTGAGTTTATCTAGACTGTCAACTTTATAAAAGTCAATAAAATTACAAGTGAATATATTTTAACCAATGATTACATCTGCAGATTTGGAATTTGACCGTCAGCACATTTGGCACCCCTACACATCTTTTGCTAATCCTTTGCCGGTTTACCCTGTAGCTGGGGCCGAGGGCTGTGAATTAATCTTAGAAAATGGTACCCGCTTAGTCGACGGTATGTCGTCATGGTGGGCTGCTATTCACGGCTATAACCACCCGCAATTGAATCAGGCGGTAATTCAGCAAACTCAGCGTATGAGCCATGTCATGTTTGGCGGCATAACACATCAACCGGCCGTTCAGTTAAGCCGTGCCCTACTGAATATTGTTCCTAATGGGCTGACAAAAGTGTTTTTGGCCGACTCCGGCTCTGTGGCGGTAGAAGTTGCGATAAAAATGGCAGTGCAGTATTGGTTTAGTCGCAACCTACCGGCTAAAAATCGCCTAGCAACCATTCGCGGTGGGTATCACGGCGATACGTTTGCGGCTATGTCGGTGTGTGACCCTGTTAACGGTATGCATAGCCTTTTTAAAGGTAGCCTGCGCGAACAATTGTTTGCCCCTATTCCAAACATTAGCCCTGAGGAAACATGGCAACCAGAGGCATTGGAACCGCTTAAGAACTTACTCAAATACCATCATCATGAACTTGCCGCACTCATTCTTGAGCCCATAGTACAAGGGGCCGGCGGCATGCGCTTTTATCACCCTGAGTACCTGCGCGGCGCTCGGCAGCTGTGCGATAAATACCAGGTGTTGCTTATTGCCGATGAAATAGCCACCGGCTTTGGTCGCACCGGTAAACTTTTTGCGTGCGAGCATGCTGAAATAGCGCCAGATATTTTATGTTTAGGCAAAGCCTTAACGGGTGGCTACATGACTCAGGCGGCGGTATTAACTTCAGACGAAGTCGCTAACACCATTAGTCATGGGCCAGCTGGCGGTACCTTTATGCATGGCCCAACCTTTATGGGGAATCCATTAGCTTGCGCGGTTGCTGTTGCAAGCCTTGAGTTGTTGCTAACTAGCCCTTGGCAGCATCGCGTTGCAGCCATTCATACGCAACTAAGCGAAGAGCTTGCAGAAGCTCGCCAGTTTAAGGGCGTTGCTGATGTTCGTTGCTTCGGTGCTATTGGTGTCATTGAAATGCACAAGCCAGTTGATGTTGCTGCAGCACAGCGGGTTTGTGTTGAAAACGGCGTGTGGATACGGCCTTTTGGCAAGCTCATTTATGTGATGCCACCCTTTGTTATTTCAAGTTCACAATTGCGCAAAATAACCCAAACCATGAAGCAACTTGCGCAACAAGCGTGATTTTCGCTTGAGTCTGGCGTAAAGCAAGGTAACATATCAGCCTATTTTATCTTTATACCCTTAACTTACGGAGTTTGTAGGCTTATGTCCTTCGCTACAATTGTCGATGTACTATCGGGAAAAGTTGCCGTTGGTGATGAAGTAACTGTACGCGGTTGGGTGCGCACCCGTCGTGACTCAAAAGCAGGTATTTCATTTATTAACGTGCATGACGGTTCGTGTTTTGATCCTATTCAGGCGGTCGTACCGAATAATCTCGACAACTATGACAGCGAAGTTCTCAAGCTTACCACCGGCTGCAGCGTTGCAGTAACAGGTACCGTTGCCGAGTCGGCTGGCAAAGGCCAGTCGTTTGAAATACAGGCAACCGCGTTACAGGTTTATGGTTTTGTAGAAGACCCAGACACCTACCCCATGTCACCAAAGCCGCACTCAATGGAGTACTTACGCGAGTTTGCACATTTACGCCCACGCACCAACATTACCGGCGCCGTAATGCGTGTACGCAACTGTTTATCGCAAGCGCTGCATCGCTTCTTTCACGAACGCGGCTATTTGTGGGTGGCGACACCAATTATTACCGCCTCAGACGCTGAAGGTGCAGGCGAAATGTTCCGCGTATCAACGCTAGACCTATTAAATTTGCCGCGCACCGAACAAGGTGACGTCGATTTCAGCAAAGATTTTTTCGGTAAAGAAGCGTTTTTAACAGTTTCTGGCCAGCTAAACGGCGAAACCTACGCCTGTGCTCTGTCAAAAATCTATACCTTTGGCCCGACATTCCGTGCCGAGAACTCAAACACCAGCCGCCACTTGGCCGAATTCTGGATGGTTGAGCCTGAAGTTGCGTTTGCCGATTTGAATGATATCGCTTACTTAGCTGAAGACATGCTGAAGTACTGTATTAATGCCGTTCTAACTGAACGTGCAGATGACATGGCATTCTTCCAACAACGCGTCGACAAAGGCGTTTTGGAGCGGTTGCAACATGTGGTGAGCAACAAGTTTGTGCATATGGACTACACCGACGCAGTAGAAATTTTACAAAACTGCGGCAAGCAATTTGAATACCCAGTTGAATGGGGCATGGATTTGCAGTCAGAACACGAACGCTACCTTGCCGAAGAACACGTTGGCGCGCCAATTGTTTTGAAAAACTATCCGAAAGACATCAAAGCGTTTTACATGCGCCAAAACGACGACGGCAAAACCGTTGCCGCCATGGACGTATTAGCGCCAGGTATTGGCGAAATTATTGGTGGTAGTGCGCGCGAAGAGCGCCTTGAGCGCCTTGACGCACGTATGCACGAGCTTGGCCTGCCAACGGAAGACTACAGCTGGTACCGCGATTTGCGCCGCTATGGCACCGTACCTCACGCTGGTTTCGGTTTAGGCTTCGAGCGCTTAGTTACCTACGTAACAGGCATGGGTAACATTCGCGATGTTATTCCATTCCCTCGCGCGCCAAAAACCGCTGATTTTTAATTTTAAGCGAGTTTAATCACATGTGGTAATGAAAAAACCAGCCTTTTGGCTGGTTTTTTTATGCCATACGAACTTTGCTCATTACATCTTTGTGGGGCTTTATCGGGGTCGGCACAGCTGGTGTACCAACATAAAGAAAACCTACAATGGCATCTTCTGGGCGCAGCTCTAAACCAGCTTTGACCGTTTCATCTTCGGCAAACCAACCGGTACGCCAAATTGCTCCTAAACCTTGTGCAAATGCTGCTTGTTGCATTAACAAGGTGGCACACGCCGCACTTGATAACTGCTCATCACGAGGCACCTTCTCGTGGGCCTGATGTTTCATCGCAACCACAATAACCATAGGCGCACGCAGTGGCAACTGACTTGCTTGACTCACTTGTGTTTCCTCAAGCCCCTTATATTTTGCAGCTTGGCTGAAAAGCTCACCCAATTGCTGGCGCTTATCGTGACTAAAAACTATCAACTCATACGGCATCAGAGCCATATGATCAGGCGCCCGTCCCGCAGCTTTCAACATGAGTTCTAATTGCTCATTTGACGGGCCAGGTTCAATTAAACGCGGCATCGATGAGCGCGTAGTCAGTAGTTCAATGGCATCCATAGTCACCAAAATCTCACCTCGTTTGCAAGGCGCAGCAGCGCCAAGATAATTTATGCACATCGCTTATACATAGCTTAACAAATGATCACGCTCTGTTACATTGTCTTACTGGTTTATCTGCTTTTTCTGCGGTAATCTTCTGTCCATGTATCTGTCAAATTAGGAATAAACCGTATGAGCGGGATTGCTTCAGTATTTAAAAAGTTATTCGGTTTAGTAAACGCTATTCGCAAAGTTATTGTGAATATTGTTTTCTTTATCGTCCTCATTTTGGTTATCGGTATATTTGCCGCTGAAGAAGAGCCCATTGTAGTGCCTGAAAACGGGGTACTGGTGCTCGAGTTAAATGGCTTTTTAGTTGAGGAAGAGACCTGGGTTGACCCAGTTGACCAATTTTTTAACGAAGCTCTAGGTGGCGGTGGCGAGCCACCTGAAATTTTACTGGCAGATCTACTGAATGCAATTGAAAATGCCGCTAGTGACGAGCGCATCAGTGGTATTCAGCTTAACTTAACGAATTTCATGGGCGGCGGTTTTAATAAGCTCAAACAAGTTGGCTTAGCCTTACAACAATTCCGCGAAACCGGTAAGCCGGTTATCACCTACGCCGATGCATACGGGCAAAACCAATATTATCTAGCCGCCTACGCTGACAATTTATACATGAACCCTTTGGGCATGATGATGTTTGAAGGCTTTGGTTCGTACCGCTTGTATTTCAAAGAGCTATTAGAAAAGCTCAAAGTATCAACCCATGTATTTAAAGTCGGTGCATACAAATCTGCCGTAGAACCTTACACGCGCAACGACATGTCCGAGCAAGCACGCGAGGCAAATAAAGTTCTTTATGATGAGCTTTGGCAGACTTATATCAGCGACTTGGCTAATTTACGTGACATAGACGCGCGAATTTTATCAGGCGACATTAATGATTTTAATGCTGTGCTTGCTGAGCATGACAATGACTTTGCGCTACTCGCGAAATCATCGGGTTTAGTTGATGAGTTATATTCGCGCGAACAATTTCGGCAAGAAATGATATCGCTAACCGGCTTAGACAAAGACGAAAAGTCATGGCGCAAAATCTCGCATGATGATTACTTGAAGTCACTCAATGGTGAAGCATACGTAGAGGACGATAAAAAGCGCAAGAATATCGCGATAGTTGTTGCTCGCGGTATGATTGTCGATGGTAGCCAAAAGGCCGGCATGATTGGTGGTGATAGTACTGCCGAACTATTACGCCAAGCGCGTTTAGATGACGATGTAAAAGCCGTCGTTCTGCGTATTGATAGCCCAGGCGGTAGCGGATTCGCGTCAGAAATTATTCGTCAAGAAGTGCTTGAATTACAAAAAGCGGGCAAACCCGTCATTGCCTCAATGAGCAGTGTTGCCGCGTCAGGTGGGTATTGGATTGCTGCAAGTGCCGATGAAATTTGGGCCGCGCCATCAACTATTACCGGCTCTATCGGTGTGTTTGGTATGTTCTTTACTTTTGAAAACTCACTTGCCGAAATTGGCGTTTATAATGACGGCTACCACACTACCAACCTGCCTGTTTTAGATGTCACCAAAGGTTTAGACGAAAATGCTAAGCGTGTCGTACAACTTAGCATTGAGAAGTTCTATAAAGACTTCGTATCTATGGTGGCACAAAGCCGCGAAATGACATACGAAGAGGTTCACGCGGTCGCACAAGGTCGCGTTTGGACTGGCTCACAAGCACTTGAACACGGTCTAGTTGACCAACTTGGCGAGCTTAATGACGCCATTCGCGCTGCTGCGCAATACGCAGACTTGACCGAATACGACGTTAAACTTGTTGAACCAGAGCTGTCGCCGCGCGACCAATTTATGCGCGAGTTTTTTGGTCAAGCTAGTATTTTATTACCAATAGAGCCGAGCCAAAAACTTCACTCGCCTATTGAAATGCAATTGCAAGGCGTGTGGAAGGAAGTTAAATTACTTGACAAATTTAACGACCCCAACGGCGTATATGCGCTGTGTGAACTTTGCCCGTTGCAATAAAACATGACTAAAAAACGTATTTATGTCGCTTATACTGGCGGCACCATTGGTATGCAAAAATCGGCACAGGGATACATTCCTGTGCCGGGTTTTCTCACCGAGTGCGTTCAGCGCATGCCCGAGTTCTATCGGGACGAAATGCCTGAATTTACTATTCACGAATACACCCCGCTTATGGACTCTTCTGATATGTCGCCAACTGACTGGCAACATATTGCTGAAGATATTCAAAATAACTATGACGACTACGATGGCTTCGTGATCTTGCATGGTACAGATACCATGGCTTATACCGCCTCAGCCTTGTCATTTATGTTTGAAAACCTGGCCAAGCCGGTGATTATTACCGGTTCGCAAATTCCACTCGCCGCTTTGCGTTCTGACGGCCAAACAAATTTGTTAAACGCCCTGTATATTGCGGCCAACTACCCGATTCACGAAGTTGGATTGTTTTTTAACAATACCTTGTACCGCGGCAACCGCGCTACCAAAGCCGATGCAAACGGTTTTAACGCATTTGATTCGCCTAATTTTTCACCATTGCTACAAGCAGGTATTCAAATTAGCGTTGACGCCGGCGAGGTAAAACCTATTGGTAGTCAGCCGTTGCAAGTATCGGCGGTTACGCCCCAAGCCATTGGCGTGATCACGCTCTACCCTGGCGTGTCCGCAGCGATTTTTGACAACATGCTGCAACAGCCTGTGAAAGCGCTCATTATGCAAAGCTACGGGGTTGGCAATGCGCCACAAGACAAACAATTACTGGCAAGCCTAGAGCGCGCAATTGCCGCCGGCACGGTTGTACTTAATTGCACGCAATGTTTCAAAGGCAAAGTAAACATGGGCGGCTATGCAACGGGTAACGCGCTAGCCCAAGTGGGTGTGGTGAGTGGCCATGATATGACCATAGAAGCCGCGTTAACTAAGCTGCACTATCTGCTCTCAAAAGGTTTAAGCCAAGCACAAATTAATTCTCAGCTAGAAACCAATCTGCGCGGTGAATTAACCGCATAATCAATACGTTATAAAGGATAAAAAAAGGCTCGGGACCAATCCAAGTTGTCCCGAGCTCAGGGGAATGGCTCAAGGGATTGAGCCGTGCGCTAACTCGATAAATGTCGAGGGTAAAAATTAGTGTAGACGCAATTTTTAGAAATGCGAATTTTTTGTGTAAAAAACGTACTAATTTTTAGCGCACGCGCTTAAATAGGTTATAAAAATTTTCTGAAGTTTTTTCCGCCACCTCAGCTAACGTGAGCTCCTTCACATCGGCTACACATTTTGCAACTTCGCTCACATAAGCTGGCTGGTTTTCTTTGCCACGATGCGGCACCGGGGCTAACCAAGGGCTATCGGTTTCAATCAACAAACGCTCAAGTGGCAATGCTTTGACCACGTCGCGCAGCTCAGTGGCATTTCGGAACGAGGCAATGCCAGAAATCGAAATGTAAAAATCAAGATGCTCAATGGCTTGCTGTGCCATCGCTAACGACTCAGTAAAGCAATGCAGCACTCCGCCACAACGCTCTGCCTGACCTTCCCGCAACATCGCAATAGTGTCTTCGCGTGCATCTCGAGTATGAATAATCAGTGGCTTATCAAGTTCATTGGCTAACTCAATATGATATTGAAAGCTTTCTTGTTGCACTGGCCTACTTTCAGGATCGTAATAATAGTCCAATCCCGTTTCACCAATCGCAACCACCTCAGGTAACGCCGCCCATTGCGCTAATTGCTCACGATTCAAAGGATGTTTAGCAACGTACAGCGGATGAACTCCGCAAGAAATACTCACGTCTGGAAATTCAGCAACTTGCTCGCGCATGCTCGGAAAATCATCCAGAGTCACGCCAATACATAGCATATGTTGAACTTTGGCTGCACGCGCAGCGTCAATAACGCCGCTTAGTTTACCGTTAAATGGTTCAAGATTTATTTTGTCGAGGTGACAATGGGAATCGACAAACACAACAACTCCTATCGCGATAAATTTACATGGTTGCCGTGGGGGTTGCAGTATTACCGATAGCGGCCAATTTAGATTCGATCATGTTCTTAAGCATGGCTTTATCATCAATAAATTGCACGCCAACGCCCTGCTGCTCTGGCCGGCCCGGTTTGGATGGTGCCAACCAGATCACTTTGCACTTCACCAAAACTGAGCTTTGCTCACCAAATAAACGCACTTCTAATAAAAAGTGATCGCCTATTTTTAATGGTTCGTCAGTGGTTAGAAAGAGCCCGCCCCCTTTAATAAACGGCATATAATAGCGACGCAGCTGAGCTTCGGTGCCCAACACTATGCGTTTTTTTGGCATTGCTGCTTCAGCGTTTGCTACGGTTTGTGTTTCCATTGTAACCACTGTTGTTGTAATAGTAATGGGGCGTTCAATCCCGACTGCTCGCTTGTTAATTTGCGCAAATTATAACATAAAGCAAGCCAAGCATTTAATTCACCGACTGTTATTTGTTGCCGTTGCAACCAATCATGTGCCAATTCGCTTAAATGCGGAAAACGTAAACGCTCCGCGGCTACCCGTTGGCGCAGCCGAATGAGCTCTTGTAACCAAGCCTCTGATGCCTGCAACCAAGCACTCCAGTCTTGCTTGGTCGGCTGTGGCCACACGCCATTTGCACACATCGCTTGCGCCAATTGCCCGACATGATCGGTATCATCGGCTAACTCCCCTTTAAGTAAACTTAACGCCACTAACGGGGAGTGCGCAAGGTGGCGACAGCGCAATTGGTCATCCGTGCTTAAGGCGTGCCCAAGTTTTTGGGTCAGCCAGGCTTCGGTTTCTGCCCAACTCGGTTCTTTAAACTTATGCAAACGCATACGGCTACGAAGCGTCGGCAATAGCCCGTTGGTTTTTACTGGGGTTAAAATAATATACGTATTTTCAGTGGGTTCTTCGAGCGTTTTTAGCAACGCATTGGCCGCTTCAACAGTCATTCGCTCGGCATTTTTTACCCAAGCAACTTTGGCACCGTGTTGGTTAGCAGTTTCTTGCAAGCTTTGAGTTAATTCACGAATTTTACCAACCCCAATGGCTTTGTCATCTTCGCTACGCACTTCATAATAGTCAGGGTGCGTGCCCGCGTGCTGCAATAAACAGCTTTTACAGGTGCCGCACGCCTTGCCTTGTGGTCGCAAACACAACAAATAATCCACTAAAGCCCGACAATATGTATCAGCACCAAGATCAGCCCGAGCCGGTATGCAGTGTGCATGGCCAAATCGTTGCTTTTGTATATCGCTAACCACTTGTAACCATGACTCGCGTAACCAAGGCAAACTCATAGACTACCCATCTCATGAAACAGTTGAACTTCCAATTGCTGTAACAAGTCGCGGTGCACTTGCTCCATGGGCTGGTTGCTATTCACTACGCAAATAGACGGATCAGCCTTAGCAATCTGCAGGTAACGATCTCGGGTTCGTTCAAAAAACGCCAGATCTTCCTGTTCAATACGGTCTAATTCACCACGCTCGCGAGCGCGTTCAAGACCTTTTTTGGGATCAACATCGAGCAATAAGGTTAGGTCGGGAACAAAGCTGCCAAGCACTAACTGACGCAAGGTAGTGAGCTTTTCGTCACCCAATTGGCGCCCACCGCCTTGGTATGCACGAGAGGATAAATCATGACGATCGGCAATAACCCAAATACCTCGAGCCAGTGCCGGCTTAATTATATTTTCAACTAATTGCGAACGACTGGCGTACATTAAAAGCAATTCAGTTTCAGCCGTCAGCTGTTCTTCCCAATCTTGCTTCACAAGCTCACGAATTGCCTCGGCTAACGGCGTACCACCGGGTTCACGTACAGTCTGAGTAGCAATGCCCTTAGCATGCAAATGATTAACCACACTAGCTATTGCAGAGCTTTTCCCTGCTCCTTCTAACCCTTCAATGACAATAAACTTGCCTACTGGCATTAGCGTTGATTCCTTTGGTATCTATTCACGGCTTTATTATGTTCAGCTAAAGTCTTGGAAAATACGTGACCACCTGAACCGTCCGCAACAAAATAAAAATAATCAGTATGCTCTGGATATGCTGCTGCCTCTAGGCTTGCCTTGCTCGGCATTGCAATTGGGCTAGGTGGCAATCCAGTAATACGATAGGTATTATACGCTGTTTCTTCGCGCAAATGAGCTCGCGTTATATTCCCATCAAATGGTTCAATACCATAAATTGTTGTGGGATCGGACTGTAAACGCATGCCTTTGTTTATACGGTTAATAAATACCGAACTTACACGTTTTCGTTCGCCTTTTAAACCCGTTTCTTTTTCAATAATAGACGCCATAATCAGCAGCTCATAGGCATTTTTGTACGGTAGATTATCAGCTCTTTGTTGCCATATATTAGCCAGTTCAGCTTCCATCCGTGAGTGCGCCTGGCGCAGAATATCTAATACTGAAGTGCCGGCTCGATAGCTGTAGGTATCGGGAAAAAACCAGCCTTCTGCTGATCCCGATTCTATACCTAACAATGTTGCTACGCGCTCTGCTGCTTCATGTTTATGAGCAAATTGCAGTGGTTTTTCAATATGCTCTGCCTTGGCCAATACTTGCAACCATTCATGTAGCGTGCGGCCTTCAATCAAAGCCACTTGAAACAGGTGTTGTTCACCCAAACGAAGTTTGCGCCACAAACTTTGCAAGGTGTCGCCAGTCGATAATTGATATACGCCTGCTTGTAAGCGACTTGGGTCATCAATTAACCGACTCACTATATAAGCTTCTGTAACATGAATATCAGCGCCGTGCTGCCGCAATTGCTGCAACACGGTGCGCGCGTGCATTCCTCGTTTTACTTCAAATAATAATGGCTGCGTTAACTGCAAAGATTGCTGTAAACGCTGTTGCGCATACCAAAAGCCTGCGCCGAGCGCTACGCTACTAATTACGAGAAAGACGATAAAGAATTGGACAACACGTTTGAATACCACGTATACACAACCTCTGGTAATACTGACTTAGCTAACGGCCGTTGATTAATATGAGTTATTGGCCGCGGACCCAACACAGTATTGCATAAAAACGCCTGTTCGGCAGAGGCAAATTCGGCAAAAGTTGTTAGTGAGGATGCTGTTGCGGGTAACACGTGCGCACAAATCTCTTGCTTCATAATACCGTCAATACCGGCATGGGTGAGCCGCGGAGTGCGCCATTTTTTGCCATCATACCAAAACAGGTTACTACTCACAGCTTCAACAACATTGCCCGATGTATCACAAACAATTAAATCATCAACCTGGCGTTGTTGGCGTTCATGACTCAGCAACACCTGCTCTAGGCGGTTTAACGATTTTAAGCCAGCTAATGCCGGTTGCTGTGCCAAGTGCATGTTGGCTTGCTCTACGGCAATACCTTGCGCAGACCAACTTGGTAGCGGATTGACGGTAACATACCAATTGATTGGCGTGGCCGCGTCTGGTGCATAGCCACGCTGACTATTCCCACGCGTGATCATAATTTTTGCGACGGCATGAGGGTGTTGTTGGGCAATGTCATTAAGTACACGCGTAACCTCTTGCTGCGCGGGTAAGCCCATAGCTAGGCGCAAACTTGCCTGCTGCAGGCGCTGCCAATGACGCTGCCAAAATTCAATGCGGCCGTGTCGAATAACAAGTGTAGTGAAGTGCCCGTCGCCAAATTGTAGGCCACGGTCAAGAGAGTTTGATGCGAGGGGTTGGCCGTTGAACCACATACAAAAAAGGCGGAATTCTCATTCCGCCCTTCCGTACTGCTTAGCTTAGTCGTTTGCGTGATTTTTCACGTAATCGATAGCTGCTTCAACAGTTCTGATTTTCTCAGCTTCTTCGTCAGGAATTTCAGTTTCAAACTCTTCTTCAAGAGCCATCACTAATTCAACGATATCAAGTGAGTCAGCACCAAGGTCGTTTTCAAAAGAAGCTTCTGGTTTTACTTCTTCTTCTTTAACGCCTAACTGTTCAACGATGATTTTTTTAACGCGTTCTTCAATAGTACTCATTTTATATATGTCCCTTGATTTTAGGTCACGTGTTCAAAATTGGGCTTAGTGTAGTGAATGCGGCCGCAATAATAAAGCAAAAAATGGATCAACCCTAACAGGTCGTACCCCTTTAGCTTTATACCATTGCCATACCGCCGTTCACATGAATGGTTTCACCCGTAATATATGCAGCACCTGGTGAAGCTAAAAACACCACGGCTGCAGCAATTTCATCTGGCTGCCCAAGTCGTGCGGCAGGAATATTGCTGAAAATGGCCTGTTTTTGATCGTCTGTCAACGTTTTGGTCATATCCGTGTCAATAAAACCTGGCGCAACGCAATTAACGGTAATTCCGCGCGATGCAATTTCTTGTGCTAACGACTTAGTAAACCCAGCTAAACCGGCTTTTGCTGCACAATAGTTCGTTTGCCCTGGGTTGCCTGTGGTACCAACCACAGACGAAATATTTATAATGCGGCCATTGCGGCGCTTCATCATGCCGCGCATAACCCCTTTGCATAAGCGATAAACAGATTTTAGATTGGTGTCCATGACACTATCCCACTCGTCATCTTTCATGCGCATCAATAAGTTATCACGCGTAATGCCGGCATTATTGACTAAAATATCCAATTGACCATAAGTGTCATCAATATGCTTTAACACACTTGCAATACTTGCTTCGTCGGTCACATTAAGCGCCAAGCCTTCGCCGTGCTCGCCTAAATAGTCACTAATAGCGGCCGCACCATGGTCAGTGGTTGCCGTGCCGACTACCTTGACACCGCGCGCCGCTAACTGTTGTGCAATAGCTTTGCCAATACCACGGCTAGCACCAGTAACTAAGGCTACTTGGCCGTTTAAATTCATTAAGTCTGTCATATTATTTCCTTGCTGCAATAGCGTCGACGGTGTTCACCGCATCGCCGTTAATTGCTTTATCAATTCGTTTATTGAGCCCGGTTAATACCTTACTTGGGCCAATTTCATAAATTTCAGTAACCCCTTGTGCCACCAAGTAGCGTACCGTTTCGGTCCAACGCACTGGTGAATACAACTGGCGAACCAAGGCGTCTCGAATCTGATCAGCTTCGCGCGGAGCTTCAACGTCAACGTTATTTACCACGGGCACCTGCGGCGTACTAAAGGTTAACTTACCTAATTCAACAGCTAACTGCTCAGCCGCGCTCTGCATAAGTGCACAGTGTGATGGTACGCTAACTGGCAGTGGCAGTGCACGCTTAGCACCGGCCTCTAAACAAGCTTTACCCGCACGTTCTACCGCAGCTTTATGACCAGCAATAACAACCTGCCCTGGCGAGTTAAAGTTCACCGCTGAAACTACCTCGTTTTGTGCCGATTCAGCGCAGGCTTTTTCAACCAGCTCGTCGTCTAAACCAATAATCGCAGACATGGCACCAATGCCAGCTGGCACGGCAGTTTGCATAAACTCACCACGCATAGCGACCAGCTTTACAGCATCTTTAAAGTCTAATGCGCCGGCGCACACTAACGCCGAATACTCGCCTAAGCTATGGCCCGCCATCCACTCAGGTGCCTCGACGCCGGCTTGTTCTAACACCCGATACAGCGCCACACTCGCGGTCAATAAAGCCGGTTGCGTACGTTGCGTTTCATTCAGTTGCTCAGCTGGCCCGTTCTGTACCAAAGCCCACAAATCGTAGCCAAGTACTTCGCTTGCTTCGGCAAAGGTTTCTTCAACCACTGGATATTCTGCTGCAACATCGGCAAGCATTCCTACCGTTTGCGACCCTTGGCCTGGAAAAACATAAGCTCGCATGTATTGTTCCTTAGTTAATACTCAATAAGTGCTGAGCCCCAGGCGAAACCGCCGCCAAAGGCTTCTAACAATAATTTTTGGCCCCGTTGAATGCGGCCATCACGTATTGCTACATCTAATGCAATAGGCACCGACGCTGCCGACGTGTTACCTGTGTATTCTAACGTGGTAACCACTTGTTCCATAGGCATTTTGAGTTTTTTTGCGGTGGCCTTGATAATACGCATATTGGCCTGATGTGGAACCAACCAGTCTAAGTCACTTGCCACTAGGCCATTTTCCGCAAGGGTATCCACCACCAGCTCACTGAGCTTACTCACCGCGACTTTGAATACTTCGTTGCCTTTCATATACATCCAAGCTTCACTGAGCTCTTCGGGCGACGTGCGTGATACATGGTTCACGCCAAGCAAATCAGCAAACTCACCAGCGCTATTTAAATGCGTCGAAATAATTCCGGGCTTGTCTGAAGCCTGCAGCACTGCAGCTCCTGCACCATCACCAAACAGCACCAAGGTGTTGCGATCATCTGGGTGACACAAGCGTGATAACACGTCGGTGCCAATCACTAAAACTCGCTGGTAAGTACCGCTGCGTATGTATTGATCAGCCACGCTTAAGGCAAAGATAAATCCAGAGCACGCCGCTGCGACGTCAAAAGCGGGAATATTGTTCTCGGTTAATGCAGCTTGAATTTCACATGCCACACTGGGAAAGGCTCGTTCGCCAGATGTTGTCGCCACAACAATCAAGTCAATGTCGTCGGCTTGTAAGTTTGCCGCACGAAGGGCTTCACGAGCTGCGGCCACGCCCATTGACGCAGCGTTTTCGCCGGCCTGAGCTATGCGCCGCTCATGAATTCCGGTGCGTTCCACAATCCAGTCATGGCTTGTTTCTACCCGCTGTTCAAGCATGGCATTGGTTAGGCGCTGACCCGGTAAATAATGGCCAGTTCCTGCAATTTCTGATTGCATAATAACGTTTATTCCTGCTCTAACAGTACTTGTTCAACCCGATCACGAATTCGTGTCGGCAGATCACGTTGGGTTTCTTCAACCGCTTGCTCAATGGCGCTGTAAAACGCGCGCGCATTGGCATCACCGTGGCTTTTTATGACCACGCCCCGTAATCCTATCAAACTAGCGCCATTATAGTGGTCGGGCTTCAACCAATCCCATGAGCGTTGTAAACGTTGATAGAAGAGTTTCACGAACCAGCGTGTCAGCCAGTGCGCGTGAATATTTGATTTGATATTGTTTAGCAGTAAGTCTGCTAAACCTTCGCAGCTTTTTAGTGCAATATTACCGACAAAACCGTCGCAAACGATCACGTCTGCTTTGCCAGAAAATAAATCATCGCCTTCAATAAAGCCTATATAATTAATATGTTGCGACTGTTGCAGCAAGGCAGCCGTGGCTTTTACCACGTCATTCCCTTTAATTTCTTCTTCGCCCATGTTCAACAAAGCAACACGTGGCTTTGCAATACCGAGCACTTCTTGTGCCGCGACTGAACCCATCACGCCAAATTGAAACAATGTGTCCGAATCACAAACAGGGTTGGCGCCTAAGTCGAGCACAAAAGCTGAGCCGCCGTTTTGCTGTGGAATAGCTGACATTAGCGCGGGACGTAACACGCCAGGCAAAGTTTTTAGCGTGAAATAAGCTTTTGTCATTAGTGCGCCGGTATTACCTGCACTAACACAGGCAACTGCTTCGTCCGCTGCAACCATTTCAAGTGCGACGCGCATCGACGAATCGGGTTTCGCACGCAATGAGTAACCTGGCTTGTCGGTCATGGTGACCGTTTGGCTTGCGTGTTTGATCTCAACACGCGGGTGCTTATTAAGTTTTGCTTGCTGCAATAAGGGAGTGAGTTCTTCTTCGTCGCCAACGACAACAAAGTGAACTTGAGGAAATGATTTTAACGCCCGTTCCAGGGCGTTTATAACAACTGAGGGGCCAAGATCGCCCCCCATTGCATCAAGTGCCAGTGTCAGTGCGGCCATAGCCTCACTTCTCGGTTCTGGTTACTTGTTAACTACTTTACGGCCTTTATAAAAACCATCAGCTGTTACGTGGTGACGACGATGCGTCTCACCAGAGGTAGAGTCAACCGACAGTGTAGGGCCGCTCAGTGCATCGTGAGAACGACGCATGTCGCGCTTCGAACGACTTTTCCGATTCTGTTGTACAGCCATTTTACGCTATCTCCTAAGTTTATTTACGCTTTAATTCTTGCAATACCGCAAAAGGATTATCTTTTGCTTCTGGGGATTCATCAATTTCACCCCATTGCATCGCATTACTATCTACTCGACATTCGCGCTCGTCATGTTTTACCACAACTGGCATCGCCAATATCAATTCATCTTCAACCAATGCATGCAGATTCACTTCACCTAGCTCGTCAAGCTCAACAGGTTCATATTCCTCAGGCATATCGGTGGCCGTTTGCCGCTTAGTTACTGGTGCATAAATAAATGTGCACCCTAATGGCAACGTCATTGCATCACCACAACGCTCACAATGCGCGCTCACAGTCACCTGCGCTTCACCTTGAATGCGTTTAATGCCCTGCTCGTCAATATCAAAACCTAACGATACATCAACATCAGGACAAGGCTCAGCTAATAATTCCTGCAAACGAGCAAGCGACTTCCCCGGAACAAGCCCGATATAAGTCAACTGTTTGCCGGCACTTTTTACCGGATCTACCGTAATGGGTATTCGAACCTTCTGCATAGGGCGCGAATGTTAAAGGAATCAGCGCCTGAACACAAGCATTTTAATGGCTATTTTCATCCAGTAGCGGATTAATCCCCCATTCCCGAAGCATTGCTAATAAACGGATTAATGGTAGACCAATCAGGGCATTCGGGTCATCACCACGCAATGCCGAGAATAAGCTAATACCCAGAGCTTCACTTTTAAAGCTACCGGCACAGTTTAACGGCTGCTCGCGCGCAACATAAGCTTCAATTTCAGTATCGGTTAAATCACGAAAGAAAACATCAAAGGGTTCAACACACGACTGCATGCGTTGTTGTTGGCTGTCATAAATCGCTAAGCCCGTTAAAAAAGTAACTTGTTTACCGCGCATCGACTGCAACTGAGCAATGGCCTTTGCTTTGGTACCTGGCTTTCCCAAAATTTTGCCGTCAGTCACCGCAACTTGGTCGGAGCCAATCAATATATGTCGCGGAAACTGCTCTGCCAACGCTTTGGCTTTCGCCTGAGCTAAGCGCTCGACCAGACGCCATGGTGCCTCATGAGATAACGGCGTTTCGTCAACCTCGGGCGCTGCCACCTCAAAATGACGAACCACTTTTGCGAGTAACTCACGTCGAAATGGTGAGGTTGAGGCCAAGACTAAGTTCATTTTATTGTCCTCTGTAGACAGATAAAGCTATAGGTAATAGCTACACATATTGAGTCAGTGTCATTAAGTCATCAATAACCGCCAACGGTTGATGAAAGGCTAACCTTTGAGCGTCATGCGCTCCGAACCCAACCGCAATGCGAGAAATTCCAGCATTTTGTGCCATTTGCATGTCGTGTATTGAATCGCCAACCATAATCGCTTGGTTTGCTTCGTAGCCAGTTTCACGAAGCAGCTCGTGTAACATCCGTGGGTTCGGTTTTGATGCCGTTTCATCAGCACAACGTGAGGCGTGAAAAAGGTGCTTGGTATTACTTTCTTGCCAAACTCGCTCTAGGCCATGCCGCGCTTTTCCGGTTGCAACAGCTAACGTATGACCTCGCTCACGCAAACATTCTAACAGCTCGTGGGCGCCGCTGAACAATGGCGATGGCGTAATATCGTCATGTACATATTGTTGCCGATACACCTCCATGAACGCAGTCATTTCGTCTTCTGACAGACGCCCAAATAACTGTTCAATGGCAGGCTGGAGACTAATACCTATGATTTCCCGCACGGCTAATTCCGTTGGTGGCGTCAGCTGCAATTCCTTTGCTGTGCGCTGCATCGAAGACACAATACGCCCAACAGAATCCATTAAGGTACCGTCCCAATCAAAAATAATTAGTGGAAACTTCATGAATATTTTCTACTGCCTAAACGTTTCAATGTAGTAAGCAACGCGTCATCAAATGGCGCATTTACAGTAACCGGTTTCGCTGTCTGTGGGTGACTAAAAGTTAACTGGTGAGCATGTAAGAACAAACGATTAAGCCCATACTGTTGCACTAATTGGTCAAATTCAACATCGCCATATTTAGGGTCACATGCAATAGGATGCCCAGCATGCAGCGCGTGCACACGAATTTGATGCGTACGGCCAGTAATTGGAGAGGCCTCGACTAGCGTACACTGTTCAAACTTTTCAATAATTCGAAACCGAGTTTCCGACGGCTTACCCTCGGCATCAACGCGAACCACCCGCTCGCCCGACTTCAATGTATTTTTTAATAATGGCGCTGCTATCAGTTTTACATGTTTTTGCCATTGCCCACGTACTAATGCCAAATATTGTTTGTCCATCGTTTTGTTTCGTAATTGCTCATGCAAACTACGCAATGCCGAACGACGCTTCGCAATCAATATACAACCGCTGGTTTCCCGGTCTAAGCGGTGAACTAATTCCATTTGCTTCGCATCAGGCCGCAACGCCCGTAAGCTTTCAATCAGACCAAATTGCAGCCCTGAACCACCATGAACAGCTAAACCCGCCGGCTTATTTATCACCATAAGCACATCATCTTCGTAAAGAATATGTTCTTGTAAAGCTTGTACTTGGTCCAACTTGGCCGAAGGCAGCGGAGTAGCTTCTGCAACACGCACCGGTGGAATACGAATCACATCTCCAATTTGCAGCTTGTATTCGGGTTTGACGCGCTTTTTATTTACGCGCACTTCGCCTTTGCGCAATATTCGGTATACCAATGACTTAGGTACACCCTTCAATTGTGCAAGTAAATAGTTGTCAATGCGTTGCTCTTGATAGCCAGCTTCGACTGTCTGGAAACGCACGCCTTGTGATGGTTTGGTTTGTTCGCTCATAGGGTGCGGATTTTAGCACGAGCTCTTGACAATGTTCATCTTGTATTTACAACGATTTTTATGTGATAATCAGCTGCCGGAAAAATCCGCACCGGTTGACAGAGAGCGGTACACTTTGCGCAAACGAAAAGTGCGTTGCCAAAGTGCAAGAACAGAGTAAAAAATTTAACGCGTGGTTTGAGCGGAAAGCGTCTCTGCCAATACGTCCACCTCAGCTTACGATTAGCAAACAAGCATCGAGAAGTTGATGGCACGGAATAACATTGGCTCATCTTCACACCAAGTTATGAAGATTGACTAAACGCGCCGCCCTTAAATCAAACCTATTTAAAGAACCAGTGCTGCAACGCAGTATGGCCTTTACAAGCGCATTTCGGCTTGGTAACAAATTGCGACCTCACGTTTAAACTTATGTTGTGAAGACGGGGGGTGTTAGGTGCTAATTTATTAGCCCTTGGCTAAAACAATTCAATCTCGAAATAGCGATGGCGAACGCCTGTCGTACTGTGTTGTGGCCCGTAAGAACGAGTCACAAACAATGAAAAGAATGCTAATTAATGCAACGCAGCAAGAAGAACTGCGCGTTGCGCTGGTAGACGGCCAGCGTCTTTATGATCTGGATATTGAAAGCCCAGGTCATGAACAAAAAAAGTCAAACATTTACAAGGGTAAAATTACCCGCATTGAACCTAGCTTAGAAGCCGCATTTGTTGATTACGGAGCTGAGCGCCACGGTTTTTTACCACTAAAAGAAATCGCTAAAACATACTTTCCAGACGGGTATTCGTTCTCAGGCCGACCAAACATCAAAGATGTTATTTCTGAAGGCCAAGAAGTTATTGTTCAAATTGACAAAGAAGAGCGCGGCCAAAAAGGCGCTGCATTAACCACGTTTATTTCGCTAGCCGGAAGCTATTTGGTGCTTATGCCGAACAATCCGCGCGCTGGCGGCATTTCACGCCGTATTGAAGGCGAAGAACGTAGCGAACTTAAAGCAACGTTAGACGCCTTAAATCTACCAGACAGTATGGGTTTAATTGTACGTACAGCTGGGGTTGGCAAGTCACAAGAAGAGCTTGAATGGGACTTAAACGTTCTGTTGCACCATTGGGAAGCCATCGAAAAAGCAGCAAACTCGCGCCCTGCTCCATTTTTAATTCACCAAGAAAGTAACGTCGTATTTCGTGCCATTCGCGATTACTTGCGTCGTGATATTGGCGAAGTACTTATCGACAACCAGAAAGTATTTGATCAGGTACGTGACCACGTCACCCTCATTCGTCCTGACTTCGTGAATCGCGTCAAGATTTATCAAGGCGACGTACCGCTGTTTAACCATTATCAGGTGGAAAGCCAAATTGAATCTGCTTTCCAGCGTGAAGTTCGTTTGCCTTCAGGTGGTTCCATTGTTATTGACCCAACCGAAGCGCTTACATCTATCGATATCAACTCTGCCCGAGCTACTAAAGGCGGCGATATTGAAGAAACAGCTTTTCAGACCAACTTAGAAGCAGCCGAAGAAATTGCTCGCCAGTTGCGCTTGCGTGACGTCGGTGGCCTAGTCGTTATCGACTTTATTGATATGACCCCAGCTCGTCATCAGCGTGAAGTCGAAAACCGTTTGCGTGACAGTTTGAAGCAAGACCGTGCACGTATTCAGGTAACCCGAATTTCGCGTTTTGGTTTATTAGAGATGTCGCGTCAGCGTTTGCGCCCTTCTCTTGGTGAAGCATCAAATCATGTGTGCCCGCGCTGTAGTGGCCACGGCACTATTCGTTCGGCTGAGTCATTGGCGCTGTCAATTTTGCGCCTTATTGAAGAAGAAGCGCTAAAAGACAATACCATTCAAGTACAGGCCCAAGTGCCAGTTACTGTGGCGACGTATTTGTTGAATGAAAAGCGCCAATCTATCTTTGATATTGAAAAACGCCATAGTGTATCGGTGTTGGTTATTCCAAATCCACACCTTGAGACACCACACTTCGATGTGAAACGTTTGCGGAATGACGAAGTCGATGAAGCCAACAGTTTTACGTTAATTGAGAAACCAGAAGACACCAGTACTGAAATTGTTCTCAATAAAGATAAGCCAAGCTTTGAAGAACCGGCATTAAAAGGTTTACAAGCACCAGCAGCACCGGCACCAGTAGCAAAAGCTGCCGCCGCAGAAACTGCTAAACCAGGTTTATTGTCGCGTTTAGGTAAATGGCTTGCTGGGCTGTTTGCAAGCGAGGAAGAAGACGAAAGTAAGTCAAATAAAACCAACAAGTCTAATCAGCAACGTCGCGGAAATAATCAACGTCGTAATACACGAGGTGGTAATAACCGCCGCCGAAACAACAACCGTCGTAATCGCGATACTGAAAACGATAAAGCGGCGACAGATACCGATAAAGCGGTCGATAATAAAGCGAACAAAGATGACTCAGCAAAAGAGCGCAATGAGCGTGGCGGTCGTCGTGGTCGCGGTGGCCGTGGTCGTAATAAGCAAACGACTGAGCAACAAGACGTACAAAGCACTTCTGCTAAGGCTCAAGACAAAGCAACAGCAGACGATGCTAGTCAAGAGCGTAAGCCAAGCGCACCCAAGCCGCGCCGTCAGCGTCGTAAGCTTGATCAGTCGGTTCGTGTCGCTGCAGATGGCGAACTTAGTGCACAAGCTCAGGCAACATCAGAAGCGCAGCCAACTGCAACAGAAACTAAACAAGACGCGAAGTCGGACGTAAAAGTGGATGACGCGCAGCAAGTGGTTGAGAATGCTGCTGAGACAACCACCGCAAACCAAGCGGAAGGCGCCGATGACAATGCAGAACGTAATCGCAATCGCAGCCGCCGCTCGCCGCGTCATCAACGCGCTGCAGGCCAACGTCGTAAAGCTGCGGAGCAAGAGGTAGCCGAAGGTAGCGAAATTGAAGCAACTCAGTCAACAAGCCAAGCTGAAGCTGAAGCTAAAGCTGAACCTGAAGCTAAAGCTGAGCCTGAAGTAAAAGCTGAACCTAAAGTGAAAGCTGAGCCTGAAGTGAAAGCTGAGCCTGAAGTGAA
>NZ_LIPW01000001.1:284428-842592 GCF_001418345.1 Pseudidiomarina woesei
GCTGAGCCTGAAGTGAAAGCTGAGCCTGAAGTGAAAGCTGAACCTGAAGTGAAGCGAGGCTCGACCAAAGGTTTTGTTACTTCAGCACCTATGACTAAAGCGAGTCCAATTGTACGCACTGACGCCTTCCAGCCGTTAGCAGTTGCGCAAAATCACGTACGCTTGCCATTCAATAAAGATGCCCGTAGTGCAAGCTTTAAAGAAGCGCGTTCAGTCACCGTTGCTGAAATGACTAAAACGCAGTAACACTGCCGTTTGAAATAGAAAATCAAACAAATAAAAAGCCAAGTTGAATATCAACTTGGCTTTTTTATGGCCTTCAGAAATTGGGCTTGATGACCTAAGCTCTATCGTTTTGGCTTATTACTTCAAGTTTTCTTCAAACAGTTTGAAAATACGACGGTATTCATCCAACCAACTCGATGGCTGACGGAAACCGTGTGGTTCAACTGGGAAGATTGCCGTTTCGAAGTCTTCTTTCTCATGCTCAATCAAGCGCTGAACTAAACGAACGCTGTCTTGGAAAAACACATTGTCGTCAACCATGGGCGAGTTGATCAGCAATGCGTCTTCTAAACCTTCGGTAAAGTAAATTGGCGAGCTGCGACGGTACGCAATAGGATCATCGTCCGGTAAATTCAAAATATTCGACGTGTAACCCGTGTTGTAATGTGCCCAGTCGCTCACCGGCCGTAATGCCGAGCCGGCTTTAAACAAGCCAGGTTCTTTAAACAGCGCCATAAAGGTCAGGAAACCGCCATAAGAGCCACCGTATGTGCCCATACGATCGGTATCTACGTTGGTGCTCTCGCCTGCCCACTTAACCACGTCAACTAAATCTTCAACTTCTGGAGTGCCCATTTGGCGATAAATGGCCGTGCGCCAATCGCGCCCATAGCCCTTTGAACCACGGTAATCAAGGTCTAACACCACATAACCTTGCTGGGTTAAAAACGTATGGAACATAAATTCACGTTGATAGCCAGACCAGCCAGCATGGGCATTTTGCAAATAGCCAGCACCATGAATAAATACCACCGCTGGGTACTTTTCCGCGCGATTCGGGTCGTAATCTTTCGGATAATATACCCGCGTATAAATTGGGTGCTCAACATGGCTTGAAGGAACAGGCACAATTTCTGGCGCTACCCAGTCAAACGCCATGAATTCATCTGTCACAGTTTGTGTCAAACGCTTGGCGATGTCCTCACCAATGTTTTGCACATAAAGCTCCTCTGGTTGCAAAGCTTCAGAGTGCTTCACTAACAGTTTGTCTTCTTGCGGGCTCAATTCATAATTATTAATGCCGCCAAGCTTAGTCAACTGTTCAAGCTGCGCAGACTGCGTATGCACGCGGTAAACTTCGTAGTTACCTGGGTGCGTTTTATTGCCACTAAAATAAATGTAGTCGCCGTTGGCGCTTACAGTCGGGTCTTCAGTGACAAAGTTGCCTTGCGTTAGTTGTTTAATTTTGCCGTTTAACGGTTTCACATACAGATGTGCGTAGCCATCGGCTTCTGACTGGAACCACAACGTTTTGCTGTTCGGTAAAAAGCCAAACTCATTGTGGGTATAGTTAATCCAGGCCTCATCGTGCAAACGCTCATGGTTCACAAAACGTTTCCCGCCAAAATCAACACTGGCTATCCAGCGGTCTTTGTTGTCCCATGCTTCAAGCATAAGTGCCGCTTCGCTGCCATCGTCAGACCAGCGAATAGCACCACTTTGCCAACCCCAGTCTTGCATTAAAGTAATTGGGCGCGGTTTTTTTTCTGATGTATAAGTCTTACCTTGGGCCGCGTAATTTTCTTTGCGCACATCTGCCAGCACATCATCATTCCAACCAGGTAATGTGTTGTAAGTTAACTGGGTTTGCTCGCCAGAAGTTAAATCTAGCACCATAACCTGATGCTCAACAGGCTTGGCATCGGCAACGCGGGCACGCACTGACTCTGCTGCAACACGACCGTCTTCAGTGACATAATTCGGCATAATATCGCCGTCAGCACGCCATTTTTGCGGATCACTAATCGCTACAATCAATTTGTCACCAGCTGGTGATAAGCTCGCGGCCACAACTTGCTTGCCTTGGCCCAAGTAAAATGGTTGAGGCGCAAGTGAGCGATTGCTTTGCTGCAACTGTTGCTGCTGGGCAAAGCGATCAGCTTTGTTTTGACGCTCCACTTGCACAAACTTAATCAGTTCTTGTTGTTCGCGAGCTACGAAGTCTTTGGCGTCAGTATTGGCTTTTGGCGCGTCTTTGGTTTCTAGCGCAGCAATTTGCTGCGTTAATCCAGTCGCTGGGTCAACCACAAAAAAGTCGTTATTTTGGCGGTATGCCAACTGCCCGTTGGTCAAAAATAATAGCTGACTTTGGCGAGCTTCATCGCGGGTAAGCTGTTTAGTCTCACCTTGAGCGAGGTCACGAACAAAAACATTGCCCTCAAAGGTGTACGCTAGAAGCGTACGGTCAGCGTTGTAAACGCCGTTGTTGTAAGCGTAATTATGTAGTTTTTCTACCGGCACTTTATGGGCGCCTTGGTCCAGCGGTTGATGGTACCAGTCACGCAAAATCGATCCTTCGCGTTTTTGCTGGTATAACACCCCGCTGCCATCGAGCATCCAGTAGGCATTTTCTGGTGAGCGAGCGACCCAGTCTTGATCAGCCATAATTTGTTTTATGGTCAGTGATTGATTCGCAGTTGCTTGTGAATTCGCAGCCGTCGCCAGCACCGCCGGCGGTGTTACGGCGGCTGTATTGTTATTTGTCGGCTCAGTGATAGCACAAGACGCGCTCATGAGCGCGGCAGCAATGGCTATTGCTAATTTTGTTTTCATTTTTAGATCCTTGTTAGCCTATTTGTACCGGCTCATTAAACCAAAATGCCCAGCAATATACGAGCTGGGCATAGCATGAATGCGATGAAATTCGCGGTTCTTGGGTTAGCTTTCAGCGTCAGGCTGTTTGCTTGGATGCGCAGCCGCAACCCAAGGCAGTTCTAGCAGGCGTTGATAGATAGTCCGAATGAGTGGATAGTCCTCTAGGGCTATTCCAAAACGCTCCGCGCTGTAAACTTGCGGAACTAAACATACATCCGCTAGCGAGAAGTCGTCGCCCACACAATACTGGCCCGAAACTTCTTCCAGGTTTCGTTCTAGCGCCGTGAAGCTCTGCTTAAACCAATGCGCAAGCCAAGCTTGTTTTGCATTATCATCCGCGTCTAATTCGCGCACTAAATATTGCTGAACGCGTAAATTAATTAATGGCTGTAGTTCACTGGCAATATCTAACGCAATGGCACGAATAGCACCGCGCTTCTGCGCGTTACCTGGTAACAACGAGGGTTTTGGGTGAGTTTCTTCTAGGTATTCAATAATCGCCAACGACTGGTGCAAAATAACTGGACCATTCACAAGGGTTGGCACTAAGCCATTCGGGTTCAGTTGGCGATACGCTTGTTTGTGCTGCTCCCCGCCCTCTTTAATTAAGTGAACAGGAATATAGTTGTAGTCTAGTTGCTTATAATTGAGCGCAATACGCGCCCGGTAACTGGCGCTCGAGCGCCAGTAGCCGTAGAGTTCCATGATTACTCCGCAATTATTCGTCATGCGGCGAATACTGCACCACTTTTTGGTCTATCGCGCCAAAAATACTGTGGCCGTGTTCGTCGGTCATCTCTATTTTTATGGTGTCACCAAATTGCATAAACCCAGTTGCAGGTTTACCGTCGCGAATGGTTTCAATCATTCGTACTTCGGCAATACAGCTATAGCCCACGCCGCCTTCGGCAATGGCGCTGCCATGATCAGTGCCTTGCTTATTCGACACTGTCCCTGAACCAATAATTGCACCGGCCCCTAAATGACGCGTCTTAGCCGCATGAGCAACAAGCTGCGCAAAATCAAACGTCATGTCTTCGCCAGCATTAGGTTTACCAAATGGCTTACCGTTATAGTAGCTCAATAATGGCAAATGTACCTTGTTATCACGCCAATTTGCGCCCAACTCATCAGGAGTTACGGCAACTGGCGAGAACGCTGAGGAAGGCTTGGACTGGAAAAAGCCAAATCCTTTGCCCAATTCGTTCGGAATTAACCCGCGCAACGACACGTCATTCACTAACATGAGTAACCGAATGTACTCGCCAGCTTGGTCAGGCTCAACCCCCATGGGTACGTCGTCAGTAATTACCGCAATTTCACCTTCAAAGTCGATACCCCAGGCAGTGTCAGCCATTTCGATATCGTCTTTCGGACCTAAAAAGTCGTCAGATCCGCCTTGGTACATGAGCGGATCGGTCCAAAAGCTCGGTGGCATTTCGGCGTTACGGGCTTTGCGAACAAGCTCAACGTGGTTGACATAAGCACTGCCGTCAGCCCACTGATAAGCACGCGGTAATGGTGACTCGCAAAGGCGCTCATCAAATGCTTCCGCGTCGGCCAATTCGCCGTTGTTCAACGCCTGATATACTTTTTCTAGCTCTGGGGCTACACCGTCCCAGTCATCTAAAACTTCCTGCAGGGTTGCAGCTAGGGCTGGTACCTTAACAGCTTTAGTTAAATCTCGACTAACCACCATCAACTGGCCGTCTCGGGTTCCATTTCGATAGGTCGCAAACTTCATAAAATTTATGCCTTGTTGTCGTCTTTCGCTTTCCAGCTGTATACGTAGTCAGGGTTTTCTACCCCAGCACACGCCTCGCCCATTTCTAATGCATTACGGGTATCGAGCATCACCGCTACTTCGTCGGTGAACTTTTTCCGAAACTCTAACCCTGCCTGAAAGGCCTTCGGGTGTGGCCCGTGGGTAAACCCAGCTGGGTGGAAGGTTACCATACCTTTATCAATGTTATCACGGCTGAAGAAGTCACCTTCATGGTAGAACAAGACTTCATCGTAATCATCATTGTTATGGTAAAACGGTACTTTTAACGCGCCAGGATCAGACTCAATAGGCCGCGGAACAAAGGTACAAACCACAAAGCCATCAGCCACAAAGGTTGTGTGTGCCGAAGGTGGCAAATGGTAACGGTGGCTCATTAATGGGCGAATATCGCGCCAATTTATGCGCACCGGGGCTAAGTCGCCATGCCAACCAATGGCATCTAACGGGTTAAACGGATAAGTAATCACTGACACTTTGCCGTGCCGTTTAACCTGAACTTGCCAGCTATCTTCGCTGTATTGCGCCTTAAACGCGTCGTTGATATCTGGTGTGTCCAAGCACGCAGGGTCAAAAATTGCATGATTACCTACTAGCCCTTTTTCAGGCAGTTGGTACGCGCTGTTGGTCGCCTCAATCATCACAATTTGCATGGGTTCAAGTGGCTCAATGCGCCATGAGGTGGCACGCGGTATCGCAAAATAGTCGCCTTTTTCTAAGGTGATATGGCCATAATCGCAAAATAACTCGCCGCGCCCTTCATGAATGAACAACAGCTCGTCGCCATCTGAGTTGCGCACCAAGAAATCCATGTTCTTATTGCAGTGCCAAATACGGAATTTACACTGTGCATTGTGCAATAACATCGGCACTTGCCATGGTGATTCCGTGGCCACGTTGTCGAGTTTATTAAAATCAAAGTTGCGTGGGCGTAAGTCGCCTTCCCACTCACTCCAACCAGTTGGAGCATGGCGATGATGAAAGTGCGTAGCCGGCCCAAAAAAGCCGCTACGCCCTACTTCGCGTTCATAGATCGCTTGCTCCGGAAAGTCAGCGTGCGCCTGCTTTGAGGCCACACCAACTTGTTTCGGAAAGCTAATCCATTTACGCATCGCTTAATACTCCACGGCGAATTTGGTCTTCTTCAATAGATTCAAACAACGCTTTGAAGTTTCCTTCACCAAAACCTTCGTTACCTTTGCGCTGAATAATCTCAAAGAACACCGGGCCGATAACTGTTTGGGTAAAGATCTGCAGCAAAATACCGTCTTTCATTGGCGCGCCGTCAATCAAAATTTGCAGCTCGCGCAGCTCGTCCACATTCTCTTCGTGGCCTTCAACACGCTCATCAATCTTCGCATAGTAGGTATCTGGCGTTGGCATAAAGTCCATACCAATCGCTCGCAAGTCGCGTACGGTTTTGTAAATGTCATCAGATGTTAAGGCAATGTGTTGAATACCTTCACCATTGTACTCACGCAAGTACTCTTCAATTTGTGACTTGTCGTCGTGCGACTCATTAATTGGAATACGAATTTTGCCACAAGGTGCAGTCATAGCACGGCTTAACAAACCGGTTAACTTACCTTCAATGTCAAAATAGCGAATCTCGCGGAAGTTACCAATGCGCTCATAGAACCCAGCCCAAGTGTCCATGTTGCCGCGGAATACGTTGTGCGTTAAATGGTCAACTTCATATAATCCGGCAGCGTGATCTTTCATCTTCGCTTCCCAATTGTCATAGAAGTTAAAGTCAGCATGGTATATATCGCTGTCGACAAAATACAGCACGCTTTCACCAATGCCATAAACCGCAGGAAACTCTGCTTCGCCCGCTGCCGTATTACGTTGGAACGGTTTCGCACCATTTGCAACCGCGTGCTCAACCGCGTGCTTCGCATCTTTGACGCGCCACGCCATGCCACAAACGCTGGCACCATGTGCCTTGGCAAATTCTTCAGCCTGGCCACCCGCTTCGGCGTTAATAATAAAATTAATATCGTTTTGCTTAAATAACCAAGCTTCCTTGGTTTTATGTTTAGCTACTTCGGTAAAGCCCAATTTAGTGAACAAGTCTTTTAAATCGGCAATACCTTTTGCGTTTGGTGCTGTGTACTCAACGAACTCAAAGCCGTCAGTTTGTAATGGGTTGTAATTAATATCTGTCATAAATTCCTCGTTGTTTTAATTCAGCTATCAGATATCAGCGACTCTTCCCCAATATCCAATATCTAATATCCAATATCGCTTTTGCTCTAATATCGCTTTTGATTTTCTACATATTGGGAGAGATATTGGAGAGAAGCTAGCGAAGCACATACAATAGTGCCCGGCTGATAAAACAGACAATCTGTAAACTAATTGATACAGATCAAATTCAAGGCCTTGAACCGCCCTGTAATGTCACGAAAAGATTACAACGACCAACCCACCTGTAAACAAATCGATACAAATGCCTAGCGTTTACGCTTTCCAATACCGTAGTCGCGTAATTTATTTGCCACCGCCGTATGCGATAAACCAAGTTTCTTCGCTAGCTGACGGGTACTTGGATAGCTTGGGTACAAGCGGCGCAAAATAGTCGCTTCAAATTTTTTGACCGCCTCATCAAGCGTTCCATCTTCAAGATCAACAGGTAAATTTTCGGGCAAACTATCAACTTCTGGTAGGTTAATATCACGTACATCAAGAGTGTCGCTTTCTGCCATTGAAATTGAGCGAAACAGGACATTTTCCAGTTGCCGAACGTTACCCGGCCACTGATACCGTTGTAAGAGCTCTCGTCCGGCCCTTGTTAACATCACCAAACTGCGACCCAGTCGTTGGCATGCCTGCACAGTAAAATGCTCGGCTAACAAAGGAATGTCCGACTTGCGCTCACGCAATGGCGGCACGTGTAGACTCAACACGTTTAAGCGATAGAATAAGTCTTCTCGAAATTTCCCAGCTTCTACACGTTCACTTAAATCATCGTGTGACGAGCAAATAACCCGAACGTCTACCGTCACTTCTTGTTCTTCGCCTATGCGACGAAAACGGCCGTCTTGAATAAAACGTAACAACTTGGCTTGTAGACCATTCGACATTTCGCCTACCGCATCAAGCAATACGGTACCGCCGTTAGCTTGTTCAAAAATGCCTTTTTTCGCTTCCGTATAAGGCCCTAAGCTACCCTTACCATGGCCGAATAATTCGCTTTCTGCCACGTTGTCTGGTAACGCCGCACAGTTAATGGCCAAAAAAGGTTGTTCAGCACGGCTACTTGCTTGATGGCAGGCTCGTGCCAACAACTCTTTACCGACGCCAGTTTCACCGTGTATCAGCAAGGGCACGTTGAGTTGCGCCATTCGGGCCGCTTCTTTTAGTAAACGTTTCATGCTGGCATGTTCACCGAGTATTTGACCGAATGCTTCTTGTTGATTGCCCCGCTGCCACTGGCTCACCAAGGGTTGTGGTTTGCAGGTGATCACAGCGCCAGCAAAGCTATTATGACCATTTTCATCGGCCACCCAAACCGGCATCAAATCGGCGAAATATTTAGCGCCACTTGCACTCACTTGCTGTGTGGTGGGTTCAGTAGGCTGTTTATCTAACCAGCGCTGCACCGCAAAGCCGCTTAACCAGTGGCTAATGGCAGTGCCATTGAGCTCGCTACGGTTATCGGTGAGTACCTGCTGAGCTGCGTCGTTCGCTATATCAATAAAACCTTTGCTATCAACCGACAATACTGGGTCCGGCAGTTTATTTAGCAGTAATTTGAATTCAAAATGCTCACGCTCAGAGGGCATGTAAGCGACAGTTTTTACGTCTTTAACGTTCGCAATACGGCGTATTTCTGGCATTAAATGCTGAAAGTCTTCAAACTCGAGTTCTGGAAAATTAAGAAAAATCTTACCCTTGGGGTCAACTTCAATACCACGCAAATCAATTTCATAATCGCGCAAAATTTGTAGCACGTCTTGGGCAATGCCAAGCCGATCATCGCAGGTAATTTCCAAACGCATAGCTGTGTAACGCCGTTATCGATGTGTGTATTTGTAAACATAAGTATACACAGAAAAAGCCCCCCGGATAAGCATCCTGAGGGGCTTTTTTAAAGTCGTCGGAGCAGCTAAGAATTAGGCGTCTAAAACGCCATCTGTGCGCGCTGCCATAATAAAGTCGTTTTTGTGCAAACCATTAATGGCGTGGGTCCACCAAGTTACCGTCACTTTACCCCACTCGGTGGTTAGCGTTGGGTGGTGAAACTCTTCTTCGGCAATTTCGCCCACACGATTAGTAAATGCCAACGCTTGTTTGAAGTTCTTGAACTTAAACTCACGCTCAAGTTGCATCACCCCATCGCGTACTACCGGCGTCCAGTCTGGAATTTCGCGAACTAACTCAGCCAACTCTGCGTCTGTTACTTGTGGGGCATTGGCGTTACAGGCTTCACATTTTTGTTGTTTCAAATCTGACATTATTGTCCTCTGTCATTTTGTCTAAAAGCTAAAAGTGCTTATGTTAAGCAGCGTTAGTTTTGTCTTTAGGTGGAAACTTTGGCTCAAACAACCCAAGCTCCATCGCTTCGCGCACCAACGCCATAATATCTAAATCAGCAATATCGAATAATTCATCGGTTTTGCTAATGGTGTAGTAAATAGGTTGCATAATATCAATGCGATAAGGTGTACGTAGCGCGTCAAGCGGTACTAACGGCTTACGCTCTGGTTTATCGCTATGAATAGCATATTCTGTTTCGCCTGGTGACGACAAAATACCGCCGCCATATATACGTAAGCCTTCGTCGGTTTGCAACAAACCAAATTCAACTGTGAACCAGTATAAACGCGCTAAATAAACACGTTCTTTGGGGCTTGCCGCCAAACCTAACTTTCCGTACTGATGGGTGAAGTGAGCAAACGCTGGGTTTGTTAACAACGGGCAATGGCCAAAAATTTCATGGAATATATCTGGCTCTTGCAGGTAATCAAACTCTTCACGGGTACGAATAAATGTAGCCACCGGAAACTGCTTGTTTGCTAACAAACGAAAGAATTCATCAAACGGAATCAGTGCCGGCACTTGGGCCACCTGCCAACCGGTTGTCGCCTGCAAAACTTCGTTAATTTCATGTAGCTGCGGAATACGATCCTGCGGTAGTTTCAGCAATTCCAAGCCGTGCATGTATTCATCACAGGCTTTGCCTGGAATGTGCTTAAGTTGCCGAGCAACAAGCTCGCTCCAAATGGCATTCTCTTCGTCGCTCCAGGCAATAATACCGTTCGCGTCTGGCTGTCGTGAAACATAGTTACTTTGCTTACCCATATTTAACTTGTTCCTCGTTGTTCTGTGTGTTGCTGTTGCAGCATGCAGCAAATGCTTGCTCAAGGTCGGCAATAATATCGCTGACCGCCTCTAAACCAACCGATATACGAATGAGCGTATCACTAATACCTGCCGCAGCACGGGCTTCCGGCGTATAAGGTGAATGCGTCATTGATGCTGGGTGCTGAATAAGCGTTTCGGCATCGCCTAGGCTTACCGCAATGGTTATCAACTGCAGGCTATCGAGTAATAAACGTGCGGTGTTTAAATCGCCATGCAATTCAAACGCAATAACCGCGCCTGCCCCATGCATTTGCGTGCCCATTAATTGCTGCGCAGGATGATCAGCGAAACCTGGGAAAAATATCGTTTTCACCAGCGGTTGTTCGCGTAGATACTCTGCTACTTTGACGGCATTTGTGCAATGACGTTCCATACGCACGTCTAAGGTCTTCAATCCACGCAGAATTAACCAAGCGTCATGCGGGCTCATGGTTGCCCCCATGTCTTTTAAAGTGGTTAATTTAATAAGCTCTATGTCTTCTTCACTTCCGCAAACAATACCGGCAACCACGTCACCATGCCCATTCAAGTACTTAGTAGCACTGTGCAGCACTAAGTCAGCACCTTGTAATTTCGGTTGCTGCAGCAATGGCGTCATAAAGGTGTTGTCGACCACTAAGCGCGCACCCTTGTTATGTGCAATCTTGGCTACCGCGGCTATATTAATGACTTTTAAATGCGGATTAACTGGGCTCTCTAAAAAAACTAATTTGGTGTTGTCACGCATAGCACTCGCGGTTTTCTCTAGGTCGCTCATATCAACAAAGTCGACCTGAATACCAAAACGGGTGAACAAATGCGAAAATAAAGCAAAACTACAGCCATAAATAGCGTCAGACACCAGCACATGATCGCCATGAGCCAAAAACGCCATCATACTTGCCGATACTGCCCCCATGCCGGTGGCTGCAGCAGCTGCTGCCGGGTAGCCTTCTAACGCGGCAACGCGCTGCTCAAGCTCGGTAACTGTTGGGTTACCCAAACGACTATAAATGTAACCGGCTTCCTCGCCGGCAAAACGTGCAGAGCCCTGCGCCGTATTCTCAAACGAGAACGTCGCAGTTTGATATAAAGGTGCAACCAAAGCGCCGTGTTCATCACGGGTCTTCCCGCCATGAATAGTTATCGTCGCTGGCTGCCATTGCGGTTTGTTGTTGTCTTTAGTGCGCATTGGCAGATAATCTCCTTGTTGTCGGGCAACAGATTGCATGCCGCAAGCGCTGAAAGCAACGGGATACTTTGATGCTGATCAGTTTTTACTGTAACGATTTTTTTCCACTCTATCTGCAAGCAAACATAAAAAAACCCGCTGCAGGACAAGCCTAACAGCGGGCTATTCACGGTGCTCTTGTACCAGGGGCTAGCGCCGTCTTACAAGCGATCTAATTCGCGATCAAGCTTATAAGCGTTCGATGTCACATAGCGTTCCATTTTCTGTAACGACTGCTCCATGTCCTGAAATTCTCGTGCAATGTCATGAAACGCACGTTGTGGTGGCTCACCGGCTTGCCATACTTTGGTTTTAACGCCAACGGTATGCTGGGAATGGCTCACCGGATCGGGCTTTTTTTCGTCAAGAATGAACCACATAGCAACATATATAACGAAAACAAAACTTGAGCTAAATATTAAGGCTGTTACTGCAATAATCCGTACTAGCCACACTTCAATATTAAAATACTCAGCTAAGCCTGCACAAACACCAGCAATTTTTCCGTTCGCTTTGTCGCGCATTAAAGTGCGACGGGTGCGACTTTCAATACTCATGCGCGTTCCCTCCACTTCGGTGACTCGGCGTCTAGAATAGATTCGAGGGTTTTAATGCGCTCGCGCATGCGTTCAGCCTGGTGCGCAAGCTCCTGCAGCTGCAGCAATTCGTCTTGGTTTAAACCCTGACCAATTTTGCGCTTACTGCGGTAGTGCATAATGATCCAAATTGGCGCGACAAAAATCATAAATAAAATAATGGGTGCGCCAACTATTGGGACTAAAATATCCATGTTCGTCTCGTCTCTCGTCGTTCAAATATAGGGGGGTGTCCGCAGACACCACACCACCTTTTTATCAGAAAGTTTACCGATAATTAGTTAACAACAATTAAGCTTTATTATCAGTTTTATCTTTATTAACACGAGCTTTCAGTGCAGCTAACTCGTCGCTGATTTTGTCGTCGGTTTCAAGCTCAGCAAATTCATCGCGTAAGGTTTTCTTACCCATATCATATGCTTCAACTTGTGACTCTAAATCATCAATTTTCGACTCGAAGCGTTCAAAGCGCAACATGGCGTCATCAATTTTGCCGCTATCAATGCGTTTTTTAACTTCCAGCCGGCTGCTGGCAGCCCGTTGACGCATAATGATGGTCTTTTGACGAGCTTTCGCGTCGGCTAACTTCTCTTGCAATTGACCAACTTCTTCATTTAACCGCGTTAAATGTTCATCAATGCGTGTAATGTCGGCTTGTAAACTTGCTGCATCAGCTGCTGCTTTTTGTTTTTCAATTAAAGCCAACCGAGCTAAGTCTTCGCGATCTTTACTTAGTGCAAGCTCCGCCTTGTTTTCCCACTCAGCAACTTCCTTTTCGAAGCGGCCCAATTGGCGCTCAGTATCTTTTTTCTCGGCAATTAAGCGCGCAGATGTTGAGCGCACCTCAACCAAAGTGTCTTCCATTTCTTGAATAATTAAGCGAACCATTTTTTCTGGATCTTCCGCTTTATCCAATAATGCGTTGATGTTTGAATTTACGATATCTGTAAAACGTGTGAAGATACCCATGTTCATTTCCTCATAAAGCGTCAAATTGAATTTTTAATTACGTTCGCTGGTTTGACTTGCATGTACCGTGCCAACTTTTTAAAAGTCGCGCAAGCTATTTATTTTTAAGCTTTTTTGCAATTTGAGTTAAAAAACATTTGACGCTTTACGGTTATGAAATACACTAATTATTAGTCAAATTCACCAATAACGATAATAACAGCGTGGTGCCAACCATGAGTCGCTTTCGCGAAGCCGATAATTTAATCGGGCAAGCTAATAGTTTTCTCTCAGTTCTTGAACAAGTTTCGCAAATTGCTCCGCTTGATAAACCAGTATTGATTATAGGTGAGCGCGGAACGGGTAAAGAGCTCATTGCTGCTCGACTGCATTTTTTATCAAAGCGGTGGGAGCAGAACTATATCAAGCTCAACTGTGCCGCGCTTAGCGAGAGCCTTCTCGAAAGTGAGTTATTTGGACATGAAGCTGGAGCCTTTACCGGTGCGCAGAAACGGCACGAGGGTCGGTTTGAACGTGCCGATGGTGGTAGCTTATTTCTTGATGAATTAGCCAACACATCCGCTCTTGTTCAAGAAAAAATTCTACGTGTTATTGAATATGGTGAATTTGAACGCGTGGGGGGCACAAAAACGGTTCGTGTCGATACCCGTCTCATAGCTGCGACCAACGAAGACTTACCAAGTTTAGCCGACGCTGGCGACTTTCGGGCTGATCTACTTGATCGTTTAGCATTTGATGTTATTACCCTTCCGCCACTACGCGAGCGCCGCGAAGACATCATGCTGTTGGCAGAGCAGTTTGCTATTCAAATGGCCCGCGAACTGGATTACGAACTATTCAGCGGCTTTACCGAATCGGCGCGCAAAACCTTGTTGGATTACCATTGGCCAGGCAATGTGCGGGAACTAAAAAACGTCGTTGAGCGCTCGGTTTATCGCATCGGTAGTGGCCAAGTACCCGTTCATGAAATTATTTTAGACCCGTTCGCTAGTCCTTACCGTCCAGCGGTTGCTGCACATCGCGCCAACAGCTCAAGTACCATCGCGACTACCGCCAAAGCGCCAAGCACCATCAATACACCGGACGATGACCATAGCGAGACCCACAGTTTGCCTAAGGCTGTCGGTTTTTGTGTTGATTTTGAACAAGGCAATATCGACTTCAAGGAAGTTACCGCAGAATTTGAAATTGATGTGATTCAACGCGCGCTTCAGCATGCACAATTTAACCAAAAGAAAACAGCAGAGCTGTTAGGTTTAACCTATCATCAATTGCGTGGTTATTTGAAAAAGTATCAATTACTTGAAGGGTAAGCCAACTATGCTCCAACGTATTGCCATCATTTGTAGCGCTGCGGTTCTTGCTGCATGTGGGCCAGTTTCCGAGCACGCTCAAGTTGAACAAGACGGCTTAATTTATTGCTCCGAGGGTAACCCGGAAAGCTTTAACCCACAGCTAGGTACCTCGGGCACCACGGTCGATGCAACCTCGGCGCAAATTTACGACCGTTTATTAGATTACGATGACAAACGACAACAGTTTGTGCCGGCTTTAGCGCGTGGTTGGCAAGCCCTCGACAACGGCACCCGCTATCGTTTTAATTTGCGTACCGATGTATCTTTTCATCATACCAACTGGTTTGAGCCTTCACGCCATTTCAATGCCGACGATGTTGTCTTTAGTTTTAATCGCTGGCTAAGCCAGCAGCACTCGTATCATTACGTAAATGGTGGGCGTTACCCGTTTTTTCGTTCAAGTGGTCTTATTCGGCTCATACATTCTATTGAACGTATTGATGAATACACAGTAGATATAAAACTCAACCAGCCAGACAGTTCATTTTTAGCGAACTTAGCAACTGATTTCGCCGTTATTTTGTCCGAAGAATACGCGCAACAGTTATTACGCGCTAACCATCCCGAACAAATTGACCGTTTACCAATTGGTACAGGCCCCTTTCAATTTGAACTATTCCGCAAAGACTTTATTATTCGCTACCAACGGCATGAGAATTATTGGCGGCAGAAGCCAGAAATTAAACGCTTGGTTTATGTCATCACACCAAATGCTAATAAACGTATGTTGAAGCTACTGACCGGCGAGTGTGACGTCATACCCTACCCACTCGTCAATGAGTTATCAAAGCTTGACCAAAATGCAGAAATTGAAGTCGGTTCATCGGTTAGTCCAAACGTGTCATTTTGGGCATTTAATACCCAACGCCCGCCGTTTGACAATGTCTTAGTGCGCCAGGCTCTGGCACATGCGGTAAATCGCCCGGCGATTGTGCAAACCATTTATGATGGTAACGCGCGGCTTGCCACTGGCATGCTTCCTGAAACGTCCTGGGCATACAGTAGTGCCGAACAAACCTACCCCTTCGACCCCGCCAAAGCGCGCGAACTGCTAAGCGCTGCAGGCTACCCCGATGGCTTTAGTATGACTATATGGGCAATGCCAGTGCAACGCGCCTACAACCCAAATGCCCAGCGCATGGCCGAATTAATGCAAGCCGACCTTGCCCGAATTGGAATTGACGCAACTATTGTTAGTTACGAGTGGAATACGTTTCGCCAGCGTCTGGTAGAAGGTCAGCACGACAGTGTACTTATCGGCTGGGTGGCGGATAACGCTGACCCCGACAATTTCTTTCGTCCTGTTTTGAGTTGCGCTGCCGCGCGCAGCGGTAATAACCGAGCCATGTGGTGTAACCCCGAGTTCGATAAATTATTGGTATCGGCCATTAGTGAAAGCAATGTTGATCAGCGCAAACATCTCTATCAGTTTATCGAGGACATGGTTAAACAACAGGCGCCTTTGGTTCCTATTGCTAATTCGTTGCGTTATCAGGCACATCGAAGTGACATTGAGGGGGTGGAATTACCTCCCTATGGCGGTATCAATTTTCGCTATGCGCGGAGGGTAAACGATGATTCGTTATAGCCTACGCCGACTAATCTTGTTAGTCATTACTTTGTGGCTATTAAGTCTATTGTTGTTTAGCCTAAATTATTGGTATCCAGGCGACCCATTGACCAACATGAGTGGTATTACCGCGAATAATACAATTGCTTATCAGCAAGCCGAGCTAGCGCGTGGTTTTGACCACGGTTTACTAAGCCAATATGTACACTTTTTAGAGCATTTAATCCATGGCGATTGGGGTATTTCTTTAGTTACCGAACAACCCGTTTTTGATGAAATAAAGCCGCTTATGGGCGCCACTCTTGAACTGGGTTTATTAGCCATGGCATTGGCCCTATTCCTTGGCATTCCTTTAGGTGTTTATGCCGCGATTCAGCAGCGAGGCTTACTTGACCGTGTCATAATGGGCCTAAGCCTGAGTGCTTATTCCATTCCGGTGTTTTGGCTAGCCCAGCTATTTATTTTGCTGTTTGCTCTAAAACTTAATTGGAGCCCAATTTCCGGTCAAATTAATCCGCTGTATGCCATAAATGTACAAACCGGCTCGGTACTCGTCGATATTCTCATAAGTGACTCGCCATATAAAACAGCGGCGTTTTACAATGCTCTACATCATTTGTGGGTACCTGTGGTGGTGTTGGCTATTATGCCGCTAACCATGCTCATTCGAATTATGCGCAATTCAGTGTTGGACGTGCTTCAGCAAAATTACATCAAAGCCGCTCGCGCGCGCGGCTTAACCGACCGCCACATTATGTTTCGCCATACCTTACCTAATGCCCTCCAGCCCATTGTTAGGCAATTAGGCCTGCAATTTAGCGTATTGATGACCAATATTATTATTACCGAGGTTATTTTTAACTGGCCCGGTGTTGGCAGTTGGCTGGTTAAAAGTATCTATGAACGTGATTTCCCCGTCATTCAAGCCGGATTATTAGTCTTGGCCTCGCTGATATTAATGGTCAACGTGTTTGTTGACGTAGTTCATGCGTGGCGCTATCCGCAAATAAGGAAAGAAATCGATGCCGAGTAAAAGTATTTATTACCAGTATCGAGAGCCCTCACCGCTGCGTCTTTTGTGGTTACACATGAACGCTAACCCATTCGCCGTGGTGGCTTTTTATATATTTAGTTTTTTAATTTTACTCATGGTGCTGTCACCGGTTATTGCTCCATATAGCCCGGATGCACAGTTCTCTGGTGCTATCTCACAGCCACCAGCATGGCATGAGTTAGGGCAAATACAGTATCTTTTTGGTACCGATGATTTAGGTCGCGACTTATTGTCACGTGTACTCGCAGGTTCAGTCTACAGTCTAGGCTACCCATTGTTAGCAACCACGGTAGCTGCGCTCATCGGCATTAGCATTGGCGCCTGGGCAGGCATGAGCCATGGGGTTCAATCGTCAACCTTGAACCATTTATTAGACGTGGTGCTCTCTATTCCATCATTACTGTTGGCACTCGTTATTATCGCCATTCTCGGCCCTGCTCTACACAACATAATGATTGCCATTACCTTGGTGTTAATTCCACAGTTTATCCATAGCGTGCATAACGCATTCTATGAAGAACGCACTAAAGATTATGTTGCAGCCTCACGTTTAAACGGCTGCAGCCGTTGGTATATTCTGACACGGGTTATTTTCCCCAACATAACCACTGTGGTTGTCATGCAAGTGACATTCGCGTTATCAACAGCCATTTTAGATATTGCCGCGTTAGGCTTTTTGGGTTTAGGGGTACAAGCGCCGGCCCCCGAATGGGGTACCATGTTAGCACGCAGTTTAGACCAAGTTTATTTGGCTCCCTGGACCATGATCTTACCCGGAGTTGCCTTATTTTTAACCGTGTTGTCAATTAATGTACTTGGCGATAGTCTACGTGCAGCCATTCAAGAGCGAGTTCGTGGCACATGAGTACTATTTTAGATATTCGCAATTTAACCATCGAATTAGAAACCAGTGCTGGCACTGTTAAAGTGCTAGACAAGGTAAGCTTGCAGCTTGCTGAAGGAGAAATTCATACGCTGGTGGGTGAATCTGGTTCGGGTAAAAGCCTTCTCGCAAAAGCAATTATGGGGTTTATTAACCCTCGTTGGAAAATTACCGCAGACCGCCTTTGGTGGCGACACTACGATTTGCTTAGCCTTAATCCTACGCAACGTCGTCTTGTTACTGGGCGAGACATGGCCATGATTTTCCAAAATCCCGGAAGTTATCTTGACCCAAACACCAAAATAGGCGACCAAATTCGCGAAACCATACCTAAGTCCGAACTCAAGGGTATTTATTTACGGCGCAAAGCCTCGCGCACAGTTAGAGCCGAGCGGTTACTTCATCGCGTGGGAATCAAAGATCATCAAAAAGTTATGGAAAGTTATCCCTATCAACTTTCCGAAGGTGTGGCACAAAAAGTCAGTATTGCCATGGCCATAGCGCACAATCCTAAGTTACTGATTGCCGACGAGCCGACTACAGCAATGGAACCTAACACCCGTAACCAAATTTATCGGTTATTGGCCAAACTTAGTGCCGGCCAAGGCATGAGTATTTTAATGGTTACCCAAGACTTAACCTCCATTGTGCCGGAAAGTCAGCGCATGAGCTTGGTTTACTGCGGCCAACTCATGGAGTCAGGCGCCACCGAGCAACTTCTCTCAACGCCAATGCACCCGTATACGCAGGCGATGCTACAAATGAGTTTCTTTGATCAAGAAATAGCCCCAAAAACAAGGTTACCTACTCTAACCGGAGCGATACCAACGTTACAGCACATGCCTATTGGTTGTCGTTTAGGCCCTCGTTGCCCTAACGCGCGCCGCGACTGTATTCACCAACCGCGTTTAACCAAATTCAAGCAACGCGAATTTGCCTGTCATTTTCCCATTCGTGAGGTGAAAAGCCATGACTAGTTTGCTTGAGGTTCACAACATCAGTAAGTATTACCGCGCAAAAAATGGTTGGTTAAAACAGCGCCGCATCTGTGCTTTAGAACCCTTGAGTTTCAGTATTCAACGGGGTGAAACCATTGCCATTATGGGCGAAACCGGCTCTGGTAAGTCAACAATTGCGCGCCTTATTGCTGGCGCTGAAGCACCTAGTAGTGGTGAAATTTATCTCAATGGCGAGTTACTTAATCCACATGACTATCAAACGCGCTGTCGCGAAATACGCATGATATTTCAAGATAGCTTAAGCTCGCTTAATTCGCAGCTCACCATTGGCCGGCAGCTGCTCGAGCCATTAAAATTTAATACGCGTTTAAGTCAGGCAGAACAACATGAACGGGTATATGTGATTTTGCAAAAAGTCGGGTTGCTACCCGATCACTTCAATTTTTACCCGCATATGTTGTCCAGTGGACAGCAACAAAGGGTATGTATTGCCCGTGCGATTATTCTTGAACCGCAAATTATCGTAGCTGATGAGGCATTCGCCTCATTAGATCCATCGATTAGAGCTCAAATCATTAATCTAATTCTCGATCTTCAGGAAGATATGGGCATTTCCTTTATTTTCGCCTCACATTCGCCGGAGATCGTGAAACATGTTGCTGACAAGATCTTAATAATGCATCGTGGTAAAATGATTGAGTTTGATTCTACACAGGCGCTACTAACAAATCCGAAAGAACAAATCAGTAAAAATTTGCTGCAATCGGAACAATTGAATAAAGCGCTTAAACACACAACAACACAGGAGTAAGGCTTTGGAAACAGGTACGCTCGTTTCATTAGCGCTCTATTTTATCGTTATGCTGGGCATTGGCCTATATGCATATAAGAAATCTACAGACGATGTTTCAGGCTACATGCTTGGTGGTCGTAAGTTAGGCCCTGGTGTTACGGCCTTATCAGCTGGCGCATCAGACATGAGTGGTTGGATGCTTATGGGGTTACCCGGTGCTATTTATGTCTCCGGTGTCTCACAGTTATGGATTGCCGTCGGCTTATTAATTGGTGCATATCTAAACTACATCATCGTCGCGCCACGTTTACGCACGTACACCGAGGTTGCAAATGACTCAATAACCATTCCTGACTACTTTGCTAATCGCTTTGATGACAAAGCTAGAGTTTTACGCGTATTTTCATCCGTGGTTATTATTATTTTCTTCACCTTGTATACGTCAGCGAGTCTCGTTGCCGGTGGTAAGCTATTTGCCAGCTCAGCGTTTGGCTTAGATTACAGCCTAGGCCTTTGGGTTACTGCTGGTGTAGTTTGTGCGTATACACTATTTGGTGGCTTTTTAGCGGTTTCTATGACCGACTTTGTGCAAGGCTGCATTATGTTTCTTGCCCTTGTCTTAGTGCCTATTGTCGCTATTTTTGACTTAGGTGGTATTGGCCAAGTGACCAACACCGTTGAGTCAATTAACCCTGATTTTCTGGCCTTCTTCCGAGATGCAAATATAGCTGATCCCATGCTAAATCAGCTGTCTTTTCTTGGCATTATCTCACTGCTCGCCTGGGGTTTAGGTTATTTTGGTCAACCCCATATTATTGTGCGATTTATGGCAATTCGTTCGGTGAAAGATGTACCAGCTGCACGTCGAATTGGTATCACCTGGATGTTTGTTTCAATTATTGGTGCCATGGTAACCGGTTTTGTGGGTATTGCTTATGTTGCAGAGACCAAAATGCAACTAAAAGATGCTGAGACTATTTTTATCATCTTCTCGCAATTCCTATTTCATCCGTTAATTTCAGGTTTCTTGTTGGCCGCTATTTTAGCCGCGATTATGAGTACCATTTCATCGCAACTATTGGTCACATCAAGCTCATTAACCGAAGACTTCTACAAAGCATTTCTACGCCGTGATGCAAGCGACAGAGAGTTAGTCACTGTCGGCCGTATTTCGGTATTGCTAGTGTCGCTGGTGGCTATTGCATTAGCGTGGGATCCAGAAAATACCATTTTAGGTCTAGTCGCAAATGCTTGGGCAGGTTTCGGTGCAGCATTTGGCCCGGTTATTATTCTTAGCTTGTTCTGGAAGCGCATGAATCGTCACGGTGCCTTAGCTGGTATGGTTGTGGGTGCAGCTACCGTGCTGTTCTGGATATACGCGCCAGTACTGGCTGACGGTGCGACGTTAAGCAGTGCTGTGTATGAAATTATTCCAGGCTTTATTCTTAGTACCATTGCTGTTTTTGTGGTAAGCCATTTAACGGCCGAACCCGATACAGAGCTGCAATCAACGTTCGACAAAATGGAGCAACAATTGCACCAGTAAAGGTCAACTGCGATATTAGCTCGTAGATATTAGATATCAGAAGAAAGATAAGTACGATAGCAGCTATTGGATATCGGATATCAGAAAGGAAAAAGGCGCCTCATGTGGCGCCTTTTTTGTTAGTTGTTAGCTGCTATCTAATAGCTAATATCGCTTTTGCTCTTCTCAGCCACGACGTTCGGAGTAGAGCTGTAGCTCAGAGAGAATGAAGTCTTTCATACGCATTGTGGTTTCATAACCCACATCAATAGCCTCATTACCACGCTCAAATTCCATCAGGCTAATATGTCCGAGCTTGGGTTGAATAAGAATATCAGGCGGATCGCCCGCTAAACGCGCTTTGGTAATACGCTCTTGCATAATATCAATTGAGCCAGCCATAACACCCAACATGCCCGGAGCTTTGTACGACGGACCATTGAATTTTTCTTTCATGCCATCCCAATAACTTTGGCTTGTTGATAGGAAGCTTTTGAAGAACCCTTCTTCCGCTTCATCACTCGGCTTATTACCTTCGGCTGGCTGTGTGGTCGTTGGCGTGTTGTGCCCATGTACGTCGGCTTGGGGCTCTCGTTCTTGATGGTCTTTCCCAGGCGCTAGGTATTTATTACGAGCCTCAACCGCTGTCGTTGTGAGCTGTGAGTTCAAGTTCACCGCAATAACGAAGTCTGCGCCTAGCGCACGACATAACGATACGGGAACCGGGTTAACTAAACCACCATCAACTAACCAACGACCATTGATACCAGTTGGTGCTAGCAGCCCCGGCATTGAGCATGATGCGCGTGAGGCGTCATACACATCGCCTTTACGCAGCCACACTTCTCGGCCAGTAAACAAATCAGTTGCTACAGCGCCATAAGTAACCTGCATGTCTTCAATGTTAATAGCACCGAAACGCTCGCGGGCGTGATTAAACACTTTTTCGCCCTGCACTAAGCCACCATGACTAAAGCCAAAATCAAGCAGGTTAAATACCTGCCAACGGCCCATGTCTCGCACCCACTCTTCTAACTCTTCGAGGCGGCCAGAAGCAAAACCGGCCCCCACAAGGGAGCCGATTGAAGTGCCTGCGACCATGTTAACTTCAATGCCCATTTCTTTTAAGGCTTTGATCACACCAATATGTGACCAACCTCGGGCAGCCCCTGAACCTAGGGCTAATGCAACTTGAACATGACTCATGCTAACGTTCGTCCTGAATGATTAAATAAGATCGTCATCCATCATAACATCGGCGTTGTCATCAGCAACATTTGTAGCGCTACCTTTAGGTGCTTTTACAGGCTTGGCTAATAACTGTTCACGAATTTGTTGCTCAATATCTGCAGCTACTTTCGGGTTTTCAATCATATACTTCATGGCATTGGCTTTACCTTGACCAATCTTGTCGCCTTTGTAGCTATACCAGGCACCGGCTTTGTCGATAATCTTCTGTTTCACACCAAGATCAATTAACTCACCTTCTTTCGATATGCCAGCACCGTACATGATCTGGAATTCAGCTTGTTTAAACGGTGGCGCTACTTTATTTTTCACTACTTTCACGCGCGTTTCGTTACCCACAACTTCATCACCCTCTTTCACCGCGCCGGTACGTCGAATATCAAGACGAACGGATGAATAGAACTTGAGTGCGTTACCGCCAGTAGTGGTTTCTGGGTTACCAAACATGACACCAATTTTCATTCGAATTTGGTTAATGAAAATACACATGCTGTTTGACTTTTTAATATTAGCTGTCAGTTTACGCAAAGCTTGTGACATTAAGCGAGCTTGTAAACCAACATGGCTGTCGCCCATTTCGCCTTCAATTTCAGCGCGCGGTGTTAACGCTGCTACCGAGTCAACGACAACGACATCAACGGCACCTGAACGCACCAGCATGTCACAAATCTCAAGCGCCTGCTCACCGGTATCCGGTTGCGATACCAATAATTCATCAACATTAACACCCAGCTTCTCTGCGTAAACAGGATCAAGTGCATGCTCGGCATCCACAAACGCACAAGTTTTGCCTTTTTTCTGAGCTTCAGCGATAACTTGCAACGTTAACGTTGTTTTACCGCTTGATTCTGGACCATAAATTTCTACCACGCGGCCAAATGGCAGACCACCAATGCCTAAGGCGATATCTAAAGTTAATGAACCGGTAGATACCGATTCGATATCCATAGCTTGGTTATCGCCCAAGCGCATAATGGAACCTTTACCAAATTGACGTTCAATTTGGCCTAACGCTGCATCAAGTGCTTTTTGCTTATCGTTGCTCATGATAGTGTCCGTCTCTGTGATTCATGTTGCTAGTAAGTGTACTGTAAATTTATACAGTATCAAGTTATTTTTTCAAAACTTCGCAAAGCCTCGTCAATTGTGGCTTTGCGCACCTGGGTTCGACTGCCCTCAAAAATTTTTGACCAAGTTATACAGTGGTTTTCCCAGGCTAAACCAAACCACACTAATCCGACTGGCTTTTCTTGAGTTCCGCCATCGGGCCCCGCAATACCGGTCACCGCAATCGCCACATCAGCACCGCTATTAGCTAATGCTCCACGAGCCATCGCTTCAGCTGTTTCTGCTGACACGGCTCCATGTTTCGCCAAAGTAAATGTTGGCACACCTAATAAGTGATGTTTCATGTCATTGCTATAGGTGATGAAGCCACCAGCGAACCACCCCGAACTTCCTGGCACTGCGCTCATAGCATAACCGATTCCGCCACCGGTGCATGACTCAGCGGTAACCATTTGCCACTGTTTTTGTTGCAGCCATTTACCGAAAACGGCTGCTAAATCATGACGTGTTTGTGATACCATTTCGCTATTCCTTGATCAGCGGTATATCGACTCTATACGGATAATAACAGGCATGTCGAACGCACAAAATAACATACAATCTTTAGCAACTCATACGCCCATGATGCAGCAATATCTGCGCATAAAAGCAGAGCATGCTGACACCCTCTTATTCTATCGCATGGGCGACTTTTACGAGTTGTTCTATGACGACGCCAAACGCGCAGCACAACTGTTAGATATATCATTAACCGCGCGCGGAGCCAGTAATGGTCAGCCGATTCCTATGGCCGGTGTGCCTTATCATGCCGCGGAAAATTATTTAGCGCGCTTACTTGAGCTTGGTGAGTCAGTCGCAATTTGCGAACAAATTGGCGACCCTGCCACCAGTAAAGGCCCGGTTGAGCGTCAAGTCGTGCGCGTGTTAACACCAGGCACATTAACCGATGAAGCCTTGTTACCGGCTGAACAAGAAAGTTTACTGGTTGCCATTGCACCTGGAGAAACATTTGGCCTTGCTTGCTTAGATATGGCCAGCGGCCGCTTTAGTGTGCTTGAAGTTAACAGCCGCGAACAATTACGGGCCGAATTAGAGCGTTTACAACCGGCTGAGGTTTTATACCCAGAAACATGGCAGTTTAGCGAGCGCGAATTGAATTGCAGTTGCTGCCGCCGGCGTCCCGAGTGGGAGTTTGATAGCAGTAGCGCCACTGAAATGTTACTGCGCCAGTTTCAAGTGGCACACTTGGAAGGCTTTGGCATTCACCACCTGACTCAAGCAATTGGTGCTGCCGGTGCCATTTTAAATTATGTTCGCGCAACCCAACGTGCAGCGTTGCCACATATCACTTCAATTGTCGCTGAAAGTTACGACGATGCAATTGTGTTAGACGCGGTATCTCGTCGAAACCTCGAAATTGTTCGCTCGTTAAGTGGTCAAAAAACGGCACTATTTAATGTGTTAGACAACACTAGCACGGCCATGGGAAGCCGATTATTGCAACGCTGGTTGCAGCGCCCATTACGCCACCACCATGTACTTGAGCAGCGCTATAATGCGGTAGCTGCTTTGCAGCAAGCCGATTACCAAACCATTCATCAGCAGTTGCGCGAAGTCGGCGATATTGAACGAATACTCACCCGTATTGGGCTACGTTCTGCCCGCCCACGTGATTTAGCGCGCCTACGCAGCGCATTTCATGCGCTTCCGGCCTTGCATAATGGTATAAAGGCAACAGCGCTTAAGCCATGGGCCGATAACATTCAAGTTTTCCCAGAACTTGCTGATTTACTTGATCAAGCCATTGTCGAACAGCCTCCCGTATTAATTCGCGATGGTGGTGTCATCTGTGATGGTTTCGATGAAGAGCTTGATGAGCAACGCCAGTTGGCCGCCGGTGCCACTGACTTTTTGCAGCAAATTGAAACGCGTGAACGCCAGCGTACCGGCATCAGTACCCTAAAAATCGGTTACAACAAAGTGCACGGTTACTACCTAGAAGCTAGCCGGGCTGCAAGTCATCAAATACCAGCAGACTACCAACGCCGACAAACATTAAAAAATGCTGAACGCTATATTATTCCCGAATTAAAAACATACGAAGACAAGGTACTGCAAAGCCAAAGCCGTGCGCTAGCGCGCGAAAAATGGCTGTATGAAAATTTACTCGAGCAAATAGCTGAACACTTGGTGCCTTTACAGAGCACAGCAAAAGCATTAGCGGAAATAGATGTATTGCGATGTTTTGCCGCGCAAGCTGATCAATATAAGTACCATCGGCCAGAGCTTAGCAAGCAGGTTCAAATACAGTTAACTGCCGCTCGCCATCCGGTCATTGAACGCCTGCAATCAGCGCCGTTTATTGCCAACGATGTGAATTTAAATCCAAAGCGACGTTTACTGCTCATAACCGGCCCAAATATGGGCGGTAAATCAACCTACATGCGTCAAACAGCACTGCTAACCATTATGGCTCACTGTGGCGCTTTTGTGCCCGCGGATAAAGCCGTATTTGGCCCTGTAGACCGTATTTTCACGCGTATAGGCGCTTCCGATGATCTTGCCTCCGGCCGTTCTACTTTTATGGTGGAAATGACAGAAGCCGCTAACATTTTACACAATGCTACCGAGCAAAGCCTGGTATTGATGGATGAAATTGGCCGCGGCACATCGACTTATGATGGTTTGGCGTTAGCCTGGGCCTGTGCTGAAGCTTTACTTGATAAAAACCAAGCTCTAACACTATTTGCAACGCATTATTTTGAATTAACACAAACCATTGGCAACCACCAAGGCGCAGTGAACGTGCATGTGGAGGCCACCGAGCACGGTGATACTATTGCCTTTCAACACAAGGTTAAAGACGGCGCAGCAAGCCGTAGCTTCGGCGTACAAGTTGCGCAATTAGCAGGGCTGCCGGCGCCGGTATTGGCACAGGCTAAGCGGCACTTAGTGCAGCTTGAACAAGCCCATAAACATGAAGTTGCCGCTGATCAAGCGGACTTATTTGCTGCAACAGAAGAAACGCTGCCAGCTCCCCAAACGAGCGAAGTTGAACAGGCGTTGAGTGAATTGAATATCAATGAACTTACGCCGCTGGAAGCTTTAACTTGGTTGGCAACTTGGCAGCGGCGTCTGAAGTGATTTAAAAGCTTAGTCGCGGTGAAATAAGGCATCAAGGCTAAGGCCTTGTTGCCTTAGCATATCGCGTAAGCGTCGCAGCGCCTCAACTTGTATTTGCCTTACACGCTCACGTGTTAAGCCAATTTCGCGGCCCACATCTTCAAGCGTAGCCGGTTCATAACCCAGCAAGCCGAAACGACGAGCTAGTACTTCTCGTTGTTTTTCGTTGAGGTTTTCTAACCACGTCATAATGTGCTCGCGCACATCGTTTTCTTGCATTTCACCTTCAGGACCATAGTCGTTATCGTCAGTCAGCATATCGACCAAGGCTTTATCGTTATCACTGCCGCCCATTGGCGTGTCAACCGAAGTGACCCGTTCATTCAGGCGTAACATTCGGGTTACATCAGCCACGGAAACATCAAGTTTCTCAGCAATATCTTCAGCCGTTGGTTCGTGATCCAAGGTGTGGGCTAACTCACGAGCTGCACGCAAATAACTATTCAGCTCTTTTACAACGTGAATGGGTAAACGAATCGTACGAGTTTGATTCATAATCGCACGTTCTATCGTTTGCCGAATCCACCAGGTGGCATAGGTTGAGAAACGAAAACCGCGCTCCGGGTCAAACTTCTCTACCGCACGAATCAAACCAAGGTTACCTTCTTCAACCAAGTCTAATAACGCTAATCCTCGATTGGTATAACGCCGCGCAATTTTAACGACCAAACGCAAGTTGCTTTCAATCATCCGTGCTCGCGCTTTGGCGTCACCTTTAAGCGCTAAGCGTGAAAAGTGCACTTCTTCTTCAGCGGTTAGTAATGGTGAATAGCCAATCTCACTCAAGTAAAGCTGAGTGGCATCCATTTTCTTTTGATAATTGACGCGATTGGCGAGTATCTCTTCAAACGCTTCGTCACTATCATCCGCGGCGGATTGTTCCATTGATAGCAATTCTTGCTCATCAATCTCTTCAATCTCTTCTTGATCTCGACTCATTGCGTCCCCCGAGGCAAATAATGCCTTGGATTCACTGATTTGCCACGAAATCGCACCTGAAAATGCAATTTAACGCGTTCTGCATCAGTGTCCCCCATTGTGGCAATTTCTTCGCCTTTGTTTACCCACTGTTGCTCTTTGACCAACAACTTTTGATTATGTGCATACGCTGTAATGTAATCATCGTTATGTTTCAAAATAATTAATTGACCATAACCTTTCAGAGCATTGCCGGCATAAACTACTTTACCACTCGCTGCTGCGTAAACCGGATCCCCTTCGCTTCCGGCAAAATCAATGCCTTTGTTTCCTGCTTCAGCGGTTGAAAATTCGCGCGTTACTTTCGCCGGTGTCGGCCACTGCCAACGAATGTCTTTACTTGCCGGTAATGCAGGCTCACTGCTTTTATTTATCACAGGTGGTTTACGTGGCGAACTTACTACCCGTGCGGATTGAGCCTGTTGCTTTACTGTTACAGCTTTGCTTTTATTTTGTTTATCAACATACTCTTTCTTTGCTTGTGACGCAATGGTTTCTGTGTGGCGAGTTGCAGGTGCTTGCAAACTAATTTTTTGCCCCGGAACAATAGTGTAAGGCGCTGGAATTTGGTTCCATTTTGCCACATCACGCACATCTACATTCGCGCGAAAAGCGATAGAATAAAGCGTGTCGCCTTGTTCAACCTCATATTGCGAGCTAGCCAAGCTTGCCCGCTCAAAGTCATGAATAGACTTACCTTTATATAATCGCGTAACCGGGGCCGGCTCAGTCGGTTGCGCACACCCCGATAAAACAAGGGTTAGCAGCGTTGTAAAAATCAGGTAAAAATTAACGCGTCCAAACATAGGCTACGATGGCAAGTATCACCACCCCCCAACCAATACGATCAACGTAGGTGCGCAATTTTACGGCCATTGTTGGGCCACCTGTTTTGAGCAACCACGCGACGAGGAAGAACCGTAACCCACGACTAATTAACGAGCCCAGCACAAAAGGTATAAACGCAACGCTTAACATACCGCCGGTTACGGTGAATAATTTATAAGGTAGCGGAGAGAACCCAGCAATGAAAATAATCCAAAAGCCATAAAGCTGAAACCAACTGGTTACACGCGCTAACTTTTCTTGATACCCCGCCCATTCAACCAATGGCAATACCACAGGTTCAAATAGGAAGTAACCAAGCCAATAACCTGCAACCCCACCTATCACCGATGCAATAGTTGTGATCAAGGCGAAACGCCAGGCTTTTTGGGGTTGTGTCATGGCCATTGGGGCTAACATAACATCGGGGGGGATGGGAAAAACAACCGACTCGGTAAAACTCAAACCAGCCAAAATAGTTGGTGCGTTGCGATGTTGTGACCAACTCAGCACTTTGTCATATAGCCAACCAAAAATTTTCATACGGTGGCCCCTGGCACTAATGGCACAAATTTCACTTGGCCCAACTCCTTTTGTTCAAATTCATCTCCAAAGCGGCGCACCACAATAAGTCGCTGCGACGTGGTGCCTACCGGAATCACCATAACTCCGCCGTCAGTAAGCTGTTGTAGCAACGCGGGGGGTATTTCACTAGCCGCAGCGGTTACAATAATGCCATCAAATGGCCCTTTAGTTTTCCAGCCTTGCCAGCCGTCACCATGGCGCATTGCGACATTGTGCAAATCAAGCTTTTTAAGTCGGCGCTTAGCTTGGTATTGCAACTCAGCAATGCGCTCAACCGAAAAAACTTGGTCAACTAACTGTGCCAAAATAGCTGTTTGATAGCCACTGCCTGTACCTATTTCTAACACTTTATGGCAATCATGCTGCATCAATAACTGGGTCATGGAGGCAACCATCAATGGTTGGCTGATAGTTTGCCCTTGTCCTATTGGTAACGCAGTATTCTCATAGGCTTTATGCGCTAATGATTCAGGCATAAACAAATGCCTTGGGGTTGACTCAATGACCGCCAACACCGCTGGATTAGAAATTCCTTCGGCACGCAGTTTTGCAGTCAGCTTGCGTGCCATTCCTTGAAAATTTTGAATCATGATGTCGTGCTAGCCAACCAACTGGATAAAGTGTCTTGATGGCTACGCGCGGTCATATCCAAACTAATTGGAGTGATTGACACATACCCCTCGCGTACCGCGTGAAAGTCGGTGCCTTCGGCGTCATCTTGGTGTCCACCAATAGGCCCGTACCAGAAAATATCACGACCAAATGGGTCTTTACTTTGCACCATTCGCTCGGCCCGGTGGCGGCGACCTAGGCGCGTCACCTTAAAACCTTTCAGCTGTTCATAAGGTACAGCGGGTACATTAATATTTAATATGGTATCGAGGCGTAACGGTTGGTCAGCCATGCGATTCACCACATCGGCTACAACTCGCGCTGCGGTATCGTAAAATTCATCGTTGTGCGCGCCCATCGAAACCGCAATGGCTGGTAACCCCATAAAACGCCCTTCCATAGCGGCTGCGACTGTACCTGAATATAAAACATCGTCGCCCATATTAGGGCCGTCATTTATACCTGAAACCACTAAATCAACGTCATCGGCCAACGGCGAGTTCGTACCTAAATGCACGCAATCTGTTGGCGTGCCGTTAAGCGAGTAAAAACCGTTGGGTAATTTTTGCATGCGCAGAGGATTATGCAACGTTAATGAGTTACTTGCACCGCTACAATTTCGATCAGGTGCGATAACCCGTACCTGGGCAATTTCTTTTAGTCGTAAATACAGAGCTTCAATGCCTGGCGCATGCACACCATCGTCATTGCTGACTAATAACTTCATCATGAGTTTGATTACCTTGTATTAAATCATCATCTATTTATTCTTCACGTGCGATATCGTTAATAAGTTCACGCAGTACGCTGGTCGCAAATGCACCGCGCCCAAGCGAAAACTCAAGCTCAGCACAATCATCCGTAAGCCAGCGCATTTGCGGTGCTTGCAGCTTAAGCAATAACGGACGACGAGCCTCATCAAGACGTTGTTTACGCAGCCCTTGGTGTAACTCTGGGTAACGTTCACACACCGCGGCTTCGAATTCAGCAACGCCAGCTGCAGTCAGCTGCCGGCCACTGCCTGGCAATGGCGCTGTCAGTTGAATGTCGCCACTGGCATAACGCGCTTGCAGCTCATCATCAATGCACTCTACAACGAAGAATGATTGGCTACCCTGCAACATCATCGCATCGCCTACTTCTGGCTGCAATCGATTTGCAATAAGCCGTTCATGTAATATTTGATTGAACAAAAAAGAACGTGCAGCTGACAAGTACAGCCCACTTTGGTGACGGCTTGGTCGGCGTTTTAACTCGCCATTAAACCAGCGCTTCGCTTGCTCAATATTTTGACCGTTATGGCCAAAACGTTGCGCACCAAAGTAATTGGGGACACCATCAGCGACTATCGCTTGCCAACGCTTTTCGAATGAATCCGGCTGATTAATATGGCGAACTCGCAACACAAAATGATTGCCTTTGTGAGTGCCTGTTTTTAATTTACGGGGCTGTAATGCTGCAGTTAACACTTTGAACTCTGGGTGCTCCAACTGTGTCCAGTCTAGCAATGCCTGCCCCGGCAGCTGTATGGAAAACCATTGATACGTGACTGCGTGACGGTCTTTTAACCCAGAATAGCTAACATCGCGCTCTTTAACCCCAGCAAATGCCGCCAGTTGCGATGCCACAAAAGCTGTATTCGCGCCTTTTTTCTCAACCCAAAGCCACTGATGTTCACCAACTTGTTCACTAGGCTCTGTTATCGGCAATTCAAGAATTTCGGTCACTTGAAAGTCTTCAGGGCTAGCTTTGAAAACCCCTTCGCTACTCGGCTTTCCATGTAAATAAGCTTCAGTCACGAGGCACCACCGGCATCACCAGTACCACAGCATGGCAACCAATGCCTTCTTTGCGCCCCACAAACCCAAGTTTCTCGGTAGTGGTCGCTTTGACATTAATGAAGTCATCACTAGTATTAAGCAACTGCGCAATGCGTTGTCGCATTGCTGGAATATGCTCAGCAAGTTTGGGTGCTTGGGCAACCACAGTGATATCAAGATTTCCTATAGCAAAGCCCTTTTCAAGCACTAAGCTGTAAACATGCTGCAACAGCTTGCCACTATCAGCGCCGGCATACGTATCATCTGTATCCGGAAAATGCTGGCCAATATCACCAAGTGCGACAGCGCCAAGCAAAGCATCGGCAACAGCGTGCAAAATCACATCGCCGTCAGAGTGTGCAATCAAACCTTCGGCATAGGGAACATGAATTCCACCTAATGTAAGTGGCCCCTGCCCCCCAAATTTATGCACATCGTAGCCGTGACCAATTCGCATCATATATTCCTATTGGTTAAAAACAGTGTTGCCAGGGCTTCATCGCCTGGCTGAGTGATTTTGATATTGGTTGAACGCCCTGTTACTAATTGAGGGTGCCCACCGACAAGCTCAATGGCTGATGCCTCGTCAGTAATTGCTGCATTATTTACGCCCACTTCTAACAACGCGCGTAGCAATTTGTCGCAAGCGAATACTTGTGGTGTTTGGGCGCGCCAGAGGTTATCTCGAACTAAAGTTTCCTGCACCTGTTGATCTTGCGCTCGTTTTAACGTGTCCGCTACAGGCACAGCTAACAAGGCGCCATCGGCATGACGCATACCGGCGCTGATTACTGCCGATAACTCATCAGCCTGCAAACAGGGCCGCGCAGCGTCGTGCACCGCCACAAAGTCATAACCTAATTGCCTTGCCTTGTGCACTCCCGCTGCCACGGACGCAGCACGTGTAGCGCCGCCTGTAACCCAAGTGATAGGCACATCGACAGAGAAATGCAGTTGCTGTGCATGTTGATCTGCTTTGGCAATGGCTATAATAATTCGCGCAACACGGGGGTCGCGCGCAAGTGCAGCAACACTATGTTGCAATACGGTTTGTCCGGCAATGGTTAAATATTGTTTTGGGGTCGTAAGCTGCATACGGCTGCCAATTCCTGCAGCAGGAATTACAGCAGCTAGGCTGGATTGCTTATCCATTGTCTTTAGTCATTCGTTGATTGTTTAACAGGAACAAGGCGAAAAAACGTCTCGCGCTCTTTAATTAGCCCAAGTTCATTACGTGCACGCTCTTCAAGCGCCACCTGTCCGTCACGCAAATCAGTAATGTCGGCTTTTAATACATAATTACGTTGTTCTAGGCGTTGATTTGTCTCAGCCTGACGTTGTACATCAGACTGCAGCGCCCAATAATCCGGTAAGCTATTCTTACCAAACCAAAGGCGATATTGCAGTGCAACTAGCGCAACAATAAACAGTACTTTTAGAAGTCGCATGTGTACCCCAAAGCTTTTCTCAGTGACCGTCGTTGTTTATTATAAATTGGCGTGACGATTCTGCTAGTATATCGACCTTTGCCACAAAGCCCAACGACAAATAACACGAGCGGTTATGGAATACCTAATTATTATTGCCATTATGTTTCTTGGTGCTTGCCTACAAGGAATTACAGGGTTTGGCTCTGGCTTAATCGCAGTTCCTTTGTTGACCTTATTGTTACCGCTAACCGTTATTACCCCAACCTTGTCAGTGGTTAATTTTGTCATGGCAACCTACCTAGCTTGGGCTCTTCGCCATCACGTTCGCTTCAAGCAGTGGCGCGCATTATTACTCAGTGGAATAATCGGCACATTAATGGGCAATTATTTACTGGCGTACATGCGGCTTGATTGGCTGCAAATGGCTATGGCTATCATGATATTTTTAGTGGCCGTATTATTTTGGTTTGGTCTGCAATGGCGTCATCAAAGTGGGGCACCATTACAAACAATGACTGGGCTACTGGCAGGTTTTAGTAATGGTGCTCTGACCCTTGGCGGCCCACCCGTAGTGTTATTTCTTACTGGCAATGGCCTTGAACGCCTCGCCTTTCGCGCCACCCTCACCGTATTTTTTTGGGCGTTAGCAGTAACAAACATCATTTCGTTTGGCGTTCAAGGGCGTTATCAACTCGAACAGCTCACTCTATTAGCTAGCTTACTGGTTGGCGCTATTAGTGGTGCTTGGCTTGGCCATAAGGTTAGTGGCTATTTATCAGAGCTTTTATTCCGAAAAATCAGTTTGATTTTGGTGATGGTTGCAAGTGCCATTGCCTTTTGGGGAGCGTTTTAACCTTTCACTACTTCACCCCAAATAGCACCTATGTTTAAAAATCGACTGTGGTAGCTAAAAGAACTTCACGTAACGACAACGTTCGTGGATCAACCTTACCTTTGTGGTTCCATTGATGCCCACAAAATGCCGGCGCTAAGTTGCTGCTATCTGGTTTTAACAACCACAACTTGTCGTTTTGTGATGAACCAGTTGAATGTTCGCCTACTGGCTCTATGCATCGACCACTAAAATCAAACCAACCATGCATATTACAATGCACGCGCTGCTGTTCTCTATCAATGCGGTCTATCGAGTCTAAGCGAGCCAGATGAATTGGCCCTCGCAAGTCAAAAATTGGCACAGTATCACCAAGTCTAGCTTGGCGGCCAAGCCACTTCTGTAATTTTGCGGGTTGGGTAGAACTAATCGCTAATTGACGCTTTTGCGGTGTCTGCCAACTGGCATTTTGAATATCCAGTGTATATGGCGCCTCGTTTTCAAGCATTCCCCGAGCGGCATTTTTGACATGATAAGGTAGGCTTTGTAACCGTCGCTGCAGTAAGCCTGTCGAAACCTGAGGTTGGTGCGCAAGCAAGCTTAACTCGCGTTCGTATAACGCAGTGCACAGCTCTGCAAATGCAGCAGAGCTCACGCCTACACTCGTGGTAGACGTGAGCTGCTGAAAAATATCGCCTTGCTGTGTCATGGTGGCGACCTAGTTAGCGCAGCGCTTATTTTGCATTAACTTCAGCACGACCGCGATATGGCGCTTCGCCGTTCAATTCGGCTTCAATACGCAATAACTGGTTGTACTTAGCTACACGATCTGAACGACACAGTGAGCCCGTTTTAATTTGACCCGCGGCGGTACCTACCGCCAAGTCGGCAATGGTCGCGTCTTCAGTTTCGCCAGAGCGATGCGAAATAACTGCCGTAAAGCCAGCTTCCCGGGCCATACGAATAGCGGCTAAGGTTTCTGACAGGCTACCGATTTGGTTAAACTTGATCAAAATTGAATTGCCGATACCCTGCTCAATGCCACGTTTCAAAATTTTGGTGTTGGTTACAAACAAATCGTCACCGACCAACTGAACGCGTTCGCCTAAACGATCGGTCAGCACTTTCCAACCGTCCCAATCACTTTCATCTAAACCATCTTCAATAGAGATAATTGGGTAACGTTGACACAAGCCATCAAGGTATTCAGCGAAACCTGCAGCGTCAAATGATTTACCTTCACCGCTTAAGCTGTATTGACCATCGCGATAAAACTCCGATGCCGCACAATCAAGCGCTAAGGTAATGTCGTCGCCCATGCGGTAACCAGCTTTTTCTACCGCTTCAACAATAACCGCCAAAGCTTCTTCATTGCTCGCCAAATTTGGGGCAAAACCGCCCTCGTCGCCAACCGCGGTGCTAAGGCCACGAGCTTGCAATACTTTTTTCAACGCGTGGAATACTTCAGCGCCCATACGCAACGCTTCACGGAAGCTTGGTGCACCCACTGGCTGAATCATAAACTCTTGAATATCAACGTTATTGTCTGCGTGTTCGCCACCATTAAGAATATTCATCATAGGCAATGGCATGCTGAATTGGCCTGCGGTGCCATTTAATTCAGCAATGTGTGCGTATAATGGCATGCCTTTACTGCTTGCTGCTGCCTTGGCGGCCGCTAGCGATACGGCCAGAATTGCATTTGCACCGAGTTTTTCTTTATTTTCGGTGCCATCAAGTTCTAGCATAATGTGATCAACGCGAGCTTGATCCGTTGCGTCCACGCCTTGTAATGCCGGTGCAATGCTGTCGTGAATATTGGCAACGGCTTTCTCAACGCCTTTACCTAGGTAACGTGATTTATCTCCGTCACGCAACTCAAGGGCTTCGCGCGAACCGGTTGATGCGCCACTTGGTGCTGCCGCACGGCCCCAGTGGCCATTATCCAAAAACACATCGGCTTCAACAGTTGGGTTGCCACGTGAGTCCATGATTTCACGAGCTACAATGTTCTTAATTGCTGCCATGAGACTAAAATACTCCTGTTAATACACGCGGCGCTTAAGCGCGACGCTGCTTTTGATAAATACCAGCGGCTTCAATAAAGCCACGGAATAACGGATGACCATCACGCGGGGTTGAAGTGAATTCCGGGTGGAATTGCGCCGCAACAAACCAAGGATGATTCGGAATTTCAATAATTTCGACCAAGCGATTGTCATGTGACCAACCGGAAATTTTCAAGCCGGCTTGCTCAAGCTGCTCAACGTAATGACCATTCACTTCGTAACGGTGACGATGGCGTTCTTGAATCACATCTTTGCCATATAACGCACGTGCTTTGGTGCCTTTCACCAAGTTGCATGGCTGTGCGCCTAAACGCATGGTACCGCCGAGATCTGAACTTTGGTCGCGCATTTCTTTTTGCCCTTTCGCGTCCATCCACTCAGTGATCAAACCCACCACAGGGTGCTCGGCTTTGTCGTTAAACTCGGTACTATTGGCTCCGGCTAAGCCAGCCACGTTACGGGCATATTCAATTAACGCAATTTGCATACCTAAACATATTCCCAGGTACGGAATATTGTTTTCGCGGGCATACTGAGCGGCCATGATTTTACCTTGAATGCCACGCTCGCCAAAGCCACCTGGAACAATAATCGCATCCACATCAGCCAACTTGGCGACGCCTTTGGTTTCGACGTCTTGCGCATCAATATAGCGAATATTCACGGTTAAACGATTTTTTAAACCAGCATGCGCCAGTGACTCGTTAACTGACTTATAAGCATCGGGTAGCTCAATGTATTTACCGACAAACCCAATAGTCACTTCGCCGCTTGGATTTGATTCTTGATACAACACTTGCTCCCATTCAGACAAATCAGCTTCTGGGCAGTCCAAGCGGAAACGATGTACCACAATTTCATCGAGGCCTTGTGACTTCAAAATGGCTGGAATTTTGTAAATACTATCAACGTCTTTCAAACCTATTACGGCTTTTTCTTCCACGTTGGTAAATAACGCAATTTTCGACCTTTCATTGGCCGGTAATGCGCGGTCAGAGCGACACACTAAAATATCTGGCTGAATACCAATTGAGCGCAGCTCTTTTACCGAGTGCTGAGTTGGCTTGGTTTTCACTTCGCCCGCCGCACCTAAAAACGGTACCAAGGTTAGGTGCATGAACAAGGTGCGATCGCGCCCTACTTCGGTGCCCAACTGGCGAATGGCTTCCAAAAACGGCTGCGACTCAATATCGCCCACGGTACCGCCAATTTCAATAATGGCAATATCGTAACCTTCACCGCCGTCAACAATACGGCGTTTAATTTCGTTGGTAATGTGCGGAATAACCTGAATGGTTGCACCAAGGAATTCACCACGGCGCTCGCGACGAATAATATCTTCGTACACACGGCCGGCAGTAAAGTTGTTCTTTTTAGTCATTCGGGTGCGAATAAAGCGCTCGTAATGACCTAAATCAAGGTCGGTTTCAGCGCCGTCTTCAGTCACGAATACTTCACCGTGCTGAATGGGGCTCATGGTGCCTGGGTCGACGTTAATATAAGGGTCGAGTTTAAGAATCGTAACCTTAAGGCCACGAGCTTCAAGAATTGCCGCCAAAGAAGCTGCAGCAATGCCTTTGCCCAGCGAAGATACAACACCGCCGGTGACGAAAATATAATTAGTTGTCATGCGAAACCTAAGTCGTCAGGTTAAAAGGGATTTGCTTCAAGACGGGAAAACAGTATACCCGAAGCACTGCAATCCGACAATTTAAAATCACGTAAAGCCGTGTGATTTTCGCTAATCCTCAACTTTTACAGCTTGCCAATGCGCTTCTAACTCGTCTAATGATAATTGCGCCGGTTGCTGGTCATTTTGTGCTAGGCGTTTTTCTATAGCTTGAAAACGTTGTTTAAATTTGACGTTGGTGCGGCGCAATGCGTGTTCAGGGTTTACCTGTGCATGGCGCGCTAAATTCACCACCGCAAACAACACATCGCCAATTTCGGCTTCTAAAGCTTGTTGATCACGCTCTGATTTAGTGAGCTCTTCTTCAACTTCTGCAATTTCTTCCCGAATTTTTGCCATCACAGGGGCGATAGTTGGCCAATCAAAACCAACGTTGGCGGCACGTTTTTGTAATTTTTGCGCCATTAAAATACTTGGTAGATTATCCGGGATACCGTGAAAAACACTGCCAGAGGAGTCTTTTGCCGCTCTTTCCTCGGCTTTTATCTGCTCCCATTGCGTTTTTATTTCTTCATCGGTTTGTGTAGTGCTGCTCCCGAACACGTGCGGGTGGCGCCGAATAAGCTTGTCGGCCGTATGTTGCGCAATCTGATCAAAAGTAAATTGTTGCTGTTCAGCCGCCAATTGCCCGTAAAACACCACCTGAAAAAGCAAGTCGCCTAACTCGTCTTTAATTTCCTCAGGGTTACCTTCGGTAATTGCCGCCGCCACTTCATACGCTTCTTCAATGGTATATGGAATTAAACTTGTCATGGTCTGCTTCAGGTCCCACGGGCAACCGCCGTTGGGATCACGTAAACGCTGCATGACATTAATTAAAGCTTCGGTTCCACTGAAGTTGCTACGGCTCATTGCGTTATTCTCTCGACTTTATGAACGCCTTTTACTTGCCCAAGGCGATTCACCAAACGTTGTAAATTTTCAGTGTCTGCAACCACTATTCCCACCGCTAGCCGGGCCTGGCGCGTGGCTGCATCTGAATGTGAGTCAAGCTGCGCTACATTGACTTTTTCGTTCGCCAGAACACTTGTTATGTCATGCAACAAACCATGACGATCGTCGGCGTCTATACGTAAATTAACGCGATAATTACCGCGTTTTTGTTGGCTCCAACTAACCGCCAACGCGCGTTCCGGGTGCTGTTCTAACAAGTGTATTAATTGCTCGCAGTCGCGTCGATGCACAGACACACCGCGACCTTGTGTAACAAACCCAAGAATTGTATCACCGGGCACAGGTTGGCAACACTTGGCAAATTGCACCAGTAGGTTACCAATTCCTTCAACGGTAACGTCGCTTTGCTTGCCACTACGGCTTTTGCCTGCTTTAGGCGCTTTGGCGGTTAGTCGTTCAATACGCTCAGCAGCATTGTCATCTGCTGGCTTCAACTGGTTAACAACCTGATGCAGCCGCACATCACCAGCCCCTATTGCCGCGAGCAAATCATCTAAGTGCACCATGTTAAAGCGTTCAAGCACAGACTCTGCTTGGCTTAACGGCACCTGAATTTTATTAAGCTCGGTTTCTAGTAACTCACGGCCGGCTTTGGCGTTTTTCTCGCGATCAAGTTTCTTGAAATAAGCCACCACCTTGCTTCGTGCACGCGGCGTTTGTAGATAGCCATTGGCCGGATTTAACCAGTCGCGGCGTGGTTGTACGTTTTTCTGAGTTAAAATTTCAACCCGTTCGCCGTTTTTTAGCGTGTAGGTGAATGGCACAATATGACCATCTACTTTTGCCCCAACACAACGATGCCCAACTTGCGAATGAATGTAATAAGCAAAATCTAACGGCGTGGCGCCACTTGGCAGGTCGATGACTTCGCCTTTAGGGGTAAACACATACACGCGGTCTTCAAATACCTGTGAGCGAATTTCCTCAACTAAACCATCATTGCCAGCCATATCGTCGTGCCAAGCCAGCAGTTTACGCAGCCATGCGATTTTTTCTTCAAACCCTGACCCTTTGCCAGTCGCGCTACCCTCTTTGTACATCCAATGCGCGGCCACACCTAGCTCGGCATCGTCATGCATGGCTTGGGTACGAATTTGTATTTCAACGTGCTTGTCTTCTGGGCCTAACACAACCGTGTGTATTGACTGGTAACCGTTGGCTTTGGGCGTCGCAATGTAGTCATCAAATTCTGACGCAATGTGGCGCCATAAGCTATGTACCACGCCTAATGCGCCGTAACAGTCTTTCAGCGATTCAGTAATAATGCGCACCGCGCGAATATCAAACAGTTGCTCAAAATTTAAATGCTTTTTCTGCATTTTTCGCCAGATAGAATAAATATGCTTAGGGCGCCCATAAACGGTGGCTTTCACCCCTTCTGCATCAAGCGCCTGTTGCAGGCCACCGACAAAATTTTGAATGTAGTTTTCGCGGTCAATACGGCGCTCATGCAATTGGCTAGCAATGGCTTTATAAGTGGTTGGGTGTAAATAGCGAAAGGCAAGATCTTCCAATTCCCACTTAAGCTGACCAATACCAAGACGGTTCGCGAGCGGTGCGTAAATTTCATTACATTCTTTGGCGGCTAATACCCGTGTTTCTTCGTCGAGAGTTTTTACCTCACGCAAAAAACAAATACGCTCAGCAAGTTTCACTAACACCGCACGCACATCAGTCACCATGGCCAGTAACATACGCCGTACGTTGTCAATTTGGACTAAGCTGGGTTTGCCGTGTTGAAAGTGCTGCAGCGCGCTAATGGTCTGCATATTTTGCACAGCTTCTAATAAAATCGGTAGGCTTTTGCCACCCCACGATAATGCTTGTTCACTATCTAGCAGAGCAGCCTCGTAGGCGGGGCTATATAAGGCGGCAACTAACGACTCTTGATCAAGGTTTAGGCCGATAAGAATTTCGACCATTTCTTCGCCTTTAACCAATAGCTGTGGTTTTTGGGCATTGTCACATAACGCTTTTAGGCGTTCGGCATGCGCTCGCAATTCCTCGCGTCGCGTTTCTGAGCTTAATTCCGCTAGCCAATCGCCTTGTTGATGCGGTTTATCAACATGCGTACTTCGCACCCAAACCACTGTGTTACTCCCGTTCGAAAAGTGTGATTACCTCAATGTGATGGGTCTGCGGAAACATGTCAATAACTTGAGCCCGTTTTAATGCATATCCATGTGCTTTCAGGGTTGCTGCGTCACGAGCTAGCGTGTCGGGGGCACAAGAAACATACACAATACGAGCAATATTACGTTTCGCTATTTCTTCAACTGCCATAGCCGCTCCGGCGCGCGCAGGGTCTAACAGTGCTTTTTTATATGTTTTCCCGCCCCAACTTTGTTGCGGCCACGGCTGCTCTAGGTTGGCACAAAAAGCGTCAACCGCAACGCCATTTGCAGTTGCGTTGTGTTGCAACTGCTCAACCATAGAGATAACCCCCTCAATGGCTGTCACTTTGGCACCAGCTTGAGCCAATGGAATGGTGAAATGACCACTACCGGCAAACAACTCAATCACCGGCTCGTTAACTTGAACATCTAACCATGCTAGCGCTTGCGCTACCATGGTCTGCCCTAACTGCCGATGGCTTTGAATAAAGTCGGTTGGCTGGCAACTTAGCATGGCACCATCGGTATGGTATTGAGGTAAAATTTGCGTTGCTACCAACGGTTCAACACTGTGTTCGTAGGCCAACCACACGGCAACATTGTTCGCTTCTGCAAAAACTTCTAATTGAGTTCTGTCAGATTGCTCTATGCGAGTTGCTATACGCAGCAACACCACTGGCTGCTGGGCAAACTCAATCAGTTCAACATGGCCTAAGTGCTTGGCTAATGCCAGGTTAGCCACTAAATCTCGTAAGGGCTTTAACAGCTTATTTAACGGCTGTGCCAACGTTAAACAACTGTCGATAGCTACAATTCGCTTACTTTGCGATGCCCGAAAACCGAGCGTTAACTGCTGACGTTTGCGATCAAAGTGCACGGCTAAACGAGCTCTACGGCGATAATGCCAAGCATCAGCCTGCAACGGTGTTAACCAGGCTTGCGCTTCAATACCTGCAAACTTACGTAGCATTTCTTGCACGGTTTGCTGTTTGTGAGTTACCTGTGCGGTGAGCTCGAGATGTTGAAAATCACAACCACCGCAACTTTGATAATAGTCACAAGGTGGTTTCTCACGGTGCGCGCTGGGCTCTAAAACCTTAAGCAAACTCGCCGTGTACTTACCATCAACCATCACGTTAACGGTTTCACCCGGTAACGCATTGGCCACAAAACGCACGCCTTGTGGCGTACGAATAACTCCACGCCCCTGGTGATCAAGCCCTACCACAGTTTGCGCCAATACTGGTTTATTTTTTGCTTGGCGCGGCTGTGGTTTATAAATTTGCGCCATGGGCTAGCGACCTTGTTGCTGCACTTGTAGGCGCGCCTGCTGCATAATAGCTTTCATGTCACGTATTGCTTGCTCAAGGCCCACTAATACTGCGCGGGCAATAATCGCATGGCCTATATTCAGTTCCACCAACTGCGGAATAGCAGCAATAGCGGCGGTGTTAAAGTAATGCAAACCATGCCCAGCGTTAACTTGTAAGCCGGCAGCTTGGGCATATTCGGCAGCGTCTCGCAACTGGGCCAAAGCTAACTGCTGCTGTTGTTCATTGGTTTGTTCAGCGTAATGCCCGGTGTGCAGCTCAATAATTGGCGCCCCACAGGCAACCGCAGCATCAATTTGGCGTTTATCGGCATCAATAAACAAACTCGTCGCAATATCGTGTTCAGCCAACTGACTTACCGCTGCTTTAATTTTGTCTTGCTGCCCAGCGACATCAAGCCCCCCCTCGGTGGTGAGCTCTTCGCGTTTTTCCGGTACCAAACAGCAATAGGCGGGCTTGATACGGCTCGCAATCGCTAGCATCTCGTCAGTCACCGCCATTTCTAAATTCATTCGGGTTTGTAGCGTTTGCGCCAAAATTTCAACGTCACGGTCAACAATATGCCGACGGTCTTCACGCAAATGCACAGTAATGCCGTCAGCACCCGCTTGTTCAGCAACTGCAGCCGCTGTCACTGGGTCTGGATAGCTCACCCCACGGGCATTACGCACGGTTGCCACATGATCAATGTTTACACCTAATAAAATGGGGCCAATATCTGCAGAATGCGTCATGATTTGTCCTTAAATTGGGTAAAGAGTTGGCGACTACGCAGCGGCTTATCACCTAAATAAGGCTGCAGCGCAGATCGCATAATACGTTTAAGTAAGTTTAGCAGGCGCTGATCAAGCTGCTCAAACGCTGCAATGCGTGTTATATCTGCGCCTGTCATTAAAAATTCACCGGTTGCATAAGGGGTTAAGGGCGTTTCAGCCGTACTATTTTGAAAGCTACTCTGGGCTGCCAAAATAAAACCCCGTTCGGGCTTAAAGTGATACGTCTGTTCCGGTAAAAAAGGTTGTTGCTGATCATCGGCATGCCAATCAAACCCATGCCCTAAATGACACAGCAGTTGCCATTCAAAACGCCGCAGTACCGGCTCCACATGGCTTGTTTTCGCCAACATGTTCAGGGTTTCGTGGTAGTCATGAAACAGCTCGTCGATTGCTTGATGAGGTGTGGTAAGGCGTTGTACAAGCTCATTCACGTAAAAGCCACTATATAACGCGTGGCCTTGTAAGTTCATGGCTGGCTCGCTAGCTTCGGCGGCGCTAAGCGTGAGTAAATCACCGCGCCCTTTGGCCTGCACCACAAGTGGCGTAAAAGGTTGCAAAATACTGCGCCACTTACTTTTCGGCCGTTTAGCCCCTTTGGCAATAACCCGAAAACGCCCTTGCTGTGCACTCAGTAGTTCCACCAACAAGCTGCTATCTTGGTAGGGCCAGCGATGCAGTACAAACGCCGGTTCCATGGCTTAGTCCTCGCCGTAACCTAAGCTGCGCAAAGCGCGTTCATCATCAGCCCAGCCCGACTTCACTTTTACCCAGAGTTGTAAGTGCACTTTGCCACCTACGAGCGGTTCAATATCACGCCGCGCTTCAGTACCAATGGTTTTTAGTTTGCTACCACCGGCCCCAATAACCATGCGCTTTTGTCCGTCTCGTTCAACCAAAATAAGTGCATGAATATGAGTGGTGCCCGACTCGGCCGTTTTAAACTGCTCAATCTCCACGGTCGTGCTGTAAGGTAGCTCGTCACCGGTAAAACGCATCAGCTTTTCACGAATAATTTCAGCGGTCATAAAACGCAGTGAACGGTCTGTCACATAGTCTTCTGGAAAATGGTGTACGCCTGGCTTGGCATAGCTATGCACTAACGTTCTCAGCGCATCTACTTGTGCACCGGTTTCTGCAGACAACGGAATAATTTCAGCAAACGTATGTTTTTCGGATAACTTTTGTAAATACGGTAATAATTCGGTTTTATCTTTAAACTGATCAATTTTGTTCACCACCAGAATAACTGGGCTGCTCATTTTTTTCAGTTTGGTCAATACCATATCGTCATCGCTTGACCACTTGCCAGCTTCAACCACAAACAAAATCACTTCAACACCGCTAAGTGAGCTTGACGCGGCTCTGTTCATCAAGCGGTTAATGGCCCGCTTTTCATCTTTATGCAGGCCCGGCGTGTCAACGTAGACAATTTGCCGATCGCCTTCAGTTTCAATGCCAAGAATACGGTGTCGAGTAGTTTGTGGCTTACTCGAAGTGATACTAATTTTTTGCCCCAAAATGCGGTTCAACAAGGTTGATTTACCCACATTGGGTCGCCCAACTATCGCCACAAAAGCCGACGCTGAGCTCATATTTTCATCGATATTTAAATCGGTCATGAGGTTTTATCCTGTTCGAGAAGCTGCGCCAGTGCGTCGGTTGCCGCTTTCTGTTCGGCTTTGCGTCTACTGGTACCGGTACCGCGAATGAGTTCTGCAATACCTTCTACTTGGCAACTTACCGTAAATTGTTGATTGTGTGCTTGGCCCTGAGTGGCCACTACTTCATACACCGGAAGTGCACATTGACGGCCCTGTAAATATTCCTGCAGCCGCGTTTTAGGGTCTTTGTGGCTTGCACCAGGCTTGATACTATCAAGTTGTTTCGCGTACCAAGCTAACACCACTTCACGACATGTTACCAAGTCACTTTCTAAATACATGGCACCAAGCAATGCTTCCACCGCATCAGCTAGAATTGACTCTCGGCGATGCCCGCCGCTTTTCATTTCTCCTGGGCCTAACACTAAAAATTTCCCAAGCTCAAACTTCTGCGCTAGCTTTGCCAAGCTTTTGCCGCAAACTAAAGTAGCTCGCATACGGCTTAAGTCGCCTTCGTCAATATTTGGAAACTTCTCAAACAGTGCTTCACTAATGATAATACCGAGCACCGAGTCGCCCAGAAACTCCAAGCGCTCGTTATGCACTGCAGCCGCGCTACGATGCGTTAAAGCCTGTTGCAACAACTCGCGGTTACTAAACGTATAACCAAAAGCTTTTTCCAGTTGTTGCGCCGGCGGTTTGGGTAAACTCACAACTTACTCCACGCTGCCCAATCGGTGCCAACGTATACCAGTTGGTACCCATTGTGGTAACAAACTGTTGGCATCACGATCCATTTCAAAACTCATCCAAATAAATGTTGCCCGTCCAACCAAGTTGTCATGGGGAACAAACCCCCAGTAGCGACTATCCTCAGAGTTATCACGGTTATCGCCCATGAAGAAATATTGCCCTTGTGGCACTATCCACTCGTCGGGAGCAGTTCCTGATTGTTGGTAAAAATAAGCGGTGCGCGGAGCAACTGTTGGGTCCACTAAAATATCATGCGTCACGTCGCCAATTTGTTCGGTATAACGAACTAGCGGTGTTGAGCGGCTAAAGTAAACTTCATCTTGCTGCTTCATATCACGAGCAATCACTTGCATTTTAGGGCATTCAGCTTCTTGCGCGACACACGCAGGTTCTAGATACAGGGTTTTGTTGCGGTAAATAATGCGGTCACCGGGGGTGCCAATAATGCGCTTAATGTAATCAACATTTGGCTGCAACGGATATTTGAACACGGCGATATCACCACGTTCAGGGGTACCAGTACGAAACAGCTCATGACGGAATAACGGATCACGTAGGCTGTAACTGTATTTCTGCACCAAAATAAAGTCGCCCGCTAACATGGTCGGCATCATTGAAGCAGACGGAATGCGAAACGGCTCATAGAAAAACGAGCGCACAATTAAAATAACAAAAAGAATTGGAAAAACCGACTGTGCAAATTCAGCTATTCTACCTTGAGGAGCAAGACGTTCTCGCGCTTCATCATCAAGCTGCTGCTGTAAACGCTGCTCTTCCTCTGCGATTTTGGCGGTACGAAGCGGCTTTTTAAATTTCGCGTCATACAACCAAATTAATCCCGCCGCTAGCGTCACTAGCGTTAACAGTATGGAATAAAAGTTTGCCATTATCGGTGTTTTCCCTTGCGCACGTCGTCTTTATTTTCCTACTTTAAGTACCGCAAGAAACGCTTCCTGAGGAACTTCAACATTCCCTAGTTGCTTCATGCGTTTCTTACCCTCTTTTTGTTTCTGCAAAAGCTTTTTCTTACGGCTTACGTCACCGCCGTAACACTTAGCAGTCACGTTTTTACGTAGCTGTTTCACGGTTGAACGAGCAATAACGTGTGTACCGATAGTGGCCTGAATCGCAATATCAAACATCTGTCGCGGAATTAACTCGCGCATTTTATCTACCAGTTCACGGCCCCGTCCCTGTGCATTATCACGGTGCGTGATTAATGCCAACGCGTCAACTTTGTCGCCATTGATAAGTACGTCAACACGCACCATGTCAGCTTCTTGGAAGCGCTTAAAGTTGTAATCCAAGCTCGCATAGCCACGGCTGGTCGACTTCAAGCGATCAAAAAAGTCCATCACCACTTCGGCCATTGGCAACTCGTAAGTCACCGCAACTTGATTACCGTGATAAGCCATTTTGGTCTGTACACCACGCTTATCAACACATAGCGTGATCACGTTGCCTAAAAATTCTTGCGGAACCAGTATATTCGCTTCAACAATCGGTTCATAAATGGTTTCAATGTCATTTACAGCCGGCAAGTTCGCTGGGTTATCAACTTTATGCTCTTTGCCGTCTTTGGTGATTACCTTGTACACCACCGTTGGTGCCGTAGTAATTAGGTCAATGTCATATTCGCGCTCAAGCCGCTCTTGAATAATTTCCATGTGCAGCATACCCAAAAAGCCGACACGGAAACCAAAACCAAGTGCGGCCGAGTTTTCAGGCTCATAAAATAATGACGCATCATTGAGTGACAATTTTGCCAATGCATCACGGAAGTTCTCATAATCGTCAGACGAAATGGGGAACATACCTGCGTATACCTGAGGCTTCACGCGTTTAAAGCCTGGCAACGCTGCCGGTGCTGGCTGCTTGGCCAAGGTTAAGGTATCACCTACTGGCGCCCCGAGAATTTCTTTAATACCAGCAATAACGAAACCTACCTCGCCGCAACGCAAAATGCCGGTTTCCGTTGGTTTGGGCGAGAAAAAGCCTACTTTATCAATTTGGTATGTTTGCCCTGTCGACATAACTTTCATTTTGTCGCCCGCGCGCAAGACGCCATTCTTTACCCGCACCAAGCTCACAACGCCTTGATAGTTATCAAACCAGGAGTCGATAATCAAAGCTTGCAAAGGTGCTTCTGGGTCACCTTGTGGTGGCGGAATTTGCCGCACAATACGCTCAAGCACTTCATCAATACCAATCCCAGTTTTAGCTGAACACTGAACCGCATCAATGGCTTCAATACCAACAATGTCTTCAATTTCTTCAGCCACACGCATTGGGTCGGCTTGTGGTAAGTCGATTTTATTCAAAACCGGCACTACTTCTAAGTCCATTTCAATAGCGGTATAGCAGTTGGCTAGGGTTTGAGCTTCTACACCTTGAGCAGCATCAACAACCAACAATGCCCCTTCACAGCCGGCTAAGCTGCGCGATACTTCATAAGAGAAGTCGACATGGCCTGGTGTATCAATAAAATTTAACTGATAAGTTTCACCGTCTTTCGCCGTGTAATGCAATGTCACGCTCTGCGCTTTAATGGTAATACCGCGCTCGCGTTCAAGATCCATAGAGTCGAGCACCTGCTCGGCCATTTCGCGGTCAGTTAAGCCGCCGCAATGTTGAATAAGACGATCGGATAAGGTCGATTTACCATGATCAATGTGCGCAATTACTGAGAAATTGCGAATATTTGTTTGCTTAAACGCCTTTTCTGGCATTAATGCCCCCGCAAAAACAAATGGAATAGAGAATTAACCGCTGATCATACTGATTTATGAGGAAAGGAACAAAGAATTTCGGGCAAAATTAGTCGATTTGTTGCACGCTCAACAATTGACTAACTTGTACATCACGGTGATGCAACCAACGTTTCAACCCATAAAAGCTTAAACCGAAGCTAATAAAGGCAGTAATAATTACCCAACCCTCGCTAACTCCAGCCAGTTCACCCAAACCAACAGCGGTTAGTATGAGTGCCAGCAATGGCAGCCCATAAAGCATCAATGATAATTGCGTCAGTGCCTGTTCTGGCAACAACAGTTCAATCATTTGCCCTACTCGAAACTCACCTTCGGGCTTTCTGACTAAAAACTCGGCGCGCCGATCAGAAAATGCTTTAGAAATAATACCGGCACCACAAGTTGATTGCTGTGCACAGCTACCACAACCGGTTTTTAATTCGGTAGAAACCTGCAGACTATCGTCATTTACTGCCACGATTTCAGCGAGCTCGCGAATCATTCTTCACTTTCCACGGTCGGTTTTAAAGCTGTACGCTCAGCTATTAAGTGTAATGTTTCAGCTGGCACCTTACCGACTACAGTTACGGCGTAGCCATTCACCCGCAAATTCACCATAGAGTCTGGCCCTTGTAGGGCTAACGACGGTAATTTTTGTAATTGTGATTCAGTAATGTAAACCGAAATTTCAGTCAAACCATCGCTATACAGGTAGTAATCTGTCGGTAACCGAGTATCGTGCACGGCGCGGTGCGTGGCGATACGTTGCTTAAAGCCATCGGGAAGCCAATCTGGTTGCAAGGCAAACTTAACCGGTGTGGTGTCATTGTTGCCGTACATTCGCGGCGGTTGTTGAAAGTTACCAAGGTCAATTAAAGGTTCAGGTAGCTCGTTAGTGACTAAAAATGAAGTTAATTGCAATTGCTCCAGTACCTCACCTTGTGGCGTCATCATCTGTAATTTCAATAACATACCGGTTTCGCGGTCAACCCACAAATCATAATGATAGCGATGATTATCGCGGCTAATTAAACGCAAATATTGTGCGTTGCGCCCAGTAACGCGCATTCCGCCGCTGGCAATTATTTGATAGTGCTGAGAAATCTTCGAAAAACTATTGTAGAACGCAGGAGGAATAAGCCCAAAGGTCACATTCGATTGCAGGGTGTAAGCATGCGCTCCACCAGCAGAATAATAGTAACTTTGCTCACCTATACGCAACACCCGCATATCGGCGCCGTTTAAGTAAATGAGTAGTTCAAGGTCGGTGTCATGGTCATAACTACCGTGAAACCAAACCAACGGTTGCACTCGGTGCCCTTGTGCTTGTACTAAGGTGGCTTCGAAGTCGAGGTGACGCAGCGCATCTGCCATGCGATTAAACCATTGCTGGCCCAAATTTGCGGCAAGTTCTGCACGCTCATCGGTTTGCGCCGGTACGGCAAAAGACGCGAATGCAGCAAACCACAAGGCAATCGCGGCTACATATTTAGTCATTCTGCTTGGGTGACTCTTCTACAGTTTTTTCTACAGTTGCGTCCGTTACTTGTTCATTTGCCTGCAAAGACAATTGAATTTGCCGCTGATGATCAATCATATAAGTTTGCAATAATTGACGCTGTTGAGCTAACTCAGCTTCCGTAGGTGCTTGCTGTTCAATAACAGTGTTATAACTCACCGGGTTACGACCACCGAATGGATTTGTCACAATCGCCGGGGCTACCTGAGTTTCAACTGTAGGCTGGGTATCGTCTAATACTGGCTGTTGAATTGACAGCACGGCGACTAAAGCAACACTGGCCGCAATGGCAATGCTACCAGCTGGCTTCAACCAGCGCGATGCCGCGCGCGCTTGAGCCCCGCCTTGATTTGCGCTTGGCTGCACTACATTGGAGTTTGCAGTAGCGCTAGTTAAAGGTGCCTGCTGCTGAATTTGCGCCGCAACTGCAACGCTAATATCTAGCTGCTGGTTCACCTGCGCATCACCACGCATAATGTGTCCAACTAAGGCATAACGAGACCAAGCTGCTTTGGCATGTTGATCGTCCAATAACGCTGACAAGTCAGCATCAAACGGACGTTCCGCATCGACGTCAGAATCCCTAAAATGGTTATCTAACAACGCCGAAGCTTGCTGTTTAAAACGATCAGACATATTGCATCCTCAATCTCTATTTAGCGCTCTAATAACGGTCTTAACTGCTGGTCTATAGCTTCACGAGCGCGGAAAATTCGCGACCGTACAGTACCAATAGGACAATCCATTTCTATAGCTATTTCTTCGTAGCCTAATCCGTCAATTTCACGCAGCGTTATAGCACGTCGTAAATCTTCCGGTAATGCCTCGATGGTTTTCATAACGACGTTACGAATTTCATCGGTTAACAATAAACTTTCCGGCGAAGCACTGTCTTTCAGTGCTCCACTGCCCTCATAATACTCCGCTTCTTCAGCATCAACATCATTAGCTGGTGGCTTGCGGCCTTGTGCAACTAAATAATTCTTTGCTGTGTTCACGGCTATTCTATAGAGCCATGTATAAAAGGCGCTATCGCCTCTAAAATTTGCCAACGCACGATACGCTTTCACAAAGGTTTCTTGCGCCACGTCAGGCACATCAGCCTGTTGTTTGACGTAACGCGAGATTAAACTCATGACCTTGTGTTGATACTTTTTTACCAACAAATCAAAGGCGCGCTGGTCTCCCTGTTGAACTCGTTCTACCAGGGCTTTATCTGTTTCTTGTTCGCTCATCCGAGCCTATTCTCCTCAACCCCTAGCTACGTCAGATTTCAGGCCCGCTGTGCAACTGCAAAGTATGACCGACGTTGTAGTAAAAAGTTCGCAAAAAAAATTCAAATCAGTAAAATCGTTGTATGACTTCCACATAATGTATGGAACAAATGGCTCATTATCAATGTGATGTACTTATTATCGGTAGCGGCGCTGCCGGTTTAACCTTAGCTTTGCAGTTGGCTGACCATGCTAACGTCATTGTACTCTCTAAAGGCCCTCTTACAGAAGGCTCAACTTATTACGCACAAGGCGGTATCGCTGCCGTTTTCGACGAGAATGATAGCATTGAAAGCCACATTGAAGACACCTTGATTGCAGGTGCTGGGTTGTGTGAGCAACAAGCGGTTGAGTTTACCACACGCCATGCCAAAGAGAGCTTACAGTGGCTTATTGATATAGGCGTTGGTTTTGACCGTTCCGGTGATGGTCAATTTCACCTCAATCAAGAAGGCGGGCATAGTCACCGCCGTATTCTACATGCGGCAGATGCAACCGGCCGCGCAGTGCAAACCACATTGGTAGAACAAGCGCGATTGCATCCGAGCATCACTATTGTTGAGCGTGTAAATGCCATTGACTTAATTACCCATAAACATTTAGGTGGCGACTCACCACAATGTTATGGCGCTTATATTCTCAACCGCGTGACACAACGCGTCGAAACTGTGGCAGCAAAATTTGTCGCACTGTGCACCGGTGGTGCCAGCAAAGTGTACCAGTACACCAGTAATCCAGACGTAGCTAGCGGCGATGGCATTGCAATGGCCTGGCGCGCGGGTTGTCGGGTTGCCAATATGGAATTCAATCAGTTTCACCCGACTTGTTTGTTTCACCCCAATGCTCAGTCATTTTTGTTAACCGAAGCATTACGTGGTGAAGGTGCAGTTTTGCGCCGTCCAGATGGCTCGCGTTTTATGCCAGACTTTCACCCTAGCGCAGAATTAGCGCCACGCGACGTGGTGGCACGAGCCATTGACTTCGAAATGAAGCGCCTTGGTGCCGACTGCATGTTTTTAGATATTTCGCACAAGCCAAAAGCCTTCATTCAAGAACACTTCCCGAATATTTATGAGAAATGCCTCAGTTTGGGTATTGATATCAGTCAACAACCCATGCCAGTTGTACCTGCAGCGCACTATACCTGCGGCGGTGTGAAAACTGATTTGCACGCGCGCACTGACGTCACCAATTTGTACGCCATTGGTGAAGTTGCCTATACCGGTTTGCATGGCGCCAATCGCATGGCAAGTAACTCACTACTTGAATGCTTAGTTTTTGCCCGTTCAGCGGCGCAAGATATCATCGCCAAAGTGGCGAGCTGCCCGGCGCCTACAGAGCTTCCAGCCTGGGATGAAAGCCAAGTAAGCAACTCAGATGAAGAAGTTATTATTCAGCACAACTGGCATGAGCTGCGCCTATTTATGTGGGACTACGTCGGAATTGTGCGTACAGATAAGCGGTTACAACGAGCATTGCGCCGCATCGAGCTGCTGCAGCAAGAAATTCACGAGTATTACAGTAACTTCAAAGTTAGCAATAACTTGCTTGAGCTACGTAACCTCGTGCAAGTGGCTGAGCTTATTGTTCGCAGCGCCATGACCCGTCACGAAAGCCGGGGGTTGCATTATAATTTAGATTACCCAGAGTTATTACCCGAAGCGTTACCGAGCATTTTGACGCCAACGCAGCAAAAATCGGGCTAACCGACGATAATTTGCATCCCCAAGCCAGCTTTTCGGCAACCACACCCACCGCCGTGGTTGCTGAGGCGCGTACAAAATAACTAAAGCCCCCCACGCAGTGACCCAACTTAACGGTTGTTGCTGCCAGGGGTGTGGTTCTGCGGCGGTTAATTCTAACCATTCGCCGGTGCGGCAATTAATGCCCCACACCGAGGCCGGGCCTCGTAACCAGCGCCAAGGCTGCACACTAATGTGCAGCAACATATTAAACCTTCACGCGGCTTAAAATGTAGTCAACCATGCCGGCTAGCTCTGGGTCTTGGCACTTTTGGTGGCCCATAAACCAAGCAAACAAATCCGGGTCATCACAGGTTAATAAACGCCGAAATGCTTCTTGTTGCTGCGCATTTAGGTCGTCATAAGCTTCTTCTACAAATGGCATGAATAAAACATCAAGCTCAAGCATGCCGCGGCGGCAAGCCCAGCGCAGACGGTTTTTATTGGTCAGCAATTCGGCATTTTGTTGCAACTTTTCCATGCGAGTCCTTAAAACGGCTTGTATAATGCTTTTTCATCCCCATCTAGGTGAGTATCGATGAAAAAGCGAGGTTCATTGTGCTAGATACAGAGTTTACCAAAGCTCAGCCAGAATACGTAACCGTTTCCTTAACAGATTACGGTGTTATTGAGCTAACCGGCCCACAAACCGATGAATTTTTGCAGGGGCAGCTGACCTGTGACATGAAACAACTCGGCGCTAACCACTGGTTGTTCGCAGCACACTGCGACAACAAAGGTAAAGCCATGAGTACCTTGTTTGTCAGTCGCTGCGGTGACAGTGTGCTTTTGCTGTCACATAAAGACGCCATTGCCGCAAGTTTGGCTCAGTTACAGAAATTTGGCGTATTTAGCAAAACCGACATCGTCGATGCCAGTGACAAATACCATGTGTATGGGGTATTTGGTACAGCAGCGCCAGAACGTATGGCGCAATGGTGTGAACAACCTTTAAATACAGAGCCACAGCAAGCGGTTACAGCGCTTGACGACGGTGTGGTGTTCACTGTGGGCGTTCACCCCGATCAGTACTTGTTGGTTACCGAGCGCGATAGCTTTCCCACCAACTCAGAACAAACACTCTGGCATGCACTTGAAATTGAGCGTGGTCGACCCACCCTACTTTCAGGTACACTATTAGAGTATGTACCCCAAATGCTGAACGTTCAGGCGTTAAATGGCATTAGTTTTACCAAGGGGTGTTATATCGGCCAAGAGACCATCGCTCGGATGAAGTATCTGGGCAAGCAGAAGCGGGCTATGTTTCGTTTAGTGGGCCAAGGTAAACCTGTTGCAGCGGGCGCTACCGTAGAACAACAGCTTGGCGAAAACTGGCGACGAGCCGGCACGGTAATTAACGCAGTGAGCCGTGCTGACAATCAATTGAGCATGTTAGTGGTGCTGCCGAACGATATTGAAGCAGACACAAAACTGCGTGTAAAAGATGATGACGCGAGTCTTTTGGAAATTTACCCACTGCCTTATAAATTGGATGAATCATGAGTCAAACTATTAGCCAGGACAAAGTTGTAGGAATTCACTACACCGTGAAAACTGCTGAAGGCCAAGTTCTGGATCAATCAAAAGAAGGTCAGCCGCTGCAGTTTATCTTTGGTCGCGGCATGTTGATCAAAGGTCTTGAGAATGCTCTTGACGGAAAAGCCACTGGCGACAAATTTGAAGCTGAAATTCAACCAGCTGACGCGTACGGCGAGCGTCATGAAGGTTTAATTCAAACTGTATCACGCAGCTTATTCGGTGATAACGAAGTTGCTGTTGGCATGCAGTTCCGCGCCAGCACAGACGCAGGTGAGCAATCTGTGATGATCGTTGATGTGAACGACGACGAAGTAACTGTTGATGGTAACCACCCGCTAGCCGGCACTGCGTTAAACTTTGACGTAGAAGTTGTTGAAGTACGTGACGCTGATCCAAGTGAATTGGACCACGGTCATGTGCACGCTGACGGTAACCATAACCACGGTTAATCGCTCGCGTTGTCTGACTAAAAAGATAACGACGAATGATGAAAAAGCGCACCTTCGGGTGCGTTTTTTAATGGCCATTTTCTTACCTTAAAATAAGCGTATACTAATGCAATCGTTACTTATTTAGAGCCTAGCATGAGCAACAAAACCTATCCTTACACCCCGGCGACAGCACTCGCCCAAGCCCTCGGAAAAATAGATCAAGAAAGCCAAGGGGTGGTGTTGCCAATACATGTCGCAACCACCTACATTCGCGGTAAGGACAACAGCTACCCAACCGGGAATGTCTATTCACGTGCAGATAACCCAACCTATAAACCGGTTGAAGAGCTTTTATGCCAACTGGAACAAGGCCACCAGGCACTTTTATTTGGGTCTGGCATGGCCGCCGCCACAGCGGTTTTTCAAGGGCTTCGCCCGGGCGACCATGTGTTAGCACCAAAAGTTATGTATTGGGCACTACGCAACTGGCTACTGAACTTTGCCACCGATTGGGGCTTAGTCATCGAATTTATCGACATGACCCAGTTAAGCGAAGTGAATAAAGCGTTACAGCCGGGCAAAACTAAGCTGGTATGGTTAGAAACCCCGGGCAACCCAATGTGGACCATTAGTGACATTAACGAAATTAGTGCGTTAGCCAAGCAAGCCGGTGCATTTGTTGCGGTCGACTCTACCTGCGCCACTCCACTACTCACGCAACCCTTAACTATCGGCGCCGATATTGTCATGCACTCGGCCACCAAATACTTGAACGGGCACTCAGACGTCATTGCCGGTGCGCTCATTACCAAGCAAGACAGCGATTATTGGCAACGTATTCGAGCGGTGCGAGCTCAAGGCGGTGCCGTGCCAAGCCCACATGATGCCGCGCAACTATTACGTGGCATGCGGACCATGCATTTACGCGTGCGCGAAAGCTGCGTTAACGCCATGTTTTTAGCAGAACAACTTGAACAGCACCCACAAATAATCGAAGTGCTGTACCCTGGCTTGCCAAGCTTTAGTGGCCACGAAGTAGCAAAAAAACAAATGCACAACGGCTATGGCGGCATGTTTTCCATTCGCGTACAAGGTGGCGAACAAGCAGCTGTTCACGTCGCTGCCAACACCAAGCTGTGGAAACGCGCTACATCTCTTGGCGGCGTGGAAAGCCTCATTGAACATCGCGCCAGCGTAGAAGGCGCTGGCACGCCCTGCCCACCAGATTTACTGCGCTTGTCAGCAGGCATAGAAGACAAAGACGAATTGCTTGCCGATATTCTTCAAGCCCTCACACAGTAACCGTTATTCGTTACTCGTTAATCGTTATTAAAAAGCCCGGCAAAAGCCGGGCCTCTAATATCTAATATCCAATAGCTAATATCGTCTTAGCTTTTCTTCGGACGCATGTGTGGAAACAACAACACATCACGAATTGACGGCGAGTCCGTCAACAACATCACTAACCGATCAATACCTATGCCCTCGCCTGCTGTTGGCGGCAAACCATGCTCAAGTGCAGTGACGTAGTCGTCATCAAAAAACATGGCTTCGTCATCGCCCGCTTCTTTTTGCTGTACCTGTTCACGGAAGCGCTCAGCTTGGTCTTCTGCGTCGTTTAGCTCCGAGAAGCCATTTGCTAATCCGCGACCACCGACAAAGAACTCAAACCGGTCGGTAATAAACGGGTCATTGTCGTTACGGCGCGCCAACGGTGATACTTCAGCTGGGTATGCGGTTATAAACGTAGGTTGAATAAGCTTGTGTTCAGCAACTTCTTCAAATATTTCAATTTGAACTTTGCCTAAGCCCCAATTCGACTTCACTTTAATACCCAATGACTCCGCCAACTCGGTGGCGCGCTCAAGGCTATTTAACTGGTCATCGGTTGCTGTTGGCAAATGTTCTAAAATGGCTTCTTTAACCGTCATCCGGGTAAATGGCTTGCTGAAGTCGTACTGCACGCCTTCGCTTTCAAATTGCGCTGAGCCCAAAATTTCCTTGGTCATGCCGCGTAGCATGTCTTCGGTGAGGTCCATCAGGTCATTGTAATCTGCGTAAGCCCAGTAAAACTCAAGCATGGTGAACTCAGGGTTATGCCGTGTCGACAGCCCTTCGTTACGGAAATTACGGTTAATTTCAAATACTTTTTCAAAACCACCAACAACCAGACGTTTTAAGTACAGCTCTGGCGCTATGCGCAAATACAACTGCATGTCTAACGCATTATGGTGCGTCATAAACGGGCGTGCTGTAGCACCACCAGGTATAGTTTGCATCATCGGCGTTTCAACTTCTAAGAATTGCTTAGCGATGAAGTAGCGACGAATGTAATCCACCACTTTTGAGCGCACAACAAAGGTTTTACGCGACTCTTCGTTAGTGATGAGATCAAGGTAACGCTGGCGATAGCGCATTTCTTGGTCAGACAAACCGTGAAACTTGTCTGGTAACGGGCGCAGCGCTTTGGTTAACAATCGAACATCGTCAACCTGCACACTCAATTCGCCAGTGCCGGTAATAAACAAGGTACCGGTTGCACCAACAATGTCACCTAAGTCCCACTTTTTGAACTCTTCGTTGTAATAGCCTTCAGGTAAGTTATCGCGGGCTACGTAGAGCTGTATTTGCCCTGACATATCTTGAATGGTGGCAAAGCTCGCTTTACCCATGATACGACGCGTCATCATACGGCCTGCAACAGCAACCCGCACACCTTTCGCCGCCAGCTCTTCTTTTTCAAGGCCGTCATACTGCGCGTGTAACTCAGCGGCTAAGCTGTCACGACGAAAATCATTCGGGAATGCCACGCCTCGCTCGCGCAACGCAGCAAGCTTGGCCTTGCGCTGGGCGATTTGCTCGTTTACGTCCAACTCAGGGGCTTGCGTTTTATCGTTCATGTACGTTTCCTTATAAACCTGATTTCAAACTTGCTTCAATAAATGGGTCAAGTGCACCGTCTAACACCGCTTGAGTATTGCGGTTTTCAACACCAGTGCGTAAATCTTTAATACGCGCATCGTCTAATACATACGAGCGAATTTGGCTACCCCAGCCGATGTCCGACTTGGTGTCTTCAAGCGCTTGCTTTTCAGCCAATTGCTTCTGTAATTCTAACTCATACAATTTAGCGCGTAATTGCTTCATCGCCGCATCGCGGTTTTTATGCTGTGAACGGTCACTTTGACACTGCACAACAACGCCCGTGGGTTCGTGCGTAATACGAATAGCCGAGTCGGTTCGGTTAACGTGCTGACCACCAGCGCCTGAAGCACGGTAAGTATCTACACGTAAGTCAGCTGGATTAATCTCAATCTCGATAGAATCATCAATTTCTGGATACACGAATACTGACGCAAACGACGTATGGCGACGATTACCCGAGTCAAACGGTGACTTTCGCACCAAGCGGTGTACACCGGTTTCAGTACGTAACCAACCGTAGGCATATTCACCCTGAATACGCACAGTAACCGATTTAATACCTGCGACTTCACCTTCAGAAAGCTCGGTAATTTCGGCTTTAAAATCGTGCGACTCGGCCCAACGCAAATACATGCGCAACAGCATATTGGCCCAGTCTTGGGCTTCGGTGCCACCAGAGCCGGCCTGAATATCTAAATAACAGTCTGATGCGTCTTGTTCGCCCGAAAACATGCGGCGAAACTCTAATGTTGCCAATTGCTGCTCTAAGCCTTCTAGCTCACTAACAGCATCGTTAAAGGTTTCTTCGTCATCGGCTTCAACAGCTAGCTCAACAAGACCTTCAACGTCTTCCAGCCCTTGCGCCAAATTATTTAATGTTTCAACCACTTGTTCTAAACTTGCGCGCTCTTTACCTAGCGCTTGTGCACGCTCTTGATCATTCCACACCGTTGGGTCTTCTAACTCGCGCGTCACTTCCTCTAGACGCTCTACTTTCTGAGCGTAGTCAAAGATACCCCCGAAGCAATTCGCTGCGCTTGCGCATTTCTTTTATCGCAACATAAGTGGCGTTAGTTTCGAACATAGTTTTGGAATCTCAATAACAGTGATTGTAAGTAAAGGGCGGGTATTCTACCGCAAAGCATTAAAATGCTCTAGTTGTAGCTGCACAGAAGTGCGTCCACGAAAATGATTTAATTGTACTTTATAGGCCGCATGAATGGCTTTCACCGACGCATCAGGCCAAACCGTTAAATCTACATTAAAAGCAATCGCGTCAACCACCGTGCGATCTGTTGTTTCTAAAACCAGCTTTAAATGGCGCTCGCCTACTAGGCGTTGCTGCACAATGCGAAACTCGCCGTCAAAAAGTGGCTCAGGGAACCCCTGCCCCCATGGCCCATAGGCTTCTAACTGACGCACAAAAGGTTCCTGTAAACAACTTCCGTCAAGCTCACCGTCAGACCAAATAGTTTGCGTTAAGGTGCTCTCGTCAACCCATTCATTAACTTGTTTAACAAAGGCGTGGCGAAATGCTTCTAGGTTATCAGCCGTTAAGCTTAAGCCGGCAGCCATAGCATGCCCGCCAAAGCGCTCTATAAGCTGCGGATGTTGGCTGTGCACACGCTCAAGTACGTCGCGAATATGCAAGCCCGGAATAGAACGTGCTGAACCTTTTAATAAGCCGTCATCACTATCGGCAAAGGCAATAACAGGCCTGTGGTATTGGTCTTTTACCCGCCCTGCGACAATGCCCACAACACCTTGGTGCCAACCCGGTTGATACAACACCATAGCCGCCGGCAAATGCTCGGTGGTGTTTAACTGTGCTACATAAGCTTCAGCTTCTTCACGCATTTCGGTTTCAATGCTACGGCGCGCCTGATTCAGTTGATCAAGTTGTGCAGCTAGTTGCTGAGCCGTGGTTAAATTATTAGCAAGTAAACACTCAATGCCTGCAGCCATGTCATCTAAGCGCCCTGCCGCATTAATGCGTGGGCCTAAGGCAAAACCTAAGTCGGCGGCTTGTAACTGTTGTGGGTCGCGGTTGGCTACTTGCAGCAACGCCGCAATACCTGGGCGGCAGTGCCCAGCCCGAATACGCTGCAGCCCTTGCTGTACCAAAATGCGGTTTACTCCATCGAGTTTCACTACGTCAGCCACAGTACCCAAAGCCACTAAGTCTAGCCACTGGGCTAAATTAGGTACTTGCAGTCCTTGCTCGCGCAGTACATGTCTTAGTGCCAGCAATACATAAAAAGCTACGCCCACCCCAGCAAGATTGGGGCTAGGAAACGGACAATCCGCAAGATTTGGATTGACAATGATATTTGCTGGCGGCAGTTCATTGGGCGGTAAATGATGATCAGTAACAATCACATCAATACCAGCTGCTTTTGCGGCCTGAACACCAGCATGGCATGATATACCACTGTCCACCGTTACAATTAATTCAGCACCCTGTTGCTGCGCCTGCGCCACCACTGCAGGTGACAACCCATAACCATCAGCAAACCGGTTCGGAACAATATAACTTAAACGTTTTGCCCCCATAGCTTGCAACGCAGATACCATCAACGCTGTTGAGGTAGCTCCGTCGGCGTCGAAATCACCGCAAATACAAATGGCATGGTCTGCTTGAATGGCTTGAGCAAGGCGCTTCGCAGCCTCGCTAGCGCCTTTTAGTTGGTTAAAGTGCGGCAAATGGCGCAACCCAAGATCAAGCTGCTGTGCGTCAGCAATACCGCGACTGGCAAGTACGTGAGCAATAACCGATGGTAATTGCGCCGCCCACTCACCTAATTGGGCTTGCGGTCGGCGTTTAATCGTTAACAAACTCATTGGTCGTTTTCAATTTCTGCTAACAAAGGCTCTGGTGGCAAATAGCCCGGCAGCATACGGCCTGACTCAAGCACAATAGCCGGTGTACCGCGAACGCCAAACTTGTGCCCAAGCGCCAAGTGCTCCGCAACAGGGTTATCACAGTCTGCAGGTGGCAAAGCTTGGTCATTCTTGACCGCGGTTAACGCTGCTTTGGGGTCATCTGCACACCAAACCGACTGAAGCTCCATTGCTGCGCGCCCTTGCATGCCTGAACGTGGCCAGGCTAAATAACGCACAGTAATGCCTTTTTCTAAGTAACCATCCATACGCTCATGCAATTGACGACAGTAACCGCAGGTTGAATCAGTAAATACATGGATTACATGTTGTTCATTGTCGGCTTTAAACTCAATCATGGTATCGGAGTATTCGGCTAAGTCACTAATACGCATGGCATTTAATATTTTGTCACTGACATTAACAGGGGCTTCCCCAGTAATATCAAAAATTCTACCACTGATAATAAATTGGCCATCTGCACTTGCATAAACAAGCCCTTGGTCGGTGAGAACTTGGTACAAACCAGCAATTTCTGATGGTTTGGCCGATTCAACGGTGAAGCCCATGTTGACCATATGGCGCGTGTTAAAATCACCTATCAGCGCAGCTGCCTGAACGGCCTGTTTGGTGTCGTCTTGGTTATTCGGGCTACAACTAGCTACTACCAAACTTAATGCTAAAACTCCCAAGTACTTCATGCAGTTACCCTTTTATAAATCATGTAAAGTTACGTTGTTAAGCGCGTGGGTGATGCGTTGCATGTAATTGCTGCAAGCGTTCACGCGCCACGTGCGTATAAATCTGTGTGGTCGACAAGTCACTATGACCTAAAAGCATCTGTAACACCCGTAAATCGGCGCCATGATTCAGCAAATGAGTTGCAAAGGCATGGCGCAACGTATGCGGTGACAAATGCGAACGAATATCGGCTTGTTGCGCATAATAACGAATTCGGTGCCAAAATGCCTGTCGTGTTAACGGCCCACCACGGCGCGTCACAAATACCCAGTTACCGGGTTTTGCATAGAGGTTTTCACGCGCCTCAGCAAAGTATTTTTGCAGCCAGTCTAACGCTTCCTCACCAAGAGGCACGAGTCTTTCTTTATTACCCTTACCCACAACACGAACAAGCTCTTGCTGAAAATGAATTTGATCAACCGTCAAGCTAACCAACTCTGTTACGCGTAACCCTGTGGCATAAAGCACTTCAAGCATTGCTCTATCGCGTAATTGCACGGGGTCATCAAGCTGCGGGGCATTCAATAGTGCTTCAACTTCAGCTTCCGACAAACTATGCGGAATTGCCTGCGGTTGCTTTGGGCGTGCTAGTCGCGCGGTTGGATCATGATTGATCAATCGCTCAGCCATGGCATATTGATAAAACTTTTTAAGCGCACTCAATGCGCGTGAAGTACTCCGCGGAGATAAACCTTGTTGACGCCGCCATAACAAATAGCGCTCCAAATCGTGCGACTCTACGTTCAGCAATGTGGTTTTTTGCTGCGCAGTAAGAAACTTCTGAAAACTTCGTAAATCGGTTTGATAGGCAGAACTGGTATGTTTACTAACGCCTTGTTTAAGCCAAAGGCGCTCAATAAACCGAGTTATTTCTTCATCAACGTGCACGGGAATGCTTTGGCTCATAATTGTTTTTGCTTCGATGACATATCAACAGACATCATAAACCGGTTTACAGGTACTCTCAATCTGCTATTATGCCGGCCTTGTGTGGAGGGGTTCCCGAGCGGTCAAAGGGATCAGACTGTAAATCTGACGGCTCAGCCTTCGCAGGTTCGAATCCTGCCCCCTCCACCATTTCTTCTCGCCGAAGCGTTACCACACCAATAGCAACTTGCCCGCGTTAGCATTATGACGCAATCGCGCAAAAGCTTCCGCTACGTCGGCCACTGGCAAAACATCATCAATGTTTGGGGTTATCTTTTTTTGTTCAAACAACGGCCACACGTGGGTATACAGGTCAGCCATAATTCGGGCCTTGATAGTATTTGGCTGGCTACGCAAGGTACTTCCAATAATACGTTGGCGTTTGATTAATAATCGCCCCGCATCTAATTCTGCTGCACGACCGCCCATGAGCCCAATCACCACCAATCGACCGTCTTGGTTCAAAACTTGCTGGTTCCACCCAATGTAGTCCCCAGCTACTGGGTCTAAAATTACGTCAGCCCCGCCCCAGCTTGTCACAGCCTCAACAAAAGAGCCTTGATGACGGTTCCATGTTTGCTCGGCGCCTAATGCGGCCGCTAACGCCAATTTCTCATCGCTACCGGCTGTGGCAAACGTCGGATTGCCACGTTGCTTTGCTAGCTGTAATAGGGCCTGACCAACACCGCTGGCTGCCGCGTGTACGAGTATGCGTTCACCAGGTTGCGCTGCAGCTATAACGTAAACGTTGTACCAAGCGGTAGCAAACACCTCACAAATACCCGCTGCAGCCGATAAATCAACGCCTTTTGGTATCGGCAATACTTGATTTACCGGCACCGCAACGTACTCGGCATAACCGCCCGAATCTAACAGCGCGCAAACATGATCACCTAATTGCAATTGATGCTCTGCACTGCCAAGCGCGACCACAGTACCACTTACCTCCAAGCCCAGAATATCCGAAGCCCCGGGCGGTGGCGGATAATGCCCAGCGAGTTGCATCAAATCAGCACGATTCATGCCACTATAAGCTACTTTAATGAGCACCTCATTGGGGCCTGGCTGCGGCTGTTCTCGGTGCTCCCATTGCGGCTGAGCGTTTAAACTGGCAACAATGCTACGCATGTGAGTGGTCATTGTGTTTGTCCTTGAAAATTATTTAACTAGCTAACTTACCTGCTTGATAGTCACGTATAGCTTGCTCTATTTCAGCTTGGGTATTCATTACAAAGGGGCCATATTGCGCAATCGGCTCGCCAATTGGATTACCGGCCAAGACAATAATACCCGCCTCGCTGTTACCGCTAACGAATGTGAGATCATCCTGCGCATTAAGGCGAACCAATTCACCGCGTGGCACCAACTGTCCATTAATACTCACCTCGCCTTGGTAAACATAAGCTAAACGCGTTTTTTGCTGTTGCGAGGGTAGCTCAAGCGTCGCTGCTGGTTGTAGCCGTAAGTCTGCCATAAAAAATTGCTGTTCGGCTTGCTCAATTGGACCTTGTTGGCCAGCTAGATTGCCGGCCACTAAGCGTATTTCAGCTTGGTCAAAGTGAATTACTGGCAATTTTTCTTGCGGATGATCGGCCCAATCAGCGGCTTCCAACTTACGCTTCGCAGGTAAATTTATCCATAACTGAAATCCCCACATTAACCCGTCTTCTTGCTTGGGCATTTCGGCATGAATAATACCACGCGCGGCTTTCATCCATTGCGCACCGCCGGCTTCAACTACGCCGGTATTGCCGTTTGAGTCTTTGTGCTCCATGCGCCCTGCCAGCATATAAGTTAGAGTGACAAAGCCACGATGTGGATGCGGCGGAAACCCAGCTATATAGTCGTTGGGATTGTCCGAGCGAAACTCATCCAGCATCAAGAAAGGATCTTGATAGCGCAAGCTTGGTTGATTCACAATTCGAGTTAGTTTCACGCCAGCACCGTCTTGTGCCGGCATGCCGCGATGGCGGCTCAAAATAACACTCATAAAATCTCTCCGCGATTATGTGGAGCCATAAAGTTAATATCAGGACCTACCGGCACAATGCCAGTTGGGTTAATGGTTTTGTGACTACCGTAATAATGCTGTTGAATATGGTCTATGACCGTGGTTTCAGCAACGCCTTCAACTTGGTACAGCGCGCGCACATACGCCCACAAATTTGGGTAATCAACAATACGTTTCTTATTCGTTTTAAAGTGGCCAAAATAAACCGCATCAAACCGAACCAAAGTGGTAAACAAACGCCAATCGGCCTCGGTGATGGTGTCGCCAACTAAAAACTTTTGCTGACCTAATAAAGCTTCTAATGTATCAAGCTGCGCAAAGAGCGCCTGATATGCTTCTTCGTAAGCGGCTTGTTTGGTCGCAAAACCACACTTATATACGCCATTATTAACATGGTCATAGACATCATTATTGATACGCTCAATATCGCTATGTAACGCTTCTGGATAAAAATCAAGGGTATTTCCGGTTATGTCATTAAATGCCGAATTAAACATCCGAATGATATCCGCCGACTCATTACTAACAATAGTTTGGCGCTTTTTATCCCACAATACGGGTACAGTTACACGACCACTATAATTGGGGTCTGCTTTTAAATACAGTTGGTACAAGAAGTCTAATTGATATAAATCGTCGCTTAATGGCGCTGCAGCGAATTCCCAACCGTTTTCTAGCATGAGTGGGTGCACAACAGACACCGTTATGTGTTGTTCAAGCCCTTTTAACTTGCGGAAAATAAGTGTGCGGTGCGCCCACGGACAAGCATAGCTTACGTACAAATGGTAACGCCCACTTTCAGCCGGAAATTCGGCCGTTGGATCGGCTTCTAGCCAATTTCGAAATTGCGCAGCGCTACGTTCAAACTTACCACCAGTACTGTCAGTGTCATACCATTTATCGAGCCATTGCCCATCTACTAATAAGCCCATGTCGCCTCCTAATAAGAATATAACGACAGTATAGACTCTAATCTTTCGATGGATTATTGAAAATAAATGGCTTTCTGTTCGATTTTATCGAATAAACACAAATGCTAGCGGTTAATAAGTTGCTGAACCACGTCGGCACTCAATACATCGGCATTGCGCCGTAATTGTTGGTGTAAATCAGCGAAGGCTGCCAGTGTTACTTGAGCTGAGGGCGTTAATTGCAATGCTAATGCGTCAGTTAAGTTCTCAACCGTTGCATCCTGCTGGGCAAATTCTGGAACCAAACGCTTACCAGCAAGTAAATTCGGAAGGCTGAAAAACGCCGCTTTGAATAAGCGTTTAATTAACTGATAACTCGCCCAATTAAATTTATAAGCCACCACCATTGGACGCTTAATTAACATGGCTTCTAGGGTAACAGTGCCCGAAGTTAGTAAGAGAGCATCACAAGCCGCCATGGTAGTACGTGACACACCATCAACAATAGTCAATGGCAACTGCGGCGCTAATTGCTGCTGTAAGGTACGAAATTGTTCCGCTCGAGCCGAGCTAATCATGGGTGTGACAAAGCGAAGATGCGGGTGACGCTGCAGTAATTGCTGCGCTACCTGTAAAAATAGCGGTGCCATGCGTGCAATTTCACCTTTGCGGCTGCCGGGTAAAATACCCACCCAGGTTGCCTCAGCATCAAGTTCTACCTCAGCACGAGCCTGTTGCTTATCCCACACTGACGGAATGCTGTCGGCTAATGGGTGGCCAACAAAGGTCGCGGGTAAGTTGTGTTGGTCATAAAAAGCTTTTTCAAAAGGTAACAAACAAAATACATGATCAACTGACTGCTTAATGCCGTGTATGCGGCCCTGACGCCACGCCCACACTGAAGGGCTAACATAATGAACGGTGGTTAAACCGGCGGCTTTGAGCTTTTTCGCAATAGGTAAATTAAAATCTGGCGCATCTATACCAATAAAAATGTCTGGCCGGCGCTCTAAAAAGGTATTCACTAATAACTTTCTGTGCCTAAGGAGCTTAAACAAGCTGCCCAGCACTTCAGCAATGCCCATTACCGCTAAATCATCCATAGGCACCAAGCTCGTAAGCCCTTCAGCTTGCATTAACGGCCCACCAACACCAATAAATTCGGCGTTAGGGTACCTTTGTCGCAATTCACGTAGCATGCCAGAACCAAGCAAATCGCCGGAGTGTTCTCCGGCGATAACGGCAATTAAGGGCGCATATTTTGACATGATATTGTTGGTGTTATCGAATAATGCCGCGCTGGCTGTTCAATACGAACTGAATCAAGGGCGTTAACTCAGTGTCGGCATCAAGCTCACGCATTTTTTGTACAGCTTCTTCAACGGTTAAACCTTGGCGATAAAGCAACTTAAAAGCGCGCTTAATATTGAGAATTTGATTCGGTTGAAAACCACGACGTTTCAACCCTTCAGCGTTGATAGTACGAGGCGCGGCATTATGCCCCTGTGCCATGATATACGGCGGAACATCTTGCACAACGACGGAATTAACCGCAGTAAAAGCATGTGCGCCAATATGACAAAACTGATGCACCCCAGTAAAACCACCGAGAATAGCCCAATCGCCTACATGAACGTGGCCAGCTAAGGTTGTATTATTGGCTAAAATAACGTTGTCGCCCACCATGCAGTCATGGGCAACATGCACATACGCCATCAGCAGGTTGTGATTACCAATTTGGGTTAAACCTTGGTCTTGCACGGTACCACGATGAATGGTTACGCATTCGCGAATAATATTATTGTCGCCAATAACCAGCCGCGTTGGCTCACCATTGTATTTTTTGTCTTGGCAATCTTCACCAACCGACGCAAATTGGAAAATTCGGTTATTTTTTCCTAACACCGTCGGCCCACGTAACACCACATGTGGCCCTATAATGCAGTTGTCACCCACCTCAACATCGGCCCCAATAATACTGTAGGGACCAATCTCGACGTTGTTGCCAATACGTGCTGATGAATCAATAATCGCGGTTGGATGAATCACTTACACTTCCCTTCTTGCGCAAATAATATCGCAGCTACACGCCAGTTCACCGTCAACATCGGCTGTTCCTTTAAACACCCAAATACCCCGGCGTTCTTTTTCAAAGGTTACATGCAAATTAAGTGTGTCACCCGGTAACACTTGGCGCTTGAAGCGTGCATTGTCGATACCTGCAAACAAGTATAGGTCATTTGAACCAGGCTTGCTGGAAGTAATCTTAAAGCCAAGTAAGCCGGCCGCCTGCGCTAACGCCTCAAGAATTAACACCCCCGGAAAAATAGGATTCTCAGGAAAATGCCCAGTAAAAATCGGTTCGTTTACCGACACGTTTTTTACTGCGTGAATACTTGTCTTGTGATCACAAGCTACAACTTTATCGACCAGTAGAAACGGATACCGATGCGGCAATAAACTCAGTATTTCTTTAATATCAAATGCGCCGTTATCAGACAAAGCGTCATCCTCGTTAGTTATTCTTGTTCAAGTTGTTTTTCTATTTTTTTCACGCGCTGGAATAAGTCATCTAATTGACGATAACGCGCACCATTGCGACGCCATTCACGTTGTGGCGCAGCCGGAATACCTGAGGCATATGCTCCCGGCTCAGTAATTTCTTTAATTACCATAGAAAAGCCACTTATTTGCACATCGTCGCAAATAGAAATGTGGCCATTAATGGCACTTGCACCGCCAATTAAACAACGTTTACCAATTCGGCTACTACCGGCTAAAACCGTACACCCTGCAATGGCGGTGTCTTCGTCAATAAAGGCGTTATGCGCAATTTGACATTGATTATCAATGATAACGCCATTGTTAATGACCGTATCATCAAGGGCGCCACGGTCAATAGTAGTGCTGGCACCAATATCTACACGGTCGCCAATAACCACGCGGCCTAGTTGCGGAATTTTAATCCATTTACCGCCTTCATTCGCCCAGCCAAAGCCATCCGCACCGATTACCGTACCGGCATGAATTAAGCAATGCTCGCCAATAATGCAGTTATGGTAAACAACCACATGCTGCCACAACTGTGTATGTGCACCAATTTCCGTTTGTGGCCCAACATAACAACCAACCCCGATTGTGACATTATCGCCAAGCACGACCCCTTCAGCAATGACGCTATTAGCACCTATTGCGACATTTTGCCCAACTTTTACTGACGCATGCACCTGTGCTGACGGATGCACGCCCGCAGTCGCTGCAGCAGGCGTGGTATCTAACAGTTGTGCTGCCTTGGCAAACCCAGCATACGGATTACGCATTCGTAAGCCGGTAATACCTGCTGGCAAATCAACATCCGGCGCACATATAACAGCGCTTGCCTGAGTGGTGTCTAGTTGACTGCGATATTTTGCATTGGCTAAAAACGCAATATGCCCCGGCTGAGCCGAGGCAAGCGTTGCGACACCTTTTATAGGCAAAGATGCATCGCCGTGCACCTCTGCCCCAATTGCTTCAGCAAGCTGCTGCAATGTCAGTGTTTGCATTAACTTAGTTTCCACCTGTCATTTTCTTCAAAACGTCATCGGTCAAATCGAAATTCTCGTTTGCATAAACTAACGAGTTTGAGCTCAGCACAACGTCATATTTTTGCTCACTTGCAAGTGCTTGCGCATTACGCATAACTTCCGCCATTAGTTGATCACGTAACTCGTTACCGCGACGTTGCATGTCTTCGCGTAAGCCTTTGGCTTTAACTTGGCGCGTGGCATCAAGCAACTCTAGCTCGCGGCCCATATCTTGCATTTCGCGTTGTGACATAATTTTAGAGTCACGTTCAGCTTTATCTTGCAAGGCTTGCATTTTGCCTTCAATTTCTTCGATTTCTGAAATGCGACCTTTAAATTCTTCTTGAACTTGTTGCTCAAGATTACGAGCCTGCGGCAAGTTGATAAGAACTTGCTGCATGTTTACGTAACCAATTTTTTGCTGTGCCTCGGCTGCGTTAGCAAATAAAGCCGTTGATAACAGCGCTGCAGCAATACTTGTTTTTACCATTTTATTCACGATTAACTCCTCGAACTATTATTTTAGAATGTTGTTCCAATATTAAATGAGAACGTTTGCGTGCGATCGCCCTCTTCTGTTTTTAGCGGTCGACCCAACGATACTGTTAATGGCCCCATCGGCGATAACCACTGTATCGAAATGCCCGCAGAAACTCGATAGCGTGATGGATCGCTGTAATCATCCAGTGCATACGACTGTGGTGTTAGTTGCAACTGGCTATATTCATCATAGTTAAACTCGGTATCCCATACGTTACCGACATCAACGTAAACACTGGTACGTATTGTGTTTCTGTTTTCTTCGGAAATAAACGGCGTTGGCACAATAAGTTCCAAGCCAGCAACAAACATGGCATTACCACCCACCGAGTACTGGCTTACTGACAACATATCAGAACCTGCACCGGCTGGGAATTCGCTCGGCACCCCGAAATATCCGCCCGGCCCAGGAACTACTGTCGGATAACGGTAGACCGCTCTTGGCCCCACGGTATTAGCTTCGAAACCACGTAAATTATCCTGCCCACCAATCCGGAAGTTTTCATAGAACGGGAACAAGTAATCGTTGTTGTTTTCATCTTGACCATAACCATTACCATAGCCAAATTTGAAACGCGTCATAAATACCCAATCGTGATTATCAGTAATAGGTATATATTGACGGAATTGATAATTCACGCGGAAATAATTTATATCGCTATTCGGTGTTGAAGCCTCAAGTTGCAACGAGTTTTGCGTACCTGCCGTTGGATAAACCCCACGGTTTAAGGTGACGCGACTAATACCCGTCGACAATTCAAAAATATCAAATGCGACACCTGAATTGGGATCTTGCTGGTTAACGTATGGGCGATAAAAACGAGTAACCTGATCATAGCCTTCTACGTCATTAATTTCTTCATTACGATAAGTCATGCCCAAGTTAAGGCTAGTAACCTCGTTTACTGGGAAACTTAACGAACCACCCACACCATATTGTTTTTTGTTATAGCGAATAAAGTTATCAAGATTACCTGCTTCAAACTCGCTCATGTACATTTGACCCGATAAATTCACACCATCTTTGGTGAAATAACGATCGGTGTAGGAAACAGAAGCACTGCGGCTAAAACGGTTGGTATTAATATTAATTGCAGCTCGGTTACCAGTACCTAAAAAGTTTTCTTGTGACACACCCGCGCCAAGTTGAAAGCCTGAGTAATCACCATAACCAATAGTAAAGTTGAAGCTACCTGAAGGCTGTTCTTTTACCGAAATATCGACATCGACACGGTCGTCATAGCCATCGGCTGGTTTGGTTTCGGTTTCAACCGTTTCAAAAAAGCCCAAACGTTCAAGTCGAACTTTACTTTGCTCAATTTGATCTTCATTCAAAGGCGCGCCTTCTAATTGGCGCATTTCACGTCGTAGAACCTCATCTGCGGTAGTAGTATTACCGACAAAATTAATGCGGTTTACATAGATACGTTTACCTGGGTTAATAGAAAACGTGATATCGACTTCGTTACTGTCTTCTTCAATATCAGGAATTGCACGAACCTCTGGATAAGCGTACCCGAAACGACCATAGGTCATTGCAATTGTTTCTTCTAAAAAGGTCATTTCAGCGGCGTTATAACGGGTGCCCGGCTCAATATTAACTATTTTATTAATGAGCTCTTCGCGACCTTTTAAATCACCAATAACGTTCACATTACGAATGTTGTAAATTTCACCTTCGTTCACATTAATTGTAATGTACACGCCTTTACGATCAGGAGTCATACTCACTTGAATTGACTCAATTTGCATATTCAAGTAGCCGCGATTGCGATAAAAGCTCTCTAGCTTTTCTAAATCGCCGCTTAACTGCTGCTTTTGATAACGCTTTTCACCAATAAAATTCCACCACGGAAGTTTATCTTTTAGCTCAAAATCACGAGTTAATTCTTCATCGCTGAAACTGGCGTTGCCAACCACATTAATTTGCTGTATTTCAGCCGACTCACCCTCTTGAAACACTAGTTTCAGACGAACCCGATTACGCGGCAATTCAATAACGTTTACGTTAACCTTTGCGTTGTATTTACCAACCCCATGAAAGAAGTCTTTTAAAGCAGTTTCAATTCCTGAAATAACCGTGCGATCAAGTTGCTCACCAACCACAATTCCACTGTCTTTCAAGCTGTCTTCAAGCTGGGCTGTCTCAATGTCTTTATTACCTTCAAAGTCGATACCGGTAATTGTTGGACGCTCAGTAACTTCAAAAATGAGTGTTCCACCATCGCGTTTAACCACGATATTTTCAAAGTTTGCTGATGAGTGCAGGCTGCGAATACTGTTTCGAATAGTGCTCGCATCTACTTCATCACCAACCCGAATGGGAATGTAAGTAAGTGCGGCACCCAGCGCTACGCGTTGCAAACCGCGTACACGTACATCTTCAACCACGAATGATTCTTGTAATACTTGTGATTCTTCTTCGGCGCCCCCAGCAAAACTTTGCATAGGAAGCGAAGCCGCCGCTACTAGGGCGCTTAAAAACAGCTTTTTCAACGTCATTCTGTGCTACTTAATTGTTATGTTGTACATGTTGTTTCATTGCGACAATCGCAAGATATCGTTACTTATTGCAATTGCCATTAATGCAAAAATTAGTATCCCGCCAATGCGGTAACAAACTTCTTGGACTCGCTCTGATACCGGTTTACCTCGCACACCTTCAATGGCTAAAAAAGCAAGGTGACCACCGTCTAATACCGGCAAGGGTACCAGATTAATTATCCCTAAGTTGACACTAATAAGAGCCAGAAACCCTAAAAAATAAACTAAACCGTAACTGGCCGTCGCGCCTGCCCCTTCGGCTATTGCAACCGGCCCACTTAAATTACTGACAGACACCGTGCCAACCAATAATTTACCAAGCATGTTTACACTGAGCGTCATCAACTCCCAGGTGCGCTCTGCGCCATGAATCAACCCATCGACAATACCGTATTGTTGAGTAAATCGGTACTGCTCTGGGTAGGCTGCCACTGTTGGCTCAACCCCAAGAAACCCATAGCGTTGACCGTTTGCTTCACGGCTTCCTAATTGCACCTGTTGCGTCATTGTTTGCCCGCTGCGTTCAAGCGTTATTGTTACGTCTTGGCCGGCAGCTTGCAAAATCAAGTCTCTCGTTTGAGGCCAATCAACTAAAGGAGTTCCATCAAACGCAATTATTTTATCGCCAACCTGCAAATTTGCCGCCGCAGCGGGCGAGTCTGGTGCGATATAACTTAACACTAATGACACTTCAGGTCGAAAAGGTTGCAACCCCAACGCGGTATAAGTTGGTTGCTTATTATCTTCTAAACGCCACGCGCTAATTTGCAGCTGATAAGTACGCTCACGGTTACCTTCATCGCGGGTTTTTACTTCAACTAAATCATTACCGAGGGCTGCCGCAAAGCGCAAATTCACCTGCTGCCAATCTGCTGTTTCAACGCCGTCTATGGCTATAATTTCGGCGGGCGATTGAATCCCCGCTTGCGCTGCAATTGAATTCTCTTGAACAGTGCCGATAATTGGTTTTACAGAAGGCACACCAATAACAAACATTAACCATAACACCGCAATAGCTAATACAAAATTAGCAATAGGCCCGGCAGCAATAATCGCAGCTCGTTGCCATACGGTTTTTGAATTAAATGTAACCTGACGTTCGTTTTCACTAACGTTATCGACGCGCTCATCGAGCATTCGTACGTAACCGCCTAGCGGAACAATACCCACTTGATACACGGTGCCATCTTGACCTTGGCGCTGCCAAATAGGTTTACCAAAACCTACCGAAAATGTCAGAACTTTGACGCCACAGCGCCGCGCCACCCAAAAGTGACCAAATTCATGAAAGGTCACTAAAATACCGAGTGTGACCACAAAGGCCCCTAATGACCAAATAATACTACCCATTACTGCATTCGCTCTACGTGTTGCTGGGCCAATTGACGCGCTTGCTGATCAAGGTCTATCAATGCCTCAATGGAGCTTAGCTGCCCAGCAGTTATTTGTTGTAACACCCTATCACAAACCTGAGCAATAGCGGTGAACGGAATGCGTTCCGCTAAAAAAGCAGCCACGGCAATTTCATTGGCGGCGTTTAATGTGGTGGTCGCCCACTGCCCTTCCCAACAAGCATCAATAGCCAGTTGCAAACAAGGATATCGTTGTGGCTCTGCGGGCAGAAATGTCAACTCAGCTATTTGCATAAAGTCAAGCGGCTGCACGCCACTGTGAATGCGTTCAGGGTAACCTAAGCCATAAGCAATTGGGGTACGCATATCAGGTTGCCCCAGTTGCGCGAGTACAGAGCCGTCAATGTAACTAACCATAGAATGAATGACACTCTGCGGATGCACCACAACTTGCAACTGGTCAGGCCGACAATTGAATAACCAGCGTGCTTCAATGTACTCTAAGCCCTTATTAAGCATCGTTGCCGAGTCAACGGAAATTTTCTGGCCCATGGACCAATTAGGATGATTACAGGCCGCTGCTGGAGTCTGCAAAGCAAGCTCAGCAATCGGTAATTGACGAAATGGCCCGCCCGAACCGGTGAGTAATATTTGGTGAATGCCTGCGCTCGCTAAATCAGCATGCCCAAGTGGCTGCTGCACTTCAGAGGGCAAACATTGATAAATGGCGTTATGCTCACTGTCGATAGGCAATAACTCGGCCCCATAATGGGCAACCGCGTCCATGAATAGCTGGCCTGACATCACCAATGCTTCTTTGTTGGCGAGTAACACGCGCTTTCCAGCTTGAACCGCGGCCATGGTCGGTAGCAAGCCCGCGGCCCCAACTATCGCAGCCATCACGCTGTCAACTTCGGCAGCGCTTGCCACGTCAGCCAATGCTTGAGAGCCGCTAAGCACTTCTGTTTTTCTAGGTAACGAAGAAATTCGCTCACGCAGTTGACTAGCGGCGGCTTCATCAGCCATGACCGCAAACTGTGGCTGATGCTGTTCGCATATAGCCACCATAGCGTCAACATTACCATTCGCAGTTGCGGCAAACAGTTCAAATCGCTCAGGCGTGTTAGCCATTACCGCCAGTGTATTCTGACCAATAGAGCCGGTTGCGCCGAGTAAGGTAATGCGTTGCTTCATATCAGGCTAAAAACCACAAATAAGACAAGGTAAAAATAGGTAGTGCTGCGGTTAAGCTGTCAATGCGATCAAGTATGCCGCCATGCCCCGGAAGTAATGAACCACTGTCCTTAACTCCTGCACAACGTTTAAACATACTTTCATTCAAGTCGCCAAACACCGAGGCAATCACAGTGACTAAACCTGTGATGTAATAACCAGAAAACTGCTCAGCAGGAATTTTTAACCAATGTGCAAGCACCATCATTACCACAAAAGCTAGGGTAACACCGCCGCAGAGGCCTTCCATGGTTTTGCCTGGACTTACCGCTGGCATTAGTTTATTGCGGCCATACTTAACGCCAGCGAAATATGCACCAACATCGGCCGCCCATACTAGCAGTAATACAAAAAGCACAGCAAAGCCGCCAAACAAAGGCTGCTCGGCATAGTTTAACGAGCGCACAGCAATTAATCCGGCCCATGCCGGTACTAGCGTTAAAACACCAAACACACCAACAATAGACCGAGTGCGCGACCATACTCGACGGCTTCGGGGGTAATTAATAACTAACAAGATAGCGACTAGCCACCAAACACAGCCTGCAACAATAAGCCAATGAATAACAGGGGCTAATTCCCCATCCTGCCAAACTTTATGTAATGGCACCACCCACATTAGCAATGCTAAAACCGCAGCAATAAATACCGTATAAGCAATGCGCCCACTACGACGCGTTACGTTCATCAGCGGTGCCCATTCCCACGCGCCAGCTGTCATTAGCAGCAGCACTGCCGCTGCAAACCAAAACAACGGCAAAGCAAAAACCGCATAAAGGGCTAGCGGAATTAAAATAAGCGCAGTTATTAAACGTTGTTTCAGCAAATTATTCCCCGGTTGTCACATCGGTATCTAAAATGGCTTGTTGTAACTGCTCGCTGGTTAGCCCAAAACGGCGTTCGCGACAGCTAAAGTCAGCAATGGCCGCGGCAAACTCGCGGTCATCAAAGTCTGGCCATAGTACCTTACTAAAATAGAACTCTGCATAGGCCAGTTGCCATAACAGAAAATTACTAATTCGGTGTTCGCCACCTGTTCTTATTAACAAATCAGGAATGGGTTGATCAGCTAGTTCAAGCTGCTCAGCTAACATGGTCTCAGTAATTGCACTTGGCTCTAACTGCCCTGCTTTCACCTCGGTTGCTAGCTTTTGGGTTGCTTGAACGATATCCCAACGCCCACCATAATTTGCCGCTATATTTAAATTTAACGCGGTATTTCCCGCCGTTAAAGTTTCAGCCTCGTGCATTTGCTTTTGTAGCCGAGCACTAAATGCAGACTTATCACCGACAATTCGTAACCGCACGTTATGTTTGTGTAGCTTCTTAACTTCACGTTTCAGCACCGTCATAAAAAGCTCCATTAGCACAGAAACTTCTTGCTCGGGGCGCTTCCAGTTCTCACTGCTGAACGCAAATAACGTGAGTGACTCAATCCCTTTTTTACGGGCAAACTGCACGGCCGCACGCACCGCCTCCGCTCCGGCTTTGTGGCCGAAGGTTCGGCGTTTGCCGCGCAATTTGGCCCAGCGCCCGTTACCATCCATGATAATTGCCACATGTCGCGGCATTTTAATTGTTGAGACTTCCGCTGCTGTCATAGTCATGCCATACAAGAAAAAACGCCGTGCGAGTATACCTGACACGGCGCTATCCACCAACGTGGTTTCAGAGCAACTGCTTAAACTTCCATCAAATCTTTTTCTTTTTCTGCCAGAAGCTCGTCAATTTTCGCAATGTAAGTATCTGTAAGCTTTTGAATTTCTTCAGTACCTTTACGTTCTTCGTCTTCAGTAATCTCTTTCTCTTTTAATAACTCTTTTAAGTCACTGTTCGCATCACGACGAATATTACGCACCGCTACACGCCCTTGTTCGGCTTCATTGCGCACAACTTTTACCAGGTCGCGGCGACGCTCTTCGGTTAACGGCGGTAACGGCACGCGAATAACGGTGCCAGCTGAAGCTGGGTTTAGCCCCAAGTCAGAAGTCATAATGGCTTTTTCAACCGCACCAGCTGATGATTTATCAAAAACCGTTAAAGCTAACGTGCGCGAATCTTCAACGGTAATATTAGCCAACTGCTTCAACGGAGTATCAACCCCATAATATGGCACCATAACGCCATCTAAAATACTTGGGTGAGCACGCCCCGTGCGCACCTTAGAAATTTGTGAACGCAGCGCTTCTACGCTCTTTTCCATACGCTGTTTAGCGTCTTGCTTAATCTCGTTAATCACGTTTTATTTCCTTTATGCTTGCTCAATCACGCTTTCGTTTGCAATGAGTGTACCTTCTTCTTCACCCATAATCACTGCACGCAAGGCGCCGGGCTTATTCATGTTAAATACCCGAATAGGCAGATTATGGTCGCGCGCTAAGGTAAACGCGGCTAAATCCATTACTTTTAACTGTTTTTGCAGTACATCAGTATAACTGATTTGGCGGTAAAGTTGCGCATTTGGATCTTTCACTGGATCGGCTGAATAAACGCCATCAACTTTGGTGCCTTTCAGAACTAAATCGGCTTCAATTTCAATACCGCGCAAGCATGCAGCTGAGTCTGTGGTAAAGAACGGATTGCCGGTGCCCGCAGAAAAAATGACAACTCGCCCTGACTTTAACAAGCTAATCGCGTCGGCCCAATTATAACTGTCACACACACCGTTGAGCTCAATGGCTGACATTAAGCGTGCGTTTACAAATGCACGGTGCAATGCGTCACGCATGGCCAAGCCGTTCATCACTGTCGCTAGCATCCCCATGTGGTCACCAACAACACGGTTCATACCCGCTTTCGCTAAGCCTTCACCGCGGAACAAGTTACCGCCACCAATAACTAGGCCTACTTGCACGCCTAGTTCAACAAGTTCTTTAATTTCCTGAGCCATTCGGTCCAGAACTTTTGCATCAATGCCAAAAGGCTCATCGCCCATTAACGCTTCGCCACTTAATTTCAGTAACACGCGACGGTATGCAGGTTTGGTTGGTGTCATCAGTTCGCTCCATGTTCAGGTTTTTATTGGGTTTTACCCTAAAAAAAACCGCATCCTGCCGAGCAAGATGCGGTTTCTATTATCGACTGTAGCTCGTCGTGGCTAGCGTCATTGGCATTAAGCCTTTTTCGCTGCAGCCATTTGTGCTTGAACTTCAGCAGCAAAGTCTTCTGACTTTTTCTCAATACCTTCACCCACTTCAAAGCGAACAAAAGTAAGAACGTCAGCGCCTTTTTGCTTCAGTAAGTCAGCAACAGTCATTGAAGGGTCTTTCACAAATGCTTGACCAGTTAAGCTGATCTCGCCAGTGAATTTACGCATACGACCTTCAACCATTTTCTCAGCGATGTCTTGTGGCTTGCCACTTTGCATTGCGATATCAAGTTGAATTGCACGCTCTTTTTCAACAACTTCTGCTGATACGTCTTCTGGCTTCACAAACTGTGGAGCACTTGCAGCTACGTGCATTGCGATGTCTTTTGCTAAGTCAGCGTCGCCGCCAGTAATAGCAACCAACACGCCAATACGACCGCCGTGAACATAAGCTTCAACCAGGTCACCACCCTCAAGAGTGATAACGCGGCGAACGTTCATGTTCTCACCGATTTTCGCAACCAAAGCTTCACGAACTTCTTCAACAGTACCGTCGCCAATGTTGGTCGCTTTAAGCGCTTCAACATCAGAGTGCTTGTTGCTAAATGCAGCGTTAATGACTTTGTCACCGAAAGCTAAGAAGCTTTCGTCACGTGCAACGAAGTCAGTTTCACAGTTCAATTCAACCAAAGTACCTACGTTACCTTCGGTTTTAGTCAGGATTACACCTTCAGCAGCTACGCGACCAGCTTTCTTAGCTGCTTTCGCTTGACCACTTTTACGCATGTTTTCGATCGCCGCGTCGATATCGCCGCCGGTCTCTTCCAATGCTTTTTTGCAATCCATCATGCCAGCGCCAGTGCGCTCGCGCAGTTCTTTAACCAGAGCTGCTGTAATAGCCATGTATTTGTCCTCTAATCAGATGACTTTATTCAGTTTCTTCAGCTTCAACGAAATCGTCAGCTTTGCCTTCAACAACCGCGCCACGCGCGTCGTTGATAGCAGCAGCTGCAGCGTTCAGGTACAACTGTACCGCACGAATCGCATCGTCGTTGCCAGGAATTACGTAATCAACGCCATCAGGGTTTGAGTTGGTATCAACAACCGAGATAACTGGAATACCCAAGTTATTCGCTTCTTTAATTGCAATGTGCTCGTGATCAGCATCAATTACAAACAATACGTCTGGCAAGCCAGCCATATCTTTAATACCGCCAAGGCTCTTCTCTAGCTTTTCCATTTCGCGGGTGTTAACCAACGCTTCTTTCTTGGTCAGCTTTTCGAACGTACCGTCTTGGCTCATGGTTTCAAGTTCTTTTAAGCGCTTGATTGACTGACGAACTGTTTTCCAGTTAGTCAACATACCACCTAACCAACGATGATTAACAAAGAACTGGTTACAGCTCACTGCAGCTTCTTGAACTGGCTGAGACGCCGCACGCTTAGTACCAACAAACAAAATTTTACCTTTGTTTGAAGCAACGTGTTGCAAGAAATTCAACGCGTCGTTGAACATCGGCACAGTTTTTTCAAGGTTGATGATATGAATCTTGTTACGCGCGCCAAAAATGAACGGCTTCATTTTTGGGTTCCAGAAACGGGTTTGGTGACCAAAATGTACACCAGCTTTCAGCATGTCACGCATTGACACGTTTGCCATGATCTTTTTCCTTTTTAAGGGGTTATGCCTCCATACATCCCATAGTTCGACCCATGCTCTGCAACCATGATAGCCGCTAGATTTTGGGCACCCCGACCTATGTGTCGATGTATGTGTGTGTTTAAGTTAGTTTTTGCAATTAAAAATTGCGGGCGCTTTATACCATAAACAAAGCCAATAAATCAAGTTTTTCAGCGCTTCACGACCACTCTCTTTATTGGTAAACTAACGCAATATTTTACGGCTTAGCTTCACATTGAAGCACCGAAACTGCGTAGGGATTATTAACACCTCATGAGCATTACCATAAAAACGCCTGAAGAAATCGAAAAAATGCGTGCTGCAGGTAAATTAGCAGCCGACGTTTTAGAAATGATTGGTCCATATATAAAAGCCGGTGTCACGACCGACGAAATTAATCAAATTTGTCACGATTATATCGTCGACCACGGTGCTATTCCTGCGCCACTAAACTACCACGGGTTTCCAAAGTCGGTTTGTACGTCGTTAAATCATGTGGTGTGTCATGGAATACCGAACGAAAAGCCGCTTAAAGAAGGCGACATTTTGAACCTTGATGTGACCGTGAAGCTAGACGGTTATCATGGCGACACCTCAAAAATGTTTGTGGTGGGTAAACCAAGTATTTTAGCAGAACGCCTTATTCGGGTTACCCAAGAGTCACTGTACATGGCCATAAAAATGGTTAAGCCGGGTATGCGAACGGGCGATTTCGCAGCCGTTATTCAAAAGCATGCCGAACAACATGGGTATTCTATTGTGCGTGAATATTGCGGTCACGGCATTGGTGCAGTGTTTCATGAAGAGCCACAAATTTTGCACTACGGTACCGCGGGTACAGGCGACTTATTAAAACCGGGCATGTGTTTTACCATTGAACCTATGGTCAATGCCGGCAAACGCCATACAAAACTCATGCGCGACGGTTGGACGGTGTTAACCAAAGACCGTAGTTTAAGCGCTCAATGGGAGCACACCTTACTGGTTACCGAAGATGGTGTTGAAGTATTAACTTTACGCAGCGACGAAGACCTGCCGCGTATTATTCGTCACACCAACTAAGCCCATGTCACATAGCGCTCCACCTAACTGGCCAACAACGGTCACATTAGCCACGGGGCGCGAATGCCTTGAAGCTTATCAAGCTTGGTCCGCCGAAGCCTTTATCGCAGCTGATATCGATTATCTTCTGGCCCACCGCAGCAAATTTATTGATCAGTTGTTAACACAGCTGTGGCTGCAGTCTGAACTGCCTGATTCGGGCATAAGTCTCATCGCCGTGGGCGGTTATGGACGCGGCACCTTGCATCCGCAGTCCGACATTGATTTGCTATTTTTACATCAGCAGCCGCTCTCGGTCGAACAAGAACAAATAATAAGCCAGTTGGTGCAAATGCTTTGGGACTTGCGCCTAGACGTTGGCCACAGTGTACGCACCCCAAGTCAATGTTTGGAGCAGGCAGCAACTGACGTTACAGTTGCCACGAGCCTGTTAGAGCAACGCTACATATGCGGCGACAATGTCCTTGCCGAGCGTTTTTTATGGCAAATGCAACGTGAGTTTCCATGGACAAGCCGCGCTTTCTACCAAGCAAAATACGAAGAACAACAACAGCGGCATCAACGTTATCACGGTACCTCGTATAATCTTGAGCCGAACGTAAAAAGCAACCCTGGTGGGCTACGCGACATTCAAACCATTGGTTGGATAGCCAAGCGCCATTTTCATACGCAAAGCGACGAAAGCCTTGTGCAACATGGCTATATCAGCGCCGAAGAGCTCCTTGAGCTGCGTGAATACCAGCAATTGCTGGGCCGTATTCGCTTTGCGCTGCACTTAGAAGCGAACAAAAAAGAAGATCGCTTATTATTTGACTATCAACCGGGTGTCGCTGCTCGGTTAGGTTATGGCCAGCCCGGCAAACGGGCGGTTGAAGCCATGATGAAAGACTATTTCAATGCGGTTGTCGGCGTTACCGAACTAAACGACATGTTGTTGCAGTTTTTTGAGCAAACCATTTTAGGCCGTAGCACCGAACCGAACCCGCAGCTGCTTGATGAGCATTTTGAAGCTATTGGCAGTTTAATTGCGGCTCGCCACGATGGCGTGTTTGAAAACCAACAAAACCTGCTGCATTGCATGGTGTTGGTGGCTCAAAACCCGCAAATTAAACATTTGCAAGCGCACACCATTCGATTACTGCGTGAAGCGCGGCGGCAACTGCGTCAGCCACTTAATTCCGATCCGCAATGTCGCCAACTTTTCATGCAGTTGTTGCGGCACCCACAAGGCTGTGGTGCGGCCTTTAGGCTCATGCATAAACACCAGTTGCTGGCGAATTACTTGCCCCAGTGGCAACAAATTGTCGGGCAAATGCAGTTTGACTTATTCCACGCTTACACCGTTGATGAACACACCTTTCGGTTAGTGCGCAATTTATACCGCTACCAAAGTGAAGACGCTGAGCAAGAGTTTCCGCTTTGCGCGGCTATTGTTAGGCGCATGGACAAACCTGAACTGCTATTTCTGGCTGGCATTTTTCATGATATTGCGAAAGGCCGTGGCGGTGATCACTCCGAGCTTGGCGAAGTAGATGCTTTAAATTTCGCGCGCCAACATGAGTTGCCCGACGCGGATGGCGAGCTGATTGCTTGGTTGGTTCGTCATCACTTAATCATGTCTGTCACCGCACAAAAACGTGATATTCACGACCCAGAAGTGGTGCGCCAATTTGCCGACACGGTACAAACTCAACGTCGATTAGATTATTTATATTGCTTAACCGTGGCCGATATTCGTGCCACCAACAGCAGCTTGTGGAATAACTGGAAAGCCACTTTGCTGGAAAATTTATACCAAGCAACCACGCAATTTTTAGCCACTAGCAAAACCTCTGCCGCCAATGAGATGCGCCAACGGGTACACCAGCATCAAGCCCATGCCATGGGATTATTGTTAAGCTTGGGCTTTAGTGCACAAGCCGTTAACGAATTATGGAGCCGCTTTACCGCCGATTATTTTTTGCGGCATCAGCCTGAGCAAATCGCTTGGCACTCGCAATATATTTTGCCGCTGCAAGACGACGACCAACTGCCACTCATACTGGTTGGTGATGAGTCAAACCAAGGCACCACCGAGCTATTTGTGTACCATTTGGAACATGAAAACCTTTTTGCGGCGGTTGCGGCTGTACTCGACAGCCAAGCCTTAAGTATTCACGATGCGCAAATTCTTGCCACGCGTGACGGCTACGTTATGGATACCTTTGTGGTGCTGCAAGACGACGGTGACCCCCTGACCGACGTGCGCCGCATTGAGTCGCTGAAGCAGCAGTTGCATGACGTGTTGCGCCAACGCCAACCCGCTCCTAGCGCACATCGCCGACTGCCCCGGCAATTACGTAACTTTACCGTGCCCACCAAAGTGGAGTTTGTGAGTGAACGCAACCCACGACGAACCGCTTTTGAATTAACCGCGTTAGATCGCCCTGGGTTAGTGGCACGGGTAGCAAAAGTGCTACAACAATTGGATTTAAATATACTAACCGCTAAAATCACCACGGTTGGCGAGCAAGCCGAAGATTTATTCATTGTTACCACTCGCCGTAACGAGGCACTTAGCGATGAACAAAAGCAACAGTTAAAGAAACAAATCGTTGCCGCGTTAAACCGCTAATACGGTGACAAATCATCAAGAAAATAGGAACCGCTATGAGCAGTATACAAGCACGCATTGAAGCCGCATTTGAACAGCGCGCGGACATTTCTCCAAGCCGTGTACCGGCTGAATTACAACGCGACTTAACCGAAGTGATTCAAAAAATTGACCAAGGCGAATATCGCGTCGCCGAAAAAATAGACGGCCAATGGGTGGTTAACGAGTGGCTTAAAAAAGCAGTATTACTGTCGTTTCGCACGCAAGACAACCACGTGATGAACGGCGGCGAAACCCGTTTTTTTGACAAGGTCGATAGCAAATTCATTGGTTATGACGACGCCCGCTTCCGTGCTGAAGGCATGCGTGTGGTACCGCCAGCCATGGTGCGCAAAGGCGCATTTATTGGTCGCAACGTGGTGTTAATGCCGTCTTACGTGAATATCGGCGCCTATGTGGGCGAAGGCACCATGGTTGATACCTGGGCAACCGTTGGCTCATGTGCGCAAATTGGTAAAAACGTGCATTTGTCAGGTGGTGTTGGTATTGGCGGTGTACTTGAACCGTTGCAAGCCGCACCGACCATTATTGAAGATAACTGCTTTATTGGCGCCCGCTCAGAAATTGTCGAAGGCGTAATTGTGGAAGAAGGCGCGGTTATTTCGATGGGCGTTTACATTGGCCAAAGTACACGAATTTATGACCGTGAAACCGGTGAGATTCATTATGGCCGCGTACCGGCAGGCGCCGTGGTGGTACCAGGCTCCCTGCCAGCTAAAGACGGTTCACACAGCTTATATGCTGCAATTATTGTGAAAAAAGTTGACGCCAAAACACGCGCCAAAGTCGGTATTAATGAGCTTTTACGCGCAGCCGAATAAACTATTCGGCAAACGGCTTTAATAACTCATTGGGAATAGGCAGTTCTATACGAACTGCCTTTTTTGTGTGCGGGTGCTCAAACGCTAATGTGGTTGCCGCTAGCATAAGCCGTTGAAGGCCAAAATGCTCTTTGAAAAACCGGTTGTGGCGGCCATCACCATGGTTACTGTCACCAATTATTGGGTGACGCAAGTGTGACATATGCCGGCGCAATTGATGTTTGCGCCCAGTTTTTGGGGTTAATTCCATTAACGAATAACGCGACGTTGCGTGCTTTTTGCTGACTGCGAAAGGTAACTCAATTTGCTGTAGGCAACGGTACGCAGTGACAGCAGACTGCGCCTCTTTATTTTGATCGGCTAGCTTGTCAACAATTTTATCCAGCTCTTCTTTCAGTGGATAATCAAGTACCCCATCGGTTAAATAACCACGCACCACCGCATGATAAATCTTGTGCACCTGGCGTTCGGCAAACTGCTCAGTCATCAGGCGCGCGGTGTCTGGGTCTTTAGCAAACAACAAAATACCAGAGGTTGGCCGATCAAGTCGGTGTACTGGATACACGCGCTGACCAATTTGGTCGCGCACTCGCTGAAGGGCGAACTCGGTCGCCTCGCGCGCTATCCAGCTACGATGAACCAATAAGCCACTGGGCTTATCCACCGCCACTAACACATCATCATGGTATAAAACCGAAAGCGCGTCGGGCAAATCAGACATCGTCAGCCAAGGGGTCTGCCCCACTGAGTAAAATATCAAATTCACGTAGCGAAGCGATTAAGCCTTCATGATGCTCAAGTTCTTCACGATACACATGGGTTGCCATAGGGCTAACCGCAATGTTTTGCGGTAACGGATGCTCACCATCGAGCATTGCCCACATGCGCGGCAACATAATAAATTGCAGCCATTGATGAAAATCAAGAGTATCCATCGCAAATGGCTCGGTGCTAGCTAAAGCCTGCGATGACGGATAATGACTTTGCCATAAGCCCAAACAATTTAGTTCGGCTTCTATTCGTTCAAGTAAACGAGCAGCTCGTTGTCGTTGGTCCATGACTACCTCCACGACTTATTTTAGTTATAATGGGCGACATCTTTAAGCAAAAATGACAATGATGCAAGTTTCATGACCATAACAAACCTAGCTGAGCTACTCAGCGAAAGCCATAGTGACTACGTTATTTATGATTTAGGCCGCCGTGTACAGGCTATTCAGGCCGATACGTTTAAGGCAATTTGCGCGCAACAACGGCCCTACCCTTACCCACTTCAGGATCACGCCTGGTTTGCCGTGGTGTTTTGGCCGCAGTTAAAAGCTGAACAACCTGAGCCCTTTTTGTGGTTTTTAAAAATACCATTAGACGAGCGTGGTTTGCTAAACCAGGCCACCCAGCAAGACTTTATGACGCACGTGATTGCGCTACTCGGGCAGCAAATTACCGGCGCATTGAATGCAGAGCAAGAACAGCAACTGCAACAATCGGCATATTTGTTTACCCCTTCAGAGGCCAAGCGAGCGGCATTGCATGCACAGCTGACTCAACGGTGGCAGAAAGCACCTTCACGTTATTTCGCCGCAGCACAACAGGAACTGCACTCGCCAACCAACGATGGCTGGCAGCAACTCGGCATCCAAGGCATTCACGATGTTGCCGTGCGTTTAGCCGCTAACCCAAAAACAACACAAGCAATCGCGCAGCACTTCACCAGCTACCCCGAAAGCCTACAGAATGCGTTGGCGGAAGCGCTCGAACATACCACACCACCAAGCGAACTCATGCAACCGCTGCTTAGTGCATTAACCAGTGAGCATGCAGCTACTCGCGTAAATGCATTGCGAGCACTGGCTGGCTTTGCCTCAGACCATAGTGCTGCGCCTACCGTTGAACAACAGCTACACCAGTTACTGCCAAGCGCCAACATGGACGAGTTAGTGATCATAACGGCTCGCTTATGGCCGGCATTGCAGGGGCAGTTAATGTTGCCGTATTTGCTGCGCGTTGCAGAGCTAGATAACCCAGCGCTTTTTGCCGGTGTGGTACGCGATATTTTGCGCGTTCCCGACACCCGAATTCATGCACTTGGTTTGGTACAGCGCAATGACCTACCCGTGGCCTTGTACCAAGCGTGGCAACAATTTATGGGTAAAACTGCATGATACTCGCCGACGCGTTACTACTCATTGGTATTGGCTTCGCATTTATGCTGTTTTGGCAAGGCCGTCGCCAGGCCGAACAAGCACGCAATTACGTTGAACGCTATTGTCAGCAGCAACAATTGCAATTTATCGACATGGCGTGGAAAAGCGGAAAAATTACCAAAATCAAACGCCATATCGGCTGGCTGAGCCGCTATGATTTTGACTTTAGTAGTGACGGAGAAAGCCGTTACACTGGGTGCGCAACGTTGTTAAATATGCGGCTGGTTGACATCACCACGCCGCCGTATCGAATACCGCAAGACTAACATTAAAAAGCGTAACCTACTGTGGCGCGCTCGGTGGTCGCTTCGGTTTAATACCCACCAGCGACAATAAAAACTCGCCGTACATAACCCAGTCACCTAACAGGGAATACGCCGGATACTTAAACGTGGCCGGCTTGTTTTTTTCAAAGCCAAAATGCCCCAACCAAGCAAAACCGTAGCCGATAAAAGGTATGGCAATAAGCCACAACCACTGCTGAGAAAAAATGGCATATGCCAATACCAGCAGCACCAACGTACTGCCCACATAGTGCATGGCACGACAACGCGCATCGGCGTGCTCAGCTAAATAATAAGGGTAAAATTCACGAAACGACTTAAACTGCATGGCTCACCTCAACCAATTTTTGGCGTGGTTGAAATAATAGCTCACCGCTAACTTGGCCTACTTTTAATGTTTGAACATGCTGGTACCCGTGCTGTTCAAATAACTTCAAATGCTCGGGTTGGGTTACATACACTGCAATTCCACGAGACTGTGGCTCTTCATCTAACGCCGCATGCGCTGCTCGAACCAATAAGTCACCCCACCCTTGTTGCTGATAGCGCGGGCTTACCGCAATAAAAGCCAACATATGGTAGTCATCACCGTGCACGGCCTCTTGAATTAAACGTTCTTTTTCAAGCAACTGCATGGTGCTCACATAACCAGCCGTGAGCAGCATTTTTAGGCGCCAGTGCCAGTATTTGCCCGGCCCAAAGCTTTTCCCGGGTTGGGTTAGACAAACCAGGCCTATCAGAGACTCACCGTCGAACACGCCCAACATAGGCTGCTTGGCTTCCCAAAATGCCGCCAACTCTTCGCGTATAGCGGCACGTAAACGTTGCTCGTAATCCGCTTTGTCAGCCTGAAAAATATCTTTCAGTAAGGCATCATCTTGGTACGCTTGAAACAGCAATGATGCTGCCATTTTTAAATCTTCTGCCACCAAGTAAGTCAGCTGGCCTTCTTGTAACTGCGCTGGGTTTATTGTTGTCATTGTCCCACCTATTGTTGAATATTTACCCAACCAAATTACTTGATCTGAATCAATTATGCCACCACACGAGGCTGCAATTGTTGCAAAAACTCTTCTAATGTTTCGGCCAAAATTTCATGTTGCTCACGCCCCACAAACTCTAGGCCCACTTGGCCCGTTTCATTGTTCAAGGTAATCAACAAGTCATCAGACTCTTCCGCTAACCCAATAAACAACGTGATGGGTTGACGTAAACGCCGTTTCATCAATACGTGTCCAGCCAAATTCGCCTGCAAACGCTCACCATCTTCAGGGCCATGAAGCTGTAACAAAACTAAGGGATGATTAGCAAAGCTGACATTGAGATCTGCCGCGAACCAACGGCCGTACAAAGCTTCAAGGCTAGTATGAAAAGGCTGCTCTAAGGCGTTCGCTAAATCAGTAAACTGCAATGCGCTAGACTGACGCACAGGTAGCCACTCAACCATGTCGTCATCAACGCGTTCGCCGTATATCGGGGCTTGCCACTCGTCGTGTGCTTCGGTGACAAGTGTCACACCCGCTTGCTGATAAGCCTGCTGGTAACGTTCAATAAGTTGGTCAAGTGCGCTTTCTACTGACATATTTAGCATCCTAAATTAACTAGCAACTATCGCGCAGCGGCGCTACAATGGCCGACTGCATAAAAAACAGTAGTGTAACAGGTAATTGAATTTGATGAATGAGTCGTTAGCCCATTTGAACTTGGGACAACCCACAGCGTATCCAACACAGTACGACGCCAGTTTATTGCAAGGCGTACCGCGCCAGTTAAATCGTACCCCAATTGGTTTAGCCGAAGGCCAACCGTTGCCATTTCATGGTGACGATATTTGGCATGGCTATGAATTATCTTGGCTAAATAGTAATGGGCTACCGCAAGTGGCCGTTGCCGAGTTTCGGGTACCTGCAACGTCAACAAACTTAATTGAGTCAAAGTCGTTTAAGCTGTACCTCAATAGCTTCAATGATAGCCGTTGGCCGTCATGGCATGCTGTGTCTGAACAGCTTAGTATCGATTTAAGCCAATGCGCCGGTGCCCCTGTTGGGGTACAACTAAGTACCGTGCAACAAGCCCAACGTAAAGCGTTTGGCGACTTGCCAGGTCACTGCATTGACGACCAGCCTATTGAAATAACAAGCTACGAGTACAGTCCTGAATTACTGAAACTAAGCAGCCATGATATCGTGGAAGAAACACTCCACAGTCATTTGTTAAAGTCGAACTGTTTAATCACCAATCAACCAGACTGGGGTTCGGTACTTATTCGCTACCGAGGACCAGCCGTTGACCATGCAGCCCTTCTGCGTTATATCGTGTCATTTAGGCACCATAACGAGTTCCATGAACAGTGCGTAGAACGGCTTTATATGGATATTAAAGAGCGTCTTCAACCTGAACAATTAACGGTGTACGCGCGCTATACGCGCCGCGGGGGCTTGGATATCAATCCATTTCGTTCCGACTTCGAGCCCACACCCGAATCTGTTCGGTTAAGTCGCCAATAACAAAAAATAAGGAAACTAAATGCGTTTTAAAATATCACCTCGCGGCAGCATGAGCTTACTGTCGCAACTAGAAATTAATCGCTTACAACAAAGCAGCGACGAGCAACTTTATAAATTATTCCGTAATTGTTGTTTAGCGGTATTAAACGCCGGTAGTAACACCGACAGCAGTGAAGAGATTTTCGATAAATATAAAGATTTTGACGTGAACGTCATTAAATGTGAACGCGGTGTTCAATTAGAACTGGTAAACCCGCCAGCAGAAGCCTTTGTTGACGGCAAGCTTATTGCCGGTATGCAAGAGCTCGTAGAAGCTGTGCTACGTGACATTCTGTTCACGGGCGAACGCTACAATGCGCAAACGCTAGACTCAGCGGACACGCACACCCTTACCCACGTGGTATTCGATATTTTGCGCAACGCGCAAGTTGTGCAGCCAAACCTCGATCCGAACGTCATTGTTTGCTGGGGTGGCCATTCTATTAATGAAGTGGAATACAAATACACCAAAGAAGTGGGTTACCAGTTAGGCTTACGCAGCTTAAACATCTGCACTGGTTGTGGTCCGGGTGCTATGAAGGGCCCAATGAAAGGCGCAACCATCGGTCATGCCAAACAACGTATTGTCGATGGCCGTTACTTAGGTTTCACAGAGCCAGGCATTATTGCGGCCGAGCCGCCAAACCCTATCGTTAACGAACTGGTTATTTTGCCAGACATTGAAAAGCGCCTAGAAGCTTTTGTACGCTGTGCCCACGGCATTGTGATTTTCCCAGGTGGTGCTGGTACCGCAGAAGAGCTGTTATATATTTTGGGTATTTTAATGCACCCAGAAAACCAACGTCAGGTATTGCCAATTATTCTAACTGGCCCAGAAAGCAGTCGTGGTTATTTTGAAGCCATTGACGCCTTTGTTGCAGACACCTTAGGTGAAGAAGCGCGTAAGCTGTATCAAATTATTGTGGCTGACCCTGCAGAAGTGGCAAAAGCTATGACGCAAGGCGCCCAAGCGGTGAAAGAATACCGTCGTGAAACCGGTGACTCCTATTGCTTCAACTGGACGCTGCATATTGAAGAAGCGTTTCAACGCCCATTCGTGCCAAATCACGATAACGTGAAAAACTTGAACTTACATCGTAATCAAGCCCCGCAAGCCCTAGCAGCAGACTTACGTCGTGCATTCTCGGCTATTGTGGCGGGTAACGTAAAAGACGACGGCATTCGTGCAATTCGTAAACATGGCGTATTTGAAATTCATGGTGAAAAAAACATGATGAAGAAACTCGACGTGTTGTTACAGGCATTCGTCGAGCAAAGCCGCATGAAACTACCAGGTTCGGTGTATCATCCTTGTTACCGTGTGATTACCGATTAATTTAGACAAGTAACTTCGACAAGGAGCGCAGCGCATGTCAAAAATGCTAAAAGTTATCATTATTGGCTTTGCCGTATACGTTGCGGCCGCTGCGCTTGTATTGCATTTTTATCAGGCCGACCCGGAAAACATGAGTTGGCAAGAACGCGAAACCTTTAACCTCAAACAAATCGGTCGCCTTGACCTAGGTGCAGACAAAGGCGACGTGATTCGTCTACTTGGCTCGCCCGATATTAGTGAAGCGAAAGCGACCGATAACGGCGAAGTGCTTATTTTGTTTTACCGTACTCACCATGTGAAATCTGACGGTATTACCACCCGTGATGAATGCACTCCGCTGCTGTTTAAAGACGACAAGCTAATCGCTTGGGGCGCTGACGCTTATAGCGAATATCAATCGTTTTAATGACCCACAACACGCATGTAGGCGTGGTTTTCTGCTATAGTTCGCGCCATTAAATATCACCAAATATTACCATCAAATTGTTCCAATTAATTGACCTAGAAGTAAGAAGGTACATCAAATGAGCACCACAATTACCGTAATTCCTGGCGACGGTATCGGCCCAGATATTATTGACGCAACGCTGAAAATTTTGGACAAGGCGGGTTGCGATTTTAACTATGAATTTGCAGATGCCGGCCTAGCAGCGCTTGAAAAAACAGGTGAATTGTTGCCGCAGGCAACACTTGACGCCATCGCGCGCAATAAAGCGACGTTAAAAGGCCCATTAACCACCCCTGTTGGCGAGGGTTTCACCTCAATTAATGTCAGCTTACGCAAGCAATTTAATTTGTATGCAAACGTACGCCCAGTAAAATCATTTAAAGGCACCAAAGCACGTTACGAAGACATCGACATTGTTACCGTACGTGAAAACACCGAAGGCATGTACTCAGGCCTTGGCCAAGTAGTATCAGAAGATGGTTCAGAAGCGCAGGCAATGAGTAAAATTACCCGCGCTGGTGCTGAACGTATTGTGCGCTTTGCATACGAACTAGCGCGCCGAGAAGGCCGTAAAAAAGTCACCGCAGTACACAAAGCAAATATCTTAAAATCAACCTCAGGCTTGTTCTTAAAAGTTGCTCGTGAGGTAGCTGCCGAGTATCCAGATATTCAGTCAGACGAAATGATTGTTGACGCAGTATGCATGAAGTTGGTTATGAACCCTGAGCAATTTGACGTGATTGTTACCACGAATCTGTTCGGTGATATCTTGTCCGATCTTTGCGCAGGTTTAGTTGGCGGTTTAGGTATGGCACCGGGTGCAAACATTGGTGAGAAATCAGCTATATTTGAAGCCGTTCACGGCTCTGCTCCAGACATAGCCGGCCAAAACCTTGCCAACCCGACTTCGGTAATTCTAGCGGCCATTCAAATGCTTGAATACTTAGGTATGCAAGATCAAGCCAAACGCATTTTAGCCGCAGTTACAGAAGTTATTGCTACTGGCGACCGCACCACCCGTGACCTCGGTGGCAGCGGTGGCACCACCGATTTTACCCAAGCAGTCATTGATCGCCTGTAAAGTCCTTATAAGTTAATTAATCACGTTATTGCCCGACTAAGGCAATAACGTGAATTCTTCGCTATAAATTTCTTGTCGTGCAATGTTGTAAAGGGTCAATTTCCAACGTGTGTTTGGTTCTAAATCTGTACGTTTAACACGCCAAGTGCTATTGCCATAACCAATCAAAATACCGTAGTCATTTTTCAGCGCCTCACCGGTTGCCAAGTCAAACGATTCCCATTGGTAGAACACACTTGCACGTTCATTCTTGGTAATGTAACCATCGAAATTTACATTGAATTCAATTGCGATTGCAGAGCTCATTATTCCTAAGAGTTCGGCGGTATCATTAAACGATTTCAGATTAAACGTATTGCCCGCTTTCATTATACGCATTGCTGTTTGATCATCGGCCTCATCACGCTGCTCATACATGCCCGCTTTCGGCGAAATGATCTTTGTCGCAGTCATCGTCAATTCAAATTTGTCTTCAAATTTAGCACGCAAAGGCTGGTAGTCATCTTCTGGCATAGTGGGTAATAGCATTATTCGTGAAAGCAAATCATTACGCCATTCACCGTCATCATATAGCGCAAAAACACCAATCAATTTGTCGACTAATGGCTGTACACAAACTGAGTTTGCAAACGCCTGGTAACAGTCGATATACGCATTGGCCAAATCAATGTCATATTTCGCTCGCCCTTCATAGGTTAATTTGCTAACCAGCGCTTTTGCTTTGTCGATTGAGCTCGTCCCGTAAGATTGACTAATGTATATTTTGGACAGACCTTTAATTGCGTTTTGGTTGCCCTGTTTCGCACTTTCCTCAAGCAACGCAAGTCCTCGCGAAATGTCACGATCATCCGTTATATCTTTTAGGGTTAACTGGCCCAAATGATAACTATTTGTGGCGTTTTTCGAATGCTTGCTTAGATAATCGTATGTGGCTTTGCCTCGTGCTAAATTTCGTTGCACGCGTGGCGAGTTGACAAATCCATCGGCTAATAATTCATACTCATTCTGCAGAGTTGATTTATCAGCTTCTATCAATTGCATCCTAAATGGGCTTAAGTGCAATTGACGAACTAGAAAATCGTACTTCGCGACCGCTTCATGTCTATCCCCCCACCACGTTTTGTGACCGTGGCTTGCTGTTGTATAGTTAATAAACTCGACAACATTATTTCCATACGCCTCAACAGCCAATTTCATTCGCCACGAGTGCTCATAATCAGCTATTTCATCCAAGTAACCAGCATAAATTAGAATGGGTGCTTTTAGTTCATTTGCGCGATAAGCCGGCGAAATAGTTGTCAGTGACTTGTGGTATTCACCCACTACGTCACTGACCGCACTCCTATAATCATCAGTGCTGCGATAATTACTTGCGTTAAAAATTAATGGCAGATCGAAGATGCCAAATCCTGCTATTACGCAGCCATAACGTTGCGGCTGACGCATTGCCAACATAGTTGCCGAGTAAGCGCCGTAGCTATTACCAGCAGCGCAGATATTTTTAAACTGTTTACGCGCTAATACTTGATCAACCGCGGCCGTAATATCATCTTCAATAAGCTGTCCAAACTGCCCTACGCCTTGCGTCGTGAACGACTTACCAAAGCCGGATGAACCTCGAAAGTTAACCCGCAACACCGAAAAACCACGACTTGTTAGAAATTGTACATCTGGATTAAAGTAATCGTAATCACGCACGCCTATAGGGCCTCCGTGTGGCATCACGATTAACGTGTTGTGATCAATACTGCCTTGTGGACGATTCAAATAAGCTTCAATCTCGGTACCATCAGCTGTTTTTACCCGAAGCAACTCAGACGCACTCAGTATATAGTTTTGTAAGTCATCAAAGCGCGCTTCTAATGGCCGAATTATTTGTTCATGCGAATCAAACAAATAATAGAATCCCGAATCGGTCGAGCCGTTTGTATATAAAATTTGGAACCTATTGTCGTCTGAGCTCGAAACCACACTAACTGTTGAATGAGCAAAAGCCTCGCGGATTCGTGCGTAACGTTCACGCGCTTGTTCTGAAAAATATTCAGTGTAATGCAGGCCGTCTTGAATGTACGTTACAGAATGTAACTCACCCGCGGTCGTAAACTGCGCATCAATTAAATCATAGTCAGGATTCTCATAGGCTATGTCATCTAATAATTGGCCGGTTTTAATATCGTAAATACGCAATGCTTTGGTGTCGGTATCACGATCGGAAATAACAGAGAACTTGTGTTCGCCAGCAAAGCCAACAGGAATAATAGGATCTGTCTCATCCTCTAAATCGTACAAAATAGCCCGTTGCCAATTATCTTGACCAACGTCTGCATAACGTAGCTCTAGGGTTTTACTTTCACGATCTACGGTAAGTGAAATTATCTTTTTAAACAGCGTATCGTAAATGAACGCATCAGCACCAAGTTCCGTTCCAGCAAGCACGTTCGCTGTCATAAATTGATTTTTCGCAAACTCATCAATGTTAATGGTTAATAGTTGTGCATGCTCGTTACCTTGATAAACAGATGAGCGTGAAATAAGTACTATACCGTCTTGCTGTTCATGGCGAACCGAATGAATCGTTACATCAGTAGGTAATCGTTGTGAAACTAATTTATCACCGGAGAAATCAACCAATAGACGAACTTCTTTGCCACTTTTCTTATCCGTTAAGGTAATTAACACGCGATCATTACTAACCCAGTCGAAATCACGCATATAACCAGAGTTTTTTAATCCGATATTGCGAACAACTTTGTTTGATTCAACATCAATTACCTGCAAATTACGAAACCCGCCTTCGATTTTTGCTGAGAAACCAATCAACTGACCATTAGGTGAAATTTTAAATAGGCTCGAGTCCGCATTCATATAGAGTGATTCGACAGGAATAATTTGACCCGTTTCAGTCCTCTCTTGTTCCTGAGCATTCGCAAGGCTACTTATCAGCAGACAAAACGAAAAAATTAACGCGATAATTTTCATTCGCTTGCTCCTTGCTGAATATGTGACAAGAAAAAGTCTTCGCCCGGACCGCTGTAGTGCAGTGAGTTATTTTCTAACGTAACAGGGAAGCGTGCGCGCATGTAGCTATAGGCTATTGACGCCCGATTTCGTAATTGAATATCAGCATATGGACTAAACTGCGACTGCTGTTTTACCGACAAGTCGCCAATATAATTAATCGCTTTGGGCTTAATATTAACGGCCCATAGTTCGTCATCATCAAGCACCCAACCATAAGCATAGCCAAGAGATATATAGGAAATTTGATAACTACCAGCAGGTAACTCAAACAATAGGTAGTTACCCCCTTCTGGCATATCAGCTTGCGTTAGCTTAATGTTTTTTGGGCCGCGAATGTGAACTTCATTTAGTTGTTGATTTGAATCAATACCAATCAAAACAAAACCACGGTCAGCCGCTGTTGCTTGTACGCCATCTGTTTTAATGGTATCAACCGCCGCCACACAGCCGGTGAGCACTAGTAAAAATACTAAAATACTAATTATGCGCATTAGATATCCCTAATGTGTTGTTATTCCTTGAGTCACAATCAGGTTACAACCAGCGCAACAAAGAATCTACAAATAAATCTGTAATTTACTGAATTTTTTGGTCTTCAAGTAACTACCACTGGCAAACAATGACGATACTGTTTGTGGTACAGCGTCCCTTGGCATCGTAGCACTAAAAACAAAAAACCCAGCACAAAGGCCGGAGTTCAAAGTTACATCCAACGAATATGAACCGTTATCTCTTCGCGGTCGTGATACAGCTGTTTAGCTTGTAGTTCAAACCGCCCACGCCCATGCTCAATTAAGTTTTGTTTTATATGTTCAAGGTATTCAGCCACTGCTGCATAGCGGCGCTTCATGGGTAACTTCAGGTTGAAAATGGCTTCTTGGCAGTCGCCATCAATTAACCAACTGGTCATCAATTCGCCAACTCGTGCGGGCTTCTCTACCATGTCACACACCAACCAAGTCACGTTCTTTTTCTTCGGCCGGTATTTAAAACCGTCTTCACGAATATGTTTAACTTGCCCCGTTTCCATAAGGCTTTCCGCCATTGGACCATTATCAACGGCCTGCACCATCATGCCACGGCGCACTAACTGGTATGTCCAACCACCTGGAGCAGCCCCTAAGTCAACAGCGTTCATGCCTGATGAAATACGCGCTTCACGTTCGTGCTCAGGCACAAATACCTGAAACGCTTCATCAAGCTTAAGGGTTGAACGGCTTGGTGCCTCACTTGGAGAGCGTAGCCGTGGAATACCCATAAGCCATGGTGATTGATTAAATGAGTAGGAAAAACCGATCATCACTTCTTGATTGCTCAAGAAAAATGCATGCAACGTTGGCCGTCTATCGCTTTCTTTTGCGGTTAGCCAGTCAATTTGGCGCAAGCCTTGGCGTAACGGCACCGTGAATTTACGGCAGAACTTAGACAATTCTTTGCCGTCATTAGTGTCTGGCGTTTCAACCCGTAAGTCACCGCAGGGCTTAATACCGGTAAAGGCTTCTTGTACAGATTCATCTAACAGCGCCACTTGCACCGCACTCACCCGGTCTGATTGTGGTAAATCCGTTACATGCGCTAACAACGCAAAAAACTGGCGGGTAAAAATAAGTTCTTTTAATTCAAGCTTTTTGGCTAAGTGATCGGCTTCTTCGCTTTGGCAACGGTAAACCACATAGCCTTGTTGCGCTTTGGTTTGGCAATAGCCAAACACCCCAAGCGCTGCGGTTTTATCCTGTAACTCAGCGGCACAATCACTTTCAAATCCGGGCCGACAATAGGCCACAATACCTGTCATTCTCAAAACTCCAAATGCGTTATGTGTTCAATGGCCAATTGCCAAAGTTGCTCGCGTGCCAAGCCACTGCGCTTGGTTGGCTCAAAGCTGTGATCACCATGCTCAATCCAATTGACCCGTACATTCGCAGGCAACGGGTAACCTTCCACTTCTTCGGGGCGGCCAAAACTATCGCGCGTGCCCTGTAGAATTAAGTTTTGTCGGCAAGCATTGTGTAAATCATTTAGCCGTAACTTTTCGGGTTTACCCACTGGGTGAAACGGAAACCCCAGCGCAATTGCGGCTTTCGCATTTAGCGCGTCAGCAAGCCGAAAGGCCACCCGCGCCCCCATTGACTTTCCCATTAAATACAGTGGCTTGTTGTCGTCGAATTGCTGCGCCACGGTACGCATACAATGTTCCAGCTCGGCCATCGGGTTTGGTGGGCGGCGCACACCGGTATCCATAAATTTTTGCCAATACGGAAAATTAAACCGCACTACATCAAACCCTTTCAACGCCAAGCCTAAAGCAAAATACTGCATAAAGTCGCTTTGCAAACCGGCGCCTGCACCGTGGGCAAAAATAATTCGCACCGCACCATCGGCATTGTCTTGCTTTATGGCAACACGTTGCAAATTACTCATAGCTGTCCTCTTCTTCTTCAACGACTTGTAGCAGCCAATTTCGGAAGGTCGCGATTTTACCGACTTCTGACTGAGAGTCACGACAAACTAAATAAAAAGATTTTTGCCGTGGTAACGCTTCAGGGAAAATCTGAATTAAATGCCCTGCATCAATTTCAGGTTTTACCAACACGTTGTTAGCTAACGCAATGCCTTGACCGTGTACCGCGGCTTTTAAGGCAAGATTAGAGTGACTAAATATGGGGCCGTTGTCGCCTTTATCTTTATCAATGCCCACTAACTTAAACCAGTCTTTCCATGCGTTGCGTGTTTCGTCATGCAATAACGTCTGATTCAGCAAGTCTCGAGGTTCACGTAGCGGCTTGGTGCCACTCAAAAGTAATGGCGAGCATACTGGGATCAAATATTCATTGTGCAATTTGTAAGCTTTAAGGCCCGGCCATTTGCCTGCACCGTAATAAATTGCTACATCAACGTCGTCTGTTAGCGAGCCATCTACTTCGTCAACGGCTCGTATGCGCACATCAATGTCTGGGTAAGCTTCACGGAAACGGCTCAACCGTGGCACAAACCATAAAATTGCAAAACTTGGCGGCAACGAAATAGTTAATGAACCACGCTGGCTTGCAAACTTCACGCGATCGGTTGCTTGCATGATGTGGTCAAATATTTCTTTTAATTCAAGGTAGTAGGTTTGCCCTTCGGGGGTAAGCAGCAGTGAGCGGTTGCGGCGCAAAAATAGCTGTACCCCCAAAAACTCCTCCAGCCCTTTCACTTGATGGCTTACCGCTGCTTGAGTAACGTAAAGTTCATCTGCGGCACGGGTGAAACTCAGGTGCCGTGCCGCAGCTTCAAAGGCTTTTAAAGCGTTTAATGGGGGTAATTTGCGCATTAGATCTCGTTAAAGTCGTACACCACCGTCTATTTCTACCACACGACCGCTAAAGAAGTCATTCTCTATGATATAACGTGCGCTGTGCGCAATTTCTTCTGGCTGCCCCCAACGGCGTAGCGGCACCATGCTTAAGGCACGTTCAATGGCTTCAGGTTTCATTTGTGCGGTCATTGGGGTTTCAATAAACCCAGGTGCAATTGCCCCACAACGAATACCAAAGCGCCCCAGCTCACGCGCCCACGTTACTGTCATGGCCACCACGCCGGCTTTGGTTGCCGCATAGTTGGTTTGGCCCATGTTGCCAGCACGCGCAACGCTAGAAATATTAATAATAACCCCGCCGTTACCTGCTTTGGCCATGTGTGCAGACGCTTCGCGACCGCATAAGAAGGTACCGGTTAAGTTAACATCCAATACTGACTGAAACTGCTGCAATGGCATTTTGTGGGTAATTTCACCGTCTTTGCATTTAATCATTAGGCCATCACGCAGAATACCTGCGTTATTGATCAGCACATTAATGCCACCAAAGTCAGCGACAATATCATTAAACACTGCTTCAACAGCAGCTTCGTCAACCACGTTCACCACGTAGCCTTTAACTTTTTTCGCGCCTTTCTCAGTACAAATTTTTTCGGCTTCGGCTAGGGTGTCGGCATTCATATCAAGCAACGCTAATTGCGCGCCATCGGCAGCAAAGTGCTCAGCCATAGCGCGGCCTAACCCTTGCGCACCACCGGTAATAACAATTGTGCTTTGTGCAATATTCATAAGTTACCCGTTACTTCAAAATTGGTTTTACGTAATTGAAGATACTTGAGAAATCTTCACGTCCGTGGCCTAACTGCGACCAACTACGGTACAGATTGTGCGTTAATGCGCCCATTGGCGTCGCTGCCCCACTAGCTAATGCTGCTTGTTGCGCTAGGCCTAAGTCTTTGCTCATTAAGTCAACCAAAAAGCCACCTTGGTAGCCATTGCTTGATGGCACATTATCCATCACACCAGGGCACGGATTATATACATCTAAAGTCCAGTTACTACCGGAACTTGCTGCCATAATCTGTGACAGTACTTTAGGGTCTAATCCATGAGCAATGCCCAATTGCAGTGCCTCAGACGTGCCAACCATGAGCACTGACAACAACATGTTGTTGCAGATTTTTGCGACTTGCCCTGCACCGCTGTCACCGGCATGAAAAATGTTCTTACCCATGTGCTGCAACACGTCACGAGCGCGCGCTACGGCTCCGGCCTCGCCACCACAAATAAATGTTAATGTACCGGCTTTGGCACCGCCGACGCCGCCCGAAACCGGCGCATCAATAAAATCAATGCCGTGCTCTTTAAGCGCTGCGCCAACAAAACGCGCGGTTTCGGCACTAATCGTACTGCAATCGATAGCTAACGTGTCTTTGTTAAGTACACTTATTAGCCCATCGTCCGCCAAATAAACACTTTTTACATGCTTATCGGCGGGCAACATGGTGATAATAAAATCGACGTTAGTCGCCGCTTCAGTCGCTGAACTTGCAGTGCGGCAACCTGCTTCTTTAGCCGCGCTTAACGCCGCTTCAGACAAATCAAAAACTTGAACGCTATGGCCGCCTTTAACAAGGTTAGCCGCCATTGGGCCACCCATATTGCCTAGCCCGATAAATCCTACGTTTGCCATAAAAACCTCAAATTCGTTGTTCGTTATTCGTCCGCTGCGCTGTTCGTTATTCGTAAGCATCGCTATTCGAACAGTGCGTAGCACGGACGAACAGAGAACGTAGTGAACGCACGAACCGCGAAGCGCACGAACAACGGTTTTTTTTATTTACCTAATGTGGCTAACGGGTGATCTGCCGCTGGCCATGGTGAATTGAAAAAGCTATCAACGTCGTCTGCGGGGACATCAGCTACTGACGCGTGTTGCCATTTGGGCTGTTTGTCTTTATCAATCAACAAGGCGCGAATACCTTCGGCAAAATCGCCTCGCATGGCGCATTGTACCGACAAAGTCAGCTCTAAACGAAAACAGTCTGCCAAGCTTAAATCAGCACCGTGTTGCAACTGGTTCCAAACAATGTGCGCCGTCATCGGGCACCCTGCAGCTAGTGTCTGTGCGGCGCGACTCAACCACTTGTCATCGCTTGCGTGCTCGGTAATATTTTTGACCACCACGCTAATATCGTCACCTTTGGTTAGCTTTTTAATCAGCTGTTGGTGCGCTTCCACTTGGCCGGCGGGGCGTAAGCTACTGTCGCGTAAGCCAATACCATTTAGCACATCAGTTACTTTCTGATGATTTAATGCCGCAGTATCACCCCACTTCACTTCGCGTAAACCCGCGACAATGTCGTCTTTGCTGGTGCTTGCGGCAAAATGGTCGGCCAATTTCAAATACAAGGCATCAGCGGCATTCATATGCGCGCCAGTTAGGCCAAGAAACAGGCCACAGCCGTCTGGCATTTGGTTGAGAAAATGCGTCGCGCCTACGTCTGGGTATAAACCAATAGTTACTTCAGGCATCGCTAACAATGAGCGCTCGGTAACCACGCGGTGGCTAGCACCGTTCATTAGGCCCATGCCGCCACCCATAACAATACCGTGGCCCCAAAGTACAATGGGTTTCGGGAAGGTGTGAATAGCGTAATCTAATCGATATTCTTGGCTAAAAAAGTCAGCAACTTCATCAACGAGAACACCGGGCTTGGCTTGCATCGCTTTGTACATGGCAACAATATCGCCGCCGGCACAAAAGGCTTTGTCTCCAGCGCCTTGCAGCCACACACACGCAATGTCATCGTCTGCTGCCCACGCGGTCAACTGCGGTTGTAGCAATTGAATCATGGGTAAACTCAGCGCGTTTAATGATTTTTCTGAGTTTAACGTGGCCACGCCAAGCTTTTTGCCATGCGCGCATTCCAGTTCTTCAAACAATACTGCTGCGTCCATCTTCGACTCCTGTAAGACAGAAAAGCCACCCTTAAAGGATGGCTTGGTCCATATCGGCCAACAATCGGCGGGCAATAATTACCCGCATAATTTCGTTGGTACCCTCAAGAATTTGGTGCACACGCACGTCGCGCACATGGCGCTCTAATGGGTATTCTTTGATGTAGCCGTAACCACCATGAATTTGCAGCGCTTCGTTACACACGTTAAAGCCAATGTCCGTCGCAAAGCGTTTGGCCATGGCGCAATAAGTGGTTTTGTCAGCATCGTTGCTGTCCACTTTAAACGCAGCTAAGCGCACCATTTGGCGTGCAGCAACCAACTCGGTGGCCATATCAGCTAATTTAAACTGTAAGGCTTGGAAGTGAGCAAGCTCTTTGCCAAATTGGCTGCGTTCGTGCATGTAATTGCGTGCAGTGTTTAATGCCGCCTGTGCCGTACCTACTGAACACACGGCAATGTTGATACGCCCGCCATCAAGGCCCATCATGGCAAACTTAAAGCCTTCGCCTTCTTGCCCCAACAAGTTGGCAGCCGGAATACGCACATCTTCAAAGGTTACCAAGCGCGTTGGCTGCGCGTTCCAGCCCATTTTCGCTTCTTTTTTGCCATAGCTAATACCGGCTGCGTCAGCAGGTACCACAAATGCTGAAATACCTTTCGGGCCAGCTTCGCCAGTGCGCGCCATAACCACCAATACATCGGTGCTACCTGCGCCTGAAATAAACATTTTTGAGCCATTTAGCACGTACTCGTCGCCGTCTTTTTTGGCGGTAGTGCGCAAGCTTGCTGCGTCAGAGCCAGCGCCTGGTTCAGTTAAGCAATATGAACCAAGTTTTTCGCCGGTAACCAGCTCAGGAACCCACTGCTCAATCACTTCAGGTTTGGCAAACGAGCCGATCATCCACGACACCATGTTATGGATGGTCATCATGGCAGTGGTGGCAGTACAACCCATAGCCAGTTGCTCAAAAATCAGCGCCGCGTCTAAGCGGCTCATGCCAAAACCACCAGCGTCTTCTGGCGTGTACATGCCCATAAAGCCCATTTCGCCAGCTTTACGGAACACTTCAATAGGGAAATGAGACTCTTCGTCCCACTGCGCCGCAAACGGTGCTAATTCTTTGTCTGCAAAAGCTTTTGCCGTATCGACAAACGCTTGTTGGTCGTCAGATAAATTAAAATTCATGACAACGTCCTATTATCGTAAGTTAATCGTCATATTCGGGCCGGTTACATCGGCGATATCGCTTTCAAACCAACGCGCCGTAATGGTTTTGGTTTCGCTATAGAAACGCACGCCCTGCTTACCATAAGCATGCAAGTCACCAAAGAACGAGCCTTTCCAACCCGTGAAAGAGAAGAACGGAAGTGGTACTGGAATTGGAATGTTAATACCCACTTGACCTACTTCAACGTTGTGCTGGTATTTACGTGCCGCAGCGCCACTTGCCGTGAAAATGGAGGTACCATTACCGTACGGGTTGGCATTAACCATCGCCAATGCTTCGTCTAGGCTGTCGACTTCGGTCGCGCACAGCACTGGCCCGAAAATCTCGTTCTTGTAGATTTCCATGTCGGTGGTCACTTTGCTAAACATGGTTGGGCCAACCCAGTTGCCGTTCGGGAAGCCATCAACTTGACAGTTGCGGCCATCAACTAATAATTCAGCGCCTTCTTTCACGCCTTGAGTAATAAAGTTTTCAACGCGCTGTTTTGCTTGTGGGCTTATTAATGGGCCATAAGCGGCGTCTTTATTGTTCCAGCCACCCGGCTTCACTTTCGCTAGTTCTGCAGCAATTTCTGGAATCCACTCTTTCGCTGCACCAACAAATACAGCAACCGAAATCGCCATACAACGTTGGCCAGCTGCACCAACAGAAGCCCCCACCAAGTTGCTGATAACTTGTGACTTGTTCGCGTCAGGCATGATCACACAATGGTTTTTCGCGCCTGCGAATGCTTGTACGCGCTTCATGTTTTCCGTACCACGACGGTAAATGTATTGACCTACCGCGACAGAACCTACGAATGAAATCGCTTTAACTGCAGGCTCATCAAGAATGAAGTCCACTTGATCTTTAGCACCATGAATAACCTGCAACACACCTTTTGGCGCGCCCGCTTGCTCAAACAATTCCACCAAACGCGTTGGCGTTAATGGGTCTTGCTCAGATGGCTTCAGAATAAAGGTGTTACCGCAAGCAATCGCCAATGGGAACATCCACAATGGAATCATGGCCGGGAAGTTAAATGGGGTAATGCCCGCACACACACCCAACGGCTGGGTAAAGCTGTAGGTATCAATACCACGCGCCACGTTTTCAACCGTTTCGCCCATTAATAACGACGGAATATTTGCAGCGTGTTCAACCACTTCAATACCGCGCCACACGTCGCCTTTCGCGTCTTCAAAGGTTTTACCAGTTTCGCTCGCTAAAATTTCTGCAATTTCATCATGATGCTCTTTCAACAATGCTTGATAGCGCATCATCACGCGCGCGCGCTCAGAAACCGCCACTTCTTTCCAAGTTAAAAATGCTTTCTGCGCACTTTCAACCGCTTGCTTCATTTCGTCTTGAGTCGCACAAGGAACTTGAGCAATCACTTCTTGTGTTGCTGGGTTGGTGACATCAATCCATTTGTCGCTTTGCGACTGAATAAATTCGCCATCAATATATAAAGGAACCTTTTTCATCTCACTACCTCGTTTTAAATTCAAATGCGATATTAGCTATCAGATATCCGATATTAAAACTGACATGCCGAGCTTTTGACTAATATCTAATATCTATTAGCTAATATCGCTCTTGTTTTTCTTAGCTAATATCGCTCTTGCTCTTAATCATTGTCGTTGTTTTTGTGGTGCTTTAACATCGACGATATTGCCCCTATAATGGACAAAATTGCTTTCACCGAGAACCTCACATGAGCCAACCATCGTCATGGCCGCTACCCAGTGGCAGCTCGCGCGTTGTATTGCCACTGCAATTAACCCGCCAATTAGCTCGCCACGCCCTCACAAAACACCTGTATCCGCTGGCCTACGGCCATTATGTCGATGCCGTTGGCCACCATGTTGAACGCAAGAAACACACCGATCACTTGCTTATTTTCTGCCACCGCGGCCGCGGATACTTTCGCACCGCGCATGCCGAGGGCGAACTAAAGGCCGGGCAATTGTTGTTGCTTCCTAGCAACGAGGCGCATACCTATGCCGCCTCTACAACACAGCCGTGGAGCATTTACTGGGCGCATTTTCAAGGCACCTCAGCGGCTGCATGCATGGACTTTCTTGATCTATCGCCCGCACAACCTGTTCTCACTCTAACCCGTTGGCGGCAGCTTATTCCTGTGGTGACCGACTTGCTTAATTTACAAACCCAACGGCATCAATTTACTGCAGCCGTGGTAGCCGCCAGCCTACTGCAACGAATAATCGCCGAGCTACCGCGGCTAACATCAACCCTGCAAGTGCCGACAGAGTTTGACTTAGCGGCGCTTGAACGGTTTATGTACGACAACTCGCATCGCGACTTAAGCCTAGATGATTTTGCGGAGTTTGCCGGATTATCACGCTATTACTTCAGCAAAAAATTCAAACAATTTACAGGCACAAGCCCCATGCGTTATTTCAACCAAATTCGCGTTAAAATAGCTTGTCAGTTGCTCGATAATAGCGCTGACAGCATTCGTCAAATAAGTCAGCAACTTGGCTTTGAAGACCCCTATTACTTTTCACGTTTATTTAAAAAAACCATGGGCATGTCGCCCCAGTTTTATCGTCAAACCATTACCAACCAACGAGGTTAATATGTGGATTTTATGGGCCGTAACCGCATTATGGGCGGCGAGCTTTTCGTTAATCGGCGAATTTCTTGCCGGCCAAGTAGACGGTTATATTGCAGTCTACATTCGAATGCTGCTGGCGTTATTGCTATTTTTACCGCTATGGCGGCCCAAGCGTCTCGCTTTTGCCCAACAATGGCGGCTTGCAGCCATTGGTGCCCTGCAAATTGGCGTGATGTACTTGTTTTTGTATCACGCATTTTTGTATTTAACAGTGCCTGAAGTGCTGCTATTCACCATTTTCACACCACTTTATGTCACCTTAATCGACGACGTGCTATTCGAGCGCAAGCACCTTCCAGCACAGTGGTGGTTGGCCGCAGCGCTAGCTGTTGTCGGCGCTGCTGTTATTCGGTTCAATACGCTTAGCGATGACTTCGTTATCGGTTTTTTGCTTATTCAAGCAGCCAATATTTGTTTTGCTGCCGGCCAAGTTTTTTATAAACGCTTAGAGCTTGGTTCCGAACGCAATCAAGTGCATGTGTTCGCGTTGTTCTTTCTAGGTGCCACCATCGTTTCAAGCCTAGCCATGGCAGCCTTTGCCAATTTCGAAAAATGGCCCAGCACCACTTTGCAGTGGGGTATCTTGGTTTGGCTTGGCCTTGGCGCTTCGGGGCTTGGCTACCTCGCTTGGAACCTCGGCGCCAAGCGCGTCAATGTGGCTCAACTGGCGACCATGAATAACATGCTAATACCGGCTGGCTTACTTATTAACTTTGCCTTTTGGGGGCAAGCCGTTGACTGGCTTCGGCTTGCCCTTGGCGGTGGCATATTACTGGCTTCAGTATGGCTTGCGTCGCGCCGCCGTTAAAGCATTTCAACAGCAACGGCAACGGCTTCACCACCGCCGATACACAACGAGGTAACACCGCGCTGCTTGCCACGGTTTTTCAAGGCATGCAGCAAGGTAACCAACAGCCGTGCTCCGCTTGCACCAATAGGGTGACCTAGCGCACAAGCGCCGCCATTCACGTTCACTTTGTCATGGTCTAAGTTCATTTGTTGCATCGCCAACATGGTCACCATGGCAAAGGCTTCGTTAATTTCCCACAAATCAACGTCGTCTTTGCTCCACTGTACTTTGTCGAGCAATTTGTTCATGGCACCAATAGGCGCCACGGTAAATTCCGCCGGCGCTTGCGAATGCGTCGCATGCCCCACTACGCGCGCCAAAGGTTTCAAGCCACGAGCTTTCGCCTCGCTTTCGCGCATTAAAATTAACGCCGCCGCACCGTCAGAAATTGAACTCGAGTTCGCCGCCGTAATGGTGCCGTCTTTAGCAAACGCAGGGCGCAACCCAGGAATTTTCTCTGGCATGGCTTTGCCTGGCTGTTCGTCAATGTCTACCGTCACGTCACCTTTGCGCGTGCTGTAAGTTACCGGGGTAATTTCATTCACAAACCAGCCTTCTTTAATGGCTGTTTGCGCGCGGCTAAGCGATGCCAAGGCAAAGTTGTCCATGGCTTCGCGGCCCAAACCATATTCATCAGCGGTGCTTTGCGCATAGCAGCCCATCGCTTTGCCTTCGTATGCATCTTCAAGGCCGTCAAGCATCATGTGATCATAAATTGCATCGTGCCCCATACGGAAACCCGCACGCGCTTTTTTCAATAAATACGGCGCGTTTGACATACTTTCCATACCGCCGGCAACAACCACATCGGCCGAACCCGCATGAATCAGATCATGAGCAAACATCACCGCTTTCAAACCAGAGCCACACACTTTATTAATGGTGGTAGCGCCAGCGCTGCGTGGCAACTCAGCAAACAACGTCGCTTGGCGTGCCGGCGCTTGGCCTAGGCCCGCAGGCAACACGTTACCCATAATTACTTCCTGCACATCGTTGCCTTGCAGACCGCTTTCAACTAGCGCTGCTTTTATCGCGATGGCGCCAAGGTTAGGCGCGCTTACATCACTCAAACTACCTTGAAAACCACCCATTGGTGTGCGTTTCGCGGCAACAATAACTACTGCATCAGACATAATCTCTCCTCAAGAGCAAAGGCGATACCAGCTATTGGATATTAGATATTAGAAAAAACCCGAAACATCAGATCTAATATCTAATATCCAATAGCTAGTATCGTTTTCGCCTTTTCTTACCTTTACGTTAACGTCAACTTGCATTAAGCTTAACCCTCTCAATAAAGACAAGCAAGCACAAATGAACCGACCAACCATATACAGCATCGGCGAACTTGCGAAAGAGTTCGACATCACCACGCGCAGTATTCGTTTTTACGAAGACCAAGGCCTGTTGGCGCCCCAGCGACAAGGGCAAACTCGGCTATACACCAATAAAGATCGCGTGCGCTTGAAACTTATTTTGCGTGGCAAACGTTTAGGGTTTTCGTTATCCGAAACGAAAAACCTGTTCGATTTGTACGACATGGAAAACAGTAGCGCGCGTCAGCTACACACCGTTTTAGCGCTGATTGATGACAAAAAAATGTCATTAAAACAGCAGCTTGAAGATATCAAAGTACTATTGGTAGAGCTTGGCAACCTTGAAGAGCGTTGTCGCGATGAACTTGCGGAAATAGAAAACAGCAAGGCATCTATAAACTCTGCAGCACCAAACCAGGAGACATTATGATTAGTCAGTACACCACCTTTAATTTTGGCCTTGGCGAAACGGCCGAGATGATCCGCGAAACCGTGAATGCGTTTGCGCGTGATGAAATTGCGCCTCGCGCTGCGGAAATTGACGAAAAAAATGAGTTTCCAGCGGACTTATGGCGCAAAATGGGCGACCTAGGCTTGCTTGGCATGACGGTTCCTGAGGAATTCGGTGGGTCTGGCTTAGGTTACCTTGAGCACGTTGTCGCCATGGAAGAAATTAGCCGTGCTTCTGCGTCTGTCGGGTTGAGCTATGGCGCGCATTCAAATTTGTGTGTGAATCAAATTGCTCGCAATGGTACTCAAGCGCAAAAAGAAAAATACTTGCCAAAGCTCTGTAGCGGTGAACACGTGGGTGCGTTGGCAATGAGTGAGCCCAATGCCGGCTCAGATGTGGTAAGCATGAAGCTGAAGGCTGAATTAAAAGGCGACCACTACGTATTAAACGGCAACAAAATGTGGATCACCAATGGTCCCGATGCTGATGTGCTTGTAGTGTACGCAAAAACTAGCCCAGACAAGAACTCGCGAGGCATTACCGCATTTATTATTGAGAAAGACTTCCCTGGTTTTCGTACTGCGCAGAAACTCGACAAACTCGGCATGCGTGGTTCAAACACTTGTGAACTGGTGTTTGAAGACTGCCAAGTTCCGGCTGAAAATATTCTTGGCGAGCTTGACCGCGGTGTTGAAGTACTCATGAGCGGCTTAGATTACGAGCGCGCCGTATTAGCAGCGGGCCCTTGCGGCATTATGCAAGCTTGTTTAGACGTGGTTATTCCGTACGTGCATGACCGCAAGCAATTCGGTAAAGCCATCGGCGAATTTCAATTGGTACAAGGCAAAGTTGCCGACATGTATACCCGTACAAACGCCGCTCGCGCCTATGTTTACGCGGTAGCGCAGTCATGTGACCGTGGCGAAACCACCCGCAAAGATGCCGCCGGCGCTATTTTGTATGCCGCAGAGTTAGCCACGCAATTAGCACTCGACGCTATTCAGTTGTTAGGCGGTAACGGCTATATTAACGAGTACCCTACTGGACGCCTACTGCGCGACGCCAAGCTGTATGAAATTGGCGCCGGGACTTCAGAAATTCGTCGCATGCTGATCGGCCGCGAGCTGTTCAGTGAATCTGCTTAACTTGCTAACGCATTAGGAGTTATAACCGTGACGGTATTAACCAGCACAGTGAACCCAAAAGACGAAACTTTTGTGGCCAATCAACAAGCCATGCAAGAAGTACTCAACGATTTGTACGCTAAAGCTGAGCAGATTAAGCAAGGCGGTGGCCCGAAGTATCAAGAACGCCATTTAGCGCGCGGCAAATTACTGGCGCGTCAGCGCATTGAAAAGCTACTCGACAGTGGCTCGCCATTTTTGGAAATCGGCCAATTTGCGGCGTGGGATTGTTACGAAGATTATGTACCTGCTGCCGGTGTTGTGGCCGGTATTGGCATGGTTGAAGGCGTGCAATGCATGATTGTGGCCAATGACGCCACAGTAAAAGGCGGTACCTATTACCCACTGACGGTAAAAAAACATTTGCGCGCTCAAGAAATTGCCGCACGTTGCCATTTGCCATGCATTTATTTGGTTGACTCTGGCGGTGCAAACTTGCCACGCCAAGACGAAGTGTTCCCCGACCGCGATCATTTTGGCCGTATTTTCTTTAATCAAGCCAACATGTCAGCCCAAGGTATTCCGCAAATTGCCGTGGTGATGGGTTTGTGTACCGCCGGTGGTGCTTATGTGCCGGCCATGGCCGACGAAAGCATTATTGTGAAAGAACAAGGCACTATTTTCTTAGCGGGCCCGCCGTTGGTTAAGGCGGCAACAGGCGAAGAAGTGAGCGCTGAAGAGCTTGGTGGCGCCGATGTGCACACTCGTATTTCCGGTGTGGCTGACCACTTTGCCATGAACGATGAGCACGCGCTTGCCCTTGCTCGCCGCTCGGTCGCACGACTAAATTATCAAGGCGCTAAGCCGGTGCCACAACACGAGGTGAAAGAGCCACGCTTCGACGCCAAAGAAATATACGGCATTGTCGGCACCGATTTGCGCAAGCCTTATGACGTGCGTGAAGTGATTGCCCGGGTTGTCGATGACTCAGACTTTGACGAGTTCAAACAAAACTACGGTAATACACTGGTGACAGGTTTTGCTCGTATTCACGGCTACCCGGTAGGTATTGTCGCCAATAACGGTATTTTATTCTCCGAATCTGCGCAAAAAGGCGCACACTTTATTGAGCTGTGTGCTCAGCGCAAAATTCCATTGGTGTTTTTGCAGAACATTACCGGCTTTATGGTAGGTAAAAAATACGAAGCGGAAGGCATTGCCAAGCACGGCGCTAAAATGGTGACCGCGGTAAGTTGCGCGCAAGTACCTAAGTTTACGGTACTTATTGGTGGCAGCTACGGCGCAGGTAACTATGGCATGTGTGGTCGTGCTTATGACCCAACGTTGATGTTCATGTGGCCCAATGCACGTATTTCCGTGATGGGTGGCGAACAAGCCGCAGGTGTTATGGCGCAAGTCACCAAAGACAATCTAGCGCGCAAAGGCGAAAGCATGAGTGCCGACGCTGAGCAAAAATTAAAGCAGCCAATTATTGAAACCTACGAAAAACAGGGGCACCCCTACTACGCTTCGGCGCGCTTGTGGGACGACGGTATTATTGATCCAGCACAAACGCGCACCGTATTAGGCTTGAGCCTTGCCGCTGCAAACAATGCACCGATTGCCGACACCAAGTTCGGCGTATTCCGCATGTAAGGGGCAGACATGAATTACCACACTATAACTTTGTCAGTTGCCGACCACGTTGCTTGGTTAACCCTGAACCGCCCTGAAGTGCATAACGCATTTGACGATCGCATGATCGCTGAGCTGCTTGATGCGCTTGCAGCGGTTCGCAACAACAATCAAGTACGTGTGCTGGTGTTGCGTTCAGAAGGCAAAAACTTTTCCGCCGGCGCCGACTTAGGTTGGATGCGCTCCATGGCTGCAAAAGACTATGACGAAAATATTGCCGATGCCGCAGAGTTATCGCGCTTAATGCAAGAACTTGATGAGCTACCACAACCGACCATCGCTTTAGTACAGGGCGCTGCATTTGGTGGTGCTGTTGGTTTAGCCGCGTGCTGCGATATTGCGTTGGCAACACCAGCCTCAAGCTTTTGCTTAAGCGAAGTAAAAATCGGTTTAATTCCGGCTGTGATCAGCCCGTATGTAATGCGCGCCATGGGCACTCGACAAGCGCGCCGTTACATGCTCACCGCCGAGCGTTTCAGCGCCGAAGAAGCGCTGCGTATTGGCTTGGTTCATGATATCGCGGAAGACTTACAACAAGCCGCACAGCCGCTTATTGAGGCTCTAATTAATAATAGCCCTGCGGCAGTTACCGCGGCGAAAAGTTTGGCCATGGCGGTTGATCAGCAGCCACTAAATGCCAACACGCGGCAGTTAACCATTGAACGTATCGCAGAAATTCGGGTTTCGGCAGAAGGCCAAGAAGGCCTTAGCGCGTTTTTAGAAAAACGTGCACCGAACTGGAAAACCACCAACGAATAAGGACCAGCAATGTTGCGCAAACTGCTAATTGCTAACCGCGGCGAAATTGCTTGCCGCATTATCCGCACCGCTCGCGATCTTGGTATTCGCACGGTCGCCGTCTATTCCGATGCTGACGCCAACGCACAACATGTACAAATGGCTGACGAAAGCATTCATTTAGGCCCAGCACCCAGTGCCGAAAGCTACTTGGTGATTAATAAGATTATTGCTGCAGCCAAACAAACTGGCGCTGACGCCATTCACCCGGGCTATGGCTTTTTGTCAGAAAACGAAGACTTCGCCGATGCCTGCGCCAGCAACAACATTATTTTTGTTGGCCCACCCACTAGCGCGATTGCGGCTATGGGTTCAAAAAGTGCAGCTAAAGCCATTATGAGTGAGGCCGGCGTGCCATTAGTGCCGGGCTACCATGGTAGCGATCAAAGCCTTGATACCTTGCGCGATGAAGCCGAAAAAATCGGCTTCCCGGTGTTGCTAAAAGCAGCCTATGGCGGCGGTGGCAAAGGCATGCGTATTGTAGAAAGTGCCAAGCAATTTGAAGAAGCATTCAACTCGGCCAAGCGTGAGGCGCAAGCTTCATTTGGTAACGACAAAATGCTAGTGGAAAAATACATCGGCAACCCACGGCACGTCGAAATTCAGGTGTTTTGTGACGAACACGGCAACGCAGTATACCTTGCTGAGCGCGACTGTTCCGTGCAACGCCGTCACCAAAAAGTCATTGAAGAAGCCCCTGCACCGTCTATTAGCACCTCCACTCGTGTGGCTATGGGCGAAGCTGCTGTGCGTGCGGCCCAAGCGATTGATTATGTCGGTGCCGGTACCGTTGAGTTCTTGCTCGATACCGACAACAAATTCTACTTCATGGAAATGAACACCCGCCTGCAAGTCGAACACCCAGTGACCGAAATGGTCACCGGCCAAGACTTAGTTGCTTGGCAGTTACTGGTCGCTAGTGGCGAGCCTCTGCCACTTGCGCAAGACCAAATTGAAGTGAACGGGCATTCATTTGAAGCACGCATTTACGCAGAAGACCCTGAACATGAATTCTTGCCAAGCACCGGCACCTTGCACGTGTTGCGTCCGCCGGCTAGCTCTGAGCATGTTCGTATTGACAGCGGCGTTGTTGAAGGCGATGAGGTAAGTTCATACTACGACCCAATGATCGCTAAGTTAGTGGTTTGGGGCGAAAATCGCACCATTGCTCTGCGCCGCTTAATTCAAGCATTGAACGACTATCGCGTGGCGGGAGTAAGAACCAATATCGACTTTTTACGTCGTATTGCTGGGCATAAAAAATTTGGTCAAGCAGAGCTGACGACTCGTTTTATTGAAAAATACCACGACGACTTGTTTACCGACACCAGCGTATTGGCCAACGATTATGCGGTAATGGCAACGCTTGCTGAGCGTTTTGACGAGAAACATAACGCGTCACAAAACCCTTGGCATACCCAGCACAGCTTTCGCGTAAATCAACCACGTCAATTTAGCCTAAACTTACAGTTTGGCGAACAGTTACTTGATATTCAGTTAACGGCAACCGACAACGGTTGGCAGCAAGCGGGTGAAAAAGCCTTGTGGCAAGTTGATAAGCACGGCGAGCAATTCACATTTACCCAAAACGGCCGTCGTTTTAACGCGCATATTTTGCGTACTGAACACGACATTATCGTCATGACTGAACAAGCGAGCTTACGTTTCACGCGCCACAATGTGGCTGACACCCTGGAACAAGAAACCGCCGCTGGTAGCTTAACGGCGCCAATGAATGGTACCGTGGTGCAAGTGTTGGTTAGCGCCAATGACACGGTAAAAGCCGACCAAGCTTTGGTAATTATGGAAGCCATGAAAATGGAATACACTATTCGCGCACCGCGTGACGGTGAAATTGCACAGGTGTATTACCAAGCTGGTGATCTAGTTAGTGATGGTGCTGAGCTAATCAGCCTCAAAGACGAATAGGCTAATTTGCTATGACCTTACCGCAACAGGTAAAAATTGTAGAAGTCGGCCCTCGTGACGGGTTGCAAAACGAAACCGCTGTGCCGGTAGAAGCTAAAATTGCCTTGGTTAATGCATTAGCCAAGGCAGGCTTAAGCTACATTGAAACCGGCGCCTTTGTTAGTCCCAAATGGGTGCCACAAATGGCCGATAGCGCTGAAGTGTTTGCCGGCATTGACCGCCAAGCGGGTATTACCTATGCGGCCCTAACGCCTAACCTAAAAGGCTTCGAAGCAGCAATGCAAGCACAGGCCACCGAAGTGGCTATTTTTGGCGCGGCCTCTGAAGCCTTCAGCCAAAAAAACATTAATTGCAGTATTGCCGAAAGCCTTGAACGCTTCGCACCCGTAATTGAAGCCGCAAAAGCACAAAATATTAAAGTTCGCGGTTATGTCAGCTGTGTGCTTGGTTGCCCTTATCAAGGTGACGTCAGCCTAAGCGACGTGGCTTATGTCGCTGAAACGCTGTGGACTATGGGCTGCTATGAAGTATCGCTTGGTGACACCATCGGTGTTGGCACCCCGCTGCACGCACAACGCATGTTAGGTGCCGTTGCCGAGCGCGTACCGATGCAGCACCTTGCTTTGCACTTTCATAATACCTACGGCCAAGCGCTTGCGAATATTGCCAGCTGTTTGCCGATGGGCGTGGCAACCATTGACAGTGCTGTGGCTGGTTTGGGCGGCTGCCCTTACGCGAAAGGTGCCAGTGGCAATGTGGCCACCGAAGACGTGGTGTACATGTTGCACGGCATGGGTATTGAAACCGGTATCAACTTGAATAACCTTGTTCAGGCTGGCGCAGATATATGTCGCCACCTTGCCCATGGCCCGCGCTCAAACGTCGCACACGCCATGCTGGCCCAATAGTCACCTGAACCTTAACGTAAGACACAAACGTAAGACACAAACGCACAACAGGAACGCTAGAATAATGACGCAAAAAATAATGTGGCAGCCTGATGCAAACCAAGTCGCTGCAACGCGTATGACCGACTTTATGAACACGGTTAATGCTCAGGCGAATCAGCAATTAACCACGTACGACGATTTACACCAGTGGTCGGTCGCGCACAGTGACCAGTTTTGGTCGCAAATTTGGCGTTACTTTGACGTTATCGGCGAGCGCGGTGAGCGCACGGTTGTCGATGCAAATAAGTTGCCAGGCGCGCAGTGGTTTCCTGACGCAACGTTAAATTTTGCTGAGAATTTGCTGCGTTTTAACGACGACCACATGGCTCTCGTATTTCGTGGTGAAAATGGCACGCGCCAGCAACTCACTTACGCCGAATTACGCCATGAAGTTGCCGCACTCGCTGCCGCCATGAAGGCCGATGGTATCGAGCCTGGTGACCGCGTAGCCGCCATGATGCCAAACTGCATTGAGACTATTATCGGTATGCTCGCAACCACCAGCTTAGGAGCAATTTGGTCGTCATGTTCCCCTGACTTCGGTGTGCAAGGCGTGGTTGACCGCTTTGGCCAAATTGAACCTAAGCTGTTCATTACCGTTGACGGCTATTATTACAACGGCAAACAGCTTGATATCAGTGAAAAAACTGCCGCTATTCGCCAGCAGCTAACAACCGTTGAGCGTACGCTTGTGGTTGATTTTGCAGGTTTTAAACCGCAATTAAGTGCAGGTTGGGCGCACTGGAATGAGTATTTAGACCGCAGCTCGACCGAATTAACCTTTACCCGGATGCCGTTCAACGCACCGCTATATATCATGTTCAGTTCGGGTACTACTGGGGTGCCAAAATGTATTGTGCATGGTATTGGCGGAACCTTATTACAGCACTTAAAAGAACATGGCTTGCACACCGACATAGACCGTGACGACGTTCTTTTCTATTTCACTACCTGCGGCTGGATGATGTGGAACTGGCTTGTTTCCGGCTTAGCCCAAGGCGCAACCTTGTTGCTGTTTGACGGCTCGCCATTTTATCCCGGCCCTGAGGCACTATGGGATATCGCCGAGCAAGAAAAAATCAGCGTATTTGGCACTAGTGCCAAATATTTATCCGCACTGGAAAAAGCTGACTACAAACCAGCTGAGTCGAATCAGTTGCCAATGCTACGCAGTATTTTAACCACCGGCTCAGTGCTTGCACCTGAGAGCTTTGATTATGTCTACCGAGATATCAAGGCAAACCTCTGTTTGTCGTCTATTTCCGGTGGCACCGACATCGTCTCATGCTTTGCGCTGGGTAACCCAGCGCTTCCGGTATATCGCGGCGAACTGCAATGCCGTGGGCTAGGCTTAGATGTGCAAGTGTTTAATGACGAAGGCCAAACTGTCACGCAGCAAAAAGGCGAGCTAGTATGCCGCAACAGTTTCCCTTGTATGCCCATTGGCTTTTGGAATGACGACTCTGGCGAGCGTTACTTCAATGCGTACTTCGCCCGTTTTGAAAACACCTGGGCCCATGGCGACTATGCAGAAATAACAGCGCACAACGGCGTTATTATTTATGGCCGCTCTGACGCTGTCCTCAACCCAGGTGGGGTACGCATTGGTACCGCAGAAATTTATCGCCAAGTTGAAAAAATAGATGCGGTATTAGAAAGCATTGCCATTGGCCAGCGCTGGCAAGATGACGAACGAGTTGTGTTGTTTGTACGCTTGCGCGAAGGCGTCCAATTAACCGACGAGCTGCAACAGCAAATACGCCAAGTCATTCGTGCCAACGCAACACCTCGGCATGTTCCGGCAATTATTGCGCAAGTGAGTGATATTCCACGAACGATAAGCGGCAAAATTGTTGAGTTAGCGGTACGCCAAGTCGTTCACGGTGAAACCGTTAAAAATACAGACGCGCTGGCTAACCCTGAGGCTCTTGAATATTTCCGTAACCGACCGGAGTTAGCTTAGCCATGAAGTTTTGGCGCTCGATTGTATTTACCGCGATAGTTGGCTTGGGTTTAACCGCCCTCGCCTCCTTATTGCTAGAAAGCTACGATCACCGCCGCATGCAAGAGCGCATTCAAGCCGATGCTTCAAGTTTAGAAGCAAATATTCGCGGTAGTTTAGTACGCTTACTATATGCCAGTGAACTTACGGGGGCGCTGCTAAAAACCAGTGACCGGACGCCACAACAACAATTACCACTGTTGCGCAGCGCATTGGCCTCGTTTTACCAGTCAGTTAAACAAGTGAATATTGTTGACCGTGACCTAAATGTGATTGCACAAACCCTCGTGTCCGGTAATGAATTAGTCAGCGCAAAAACCTATCAAGGCACTACAGTTAACATCGCGCAACTAGAGCAATTAACCAATGACTCACTATTCATGCCAGCTAGAAACTTTTCCTCTAGGCAGCATGATTTAGCTTTATTCATTCCGATTATGACAACTCAGCAAAGTTATTTTGTTGTTGCTGTCATCAACACCCAAGAGCTACTTAAACAAACCATTCATCATCATATTATTGAAGGCTATCAAACCTCTGTTCAGCAACATAACGAAACGATTTATAACTTTTCAGGTGAAACAGAATTAAAAGATCTCTGGGCTGCAGACTTTACTATCTCGGTGGCAAACAGTCATTGGTACTTTGAAATGTGGCCAACGCCGGCAAAGTTTTCTGACTTACACATAATTAATCCACTAATTACTCCGTTAATGGGAATGTTTGTCACTGGAATGCTTATGATGCTGGTTGCACGAATTCGCAAGCAAGAAAGTCAGTTGGAATTATTGCAGCAGTTGAATGAAAATTATAATCAAAGTCTGAAGAAACGTGATGAAGTAGAAAAACAACTGGCCTACCTGTCTGAACACGACGCCCTTACAGAAGTACCTAATCGCAACGCATTGATCCGCTTTTTAGGTGAACGTTTAGCGGAAATGAAGGAAACCAAGCAACAGCTTGTTGCTATCCAACTTAATATTGACCATTTCAAAGATATTAATAACGCCCTTGGCCACAAAGTAGGCGATGAACTTTTAAAACGCTTAGCACACCGTTTACAAAGCAGCCCTCACAATTTTGATTTTATTGCCCGAATTGGCGGCGATGAGTTTTTGGTGATTAAGCAAGTAGCAACCTCGGAGCTGCACGCTAAAGAGCTTGCAGACGAGTTAACTCGGCTAGTTAAACCGCAATTTTTTATTGGTCGCCATGAAATTTATGCATCTGCATCTATTGGTATTGCCTTTGCTAGCGAGGCCGATTACGACGCTGATACCCTATTACGACACACAGACGCAGCTTTAATTGAAGCTAAATTGGCCGATTACCACGGTGTCGCCACTTACACGCGCGCGCAGCAGTCTGAATTATCAAAACGTCAGGTTTTACTTGAACAACTGCATCGAGCTATTGAGACGCACAGTATTATTATTCACTATCAGCCAATGTTTGATCTTATTAATCAACATATTGTTGGTTTTGAAGCATTAATGCGCTGGCAACATGAAGACGGCGAATTAGTATACCCTGAAGAGTTTTTACCGCTCATTGAAGATACCGGCTTAATTGTGCCCTTAACTGACAATTTGATTCGTCAGGTTGTTAGCGACTACGCCGAATTTACCCAACGTGGGAATACTGAATTAACCATAGGTATTAACTTATCGGGCAAGCAGTTAGCTTTGCCCGAGCTTCCTGAAATTCTGACATCGCATTTGCGGCGCAACCAAGTCGGCCCTGAAAGCTTACATATTGAAATAAAAGAAGAGCTGTACTGTGCGCATGCGAATCAAGATAATAGCGTGCTTTCAACAGTGCGCGACACCGGGGTTAAATTAACCATAGATGGTATGGGGTTGAATCATGCGACCATGGATGCGGTGCAAAATTTCCCACCAAGCTTGCTGAAGATCAGTCAACCTTTGATGGCAGATATTCCCCACAGTAAAGTACATGCATTAATTGCCGAAACTATGATTAAATTCGCCCACAGTGTTGGTATTTCAATTAGTGCCGTGGGTGTCGAAACCCAGCAACAAGTCGATTTTTTAATACAGCGCGACTGTCTTATTGCACAGGGCTATTATTTGGCTCGACCATTAGCCAAGCAAGATATAACTAAACTATTGGCCTCGCAGGTTAAACACGATGCGCCAAACAGTTAACGCGAAATAAATAGGAGTAATCTATGCAACGCGAAAGTATGGAATTTGATGTCGTTATTGTAGGTGCTGGCCCAGCCGGCTTAAGCTGTGCTATTCGCCTTGCGCAACAAGCCCAGGAACGTGAGCAAGAACTCATGATTTGCGTTGTTGAGAAAGGCTCTGAAGTGGGTGCTCATATATTGTCGGGTGCAGTATTTGAGCCTCGCGCGCTGAATGAGTTGTTTCCTGATTGGCAAGAACGCGGTGCACCACTAAAAACTCCGGTGACTGACGACCATATTATGCTGTTCAAAAACGCTGAGAAAGCAACTCGGTTACCGGGCTTTATGGCGCCAAAAACCTTTCACAATCATGGCAACTATATTGCCAGTATGGGCAATCTATGTCGTTGGCTTGCAGAACAAGCCGAACAACTTGGCATTGAAATATTTCCTGGTTTTCCAGCGGCAGATATCATCATTGAAGAAGGTCGCGTGGCGGGTATTATCACCGGCGACATGGGCTTAGACAGCAAGGGTGAGCAAAAGAACGGTTTTGAACCAGGCATGGAACTACGCGCCAAATATACCGTTTTTGCTGAAGGTTGCCGCGGCCATTTAGGCAAGCGTTTACAGCAACAATTTAATTTGGCTGACGGTAAGTCACCGCAGCACTACGCCATTGGCTTCAAAGAAATCTGGGATGTTCCTGCAGACCAGCACCAGCCAGGCTTAGTGGTTCACAGTACCGGCTGGCCGCTGGAAAATGACGCCAGTGGTGGCGGCTATTTGTATCATGCCGAAGACGGTCAAGTTTATGTCGGCCTTATTGTCGACCTGAATTACAGCAATCCTTATTTGAACCCCTTTGGTGAGTTTCAGAAGTTTAAGACTCATCCTGAAATTGCAAAAACTTTAAAGGGTGGTAAACGAGTTACATACGGTGCCCGCGCAATTGCTAAAGGTGGTCTTTATTCGTTACCGAAAATGACGTTTGCTGGCGGTGTGTTGGTGGGTTGTAACGCTGGCACTCTAAATTTTGCGAAAATTAAAGGCAATCACACCGCCATGAAGTCGGGTATGTTAGCTGCCGAAAGTATTTTTGCGGCATTACAACATGAAACCGTTCCGGCCGAACTGCCAGACTTTACTGAGCGCTTTGAAAACTCATGGCTATACGACGAATTATATCGGTCACGCAATTTTGGGCCGGCCGTCCATAAATTTGGCACTATTTTAGGCGGTGCGTACAACACTATTGATCAAAACTGGTTTGGTGGAAAATTACCATTTACCATTAAAGACAATCACGCTGACCACGCACAAATGCGCAAAGCGAGCGACTGCAAGCCGATTGACTATCCAAAACCTGATAATCAATTAACGTTTGATCGTTTGTCATCGGTATTTTTGTCAAATACTAACCATGAAGAAGACCAACCCTGTCATTTACAGTTAGAAGACGCGACTATTCCACTTCAAGTAAATCTACCTGAGTTTGCCGAACCAGCGCAGCGCTACTGCCCTGCCGGTGTTTATGAAGTGGTTGAAGAAAATGGTGAAGCGGTATTCAAAATTAATGCACAAAACTGCATTCATTGTAAAACCTGCGACATCAAAGATCCGTCACAAAATATTACATGGGTAACCCCTGAGGGTACTGGCGGTCCGAATTATCCAAACATGTAATAGATTTAAATTCGCTCATTTTATTTGTAAGATATATCCGACAAATATTTAAGATTGTCGTCTGATTAAACAATGTATTAAATATAAATACACTTTGTTATTAACTTGGAAATAAATATGAGCGAATTTTTAGATATTCTTACCCATGGACGACGTTTAAAAGCAGCGGTAAAGGAATTATCGGTTTCGGAACTTGAAGAAGTAAGCGAAAAATTAACGAAAGTAATCGAAGATCGTCGCGAAGAAGAAGCTGAACTATTAAAAGCTGAAGCAGAAAAGCAACGTATTATTGAGCAACTTCGCAGAACCATGGATGAAGCCGGCATTAATGTTGCTGAGTTAGCCGGCGAAGCGGGCGTTAGCGCAAAAACGAAACGCGCTAAACGGGCTCCAAAACCGCCAAAGTATGAAATTCATGTGAATGGTGAGCGTATTACTTGGACCGGCCAAGGCCGTATGCCAAATGCGCTAAAACAAGCAATTGAAAGCGGCAAGTCTTTAGATAGCTTCTTAATTAAATAACTTGCTCAGTAAATTCAAAATTAAAAGCCCACGAATTTTAACTCGTGGGCTTTTTCATTTTATTCAATTCGAATATTTACATCACCAACGCCAGCGTCGATAGATATTTTTGCATCTCCGTTAGAAGTAGCTCGACTATTGGCCGTCATTAAAAAACGATTGTTCTCAATTTGCCCAATGCCACGAATTTTACTATCGCCTACTCCTACATCGGTTTTTATTGAGGCATAGTTACCAAAGACATCAAGATCAACTTCACCCACGCCAATATCAATATTGATATCACTTACCCACAACTCGCCGCTAATTTCGCCAACGCCAAGGTCGGTTTCAAGGCTTGCCACTTGTGGCAGCTTTATAACCCAATCAAGTTGAATACCATCTTGCTCTTTAACTTCAAGAATAAGTCGGTCACCTGACTGACGCGCGCTTAGCTCAGCAGCTTCAACGTTGCCGTCTTTATCAAACACAGCATCGTTGTCTTTATACGCACGAACACTAACCTGCATGACATTACCTTCAGCACGCTCAAAAGTGATCTGGCCTACCCCTGAATCGAACTCAACCTCAGTGGTAGGGCTAACGGTATATTCCGCGTTCATAATTTTTTCTTGCTCAGCCGCGTCAGCTGTAAAAGGCAAGCTCATTAAAGTTACCCCAGCAACCATTGAAAACGCGACACTCCAAATAGTACGTTGGCGATTCATTATTGTTCTCCGTTTTTTCATCATTACGCTTAAGTGTTGGTTAAGACGCATCAAATTTCGTCAAAGTTTATAAAGCAATTACCGTGCCATTTTATTTATTGCTTATATTTCATATCTTTACGTGATTAAAATTTGTAAAAAAACATCAGAACTTGGTCAAATTCACAAAACTGTGCTCAAATACGCAATTATTTTCTCAACTGAACTCAACGCGCGAATGATCATCGGCTCTGCTCAAACAACCCATCAAAATTCCATAACCATGCGACCTATTGGTGTTATTCATTCGCCATACGCACAAAAGTTTGCGGTTCCTAGGCAGCCAGGTTTAGTTCGCGCTGCGCGCGCAACCATTGAACTTCAAGGTGCTGCCGCGCACTCGGACAGTGTGCGCGGTTTAGAGCAGTTTTCTCATCTCTGGGTCATGTTTGTGTTTCACCAAACCCAAGCACAAGGTTGGAAACCTTTAGTACGCCCTCCTCGTCTTGGTGGTAATAAAAAGCTAGGCGTGTTTGCAACTCGTTCAACCTTTCGCCCCAATCCCATAGGGCTTTCAGTGGTTGAACTTGAGGCTGTTCGAATTGACGGTGAGCAGGTGTTTATCGATGTCATTGGTGGTGACTGGGTTAACCAAACACCAGTGCTTGATATTAAACCTTATATTCCCTATGCAGACGCAATAAACAACGCTCAGGGTGGTTTTGCCCAAAGCAGCCCAGCCACATTACCCACCGTGTTTAGTGCAGAGGCGACAGTGCAAATTGAGGCACTAACAACCAAATACCCACAACTGCGGCTTCTCATCGAACAGGTGCTAGCGCAAGACCCTCGTCCCGCTTATCAAAACACGAGCCACGATTTAGACAAGACTTACGGCATGACACTGTATGACGTGAACATACGTTGGCAGGTCGTTAATCAACAAAATCACGTAATTAGTGTTGTAAAAGGCTTTTGACGAAGCTCCGCTACTGGTAGAATTCGCCAACACTTTGTTGCTTTGCTGGAGAATTGGGGAACACATGCGTACCAGCCAATATTTACTCGGAACACTAAAAGAAACTCCTGCCGATGCTGAGGTGATTAGCCATCAGTTAATGCTGCGCGCGGGCATGATTCGTAAAGTTGCAGCAGGCCTTTATACATGGACACCAACCGGCCTACGCGTACTGCGCAAGGTTGAAACCGTGGTGCGCGAAGAAATGGAACGTGTTGGTGCGCTAGAAGTTCTCATGCCAATGGTACAGCCGGCTGATTTATGGCAAGAGTCTGGCCGCTGGGAAGACTACGGTCCAGAGCTTTTACGTTTGCATGACCGCAACAATCGTGACTTTGTACTAGGCCCTACCCACGAAGAAGTCATTGCAGAACTTGCTCGCAAAGAGATCAGTAGCTACAAACAGTTACCGTTAAATTTGTTCCAAATTCAAACTAAATTCCGCGATGAAATTCGTCCCCGCTTTGGTGTCATGCGTGCACGCGAATTTATTATGAAAGACGCGTACTCATTCCATCTAGATCAAGAGTCGCTGCAACAAACCTATGACGTAATGCATGCCGCATACTGTCGTATTTTTGAACGCTTAGGCTTGGACTACCGTCCAGTTATCGCTGATACCGGCTCCATTGGTGGCAGCTCATCGCACGAGTTTCATGTATTGGCCAGCTCAGGTGAAGACGATATTGCGTTCTCTGATAGTTCAGATTATGCCGCAAACGTTGAATTAGCCGAGGCTATGGCACCCCAAACGCAGCGCTCAGCTCCAAGTGCTGAAGTAGAAAAAGTAGCAACACCCAACGCAAAAACCATTGCCGCCTTGGTTGAGCAGTTCAATTTGCCAATTACGCAAACCGTGAAAACATTAATCGTTCATGGCACCGAAGAAGGCCAACTGGTGGCGCTCATTGTTCGTGGTGATCATGAGCTTAACGATATTAAAGCCGCAAAACACGAACTGGTTGCAAGCCCATTAGCATTTGCTAGCGAAGAAGAAATTCGTGCCGCCATAGGCGCAGGCCCAGGTTCACTCGGCCCAGTAAACTTAAACTTACCTATGGTTATTGATCGCAGCGTTGCGGTTATGAGCGATTTTGCCGCAGGTGCCAATGAAGACGGCTTCCACTTCTTTAATATCAATTGGGAACGCGATGTTGCGTTACCTGCAGTAGCCGACTTACGCAATGTCATTGCCGGCGACCCAAGCCCATGTGGTCAAGGCACATTGCAAATTAAGCGTGGTATTGAAGTTGGCCATATATTCCAACTCGGTAAGAAATACTCCGATGCCATGAAAGTTGGTGTATTAACTGACACCGGTAAGCACGAAACCTTATACATGGGTTGTTATGGCATTGGTGTGTCGCGCATTGTTGCCGCTGCCATCGAGCAAAATCACGATGAGTATGGTATTACCTGGCCCGACGCGCTCGCGCCATTTGACGTTGCCATTGTGCCGATGAACATGCACAAGTCTGCACGGGTGCAAGAAGTCGCTGAAAAACTATATAGCGAATTAACCGCAGCTGGTTTTAACGTACTGTTTGATGACCGTAAAGAACGTCCAGGTGTTATGTTTGCTGATATGGAATTAATCGGTATCCCTCACCAAGTGGTCATTGGCGAGCGCAACCTTGACGAGCAAATGGTTGAGTACAAGAACCGTCGCAGCGGCAATAAAGACAAAATTGCAATTGCCGACGTAGTCGCAACCTTAAAAGCTAAAATCTAATCGTCACAACTTTTGTACGTGCAAAAGCAAAAAGCCCAGCTTGCAACACAAGCTGGGCTTTTTTTAGGCTTAAGCGCTAACACGAGCTTAGCTTTCAGAGCCGGCTAATGGCTCCACATAGTGCAGATGCATATCCCACGGAAAGTGAATCCACGTTTCTTGCTCTAAATCAGCAACAAAATCATCCACTAATTCCATGCCCGCAGGTTTTGCATAGACGGTAATAAACTTAGCTTTCGGGAAACGCTCGCGTAAAAACTTCAAAGTGTTGCCGGTATCGACGAGATCATCAATCACCAAAAAACCTTCGCCATCGTCGGTTGCACTAACATCTTTTAATAAAGTGACGTTGTCGCGCTGACTATCATGGTCATAAGAACTCACACACACGGAGTCAACGACGCGCACATTCAGTTCACGCGCAACAATAGCCGCGGGCACTAACCCACCACGACTAACGGCAATAATGCCGCGCCATTGCTCTGCTGGTAATTGGCGTCGCGCCAATTCTTTAGTGGCGCGATGTAATTCTTCCCAAGAAACGAAAAATTCGCGATTTGAATGCCATCCCATAACGTCTTACCCCAACCAAATAAATTTAGCGATAAACAGCGCCGCCAATACAGCCACGCTCCAATTTAGTTCACGAATACGGCCGCCGAGTGCTTTCACAACCACATAGCTAATAAAGCCTAAGGCAATGCCATCAGCAATTGAAAATGTCAGTGGCGTCATCAATAAAACCACCGCAACAGGGGCTGCTTCAGTAATGTCTTCCCAATCAACCGAACGTAACGTAAACAACATTAACACTGAAACGTAAATAATAGCCCCTGCCGTTGCATAGGCAGGCACCATAGCCGCTAATGGTGCAAAAAATATCGCTGCCACAAACAATAGTCCAACTACCACAGCGGTTAAACCCGTTTTGCCACCCGAGGCAACACCAGACGCAGATTCGACATAACTTGTCGTTGTTGAGGTACCTAACGCGGCACCCGCTACCGTCGCCGTGCTATCAGCCATAAGAGCACGTTCTAAACGCGGCAAACTACCATCGGGTTTGGCAATTCCGGCGCGTTGTGCAACCGCCATGAGCGTGCCTGATGTATCAAATAAATCTACAAACAAGAAAGCAAAAATAACACTCAACATGGCCACATCAAATGCCGCAGCTATGTCCATTTGCATAAACGTGGGAGCCAAGCTTGGTGGTGCCGCGATAATGCCATTGTACTGTACATCGCCGAGTAAAAATCCGGCCACGGTCACTAAAAGAATGCTAATTAATGCAGCGCCCTGAATACCGCGAGCAACTAGACCAATAATCAAAAAGAAACCAGCACCAGCTAATAAAACCGACAGCGAGCCCATATCCCCTAGCGTGACTAATGTCGCGTTATTGGCAACAATAATATTGGCGTTTTTCAAACCAATTAACGCAAGAAACGCACCAATACCAGCAGCAATTGCTAAACGTAAGGTCACCGGAATTGAATTAATAATCCAACTGCGAATGCGCAGCGCAGATAACAAGAAGAAGAGAATGCCGGAGAAAAACACAGCACCCAGCGCGGTTTGCCAAGCGTAGCCCATACCTAACACCACACTGTAGGTGAAAAAGGCGTTTAACCCCATTCCTGGGGCTAGAGCTACGGGGTAATTGGCCCACAAGCCCATTACCAAACAACCAATAGCCGCTGCTAAACAGGTTGCGACAAATACAGCGCCATAATCCATACCTGCTTCGCTTAGCATGGAAGGGTTGACGAATATAATGTACGCCATGGTTAAAAAGGTCGTGAATCCGGCAATAACTTCCCGTTTTACCGTGCTACCCTGCGCTTTGATCTGAAACAGTCGCTCCAATAAAGCTTGCATAAGCCCCCACTCTTGCGTTGCTGGTTAAAAAAATTGCCGTATTCTACATTAATTCACTACTTATTTCTCGACTATTATCAACCAGTGAGACTGTGATAAGCTGCGCCAGCAAAGGCACGCAACATCATGGGAGTAACAAAATGCCACGCGTGATTTATATAGATGCCCAAGGCGGCGAATTTGAAGCTGAAGTTGAAGTAGGTCAAAACCTTATGGAGGGTGCAGTTGACCACATGATCGACGGAATTTTGGGTGAGTGCGGCGGCGTTATGTCGTGTGCTACCTGTCATTGTTATGTCGATAAAGATTGGGTCAACAAAATTCCACCCGCTAGCGAAATGGAAGAAGACATGCTCGATATGGTTATTGATCCACAAGACAATAGCCGTCTAAGTTGTCAAATTGACATGACTGAAGAACTCGACGGCATTGTCGTAAGGTTACCTAAATCGCAGTTTTAATTGCCCCCTTCCACACGCACGAATACTTCATCGTGATAACCGGTGGTTACCCGTATTAGGCCGGCAAGTTCTGCATCGAGTTCAGGCTCGCCGGTATCAACCACTAAAGGCCGTTGGCCAAGCGCCTGTAACTTCGCTTTGGTCGCCACAACGTGAATATTGTCTTTACCAATCAAACGAATGACATTTGGGCTCAATTGTTGGTTACCACGGCCAAAAAGATGACCCTGCCCACCTATGACCGTAATGACCAGCTGTACCGGCCCATTGTGCTGCTCAATGAGTTGTTCAAGTTGCTTTGCCGTCACGTCGTTAGCAAGCAGTTTGTGTTGCAGTACAACATCCACACCAAGCAAGGTATTTTCAAGCCCGAGTTCGTCCATAATTGCCGCCACAGTTGAACCAGAGCCCATAACATAGAGAGTATCGTCATCCATACCCTCAATAAGGTCGGCGGCAATGTCGGCTAACACCAATTCATCGCTTTCTTTACCGCCCATTTTTACTGCTTGCACATAACGCAGCTCGGCTGGCACAAGCATCTCGCCGTAGCGGCGAGCGCGCACAGTCCCTTGACGAAACGCATCTTCGTCAATATCCATAACATCAGCGTTAGTTACCGTTGTCAGCTGGCCAGACAGCATTTGCTCTAACACTTTTCCAGCGGCTGTCGGCGAAATGGCATAAACTCCAGAATGAATTTTCACGCCAGCTGGAATACCAAGCACAGGCTGTTCAGCTGGGTACACTGCACAAATGTCGCGCGCCGTGCCGTCACCGCCTGCAAATAATAAAATATCCACAGACTTTGTCATCCCGATGTGCTCAGCTAATGCCCGCGTATCGGCTGCAGTAGTGGCTTCTTGTAAAGCATCATATGCAATCTCGTACGTAAAACCCATCGACTCTAAAATGTCTGCACCTAAATTACCCGCGCCAGTAATAAAGGTCACTTGGGCTTGATATGGCAGAATAACCCGAAGCGCTTGTTGCACGCGCTCTGGCGCTTTAGGCGTTGCCCCTAAGGCCAAAGCTTTGGCTGCCGTTTCAGCCCCATCACTGCCTTTTAAAGCGACGGAGCCGCCTAAGCCTGCGAATGGGTTAACGACTAACCCAATACGAAAGGTGTGGAGACTATTCACTTTGATCGCGAGATTCTTTTTGTATTGCTTCGCCAGCTTTTTCGAGGTCTTTACCGATGCCCTCTACCGTGGCACAGCCACTCACACCCAACGCCACGAGTAACATAAAAAAGTATTTAATTTTCATAAGTAACTTCCTTAGTTTGTTGATTATTATTCCACGAAAGAATAAATGCAGCGGGCCACGGTTGGCGATAAAACTGCGCCAATGCCCGAGCAAAAACTTCTGCACGTGGTGGTAATCCGTTAATTATATACGTAGCTAATTGTTGCTGAACAGCTTTTGTAAAAGCTGCGCGATCAACCTCAATACCACCAAGGTTATCTACGCTCACTTGAAAAGGCACACCCGCACACAATGAAAACAGCCACTCAAGTGCCTGTGGTTTATGCTCTACCCGCTCAAACTCAGCTTGCTGCGCAGCCGTGCGACCGTCTGGCTCATACCAGTAACCGTAATCAAAAAGTTGCCTGCGACGCTCACCGGCAATACACCAATGCGCTATTTCATGCAGCGCAGAAGCAAAAAAACCATGGGCAAACACAATGCGATGATCGTCTTGCTCGCTGATTGCCGGCTGATAAAAAGGTTCGTCATCGCCACACACTAAACGCGTGCGAAATTGGCTGTAAAAACACTGCGCAAACAGTGTAATCAAATCAGAATAATGATGCTTGCCCGACATTCTACAGACCAAACACCGTTAAATTTTCGGATACGAATGCGTAACAGCGCCGTTTTGTGCGCGCTGACGCAACACGTGATCCATAAGCACTAATGCGGCCATTGCTTCAACCACAGGCACCCCGCGAATACCGACGCAAGGGTCATGGCGCCCGCGAGTAACAATGGTGGAGGGTTGCCCGTGCACGTCAATGGTATCACCCGGGGTGGTTATGCTTGAAGTTGGTTTAAAAGCCACTTCCGCAATTAATGGTTGGCCACTACTAATGCCGCCTAACACGCCACCTGCATGGTTACTGGCAAAACCTTGAGGTGTTAGCGCATCACGATGCTCACTACCTCGTTGCCCAGCCACGGCAAAGCCATCGCCAATGCTTACCGCTTTTACCGCGTTGATGCTCATTAAGGCTTTGGCTAAGTCGGCGTCTAGTCGGTCAAATACCGGCTCACCTAAACCCACAGGTACGCCAAGTACTTCAAGGCGCACCCGCGCCCCCACCGAGTCGCCTTCCTTTAACAACTGCTTTAAATAGTCTTGGGCGGCAGCTGACATTTGCGCATCGCCACAAAATAGAGGGTCTTGCGCAACCTGCTGCCAATTAAAAGTCGCTAATTCTGGGTGCGTGCTGTGTGGCCCAATTTGTACCACGCTGGCCTGAAACTGCATATTAAGCGTTGCGGCTAAATATTTTTGCGCAATAGCACCCGCCGCAACTCGCATTGCGGTTTCGCGCGCCGAAGAGCGACCACCGCCACGATAGTCACGCACACCATATTTATGGGCATAAGTATAATCAGCGTGGCCTGGTCTAAATTTGTCTTTGATTTCGCTGTAATCTTTGCTGCGCTGATCGGTATTTTCAATCAACAAGCCAATCGGCGTACCCGTTGTTTTGCCTTCAAACACCCCCGACAAAATACGCACTTCGTCAGCTTCGCGGCGAGCCGTGGTATAACGGTTTTGGCCTGGCTTACGCTTATCTAGCAACGGTTGAATATCGGCTTCTGACAGTTCAAGGCCTGGCGGGCAACCGTCAATCACTGCGCCAAGCGCTGCCCCGTGGCTTTCACCAAAAGTGGTCACTCGAAATAATTCACCCCAAGTATTTGCTGCCATAATGATTATTCGCCGCTGTGGTTAATTTAAAACTGTTGCTGGTACTTTATAAGATCTTGATAAGACAGCACAAATACGCCGTCTCCACCATGCTCAAAGCGAACCCATTCAAAAGGTACTTCAGGGAACTCTTCCGCTAACGCAACCATGGAATTGCCAACTTCGCAGACCAACCAACCGTTTTCGGTTAAATGATCTGGTGCTTCACGCAAAATAGTCCGTACTAGGTCCAAGCCATCATCGCCAGCAGCAAGGCCAAGTTCAGGTTCATGACGGAATTCATCCGGTAAATCAGCCATATCTTCTGCATCTACATACGGCGGATTGGTCACAATCAAATCGTAACGTTGTTTCGGAATCGCATCATATAAATTCGACTGAATTGGAATAACACGATGCTCTAAATCGTGCATGGCAATATTTTGTTCAGCCACGGCTAACGCATCAAGCGACAAATCTAATGCGTCTACTTCTGCATTTTCAAACGCATACGCACAGGCAATGGCAATACAGCCGCTGCCCGTGCATAGGTCAAGAATGCGTGTCGGTTCGTCGGTGAGCCATTGAGAAAAGCGCTGTTCAATGAGCTCGGCAATAGGTGAACGCGGCACTAACACGCGTTCATCAACCACAAACGGCAAGCCGGCAAACCACGCTTGACCAATTAAATAAGCCGCTGGTTTACGTTCATCAATGCGCTGCTGCACAAGTTTGGTAAAATGTTGCCATTCGGCGTCTTGCAAACGCGCTGATTGAAATTGCTCCAATTGATTAAAATCAAGCTGAGTAACGTGCCCTAACAATAGCTGCGCTTCACTGTACGCGTTATCTGTGCCGTGACCAAAGTAAATGTCTGCCGCTTGCATTGTGCTGACACTCCAGCGCATGGCGTCATGCAGTGTCGTGGTGCTAAAGTTTGTCACCCATTGTCTCCGAAGTTAAACTGATTAAGTACTTAATCGATTGCATATTTAGCGACATAAGATACCCTAATACCATTCATTTCGCATCAATAGAACCACGATGAATAAAGATTTTGACGACGATTTCGCGCTGTTTCGTGAACAAGTGAAAGTTGATCGCCGCATTCGCAGCGAGACCCATCAGCCCGAGCCCCGCCGTGGCAACATCTCTATGCGCGAAGCTCAACAACCGGACAAGCGTCAGCGCGCCGTCGCGAAACAACAGCACGCCGAGTTCTTTTTCTCAGACACGTTTCGAGCACATTTGCCCGAAGGCGCGGTACGTTATTGTGCTGACGGTGAGTCGACGCACGTGCTCAAGCAACTGCGCCGTGGCGACTATCCGCCGGAAATCATGCTTGATTTGCACGGCATGACACAAGCGATGGCAAAACGCGAAATCGCAGCTTTGTTGCATACCTGTCAGCGTGAGCATGTGGCTTGTTGTTCAATCATGAGTGGTCACGGTAAGGGAATATTAAAAGAAAATTTACCTCACTGGCTGATTCAACACCCGGCGGTTCGAGCATTTCATCAGGCGCCAAAGGAGTACGGCGGTGCTGCAGCGCTATTGGTACTTATTCACCTGCGTTTTTTGTAATTATTCCGCTGCGCTTTTTGTTCTTATTCCGCTGCGCTTTTTGTTCTTATTCTGCTGCGCTTGGGGCAATCATACGCACAAACTCGGCGCGCCCAGCATTCACATCAATGCGAATTTCCGCCATAGCTGCGGTCGGAAATAATAATGGCGGGGTTTGTTTATCTAACGTGGCAACTAAATAACTAATAAATGGCATATGCGACACCAGCATCACGTGCTTGGCGTTCATATGGTGTGTTTGCAACATGGCAAAAAACCAATCTGCAAAGGTTTCTGGGCTGCTTTCTGGTACTGCATCTTCACAAATATCGCGGGTATTTACCGCAACCTCAGACTCAACAATAGTGGCGGTTTGTTGGGCACGAATGTACGGGCTGACCGTGAGCCAATCAAGGCCATGACCGCCGCGCTGCTGAATATACTCATTCAGCCAAGTTGCGCTTGCTAATACCTCGTGCTCGCCCATGGTACTTAATGGCCTTACGGCATCGGCTTTAAGTGCTTGCGCTGGCTCTGCATCGCCATGACGCATAATGAACAAGGTTACCGCCACGACTTGTTAACCCTCATTTTCATCCGCCTCGGCACGACGCCGACGGCGTCCACCAGTCACAGGGTCTGCGCGACCTTCGTCTTTGGCTTGATCAGCACGACGGCGACGCACAGCTTTCGGATCGGCAATCAACGGACGATAAATTTCTATCCGGTCGCCCTCTCGCAACTCTTGGTCTAATTTAACAGCTTTGCTCCAAATACCAACCTTTTGTTGCTCGAGATCTATTTCTGGAAAATAGTGTTTGATATTTGACTGCTCAATTGCTTCAGCAACAGTAGTGCCAACCGAAACGCGTAATGGAATAATTTGCTGTCGTTGCGGTATCGCATAAGCCACTTCAATTTGTATTTGCTCAGCTGACATCGCTAACTATTCCCATAAACTTGCTGCGCACGCTGCACAAACGCATCAACCATACGGCTTTGTAATTCATTAAATATTTTTCCAAAAGCCATACCAAGCAAACGGTTGGCAAATTCAAACTCAAGCTTCAGTACAATTTTACAAGCATTCTGATCAAGCGCATGAAAGCTCCAACCGCCGCGCAAATATTGAAACGGACCGTCGACAAGCTCCATACCAATGCGCTCGTGTGGTTCAAGAGAATTGCGCGTGGTAAAAGACTTACTGATGCCTGCTTTACTAATGTCTAACCGCGCCACTTTCATATCATCGGTGCTTTCTAAAACGGTGGCGGTACGACAACCAGGTACAAATTCCGGATAACGATCGACATCGTTTACCAGAGCGTACATCTGTGCATCGCTGTATGGCACCAAGGCACTTCGTTCAATCGTCGGCATCGGTTTCCTCGTTCGTTTCAAATGATGCGCATGATAGCGCATTTCTTGCACGTGTTCACATGCACAAACAAATTTTCTTTTTCATTGGCATAGGTATAATACGCGCTATGAGCAAAGCTAAAAAAAATCAGAATTCAAATACCATCGCGCTGAACAAAAAAGCACGTCATGAATATTTTCTCGAAGACAAATTCGAGGCCGGTCTCGCCCTGCAGGGCTGGGAGGTTAAAAGTATTCGCGCGGGCAAAGTGAATATCAGTGATACCTACGTCATCATCAAAAACGGTGAGGCCTACTTATTGGGCGCGCAAATACAGCCGCTTATTTCAGCCTCTTCGCACGTGGTTTGCGACCCGGAGCGCACCCGTAAGCTGCTGTTAAAGCAACGTGAGCTTGATAAGCTTATTGGTGCTAGTGAGCGCGAAGGTTATGCCATTGTCGCCACCGCCATGTATTGGAAAAAACACTTGGTTAAATTGGAGATTTACCTGGCTAAGGGTAAAAAATCCCACGATAAGCGCGACACGATTAAAGAACGTGACTGGCAGCGTCAAAAAGCGCGCATCATGAAGCACAATGTGCGTTGACATGCAGATTAAAAAACGATAAGTTCAGTTTCACAGTTAGACAAGTTTACAAAAAGGCTATTTACCGTGTTGAACATCACATTAACTACTCAAACACAAAAAAACTGGTGGTGGCATTTCCCGACCTAGCGGGCGATGCTTGTGTGCGTGTTTCTCACGTAATGCTTCAAAACCCGCTTCAATAAGCGGGTTTTTTTATGTCCGCAAATTGAATGCAACTGAAGCGCAATTAACTATACAACTTAACTTACAACTTACAGCGGACATTCATTGTGAATATTATTGAACAGCCCGGACATTTAACTAGTTTACGCATGAAGCTGCCATATCAAGCCGACACTTTAGCCCTGTATCAACGCTTGTGTGGACCAGCTCAGGCTAGCTTGTTGCTTGACTCAGCGGAAATACAGTCACGCCAAAACCTTAAAAGTTTAGTCATGGTTAATGCGGCATTAGAACTAACCTGCCAAGCCCAAACCGTTACTATTAATGCATTAACCGCCAATGGCGAAGCCTTGTTGCCATGGTTAACTGAGCAGCTACGTGATGTCTGTCAGCTAAGCACAGCGCAAAGTCAGCTTATTTGCACGTTCGAACCCTTGCCTACCGCAGCCGATGAAGACTCGCGTTTACGCATGACAAGTAACGTTGAGCCACTGCGAATTATTCAGCAGCGCCTACAGCAGCATGCGCAACAAGGAAATATCCATCCGCTAGCGCTGTTTATTGGTGGTGTATTTGCCTACGACTACGTTGCCAGCTTCGAGCAGTTACCTACCGTTGAAGATGGCGTTAACCAGTGCCCAGACTATCAATTTTACGTGGCCGAAACGTTATTAGTGATCGATCATCAACAGCAAACCACCGAGCTACTTGCGAGTTTATTCAGCGGCCCACAAAGCGCTGAATATTATCAAGACATCGCACAGCAACTCGGCCGTATAGCCGCGCTATGTCAGTTGCCCGCTGTTAAAAGCTCAAACAGCCATTCAGCTACGCAAGCTCAAGTAACTGACAGTAAGGTAACAGCAACCCCATCAGCCAAAGAATTTGCTCAACAGGTGCTTGATCTTAAAGAGCACATTAGCGCTGGTGACATTTTCCAAGTCGTGCCATCACGACGCTTCACGATGCCCTGCCATGACAGCCTTGCTGCATACGCGCAATTGAAACAAATGAACCCGTCGCCTTATATGTTTTTCATGCGCACACCGGCATATGAGCTATTTGGTGCGTCGCCAGAGTCTGCGCTGAAATATACTAAAAACACCAACCAAGTTGAGCTATACCCCATTGCAGGAACACGACCTCGCGGTAAGCACAGTAATGGTGATATTAATGCCGACCTTGACAGTCGGTTAGAGCTTGAGTTGCGTCTTGATCAAAAGGAACTTGCTGAGCACATGATGCTGGTTGACTTGGCTCGCAATGATCTGGCCCGCATTGCCCAGCCAGGCACCCGTTACGTGGCCGATTTATTGCAAGTCGACCGTTATTCACACGTGATGCATCTTGTGTCTCGGGTTGTGGCTCAGCTAGCTGATGACCTTGACGCGCTGCACGCCTACCGCGCCTGCATGAACATGGGCACCTTGGTTGGTGCTCCTAAAATAAGTGCTGCCGCGCTCATTCGTGGTGTCGAAAAACAGCGCCGAGGGAGTTATGGCGGTGCTGTTGGTTATATCAATGGGCATGGCGACATGGACACCTGCATTGTTATTCGTTCAGCGTTTGTGCAAAACAGTCAAGCAATTGTTCAAGCCGGTGCTGGTGTAGTGCACGACTCAGACCCTGCCGCTGAAGTCGCGGAAACTGAGAACAAAGCACGGGCCGTATTAGAAGCTATCCGAATCGCTAATCAACAGGTACAGGAGTAAACCATGAGTACAACAAATAGCGCTCCTGCACGCATTGTCATGATCGACAATTTTGACTCATTTAGTTACAACCTAGTCGACGAGTTACGCCAACTTGGCTACCCGTTAGTGATTTATCGCAATAACATAGATGCCGAACAATTACTTGCACAAATGGCTGATTATGCCGGGCCGCAACTTATTTGCTTATCGCCAGGCCCTGGCCATCCCGCACAGTCAGGCAATTTATTAGCATTTATTGAAGGGGCCAAAGGCCGCTTTCCCATGTTGGGCATTTGTTTGGGCTTTCAGGCACTCATACATGCAGCAGGTGGCGACATTGACCGTTGCCATGAAACCGTGCACGGTAAAAAAGCATTAATTGTAACTCAGCCGCATGCCATGTTTGCGGGCCTAGACAACCCCTTAACCGTAGCTCGTTATCACTCATTGTGCGGTTATCGGTTGCCGGAACGTATTCGAGTTCTAGCTGCCACCGGTGCTATTCCTATGGCCGCTGAGTTTCCAGAATACCAAGCCATTGGTTTTCAATTTCATCCAGAATCCATATTAACCAGTCATGGCAGCCAGTTGTTGGCGCAAACCGTGGCCTATTTAATGCAGCAGTACGGGAGTTAACATGCAAGCCATACATCAGCTACTCGCAGGTGAAGAACTTAGCGCTAAAGCCGCTGAAAAGTTATTTGATCACCTCGTAAAAGGTGAGCTAAACGACATTCAAATAACAGCAGCACTGGTTGCTATGAAACTACGTGGTGAGCAGCCGCCGGAAATGGCCGGTGCAGCTCAAGCACTGCGGCGTGCCGCAAAAGCCTTTAAACGCCCTGCCCGATTAGTTATTGATAGCTGCGGTACCGGTGGTGACGGCAGTAATACCATGAATATCTCAACCACCGCAGCCCTTGTAGCAGCGAGCATGGGCTTAACCGTTGCCAAGCATGGTAATCGCAGTGTGTCATCGCGCTCAGGCTCTGCCGACGTATTAGAAAGCTTGGGGTTGTCGGTCACCCAAGACCCAGAAGTTGCTGAGCGGCAGTTAGATGCCTTTAACTTCTGTTTTTTGTTCGCGCCGCATTATCACCCGGGCATTCGTTATGCCATGCCCAGCCGACAAACACTTAAAACGCGCACGTTGTTTAATTTACTGGGTCCGTTGGTAAACCCAGCTCGCCCTGATGCACAAGTATTGGGCGTCTACGACCCAAGCTGGTGCCGTCCTATGGCTGAAACCCTACGCCTACTTGGTTGCCAGAGGGCCATGGTGGTGCATGGTTCAGGGCTAGATGAAATTGCCCTGCATGGCGAAACCCATGTGGTTGAACTGAAAGACGGTGAGTTGCATGAATACTCGTTAAGCCCAGATACCTTTGGTGTTGAGCGCGCTAGTATTGAAGAGTTGCGCGGTGGCGATGCCGACTTTAACGCTAAATTACTACAGCGCGTGTTGGCTGGCACCGCCACCGAGGCCCAATTGAACGCCGTTGCAGTCACCGTTGCAGCCATGCTGTATATTGCCAACCAAGCAACGTCGCTGGCACAAGCAACCGCCTTGGTGCGCGAACACTTAGCCAGTGGCACAGCGTTGACACACTTACAAAAGCTGCAGGAGTTTAACCGTGGTTGATACCCCGTCAATATTACAAAAAATTGTGGCGAAGCGCCGACTGCGACTAGCTGAGCAATTGCAGTCGATGGATATGGCAGCGCTAACCACGGCGCTAAAACCGAGTACCCGCAGCCTAGCTGACGCTTTGGCCAAACCTCGGGCTAGTTTTATTCTTGAGTGTAAGAAAGCATCGCCATCAAAAGGCCTTATTCGTCCAAATTTCAACGCAGTAAGCTTAGCGCAAACTTACAGCCGGTACGCCGATGCCATTTCGGTACTCACCGAGCCTGACTTTTTTCAGGGTGATTTTAGCTACTTAGCGGCCGTAAGCGCTGCCGTTGATTTGCCGGTTCTATGCAAAGACTTTATTGTCACCACTGAGCAAGTATTGTTAGCGCGGCATTTCGGTGCCGACGCCATTTTATTAATGTTGTCAATAATCGACGACACCCAATATCGTGAATTAGCCGAAGTAGCAGCGCGTTACCAGCTTGATGTTCTCACGGAAGTGGCTACCCCAGAAGAGCTCGACCGAGCACTACAGTTAAACGCCAAGATTATTGGTATTAACAACCGTAACCTGCACGATCTTTCCATTGATCCGCAGCGTAGTATCAGCATGAGCAAACAAATACCGGCTGGTACCTTGGTGGTAGCCGAGTCTGGTTACAGTGAACATCAAGCCATACGTAAAACCGCCGACCATGTGGACGGTTTTTTAATTGGCAGTGCGTTGTCGCAACAAGCCAATGTTGATCAAGCTTGTCGTGAGCTTATTTACGGCCAGCACAAAGTCTGTGGCCTAACCAAACCGGCAGACGCAAGCGTCGTGCGTGCGGCTGGTAGCGCTTATGGTGGGCTCATTTTTGTCGGCCACTCGCCGCGCTGTGTCACCCTCGAGCAGGCAGCCGAAATTGTTGCCACCGAGCCACAACTCGAGTTCGTGGGCGTATTTGCTGATCAACCGCTGGCCCAAGTCAGCGACATTGCCAAACAGCTCAAACTTGCTGTGGTACAGCTGCATGGCCAAGAAGACCTCGACTATGTGAGTGAACTACGTAAGGCACTACCCCCTGGCACCAAAATTTGGAAAGCTATCGGCGTCGATGAGCCTCTTGTTTTGCCACAAATGGACGTTGACGCGTTTTTGCTCGACAACCGCTTTGGCGGCAGTGGCCAGCCCTTCAACTGGCAATTGCTCAACGGGCTAACCGAACAACAACGTCTCCAGTGTGTGCTAGCTGGTGGTATTCAACTAAGTAACTTGCGTGCAGCGCAGCAAACCGGCGTCAACCGCCTAGACGTCAACTCAGGCGTAGAGCACGCAAAAGCGAGCAAAGATGCCGGCAAAATTATCGCGTTTTTTGCAGCCATTCGTCAGTTTGGCCGTGTGACAGCGAACGACCATGACAAACGTTCATCGAATTCATAACAAGGTGCAGTATTTATGAGCTCTTCAACTGAAAAATTATCCGCCTATTTTGGCGATTTTGGTGGCCAATTCGTGCCAGAAATACTTCTACCAGCGCTTGATCAACTTGAACAAGCTTTTATTGATGCGCAAAACGACGACGCCTTCCAAGCCGAGTTTCGTGACCTATTAAAAAACTACTTAGGCCGCCCAACACCGCTGTCTAAATGCCGTAACTTGCCACAAAACTCGCCCAACGGCACCGAAATATACTTAAAACGTGAAGACCTACTGCATGGCGGCGCACACAAAACCAATCAGGTGCTTGGCCAAGCACTTTTAGCCAAGCGCATGGGTAAGCAGCGTATTATTGCTGAAACTGGCGCCGGCCAACACGGCACGGCAACCGCCTTAGCCTGTGCCTTACTTGACCTTGAATGTATTATTTACATGGGCGCCAAAGACGTCGCGCGCCAGCAGCCGAATGTGTTCCGTATGGAGCTCATGGGCGCTAAAGTGGTGGCTGTTGACGCCGGCAGTGGCACCTTAAAAGACGCGGTTAATGAAGCCATGCGCGACTGGACTGCAAGCTACAGTACCACCCATTATTTGCTTGGTACCGCAGCTGGCCCCCATCCGTTCCCGACCATTGTGCGTGAGTTTCACCGCATGATTGGCGCTGAAGCCAAAGCACAAATGCTTGAGCGCATTGGCCGCTTACCCGACGAAGTGATTGCCTGTGTGGGCGGTGGCTCGAATGCCATTGGCATGTTTGCCGAATTTATTGACGAACAAGACGTCGCTTTAGTGGGCGTAGAACCCGCGGGTAAAGGTGTCGACACGCACCTGCACGGCGCCACGTTAGCAGCCGGCAAGCCAGGTATTTTGCATGGTTGCCGATCGTTTTTAATGCAAACCGACGAAGGTCAAATTGAAGAAAGCTATTCGGTTTCTGCCGGTCTCGACTACCCAGGTGTTGGCCCACAACATGCGTATTTACGCTCTATTGGCCGCGCACGCTATGAATCAGTAACTGACGACGAAGCATTAGAAGCCTTTCAAACACTCGCCAAACACGAAGGTATTATTCCGGCTTTAGAATCTGCCCACGCGCTAGCTTATGCACTAAAACGTGCCGCCCAACCTGATGCGCCGAAAGTTCTGCTAGTTAACTTATCGGGCCGCGGCGACAAAGATATTGATCACGTGCGCCGTATTTTGCAGGAACGTGCCGAAGCGCAATCAGCACCGCAAGGAGGCCAAGCATGAGCCGTTATAAACAATTGTTTTCTCGTCTGTCAGCCGCAAGACAAGGCGCATTTGTGCCTTTTGTAACATTAGGCGACCCCACCCCAGAACTCAGCTTAAAGGTTATTGATGCTCTAGTGGCCGGTGGTGCTGACGCATTAGAGCTAGGCCTGCCCTTTTCGGACCCCGTAGCCGACGGGCCTACCATTCAAAAAGCCAATATTCGGGCACTTGCAGCGGGAACCCGCATTAGCGATGCTTTTAACATCATTGAACAAGTGCGCACGCGCTACCCTGACTTACCTATTGGCTTATTGGTGTACGCCAATTTAGTGGTGAGTAATGGCATGAATAACTTCTATCAACGCTGCCAGCAAGCGGGTGTTGATTCGGTATTGATAGCCGATGTTCCAGTGCGCGAAGGTAAGCAATTTGCCGCCATTGCGCGTGAGTTTGGTGTCGAGCCGATATTCATTGCGCCGCCTGACGCTTCATCAGCAACACTGCAACAAGTTGCCGAAAACAGCGCTGGCTATGTTTACTTACTTAGCCGAGCAGGTGTGACTGGTGCCGAAACACAAATGCAAGCGCCTGCAGGCGAAGTAATTGACCAGCTGCATCAGTACAATAGCGCCCCGCCGCTGTTGGGCTTTGGTATTGCCAGTCCAGAGCATGTTCGGGCTGCATTAGCAGCGGGTGCCGCTGGAGCTATTTGCGGCTCGGCTATTGTGAAAATAATTGAGCAATATCCACATGATGAAAACGCATTAACTAAGCACCTGCAAGAATTTGTGCAGACTATGAAGGCGGCAACAAGCAGTCTTTAAGGGCTGCTTCTACCTGCGCAAATTCGAACGAATAACCGGCCTGCTGCAAGCGCTCAGGCAACACCAGTTGGCCGGTTAATAACATGTCTGACATTTCCCCTAACATTAATTTGAGTACCCACGCAGGTACCCGCATAAAATGAGACTTCCGCAGAACTTTGGCTAACGAGCGACTAAACTCTTGCTGTTTCACGGGGTTAGGCGCGGTGGCATTATAAATTCCACGTGTTTCGCCGTGCTCAAGCAGAAATAGAATAATACCCACCATGTCGTCAATATGTACCCAGCTAAACCCTTGCTTCCCGTGACCTAACGGCCCACCAAGGCCCAGCAAGTAAGGTGGCAACATCTTTTTCAATGCCCCACCCTCGGGCGCCAGTACAACGCCAGTGCGAATAACACACACCCGTGTTTTTGGCGAATCTGCGGCTAACGCCAAACGTTCCCACTCGGCACATAAATGATGCGCAAAATCATCCGCTTCAATTACACTCGTTTCAGTCACCGGTGTGCTTCCTTGCGGCCCATAAAAACCAATTGCCGAACCGCTAATAAATACCTGTGGTGGTTGCGCAGCGCTTTGAATACGCTCGGTAAGTTGGCGCGTAATATTCCAACGGCTTTGCTCCAGCCGCAGCTTTTGTCGCGAGCTCCAGCGTTTATCCGCAATACCCTCACCTTGAAGGTTTATCACCGCGTAGAACTCACTAATATCACTTATTTCGTCAAGGCTACGAACCACATGCACCTGCTGCCCTAAGCGGGCAATTGCACGTTGCGGATTGCGACTTGTCACTGTCACTTGGTAGCTTTTAAGCAAATGAGGAATTAACGTCTGCCCAATAAGACCTGTTCCGCCAGTGATCAATAATTTCATAATACCGTTACCCTATAAGCTGCCGCTTCATTATGTTTATTGGTTTTTATTAACTATAGTCTAGCCACACAATCTAGTACCGTAAGAAATTTTCTGGCACACTGCGATTTCGTTTATGTATTGGATTTCATTATGCTGATAGTACTGGAATATTTACCGATTGTTTTGTTTTTCGTGTTCTACCTGCTAGGCGATATATTTATTGCCACAGGGGTATTAATGCTCGGCACAATATTGCAAATTATCGGCATGAAATTCATGCGTGAACCAATAACAACCCGCCACTGGATTATTATGTGGGCAGTACTTATCTTCGGCAGTATTACCTTGTTCTTACGCGATGAGTGGTTTGTGAAGATCAAAGTGACCGTTATTTATATTGCCATCGCCCTATTTTTACTTATTGGCATGTGGTGGAAAAAACGCAGCCCACTGCAAAGTATGCTTGGTAGCGAAATTAATCTGCCACTGTTTGCTTGGCGACGCCTAACCTATGCTTGGGTTATTTTTGCGTTAGCTCTCGCAGTTATCAACCTTTATATAGCTGAACAAATGAGCCTCGACGCTTGGGTAAATTTCAAGGTGTTTGGCACCTTAGGCGCAACACTAATTTTTAGTGTGTTTTCTGGGGCCTATATGTTTAAACATCACACCGACCGTGAAAAAGATGCAGAGGAAATTGAATAATGTGGTTTGTTATTTGGGCTGAAGACGCACCCAACAGCTTGGCTGCACGCCGAGCAACGCGCCCGGCGCATTTAGACCGCCTAAAAGCCTTACAAACAGAAGGCCGTTTATTGGTTGCTGGACCATGCCCTGCTATTGCCGCCACCGACCCCGGTGATGCTGGCTTTACCGGCTCTATGGTGGTAGCTGAGTTTGACACTTTGGCCGACGCTCAAGCATGGGCAAATGCCGACCCGTATTTGGCTGCCGGCGTGTATCAAAAGGTTACTGTAAAACCTTACCTCAAAGTACTTCCGTAGTTACTGGCGTAAGAGATGCAACAACCCAAGCGCATTACACTCAATACGGCCCCTGAGCGTGATATTGTCGCTTACCAGTGGCAAGCTGAAACCCCACGCGCTGTGATTATCATGGCGCCCGCCATGGCAGTGCCGCAAGCCTACTACCAGCATTTCTGCAATTGGCTGGCAGCGCAAGGCTTTCACGTAATTAGCTTTGATTATTACGGTATTGGCGCATCAATTGATAAACCGCTAAGCCAGCTTAGTACCTCAATAACAGACTGGGCTACTTATGACGCTGCTGCAATAATCGACTACGCCACCAGCAACTACCCACAATTCCCATTATTGTGGTTTGCGCACAGTATTGGCGGGCAGCTATTCGGTATGATTCCTAACCACAGCGCGGTGCAGCATATGATCACCGTGGCGACGGGCACCGGCTTTTGGAAGGACACCAAGCCACAGCTTAAATATAAGTCATGGCTATTGTGGCGGGCTATTACGCCGTGGCTCATTCCACTTAGAGGTTATTTTCCTGGCCGCGCTTTAGGCATTGTGGGCAATGTACCTGCTGCAGCCATGCAGCAATGGCGGCGTTGGTGTTTACATCCCGACTATTTAGTTGGCGCCGAAAACTTATATCAGCGGTACGCTGAAGTACAAACACCCATTACGTCGCTAGCTTTTAGTGATGATGAGTTATTGACCGAGCGCAACATAACCGCCATGCACAATTTTTATAAATCAGCCGTGCAACAGAGACATCTGATTACACCAGAACAAATTGGAACGCGGCGCATTGGCCATTTTTCAGTGTTCCGGCCCAGCTATCAAGCCCATTGGCCAGAGCTTTTTCAGACACATATCGAAAAAGCCCTAGCTTCAAGTTTGTCTCGCGACTAAGGTTTATCTGGCGACTAAGAAAGCTTACGAATAAGCTGCGCGGTGTTACGACGCACCAATCGTGCACACGCTAAGCGGCCAAGAATGCCCACCACCAACGCACCAGATACCGGGCCTAGTAACCAAAAGCGCCAATGTATTGTCGCGGTCATTTCAAATACTTGCGTTTGCAAGATATAAAGCGACAACTCCATAGCCAATGTAGCAATCAAGCCACTAATAGCACCCAGTATGACAAACTCATAGGTAACACTGCGGCTTAGTAACTTCGCTGGCGCCCCAAGGGTACGAAGTATAACCAGTTCTTTCTGGCGCTCTTCCATTGACGCCTGCACTTGCGCTAATAAAACCAAAATGCCGGCAACCAACACTAAAACCAACACAAACGCAATCGCAATGCTCACTTGCTCAATAACCTCACGCAATTGCTCCATAACTGCGTCAAGATCAATTAACGAAACCTGCGGAAACGGTTTAAACAAATCATATAGTTCGTTTTTACGCTCTGGAGGTAAATTAAAGCTCGAAATAAACGTCGCCGGAAAGTCTTCTAACGTGGCCGTATTGAAAATCATGAAGAAATTCGGCTGCAATGACGCCCAATTCACTTCGCGAATACTAGTTACCGGCACCGTAAAGGTATTCCCGCCAATATTAAATTCGAGCTCATCGCCCACACTTAAATTCATACGCTCCGCAACTTCTTGCTCAATAGACACCTGTGGTTGCGGATCATCGCCCCACCATTGTCCAGCTGTCACCACATTGTTCGGCGGTAATTCATCACGCCAAGTAAGTGACAATTCACGGCCAAAGCCTTCACGCTGCTCAGCATTGTTGGTCGCTGTATCGGCTTCATCACCGCCAGCTTCTTTAGTCACTTCATCACGAACGGGTACGCCATTAACCGCAGTCATGCGTCCAGGAACCACTGGGTACATATCATTTGACACAATGCCACGTTCGTTAAGGCGTTGCTGCAAAGCTTCAACATCATTGCCAGCGACATTGATAATAAAATAATTGGGCGCATCATCGGGTAACTGGCGCTCCCAATCAGCCAATAATTCATTACGCAACGCCAACACCAGCAGCAACAACATAATAGCGGTCGCAAAACTCAACATTTGTACGCTATTGGCTTGTGCTCGGCGCTGCAACCCTGCCATAGCTAAGCGCCAGGCACTTCCAGCTTGCATACCCGCTTGACGGCTAGCGCGAATAAACAAGCGCCCAATCGTCAATAACAAAACCGCCGCCACTGCACCGCCAACAAACAATGCTGTAGATAACAACCATTGTTGGCTATAAATCAGTAGCAAGGCATAAATAGTGCCGGCAGAGGCAACCCAATGCAGCCAACGTAGCTTATCAGTTCCAACTAACTGGCGGTTTAACACTCGCAAAGGCGGAATACCAATCAAGCGCAGCAACGGGTAAAGGGTAAACATAACGGCGCTCACTAAGCCTGTTGCCGAAGCGAGTAAGTAAGGTTGCCAGCCTGCAGCAGGCAAGCTAGCGCCTAATTGATCTGCCACCACCTCAATTACTTGAGCTTGAATAAACCAACCTAGAGCAAGGCCAGCCGAAATGCTAATTAGCGTAAGCAGCAACAAATGCAAAATAAAAATTTTCTGAATTTGTGCTTTTTCAGCACCGAGCGTTTTAAAAATCGCCACAACGTCATAGTTTCGCTGGCAATAGCGCTGTGCAGCAACGGCCACTGCTGTAGCCGCTAACACCACACCGAGTAAGCTTGCTAGCAGCATGAAACGCTCGGCACGTTGCAAGCTACGCGATAACGGGCTATCACCGTCTTCAATGCTACGCCAATTGTGAGTATCTTCGTTAAGCTGCGGCGTCAACCATTCTTCATAGGCATCAAGCTCACTCGGTTCGCCGGCAAAAAGCACGTTATATCGCACTCGCGAGCCAGGTTGAATCAACCCTGTTTGCTCCAGCTCGTCATAGCGAATCAGCACATTGGGGCTGTCGGTGAACACCGAAAAACCAACGTCAGGTTCATAAGTAAGTACCCGGCTTACCGTAAACTGGCTGTTACCAATTTCTAAGCTATCACCGACTACCAGACTGAGCTCTTGGAATAACGCTGAGGCAACCCAAGCTTCCCCAGTATTAGGTAACCCAGTAGCGGTTTCTTCCGCGCCAAAAGGTTCGCTTGCGGTTCGCAGCTCACCTCGCAAGGGATACCCATCGCCTACCGCTTTCACATCGACCAAGGCTAACTCGCCGTCGGCAAATGCCATACTGTTAAATACCACGCGCTCAGCCGTTTTTATTCCTCGCGTCTGCGCTTCGGAGATCCAGTTTTCATTAATGGTGCGGCGCGAACTCAAAACACGATCAGCAGCTAAAAATTCGGCGCTTCGCTCTAACAAACCAGACTGCAGCCGCTCAGTAAATAAAGACAGCGACAATACCGCTGTAACTGAAAGCACAATGGCTGCCGCCATAATGGTCAGCTCACCGCGTTTTAATTCGTGACGTAATAAACGCCATGAAATTTTATGCCACATCGCGAGCCACCTCGGTTAGCTGCCCCGAGTCCATGCGCAATACCCGCTGACAGCGTTCGGCAAGCTCTGCGTCATGAGTCACCATCACTAAAGTGGTGCCCGACTCTTGGTTCATTTGAAACAGCAAGTCTTCTACTTTATGGCCCGTGGTCGAGTCCAAGTTACCCGTCGGTTCATCGGCGAATAATATTTTTGGCGTCCCAATAAAAGCACGAGCAATTGCGACTCGTTGCTGCTCGCCACCCGACAATTGATTTGGGTAATGGCTTAAGCGCTCGCCCAAACCAACTTTACTTAGCAACTCACGCGCTTGCTGCTCCGCATTTTTATGGCCAGCAAGCTCGGCAGGCAACATAACGTTTTCTAAAGCGGTTAAACTTGGGATCAATAAAAACGATTGAAAAATAAAACCGATTTTATCAGCACGCAATTTTGCGCGTTGCTCTTCATCCAAATCGCTCAACTTTACGTTATCTATAAGAACATCACCGCTACTTGCGATGTCTAAACCAGCAAGTAATGATAATAATGTGGATTTGCCCGACCCTGAGGCACCAACAATTGCAACCGTTTCACCGGCATTTATTGCCAAGTCAATTGGTTGTAGAATGTGTAACGTACCGTCTTGAGTGGTCACTTCTTTTTCTAATTGAGTGGTTTGTATAAGCATTTATGAAAAACTTCCTAGCTAAATTGTTTGTAATCGTCGCACTGTTTGTTGTTATACGTCCAGTTTCGGCAAATGTCTCACTTGTTGTTTTAGGTGACAGCCTTAGCGCAGGTTATGGCATGGCACAAAGCGAGTCATGGGTTGGCGTTTTACAGCAACGCTGGGCCGAAAAATATCCTGACATTACCCTAATTAATGCCAGCATTAGCGGCGACACCACCCAAGGCGCCTTAAATCGGTTAACTGGCGTTATCGAGCGTCATCAACCCGATGCTGTTTTTGTTGAATTAGGGGGAAATGACGGATTACGCGGCTTTAACCCAGCTACTATCGCAAACAATTTGGAACAAATCATCACCCAATTGCAACAACAAAACGCTAAAGTTGCGTTAAGCCAGGTGAGAATTCCGCCGAATTACGGCCCACGCTACAACGACATGTTCTCGTCACTGTTTTCGCAAGTGGCCGAAAAGAAGGAAGTGCCATTAATTCCATTCTTCATGGAGCAAATAATTGTTGATGAGAACTTAATGCAAGGCGATGGTATTCATCCCAATCGTGAGGCGCAGCCGTTAATTGCCGACATCATGGAACCCCACCTGCTGGAACTAGTGCAAAAACGATATTAGCTATCAGATATTGGATATCGGATATTGGATATCGGATATTGGATATTGGATATTGGATATTGGATATTGGATATTGGATATCAGAAAAAGCAGTGTTGGATTTAGCTAATATCTAATATCCAATAGCTGATATCGCATTTGCTCTTAAAGAAATGGCGTCCCCTAGGGGATTCGAACCCCTGTTACCGCCGTGAAAGGGCGGTGTCCTAGGCCTCTAGACGAAGGGGACAAGGACTGGCAAATCTTGATTGGCTCTTAAAATCTTTCGCTAATATCCAATATCTAATTGCTAATATCGCTTTTGCTTTTAAGAAGTGGCGTCCCCTAGGGGATTCGAACCCCTGTTACCGCCGTGAAAGGGCGGTGTCCTAGGCCTCTAGACGAAGGGGACGCACCAGAACAAATCACTATCAGTTTATTCACTACTGTTGTTGCAGCTTTTGGTGGAGCTAAGCGGGATCGAACCGCTGACCTCCTGCGTGCAAGGCAGGCGCTCTCCCAGCTGAGCTATAGCCCCACAAACTTCAAAAGCCGTGTGCTACATCAGTACCCTGACAGCGGTGCGAATTCTAGGGTAATTGGCGCACCACCGTCAACCTTTTTTTCGGTAAAATGAATTGTTTGCCGAAATTTACGCCAGTTCGCTTAATTGACACACAATAACCTTGGCTAAATTAGACTCTGCGCAATACACAATAGATAAATTTCTGTTCACTACCTTGCGGCGTTTGGTGAGTTTCACGTTCTGCATGAACAAGCTCAAAGTCAGCACCGAACGTCGCTGCTAGCTTTTCCACAGAGTAACGTTGCACGGGTAAACCACTACAACGCTCGGGTCCATCCTCAGCAAATGTCGCGATAACCACATAACCGCCAACTTGCAAAGCCCCACGAACCTGTTGAATATAGGCCTGTTGCTGCGCGGTTTCGGTGAAAAAATGAAATACAGCGCGATCATGCCAGATCAAATACCGCTGATGCGGCAAGTTACAGTCGAGCACATTCCCTACTCGCCAATCTATAGCTGCAGAAATCTCAGCGCCTAGCCGCTGCCTCGTCGTTTCCAGAGCTGCCGCAGCAATATCTAAAACAGTTAATTCACGGAACCCTTCGTGCCAAAGCTCGTCAACTAATTTTGAAGCTCCACTGCCCACATCAATAATAGCCGCGTCATGACCCATTCCCGTTGCTTCAATCAACCGAATAGAACTCTCGGAACGCAATTGAAACCAGCTGACTTGGTCAGTTGATTTGGTTTGATATACATTGTTCCAGTGTTCTTTTTGCATCGCTCAACTATTCGTCAAAGTGATAAATACGTTCCAATGAAGCACGATCGCGTACCGTAACTTCCATATCACGCACTAAACCGTCTTCAATACTATAAACCCATCCATGAATAGCTAATGGCTGACCACGATCCCATGCTTGTTGAATAATGGTCGTTTTGGCCAAGTTGCGCACTTGTTCAATAACGTTTAACTCGCACAGCCTATTAATACGGTCACTTTCACTAGCAATAGCTTCTAATTCTTTATGGTGTTCACGATAAATATCTTTGATCGGAAATAACCAATGATCAACTAACCCATGGCTGCAACTTTCTGTGGCCGCCCGCACACCACCGCATCCGTAGTGACCTACCACTAATATGTGTTTCACTTTTAACGCTTCAACGGCGTACTGCACAACCGACAAACAATTGAAGTCGGTTTGAATGACTTGGTTCGCAACATTTCTGTGAACAAATAATTCGCCTGGGGCCATTCCAACAACTTGGTTAGCTGGTACTCGGCTATCTGAGCAACCAATCCATAAGTATTCTGGCGTTTGCTGTGCAACCAAATTATTAAAAAAATCAGGGTCTTGCTCTTGCATGCGCTTTGCCCATGCTTCGTTATTGGCAATTAACTGACGTATTTTCGGCATATCGTTTATAACTCCTGTAAAAAAGGCGCCTGAACGGCGCCTTTTTTAATTACTGTGCTTGTTCGCGTTCAATGATAAACGAAATTGCACGAGCAATACGTCCTACCACTTGCTCTTGTGGAATTAACTCGAGCGTTACGTCTAACGAAGGCGAATTTCCTGAACCAGTAACAGCCACCCGTAATGGCATACCTACCTTACCCATGCCTACACCCAAGTCTTCTGCCGTTTGATGTATTGCAGCTTGAATGCTTTCGGCATTCCAATTCGTTACACTGGCTAAGCGATCTTGTACCGCTTCCAAAGCTTCACGGGCTACTGGACGCAAATGTTTTTTCGCCGCGTCGGCATCAAACTCTTCGTACTCCTCGTAAAAATAACGGCTTTGCGCCGCCATTTCTTTCAAGGTTTTCACACGGTCTGCCATAAGCGGAATTAGAATTTCCAACGCGGGGCCTTTGCTAACATCTATCGCTTGGTCCGTGAAGTGCCATTGTAGATATGGCACCACTTGCTCAACCGGCAGATTTTTCATGTAATGCTGATTCAACCAATTAAGTTTTTCAGTATTGAACGCCGAAGCCGCTTTGTTAACGTCATCTAAGCTGAACAGCTTAATCATTTCATCAACACTGAAAATCTCTTGGTCGCCATGTGACCAACCTAAACGCACCAGATAATTAAGCACGGCCGCCGGCAAATAGCCGTCGTCACGATATTGCATCACGCTGACAGCGCCATGACGTTTTGACAGCTTTTTCCCGTCGTCGCCTAAAATCATTGAAACGTGCGCGTATTCAGGTACCGGAGCACCCAATGCTTGCAGAATATTAATTTGGCGCGGTGTATTGTTAATATGGTCTTCACCACGCACTACATGGGTAATGTTCATTTCCCAGTCATCAATAACCACACAGAAGTTGTATGTCGGTGTGCCATCACTACGCGCAATAATGAGGTCATCCAACTCAGTGTTGGCGAATTCAATATGACCACGAATGTGATCGTCGAATTTCACACTTCCCTCTTGTGGGTTGCGAAAGCGCACCACGAATTTATCGCCCGACACATTTGGGTTATCCCGGCAATGACCGTCGTAACGAGGTTTTTCGCCGTTTGCCATTTGCTCGTCGCGCATTTTTTCCAGCCGCTCTGTAGAACAGTAGCACTTGTAGGCTTTGTTTTCGTCAAGCAGCTTATCAATATAGTGGTTATAACGATCAAAACGCTTGGTTTGATAATAAGGGCCTTCGTCCCAGTTCAAGCCCAACCATTCCATACCCTCTAAAATGGCATCAATAGCGGGTTGGGTTGAACGTTCGCGGTCTGTGTCTTCTATACGCAATACAAATTTGCCGCCAGCTGCTTTAGCAACTAACCAAGAATAAAGAGCTGTACGTGCGCCGCCAACATGAAGGTATCCAGTGGGGCTTGGGGCAAATCGAGTGACAACAGTCATAGTTCTTGCTTTCTCCGCATTATTCGGGTTATTTTGATGGCTATTCTAGCAAGAAGCTGCGGCGTACGCATTAGGCAGAGCACGAGAATATTTGGTTTTTAGTAGGCATATCGTTGAATTTTACGGCGAAACGGTGAAAAACCAAGCAGTCGAACAAAACAAGTGATATTTCCTGTTGACAGTATCGTGAAGCTCCCTATAATACGCCCCGCAACGCAGAGAAAAGGATGGTTAGCTCAGCTGGGAGAGCACCGCCCTTACAAGGCGGGGGTCACTGGTTCGAACCCAGTACCATCCACCAATTCTTCATTTTCTCTGTCTCCCTGATGGATGGTTAGCTCAGCTGGGAGAGCACCGCCCTTACAAGGCGGGGGTCACTGGTTCGAACCCAGTACCATCCACCACTTCTTTGAAATTCAAATACGATGAAATTCAAATACGATATTAGCTATTAGATATTAGATATTAGATCTGATGTTTCCCGCAGCATCTAATATCCAATATCCAATATCGCTTTTGCTCTTAATCTTGCCTTAGCAAAGCAATGAAGCGACGCAAATGGCGCGAAAACAACAGCATCCAGCCAACCATTAACCAACCAAACAACAGCATCGCCTTCACAAACGAAAACGTTGGCCACAATTGACTAATCAAACTAAGCAGTAACACGCCATCAACCATCCAACTAAACCATAGCAGCAGCGGTACTACTTTAAAGCTAGTACTAACCCAAGGTACTATTTCTGTTTTTACTTGCGTTATTAGCACGAAAACCACCAGTGCGGGGGCGCCGGCTAACAGCGCTAACCCAAATTGTTCAGTTGTGGTGTAAAAAAATTTAAGTAGACGGGCTCTGTCTTCTGCAAAGGTGAGAGAAATGATCCACGCAAGATAGCCGCGGGTAAAAAACAGCAGCATAAACAATAAACTTAGCGGTGTTTTTAACGCGCCATCTAAAGTTACATATCGTTCATCACCTGGTTGCAGTTGCACGCTCTTTTCCGTTTAGCCTTATAAAAAATAATGCGTTATGCTACGTGCACCGAATCCATTTGTCGACTTTGTTCACGGGCTTTTCGCGCTGCCCAAAACTTTTCGTGAAAATAATATGCAACGGTATTTACCACCGGCTCAATAAGAGCTACCGCACCACCAAGTACGACATCACCAGTCATTAACCAAACTAAGGTGAAAGCGACTGATACGTGCATTACGCCAAATGAAACTGTTTTTGCCATAATTCTATCCCCCTTTAGCCACTTGGGCTTTTGATTAATAGATAATAGCAATTACATAATAAATATCTAATTGGAAAAACAGATGAGTTCAAGAGCGATATTAGATATTAAGAACAAGAGCGATATTAGATATTAGCTATTGAATATTAGATAAAGCCTAAAACATCAGATCTAATATCTAATATCCAATAGCTAATATCGCCTTTGCCGTTAAAGACGTTTCAGTTGTTCACGCAATTGGCCCAGTTCGTCACGAAGCGCAGCAGCTTTTTCAAATTCGAGATCTTTGGCAGCTTGGTACATTTGCTTTTCGGTGGTTTCAATCTTCTGTACCAAGGCTTTAGGATCAAACAGCGCCGGATCGTAGGCCAATTCTTTCTCGGCGACTTCACGTTGTTTTTCACGACGTGGCGCGCGCATGCTGCCGCCACCAAGATCCATCACATCCGTAATACGCTTATTCAAGCCTTTTGGTGTAATGCCATGTTCTTCGTTGTAGGCTATTTGCTTGGCTCGGCGACGATCAGTCTCATCAATAGCGCGTTGCATAGAGCCGGTAATACGATCAGCGTACAAAATGGCTCGGCCATTCAGGTTACGAGCAGCGCGGCCAATAGTCTGAATCAATGATCGGTCAGAGCGCAAGAAGCCCTCTTTGTCGGCATCAAGTATGGCGACTAGCGACACTTCTGGCATGTCCAAGCCTTCACGAAGCAAGTTAATTCCCACGAGCACATCAAATTCACCCAAGCGTAAATCACGAATAATTTCCATTCGTTCAACGGTGTCGATATCAGAATGCAAATAACGTACGCGAATGCCGTGCTCGTCTAAATAATCGGATAAGTCTTCGGCCATTTTTTTGGTTAAAGTGGTCGCCAAAACCCGTTCGTTGCGTTCAACTCGCAAGCGAACTTCAGACATTAAATCATCAACTTGTGTAGCTACTGGACGTATTTCAATTTCAGGATCAATTAACCCTGTTGGGCGCACCACTTGCTCGACAATTTCACCGGCTGATTTTTCAATTTCGTATTTGCCAGGCGTAGCCGACACATAAATAGTTTGTGGGGCAATGGCTTCAAACTCATCAAACTTTAACGGCCGATTATCAAGCGCCGATGGCAAACGAAATCCATAGTTCACTAAGTTTTCTTTGCGCGAGCGATCACCTTTGTACATGGCACCGACTTGCGACACAGTTACGTGCGACTCGTCTATAATTAACAACGCGTCATCTGGCAAATAATCAAGCAATGTTGGTGGCGGTTCGCCTGGTGCGCGGCCGGATAAATAGCGCGAATAGTTTTCAATGCCCGAGCAATAACCAAGTTCAAGCATCATTTCAATATCGAACTGGGTGCGTTGGCTTAAGCGTTGTTCTTCAACCAATTTATTATTGTCTAATAATTGCTGTTTGCGTTCTTTTAGCTCTTCTTTGATCTGGTCAATGGCTTTTAAAATAGTTTCACGCGGCGTCACGTAGTGGGTTTTCGGGTAAATGGTTGCGCGCGCAACATCAGCCTCAGTCACCTGCCCTGTTAACGGCTCGAACAAACTGATGCGATCAATTTCTTCATCGAACAATTCCACGCGCACCGCTAATTGCTCAGATTCCGCCGGAAAAATATCAATTACTTCGCCACGAACACGGTAAGTACCGCGTTCAAATGCTGCGTCATTACGTTTGTATTGTAATTGTGCCAAACGTCGCAAAATGTCACGTTGATCAATAATGTCACCACGGCGCAAGTGCAGCATCATTTTCATATATGACTCTGGGTCACCCAAACCGTAAATACATGACACCGACGCTACAAGCACAACATCTCGGCGTTCCATTAAGGCTTTTGTTGCCGACAAACGCATTTGTTCAATGTGGTCGTTAATTGAAGCGTCTTTCTCAATGAAGGTATCGGTAGTCGGCACGTACGCTTCTGGTTGATAGTAGTCATAGTACGACACGAAATATTCCACGGCATTGTTTGGAAAAAACTCTTTCATTTCTCCATACAACTGCGCGGCTAGGGTTTTGTTATGCGCAAGAATTAACGTCGGCCGTTGAATTTTCTCAATCACATTAGCCATGGTAAAGGTTTTACCTGAACCGGTAACCCCCAATAAGGTTTGATGCGCAAGGCCAGCGTCTAAGTTATCAACCAGCTTCTCGATGGCAGCGGGTTGATCACCAGCTGGTTGATAGTCAGATTTGAGTTCAAATGAACGACTCATCAAGCCCCCTTGTTTCACGTTGAAACCACAGCCACGCGATACCACCCGTGATTACATTGGCGATAACACCACCGGCAAATAAGCCTGGAATATCGTATAGCAATGCACCAAGCCAACTTAGCGGTACAAACATGACAAACAAGCGAATAATACTTAAACCTAAAGCGCTCATAGGCTTGTGCAATGCGTTGAAGCTTGAATTGGTGAGAATAATCACGCCCTGAACGCCATAGCCAAGCGGCATAATATAAATAAATAACTGAATAAGTCGTGCTACTTCAGGGTCATCAGTAAATGCAGCGGCAACCCACGGCGCCAAAGCTACTAACACGCCATAAATAATTAATTGCACAATCAGCACACTGCGAATCGCAACTTTATATGCTGCATTTACGCGATCATAAGCATGTGCGCCAAAGTTTTGGCTAATCAACGGTGGTAGCGACATCGATAACGCCAAAATAATTACGCTCGCTAGCGACTCTAATCGCGAGCCTACGCCAAATGCCGCTACGGCCGGTGCACCATAAGCTGCGATGATCGCAGTTAAAACAGCCATAGCCAATGGCGTCAACATGTTGGCACCAGCAGCGGGTATACCAATAGATAGAATTTGGCGCGCGGAGTGCAGCCAGCTTGCGTCTTTAGGCACCAATAAAGTCAGTAATTGCTTATAGTTTAAGTACCACAACACTAATAGCGTACCGATAATCCAAGAAATGAGGCTAGCTAATGCCGCGCCCTGTACGCCCATTGCCGGAATAGGCCCTAAGCCAAAAATCAAAATGGGATCAAAAATAGCATTTAATAAGCCACCCGAGGCCATGATCAACGACGGCGTACGCGTATCGCCAGAGGCTCGGAGTACGGCGTTGCCCACCATGGGGGTAACCAATAATACCGCCCCCAAAAACCAAATAGTCATATAGTCGTGAATATAGGGCAACAGGCGTGTTTGAGCGCGAAGTAACGCAAATATAGTGTCCATACTTAGGTAACCTATTACCGACAACACCATAACCAATAACGCCGAAACACTTAATGCCACAGTGCCGTCAAAACGAGCGTGTTCTTCTCGCCCCGATCCGCGTTTACGGGCTATAACAGCAGAAGTACCTATACCAAGACCAATAGCTAAGCTAACCACAGTAAATGTAACCGGGAAGGTAAAACTCACTGCGGCAAGTGGGTCTGTGCCAAGCATGCCGACAAAAAAAGTGTCCACTACATTAAAACTAATGAGCGTAAGCACGCCAATAACAACCGGCCACGTCATTCGCCACAACGTGGGTTGTATGGGATCATGCAGAAGAGATTTTGCCGCTACAGCTTGGCTCATGAGGTTCCTAATTCGCGCAAAACAAGAAGCGATAGTGTAACGAATTTTGCACCATTTCGCTATTCAATACGGTGTCGCTCCCTCAACGATCACGCAAGTCGATTAATAGACAAAAACCGCTGAAAAATATATAGTGTGGCTAACTTTTTAACCCCTTCTACGTTTAGGATCACGCTGTGAAATATCAATTGTCAGATCGTGTTAATGCTATTCAACCTTCCCCTACTTTAGCGGTTTCGCAAAAAGCGGCCGAGCTTAAGGCCGCAGGGCATGACGTTATTGGATTAGGTGTCGGCGAACCTGATTTTGATACGCCCGAGTTTGTCAAAGTAGCTGCCAAAGCAGCCATTGATGCGGGCCATACAAAATATACAGCGGTTGACGGAATCCCTCAGTTAAAGCAAGCGGTTATTAACAAATTTAAGCGCGATAACGGTTTAGATTATGAACTTAGCGAAATATTAATTTCGGCCGGCGGCAAACACAGTATTTTTAATTTGCTTAGTGCTTGGTTAAACCCTGGCGACGAAGTACTTATTCCTGCGCCGTACTGGGTTTCTTACCCAGATATGTCACTTTTAGTGGGTGCGGTACCAAAATTTATTGAGGCAGGTATAGAGCAGCGCTACAAAATAACGGCGTCTCAACTTGACCAAGCTATTACCGATAAAACTCGGTTGCTGTTCTTAAATAGTCCGTCAAATCCAACCGGTACTGCCTATACCAAAGCAGAACTTGAAGCCCTAGCTGATGTACTACGCAAACATCCGCAAGTTTTAATTGCCACTGACGACATGTATGAACATATTTTGTGGAGCGACGAGAGCTTCCACAATATTGCAATGGTAGCCCCAGACCTAAAAGACCGCATTGTGGTTTTGTCGGGTGTATCAAAAGCCTATGCTATGACAGGTTGGCGTATTGGTTATGCAGCAGGGCCAAAGCCTCTGATTGCAGCCATGAAAAAAATTCAATCCCAAAGCACTTCAAACCCCGCCAGTATTAGCCAATATGCTGCGCTTGCAGCGTTAGAAGGCGATCAAAGTATCATGACCACCATGGTGAATGCTTTTAAAGAGCGCCATGATTACTTAGTTGACGCATTAAACAAAATTCCGGGCATGAAATGTATTGCCGGTGACGGCACCTTCTATACCTTTGCAAATATAGACAGCTTGATTAATGCCAAAGGCGCAAGCTCCGATGTCGAGCTATGCGAAATGCTACTCAATGAAGCAAAAGTAGCACTAGTTCCTGGTTCAGCATTTGGCGCACCTGGCCATTGCCGTTTTTCTTTTGCGTGTAGCCTAGATACATTGAAAGAGGCTGTTCGTAGAATTTCTGAGTTTGCTAGCAAGGAAAACTAGACGACTAATTTCATATCTGTCACAAATATTTAATCATCAAGAATTTAGGGGCTCGCGAGCCCCTTTTTCGTGCGTTAATTGTGTACAACTCAGGCAAAAAATACACAACAGTTGATGCAAAATGCGACGAACGACATGTTCTTGATCAAGGTATCTTCTCTGATTCTAGATTTATTTTAACTAACTGATTTAATTGAAAATAAAAATTAACAGTTAATTTTTAAGCAATCGCTAAATCGCTCCGAATCGCCCATGATTCATGATAACTCACACAGTTTCCCACAAGGTTATCCACAGATTTAGTGGATAAGATCGTCTAGGCTTTTAACGGCGCGCGATCGCGCTGCATGTGGATAACCGTGAGTAGTCACTGTTATATCATTTATCATAATTGATTTATGTTTCAAAACTTGACTTTGATTTTTTCTAACGGTTTGCACACAAAACAAGCAAACAGTACTTTTAAGTATTGACAGGCGTCGCAACCGCCATTAACATTCGCACCCGTTGTCAGATGTGTTCCCCAGTAGCTCAGTTGGTTAGAGCGGTGGACTGTTAATCCATGTGTCGTTGGTTCGAATCCAACCTGGGGAGCCAAGACATCTAACAACACCTCCTATATACTATTGAAGTATTCCCCAGTAGCTCAGTTGGTTAGAGCGGTGGACTGTTAATCCATGTGTCGTTGGTTCGAATCCAACCTGGGGAGCCACTTCCAAACTCGTTTGAATCATCCCATAAATGCTCTTGTTGCCACTCCATGTGACTCCACTCCATTTGCGACCAGAGATCTGAACTTAATTGATACACCGGCGCTTTAGCCCCATTCGCCAGCCAACGCGCGACCGCGTCTGCGACATTTGGCCACTGGCACTGAAGTGCAGTTACTGACGCCAAGAACTGTCCTAATACCTCGCTATCCAGCTTTTTCATGACCATAGCTAATCGCGCTTGTTGTAAGCAATTTGCATTAGCGAGCTGCTCAAACTGCCCCACTAAGGGTTTCACCAACAGTTTTTTCCCCAACGCCAATGCTTCACTGGCAGTTTCGAAACCTGCGTTGCTAATAATACCCTCAGCCTGAGCCATTGCTTCGGCAAAACCAACTCGCGAAGGAGCGCTATATCGAATATGCCCAATTTGCTGTTCCTCGGCTGCTGGATGAAATACATGAAACTGAACCTGAGGAAAGCAACTTAGTAAGCCATGAATGGCGCCTAACCCCTCAAACGGCAGATAAACTAGGTAATTTCCTTCTATCACGCGTTGACGATCGCCCCGATGATGAATAATTGGCGGTAGCACATGTGACGCATCATCAAGCCAATGCATACCAACCACTGTTTTAGCTGGCGCAAACCAGCGCAATAACTGCCGTTGTAGTGCTGAAATAGGTAAGCTTGGCGTTTCTTTATAAAATGCATATTGACGCCCTAAGCCAATAACGGGTTTGCCTTGCAAACGCCCCGCCCAGGCAGTAATAGGCTCGTAGTCACTAACAATCAAGTCATAATCGTTTAACTTTAGCTGGCGTGCGTCACGCCAAAACTGCTGCCAATTATTTCGTGCTAAGGTTGCTCGTACATTCACCTGCCCATGTTGCACCACAAATGACAAGCCTTCGCGCCATTGCCATTTACCGAACACTTCCATATCAAACAGTTGCTCTTTCGGGCGGCCCGACACCAAATAATCAACCTGCACCTGTGGGTACTTGCCCAAGGCCTCTGCCAAAGCAGCGCATCGACTTAAATGACCATTCCCGGTGCCTTGAATGCCTACTAGAATTTTCATACAACCCCCAATGCTAGCCATGCTAGTGCTGAACCTAAAAAGGCGCCCGCTGCGATATCTCCGGGATAATGCACGCCAAGTAATACACGCGAAAAGCCCACCGCTACTGCCCATACATAAAACAAGCTAAACCACGTCGGAAAATACGTACTCATAATGCCAGCGAATAAAAATGCGGCCGTAGTGTGGCCCGAAGGAAAGCTAAACTGGTCATGCGCCATAATAACGGCATGAAATGATGGAAATCTTTGGTAGGGTCGTTGCCGTTTGAGTAACCTTTTCAGCAAGGTAAATAACGGAATTTCAACTGTAAATGCCACAACTAACGTGGTAATGAGCGGCACACTTTCGGTGCCATGAAGACTAGCGAGCAAGCAGGCAATAATGGCATAGCTATAACCATCGCCCGACCGCGAAACCCACCGCGTTACCTTGTGACCACACCAACGTCTCGCGCGGCCATTAAGCCAATGAAAACTGCGTTGATCAAACTGGCTTAATCGTCCAACCCAACGGGTCATAAAAGCTGTCATACGTTCACGCCTCTTGTGGCTTGCCGTGCCTGACTTGAACGAAATTTAGCCAATGCGAGTAACAGCTCAGTGACAGATTTGTGAACCTTTCATGACAATGTGCCAGAAAATATCCAACAAATATGAATAACACTACAGTCTATCGGTTGTTTCAAAGCGCTAAACATTCGATAATATCGACCATTCATTGCAATCGGACGGAAGCAACCATGGGTGACTACCTACTGCTGTTGGTGGCAACAGTACTAGTCAACAATTTTGTGTTGGTAAAATTTCTAGGGCTCTGCCCTTTTATGGGCGTTTCCAACAAATTGGAAACGGCCGTTGGCATGTCTGCAGCAACCACATTTGTGTTAACACTGGCATCAGTTTCAAGCTACTTAGTCAGTGAATATATTTTAGTGCCACTTGATCTCATGGCATTACAAACCTTGAGCTTTATTTTGGTAATTGCCGTTGTGGTGCAATTCACCGAAATGGTGGTGCACAAAACAAGCCCGACGCTATACCGTTTACTTGGCATTTTCTTACCGCTTATTACCACTAACTGTGCGGTGCTTGGCGTTGCCTTGCTGAACATTAATGAACAACACAACTTTATTGAGTCAATTATTTATGGTTTCGGCGCCGCCGTTGGTTTTTCATTGGTGCTGATATTATTTTCTGCGCTACGCGAACGCTTAGCTGCTGCCGACGTGCCAGTGCCATTTAAGGGCGCTGCTGTTGCAATGATCACCGCCGGCCTAATGTCGCTTGCGTTCATGGGCTTTAGCGGACTGGTGACTACCGCATGACTGTTGTAACTGCACTCATCGTATTAGGTGTACTCGCACTTGCCTTCGGCTTGGTGCTGGGCTTTGCGGCGGTTCGTTTTCGCGTAGAAAGCGACCCTATTGTTGACCAAATTGATGCCCTACTACCACAAACCCAATGTGGCCAGTGCGGCTACCCTGGCTGCCGCCCATACGCGGAAGCTATTGCCAACGGCGATGAAATCAATAAATGCCCACCCGGCGGCCAAGCCACCATTAATGCGTTAGCTGACCTCATGGGAGTTGAAGCAAAACCGCTTGACTCAGCGCACGGCGAAGAAGACGTTAAAAAAGTAGCAGTAATTCGTGAAGACGAATGTATTGGCTGCACAAAATGTATTCAAGCTTGCCCTGTCGATGCCATTTTGGGCGCCGCGAAGCAAATGCACACGGTTATAGCCCACGAATGCACCGGCTGTGACCTATGTGTTGAACCCTGCCCTGTTGATTGCATTGATATGGTGCCAGTACCCGTACGCCCCGACAATTGGCAGTGGGACTTACAACAAATACCAGTGAAAAATGTGGAGTCGTCGCACTAATGTCTGCAGCCACGAAAGCTATTGAAGCCGGTCATATTTGGACTTTTCCGGGGGGCATTCACCCACCAGAGCGTAAAGACCGTTCCAATACCACCCCTATTGAAGTGTTGCCGTTGGCGAAGCAGTTTATCGTGCCCATTAAACAGCACTCAGGCCCCGTTGGTGACTTAATGGTAACCGTGGGCGATACAGTAAAAGCAGGCCAACCATTAACCCAAGTAGGCATTAATAATGCCTTACCGGTTCATGCCCCAACCTCAGGCACGGTGAGTGCTATAGGCCCTGGGCGCATTGCCCATCCGTCGGGCCTTACCGACACCGTCATTACCATTGACGCTGACGGTAACGACGAGTTTTATAGCTTTGCACCACTTGCCGACTACACCAGCTTAAGCCGCGCTGAATTGCTCGACCGTATTCGCCAAGCTGGCGTTGCGGGTTTAGGCGGTGCAGGCTTCCCGACGGCGCAAAAATTAGCCTTACAACGGCCACTTGATTACTTAATTATTAACGGCGTTGAATGTGAGCCCTATATTTCGGCTGACGACAGATTAATGCGCGAGCACGCGCAAACCATTATCGACGGCACAGAAATTCTATTGCATATTGCCGGCTGCGAAAAAGCACTGATCGCCATTGAGGCAAATAAACCAGAAGCCATAGCAGCTTTTGAAGCATTATTGCCCAACTACCCACAGCTGGCCTTGCGCGTGGTACCCACCAAGTATCCGTCGGGTGGCGAAAAGCAACTTATTCAGTTACTTACTGGTCGCCAAGTACCTAGTCGTGGATTGCCTATCGACGTTGGCTTAGTCATGCAAAACGTCGGCACCGCCTATGCTGTAGCGCAAGCGATATTGAACGGAAAGCCGTTAATTGAGCGCGTGGTTACTGTTACCGGTGACAATATCGCCAAGCCAGGAAACTACTGGGTACGCATAGGCACTACCGTGGCCGAGCTATTGAACCATTGCGGCTTTGAGCCTGTTGCAGACTCTAAACAAGAACAGCGAGTGATTATGGGCGGCCCAATGATGGGCTTCACCCTACCTGACTTAGACGTACCGGTGGTAAAAATAACCAACTGCATTTTAGTGCCGAGCAACCAAGAATTAGCCCCCGCGGCTGAAGAAATGAACTGTATTCGCTGCGGCGCCTGCGCCGATGTGTGCCCTGCCCAATTACTGCCGCAACAAATGCAGTGGCTGGCCAAAGCCAAAGACTATGATGGTTTAGAACAACAAAACCTATTTGACTGCATTGAGTGTGGCGCCTGTGCCTACGTGTGCCCAAGTGAAATTCCGCTGGTTCATTATTACCGTAAGGCCAAAGCTGAAATTCGAAATATTGCGCGTGAAAAAGCCAAAGCCGAAGTGGCTCGAGAACGCTTTGAAGCGCGCCAAGAACGCCTAGAGCGAGAAAAACAAGAGCGCCTTGAGCGTCATCGCAAAGCCGCCGAAGCACGTAAAAAAGCCCAAGCCGAAGCGGTTGCCCAAGGCGGTGATAATCCGCAAGACGCCGTGCAAGCAGCGATTGCTCGTGCCAAAGCACGCAAAGCAGCACAAGCGGCTGCCGCAGCCAAACAAAACCAAGAAGGTGACGACGAATGACCTTTAAAATAGCGGCTTCGCCCCACACCCACCAACGCCGTACCACGCAGCAAGTAATGCGCTGGGTGTATTTAGCGTTAATTCCTGGCGTGCTAGCACAAACCTATTTTTTTGGTTTCGGTGTTTATATTCAATTAGCGCTAGCTCTATTAACCGCTTGGGTTGCTGAAGGCTTGTGCATGCGCATGCGCGGCCGCCCTATCGGCCATGCTTGGCAAGATCACACCGCTATTGTGACCGCCGTATTGCTGGCAGTCAGTATTCCAGCCTTAGCCCCTTGGTGGATTATCGTGATGGGAACCGCGTTTGCCATTGTGGTGGTCAAACACGTCTATGGCGGCGTGGGACAAAACTTGTTTAACCCAGCTATGGCAGGCTATGTGTTACTGCTTGTTAGCTTTCCGGTGCAAATGACAAGCTGGCCTATTCCTGCCGAATTGGCACAAATTCAGGTAAGTATTACCGACACTCTCAACCTTATTTTCACTGGGTTCACCAGCGCTGGCTATAACCTTGAGCAACTGCGCATGGGCATTGACGGCATGACCATGGCGACTCCGCTTGATAGCCTGCGCAATGATTTAAATCATCAATTAACCTTAACTGAAGCGCTAACTAAGCCTGTTTTCGGCGATATTGCTGGTATCGGTTGGGCTTGGGTTAATCTTGCATTTTTAGCGGGTGGTTTAGTACTCATTAAGCAAAAAATCATTAGCTGGCACATACCTGGCGGCATGTTGGTCGGCTTGTTGGTACCCGCTGCTATTTACTGGTTATTTAACCCCGACCAAGCTATTACCCCAATGTTGCACCTACTTAGCGGCGCCACTATGTTGGGTGCATTTTTCATTGCCACAGACCCCGTCACGGCAGCGACGTCTAACAAAGGTCGTTGGGTATTTGGGCTGCTCGTTGGCTTTATTGTGTTTGCGATTCGCACCTGGGGCGGCTACCCAGACGCGGTAGCCTTTGCCGTGCTGTTAGCCAACATGTGCGTACCCGTTATCGACCGCTACACCCAACCGATAGCCTATGGGCACGGAGGTCGCTCATGATCTTAAAAAGCATGCAACGTAATGGTCTTATTTTGGCTGGGTTCGCTGTAATAGCGACCTTTTTAGTGGTCATGACGTCGCTACTAACTGAAGACGAAATTGAGCGCCAACAACAGCAGGAACTGTTACGCGTTTTAAACCAAATTATTCCAGCCAGTAAGCATGATAATGACTTATATGACAGCTGCACGCTCATTAGCCACCCCGATTTAGGTGTGCAGCCTCGCCGTGTTTACCGCGCGCTTGTTGACGGACAGCCAACCGCAGCCGCTATGGAAGTGACAGCGCCCAATGGCTACAGCGGTGCAATTCATTTGTTGGTAGCAATGAATGTTGACGGCTCAGTGGCTGGGGTGCGCACCTTGCAACACCAAGAAACACCTGGGCTTGGTGACAAAATAGAACTGCGCAAGAACAACTGGATTCTTAGCTTTAACGGTCACCGCGTAAACGGTACCGATGATAACCGCTGGGCCGTGAAACGCGACGGTGGTATGTTTGATCAATTTACCGGCGCCACCATTACCCCGCGTGCTGTTGTGCAAGCCGTAAAACGCGCTGCTTTGGTATTTAACAACCAACAACAAGCGTGGTTCAATGCCCCCGCCAACTGCCAAGCTCCGGCTGGCAGCGTGGTCAATAGCACAGACACCGTAGGAGAACCGCAATGAGCACCTACAAAGAACTCACTTGGCAAGGGCTTTGGAACAACAACCCAGCGTTAGTTCAGTTATTAGGCTTATGCCCGTTGCTGGCCGTTACGGCAACAGTAACCAACGCATTGGGCTTAGGTTTAGCCACCTTATTAGTCTTAATCGGCTCAAACATCACCGTGTCGTTAGTGCGTGAGTTTGTACCCAAAGAAATCCGCATTCCCGTTTTTGTTATGGTGATTGCGACCTTTGTCACCGTCATTCAATTGCTGATGAACGCGTACGTATATGGCTTGTATCAAGCGCTGGGTATTTTTATTCCGCTTATTGTGACCAACTGCGCCATTATTGGCCGCGCCGAAGCTTACGCGTCGAAAAATCCATGGCACCACGCAGCCTTCGACGGCTTAATGATGGGCTTAGGCTTTACTTTAGTTTTGGTACTATTAGGCGGTATTCGCGAAATTATCGGTAACGGCACCCTATTTGACGGCGCCAACTTGTTACTTGGCGAATGGGCTGCTGGCTTGCGCATTGAGTTATTCACCGTAGACTACCCATTGCTACTGGCAATATTGCCGCCGGGCGCATTTATTGTTATGGGCTTTATTATTGCCGGTAAAAATTGGATTGACCAATACCGCGCCGCCCGCGCTGAAAAACCCGAAAAAGTTGTCACGCGTGCCCGCGTCACTTCTCAGTAATGGGTCATATTGATTTGCTATGAACAAACAAAAACGAATTGAAATACTTAAGCGCCTGCGCGCCAACAACCCAAACCCAACCACCGAGTTGGAATACAGCTCAACATTTGAGTTGTTGATAGCCGTATTGCTGTCGGCGCAGGCTACCGATGTGGGCGTTAATAAAGCCACCAAACACTTGTTCCCAGCAGCACGCACCCCACAAGCCATGCTTGACTTAGGCCTTGAGGGCGTTCGCGACTATATTAAAACCATCGGTTTGTTTAATTCAAAAGCCGAAAACGTTATCAAAACCTGTGAAATATTAGTACGCGACTATAACGGCGAAGTACCAGAAAGCCGCGAAGCGCTTGAGGCGTTACCGGGCGTGGGCCGTAAAACCGCGAACGTGGTATTAAACACCGCCTTTGGCTGGCCGACCATTGCCGTCGATACCCATATTTTTCGCGTCGCAAACCGCACTAAGTTTGCGCCAGGCAAAACCGTTCGTGCGGTAGAAGATCGCTTAGAAAAAGTCATACCGAGCGAATTTAAAGTAGACGCGCACCACTGGTTTATTTTGCATGGTCGATATACCTGTATCGCCCGCAAACCACGCTGTGGTAGCTGTATTATTGAAGACTTGTGCGAGTTTAAAGACAAAACAGACGACTAATAGGAGTATTTTTCATGCGTTTATTACACACCATGCTTCGTGTTGGCGACATGCAACGTTCAATTGATTTTTACACCCAAAACTTGGGCATGAAATTGTTGCGAACAGCTGACAACGAAGAATACAAATACTCGCTGGCTTTTGTCGGTTATGGCGACGAAATAGACCACACCGTGCTAGAGCTCACCTATAACTGGGGCGTTAGCGAATACGAACATGGTGGTGCATTTGGCCACATTGCCATCGGCGTCGAAGATATTTACGGGTTATGCGATAAACTAAAAGCTGCAGGTGCAGATGTTTACCGCGAGCCAGGCCCAGTGAAAGGCGGCAAAACCATCATTGCATTTGTACGCGACCCAGACGGCTATGCCATTGAATTGATCGATCGCAGTGCCAAAAATCCTGGAGATTTATGAGTACTGACCAAACCCCAGCGGTAGAAAACACAACGACTACCGGCGAGCTGATGAAAAGTCGCTTTCGCGGCTACATGCCGGTGGTTATTGACGTGGAAACAGCTGGCTTTAACGCGAAAACCGACGCGTTACTTGAAATTGCTGCGGTGACCTTACGTTTCAATGACGACGGTTTGTTAGTGCCCGACCAAACTCTGCACTATCATGTAGAGCCTTTTGAAGGTGCCAATATTGAGCAGGCAGCCATCGATTTCAACGGCATTGATCCGCACTCGCCTTTGCGCGGCGCGGTGGACGAGTCTTTAGCATTAAAAGAAATGTTTAAACCCATTCGCAAAGCACAAAAGGACGCCGGTTGTCAGCGGTGCATTTTGGTTGGCCACAATGCCACCTTTGATCACGGCTTTGTTATGGCAGCAGCCGAGCGAGCCAATTTAAAGCGTAACCCGTTTCATCCGTTTGTCACCTTCGACACCGCTGCCCTCGCTGCCGTGTTCTTGGGGCAAACCGTGTTGATTAAGGCTTGCCAAGCAGCAGGTATTGAGTTTGACAGTAAACAAGCGCACTCAGCCGTCTACGACACCGAACGCACAGCCGAACTCTTCTGCTATATGGTCAACCGCTACAAAACCCTCGGCGGCTGGCCGCTGTAGCCCGGCGTTCCACGCCGGGTAGCGCGAAGCGCTGTGATTGCCGAATGCGACCACGGTGCCAGCTGTGATTGCCGCATGCGATCACGGTGCAAAATTTGATCACCAAATTGAACAATAACGATGCTGTGCATCACCCGGCGTAAAACGCCGGGCTACGATAACGCGAGATGATGTATGAACAAAAAGCTATTCACCACCCTAGCCTTAGCCTCTCTAGTTGCAGCGCCAACCGCCCAAGCCAAAATAAACTGGCAAGACATCAGCGCCACCTACTTAAATGGCTCAAACTACGAAGTTGGCGACACCGACCGCCAAGTTTTCACCTTTGAACATGCTGCCGGTTACAGCTGGGGCGACTCATTTTTATTTGTTGATCGGTTAAAGTCAGATAACGGCGACACCGAAACCTATGCCGAAGTATCACCACGCTTCAAAGTCATGGATTTCAACTCAAACGGTCTATTCAAAGCCACCTACGTGGCAACCACTTGGGAAATCGGCCAAGGCTTCGATAACTATCTAATTGGCTTAGGCACCGACTTAAATGTAACCGGTTTTGATTACTTACAGCTCAATGCATACCGCCGTAGCAACGAGTTTTACGAAAGTAACTATCAGCTCACCGCCGTTTGGGGCGTGCCTTTTGCCGAAAATTTCTACTACGACGGATTTATCGACTGGTCTTCAGCCAGCGAAGGTCATGCCGCCGAAATGAACTTTACCTCACAGCTCAAGTACAACATCGGCCCTATGATCGGTTATGACAATCGCCTATATGTGGGTGTTGAATACGCGCATTGGAACAACAAATTCGGCATTCCAAATGTTGACGAACGCAATGTAAATTTGTTACTAAAGGTTCATCTATAATAATAATGTAACAAACAGGGTGTTTGATGTACCGATGGAAACGACTCAATACTATTAACTATCTGACGCTTTCCATCGTTTTGTTCGGTGCTTTTTTAGGGACACCGAGCACTGCCCAACCCCAAGCAGACGACGCGCATTATCAACAGCAGCGTATACTTGCTAATCAATACTACAGCGATTTCAATAACGCTCAAGCGCAAGAAATTTGTCGCGAAACTCCGCCCAAGCCTGATGACTTTGATTACCGCTTTATTTGCGTCGAATCATTGTTAGATGTCGATGAGACAACCATCGAATTAATGTATCAGTTCTATGCCGACGCGCTTGAAGCCGATCGCATTAATGATGCCGCGCGTATGCTATCGTCGATAGGCTGGGCACAAGCGAGCATAGGTAACATCAGTGCTGCATTCGCTACCTACGAACAAGGGCTTGAATTCGGCGATAAGATTGACTTCTTTGTACTCAATAACTTGATGTTGAATACTGCCACGCTGTATATCATGTACGGCGATGCTGACTATGTAGCAAAGGGCATTCAGCTTCATAAAGAAACTATTGAACGCTTTAAAGAGCGAAAACAATCACACCCTGAGGATGCTGCTTATTCCGATCGCGCCATTACGTTAACCTACTTCAACTTAGGGGTTGCCAACACCTTTCATGTTCATAAATATGACGAAGCCTTAGAGTGGTTTGAAAAAGTTGATATCAACCGCATTGACCTGCGTAAATCTACACTCATTTTTTCGGCGCTAGCTGCATACAAAACACAACAACTAGAACTCGCGCGAAATTACCTTCAGCAAGCTGATTCTTCTCCACGCAGTAACGAAATTGATACCCAATATCTCGACTGCTACCGAGACTGGTTGCTACTAAATTGGGGCGAGATTAGTGGCTTACCCAATTGCGAAACGTTATCAGCCAATACCCCAGTTGAAGTAGAACTAGACTTATATAAACGCATTGCGCAACATGCAGATGACAATATTCGTATAATAGGCCTAGACGGCTTACACAAATTATTTGTTAATAAACTTGAAAAAAGCCTTAAGCAAAGCTCAACTATTGCAGCTTCAAATACTGAATTGAACCGCCTAACGCAAGAGTCACGTTTAAAATCGCAGCTAATTGAAAACGAGAAAGCCCTCAAGCTTGCTGAACAAGAAAAGCATGAAAGCCAAGTAACACTCACATTTGCCATTACCGTGATATTAGTCATGGCCGTATTAATGTTTGCGTTGCGCTTAGAAAAGAACCGGAAATTAGCTCAGCAATTTGAGCAAATGAGTGTTCATGACGCATTAACTGGACTATATAACCGACGTTACTTTGAGCAACAAATTGGCCGGGAATTAAAGTTAGTAAAGCGCGCTATAGAAGAAAACAACCCTTACAAGTTAGCTATTTTTGTACTTGATATTGACCATTTCAAATCGTTTAATGACACCTACGGCCATGATGTTGGCGATAAGGTACTGTGCGAATTCAGCCGCCGTGTTGAGTCGGCAATACGCGAAACCGATGTGCTCGTGCGTTGGGGTGGCGAAGAATTTGTGGTCGTTAGTCGCGTTGACAAAAATACGGCCTATCAGGATATAGCCAATCGCATTCGCCTAGCAGTAAGAAGCACGCCGTTTGCTGTCAATGAAACCGAGCAAATAACACTAACTTGCACCATTGGTGGTATTATTTTTCCGTTTAATACGCAATCGATTAACACAACATGGCAAACTCTGGTTCAGTTAGCCGATGCCGCGCTATACTACGGTAAAGAGACCCAACGAGACTGCTGGGTTTGTATCGAACAAATTGAAACCGAAGAAGCTCTCCAATTAGCACTTTCTGAGCCGTTAGTTAAAACCTTACCGCACCAAAGCATTCAGGTAAGTCGCTGCAACGATTAGAACAAAACCAAAACAAGGACAAACCAATGGCTTGGCAACAACGCACTCCCCACATTCTAGCCTTTATGATTGTTGCCACCATGGTGTGGTCATCTATTAACCCAGCCGACATGCGTGTGTGGTGGGCTGAAATGGTTCCCATCATGGCAATTTTTGCCGGACTATTGCTAACTTTCCGCAAATTTCAATTTAGCAATACCAGCTATGTGCTGATGAGCGTGTTGCTCATTATGCACACTATTGGCGCTCACTATACCTTTGCCAACGTGCCGTTTGACTGGGTGACTGACACCTTTGGGTTTGAACGCAATCATTATGACCGTGTAGCGCACTTTAGCGTCGGTTTCTATGCCTATGCGGCTGCCGAACTACTGGTACGCAAAAACTGGGCGCGCCCCGTTACAGCCATGTTCTTCGGGTTGTTTTTTATCATGTCGGTGGCTGCAGCCTATGAAATTATTGAATGGCAATTTGCGGTTATAGAAGGCGGCGATGCCGGTATTGAATTTTTAGGCTCGCAAGGCGACGAATGGGACGCACAAAAAGACATGCTCGCCGATACCCTAGGCGCTTTGGCGGCATTGGTGTTGTTCTGGTTCTCCAAATACCGTCATTCCAATTAAAGCAAGGCAATTTTTTCAACATTGTCTAACCGCACACACTGCGACGCTTGCCAAAGGTCGTAATTATCTTGCATTGCAAGCCAGCTTTGTGGGGTACGCCCTAGCGCTTTGGATAAACGCAAAGCCATTTCAGGGCTAATTGCACTTTGGCATTTTAGAATACGATTTAAAGTTGAAGGCGCTACATCAAGTTTTTTAGCCAAAAACCGACAACTTAATTGGTAAGGCCGCATGTAGGTTTCGACAATAAACTCGCCTGGATGCGCTGGATTTTCCATGTTCATTAATGATAATCCTCGTAATTCAGTAAGTATACATGGCCATTTAAAAACTCGAAGGTCAGCCGCCAATTTCCGCTAACCGATATAGACCATATCCCTGCTCGACTGCCTTTCAACTCGTGTAGTCCATAACCTGGTTAATTAATATCACCGATGTCTATCGCAGTAGAAAGCGCCGTTAACTGCATGCGTAACCGCTTAGCGTGTTTGCTTTGAATTCCCGAGGTACTTCCTGTTTCAAAGAAAAGCTTCAGTCCCTTATGCTTTATTGATTTGATCATGCATACACACCTAAAGTGCAGCGTGTCGCGCAACACTGTCAATAATTAATGTTTATCTGCATGAGTCAGTTTACTCACTAGCAGCAACACACATAACTGATTAAAGCTTTATATCTCTGTAAGTTATTCGCCTATGTCCTCGTTCCAAAGCGTCGGATTATTGGCAATAAAAGTGTTCATTAATTCAATACAGGTTGGATCTTGTAATACATCAACCTTCACTCCGGCTGCACGCAAACGCGCTTCGGCGCCCATAAAAGTCTGGTTTTCACCCACCACCACGTGCGGAATGCCATACAACTCTATTGCGCCAGAGCACATGCAACATGGCGACAACGTCGTATAAATAGTGCAATCGCGGTACACCGAAGCCGGTTGACGGCCCGCGTTTTCAAACGCATCCATTTCACCATGCAAAATTGGGCTACCACTTTGTACTCTGCGGTTATGCCCACGGCCAATAATTTCGCCGTTGTGCACGATCACCGAACCGATCGGCACCCCACCCTCTTCCATACCTTTTTTGGCTTCCTCAATGGCTGCCTGCATAAATTGGTCCATAATCTATTCCCTCTTAAATAATTAAATTAAAGCGAATATTGCACAGGAAATATCCATTTACAAATGCGATTTGCGAACTGCGTTTGTTAGGCGTTTAATAAATAAAAACGAGATAAATCATGGACATTAAGATAAAGATTGCCACAGGGGTGTTAGCCATTGGGCTTTTAAGTGGCTGTAACGAACCGGGTTACCCCGAGCACTTGCAGGTACAGCGCATTGACCAAAAGCACCTGCAAGGCCTACTCATTATGCCGAAGCATCGTACCGGCCCACTACCGACAGTCATCGTGCTGGGTGGCTCTGACGGCGGTTTAGGCGGTGCTCAAAGAACGGCAACGGCCCTCGCTGACCAAGGCATTGCTGCACTAGCCGTTGGCTATTTTGGCATGCCAAAACTACCGCCCACACTAAATAGCATTCCGCTGGAATACTTCAATTCTGCACTTGAATACATCGACAGCGCACCAGAACTAAACCGAAATCAGTGCCAGCAAGTTCCTGTGGTTGGTAGCTCGCGCGGTGCAGAACTGGCACTTCTGTTGGGCGCTAAGTTCAAGCATTACGGCCCAATTATCGCTATTTCGCCAAGCTCGCATACGTGGGGCGCTATTGGCGATAGCAATAGCGCCGCGTGGACGCTTAACGGCAAACCTATCCCCTTCGTGCCGCGGCATTCTAATCCAGATTATTCCGCCAAGCGCTTTGTTGGCCGCGATTATTTTGCCCGCGACTTAAACCACACAGACGCCAAGCAAGCCGCCATTAACGTTGACGGCAATAGTGCGCAAGTTCTGCTATTCGCCGGTGACGATGATCAGTTGTGGCCCGCCGACCTCATGGCCAACAACATTGCTGAGCACTGGCAAGGTACCCACGTCAGCTCACGCATAACCAAGGTTATCTACCCAAACGCGGGGCATGTTATCGCACCAGGCATGCCCAGTGACATTACCGAAGCTTCGCTGAGCAATAACCAAACGCTTGTGCTCGGTGGCACCCCTGCAGCCAACGCCACAGCACAACAAGATATTCTAGAGCGCACCGTTAACGCCATAAAAAGCCCGATATGCTATGACAGTAAAGCAGCGTTTAACGCCGATAAGCTGAATGAATTGCGTGAATTGGTTGAAACAACAAATACATCGTCATTGGTACTGATGCGCAGCGGTGACGTTGTGTTTGAACACGGAGACATTCACCAAAAGCACACAATTCACTCTATTCGCAAACCCATGTTGAACGCGTTGTATGGCATTTACGTCGACCGCGGCATCATCAACCTCGACGCGACCTTGGGCGAATTAGGCATTACCGATATCACCCCACTAACCCCAACCGAAAAACAAGCCACCGTACGTGAGTTACTACAAGCTCGTTCGGGCGTTTACCTTCCTTCGGCAGCGACCAGCGCCGGCATGCTTGCAGGCATACCAGAACGCGGTGCTTTCGCGCCAGGCGAGAAATATGTCTATAACAATTGGGATTTCAATGTCGCCGGCGCTATTTTCGAGCAGCTAACCGGGCAAAATATTTACACCGCATTTTACCGCGAAATAGCGGTGCCACTTGGCATGAAAAGCTTCAAAGGCGAGTACACAACAACCGACGCCGACACCGATATTGCCACACTTACCGTTGATGGTTTTTACCAGTTTGAGCGCGAAAAGTCTCAGTATCCCGCCTACCATTTTCGTATGTCGGCGTACGATATGGCACTGTTCGGCCAGCTTTATGAAAACTACGGCGTGTGGAACGGTAAACGCATTCTATCGCGCGACTGGATAGAGCAAAGCACCACCTCATACTCAGTCACCAACCGGTACATGGACTTCGGATATGGCATGTTATGGAACGTGATTAATCCCAACGACGAGCGCCCAAACCGCGCGTTTTACCACACCGGCGTTGGCATACACATGCTTGGCGTTTACCCAAGTTCTGACCTAGTCTTTGTTCACCGTGTGCAAACCGAAACCGAGTATGAATTTGATCAGCAAAACTTATATAAAATCATCAGCCAAGTATTTGGCGCACTAGAACCTAGCGAACCAATGGAGTAAAACCATGAAGTTATACGAAGGGTTGGTCTTACTTGCACTGCAAGAAGAAACCGGTAACACAAAAGGTTCACACCTTGAGTACACGATTGCCGCCGCTATTATTGCTGAGTTGCTTTTATTGAAACGAATTCGCGTGAACACTGACAACAAAGACAAAGTTGAGGTGCTCGACAGCTCGCCTACAGGTGACACTGTCATGGACGAGGCATTGCAAAAAATTGCCGAACGAAAACGTGCTGACACCATTAAAAATTGGGTATCGCACATTGCACAAATCAGCAAACTAAAGCACAAAGTTGCTGAGCAATTAGTTGCAGACGGCATTATTACTAGCGAAGAAAAGAAAGTTCTGTGGATATTTAGCTACAAGGTATACCCAGAAGCGAATCCCGAGCCAGAGCGTCAGCTTCGCAGCGAAATGCGCCGCTTGGTGCTAGATAAGCCGTTAGAAATAGACCCACGAATTGCACTTACCGTTTCTTTAGCAAAAAGCTCAGACCTACTAAAAAGCGTGTTCAGCAAAGACGAATTGAAGACACACAAAGAGCGCATTGAAAAAATAGCCAAAGGCGAAGAGCTCGGCGCCGTAACCCAAGATGTTATTGACGCCGTTCAAGCCGCGGTGCTGGTAGCCGTTATCATGCCTTCAGTTATAGCTGCCACTTCCACAACAACAAGTAGCTGCTAAGCCTTGGAGAATATGCAACTGATACGGCCATTCGCTCAGCGGTATAACGTTTTATTTCTCGCTAATTTCACGCAGAATGGCTCGTGCTGCATTTTTTCCGTTAAGAGCAAAACCAACTTCATGGCCATTTTTATCTTTAATTATCAATAGATTTGAATCAGCCCACATACTTCTAACGACTTTGTCATCCGATATTGAATCAAGCTCACTTGCAGCAAGTTTATACCTAAGGTTGTATTCATACCCGTTCATATCCCAATTCGCCAAGTATGCTCCATTATCTGTTATGAAAAATACTCCCCACAGCTGTAGTTCTTTATTTTCATACATGGTTGTCCATTCTTTAAAGCGAACTTTCTTAGAGCCATCTTTTACCGTGTCCAATATTACAGGGTCAAAAACCGGTGTATTCATAGGTCCGCGAATTGTGTGCATCGGACCAGGCGCTGCACATCCAGCTAAGAACATCATCATGATAATTACTGAGAAGATTTTTTTGTTTAACATCCTAAGAATCCCTTTACTAAACAAACAATATTTTACGGCTCTGTATAAGAAGCTGTACGCAACATTCTGTTTACATTAGCAAAAAGGATTGATAGTTTCACTGTAATATTTAAATAAATTAGAGATTTATGAATTGAATATGCCCATGTTGTCGATTTCTAGCACTTCCTGGCGAGCTCGGTAAAACAGCTAGATATTACTGTGAGGCAACTTACTACTCTGCGTTGGACCTATAAACGTTGCAGACGACATCTTGCAGCGATGAACATGTTTTGTAACCGTCCTCGAACTATTCGCGATTCAATGTCGGTTTGGTGCCAACAGCAGATGTTGACCCTAGTGCGATTAATTCTTGAACTAATGCTTAACCAGCGAGTTTCCACTCTCGATCAATTTCCTCCAGTAAAATTTCTTGTGCAGCCTGCTCGGCCTCGTAGTTGGCAAGTAAATCTAAGAAATAACTGACCGAATTATTTTGCTCAATACTTTCCATGTATAAAGACCGTAATGCAGCATCTGTCGTACGTGGAATCTCTGACTGGCCTTTCTCATAACGAGCAATTGTTTGCTCAGAAACACCAAACCGTTTGCCCAAAATACGTTGTGAAAGATTTAGTTCAATTCGTAAAAATTTAAATTCGGCGTTGGTTAGCGGCATCGCTTTACTAGCTATTGTTCTAGCCAAAACGCGATGAAGCCCATCCATATCATCAATACTGGTATATTCTTCATCATCAATCACTTCGATCGAATAGCCATTTTTCAGGTGCACGTTAGGCAAACCGCTTTCAATGTAATGGTACATGGTCATCTCCTAATCAACCCAAACCGTAACAAGCACCGAACTCGGTGCGTCTTGATGATTTTTAAGCACTACCGTTAACTCGATTATTTTTCCCGCGGCAAGTCCTTTCAGGTTAAATTTCCAATCGCCATTCAACTCCTGGAAAGGTCCCTCTCTAAACACTGAATGCTTACTCTTTAACAGTGTGAGAATTTGGCGCGAGGTAACGCCTCGTTCGAGCATTCGTTGTTTCACATGCCGACTCCAGCGAATTCGAGAACTATAGTTCTCCGCAAGATCATTAACGATGTAACGCGCTGTCATCTCTGTTAAAGGGAATTCAACTATTCCCTTTGGATTGTTCTCGTCCATGAGCCACCTATCATTTTGATAGGTTATTTTGAGTTGTAACTTAGTAAATGTCAAGAGAGTGTTGGCTGACCTTTTGGTGCGATAATATACAACGCAGTAGGCAGGTTTTCTTATTTCCGCTTTTCGCTCATTTCTAACCTTCGGCTTTGTGCCAGGAGCGGACGTTGACGCTGAAATAAGCGGCGGCCCGACAGGGGCGTCCGGTGGAGGCCGCCGGCCGGAACGAACTTAATTGACTGGTTAACTGGCGCTGCCACCATAATAAGACCTTAGCACCTGATGACGGTGCTTAAAGATGAACCGGTAAACAGGTGCCAGAACATATGCCAACACGGGCAACCTACACTGAAATTCGACGGTATCGGTGACCCGGCATGATGTCCCGTTTCTACTAATGTCCCGTCGATGGTGCCAGAGCCTATTGGTTAAAGAGCTCGACGCCTCCGCAAAACCACTTTGGCGATCAATGGATTGAAAGAAGAACGTGTGCCGATCAATGGGAAGAATGCCGAAAAGGAGTATCCAGCTAGAGAAGAGCACGTTACCCGTAGGCCATTCAAAGATTGGCTTGCTTGACCATTCTGAGGGAACCGTCATGCGGATGAAAGGGTTCAACTCCGTATTCACGCCCTTCATGGTGAGCAATCCATCGATATCTTCCGGACTGATTTTAAGATTACTCGATACTTCAAATTTCACTGGTGCCTTCCGTGACAGTTAACGCCTGGCTCTGGGGCTGCATGAAGCGCAGCGTAATGCAGTCCCTAGCAGCCATTTGTTAGACTTAATCATCCCAGTCAAAGACGATATACCATTCATCGTTGATTTTCCTATATCCTTTGACATTACTTGCTAAGCCCTCTGGTATTTTATCTAGGCTAGAAAACAGGGGCTTGGGGTTTTCTGGCTTGTACATGTAGCCCTTACTTGAACCGCCTGTCACTAAACCTTGGGCAGTAGATATAAACCAGATGCTATTACCGCCCCAAGACCTCATGCCCGCATCAAGGCCAAGCTCTGAAAATAGAGTTTTGTATTCATCCCAGCGTGTTTCTGAAATTACATTATCAGGACTTATCCAAGTTGGGTGAATAACGGTGGCTGGAGAGTCCTCCCGGAACATAGAGATTAATTTCTTGTACTTCCCCATGTTTATTTCCAAATCTGAGATCAGAGCTTGGTCGGCAAGGTGATCGCGTCCTTGAATATCGGAGAAGACATACCAGACAAACCCAGCTCCTACAGTCAAGAGCAAAGCTCCGATTATCGATAAGGATATGATTATTCGTTTAAACCACTTCATCTCGATCTCTGAAAAGCCTAACGCCCCGCGCATGCGCGCGAACTTGTGAGCGTCGCAGGGGCCGCAGGCCCCGAATGACGCGGATTGTTGGCCACTTTACTTTGAAGCCTGTTGAATGAGCAATTGGAACGGCTCACTTTCATTGCCAAAATAAGACACAGCTGTAATTTCTAAAGTAAATTTCATCTCTTGGTTGTGAGTTTCGCCAAGATCATACCAAACAAAGACAAATTCATTTTCGCTGCGATTCAGTGCCGAAGCAATAACTGGTTCTGAAGGAAACAAATTAGAAAATATTTCGCTATCAAGAACTCTAAATTTATATCCTGTTCTATTTATTGGATTTTCGTCGTGAATTTTTACTCTAATAATACCAGCGTCAGAGCAAGAGCCGCCATTTCCATCATCAAAGCCACGCTCAACAGATATAACTGACGCATTTGTCATTTTTGGTATAGACGTACTTTGGTATGAGGTCGACATCCTGAAAGGTTCGTAACCTTGATTGAGGCTGCAAGCATTAGCATTGCTGGTAAAGAAAAAAACAAAGAGAAGAACTGTCAGAAGCTTCATAATCATCCAATGTGGCTAACGCCCTGCTTAGGGGCGCAAACACATGGGCTAAAATTTAGGAGCGAAGCGACGCAGCCCATGTGTTTGCGTCCCAGCGAGCCTGCGAGCGACTACAACAGATTGTTAGGTGAACACTCATTTACGACCGCCAAGCCCAAATCTATGTTAGCAACAATATACCCATATTCTTTTTTGGACAAATTGCCGGTTCTGTATTGAGCTTTGGCTGATTCGTGATCCCATGCCTCTCCGCATTTTGCCTCTGGTATTTTGAGGTCTAGGGTAAGTAGATATTGTTGATCTGAATCGATTGTATGACCTTTTTTGGTAGAGCTTTTTGCGCAAAGGCTTAATGCGTACTCGACTGCAAATTTGTCTACGCTGGGTAATCCAACAAATTCTACATCACAGGCTAACACTCTCTTGCCTGAAGTTTCGGTGTAATACAGTTTTCCAGTTGTGCATGCCGACGATAAAAAGAGCGCTACAAAAATTATTAAAAACCTATGAATCAAAAGATTTCCCTGTTCACCTAACGCTTGGCTTTGCGGCGTGCCGGAGCGCCAGCGGAGGTGCGTCCGACAACAGCCACTTGTTATGTTCTCAGTTGCTTGAAATACCATTCGGCCTGACCCCACTCAAGGTCCTGTTCCATGCACCAATCAAAAGGTCGAGGATGCCGATGGTGATCAACTAAGTATTGAAGGTGTTGGTGGGCAATTTCTGGATCGTAAACTCTCCAGACTAGGCGTCGAGTTTTGTTCCAAGTTTCTCTGACAAGGAACAAAGCGTTTCCACCTGCTTTGATTTCTTCGTCTAATTTGTCACAGAACGGATCGACAATTTCTCTTTCTTCCTCCGAGGGCATTCCATTATCGATCGTTTCCTCAAAGTCGATTATCACCGAAAGGTGCCACCCGAAAATCTGCTTGTGCTCGAAGTCAATGAGTGCAGAATTGAGCATCCCAATACACGGCATGCTGTCCTCTTTCCATTCCATCAGCGTGTAGGACTCCTCAGGGAGGACCACACTCACCTCATTTTCTTTGAGAGGCTCTTCCTTTTTTCTTCCAAACAACTTCCCTAGCACAACATTTCTCCTGGAACATAACGCTTCAAACACCGACGCAGCTATGCTGCGTCCGAGTGCTTTGACTTGTTAACACTTTTACTGCAAGTGAGCGCTTATTGTATTTATCCATGATAATACCTCGCCATCTGCATCAACATTATTAAGCCGCTCTAAAGTCATGTGTTCAATGGCCCCACGATTTAAACGTTTTTTAGCCTTGCTCTCTTTTTTACTTTGCTTCTTCTCATCTAGATCTTCCCAAGCTGTTGGTGAACCTGAAGCCTCATGAACTGCCTTTGCCACTAAAGTGGGTACATCATCAAAAGGTTGGAAGTTCCCATTTAGCTGAATTCCGAACTCTTCGTTAATAGCTTCAAAATGAATGTAATTTTCCATCTCTCTTCTATTTGTAATTAATGAACAACAATTATCACCACGGGCATTTACCCTATCAGCAGCATCTTGGTACTTAGCTGGTGCTGGTGGTGGGTTGTCTCTATCTAATACATGAACTTCTGGAACTTGAAGTCCTTCAAGCCTGTTAGTCCATAGCTCAAGAGTCGAACCGCCCATAGGTATATAAACCAACTCTCCCTGCTGCTCAGCATTTCGCAAATCTACAATATTAGGATCTTCTTGTGATAAGCGTGAAGATATCCCGCTGATGTACTCAATATCATTAGGCCCTTCAACACCAACAAAGACCTTTATGTTGTGGTTTGCAAAAATCCCAAGACTTTCCTTAATTCTTAGCAAAGTGTCATCATCAGTTTCGGCTAAGAATCGCGTTCCATCAGCTGCTTTCTCAATGAATCTAATTGATCCTCGATCAATTCTACCTGCAAGGATTGGGTTGTGAGTTGTAAAAATTACTTGGCTTGAATCTTCAAGCGCTAACTCTTTGATCGCATCAAGGAGTAGAAGTTGGTTATTTGGGTGCTGCGATGTTTCTGGTTCTTCAATAGCAAAGATTACGTCTTGTACTTCACGTTCATCTGCCAGTTGCTCTGCTTTAGCTCGAAAAAAGTTTATCAAGAAAAGCCGTCTTACTCCGCTACCACGCTTATTCAAAGGGATTTTATCTTCATTTGTGAGTGATACTGAGAACACTTTGCTCCAATTGAAACTAGAGAAGTTCGGATTTAGCTGGCTTGCTAAGTCAGGGTCCATTTCTCTAATTTTTTCGATAGTCAGTCTAGTGACCTCTTCAACCTGTCTTTTTACATGCTCACCTATAGTTTCGAGATCACCTGCTTTTTGTTTAAGAGCTTCCTTAATAGCAAATTTTATTGGGTCTTGCGCTTCAGCGTCTTGGTCAGAGCTTGGACGATCTGATTTGAATAGCTGAAAAAGGGGAAGAATATTCTGAATAGGTTTCCAAATTTTTGATTTTACTTCTAACTCAACTACTTGCTTGTCTAAAACAACATCAGGAACACTTAGCCAAATAGCATGACGCAAAGCAGATTTGACGGTTTCATTTACTCCATCTAGATCAACTCCTAGAGATCTAGCCCTTGTTCTAAGTTGTGCGACTGTTAATGAAAACAAGTCGTTAAAGTTTTCAGCCGTTGGATGAAAAGCACGAATAAAAATTTCCTCACACTTTGGTGCGGCACCTGAGAAAACCTTCTTAACTTCGAGCTTGCCATCAGTATTCAAAAGATACTCATTTGCTGGTGATATGAGGTTGTCTGTATCTATTATTAACTGATCTGGAATTTCTTTAAAAATACATGTTATTTCTATATTTTCTGAATTTCTTAAGCCTGCGGAACGATCACCAGATTCTAGCTTTTCAGCATTAAAGAAAGCATCTAGCGCTTCAAGGATGGAAGACTTTCCTACATCATTTTTTGCTATTAGGGCCGTTAAATCAGTTAAAGGTATTGTTATTTCTTCTCTATAGCAGCGGAAATTCTTTATTTTTACTTGTTCTAGTTTCATCCATTGAATCCTTAATAAATGCTCGATTCGTGTGAGCTGGAGTGTTAACGCCCGCATTTGCGGCTGGTTTGGAGCGCAGCGGAAAACCAGTCCGACAACAGCGCCTTGTTACATGCTGAACAGATCATGCCACATTACCAAAACGATGATTAGCAGCCCCGAATAACTCGCCGCGTGCGCTTGCCAAATGAACTTATTGATGGAGAAGCTTGGATTAAAACCAACCTTACGCCAATACCAATTATAAAATGCCTTCTCGCAAAACACTGTGAGCAGAAAGGTTACGAGCAACCAAGCCAGCGAAATATACCCCAGATATTTAATATGTGGAGCACTGTCATATATCCATGTGCCAAGAGCTGATGCATAGCCCCCATATGGTTGTGGTAACTCCATTGCGAACGCGGTGATGACTGCTAACAAGAATGGAAACCCAAGACCAACAATCAATGTAGACATCAAATTTGCTAAGAACACATGCTTAAATGTTGTCGTGGTGCTAAGTCCTGATGCTTTTTTTAACAGCATAGTCTCGATAAATAAAATCCAGACCTGCCCAAAGATAAATGCGCTACCGCTGATAAAGAGTAGTAAAGGACCACCGCCATTGGCGTAAGCAATAGCAGGAAAACAAGCTAACAACAATGCAATGAACTTTTTATTCTTTGATATCACTCGATACTTCCATGGGCATGTAACGCCCGCCATAAACGGCCGAGTGAAACGAGGTCCGGCGACCGCAGGGAGCGTATTTGATGGCTTGGTTATGCATCGGGCTCAGACCAAACAGCATACTCATTTCCATTTGGATCAGTGAAGTGAAACCTCCGGCCACCTGGAAAATCGAATATATCCTGAACCACCTTGCCACCTGACGATGCGACTTTCTTAACCGTTTTCTCAAGCTCCGAGCTATAAAGAACGACCAGTACACTACCGCCCTCGGGTGAGCATACTTTGTCAGATTTGTAGAAGCCGCCATCTATTCCGGCGTTCTCAATAGCTACATACTCGGGGCCATAGTCGACGAATGACCATCCAAAAGCCGAAGTAAAGAACGCCTTCGTTGCTTCAAGATTCCTTGACGGAATCTCGACATAGTTGATTTTTCCTGTTTCCTTCATGTCGTTCTCCTGTATGCATAACGCCCGCAGCACAGGCCGAAACCCGCGCAGCGGTTGAGGTCCAGGCCACGCAGTGGCCGTTTGTGACTGCGCTTGTTATGCATTACTTACTCTCTGATAAATACATTTTTCCTTCTTTAACCACAAACATTCCGCTTTTTGTACCAATGTATAAAGTCACTGCGTGAATATTGCTTTGTAAAAGATGGAATTCGTTTGGATATGGTTGAAGATGTGTAGCAAACATTGCTGAAGCATCAGGTTTTTTGGGGCCCAAACTTAAGCAACCTTTTGTTGAGCTTTGCGCCGAGTCTAGGGCAATTACACCATCAACTACCGGTGCTTTAAAATGCCGCCCGATAATGACTTCTTTGCCCTTCGAACCAATAAGATAAAAATACTGCTGTTCTTCACCAATCAAGTAACCTTCGTACTTTATCCCTGGGCACTGATTTTCTTTTAGAAATTTCTTGATCTCTTTGTATTCGGTTCTTTTTTTCAAATTCACTTTAGTTTTTTGCTGGATAGCATCTGTTAGCATTGCACCCCAAGCCTGAGCATCCTCTAGCTCATCAGCATGGACGTAGCTGCTACTCAAAGCAGCGAAAGACAATAATACAACTGACATTAGTTTATGCACTGATTTCTCCTTTTATGGCATAACGCCCGCCACAAACGCGAGCAACCTGTTGCGAGTCGAGCCGCGAAGCGGCGTTTTGGTGGCGTTTGTTATGCGGCCTCACTTGAGCTTGGCACCACAATTACCACAACTTCTTGGCGAAATTTGCACCCCTGCTCTTCCTATGGCTCTTGGTGCAGAATTACACGCGGGGCACCGATAGACTTTGTATAAGCCAAAAAAAATCAATGCAAAGCCAATCAAAAATGGAAGCGCTAGATTTATATATGTTTCAGTTAATGCGTTAATTAAAAGCGTAAGACCAAAAATAGCAAACGACACTGCAAAAATCACAGTTAACTTTTGCTCTCTTTTAGCGAACTCATTTATAACTTCATTCTCAGTCATTGCTTTTACACCGCATAACATTTGTATATTGTGCGTGCGCGTTTAGCAACTCGTCCAATTGATGGTTTTCAGCTCTTAACTTACTGAGCAAGCAGGCATTCCTAACTTGAAAGAATCCGAGTTAGCAAAGGCAATTTGAGCATGCTCAGTTACGCTCTACCGAGCGCACAATATCCAACCTTTATTTTTGTTATGTCATTGACAGTAAACGACTTAAACACACAACACAATAACAAAACACGCAATATCGCCGAAGTGAATGTGCCGTACATCGCTGGCGACACCATCACTTACTAATAACGCGACGGCTAGTCACTAGTTGCAGTAACCTGAAAGTCAAAAGGTCCGCTCCTCGCTCAAAGCAGACTCTACCGCCTTACTTGCTGCGACTCGATTTCCACAACTTTGTTGCCAGAAAATAGCACCGTTAAGTAGTATTCGCCACCGATGTCACCTTTTACAACATAAGACCATGCTTCAGCTGATTTGCCACTGCGACCGAATCCGGTGTTGACACCAATACTCTGACGATCACGCAATTCGGGATTGCCGATTTTATTCATAACTTCGATTTTGGTCATGCCACAGCGAATGAGTTCGCCGCCACTAATCCGAAACGAACAGCTTTCAGCGGTTGGTGAATATAAAACCAAAATGCCAGCAAGAGTGATTAAAAGCCACTTCATAAAAGATGCTCCTGTGAGGCATAAAACACAAAGTTAGCTTCTTAATTATCGGTAAGCAATTACACAAAAGGTATAGTAAAGTTGCCATGCATGATGTGTTACCTGTAAACACCCCATTTCTAACACGGTCAACGCATTGATTAACTATTGAAGAATCAACTAATCAAAATCTGCGGGATGATTCACGCCAAGCAGTATCGGCAATATATGTTTTCTGCTCAATTGATGGTGTGTGGCATTACGGTATTTATCATTGTGGGCATTAAGCAGTAAAACAACAAAGAGATCGCGGCTAGGTACATACTGTATTAACGCGGTGTAACCATAATCAGTACTACCACCCATTTGAATGACCGTTTCACCGTTAATTTCCGTCTGCGCTAGGCTGCCCAGCAACCACCGTTCATTTGCCTCAGTCAATACAAGGTTCGGTGCGTTAACCGGTAAAAATCGACCACTTTTCAGGGCTGAAATCCAAGTCGCTAAATCATCAATTGAAGTGACCATGCCGCCAGCACCAATTAATGCCCACGTTAGGCCCTTTTCAAAGGTTGTACTGCCTGGGTCATCACCGCCGTAGCCGCGCGCAAGTTTATTCGCGTGTAATTGGGACTCTTTATAAAACCCGGTATTGCGCAAATTCAAAGGCACCAATAAATGCTCATGAACATAACCTTGAAACGATTGTTCACTCACTTTTTCGACAATAGCAGCCAAAAGTGTATAAGCGGCATTGGAATACGCAACTTTCTCGCCGGGCGCTGCAATTAACGGTATAGCTAAAATTCGGCGTTCGGCCTCGGCTTTGTCCATGAATTCAAAATCGGAGTCATTATGAAAATTATCCAAGCCGCTGGTATGCCCCAACAACTGGGTTATTGTTATTGCTTTTAATTCATCCGAGGCATTGTGATAAAAATCAGCAATGGTATCGGTAAGTTTTAATTCGTTATTCGCCACAAGTTGCAGTACAGCTGCTGCGGTGAAGGTTTTCGCAATCGAACCCATGTCATACAAATATGTAGGATCATTTTTTTGCGCTTGCTGTCTATCAGCATAGCCATAAGCACTTTTAAATAATGTTTGCTGCCCATTTGCCACCAATACCATGCCGTCAAATGTACCGGCCAAGTGCTCGCGTTCAAGTTCCGCTGTTAAGTCAGAAATAACTGCAGCGTCATTCTGCGTTATTGGCGTGGCACTACGAAATTCAGGTGTGCTGCTACAACCCAATAGTGCAAAAACAATCAGTACAACCTTCAGGTTGTTCATAAAAAATCCTGTAAAAGTGCAATGTCCATATCGCCCCCTATTCACGAAACCCTCTCGATTAATCGCGACCGCGGTTGCGGTTCGGGCTTTTACGTGTGCCATCACGGCGTTTACCTTCACCAACAGGCTTGTTACCACTTGGCTTGTTACCACCACCTTGTGGCTTACGCGCAGCACGCGGTGGCCGTGGCGTTTTCTTCGGTGGTAGGGTTTTACCATTGAGCACCACATCGGCAAAGCCTTCCAGCTTGTGGCGCTCAATGGGCTGGCCAATTAACTTCTCAATGGCTTTAAGGGTTCTGAACTCTTCGTCCATAACCAACGAAATGGCATGGCCAACCTGCCCAGCGCGGCCGGTACGGCCAATACGGTGCACATAGTCTTCGGCCACTTGTGGCAGGTCAAAGTTAATCACATACGGCAGCTTTTCAATATCTAAACCGCGCGCAGCAATATCGGTTGCCACCAACACGTTCACTTTGCCGGCTTTAAAATCTGCCAGCGCTTTGGTGCGCGCGCCTTGGCTTTTATTGCCGTGAATAGCCGCCGCTAAAAAGCCATCGCCATCTAATTGCTTCACCAAACGGTTCGCACCGTGTTTGGTGCGCGAAAATACAATAACCTGCGGCAAATTCAAATTACGCAAAATTTGCATGAGCATGCGTGGTTTTTGGCTTTTTTCAGCCGCGTACACAATCTGATCAATACGCTCAGCAGTCGAATTTGGCGGCGCCACCGATATTTCTACAGGGTTATTCACCAAACCTTTAGCAAGCGTGCGAATATCATCAGAAAAGGTTGCCGAGAACATCAAGGTTTGGCGCTTAGCCGGTAATAGCTTAATAATTTTCTTAATATCGTGAATAAAGCCCATGTCCAGCATGCGGTCGGCTTCATCAAGCACTAACATTTCAAGTTTGGGAAAACGAATGGCGTTTTGCTGGTACAAATCCAGCAAACGGCCAGGTGTTGCTACCAAAATATCAACACCTTTACGCAGCTTCATCATTTGCGGGTTAATTTTCACCCCACCAAACACCACGGCGTAGTTCATCGGTAAACCCGAGCCATAATTCATCACGCTTTCACCCACCTGAGCGGCAAGTTCGCGCGTTGGGGTAAGAATAAGCACGCGCGCGGTATTTGCGGTGGCGCGCTCATTATCTTTAAGCATTTCTAAAATCGGTAAGGTAAAGCCAGCGGTTTTACCCGTGCCTGTTTGTGCGGCCGCCATCACGTCTTTACCCGCCAATACGGCCGGAATTGCTTGTGCTTGAATGGGAGTTGGTTCGGTGTAACCTTGACGTGTAAGGGCGGTAAGTATTTCAGGGCAAAGTCCGAGTTCAGAAAAATTCATGTATAAATGGGCATCTCAATTGTGATTAATGCAGCTATTCTAACCGATCACAGCGTCTACCGCATTGAATTTACTGCAGGCATGTTTCATTATCGTAATGACTGAGCATCATTCTAAATAACTTGGCTAAGTTCAATGCGGTAGCGGCTGATAAGCTCTGCATCAATCTGCAGCTCTGAATGCAGCTGTCCGCCACATGCTTCAATCATTGCTTTTGAGGCATGGTTGTGCGAATGACAATGAATATGTGCCACGTCAATTCCCAGTTCACGCGCCTTTTTAAGGCTCAATAACAACAACGTGTTGCCAAGACCTTTGCAACGAAATTGCGGCCGTATGCTCAAGCCAATATGGCCGCCACAGTGTTCAATTTGAGCATTTAACCGATGCCGAATATTGGTACATCCAATAATCTCGTCACCATCAACCATCCAATAGGTTGAGCTTTGCACAAATCCAGCAGGAACGGCCGCGCCGGTACGAATTCCTTCAATACGCGCCAGCATTGCAGCAAAATCGCTGTGGTCGAAATCTAACGGAAACGGATATCTTTCCTCATCGCCCAGCTCGTTAATATACGCCGCGTAGCTGGTTTTCAAACGGTCTGTTGGCAGAATAAGGCGATAATTATTATGCGTTGTCATACATTGTTCCAAGCTGATAGACATGTTTTATTCGGGTAATTTTTTAAACGATGGCAAACGCTCAAGGTTGTTATCCCAACTTGCTTTACTTGCGGCGAATAGGTGGGCAGTAGGCCTATTCAAAACGTCGGTATCTAAGCTGCCCGCGGGAACAACAAGTAAACCGCTAATGGCCGAGTTTGGCAACGCTGAACCGCATGTTTTGCAAAAACATTTGGTATGGCGTGTACCCGCCAGCGTAAACGATGTAACCTTGTCAGCACCGCTTAGCCAAGTTAATGTCGCAGATTGTGAAAACAAATTTGCCGCATGTGCCGTTCCGGTGTCTTTTTGACAATGTTTGCAGTGGCACAGAAAAAAGCTATCAAATTCGCCTTTCACCTCAAATTTCACGTCACCACATAGGCACGACCCGATGTGTTTAGTCATTTAATTTTCCTCTGCACGACCACCCCGTGTAGCATCGATCTTATTACAATCAGCCTAAAAAATGACTTTAACGCGAGGTTCAGAATGTAACAAGGCTTGAATTACAGTGCTATAGTGCGGCGAGTATCGTATTAGTAATACACGTTTGGTGTCGGTAAACACACGCGTTTGTTCTCATAATTCCCACACATATCGTTAATTGTCCCGCTCGATAGTTACCGTAGCCTCATCGATTAGCGTTACGTAGTCAGACTGCTCAGTCAGCTTTAATAAAATTGAAACGGTAATTTCATTGACACTTTCCGGCAAAGGCTCAAATTCTGAACCTACAGATAACTTAAAGCCGCCGCCTGAATTGGCGGCTATAATCCCCTGAACTTCTTGAAAACTCTCAATAGCGCTTGGAGCGAGCTTAAAAACGTACTCGGTTTTAGCAGGGCTTGAAAAAAACAAACCTGTATCTGCGCTAATCTTGTTTTGTTCAAGCAGCGCCAAAGGAAACGTGAATGTGCGACTACCTTTATTGTCATTTAGCGCTAAATTAAGATCGACCGATTCGGCTTTCACATTCGCGGGCTCATCAATGCTAATTTTTGCACGAACCTCGCTCGGGTTAATATTCTGAAAAGCATTAACATCGAATCCACTAAATTGCAGCATGGTGGCCAGAGGGATACTTGCACAACCTGCAAGCAATAGACTGCTTGAAAAAACTAGCATCCGTAACATCAATAAAGTCCTTTTTTACTTTAAGTTAGATTAAATGTTTAGCTCACAGTGAAATTAATGCGCACCTATAATCAGGTGACCAAATTAACTATGCCACTACAAACATCTCTTTTTGCAATGAGAATAACGTTAGAACGCCCTGCCGAGAGATGAACCAATAATCACTCCAAAGCTCATGATAAGAGCTGCGGCAATAAATACGGCTAACACAATCAGACCAGTTTTCTGGGCTTTTGGCACTGAGCGCCACCAAATTTTAATTTCATTAATCATAAATTTTCCCTTAAGCATTCAAATGCGAAAAATAGCACGGCGAATCCAATTAAACTAAGCAAAAGGGGCTAAAAAGCCCCTTTTCATTCGTGCGTTATTCAAATCGACGCCAGCAAACCGTTACAAACCTAAGGTTTGGCCGTTATTCACGCTGCCCGCGGTGTTGCGTGCGGGGTTTTGCCAAATAAAGTCGCTGTACTGCGAGCCACTGCCGCTAAGTTGCAGCGAGTCATTGGCTGAGGTGTTTGAGGTTTCCTCGACGCCAATGGCTTCAGACGTTAACCCAGCAGCAGCACCAGCCGAAGCCACAAAAGTGCCTTCGTAGCTAATAAACTGCACCACCTGGCCTTGGGCGTCAACAAGCGCTAAGCCGTCTGGCGAGCCATTTTGCAAGCCGCTAAAGTCAAACGCTAACGTTCCAAAGCCATTTTGTTGGTTGGCAATAACGCCGCTTAAACTAATGCTTGCATATACACCGCCATCGGCACCGTTGTAGCCCTGAATAGACCAGCCACTTACGTCACTTCCGGCAGTACCTGCAACTTCAACAAACTCATTGCGGTCGCCGCCTTTGTTGTCGTAATGCAACTCGTTAATCCACACCACAGGGGCTGCTGGTGGAGCCGTAACTGACAACACAACGGTCATGGTGTCTGTGGCAGTGGCGTTATCAGTGACAGTTAATGTAGCCGCGTAGTCACCGGCAACTGCATAGCTGTGGTTTACGCTAACGCCACTGGCTGCGTTACCATCGCCAAAGTCCCAGCTGTAACTCACCACACTGCCGTCTGTGTCCGTACTCGCAGCCCCATCAAACGAGCAGTCTAAGTTGTTGCAGGTGGTTGAAAACGAAGCGACAGGCGCTTCGTTAACTGGCTCTGCGCTAACAAAGCTTTGCCCAGCGTTAAGCGTGCCTGGGCTGCTTGTTTGTGGGGCCTGCCAACTAAAGTCACTGTATTGGCTACCCGAGCCTGCTAATTGCAATGACTGGCCTACTGGCGTTGACGTGGTTTCACTAACGCCAATGTCTTGTGAGGTCATGCCGCTAGCTGGGCCATCGGTTGCGGTAAAGCTGCCTTCGTAGCTTAAAAATTGCACCACAGAGCCTTGTGCGTCAATAAGTGCCACGCCATCTGGCGAGCCATTTTGCAGGCCACTCATGGCAACACTAACCGCGCCAAACCCGTTGCTTTGGTTGGTTATAACGCCGCTTAAATTGCCGGTTGCGTACGCGCCACCACCGTTGCCGTTGTAAGCAATAATCTGCCAACCGCTAAGGTCTGTACCTGCGCTGCCGGCTACTTCAACAAATTCGCCGGTGTCAGTACCATCGTTATCATAGTGCAACTCGTTAATCCAAACTTGGCCACTGTCGGTTGAACCTTGGTTTGGCGTGGCGTTTACTTCGCTGCTAAATACCGACTCGTTGCCCGAGGTATCTACCGCGGTAACCACATAGAAGTATGTGCTGCCACCGGTCACGTTGTAATCGTCAAACGCCGCGGTCGTAATCAAGGCAGTGTTCAAACGGGTATAATTGCTGCCCGACATATCTCTGCGATACACGTAATAGCCCGCCAGGTCGCTTTCACTGCCTTGGTTCCACGCCAGTGAAACAATGCCAGTACCTGGCGTTGCACTTAGGTAGCTAGGTGCTGCTGGGGCTGTGGTGTCGCCCGAGCCACCGCCACCGCCGTTACAGATGTTCTCGAACACGCACGCCACGTATTCAGGGTTATCAATAAACGGGTTACGGTTGCCTTGATACGAATACACAACGTCGTTACGACGGCGCTCCATGTCGTCTACGGGGTCTTCTTGGTGCCATTGCAGCAACACCGACTTTAAGCCCATGTAAGCAACCGAAATGTTCGCGCCTTGGTTTGACTGCGCAATTAAGTTGCGATCATCAGTTAAGATCAAATCAGGCTCACTGTGGCCCGTTACACCGTGGGTGCCACCTTCGTAACGCACCGCCATGTACATTAGCGCACGCGCGACGTCGCCTCGACGGCCAGACCATGTTTCCCAACTGCCCGTATCAAACGAACCATCAGTCCAGTTCGATTGGCTAGAGCTACCGCCACGACCGTTATTAAATTCAGTGGGTTTTTCTGTACATGCAGAGGTGCAATTGGCGTATGGTTTATTACTGCGGCTGGAGTTATAACTACTATCGGAAATAAATAAGTGGTGGGCGTCGGTATAAGCGTAATTGCTGCTGCCGTCATTTGGAAAACCATATGATTTTGGCCAACTATGTTCGCGGTTATATAAGGTATTACCGCCGCCAACTTTTCCGTAACTGGCATTTTTATAAATGTCGATAACGTTGTTGGGGTTATCTGGGTCTTGGTCTGCCGCTTCCAAAATATCCCATGTGTCGGTGCTACTTGAGGTATATGGGAAGCGCTGATGGTCATCAATTATTTCATGCAATGACTGCTGTAAAGTTTGCGCATTGGTCGCATCAACGTTGTTGTAATAACCAGCTGGAGGTGCTGCAAAAACCGTAAAAGAAAGTGATAATAAAGAAAAACTAGATACCGCAATTAGACCTTTTTTGAAAAGGCTTTTATTGGTGTGGGCGCTCATCGATTTACCTTTTATATTTTTTAATATTATTGGTGTGTACATCGAGTGTTTTTAGTCGGCATTGATCACTATTTGACCAATTAGCGACATAAACGAGCGTATTTAACCATGCTTTCATGAATTTCGCATGACAAAAGTTATAGTTTTACAATTTAATCGCACCTAGCATGGCTTTTATCCATTGAATAATCGTGTCTTTTTCCAACATATAAAAAGTAATCGCCCCTATGTTTATCAGTACCGCCAAATAAAACACCACTCGAAACGATCTCTTTCTAGTTTTATGGCGAAATTGCTGTTGCGCTATTAAAGCGCCCGGCCAACCGCCTATTAATGCCAAAAATTGCAGAAAGTCTTCAGGTGTTCTGCGCTTATTGTTTAGTGCTGCTTTTTTATCGAATGCATAAAAAATATAGGCAACAACGCTGGCGAAAGTGAAGCTCCACCAGAGCTGAGTTGGTAAATAGCCCAGCAATCCGAAATAAGCGATAACCACAATAAAGGCAGAGGCAATGGTTAGAACGGGTAATAATGCAAAGCTGAGCTTGGTACGCACATAATCAATGTCAACAGCGCGATGTTTATTATCTGCTTGGCGTTGTTCCGTAAAGGTAACGTGGTCGCCGATGGTTGGTTGACGGCGCCGATTTGAAAAAGCTGTAATATGCGCAAAAAATTGCTGATGATTGTTTGCAGATTGGATAAAACCATAACCTTTGTCAGCATTCCAGCTCATTACGGTTCCGTTTCTGCGCAGCATCTAAAATATTCCCTTGAATGAATTAGATGAAATTTAACCAACCGAGAAAATTCGCGCAAGAATAATTACCGAACCATAAATAAAAAACCTAAACAAAGACTCTGGTATAATGGCGCATTATTTTTAACAAGCGATTTATCATCATGTCTGAAGCCACGCCTGCACTGCCATTATTTACTGCCTTACAACTGCCTAAAGCACTATTAGACAGCATTAAAGAGGCCGGTTTTTCCAACACTACCCCTGTGCAAGCGTTAAGTTTACCCATTATTCTTCGGGGCGATGACGTGGTGGTGCAGGCAGAAACAGGTTCAGGCAAAACCGCAGCATTTGCGCTAGGTATTTTAGCTAAATTAAATACCAACGATTTTTCTCCTCAGGCCTTGGTGTTGTGCCCTACTCGCGAGCTTGCCGAGCAAGTTGCTGAAACTATTCGTGGATTAGCCAAAACCATGGGTAACGTAAAAGTGCTGACACTTTGCGGCGGCGTACCGGCGCGCAGTCAAATTGCTTCGTTTGAGCACGGTGCGCATGTATTGGTGGGCACGCCCGGCCGCGTGCTTGATCACCTAAGCCAACAGCGCCTCGATTTTTCAAAACTCAGCACTTTAGTGCTTGATGAAGCAGACCGTATGCTCGAAATGGGCTTTCAAGATGATATGAAAGCGATTATTGCCAAAACGCCTTCCGCTCGTCAGAACATGCTCTTTAGCGCAACTTACCCGGCCGGCATTGCGCAACTTACTAAGCACGTAACACCCAAAGCGGAACACATTAAGGTTGCCGCCGCACAAACCAAAGCCAACATTGTGCAACGCTTTTTTAATTTAGCCGATACATTTTCGGCCTACGCGGTGCAGCAATTGCTATTAGACTTGCAGCCTGCCAATGCCATGGTGTTTTGTAACACCAAAGCCGAAGCGCAAACTATTGCCGACAAATTAGCAGCAAAGGGTTTTAGCGCATTAGCGCTGCATGGCGATTTAGAACAAAAAGATCGCGATCAAACTATGATCCAGTTCAGTCATGGCAGCACGCGCGTATTAGTGGCCACCGACGTAGCCGCTCGCGGCCTTGATATTGCTGAGCTTGATTTAGTGATTAGCGTGAATATGGCCCATGACCTTGATACCCACACCCACCGTATTGGGCGTACCGGGCGTGCGGGTGCTGAAGGGCTTGCAGTAACCTTAATTGGCCCGCAAGACGATTACAAAATGCGTTTACTTGAAGACACCATGGCAGCGCCCATTCAATTGCAGCCATTGCCAGAGCCAGCAAACTCAGCGAAGCCATTAAAAAGCGATGTAGTTACTTTGCAAATAAGTGGCGGGAAAAAAGACAAACTGCGCCCGGGCGACATTGTGGGCGCATTAACGCGCGACAACAAACTGACTATGGCTGATATTGGTAAAATTAAAGTGCAAAATCAGTGGTCGTTTGTCACCGTAAAGAACACTAGTGCTAAGCATGCGTTATCACTGATAAACATCGATAAAATCAAAGGCAAACGTTTTCGCGCTAAGGCTTTATAACGTCGCGATGCGGCACCCAAATGGCGTCTTGTTGCTGAATATCACCAAAAACGTTTACGTCTGTTTCCGGTAAACTTGCTACCCAGGCGGCACTGTACGCATCCACCTGGTCATGCGTGCCGCCAGCGCTGATCTGTTTCAACGCTTTCCACTCTTCTTGCGTGCACGGCCAGCCCGTTTGCTTCGCTAATGCTTGCAGCTGCATTAGCGGCACCCCTTTGCCACTTTTATGTGGCACATTAGGAAGTAACAAACGAATATTAGCTTGTGGAAATACTTCACGAACTGGCGCGATAGTGGCCAATTCACGGGCAATTTCAATGCCCGCCAGCATCCACAATTGCATGGCGTGTGGCATGCGCTGCAGCGCACCACCAATCGCCAAATGTCGCCGAGCTTTAGCCTTAATATCTTCAAACTCGCTCGCCGATGGGGTCTTATAGCAGCTAATTCCCGCCTGGTTTAGGGCCCGCTCAGCAATACGGTAATCTAGAGCTTCGGAGCGAGGACGCAACGGCGAGTCAACACCAATGCGCGCTGGCTGCACCCCAAAATGGTTACAGACTTTAACCACATAGTCGCGTACAGCATTGGCATAATCGAGATTTCTCTGGTGCTCAATCACGTACCGATTACCATGCCCATAAGGCGCTTTCATTGGTAAATGCCGTGCTGGCAATGGTACTAAACGCCCTTCACGCTTCAACGCAAACACAATGGGAATACGCTTTTTCAGCGCACAGGAAACATCAACGCCAATAAATACCGACTCCGCCATTAAAATGACGAACCCGGCTGGTTTAAAAATTCAATTTCTTCGGCACTAGATTTTCGACCTAAAATGTCATTTCGGTGTGGGTAGCGGCCAAAACGATCAATAATTACTTTGTGTCTCAGCTCAAAATCGTAGTTTGTTGCAAGGCCGGGTTGATTGAATAATTCTACTGCCTGCTCATGAATTCCCGCTGACTCGCTGTGCATGTAGGGCATGTACAAAAATGCCTTCTCGGCGACATTTAAATTAGCATCGCAACCTGCAGCGACGGCTTCTTGTGCTAAAACTAATGCCATTGGGTCTTGCGCGAATGCTTGTGGGGTATCTCGGTAAACATTGCGGGAGAACTGGTCAAGCACAATGATTTCAGCCAGTCTGCCGCTACTATTCTGCCGCCACTGCCACAGCTCGCCAGCGGCAGCAGCCTGTAACATACCGCCAAAACGCTGGGTTATTTGTGCATCAAGTTCGTCACTTTTAGCAAACCATTGCGCTGGGGTCAGCTCGCTAAACCAAAACTGCAAAACGTCGGCAACATCGTATTTTTTCATGGTATAAAGTCCTTAACATGTTCTATCAAGTTATCTAGATGATGCAAGTAATGCAACTTCGGAGTCACGACGTATGAAAACCATCGGTGTTATTGGCGGTATGAGCTGGGAATCTACGCAAACCTATTACCGGCTAATTAATCAGAAAGTACGTGAACAACTTGGCGGTTTGCATTGCGCTAAACTTATTTTATACAGCGTCGATTTTGCCGAAATTGAACCATTGCAGCATGCCGGGGACTGGGACGGCACCGCCGAAATTCTCACTGAAGCGGCACAAGCTCTTGAAACCGCAGGGGCTGATTTTATTGTTTTAGCCACCAACACTATGCACAAAGTAGCACCAGAAATAGAGCTGGCTGTGCAAATACCGTTACTGCATATTGTTGATGCCACCGCAGCGGCTTTGCAAGCCGATGGCGTCACGACCATTGCCCTACTTGGCACCAAATTCACCATGGAGCAAGACTTCTATCGGCAGCGCCTCGAAGATCACGGTGTTTGCGTAGTAGTGCCGAACGCTGCACAGCGCAACCGCATCAATGAGGTTATTTTCAACGAATTGTGCCGAGGAAAAGTAGAAGCTAATTCGAAAGTAGATTACTTAGAGATTATTCAAGAAATGGCCGAATTCGGCGCCGAAGCGGTTATTTTAGGCTGCACTGAAATTGGCATGTTAATCAACCAATCAGACACCACCATCAAACTCTACGACACCACCGAAATTCACGCCGCGAGCGCCGTCGCTTTCGCCCTGCAACACTAACGATTAGCAATTGCATGGTATACGGCGGGCTCTTCCTCAATGGTCGACAGAACCTTAGCGGCTAAGCCTGTCGGATTGCGGCGTTTGCTCTCCCAGCTTTTCACGGTATCAACACTTGTACCCAGCGCCTGTGCGAATTCCACTTGCGAAACTTTTAACTGCTGACGAATCGCTTTTACATCAGCAACTTTATATGAAAATTCACGAGCAGGTTGACACTGCCCATTTTTGATTGCTACAGCTTCTTCCAGCGAAGCCTTTAATTCATCAAAATCTGTCATTTCATATCTCCTTTCAACTGCGCAACAAGCGTTGTCAAGATTGATTTCTCTTTTGCACTCAAATTAATTTTTTTGCTCTTGAGGTAAACAAACAACAAATAGATATACTCGGGTTGAGCAAAGTAATTAATGACTCTTGCGCCTCCGCTTTTACCTGAATTACCAATACCCATGCGGACTTTACGTAAACCTCCTGCTCCCGGAATTACTGCTCCTTTCTCTGGGTTAGCAATGAGCTCAATTTGCAACATTCGAAGTTCATCATCGGTTGAACACTCGTTCATTTGTCGAGTAAACAAAGACGTTTCAACAAAGGTCATTCCATGACTCAATTCCATCTCCTTATGACACATTAATTAATCGTGTACAATGTACACCACAATATTTATTGGCGCAAATAAAAAAGGCCGCCCAAGGGCGACCTTCCGTATTTCGCTAATATCAACTATCTAATAACGAATATCGCTTTTGCTCTTTACAGCTTGCTAGCGTTTTTAGACAGGTAATCAGCAACACCTTTCGGGTCAGCCTTCATACCTTCGTCGCCTTCTTTCCAACCAGCTGGGCAAACGTCGCCGTGCTTCTGGTGGAAGTTCAACGCGTCAACCAAACGAATCATTTCGTCAATGTTACGACCTAATGGTAAGTCGTTCACGATTTGGTGACGTACAACGCCGTCTTCATCGATTAAGAATGACGCACGGAAAGCAACGCCAGCTTCTGGGTGCTCAACGTCATAAGCACGGCAGATAGAGTGCTTCACGTCTGCAACCAATGGATATTTCACTTCACCGATACCGCCGTCAGCTTCGGCAGTGTTACGCCATGCGTTGTGCGTGAATTGTGAGTCGATAGACACACCAATAACTTCAACGCCGCGCTTTTTGAATTCTTCTAAACGGTGATCAAAAGCGATCAACTCAGAAGGACATACGAAAGTGAAGTCGAGTGGGTAGAAAAAGATAACTGCTTTTTTACCTTTGATTTGCTCGAACAAGTTGAAGTTTTCAACAATTTCACCGTTGCCTAATACTGCAGCAGCAGTAAAGTTAGGAGCCTTACGACCTACTAATACACCCATGGTTTATCTCCATTTTATTGTGTGTTTAAACGAAAATTACTCAGCTTCTGGCGCCGGATGACGCGCAGCCACTTCATTAATTAATTCTTGTAACTCACCCTTTTGGAACATTTCCAAAATAATGTCACAACCGCCAATAAGCTCGCCTTCTACCCACAATTGCGGGAACGTTGGCCAGTCTGCATATTTAGGCAGCTCAGCGCGAATTTCAGGGTTTTGCAGAATATCAACATACGCAAAGGCTTGGCCACAGCTCATTAGGGCTTGTGAAGCCTGCGAAGAGAAGCCGCAACTTGGCAACTTCGGAGAACCTTTCATGTATAACAGAATCGGGTTTTCTGCGATCTGCTGCTTAATCTTTTCAACAGTTTCCATGATTACCTCAGGTATTAAGCGTTTCAAACGGCGCACAGTTTAACACATGTCCATGACAGTTTCAGTACGCCAAATCGCCACAAACAAGTTATACTTTTGGGTAAAATTACCCCTTGAAATAAACTTTTGTGCCACAATTTAACTATATAGTGACAGCAAGTTTTGAATTCAATGGTAAAATGCTAAGAATTTAAAACCACAACAAACATTCATTTTTCAACAACAACGGAGAGTCGACATGGCATTTGAATTACCAGCATTGCCTTACGAGAAAAATGCACTTGAGCCACATATTTCAGCTGAAACCATTGAATACCACTATGGTAAGCATCACCAAACTTACGTGACTAAGCTGAACGATGCGGTAAAAGGCACCGACCTTGAAGGCAAGTCACTCGAAGACATTATCAAGACTTCAAAAGGCGGCGTATTTAACAACGCGGCCCAAGTATGGAACCACACGTTCTACTGGAACTGCCTAAGCCCAAATGGCGGCGGCGCACCAACTGGCGCTGTAGCTGACGCTATAAACGCGGCGTTCGGTTCATTCGACAAGTTCAAAGAAGAATTCAGCGCGCAAGCAGCTGGCAACTTCGGTTCAGGCTGGACTTGGCTGGTGAAAAAAGCTGACGGTTCAGTAGCTATCGTGAACACCAGCAACGCTGAAACCCCATTAACTGACTCGTCAGTTACCCCTATCCTAACCGTTGACGTTTGGGAGCACGCTTATTACATCGATTATCGTAATGCACGCCCGAACTACTTAAACGCATTCTGGAACCTAGTAAACTGGGATTTCGTAGCGAAAAACTTTGCTTAATTAATAAGCCAGTTAATCAAAAGCCCGCTTCAAGCGGGCTTTTTTATGTCGATTAATCGGTCGTCTTTGCACCGTGGTATTCCAACAATTTCAACAACGCCGTTTTATTATTTTCTTTTGCTAAGTCAGCAATAGATTTGCCGCCATTGTTTATATTAAAAACCGACGCACCGTGCTCAATAAGCAGCTCAGCGAACTCAATAATTAACTCGTCATGTTGATAATTATCGTTCGCTAAAAACATCAAAGGTGTCCAACCGGTTGATGAACGTGGCTGTGGGTCTACTCCGGCATCAAGTAATACTTTTGCCGTTTTTATATCGCCTTTATCTACCGCATATGACAATGCCGACCATCCTTCATTGTCGACCACATGAATATCCGAGTTTTGCGCTAATAATAACTCCGTCACGCTGTCACGACGTTGCCAAATACTCAATTGCAGGGCCGTAATGCCTTTATCCGACTGCACATCTATATTCACGCCGGCATCTAATAATAGTTTCGTTATGGCCGCTATATTGGCCTCATCGGCTGTATTAATGCGATTGCCCGTTTGGTGTAGCGTTGTCCAATGACTAACCGATAGCGCATTTGGGTTTGCGCCCAGTTCTAACAGTATTTTGCTGCTTTTAACAAAGCCCATTTGCACCGCATGGTGCAGTGCAGTCCATTGATTCACATCACGGGCTTCAATATCGGCACCCTGCTCTACCAATGCTTTAATAGTGGCTGGAAAATTCTTATTGGTGGCCATATGCAAAGCAGTGAACCCTGTTTTCTCATCTAAACGCGCGTCAATGTCGCTATGTGCGGCTAATAACGGAATAAATTTCGGCTTCGACGACAAGGCGGCATAAATTAGCGGCGTGCGGCCGTACTTATCGCGTTTATTCAGGTCAAACCCAACCTTCGCAAACACATCAATACAGTCGTAACACGACGAAATTATGGCAAGGTGAGAAAGTAAAGGGGCCGACTCAAGATGCCCAAAGTTAATATACCAATAGAATTTTTTTGCCTTGAGTAGCTGTTCTAATTCATCGGTTCGGTGTAAATAAACCGCGTGCATGGCTGCGGCCATGTCTTTATCACCAAACTTGAAGTCATAATTGTCGGGTAATACAGGCCCTGCATATACTGGCTTATCAGATGATGTTGACTGACAACCAGCTAAACTTAGCAACAAGACAATAGCTGTTAATTTTATAACGAGGATTAATTTTGAGGGGGTCATTAAGATTCACCAGTTTTTTATTATTATCTAGTGAATCTTAACCGAATTACTAATGCCGTGGCCAGCTAGCTAACTTCTCGTAGCTGCTTTTATCTAATATCCAATATCTAATATCTAATATCTAATATCGCTCTTGCTCTTCTATCTTATCGCTTTTGCAATTATTCCACTAAATTATCGGGAATGTCGCCGCGCATGCTGTGCCAAATACGGCCCGACTGATAACCATATTCACGCACCAGCATCACCGCATCGTCACGACGCGAATCAGCAGCCATTTCTTTAAGATCTGCATAGTATTTACGCGCTAACTTACGGGCTTCAGCGTTCGAAAAATAAAAATTACCAATGCGCGAGTACAGGCCTTTAAAGCCATTAAGTACCAACACATAAATAGGATTGCCAGAGGCCTGCGCTAAATCATGGTTTAAGCGGTAATCGTATTGGCTAAATGCTTCAGCCGTGTCTTCTAAACCTTCTGCTTCTTGCAGTAATTCAGCGACTTTTTCGGGGGCGTTACGTACCGCTTGGCGAATATAAATAGCACTAATATTGGTACGTGCCGAAAGCAGTTGGTCAACTAACTCGGGCATGCCGTCTTCGTCTAGGCGCGCCAAGGTTTCTAGAATATTTAACCCAGAGGTTTCCCAAAAGTTATTCACGCGAGTTGGCTTGCCATGTTGAATGGTTAACCAGCCGTCGCGCGCTAAACGCTGCAACACTTCACGCAATGTGGTACGCGTCACACCAATCAATTCGGAAAGCTCGCGTTCAGCTGGCAAAATTGTGCCAGGCGCAAAATGCCCGTTCCAGATTGATTTTACAATGTATTCTTCGGCAAAACCCGCTGGACTTTGTGCCTTGATGATCATGAAATGGCCTGTGTTTTGAATAACGTTGCCTATAATAGGTTGCTATTTGTTATATTTACAAGACCTTCAATTCTAGCAGCCTTTGCAATGGTCGGACAAGTTTTGTAAAGCTTCTTAACGCAATATTATCGACAAGCCAAAAGCACTCAGGTAAGGTGCTGAGCAATTAACAATATCAAGGTGAATTCATGCTCAATTTTTTAGCTAAACTGCCCGCCAAACGCGGTGCTTGGGCGTTACTGGCAGGTTCGTGTTTTGGCCTGTTAGCCGCAGCGCTTTTCTTTCAGTACCAAATGGGCCTTGAGCCCTGCGTAAAGTGCATTGAACAACGTACGGCGGTACTTGCTATTGGCTTGGCGGCGTTAGTTCCGCTAGTTGCGCCACAGGTTGTTTGGGCCCGTCTCGTCGGTTATGTAGGCTGGTTACTTGCAGCAGTTTGGGGTTGGCGTATTGCCACTAGCCATTTAGAAATACAAAATGCCGAGAATAATTGGTTATTTGTATGCGACATGTACCCAGGCTTTCCAAGCTGGATGCCATTGCACGAATGGATTCCAAGTTTTTTCGCCGCGCCGGGACAATGTGGTGAAATTGATTGGCAGTTTGTTGGTATCAGTATGCCGGGCTGGATGCAGATTCTTTTTGCAGCCTACGCAATTGCCGCGGTACTCATTATTTTGGCACGGCTACTCAAGCTACGCCGCCTGTAACCGCGCAAATCAATCACTATCGTTTAAAGGCCAAGTAACAATTCTTAATTCAAGATCTTCCGTTACTTGGTCTTCGCTATCCACCAACCCCGCCGCACTCATGCCAGCAGCCATCATGGGCCCACGATCGCCATCGTGCAATAACGGGTGCCAACTGGCTAAACCACGCCCTTCGGCCAAGCGCCGATAAGCACAGCTTGGTGGCATGTAATCAAGATCGTAAACATTCGCAGGGGTAATCACCACACAATCTGGCACATGCCGTTTGCGGTTCGCATAATCGGAACAAAAACCAGTTTTGGTGTTGAGTAACCGACAACTCACGTCGGTATAGTGAATGACTTCTTGCTGATCGTCTTCGTCAATCAGTTTGTGCAAACAGCACTTGCCACAACCGTCACACAATGACTCCCACTCTTCGTGGGTCATTTGCTCCAGTGTCTTTTCTTGCCAGAACATTAGGCCTCGCAACGCACAGAGCCGTGCCACTGCCAGTGCTTATCGCCTTGGCTTAAATGCAACGTCAGCTGATCGTTTAGCGCCAATGATGCGACACCCGCTGGGGTTCCGGTTAAAACGATATCGCCCGGCTGCAAGGTAAACTGCTGACTGATATCGGCTAACAGATCATCGATGGCAAAAATCATCTGGTGGCTGTGACCCACTTGCCGAGTCTGGTCGTTGACTTCAAGTTGAATGGTAAAATCACCGCCATTTTCTAATTCGTTAAGCGACACCATTGGCCCCAAAACGCACGAGCCATCGAAGGCTTTAGCGCGTTCCCACGGCTGCCCTGCAGCTTTTAACTCGCTTTGCACTTGGCGCAAGGTTAAATCAAGCGCCACGCCGTACCCAGCAATCGCCTGCTGCGCTTGCTCCGTTGTCGCTTTACGTAACGGTTGACCAATATAAACGGCCAATTCAATTTCATGTTGGCACTCGCCTTGATCGCTTGGAATAACCACGTCAGGCAAATAGCTAATCGCCGAGGGTGGCTTCATAAATAACAACGGCCGTGTCGGTAATGGATTATTTAATTCTTCTGCATGGGCCGCATAATTGCGGCCCACACAGACTATTTTAGAAGGGTTCGGCAGGCTCATCGTGGAAAGCGAATTCGATCAGATAAATACCCGACCGCGGCCACAAAATAATGCGAGCGGTTCCAACGCATTAACGCGTCGTAATTGTCGTAAGCCAAATAAACACGGCCTTTGTTATCATCAGGAATAACCACCGAGGCTTGCAGATCATCGCGTTGCGGTAAATCTGAGCCGTCATAACGGCGCACGCCTAGTGCTTGCCATTGCGCCAATGTTTTCTTAGTTTTCAAGCCGGCTAACTTGGTATCAAAGCCTTCCGGCAGTTGCACTTGGCGGCCCCAAGTGACGTCATCTCGCCAACCAACAGATTTTAAATAATTGGCTGCTGACGCAAACACATCGCCCATTGAGCCCCAAATATCTTTACGACCATCACCGTCGTAATCAATGGCATATTGCATAAATGAGCTTGGCATAAATTGGGTTTGGCCCATTGCGCCAGCCCACGAGCCTCGCATCTGCTCAATATCAATGTGGCCTTCTTCAACAATAGTTAACGCGTGCCAAAGCTCTTTCTTAAAAAATGCTTCGCGGCGTCCTTCATAAGCCATGGTCGTTAGCGCTGATATAACATCTTGGCCACCGGTAAAGCTACCAAAATTGGTTTCAATACCCCACAGCGCCACAATAAAGCGCGGTTGCACGCCAAATTCTTTGCCAATTTTTTCTAGCAATTCGCGGTGTTCCTCAAGCTTTTCCACTGCTTTTTTTGCTTTCCACTCTGGCACCGCACGCGGTAAATAGGTATCGAGCGTTAGCTTAAATTCCGGTTGGTTGCGGTCGGCTTTTACCGAACGCTGATAAAAGCGCGCGTTGGCAAAGGCTTTATCTAAAGTTGCTTGGCTGTACCCATCCGCCAGCGCTTCTTGTTTGATGATTTCAACGTAAGCCGCAAAACCCTCCGCGTTTTTCTCATTAGCGTCGGCTTCTTGCGCCACAGTGGCCGAAGCCCACAAACTCATCACCCCAAGGGCAAATAATCGAAAAATTGGCATGGTAACTTGCATCAGCGTGCAGACTCCTGTTGTTGCTTTTTGTGAGCATCCAATAAGCTTTCTTGCTTTGGTGGCATTTGTAAGTAATAACCAGGCTCTTCGAGATGTTGCTTTAGCTCAGCAACACTCATACGAGCCAGTTTGCGCTCATCTTTAAGCGCCATGGTCATTACATGTATAGGTTGACCAAAGCTTTTCTGCAAAGGTTCAGGAATTTTTGTAAAGTCAGCCGGATGCGGCAGGTACAAATAGGTATCAGCCCGCTTCGGACTGCGGTAAATCGCACACAACATGCTTAACGATCCCGTTTAAAAATGGCTTCCAAGTGAGTACTAAGCTTAGCGCCCCGCCAGCCCACGTACAAGTCCGGTGGTGACAGGTCAGACTTGGCTTCGTTTGGTACTTGCCACTGCCAATGAATCACATCATTAATTTGCCGACGCGAAGCAACCATACCTGGCTCAATACCAAGTTCTTTGGCTAATGCGGTAATTTGCTGCTTAATGGCATTAAAAACTGGTTTGTAGCCTCGCATATCCGTTAACCGTTCCAGCTGAGCTGGCAATTCGGTTGCGGCTTTACCTTGGCGAATCGCCGCTAATAAATCATCGCCAGCATAGCGAATGGTCATGGGCGACAAGTCGGTAATCCCTCGCAATTGCCCCGTGGTTTCAGGCATGCGCCGAGCTAGCTCAAGCAAGGTGTGATCTTTCGCGACAAAGCCCAGTGGAATATCTGATTTTTTCGCCCGATCTAAGCGCCAGCCCATCAGCTCACGCAATACAGCTAATTGTTGACGATTACACTGCCAGGCATTGCCAAAGAACAAATAGAGCCACTTTGTCGGCGTTTGTTCACCACGTTTAGCCACTTGCAGTGCACTTTCCGCTTCAACCAATTCAAGCTTTTCAGCCGAAAGCTCGGAGCGTAAACGGGGGTAAATATCATGTAGGTAAAACACATCAGCGGCGGCATAATCCAACTGTTCAGGCGCTAAAGGCCGTTGCATCCAGTCGGTTCGTGACTGTGATTTGTCCACCTCAATGTCGGTATAGTGCTTCACCAATGCCGCATAGCCCAACGCTTCGCCATGCCCGGCAAATGCTGCGCCAATTTGGGTATCAAAAATATGCGTGGGAATTTGGCCCATGTGCTGGGCTAATATCTCGTAATCTTCGCCGCCAGCATGAATGACAATGTGCACGTTTGGGTCTTTCAAAAGCTCCCAAAACGGCTCGAGATCAAGCCCAACAACAGGATCAATCAACACCAATTGATCGGCCGCGCGCACTTGCACTAAGCCTAAGCGTGCATAGTAAGTGCGGTTGCGAACAAACTCGGTATCTAATGCAAGATAAGGAACGTGCCGAGCGTGCTCGCAAAAAGCCAGCAGCTCAGCATTAGAGGTTATAACCTGATAGGGCAACATGTGTTAGTTCGACTTCGCCTCTTCTTCGTCACGCAGCTCGCGGCGAAGTATTTTACCGACATTGCTTTTCGGCAACTCGTCGCGAAACTCAACAAACTTAGGTACTTTGTAGCCGGTCATGTTCTCACGCGCAAAGGTAATCAACTCTTTTTCAGTTAATGACTGGTCTTTGCGCACCACAAAAACTTTCACGGCTTCGCCCGAGCTGTCATGTGGAACACCAATAGCTGCGGCTTCAAGTACTTTGGGGTGATCAACAATCACGTCTTCAATTTCGTTCGGATACACATTAAAGCCCGACACCAAAATCATGTCTTTCTTACGATCGACAATTTTGAAGAAGCCCTGCTCGTCCATCACGCCAATATCACCGGTTGCGAACCAATCGCCGTCGCGCATGACTTTTTCAGTTTCATCCGGACGGTTCAAGTAACCCACCATGACTTGAGGGCCGCGCACTTGAAGTTCGCCCGCTTCGCCTTGTGGCAATACTTCACCCGAGTCAACGTCAACAATCCGCACTTCGGTTGATGGCAAAGGAATACCAATAGTGCCGTTATAATGCTCAATGTCGGTTGGGTTTACAGTAACAACCGGTGAGCATTCGGTTAGGCCGTAACCTTCCAATAATCGTGATTTAGTAACTCGCTCCCAGTGCTCTGCAACGGAACGCTGCACAGCCATACCGCCGCCCAAAGCAATTTTAAGATGCGAAAAGTCTAAATCTTTGAAGCCTTCGGCGTGTAACAAGCCGTTGAACAAGGTATTTACGCCAGAAATCATCGAGAACGGATACTTACCCAGCTCTTTCACGAAGGCTTTCATGTCACGCGGGTTGGTAATTAAAATATTACGCCCACCGTGCTTCATGAAGGTTAAGCAGTTCGCCGTTAAAGCAAAAATATGGTACAGCGGCAGCGCGGTAACAATAGTTTCTTCACCGTCATCAACAAGTGGTGCAACAATGGCAGATACCATTTCTAAATTAGCAACCATGTTACGGTGTGACAGCATTGCGCCTTTTGCCAGCCCTGTGGTACCGCCGGTGTACTGCAAAAACGCCAAGTCGTCGCCGTTCATTTGCGGGCGTTGGTATTCTGCTTTAGCACCTTGGCTGAGCGCTGCACGGAAGGTTTCGGTGTTGTTGAGCTTGTAGCTCGGCACCATTTTCTTCACGTACTTAACAACCGCGTTCACAATCCAGCGCTTCGGCGCCGGCAGCATGTCACCTATGGCCGTTAAAATAACTTTTTTAACAGGTACATCAGCTTCAACCTTTTGCAAGGTGTCAGCGAAGTTATCCAAAATTACAATGGTTTTGGCGTTCGCGTCCGACAATTGATGCTTTAGTTCGCGTGCCGTATACAGTGGGTTGACATTCACCACCACTAAGCCAGCGCGCAATGCACCAAACAAGGCAATGGGGTACTGCAGCAAGTTTGGCATCATAATGGCCAAGGCATCGCCTTTTTTAAGGCCTTGCTGTTGTAAATATGCCGCAAATTGGCGTGACAATACGTCTAATTCATTGAAGGATAGCTCGGTATCCATGTTGACGTAGGCGATTTTGTCGCCATATTTTTCGATGCTCTGTTCGAAAATATCGACCAGCGAATTAAAGTGGTCCGGATCAATCGTTTCCGGTACGCCAGCTGGATAACGTTGTAGCCAAATTTTATCCACGCGCTTCATGCTCCTGAACAAATAAATTTAAATATTTTAATTTTTGTAACGCGTAATCATCGCATATCCGACCAGTGTTGCCTAGCCGTTGTGTGAGCGAGTTATCTGTGATAATAGCCCAATAATCGCAGTTGGCTGTTCCATGTGTACATGGTGACCGCCTTCTATCTCATGCACTTTTAACTGCTTTACGTATGGCTGCCAGGCTTTTATTGCTTGCTTTAAACGTTCATGTCCAGCAGTTCCGAGCACCACATCAAACGAGCAGGTAATATGGCTTAGCACATCGGCTATTTGCTCTGCCGTTAACCGCACCGGTGACTTTAAGCGTAGTTGCCCGTCTGCGCGAAAGCGAAAGTCATACTCTCCGAGTTGCTCAATGCCGCGGGCGACCAATAACGCCGCTAATTCTCGCGAAAAATCGCCGGCGTGCGTACGCGCTGCAATGGCAGTATTCAAATCACGATAATGTGGGCGTTTTTTATCTTGCTGCTGCCAGCGACTTTGAAAGCCTTGCCGCAAATCCTCGGTGGTTTCTGCAGCTGTTGACGCTAACAGCCCAAATGCTTCAATTGCCAGCAGGTGCTTGACACGTTGCGGCTCTATTCCGGCAAACATGTTGGCCACATAAGCTCCCATAGAATGCGCCACAATAGTTACCTGCGGCCACTGTTGCTGCTGGCACAGATACCACAGGTCATAAACGTAATCCATAAACGGATAATAGTTACCAACCGGACGATGGTCACTATGTCCATGGCCGGCCCAATCGATTGCGATCAGCCGATAACGCTGCGCTAGCTCGCTCTTTAAAAAAGCATCAGCCACTGGCACAAAACTGTGTGCATTATCCAGCCACCCATGTAATGCCAACAATGGCTCACCCTCGGGGTTCCCCCAAGCTAGCCCGCGTATAACACCCCAAGGCAATTGAAAAGCAACAGGCTCGGCACATTGCCGAGCCTGTTGGAATAACAATGTATTGTCTAACATGCTAATTTGACTTTGGTTATTATCGGTTATTTTTAGTTATCGCCTTGTTTCGGCTGATCTTTCATTACCGGGCCGGGAATATACACAGGCCTTGGGTAAAATGGCCGAGTGTAATAATAATGGCGATACCATAAAGCATCATAGTTCACTTCCATTTGCGCTTTTTCTTTGCGCTCAGGCCATAGGTACTTGGCTGAAACATTTAGCAATGGAAATAAATAGTTATATTCGCCAATGGTTCCCTTTTCTACGCCAGCCACGGTGCCGGTAAAGGTCACTTCGCTACCTTGGGTGTATACCATGGGGTCAACAAAGCCATTTAAAGTGGCACGAAATCTGCCAGAACTTTGCTCGCCAGGTACTGGGCGCCCCCACGAATTTAGTGGAAAATTAACCACCTCAATAACGGTACCTGCATCTGAGTTTCTTACTTCAGCGATAACACCGCCCCAACGTGCCATTTCACCGTTGTTGGCGTTCGGTGCTTCAAGTACCGTCTCGTAGGCAACTAGAGCGTCTTCATTAGCCACTTGCAATCTATCGGGCACTGCTGAACACGCCGCTAAAGAAAGCGCCGCGACAACAATTGCTGAGTGTTTTATCCATGCTTTCATAACCACTACCTCTTAAGACCACTACCACGAAGGTCATGTTGAAAATATAGACTTTAGATCGCCAACTTACCTAGTAAGTTCCCACCGAACAACCATAAATCGTGATGAACGCCCTCACTTTCTGCCCGAACTTAGCGCCCGGGAAGTTTCTTCCAAGCAACTTCATTGCGCACGTACAACGGCTCTAATTTTTCTGCTGCAACAGGCTCGCCATGAGCCAATGCCCACTCCAACATGTCTTCGGCCAGCGGTAAGGTAACATTATCAAGCACATCAACAGTGTTGTTTGGATTAAGCGCATCGCCATAAGCTTGCCAACCTGTACCGGCACCAACAACAGCCCCCGTTAACGCAGGCCACCATGGCTGCTGAGTAATATCTTCAAGCGGCGCCATGTGCGGCTCGCCAAGTGCTTGTGCAAAACCATTATGGTTAGTAAATGGCGCGACATATATTTCCCGCATGCGGGCATCAATGGCGCTCACCACGGTTTCGGCATTGTGCAAACGAATTGCTTGTTGCGCTAGCGCCGCCAAAGTACTCACGGCAATCACAGGAATGTCATGGCTAAACGCTAACCCTTGTGCCACCGAAACGCCAATACGCACCCCAGTAAAGCTACCTGGGCCATGCCCGACTACCAGAGCGTCAATATCAGTTAAGCTAATTTGTTGCTCGGCAAGCACTTCTTGTACGAAACCTAAAATGCGTTGTGAATGTTCGCGCGGCGTTATGGCAGCACGCGTAACTGTACGCTCACCAACTTTCAAGGCGACCGAGCATTGCTCAGTTGACGTATCAATGGCTAAAACAGCCGCTAATTTCACTCTGTAGGCTCCTGTGTACGTTCTAAACTATCAAGAAATTCAAGGGCAACGTCTAAACTGCGTGTGCGTCGCATGGCCGGTAAACTGGTAAGAAAAATACCACCATAAGGCTTAGTAACTAAGCGTTGATCGCACACAATTAATACGCCGCGATCGTCGGCATCACGTATAAGCCGGCCTGCCCCTTGCTTTAATGCAATAACCGCTTGTGGCAATTGTACCTGAGCAAAAGGGTCGATGCCACGTAGTCGGCAGTCTTCCACGCGCGCCTGTAATAACGGATCATCAGGGCTGGCAAACGGTAGTTTATCAATAATAACGCAGCGCAATGCGTCACCTCGCACGTCTACCCCTTCCCAAAACGAAGAGGTGCCTAACAAAATGCCGTTGCCAGCAGCAATAAACTGGTCAAGCAAATCACGTTTGCTGGTACTGCCCTGCACCAATAACGGGCGATCGGTGCGAGTCACCAATAACTTGGCGATCATCTGCAGCATGCGGTGGCTTGTAAACAACACAAAGGTACCGCCGGTTTCATTGTGCTCTAGCACTTCACACACCACTTCAAGCAGCGCTGAGGGCATTTCACGCTCGTGCGGTTGCGGCAAATAACGAGGCAAACACAACAATGCTTGCTCGTTAAAATTAAATGGGCTGGGCAGACACAAGCTTTCAGCCTGCTCTATACCTAACTGCTCAGTAAAATGACTAAAGTCTTCTCCCACCGCTAACGTAGCCGAGGTAAACACCCAAGCCATGTCGCTGCGCTGTAAATAGCCGCCGAATTTATCGGCAACGCTCAGCGGCGTTTGGTGTAGCGTGACTTGGCGTACAGTGGTTTCAAACCAAAAGCTGAAACCAGTGCGGCTAACATCTTGAAGCTGTTGCCATTTGTGCAAAAATTGCACGCACCGCTCATAGGCATTGTCCAGATCTTGATGGCGCCCGAGCGCGCTTTTACACACCTCGCGCAGAAACTCTAAATGTTCCGCCACCACGTTGGCCGCCAACTGCACAGCTGGCTGTTTGGAGAAATCACGCCAGTTGCCGCGCATTGGGTCGGTGGGAAATACTAGGCGCCAATCTTTTAGGCTGCCCAGCAACTTGTCTGCGGCCTTATCAAGTTGGCGCAAGTCTTTCAACTCAGTCAGGTATAACACCTTAAGTTCATGCGCCAGCTCTTGCAGCTGACGACTTGAAACTGCTTCGCCAAAATATTGGCTAGCTATATCGGGCAGTTGGTGCGCTTCGTCAAAAATCACCGCATCGGCTTGCGGCACCAGCTCACCAAAGCCAACATCTTTCAATGCCATGTCGGCAAAAAACAAATGATGATTTACCACCACCAAATCGGCATCCATCGCTTTTTTGCGCGCCTTCACCAAATAACACGCATCGTAGTCTGGGCAATCACGGCCCAAACAATTATCGACGGTACTTGTCACTTGCGGCAAAATAGCAGCATCTTCTTGCAAAATATTCAGTGCGCCTACATCGCCATCATCGGTTCGCTGCGCCCATTTTCTCACTTCGACTAACTGACTTTGCTGCTCTTTGCTTAACTCACCACTATGCGCCACCGCCTGATTCATACGATGAAGACACAAATAATTGGCCCGCCCTTTTAACAAGGCGACCATTTTCCGCGGCGCCAACGCGTCGCGTAGGGCCGGTAAGTCCCGATGAAATAACTGCTCTTGTAAAGCTTTGGTACCGGTCGAAACAATGGCCTTACCACCACTTAACAGCACTGGCACTAAGTACGCGAAGGTCTTCCCCGTACCGGTTTCAGCCTCAACCACCAGCTGTGACTTTTGCGCCAGCGCGCGCTCTACCGCTTCGGCCATGGTGGTTTGCGACGGCCGCGCACGGAAGCCAGTCAGTGTGCGCGCCAGCACGCCATCGGCTTGAAATTGTGAGGTGACTTTTGACATGAATGCTGTTTGCTCTAAATGATTCACGAACTTTATCATATTGAAGGGCGAGAGCGATATTAGCTATTGGATATTAAAAGCGAGAGCGATATTAGATATTAGATATTGGATATTAAAAGCAAAGGCTATTTTGGATGCACAGACAAAGTTATACAAGTTGCATACAGGAATATCGTAAGCAATATAAAATAACACTTGAAAGAAGACCTCAAATCTATACAATTCTTATCAACATTTAACGCATAAGCCGATATCAGCGCACCAATATCTAATATCTAACAGCTAATATCGCTCTTGCATTTAGGAGAATTCATGTACACAGCTTGGCATCACCATCATCACAATCGAACACGTTAGCCCAGTGTGTACTGAAGGCTAACCAATTGTTTTGGGGCTGCCTTCACTAAAAATTCATTGAACCCCGCAAGGCGCTCCCTTCGCGGGGTTTTTTATTAAGGGAAAAAATTATGGTTGTTGATAAGAATTCACAGCGTTTAACTATCGCCATTCAAAAATCAGGGCGTTTAAGCAAAGAGTCTATTAGCTTGCTACAAGCTTGTGGTTTTAAGTTTAGCTTGCACGAAGCGCGGTTATTGGCGCACAGCTCTAATCAGCCGGTCGACTTATTGCGTGTGCGTGATGATGATATTCCGGGCTTGGTGATGGATGGCGTGGTTGACTTAGGCTTGGTGGGCGAAAATGTTCTTGAAGAAGTGCGCCTAGAACGCCAAGCGTTAAATCTGGCGTGCAGCGTACAACGTCTTCGTGCTCTTGACTTTGGCCAATGTCGCTTGTCAATTGCCGTGCCTAAAGAAGAAGGTTACCGCGGTGTGCAAGACTTAGAAGGTAAACGCATAGCCACCACCTACCCGTATTTATTGCAAAACTACTTAAAACAACAAGGTGTCAGCGCGAGCAATGCCATTTTAACCGGCAGTGTTGAAGTAGCGCCGCGGGCTGGCCTTGCAGACGCAGTTTGTGATCTGGTATCTACCGGCGCCACGTTAGAGGCAAATGGTTTGGTAGAAAAAGAAGTGATATTCCGCTCGCAAGCGCAGCTGATTCAGCGTCCTGAGCCGTTAAGTGCAGCAAAGCAAGCCATTATTGACCAATTACTGCCGCGTATTGATGGTGTGCAAATGGCTCGTGAAAGCAAATACATCATGCTGCACGCGCCAGTGAGTCAACTTGAGCAAGTGGTTGAACTGCTGCCAGGCGCTGAACGCCCAACTATACTTCCGCTCAGCCACACTGAGGAGCTTGTCGCAGTGCACGTTGTCAGTACCGAAAAGTTATTTTGGGAAACCATGGAGCAGTTAAAAGCGATTGGTTGTAGTTCAATTCTGGTGATGCCAATTGAAAAAATGATGGGGTAAACCGTGCGTATTAAGCAATGGAATTTATTAAGCTCGATTGAGCAACAGCAGTTGCTTGCACGCCCTGCCCAAGCGCAGTCAGCGAGCTTACAGCAACAAGTTGCGGCCATTATTGACGCCGTTGCCCAAAATGGTGATGCGGCAGTGCTGCAATACACTCAACAGTTCGATTGCGAATCGCTGCGGAAGTTACGTTATAGCGCCGAGGAAATCGCCGAACAGGCAGCCAAACTTGAACCTAGTGTTCGTGCGGCCATTGATAAAGCCTATAGCACCATTGCAGCGTTTCACCAGGCCCAAACACCGAAGGACATTACTGTAGAAACGGCGCCCGGGGTGGTGTGTACGCAACGCTTTGCCCCTTTAGATGCGGTTGGGTTGTACATTCCAGGCGGCACTGCGGTGTTACCGTCAACCGCGCTGATGTTAGGTGTGCCCGCTCAAATAGCCAATAACCCGCGCCGCGTGCTAGTTAGCCCGCCGGACCAAAAGGGCGAGCTAAGCCCAGCGCTGATGTATGTTGCACAAAAGTGTGGCATTACCGAAGTGTATCGTTGCGGTGGAGCGCAAGCTATTGCGGCGCTTGCGCTTGGCACCGAGTCTATTGCACCGGTTGCGAAAATTTATGGTCCAGGCAATAGCTATGTCACAGCCGCGAAACAACAAGTTGCGCAGTTGCCAGGGGGCCCAGCTATCGATATGCCCGCAGGCCCATCGGAGTTACTCGTGATTGCTGATGACAGCGCTAACCCAAGCTTTGTTGCAGCCGACTTGCTTTCGCAAGCCGAGCACGGGGTTGATTCGCAGGTTATTTTATTGAGCCCAAGTGCCAAACTGCTTAAGGCAACAGCCGAAGCGATTGAGCAGCAACTGGCTATTTTGCCGCGCGCCGCAACCGCTCGCCAAGCCTTGGCGTCTAGTGCGCTGATTCAAACCCGTGACTTAGCCGAAGCCTTTGCCATTAGTCAACGTTATGCGCCAGAACACTTGTCGTTGCAGTTTGATAAAGCCGACGAAGCGGTTGATCAAGTGAACCTTGCCGGCTCGGTATTTATTGGCCACTTTACGCCAGAGTCTGGCGGTGATTACGCCACGGGCACCAATCACGTGCTGCCAACCTATGGCTTTGCGCGCAATTACAGCAGCTTAGGTTTGCTCGATTTTTATCGTCGCTTCACCACGCAACAGGCCAGCAAAGCCGGCTTGAGCGAGCTTGCCGACGCCATTATTACCTTGGCCGAAACTGAAGGCCTTCGCGCCCACGCGCGCGCCGTGAGTATTCGCTTGGAGGAAGGTTCATGAGCATTGCTGAACAATTACAGCGCCAGCACCTAGCCGCGTTAACGCCCTATGCTTCGGCGCGCCGCAGTATGAGTGGTGATGGAATTTGGCTGAATGCCAATGAAGCGCCTTATACGCCAAGTGTTGATGCCCAAGGCGATATGTTGAATCGTTACCCAAGCTTTCAAAGCGACCGTTTAAATGGCGCTTATGCAGCTTATGCCGGTGTGGCCATAGAGCAAGTACTCAGCTGTCGCGGTAGCGACGAAGCCATTGACCTCTTAATTCGTAGCTTCTGTGAACCTGGCCGCGATGGCATTATGATCACCACCCCAACTTACGGTATGTACGCAATAAGTGCACAAACCCAAGGTGCAAAAGTTATCGATGTGCCGCTAGTTGCTGATGGCGACGGTGATTTGCAACTAAACACCAAAGCTATGCTAGCGGCACTAGATGGCGTGAAATTAGTATTTATTTGCCAACCGTCCAACCCGCTCGGTAATCGCGTTGATCGCAAGGCGTTGCAAGCATTTATTGAGGCTGTCGGCTCGCGAGCTTTAGTCATTGTGGATGAAGCCTACATAGAATTCGTCGACGACAGTACCCAAGCCAGCGCCGCGCAATGGCTGAACGATTATCCACAATTGGTGGTCTTACGCACACTATCCAAAGCATTTGGCTTAGCGGCGATTCGTTGCGGTTTTGCGCTGGCGAATACAGATATCATTGAGGTGTTGCGCAAGGTCATTGCACCCTACCCAATGCCTCAACCCAGCTTACAAGCGGCAACGGCGGCACTAAGCACGACAAATATTGCGCGCATGCAGGCTTTGGTTGCCGAAACCAAAGCGCTGCGTGATGATTTTATCCAATGGGTAAGCCGCAGGCCATGGGCGCTCAAAGTGTGGCCAAGTGTCACCAACTTTGTCCTGATTAGTGTGCCCGATGCGACCCAACTGGTCAGCAACTGCGCTGCCAACGGCGTGCTTATTCGTAATCAGTCAGCCCAGCGTGGGTTAAATAACACGGTTCGTGTCAGCATTGGTAGCGCAACCGAAATGCAGAAGTTAATGGAGGTATTGCCATGAGTACAGCCACGGCACAGAAAATTTTGTTTATAGACCGCGATGGCACACTTGTGGAAGAGCCGCCAATTGACAAGCAACTCGACAGCATTAGCAAGTTAGTGTTTGAACCCGACGTTATTCCTACCTTGTTGGCGCTGCAAAACCAAGGTTATCGCTTGGTGATGGTGTCGAACCAAGACGGCTTGGGCACCGACAGCTTCCCGCAAGCAGACTTTGACGCGCCTCACAACCTAATGATGGCCGTATTTAACTCACAAGGCATTCGCTTTGATGACGTATTGATTTGCCCACACTTTGATGCCGATAACTGTACTTGCCGCAAACCTAAGCTCGGCTTAGTCCGTGATTACTTGGTGCAAGGCAAAGTCGACTTCGCCAATTCCTATGTGATTGGTGATCGTAAAACCGACATGCAGTTGGCCGAAAACATGGGCATTCGCGGCCTGCGTTACGACCGCGCCAACTTAACTTGGCAGCAAATTGCGCACCTGTTACTAAAACAGCCGCGTCAAGCGCAAGTGCGCCGCACCACCCGTGAAACCGATATCGAGATTAAAGTTGATCTAGACGCAACCGCACCAATCAGTATGAATACCGGTATTGGCTTTTTCGACCACATGCTGGAGCAAATTGCGACCCATGCCGGCATTTCACTGCAAATTAATGTCAGCGGCGACTTGCACATTGATGAACACCACACGGTAGAAGACACAGCCTTGGCACTTGGCCAAGCGCTGCGCCAAGCGCTTGGCGAAAAACGTGGCATTGGCCGCTTTGGCTTTGCGCTACCTATGGACGAATGCCGTGCTGAGTGCTTAATTGACTTGTCAGGACGGCCGTATTTGCAGTTTTCGGCACCCTTTAGTCGCGACAAAGTTGGCGAGCTTTCTACCGAAATGGTTGGACACTTTTTCCGCTCACTCAGCGACGCGTTGGCCGTGTCGCTGCACGTGAGTACCACCGAAGGCAATGCACACCACCAAGTGGAGAGCTTGTTCAAAGTATTTGGCCGAGCGCTGCGCCAAGCCGTAGCTCGTTCGGGGGACAATGCCCTACCGTCAAGTAAGGGAATGCTGGCATGACCGTAAACAGCAACTTAGTGATTGTAGATACCGCCTGCGCAAACTTAAGCTCGGTGCGCTTTGCGTTTGAACGCCTCGGCGTAATGCCTGAAGTAACCGCAAACGCCGAGCGCATTCGCAGTGCTGACAAAGTTATTTTACCCGGCGTGGGTACCGCACAAGCGGCTATGCGCAACCTGCAGCAGCTTGAATTAGTTGAGGTACTCAAGCAGCTTGAACAACCCGTATTGGGTATTTGCTTAGGAATGCAGTTGCTCACCAACTGGTCAGCCGAGGGCAATGTCGATTGCTTGGGTGTTATTCCAGCGCGTACGCTACGCATGCAAGCGCAAGAATTACCCTTGCCGCATATGGGTTGGAATACCGTGGAAGCTCGTGATAGCAACCCGTTGTTGGCCAATATTTCGCCCCAGCAAGCTTGGTTTTATTTTGTGCATAGCTACGCGGTTGCCCCCGATAACGCAACCATTGCCACCTGCGACTACGGGCAAACTTTTGCCGCAATGATTCGCCACAACAATTTCTTTGGTGCGCAATTTCACCCGGAACGCTCAGGCGCAGCCGGTGCACAACTGTTAAAAAATTTCTTGGAGTTAACCGATGTTAATACCCGCGCTTGATTTAATTAATGGCGAAGTGGTTCGCCTGCAGCAAGGCGACTTTACGCGGCAAACAACCTTTGCCAGCAATCCGCTGCCCATTGTTGCTGACTACCAACAAGCCGGCGCACAATGGCTGCATTTGGTTGATCTAGATGGTGCGCGTGACCCTGCCAAACGCCAACTAAAACTACTTAAAGATATTACCTCAGCCACTACCATGAACGTGCAAGTTGGTGGAGGTATTCGCAGCCAAGCCGACCTTGAAGGGCTATTTAACGCTGGCGTTCAACGAGTCGTGGTTGGCTCGGTTGCAGTGCGTGAGCCGCGTTTGGTACAACAATGGCTTGAAACTTATGGCCCCGACGCTATTGTTTTGGCTCTTGACGTCAACATTGACGCCAACGGTGTTGCCTATGTTGCAACGCATGGCTGGCAAGAAACCTCTGAGCTTACGCTTAACCAAGTTATTGACGCGTACTTACCTTATGGCTTGCGTCACGTACTGTGCACAGACATTAGTCGTGATGGCATGCTTAGCGGCTGCAATATTGCGTTATATCGGCAGTTGAAAACCGACTACCCGCAAATACAAGTACAGGCTTCCGGGGGCGTGGCAGGTTTAACAGACCTTGAGCTACTGCAAGCCATTGGTTGTGATGCAGCTATTTTGGGTAAAGCCCTACTTATCGGACAATTTACCCTTGAGGAGGCACTCGAATGCTGGCCAAACGCATAATTCCATGCTTAGACGTGCGCAATGGTGAAGTGGTTAAAGGGGTACAGTTTCGCAACCACGAAGTTATTGGCGCTATTGAACCACTAGCCGAGCAATATGCGCAGGCCGGCGCTGATGAGCTGGTGTTTTATGACATTACCGCGTCGGCCGACGCGCGTGTAGTCGATAAATCATGGGTTGAGCGCATTGCACGGGTTATCGATATTCCGTTTACCGTGGCTGGGGGAATTAGCTCGATAACCCAAGCGCAGGAAATATTAGCCATGGGCGCCGACAAAATATCGATCAATTCGCCTGCCCTGCGCAATCCAGAGCTTATCAACACTCTGGTCGAAGAATTTGGACAGCAGTGTATCGTCATCGGTATTGATAGCTTCTACAATAGCGAAACCAATACCTACGATGTATACCAATTTACTGGTGACGAAAGCCGTACCCAAAAAACCACATGGCAAACCCGTGATTGGCTGCGCGAAGTGGTGGCACGAGGCGCCGGCGAAATTGTATTAAACTGTATGAACCAAGACGGAGTACGCAAAGGATACGACATTGAGCAGCTCTGCGCTCTGCGCAACGACTGTCCGGTGCCGTTAATTGCTTCTGGTGGTGCGGGTAGCATTGAGCATTTTCACGATGTATTTACCTTGGCCAAGGTTGATGGTGCACTAGCGGCATCGGTGTTTCACAAGGGTATCATTGCAATACCAACGCTTAAACAATCATTAATTGACGCAGGTATCGCCGTTCGCCCGGCGTGACACCCCAGTGTGACATAAGGACTCATCATGCGTATTACTGCAAACCAAATTGATCAGCTTGATTTCGCCAAAACCGATGGCATGTTACCCGCTATTGTACAACACGCGTATAGCGGCGAAATTCTTATGCAAGGGTTTATGAATGACGAAGCCTTAGCACAGACGTTTAACAGCAACAACGTGACGTTTTTTAGTCGCAGCAAACAACGACTTTGGTGCAAAGGCGAAAGCTCTGGTCATACTCTTGAACTCATTAGCGTGCACACAGACTGCGATCGTGACAGCCTGCTGGTACTTGCCCTACCCAATGGCCCAACGTGCCACCTCGGCACGCGTAGCTGCTTTACTGACGATCAAGCCGTGCCCATGTTGCAAAAGCTCAATGACATTATTGAATCACGCAAAGGGGCGCCGGTAGACTCCAGCTATACCGCAAGCTTATTTGCTCAAGGCATTAAACGTGCAGCGCAAAAGGTTGGCGAAGAAGGTGTAGAAGTGGCCCTCGCCGCCGTAGCCGGCGACGACAACGAGCTACTTAACGAAAGTGCCGACTTGCTCTACCACTTGTTGGTGGTGCTAGCAGCACGCGACTGTTCACTTAACGATGTGCTAGCTGTGCTTGCTCAGCGTCATAACGGCGGCTAACGACGCGCAAGCGCCAAGTGAGCAACACCGCCGCCACGCTCAAGCCCGAGATAAAACCAATCCACATGCCGGCGGCACCAATCGCCGGCACTATCCAGTCGGTTAGTGACAGCAAAATACCTAAGGTTAAACCAAACGGCCAGTACGACAAGAACGTAATAAACATAACCACCTTGGTGTCTTTGTAACCGCGCAAGGTACCAATAGCAATGGCTTGAAAGGTATCGGAAATAGTAAAAATGGCAGCGAGGCCCATCAAGGTTGCAGCTAACTGAATAACAGCTTGGTCTTCGGTATAAATGCCCGCCAACCAGGCGCCCGCTAAATACATAATCAAGCCGTTAATTGCCGCAAACGTTGTACCGTATAAAGTTGCAAGCTTATGGCTTAACATCGCATTCGCTGGGTTGCCCGCCCCAAGCGCAAAACCAACACGCAATGTAACTGCCATCGATAAACTTAACGGAACCATGTAAACCAGCGACGAAATATTTAATGCAATTTGATGGCTAGCAACTACCGTAGCCCCCAGTGGTGCAATAACTAAAGCGGCTGCAGCGAACAAGCTCACCTCAAAAAACATTGACGTGGCAATAGGAAAACCAATACGTACGATATACCAAATGTCGTCCCAGTTGGGTGCATGAAACTGACCAAACACACGCATTTTCTTAAAGCGCTTGGCAACAATAGAATAGACCAGCATACCTAGTGCCATAACCCACAATACAATTGCGGTGGCCAAGCCACAGCCTGCCCCACCTAGAGCTGGCATTCCAAACTCGCCATAGATAAAAATGTAGTTCACAGGTATGTTAACAATTAACCCTAAAATACCAATCACCAACGACGGAACGGTATGTGATAGCCCTTCACAGAAGTTACGCAGTACCATGTAGAGCACTAAAGCAGGTATACCAAAGCTAATATAAAACAAATAATCGAGGGTAATTTGGCGAAACTCGGCTTCTACCGTCATAGCATTCAAGATGAGCGGCGCACATAGTATGACCGCAAAGCACAATAATCCTGCTGCTAACGCGGCATATAAGCCTTGTTGCACCATATTACTAATTTTGTGGTGCTTACCGGCGCCATCAAAATGCGAAATAATCGGTGCGAGTGCAAGTGCCAAACCCATAATAATTAGCGTTGAAGGCACCCAAATACTGCCCCCCACCGAAACTGCAGCCAAATCAGTGGCACTAACTCGCCCTGCCATTAGCGTATCGACAACGCTCATAAGCATTTGCGTAAGTTGCGCGATTAATATCGGCCCGGTAAGCCGCGCTAGCTTCACCGATTCGGTCCACCAATGATTGGCTTGTTGCACGTCTGCTACTCCAAGGCTGAAAAAATATCCCAGCCAGCATCCAATGTAGAAAAGAAACGAGAAATATCTGCGGCGCTATTATACGCGCCAAATGACACTCTGACGACCGCCGGTAGCTGCCATTGTTGCAATAATAGTTGTGCACAGTGATGCCCAGCGCGCACCGCAATGTCATGTTGATCAAGCCAGATTGCAATATCAAACGCCTGCCACTCTAGGCTATAAAAAGCCACGGTCGGCGTGGTGTGCTCACCCGCCGGCAACAGAGTTAGCCACGGCCGCTGCGACAATTGCTCTACAAATTGCGCGCGTAATTGAGCCAAGTGTTGGTGTGGTTGCTGCTTGGTTAGCCAATCAATGGCAGTTGCACCGGCTACTGCTGCAGCCGTATTTGGGCTACCGGCTTCAAATTTATGAATGCTCGGTACCCACTGAGCGCGGCGCGGCGAAACTTCCTGAACAATACCGCCACCCACTAGAAATGGTTGCATTCGTGGCCATAATTCAGGGTGCAAATACAATGGCGCGCAGCCAGTCACACCATAAACTTTGTGCATACTAAACACCAATGCATCGCAGTGTAACTCATTCACATTGATAGGCACGTGCGCTGCGGCTTGGGCCGCATCAACAACGGTTATCGCTCCTTGCGCCTTGGCAGCTGCTAACAAGGGTTGAATATCAAACACTGCTCCAGTGACGTTGCTTGCCGCAGTTATGCTGACGACCTTGGTACGTGCATTAAGTAATGTGCGCCAGTCGCCAAGTTTGCCGCTGTGCTGATCAATTGAAATAAACTGCAAATGCAAATTGTAACGCTTAGCTAAACGTTGCCAGGGTAAAATATTGGCATGATGCTCCGCATAGCTTAATAGCACTTCGTCGCCAGGTTGCCAGTCAATTGGCAACTGCTCGGCAAGACCATTGAGCGCCGCTGTGGTTGAGCTGATTAACGCGATATTTTCAGCATCAGCACCCACATACTCAGCAAATACATTGCGCGCGTTTTCTAACGCGGCGGTTGCTGCGCGCCCTAAACGATGGCTCGCGCGGTGAACGTTAGCGTGCTGGTGACGGTAATAATGACTATACGCCTCTAGCACAGGCGTTGGCACCTGGCAGGTGGCTGCGCTATCAAGGTACATAAGCTCTGACTGTGGCGTCAGAAATTCGAAGTCATGATCACGAGGTTTCGCCATAATTAACTCACCAACTGGTGCTCTAAAAACTCAACAATTGCTTGGTTAACGTCATTGGCATGGGTAATTGGCCCCATATGGCCTGCCTGAATAGTTTGGGTTTGCACATCCGGCAGCACTTGTAATAAATGATGCGCCACACAGCGCGCGCTTTCTTGGGTGTACTGCCCTTGCAGTAACAACACTGGCACCTGCACATGGCGATAGTCAGCTAGCTTATGTGGCTCGCCCATTAACGCGGCAAAGTCCATGGTTACCTTTTTTGCCTGTAAGGTCATACCTTGGCGCATACGCTCGGGTAAAGCGTCAAAAAATCCCGGTTTATTCCAGTAATCTACAAACCCACGCGTGGCGGCCGTTTGGTCAGTCTGATACATTTGCGCCGCTATGGTTTCAATTTCTTGTCGAGCCGGTTCATTCGCCGTTAACACATGAAACGCTACCGGTTCATAAACAACAAGTTGGCGCACAGCGACTGGTTGCTCCAGAGCTAGTTTAAGCGCTAAGGCACCGCCGTACGAATGCCCAATTAAAGTAATTGGCTGCTGCCAGCCAGCGGCTTTAATCGCCTCTAAAATACGTGGCAACTCATCTGCGAAACGAAAGGCCTCGGGTTCAATATCTTGCACCGCAGGTGCCTTTCCATAGCCGAGCAAATCAATTGCTAATATATCGTAGTCAGCTTGCAGCTGCTGAATAAGCGCGCGCCATTGCCCACTGTTGCTTTGCGAACTGTGCAGCAGCAACATGGGCGCTTTACCTGCCGTTCCAAAACGATGCACGCCGGGCATTGCCATCATAGTACGCCACCAATAAAGGCGCCGATTAAGTAGCCTGCTTGCATAAGTAACACGCTAAAGGTTCCTAGAACGCCGACTGTGCGTGCCCACGAAGGACCAACACTCATGGTCAAACCTAAAGCATGGCAAATACGCGCTACAAACAAAACACCGCCCAAAACGTATAGCAGTGTACTTGCGGCACCGTGCCATTCCATGAGTACCAAGAGCACTAATGACAACGGAACATATTCAGCAAAGTTACCGTGAATTCGAACGGCTACCTTCAGGTCTTGCGAGTCACCGGTGCCAATACCTACACGGTCACGCCAGCGTAGGCGAATAATATTCACCGAAAGCGCAAAATACAAAAGCGTTAGTAAGCCAGCAAACAACATGGTAATCGGTAAGTTTAAATCCATGGTGCGAATCCTTTTTTTTCGTTATTCGTTATAAGTTATTCGTTAGTTGCATACAAAAAAACCCACGCAAGGTGGGTTTTTGAATTTGGTTTGCGCGTGTTGATTATTTCAGTAAGCGACCAAGCTGCTCACTTATGGCATCAACATCGCCGGTTCCATCAATATTGTGGAACTTCACCTGACCTTGCTCGGCTAGTTTACGATAATATGCCACTAAAGGCTCGGTTTGTTCGTGATAAATTGCCAAACGCTTGCGTACGGTTTGTTCTTTGTCGTCGTCACGAATCACCAAGTCATCGCCGGTTTCATCGTCTTTACCTTCCACTTTAGGTGGGTTGTAAGTGACATGATAAACACGACCAGAACCAGGGTGAACACGACGCCCAGCCATGCGCTCGACAATCACTTCATCCGGCACGTCAAATTCAAGTACCACGTCGACATCAATACCGGCAGCATGCATGCCGTCAGCTTGCGGAATCGTTCGCGGAAAACCATCAAGCAAAAAGCCATTTTGGCAATCAGGTTGTGCCACGCGCTCTTTAACCAAGCCAATCATGATATCGTCTGATACCAATTTACCAGCATCCATGACCGCTTTCGCTTGCTTACCTAAGTCGGTACCTTCTTTAATTGCAGCTCGAAGCATGTCGCCCGTTGAGATTTGTGGAATCCCAAAGGTTTTCATCAAGAACTGCGCTTGCGTACCTTTCCCTGCGCCCGGAGCGCCCAACAGGATAATGCGCATGAACAACCTCTTTTTACTTAATGTGTTTAATGCGGATGAGTTAAAGCCGAACTTTACCTTGCGCAAACAGGCTTTACAAGTCCGAGCATTGCCGACTTTGGTCGGACAATGCTCTTTTCGCTTATTTTAGGTTAAATCGAGCATTAATTTGTTCAAACGTGCGACAAATTTAGCCGGATCTTTCAAGCTACCACGCTCAGCTAACGTGGCTTGATCAAGCAACACGTTCGCCCACTCGCTAAAGCGCTTGTCGTCGTCCATGGCCACAATGCGTTGCACCAAGGTATGCTCTGGGTTCACCTCAAAAATATACTTGGTCTCGGGCACTTTCTGACCAGCAGCTTCCATGAGCTTGGCCATTTGCGTACTCATGTCGTTCTCGTCCGTAACAATACATGCTGGCGAGTCGGTCAAACGGTGCGTCACACGCACTGATTTCACCTTGTCACCCAAGGCTTCTTCAAAGCGTTTTAACGGCTTCTTGAAAGCTTTTTCGGCTTTTTCGTGCTCTTTTTTGGTCTCGGCATCATCTAACTCGCCAAGATCTAAGTCACCACGCGTTACCGACTGGAACGGCTTCTCTTTGTACTCGGTTAAATGGCTCATCAACCATTCGTCAATGCGCTCAGACAGCAACAATACTTCAATGCCCTTTTTGCGGAAGATTTCTAACGCAGGGTTATCACGAGCAGCTTCATAGCTGTCGGCAACAATGTAGTAGATCTTGTCTTGCTTCTTCGGCATGCGCTCAATGTAGGCATCCAAGCTCACCTTCGCTTCGCTGGTGTCTTCATAGGTTGAAGCAAAGCGTAACAAACCAGCAATGGTTTCTTGGTTAGCGTGGTCTTCCGCTGGGCCTTCTTTTAATACGGCACCAAAAGTATTCCAAAACTCTTGGTATTTCTCAGCATCGTCTTTCGCTAACTTGCTAAGCATGCTTAAGATTTTCTTGGTGCTACCATTGCGCATTGAACGCGTGATCTTGTTGTCTTGCAGAATTTCGCGCGACACGTTTAATGGTAAATCAGCCGAATCCATCAAGCCGCGCACAAAACGCAAGTACGTTGGCATAAGTTGCGTGGCGTCATCCATAATAAATACGCGTTTAACGTACAGTTTAATGCCATGCTGATTGTCACGGTTCCATAAATCCCACGGCGCGCGTTTTGGAACATAAAGCAAGCTAGTGTACTCCGAGGTACCTTCAACTTTATTGTGGCTCCATAGCAAAGGCTCATCAAAGTCATGGGCTACGGTTTTGTAGAACTCTTTGTATTCGTCGTCAGAAATTTCAGACTTTTCACGTGTCCACAACGCCTGACCAGAGTTAACCGCTTCCCAGCCATCTTGCTTATTGTCGTCATCACGCTTTGGCATTTGTACCGGAATACTTAAATGGTCTGAGTATTTGGTAATAATGCTCTTTAACCGCCACTCGTCTAAATATTCGGCAGCATCTTCACGTAGCTTAAGCACGATGTCGGTACCGCGTTTGGCTTTTTCGATGTCTTTAAGCTCGTACTCGCCTTCACCGCGAGAGAACCATTCAACGGCTTCGCTAGCGCCCGCAGCGCGAGTGCGTACAGTAACCGTTTCGGCCACAATAAATGCCGAGTAAAAACCAACACCAAACTGGCCAATTAAGCGGCTATCTTTGGCTTGGTCGCCAGACAGTTGGCTAAAGAAATCGGCGGTGCCCGACTTGGCAATGGTGCCTAAGTTGGTCATGACTTCGTCACGCGTCATACCAATACCGTTGTCGCTAATGGTAATGGTACCGGCGTCTTTGTCGGCACTAACACGAACATAAAGCTCGGCGTCATCGGCCAATAAGCTGCTGTCACTTAACGCTTTAAAACGTAGCTTGTCGGCAGCATCCGATGCGTTCGATACTAGCTCGCGCAGAAAGATTTCTTTATTGGAATAAAGTGAATGAATCATCAAATGAAGCAATTGCTTCACTTCGGTTTGAAAACCATGGGTTTCTGCTTGACGGGTCTCCGCCATAGTGATTTCTCCTACACTATTGTGGTTATGACTCAGTAAGTGAATCTTGGTCTAGAAGAAAGATGGGGATGGCGCTTGGCTTTTCAAGCGCCTTTTGTGCAATTTCTGTGATTAGTTATGGTCAATAACCTTACGCCCACTAAAGGCATGCCCTAAGGTCGCTTGATCAACGTATTCCAACTCACCGCCTACTGGCACGCCATGCGCAATACGCGAGGTGCGAATGTGACGGCTACGGGCCAAATCAGCAATAAAATGCGCCGTTGCCTCGCCTTCCACCGTCGGGTTGGTTGCCAAGATAATTTCTTCGATATTTTCTTGGCTTAAGCGCTTGGCTAGCACATCAAGGCCGATATCTTCAGGGCCAATGCCGTCTAATGGCGATAAATGACCCATTAATACAAAATAGCAGCCTTGGTATTGGCCGGTTTGCTCAATGGCAAGCACGTCTGCCGGTGTTTCGACAATACACAGCAAGCCACTTTGACGACGCTTATCGCTGGAACAAATGGCACAAATTTCGTCTTCAGTTAAGGTACGGCACTGGCTACAGTGCCCTACTTTCTCAACGGCTTCTTGCAGCGCCCGCGCCAATCGTAAAGCGCCATCGCGCTGTCGCTCTAACAGCTGAAACGTCATACGTTGGGCACTCTTTGGCCCAACCCCTGGCAACAGGCGCAGCGCTTCCACCAATTCTTGTATTGCTGGGCTAAGTCGCATGGTCAGAGCCTAATTAAAACGGCATTTTAAAGCCTGGTGGTAAGTTCATACCACCAGTGACTTCGGCCATTTTGTCTTTGCTCGTTTGCTCAACACGGCGCACAGCATCGTTAATCGCAGCGGCAACCAGGTCTTCAATCATTTCGCTGTCGTCGTCTTCAAACAGGCTTGGGTCAATGCTGACGCGACGTACGTTGTGGTTACCCATCATGGTTACTTTGACCATGCCAGCGCCGGCTTCGCCAGTCACTTCTAAGTTCGCAATTTCCGCTTGCGCTTTTTGCATACGCTCTTGCATCTGCTGCGCTTGCTTCATCATATTGCCTAAACCACCACCTTTAAACATAACAACCTCTATTCTTCAAATTTGGAAAATTAATCGGGTTTTACTGAGTCTGCTGTCAACGTTGCACCAAACTCACTGGCTAATTGTTGTGCTAACGGGTCCTCCGCTAGCGTTTGTTTTGCTGCTTCTAGGCGAAGAGCATTAATTTGTTGCTGAATTTCAACTGGGGTTGCTGCTTCTGCATCGCCAACTAAAACATCGTGCAGTTGAATATCAAACTGCTCAACCATAGCCTCTTTAATGGTGACGACCGCGCCGTCATTCAACAGGTACGCCCAATTTCTTCGCACCATCAATACATTTTTATCACCATGCTGCGTAAATACGCTATTGCGCGCTAACTGCCGGGTTAAACCATGTAAATCAAGCTCATCAATCATGGCTGCCCACTGGTCTACTTCTGCGGCGCGCTTTGTTGTTGCTGATATTTCTGCTTGCGCCTGGGTTACAGGTGCCTGCAAGCCGTTTTCCGAAGCTGGCTGCGGCGCTGAAGGCTCATGGTTCGGCGCTGAGGGCTCATTGTTCGGCGCTGAGGGCTCATTGTTCGGCGCTGAGGGCTCTTGCTCCGCGGGAGCCGCTACTTCAGGATTTTTTTTTTGCGCTAAGGCTTGGCGTGTTGCCAACAACGCCTGCAAGTCATTTGCCGGTGCAGGCACCGCCTGCTGCTCAGGTTCTTGTTCTGGCTCTGGCTCAAAGTGCGCTTCGGGTTCCGGTTGTATGTCCGGTTCCTGAGCAATGGTTGGCTCGCCATCGTATTGCGCTGATTGAGCTGCGTCGGCCTGCTCCGCAGATACGTTTGGCTGTGCTGAAGTCTGGTCTTGCTTAACTGAAGCCTGCTGTTGCGCTTGAACCTGTTCACTGGTTGTTTGCGTTAGCTTCGATGGCGGTGGCGCGGCTGCAACCGTTTTTGTCTGCGTGACGGTTTCGGCACTAGTTTCGACAACTTCCAAGTATTCTGGGCGAAATGCCATTAACCGCAACAATGTCATTTCAACACCGCTACGCACATCGCTGGCATAATTTAAGTCACGACGCCCCTGCACCAAAATGTCGTAAAACACATGCAGTAACTCAGCCGGCAGTTGCTGGGCTAAATGTTGGGCACTTGCCTCTAAACCGGTTGCTTGGGCCGTGCTCGGTACCGCCTGAAATAAAGCCAGTTGGTGAATTAAATTTTGTAACTCAGGAACTAAGCCACTTAAGTCAGGTACTTGACTTGCCACGGTGTCCAGAGTTTGCAACATGGCTTCCGCATCACCTGCAAGAACTTGCTGTAATAGGTTCACTAACTGAAAGCTTGGCACGCTACCTAGCATTTGCTGAACGCCGACCATGGTCACTGAATGGTCGCCTTGCGCAATAGCTTGGTCGGTCAAACTAAGCGCATCACGCAAACTGCCTTGGGCCGCTTTAGCAAGCGCCTGCACAGCGGGTTCTTCAAAAGTGATATTTTCCGCTGTTAATACCTGCTGCAAATGGCCGCTAATTTCATCTCGCGACAAGGCTTTTAAATTAAACTGTAAACAACGTGACAACACCGTAATCGGTAGTTTTTGTGGATCTGTAGTCGCTAGCAGGAATTTAACGTGCTCTGGCGGTTCTTCTAACGTTTTAAGTAACGCGTTAAAACTGTGACGAGACAACATGTGCACTTCGTCTATTAGATAGACCTTGTAACGCCCTTGGGTTGGCGCATATTGCACGTTATCAAGTAGTTCGCGGGTATCTTCAACTTTGGTGCGTGACGCTGCATCTATTTCTAAAAGATCAACAAAGCGGCCTTGATCAATCGCCACACAAGCGGCGCATTCACCACACGGCTCTGCGGTAACACCTTGTTCGCAATTGAGGCTTTTGGCTAGAATACGGGCAATGGTGGTTTTACCCACACCGCGAGTACCGGTTAGTAGCCAAGCATGGTGCAAACGACCGGTTTGCAGCGCATTAAATAACGGCCGCAAAACGTGTTGTTGACCAACCACTTCACCAAAGTTTCGTGGCCGCCATTTACGTGCAAGTACTTGATAGCTCATTGCCAATATCTTCTTTATCGGTCTGTTTTATTAAGGTGTTAACTTACCTTAAAACGAGCACAGCGTATAGTATGGAATGTTCGCCTGTTTAAGGCGCTTTGCACCTGGCAATTCGTTTAATTGAATAACAAAAGCACACTCAGCAATAGTGACATTGAGTTTATTCAACATTTCAACGGCTGCTAAAACAGTACCACCCGTTGCTAACAAATCGTCCATAATTAAAACGTTATCGTCTGCGGTTAAGTCTTCGGCATGTAATTCAAGTTGGTCTTCACCATACTCCAAAGCATAACGTTGCGACACCGTTTCACGGGGTAACTTACCTGGCTTACGTAGTGGCACGAATCCAACCCCCATTGCATACGCTAATGCAGTTGCGAATATAAAACCACGAGCTTCAATACCAACAATTTTGGTTATACCTTGGTCTTTATAACGCGCCAAAAAGGTATTAATTGTCTCGCGAAACGCATCGCCATTAGCTAACAGCGGTGTAATATCACGAAACACAATACCTGGTTTTGGGTAATCAGGTATTGCATGAATATATGTTTCTATTTGCATGTTTTATCTCAAGCTGTGGTTTGCTGGGGGTGACCCGTCGCCGCAGCAAGATCATTCAGTAAACCTAATAATCGTTCTGCATCAACTGGTTTGGCCAAACACAAGTTTGCCCCTGCTTTATCCGCAAGTGGTTGAACTTGGCTCGCATCTTGAGTGGTCATCAGCATGATCGGAGTTTGCGCATAGGCGTCTAGCTGGCGCAAACTTTTGATCAATGCAATGCCATCCATTAATGGCATTTTGTGATCAACGAGCACCAAATCATAATGATGGTTTTTACTGCAGTTTAAGCCGTCTAAGCCGTCATTGGCACAGCTAACCGCATACGGGCTTTGCTTGATAATTTTTACCAATTGTTCCCGTGTCGCTGGTTTATCCTCAACCAGCAATAATCGAAGTGACATAAAATGCCCTTTAACCGTTCAGCTTACGCTGCAAAAAATTTATACCAAGCCAATACAGCTGGTAATACCGGAACTGCAATAAACGTAATTACCGCAAGCCAGCCCATTTTTACGCCCGATTCATCACGGAAGTTTTGATCATGTGCCATAAAATACATCCTCACTGACTAAAATTAGCGGTGCGGATCATACTTTAATTGGCGAATGGGAACAACATAGCCCTTTGGTATAGATCGGGAATAGTTGTCAATAAGCCTTGCTCAAGTTGCTGCACGCTAAATTGTGGTAATTGCTCGGACAAGCGCACAGCCATATCGGTTATAGATAGCCCAGGTTGGCGCTGTAGCAGGTCAATTAACAGCATTGTAACTGGGTTTAATTGCATAAATTTGACGGTGCTTGAAAATTGCTTATTTTCATCGAAACAATCAACACGGTATACAGCAATAAAAATCGGCTGAGGTAACGGCGCGTTGGGAATAAGCTGCGGCTGAATTGTATGCACCGGGTAATTGAAATCCCGCCACTGAAGCGAAGGGTTTACGCACCACGGCGTGCATTCTACTTGCTCGACCATCGGCGGAATACATGACATCTGAGCATGATAGGCTTCTACTTCCATACGCTCGTAACAGGCTAGCTGATAGGTGAAGCAAGGATACGATATAGCCGACGCCTGGCTATGCGTATACGTTTCAAGAAAATTAACAAATTCGTCTCCAATATTCGCAAATAATGGAGATTTAGAGTGATGTTTTTCAATAAAAGCTTGTAGCAAAGACTGCCATTGCTGTTTGGATAAAACTTCGGCGAGTACAGGAAACCCTCGCTCAACAAAACTCTCGATATTATTGCGAACTAAGCGATTATAAACCTGCAGGCGCTTGTTAGAAACGTTCGCCGGAGGGCTTGCTCCATCTGGGTTTCGCAACCACAGTGCCCATTGCTTTTGAATTTCTCTAAAGTCGTCCAAAACCACCCTCTTACGGCTATCTTATGCAAGCGCTTGGCTTACTGCTTTTACTTTTTCTACTTCTTTTAGCAAGACATTTAACGGTGGAATATTAAAATCTCGCTCTAAAAGCACCGGAAAATCGCCATGTTGCTGATAAGCAAAAGCTAACAGCTCATAAACCTCACTTCGGACATCCGCGCCATGCGTATCAATCAGCAAATCGCTAGCTTCCTCAAAATGTCCCGCAATATGCCCGTAGGTTATACGTTGTGAGGGTAATGCTGCGATAAAATCAAATGGATCATAGTTATGATTAACACTATTCACGTAAACGTTGTTTACATCGAGTAACAATTGGCAATCAGCATGCTCTAGCACGCGTTGAATAAACGCCAGCTCAGTTATTTCCGTTTTTGCCGGGACGTAATAAGAAACGTTTTCTAGCAGAACTGGGCGCTCAAGAATGTCCTGAACTCGTTTCACACGCGCAGCCACATAATCTGCGGCGTGCTCAGTAAACGGAATCGGCAATAAGTCGTACAAATGACCGTTTGCAGAGCAATAACTCAAGTGCTCACTGTAGCGCGAGATATTAAAACGATCGAGAAAGATTTTTAGCTGTCGAACGAAAGACTCATCTAATGGGTCAGGACTGCCGATGGATAAGGACAGACCGTGGCTACTTACCGGGTACCGCTCACGTATTCTATCAAGCTGGTATTCAGCCTCGTAACCACGCGCCATCCAATTCTCTGGGGCTATTTCCCAAAAGTCTACAGCGGGAGTACTCGCCAATACGTCAGACAAAAACTCCCGCCTTAAGCCAAGGCCTACGCTATGCCGCATTTACCTTCGCCGCACTTACCTTCACCACATTTACCTTCGCCTTGTTTTTCCTTCATTTTCTCTTTAGCTTTGGCCTTATCTTCGCCACACTTGCCTTCGCCACACTTGCCTTCGCCACACTTACCTTCTTTGTGCTTCGACTTATCGTGCTTCTTCTCACCTTTATTGCCACCACAACGCATCTCTTGTTGTTGCTGTTGTTCTTGTTGCTGATAACCACCTGGCAATTCATTGTAGCCAAACGGATTAGCTGCAACAGAAGCGCCTGCTGTACTCACTAAAAAAGCACCGACTGCGACAGATACTGATTTTTTCATTGCTTTCATGACGTATTCCTCGTGTTGTTCTAAACAAAATAGTAGCACGTATATTTAAACTACGCCCAATATCAAATAATAGTTTACTCATACAAAAAACCCCACCTAATGGCGGGGTTTTACATAGAATTTAGTATTCTAGCGCTTACAAAGAAACGCCACGATTTGACGCTTTTTGACGAATATACTGTTCCCAGCTACTCGCATTACGACGTTCGTTACTGAATTTCTTCGCTTCTTGAACATATTTCAGTGCTTCACGGAAATTATTGTTATAGAAGTAAGCTTCAGTCAGCGACATATAAACCCGACCAGGGTTTTCTATGTCGTTATCAATCGCTTTCAAATAAGCATCAGCCGCTTTTGTGAACTCTTCAGCACGCAAAAATGCTGTGCCTTGACGACGATACACATCAGCTCGTTCGCTACGCTCATCTTCAAGCTGTGCAGCTTTACCATATAAATCTGCAGCCTTAGCATACTCACGTGCTTGCTCATAGCTGCTTGCTGCAGTTTTATAGTTGCGCGAAGTCTTTTCAATATCACCAGACTCTATATGGCGCTCCATAATGCTTGCAGCTTTATATGGCACTTCAATGTTTGAATAAAGCTGTACCAATGCTTTGAAGTGGCTTTCTTTGTCAAGGTAACCGGCTAAGTATGCAATTTCCATGGTTTGAAGCGCTTTTTGTGTGTTTTCCAATAGCATGTACATCATGCCTAATTGGTTCCACCAAGCCTTCTCACCTGGTAATACATTCAAGCCTTCTTCTAAAACAACGACGGCTTCCGCATACATCTTGCGCTCATAATATGAAGCAACCTTCATAATATAAGGGTTACGGTTTTCTTCACCTTTTGCGCGAAAAGCTTCAATGGCAATGTCGGCAGGACGAATAATTTTCTCGTACTGCTTCAATTCATAGAAAGCGTTTGCGATGCGCATAAACACATCAGGATCGCGCTCACCGGTGAACTGTAACCATTTACCGTAATACACTATCGCATCTGAATAGCGTTCCATTTGCAACGCCAAGTCAGCCGTTAATTTCAATACGGTAGCTTGGTCACCCCAACCGAGTACGTCAGCATCGGCAGCTTGTTTAACCAAGTCAAAGGCACGCTCGAACTGCTCATCAGCAGCATAAAGGTTACCTAGGAACCGGTTTACATAAGCACGGTCGAAACCTTCTCGCGGATCAATGTCCTGCAGCTCTGCAATAGCGCCTTTTACGTCTTGTTCTTCAGTGTAAAGGTCAAGCGCAGTCATCAAACGACGACCTACGCGTTCACTTACAGCTTGATTCGAACGAGAGTCTTTACGCTCTTGCACGGTTTGTGCCGAAGGCAAGTTGTAATTGATGTCTTGGGCCAGCAAAGGAGCTGGTGCTCCGGCTAACACAGTACACAATACACTCGCGCTAATTAATGCTGTGAGTTTTTTGTGCATCATCATTACTCCTGATCCAACGAGAATTCAAGACGAACCGTCTGCCCCGGTTGGCGCTGAGCCTTACCATCAACCACTTTTGGTTTGTATTTCCAACGCAGTAGCGCGCGACGCGCCTCTTGGTCGAACATACGACGAGGGTTTGCGTCAATCACTTCAACGTCAGTAACACCGCCAGTTTCATCGATAGTAAACCGAAGCATTACCCAACCTTCAATACCATCACGAGCTGCCGCCGGAGGATAACGTGGGTTGATTCGTACTATTGGTGTTGCTTCACCGTCACGAACTGCGAGTCCACTACCGTCAAGGCCTGTGTCTGCACCACCAACATCAACATCAAAACCTAAGTCAAGATTCAGACCTTCTGAGTCTGATGTATCAGGCTCATTCGGCGGAGTCTCAGGTGGCTGCTGAGGCGGAGGCGGAGGTGGTGGTGGCTTACGGCTACGCTTATCCACATCCGAATCCGGCGGAGTAGTCACTAATTCAATTGGTGCAGTCGGTGGTGGACCTTCGTTACGTCCCTCACCGCCGCTAATCAAAAAAGCCATGAAAGCGAACAGAAGGAACGTAGCTGCAGCACCTAATAGTATTGATACTAAAAAGCGCACCATAATTAATCGTCCTCTGCGGCTATGGATATCTTGTCAATACCCGCTTCCTTAATTTGATCCATGACTTTAACGACAACACCATGTTTGGCTTCTTCGTCCGCCTGAATCACTACGATATCAGTTGGCTGTTCGGCCAATAGACGTTCAATGTTCGCGCCAACGCGCTCAACATCAACCATACGCTTGTCCATCCAAACTTCGCCATTCGCACGAATCGCGATAAAGATGTTAGCAGAAGGTTTTTTCTCTGCCTGACTAGCTTCTGGCTTGTTCACGTCAATACCAGCTTCTTTTACGAAAGAGGTGGTTACGATGAAGAAGATCAACATGATGAATACGATGTCGAGCATCGGCGTCATATCGATCGCTGCATCTTCCTCTTCACGAAAACGTTTACGTGCCATAATTCTTCTCTCTTAATGATGTGGCAAACTGTCGATCAATTTGTGTTTTGCTCGACGCACCCGTGCTTCTAAGCGAGAGGCGAAGAACATACCTGACAATGCTGCTACCATGCCCGCCATAGTCGGGATGGTGGCCATCGAAATACCCGATGCCATAAGGCGTGGGTTACCAGTACCTTGCACCGCCATGATTTCAAATACTGCAATCATACCGGTTACGGTGCCTAATAGTCCGATTAAAGGACAAATCGCTACGCAGGTTTTGATCAACAAAATACGCGCATTTAGTTTTTCGTCGGCTTCAGAAATCCATGCATCACGGATTTTGTGAGCGTACCATGAGGTGGTGTCTTGACGCGCGTTCCAATTATCGATGATTTCTTGCTTCATCTTTGGAAACACGCCAGTCAGAAACCAATAGCGCTCAATCATGAGAACCCACATGAGAAAGAGCGCCCCCATGACGACGTACAATACGTCGCCACCGGTACCCAGAAAATCCCTGATAGATTCCCAAAGCTCCATCAGGTATACCATAGGATTACTCCTTCTTCTCCGCGTGCGCGGCGACGATACCTGCAGCCTGTTCATCTAATACATGAACAATTGACTTAGCGCGTGCTGCCACAATCGCGTGTACAAGAATCAATGGCAATGCTGCAATCAGACCCAAAGCAGTTGTTACCAACGCCATTGAGATGTCACCAGCCATGATTTTCGGATCGCCCGTACCAAACAATGTGATTGATTGGAACGTACCGATCATACCTACAACCGTACCTAATAGACCTAACAACGGTGCAATAGCAGCCAAGATCTTGATGATGTTCACGCCGCTTTCAATACGTGGTGTTTCACGCAAGATAGCTTCGTCAAGTTTAAGCTCAAGGTTCTCAGTGTCTGCGCCTTTGTTCTCTTGATAAACTTTCAAGATACGGCCCAAAGCATTTTTGTCTGAAGGGTTAGCAGTGTTTTTCAACTGTGAACGCATTTTCGCGCTTTCTAAGCCTAAAGTTACGAACTTGTAGATTGCAATTAAGAAACCAACAATAAGCGCAACAGTGATTACGTAACCAACTGTACCACCTTGATGGTAACGCTCTTCAAGCGTTGCTTTCTGAGTTGCTAGGTTCAAAATTTGACCACGAGCCGGGTCAATGTATAAACCTTCGTAACCAGATTGAGTGCTTTCAAAAGACTCAACTGCTGATAAAACAAAACCTTCAGGCTGACGGCCTAACGGCTGAATTTCTTCAGCTGAATCGTTGTAGTTGAAGTACTCACCGTCTGAAATCAGGTTAAATACACCAATACGAGTTACATCGCGGTTTTCACTTGAACCGTCAAGCAAAGTCACGTCGCTGTTGAAAGTGACAACGCGGCCAGACTCTTTCATTTCGGTTAACCAAGCTAACCAAAGCTCTTCAAGTTCAGCAATTGTTGGTACTTCTTTTGCTTCAGCGATAGATTCCAACACGTCTTCACGACCTGGGAACTGTGCGCTAACAATTGAAGTTGCAATACGGCCAATCGTGTCAGATGCAGCACCACGCGCAACACCAACGATTTCACCCAAAGTACCTAATGCGTTTTGCAATTCGGTTTCTTTGTTTGCCAATGAGATTTCGTTTTCTGCAAACTCAGTTTGCAAACGCTCGCCACGAGCTTTTTCATCAGCTAATTGACGTTTAGCGCGGTTCAACAAAGCTTGCTTGTCAGCGCGCTCTGAAGTGAACTCGGCTTCACGCTCAGCATTAATACGCTGTGACGCAGCACGGTTTTGCTTCACTAAATCAAGAAGTTGGTCTAGTGATTTCGCTTCATCTTGCGCATAAGCAGAGCTTGCGCCAGCTGATAATGAGAATGCTGCTGCGACCAGCAAAGATTTCACTAGTTTGTTCATTCTGCACGCTCCGCTGCATAGATAGGCAGTTTAATCAGATCAGGGGCGGTTTGTTTACGCGCCATACGAATTGCTTTGGTCAACGAACCTAGGTAAGCGTCATCAAGAGCTTCCCATTCGCCAGTTTCTTTGTTGAAAATCCAACCATTTTTCAGGTCCAAAGACTGTGCCATAAGCGCTGCACGACCAAGGTGGAAGAAGTCAACAGAGATTTCTTCGCCTTCGAACTGCAATTTGCCTTCGTATGCGATCAGACCAGCGCCGTAATCCATTTCCGCTTGATAAGCTTCAGTGATTTGACGGAACTGCTCAGAAGTTGCAACGTTTGATGCACCCATAATTTCGCGTAAACGCTCAACGCGGGCTAAACGGCGCTCTTTGTGAATTGGAAGATCCAGCTCCACAAACTGCTCCAAAGCGTCGATCATGTTGTACATTAAAGGAACCACGCCTTGCTTGGTTTCTTCAATACGATCGATCTGGCGCTGTAGAGAAGCCAGTGATGCATTTTGGTCATCAACTAAACGCTGAACGTGGTCATTGTAGACTTTTAAGTTTTCGTATTCGTCTACAACACCGCGGTACTCATACAACAACTCTTGGCTCTGTTCGAACAAAGAATTAATTTTGTTTTGAGACCGCTTGTCAGCAGTATGGATTTTTGCTTCTTCGTTTTGCAACGTAGAAACGTCTTGGGCAGCTACTGTCGCGCTACCTGCAATTGCGAACATGCCAACTAAGGCTGCAGCAACTTTGCTTTTATTGATTACTTTGGTCATAGTTCCCAACCAATTTGACTTAACTTTAGGCACAACGACCAAATGTCGTCAGCCTCCCAGTTATTTGAGTGACGAAAAGAGTTTAATCAACACTTGCAGCTATTACCGATAGAAACCCTACGGTAATAATGCTTCAATACTCCCACGATCGGCGCGACCATGTCAACTACCGATGTCAGCTTAAATTCACTGCAAATTAAGATAAACTCTCGTTTACAGCTTCTTAACAGTTATGCATAAATCAGTACTTTGGGTGCATAATTATCATAGCTTTTAGAGTAAAGTTTGCATAACAAGTTCACGTAAAAATTTGAAAGTACAACGAGCAATTCGACAATGGCTATGAATCCTGATCTTTACCATCGAATAAATAATGAAATTGAAAACTTAGAACAACGCATAAATCGGCTGGCAATAAACGAAGAAAGTTTTTCAGATTGGTTCGATAGCCAACTATTTAGCCAGGATGCAAACGTGCCCAGCGATTATATAGCGGAGCTACGTCGACAATTAAAAAGTTTGAATAGCGCAACCACGGCGGCGCGCAGCCAGTGGTTATCAGAACACCTAGCGCACCAACTTAGTGCATTGCATCAAGCTGTACGCTGGTTTGAGCAAAAAAACGAACGTTAGTCGTGGCGAAAGTAGAAGCCAAGAGCTTGGCGCACTGAGTTTGGCAACTCCGGCAACGCCGTTTTCGGCAGCAAATAAGTGGCCATGGCGAAGAAATCTTTAAACACTCGGTTTTGTTCAGTGGTTCGGCGCAAGTAATCATGCCCTGAAGAACCGCCCGTACCTATTTTAGTGCCAAGCATACGTTGCACCATCATCGCGTGTTTGTAGCGCCAAATGGTAAGTTTCTCATCCATTTCAGCAAGCGATGTAATCACCTGATGTGCCAAATGAAAAGCAGGCTCTTCACGGTATTGCGTAATAAAGAGTGCACTGAGCATTGCGCGCTGAGATAACCTTACTTGGTTGTTTTCTTGTAAAAATTTATAACTTTCGTTATCAAACAATGCCGAGAAATTATCCCGATTTGCTTGCAAGCTTGCCAATTCAGTTTCTAGCTGGCTTTCGTCGCTGGCATTTTTTCTTATAATTTCTTCATCTCTGTCCAGTGCATCTTGCACCGCGCGTTGATAAACATCCCAAAAACTAAAATCGTCGAACTGCAGGAATGGCATGCGTGCCAACCAGGCATCAACCCGATCAAACAAATTCGGTTGCTGCTCTAAAGCCTCAAGATATGCTCGGTGTTCATCATTTAAGCGGTTATAGAATGACTGCTGGTCAAATGCAATGCGGGTGTTACGAGTAAGCCCCAAACGTATTTCTAATTCTTTAAATTGAATACTTTGAAAGCCAGATGCGGGTACAAGATAGTCACGAAATTCAAGAAATTCTTGTGGTGTCATGGTCTCAATAACACCGACCTGATCGTTCATCAAGTCTTGAATTGTCAATACTCGGCGCAACCGATGCGCCACAAGTTGCAACGCTCTATCATCTAACTGTTCTTGGCTAAACTCGGCATGTATGGCTCGTAGCTCGTGCAATACTTGCTTGAACCACAATTCATAAACCTGGTGAACAATAATAAATAGCATCTCGTCATGAGCTTCTGGCCCATACATTTTGCTGTGGGGTGATTGTGCATCAAGCAATTTGTCGAGTTGCAGGTAGTCGCCGTAATAAACCGGCTTCACATTCTTTGGCATGTCATCCTCGTTAGAAAAGCAAAAGCGATATTAGATACTGGATATTTGATATTAGAAACACAAGTCTTTACTGGTCTAATATCTGATATCAAATAGCTAATATCGCTCTTGATTCTAACAAGATTGGGTGGCGACCTCACCAGCCAGCACCCCGGCACCCACATCCCTAACTACGGCTGCTCCCTTCCGGGCCTGACCGGGTTCGCCAGTTCGTGTTGCGGGGGGACCAATGAGGTCACCATAACGGCGGGCATTATCGCGCAAAGGCAGTCGGCTAGCAAGGCGCTAAACACTGACTGCCGATTAAATAAACGATTTCGATTATTTCTTGCGATTTAAGCGCTCAGCAATCGCTTGACGAGCTGCTTCAGAGCTTAATGCTTTGGCAAAAATTTTAGCTTCACGCTCAATACGATCAGCAACAGGCTCGGCCGGTTGCTTGATTAGCTTCTTCGCTGCACGTAAACCGCCATGAGGTTTGGCTGCTAATGCATCGGCAACCTGTTCTAGGGTATCTTGCAATGCTGCACGAGGGACTACTTTATTTACTAAGCGATATTCCAACGCTGTTTGCGCATTAAAGTTATCACCTAGCAATAGCAGTTCAGACGCACGCAAATGCCCACAAGCTTGTGGTAGTAACAGGCTTGATGCGGCCTCAGGAACCAAACCCAGATTAATAAATGGCAGCGCGAATACCGCGTCGTCCGCTGCATAAACCAAGTCACAATGCAGCAAAATAGTGGTGCCAATACCTATGGCCAAGCCGTTCACACCGGCCACTAAAGGTACACTCAGTCGGCTTAAGGTATACAAAAATTCAAATGGCGGCGCGCTATCGTCAAGATCTTCAATGGCTAGAAAATCATGCAGGTCATTGCCAGCAGTAAAACTATCACCCTCACCAGTTAGCACCACGGCGGCTATTTTGCCATCGCGCTCAGCAGCTTGCAGAGCCGCGCTTAGGGCCGTGTACATATCTTGCGTTAAGGCGTTCTTCTTGTCGGTGCGACACAAAGTGAGCCATAACACATTATTGCGTACTTCCTCTTTGACAAAATTACTCATCGCCACGTTTTTCCCAAGCTGCTTTAGTACCTTCGTGTAACGGTAAAATTAAATCCAACGCTGATTTGCCTTGGCTTGGTAGTTGCTCGTTGTTGTCACGAATTGGCGTAACACGTTGGCCCCACTTAATAATGCCGGCGCCACAGGTTAACCCCCCACCAAACACCGCGGAGACAATTGTATCACCGGGTTTAACAATGCCCTGCTCCACCGCTTCACAAAACGCAATCGGTAGCGTGGCAGACGACGTATTGCCGTACTTTTGAATATTAATCACTGTTTTTTCTTCCGGCACTTTGCACATTTTGGCAAGGTAATCAATTAAACGCTTGTTCGCTTGGTGCGGAATTAACGAGTCAATGTCGTCAGTGGTTAGGCCGGTTTCTTCAAATACTTTTTCCACGGCTGTATTCATGCCTTTAACCGCGCGTTTAAATATTTCTTGGCCAACAAAGTTGAAGGGCATAATACCGTCGAAACCAAAGCGGTCAAAACTCATGCCAAACTCAAGCGCCAATACATCACGTGCGTCGGCGTCACAAGTGACATGAGAGGCCAGCAAGCCACATTCGTTTTCACTCGCCTCAAGTACCATAGCGCCAGCGCCATCACCAAACAGCACCGCACTCTCGCGCTTGGTCCAGTCAAGAATTCGGGTTAAACGCTCGGCACCAATAATTAATACTTTTTTGTGTGCACCGGTGCGAATGGCTTGAGTGGCATAGTGCATACCATATAAAAAGCTACTGCAGGCGGCGTTTAAGTCAAACGCAGCTGCGGTTTTATTACCTAAGTCGCGCTGTACAGCCGAAGCTACGTTAGGAATGATTTCGTCAGGTGTGCAGGTACCAACAATAATCAAATCGATGTCTTCAGCTTCTAAACCGGCAGCGGCAAGTGCATTGCGCGCGGCAACGGTGGCTAGCTTTGAGGTGCCAACTTCGCTGACCCGTCGTTCTTCGATGCCCGTGCGAGTACGAATCCACTCATCTGACGTTTCAAGAAAAGTTGCTAAATCATCGTTGGTCATCACAGCTGGCGGTAAACACTTACCCCAGCCGGTAATTTCTGCATATATTTTCACGTGTTAAAACCTATAGTCACCTGTCGTTTTTCGGTATCATAGCACGAATGTTTGGCGGTGAAATGTCCGACCATTACAAAAGTGCATGGAAAACAAAATTGATAAGGTTAAGTCATGACAACACTTCGAAGCGCCGCGGGACAGTGGCAACTAAATCGCTACCCCGTTCGCAGTCACGACCCGCTGCAAGCTTGGGACGCTGCAGATGAGTTATTGCATGACATTTTGGCGCAACGCGACGACCAGCATCCATTGCTCGTTAATGATCAATTCGGTGCCCTGCTGCTTCCTTTGGCGGGCTTACCTGTTGCCAGTCAAGCTGACTCATACGTAAGCCATTGTGCATGGTATGCCAACTTAGCCAGCAATCAGCTACCGGATACCTTACAGCCGCTGTCGCCGCTTGACAGTGTGCCCGCAGCCACGGACGTGGTGTATATAAAAATACCTAAAAGCCAAAGTCTACTTGAATTTCAATTAGCAAAACTAGCTGCTGAATTATCCCCTGGCACCCAGCTTTTTGCGGCGGCGAAAAGTAAGCTGTTTACACCCACTGTGCGTGCGCTATTTGACCAATATTGCACAGATGTCGATGTTTCACTGATGCAACGGAAATGCCGCACATTAAGTGCCAAACTACGCTCAACACCTATCTATACTGAGCAGTTTGTTAGCACCTGGCAGGTGCCCGAATTTAACCTATCGCTACAACACCATGCAGGTGTTTTTGCACGCAACCAGCTGGATATTGGTGCTCGATTTATGCTCAGCAATATGCCCCCAAGTGGCGCTGAACGAGTTATTGATTTGGGTTGTGGTAACGGCGTACTTGGCCTGCGCTACGCCCAATTATCGCCCGCTAGCCAGATCACCTGGGTTGATGAGTCGTTCTTAGCCATTGCGTCGACGCGCGCCAATATAGAGCAAAACCTGACCAGCGCACTTGCAGCTACAACAGAGCACTATAAGGCACAAGTTGATGACTGTTTGGCCCAGCAACACGATCACAGCTGCGATCTCATTCTCTGCAACCCACCGTTTCATCAAGAGCACGCAGTGACCGAGCACATTGCCCGACAAATGTTTCGCGATAGTAAGCGAGTTTTACGTAAAAACGGTGAACTATGGGTAGTGGCCAACCGTCATTTACCCTATTATCAGCCTTTGAAACGTTTATTTAAGCAAGTGCACCAAGTTGCACAAAACAGTAAATTTGTCATTTTAAAAGCTCGAGGTTAATCATGCGAACTGCCATAAAACTAGCTGTTTTTATTGTGTTTACGGCTCTATTCGTAACATCTGCAAACACCAATGCAAATACAGTTCAGCCAAATAACCTATTCCCTAAAGTAAAGTTTGTCACCACAGAAGGTGACATTGTGGTTGAGCTAAACCGCGCCAAAGCACCTATTACCGTGGAAAATTTTCTGCAGTACGTGCAAGCCGGCAGCTACAACAACACTATTTTTCATCGCATTATTCCTGGCTTTGTGGTGCAAGGTGGCGGTTACACTGAAAGCTTTGAAGCCAAAACCATGTTTGACCCTATTTTCAACGAGTCTGGCAACGGTATGTTGAATAACTACGGCACTATTGCAATGGCCCGCGTCAACGACCCGCACTCCGCAACGCGTCAGTTCTATTTTAATGTGAATGACAATGAGTCACTTAATCCGTCAACCAAAGGCTGGGGCTACGCTGTGTTTGGCTGGGTTGTTGAAGGTGAAGCGGTGCTAGAAAAATTGGCAGCGGTGGAAACCGAGTTCTATCACAAGCAAACCGGTTGGCCGAATGTTCCGAAAAACCCGCCGATACTTAAGAAAATAGAAATTCTACCGCAACAGTAGGCCCCATGACCTCATCACAGCCTTGGTATAAAGACTTCAGCATTTATCGCGAACCGCGTATTTGGGTTATCTTTGGGTTTGGCGTTATTAGCGGCTTTCCATGGGTGCTTATCGGCTCCATGCTGTCAGCTTGGCTGCAAGAAGTTGGCGTAGACCGCTCAGCCATAGGGCTATTTGGTGTGGTATTTGTAGCCTACTCGGTCAATGCCTTGTGGTCACCATTAGTCGACCGCGTCAAAGTGCCGAAGTTGCAGCTCTGGTTTGGGCAACGCCGCGCCTGGATGCTGCTTTGTTTATTCGCTATTTTGGCCGCTACGCTAACCCTAACCCAACTTGATGTGATCACAGATATTTGGTGGGTGGCGCTCATGGCACTCGTCATAGCTATCTTTTCAGCAACTCAAGACGTGGCCATTGATGCCTATCGTATTGAAACCTTTGGCCCGCACGAGGCACGTCTACAATCGGCCGGGGCGGCCATGGCCACCGCCGGTTGGTGGAGCGGTTACAGTGGGCTTGGCGCTATCCCATTTTTCTTAGTTGATGGCACCAACTTATTTTGGCAAGACGCCTACACAGTATTGTGTTTTGTTATTGGCGCACAAATTTTGTTTGTTATGGCTACCCGTGAATCAACTCGCTACCGCCCCTCTATTCCCCAGTTCAACCGCTGGCAAGACTGGTTGCTAAGCACTTTGGTAGAGCCGATAACCGAATATTTTAAACGCAGCGGTTGGCGGTTAGCCTTGGGTATGCTGGCGTTTATTTTTCTGTTTAAAATTGGCGAAGCCTTTCTTGGCCGCATGTCTATTGTGTTCTACAAAGAAATCGGTTTTAGCAACGACGATATTGCCGTGTATTCAAAAATGGTCACCTGGTGGGTCACCATTATCTTCGCCATTTTAGGTAGTTTTGTTAACTTGAAGCTTGGCATTGTGCGCGGCCTACTTACTGGCGGTATTGCCATGTCGGCATCAAATTTAATGTTTGCTTGGATAGCCGGTGTTGGGCCCGACACAAACCTCTTGCTGGCTGCAGTAATCATCGACGGCTTTACCGCCGCCTGGTCAACCGTGGCTTTTGTGGCCTTTATTAGCTTGTTATGTAATCGCGCCTTTACCGCCACCCAATATGCGTTATTTGCGTCGCTTGGAAATCTTGGGCGTACACTGCTTTCTTCTTACAGTGGTTACGTTGTTAACTGGCTAAACGGCGACTGGCAATTGTTTTTTATTCTCACAGCAATCATGGTAACCCCAAGTTTGTTAATCTTACTGGCGTTGCGCAAGCCGTTAACGCGGCTCGAACAAAATTACCAGCGGGAGCTCAACTAAATGCATTGGCTAGTGGTGGGTACCGGAGCTATTGGCAGCTTAATGGCTGCAAATTTGCGCCGCATTGGTGAGCACGTGGTTGTTAAGCCGCGTCATGACCAAGCAAAGGTTCAGCTGCTTTACAACGCCCACCAAATGGAATTTAACACCGCGCAGTTTCCGCTCACCCAACCCACACAAGTTTTTGCCGCGGTAAAAGCCTACCAAGTAGAAGCCGTGCTTAAGCAATTAAACAGCGCAAATTTACCACCTGGCTCGTCATTGATCGTCAGCTACAACGGTATGCTTGATAACGAAGCAAGTCTGCTGCCGCCAAACACCCTTCATTGGGTCACCACACACGGTGCTTATCGTCATGACAACGAAGTTATTCACGCCGGAATGGGCGAAAGCTGGCTTGGTTGGGCGCAAGTAGAGCGCGCTTCAAGCGCTCGCCCTATTGAAGTATTTTCGGTGCTGAACAACGCACTACCGCCATTAAATTGGAGCCCAGCAATTCATCAGCGACGCTGGATTAAGCTTGCCATTAATTGCTTAATTAATCCGTTTACGGTTCTTCACAACTGTCGCAACGGCGAACTGCTAAGCCATGATATAAGTGCCGTACAATTACAGGCAGCACAAGAGATTTGTTGGTTAGCAGCCTATTTTGGGGTGCAGTTGGGTGCCGAAGAGTTAGTCGCTCAAGCGCATCATGTCATCAAAAACACCGCGAACAATTATTCGTCAATGTTAATGGATGTGCGCCTGAACCGGCCCACTGAAGTTGACTATTTAAATGGCTTTGTTGTGCGCCAAGCGAAGCTCGCTGGCCACCCTGCTCCCACCAATGAACAACTGTGGCAGCAGGTGCTTAATATCGCTAACAACTAATCTTGCTTACTCGCCGTCGGCTTGGGTATCTTCAATAAAGTCGACCACTTCCAAACCAAAACCAGACAACGCCGAATAGCGTTTTGGTGAGCTCATTAAACGCATGTCATGAACCCCTAAGTCGGCTAATATTTGTGAACCGATACCTACGTTGCGCGATGCATTTGAAGCGGCGGCGCTCGGTTTTACTTCACCACGGTCTTCGGCAGCAAAGCTCATCACCTGCTCGAGAATATCGTCTGACGACTGCTGACGCCCAATTACCACTAACACGCCATCGTTTTCGCCAATGTATTTCATCGCATGGCCAAGCGGCCAACTACGCTTCGCTGCGCGCTCTGTCGCGAACAAATCGTTAAAAGTGTCTTGCAAATGCACCCGAACATTCACTGCTTTTTCGGCGCTAATTTCACCATGCACTAGCGCGTAATGCACTTGTTTATCAATGGTGTCTTGATAGGTTATCAGTTCAAATTCGCCATAAGCGGTTGGGAGTTTGCAGTGCGCTTTGCGCTCAACCGTTTTCTCTTTTAACGAGCGGTATTCAATTAAGTCGGCAATGGTGCCAATTTTAATGTCGTGTTCAGCCGCAAATTTCTCTAAGTCTGGACGCCGCGCCATGGTGCCGTCTTCATTCAAAATTTCGACGATAACAGCGGCTGGCTCATAGCCCGCTAAACGCGCCAAGTCGCAGCCTGCTTCGGTATGTCCGGCACGATTCAAAACACCGCCAGCTTTGGCTTTAAGTGGGAATATGTGGCCAGGCATAACTAAATCGGCCGGTTTTGCATCCTTCGCCACCGCAGCTTGCACCGTGCGTGCGCGGTCCGCCGCAGAAATACCAGTGGTGACACCTTCGGCGGCTTCAATAGAGACAGTAAAATTGGTGGCATATGGCGAGTTATTTTGATCAACCATGAGCGGCAAGCGTAGTTGTTTACAACGATCTTCAGTAAGCGTTAGACAAATCAAGCCCCGACCGTAACGGGCCATAAAATTAATTGCCGCGGGTGTGACACATTCAGCAGCAAGAATAAGATCGCCTTCGTTTTCACGGTCTTCGTCGTCCATCAAGATAACCATTTTACCCTGACGAATATCTTCAATAATTTCTGCAGCACTATTGAGTGTAGAAGCGTCTGTATTTAACACGTTATTCACGACAATATGTCTCCTCTCACCCGGTGCGGCACGGCGACAATTCGCAACGCGTCAGCCACTAGGCGTACATCAGTAAATTTAAGTTCTGGCACTTGGCTCATCGCCTCAAATGGCGGTAACTGAAGCAACCCGTGGGCGGTATGCCCCATAAGTTTAGGCGCTAAATAAACAATCAATTCATCGACTAGCTCAGCCTCAATCAATGCGCCAGCCAATTGCGCGCCACACTCGGTCCACACGGAGTTCACTTCACGTGCTGCCAAAGTGTGCAGTAATTCAGCTAAATCAATATGCCCAATTTGGGTGCGCTCAACTGTCACCACTTGCACATGCTCGGGCCAGCGCGCGGCGCTCTCAACCGAACGCTGAGTATCAGGCGCGTGCACCAATAAAATTGGGGCGGTGTTCGAAAACACAACTTCTTCACCGGTTAGCAAACCACGGGAATCAATAATAACCCGCAGCGGCTGTAACACCGCTTGCTGATGCCGTGCGGTCAATTGCGCTTGGTCAGCCAATACGGTTTCTGCGGTACTTAAAATAGCACCGCTTTGCGCGCGCCAGCGGTGTACGTCGTTGCGTACATCACTGCTAGTTACCCATTGGCTCGCTCCATTCGCAAGCGCAGTACGCCCATCTAACGAAGCCGCCATTTTTACCCGCACCCACGGACGTTTGCGTTGCATACGCGACACAAACCCGCTATTGAGCCGGCGCGCGTCCTGCTCAAGCACCCCAACTTTTACGTCAATACCTTGCGCTTGCAGGCGCGCAATGCCCTCACCGCTTACTTGCGGGTTTGGATCTTGCATGGCCACCACCACGCACTTCAGCCCCGCGTTAATCAGCGCATCGGCGCACGGCGGCGTGCGGCCAAAGTAGCTACACGGTTCCAACGTCACATAAGCGGTGGCACCTTGCGCTCGCTCACCGGCTTGGCGCAACGCATGCACTTCTGCGTGTGGTTCGCCAGCTCGCTCATGCCAACCTTCGCCAACAATTTCACCGTTGGCAACAATCACACACCCGACCATTGGGTTCGGATGCGTTGAAAAACGCCCCTGAGCGGCAAGCTCAAGGGCGCGTTGCATGTAAAACTGATGGTTCACTCGTGGCTTAGTCATTGAGACGTGCTATCTCCTCGCCAAACTCACGAATATCATCAAAGGCTCTGTATACCGAAGCGAAACGAATATAGGCCACTTTGTCGAGGGCTTTGAGGTTTTCCATGACTAAACCACCGATAACCTGGCTGGTAATTTCTCGCTCACCCGTAGCGCGCAGCGCCGACTTGACGTTATGAATCGCTTGCTCCATCGCCTCTAAGCTAACTGGGCGTTTTTCTAAAGCGCGAAGCAGCCCGTTGCGTAATTTGTCCTCATTAAACGGCTCTCGCGTTCCATCAGACTTGATCACACGAGGCATGATCAATTCCGCGGTTTCAAACGTGGTGAACCGTTCTTTGCAGTCACTGCACTCACGTCGACGTCGCACTGAAGCGCCATCGGCCACTAACCGCGAGTCGATAACTTTGGTGTCTTGTGTTCCGCAAAAAGGACAATGCATAGGCTGCTTCCTTGGTCTTCGTTATTTGTAAACAGGGAACTGTTTACACAGTGCTTTCACTTGTTCACGCACACGTTCAATAACTGACTCGTCGTTCATGTTATCCAGCACATCACAAATCCAATTCGCTACTTGCTCAGTTTCGGCTTGCTTAAAGCCACGACGGGTAATCGCCGGCGTACCTAAGCGTAAACCTGAAGTAACAAACGGTGAGCGCGGATCATTCGGAACAGAGTTTTTGTTCACCGTAATATAGGCACGGCCTAACGCCGCGTCTGCATCTTTACCGGTGATATCTTTGTCAATTAAATCAACCAAGAACAAGTGGTTTTTGGTGCCACCTGAGACAATTTTGTAACCACGGTCTTGCATCACTTTCACCATGGTGTTGGCGTTATCAAGCACCTGCTGCTGGTACGCTTTAAACTCAGGCTCCATAGCTTCTTTAAATGCCACAGCTTTGGCCGCAATCACATGACACAGTGGGCCACCTTGGCTGCCAGGAAACACACCGCTATTTAATTTTTTATGTAAATCTTCGTCGTCTTTGCCCGACAAAATTAAACCACTACGTGGGCCAGCTAAGGTTTTGTGGGTGGTGGTGGTGACTACGTCGGCAAATGGTACTGGGTTTGGATACAAGCCAGCAGCCACTAAGCCAGCTACGTGAGCCATATCTACTAACAAGTAGGCACCAACTTCGTCAGCAATTTCGCGGAACTTAGCCCAATCAACCACTCCTGAATAGGCAGAAAAGCCAGCCACAATCATTTTTGGTTTGTGCTCTAGTGCTAATTCACGTACTTCGGCGTAGTCAATCTCACCAGTAGTTTCGTCCAAACCGTACTGTACGGCATTGTATAATTTACCGGAAAAGTTCACGTGCGAACCGTGGGTTAAATGGCCACCGTGCGCTAAGCTCATACCCAACACTGTGTCGCCAGCGTTTAATAACGCGAGAAATACCGCTGAGTTTGCTTGTGAACCCGCGTGTGGTTGAACGTTGGCATACTTCGCACCAAATAATGCTTTTGCTCGTTCAATGGCCAAATCTTCTACCGCATCGACGTATTCACAACCGCCGTAGTAACGCTTATGAGGATAGCCTTCGGCATATTTGTTAGTCAGCTGTGAGCCCTGCGCTTCAAGTACCCGAGGACTGGTATAGTTTTCTGAGGCAATTAATTCAATGTGCTCTTCTTGGCGCTGCACTTCACCAGTCATTGCCTGCCATAAATCTGCATCATAATCGGCAATATTCATTTCATGTTTCAACATTGGGGCTCCTGACTTCACAAACGGACTAACTCGAACCTGTTATCCACGGGGGTTAACAAAAATAGTGGCGCTAGTTTACCAATATACTTGGGTTAGCGCCAACTTAAGGGTTAAAATAACCGCTTAGTAATTTAGTCTAATCATTAGACCTAAAAAGGAACGAACGCTGCTATGGCACAATATATTTACTCCATGTCGCGGGTTGGCAAAGTTGTCCCCCCGAAAAAGACTATTCTGAAAGACATTTCATTATCATTTTTCCCTGGTGCGAAAATTGGTGTACTCGGCCTAAACGGTGCCGGTAAGTCAACTCTATTACGCATTATGGCCGGCGTGGACAAAGAAATTGAAGGTGAAGCACGCCCTTTGGCTGGCATTGAAATTGGCTATTTGCCACAAGAGCCGCAATTAGATGAAGAAAAAACGGTACGCGAAACCGTAGAAGAAGCGGTTGCTGATGTGAAAAACGCCTTAACCGAACTTGACCAAGTTTATGCGGCCTATGCAGAAGAAGACGCAGATTTTGACGCTTTGGCCAAGAAACAGGGGCAACTGGAAGCTATTATTCAAGCCAAAGACGGCCACAACTTAGATAATATGCTGGAACGTGCAGCCGATTCACTGCGTCTGCCGCCGTGGGACACAAAAATAAAGGTGCTTTCGGGTGGTGAGCGTCGTCGTGTTGCTATTTGTCGTTTATTACTCAGCAAGCCTGACATGTTGTTGCTTGACGAACCAACCAACCACTTGGATGCCGAATCGGTCGCTTGGTTAGAGCGCTTCTTGCATGACTACGACGGCACTGTTGTGGCCATCACCCACGACCGCTACTTCTTAGATAACGTGGCGGGTTGGATTCTTGAACTTGACCGTGGTTACGGTATTCCATGGGAAGGTAACTACTCATCTTGGCTTGAGCAAAAAGAAAAACGTTTAGAGCAAGAAGAGAAACAAGAAAAAGCACGCCAACGTAGTATCAAGCAAGAGCTTGAATGGGTTCGCCAAAATCCGAAAGGCCGCCAAGCAAAAAGCAAAGCACGCATGTCGCGATTTGAAGAGCTACAAAGCGGTGATTATCAAAAACGTAATGAAACTAACGAGCTCTTTATTCCACCGGGCCCGCGCTTGGGTGACAAAGTGCTTGAGGTTAAAAATCTTAAGAAAGCCTACGACGGCCGCGTACTCATTGACGATTTAAGCTTTAGCATTCCCAAGGGCGCCATTGTCGGTATTATCGGTCCGAACGGCGCTGGTAAATCAACCTTGTTCCGTATGATCACCGGCAAAGAACAGCCAGACTCAGGTACCGTTGAGCTTGGTGATACCGTGCAATTAGCAAGTGTCGATCAGTTCCGTGATGACATGAACGACAAAAACAGCGTCTGGAAAGAAATCTCCGACGGCCAAGATATTTTACGTATTGGTAACTTCGAAATTAACAGCCGCGCTTATGTTGGCCGCTTTAACTTCCGTGGGAACGACCAACAGAAATTAATCGGTGAGTTATCGGGTGGTGAACGTAACCGTGTGCATTTAGCTAAGCTGTTAAAAGCTGGCGGTAACTTGTTGCTGTTAGACGAACCAACCAACGACCTTGACGTTGAAACCTTGCGTGCACTTGAAGAAGCATTGCTGGAATTCCCGGGCTCTGCCATGGTGATCTCGCACGACCGTTGGTTCCTTGACCGTGTCGCCACGCATATTTTGGATTACCGCGACGAAGGGCAAATCAACTTCTACGAAGGTAACTACACCGACTACGAAGAATACATGAAGAAAACCCACGGCGAACAAGCCATGGAACCACACCGCACGCGCTATAAGCCAATTGGTGTGTAACTTCGTATCAGTTACTAGTTACAGCAAAATAAAAAAAGGGCTTACACCAGGTAAGCCCTTTTCTTTTGTTCAGCATTAAATGTTTAGAACTTACGCCCTTCAATAACGCCTGGCGCAAATTGATCAACACCAATAGCAGCCATGCGCAACTGCTCCGTTTTCTTAAACGCTTTGGCTTCGTCTGCGCTAATCACTTCAGCTTTACGCGCCGCTTTCACTAAGTCTTCACCGCTTAAGTCTTCAGCAATATCACCGCGCTTAATGGCTTTGCGAATACGCTTATAAATATCTGCGTGTTCACGCATGGCCAAGAACGCAAGTTCCATATGGCCGGTCATATCTTTCGGGTCGTCCTTCCAGAAACACAAGAAAGTATGACGATCACGAGTTAAACCTGGCTCCATCATCTGCTTGGCTATAACTTGCATATTCTCATCTGACGGCTTATTGAAATGCAACCCTAACGGGAAGATAGCTAAACGTAAGGTCCATGAAATAAAACGATTTGGGAAGTTGGCAAAGAAGCCTTTAAACGCTTGGCCAATTTCATATAAATGATGGCTCATAGCGTACTCAACAAATGGCAAGTCGCCAGTTTGACGACCATCATCTTCATAGCGCTTGAGTACTGCTGAGGCCATATACAAATGGCTTAACACATCGCCTAAACGTGCTGAAAGCATTTCGCGCCGCTTTAAGTCGCCGCCCATCACCAGCATCGCCATGTCTGCCGTTAACGCCAAAGCGCGGCTCATACGGGTTAACTGTTGATAATAACGCGCCGTTGGACCACTCATCGGACTCGCATTAAAGCGTGCCCCGGTTAAGCCCATGAATAAGCTGCCGAAGAAGTTACCCGCGGCAAAGCTAATATGCTTCAACAACAAACTATCAAACTGCTTCAACCCTTGCTCTTCGTCTGGATTTGACGCCGCTTCCATTTCCGCTAATACGTACGGATGACAGCGCGTCGCACCTTGACCAAAAATCATCAAATTACGGGTGAGAATATTGGCGCCTTCAACGGTAATTGAAACCGGTGTAGCCATGTAGCCGTGACCTAAATAGTTACGTGGCCCCAATTGAATGCCTTTACCTGCATGCACGTCCATGGCGGCTTCCATAACTTGGCGCCCCATTTCTGTCATGTGGTATTTAGTCATTGCAGTAATAACTGAGGGGCTTTTGCCTTCGCACAAAGCGGTTACCGTTAACCGGCGCATCGACTCCAAGGTGTAGTTGGTGCCGCCAATTTTACCCATGGCAGCCTGAACCCCTTCAAACAAACCAATTGGCATACCAAACTGCTGACGCACATAAGCATAGGCACCAGTCATTCTTTCAGTCATATGCCCTGTTGCAGCCGCTAACGCCGGCAAACTAATACCACGCCCTGCTGACAAACACTCCATAAGCATGCGCCAACCTTTGCCAGCATAATCTTGGCCGCCAATAATCCAATCCAACGGAATAAATACGTCTTTACCGTAGGTGGTGCCATTCATAAACGCTTGATTAAGCGGTAAGTGACGTTCGCCTGTTTCAACGCCTTCATGGCTAGTCGGAATAAGCGCACAGGTAATACCAATATCTTTTTGCTCACCAAGTAAGCCATCAGGGTCATACATTTTGAATGCTAAACCAAGTACCGTGGCTACTGGTGCTAAGGTAATATAGCGCTTGCTCCAATTTAGCCGAATACCAACCACTTCTTTGCCTTCAAACTCTCCCTTGCACACCACGCCCGTGTCTGGAATAGCGCCAGCATCGGAACCCGCTTCAGGCCCTGTTAACGCGAAGCACGGAATATCGGTACCATCAGCTAAACGCGGCAACCAATAGTTTTTCTGCTCATCGGTACCATAGTGCGTGAGCAATTCGCCTGGACCCAATGAGTTCGGCACCATAACCGACACTGCAGCGCTAATGGAACGCGTTGCAATGCGTGACACAATATGTGAGTTGGCAGCTGGCGAGAAATCAAGGCCACCAAATTCTTTACCAATGATCATGGCAAAGAATTTCTCTTTACGAATGTAATCCCAAACTTTCTTCGGCAAGTCGACATCTTTTTGGACAATTTTAAAGTCGTCCAACATGCCCAATAGCGTTTCTAGCTGGTTATCAATAAAAGCTTGCTCTGCTTCGGTAAACTGCGGCGCTTTGGTTTGATGAAACTTGTGCCAATCAGGTCGGCCACTGAATAAATCAGCGTCCCACCAGGTATCGCCCGCTTGCATTGCTTCGCGCTCTGTTGGCGACAGCGGCGGTAACACGCGCTTGAAAAACGCAAACGCAGGGCGTGAAATCAAGCTCTTGCGAATATCCGGCACCGCAAACAACAGCACCACTACAACCACTAAGAGAATTAAAATTTCCATGCTATTACACCTATCAAATTAAGCTACGTTAAGCATAGCTGATTATGCCGTGGGTGCATCCACACCACCGGCCAAAAACGGAATTAAGCGGTCGACAACTTGGTCGGCCGCAATAGACTCACCAAAATCGGCGGCGGCAATTTCTCGCAACGCCGGCCCTGACACTTGCGCAAATACCGAAGCCCCTAACACAAAGTGCAAGCGCCAAAACATGTCTGCCGGGCTCAAATTTGGATTCGCCACGTGTAACAAAGCAAGTAAGCGGTGCATTACTTCGCCAAAATGCTCCATGGTGTAGCGGCGTAGGTGTCCCTGAATATCGGCATACGCAAAACCCAGCAAGCTTAAGAAGATAGTTGGCCCGCCCTTGCGCACCTTCTTCAGCGCATTAAGTGGCTCGCGAAAACAGTCAAATACGTCACGCGTGCTAAATTGTGCACGCGGTTCAAGTTGGTCAAACTCAGCGTTTAGCGCTGGCATGAGCACTTCAAGATAACGAGCCATGACCGCTTGAATTAACGCCTTTTTTGAGCCAAAGTGGTAATTTACAGACGCAAGATTAACGTCCGCTTCAGCGGTGATTTGCCTTAGCGAGGTTTGCTCAAAGCCATGTTCGGCAAATAACGCCTCGGCAGCATTAAGAATTTTATCTTTCGTGGTTTCTCGCTTCGCCATACAAAAGCGCCCTATTTTTGGATGCGCGCGTTTAGAACGCATATTTTAAACGTGCGTTTTAATTTAAAGCAGATCGACCTTTAGCGCAAGCATCTAAATAGGCATATAAATAGGCACATAAAAGGAATACTCAACATGTCAAAATGGATTCATGTCATTTACTTAAGCATTATTGCGGTTTTAAGTTATTTCTTGTGGCAGCAACCAAGGTCACAACCGTCGATCACGAAAGAAATTGAAGTTGTCAAAACGACTAAAGCCCCTGCAACCACAGTCGCCGAAAGCGCCAAAAATCTAGATACCAGTGGTGTGAACGAGTTATCTCAAACAGCGACAACTCGCGGTAACCCTGAAACACAATCCACAACAGCCCCTATGGAGGAGCAATCGTTTGTGCCAGTATCTCCAGCTGCGGGGGCAAGCCCTGAAGACGAACAACTTGCTGAAATGTTGCGCAATATGCTCAACATGGAAGAAGTTAAACAACGCATGCAAAGCGAACCGACTGATCAAGATTGGGCTTATGCGATGGAAGACAATTTAAGGCTGATTTATGACAACAATGAAAACTTGCAGTCGGCATCTTTAAACCACATTGAGTGCCGTACAACAGTGTGTGAAATTGAGTTTGGTAATTCAAACACACCCATTGATTTTATGAGCAAGTTTCACAGCCAGATCGTTCAGTCAGCATGGTATAGCGATGACTATCAGAGCATGATGACATCTGACAGCAACACTAAGGTTCACACGATATATCTAGTGCGAAAACCTTAACAGTGCTGCTGTGTTGTTAGCTGACGCGGATTAATTGCTGGTATCTAAAGGTGCGAAGCTTTTCACCAACTGGTCAACCGCTTGCATTTGTTGTAAATATGGCTCGAGTTTAGCCAACGGCAAGGCACATGGCCCATCGCATTTGGCTTGGTCAGGGTCTGGGTGTGCTTCAATAAACAAACCGGCTAAGCCCAACGCCATGCCTGAGCGCGCAAGTACCGCCGCTTGGGCTCGGCGGCCGTCAGCTGAATCGGCACGTCCACCTGGGCGCTGCAACGCATGCGTTGCATCAAACATCACCGGCGCCATTTGTTTCATATCGTCCATACCCAGCATATCAACCACCAGGTTGTTATAGCCAAAGCTACTGCCGCGTTCACATAAAATCACGTTGTGATTTCCCGCTTCGCCAAACTTTTTAATAATATGGCGCATTTCGTGCGGTGCCAAAAATTGTGGTTTTTTCACGTTAATTACCGCACCAGTTTCAGCCATGGCAATAACCAGGTCTGTTTGGCGTGCCAAAAACGCTGGCAACTGAATAATGTCTGCCACTTCTGCAACCGGCTTGGCTTGGTAAGGCTCGTGAACGTCAGTAATAATCGGTACGTTAAATGTGCGCTTAATTTCGCTGAAAATCTCTAAACCTTTGTCTAAACCAGGCCCACGGTACGAGTGAATAGAAGACCGGTTGGCTTTATCAAAGCTGGCTTTAAACACATAGGGAATACCTAAACGACTAGTCACTTCTACGTAGTGCTCAGCAATACGCATAGCCAAGTCACGCGACTCTAGTACATTCATGCCGCCAAACAAAACAAATGGCAGGTGGTTTGCTACCTGCACATTGTCGCCTACTTTAATCACTTGTGTATTAATCACAGATATATCCTTTTAACCGTTACCCTGCGGCCCCTACCCTGCGGCAATAACACGCAAGATCTGGCCACAAATATAGGCCATGTATGTACCTAATGCATAACCGAATACCGCTAACAGTACGCCCACTGGCGCCAGCGACGGATGAAAGGCCGAGGCCACCACCGGTGCTGAAGCTGCTCCGCCCACGTTAGCTTGGCTGCCAACAGCCATATAAAACACAGGGGCCTTGAGCAAACGCGCAACAATAAGCATTAAGCTCGCATGAATAATCATCCATATTGCGCCAATTAAAAAGTACTTCGGCACATCAACAATGGCGGTGACATCCATATGCAAACCAATGGTCGCCACCAAAATATAGACAAACATAGAACCGTATTTTGACGCGCCAACACCTTCAAGCGAGCGCACGCGAGTAAACGACAAGGCCACACCGACGGTGGTCGCAATAACAATTAACCAGAAAAATTTCTTGTCCAGGCTAAAGTCTTTTAATACCGGTACATGGTCACCAATAAACGGGGCAATTACATCCGCACCCCAGTGCGCTAGGCCTGTAACGCCAAACGCCACCGCGATAATGAACATAAGATCTGGCAGCTTCGACTCACGGCGGTGCTCTGCTTCATATTGCTCCATACGTTGCTTAATGGCTTCAATGGCACTGGTGTCAGCGCCAATGCGCTTATCAATGGCCTTATTATTAGCAGCCATATAAAGCAGAACCGCCATCCATAAATTCGCGACGATAATATCCACGGTGACCATGGCCGAGAAAATCTCACCACCTACTTCGTAAACTTCTTTCATAGCGGCTTGGTTTGCACCACCGCCTATCCAGCTACCAGCAATGGTGGTCATGCCACGCCATACTGCATCAGGACCTGCGCCACCGAGCATTTCAGGAAAAATAATACTCACCAACAACAATGCTATCGGCCCACCAATCACAATACCGACAGTACCCGTTAAGAATAGAATTAATAGTTTAGGGCCCAAGCGAATAATGGCTTTTAAATCTAAACTTAATGTCAGCAGCACCAAACACGCCGGCAGCAAATAATCCATAACCAACGGATAAATACCGGTATTGGCGCCATCAACAATGCCAAACGTGTTTAATAATGAAGGAATAAAATAACAAAGAAGTAACGCCGGAACCCATTTATAAAATTTCTGCCAAAATGAATTAGCACTTGCTTGTGTGTAGAAAATAAGACCGAGAATAACGGCTAATAAACCAAAAATAATACCGTCATTAGTAATCAATGCAGTGTTGTCCACAGAAACCCCTCTTTTTTTTATTTTTAATGAAGGACGTGCTGGGGGGCCGCCCAAGTTTCAAGTTGTAAGCGCAACATTTGTGCGCTTGGGTCATCAGGGCATTGTTCGACAAAATACTGGTAGTCGTCAACCGCTGCTTGTTGGCAATCAAGTTCTTCTAACACGTAACCACGGTCGCGAATCTCGTATGGATCATCGGGCGTAATAGCCAACAGCATGTGCACAACGGTTAACGCATTTGCAAATGCGCGGTCGTGAATCATCGCGTGTTTTAGCTCGGTTAAGTAGCGTTGCAGTATGGTTTTTTGGTCAGCCGCTTCAAACATGTCCCAACTAAAATCAATTGCATCGTCGGTCACATCTTCAAAACGCTCTTGCACTTGCTTACCTTCAAGCAGTTCACCGTGCAATGGGTCAACAAAGTAACTTTGCTGCTCGTGATCAAAACGCAATAACGGATAGCCAGGAAAGTCTACCAACTCGGTTTGCACACCCGCGTACGCCGCCGCTTCTTGTAACAACAAGGCCAAACTAACCGGCAACCCCGTGCGATAACTAATAACACGGTCAAGCAGAATGCGCTGCGCGCCAACAATAGGCTCCGGCGCGTCACTAAAACCAAGCTCAAAGTAAAAGTCTTGAATAATTGCCTGCAGCTTTTCTAATCCATCTTCGCCGGTATGGCGCTCGGCCATATCACGAATTAGCTGATAATAGTCGCTCACATAGCTGTCGCTATCGCTATGAAAGGTACGGCTAATCTCCCAAACTATTTCAATAGTTGGCAGAATTTCGTGAGCAACATGTTCTAAATATGAAAAGCGCATAAACCCTTAAAATGCTAATGCGATATTAGCTAATGGATATTAGATATTAGCCTTAAAAAAGCTGGATTTATCTAATATCCGATATCTAATAGCTAATATCGCTTTTGTTTCTAAATCAAAGCTTGTTTGCTAAAGGCTATATGAAGCAAGAACATAATCCAGCTTAACGCTCCAATAAACCCAACATAACGCAACCAACTCGTCGTTGCTTTCATGGCAACTAAACCAAATAAAATATAGCCGACTAAGCCAATGACTTTGTTCACCAACCATGGTGTTTCCCATGGCCACATTTGCCAATGAATTAGCATGCCAACAATAGTTAATAGCAATGCGGTATCAATAATATGGGGAACAATTTTCACCCATTTTTGCCGTGCAATGCCGGCGCCAATGCTTAGCCAAAAAAAACGAAGCATGAATAATACCACACTTACCGCTACAAAAGTGACGTGCATGTGTTTTAAAGCTACAAAAGACATTAATAATTTCCTTTTTAATCGTTATTATCTATTAATCGTTGGTAAGCAACAGCTATTTGTTGGCGTAATTGCGGTTGGTGTTCACGAAGCCAGTTTTGGTAAAAGCTGAGTTCATGTTCCAAACGGTCGCGCTCATCCGCAACGCGCAAAATATCGCGATAAGACCGTAAAGCCGACATCACACAGGTAAATAATTTTTGCGCGGTTAATTCGGTTTTGGCTTTATAGTCGTTTATGTCGTAATTCATAACAACCGATCGCTCAGGTGCTTGCCCCGGTTGACCAGTACGTAACACAATACGCGCGGCATGATTGTCTGCCTGCTCGCGTATATATTGGGCAACTTTGAGGCCGGCATCATCGGTTTCCATCACCACGTCAAGTAGAACAATGGCAATATCATCATGTTCATCAATGAGTTTTTGTGCTTCTTCGCGCGAGTGTGCGCTGAAGAACTTTAAACCGCGCCCTTCAAACACCAAATCCATTAACGCTAAACGCGTTACCGCGTGTACTTCCCGCTCGTCATCAACAATCAATACCTTCCAACCGTTCTCTTCAGTTAAGTCGGCATCAACGTCGTGCTCATCTTCGTCCGCAAAGATAAAGTCATTGCTCATACTCAGGTCTCCATTGGCCCAAGGTCACTCGGTCTAACTGTGCATAGTCTTGCACAGTGTTGATACGGGTATAACCACAATCGGAAAAACACGCTCGAACTGCCGCGGCTTGCTGATAACCGTGTTCAATCAGTAACCAACCTTGTGTCGTCAAATAATTACGCGCGTTGCTAATAATCTGCTGAATGTCCGCTAAACCATGGTCTTTTGCAACCAAAGCGCTGAGTGGTTCGAAACGAACATCGCCTTGCTGTAAATGCGGATCAGCAGCATCAATGTAAGGTGGATTAGAGACCACTAGGTCATACTTATTGTTCCGCGAGAGTTCGGCAAACCAGTCACTTTGTTGAACATCAATCGCTAGTTGCAACCGTTCGGCATTGCGCTTGGCAAGGGCCACCGCATCGGCCATTTTATCAACCGCAGTCAGCTGCCAATTGGGTCGGCTATGTTTTAATGCCAATGCAATAGCACCAGTGCCGGTTCCTAAATCTAACACCTGCGCATTGTGTGGCAATGTTAAATCAAGTGCCTGTTCAACGAGTACTTCCGTGTCCGGCCGAGGTATCAACGTACTGCTATTCACATAAAGCGGCAACGACCAGAACTCACGTTCACCTAGCAGATGAGCTACCGGGTGCCCTGCCAGCCGCTTTTCTAACAGTTTGGCAAAATGATCAGCTTGTGGGGCTGTCAAACAGCGTTCAGGCCAAGTCACTAAATAAGTACGGTCACGCTCCAAGCAATGCGCTAACAATACTTCGGCATCTAATTTGGCCGACTCACTGTGAACGTGCAACGCCTCCGTTGCATGTTGTAACGCTTGTTGAATCGTTAACCCGGCAGTAAATGCAATCATTGATGCTCGGACAAGGCCGCTAATTGGTCTGCCTGATGCTCTTGCACAATCGCGTCTAAAATCAAATCAAGAGCGCCCTCAAGTACTTCGTCTAAACGATATAACGTTAAATTAATACGATGATCGCTAACGCGGCCTTGTGGGTAGTTATAAGTACGAATTCGTTCCGAGCGATCGCCACTACCAACCAAACTACGGCGTGTCGTTTGTTCCTCTAACCGGCGTTTTTCATCTTCAGCTTGCTGAATACGCGCTTGCAACACCGACATCGCTTTGGCGCGGTTCTTGTGCTGTGAGCGTTCATCCTGACATTCCACCACAAAGCCAGTAGGAATGTGGGTAATACGAATGGCCGAGTCGGTTCGGTTAACGTGCTGACCACCCGCTCCCGAAGCTCGGAAGGTATCGACGCGCAAGTCAGCAGGGTTAATTTCTATGGCTTCCGCTTCTGGCACTTCAGGCAAGACCGCGACGGTACACGCCGAGGTATGCACGCGCCCTTGTGATTCGGTTTCAGGAACCCGCTGCACGCGGTGCCCACCCGACTCAAACTTCAAACGACCATAAGCGCCATCACCAGACACATACGCAATCACTTCTTTATAACCGCCATGTTCGCCTTCGTTACAACTAACAATGCTGACTTTCCAACCGTGCTGCTCGCCATAGCGGCTGTACATACGGAATAAGTCACCGGCAAAAATAGCTGCTTCATCGCCGCCAGCGCCTGCGCGAATTTCTAAATAACAAGCACGGTCGTCGTTCGGGTCTTTCGGCAGCAACAAAATTTGCAGTTCTTGCTCAAGCTGTTCTTGCTTGGCTTTGGCGTCGTCTAATTCAACCTGCGCCATTTCGCGCATTTCGGCGTCGTCTTCCTGCATCATTTCTTTAGCTGCAGCTTCATCGGCCTGCGCTTGTTGATAACTCGTGAAACATTTCACCAGCTCTTCAAGCTGTGAGTATTCGCGCGATAACGCGCGGAATTTATCCTGATCGCCAATCACGCCAGGGTCACTCAATAAGTGTTGCACTTCTTCGTAACGTTCTAATAAAGCTTCTAGTTTTCGAATAATCGAAGGATTCATCATGCGGTGAGGACCTTACTCGTCATCTGCTATTAATCGTTGAAATACCGCTAAGGTGGCAAAGTCACCGGCGGCGCCAGCATCGCGCATCATACGCGTGGGCTGATGTAAAAACTGTTTGGTTAAGCGTTGTGTCAACTCTTGCACCACATCTTCAGGGCTCTTACCCGCTTGCAACTGCGCCCGTGCTCGCGCCAATTGCTCTTCAGCCATGCGCTGATTTGCTTGCCGAAAATCACGCAAAATATCCACGTGATCAAGCTGTCGCATCCAAGCGGTAAACGCATCACTATGTTCACGTATAATCACTTTCGCTTCAGCAGCCGCTTCTTCACGGTTGCGCAAATTCTCAGTGATAATGCCTTGCAAGTCATCAACGGTATATAAAAACGCATCGTTAAGATCGTTCACTTGCTCTTCAATATCACGCGGCACCGCAAGGTCAATCAGTAACATAGGCTGTCGGCGCCGAGCCTTTAATGCACTTTCAATTAAGCCCTTACCAATAATCGGCAAGGGGCTAGCGGTTGAGCTAATCACAATATCCGCTTGCGGCAATAATTCGGGCAGCTCTCCCAAAGTATGCGCTTGACCATTAAATTTTTCAGCAACGTCTGTGGCGCGCGAAATTGTACGATTGGCAACCATTAACTGCTTAACGCCCTGCTCAGTTAGGTGTTGCGCAACCAGCTCTGCGGTATCACCCGCGCCAACCAGCAACACGCGCGATTGCGGCAACTCAGCGAATATTTGCTTCGCCAAATTCACCGCAGCAAACGCGACTGAAACCGCATTTTCGCCTACTTTGGTTTCGCTGCGTACGGTTTTAGCAACTCGGAACGTACTTTGAAATAAGCGCTCTAATACCGTGCCAACGCTCGCTTGGTTACGCGCAAATTGATAAGCTTGCTTCACTTGGCCCAGAATTTGCGGTTCGCCAAGCACCAACGAATCAAGGCCACTGGCTACCGCCATTAAATGCTCAATCGCTTGATCGTCTTGGTAGGTGTAACAATGCTCACGTAATTGTTCGAGTGGAATGCGATGATAGCCAGCTAACCAGCCGACCAGCATATCGGCGGAGCTTGCACCATGACAATATAACTCGGTGCGATTACAGGTAGATAAGATTACCGCTTCGCCCACACCAGTTTGCTCGCGCAGAGCCGGCAGCGCTTGGTGCAACTGCTCGGGCGAGAAGGCAACTTGCTCCCGTAATGCTACGGAAGCGGTTTTGTGGTTAACACCTAATGCGAAAATGGTCATAATAGCAAAAAATTGCGAGCCTCTGACTACTGCGAAACGCTGGCAATTGTACGTGAAAGCCCGCATGATGAAAAGCACGCGAACAGGGATACCTGAGTGAATGAAACGTCTTCTTTTAGTAGTACTCACAAGTAGTTGGTTGGTGGCTTGCAGCAGCGTTCCTGAACCGACAACCCATACCACGGTGGCAGCCGCGGCCATAAATAGTCAACAACAGCAATTGCAGCAGCTTAACCAGTGGCGCCTGCGCGGCCAAATGGCTTTGTTTGACTTGCGTCAAGATGACCGCCACGGGCTGTATATTGACTGGTTTTACAGTGCTGAATTACTCACCATGCGCTTTTCGCACCCGCTGCGCGGTACTATTGCACGATTAGAGCAGCGTGACGGCTATGCTGAATTAATTGACGATGACGACAATCGCTATTATGGCCGTAATGCTCAAGAGCTTTTGCTGAAGTATTTCAATATCGATTTACCGGTCGACATGCTCAATAGCGTGGTCATGGGTAAGCAACTACCCACCATGGCAGAAACGAAATACCAACTGCAATCCACTGACACCCAGCAATTAGCGCTACTTTCAGACTTTGTCATGGTCGCCGCAGACCAGTTATGGAACGCACAATTACGCCAATATCAGCCTGTTAACGGTATTTATGTACCGCATAGTATTGACTTAACAGCGCAAACCTGGCGTTTAAAACTGAAGGTGTCTGAATGGAAGTTTTAACCCTACCGGCGGTCGCCAAACTCAACTTATTTCTACACATAGTTGGTCAGCGCGAAAACGGCTATCACAATTTACAAACGCTGTTTCAGTTTGTGGACTTTGGCGACAGCTTAACTTTTACCAGCAAACAAACCGCTGATATTACGCTAAGTTGCACCGAGCCCGCCCTAGAGTCGGCCGATAACCTCGTCCTCAAAGCCGCCCAATTGTTACGCCATGACGCAAAACAGCTCGGCTTATTGCATTTAGCACATGGCGTGCATATTCACATCGACAAACGACTGCCCTTTGGCGGCGGTTTAGGTGGAGGGTCTTCCGACGCGGCGACCACCCTACTGGCGCTGCGTCATTTGTGGCAGTTGCCAATTAATGACGACCAACTGGCCGAACTTGGTCTGCAATTAGGCGCTGACATTCCGGTGTTTGTGCGCGGCCACGCCGCATTCGCTGAAGGCGTGGGCGAGCATTTGCAATTGGCTGAGCCGCCCTGCTTATGGTACTTGGTGGTTCACCCTGGCGTAGAAATTAGCACGCCCAGTATATTTAAAAACCCAGAGCTAAAACGCGACCACAGCCCTTTAAAATGGCCGCACTGGAGTTGGGAAACCACGACCAATGACTGCGAGCCGCTAGTTCGACGACTCTACCCAGAAGTTGCCAACGCCCTCGACTGGTTGGTAGAATACGCGCCGTCTCGGCTGACCGGTACCGGTGCCTGTATTTTTGGCCGATTCGACAGCGAGACACTCGCCCGTGCTGCGCTACAACGGATGCCCGCACACTGGACAGGATTTGTCGCTCGAGGCCTGAACGAAAACCCGGTCTGCCAGCAACTGCGGCAGGCTTCAACTGTGAACCTAACCAACCAAGACTGAGGTTTAGTGTGCCTGACATGAAGCTCTTTGCTGGCAATGCGACGCCAGAACTCGCCCAAAAAATTGCCGACCGTTTATATATCAAACTAGGCGATGCTGAAGTTGGCCGTTTTAGCGACGGTGAAATTAGTGTCGTGATCAATGAAAACGTACGTGGTGCTGACGTTTTTATTATTCAATCAACCTGTGCGCCAACCAACGATAACCTGATGGAACTTATCGTCATGGTCGACGCCCTACGCCGAGCTTCTGCAGGTCGTATTACCGCCGTCATGCCTTACTTTGGTTATGCACGCCAAGATCGCCGCGTGCGCTCTGCGCGGGTACCAATTACTGCGAAAGTTGTTGCTGACTTTTTATCAAGCGTCGGTGTTGACCGTGTTTTGACGGTGGACTTGCATGCTGAGCAAATTCAAGGCTTCTTTGACGTGCCGGTTGATAACGTTTTTGCTAGCCCAGTACTGATGGAACATTTACGTCAACAAGATTTCCACAACCCGGTGGTGGTCTCGCCAGATATCGGTGGTGTGGTTCGTGCTCGCGCTATTGCTAAATTGTTAAACGATATTGACCTCGCCATTATTGACAAACGTCGCCCGCGGGCGAACGAGTCTCAAGTCATGCACATTATTGGTGACATTCAAGACCGCGACTGCATTATTGTCGACGACATGATCGACACCGGTGGCACTTTGTGTAAAGCCGCTGAAGCACTGAAGAAAAATGGTGCTCGTCGCGTGTTTGCTTATGCTACGCACCCAATTTTCTCAGGTTCTGCGTTTGAGAACATCCGCGACTCACACATTGATCGTGTGGTGGTAACGGACAGCATTCCACTTGCACCAGAAATGAAAGCACTAGACAAGGTTCATCAGCTCACCTTAAGCGGCATGTTGTCTGAAGCCTTACGCCGCGTCAGTAACGAAGAATCAATCTCGGCAATGTTCGAGTATTGATTGAAATTCAAGGGCGCTGGTGGTACTATTCCGCGCCCTTGAAAACCCAATCAGATTTTTGAGGAACACGTCGGGTATTTGGTCGCGAATAGCCGGCTTATTTTTATTTAACGGAGACCATCCATATGGCAACTATCGATTTTACTATCCAAGCAGAACTCCGCACGGATACAGGGAAAGGTGCGAGCCGCCGCCTGCGTCGTGAGGAAAAAGTGCCTGCAATTTTATACGGTGCTGACAAAGAAGCCGTTTCAATTACTGTTGATCACAACAAAGTGAACAACATGGCTGACCACGAAGCTTTTTACTCGCACATTTTGACTTTGGTTATTGACGGCAAGAAGCACGAAGCTATCTTAAAAGACGTTCAACGTCACCCGTACAAGCCAAAATTGACTCACTTGGATTTCCAACGTGTTGTTAAAGGTCAAAAACTTCACACTCACGTACCAGTTCACTTCGTTAACGAAGCAAGCGCTGTTGGCGTGAAAGAAGAAGGCGGCGTTGTGATTCACCACATTGCAGACGTTGAAGTTACCTGCTTGCCAAAAGACTTGCCAGAGTTCGTAGAAGTTGACGTAGCCAACTTGAAATTAGGCGAAACCTTGCACTTAACTGACTTGAACATGCCAAAAGGCGTTGAGTTAGTTGAGCTGGCTAAAGGTGAAGACCACGACCAAGCAGTGGTTTCAATTACTGCACCTCGTGTAGAAAAAGAAGCGGAAGAAACTGAAGAAGTTTCAGCTGAAGTTCCTACCGCTAAAGAAGCGAAAGAAGAAAAAGACGCTGAATAAGGTCTTATGTCGACCATTCGCTTACTCGTGGGCCTGGGAAATCCAGGCCCCGAATACTCCCAAACTCGTCATAATGCAGGCTTTTGGCTAGTCGAGCAGTACGCTCGTATGTACGGCCAAACCCTTCAGCCTGAAACCAAATTTTTCGGTAACACCGCACGCATTCAAAAAGGCGCCATGGACTTGCGCGTATTGCAACCTATGCAATTTATGAATCGCAGCGGCAATGCTGTTGCCACTTTGGCGAACTTTTATAAAATTCAGCCTGATGAAATTTTAGTGGCCTATGACGAGCTCGATTTACCACCTGGTGTTGCCAAATTCAAAACAGGCGGTGGTAGTGGCGGGCATAATGGCATTAAAGACATTACCGCACGTTTAGGAACACCTGATTTTCATCGCTTACGTATTGGTATCGGTCATCCGGGTGACAAGTCAAAAGTTACCGGCTGGGTGCTAGGTAAAGCACCACAAGCTGACCAAACTTTGATGGACGATACCATTACGGAAGCCTGCCGTAGCATTGATATTTTATTGCAACAAGACATGCGCGCGGCACAGCAACACTTACACAGTTTTAAAGCACAGAGAGAGAACTAAGCATGGGATTCAAGTGTGGTATCGTCGGCTTGCCGAACGTAGGTAAATCAACGCTGTTTAACGCGCTCACCAAAGCCGGTATTGAAGCCGCGAACTTTCCTTTCTGTACTATTGAGCCGAACACCGGTGTGGTGGCAGTGCCAGACCCGCGCCTTGACCAATTGGCTGAAATTGTTAATCCACAACGCGTGGTACCAACGACCATGGAATTTGTGGATATCGCCGGCTTGGTAAAAGGCGCATCAAAAGGCGAAGGCTTAGGTAATCAATTCTTGGCCAACATTCGCGAAACTGATGCAATTGGTCACGTGGTTCGTTGCTTTGAAAACGACAACATTGTGCACGTTGCCGGCAAAGTTGACCCCGCTGAAGATATTGAAGTGATCAACACTGAGTTAGCATTAGCTGATCTTGATAGCGTAGAGAAAGCCATTCATCGTCAAGGCAAAAAAGCCAAAGGCGGCGATAAACAGGCTGCGGCTGAAATTGCGGTGCTGCAAAAATTATTGCCAGCCCTTGAGAGCGGCGAAATGGCGCGTTCAGTGGCATTAACTGACGATGAAAAAGCCACTATTCGCAGCTACAACTTGTTGACCATGAAGCCCACGATGTACATTGCCAACGTGAATGATGATGGCTTTGAAAACAACCCGTACTTAGACAAAGTACGTGATATTGCAGCCAAAGAAAACGCGATTGTGGTACCCGTGTGTGCCGAAATTGAATCGGAAATTGCCGAGCTTGACGACGAAGAAAAAGCTGAATTTATGGCCGATTTAGGTTTAACCGAGCCAGGCTTGAACCGCGTAATTCGCGGCGGCTATCAGTTATTGAACTTACAAACCTATTTCACTGCAGGTGTAAAAGAAGTGCGCGCGTGGACTATTCCTGTCGGCGCAACCGCCCCGCAAGCTGCTGGTAAAATTCATACCGATTTTGAAAAAGGCTTTATTCGTGCTGTTGTCGTGGGCTTTGACGACTACATTCAGTTCAAGGGCGAACAAGGCGCAAAAGAAGCCGGCAAGCGCCGCGAAGAAGGTAAAGAGTACATCGTTAAAGATGGCGATGTGATTTTATTCCGTTTTAACGTTTAAAAGCCAAAGCGCTACTGGTTATTAGTTACTGGTTGCTAGTTGCTGGTTTTGCGAGAGCGCGCCGATGGGAAGCTGATTATCAGCGCCCCATTCGGCCCACGAGCCGTCATATAACTGCACATTTGAATACCCTGCCAAAAGCGCTGCCACTAGCAAAATACACGCGGTAATGCCTGAGCCACAGGTACAAATAATATTCGGCGATTTAGTGCAAATAAGCGCAGCAATCATTTCTTCAAGTTCATCAACATCTTTAAATTTACTGTCGTTAAGCACATTTAAAAACGGTAAGTTATACGACCCACGAATATGCCCACTACGCATGCCTTCACGCGGCTCTGCTTTTTGGCCTAAGAAGCGCTCTTGCGTGCGCGCGTCGATAATGGAATGTGCGCCGCATTGCGTTGCTTTAAGCACCTGCTTTTTATTGACTAGCCAACTCTGATCGAAGCGCGCCACGAAGTCACCACGTCGGCCCTTCGGAATAGCATATTTGTCAGTAACCGAGTAATTATCAGCCAGCCATTGCGGTAAGCCGCCATCCAAAATAAAGATCTTGGCAAACCCCATCGCTTTTAAAATAAGCCAAGCACGTGGGGCTGAGTAGATGCCTTGGTTGTCATATACAACAATAGTGTCGTCGGCATTGATGCCGAGCTGTTGAACATGCAAGGTCACTTGCTCAGCACTTGGAAAGGTGTTGGGTAATGGCGAGCGCGTATCGGTAAAGTTGTGCTCAAGTTTAAAGTCGAGCGCATGCGGAATCACAGTAAGTTCGTTATATTCCAACGGCGTACGGCCTACCACTTTGCTCATACTCGCATCAACAACAACAAGGTTTGGCTGAGTTAAATTCTCAGCCAACCATTTAGTGCTGACTAAATACTTGTCTTTTGTTGATTGTGCTGCCGCTACATCCATGAAAAACAGCCTTTTAGCAATTGATTTGATTTGTTGTTTTATTGATAACCAATTGTAACGGCAACAAGCATAGCTATAGCACACGCAATAATCAACTTAATCATTAACGGTGCAATAAATTTAAACCAACGTTCGTAAGGAACTCCGGCAAGCCCCAGTATCCCCATTAACACAGGGTTCGTTGGCACAATCATATTCATTAAACCGTCACCCATTTGAAACGCCAACACGGCAATTTGACGACCAATGCCCGCGGTATCGGCAATCGGCACCATAATTGGCATGGTTACAAATGCTTGGCCACTGCCTGACGGAATAAACAGATTCAAAATACTTTGAATAACCAACATGCTAACAGCACCAAAATGCGCACCAAAGGCTTCAACTGGCATTGCCAAATAATAAATCACGGTATCTAAAACTTGGCCTTGCTCCATGATCATCGCAATTGAGCGCGCAAAACCGATCAGCAATGCTGTTGCGGTCAGTTCCGCAGCCCCTTCAATAAACTTATTTGCAGCATCGCTAGCGCCCATTTTGCTGACCATAGCGGCAAACAGACCGAACCCCAAAAACAAAGCACTCAGTTCAACTAAGTACCACCCGTGAACTTTTATGCCCCACACCAGCAGGCCCAACACGCCAACAAAACCGAACAAAATAATCTTATGCCGGCCATTTAAAGCGGGGTATTCAGTGGTTTCATGGGTGGCTTTCGGCGTTATGTCTGCTAACAGTGACGCCGACGGGTCTACGGCTACTTTCTTGGCATAGCGATACACATGATGAAAGCCAATAGCAAATAAAACCGGCCACAACAGTAAGCGATACCAAAGCCCTGACGCAGGCGGAACTTCAGCAATAGACTGCGCAATAAGTAACGTGAACGGATTAAATAACGACAAGCCATAGCCAATGCCATAACCGACAATGAGAATACCCATGGCGGTTATGCCATCAAGTTTCAGTGCGCGGCATAAAGCCACCAGCATGGCAACGAAAATCAAATACTCTTCGGCAACCCCAATCAGCGCAGAAAAAATACCAAAAGTAAGCATACCGCCCAAAATCAGCCATCCGGTTTTGTCGGCAAATTTTGCAAGTAGCAGGCCAATCACTGCATCGAGCATACCGGTGGCGCGTAAAATGCCCATCACACCGCCAATAAGCAGCACGAAGAATATAACGCCTTGGGCATCACCTAGTGCTTGGGGAATTACGGTAAACAACGTAAGCGGCGACAACAACGGTTGTTCAGCAAGGACGCTGTAGGTGCCAGGCGCAACAACGTTTTGGCCAATGTCGTTCACTGTGCGTTCAAATTCGCCGGCGGGAATAATCCATGTTAGCACCAGCGCTGCGATCATCATGTACATCATCAGCACCAGCGTATGCGGAATTTTGAATTTCATCATGGTGGGAAAAACCTTGTTTTTGTTTTAGTTATAAAGCGTTAACGTTGAATCACGTCGTTATGCATGGCGGCAAGTATAGCAAGTAATCGGTTTTGTGTACTCACTGCAACGTCATGTGTTTCCATAGCTGTAATTAAATTTTCAACAATGGCATTAAACTCTGCTCGGCTAATGTTCATGCCTTTGTGTACCTCAGGCATGGAAGCACCCTTATAGATGCATGGGCCGCCGCTTAATTCACATATATGTTCACTAATTTGGGTATGAAATCGCTCAATATCAGCATTAACGAAGTGGTGCACCACACGTTCGTCTTCCGCAATATTGAGTACAAAGGTTTCCATCATTTGACGAATACCGTCATGCCCACCTAAGTCGTCATATAATGCGGTACTGCGCGTTGCGGTGGTGTCAGAACTTGCGGCAACTTGATGGCTCATGAATACCGTTAGTATCAACAATAATGCTCTAAAAACGCTCAAATCTCGCATTGTTCAATTCCTTTTATGACCTTGTACCATAACTAAAAAGTCACCTGCACTGACCCGTACACACCACTTTGCTCTGGCGCCCCGGCAATTGTTTTCAAGTTTGTGTATGCCAATGCAACAGCGATGCGCTTGGTTGGAAACCACCCAACAAACACATCATGCCAGTCTTGTTCGTCGGCAAAATTTAAATGATTTGGCTTTTGTCGGTATTCAACGCCAACTATCCAATGGCGATTAATAAACATACCTACCGAAGCTTCAGCAACAAGGCTGTAATCGTCTTTTTTGTCACCGCCAAAACCGAGCAACCCCATCTCATTTGCTTTCGTTGCCCGTACCGTTAAATTTGCAAGCCAAGTACGATGCCAAGGGCCGTCCAGCCACGCCTTCGTTGCTGCTAGGTAAAAATCAGTACCACTATCGTCTGCAGCACCAACGGCATTAGGCAATGCGAATGTGGTGTTCTTTTTGTGCAGCGCACCCATGCTAATTTGCGGTGCTTTACCGTATACCACGTCGCCATATAAGCGGTATTTCACCCCATAGATAGCTTGTTCAAGCTCACCGCCTAGGCTTTCAAGCGTGAAACGTTGTCGCGCATAGGAGAACTCAACGCGGTTATCGTAATTCAACGTTGCCGCAGCAACATCAAGTTGATAGTCCCGCACATTGGCATGGTTATAGGCAAGCGTTCCACCCCATTGCCCTTGTTCAGCATAACTCGATAAGGTTGCCCATGGCACAATGCCACCACCACCAGCCCCCTCAATTGTAGTTAACCCGCCAGTAGCTAATAGTCGACCGAAATCCGCGGCCGCAATGGGTGACATAGACAAGCAAACCGCACCGATAAGTATCCTTATTTTCATTGGTTTTCCTTTTGTACAAGTTGTTCGTTGGCTTGATAGTCGACTAACCACTGCTCAAACTGCGGCGCGGCCAACGGTCGGCTGAAGTAAAAGCCTTGCATAGTGTCACACTGCAAATCACGCAATAAGTGCCAAGCGGCTTGTTCCTCAATACCTTCAGCAACGGTGACAAGACCAAGTTGGTGCGCCAAAGCAAGGGTTGAGCGAACTATGGCCATATCAACGTCACTATGAACAATATCTTGAATAAATGCCCTATCTAACTTCAACTCATCAACCGGCAAACGCTTTAATTGCCCAAGTGACGCATAACCCGTGCCATAGTCATCTAGCGCAATTTTGAATCCACTGTCACGTAATTCTTGTAAGCGCATAATCGCTTGCTCCGGATCTAACATAACCGCGCTTTCAGTCACTTCAAGCGTCACTAAATGACACGGTATACCGCGCTGCTGAGCCCCTTCGGTTAAAAACGCCACTAATTCATCCCACTGTAAATCCACAGCCGATAAGTTGATGGCTACGCTGAGTTGGCGACCTTGCTCATGCCAAAACTGCAACTGATCAAACGCAGCCATACAGACCCATCGCGTTAAACGATTAATTTCGCCAGTTTGTTCGGCTAAGGGAATGAACTCGTCGGGCCGCACTACGCCAAGGGCGTCATCGCGCCAGCGTAACAACGCTTCAACGCCAATCACGGCACCGTCGATACAACGTAACTTCGGTTGAAAATGCAACTGCAGGCGGTTTTCACGAACCGCTGACGGCAAGGCTTGAACAATTTGAATGCGGCGCAAGTGTTGCTCGTCCATACCCTGCTGATAAACCACCGCAAATTGTTTCTGTTGCTTCGCAAAACGCGCACAAATTTGGGCTCGCCGTAATAAACTATCGGCATCGTCGCCGACATTTGGAAAAGCTAAATAGCCAGCGTGAAACTCTAATAAATAACTCGTTTCAGCTAACCAAAACGGCTGTGATAACGCTGCTTGCAGCTGTGTTAATAAGTTTTTTAGGCTTGTTTCAGACTGTTTGTGACTAAGCAGTACAAATTCATCGCCAGCCAAACGACTAAGCCACCAATGAGAGCCACAGTTGTCACGTAACCTTTCAGCAACCGCGTGCAGAAGTTCATCACCAACTAGCTGCCCGAACCTATCATTCACTTCTCGAAAACGCGCAATATTAACCAGCACCACATGACCGCGCTGTTGGTTTTTTAACCTCGAGGCAAGCTCCTGTTGTAATGAGTTGCGGTTTGGCAAGCCAGTGAGTATATCGTGCTCTAGTTGATAAACAATTTGTTGTTCTCGCGCCGAAATACCTTGGCGCATTTGCTCAAAAGCGTGACCTAATGCCCCAAACTCATCATTTCGGGTCAGCGTAATTGGTGAGCTATAATCACCTTGCCCCAAGCGTTTTGCGGAACGCGTTAACTGCGCCACCGGCGATGAAATCATACGCGCTGTAAAGACAGCGAGTAGCACAGCAACAACTAAAATAGCGAGTGCAATAATCAAATATTGCTGCTGCAGCGTACGAAACTCACTCGCGGCTTCCTGCCGATCGGCACTAAACACCAACAACATGTTGCTATCTTCAGTTGCAGCGATAGGCAAATCTGCCAACGCGCTACTATGCGTGGCCAAATTTAGCGAAGCGAATAAAGTAGGCAACTCGGTTGCCTCAGAGGCTATTTTCTGACGCGCTTGCGCCGGTAAACTCGTTGCATAAATAGCCCGTGACGAATCATTTATAAACGTAATGTCTGCGTGGGTCAGCTGTCGCATTAGGGTGGCGAACTCATCATCAACTTCAAAGCCAAGCGTGGCCCATGCGATTAAGTCGGGTGCCATAACAGGTACACTCACCACCTGAAATATTGACTCTTCCACTAACATCAATTGCGCGCTAACCCGTTGCGAGCCTAAGCTTTGTGGTTGCCAACTCATGGCGTGTGTGGCTGCAATTTCCTCCCCCACGGGGCTTTGCAGTACCATCAAGTCAGTACCAATGCGCTCACCATGATTCACCAATGCGGAAATAATCGTGTTTTGGTCTTTACTTGCAATCGCCTCACGAAAGCCAAAGTCTGTGGTAAGAACTTCGGCGGTTTGTTGCAACTGCTGTGCACGTACATCCATTAACTCATTGAACACGCGCTCGCTGACTTCTAACTCTCGTTCTAATGTGCGCTCAGACTGTTGTGAGGTTGCTAACCACACAGCACCAAATGACACCATAAGCACTAACGCAGCCAGTGCCGTAAAGCTAATAATCAAGCGGGTTCGAAAAGTCCTCACCATGGTTTGGCCATGCCTTTTAGTTATTATTTTTCAAGCGATTAAACCGTTGCTGCAACGCTGACGGTGGTGGTGGGTTTTGCCCTTGCTGTGTTACGGGTAACTGTACATTTAGAAGCGTTTGCCCAGGTTTTACGCGTACTGCTAGTGCATCTGTTGGCTGATCGCCTAAGCCGGGATACCAAACACTAAGTTCGGTTACCGCTGGCACAGTAACTTGCCCCTGCGCATCCGTTATTTCACTGACCGCATATGGGCTGACATAAATATATGCTTTCATGTGATCATGTATGTTGCAGCCGAGCACCACCACGCCGGCTTGCTCGAAACTTATCTCTGGCGCCTCAATGTTGCTATACAGCGGCAACTCAAACGGCTTCGTTTGTGAAAATGAATACACCTGATGCCGAATATTGTCACTGTTTGGAAACGAAACGCTATCGCCCCGCTGAATGACTAATACAAAAGGGTCGAACAGTCGGTTTACTTGGTCCATCACCGCAACTGACGACACCTTTTCTCTATCTTCGGCACTCACCGCACTCACAACTGCTTGGGGCAATGGCTGACCATTTTTGTCAGTTACCGTCACCGTTAAAGAAGACTGAGCTTGCGCATTCCATGATGAACTTCCTGCAGCAACTGCCAACAAAATAGCGACCACAATTTGAAACTTTGCCATATAGGCCCCATGCTATGTTAAGAGTTGTTAAAAATTTATACTAAGTGACAAGTTACAATGCATCAAGGAGTTGTCATGGCTACACGCACTGAAAGAGATAGTATGGGTAACATTGAAGTTCCTGAAGATGCGCTTTGGCGGGCGCAAACTGAACGCGCTCGGCAAAACTTTCAACTGAGTCAATTACGCTTTCCCACCGCCTTTATTCAAGCGTTGGCACATGTGAAAGCGGCCGCAGCCATGGCGAACGTTGAAGCTAATATTATTACATCAGCGCAAGGCAAAGCGATCACCGCTGCAGCGCAGAAAGTCATTGATGGCGCGGTTAACAATGCTTTTCCGTTAGACATTTTTCAAACGGGCTCCGGTACCAGCACCAACATGAATATGAATGAGGTGATTGCGAGCCTTGCCCAGCGTGACCACAACGAAACTCTGCATCCCAATGATCATGTAAACGCCAGTCAAAGCAGTAACGACGTTATTCCGACAACGATTCAAGTCAGTTCGGCCATTGCCATCAGTAGAGAACTATTACCTGCATTAGAGCACTTAAAGGCTGTTATTGACAAAAAAGCTGACACACTCACCGATACCATAAAAACTGGACGTACTCATTTGATGGACGCCATGCCGCTGAGTATGGCGCAAGAACTGCAAGCCTGGAAGGCGCAGATTCAACATGTGCAAACTGCAATTGAACAAAGCCTTAAACAGCTATTGCAGCTGCCCCAAGGCGGCACTGCTATTGGCACCGGTATTAATGCGCCAGAGCAATTTGGCCACCGTTTCAGTCACTTTCTATCGCAACGCACGGCTTTAGAGTTTCAGTCTGCCGAAAACTTATTTGCCGGTATTGCTGGGCAGGAACTAAATTTGCTCGTTAGTGGGCACTTAAACGCACTTGCCGCTGTGTTCATGAAAATAAGCAACGATTTACGCTGGATGAACAGCGGGCCCTTGGCGGGGCTTGGTGAAATTAGCCTAAAAGCGCTGCAACCCGGCAGTAGTATCATGCCTGGTAAAGTGAACCCAGTGATACCGGAAGCCGTTGCTATGGTGGCAGCTCAAGTTGCCGGCCACCACCAAACCATTAGCGTGGCCGCCCAGCAAGGTAACTTCCAATTAAACGTCATGCTGCCTGTGGTGGCCTATAATCAGCTACAAAGTATCGAATTACTCACAAACGCAGCACGAGCCATGGCGGACCAAGCTATTGCCGATTTCACGGTTAATCATCAGCGTATTGAACAAGCCTTAACACGGAATCCAATACTGGTTACCGCCCTAAACCGGGAAATTGGCTACAACAAAGCTGCAGAAATTGCTGAGCAGGCCTATAAGCAGCAACGGCCAATTATCGACGTGGCAGAAGAAATGACAGAGCTATCGCGCGAACAGCTTGCACAGTTGCTCGACCCTAAAAACCTTATTTAAAAGTTATCAATTAAAGAGGAGTTAACATGTCTAAACACGTAGTCATTACTGGCGCAAATCGCGGTATTGGTCTGGCGTTAACCCAACAGTTTGTGAACCGTGGCGATACCGTGACCGCCGTTTGTCGCACGCCTTCAGACGCACTCAAACAATTAAACGTTAATATTATTGAAGGTATCGACGTAACCGACAGTGGCGGCATTGCTGCGTTAGCCAATAAACTCAACGGCAAACCTATTGATATTCTATTAAACAACGCCGGTTTACTTGAACGCGAGCAACTTGGCGCATTAAATACCCAAACCATCGAAGCACAGTTTCGCGTGAATGCTATGGGCCCACTGCTAGTGACCGATGCTTTACGTGGCAATTTAAGCGATGGCAGCAAGGTGGTTATGATCACTAGCCGCATGGGTTCAATGGCCGACAACGGCTCTGGTGCATACTACGGTTATCGCATGAGCAAAGCGGCCTTAAACGCGGCCGGTGTGTCATTAGCGAATGATTTGAAGGAAGCAGGCGTTGCGGTAGCCATGCTCCACCCTGGTTTCGTACAAACCGAAATGGTGAATAACGCCGGTGATATTAGTGCCGAAACCGCCGCTGAACGTTTAATTGCGCGTATTGATGAACTAACCTTAAGCACAACAGGTCAATTTAAACACAGTAACGGCGAATCTTTGCCGTGGTAGCACGTTCTTTTATGGCATAACGAGGTATCTGCATGGCAACTTCACAGTCTTCAAGTTCGGCAATTATTTTCGCCATTGGCGCGGTTATTAGCGCGGCGCTATTAAGTTTTGGCCTTACCGAAAGTGTGCAAAACTTTCGCAGTTTTGACCGTGTGGTTGAAGTAAAAGGCCTTGCTGAGCGTGAAGTTGCCGCAGATACCGCCATTTGGCCCTTAAAAGTGGTACGCGCCGGCGACAGCCAAAGCACCATTTATGAGCAATTAGACAAAGACGTACAAGCTATTCGTGCGTTCTTGCTCGTGAATGGCTTCGATGAAAATGAACTGTCCGTGTCTTCGCCCAACGTACTCGATAAATTAGCCGAGCGTTGGGCAACCGAAGATGTTGGCTTTCGCTACACCGGTGATCAAACGCTTACGGTATACACCAATAAAGTTGAACAAGTGCGTGAATTACGCCAGCAACTGTCTGAGTTGGGCAAAAAAGGCGTAAGCTTAAGCGGTAATGCTTATGAAACGCAGGTGGAATATCATTTTAATGGTCTGAACGACATTAAACCGAGCATGATTGAAGAGTCTGCACGCAACGCCCGCGAAGTGGCTTTGCGCTTTGCCGAGCATTCAGATAGCCAGCTTGGCAAAATACGCACCGCCGACCAAGGGCAGTTTAGTATTTATGATCGCGACTCAAATACCCCGCACATCAAAATTGTGCGCGTAGTGTCGACAGTAGCGTATCAACTCGTCGATTAAATGAGCAAATAAAGCGTTTTTTAAGCAATCACACCGAAATCAGTGATTTTTTCAGAAAAAGAGGTTGACGGTTCTCCCCCTGATTTGCATAATACGCGCCGCACTCAACGAGCGCAGTTTGATAAAAAATTTGATGTTGGCTACGTAGCTCAGCTGGTTAGAGCACAGCACTCATAATGCTGGGGTCGCAAGTTCGAATCTCGCCGTAGCCACCAATCAAGACCCTTTTGGGCGGACGTGGTGGAATTGGTAGACACGCTGGATTTAGGTTCCAGTGCCTCACGGCGTGAGAGTTCAAGTCTCTCCGTCCGCACCAACTCAAACTGTCAGGCGGTATACACAGTTGGGGTATAGCCAAGCGGTAAGGCAGCGGGTTTTGATCCCGCCATTCTCAGGTTCAAATCCTGATACCCCAGCCAATCGTCTTTAGTTTTCGTGATGCACCCAGTGTTGGGGTATAGCCAAGCGGTAAGGCAGCGGGTTTTGATCCCGCCATTCTCAGGTTCAAATCCTGATACCCCAGCCACTTTTTTTGTTTTCCCCTGTTTTTTGCGGGGGTGGCGGAATTGGTAGACGCGCTAGCTTCAGGTGCTAGTGAGCTAACGCTCGTGGGGGTTCAAGTCCCCCCCTCCGCACCATCTCGATGGTGAACCGCAAACAACAGCAAGAGCGCTATTGGATATTAGCTATCAGATATTAGCGAAAATCCACTAGCGCTTTTTTTGTGCCCAATATCGCTTGCCACTCTGATATCCAATATCTAATAGCTAATATCGCTTTTGTTTTTAGAAGCCAGTGGCTTTGCGTATTAAGGCGCTCTTCAGCGGAGCAAACTTATCAACCACAGCTAACCCTGCCGCAACAATGCCTCGCGGCAACAAATGTTCCGAACGAAAGCCCACATGAATCGCATCCATTGCGCGCATCATTTGCTGATTTTCACGCACTCTTGCTCGTTCATAGGCCGGCAGCGCAGCACTTAACGGCTGTTCACTGAGCTGCAATGCCAGTTCTTGCACATCTGCAAAACCTAAATTCACACCCTGGCCCGCTAACGGATGAATGCTGTGAGCAGCGTCACCAATGAGTACCACCGAGTGATGGGCATGGTAGCTTAATGCACGTTGTCGGCGTAATGGAAAGCTCGCAAAGCGCAGTACGTTATGGGGGCCAATATGGGGCGTAAAAGTCGCGGTCAATTCATGGTGCACTTGTTCTGGCTGCGCGCATAGTTGTTGCCACTCTTGCTCGCTGCGGTAGTCTATTAAACAAGCTTCATGACGGCTTAGTGGCAACAACGCATATGGCCCTTTGTCGCGAAACACTTCCCAGGTTGCGCTGGGCAGCTCGTTTTCCACATTCGCAATAGCTAATAAGCACCGCATGTCATAATCCCAACCGCGAATACCGATGCCCGCTGCTTTTGCCACTTGAGAATGCGCACCATCAGCACCAATGAGAAGGTCGTATGCTAAACTTTCGCCGTTGCTGAAGGTGACAGTTTGCGCCGGCAAATTAAACTGTTCGACCTTGGTTTCGCATAAAACTGTGACCTTATTAGCACGTAATTGCTGCCACAAAGCTTGTTGCAGCGCGTTGTTTTCAACCATTGCCCCTAAGCTTTGTTCGTTAATTTCAGCCGCGGAGAAGTTAACGCGTTGGCCATCGCGGCTTTGCACGGCTAGGTCGGTGTAGTCAAATACTCGCTCATTGCGAATGTGTTGCCATACGCCGAGTTGTTTTAGCCACTGCACGTTACGCAGGTGCACTGAAGAGATCCGCAAATCCCAGTCACCTTCGCTGATCACTTCAGGCGCCGCTTCAATAACGGTAACCCGATGCTTGTGTTTTGCTAGAGCCAATGCTACGGCTGCACCCACCATGCCACCGCCAATTACAACTACATTCATTTCAGGGCCTAACTTATCCAGTTAACTTACTTCGCATAATAAAAAATACTGCGCCACAAATACACAGCCCAGCCCATAAATAATCCCAAGTTAATTTTTCTTTCATGTAAAACAGGGCAAAAGGCACAAATACCGACAAGGTAATCACCTCTTGTAGAATCTTTAATTGCCCTAAGTTCATTACCTCGTAACCTATTCGGTTAGCTGGTACTTGCAATAGATATTCCACCAACGCAATTCCCCAACTGGCAAAAGCAGCGATAATCCAAGGTTTATCAGCCATGTTTTTTAAGTGTGCGTACCAAGCAAACGTCATAAAAACATTGCTCAACGTCAGCAAGGTGATCGTGATAAGATAACGGTTCATTTCATACCCTTTTTATTAAGGACCATATGGACACCCCGCAGCGCACAGTGGTTATTGCTTCAGCCTTAGTTTTGGGAGCTGAACTTTGTTTTGCCGGCGTTAGTGCCTTAGTCAAGTATTTGAGCACTGATTTACCCTCGGAACAATTGGTGTTTTTCCGTAATTTAATGGCGTTTGTGGTATTGCTGCCTTGGTTATGGCGTAAGGGGCCAAGTGCCTTCAAAACTAAAGCCTGGCGTTTTCATTTAACCCGCGGCTTAGCCGGCTTAGCTGCCATGTATTTGTTTTTTTATGCCATAGCCAACCTGCCGTTGGCTCAGGCCACATTAGTGTTGCTGTTATCGCCATTTATTATTCCAATTATTGGCCGCATTTGGCTTAAAGAGCGTGTTTTAACGCAAACTTGGATTGCAATTTTTATCGGTTTTATCGGCGTGTTCGTATTTTTAAACCCGGCGCAAACCACCCTATCACCCATTGTGTTGGTCGCTTTTGCTGCAGCTTGTTTAGCCGCATTTACTAAAACCTTGATCCGACAGATGTCAGCTACCGAATCATCCAGTAAAATTGTGTTCTATTTTTCCACCCTTGCCACGGTGCTTTCAGCAATTCCGCTACTATGGCGAGGCGAATCGATTGCCAACGAGCATTGGTTGGCGATTTTGGCGATGGGCGGCTTAGCGGTTGCCGGGCAATTAGGAATGACGAAAGCTTTTTCGTTAGCGCCAGCCGCGCGCGTGGGGGTATTTACCTACAGTTCGGTAATTTTTGCAGCTTTAATGGGCTATTGGTTTTGGCAAGAACCCATTACCTTAAGCATGATTTTAGGGGCCGGAATTATTACCGTGGCGGGCTATTTAGCTATTCGTACCCGCCGTAAAGCAGTAACTGGCGGCAAAGTTGGCAGTTAAGCGTGGTTCAGGCTAAAATAGCAGCCTTTTATAGGCAGTGCATACATTCACATTTGAGCAAGTGAGCGCGAAGATTTATGAGTAAGAAGTTATTTATTAAAACCTGGGGTTGTCAGATGAACGAGTATGATTCAGCAAAAATGGCTGACCTACTCAAAGCAACCCATGGCTATGACGTCGCAGCTGAGCCTGAAGAAGCAGATTTAATTTTGCTGAACACCTGTTCAATTCGTGAAAAAGCCCAAGAAAAAGTGTTTCATCAGCTCGGCCGTTGGAAAACTTTAAAAGACAAAAATCCAGACTTAGTGATTGGTGTCGGCGGCTGTGTTGCTTCGCAAGAAGGCGACCATATTCGCGAGCGTGCGCCATACGTGGATATCGTATTTGGCCCGCAGACTCTGCATCGCTTGCCAGAAATGGTCAAGCAAGTGCAAACGCATCATACGCCAATGGTTGATATTTCGTTTCCAGAAATCGAGAAATTCGACCGTCTGCCAGAACCAAAAGCTGAAGGCCCTTCAGCGTTTGTGTCAATCATGGAAGGCTGTAGCAAATACTGTACTTTCTGCGTCGTGCCCTACACCCGCGGTGAAGAAGTAAGCCGTCCAGTTGACGATGTATTATTTGAAATAGCGCAATTGGCTGAGCAAGGCGTGCGCGAAGTGAACTTGCTGGGGCAAAACGTCAACGCATTCCGCGGTGAGCACCACGACGGCAGCATTTGTCGTTTCGCCGAGCTATTGCACTTGGTTGCAGCCATTGACGGTATTGATCGCATTCGTTACACCACCTCGCACCCGGTGGAGTTTACTGACGATATTATTGAAGCTTACGCGACAATTCCTGAGCTTGTTAGCCACTTGCACCTGCCGGTACAAAGCGGTTCCGATCGTATTTTGACGCTTATGAAGCGCGGCCATACGGCGCTGGAGTATAAGTCACAAATTCGCAAACTGAAAAAAATACGCCCTGATATTGCCATGAGTTCTGATTTTATTATCGGCTTCCCTGGCGAAACAGATGCGGACTTTGAAGCGACCATGGACTTAATTCAAGCGGTTGATTATGACATGAGCTTTAGCTTTATTTACAGTGCTCGCCCAGGCACGCCGGCGGCTGATTTGCCCGACGACGTTAGCGAAGAAACCAAGAAACAACGCCTGCAATTGCTGCAAGCGCGCTTAAACCAACAAGCGCATGCACATGCACGCCGTATGTTAGGTACCGAGCAACGTATTTTGGTAACCGGCCCTTCAAAGAAAGACCCAATGGAACTTAGTGGCCGTACTGAAAATAACCGGGTTGTAAACTTTGTCGGTAGCCCCGATATGATCGGTAAGTTTGTTGACGTGAAAATCACCGACGTGTTCGTCAACTCACTTCGTGGCGATGTACTTCGTGTAGAGTCAGACATGGGCTTACGCGTTGACACGGCGCCGCAAACCATTTTGGCGCGCCAAGCGCGTACACAACCTGATGAACTTGGCGTGGCAACCTTTGTACCGCCCCAAGCAAATTAACACAACGAGGTAACTTTGAGTCAGTCTGTTAGCACTTTAGACTTTAATTTAGAACCAGCCGACAACCGCCGCATTGCAGATCTTTGCGGCGCGTTAGACGAAAATTTAAAGCATATCGAACGCCGTTTAGGTATAGAAATTAGTTATCGCAATAACGAGTTTCGCATTATCGGCCCAAGCCACACTGCGCAGGCTGGGGTGAAGATTCTGCGCGATTTGTATGTAGAAACGGCGACCGTTAAAGGCGAAGCAGGCAAAGTGACTCCGCAAATGGTTCATTTAGCTGTACAGCAAGCGAAAGTTCTTGAGCAAACGCCAGACAATGACCCAGCAGCTGAGAAAATGACGCACATTAAAACCAAACGCGGTTTAATTAAGCCGCGTAACCATAATCAGGCCGAATATGTGCGCGCTATTCTTACCAACGATGTCAATTTTGGGGTAGGCCCAGCTGGTACGGGTAAAACCTATTTAGCTGTCGCCTGCGCGGTAGATGCCTTAGAACGTCAAGAAATACGCCGAATATTGCTCACCCGCCCCGCCGTTGAAGCCGGTGAAAAACTTGGCTTTTTGCCTGGTGATTTGGCCCAGAAAGTAGACCCTTATTTGCGCCCTCTTTATGACGCGTTGTTTGAGATGCTCGGCTTTGAAAAAGTTGAGAAGCTGATTGAACGTAACGTTATTGAAGTGGCACCGCTTGCCTACATGCGCGGCCGTACGCTCAACGACGCTTTTATTATTTTGGACGAAAGCCAAAATACCACTGCTGAACAAATGAAAATGTTCCTCACCCGAATTGGCTTCAATTCACGCGCTGTTATCACCGGTGATATTACCCAAGTTGATTTACCGCGCGGTCAAAAGTCTGGCTTACGTCATGTCATAGAAGTACTCAGAGACGTAGACGATGTCAGTTTTACCTTCTTTCAAGCCAGTGATGTCGTGCGCCACCCTGTTGTGCAACGTATTGTGCAAGCTTACGAGGCCTTTGACGAAAAATCATGAGTAACGTTAGCGTAGACTTGCAAGTTGCCTGCAATGCAGACAACTTGCCCTCAGAGGCATCGTTCGAAAGCTGGGTTGAAGCTGCCTTGTTGCATGTGAATCACCAACAAGAAGCAGAATTAACCATTCGTATTGTTGACCCTGAAGAGGGTCTCGAGTTAAATCAACAATACCGTGGCAAAGACTATGCCACCAATGTGTTGTCGTTCCCATTTGAGTCGCCAGTGCCGCTGCCGGTGAATTTATTAGGTGACTTAGTTATTTGTGCAGCAGTTGTTGCCGATGAAGCCGACAAACAAGGTAAACAACTTCAAGCCCATTGGGCGCATATGGTTGTACACGGCACCTTGCATTTGCTAGGTTATGACCATATAGAAGACGACGAAGCCGAGCACATGGAACAGCTCGAAACAACTATTCTTGCGGCACTAGGGTACGCTGACCCTTATGCTGATGATTTCGCTGATAGCCAGCATTAAATGGAGCAAAAACAGCACATGAGCGATGATAATCCACACTCTACCAACGGTTCTGCGCGTAAAACATGGGCAACCAAACTGTTGCAAATGTTCACCGGAGAACCGAACAGCCGCGAAGAGTTAGTTGATTTAATTCAAGACGCCGAAGAGCGCGATCTTATCGACAACGACACCAAAGAAATGATCGAAGGTGTGCTTGACGTTGCCGAGTTAAAAGTACGCGATATTATGGTGCCCCGTTCACAAATGGTCACTATTGATATAAACCAAAGCGTTGAGTCGTTTTTGCCGCTGGTTATTGATGCCCAGCACAGCCGCTACCCTGTCGTTAGTGAAAACAAAGACCATATTGAAGGTATTTTGTTAGCCAAAGACCTTCTAGCCTATGGCTTTGGCATGACCGATAACGAGTTCTCGTTGGCCAATGTTATTCGCCCGGCCGTTATTGTGCCTGAAAGTAAACGTGTTGACGTGTTGCTAAAAGAGTTTCGCTCGCAGCGCTACCATATGGCCATTGTGGTGGACGAATACGGCGGAGTGTCCGGTTTGGTCACCATTGAAGATATTTTGGAAGAAATTGTCGGCGAAATTGAAGACGAAACGGACTACAACGAAGACAACAAAGCCGATATCCGACGTATAAATAAATCAAGGTATTCGGTCAAAGCCCTGACCACCATCGAAGACTTTAACGACTACTTCAACACCAACTTTGGTGACGAAGAATACGACACCATTGGTGGCATGGTTGCCCACGGCTTTGGGCACTTGCCGCAAATAGGCGAAGAACTTACCTTAGGTGGTCTACTCTTTAAAGTCACCGGCGCTGATAAACGCCGCATTCAGCAACTTCAGGTAACCATTGCGGATACCGGCAACGCTGTAGACGCCGACTAAATGAACAACAAGACCCGACTCGCTGCGTTATTGCTAGGTGGCAGCCTAATTTTTAGTTACGCACCGTTTCAACAGGTATGGTTAGTTCTGCCTGTGTTGGTCGGGTTACTGTGGCTAACTCGCCATGCCAGCCCAAGCGGTGCATGGCGTATTGGCTACTACTTTGGCCTCGGTTGGTTTAGTGCCGGCTTAAGCTGGATTTACGTCAGTATCGACCAGTTTGGCGGCCTACCTGTGCCAGCTTCAGTTGGCGTACTAGCCGCACTCTTTCTATATTTATCACTGTTTCCTGCCCTTGCGCTGTACCTATGGAAGTTCACCGAACGTTGGCTTGGGTCGGCGGCCATCGCAATGTTACCGCTCACTTGGCTCATTGCCGAAAGCCTTCGCGGTTGGTTGTTTACCGGCTTCCCGTGGCTTGAATTAGGTTACACACAAACTGACAGCTGGTTGGGCAACTATGCCCCATGGCTTGGTGGCAGCGGTATTACTACGGTGCTATGGGCCATCGCTATTTGCTTGGTTATGTGGGCTCAACGGCGACAGAAGCGCTTTGGCCTCATGGCGTTTGTGTTACTTATTGTGCCGTTTGCGCTACCTTGGCTGAGCCCCATTCACAACACCGGTGAACAAGCTCGCGTGTTGCTGGTACAAGGTAATATTGAGCAGTCTATTAAGTGGAACCCCGATCAGCATTGGCAGTCGTTAATGACCTACCTGGACTTAAGCCGCCCCCATTACGACAGCCACGATATTATTGTTTGGCCAGAGTCTGCGGTGACCATGCCAGAGCCATACACTGACGATGTGCTAACCAATATTCACAACGCCTTGGTGGCCACCGACACCACACTGATTACCGGCATTATTGATTATCAAAACCGTGAGTACTTCAATACCATGATCGTGCTTGGCCAAGACGCACCGCACAATATCATCGAGCCGTACGCTCATGGCCATACCAATCGTTACCAAAAGCACCAGTTGCTACCTATTGGCGAATTTGTACCCTTTGAAGACTTATTGCGCCCCTTAGCGCCATTATTTGACTTGCCTATGAGCTCGTTCAGCCGAGGCGATTATCAGCAAGCAAACTTGCGCGCCAATGGCTTTCAACTGGCCGGCGCCATTTGCTACGAAATCGCATTCCCAGAGCAAGTGCGTGACAATGTTCAAACCAGCACCGACTATATTTTAACCGTGAGTAACGACACCTGGTTTGGTGCTTCTCACGGCCCCGCCCAGCACATGCAAATTGCCCGCATGCGCGCCCTTGAACTTGGCCGCCCGCTGCTACGTGCCACCAATAATGGTATTAGTGCGGTGGTTGATCCTTTCGGCAACGAATTAGGCCGCGCGCCACAATTTACCGCTACCGCACTAAGTACGAAAGTTAACGTGGTTACTGGGCAAACGCTTTATCACAAAATTGGCAGCCTTGGCGCATGGTTATTTGCTGGCTTTATTGCACTAATCGGAGTTTTACTGCGATTGGCGTCATATTTCCCCAATTTCGGCGTGGTCAAGCGCAAGCAAAATCAGTAAACTAGCCACATTCAAACCCTTTTATTAGTCACCACATGGAGACACACCATGGAAAATGTAATTGCTGCACTATTATTCGCACTCTTAGTTGCCTCTGGTACTTTAGGCGTTTCTAGCCTAGGTATGTTTGTTTTCCACCGTCATGAAAACCGTGACACTCAACAGCGCGAGCGCCTTGAATACGCATTTTTCGGGTTGTTTGGCGTGGTTGTCATGTTAATGATGTGGTACGCACTTTAATTTTTAATTAAGCAGTTATACGGATAGTCAAATGGCAGAAAAAATAGCGGAACAGTATGATCCGTCCGTTGTAGAACCGGCGGTTCAACAACGTTGGGAACGTGATCAGGTTTTTACAGTTAACGAAGACCCAAACAAAGAAAAATTTTATTGTTTGTCGATGTTCCCTTACCCAAGCGGCAAGCTACACATGGGCCACGTACGTAACTACACGTTAGGTGATGTGGTTGCTCGGTTTGAGCGCATGCAAGGTAAAAACGTGTTGCAACCTATGGGTTGGGACGCCTTTGGTTTGCCTGCAGAAAATGCGGCTATCCAAAACAAAACTGCCCCCGCAAAGTGGACTTACCAAAACATCGATTACATGCGTAACCAGCTTAAATCACTTGGTTTTGGTTATGACTGGTCGCGCGAAATTGCTACCTGCACCCCTGAATATTACCGCTGGGAACAATGGTTTTTCACCAAGCTTTTTGAAAAAGGCTTAGTGTACAAGAAAAACGCCACTGTCAATTGGGACCCAATTGACCAAACCGTACTTGCCAATGAGCAAGTTATCGACGGTCGTGGTTGGCGTTCAGGTGCTTTGGTTGAACAAAAAGAAATTCCGCAATGGTTTATTAAAATCACCGACTATGCGGATGAATTACTGAGCGATCTTGACCAGTTAGACGGTTGGCCAGAGCAAGTTAAAACCATGCAGCGCAACTGGATTGGTCGCTCTGAAGGTGTCGAAATTGACTTCACTATCGTCAACAGCGCTGAGCACTTAACGGTATACACCACCCGCCCAGACACCTTATATGGTGTCACCTATATGGCGGTAGCTGCACAACATCCATTAGCGCAACAGGCCGCACAAAGTAATCCTGAGTTGGCACAGTTTATTGAATCCATCAAAAACACCAAAATGGCTGAAGCCGACTTGGCGACCATCGACAAAAAAGGTATGGATACTGGCGTACGCGCCGTTCACCCCATGACCGGCGAAGAAATTCCTGTGTGGGTTGCTAACTTTGTTTTAATGGATTACGGCTCAGGTGCCGTTATGGCGGTACCAGCACACGACCAGCGCGACTGGGAATTTGCAACCGCTTATAACTTACCTATTCAAGTGGTAATAGACCCAGCTAGCGGCGAAGAAGATATTGCAGCAGGCGCTATTACCACCAAAGGCACAACCATTAACTCAGGTGAGTACAACGGCTTAAGCAGCGATAACGCATTTAATGCCATTGCTGATGAGCTTGAGCAACGCGGTATTGGTCGTCGCCAAGTAAACTATCGCCTACGCGATTGGGGCGTTTCGCGGCAACGTTATTGGGGCACCCCCATTCCAATGTTGAACTTAGAGAATGGCGAGTCCGTTCCAGTTCCAGCCGACCAATTGCCAGTGCGCCTGCCAGAAGACGTGGTTATGGACGGTACAACGTCGCCAATTAAAGCCGATGAAAACTGGCGCAAAACCACCTATAACGGTCAACCAGCCGAACATGAAACTGACACCTTCGACACCTTTATGGAGTCGTCGTGGTATTACGCGCGCTACTGTAGCGCTAATTTTCATGACGGCATGCTAAATCCAGAGCAAGCCAACTATTGGCTGCCTGTTGATCAATATATTGGTGGTATTGAACACGCAATTTTGCATCTGCTCTATGCACGCTTTTTCCATAAATTACTGCGCGACACCGGCTTAGTGAGTTCAGATGAGCCATTCAAACGCTTGCTAACCCAAGGCATGGTTTTGGCTGACAGTTACTTCCGTGAAGACGCCTCGGGTAAAATTACTTGGTATTCACCGCTTGACGTGGATATTCGCCGCGACGAAAAAGGCCGCATTGTTGAAGCGACGTTACGCAGCGACGGTAAGCCAGTTACTCATGGCGGCATGACCAAAATGTCAAAGTCAAAAAACAATGGCATTGACCCACAGGTTATGATCGACAAATACGGCGCCGACACCGTGCGTTTGTTTATGATGTTCGCAGCACCGCCAGAAGCAACGCTTGAGTGGGCTGACTCGGGTGTTGAAGGTGCACAGCGTTTCTTACGCCGCGTATGGCGCTTGGTTGGTGATTTTGTGGAGGTTGCTGAACAACCACGCAGCCAAGCTTGGCAGCAAGCCAGCGAAGCGCAGCAAGAGCTGCGTCGTGAAGTACATCGCACCATTCAAAAAGTCTCCGACGACATGGGCCGTCGACAACAATTTAATACGGCCATTGCTGCGGTGATGGAATTACTAAACCGCTTGCAGAAAGCGCCGTTAGACAGTGATCTTGATCGCGGTATTATGGCTGAAGCCATTGACGCTGTCGTGCGTATGTTAGCACCTATTACCCCGCATTTAAGTGAAGCCCTGTGGCAAGCCTTAGGCCACAGCAGCGACATTAACTTTGCGCCGTGGCCAAGCTTTGACGAAAGTGCGCTGGTTGAAACTTCGGTTCTCGTTGTGGTTCAAGTAAACGGCAAAGTACGCAGCAAAATCACCGTACCGGCGGATGCAACACAAGAGCAAGTTACCGCTGTTGCCATGGCCGACGACAACGTACAGCGTTTTATTGACGGCAAAACAGTGCGTAAGCAAATTTATGTACCGGGCAAGCTGTTTAACATTGTGGCGAACTAAATTGTCCCAAACTCACATGGAACCCTAGCTACTTATGATGCGTCAGTTACTGCAATATCTTGTCATACTGTTAGTCACCCTCACATTGGTTGGGTGTGGCTTTCACTTGCGCGATAGTTATCAGTTACCGCCAAACATGCATAACGTAGCTATTGAAGCCTCAGCGTTTAGCGAGTTTCGCAGCGTTCTTAAGCAGCGTTTCGAATTAGCCGGCGCTGAGATTGTTGCTGCTGAGCAGGCTGGTTTAGTGGTTATGGTTATCAATGATCAACTTAATCGGCGTACTTTATCTTTATCGCAGTCGGGCCAAGTTGCCGAATACGAGCTTATCTATACGGTAAATTATCAGCTGCTATTGCCCGACAAAGCACCGCGAGAGCTGCAAGTTGAGGTTTATCGTGACTATCAAGATGACCCCAACTTTGCTCTTGCGAAGACCCGCGAGCGTGAGGTTTTAGTCCGTGAAATGCGTGATGAGGCTGCGCGCCAGCTATTGCGTCAAACCATTGCCCAATTGATAGAATAAGGCTCAACATGCAAGCTTCACCGGCGCAAGTAACTCCAGCACAATTGCCCGGCTTCTTTGAACGCCAAGGCTTGCCGCCTGTTGTATGTGTTTTCGGCGATACCCCGCTGTTGATTGATGATGCGCTGCAACTCATTCGCCATCACGCGCGTCAACAAGGCATTGATGAACGGTTGCGATGGTTACAAGACGCTCAATTTGATTGGCAACAATTGTTTGATCAAAGCGCCAGCTTAAGCTTATTTTCAAGCGTGCGGCTCGTTGAGCTAGAAATGCCAGAGGGCAAACCTGGTCGTGATGGCGGCGATGCTCTGCGGCAATACGCACAAGCTCCCGCCGCTGACCAAATTTTGGTCGTTATTGGCCCAAAACTCAAACAAGAGCAACTTAAAGCCAAATGGTATAAAGAATTAACAAGCCAAGGCTTGCTGGTCAATGCGAATAGCCCAGATCGCGCAGCACTGCCGCGCTTTGTTCAAAGCCGCGCGCAACGACATCATATTCAGCTAGATACTGCAGCGACGCAACTATTAGCAGACTGGTTTGAAGGGAACCTTCTGGCGTTAGACCAAGAACTACAAAAACTAGCGTTATCTGACCTCCGCCAACCCATTACCGCTGAAGCGATACAATCTGCGGCAGAAGATCAAAGTCGTTTTAATGTGTTTGCACTACAAGAAGCCATTATTCAAGCCGACCTCGACAACGCATTGCACCGGCTGGCGAGGTTATTTGAAGAAGACGTTGAGCCAGCTATTCTAAATTGGATGTTACAACGTGAATGGCAAACTCTAAGCAACTTACACCAAGCCACGAACTTTAGTGACGCCTGTCGTCGCAATGGTGTTTGGCGCAATCAAGAGAATGCCTATCGGCAATTCTGCCAGCGCATGTCAGCGCCTGCATTAAGTAAAGCGGCAGAGATATTGACACGTATTGAATTTGCATTTAAACGCGACAGTGGCGAGCATTACCCAACATTAGTAACCCACTTAGTTACCTTATATTGCCGCCCTCAACAGGTATTGGGCATACGGCCATGATACGAGCAATTTTAGGTGGCACCTTTGACCCTATTCATTGGGGCCATTTGCGTCCAGCGCTTCATGTTGTGCAACAAGTTGGCGCTGACATATTACATCTAATGCCTAGTGCCCACCCCCCTCATCGAGATTATCCCGGAGCTACAGCCCAACAACGTTTAGCCATGGCCGCTTTAGCCGCGGAAGAACTATCCCACTGCGAGGCAGAGCCTTGGGAGTTAGCTCAGCCTCGCAAGTCTTATACAGCACTTACACTGCAGCAGCTAGCGCAGCGATGGCCCAATGATACGCTGCTATTTTTGCTGGGTGAAGATGCCTTTGCGGGGTTACCCAAGTGGTTTCAATGGCAGCATCTACTTGACCATGCACACTTCGTCGTAATGCAACGTCCACATTCTCAGCGTCATTACAGTGAGCAACTGCAACAGTGGCTAGACAGCGTCGAAACCCAATCAATTGCTAGCTTACATGAACAACGTCAGGGCCATGTTTATTTAGCACAGACGCCCGCTCACAATATTTCCGCCACCGCCATTCGTAACGCTATTCAAACCGGTGCCCCTTGGCAGCATTGGTTACCAGCTTCAGTTGCTGACTATATTAACGAACATCAACTCTATCGCTAGCTGCTTTTTACCCTCGCTTCGTGCTAAACTGCGCCATTATTTTTTTGGTTTTTTATTAAGTGGAGCGTTGATCTCTTGCAAGCTGAACAATTACGCGATTTCGTCGTTGATAAAATTGAAGATTTAAAAGGTCGTGACATTAAAGTACTCGATGTACAAGACCAAACCGATGTAGCCGAATACATGATCATCTGTTCGGGCAACTCGAAAACTCATGTCCGCAGTATTGCCAACCATGTGGCAACCGAAGCGAAGCATCAGGGTATTCCACCAATCGGTATTGAAGGCCACGAGCATTCTGAGTGGGTTTTAGTTGATTTAGGCGATGTGATTGTCCACATCATGCAAGAGTCCATTCGCGATTTCTATGAGCTCGAAAAGCTTTGGAGTCGTAAATAATGCGATTGCGGCTGATAGCTGTCGGGCAAAAAATGCCCGACTGGGTCAGCACTGGCTACCAGAATTACGCCAAACGTTTTCCAAATGACTGCCAACTGGAATTAATTGAAGTGGCCGCAGGAAAGCGTGGGAAAAACGCTGATATTGCGCGCATACTCAAGCAAGAAGGCGAAGCAATGCTTGCCGCAGTAGGTAAAGGCGATCGGATTGTGACACTCGAAGTAACAGGTAAAGCCTGGACCACACCGCAACTGGCGAACCGTTTAGAGTCTTGGATGATGGACGGGCGTGATATCAGTCTGCTGGTGGGTGGCCCTGAGGGTTTAGCCCCTGAGTGTATTGCTGCTGCAGAAGAACGCTGGTCTTTATCACCGCTAACCTTGCCTCACCCTATGGTGCGTGTCATTATCGCAGAGAGTTTATATCGGGCTTGGAGCGTCACCGCTAACCACCCCTACCATCGCGAGTAATTTTAAGCACCAATGAAGCATAAACGAGTCACTATTCGAGATCATCATGCTGAAGCGGCATTGTTTGCACGTCGCGTTTTTGTCAGTTTGATTATTGTAGTGGCTGTGTTTGGCGTGCTGCTTAGCAACATGTACCAGTTACAAGTGATTGAGCACCAAAGCCTGCAGACTCGCTCCAACGACAACCGCATTAAAGTTGTGCCATTGCCGCCAAACCGTGGTTTGATTTATGACCGCCGCGGCCGCTTACTGGCCGAGAACCGGCCAGTACTTAGTCTCGAAGTCACCCCAGAGAAAGTTGCCGACTTAGACCAAACCCTAGCGCGGCTGCAAGCTATTCTTCAGTTAACTGACGACGACATCGCGCAATTTCATGAAAACCGTCGCCGAGAAAGGCGCTTCAATCAGGTTATTTTACGCGACCGCTTAACCGAGCAGCAAGCAGCACAATTTGCCGCGCGACAACACGAGTTTCCTGGGGTAAGTATTGAGGCACGCTTAGTACGTCATTATCCTTACGGTGAAGCAATTACTCATGCGCTAGGCTATGTGGCTAAAATAAACAGCCGCGACGTCGCGAATCTTCGAGAGCAAGAAAAGTCAGCTAACTATGCAGCAACTCGAGTTATCGGGAAATTGGGCATTGAACGCTATTACGAAGAGCTATTACACGGCACAATTGGGTTTCAACAAGTTGAAGTAGATATTCATGGGCGCAGTATTCGAACCTTATCTATTGACCCACCGGTGCCCGGTCAAGATTTACACTTAGAACTTGACATAGAACTGCAACAGTACGCCCATGATTTACTCGGCGACGACCGCGGCTCAATTATACTCATGGACCCACGCGATGGCGCCATTCGAGCCATGGTCAGCAAGCCTAGTTATGACCCCAATTGGTTTGCTCAAGGTATTTCTTATGCACAATACCAAAGTTTACTCAATTCAAAGCATTCACCGCTCTTAAACCGCTCAACTCAGGGCGGTTATCCCCCGGCTTCTACAGTAAAAGCGCAAATAGCAATTCTTGGGTTAGATGAAGGTATTATCCGACCAGATACTAAAATTTGGGACCCAGGTTGGTTTCAAATTGAAGGGGTTGATCACCGCTATCGCGATTGGCTGGCTTGGGGGCATGGTTGGGTGAATGTAACCGATGCCATTGTCGAAAGCTGCGATACTTTTTATTACGACCTCGCATTAAAACTTGGTATTGATAAAATTCACGATCACATGGTTCAGTATGGCTTTGGTGAACGAACTGGCATTGATATTTCCGAAGAGTCTGCTGCAGTAATGCCTTCTCGCGGCTGGAAGCGTGCGCGCTTTAATCAACCTTGGTATGCCGGTGAAACCGTATCTATTGGTATCGGTCAGAGCTATTGGACGACAACCCCCATTCAGTTAGCGGTTGGTACAGCGGTCGTGGTTAATAGCGGGCAGCGCCCGGTACCGCGACTATTAGCCGCCATTCAAGAAGGTGAAGTTAAATTGCCAGCTGTCGTTGAAAATAAAGAACCCGTTGTGTTGAAGAACGACAAGCATTGGAATGTAGCCAAAAACGCCATGGACTTAACCGTAAGCTCTATAAAAGGCACTGCACACAGAGCCTTTAAAGGGGCAAACTATACCAGCGGTGGAAAAACCGGTACCGCTCAGGTTCGTAGCCTAGGTCAAGAAGAAGAATATAATGCCGAGGACATTGCCGAGCGTTACCGTGATAACGCCATGTATGTTGGCTATGCACCAGCTGATAACCCGGAACTTGTGGTGATTATTGCCGTCGAAAATGCGTTAGGCGGCGGTGGAAGTGTAGCCGCGCCAATGGCACGTAAATTGTTAGACTTTTACTTTGAACAGGAACAAAAATATGCGCAGCGCTGAGCATAACAATCGTTGGTTACAGCGTTTCCATATTGACGGGCAATTGTTCGTTGCCCTGTTAGTGCTGGCAGTGATCAGCGCGTTTACCGTATATTCTGCAAGTGGCCAAGACTGGGGTATGACCCAACGTCAAGTAATTCGCATTGGCATCGCTTTTTTGGGTATGCTCGTTATTGCCCAAATTCCGTTATCCACAGTAGAGCGATTTTCATTGCCAATGTTTACCCTAGGTGTGGTGTTGTTGTTGGGCGTCTTATTATTTGGTGAGTCGAGCAAAGGCGCCCAGCGTTGGTTAAATATTGGCGTTGCAACTATTCAGCCTTCAGAAATCATGAAACTAGCAGTACCAATGACGGTTGCTTGGTTTATTGCCGAACAGGGTTTACCTCCGACTAAGCGCCGACTAGCTGCTGCTTTTATTCTGCTCATGATTCCTACCCTAATGATCGCCAAGCAACCCGACCTAGGCACCTCTATTTTGATTGCCAGCTCAGGAATTTTTGTCTTGTTTTTAGCGGGTATTAGCTGGCGATTAATTAGTTTCTTTGCCATTAGTATTGGTGCATTCATCCCTATTTTGTGGATGTTTTTAATGCGTGACTATCAACGCCAACGGGTGTTGACGTTTTTGAATCCAGAAAGCGATCCGCTTGGTGCCGGCTACCAAATTATTCAGTCCAAAATTGCTATTGGTTCTGGGGGCGTTGAAGGTAAAGGATGGCTACAAGGCACCCAGTCACAACTTGAATTTTTACCAGAACGGCATACCGATTTTATTTTTTCCGTATTTAGCGAAGAATTCGGCTTAGTTGGTGTAATCGGTCTTTTTGCTGTTTATGGTTTTATTATTTTTCGCGGATTGATTATTGCCATGCGGGCGCAGAAGATTTATCAAAAACTGCTTGCCGGAAGTCTTACATTAACTTTTTTTGTTTATGTTTTAGTAAATATAGGCATGGTTTCGGGCTTATTGCCGGTGGTTGGTGTACCCTTGCCGCTGATAAGTTACGGTGGCACATCGATGGTGACATTGTTAGCGGGATTTGGTTTACTGATGGCAATTGCAACCAATAAACGGTTGGTTATGCACGATTAAAATAATAACAAACGCTTAGGAGTGTTTATGGCGGGTCAATTCATTGTTCGTAGCTTACTGCTAGCAACGCTTGCGTTATCGAGCACTCTCGCTGATACCGCCAAGGCGACCACAACCAGCAAAACTGATGACTATCAACATCAGCGCGAACAGTTTGTGCAACAAATGGTCACCAAACACAATTTTGCGCGTGATCAGGTTGAAGAACTCTTAACTCAAGCCCAGCGCAACGAAGCCATACTCGAAGCTATTGCTCGCCCATGGGAAGCCAAACCTTGGTTTCAGTATTACCCTATTTTTCTAACCGAAAAGCGCTTAGCCGCTGGCTTAAAATTTTGGCATGAACACCAAGACACCTTAGCTCGTGCGGAACAGCACTATGGTGTGCCGGCTGAAATTATTGTGGCGATTATTGGTGTCGAAACCTTTTATGGCGGTTATTTGGGCAACTACCTAGTGCTCGATGCTCTATACACATTGGGTTTTCATTACCCGCCGCGGTCGAAATTTTTCCGTTCAGAGTTGGAACAATATTTACTGCTAACCCAAGAAGAGAAGCTACCGGCAACTGAGCTTAAAGGCTCATACGCAGGCGCAATGGGGTATGGCCAATTTATTTCTTCATCATATCGACATTACGCCGTCGACTTTGATGGTGACAACGTGCGCGACCTTCTCAATAATCCTGTAGACGCCATTGGCAGCGTTGCTAATTATTTTGCAAAGCACGGTTGGAAAACTAATCAGCCTGTAGCCGTACAGCTGGGAACAGAAGACTCTTTTGAAAAATTTGTCAGCAAAGGCCTCAAGCCGGACCAAAGCATTGCCGAGTTGCAACAAATGGGTTTAAAGCTGCCTACCGAGCTCGCTTCAGATTATCAAGCCAAGGTATTCAGTTTTGAGTTGGAACAAGGCCATGAGTACTGGCTTGGTTTCACCAATTTCTATGTCATTACACGCTATAACCACAGCCCTTTGTACGCCATGGCTGTGTACCAATTTAGCCAGCAATTACAACAAGCAAAACAGTCTCAACAATGATGAACGCGTCACGCTTAATAGCTTTTTGTAGTAGTGTGCTGCTGCTCGTTGCATGCTCGAGTGCGCCGCCTTCTCGCTACAGCCAAAAGCACGACTCTATTCCAAGTCGCTTACCTAGCCCCGAAGAACTGGTGGAACCCACGCCATCGTTCGAACCACCAAGCCGGCAAGGTAATCGCACCTATTCATTATTCGGTAAAACCTGGCATATTCTCGACAACGTCAGTGAATTTTCCGAAGAAGGGGTGGCTTCGTGGTATGGCGAAAAATTTCATGGTCATTTAACCTCAAACGGCGAAACTTACGACATGTATGCCATGAGCGCGGCCCACAAAACTCTTCCGTTACCCACTTACGTTCGGGTAACAAACCTGAGTAATAATAAGAGTGTTGTGGTGCGAGTTAACGACCGCGGTCCGTTTCATGGTAATCGTATTATAGATTTATCTTACGTTGCAGCTTACAAGCTTGATATGTTGAAGTCTGGCACCGCCAAGGTTCGTGTTGAAGCATTGCAGCCCAGTGAAACCAATGGGGTGTTAGCAACCACGCCTCCCCTAGCCGATTCCTCCACCCAGCAATATTTTATTCAAGTGCACGCTGGCAGTGACCCTGAACGATTAAAAGCGGAAGCCGAGAAATTACAGAATTTATATCAAGTTCCTGCAACTACTCAGCCAAACGATGGTCTATACAAGTTAGTTTTGGGCCCGTTTGCTGAGCCGCAAACCAATTCGTTGTTGGAGCAGCTGCGCAGACAAGGTTATCCCGACGCATTTCGGGTCGCGGTGCCCTAGGCAGTGCTAATTCACTGCCATTCATGCTATATTCAGCAACCTTTTATCTTGAAACCAGTATCTTAAAACATACAAACCAGAGAATAAGTATCATGCGTCGTATACTGAGTCTTTTTGTTCGCACTATTGCCTTTTCCGCTGCCGCTTTTACCGCAGTTGCTCAGGCAAATATTGTTCCACCAGCACCAACCATTAACGCCAAGGGTTATATTTTAATCGACTACAAAACCGGTCACGTCATTACTGCCGGCAATGAAGACGAAGCGTTAGCGCCTGCTAGTCTGACCAAAATGATGACCAGTTATATTATCGGCCGTGAAATGCAAGCCGGTCGCATTAGCAACAGCGACATGGTCACAATTAGTGAAAACGCTTGGGCAAAGAATTTCCCTGAGTCTTCTAAAATGTTTATTGAAGTCGGCAAAGAGGTTTCTGTCGCTGACTTGAACATGGGTATTGTGGTGTCTTCAGGTAACGATGCCTGTGTTGCCATGGCTGAGCATATTGCTGGTAGCGAAGGCGCTTTTGCAGACCTAATGAACACCTATGCTGCTGAGCTTGGTATGAGTAACTCTAGTTTTGCCAACAGCCATGGTCTTCCAGATCCTGACCAATATAGTTCGCCGCGTGACATGGCAACCTTAGCCCGGGCGTTAATTCGTGATGTGCCTGAAGAATATGCACTGTATGCAGAAAAATCGTTCACCTTTAATAATATCAAACAGTACAACCGTAACTCACTGCTGTGGGATCGCAGCATGAATGTTGACGGCATTAAAACCGGGCACACTGAAGAGGCGGGTTACAGCCTCGTGTCGTCTGCAACCGAAGGCGATACGCGTTTGATTGCTGTCGTTATGGGCACATCAAGCGAGCAAGCACGCAAAGTTGAAAGTAAGAAGTTATTAAATTATGGCTTCCGCTATTATGAAACCGTGACTGCCTATCAAGCCGGTGAAAGCTTCGTTGATCATCGTATTTGGGGTGGCGAACAAGACACCGTTGCCTTGGGCGTGACTGAACCTGTGGTCATTACCTTGCCAAAAGGTCAGCGTAGCAATTTAAAAGCGAATTTTGAACTTAGCCAAACTCTAGAAGCCCCAATCGCTAAGGGTACTCAAGTTGGTACGGTTTACCTGCAGCTTGACGGTAAAGATATCGCCAGCTATCCATTAGTCACATTAAATAGTGTTGAACAAGGCGGCGTTTTCAAACGCTTTATGGACTGGGCAAAACAAAAATTTAGTAGCGAGTCCTAACATAACAGTTGTGATATAATCGTCGGCATTCGATCACGGGTTCTTATGCAACACTGTCATGAGAACCCGTTAGGCGCCTCGTTAGAGACCTTTTTCAGGAGTAAAAGCATGCAAAAAACACGCTTTGATGAACTGGTCGAGTTCCCATGCCACTTTACCTTTAAAGTTATGGGTGTAGCGACCCCAGAATTGCCAGACTCAGTCGTTGCTGTTGCACAACAACACGCTCCTGGCGATTATTCACCAACCGTGAAGCCAAGTAGTAAAGGCAATTACCACTCGGTATCAATTCAAATTCAGGTGACCAGCCAAGCGCATATTGAAACTTTGTATCGGGCATTATCCGACATCGAAGAAGTTCGCTATGTCCTCTAAGTTGATCATTCGGCATCTTGGCCGCCAACCTTACGAACCGGTATGGGCGGCCATGCAAAACTTTACCGATAACCGTGATGAGCACACCACCGATGAGCTATGGGTGCTAGAACATGACCCGGTATTTACTCAAGGCCAAGCTGGCAAAGAAGAACATATTCTTGCGCCAGGCGATATTCCTATCGTAAAAGTTGATCGCGGTGGGCAAGTCACCTACCACGGCCCCGGCCAACTCGTGGTATACTTTCTGCTCGATATTCGCCGCCAAAAAATGGGCGTACGCCAACTAGTCAATGCCATTGAAGACACTATCGTCGCAATGATGGCAGACTATGGCGTTGAAGCTGCAGCTCGCCCTGATGCACCAGGTGTATACGTCAACGGAAGTAAACTTTGTTCGCTTGGTTTACGTATCCGAAAAGGCTGTTCGTTTCACGGTTTAGCCTTGAATGTCGATATGGATCTGTCGCCATTTCTGCGCATCAATCCATGCGGTTATGCCGGCATGCAAATGGTGCAATGCAGCGATCTTAATGGTCCGCCTAGCGTCAACGAAGCGGCACAGCAGGTAACTCAAATATTTGCCAAATTATTGGGTTACGAACACACGACCGAAGAAACAGGATTCGCAAAAGATTATGTCCAAGCCAGTTAGAGTTGAACCTGGAGTTAAACTACGCGACGCCGACAAAATGGCGTTAATTCCAGTCAAGATTGTCCCAACTGAACGTGACCAGATGCTGCGTAAGCCAGAATGGCTGAAAGTTAAACTACCAGCATCAACCCAACGTATCGACGAAATTAAGCAGGCTATGCGTAAGCACGGGTTGCATTCGGTTTGTGAAGAAGCGTCATGCCCGAACCTAGCTGAATGCTTTAACCACGGTACGGCCACCTTTATGATTTTAGGTGCTATTTGTACGCGTCGCTGTCCGTTCTGTGATGTCGCACATGGCCGTCCGTTGCCAGTTGACCCCGAAGAAGCCGTGAAGCTTGGTGCAACTATTCGTGACATGAAAGTAAAATACGTAGTTGTTACTTCGGTTGACCGCGATGACTTACGTGACGGCGGTGCTCAACACTTTGCCGATTGCATTCGCGAAATTCGTGCACAAAGTCCAGGTATTCAAGTTGAGGTATTAGTCCCAGATTTTCGTGGTCGCATGGAAGTTGCTCTGGCCATTTTGTCGGACGAAGCACCCGATGTATTCAATCATAACTTAGAAACAGTGCCTCGCATGTACAAAGCAGCTCGCCCTGGCGCAAACTATCAGTGGTCACTCGACCTATTGAAACGTTACAAAGAAGAACGCCCAGATGTACGCACTAAGTCAGGCTTAATGGTCGGCTTAGGCGAAACTAACGAAGAAATTTTGGAAGTTATGCGTGACTTACGTGCTCACAATGTCGACATGTTAACCATTGGTCAATATTTACAGCCGAGTCGTCATCACCTTCCGGTGACACGCTATGTCACGCCTGCAGAATTTGACATGTTCCGCGAAGAAGGTGAAAAAATGGGCTTTACGCACATTGCTTCAGGGCCTTTAGTTCGTTCTTCATACCATGCCGACATGCAAGCTGCCGGTAAAGAAGTTAAATAACATAACAAACGAGGCTGAGCACATGAGCACGTTAATTTGGTGTTTACTAATTGCAGGGGTACTACCCATTGCCGCCAAAGCCCCTGTGGTTTATTTTCAAAACCGCGACAAGGGCTATGACAATCGCCACCCTCGTGCTCAGCAACAACGTCTCACCGGTGCCGGCGCTCGCGCAGTGGCCGGCCACTACAACGCGTACGAAGCTTTTAGTTTGTTTGCCGCGGCAATTTTATTGATTATTGCAACTAACCAAATTACCGAGTTGAATCAAATATTAGCGGTGAGTTTCATTGTCTTGCGCGTTATCTACCATGTTTTTTATCTGGCAAACTGGGACAAGCTGAGAAGCTTAGCCTGGTTGTTTGCTTTTTTGTGTCCAGTATTAATGATCGCTCAAACGGCCATCGCCCTTTCCGGCAATGGAGCGGCCCATTAATGAGCCCGCTCTAACATTTCAAGGTACACGGCTGGCCATTCTGTTACGTCAAAATACTGCATCGGCGTAAAACGATTAACGGGGCGCCATGCATAATGGCTAGTTGCTTCACAGGTTTTCGCAGCAAATAGTCCCACCTGATAACTTGCCCCGTTTACGTTAGCAGAGCCTAATTTCCAGTTACCATCAGCTTGTTTGCTTGCTAAATAGCGCCAATTTTCGACAGCGTGACGCCAAGGTAAACGCCGCCATAGAGCAATGAGTTCTGATTCGTTCATGATATTTTTCTCGGTTACCACAACGTTCAAACTCGCATGGTCATAGCGACCTGAACAAAACGATTCGGCAAGCTCTAGCGGCATTGCATATTCGTCCGCGAAACCTAGCCAGTGCGCAACTTCATGCGCAAATAACTCAAGTGACGCCGACACTGGCAACACAACGCGCTGGGTATCATTAAAAGCAATGCCGTAATGACTTGGTACAAAGATAATCTCGCGAACACCTTTATTCTGCTTTCTTCCGGTAAGGTGGCAGTCTGCACGACCTCGCGAACCTTGATGCGCACAGCTAAGTTGCTCGACATCAAAGGCATCAACATTGAAACAATTCATATAAGCAGCAAGTGGGTGACGGTGCCAAGCGCTGAGCTTGGCTAATAACTGCTGTTGATATTGTTTTGGCAAAAATACTTGGGTTGCTTGCACCACTCCACACTGTTGCCGCGGTAAAGTAATAGTTGTGTGCCATATTGGCGGCGCATAAAAGCGAGTTTTAGCTCCCCCCGAGAACGCTGCTTCCGCACTACTTGCTTGCCCACTAAAGCTTGCTAACAGACAAATACTTGGTAATACAAGCCATCGCAACATGCCTAATCACAACCGTTTAGTTTGTATCCGACTCACGAGCTAACGCTTGCTCGGTACGTTCTAATTCGACATTGGCAAAACGATGCTCGACAAACAAGTGAACGTTAGTATTCATCGCCATACGGAAATAAACCGCCGCTGCTTTGAAGTCACCTTCAAGCTGCTTCTGTTTGCCTAAATAAAAATAAGTCTCGCACATACGCTCCACTAAGGTTTCATCCTCAGCGAGGTCTTGCACCGCAAGTTTTGTCAGAAAAGTCTGCTCTGACACCACGCCAAGCAACAAATCTATGAGCTTCCAGCCCCATGCCTCATTACCATGCTGAACGCGACGTTGTGCCAACGCTAGACGTGCTGCTTCCGCGTCGTGTTCTACTTCGGCCAAATACAGCCAAAGCGTTCTATATGGGTCCCCTGGCTGTAATTGCATGTGCCCGTGCAAATCGTCAATAGCGTACTTAATGCTACCATCGTAATAGGCATTAATACCGCGGCTTAAACGTGCATACTCATGCTCAGGCTCAAGCTCCAACACCGCGTCATAAAGCTCATACGCGTACGCAAATTCGCCAATGGCTGTGTACTGAATCGCTAAGTGATAATAGGCTCCCGTTAAACGCGGATTGTATTCAATAGCATGGTTCATATCAATGCGAGCTAGAGTCGTTAAACCCAATGCATCGTATAGTGAGCCTCGGCGATACAACAACTCAGCATAACTTTTATCTTCAAGTTCCATTTGGCTGGTTAGTATTTCGTTCAGCTTGGCAATTTCCAGTTGATATCGCGAATCTGGCGCCTGTGGCGTCACTACCAACAAATTATTAAGAACGGAGTTATCTTTGCTTGTTTGTGTTGTCGCACATGCCGATAGTGACACTGCAATTATAATCGCCACCGCGAACCGAAGATTCATGAACACTACCTTGTTGTTTACAATATGCCTACATCATACCGCACAATCGCCAGAAAAACGAAAGCCGCAATCAGTTTCCTGACCGCGGCTTTATTAAAAAGCTGTAAAACGCTTAGCTGTTTGCTTCGTCGTCAGTGTTACCTTCGACAGCTTTCTCTGCTTCAGCCGGCGCAGCTTCAGCTGGCTTTTCAGCTGCATCTTTCATGCTTAGACGCACGCGGCCTTGGCGGTCAATTTCGAGTACTTTAACGGGTACTACATCACCAACCTTCAAGTATTCGTTCACATCGTTCACACGCTCTTCAGCAATTTGTGAAATATGCACTAAGCCGTCTTTACCTGGCAAAATAGTTACAAACGCACCGAAATCAACAATACGCGCTACTTTACCTTGATAAATACGACCCACTTCAACTTCAGCTGTTAGCTCTTCAATACGCGCAATTGCGGCATCTGCTGACTCTTGGTCAGTGGCAGCGATGCGCACTGTACCGTCATCGTTAATTTCGATGTTGGTATTGGTGCTTTCAGTAAGCTCACGAATAACCGCGCCACCTTTACCAATTACGTCACGAATCTTGTCAGGGTTGATTTTGATAGTGGTGTAACGTGGTGCGTAGTTAGACAATTCGGTGCGGGCACCGCCTAAGGCGTCGTCCATCACTTTCAAAATGTGCAAACGCGCTGCTTTTGCTTGGGCCAAAGCAATTTCCATAATTTCACGCGTAATACCGTCAATTTTAATGTCCATCTGCAAAGCAGTAACACCATCAACGCTACCCGCTACTTTAAAGTCCATGTCGCCTAAGTGATCTTCGTCACCCAAAATGTCAGAAAGTACAACAAACTTGTCGCCTTCTTTCACCAAGCCCATAGCAATACCGGCTACTGATGATTTAATAGGTACACCAGCGTCCATTAACGCTAATGACGCACCACAGACTGAAGCCATTGAGCTTGAGCCGTTTGATTCAGTAATTTCAGAAACCACACGAATGGTGTACGGGAATTCGTCTTGTGAAGGCATAACCGCCTGCACGCCACGCTTCGCCAAACGACCGTGACCAATTTCACGACGCTTTGGTGAACCAACCATGCCGGTTTCACCCACACAGTAAGGAGGGAAGTTGTAATGCAGCATAAAGCGGCTGTCGGTACGACCAGCTAAGTCGTCGATCATTTGCGCGTCACGCTCAGTACCCAAAGTTGCGGTAACCAATGCTTGGGTTTCGCCACGTGTAAACACAGCAGAGCCGTGGGTACGAGGTAATACACCAGTGGCCATGTGTAATGCACGAACCATGTCTGGTTCACGACCATCAATACGTTTTTCACCAGCAATAATACGGCTACGAACCACTTTACTTTCTAATGAATGGAACAAGTCGCCAATTTCTTTGGCATCCAGCGTTTCGTCTTCAGCAAGTAACTTCTCGGTCACTTCTGCTTTCAATGCAGCAACTTGCTCATAACGCTTGGCTTTTTCAGTAATGCGGTACGCATCGCCAATACCTTGCTCAGCTAATGCTTTGATTTTATTTAACAAGTCGTCATTAGTGGCTGGTGCTTGCCAATCCCACTTCTCTTTACCAGCTTCTGCAGCGAATTCATTAATTGCGTTGATCACAGTTTGCATTTGCTCATGGCCATATACCACAGCACCAAGCATAGCGTCTTCTGATAACAGCTGTGCTTCTGACTCAACCATGAGTACCGCGCTTGAAGTACCAGCAACAACCAAATCAAGTTTAGATTCCGCAAGTTCATCTAACGTTGGGTTTAAAACGTACTCGTCGTTCAACACACCAACACGCGCCGCACCAATTGGGCCAGCAAATGGCGTACCAGAAATAGCTAATGCCGCTGAAGTACCAATTAAGGCAACGATATCAGGGTTAATTTGTGGATTCACAGAAACCACAGTTGCAATAACTTGTACTTCGTTGTTGAACCCTTCTGGGAATAACGGACGAATTGGACGATCGATTAAACGTGAGGTTAAGGTTTCGTTCTCTGAAGGACGCCCTTCACGCTTGAAGAAACCACCAGGAATTTTACCTGCAGCGTAAGTACGTTCTTGGTAGTTCACTGTTAATGGGAAGAAATCTTGGCCTTCTTTGGCTTCTTTTTTGGCAACAACGGTTACTAAAACCGTGGTGTCATCCATACTAGCAAGTACTGCTGCTGTTGCTTGGCGCGCCATCGCACCTGTTTCTAATGTGACTGTATGTTGTCCATACTGAAATTTCTTAGTAATCGGATTCACGTTATATTTTCCTTTGTATTTCTCTTTAAATTCTAAAGCGCTATTAGCTACTAGATATTAGATACTCACCAAACGCCGGCTCTTTTTTCTAATATCTAATATCTAATATCCAATATCGCCTTAGCTTTCCATTAAACAAAAAAGGGGCCACAACAGGCCCCTTTGCTCGAACAGTGCTTAGCGACGTAAACCGAGTCGCTCAATCAGAGTTGCATAACGCTGATTGTCTTTACGCTTTAAGTAGTCCAACAATTTACGACGTTGGCTAACCATACGTAACAGACCACGACGTGAGTGGTGATCTTTTGCGTGTTCTTTAAAGTGGCTTTGCAGCTCGTTAATGTTTGCAGTTAACAAAGCAACTTGAACCTCTGGAGAACCAGTGTCGTTTTCGCCCTGACCGTATTCTTTAACGATTTCCGCTTTTTGTGCCGCAGTTAGTGACATATCTTACTCCTGATTGTTTAAAGATGCCGGTGCCAATCACTAATTCAGCACCAACGAAATCGCTGTGGATTATACGCGCCAAAGCGCTTAAACGCAACGCTAGCTTAGTAAAAATGGATTGACTAGTTGGCGTCGCTTAAGTTCACCACACGCTTTGGCGCTAGCTGCCCATCACGCCATACGCCAATACCTAAAAACTCTTGGTCATGCTCGCGCAACACCCGTATTGGGTGCTCAGGGTTATGCTCGCCAAGTTCTGTACGTACTGGGTTGCCGCTTAAAAACCGTGCCACATCGGTACCCGTAATAGCTACCGAGGGCATTTGACGCACCACGCTATCGTTGGCTTGCAGTAACGCATCCATGGCGGCGTAATCGTTATTTTCAGGGTCGGTTTGCGCGGCTACAGCGGTCAGCTCTTCTAGCGTTAACATAGGCCCTTCAACGCCTTCAATCCAAGTGCGATGCAGTTTTTCAACATAGGCGCCACAGCCCAAATATTGCCCCATGTCGTCAATTAACGTACGAATATAGGTGCCTTTGGAGCAAGTAACTTCCAGCGTTAATTGATGTTCACGCCAGTCAATAAACGCAATGTGACGAATAACAATAGTGCGCGTTTTACGAGGTACTTCAATACCTTGTCGAGCGTACCAATATAACGGTCGGCCTTCATGTTTGAGGGCCGAAAACATCGATGGCGACTGCTCTTGCTCACCGCTAAAGTGGGCGATAGCTTGCGTAATTTTCTCGCGCGTGACTTGGCTTAGTTGCTCGTTCGTGCAGCGCTCAACCACCTCGCCTTCGGCGTCACTGGTGGTGGTTCGCGCACCTAGTTGCGCGACTACTTGGTAGGTTTTATCTGCCTCGAGGGCGAAGTGCGATACTTTTGTCGCTTCACCAAAACACAGTGGTAACAGCCCCGTCGCCAAAGGATCAAGCGCACCAGTATGGCCGGCCTTGTTGGCATTAAAAAAACGCCGCACTGTTTGAAGTGCGGCGTTTGAGGTGATATCACTGGGCTTGTTCAACAAAATCACGCCGCTCACGTTGCGACCCGACTTACGACGTCCCATTAATCGTCTCCGTTGCTTTCCTGCTTATCGGTATTTGGCTCGTTATTAGCACCGCCGCGTTGGGTGTCACGACGAATCGCTTCATCTACTAGGCGTGACATACGAATACCTTCGTTCAAGCTTGGGTCATGCACAAACCGGAGCTCCGGCATAATGCGCGCCCGCACACGTTTACCCAATAGTGACCGAATAAAGCCTGCAGCATCGTTCAATACTTTCAACGCAGTTTTTATGTACTCGTCATCGTCATTAAAGAAAGTCACAAACACTCTGGCATAAGCCAGGTCGCGCGACACTTCAATGTCAGACACAGTCACCATCGACACACGAGGGTCTTTAATTTCACGTTGCAGTATCATCGCAATTTCGCGCTGATACTGCTGACCCACACGGTCGGTACGGCTAAAATCTTTGGCCATATTGGATTATAAGCTCCGTTCTACTTGAACTGTTTCAAATACTTCGATTTGGTCGCCAACTTTTACGTCGTTGTAGTTCTTCACACCAATACCACATTCCATGCCGTTACGAACTTCTTGTACGTCGTCTTTAAAGCGGCGTAGTGAATCTAGCTCGCCTTCAAAGATAACCACGTTGTCTCGTAACACACGAATAGGTGCTGAACGTTTCACCACGCCTTCGGTAACCATACAGCCAGCAATGGCGCCAATCTTCGGCGACTTAAATACGTCACGTACTTCAGCCAAACCAATGATCTGCTGCTTAAACTCAGGCGCTAACATACCGCCCATGGCTGCTTTGACTTCGTCAATCAAGTCATAAATAACGCTGTAGTAACGTAAATCAACAGCGTCTTGCTCAATCAAACGTTTTGCTGAAGCATCAGCACGAACGTTAAAGCCAACCACGATAGCGTTTGAGGCGCTTGCTAACGACGCGTCAGTTTCGGTAATACCACCAACGCCGCTACCAATAATGTTCACTTTCACTTCGTCAGTTGAAAGCTTCATTAATGAGTCAGAAATAGCTTCCAAAGAACCCTGTACGTCTGATTTCAATACAATGTTGAGCTCTTGAACGTCACCTTCTTGCATGTTCGCAAACATGTTTTCCAGCTTCGCTTTTTGCTGCTTGGCTAACTTCACTTCACGGTATTTACCCTGACGATAGTTCGCTACTTCACGTGCTTTACGCTCATCTTTAACGGCAGTTGCTTCGTCACCCGCTTGTGGTACGCCTGACAAACCAAGAATTTCGACCGGAATAGACGGACCTGCTTCTTTGATTTCTTTACCGTTTTCATCGCGCATTGCACGAATACGACCGTACTCAAGGCCGCACAATACGATATCGCCTTGGCGCAATGTGCCTTCTTGAACCAAAATAGAAGCCACAGGGCCACGACCTTTGTCCAAGCGCGACTCAATCACAATACCTTTAGCCATACCGCTAGCATTCGCTTTCAAATCAAGTACTTCTGCTTGCAACAAAATCGACTCAAGCAATTGCTCAATACCGTCACCGCTGTGTGCAGAAACCGGTACAAACATAACATCACCGCCCCACTCTTCTGGGATAACGTCGCGTTGTGCAAGTTCATTCTTAACGCGGTCTGGGTCAGCTTCTGGCTTATCCATTTTGTTAATCGCAACCACCACTGGCACACCAGCCGCTTTCGCGTGCTGAATCGCCTCAAGTGTTTGTGGCATCACACCATCGTCGGCTGCAACCACCAAAATAACAATATCTGTTGCGCTAGCACCACGTGCACGCATTGACGTAAACGCCGCGTGGCCCGGGGTATCAAGGAAGGTAATCATGCCTTGACCGGTTTCAACGTGGTAAGCACCAATATGCTGGGTAATACCACCCGCTTCGCCTTTGGCTACTTTCGCTTTACGAATGTAGTCCAACAACGAGGTTTTACCGTGGTCAACGTGACCCATAACGGTAACAACCGGTGCCCGCGATACTTGGTTTTGGTTTGCCGCTTCATCACGGTCTGCCAAAATTTCTTGTTCTAGCGCGTTTTCGCTGACGAGCACAACTTTGTGGCCCATTTCTTCAACCACTAACGATGCAGTTTCTTGGTCAAGTACTTGGTTGATCGTGACCATTTCACCCATTTTCATCATGGTTTTGATCACTTCACCGGCTTTCACCGCCATACGGTTCGCTAGCTCGCCAACAGTAATGGTTTCGCCCAATTTAACCTCACGCTCAACTGGGGCTGCTGGCTTATTAAAGCCATGCTGCAACGTAGAACGCTTCGAACCTTTACGACGTTTCTCACGACGCGGTGCTTCATCGCGCTCATCGTCTTTACCGCGACGCTTAGTTTTATTACGGCGAGCACGACGTTCTTCACCTTCATCTTGCTCATCTTCTGCTGCTTGTGCAGTTTGTGAGGTCGTGAAGTGAACTTCTTCTTGCTCAGCTTGCTTACGCTTGGCTTCTTCTTCTTGCCAACGTGCTTCGTTTTCTTCTGCTAGCTTGCGTGCTTCTTCAGCTTGACGCGCGGCTTCAGCTTCAGCTTTCTTGCGGGCTTCTTCTTCCTGAGCTTTGCGCAACTTCTCTGCTTCAGCTTTCGCTTCGTCAGCTTTTTTACGCTCTTCAGGTGTCATTGCCGCACGTTTTTCGGCTTCTGCTTTGGCCTTCGCTTTCTCTTTTTCTTTACGAGCCGCTTCTTGCTTCGCTTTTTCTTCAGCCGCTTTAGCATCCGCTTTGGCTTTCGCTTCAGCAGCTGCTTTTGCTTCTTCTTCCTGACGCTTCGCTTGCGCCGCTAAACGTTCTTGTTCAGCTTTTTCTTGCTCAGCTTTTTGCTGCTCTTCAAGCGCAGAACGTTTCACATAGGTGCGTTTTTTGCGAACTTCTACCTGCACTGACTTGCTGCGACCAGGGCCACCGCCAATGCTCAAGGTGCTTTTCTCTTTACGCTTTAACGTCATTTTGGCTGGCTCACTAGGGCCATTACCACCATGTGACTTGTTCAAATGCGTTAACAGGGCTTGCTTTTCATCTTCAGTCACTCGGTCGCCTGGCTGCTTTTTCATGCCTGCTTCCGCAAACTGTTGCACCAAACGATCAACTGTCGTACCGACGTCGTTAGCTAGTTTATCCAGCGTTACTTCTTCCATAGTCTCTAGTACCCCCGTTGATCTTATTCTTCATTACCAAACCAGCAGATGTTACGCGCTTGCATAATCAGCTCGCCTGCTCGTTCTTCGGTTAATTCGTCAATATCGGCTAGGTCGTCGATGCCTTGTTCAGCAAGGTCTTCCAAAGTGATAATGCCACGACTTGCAAACACATAAGCTAAGTGACGGTCTAACCCTTCTAGGTTGAGTAACGTCGCGTCAGGCTCTGCGCTTTCAAGAGACTCTTCCGTGGCAAGTGCTTGAGTGGTCAAGACCCCTTTCGCACGACTACGTAATTCTTCAACAATATCTTCGTCCATGCCTTCAATATCGAGTAACTCGTCTACTGGCACGTACGCAATTTCTTCTAAAGTTGAGAAGCCTTCGTCAACTAATACGCTCGCGAAATCTTCATCAATGCCAAGCTTCGTGGTAAACAAGTCGAGCACTTTTTGTGCTTCAGCTTGGTTTTTCTCGTTAAACTCGTCCACTGACATGACATTTAACTGCCAACCCGTTAATTGACTGGCTAAGCGCACGTTCTGGCCAGCTTTACCGATAGCCTGTGCTAAATTGCCTTCTTCTACCGCGATATCCATGGTGTGGGCATCTTCGTCAACCACAATGGAAGCAACTTCAGCCGGGGCCATGGCATTAATCACGAATTGCGCTGGGTTATCATCCCACAACACGATATCAACACGCTCACCACCTAACTCGCCCGATACCGCTTGAACGCGCGCACCGCGCATACCAACACAAGCGCCTACAGGGTCAATGCGACGGTCGTTACTCTTCACAGCAATTTTCGCACGTGAACCTGGGTCACGCGCGGCGCCACGAATTTCGATCATCTCTTCGCCAATTTCTGGCACTTCAATGCGGAATAATTCCACCAAGAAGTCTGGGTGAGTACGGCTGATGAACAACTGTGCACCGCGTGCTTCAGGGCGCACATCGAACAACAAACCACGCACACGGTCACCAGCACGGAATGATTCGCGCGGTAACAGGTCTTCACGGTAAATAATGGCTTCGGCGTTGTTGCCCAAGTCAAGAATAACGTGCTCACGGGTGGCGCGCTTCACAATACCGCTCACCAACTCACCTACTTGGTCTTTATATTCGTCAACCACTTTGGCACGCTCAGCTTCACGTACTTTTTGTACAATAACTTGCTTCGCCGTTTGCGTGGTAATACGGTCAAATTCAATAGAGTCAATTTGCTCTTCAACGTAGTCGCCAGCTTGCACGCTGTCATCTTCGTACTGCGCTGCTGCTAAGCTAATTTCGCGGTACGGGTGCTCAAGCGGCTGCTCACTATCGTCAACCACTAACCAACGACGGAAGGTATCAAAATCACCGGTTTGGCGGTTAATGCTAACGCGAACGTCAATATCGCCTTCGTATTTCTTTTTGGTTGCATGTGCAAGCGCAGACTCAAGCGCTTCAAAGATTTTTTCTTTTGAAACGTCTTTTTCGTTAGATACTGCTTCTGCAACCAATAAAATTTCTTTTGCCATTGTTTTGCCTCGCCTACGCAATCCTTAGTTAAACTGAGGAACTAAATGAGCTTTCTTGATAGATGATTGCGCGACTTTGAGCGCTTCACCATCGACGTTAAATTCAATGCTATCGCCGTCTACTGCAGCAATAACGCCTTTAAACTTGCGCTTACCTTGCTGGGCCATGGTCAGCTCAACGGCTGCCGTTTCGCCTACATAGTCAGCATACTGTGCAGCTTTAAAAAATGGCCGTTCCATTCCTGGTGACGATACTTCAAGGAAATATTCGCTTTTAATTGGGTCTTCAACATCCAAAATAGCGCTAACCTGGTGGCTAACATCAGCACAATCGTCAACACTTATACCATTGTCGTGATCAATATAAACACGCAAGGTTGAGTGTTTGCCAGCGCGCACGAACTCAACGCCCCATAGGGAAAAATCAAGTGCGGCAACAGCCGGTTCTAACAGGTCAAATAAACGGTCTTCAATACGAGCCAAGTTTGCTAACTCCTAAAAACAAAAAAAGGGCGTAATCGCCCAGTGTTGTTGACTGCCCTCTCAGTTGTACGCTGGTGCGTAAAACTGCCGCAGCAAAGGTCACATAGTAAAAAGCCCCGAACTGCTGCGGGGCTTTTAAAACACTGGACCCTTTTGTAATTGGTTGCGGGGGCAGGATTTGAACCTACGACCTTCGGGTTATGAGCCCGACGAGCTACCAGACTGCTCCACCCCGCGTCCGAAAACGTGTCCACATTATACGGGTTTCGACTTGAAACCGCAACCGTGGTTGGTTGCTAAATTTGGTGCGGATGGCGGGACTTGAACCCGCACGCCCGAAAGCACTACCCCCTCAAGATAGCGTGTCTACCAATTCCACCACATCCGCTTTAAAACTTAGTTTGACCCAGGTACGTCGCTGTCATTAGCGGGTACTGTAGGAACTTCTTCCACCGGCACTTCAATTTCATCAAAGTTACCTTTGCTGTCACCGTTTCCTGATGACAAATTGCCCAAGACTAAACTCAGCACGAAAAACACGACGGCCAAGATAGCTGTGGTACGGGTTAGGAAGTTGCCTGAACCACTTGAACCAAAAACTGTGTTTGATGCACCAGCACCAAACGAGGCGCCCATATCGGCACCTTTACCTTGTTGGATCATAATAAAACCAATAAGGATAAGTGCGATAATTAAGTAGGCAATCAATAAAATTTCGTACATAGCTTACTTACTCCGGGTTTGTGCTGCGTTGCAAATGGCGACGAACTGCTCAGGCACCAGGCTTGCTCCGCCTATCAAACCACCATCAATATCTGCCTGAGCAAATAACTGCTCGGCGTTATCAGCCTTCACACTGCCACCATACAATACTTGTAGGTTGGCGCCTGCAGGCCCAAATTTGTCACTTAACCAGTTACGAATAAACGCATGAACTGCTTGCGCTTGTTCTGGCGACGCCGTTAACCCTGTACCGATGGCCCAAACTGGCTCATATGCGATAACTAGGTTGCTGCACTGTTCAACATGCTGCAGCGCATCGTGTAACTGTTGAGCAACCACATCGAATGTTTGCTCTTGCTCTCGCTGCTCTGCGCTTTCGCCAACACAAAGTACCACAGTCATGGCGTTAGCTCGTAATGCATTCACTTTGGCTGCAATACGCTCTGCGGTGTCGCCATAAAACTGGCGGCGTTCGGAATGGCCAACTAATGCCACACTAACACCTGCTTCTTGCACTAGTGCAACGCTATGCTCACCTGTGTGCGCGCCATTTGCGTGCTCGTTAATGTCTTGACAACCTAGCTTCAAATTGTCGTAAAACGCGGCTTGCTGCCATGCTGGTAATAACACCGTTGGCGGACAAACCACAACATCAACTTGTGGGTGCTTCGCAGCGCTTTCTCGCAAAGCTTCGGCCATGCTCGCGACCAAGTGACGGTCGCCGTTCATTTTCCAGTTAGCTATAACTAACGGTTGGCGTTGCATCTGAACCTCTGACTTCGTTGAGAGCGGCGAGATATTACATAACCTCGCCGCAAGTTACAAGCTGTCGAGATGGAATTTATTACTGAAAATCAGCTTACTGGTTAATTACTAACCGCTTCCACTTCGCTAGCAATTTCTTCGGCAAATTTTTGTACCACTTTCGCATCTTTACCTTCAACCATGACGCGAATTAATGGCTCGGTGCCCGACTTACGTAATAGCACACGACCGTTGTTACCTAATGCTTGTTCAACTTCTGCAACAACAGCTTTCACGTTTTCTGCTTCAAGCGGATTATCGCCAGCATGAAAACGCACGTTTACCAAAGCTTGGGGGTACTTCACAAACTGCGCTAATAGTTCATCTAAACTACGCTCTTCACGCTGCATTGCGGTAAGCACTTGCAAACCGGCAATAATGCCGTCGCCGGTACTATGGAACTGTCGGTTAATTAAATGGCCTGAGTTCTCACCGCCAATTCGCCAGTCGCGTTTCACCAGTTCTTCCATCACGTAGCGGTCACCTACTTTTGCTCGCACAAATGGAATACGACGTTCAGTGAAGTATTTCTCTAGCGCAAAGTTACTCATTAACGTGCCGACAATACCACCTTGCAATAAGCCGTCTTGCTGGGCTGCACGCGCTAGAATATAAATAACGTCGTCACCATCCACAACACGCCCGCTTGCCGTAACCATCATTAAACGGTCACCGTCGCCATCAAGCGCAAAACCAAGGTCTGCTTTTTCAGCCAAAACTTTTGCACGTAACGCATCAAGATGGGTCGCACCGCATTCGTGATTAATGTTAACGCCGTTAGGCTCAGTGCCCATTTCCCATATATCAGCACCTAGTTCACGCAGCACATCTGGGGCAATGTGGTAGGTTGCACCATGGGCACAGTCCACCACAATTTTCATGCCCTTTAACGACAGGTCACTTGGGAAAACGCTTTTGCAAAATTCAATGTAACGCCCTGGTGCGTCATCAATGCGGCTTGCTCGCCCCATGTTTTCAGACGGTACACAACGAATCGGTTCATCGAGCAGGCGTTCAATTTCAGCTTCAACGCTATCTGATAATTTACTGCCAACATCTGAGAAAAACTTAATGCCGTTGTCGTAATAAGGATTATGCGAAGCACTAATAACAATGCCAGCAGCGGCGCGAAAATTGCGCGTTAAATACGCCACTGCAGGGGTTGGCATAGGCCCTAAAAACTCCACGCTAACGCCCGCCGAAAGCAAGCCAGCTTCCAACGCTGACTCAAGCATATAGCCTGATAAACGGGTGTCTTTACCAATTAATACACGTTGGTTGCCGCTGGCAGACAATACCGTGCCCGCCGCCCAACCGAGTTTAACTGCGAAATCTGGTGTAATTGGAAAATCACCGACACGTCCACGAACGCCATCGGTGCCAAAATATTTACGCTGACTCAAGCGAATTCTCCCGCCAAGGTTGCTGCCACTATTTTCATGGCATCAACCGTTTCCTTGACATCATGCACACGAATAATCTGTGCCCCTTTCATTGCGGCAATCGTTGCCGCGGCAATACTACCGGCTAGGCGCTCGTCAACTGTGCGGTCAGTTACCTGCCCTAACATTGATTTACGAGACATACCCACAAGTAAAGGTAATTGCAGCTCATGAAACGCCTGCAAACGTTGTAGCAGCTGGTAATTATGCCTGACAGACTTACCAAATCCAAAGCCTGGATCGAGATAAATGTTTGTTTTTTGTATGCCAGCGCCTTCACAGGCTCGCACACGGCTTGCTAAAAACTGTTTGACTTCAACCACCACGTCATCATAACGAGGTTCATGTTGCATGGTACGCGGTTCGCCTTGCATGTGCATTAAACAAACTTTAACGTCGCTAGCTTGGGCTAACAAAGCTTCGGCACCGTCATCGCGCAACGCATTAATATCGTTAATCATTTGTACTTTATATTTCAACGCTTCGGCCATCACAGCAGTTTTACAGGTATCTACCGAAACGGGAACGTCAAAGTTTGCGCGTAGCTGCTCAACTAAAGGTATAACTCTGTCTATTTCTTCTTGCGCCGATACGCCGGCGCTACCGGGGCGAGTTGACTCACCGCCCACGTCTAGCCAATGCACGCCGTCATTAACCATTTGCTCTGCTTGGCGCAAGGCCGCGTCCATTTGGTTAAAACGTCCGCCATCCGAAAACGAATCTGGGGTCGTGTTGATTATCCCCATCACCTCAATGTTTGCGCGAGAATCTGTCATATTGAGCGTTCCAATAAATGTGATCTTGGCTTGTTGTGTTTTTTCATTAAAAAAAAGCCCCGCAGAACGGGGCTTGTTTTTACATGCTTAACTTGCCGGCGAATCGCCAGCTGGTTTGGCCGAAGACACTGATTGTTCGCCTTCGGCGTTATTGTTGTCATCGCCAGGTTTTTTATCGCGGCGTTGCCAATCACGCGGTTCACGCACATCACGACGATTCATTAAATCGTCAATTTGGTCGGCATCGATGGTTTCGTACTTCATCAATGCGTCTTTCATGGTGTGCAAAATGTCCACGTTCTCTTCCAAGATGCGCTTAGCACGATCGTAGTTGCGATCAATAAACAGCTTTATTTCTTGGTCAATAGCCCGTGCTGTTTCGTCCGACATATGCTTGTGCTGGGTTACTGAACGGCCCAAGAACACTTCACCTTCGTCATCAGCGTACAACAACGGCCCCATTTTTTCCGACAAGCCCCATTGGGTCACCATTTTGCGAGCAATTTGTGTCGCCCGTTCAATATCGTTTGACGCACCGGTGGTTACTTTTTCGTCGCCGTAAATAATTTGCTCGGCAATACGGCCACCAAATAAGCTTGAAATCATGCTTTCAAGATGTTGCTTAGAGTGACTTACGCGATCTTGTTCCGGCAAATACATGGTCACACCTAAAGCGCGCCCTCGCGGAATAATCGACACCTTGTATACCGGGTCATGCTCCGGTACCAAGCGACCAACAATCGCATGCCCCGCTTCATGATAAGCCGTCATGGCTTTTTCATCTTCGGTCATCACCATTGAGCGGCGTTCAGCACCCATCATGATTTTGTCTTTGGCTTTCTCAAACTCTTCCATCGCCACAACTTTCTTATTGCCACGTGCGGCAAACAGCGCAGCTTCGTTAACTAAGTTGGCTAAGTCAGCGCCCGAAAAGCCCGGCGTACCACGCGCTATGACAGATGCATCAACATCTTTACCTAATGGCACTTTGCGCATGTGTACTTTTAGAATTTGCTCACGACCACGTACATCCGGCAAACCGACAACCACTTGACGGTCGAAACGGCCCGGACGCAGCAATGCTGGGTCAAGTACGTCTGGACGGTTGGTTGCGGCAATAACGATAATACCTTCGTTGCCTTCAAAGCCGTCCATTTCGACCAACATTTGGTTCAGGGTTTGCTCACGCTCATCGTGACCACCACCTAAGCCTGCGCCACGTTGGCGGCCTACAGCGTCAATTTCGTCTATGAAGATAATACACGGCGCTGCTTTTTTGGCTTGCTCGAACATGTCACGAACACGTGAGGCGCCAACACCGACAAACATTTCCACAAAGTCTGAACCAGAAATTGAAAAGAACGGTACCCGCGCTTCGCCGGCAATGGCTTTGGCTAGCAAAGTTTTACCCGTACCTGGCGGGCCCACCATCAACACGCCCTTAGGAATTTTGCCGCCAAGGTGTTGAAAGCGAGTTGGGTCTTTCAAGTAATCAACGAGCTCGGTCACTTCTTCTTTTGCTTCGTCACAACCGGCAACGTCAGCAAACGTCGTTTTAATTTGGTCTTCGCTCATCAGGCGCGCTTTGCTCTTACCGAACGACATGGCGCCCTTACCACCGCCGCCTTGCATTTGTCGCATGAAGAAAATCCATACGCCAATCAACAACAGCATTGGGAACCACGAAATAAAAATCGAGGCCCAAATACTTGGCTCTTCTGGTGGCTTACCGGTTACTTCAACGTTGTTTTCCAACAAGTCGTCCAGCAGTTTAGGATCGTACTGGGTTGGAATAATTGTCGTAAATTGCTCACCGGTGCGCGACTGCGCGGTGATCACACGGCCGTCAATATCAGCCTTACGCACACCACCATTGTGTACTTGGCTAATAAATTGGCTATACGCCACCTGTTGACCACTACCGCCGCCCTGACTGAAATTGTTAAACACAGTCATTAATACAACGGCAATCACCAACCATAAAATGAGATTCTTTGCCATATCGCTCAAAGCTGACTACCTCTTGTTTGCATTTGTAGCACGCCCTACAGGGTACTACAGTTTGTATCCGGTCGCTACCAGATACACCTCACGTGAACGCGCACGTGACGAGTCTGGTTTGCGCGTTTTCACCGTGGTGAACGCTGCACGTACATCTTTTAAAAATTCTTCAAAGCCTTGCCCATGAAACACTTTGACGACAAAACTGCCGTTTGGTTTCAATACCTGGTGACACATATCGAGTGCCAATTCAACCAGATACATGGCTCGCGGTTGATCCACATTGTCGTTACCGCTCATGTTTGGGGCCATGTCGGACAACACTACATCTACGTTTTTACCGCCAATTCGGGTCAATAACGCGTCTAGAACCGCTTCATCACGAAAGTCGCCTTCTAAGAAATCGACCCCAGCGATTGGGTCCATCGGTAAAATATCACAAGCGATGACTTCGCAGTTACCCTGCAAGTTGTCGACCACAAATTGTGACCATCCACCTGGCGCTGCGCCTAAGTCGACGACCGTTTGCCCCTGCTTTAATATGCGGTCTTTTAATTGAATTTCTTCTATTTTGAACACCGCGCGTGAGCGATAGCCCTTTTTCTGCGCTTTTTGCACATAATGGTCACTAAAGTGTTCTTGGAGCCAGCGTTTACTGCTAGCCGAGCGTTTTTTCGTCATGATTCTCTTACCAAACTGGCTTATTCCACCTAGATGGCGGTACAATATCGCAAATTCAAGTCATTGATGGGATATATTACATGGCAAACGCCGTAACCTTAAGCAATAAACAAAAACAGCACTTAAAATCACTCGCTCATTCGCTAAAACCAGTTGTTCTATTGGGTGCAAATGGTTTAACGGAAGGGGTCATGGCAGAAATTGAGCTCGCACTAGAGCATCATGAACTCATTAAAGTGAAAGTGCCCGGTGAAGAGCGCGAACTTCGTGAGCAAATTTATGCCACAATTTTGGCTCACACCCAAGCCACAAAAGTGCAAGTTGTCGGTAAAATTTTAACCTTATACAAACCAAGCAACGCGCAGAAAATTCAGCTTCCGCGCTAAGAATTAGGCATTAATTATTTTGCTTGCGCTGCTGCCAACGCCTTTGCCACTTGGTGCAGCGCAGTTTCTAGTACAACGCCTTCACCACGGCGCTTAAAAAATAGCTCCGTCATCAGTTTACGATTACTCTCGGTCATCAGCACGCCATACTGCTTCATAATGGGCTCGACAACTTCCAGCGCTTGCAGCATTGTGTCAAACTCTGCTGGCACCTCATAGTCGCCTTCTTGCTCAGTGACAATTGAGCTCACATTTGGGTACCGTAAATAAACAGCCGGCGCAAAAAACCAGTCAAGCGACACACCTTGTCGCAGTAATCCTTCAATAACCCGATCGTAATTCACCGAATTTCGCCGTTTCCAGTTGCTATGCGTTGACTCTGGAAGCCCCAGCCAACGCATGATAGCGCTAGCGGATGGCTGCTTAGATACAACGGCTAAACGTTGCATACAGGTATCGAGATCAGGCAATGGATAGTTGATTTTACCTGATGCATGTGGTCTATTTAGCTTACTTGCGTCATTTGACATGTTTTTGTTTTCTTTTGCGTCAAATGACACAAATATCTGCCATTTGAGTTAATTTTGAAACGAAAAGTGAACTCGCAATTCACTTAACCTGAACAGGGATAACTATACCTGATGGATAGTCAACAAATCAAAAAGGAATTAATGCGTCGGGGCTTCGATTTCAGCATGATTGCTGAAGTTTTAGGTAAAAGTCCGTCTTTGGTTTCTAAAGTCGCGTCTCGTAAAGCTCGTTCACAAGCTGTGGCGGTTGCTTTAGCTAAAGCCATTGAACGTGAAATTGAAGAGGTTTTTCCTGATATTGAAGCCTATCACCACAAACCGATGACCCCAGAGCAGCGCAAACAAAAACAGCGCGAACTCGTCGCGCTGTTAAAAGGTTAAAGCAAAATAATCGGTTAAGGTTTAGATATACTCAACCTTAACCACTTCATATTCCACTTCGCCGTTTGGCGTATTAACCCGTGCCACATCGTCAATTTGTTTGCCAATGAGTGCACGTGCAATTGGCGAGTTAATAGAAATTAAATTCTGCTTAATATCTGCCTCGTCATCACCCACAATACGATACGTCATTTCTTTGTCGGTAACGGTATTGTAAACCGTCACTGTCGCACCAAAAATAACTTTGCCTTGATTTGGCACTTTGGTGACATCAATCACTTGTGAATTTGACAATTTCGCTTCAATTTCTTGAATACGACCTTCACAAAACCCTTGTTGCTCACGTGCGGCGTGGTACTCGGCGTTTTCTTTTAAATCGCCGTGTTCACGCGCATCAGCAATGGCCTGAATAATACGTGGTCGCTCTTCTGTTTTTAAGCGTTTCAATTCCTCCCGCAGCATCTCAGCGCCGCGGGTGGTCATTGGAATTTGATTCATCGTTCTAAAACCCTTTTATGCAGTGACTGGAGTGAATTAACACGAGCACGATCATCGGCTGTGTTTGCCTTCACTGTTGCAAATGCTGCATTTAATGTTGTTGTGTAGGTAACTTTATTCAAGAGCGCTTCACGGCGTATATAAACCGAGTCTTCAATTGCCTGACGCCCTTCAACCGTGTTAATAATGTAACTGTACTCGCCGTTTTTAATTGCATCAACTATATTCGGCCGGCCTTCTTGTAGTTTATTCACTACCGAACACTTCAAGCCTTCGTCATTGAGCATTTTCGCGGTACCGCGGGTGGCCTCTAAATTAAAGCCCAAGCCAATTAAGCCACGTGCCAAATCAAATAAGCGAGATTTATCACCATCGCGCACCGACAATAATGCTTTACCCGCTTTCGCAAGTGCTTCACCGGCGCCCAAGTTCGCTTTCGCATAGGCTTCTTCGAAGCTTTCACCAACGCCCATGACTTCACCGGTAGAGCGCATTTCTGGGCCACGAATTGGGTCCACGCCTTGGAACTTGGCAAACGGAATGACCACTTCTTTAACCGAGTAATAAGGAGGAATGACTTCTTCCGTATAGCCCTGCTCGGCTAGAGACTGCCCAACCATTACACGTGCAGCAATTTTGGCTAACGGTAAACCGGTCGCTTTTGACACAAATGGAACGGTACGTGCAGCGCGTGGATTCACTTCAATTAGGTAAATTTCATCGTCTTTGATGGCAAACTGCGCGTTCATCAAGCCGTTAACACCCAACTCAAACGCCAACTTACTCATTTGGTCGCGTAATTGGTCTTGAATTTTGTCGCTCAAAGAATAGGGTGGCAGTGAACAGGCCGAGTCACCTGAATGCACACCCGCTTGCTCAATGTGTTGCATTATGCCGCCAATAAGCACATCTTTACCGTCACAAATGGCATCCACGTCTACTTCAATGGCATTGTCTAAGAAACGGTCAAGCAATACTGGCGCTGAGTTCGATACTTTCACCGCGTCGGTTAAATAACGCAATAAATCGGTTTCATCGTAGACAATTTCCATTGCCCGTCCACCAAGTACGTACGACGGACGTACCACCAATGGATAACCGATGCGCTCTGCTTCTCGTAATGCTTCGTCAACTTTAGTCACGGTTGCGTTTTCAGGTTGCTTCAAACCTAAGCGGCGCACAGCACCTTGGAAGCGCTCCCGGTCTTCGGCGCGGTCAATTGCATCCGGCGAAGTACCAATAACCGGCACACCATTTGCTTCTAGCTCACGAGCAAGTTTCAACGGAGTTTGGCCACCGTACTGAACAATCACGCCTTTTGGTTTTTCAACACGAACAATTTCGAGCACGTCTTCTAGTGTAATCGGCTCAAAATATAGACGATCAGAAGTGTCATAGTCTGTTGAAACCGTTTCAGGGTTACAGTTCACCATAATGGTTTCGTAACCGTCTTCGCGCAATGCCAGCGCTGCGTGTACACAGCAGTAATCAAACTCAATGCCTTGCCCAATGCGGTTAGGGCCACCGCCAATGACCATGATCTTATCTTTGTCACTTGGTGCCGCTTCGCACTCTTCATCGTACGTTGAGTACATGTAAGCGGTGTCTGAGCGGAATTCTGCCGCACAAGTATCAACCCGTTTGTACACAGGGTGAATACCAAATTCATTGCGACGACGGCGCACCTCGCCCTCAGCCACGTCTAACAAGTCGGCAATACGTTTGTCAGCAAACCCTTTGCGCTTTAATAAGCGTAAAGCGTGCGCATCAAGCCCTGCCATGCCAAGTTTTTGAACTTCTTGTTCAAGCAGAACTATTTCTTCAATTTGAATTAAATACCACTCGTCAATGCGCGTTAACTCAAATACTTCACGCACTGTCATGCCCAAACGGAAGGCATCAGCAATATAGAAAATACGCTCAGCGCCTGGCTCTTTTAATTCGCGGATCACTTTGCCGCGCGCTTCTGGGTCATTCACCTCAACCATTGGGTCAAAGCCTGACACGCCAATTTCAAGGCCGCGCAATGCTTTTTGCAATGACTCTTGTTGGTTACGACCAATGGCCATCACCTCGCCTACAGACTTCATTTGGGTGGTTAAACGGTCATTACAACCGGCAAACTTTTCAAAGTTAAAGCGTGGAATTTTGGTCACAACATAGTCAAGCGCTGGTTCAAACGAAGCTGGCGTTACGCCACCAGTAATTTCGTTTTCTAGCTCGTCAAGGGTATAGCCTACCGCTAGCTTGGCTGCGACTTTGGCAATTGGAAAGCCGGTGGCCTTAGAGGCAAGAGCTGACGAACGCGATACCCGCGGGTTCATCTCAATCACCACCATACGGCCAGTGTCTGGGCAAACGCCAAATTGCACATTTGAGCCACCGGTTTCAACACCAATTTCGCGCAGTACGGCCATCGCGGCGTCACGCATTAACTGATATTCTTTGTCGGTTAGAGTTTGCGAAGGCGCAACGGTAATTGAGTCACCGGTGTGAATGCCCATGGCATCGAAGTTTTCAATGGCGCAGACAATAATGCAGTTATCGGCGCGGTCACGAACAACTTCCATTTCATATTCTTTCCAGCCAATTAATGACTGGTCAATAAGCAACTCTTTGGTCGGCGACAAGTCTAGGCCCCGACGGCAAATTTCTTCAAACTCTTCGCGGTTATAGGCTATACCACCGCCGCTGCCGCCCATAGTAAAGCTTGGACGAATAATCAGCGGAAAGCCGAACTCTTCCTGAATTTCAAAGGCTTCTTGCAAGTTATTAGCAACTTTAGCGTTCGGTGTTTCAAGGCCAATGGCCTTCATCGCTTTATCGAAGCGATCGCGGTTTTCCGCTTTATCAATCGCATCGGCATTCGCACCAATCATTTCTACCCCGAACTTCTCTAGCACGCCGTGCTTATCAAGTTCTAGAGCACAGTTCAGTGCGGTTTGCCCGCCCATGGTCGGTAACACCGCATCTGGACGTTCAACTTCAATAATTTTTGCGACAACTTCCCAGTGAATCGGCTCAATGTAGGTTACATCTGCCATTTCTGGGTCCGTCATAATGGTCGCTGGGTTCGAGTTCACCAATATAACTCGGTAGCCTTCTTCGCGTAGGGCTTTACACGCCTGCGCACCCGAGTAGTCGAACTCACAGGCCTGGCCGATAACAATCGGGCCAGCACCAAGAATTAGAATGCTTTTAATATCGGTACGTTTTGGCATAGTTACTGGCTCATCAATTCAATAAAGTGGTCAAATAACGGGGCCGCATCGTTCGGGCCTGGGCTCGCTTCTGGGTGGCCTTGAAAACTAAAGGCTTTCACGTCTGTGCGTTCAATGCCCTGTAATGTTCGGTCAAACAACGACTTGTGGGTGGCTTTCATGGTCGCAGGAAGCGTCGCTTCGTCTACCGCAAAACCGTGGTTTTGGCTGGTAATCATCACACGCCCAGTGGCTAGGTCTTGCACCGGGTGGTTTGCACCATGGTGGCCTAGCTTCATTTTTACTGTTTGTGCACCGCTTGCTAGCGCCAGCAATTGGTGGCCTAAACAAATACCAAAAATAGGTACTTTCGCGTCAATAATTTCTTGAATTGCGGAGATGGCATAGTCGCATGGCTCTGGGTCACCAGGACCATTGGATAAGAATACGCCGTCAGGGTTCATGGCTAACACATCTTTAGCCGGGGTTTGCGCTGGCACCAGGGTGACTTTACAACCGCGGTCGGCCAACATGCGTAAAATGTTACGTTTGCAGCCGTAATCATAGGCAACAACGTGAAATTTTGGTTCGCTTAACTCACTAAAACCTTGGCCAAGCTTCCAGCTTTGGCTAACCCATTCAATAGGCGTGCGAATTGTTACTTCTTTGGCTAGGTCGAGCCCTTTAAGCCCAGGGAACTTCTGCGCTAACTCTAACGCTTTCTCAACGTCAATCTCGCCGGCCATAATACAACCGTTTTGCGCGCCCTTCTCACGCAAAATACGCGTTAACTTACGCGTATCGATATCAGCAATACCGACCACATTGCGTTGCCGCAAGTAGTCACCAAGTGACTGCTCACGACGGAAGTTACTTGCTTTCAAAGACATTTCGCGAATGATCAGGCCTTTAGCCCAAACGCGATTCGATTCTTCGTCTTCGTGGTTAGTGCCGTAATTGCCAATGTGAGGATAAGTGAGGGTAACGATTTGTTCTGCATAAGAGGGGTCGGTGAGAATTTCTTGGTAACCAGTCATTGCGGTGTTAAAAACAACTTCACCAACTGCGGTACCGCCGGCGCCAATGGCCGTGCCATGAAAAACAGTCCCATCGGCAAGTACCAAAATGGCTTTACTTGCTGAGTGGCTCGCTAGAATACTCAAGGTTAACCTCCGCATATAAAAAAACGGGTGAATCAAAAAAATGACTTCCCCGTTGATTACCTTGCACCAGCGTCGATTTTCAAAAACCCATTATTTAAAAAAACTAAATACGCGTTTTTGAAACCTGTGGAGTGCGCGTTTCAGCTTGCCCGAAAAGTTACTGGCAAATTGGACGTATTCTACCGAAATTTGGAGGTTTCGTAAACTGAAAAATCGCGTCTGCTTTGTGTCAGCTGTAAGCTAGACCAATTGTTTCAAAAGTGTTTTCAAATGCAGCATATCGGCCATACTGTATAGCCCGCTGGGTTGCTTTACCAACCATTGAGAAGCTTGAATGGCGCCTTGCGCGAATATCTGTCGGTTACTTACTCGGTGGGTTAACTCTAAACGCTCGCCGCTATGGGCAAACATAACCGTGTGCTCGCCAATAATATCGGCTGCTCGCAGCACCGAAAAGCCGATTGAACCAGGTTCGCGAACACCATCTGCACGCACCCCCGCAGACAATTCTGCTAACGACTTTCCCCGCCCTGCTGCAGCGCTTTCACCAAGCACCACTGCAGTGCCTGATGGGCCATCGCGCTTAGCGCTATGATGCGCTTCAAAAATTTCGATGTCAGTATCGGGTAGTGCTGCTGCAGTTAGCTGCACTAATTGTCGTAATAAGGTAATACCCACACTGGTATTGGCCGCGTATAACACAGGAATTTGTTCAGCAGCTTGGATTAACGAGCACTGTTGTTGTTCACTAAGGCCTGTGGTGCATACTACAATCGGAACTTGCAGTTGCTTTGCTAATTGTAGATTGTCTGCCAGGGCCTGCGGTAACGAAAAGTCTATAAGTACATCAACTTGGCCGGGCTGCAGTTCATGCCCATGTTGAAACCGCACACCGGCACCTGCAGTGTTAGCACGAATAGGCTCACCGTAACGATTCGACTGTTGACTAACAACCGCCGCTGTCACCGTTGCATTGTAGCGTGGAGCGCTCGCGATTACCGCCTGCCCCATGCGCCCTGTGGCGCCCAAAATGCCTAACTTCATGCTACCTCTGTTCGTTGTTCGTTATTCGTTAGTCGTTAGTCGTTATTCGTTGTTATTGGTTGACCGGTAGCGGTTAATGGTTGGTCGGCGGTTTTATTGCGGCCTAACACCACCGATACGGCCATGTCGCCGGTAACATTCGTCGCGGTGCGTGCCATATCGATGATTCGATCAATGGCGGCAATAAATGCAATACCTTCAAGCGGCAAACCTATCGCGTTCAGCGTCACGGTTAACATCACCATCGCGGTTCCTGGAACGCCGGCCGTGCCTACTGATGCCAGTGTCGCGGTTAGTGTTATTAACAAATAGTCTGCCCAGTCTAGCGGAATACCGTAAATTTGTGCAATAAAGATAGACGCAATAGCCGGATAGATGCCACCGCAACCGTCCATATTAATGGTGGCGCCTAATGGCAATACAAAACTAGCATACTCTTTTTGCACACCTAACTTTTCGGTAATAGCTTGGTGAGCCGCCGGAATAGTGCCAAAACTACTGCAGGTGGTAAACGCAACCAACTGAGCAGAAAATACCGACTTAAAGAAAAACCAAGGCGACATTCCTGCCAAGCGCACCATAGTGCCATAAACAAATACAATATGAATTAAACAGGCTAAATAAATAGCACCAATAAATGCTGCTAACGGCGTTAAACTAGCCAACCCATAGTGCCCAACAACCCAAGCCATAAGGCCCAGCACCCCAAACGGTGTTAGTTCTAACACCATTTTGGTAATGCGGTACATGACTTGTGCGCCGGCTTTCATGGCATCGCCAAAGGGTTTGGCAACATCACCCAATTGGTTAATTGCAACCCCAACCAAAGCTGCAAATACCACAATTTGAATGACGTTACCTTCCGCCAACGCTGCAATAGGGTTGGTCGGAATAAAACTTAGAAACACATCCACGGGGCCAGGTACGTCTTTGGGCACATAGTTGCTATCGGCAACTAAGTCTGGCGACGGGGTAATATCAAGCAACTGTGCAACGGTTAAACCTATCAGGCTAGCAATAACCGCGGTCAGTAAAAACAAACCTATGGTTTGCGCACCAATTTTGCCGGCTTTTTCGCCGCTACCAAGCTGTAAAATGGCACTGACAATGGCGAAGAAAATAAGCGGCGCCACCAGCATTTTTAATGCATTAATAAACAGCGTGCCCAAGGGCCGTAAGGTCTGAGCCACCTCAGGTTGTGCCACGCCGATAATAACTCCAAGCGCAAAGGCACCAAGCACACGTTGCCAAAACGGAATTGCAAACCAAGCTTTAAACATAATCACCCTTAAAATACGAAAACGATATTAGCTATTAGATATTGGATATTAGAGGGACCGAAATACCCGAAACACCAGCGCTAATATCTAAAATCTAATAGCTACTATCGCAGTTGAAGTTCATATTCTACTAACGGAGAGAAGTGCGCTTTAGTTCAATTTGGACTTGCTTATAACCACAATGCGCAGTCGCGGGCAATCACGGCGCTGCGCGCCACCCGGCTTACCTTCGTTGGCACGGCGGGCAATCACGGCGCTGCGCGCCACCCGGCTTACCTTCGCTGGCACGGCGGGCAATCACGGCGCTGCGCGCCACCCGGCTTACCTTCGCTGGCACGGCGGGCAATCACGGCGCTGCGCGCCACCCGGCGTGGAACGCCGGGCTACATGCGACAAGTGGGTTTTGGTGCGTTTTGGTAGAGTGATTGTATGCGCGGAACATAGGCCTCTATGGCGTCAATGCGCGTTTGTGGTGTTGGGTGCGTTGACAAGAACTCAGGGCCGGCACCGCCGCCCACTTTGGCCATATTACGCCATAAATTAGCGGCTTCTGCTGGGTTATAACCGGCTGCCGCCATGTAATCGAGACCTAGTTGATCAGATTCGCTTTCATGAGTACGTGAGTAAGGTAGTAACACACCAACTTGTGCGCCAATACCTAGCGCGGCCATCACCATGGCGGCATCTTGTTCTTCAAGTTTTGCCGACGCTAACGCGGCACCTACTTGCAACCCTAAACCTACCGCGAATTGGTTCGACATACGCTCATTGCCGTGGTCGGCAATCACGTGCGCAATTTCGTGGCCAATTACGGCGGCCAGTTGATCACGATTCTCAGTGACTTGGAGCAATCCAGTGTACACACCGATGTTTTCACCGGGTAAAGCAAACGCGTTAATTTGCTCGCTTTCAAACACGGTAATTTCCCATTGCTTGTCCCGCCAAGGGCTTGGCAATACTGAAATTAAGTCGTTGGCAACACAGTTAACATAGGCATTCACGTTAGCATCAGTACTTATTTTTTCTTTTTGCTTAAGCTCGTTGTAGCTATCATCGCCAAGCGACGCTAGTTGGCCACTGGAAAACAACATCAGCTGGCTACGCCCTGTGGGTGATTCAGTACAAGCACTTAACAATAAAATGCTAGCTAACGCGGCAATTCCCAGAGTTCTCCAATGCGCCATAAATGCTCTCCTTAAACACAGTGATATCAATAGGTAACACTTAGAGTTTAGTCGATAAACAAAATTCAGCCCAAGCGAAATCACGAGCAGTATCAATATCAACCGAGTCTTCTAACGGCATGACATACGCAAATGCCTTGCTTGTGGGTGCATAAAGCTGTGCCAGTTGGCCCACAATGTGGCGTTTAAATAAATAAATAGCGCCATTTAATTCATATATCTGGCGCATATCTTGGGTGCGTTTAACCGCCGCATTGGCGCTAATATCAATAAAACCCGCCAAGCTATGGTCGGCTGGCAAGGTATTACAAAGTTCTAGGCGCACATCGCTTGCAGTTACTGACACCACGCCTTCGGCTTGTTTTTCCTGCATCAGCGCCAACGCGCTTTTTATATGCTCCGCGTGACGAAACGGTGATGTCGGTTGCAACAGGCCCACGGTATCAATGTTCAATGCCTCATGTTGCTCTAACCAATTGACCGCATGCTCAATCACAGCGTCTGATGTTGCCATATCGCCCGACAATTCCACCGGTCGCAAAAAGGGTACGTCGGCACCAAAGGCTATAGCAACGTCGGCAATAGCTTGGTCATCGGTACTAACAACAACCCGGTCAAAACAACCACTGCTCAGCGCAGCTTCTATGGTCCAGGCGATGAGCGGTGTGCCGCCCAACGTTTTAATGTTTTTTCCGGGTAAGCGTTTACTTCCGCCACGCGCCGGAATAATCGCAATTGCGCCCATTATAAACCAAGCCCTTTTATGTCAACTTGCGCGCGTTTGAAATCATCCATACGGCCAATATCCAGCCAGTATTCATGAATGGGGAACATAAACACGTCTTCGTTTGCATCAAGGTATGTTTGCAACAACGTTGGCATATCAATACGTTTCTGTTTTTCCACGTTTTTGAATATCTCAGGGCTAATGACATAGATACCTGCGTTGACGAAAAAGCGCTGAATAGGCTTTTCTTCCATACTAATAATGCGCTCGCCATCGCCCATAATCACGCCATAGGGTATTTGGTAGTCGTATTCGCGCACGCACATGGTCGCCAAGGCATGGTGGGTCATATGAAAATCTAGCACGCGCTCAAAATCAACCGAGGTCAGTACGTCGCCGTTGACCATGATCAGCGGTAACCCAGGGGTCGACTCGGGCAGTAAGCCAAGCGCCCCACCTGTACCTAAAGGCTCTTCTTCGTGCACGTATGTAATGTTGACATTCCACTTGCTGCCATCACCAAAGTAATTGCGAATTACTTCCGGTAAGTAATGCGTGGAAATATAAAAGTTGGAGAAACCCGATTTAATAAAATTAAGCAGCAAGGTTTCTAATATCGGCCGCTCGCCCACCTTGAGCATTGGTTTAGGCGTGTTGTCGGTTAGCGGGCGTAAACGCGTGCCAAAGCCACCCGCCATAATGAACACAGGGTTCTGGTAACTGCGGCTACTTTGTAACTTTTGCAGGGTTTGTAGGCCAATCACACACCCTTGTGACACCACAGGTATAGCTAAAATACTTTTGCTTTGCATCAGCGCTACAGCGTCGCTGCGCGAGGTTTCTGGTGTAACCGTAATGGGCTGCGTGTTCATCACTTGGCTAACGGGCGCATCAAGGCCGACGCCGCGCAATAAACCTCGGCGCACATCACCGTCAGTAACCACTCCCTGCAAATGCATGGTTTCGTCGCATACCAACACAATGCGCAACGCACCTTCGTCTAATTGTTTTAGCGCGGTCTGTAAGCTTGTCGACGGCGCAACAACTACCTGTTTCCAATCATAACTCATGCTTGGTCAGCGTCCTTTTTTACAAATGCTTTTGCGGGGTAATGAATAGCCTTCTCAGGTACATCTCGCGTCACTACCGAGCCTGCGCCTATCACGGCTTCAGTGCGAATCTGCAGGCCTTGAATAATGGTTGCTCCGGCCCCAACATGCACCCGCTCAGCTAACCTGACATCGCCACAAACAACCGCACCGGGGGCCACATGACACTGCGCTCCAACCTGCACATCGTGTTCAATAATGGCTCCGCTATTAATAATCGTATTGGCGCCAATGCTGCAACCATTCACAATAGCACCGGGTAAAATTTGTACCCCTTGCTCCAGCTGTGCAAATCGTGACACCACCGCCGAAGGAGCGATAACCGTGGCAAACACATAACCTAAATTGCTAAAACGCGTAAATAAGCGTTCGCGTAAGGCACTTGCTTGCGGTAGCGAGCCGACAGCATTGACTAGCTCAATGGCGTCAGGCGCAAAGTTCAATACGTCGTCGTCGGCCTTAAAATGGGGTAAACCATCAAATTCAGGGGCATCGCTAACTTGCGGTGCAACCAAGCCGAAAATCTCGCGACCCTGCGCCATTAACACGTCAATGAGCACCCGCGCGTGGCCGCCGGCACCCAATACCAGTACAGGCTTCGCTTGCGTGGTTTGCTTGCGCTCAGTCACGAATAAGGTCCCCAGATTGGTAGTCATGTTGACTCACCTGCCCCACCACCTGCCAATAATCAAATGGCGACCGCCCAGAGCCAGGGCGCTTCACCGCAAGGTCTTCGGCCGTTATCACTTGCCCCTGTTTGATTGCGCGCGCCGCAACAAGGCTCTTGCGCGCTATCGCTTTATTGCGAACTTCAGATACCGTCGGGCGCTTAACGCCATCGCCCAAGGCCTGCTCCACCTGCCGAATCGCCTGCGTCATCGCAGCAAGCTCGTGGGGCTCTAGCGACGCTTTATGGTCTGGCCCTTCAAGATTTTTGTCTAAGGTAAAATGCTTTTCAATAATGCTAGCACCGCGAGCCACGGCAGCAATAGGTACAGTAATACCATGGCTGTGGTCCGAGTAACCCACCGCTAATTTAAAGGTTTCGCGCAGGCTATCCATGGCGCGCAAGTTAATTTCATTCATCGGCGCTGGGTATTCGGTAGTGCAATGCAACACGCACACTTTATCGCGCAGCGCCTGCTGCCCTTCGTTTGAGGCATACGCAGCTTCAAAATCAGCGCGACTGGCTTGGGTTGCTTGCGGGTTTAAGTACCCAAAAGCAATAACCCCTAATACCGCTTCAATGTCTGCTACGGTTGCCATTCCGGTGGAGACAATCAAGTCACACCCGGTTTGCGCGTGTTTGAGCACCAAAGGTGCGTTGGTAATTTCACCCGACGGTATTTTCAGGCGCTTCAGCTTTAAATCATTCACTAAAAAATCGAGGCTTTCGTCATCAAACGCGGTCGACAAAAACTCAATGCCCAAGCTTTGGCACTGCGCTACCAATTCATGGTGCAGCTCATAGCTCAGCTCTAAGCGTTGCAGCATGGCCAGCTGCGACTCTTCTTTGCCGGTGTTTTTCTTCTGATAGTCGGCCTGAGTAGCCTGCTCGGTCACCAAGTTTTTCGCTTTGAACGTTTGAAACTTCACAATATCAGCGCCGGCTTGATGCGCAGCAAGCACTAACTGACGGGCCAGCTCAGCATCGCCGTTATGGTTCACACCAGCTTCAGCAATAATTAACGTCATGAGTTTACCCCTGGTAAATCATAAAATGTTTTCACGGTGCTTAAGTGCTCGGTACGCAATAGCGCCATAATTTTTTCAACCGCATTCCCCTGCCCGTAAGGGTTGGTTACGCCGGTTAATTGTCCCGACTGTTTTAACTCGAGCGCGCGACCAATAGCCGCGGTTATCGCGTCACCGGTGGCCGCACAATGCAATACACTACTGGCCGCAATACGCCCCTGTTGCCGCGCGCCAATATTCACCGTTGGCACCGCAAACGATGGCACTTCAATAATGCCACTCGACGAATTACCAATAACTACCGCGGCATGTTTTACCGCGCTCAAATAACGCTGTTGCCCCAATGATGGAACCACTTTAATGCGCTCTGGGTGCTTGCTTGCGTACTGTTCAATAAGCGGAATAAGTTTTCGCCCGCCTTCGTCGGCGTTTGGGTAGGTCATAATGACCTTTAAGTCTGGATAGGCATTTAATGCCTGTGTGATAGCCGCAAAGGTTGGCTCGCCGGGCTCATCGGCCAAGGTGACCGGGTGATATGTAAATACGGCATAGTCAGAATTGGTTAAGTCAAACTCAAGTGACTGTGACAGTTGCGCCACCGACATAAAGGGCGAGCGTTGCAAATGGTCCAAGCCAATAGCACCAACATTAACCACGCGTTCGGGCTGCTCGCCTAATTGAATAACCCGCTGCCGATAGCTTTCGGTTGCGGTGGCGTGCAATAGGCTCATTTTGCTAATGGCATGACGAATGGCGTCGTCATAGGCGCCTTCAGTAATTTCACCGCCGTGAATGTGCAAAATAGGAATACGCATCAGCAGCGCCGCCTGCGCCGCCCCTAAGGCTTCGTAACGGTCACCTAATATGACTAGCACATCGGGTTGCATACGCGCTAACGCCTCGCCATAGCCCATGATACCTAAGCCAAGACTTTTTACCGTAGCCACGGCGCTGTCAGAGGCCAACAACATGTCCACTTGCTCAGTCACGGTAAAGCCGTCTTTTTTGATTTGCTCAACGGTTAGACCAAATTCTGGGGCCAAATGCGCGCCAGAAACCAACAGTTGCAGCTGCATATCGGCGGCGGCTTCAATGTCTTTAAGTAACCAATACAGCAGGCCGTATTCAGCTCGTGTACCGGTAAAAACGGCAATTTTTCGCATCACTGGATCGCTCTGTTTAAATGGGCGAACTGGGGATATTGACTAACCGCGCTTCAATATCTTCAGAAACGGTTAATGGCCCACGTGGGCATTGTGCAAACATGGGCAGCCGATGCATAAGCTGCCAAATAGGTCGGCACATAATACCGGCCGCATTTTGGCTTTCTAATAATTCATTTCGTGCTTGCTTATCTTCACACAAAATTGCATTCAACCAAAAATTCGACTGACCGTGCGCGGGCTCATCCACAAAAGTGAACGTGGTGCCCGCAAAGAACTCACGATAGCGCGCGGCAAGCTGGCGTTTTTGCTCTAGAAATTTCGGCAACTGTTGCATTTGTGCACAGCCAAGCGCGGCATTTAAGTTCGGCAGCCGATAATTAAAGCCCGGCTCGTCATGATAAAACTCATAAGGGTGCGGCACCTTGGCGGTGGTCGTCACATGTTTGGTGCGTTTGCCAAGCTCTTCGTTGGCACACAGCACCATGCCACCACCGCCGGTGGTAATAATTTTATTGCCATTAAAGCTAAGCGCCGCTAGCTGCCCAATGGTGCCGGTATGTTGACCTTGATAGTACGAGCCCAAACTTTCGGCGGCGTCTTCAATTAACACCAAGTGCCATTTATCGCACAATTGCTTCATTTCATTTAAGTGCACGGGGTGGCCAAAAGTGTGCATGGGCACCACCGCACGAATAGCTCGCCCGGTGTCTTTGTGCACACAACGCTCGCCATCTAACCTCGCATGCTCGCTTAGGTAGGCTTCCAGCGCTTTGGGGCTCAAGCCCAAGGTACTTGGCGCCACGTCAACAAAAATGGGCTCGGCGCCCATGTGATACATGGCGTTGCAGGTTGCCACAAAGGTCAGCGCTTGGGTAATGACAAAGTCACCGCGCTCAACACCGGCCATATATAACGCGGTGTGCAGCGCCGCCGTGCCATTCACTGTGGCAATGGCGCGCGTTGCCCCCGTAAAGGCTTGCATGCGCTGTTCAAACTCATCAACAAACTTCCCCACGCTCGACACAAAAGTGCTTTCAATGGTGTCGAGCACGTTGCTTTTTTCAAGCTCACCAAAGGTAGGCGCGTGCAACGGAATAAAGTCGTTGGTTTGATAAATACTGCGAACAAATTCGCTCAGCTGTTGCTGTGATGTTGCGTGTGACATAAGTACAGGCGCGGCCCTAGTTACATTTTGCTATCAAGATATTTGCCGGTTTCTTTGTGTCCAAAGTCCGGAATCATGTCATGAAATAACGCCACGAGCTCGTCTTTGCTCCAGCGAAGTTCACGCTTCATACGGCTAATGTGCTGCTCAAAGTGCAGCAATAACTCCGCTTGATAATTGGCTTCGTTTTTTATCACGCCAAGATTAGCAAAGCGTGCCATATCAAGCACTTCGTGCTCGGTAAAAAATTCTTCAAAATCTTTTTCACCGGTGGTGTCGCTGGCGGTAAACAAGCATGGCCACTTGCCCTGCTGTGGCAAGGTTTTTACCAACTCGCGCGCTTCATCTTCACTGCTGCATAAGTGTGGCTCATAGCCGCGTTTACGCAAATATTTCTCGGCAATTTCCGAGAAGGTGATCAAATGCAGCGCTTCGCTTAACTTCGGGAAGAAAATATCGCGATTTTCGCCGAAAATGCATGACATTAGGCACAACTCACCAGACTCTTGCGGCGTGACAAAATAGCGCTTGATATCATTGGGGGCCACAATGGGCTGTAATTTTTGCAAGCGCTGATTAAAACCATGCAGCAACGAGCCATCAGAAAACGCCACGTTCGCAAAGCGAGCCGTTGAAATGGCAATTTGCTCGCTACGACGCATTAAAAACATTTCCATAATGCGTTTTGACGCACCCATCATGTTCACTGGATTCGCCGCTTTGTCGGTCGACACACAAAAGTACTTTTGCGTGCCTTTCGCAATGGCTTGCCCAAGCGTCTTGTCGGTGTTGAATACATTCACGTCAATCATACGCATCAGCGTATAGGGATCTTTCTCGCTGCGCACATGCTTTAAGGCTGACAAATTCAGCACGTAGTCAAATTGGCCATCAGCTTCAATAAAGGCATCGTATTCAACTGAGCCAATATCTAGCGCAAAGGTTTGAAAGTCGCCATCTATATAACCAAACGAACTGCGAATATCGCGCACTAACTCAACCAAGTTATTTTCGCTAATATCCACCACATGCAACTTTTTCGGGTTGCGCTTAAATATTTCTTTGGTTACCGCCTGGCCAATTGAGCCTGCCCCACCAATCACCAAAAAAGAAGAGCCGCGCACTCGTTCACGCAGCTCTTCATCATGTTTGGCTATGTCGGTAGTAAACAGTTCTTCGGTTCGACCAATCAGTTCAAGTATTTCTGTCGCCATGTTCAATCACTAAAATAAGAAAACTTACCAACATTAACGCATAATACCGGCTTGATTATCCAGTCAAATCGTCGAAAAACTTGCGCACGCCATCAAAGAAGCCTTTCTCTTTTGGGCGGTATTTGCCGGCTTCTTCGCCAGTACCCATCGACTCTTCCAGCTCTGCCAATAACTCGCGTTGGCGAGCGGACAAGTTTACCGGTGTTTCTATCACAACCTTACAAATCAAGTCGCCCACTGCGCCAGAGCGCACTGACTTCACACCTTTGCCGCGCAAACGGAACAACTTACCGGTTTGCGTTTCAGCGGGTATTTTCAGTTTTACTTTGCCTTCTAGGGTTGGCACTTCAATGTCGCCACCAAGTGCTGCACGAGTAAAGCTCAGTGGTACTTCGCAATACAAGTTGTTGCCATCGCGTGCAAAAATTGGGTGTTCGCGTACATGCACTTGCACGTACAAGTCACCTGCTGGTGCGCCCATTTCGCCCGCTTCGCCTTCGTTACTTAAACGAATTCTGTCACCGGTATCAACACCTGCCGGAATTTTCACGGACAAGGTTTTAGTTTTTTCGACGCGACCTTCACCATGACAACTACGGCACGGATCTTTAATCACTTTACCGCGACCACGGCAATGTGGGCACGGTTGCTGCACCGCAAAAAAGCCTTGCCGCATTTGAATTTGACCAGAGCCATGGCAATGGCCACAGGTATCGGCACTTGACCCTGCTTTTGCACCACTACCGTCGCAGTCTTCACAGGTGCTTAGCTTTGGAATTTTCAGCTCGACTTCTTTGCCGCGAACGGCTTCTTCTAAACTTAGCTCAAGGTTGTAACGTAAATCGGCACCTCGTTGTGCTTGAGGGCGCCCGCGACGGCCACCGCCGCCACCAAAAATATCACCGAACACATCACCAAAAATATCGGCAAAATCAGCCGCACCCGCGCCACCGCCAAAACCACCTTGGCCTTGTTCAAACGCGGCATGGCCATACTGGTCATAAGCTGCACGTTTTTGTGGGTCGACCAACACCTCATAGGCAGCCTTAACCTCTTTAAACTTAGTTTCGAGGTCTTTGTCACCTTTGGTGCGGTCTGGGTGATACTTCATCGCTAGCCGTTTATAAGCCTTTTTGATGTCGCGTTCGCTGGCATCTTTGCTGACACCCAGTACGTCATAAAAATCTGGTTTAGACATAGTTATGTGGTTTCCACGTTCCTTAATTTGCTCTCGCCTGATACGAACACACGGAGGCTACCTTGGCGGCAACCCCCGTGTGTGTTATTTCAGACACCCGGTGGGCGCTTATTTTTTGTCGTCTTTGACTTCTTCAAACTCAGCGTCAACCACATCGTCAGCAGCTTGTTTGGCAGAGCCATCGGTGTCGCCACCGGCTTGTTGGGCTTTTGCTTGAGCCGCTTCCATTAGCTTGCCAGATGCTTCAATTAAGGCTTGTTGCTTCGCTTCAATTTCTGCTTTGTCACTGCCTTTAATAGCAGCTTCCAAATCGCTTAGCGCTGACTCAACCGCTTCTTTGTCGCTTGCTTCTAAGCTGTCACCAACCTCTTCAAGCTGTTTGCGCGTACCATGTACCAAAGCATCGGCTTGGTTACGTACTTGCACCATTTCTTCAAACTTACGGTCTTCCTCTGCGTGCGCTTCGGCATCACGCACCATTTTTTCTACTTCGTCGTCGCTCAAGCCAGATGAAGCTTTAATGGTGATCTTCTGTTCTTTACCGGTGTCTTTGTCTTTCGCAGACACATGCAAGATACCGTCGGCGTCAATATCAAAGGTCACTTCAATTTGTGGTTCGCCACGGCGACCCGGACGAATACCTTCTAAATTGAACTGGCCCAGAGACTTGTTATCTGCTGCGCGCTTACGCTCGCCTTGAATAACATGCACAGTTACCGCTGACTGGTTGTCTTCAGCAGTTGAGAAAGTTTGCGACTGCTTCGTTGGAATAGTCGTGTTCTTCTCAATCAACTTGGTCATTACGCCGCCCATGGTTTCAATACCCAGCGACAATGGTGTTACGTCCAGCAACAGTACGTCTTTCACGTCACCTTGCAATACGCCGGCTTGTACCGCAGCACCTACCGCAACCGCTTCGTCTGGGTTCACGTCACGACGAGGCTCTTTACCGAAGAAGTCAGTAACCGCTTGCTGTACTTTTGGCATACGGGTTTGACCGCCTACCATAATAATGTCGTTGATGTCACTCACCGACAAATCAGCGTCTTTCAATGCTTGCTTCACTGGCTCTAAGGTTTTCGCAATCATGTCTTCAACCAAAGACTCTAACTTGGCACGTGTTACCTTAATCGCTAAGTGTTTCGGGCCAGTCGCATCCGCCGTAATGTACGGTAAGTTCACTTCGGTTTGCTGCGCTGAAGACAACTCAATTTTGGCTTTCTCTGCCGCTTCTTTTAAGCGCTGCATAGCCAGTGGGTCTTTACGCAAGTCAATGCCTTGGTCTTTGTTGAACTGCTCAACCAAGTAATTGATCAAACGGTTATCAAAGTCTTCACCACCTAAGTGCGTGTCACCATTAGTTGCTAGTACTTCAAAGGTATGCTCGCCTTCAACTTCATCAATTTCAATAATTGAGATATCGAAAGTACCACCACCTAAGTCGTACACTGCAATAACGTTATCGCCTTTCTTCTTATCAAGGCCATAAGCTAACGCAGCAGCAGTAGGCTCGTTGATAATACGCTTCACTTCTAGGCCAGCAATACGGCCTGCGTCTTTGGTTGCCTGACGCTGCGCGTCGTTAAAGTAGGCAGGAACGGTGATAACCGCTTCAGTTACTTTTTCACCCAAAAAGTCTTCCGCAGTTTTCTTCATTTTTTTCAAAACTTCGGCAGAAATTTGCGGTGGCGCTTTCTTGTCGTCGTTAATTTGTACCCAAGCATCGCCATTGTCTGCTTCAACAATTTTGAATGGCATAATACCAATGTCGCGCTGCACTTCTTCGTCTTTAAAACGACGACCAATTAAACGCTTAATGGCAAACAAGGTTTTGTTGGCGTTGGTTACCGCCTGGCGCTTCGCTGGTGAACCCACCAACACTTCGCCGTCGTCAGTGAATGCAACCACAGATGGGGTTGTGCGATCACCTTCAGCATTTTCAATAACACGCGGTTTGTCACCATCAAGTACTGCTACACACGAGTTTGTAGTACCTAAGTCGATTCCAATAATTTTACCCATGATTCGTCTCCAACTTCATAATCTAAAACAGGTTTGATAACTCAAATATGGGGTGGCTTTTTCGCATTTCAACACCCCGTGTATGGTTATTAAGAATTTTTTACCACCATCACCATAGCTGGGCGCAATAAGCGACCGCTTAAGGTGTAGCCTTTTTGCATCACCGCCAATACGGTGTTGTTTTCGTGCTCTTCCGACGGCTGCATCGCCATCGCCTGATGCAATTCAGGATTAAATGCATCACCCACTGCGCCTACCGCTTCAACACCAAACTTGGTTAAGGTGCTAAGTAAGTTCTTGTGTGTTAATTCAATACCTTCAAGAAAGCCTTTGTTGACATCATCCGCTTGCGCGGCAATATCTAGTGCTCGCTCTAAGTTATCGACACTGTCGAGCAATTCACCGGCAAATTTCTCCAACGCAAATTTATGCGCTTTTTCTACTTCTTGCGCCGAGCGACGACGAATATTTTCCATTTCGGCAACCGCTCGCACGGCACGGTCGTTGGCGTCATCAGCACGCTGCTCAGCTTGGCTTAACGCTAATTCCAACGCTGCAATACGTTGCTCATTATCATCAACGGCTTCCACCTGCTCAGTTTGCTCTTCCGTCGTTTCTACGGTTGGCTCTTGCTGGTTTTCTGTAGCCGTGGTTGAATCTTTCTTGGTCATAACGCTTACTCTTGGTTGAATTTCACAAATGAACAATAATTTGTTGTGATATAACTATCTTGCAGGCAGTTATGGGGTCAGCTATTGACGATTCAAGTCAATGGGCCGAAAAAAAGGAAAAAACATGTCGACACCAACGCAACCACCATTTAAGCGAATTGCACTCATTGGCAAAGTGCACCATGAGGCCACGCGCAAAACGTTGCTAAAGCTTGAGCGCAGTTTGCTAGAGCTAGGGTTCGACGTGATGATAGAAGCCCGCACAGCCGAACAACTCACTAGCACCGCGGCCAAGGTGTTGCCACTGCAACATTTGGGCGAAGCTGCCGATTTAGCTGTCGTAGTAGGCGGCGACGGTAACATGTTAGGTGCGGCGCGCATTCTTTGTGAAGCTGATGTCGCTGTCATTGGTGTTAACCGCGGTAACCTAGGCTTTTTAACTGACTTAGACCCAGAACATGTGGTGGAGCAGCTTAAACCAGTTTTAGCTGGCCACTATCAAATTGAACAACGCTTCTTATTGCAGGCTGAAGTATTTCACTGTGGTAAATCGAACAATGTTGGGCGCGCTATTAACGAAGTGGTTTTGCACTCGGACAAAGTGGCTCACATGATTGAATTTGAAGTGTTCGTCAACGATGAGTTTGTCTATAGCCAACGTTCAGACGGGCTTATTATTAGTACCCCAACAGGGTCAACCGCGTATTCATTATCGGGCGGTGGGCCAATTCTCACGCCAGGACTAGACGCCATGACCTTGGTGCCCATGTTCCCCCACACCCTCAGCAGCCGCCCTATTGTCGTTGATGGCCACAGTACCATTCGATTGCGTGCAGCTTCCGATAATGACACCTTGCAGCTAAGTTGCGACGGCCATGTACGCATGAGCGTGCAGCCTAGCGATGACGTGGTTATTCAGCAATACCCTCGGCGCTTGCGTTTAGTGCACCCAGAAGACCACAGCTATTACCGTGTACTACGTAATAAATTAGGCTGGGGCAGCCGCTTGTTTTAACCCGAAACGAAAAATTTTTAGCCCCCTCTTGCATTACTGTATAAATACTGTATAACTACTGTACACATACACAGTATTTGGGGTGTCTTATGCTGCTTCATATGCAAATTCGCAACCTTGCGGTTGTTCGCCAACTTGATATTGACTTTTCTGCTGGCATGACAGCAATTACCGGCGAAACCGGTGCTGGTAAATCGATTGCGCTAGACGCACTCGGTTTATGTTTAGGTGATCGCGCTGATGTTGATCTTATTCGCGCCGAAGCCGATAAAGCCGAAGTGACCGCCACCTTTCAACTCGGTGAAACAGCCACGCCTGCACGTCATTGGTTAGCTGAAAACGAACTACAAGACGATGAACCACAAAACTGTGTGTTGCGCCGCTTAATTACCCGCGAAGGCCGCTCAAAAGCTTGGATCAACGGCTACCCTGCAACCGTGTCGCAACTGAAACAACTGGCACCTTTGTTAGTGAATATTCACGGCCAGCACGAGCATCAGCTGCTAACCAAGCCTGAGCACCAACTGACACTGCTTGACGCTTATGCGCGCCATCACAATGTCTTACATGATGTCAGCGAGGCTTACCAACATTGGTACAACCTTCGTAAACAACAAAAACAGCTACACCAACAGCAAGCCGACATCGATTCGCGTATGCAATTGCTGCGTTATCAAGTCAGCGAACTTAACGACTTCGCATTAGCCGATGGCGAGTTTGAAGAACTTGAGCAACAGCACAAACGGTTAACTAACAGTGCCGCCCTGCAAGAAGATTCAGCCTTTGCCCTCAATGCGGTATACGAAGGCGAGCACAACAACGCATATAGCTTGTTGCAAAGTGCAATTTCCCGCTTAGAAAGCCAGCTTGATAATGACCCGTCATTAACTGACGCGGTGCGCATGCTTAATGAAGCCAGCGTACAAGTAGAAGAAGCAGCTCGCGAATTACGTCATTACCAAGACCAAATTGAATTAGATGACGAGCAATTAGTTATTGCTGAGCGGCGCGTCACGCAAGCCATTCAATTAGCACGCAAGCATCAGCTTGAGCCAAGTCAGCTAGCACAGCACCACCAACAATTGCTCGCCGAGTTAGGCCAACTTGAATCAAGCCAAGCTGAGTCTGAAGACATAGATGAGCGCGTTGATAAAGCCGCAAACCAATATCGTAACGCCGCAGCGAAACTGTCCGAAAGTCGACAACAGGCAGCCGCGGAGTTAAGCGAGCGCATCGCCAAGAGTATGCAGCAATTGAATATGCCGCACGGGCGCTTCGTCATCGAGGTAAACCATCGGGCTCAAGCTCCTGCTACACGGCTTGGTACAGACGAAGTTTGTTTTACTGTCACAGCAAACCCCGGTCAGCCATTACAACCATTAGCTAAAATAGCTTCTGGCGGTGAATTGTCACGCATTAGCTTGGCTATTCAAGTTATCACTGCAAGCCAGTTAACAACGCCAACGTTAATGTTCGACGAAGTTGACGTGGGTGTTGGTGGCGCTACTGCCGCAACCGTGGGTAAATTATTACGTCAACTTGGGGAATCAAATCAGGTTATTTGTGTCACACACTTACCTCAAGTTGCTGCGAAAGCTCATCAGCAGCTTCGGGTTGACAAAGTAACCGATGGCGCAAGTACAGAAACACATATGATTCAGCTTGACAAAGAATCGCGTGTAATTGAACTCGCGCGTTTGCTTGGCGGTGACGCAATCACGGAAACGACCAAAGCAAATGCTGCTGAATTACTTGCGGTAAGCTAGTTCGATTGTTTATCATCGGGTTCAGAAACCAAAATCAACAGCAGGTGTTATGAAAGCTTTAATTATTGCAGGTAGTTTACTGGTCCTTAGCGGATGTTCTGTTTTCGAAAGTTGGGTTTATCGCATCGACATACCGCAGGGTAATTACCTAGAGCAACGTGACATCAATCAGTTGCGTGTAGGCATGACCAAAGAACAAGTGGTTTATGTAATTGGCACGCCAGTTGCTGAAAATGCTTTTGATCAAGATGTGTGGTTTTACGTATTTAATATGAATTCAGGTGTTAGCAAAAGTGAAGATTACCAACGCAATGTGAAATTAACATTCGTCGATGGCAAGCTCGCTAGCTACGAAGGTGACTTTGATCGCCCTGAAAACTTCGACACACCGCTAGAGCAGTAGTGAATCAGCAGTATCTGCGCTAGCGTCTTCCAAATTCGGAAGCTTGATTAGGGAGCACGATGGCGACTGATGCTTCGAAAGTATTCTCTGCAACTCGCGTTATTCTTGACAATGACGCGATAACCAGAAGCCCAACAGATAAACGTAGCTATCGCATAATCCAACTCGATAATGCGCTGCGCTGCGTTTTGGTGCATGACCCTGAAGCGCGTCAAGCTAGCGCTGCACTCGCCGTTGGCGCTGGGCACTTTCATGATCCAAGCCACGCGCAAGGCCTCGCTCACTTTCTTGAGCACATGTTGTTTTTAGGCACTGAAAAATACCCCGATGCCAATAATTATCAAAACTTTATTAGTGCCCACGGCGGCAATCATAACGCTTGGACCGGTACCGAATTTAGTAATTATTACTTCACCATAGATGCGCCGTATTTCGCGCAAGCGCTTGATCGCTTTATGCGCTTCTTCTACCAACCTAAACTAGACTCGCAATGGGTTGAAAAAGAATTGCAGTCAATTGAGTCTGAATTTCAACTCAAGCGCCAAGATGAACTACGTCGCTTGTATCAAGTACATAAGGCCACGTCTAACCCGCGCCACCCGTTTAGCAAGTTTTCGGTGGGCAACTTAACGACATTACGTGACCAACCAGATGCCCCATTAGCACAACAATTGCGGCAATTTTTTCAACGCTGGTATTGTGCAAGGCGTATGACGCTGGTGTTGGTTGGCCCGCAATCGTTCGAGCAATTACAAGAGCTTGCAGAACAACACGGCCGCCCTATTCAGTCAGGCTGTGCCGACATGCTCTACGTTGACGAACCGCTTTACTTAACCGCACAACTGGGTGTTGAGCTACACGTTAAACCATTGAAAGACGCACGCCGGCTTATTATCACCTTTGCCTTGCCTGGCATTGATGATGATTACGCCAATAAAACCACCAGTTACATAGCCCATATACTGGGCTATGAAGGGCCAAATAGCTTGTACGGTTATTTACGTAACCGTCACTGGATAAACTCACTAGCGGCAGGTGGCGGCATAAGTGGCAGCAATTTCAAAGACTTTAATATCAACATGCAGTTGACCGCCGAAGGTATGAAACACCGTGATGATATTATCGAAGCGATATTTAGTTATATTCAATTAGTCCGCGACCAGGGCCTGCAAGCGTGGCGTTATAACGAACGTCGGGTGAGCGTCATGAACGCCTTTAACTTTCAAGAACAACCGCGCGCAAGCGACTTAGCCCCGCAGCTAGCCATTAATTTGCAGCATTACTTAGCCGAAGACATCATCTTTGGCGATTACCGCATGGACGGGTTATTTGAACCTAAGGCACGCCAGTTTTTGGACTGTATGCACCCTGACAATATGCGTATTACGGTCATTCATAAAGAATTAGAAACTGACACCATAGAGCCTATTTACGGCACTCATTATCAAATTCGCCCCATTCATTTTGAGCGACGCCGGCAATTCATTCAACCTACAACGATTGACGCTCAATTGCCCGAGCCAAATCCTTACCTTGAAACGCCATGGCAATTGCAAACTGTTTCGGTTAAAGAGCAACATGAGCTGCCAACACGCGACATTATTGCGCCTGGTTTACACAGCTGGCATTTTCATGACTTATACTTTCGCCAGCCAAAGGCGCACTTATACCTTGGTTTACAGTTGCCTAATGTTATTGCAAGCCCAGACAGCTTTGCGCTTGCGCGCCTTTGGTGCGAACTCATGCTGGATAAACTCAATGAACAATGCTATGACGCCGAAGTAGCGGGGTTACATTTTAATTTATACCCGCAGCAACAAGGCATGACATTACACGTTTCGGGCCCAGCTCTGTATGTACCTAAGCTTGCAACTACACTTGTGCAAACCATGAAGAACCCTAAGTTTGTGCAGCAACGCTGGTACGATTTACGCCAGCGGTTGCTATTAAATTGGCGTCAGGCGTTATTGCATAAGCCGTTAAATTTATTGTTCTCGCACTTAAATGTGCAATTGCAACCGCATACGTATTCAGTTCTGAAGCTTGCTGACAACCTTGAGCAAAGCACCTTTGCCTCGTTTAACGAAATAACCGAGCAATTATTTTCGCAAGCGTCAGTCCAACTGTTTGCCCACGGTGACTTGCATCAGGAGCAGTTACAACCGTTACATGAAGAACTACGCGCCTGGTTAGGTTTGGATAGCGACTTACAATTTGCTGACTTAACCCCACGTACGTTAACCCAACTGTCGCAACCTCAACAACTAACCACACAGCACACAGACAGTGCTGTCATAGCCGTGCTGCAGTCAGACCAAACCGATGTGAGCGAGCAAGGCATCTTTATGCTTCTGAATAATCTGTTACAACCAAGGTTTTTCAGTAGTTTACGAACCGAGCAGCAGCTTGGCTATTTGGTTGGTACCAGCTATTTACCCATGCAAGAGCACCCCCACTTAATGTTTTACGTGCAGTCTTCACGGGTCGATGCAAAAACGATCAAGCTCGCCATCAGTGACTTTTTTGCGTCGGTGCCTAAGATATTGGCATCAATCAATACTGAGGAATTCCGCAAAGTTCAGCAGAGTTTGACGCAGCAACTTACCGAACCAGACTCAACTTTACGCGCCCGTAGCCAGCGCTTGTGGAGCGCAATCACACAGCAAGATCATGATTTCTCGCGACTTAACCGAATAGCCGAGGCCATGCAACAACTCACCTATGATTCGTTCGCCCATCGAACGCAACAACTATTTAACAACAGCGCTCATCAAATGTTTCTATCAGCAAGCCCCCTGAGCTTTGACAGTTCAGAATAAATTGTTTAATTTAATTCATAACATAACAAATATAAGAGCTGTACAATAAACAGCCTTTGCTGAGGATAAGCGTGGCCAATTTTCAACGGATTTTAAACAGTCTGCGTGTTTTCGCCATGACAATTGTTATTGTCTGCGCGTTTTCAACTGCGCAAGTAGAAGCGCAAGTCCAAGCAGCTGACTGGCAAGTTGAACTCATAAATCTGCGTTTGGCGAATAAACCGGTCAGCGCTCAACAATTAGACACGCGTAATCGGCCACAGCTATATAACACGCAAATCTTATATCTACCGAATATTAACGACCCGTTTAGCATAGAATTTGGCGCGCCCTACGCACCTAACGCGCGATTGTTGTATTATCGTTATCAAATGCAAGGGTTTGATAAAGACTGGGTTTACACCGACTCAGAATACCGCCGCGCCACTTATACCAACCTCAGCTTCGGTCATTACACATTCAAAGTAGAAGCATCATACGACGGTAAAACATGGGGCGGTACACGCACGATTGAGTTGCAAGTTGCGGCACCAGCGTGGCTATCTCCGTGGGCAATCGCCTTATACACCCTACTCGTTCTTGTTATTCTAACCGCCGTATTTTTTATAATTCGCGCACGCCACCTTGCAATTAAACAATTACGCAATAGCGAAGAGCGCCTTAAACTCAGCCTATGGGGCAGCGGCGACCAACTGTGGGACTGGGACATACCCAATGGTACCATTCACCGCCATAATAGCTGGCGACATTTAAATGAGTTCCCCATTGACCATATACGTGTCGGCAAGCGTGGTACGCCAACCAATATTCATCCGCTTGATTTGCGTAAGCTGCAACAAGCATTGCGCCGGCATTTAGACGGTGCCAATAACTATTTTGAAATGACCTACCGGGTGAAAACCGAAAACGGTTGGATGTCTATTTTAGACCGCGGCAAAGTGGTTGAGCGCGACGAACATCATCAACCAACCCGTATGACCGGCACGCTAAAAGACATCACGCCATTGGTTGAAGCCGAAGAACGTTTAAAAATGTTGGCCACGTCTATTACCAATATTTCTGACGGTGTGTGTATTTATGACGCTGAATTTAACGTGATTGAAACCAACGCCTCGGTAGCGAAAATCACCGGTTTTTCACGCGAAGACATGATTGGCCGACCGCTGCAATTGCAGCTATATAGCCCCGAATATGTCGAGCAAATAAAACGATTGTTGCAGCAACATGGCAGTTGGCATGGCGAAGTGGAAGACTTACGCAAAGACGGTAGCTTGTACCAAGTGGAGCTAACTCTTGACGCCATTCGTGATGACAGTGAGCGTATTTCTCATTACGTAGCTACATTTGCTGATATTACTGAACGTAAAACGGCGGAACGCGAGTTACGCCGGCTGTCAAATACCGACACCCTCACAGGGTTACCTAATCGCAGCTATTTTCAGGTTAGTCACGCAAACTTGGTACGTAAACGCATTCAACATGCGCTGTTGTTATTTGATCTGGATGACTTCAAAAAGATCAACGATTCTCTCGGTCATGACATTGGTGATCAGCTATTACTGCATGTTGCTGAGCGCATTGCTGAAGTGGGCCGACCGCAAGACACCTTCTTCCGTTTAGGCGGCGATGAATTTGTATTAATGCTGGAAGACACCAGTGATTTAAGCGCCATTACCGATGTTGCCACCAAAATTTTGACCACCGTTGGCGAGGCGTTTCACATTGACGGTCAAGACATTGTCATTGGCAGCTCTATTGGCATTGTGGTGTACCCAAACGATGGCACCTCATCACAAGAACTACTGCAAAACGCCGACACCGCCATGTACCATGCCAAAAATCGCGGCGGGCATAATTATCAGTTCTTTAACGACTCCATGAACAAAAATGCCGTGCGCCGCTTGCAAGTTGAAAACCAGCTACGTTTAGCCTTACGCAACAAACACATTCAAGTGATGTATCAGCCTAAAGTGTCGCTGCGAAACTATGAGTTTGTTGGGCTTGAAGCGCTGGTGCGATTAAACATTCCAGGCACTGGCGTTATCAACCCAAGTGAGTTTATACCACTGGCTGAAGAAACGGGTTTAATCATAGAAATGGGCGAGCAAGTATTACGCCAAACCTGCCGCGATATGCGCCAGTGGGTTGAACAAGGCACGGTACAAGGGCGCGTGGCCGTTAACTTATCAGCCAAGCAGTTTGTGCAGCCCGACCTCACCAAGCGCATTATGGCCATCTTAAACGAGGAAAAGTTGGCGCCAGAGTACTTAGAACTGGAAATTACCGAAGGTGTGGTTATGGAAGACCCAGAGCGCGCCATCGAGATCATGACCGAGCTCAATCAATGCGGTATTCACTTAGCACTTGATGACTTTGGTACAGGTTATTCGTCACTAGCCTACTTAAAGCGCTTCCCTATTCAAACGCTAAAAATCGACAAAGCTTTTGTGGATGACATTAATGGCGCCGATCGCGATCGCAACATGGTTGCCTCTATCGTCGCTATGGCACATAACATGGGCTTAGATGTGGTTGCTGAGGGGGTTGTTAACACAGCGCAAGCGGCTACCTTAAGCCGCTTAAGCTGCGAATTTGCACAAGGTTACTTATTTGCCGAGCCGCTCAGCAGCGAGGCCTTTGTGCAACACATTAGCGTACCAGCATCGATACACTAGCACGCCCTTGCGCCTTTAATAGGCGCATCCGTTTATGAGTAAAAAACATCGGTAGCACCAAAGGGCCCAATAATAGCCCCATGGTGCCCCAGCGTTTTGCACCCATGGCATGGGTTAAAGCTTGAATGTATAACGTCAGCGCAGACAACAAACAACACAGCGCAATAAACATTTTAACTCCTAGTTAAGTAACGCCTAGTAAAAACTCTCATTGTTTTCGGCCATTTTCAGTAATAACGGCGCTGGCGTATAACGCTCGCCGTGTTGCTGCTGATAGCCTTGCAGACGATTGACAATTTCTGTCACGCCAACCGCGTCCATATAGCGGAATGGGCCGCCGCGGAATGGCGGGAAACCAATTCCGAAAATAGCACCGATGTCGCCGTCACGTGGGCTACGAATAATACCTTCAGCAAGACAATAGGCCGCCTCGTTAAGCATCAACAACGCGGTGCGTTGGGCAATTTCTTCGCCGCTAAGTTTGCTAGATGGGCTAATGCCTAACAAGCTGTAAACCGACTCATCAACGCTCTTGCCTGGCTTTTTACCGCTATAGGCATAAAAACCTTTTTGGTTCTTCTTGCCCTTACGCTCATCGTCAAGCAACTTGCCAAACGCATCTGGCGCGCGGAATCGCTCGCCCAGCTCATCGGCCATAATTGGCGCGACTTTGGCCGCAACATCAATACCCACTTCGTCCATTAACTTCATGGGTCCCACTGGAAAACCAAATTTCACCAACGCTTGATCAACCACCTCAATAGGCTCACCTTCAAGTACCAAACGCGCGGCTTCATTCATGTATGGCGCCAAAATACGGTTGACATAAAAACCCGCACCGTCTTTCACCACAATCGGCGTTTTGCCTTGTTTTTTGGCAAGCGCTACTGTGGTGGCAATGGTTTCGTCAGACGTGCCCTCGTGGGTGATAATTTCAGCCAGCGGCATTTTATCAACCGGCGAAAAGTAATGTAATCCGATCACGTTCTCAGGGCGTTTTGCGTTGGCTGCAATTTTGGTAATTGGCAAGCTTGATGTGTTGGTCGCGAAAATTGTATTTTCATGACCAACCGCTTCAATATCAGCAACCATTTGCTGTTTAAGATTCAAGTCTTCAAATACCGCCTCAATAACGACATCGGCCTGACCAAACCCACTGTAGTCTAGGCTTCCGCTTAACCGTAGCATGGTTGCTTCAAGCTCAGCTCGCGCCATGTGCTTGCGCTTGACTTTCTTGTTCAACAAGTCATAGCTGTACTTCAAAGCGTGTACAATACCTTTCTCGTTGATATCTTTAATGCGCGCTGGCAAGCCAGCTTTGGCAGCAGTCACATAAGCAATGCCGCCGCCCATTAAACCACCACCTAGAACACCTACACGATTAATTTCACGAGGCTTTGTGTCGCCGGCACCAGTTTCTTTTTTCATCGCCGTGGTGGCAAAGAAAATATTGCGTAGCTGTTTTGACTCCGGCGTCATGGCCAGCTCACCAAACGAGCGAGCCTCGAATTCTAAACCGGCTTTAAAGCCCTTATCAGCGCCGTACGCAATGGTATCAATAATCTTGTCTAACGCCGGGTAATTTCCCTTAGCTTTGGCCTGCGCTTGCTCGCGAGCTTTGCTAAATATAATGCCCCGGCCAACACCGGTACCTTCAAGCATTTTGTTCAGCATTGAATGTTGCACCGTGCGCACTTTTGCTTTGCTTTTCAGTGCTAGCTCAATGGCGGCGTCAAGCAAAATACTGGCGGGCACCACGTCATCAACAATACCGAGCTTCTTGGCTTGTTTTGCTCGCAATTGCTTGCCGGTTAAAATAAGTGGTAATGCTTTTTGCACACCAATTAAACGCGGCAGCCGTTGCGTACCGCCCGAACCAGGTAGTAAACCAAGTTGTACCTCAGGCAGGCCAATCACGGTTTTGCCACTGTCGGTTGCAACCCGATAATGACAGGCTAACGCGAGCTCTAAGCCGCCACCTAAACAGGCGCCGTCTATGGCCGCAACCACAGGCACATTCAACTGTTCAATACGGTCAAACATAGCCTGACCTTGGCGCGCAAGGCTTTCGGTGTCAGCCGCCGTTTCACACGCATCAATCATGCTAATGTCGGCACCGGCAACAAATGACCCAGGCTTGTCGCTAATCACCACCACGCCTTTTAAGTCACTGTGCTGTTCAATTTTATTTAATACCTGCGCCACTTCTTCAGCAAAAGAAGCTTTTAGCGTGTTCATCGACTCGCCGGGTACATCAATGTGAATAACCGCAACGTTATCGTCACGCAGTTCTAACGTGAATGCTTTTTGTTCAGTCATTATTCGGTCTCCACAATCATTGCTGCACCTAAGCCGCCAGCTGCACAGGCGGTGGTTAAACCAACCCCACCCCCGCGCCGTTTTAACTCATTCAAGGTTTGCGTAATCAACCGAGCACCGGTTGCCGCAAATGGGTGGCCATACGCCAACGAGCCGCCCATGACATTGAACTTGTCCATGTCAATTTCGCCAATGGCTTCGCTGCGCCCTAACTTGTCTTGTGCAAATTTTTTGCTCGCAAACATTTTCATGTTAGCCAGAGTTTGTGCTGCAAAGGCTTCATGCATTTCAATCAGGGTTAAATCGCTGAGCTTCATGCCGGCGCGGTCAAGTGCAATTGGAGTTGCATACGAAGGCCCCATTAACATGTCTTCCCACACATCAATGGCACTAAAAGCGTAACTACGAACATAACCTAACACTTCATAGCCTAGCGCTTTGGCTTTGCTCTCGGTCATTAACAAAATAGCACTGGCGCCGTCGGTTAACGCGGTACTATTAGCAGCCGTTACCGAACCATGTTTTTTATCAAACACTGGCCGCAATTTCGCGTAACCGTCTAATTTCGAGTCGCTACGCACCGTATTATCACGCTTCAAAAAGTCTTTGTACGGCTCAGCGTAGGCAGTCATGACTTCAGCATCTAACTTGCCGGCTTCCCATGACTCATGGGCTAAGGTGTGTGACCGATGAGCCAAGGCGTCTTGATCAGCACGGCTAATGCTGTGCGTTTTTGCCATTTGCTCAGCGGTGTCGCCCATCGTCAGCCCGGTACTGTATTCGGCAATGGCCGGCGGCACTGGCATTAAGTCTTTAAAACGTAAACGCTTCAAAATAGCGAGGCGCTGACCTAAGGTACGCGCTTTGTTTAAGTCGACTAAAGCATGTGCCAACGCACGAGAAACACCAATAGGTAACACCGACGAAGAATCGGCCCCACCGGCAATACCAACAGAAACATTGCCAGCCATTATGCTTTCCACCACGTTCACCGTAGTTTGAAAGCTTGTCGCACAGGCGCGTGATACGCTGTATGCGTCGGTTGTGACCGGCAAACTCGTGCCAAGCACAATTTCACGGGCAATGTTTGGCGCTTTGGGCATTTGCACCACTTGGCCATACACCAACTGCTCAACTTCACGTGGGTCTAAGCTGTAACGATTTAATAGCTCTTGCACCACCATTTTGCCCATATCAAGTGCAGGAACCCCGTGGAAATAGGTCGCTTGTTTCGCAAACGGCGTGCGCAAGCCGGCAACTATCGCAATGCGATCGCCTGCAGCAGTGGTCAGATTCTGACGTGCGGCCATAGATTTGTCCTCTGTTGTTTTGTTATGGTCATTCCTTAATCTGGTCTGACCTCATAGATAGTTACAAATTTTAACGGGTCTTTGGCGAGAATTAAACCGTTGTTTTCGGTAAAGTGCGAACTTAAACTTTGAACCTAAAGTATAGCGAGCATTCATACAGAGTATAGTCACTCAGCCGCGCTAACGCATAAAGTAGAGGATTCTAATGGCAGCAGAACAATTTCAAGCATTACGCAATTATCTTGATAGCCAAGTTTTGGGGCAACCCGACTTTACCGAAAGCTTGCTTATTGCCTTGCTTGCCGATGGCCATTTACTGGTAGAGGGCCCACCAGGGTTGGCGAAAACTCGCGCCGTGAACGCGCTTGCCAAAGGTGTTGAAGGTAGTTTTCATCGCGTGCAGTTCACCCCAGACTTGCTCCCTGCTGACCTAACCGGCACCGACATTTATCGCCCCGAAACCGGTGAGTTCGTGTTCCAGCAAGGCCCTTTGTTTCACAATATTATTTTGGCCGACGAAATTAACCGCGCGCCAGCAAAAGTTCAGTCAGCGCTGCTTGAAGCCATGGCCGAACGGCAAATTACTGTGGGTCAAAAAACCTACCCGCTACCACCGCTATTTATGGTGCTAGCCACTCAAAACCCGCTAGAGCAAGAAGGCACCTACCCGTTACCAGAAGCGCAGCTTGACCGTTTTGTGATGCATTTGAACCTTGATTACCCGAACGCCGACACCGAACGCGACATTTTACGCTTAACCCGTGGCGAGGAATTGCAAGGCCAAGCAGAGATGCCAAAGCCATTGCAACAAGACGATATTTTCAAAGCGCGCAAAGACGTGCTTGGCATTTATATGGACGAAGCGGTAGAAAACTACTTGGTTCAGCTGATTATTGCCACCCGTGAGCCTAGCTTTTATAGCAGCGACTTAGCACGTTGGATAAGCTACGGCGCCAGTCCACGAGCCACCATTTCACTTGATCGCTGCGCGCGTGCCCGAGCCTGGTTGCAACAGCGCGATTACGTAACGCCAGATGATATACATGCGGTATACGCAAAAGTGCTACGCCACCGTATTATTTTAAGCTATCAAGCTGAAGCCGACGGTATCAGCACAGACCAGGTTTTGGCGCAAATTCTTGAACTTGTCCCGGCACCATGAGCAATACCCAGTGGTTAACAACGTGGCATAGTGACGGCATTCATGTCAGTAGCCACGAGCTTATGTATTACCGGAGTAAAGTCGGCGCGTTTCAACGTTTTCGTCGTTTGAACCCGCCACCAAGCCAAACCGGTGCGCTAATGAGCAAATTCAAAGGCCGAGGCATGGAGTTTGACGAGTTTCGTCACTACCAAGCTGGTGATGATATTCGCGCCATTGACTGGCGTGTTACCGCACGCACAGGTACGCCGCACACCAAGCTATTTCGTGAAGAGCGCGAACGCCCGGTATTTGTGGTGGTCGATTTAAGCGACAGCATGCACTTTGGTAGCCAATTACTGTTGAAGTCAGTGCAGGCGTGTCACTTAGCTGCTGCGCTTGCGTGGCTTGCTGTAGCTCGCAACGACCGCATTGGTGCACTCATTTCAACCTCACAAGACGCGGGTACCCAAGGCCACGTTGAGCTGCGCCCACAGGCGCGCCATCATGGTGTGCTCAACATCATTCATCATTTGGTGCAGCAACAAACAACCGCTGTTGCACAGTGGCAGCAACAGCGCGGTACAAGTAACCATTTTCATCACGCATTAGAGCGTCTGCAACATGTTGCACGCCCAGGTAGCCTAATCTATTTAATTAGTGACTGGCTCAATACCGATGCTTCCACTTGGCGCAGCCTATTAGCGTTGCAGCGTCATTGTCAGTTGCAAGCGTTTCAAATTATTGACCCACTGGAGTTGGCCATACCCACATCCGTAACCAGTGATCAACTGCCATTAACCAATGACGGCCAACAGGTTATTATTGACCCAAGTAATCATCACCAAACCCAAGCGTATGCCAAAGCCATGCAGCAACACCAACAAGCTATGCTTAAGCAATGGCAACAGCTTGGTTTGACGGTACAGCAGTTTAGTGCAGCCGAACCTATTGAGCTGCAATGGCCAGGAGTTATCTTGTGATGCAACTCGACAACCAAGTTCAGTTACAAGACATTGTCGCAGCACCGGCGGCCCAGTGGTGGCCGTTAGCACCAGGTTGGTATGTACTAATAACCGCAGCGCTCACGCTTGTGGTACTCAGCTTGTGGCTTTCTATACGCGCATTTCAACGTCGTCGTGCGCGTCGGCAAGCATTGCGCCAATTGGCGCAATTGCAACAACAACCAAACCTAGCGCTTCATGACATTTCGCTGTTATTAAAACAAGCGGCGTTGGCGTACTTCCCTCGTGTTCGTATAAGCAATACCGACAACACAGCCTGGTGGCAGTTTTTACGCAGCCAACTAAGCGCGCGCCAGCAACAGCGTTATCAAGCTTTAACAGAGGCCCTGCAGCAGGCAGTCTACCAACCTCTGACCGTGCAACAGCAATGGCTACCCGAGTACCTTCACTTTGCTGAGCTTTGGCTACGCCAAGCCTTACCGCCATCGCGAGGTCAATCATGATTGATTTTGTTTGGTTATGGGCGCTAATACTGTGGCCGCTGCCATTTATCTATCGTTATATACGTAAACCACGGCAAGCGCGTCAGCAACCACTGGCAGTGGCTGTGCTGCCTAGTCTTGCTTCGGCCAACTACAGCTTTAAAGCAAGCCGTTGGCAACTCGTTACAGGCTTGGTTATTTGGACATTATTAGTACTTGCCCTCATGCGCCCACAATGGCTAGGCGAACCCGTCGCTGCGCGCAACGACGCGCGTGAAATGATGATTGCAGTCGACTTATCCGGCAGTATGGAAATTGCTGACATGGAAATCAACGGCGAGCAAGTTGACCGCTTAACCATGCTGAAACATGTCATGAGCGACTTCATTGAACGGCGCATAGGTGACCGCTTGGGGCTAATTCTGTTTGCCGATACCGCCTACGTACAAGCCCCCATGACCTTTGACCGCGCGACTGTGCAACGCATGCTCGACGAAACTGTATTGCGCCTCATCGGCGAGCGAACCGCCATTGGTGACGCCATTGCGCTTGCGGTAAAACGCTTTGCCGCACGCCCAGACACCAATAAAATTTTAGTCTTGGTCACCGACGGCCAGAACACTGCTGGTCAAGTGTCACCCGATCAGGCACTGCAGCTTGCGAAATATCATGGCGTCAAAATTTACACCATTGGCGTAGGAGCCGAGGAAATTGTCGTGGATGGCTTTTTCGGGCAACGTCGTGTGAACCCAAGCCGAGATCTTGACGAAGCTATGCTGAGCCAACTCGCTAACGAAACCGGCGGTGCCTATTTTCGTGCGCGCAGCACTGAAGAGTTGGCAGAAATTTATACTGAACTAGACGCTTTTGAGCCGGTACAAGGCGAGCAACAATTACGCCGCCCGCAAACTGCTCTCTATTTTTGGCCGCTTGGCGCAGCGTGGCTTATCATGATAGCCCTGTTTGCTGTCTATACGATAAACAGCAGGAGGCAACATGGCTGAGTTTCACTTTATTCGCCCGTGGTGGTTAGCTGGGGCCGTCGTTGTTGTCATACTCGGCTTCATTGCTTGGCGTTTTTGCCAGTCTCAACGTGGCTGGGCACGCATTATTCCAGATCATTTGCGTCACGTGTTGTTACCGTCTGATAAATCAATGTCGCTACGCTGGCCACTAGTCATTATCAGCAGCGCGTTAACCTTAACGTGCGTTGCGTTAGCTGGGCCAACCTGGCAACGCTTGCCACAACCGGTATATAACCTACAAGCGGGTTCTGTGGTGATTATGGACATGTCGTTGTCGGTTTACAGCACCGATATAAGCCCGAACCGGCTCAGCCAGATGCGTTTCAAAGCAACTGACTTAGTCCGCGATAAACTTGATGGAGAAATTGGTCTCGTAGCCTATGCGGCTGATGCATTTACCATTAGCCCGTTGACCAGTGACGGAGCGAATTTAGGCAACCTTATTCGCGCATTAAGCCCTGACATTATGCCAAACCTCGGCAGCGCCCCGCTGCGTGCGTTAAATTTGGCCGACCAATTATTGCGCGACGCCGGCCACGCCGAAGGTGACATCTACTGGCTTACCGACGGCATAGATAGTCGCGATGTGATTGATATTAATGACTTTATTAGTCGCACCAATCACCGTATTAACGTGTTAGCCGTGGGCACCGCAGAAGGTGCGCCTATTCAACTGCCAGATGGCCGAATGCTGCGTGATAGAGCAGATAATATAGTCATTCCGCAGTTAATTACCGGCAATTTAGAAACCCTGGCCCAGCGCAGCGGCGGCCGTTTTGCTGTGGTGCAGTCCGATCAAGAAGACATCAACTACCTTTCTAGTTTGCCGCCTCGCACTCGCGAAGGCGAAGCGTCGCAACTTCAAGCAGGCGACCAATGGCTTGATCAAGGTGCCTGGTTTATTCCAATCATTATGTTACTGTTGCTCCCCCTAGCTCGGCGCGGCATTCTTGTCGGCTTCGTTGCTATTGTGGCGATTGGTCTGGGTAGCTATTCACCAAGTTTACTCGCGGCAGAACGCGAGCCCTTAAACTGGCAGGAACAACTTTGGCAAACGCCCTACCAACAGGCTGACCAGGCGCTACGCAACGGCGATTACGAAACAGCCGCGGCTATTGCACAAGACCCTTGGCAGCGCGGCACCGCAAATTACCGTGCGGGTAACTATGATCAAGCGCTGGTTGATTTTTCCCAGTTAGACAGTGCCGAAGGCTTTTATAATCAGGGCAATGCACTCATGCAAATGCAGCGCTATGATGAAGCAGCAAATGCCTACGACGCCGCTTTAAAGCGCCGACCAAACTGGCCAGCAGCACAACAAAACCGCGAGCTGGCCGAGCAATTAAAAAAACAACAAGAACAGCAACAGCAGCAAGGCGAACAAAAGGGTCAGCAACAAACTGGTCAGCAATCGTCAAATCAACAGTCTGGCCGGCAAGGTGACAGCAATTCAGAACAAGGCAGCGACACCACCGAACAAACAGAAGCGTCATCGACGAGTCCTGCTGACGAACAGCAACAACGGCAACAAGAACAACAACAAGATCAACAACAAGAATCTGAAGCAGGCAAGCAACAGCAATCAGCCGAAAATGGTGAGCAAAAACAGCCGCTGAACAGCGCTTCAGGCGACCCGACTAGCGAAGAAATGCAGCAACAAATGCAACAGTGGCTAAATCGTATTGAAGATAATCCAGCAGAGCTATTGCGGCAAAAAATGCGTTATGAAGCCCAACAACGCCGTCGACAAAACCTAACACCAGGAGTAGAGAAACAGTGGTAATGAGTCATTTACGACAAAGTTTTATAGGGTTTATCTGCTTTCTACTCTGCGCTAACTTTGCTATTGCACAAGAGTTAGACGTTGTTGCGAGTGTTGACAAAAACCCAATTGTGCAAAGCGAACCCTTTACCCTAACCGTCACCGTCAACGACGACGTGCCCCAATCTGCTTGGAACCCCGAACAAGCATTATCGGAATTTCGAGTGTTAAATACACGCTCAGCACGGCGCACCAGTGTAGTAAATGGCGTAAGCAGCCGTACCACGTCTTTTGTCGTAACCTTACAAGCACCGCCAACGCCTGGCACTGTGCGTATTCCGCCCATTACCATTAATAATGTCAGCAGCAATGCCATTGAGCTTAAAATTTTAGACGCCCAAGCAGCTACCGACGAGCTTGAGCAACGCCCAGCGTTTATTCGAACCAGTGTTGAGTCCAGTCAAGTATACGTGCAGCAACAGTTCAAGCTCATTGCGCGCTTGTACCTTAGCGCTAACCTGCTTAGTGGCAACCTTGTCGCGCCAACCCTTGAATTAGCTGAAGTTCGGCAGTTTGGTAAAGACGAAGAGTCGTATGAAATTATAAACGGTAAACGCTACCAAGTATTTCAGCGCACCTACTTAATCACGCCCCAGCGCTCCGGCGACTTCACCATTGAAGGGCCCATGTTCGACGGGCAAATAAGCCGCGAAACAAGTCGCTCAGTGTTTTCATCAATTGCAGCAACGCAGCCGGTTAGTACTATAGCGCCTGCAACAAAAATCACGGTACTACCGCGCCCTGAGAATTGGCAAGGGCACTGGTTGCCTTCCGAACTCGTTAGTGTGAGTGTTGAACAAATGAATACGCAAGCTGACATTGCGGTTGGCCAACCGATTACGCTTCAATACCGCTTAACCGCTATTGGGGTTACGCCAGAGCAGTTACCAAGAGTAGGTATTAGTGAGCTTGAGCAGGCGTCCGTTTACCCAGAAGCACCAGAACTCAATAGTACGGTTCGTAACGGGCGTGTCATTGCACAACGAACCGAAACTATCGCAGTGATTCCGCGCCAAAGCGGTGAATTAACTATACCGGCCGTTAATTTAACGTACTTCAATACCCGCTTGAACCGCCCTGAGTCAGCGACTAGCGAAGCGCTAACCTTTAACATCAAGCCGGCTGAAGGGCTGCAACAGGATATTGCCCACACGCAGAGTCCGGTGACACAGCAATCAACGCAACCACAAAACACACAGGCGCAGTCGTCACCAGCCACCCAGCCTGTTATGCAGCCAGAACAACAAGTAAATAATCATTATTTTCTTCTCGCCATCATATTTGCTGGGTTGTGGCTTATTACACTTGCCCTGTGGGCTTGGTGGTGGTTCCGTTCTAGCATACGCAACAATGCGCCGTCGCCAGCTGTGCTGGTAGAAAACCAAGAACACAAACATAGTTGGGCAGCACTTGAGCACGCCGCCAAGCAAAATAACGCACCTGCTACTGACAAGGCCTTACGGCATTGGCTAAGCGCCCGTTATTCAGTCAGCGTTACTGATTTGAATCAAGTGGCTGAGTTTTATGACCACCCACCGCTAAGCAGCCAAATTGAGCACTTACAACGCTCACGTTATGCGGGAAAAGATATTTCATGGCAAGAAGGAAAGGCTCTCATTCGGGCACTGAAAGCAGCTGAAAAAATTCGTAAAAAAGCAGAGAACGCGCCAAAAGAATCGGCTTTGCCCGACCTTTACCCGAGTTAATACTCGTAACGCTAGAGAGTTCAAATAAGCAAAAAAATCCGTAAACAGATTGCCTGTCTACGGATTTTTTCGTTCTTCACACTTAATGAAGTTTTATTCTTGGCTAGCTTGATCTGTGTTGGCGTTAAGCAATAGCTCAACATCGGCCTCAGCACGCAAGGCTTCAACGAATGCGCCATAACCTTGTTGGGTGAAGCTATTCACCAATTGGTCAGTTAACTGAGCCTGCATGGCCTCGTCAACTTCACCAACGGTTGCACTGGTTAATTGCACCACCGCCAATGCACCGCTATTCAACTCGGTAACCGCCACTTGCACGCCTTCGTCACTTGGCACAGCTTGCTCAAACAGGCTTTGCACTACGGCACGAGGCAATTCAGTGTTACGGCGATCAACGCTATCAATTGCGGCCATTTGTACGTCACTCGTCTCACCAGCGCGCAACGCTGCTGCTAATGCGTCAGCGTCTTCACGAGCGGCCGCTTGAGCTTTTTCAGTACGAACGTTATCAAGCACTTGTGCACGAACCTCATCAAGTGGTTTCACACTCGCGGCTTGATAGTCTAACACCCGCACGATAACCGCTTGCGTGTCACTGGTTTCAATTAAGTCACTGTTCAAGCCTTCAGCAATAAAGTCTTGGTTGAACACTTGCTGCAAGGCTGCAGGGTTATTCAATGCGGTAGGCGCGTTGTTGCGATTAAACCAGCTGGTAGTACGAACGGTTAAACCTGTTTCGTCAGCAACCGCTTGCAACGTGTCTGGCACATCAAAAGCTAACTCCGATGCTTTTTGTTGCAACTCGTAATAAGCCTGTTTAACGCGTTCTTCGCGCATCTCACTGACTATTTCATCACGCACTTCTTCGTATGACGTCGAAGAGCCTTTCTCAATGTCAGTGAGTTTAATAACATGGTACCCAAACGATGTACTCACAACGCCAGAAATATCACCTACTTCTTGCAACGCGAATGCAGCTTCGTCGAATTCTGGATCCATAAGACCTTTTTCAAGGAATTCTAAATCACCGCCGGTTTCGGCTGTGAAAATATCATCAGAATATTCAGCGGCTAACTCAGCGAAATCAGCGCCTTCAGTAAGTTTGGTTAAAACCTCCTGAGCTTCCGCACGTGCGGCTTCATCGTCGCCTTCAATAAGAATATGCGAGAACCGATAGCGGTCTGGTGTTTCGTAGCCAGCGCGGTTCTGCTCGAACCATTCGCGAACCACTGTCTCGTCAATTTCGATAGACTCGGCTAACGTATCAGCATCTAACGCTACAAACTCAACTTTTACCTGCTCGGGCACGTTGAAGCGCGACTGATTCGCGTCATACCACTGGGCAATTTCTTCGTCAGTGACTTCAACAGTGCTTAAGTAGTTGGCTAGCTCAAAGGTTGCATAAGCACCGCTGCGTTGTTGGTTCAACAGCTGTTGTACAGCAGAGGCTTCCGTTGGTAACGCAAATTGCGTTTCGACAATGGCCTGCAATAGCTGCGTACGAGCTAGGTCGCGACGCATGAGCTCGGCGAAACCATCTGGCGTGTAACCTAAGCCATTCAGTGTCATTTGATATGTTTGATTATCAAATTGACCAGCCACTTGAAACGCTGCAATGTTGCGAATAGCCGCTTTCACTTGTTCATCTGAAACGCGCAAGCCCGCATCACGTGCGTACAACTCAACCACTTTTTGATTAACTAAATCATTAAGCACTTGGCTGCGTAAACGTTGATTGAATGCCGGATCAGCGGCTAAAGTCGCGTAAAAATCGCCCAACTGCTGTTGCTGACGCGAGCGCTCATTCTCCACCGCGCGGTCAAACTCTACGCGAGTAATTTCTTCGCCATTAACTTTTGCAACTGCAGGCTCCGGTTGGTTGGTGATGTAACCACCAATACCGGCTAACGCAAAGGTTAACGCAATTAAAACCAACAGGGCTTTAATAACGATGCTTTGCGATCCTTCTCTTATCCTGTCCAACATATCTACTAAACCTCAATTATTCCCAGTCGTTGGGCGGGTATTATATCTTCTTCTTGAGCAAAAAAATAACCCGAAGACAAGCTTCGGGTTATTTTCAGTAATTACTGGCGGAACGGACGGGATTCGAACCCGCGACCCCCGGCGTGACAGGCCGGTATTCTAACCAGCTGAACTACCGCTCCGCTTCAATTAATTTACTGAGTCTTTCAGTGCTTTACCAGCTTTGAAAGAAGGTACTTTTGCAGCTGCGATTTGAATAGTTTGACCAGTTTGTGGGTTACGGCCAGTGCGAGCTGAACGCTCACGAACACTGAAAGTACCGAAACCAACCAATGCTACTTGGTCGCCTTTTTTCAAAGCGTCAGTTACCGCTTCGATGAAAGAGTCAAGAGCACGTCCAGCCGCAGCTTTAGAAATTTCTGCTCCGTCTGCAATTTTATCAACTAACTGAGACTTGTTCACAGTATCATCCCCTTAGATTGTTATTATCAGATTTGCATGGTTCCATTGCGTTCTGTTGTTATCAATGGGCCAGCGAAGGTTATAACAAGCTTAAACCAACTGTTCAAGCAGTAGTGCACGATTAGCAGACATCTTCCTTATTAATCGTATCACTCAAGTGGCATGCCAGAGACTTTATGTGTGAGCGTCTGACCAATCACTTTGACTCTAGGCTACCACAAGATTTGCGATTGAGAACCCTTTTTCACAAATTTTTTAACGAAAGAATGCGGCCTGCAGCCATGTTATGGCTTTCAAGACCGCATTTTTACGTTGTAAGACGATTTTTTACGCCGTTTTTGGGGCCGATTCAAGTGCCACGGCCAAAACTTCGTCAATCCATTGCACCGGCTGAATCTTCAAGTCACCTTTTACCGCGTCACTAATTTCTTTCAAATCACGCTCGTTGTCTTTCGGAATCAGTACATGCTTGATGCCACCACGGTGGGCTGCTAACAGCTTTTCTTTCAAACCTCCAATAGCTAATACTTCACCGCGCAAGGTAATTTCACCGGTCATCGCCACGTCGGCTCGCACTGGAATTTTGGTTAACGAGCTAACGAGTGCGGTAACCATCGCAATACCTGCGCTTGGGCCATCTTTTGGCGTTGCCCCTTCAGGCACGTGCACGTGAATATCGCGTTTCTCGTGGAAATCCTCCGGAATACCCAGTTTTTCGGCACGACTACGAACCACGGTCAACGCGGTTTGAATAGACTCTTGCATCACGTCACCAAGTGAACCGGTTGAGGTGATTTTGCCTTTACCGGCCACGTTCGTGGCTTCAATGGTGAGCAAGTCACCGCCAACTTCCGTCCACGCCAAACCGGTCACTTGGCCAACTTGGTTGTTCTCTTCAGCTTTACCGTAGTCAAAGCGTTGCACGCCAAGAAAATCTGACAAATTATCGCCCGTAATTTCAACGTGCTTCACACGCTTATCAAGCACAATTTTCTTCACGGCCTTGCGGCATAAGCGCGAAATTTCACGTTCAAGGTTTCGCACCCCAGCTTCGCGTGTGTAGTAACGAATAATGCCGATAATGGCATCGTCCGTTACGTTTATCTCTTTGTTTTTAAGGCCATTACGGTCTATTTGCTTGGGTAACAAATGGCGCTTCGCAATGTTTAGTTTCTCGTCTTCGGTATACCCCGACAAACGAATCACTTCCATTCGGTCTAACAACGGCCCAGGAATATTCATGCTGTTTGAGGTTGCCACGAACATCACATCAGACAGGTCGTAGTCGACTTCTAAATAATGATCGTTAAAGTTGACGTTTTGCTCAGGGTCTAGCACTTCAAGCAACGCCGACGCCGGATCACCGCGCATGTCTGACGCCATTTTGTCAATTTCGTCTAACAAAAATAGTGGATTACGCACGCCCACTTTGGCCATTTTCTGAATCAGTTTGCCCGGCATCGAACCAATATAAGTACGACGGTGACCACGAATCTCTGCTTCGTCACGCACGCCACCAAGCGCCATACGAATGTATTTACGCCCTGTGGCCTTGGCAATGGATTGCCCCAACGACGTTTTACCAACCCCTGGCGGGCCCACAAGACATAAAATAGCGCCACGCACTTTGCTGGTACGTTGCTGCACCGCTAAGTACTCCAAAATGCGTTCTTTGACTTTTTCTAAGCCATAGTGATCAGCATCAAGAATCTTCTCTGCACCGGCTAAGTCTTTCTTAATGCGCGAGCGTTTCTTCCAAGGTACCGACACCATCCAGTCGATATACCCACGAACCACGGTCGCTTCGGCCGACATGGGCGACATCATTTTTAATTTTTGCAGTTCCGCGCGAGTTTTCTTCTCGGCTTCTTCTGGCATTTTTGCTTCTTCAATTTTATTCTGCAGCGCTTCAAATTCGTCTGGGCCGTCTTCCATTTCGCCCAGCTCTTTTTGAATGGCTTTCATTTGCTCATTCAAGTAATACTCGCGCTGACTTTTTTCCATCTGTTTTTTCACACGCGAACGAATGCGTTTTTCAACCTGCAATAGGTCGATTTCGCCCTCCATAAGGGCCATCAAAAACTCTAAACGCTCGCGCACGTCCGTTATTTCGAGCACTTTTTGCTTGTCGTTCAGCTTCAATGGCATATGCGCAGCCATGGTGTCGGCCAACCTATCAGCTTCTTCAATGCCCGACAAACTGGTGAGCACTTCGGGTGGAATTTTCTTGTTCAGTTTCACATAGCCTTCAAACTGATTGATGGCCGAACGAATCATTACCTCTTCTTCTTTGTCGTCCATCGCCTCGTTATCAAGGTAATGCACTTGCGCGCGGAAGAAATCTGACTCGGTTTCAAACTGTTCAATTTCAGCTCGCTGACTACCTTCAACCAAAACTTTTACCGTACCGTCAGGTAGTTTTAATAGCTGTAAAATAGTCGCAACCGTACCAATACGGTGAATATCCGCTTGTTCTGGCTCATCAACCGCTGCATCTTTTTGCGCTGATAAGAAAATTTGTTTGTTTTGTTCCATAGCAGCTTCTAAGCAGCGAATAGACTTTTCGCGCCCAACAAACAAAGGAATTACCATATGCGGGTACACCACCACATCACGCAGCGGCAGTACCGGAATACTTAAACGTTCAATCCGTTCTTCACTCATAAACTTCTCCAGGAAACTGGTTCGTGACTATTCACACTATCTTACCTCTTAATATGAGGCTCTCCAGCGAAAGTTCAATCTTTTGCACAAAAAAAGGGCCTAAAAGGCCCTTTTTGCACAAATTTCATGCTAAACCATGCTCTTATTCACCAGAAGCGTGCTTTTCTTCTTGTTGATTTGCATAAATAACAATCGGATCTGACTCGCCTTTAATCACCGACTCGTCAATAACGACTTTGCTTACGTTTTGCAACGTCGGTAGGTCGTACATGGTATCCAATAGCACAGCTTCAACTATTGAGCGCAAGCCACGAGCACCGGTTTTACGCGACATGGCTTTACGCGCAATGGCTCGCAAAGCGTCTTCGCGAAACTCGAGCTCAACGTCTTCCATTTTGAACAACGCGCCATACTGCTTGGTCAGTGAATTCTTCGGTTCACGTAGAATTTGCACTAAGGCATTTTCATCCAGCTCGGTCAGCGTAGCTAATACCGGTAAGCGGCCGATGAACTCAGGAATTAACCCGTACTTCACTAAATCTTCCGGCTCTACCTGGGCTAAGGTTACGCCTTCGGCTTTCGGCTCTTTGCTCTTCACTTGAGCGCCAAAACCAATGCCACTACCCACGCTAATACGTTGTTCGATAACTTTGTCTAGGCCGGCAAATGCGCCACCACAAATAAACAGAATTTTTGAGGTATCTACCTGCACAAATTCTTGTTGTGGATGCTTGCGCCCGCCCTGCGGTGGTACCGCAGCTACGGTGCCTTCAATCAGCTTTAACAACGCTTGTTGTACGCCTTCGCCCGATACATCACGGGTAATTGACGGGTTGTCTGACTTGCGCGAAATTTTGTCAATTTCGTCAATGTAGACAATACCGCGCTGGGCTTTTTCAACGTCGTAATCACACTTCTGCAGTAGCTTCTGAATAATATTTTCAACGTCTTCGCCCACATACCCCGCTTCAGTTAATGTGGTTGCATCCGCCATGGTAAACGGCACATCTAAGAAACGAGCTAAGGTTTCCGCCAAGTAGGTTTTACCACTACCGGTTGGGCCAATCAGCAAAATATTACTTTTACCAAGCTCTACTTGTTCTTCGTCTTTTTTCTTGCTTTCGCTATTGTTGTTTAAACGCTTGTAATGGTTATAAACAGCAACGGCTAAAACTTTCTTGGCAAGTTCTTGACCTATCACGTACTCGTCTAGGTGCGAGCGAATTTCGTGTGGCGTTGGCAAGCTTTTCTGCTCTTCTTGCGGGGCAATATTTTGAATTTCCTCTTCCAAAATATCGTTACATAAGTCCACACATTCGTCACAAATAAATACCGATGGGCCCGCAATTAGCTTACGAACCTCATGCTGACTTTTTCCGCAGAAGGTACAAAACAACGGCTTTTCGCCATTACCTTCAGTTTTATCAGTCATCTTACTCTCCGCCTCGTTGGGTCAGAACTTTATCTACCAAGCCGTAATTCACCGCTTCTTCTGCTGACATAAAATAGTCACGGTCTGTGTCTTTCGCCACTTGCTCAAGATCTTTACCGGTGTTTTCCGACAGCATACGGTTCAGCTTGTCTTTAATATCTAAAATTTGTCGCGCATGAATTTCAAAGTCAGATGCCTGCCCCTGAAAACCGCCGAGTGGCTGGTGAATCATCACCCGCGAGTTTGGCAAACAGAAACGCTTACCTTTAGCGCCCCCAGCTAACAAAAACGCCCCCATGCTGGCAGCCTGCCCCATACAAACGGTGCTTACGTCTGGCTTAATAAAACGCATGGTATCGTAAATCGCCATACCTGCGGTTACTGCACCGCCTGGCGAATTAATATAAAGATAGATGTCTTTGTCAGGGTTGTCAGACTCTAAAAAGAGTAACTGCGCCACAATTAAGTTAGCCATGTGGTCTTCCACCTGACCACAACAAAAAATTACGCGCTCTTTAAGTAGGCGCGAGTAGATATCGTACGAGCGCTCTCCTTTTGCTGTTTGTTCCACTACCATGGGCACCAATTGGGCCATAGGGTCTAGCGCCATATCCGACATAATTTACGACTCCTGAAATAAAAATGGCTCGTATAAAGGTATACGAGCCATTAAACCAAGTTGTGGTCGATGCCGTCAACGTTGTTGTGACGGTAATCGCAACTGTTTTACTTTTTCGGGTTCATCAACTCGTCAAAAGTTGCCTTTTTCGCTTTTACTTTGGCGTTTTCAAGAATGAAGTCAATTGCTTGCTCTTCTAATGCAACGTTACGAATTTGCTGCATCATTTCTTGGTTGCCTTTGTAGTAAGCAATAACTTCTGCTGGGTCTTCGTATGCAGAAGCGTTGTTCTCGATGATTTCGTCAACTTTTTTCTCGTCAACTTTCAATTCGTTGCCACGAATCACTTCACCTAACAACAAGCCAACTTTCACGCGCTCTTTTGCTTGTTCTTCAAACAATTCAGCTGGAAGTTGTGGCAATTGCGCTTGGTTACCACCAAAACGCTGCATTGCTTGACGACGCAATACGTCAACTTCTTGGTCGATCATTGCTTTTGGCAAGTCAACGTCGTTGTGCTCAACTAAGCCTTTCAACACCTGCTCTTTCACTTTGCTTTGCACAGTGTTTTTCAGTTCGCGTTCCATGTTTTTACGAACTTCAGCTTTCAGCGCTTCAACGCCGCCTTCTTTTACGCCAAATTGCGCAACGAATTCGTCGTTTAATTCTGGTAATTCACGCTCTTCAACTTGCTTGGCAACGATAGCGAATTGCGCTTCTTTACCTTTTAAGTTTTCTGCGTGGTAATCTTCTGGGAAAGTAACAGTGATGGTTTTTTCTTCACCGGCTTTCATACCAATGATTTCGTCTTCGAAACCTGGAATCATACGACCTTCGCCAAGCTCAAGTGCGAAGTCAGTGGCTTTGCCGCCTTCAAATTCTTCGCCGTCAATAGAGCCTGTAAAGTCGATAGTGATACGCTCACCTTTCTTCGATTTACGCTTAACCGCTTTCCAACCAGCGTGTTGCTTACGCAAGGTTTCAAGCATGGTATCAACGTCTTTGTCAGTAACTTCAACGTCTGGTTTTTCAACTGTTAGTTTATCAAGCGCTTCAACTTTAACTTCAGGATAAACTTCAAAAGTAGCAACGAATTCAAGGTCTTTACCTTCTTCGTTTACTTTTGGCTCAATGGCAGGCATACCCACTGGGTTAATTTTTTCCTGCATCATAGCTTCGAAGTATTTACTCTGCATCAAGTTCGAAGCTGCACGAGCACGCGCTTCTTTACCAAATAGCTTCTGTAAAACATTTGGTGGAACTTTGCCTTTACGGAAACCGTTGATACGGCGATTGCGGTACTCGTCTTTTAACAGACGCTTGACTTCTTGATCGATAATGTCAGCCGGCACGGTGATGGTGGCGCGGCGTTCTAGTCCTTGGGTTGTCTCTACAGAAACCTGCATTGCTTTGTTACCTCGGCTTCACTATTGGCCTGAGCCCACTACCATTGGGGCCCTTGAAAATGACGCAGCATTATAGCGAAGCCTTGCCGCCACGTCGAGAGCGAATTTAGCAGGTTTGTTTTGCGGTAGGAACTTTGGGGTTCACTTCAATTCGATTACGCCCACACTGTTTAGCAAAGTACACGGCTACATCAACATCACGCATTACGTCATCAGTGGTGACGCCTGATTTTGGCGTATTAGAAGCAATGCCAATGCTTACCGTAACTGGCGTGGTGAGTTTGTTCTTTAATATGCGCACCTTCGCAAGTACTTTTTTGGCTTGTCGCACCAGTTCATCAAGCTCGGTCTGTGGGCACACAATCATAAACTCATCGCCGCCAAAACGGGCCACATATTCACCGGTACGCTTAAAGTGAGCTGCCAATATGCGGGCCACACTCTTAAGCACTTCATCGCCATGTAAATGGCCATGTTCATCGTTAAGCTTTTTGAAAAAATCAACATCAACCATAATCAAGGTTAACGGATGTTGTGCACGTACTGCGCGGCGCAACTCGTGCTCTAGGCATTCGTCAAGCCCACGCCGATTAATAAGCCCAGTTAAGCTGTCTTCGCGCGCTAATTGCGCCAGTTTTGCATTGGCTTCTAATAATTGCGCTTCGGTTTCTTGAAGGCGTGCTTCGGCATGGTGTCGCGCTAAGGTGTTAGCTATCATGTCTGCTACCAACCGCATTTGACGAATATCACGTTCATGCCATGTGGTTTGTCGGTTAACTAAATCACAGCCGACAAAGCCGATCAATTTTCCTTCCATGTACATACCGACAGCCATCATAGAGCGGATATTTTCACGCAATAGCTCGTCGCGAAAACCACCGGTTGAGTCCGGCAATTTGCGGGCATCGGCCACTACTATTTGGCCATCTTCGCGCATACGCTCGAAAAAATATGGCATCACATGAGCTGGAATATTTTGCAGTTCGTCTTTGTGCGGTGAAATGCCGTCGTTCACCCACTCATAAGTGTTCGACATTTCATTTTGTTCGGGCGAGAATTGAAACACATAGCAACGATCTTTACTACCGCCGCGACCGAGTAGCGCAAGCGCATGTTCTATGTGCGCTTGACTTTGGTCTGGTGTTGAATTAATCAGTTGCATACTGATGACCGAGATCATCAAACCAAAGCCGTCGTCCGTTGCGGTTGTTTGCTCAGCAGTCAGCTCTCCTAGCATTGCTTCCACCATCAGTCACACTCTTATTCTTGTTATAGTATGTAGAATTTTTGAAACATGCGACTAAATTATACGCAACTCCGTCAGGATGTCCACGCCTACGCATCGGCTTGTAGGCCGCATCGATCACATTGGATTGCCGTAAGGTATTTTACTGAGCAAATCAAATAGCTTTTGCGGGTTGGCATCATTGGCACGCGACGAATAGACCAAGCCACACATGGCTGTTCCTTTGCCGCAAACCTGTCCAGCTATATTGCTCATGCCATTACTGTCATACAGCCCAAATGACTCTATGTAATCCACCATATTAACCGTCATTTCGTCAAAACTAACGCGCTGACTACTCACTTGAATGACTTCCATTGCTTCTTGGTCAGGCTGGCGAAACGATTCGCGAACTGCAGCAACGCGTTCGGCTGGCTGCTGCTCACCAAGCAAGGTCATGGTTTTCTCTAACAGTTGCTCGCTGTCGCGATAATTTCGTAGCGATAGGTTATGAAATAGCACAGCAGCTTGTTCCAAGTTAGGTTCAACACGCACGCCATTTGCAAGCAATTGTGCCAACAAATATTGAGCCGAATGATGATTACGGGCCGCTGCTTTTTGCAAATAAGTCATTGCCACGTTCATGTCGCCATCGTTCAAAATTTCTTTTGCGGCAAGACGATACAAGGCTGGTGGATAATTAAGTTCGTTCGCGGCATAGAGCAACGCCTCGTGTGCTTCTTCCATGTCTTGCTCATAAGCGGTGCCATTTTCACGCCACAACGCATAGGTGTACCAAGCGACAGGATGACCATTGCGCATTGCTTTTCTTAAATTCATTCTGCCTTGGCGAATATTCTGATCTAACCCATCGCCGTAAACCATTGCCGCAGCGACAATAGTTTGTGCTTCGGGGCTACCGTGCCACGCTAAATAGCGTAGATCTGACATTTTTTCCTGGCAGGCTTCACTAGTGCAGGCTGGTGAATACTCACTCGACTCACCTTGGGCAACTGAAAGAGGAGCCCACACGGCGGCACCCACGACAAATAGGCAGTTCAAAAGGCTACGCATAAAATCCCCTGTTAATTTTTAACTTGACAGACTTTTATACTAGCAGAATATTGAAAAAGCGAAAGAAATGATGAATGGTCGGCGAGACTGGATTCGAACCAGCGACCCCTTGTACCCAAAACAAGTGCGCTACCAAGCTGCGCTACTCGCCGACAGACAGTAATTTTTGAGATGTGCTGAAAAGCGAAGAAAATGGGGTGGCTGATGGGACTTGAACCCACGACAACCGGAATCACAATCCGGGGCTCTACCAACTGAGCTACAGCCACCACTTTATAAACTTTGCCAGGGCTAAAATGGCGCACCCGGCAGGATTCGAACCTGCGACCGACGGCTTAGAAGGCCGTTGCTCTATCCAGCTGAGCTACGGGCGCAAATCATGCTCTGTAGAAATGGTCGGCGAGACTGGATTCGAACCAGCGACCCCTTGTACCCAAAACAAGTGCGCTACCAAGCTGCGCTACTCGCCGACATACTTCTTCTAAAGCTTTAAAATCCCGTGCAGGACGCGGCCTGACAACGGGGGCGAATATTACCTGTTGGGCATGGCAGCGTCAAACATTTTTTTAAGAGAAATAGCCAACTGCTGAAAATAACAACAGCTTGAACGAATAATATGCAAAAGCTTTGTGAAAACAATCGTTGATTGCCCCACAGTAACGCTACAACCTGTGATAAAAACATGCGAAAATAAGCGCGTTTCAGTCTTTTGGTTCAGGTTAGTTTACCGCACATCTTAATAAAGGTACTTATAGCAATGACGGCGCAACGTATTGATGGCAAGCAAGTAGCTCAACAAGTTCGTGAACAAGTAAAACAAGGTGTGGCCGCGCGATTAGCAGCCGGAGCTCGCGCGCCTGGGCTCGCTGTTGTTATGGTGGGTGAAGATCCCGCTTCGGCCGTATATGTCGGCAGCAAACGGAACGCCTGCAAAGAAGTCGGTATCGTGTCAAAAGCATTCGACTTGCCAGCAACAACTAGCCAAGCTGAACTTGAAGCCTTAATTGACCAACTAAATAACGACGCCGAAGTCGACGGTATTTTGGTGCAACTACCTCTGCCACAAGGGCTCGACGCACAAGCTATTTTAGAGCGCATTAACCCATTTAAGGACGTTGACGGCTTTCACCCGTTCAACATGGGCCGTTTAGCCCAACGTAACCCGGCACTGCGTCCGTGCACCCCGCGCGGCGTGATCACGCTACTAGATTCCATTGGCCTAGACTTACACGGCAAAAACGCCGTGGTGGTTGGCGCTTCCAACATTGTAGGCCGTCCCATGAGTCTAGAGCTGCTATTAGCAGGTGCGACAACCACCGTTTGCCACCGCTTTACCAACGACTTAAAAGAACACGTGCAACGCGCCGATGTGCTTGTTGTTGCCGTGGGCAAGCCAGACTTTATTCCAGGCGAGTGGATTAAACCAGGTGCCGTAGTTATCGATGTTGGTATTAACCGTTTGCCATCAGGCCAATTAGTGGGCGATGTTGAATTCGGCGTTGCTGAGCAACGTGCCTCGTATATTACCCCTGTACCAGGCGGTGTGGGCCCAATGACAGTGGCCACGCTCATGCAAAATACCTTGCAGGCATGTGATACTTGGCATGCACCTTTAACCAATACCCCTTAATAGCCAACTAATTCGCTCTGTAACCAGACAGCATCGGCCCCTTACGCCGCGTAACTAGCGGCCAAAGGGGTTTGCCTATCAATAACTCTCTAGCTCGACAGTAACGTTGTGCAGGGTTATTTACTAGCTGCCACCAAGACTGCAGTACCGGCGCTACCATCGGCACTTGTAACGGCAAACACCACCACACTTCAATGTCAAGCTGCCGTGCGGCTAGCCATTGCTGTGTTACTTCAGCGCTAAAATTTGACGTTCGCGCACGGGCGTGATCGACCGCAATTTCATCAAGCCATTGCTGCTCGCGCAGCGAAAACCGATGTTCCATATATTGCTCTTGTTGTGCATGGGTCGGGCTATGAACCGTGATTTTCGCCGCTGTCCGTGCATGAATAAGCGCCTTTGCCGTAGCCCGCAAAGCTGACTCGCGTTGTTGACTATTATCCTCACCTACGGGGTCTGTATACCACTGCGGCTCAGTTGCGGCCATACCTGTTGCCAAAGTGTTTACCATAAGTAATTCTTGTGCGTGCCCTACTTGCCCAGCTCGCAGCACATAATGCCCAGTATTATGAAGTGTTTGCTGCGCCCAAAAAATCCACAATAATTGCAACCCTGCCAAAGCTAGCCATATGATTAGCGGCAGCAATAGCATTGCCTCAACCGTGCTAGCTCCAAACTCGTGCTTGCGCATTACATGCATTTACCTTGTTGCTGGCAACTCAACCAAAGCTGTTCGTATTCATCTACCCAATAAGCCAAAGTGCTTAAGCGATGTTGTGGCGTAATCACGTCCGCAACATATAAAGTGTCAACTTCAATTGAAGTTGCCCGCAGCGAAGTGCTTAAAATACTGCTGGCAACAATTGAGTCTGCATCAATTTGGTTTGCATTCAAATTGGCAACGTTCGAAATTACTTGATTTGTCATATCCAAATCCGCCTCCATGCTATTGAGGTGCGGCTTGTCAAAAACCGGCGTTCTATGTAAGAGATGCTCAGTACTCCAGCTTCCAGCCGGCTGCCATATTGGCACAATAAGTCGCTCACTTTGCGCAAAAGCACCGGCTACTTGGCTAGCAAACCAATCAGCTTCGGCAACCGATGGTGCGTCTATCGACAGCTCCAACCAATGATCACTTTCCACAAAATACCACGACTGCTGCCACGGTTTGGTAAAGCTTGCCAACTGCGTCGTGGTAAAAACGTCGCTTAGCGTGGTTGGTGGTGTTCCTTGATTAACCCAGTAGTCGAGCGTAGCCTGCCGAATCATTTCAGCGTCTGTAATCCAGTCGTGCTGGTTACGGTTTTTTGCCATTGATTGCCACACTTGCGTAGTGACCACCATAAGTGAACTTAATATAACCACAGCAGCAATCACCTCAAGCAATACAAAACCCTGTTTTTGCATGTTATTTCCTTATGGCAATACTTAATACATCATTAAAAAAAGGCGATGCCGCTGCAGCTGATGCTGCAGCCGGTAACGTTCAATGAGTCGTTGCTTATCTGCTGCATATTGCTGTTGTTGTTGTATCTGTTGTTGCGTCACGTGAAAAAACTGTGCGCCACCAATAACCACAGTTGCCAAGACTGACACGGCAATAACCCATTGAAAAAAAGCCATGACTTACCCCTGAAATTTAAGCGTCAAAGTGCCACCAGAGAAACTGCTGTCAATCGCATATTCGGTGAAATCGTGTGCCAGACGAGCGCCTTCTGCCGCTTGCCCAATTCCACTCACGGTAATCACATAGCGTGACGTGTCGGCGCCATCAACACTCACTGCTATATCGCCGCCCCACGGGTTAATTCCTGTGCCACTGCCCCATACCTCTGGAACTGCTGCAATAGAGGACATTGCAGTCATACTAATACCGGTTAAATCCCCCGTGCGCGGCCGCCATAATTGCGCCCCCGATTGAATGGTAATGACCTGATTTTTTGCTTCGCTGACACGTGAGTTTCCCACCGCCCAGTCGCGTAGAGCTAGCGAACCGATAGTTGCCAACGCAATAATAGACAGCACCGTAAGCACTTCAATAAAGGTAAATCCTTTTGCTGATTTCATAGAACACTCCGTTGTAAACAATTAAAGAAAGAAAAATACAGACTACAAGCTGGTTTGCTGGGTTAGTTGCATCAACATAGTTCCCATGCCGCCGAGCATAACGACCAGCAAGGCAAAAATGACACTGTAACAAAACACCTGTAGACCGGTTCTTAAGCGCGTTAACGCTTGTGTGGCATCGAGTGCTGCATAACTGGCAACACGCAATAGGGTTCCCTGCTCACTGGCATTACGGCTACCATTTCCAAGTCGAAATAGCATCCGTGCTGAAAGTAAGCCGGTATCAAAAATCTGTGGTAGTCGTCGTTCTCCTTTGGCGAGTTTTTGGCGCATAATTAGTGTATGTACCGCCAATGCAGTAGATCCGTAACGTTGAATAGCGGCAAAAGATTTATCTAAGCTACTTCCAGCTTGCATTAGCACTGTCGTGGTTTGTAATAACAGTACCGCGCTAAAATAACGCTGAATGAGAAACGCGCCGTTATTGCCAAGTACGCGACACCAACGCCAACCAAAGTTTATCAACACTGGCGGCCCCCAACTCCATATCACCACCAGAAGTACACTAAGTAGAAGTGTGGGAATAATGAAGCTATGCGTTGCTAGCAACAATATCCGACTGAGCATTGGCCATTGTGACTCAGGTATAGATACTGCAAGCTTCGGCATCACGCCGTGACCAATAAAATAAATTGCGGCAAAAGCTAGGGCCAGCATTGCTAATGGATAAAGCAAAGGTTTCCAAAACTGTTGCCATGCTTGCTGTCGCTGCTGTTCAAATTGCTGATGTTGATGCAGCAATTGCTCTAAAATACCGCTATGCTCCCCCACGGCAACTAACATAACTAAGTCTGCAGCAAACCATTTATGTAATGCTGGTCCAAGCGGCAACCCCTGGTTTAGTTGCTTGATTAAGTGAGTAATGACGCGCTGCTCCGTGGTTAATTTTAAGCGTCGCGCATTTTCAAATAACGCATGGCAGCATTGTAATGGGCTAAGTCCATCGGTTAAGCCCAAAGCAAAGTCTTCGAGTAATGCAAGTTGTCGTGCTCGCGCTAGATGCATAAGTCCGCCTGCTGCAATTGTTCGTCGAGCGCTAGCCAACCTGCTTCCATAAGTTGGTTACGACACACTTCTAAAGTGCCATTGCGAATGGCATCGCGGACGCGTTCATCAACAAGCAATAATTCAGCAACGAGCGAACGGCCAATAACGCCGGTGCCATGGCACTGCGGGCAACCACGATCAGTGCCTTCACAAGCTAAGCAAGGTTTAGCCACTAACCGCTGCGCTATAATGCCGCGCAATACGCCAACCTGAGCAAGCGACTCGGCGCTTAGACCCAAATCTAACAACCTCTGTATTACGCCAAAGGTATCGTGCGCATGCACTGTTGCAGTCACCAAATGCCCAGTTAATGCTGCGGTATAAGCCGCTTTTGCGGTTGCTTGGTCGCGAATTTCACTAATAGAGATGACATCTGGGTCTTCGCGCAGTGCCACACGCACCATATTGGCAAAGTTAAGTTCCTGGTGATCAGCAATAACCGGTTTTTGCTCTATATAAGGTTGGATAATTTCAATTGGGTCTTCCAAAGAAATTACTTTTGCAGTGCGTGGAATAGCCCAATTAATTGCCGCCAAGGTCGTTGTTTTGCCTTGCCCAGTTGGCCCAGCAACCACCAACAGACCAGCTGGGTTTTGTAGCAATTGTTGAATTTGATTCACCTGTTCCATAGGCAACCCTAGCTCGACAAGTGCGCGCGCTTGCTCATGCTCAGCCTGAATTCGCATGGTTACCGCAAACCCATTACGGGTAGGTGATTTTTGCACGCGTAAGCGCAGGTTTTTTATCGCTTGCTCATGCATCACCGACAACGAGATGCTAGCGCTTGATAAACGTTGTTCATCAAATAACTCACGAAAGTCTTCGGAACGTGTATTTAAGGCAGCAGCAATTGCCGCCGCCATTGTTTCCCGATGCCGCTCAACCTGCCCGACTAAACGTCCATGCACACGAAATGCAAGAGCTGCATGGCTTGGTAAAAACAGCAGATGAATATCCGAGGCTTCAAGCACTAGCGCCTGTAAAACAAGATCTTCAAGCGCTTGTTGCGCCCGAGTATGGTCAAGCTCAAGCGAATCGGTTTGGTGACCAAGTTGGCGTTTAGCATCAGCATCGTGCAAATGCCCCCGGATACTTCGACCATCTGCCACCATATAAGCTTTGATCATGACACCTTGAATGGCAGCAAGAGCGATCAAGTTGATAAGCTCAAGCAATTTTTGTTGCCAAGCCTGTGCGCTTGCAACCAACACGCCATCACTGGACATTAATACCGCTACATCTTGCTGCTGAAACAAGTCAGTTATGTGTAAGCAGCGCTCTAGTAACCCAATTGGCACTTCACAACGACCAAGTTGCTCATCACTCATCATCAACATAGTTACCATCCTTGCACAATTGGCAGATCACGAAAGCGTCCGTAACGCTGCAAACGTACCCAATTATTCTCTATGTTTGCAGTAAGTTGCATCGGCCCAGCGACACCATCTTGTAAACGAATAATTTGGTTTCCTTGCTGCAACAAAATGTCACTTCGCTCGCCCACCGTGACGATACCTAACAGCTCATAGCCGATTAATTCTTGGGCAATTGCTGATGGTTTATCATCGGAGCTTCTTAGTTTTGCTATAGCATGCTTAGCTTTTTCTATTTGCAGCTCCAACTGCAACCGTTTGGCCTCAGTCTGAGCTAACCGCTCCGCAATTTCGCTTTCTCGAAGTTGATGAATAGGGTTTACAGGTACGCCCCCGGCCAAGCTTGCATTTGCTTCGGTACTTGTTGCCGCACTTGGTGTAGCGCTTGTTGTAGCATTAAGCGCCAGCATAAAAGCTAATGTATACATGAGTTAGGTCCTTCTATGGATGTTGCAAAGTAATGGTGATACGCCAACTCAGGTGCTCGGGCGTCGCGACAACTTTTTGAATTCGCATGTCCGGCCGCACCGCCAGCCAATGCAGAAACACCTGCCATTGATGCGAAGTAAACGGATCGAACAAAAGGTGCTGAACTTCGATATGATTGGGCGTCTGGGTTTGGCTAAACCCGGCCTCTATTAGAGCTTGATCAGAGCTCAATTTTTGGGTATTCAAGTCGCCTTTCGGCATTGGTATGTCTGCACTATAAAGCACGTCTGCTGGTGGTTTTCGCTGCAATTGAACACCTTGCCCGTTACCTTCTAGTTGCCAATCTTGCGATGGTAGCTGCATGAGTAAGTCTGAATGCGAGCCATAAGACTGTTGCATCCACAGGGTTTCTCCAGCCTCATCAAGTTGCCACTGAGTAGCCTTCCAGCCCGCCAAAAAACTAACCTGACTTAATAGCTTATCGACATGTAAAACATGCTGTTGCTGCCAACCTTGCAACAGCGGAGCGGGTTCGGGAAATTCAGTAACAGGCACCATAACAACGGGGGCCGGGGAAGTTGGCCAAAACCACCAAACCGACGCACCTGTAACCAACAAAGCAGCAGCAACCCCGCGCACCAGAATTCGGCGACGTAACCAAGGGGGTAACTGTCGTAGCGAACGCATTTTTGCCAGTTTTAGCGACTTTTCAAAATTGAACTCAGGTATCTGCTTGGCATTTTGAATTGGCTCGACATGGTCAAACAAGCGTCGCGTAGTCTGACCGGCAATAACCAACACACAATTCATTTGCTCTGGTTTTAACCAATTTTCAGCCACATATAAAAAGTTCTGTACACCATGTTTATCGGCCGAAAATTGACAGCACGCCAACAATGTTTGTTGTTGCCAGGCCACGACTATTAATTGCTGACACCATTGTTGAACTACCACAGCAGCTTGCTCACGCACCTGACTGCGAATAGCAGCAGCCATATCCAGTTGTTCAGTAGTGGCGCAACAAAGCCAGTAACATTCACCTTGCTTAAATAGGTTATAACGTTCGAAACCGAGTTGTTTGGCCTCGCTAAGCCAAGCGAGTATTTGCTCTCGGTCAGTCGATTGTTGTCGCCAGCCTTGTACGCACCAGTCGTTCATGAGCGATTGCCTCGTGCAACAATATGCGGAGTTAGCAAAACTAAGGTTTCGCTCCGCCGAGAACCATTAAGCTCACCCCCACCCAATATTAGGCTTAACCAACTTTGCTGGCGTTGACTTTGTTGACGCTCATTTTTTAGGCCACTCATTAGCAGCGTTTGACCATGCTCAACTAAGGCTTTCATAAAGAATTTTTTACGGTTGGTATGCGGCGTTTGAATGAGTTGATCGCCCGAGCGAACTTCGTCAATTCGTTCCAAATCAGATAGCTCCGTAGACAACTGCAGAATAACCTCGCCGTTACGAATACTTGGTAACAAATAAAGCTCAAAGCCAGTGGTAACAACACCGGGCTGCAAAATATCGGCGCGCCCCACATTTGCGGTAGCTGAACTTCCCGCTGCAGCTAGATAGGTTGCGTTGTCTTCCAGTACAATTTTGGCAATTTGATTATTTAAACTCACGACGCGCGGATGATTACTTGTCGTTACTAAACCCTGCTGCTGTAACGCATCTATTAGTAACTGCGACCCTGTCGCTTTGCCTTGTTGTTGCTGCCATATCATTTGTCCACCGCTAAGCTGATTTAACTGCGCTGAAGCAAACCCGAGAACCCCCTCACCCCCGGCTGTTTTCACTATGGCGTCCCAATCGATGGCAAACTGCTGATCATCGGTAAAGGTCACTTCGACAATTTGTACATCAATCACAACTTGACGTGTTAACCTTTCATTCTGTTGCGCTAAGTAAGCGCGAACCTGAGCAACTTGCTGCGGGTAGTCGCGCACTAGTATTGAAGTAGAGCTCTGATTTATCGTCATTTGTCCATGTTCAGACAGCAGCATGCTGACGGCCTTTTCAAGATCATGCCAAACCGAAAGGTCGTCGCTGCTAAAATTCAAAAATTGTTCGCTCTGATTACTAATAGCTGTGGCTGTAAGCGCGTCATTAGCCGTCATTTGACTTTGTTGCTGGCGGTCACGGTTGCCTAAGAAATAACTGGTGTCACCGGCAATAAAAGCAACATCAAACTCGGCTACTTCAAATTCATGAATGACGACGCTTTCGTCACCCCATTGCAGATGCCAGCGATACCGACTAGCTAGTTTTAGCAGCAATTCTGCAATGGTTCCGTCAAACTGAATAAACACCGCCGCGGTGGCTAGATGTGACTGACTGAAGCGCAAAGTGGTACCACTATTAGCAAATACTTGTTCAAGCAAATTTCCCGCCGCTAACCCTTGTGCGGCTATGCTAACGTGTTGCGCGCTCCAGTCGGGTAGCTGAGCATGTCGTTCATCCAATGCTGGAACAAAAAACTCATCGCTGTAATGGAGAGCTGAAGCTGTTGCTTGCGGCGCGGACGCACTCTGCTTGAGGTTAGCTAAGCGCTGCTGGGCTTGTCGGTGTTGCTCGAGCAATTGTTCATGAGACAATTGTTGGCAGGCACTCAACAACACAGCAAAAAATACGATAATGAACCGTTGCATCACAACTCCCCTTGGCTTCGAAATTGATAACTAACAACTGCCGAGCGGTTCGCGTGAACAGTTATTCTAAATTGGTAAGGCTGGGTGATTTTCTCGAGAATTTGCTCGGCACTATCAGCGCTCAAGGTGAAGGCCGATGGCCATTGGTAATGAGCCGAAACCTGCCAGTCAACCAAGTCGACCGGGAAGTGCCGTTTAAGAAACTGCTCAAACTGCGGTTTCAATAGCCCTTGTTGTAAGTGCAGTTGCACGCGCGGTGTGGCTGCAGCCGAATGGCTAGTTTGGTTCGCTCGAGTGGCTTCAGAGAACACGTAAGCTGGACAAGTCGCGGCGAGCGCCGTTGTAGAAAATGACGCCAACCACAGGCAACTCAGCGCTAAGCTGCTTGTGATGACGTACTTATGGGTAACGACCCGGTATGGTTGAGAAACCATGTAACCTCCTTGTTAGCGTGATACCGCGTTCCTTTGCAGTACCCGTTAAATTTAGCGCACCGTAGTGCCGCTAACAAGGCGGAAACAGATTATAAAACAGAGGGTTATTACTTACGCTTTTTAGCCTCTTGTACGCTCCATTCACCGTCGCGGTAATACGCTTGCCAACCGGTGGCTTTGCCGTTTACTTCGGTGATCACATATTGTTCTTTGTTCTTGCGACTATAACGCACAATGGCTTCATTGCCGTCGTCGTCTTTTTCAGGTGCTTCCGCTAAGTAATGGAATTTACTTGGAATGCGATCTTTAAAGCGTTTCAGCTCGCTTACTTTCACCGCACGGGTTTCACGCGAGCGCGGGAACGTATTGGCCGACAAAAACACGCCCGAAGCACCATCACGCAACACAAAATAAGCGCTCGAGTCTTCACATGGCAGTTCTGGGAACGGCACGGGGTCTTCCTTCGGCGGCGCTGGCTGACCGTTTTTCAACAACTTACGAGTGTTTTTACATTCGCTGTTGGTACAATCAAAATACTTCCCAAAACGACCGGTTTTTAACTGCATGTCACTGCCGCAACGGTCGCACTCAAGTACTGGGCCGTCGTAGCCTTTAATACGGAATTCGCCCTGTTCAACCACAAAGCCTTCGCACGCTGGGTTGTTGCCACACACGTGTAATTTACGCTCTTGATCAATCAAGTAACTGTCCATGGCGGTGCCACATTTCGGGCAACGTTTTTTGGCACGCAGCGCCAGTGTTTCGGCTTCGTCGTCATCGTCTTTCACGCGTACCGCTTCTTCGCCTGGTAACAGGTTCATGGTTTGCGTACAGCGCTCTTTCGGCGGTAACTCATAGCCTGAGCAGCCCAAAAACACGCCCGTTGACGCTGTGCGAATACCCATTGGGCGCCCGCATTTAGGACATTTAATATCAGTGAGCACCATTTGATTCGGGCGCATACCGCCCTCTTCTGGCGACATTTCTGCTTGCTGTAATTTAGCGCTGAAATCTTCGTAAAACTTGTCTAATGTCGCTTTCCAGTTACGTTGGCCTTCAGCAATTTCGTCCAACGCCTGTTCCATGTCGGCAGTGAAGCTGTAATTCAGCAACCTTGGGAAATTATCAACTAAGCGGTCATTAACAATCTCACCCATTTTTTCGGCATAAAAACGACGGTTTTCAACCCGCACATAGCCGCGATCTTGAATGGTTGAAATAATGGACGCATAAGTTGATGGGCGACCGATACCGCGTTTTTCAAGCTCTTTCACTAACGAGGCTTCGCTAAAGCGCGCCGGCGGCTTGGTAAAATGTTGTTGTGGGTCAAGCTGCTGCAACGACAATACTTCGCCTGGTTTTACGTCAGGTAGTGTGGCGTCCTCGTTGTTTTTAGAGCCTGCTGGCGGTTGCACCTTGGTCCAACCGGCAAAGCGCAATACACGACCGCGCGCACGCAGCTCATAGTCACCCGCTTGCACCGAAATGGTGGTGGCATCGTATTGCGCTGGCGTCATTTGGCACGCCACAAATTGGCGCCAAATCAATTCATACAAACGCTGCGCATCGCGCTCCATATCTTTTAACTGTTCTGACTTTACCGTCACGCTCGAAGGACGAATGGCTTCGTGGGCTTCTTGCGCGTTTTGCTTCGAGCCATAAACATTAGGTTTAGCAGGTAAATAATCGCTACCGTAGTGTTTACCAATGTAGTCACGACACGTTGCTACTGCTTCTTGGCTCAAGTTGGTTGAGTCGGTACGCATGTAGGTAATATGGCCCGCTTCATACAAGCGCTGAGCCAACATCATGGTCTTTTTCACACCAAAACCTAAGCGCGTACTTGCGGCTTGTTGCAAAGTCGAAGTAATAAACGGAGCCGATGGGCGGCTGCTGGTGGGCTTATCTTCGCGATCAATGACTTTGTATTGGGCAGCCTTCAATAATGCCACAGCGGCGTCAGCAGCGGCCTTATCACCGATTTTTATCGCCTTACCAAGGTGCTTATGCACCTGCATGCGCAGTTCATCTTGGGCTTGGGTGTTTAAGTCGGCAAAAATATCCCAGTATTCTTCGGGTACAAAGGCTTTTATTTCACGTTCGCGCTCAACCACCAAACGCACAGCGACCGACTGCACACGGCCAGCCGACAAACCACGAGCAATTTTTTTCCACAACAGCGGTGACACCATAAAGCCCACCACGCGGTCTAGAAAACGACGTGTCTGCTGTGCATTCACTCGGTCAACGTTCAATGCTGCTGGCTTTGAAAAGGCTTCTTGAATGGCTTTTTTGGTAATTTCATTAAATACCACGCGCTGAAACCGGCTATCATCGCCGCCAATCAACTCACGCAAGTGCCATGCTATAGCTTCCCCTTCGCGGTCCAAATCCGTTGCGAGGTATACGGCGTCTGCCTTGGCTGCTAATTTTTTTAATTCAGCTACAACTTTTTCTTTGCCGGGCAATACTTCGTAATGCGCTTCCCAACCATGCTGGGGGTCTATACCCATGCGCGCCACTAGCTTTTGGAATTCGCGCTCTTGCCGGTATGCCTCTTTTTGCTCCGGCGACATTTTGCGAACTTCTGCTGGCGGTTTTGTTTTTACGGTGGCCGTCGAGCGCGTTGGCAGGTCACGCACGTGCCCCACACTGGATTTCACCACGAAATCATTGCCTAAATATTTATTAATTGTCTTCGCCTTGGCTGGCGACTCGACAATAACTAACGCTTTTGCCATGCGACTCTCTTTCTATCCGTAAGCTGTGGGATTCTTTTTTTAGATATATCTGTTCTATTCGTATGAAACAACCATTGAAAGCAAAAATCATAAAAATACGATTTTGTCTCATATCCATGCAGATCTATGGCGCCCACTCATCAGGCCAGTAAAATCAAGGGTTTCAGCACTTACACCAAAGCCAACTTGCGGGTATAATAGCCAACAAATAAAAGCTTGCAACTGCAATGGAGGTTATTTCCGCATGCGTCACTATGAAGTGAATTTCGATGGCCTAGTTGGCCCAACCCACAATTATGCCGGGCTGTCGTTCGGAAACGTTGCTTCATTAAGCAATGCAAAATCAACCTCAAGCCCGAAATCTGCAGCTAAGCAGGGCTTGGCGAAAATGAAAGCCTTGCACGACATGGGTATGGTACAAGGGGTACTCGCCCCGCAAGAACGCCCAGACGTTACTACCTTACGCCGTTTAGGCTTCACCGGTTCAGATGGCGAGGTTTTAGCCAAAGCCGCTCAACAAGCGCCGCAAATTTTTCAAGCGGTGTGCTCGGCGTCAAGCATGTGGACTGCAAACGCCGCGACTGTATCACCCGGTGCCGATACCGCCAACGGAAAAGTGCATTTCACGCCAGCGAATTTGACCAATAAGTTTCATCGGTCATTAGAGCCACAAACCAGTGGCCGTATTTTGCAAGCCATGTTTAACAACGGTCGCTATTTTGAGCACCACACCCATTTACCAGACAATGAACATTTTGGCGATGAAGGCGCGGCCAATCATACGCGTTTGTGCAGCAACTATGGTCACGCTGGGGTAGAAATTTTCACCTTTGGTCGTTATGCCTTTGACAGCAGCATGCCGGCGCCCAAAAAATACCCTGCCCGCCAAACCTTTGAAGCCTCACAAGCAATTGCCCGCTTGCATGGTTTGAGTGACGATAACACCGTTTACATTCAGCAAAATCCGGATGTGATCGATCAAGGCGTGTTCCACAACGATGTGATTGCTGTCGGTAATCAAAATGTGCTGTTCTACCATGAGCAAGCGTTTTTAGACACCGAAGCGAAATTAGCTGAAATTCAGCGCAAGTTCGGCGACGAACCTGTACATTTCATTGAAGTTAAAACCAGTGAAGTGTCGGTTGAAGACGCCGTGCAAACCTATTTGTTTAACACCCAGTTGCTAACGCTTGATAACGGCCACATGGCCATTATTGCGCCAACCGAGTGTCAAGAAAACCCACGCGTTGCGGCCTATTTAGCCGAGCTTGTAACGCGCAACACGCCAATTCGCCAAGTGCATTACTTTGACGTTAAACAAAGCATGCGTAACGGCGGTGGCCCAGCTTGTTTGCGTTTACGCGTGGCACTGAATGACACCGAACTCGCAGCCGTTAACCCAGCAGTGGTGATGAACGAAACTTTGTTTGCGCGTTTAAACCAATGGGTTGATAAACACTACCGTGACGAGCTGAGCGTGGATGACTTACGTGACCCACAATTATTGACCGAATCGCGTACAGCGCTCGACGAGCTCACGCAAATTCTTAAATTAGGCTCGGTATACCCGTTCCAGCTTTAATTTGTCGCGCCTCATACGAAAAAACGCGCATCAATTGATGCGCGTTTTTTTATGCCTTTTCGCTAAGTTACTCGTCTTCGTTGTGCAACTCTAAATTAGCGTCTTCACTTTGATCACCGCCGTGGCGTGCGACATCATTACGCGCAGCGTCTAAGCGATCAAGATAACTTTGGTTAATGTCGCCGGTTATATACTGGCCGTTAAATACGGAGGTTTCAAAACGCTTAATTTCTGGGTTTTCTTGCTGTACGGCCGCAATTAAATCATCCAGTTCCTGATAAATAAGCCCATCGGCTTTAATTAAGTCGTTTATTTCCGACGCCTCACGGCCATGACCAATCAGCTCATTGGCGCTTGGCATATCAATACCATAAACGTTCGGGAAGCGAATTTCTGGTGCCGCCGAGGCAAAATACACTTTCTTGGCACCGGCCTCGCGGGCCATTTCTATAATTTGCTCAGACGTGGTGCCGCGCACAATAGAGTCATCCACCAACAACACGTTCTTGCCACGAAACTCAGCGCTAATTGCATTCAATTTACGACGTACTGATTTACGGCGTTGCGTTTGCCCAGGCATGATAAACGTACGGCCAATATAGCGGTTTTTCACAAACCCTTGGCGGTATGGCAAATCAAGCAGGTTAGCCATTTCTAAAGCGATATCACAGCTGGTTTCAGGAATTGGAATAACCACATCAATGTCTAAATGCGCGTAATCGCGCTTAATTTTTTCACCCAACATGCGCCCCATGTTCACCCGTGACGCATACACCGAAATTTTATCGATAAACGAGTCTGGGCGGGCAAAATAAACATATTCAAATATGCACGGGCAATGCTGCGGGTTATCGGCACACTGGCGTGAAAATAGCTCGCCATCTTCAGAAATATAAATGGCTTCACCTGGCTCTACGTCACGAACATATTTAAAGCCGGTACCGTCTACCGCAACGCTTTCTGACGCCACGATGTACTCATTGCCTTGGGCAGTTTCGCGCATACCTAATACCAGCGGGCGAATGCCCCACGGGTCACGGAACGCCACAATACCGTGCCCAATAATCATGGCCACGACCGCGTAAGCACCGCGAATTTGACGATGGACGCGAGCGACTGTCGCGAATACGTCTTCTGGCGTTAAGCTTAAGCTTTCTTGTTGATAAAGTTCGTGGGCAAATACGTTGAGTAAAATTTCAGAGTCAGAGGTGGTGTTAATGTGGCGGCGGGCTTTAGCGAATAACTGCTCTTGCAGTTCTTGCGCATTCGTTAAGTTACCGTTGTGGGCCATGGCAATACCAAATGGCGAGTTCACATAAAACGGTTGCGCTTCAGCGGAGCTCGAACTACCGGCGGTTGGGTAGCGGACATGACCAATGCCAATGCGCCCCTGTAAGCGATGCATATGCCGCGTATGAAATACGTCACGCACCAAGCCATTTGCTTTTCGCAATCGCAAGGTGCCGTTGTCGACAGTCATAATACCCGCAGCATCTTGACCACGATGCTGTAACATCGTTAAACCATCGTATAACGCCTGATTAACTGGGTCTTTACCAACAATTCCAACAATGCCACACATGAACTACAACCTCATTAAACACGTTCAGGTAAGAAACTTGACGTTTTCTGCAAGTACTCAAAAAACCATTCAATCACCACACCAAAGTGTGGGATTAATAACGAATCAGTCCACCAAGGCTCATCGGAGAAACCGGTAAACGAATCCAGAAAGAACAACACCGCAGCGACAATAAGTACTCCCCGAAGAGCACCAAATACCGCACCGAGTACTTTATCGGTGCCGCTTAAACCGGTGGTTTCAACTAGCCGGCCAATTAGGTAATTCACCACCGCGCCAACAATCAGCGTTGCAATAAATAACGCACTGACAGCAGCTGCATTACGCAACATGTCTTCTTCAATGCCGGTAAAATACACAGCAAGATCTTGGTAAAACAATTTCGCGATAAAAAAAGCCGCAATCCAAATAGCTAACGACAACGCTTCTTTGACAAAACCACGAGTTAAACTAATTAGCGTTGAGAGGCCAATAATCACTAAAATTGCAATATCTATCCAAAGCATGTATCGCATTCCCTAGCTAGTTTAAATTTCGGGCGGATTGTATCAGAAAGCCATAGTATTTGCGCCAAAAAACTTAGCACTGAATTATCTTTCTGTTAGGGTTCGTAACGGCGCAACTGGCCATTGAGGTTTGTCAGATTTTTCAGTTTGGGTAGCATAAGCTCTAACTCAGACTTTACCAAACTAGGGCCTACCAACACTTTACTTGCTGGCCCGCTGCTGGTTTTTATGGGTTCTGCATAAGCTGTATAGCCTGCTTCGCGCAACTGTTTGAGTAAGCGCTCAACTGAAGCCTGATTGCTAAACACCCCCAATTGAATAACCCAACCTGGCTCAGTCACCGCGGCTTGGGTTGGTTTGATCTGCTCAACCTCCTGACGCGACTCGGCAATGTTTTGTTCGCTTAGTTGTGGGGCTTCTTCGGCATCAATTTCTACCGTTTCAATGTTGTCTAACGATGGCGGCAAGTCGCGAGCCGGAATTTCTTGTACCGCCTGCTCGGCTACTTCCACTTCTGGTTGCAATGGAATGGTTTCAAATGACTCTTGCTGTTGCTGTGGTTTACCATCAAGCAGCTCAGGCAAGATAATAACGGCAAGAGCAATAAGAATAATACTTCCGACTAAGCGATTCTGTAATTGCGAGGCCATGAATTACTCCGTGGTTGGAATTTTGCCTACAGTGTAAAACGAGCCGCACACCAATACTAGTGGCGGTGTCGCGTGTGGCTGTTGTTGTATGTACGCAGCTGCATCTTGTTGCGCTTGCGCATAGGCTGCAGCAACGTTGTCAAAACAGCCGGCAGCCTCTGCCTGTGCAGGCTTTTGCTCAAGCAATTGTGCGCTGCTAGCACCTCGTGGCTCGGTTAAGCTGGCGAAATACCATCGGTTCACAGCCGGTGAAAGCGCAGCTAATGTGCCCTTGATATCTTTGTCATGCAACATGCCCACTACCGCAAAAACCGGCCGTTGAGGATAACGCAAGGCTATTGCCTGGGTTAAAAATTCTGCGGCGTGAGGGTTATGTGCAACATCAAGTAAAGTGTCGGCTGGGTGATGGGTGTTGGCAGCAAGAAATTGCAAACGGCCCTGCTCTCGGGCTTTTTCTAACCCAGCACGTATGGCTTTATCAGACACTGGTAAGTCACTGGCGGCAAGCGCGGCTATTGCCGTGGCCGCATTGGGCAAAGGCAGTTGTGGCAGCGGTAAATTGTTCAGCACGGTATCGTGATTTCTAAATTGCCAAGTATTATCGGCTGTCAGCCGATAGTGAAAATCTTTACCCACCTGCTGCAGCATAACTCCTTGCTGCTTCGCCGTCGCCGCAACCTCGGCCGGAAAATTCGGTTCACCACAAATAGCTGGGCGAGCGGGCCGAAAAATACCCGCTTTCTCGCGCGCAATTCCGGTATGGTCGCTCCCCAAAAAACCTATGTGATCAATGCCCACGCTGGTCAATAGGGCAACGTCGGCGTCGACAATATTCACCGCGTCTAAACGCCCACCTAGGCCGACTTCTAAAATCCAAGCGTCAAGTTCATGCTGCTGCATTAAATACAGCGCGGCTAAGGTACCGAACTCGAAATAAGTTAAAGAAATATCGCCCCGCGCTCGCTCAATAGTAGCAAACGCCGCTACATGGTCAGCGTCGGCCAGCATATTGCCATTAATACGTACGCGTTCATTGTAAACGTTCAAATGCGGGGAAATATAAACGCCGGTTTGGTAATCAGCTTCACGCAACATGGTTTCCAGATAACGCACACTGGAGCCCTTGCCGTTGGTGCCGGCCACAGTGAACACTTCTGCACGAGTTTGCGTTAATCGTAAGCGATTGGCTACCTCACGAACGCGATCAAGCCCCATATCAATCGCACTGGGGTGCAGCTGCTCTAAATAAGTCAGCCAGGCTTGAAGCCCGGCTGATTGAGAAGGAGGCGAGATACTGGCCATAGGTTAATATTCGTCAGCAACGGCCGGTAAATGCTGAAACTTCGCCAACAATGCTGCAATGCGGTTACGCATTTGGCGCCGATCGACAATCATGTCAACCGCACCGTGGTCAAGCAAGAACTCAGCGCGCTGAAAGCCTTCTGGCAAGGTTTCCCGAACGGTTTGTTCAATAACACGTGGCCCCGCGAAACCAATCAGTGCTTTCGGCTCAGCAATATTAATATCACCGAGCATGGCTAAACTGGCTGACACCCCACCCATGGTTGGGTCGGTCAGCACAGAAATAAATGGAATGCCTTCTTCGCTCATACGCGCCAAAGCAGCGGATGTTTTCGCCATTTGCATCAGCGACAACAGGGCTTCTTGCATACGTGCACCGCCTGAAGCAGAGAAGCAAATTAACGGAATACGTTCACGCAAGCACACTTCGGCCGCTTTCACAAAACGAGCGCCAACCACCGATGCCATCGAGCCGCCCATAAATTCAAATTCAAAGGCAACAGCCACCACGGGCATGCCCTTTAGGCGCCCCTTTTGGGCCACTAAAGCGTCTTTTTCGCCGGTTGCTTTTTGTGCCGCCGCAATGCGGTCTTTGTATTTTTTTGAGTCGCGGAATTTCAGCACGTCTTTAGGTTCAAGATCTGCGCCAATTTCTTCACCGCGCCCATCATCCAAAAAGTTCTTCAGCCGAAGGCGAGCAGATACACGCATGTGATGATCGCATTTAGGGCAGACATTGAGGCTACGCTCTAAGTCAGCGCTATATAAAATAGCATCACAACTGGTGCATTTCGCCCACACCCCTTCTGGGATGTTCCGACGTTTATTGCTTTTTGGCTTTGCAAGAATTCGCTCTATCCAGCTCATAAATTTCCGTCATTAACTCATTCGTTAGGGTGGCTATTAAAGCACATTCATCGCCATCAGTTTAGCAAAAAGTGGTCTTATAAGTCAGCTGCCGTTTTGGCTTAAGTGTCTGGTAACCACAGCGGGCCTGGGGGCGCCTGCGGTAACTGATAGTGCTCGGGGTAGTCTACTTGTACCAAATACAAGCCTTCTGCTTTAGCCGTCGCGGCAGCTTGAGTACGGTCGCGCGTTGCTAGTAAGTCACCAACCCAAGTTACCGGCTGCTGTCCTTTGCCTATTTCTAGCAAACTACCAACAATATTACGCACCATATGGTGCAAAAACGCATTCGCCGCAATATCAACCACCACAAAGTCACCACGGCGAGAGACACGAATATGGGTGATGCAACGGTTTGGCGAGTGAGATTGGCACTGCGCAGCACGAAATGCACTGAAATCATGCTCACCAAGCAAGGCCTGAGCCGCCTCCTGCATAAGCGCTGCATCAAGAGGCTGATGATAATGACTTAAACCGCGCCCAAGAATAGCTGGGCGTCTTGGTTGGTTAGCGATAATATAGCGATAGCGGCGCCCCGTAGCGCTGAAGCGTGCATTAAAGTCGCTGGGCACTTCACGCGCCCAACGCACCGCAACCGAGTCAGGCAAATTACTATTCACGCCCATTGTCCACGCCGGCATGGCTCGCGCATTGTGACAGTCAAAATGCACAACTTGTCCAGTGGCATGTACCCCAGCATCGGTACGCCCAGCACAAGTGACTTCTACCGGGTGGTTAGCCACTTTACTGAGCGCTTTCTCAAGAACCTCTTGCACACAGACAACTTCGCGTTGTCGCTGCCATCCAAAATACTGACTACCGTCGTATTCAATACCAAGCGCAATGCGCGTACTACTCATTAATGGCCCTGTTCGTCTAATTTCTGCAACAACATGGCTGCTTCGCGCTTGGCATCTTCGTCGTTTGTCTGCCCTACTTTGTCTAGCTCAGCGCGTGCTAGCTCATACTCGTCAAGCTCCATGTAAGCTCGCGCTAAGTCTAACATGCCAGATGGGGTTTCTTCATCATCAAGCTGACCAGCTTCACGCTCAAAGCGAGGGCTATCAAAGTCGGTATCTGCGTTGTCCGCATCGGCGAGCAAGTCGTCAATTTCTAAATAGCCTTCGTTTGTATCATCTGACTCAACGTTAATGTCATCTTTAGAGCTCTCTGTGGTGAGCCCTTCTAGATCTAAATCATCGAGATTGATATTTTCAAACTGTTCTAATTCAACCGTATCGTCACTCGCTGACTGGGCCGGTTCATCAATAACAAAGTCTAAACTCATATCTTCGTCGTTTGATTCGGGCTTGGTTGAAGCTGGAGCTTGGTCGGCCGACACTGCCGACTCATCTGTATCTTCTGTAGCCGCTGTGTTTGGCTCAACCGAGAACTCCAAACTATTATCGAACTCGGGTTCTAGCTCGGGTTCTTGCTCGGGTTCCTCATCCGCTACTTTCTCTGTCGGCGTTTCAGCGCTCTCGTCATCGAAGCTCTGACTTAATAGCGTGTCTAAATCAGCCTCTTCGTCGCTTTGCTGCGACTCTGCTCGGTTTTCTTCGTTATCTTGACCTAGTTGCTCAAGCTCATCATCTAACTGCTCTGCCTCACTGGGTGCAGCGACATCGTCAGCTTGGTGGTCAAGATCTACAGCATCATCAATGCGCTCAAACTCAGGCATATCTGCTGCTTCCTCGGCAGCCGCTGCTTGCTCAGCCTCTTCATAAGCACTCAGTGTTTGCGGCTCTTGATTCGCTTCTTCATTTTTATCTTTTTCTGCGGCCTGTAAGGCGCCGTTGTAAGGTCCTAAATGTTCACGATTAAGCCGGCGAACATAAAGCACATACCAGATGATTGCGGCCAATAATAGTGGAATCAAAATAGCCAAAGTTAGTTGAAAAGGCTGCATAAGCCAGTTTAAAAACGCGTCGAAATCCGACTCCTTTTGGCGTTTAGTGGTGGTCTTAGCAGGCGTTTTGTCGGCGCTTTGAGCCGCTTGTGACTGTTTAGCCACTTCTTCAGTTTCACTGATTATACGCGCAGCATCGGCCTGTTCGGTTGTGGCCGCTTGTTCGGTCGTTGTTACCTCGTCAGCGTCACTTGTAACGACAACAGCAGCTTCTGCTTTGGACTCAGCGTCATTCTCTGTGGTTACATTCGTCGCCGCAATTTCAGCTGCAATTTGCGCTTGTAAATTATCTTCAGCAACTTGCTCTGCATTTACTTTCTTCTGCAACACGTCTAACTCGCGAGTCACCTCATCTAAGCGTGACTGCAGAGCTGAATTCTCACTGTTTAAGCGTTCTATTAAGGCAGTTGACTCAGCCAACTGGTCACGCAAACGCGTCAACTCTTCTACACTAAAGGAAACTGCAGCTTCCGCGTTATTTGAGGTTGTCTCGGCTGGAGCTGAGGACGCCGATGGCTGCGAGATTTGTTTTGCCGGTGTCGATGAGGCCGCAGTTTCGGTAGCTTGCTTTTGCGCACGAGCTTGCTGCGCTACTTGCGGTACTTTCAAATAAAACCCGTCCATCATGCGGTCGGCGCGACCGTTAATGAACGCTTCAGGATTTAGCTCAATGAACAGGTCCATCATTTCATACACGCTCAGATCACTTTTATCGCCATAGTACATGGCGATAGACCATAAAGTGTCAGACGAAACAATGGGACCAAAACGGTCCGGCTGCCACCGTGATGCTGTTTGTCCTTGCGTCATCAAAGTGGCACTGTTTTTTACAAAACTCGCATCGGCAGTAATCATCACCGACGAGCCAAGAGCCAATGCTACACCGGCTGCTAGTGCCAAGGTATTCCGTTTCATTGAGCTGGTTCCCTCTATCTATCGTTATAATTATCGGTACCGCATTGAAAGAACAATCAATTTACATATAGTCGCGAATTAAATGTTCTGCAATCTGAATACTGTTTGTTGCCGCACCTTTTCGGACATTATCTGCGACAACCCATAAATTTAACCCTTGTGGGTGCGAAATATCATTACGCACGCGCCCCACAAATACTTCATCATGCCCTGCGGCATTGCCAATTTGTGTTGGAAAATCTGCGTTATTGTCCAACAACACAACACCTGGCGCATTGCGCAATAATTCTTTCGCTTGCACTGCATCTAAAGGCTGCTGCGTTTCAATGTGAATCGCTTCAGCATGGCCAAAAAACACCGGCACCCGCACCGCGGTAGCGTTCACGCGAATGTCTGGGTCGCCAAATATTTTCTGTGTTTCCCACACCATTTTCATTTCTTCTTTGGTGTAGTCGTTATCTAAAAACACATCGATTTGCGGTATGCAGTTGAAGGCAATTTGGCGGCTAAAATTTTCAACTTCCACTGGGCGGCCATTCAACAGCGCAGCCGTTTGCTGCGCTAACTCGTCCATCGCTTCTTTACCAGCTCCCGAGGTTGACTGGTAGGTGGCTACGTTAATTCGCTCAATACCTACGGCGTCATGAATTGGCTTCAGGGCAACCAACATTTGTATGGTTGAACAATTCGGGTTGGCAATAATATTGCGGTTACGAAAATCAGCCAGTGCGTGGGCATTCACTTCAGGCACAACCAAAGGAATATCTGGCTCATAGCGAAATTCAGAAGTGTTATCAATGACAATACAACCGGCATCGGCTGCTCGTGGTGCATAGGTACGCGAAATGGCGCCACCAGCCGAAAAGAAACCAAGTTCAGCCTGGCTCCAATCAAAGCTGTCGGCATCTAGCACGGTAATTTCTTCGCCACGAAACTTTACGGTAGAGCCCGCTGAACGACTGCTCGCTAACGGAAATAACTGGGCAACCGGAAAATCCCGTTGCTCTAAGATTTCGATCATATGCTGGCCAACCAAGCCAGTGGCTCCAAGTACCGCTACGTTATACGCACGTGACATGACTACTCCTGAATGCGTTGAAATTACTTACGTGAAAAACTAAAGCTCAGTTGTGACAAACGTTGCTGCCAATGGCTGTCGGCTAACCAATCGCCGCCTTGAATTAGGCCACAGCTTAATTCAGGCCGTGCTTGGTAGGCTTTACGAAACGCATCAAAACTCTCGTTATCGCTTACTTCGTCACGCAACTGTTTGTCATCATTGCGTATATCATAAATGCCGCGCACCCAAGATGCTAGCATTTGCCACGTGGGTGCCTCAGCTTGTTGCCAAACCCGCGGCGCAATAGCTTGTGGCCAGGGTTGTAGCAACGCATTTAATGGCGGTAATTGCCATGAATGATTGCAGCCAAACGCAAACTGCAGCCACTGTTCAAACAATTGTAAGCTACCACCTACTTTACCGGCTAAACTGTGGCCCGCAATATGCGCAGTGGCATAGTGTAGCCAAGGTAATAACTGATAATTAATCTGTGGTTCGTGCTCCCACACGTCAAGCACTACATGGAGAGCCTGTTGGCGCTGCATTGCCTGCACTAAAGCTTGTTCAGCTACCACAGCACCGCGGCTAGCGTTAATCAACAAGCACCCAGCGACTAACTGCTGAATATTTTTTGTATTGAATAAATGCCGCGTTGCAAACTCACCACAAGTGGTGAGCGGCACATGCAACGAAATAACCGCGCTGTTTAGCACGCGCTGCCAGTTGTTATGCACACATTCAACACCTTGCGCATGCAGCGGCGGATCATAATAGTGAACGTTCAAACCCAAACCTTGCAAGCGCTCACCAGCCGCCCGCCCCGTGTGGCCAGCGCCCACAATGGCAACCTCGCCCTGCGGCAGTTGGTTGCGTTCTAATGCGAAGTTTGCGACGGCACTGGCAACATAGTCACCAACGGCGCGCGCATTCACCCCTGGGGTTGACGCAAAAGTTACCCCAGCCGCGGCACATGCGCCAGCGTCAACATGTTCTGTACCAATGGTTGCGGTACCTAACCAACGTAATTTCGGGGCTTGTTGCAGTAAGGTGTTATCAACTCGGGTAATAGAGCGAATCATCAACACATCAGCTGCAGACAGCTGTGCTGCAGAAGGTTGGCGACCTTGAAATGTAGATAGCGTTAAAGCCATACCTTGCGCTTGCAGGTGTTCAACCAACACCGCAACTTGCGGCATTGAGGCGTCTGCCAAAATATGCATTCAGTTAATCTTCATTGCGATGGACGAGTTGTTAAAGAGCATACAACAAAAAGGTGCGACAATGCGCACCTTTTTACCATCGTTTAGTAGACGAGAATGTTAATTTTATTGATATTTACGCAAAACTAACGTTGCGTTAGTACCGCCAAAACCGAAGCTGTTGGACATGACTGTGGTGAGCTGAGCTTGCTGTGTTTCACGCACAATGTTCATACCCTCAGCGGCTGGATCAAGCGTTTCAATGTTAATAGAAGGCGCCACAAAACCATGTTGCAACATCAGCAATGAATAAATGGCTTCATGCACACCAGCCGCACCCAACGCGTGACCTGTCATGGCTTTGGTTGCACTAATATACGGAGCTTGCCCACCAAACACTTCGCGAATAGCCTCCAGCTCTTTAGTGTCACCTACCGGCGTTGAAGTACCATGTGTGTTCAAGTAATCAATTGGCGTATCACAAGTTTCCATCGCCATTTTCATGCAACGCACAGCGCCTTCGCCCGAAGGAGCAACCATGTCGTAGCCGTCTGAGGTAGCACCATAGCCAACAATTTCAGCATATATAGTTGCGCCACGAGCCAATGCGGTTTCAAGTTCTTCGATAACCAAAATACCGCCGCCGCCAGCGGGCACGAAGCCGTCGCGATCAGCGTCATAGGTACGCGAAGCTTTACTTGGCGTATCGTTGTATTTGGTACTCAGTGCACCCATAGCATCAAATTCCATGCCCAAGGTCCAATGCAGTTCTTCACCGCCCCCCGCAAATACACGGTCTTGCTTACCAAATTGAATTAATTCTAACGCATGACCAATACAGTGGGCCGAAGTTGCACAAGCCGAACTGATAGAGTAGTTCACGCCTTTAATTTCAAATGGCGTTGCTAAACACGCAGACGTGGTAGACGCCATGCAACGCGGGACCATGTAAGGGCCTACACGCTTCACGCCTTTTTCACGCATAATGTCAGCTGCTGCCACTTGGTGTTCACCCGAGGCGCCCCCCGAGCCCACCACTAAACCAGTACGTGGGTTTGACACTTGCTCATGGGTTAAACCTGCGTCTTCAATGGCTTGCGCCATGGCCATGTAGGCATAAGCCGCTGAATTGCCCATAAAGCGTAATGCTTTACGATCAATATGGTCAGCTGGGTTAGCACGTACTGGCCCCCACACCTGACAACGTAACCCCATGTCGGCAAATTCTTGCGAGAATTCGATGCCCGAGCGTCCTTGTTGCAACGACTCCAACACCTCTTGTTTGTTCACGCCGATACTGGACACAATGCCCATACCGGTAATCACTGCTCTTCTCATTCTTATATCCTGTCTTGCTGAGCGCTGATGTATGGTAGCTTACTTAATAAAAAAAGTGGTCTGCTTTCCGTCATTTTAACGAAATATTGTTACATTAATTCGCTACAATAACGCGCATAATTTTTGTAACTAATGTAACCAAATGAGTTCTCTGCCTGTGAAAGCGCCTGACAAAGCCAATATTCGTTTTAATGAGTTTAACTTGCCGGTCTCAACTGAGTTCGACGATATTTATTTTAATAATGAAGATGGCCTTGCCGAAAGTCGTTACGTGTTTCTTCAGCATAACGATCTGCCGGAGCGCTGGCAAACTCATTCATACTCGGTATTTCGCATTGCTGAAAGCGGTTTTGGTACTGGGCTTAACTTTTTGGCTAGTTGGGCATTGTTTGCTGAGCATGCGCCAAGCACCATGCGCTTGCACTTTGTGTCATTTGAAAAGTATCCGTTAGCGCCAGCTGACATGGCTCGCGCATTGCAGCACTTTCCTGAACTGGCGGCATATGCCAAGGTATTGATTAACGCTTTACCAAGCCCTCATGCTGGGTGTCATCGCCTGCAATTTGATGATGGCCGCGTGACTCTTGACTTATGGTATGGCGATATACACGACCAACTACCGCAGTGGCTACCCCATGCCACGAACACCATCGACGCATGGTTTCTTGATGGTTTTGCGCCCGACAAAAACCCGCAAATGTGGCAGCCAGAACTATATAACGCCATGGCACAAAGTTGTCGCGAGCATGGCAGTTTTGCCACCTTTACCGCGGCCGGGGCCGTGCGTCGCGGCTTGCAAGAGGCTGGCTTTGCGGTAGCAAAAGTCAAAGGTTTTGGGCGTAAACGCGACATGCTACGTGGCGTGGTGACCACCGCGCAAACGCAACCCGCACCGCACGTCCACGGCACCAATGGCTCAGCGACTGTGCCGATAACTATTATTGGTGGCGGCATCGCCGCGGCCTGCTTGGCGTGGTCGTTATGCCGCCGAGGTTTTCGCGTTGAGTTACTGACCACTGGGCTTGCTAATGGTGCATCAGGTAACGCGCAAGGTGCTGTTTACCCGCTACTACATGCCGAGTTAAGCCCTCTCAGTGAATTTTTCCTCGGGGCCTTTGACCATGCGCGGCAGTTTTATCAGCAACACAGTTCGTTCTGGCACGAAACCGGCGTGGTGCAATTGGCGTTTAATGCCACGCGCCAGCAACGCCATGACAAAATTATTGCTAGTGGCATTTACCACGAAAGCTTAGTGCGCGAGCTTGATAGCGCCGCCACGCAAGCACTATGGAACGCGCTCCCTGCGCAGCCTGCCTTATTGTACCCGCGGGCTGGTTGGGTGCCGCCAGAAAAATTAGTTCAGCAATTATTTGCCGCTTGTGGGAATGAGCTTCGAGTCACAACGTGTGCGCCAATAACAGCAATGAAACTGGAGCGCGAAGGTTGGCAACTTAGCGCTGCTGACGGGTCACACTACCATGCGCATACCGTTATTGTTGCCGCCGGTGCCGGCAGCAACGCCTTGCTCGCGCCTTGGCAGCTAAATTTTCAAAACGTTCGCGGCCAAGTCACGCAAGTGCAGGCAACCGACGTGAGCTCAAGCTGTAACTTGGTGGTTTGTTATAAGGGCTATTTTACCCCGCCGACCAATGGGTTGCATTGTGTAGGCGCCACTTACGCACGCGAACACGCGGGCATTGAGTTTGACGCACAGCAACAACAACCCACGAATAACGCAGACAGGACTGAAAACTTAGCTACCTTGCAAGATAACCTACAACAACCATGGACAGCGCAATTAACCGCAGTAAGCGACCGTGCGGCACTACGCCACACCACACGCGATCATCTACCTGCCTGCGGTTGGCTTACCGATAACTTAGGCGTATTAGGTGGCTTAGGCTCGCGCGGATTCACCAGTGCCCCACTCTGTGCTGAAATTCTAGTCGGCCAATGGCTTCACGAGCCGTTACCTTTGGGGGCTAGCTTGTTGGCTCGGCTTGCGCCGCAGCGTCTGCAAGACGTTGCAACATAGCTTGAATATGCACCATGTCGGCCGGCGCTAGTTCATGCTTTGCGTGTTCTACAGAGGCCTGTACAGCGGGCAACACAGCACTTGTTTGTGCCGCGTCATTGAGTTCAAGTTGGGCCACCACTAAATCAAAGTGGCCGCGCAAATAGCCGCTGGCAAAAAGCTCATCGTCTGAGCCTTCGGTAACCGCTTGATCAAATACGGTTTCAAGCGTTTGCACATAATCATTGAACGCAGCTGATGCCATAACCCAATACTTCCTTCTGTTTAGTCACAATCGAGTGATCGATATCAAGGCCGCAAGCATACCATAAACAGGCGTTTTTCTGATACACTAGCGCCTTCGTTAATCCACCAAAACTTGATCGCGAAGTGATATCAACCATGACCTTACGAATCGGTTTATTTTATGGCTCGACCACCTGTTTTACCGAAATTGCAGCAGAAAAAATTCAAGCGCAATTTGCGCCCGGTGAGGTTGAATTATTCAATATTAAAGATGTACCGCTAAAACAAGCCGAACAGTTTGATGTCATTATTTTTGGTTTATCAACCTGGGACTTCGGCGAAATTCAAGAAGACTGGGAGAGCCATTGGGATGACATTGCTGCGTTAAACTTAAACGGCAAAATTGTGGCGTTATTCGGCATGGGCGACCAAGTGGGCTACACCGACTGGTTCCAAGACGCGTTAGGCATGTTGCACGACGAACTCGCTGCAAACAGTGGTACCCAAGGCTGCATTCGCATTGGCTTTTGGCCCAATCAAGGTTATGACTTCGCCGCCTCAAAAGCGCTCATTGCTGACGGCGAGTTCTTTGTTGGCCTAGCCCTTGATGAAGACAGCCAATACGAATACAGCGAAGAGCGTATTCAAAAATGGTGTGACCAACTTAAAGCAGAGCTTGCCAGCGTTTAATCTCTGCGTTTTTCTCAGCGTCGCCAAAGCGCTGTGCCGGTGAGTGCCCCCACACGGGGCCTGGCCATGCTGGGTCGCCTTCTGCACGCATGACCAAATGCACATGTAATTGGCTAACCACGTTACCCAATGCACCAACATTAAGCTTGCTGCCTTGCCCATGTATTTTCAGCAATTGCGCCGCGTGTTGTGTCTCTTGCGCCAGTTGCTGTTGTTGCGCCAACGGTAAATCAAGAAACTCAACACAGTGCGGCACTTTGGGCACCAACATAAACCAGTCATAACGTTGGTCATCAAAGCGTCGCAGTTCACACAATGGCCACTGCGCCAATACAAAACTATCGCTAGCTAAACGCGAATCCACCGTGAATTTCCTACCGCCAACCGCGCCAGCGCTATCTGCCACATTACTTTGTGGTGCGAGTTTGTTATAACGAGTATTAAACATGGGTCGTGTCCATTAAATTTGTCTTTAACTTCTGTCGAATGACTAAGTGAGTCGTCAACATGCTACGTTTTGTCTTTTTTGCTTTTATCAGTTGTTACTTAGCTGTGGGTCAGCTGGCTTTTGCCTCCTCCACTGCGGAGCAATCTGAAGCCGCAAGCTCTGCAGTTGCTGAGTTTACTGCCAAGCTGCAAGCACATGAAGGTTTTTTCACGTTTTATCATGATCAGGCCAATGGTAAAATCTACCTTCAAGTGCCGCGTCACGCAGCGCCAAACCAGGCAAAATTTATTTTCCAGACCAGCCTACCCTGGGGGCTTGGCTCAAACGATATTGGTTTGGATAGAGGGCAGCTCGGCGCAACTCGGTTAGCTAGCTTTCTTATTGAAGGCAATAAAGTATTACTAATACAGCACAACACGCAATTTCGTGCCAATACTGACAACCCAGCCGAGCGAGCCAGCATTAACGAAGCATTTGCCGACTCGGTCATTGCTGGCTTTGAGGTAGTCGCCACTGATGCCCAGCATGTCATCATTGACTACACCCCATTTTTATTAAGCGACACCCACGGGGTCACGCAACGCCTACGCGACACCAAACAAGGCCAATATCGCTTAAGCAGCGATAAGTCAGTTATTTATCCACAACGCAGTAAGGCTTTTCCCGACAATACAGAACTTGAGGCAAAAGTAACTTTCAGTGGCGAAGGCACAGGCAACTTCGTGCGCAGCGTAGCCGCCGATGCGGACCATATCACGCTGCATTTGCATCACTCGTTTATTCGCTTACCTGACGACCAATACACACCACGAAAATTTCACCCACAAAGCGGGTTTTGGGCAGAAAGCCATTACGATTACGCTGCACCATTAGGCGAGCCGCTACAAGTACAGTACATACCACGCCACCGTCTAAGCAAAGAACAGCCCATTATTTATTACCTAGACCCCGGCGTGCCAGAGCCGGTGAAAACGGCATTGCTTGAAGGTGCCCGCTGGTGGGCCGAAGCCTTTGCCGCCATTGACTACCCAGAAGGCTTTCAAGTACGTGAACTGCCTGCCAACGCCGACCCCATGGACGTACGCTATAACGTGATTCAATGGGTGCATCGTGCCACTCGAGGCTGGTCATATGGCTCATCCATTATTGACCCTCGCACTGGCGAAATCATCAAAGGCCATGTCACATTAGGTTCATTGCGGGTGCGTCAAGACATGCTGATTGCGCAAGGCTTGCTTGCGCCTTATGCCGCTGAATCAAAAGAACAACAACAGCAATTAGAGCAAGCCATTGAAGCCATGGCACTAAATCGCATTCGGCAACTTTCGGCCCATGAAATTGGCCACACTTTGGGCATTGCTCATAACTTCGCCGCCAGCGCCAATGACCGCTCGTCGGTGATGGACTACCCACATCCATTTGTCACCATTGATACACAAAATGGCAAACTTAAACTCAACGATGCTTATACCAACCGCATTGGCCTGTGGGACATGCAAGTGGTCGCTTATGGTTATGGCAACGGTGACCTAGACCAAGTGCTCGCTCAAAATAAGCGGTTAGGGCTACAGTTTATTTCTGACCGCGATGCGCGTGCCGCTGGTGGCGCTCATCCCGATGCACATTTGTGGGATAACGGCAGTGACGCGGTCACCGAACTTGAGCGATTATTGGCAGTACGCCAAACCGCATTACAACAATTTGGCTTAGGCAACCTTGCCAATGGCCGCCCGTTGAGCGAGCTGCAGAATGTGTTGGTACCGATGTACTTGTTGCACCGCTACCAAACCGAAGCTGCGGTAAAAATGCTGGCCGGCATGCATTATGACTACGCGGTAAAAAGCGCTGACAGTAAGGCCGTGCAAACGCGACCAGTGAATGCTTCACAACAGCGTCGCGCACTGCAAGTACTCAGCCATACTCTTAGCGCCAAAGCACTGGCTCTGCCTGAGCACCTGCACAGCCTATTGCTACCTTCGGCATACGGTGAAGGCTATGACCGCGAACGCTTTAATGGCTTGACTGGGGTGACGGTCGATGCCGACACCATGGCCGCCAGTGCGGCGCGGTTTGCACTTGACTTGATACTGCACCCGCAGCGTTTAGAGCGTTTACAACAGCAACATAGTCGTGAAGCGGCAATTCCTGATGTTTCCGCGGTATTGACTACTATCGCCGAGGCCGCCATTCAACCGGCGCAAAACAACAAAGCCAGTAGCCTACAACAACGTTTGGCGTTTGAAAGTTTAGGGGCGGTGGTACGTGCGTATCAGCATGACAATAGCAGTGCTGTAGTCAAAGCCGCGCTTTATAGCTTTTTGCGGCATCAGCAACAACAATGGCAACAAGCTGCGCCTTCAGCACACAGGGACTATGCAGTGTTTGCATTGCAACAATGGGCAGATGGCAAACCGTGGCCAGTACAACCGGCCCCGGCCCTGCCCCCAGGCTCACCGATTTAGGTGAGCCGATTGGCGTTAACGAAATTGTTAATCCAGTTGAGAAAAGAAACTTTCTGGCAACCAGCGTGGGCGTTCCACCTGGTTGGCAATTTCCTCACCAATTTGATAATTGATATTGGTAAAGGTGACACCGGCCTCGTAGTTAATCGGTAAGTCCGGTTGATCACTTGGGCGGTGATAATGCTCAGCAAAGAATTTACCCCATACTTCACCACCGTCTTCACCTTCAGTTTTTGACGTGAACCCCGTCATCAAGAACACCGCTGGCACGCCTTTTTTCACAAACGGATAATGGTCTGAGCGAGTGAAAATAGCTTGCTCTGGCATCGGGTCAGCACTGAGCTCAATACCAAACTCACCGGCAGCACGCGCGACTGAATCACCCAAAGTCGAATGGGTAGAACCAAACGCAATCACGTCAGCAAAATCATATAGTAATACCGGCATGTCTAAGTTCACGTTGGCCACAATTTGGCTTAACGGCACAGTTGGGTGGTGTGCAAAATAATCTGCGCCTAGCAAGCCACGCTCTTCCGCGGTTACCGACAAGAACATAATTGAACGCTTCGGTTTCACACCACTTTCCACAAACATACGGGCGGTTTCTAACATAACGGCTACGCCAGAGGCGTTATCCATTGCACCGTTGTTAATATGGTCGTCTTGGCTTAAATCTTTGGTTACACCAATATGATCGGAGTGCGCGGTGTACAACACATATTCATTTTTTAAGTTGTCATCGCTACCAGGCAATACCGCTGCTACATTTGGGCTTGAAATTTCTTCATGGCGCGAAGAACGCTGTAAGCGAGCACTTACCCCAAGGTCAAATCCTTTTGGCATGTCGCCGGCTTCAAGCTGCGCGTAAATGTCAGCTAACTTCACTGGTGCATTTACAAATAACTGCTCAGCTGCATCGGTGTTCACATACGCTGACGCGGCCATGTTTTTATACAACACATTTGGCTCGCCATTCGGCTGCAACCAACGTACGCTTGGCGCACGCTGATACATAATACTGACTTCAAATGGACGCACTTTTTCGCGCTCTGGGGTATGCAAAGTAATAATACCAACAGCACCACGCTCGGCTGCGAACTTGGCTTTGCTGCTATTTAAGTGGGCACCTTCTTCACTGGGCAAGTGCTCTGGCCGGCCGGTTGCCATCACCACAATTTTACCTTCCACATCAAGACCAGCGTAATCGTCAAGCCCAAAAGCTTCTGACACTAAACCGTAACCAACAAATACCAATGGCGCTTCTACATCGTCATGCTCACTGTAAGCACTTGGGCCAGTAATAAATTGCTTAGGGTAGGCAAGTTCTACTGTGTCGTCGCCCGTGTTTAACGTGAACGACGCGCTGTTTTCCTCTAAAAAACTACGACGAAATTTAATGCGCTGGAAATAAGTACCGTCGTCACCGGCTGGCTGGAGTCCCAAGGCTTTAAATTCTGCGGCAATATATTTCGCGGCAATTTCGTGACCGCGGCTACCAGTATCGCGGCCTTCAAGGTCGTCACTGGCTAAAAACTCAAGGTGTGCCTGTAAGGCACTTGCGCTTGCACTCGCTTGGTTTTGCGTGTGTTGCGAGTTGCCTTCACCGCAAGCCGAAAGGCTTAAAGTGAGCGCAAGTACGCCAAAAACTGAAGAAAATCGCATAGTTAACATCCACATTTTTCAAAAGAATTAAAAATTCCGAACCAGTTTACTGAACTCACCCGTTGCGAGCCATAACAAATTACGCTATTGTTATATTATAACATTACATAAGCGCTTAATTTAGTTGCGGAGATTCATCGTTATGGTATCGCAGTTTCGTAAAAAGCCTTTGGCATTATTAGTAACAAGTTTTGTCAGCGTGTCTGCCGCGCACGCCGATGAGCAAGCGCAAGACCACACCCATCAAGACACAGAAATTATTAAAGTGACGGCTAGCCCACTTGAACGCACCGCGTTAGAGTCGTCACAACCCATTACGGTTATTGCTGGTGATGAGCTGCGCGAACAACAAGCCCATACATTAGGCGAAACCCTTGCTCACGAACCGGGTATTAATATGACCCACTTTGCGGGCGTAGCAAGCAGCCCTATCGTGCGCGGTCTTGATGGCCCACGGGTGAAAATTTTGCAGAACGGTCTTGATAGTGGTGACGTATCACGGGGCTCGCCAGATCACGCCATTGCAACTGAAACCTCCGTTGCTGAACAAATTGAAATTTTTCGTGGCCCGGCCACCTTACTTTATGGTTCTGGCGCTATTGGCGGCGTAGTGAACGTGGTTGATAACCGCATTGCTCGTGAACCCGTTGGCGGTCATCGCGGCTTCTTCAACACCGCCTTTAACACGGCCAGTAATTCACGCGAAGGCTCACTTGGATTTAGTGCTGATCACAAAAATACAGTTTGGCATTTCGACGCCTTTAAACGCCGAAGCGATAACTACGACGTACCTACGTTTACCAACGATGAAGGTGAAAACACGGACCAAATTGAGAACAGCTTTGTTGATGCGCAAGGTGCTAACATTGGGGTCAGTTACTTATTTGACCAAGGTTATTTGGGCGTCGCGTACGGCCGTTTAGAGCAACAATATGGCATTCCTGGTCATGCGCACGGTCATGAAGACGAACACGGGTACGAAGATGGGCACGACGGCGAGCATGCCAATGAGCAACATACTGAAGAAACAGGCCCATATGCCGACATGTGGCAAAACCGTATTCAAGTGCAAGGCGCATGGAATAATCCGCTTGCCGGTATTGAAAAAGCAAGCCTGCGCTATGGTTTCACAGATTATCAACACCAAGAAATAGAAGACGCTAGCCCGAGTACCACGTTTACAAATCGCCAGCACGAGCTTCGCGTGGAATTAACCCACGTACCCATTGGCGGTTGGCTTGGCGCAGTTGGTTATCATTACCTGACCCAAGATCAAAATGCATTTGGTGAAGAAGCCTACACCCCGGCATCGACAACCGACAAACATGGCGTATTTTGGTTGCTTGAGCGCGATATTCACGACTTGACTTGGCAATTAGGTGCGCGCGTTGATGACGTAGCAATTAACGACGAACACTATTCTCCAGTATCGGCCTCAATTGGTTTTACTTACCCAGTGGTAGCAGGCATGCAATTGTCGGCCAATTATAGTCATGCGCAACGCGCGCCTTCGGCCAATGAACTGCTAGCAAACGGCGCCCACTTAGCGACGCGCACCTATGAACTTGGTTTAGCCTATGCGTTGCACCAAGAAGACGAACACGCTTACCACGTGGAACCTCGGGAAACATCAGTACAACTGGAAAAGTCGAATAACCTCGACTTTGGGTTGCACATTGATACCGACAAATTTCATATGGACTGGACCGTTTTTTACAACCGTGTGGACGATTATATCTTCGCAAGCTATACCGGTGTAAACAGTGCTGATTTAGAGCACGATGATCACGGCGATGAAGCGCATACTGACGATGCGCACAGCGATGAAGCGCATAACCATGACGACGGTTTAGCCGTGGTGTCTTATGTGCAGCAAGATGTAAAGCTTTACGGTTACGAGCTTAGCGGTTATTACAGCTTTAACGACCACTGGCAATTACATGGTTTTAGTGACTACGTACGCGCTCAAACCCGTGACTCTGGTGAAGCGCTGCCGCGCATTCCCGCCCAGCGAATTGGTACTGAATTACGCTACTTAGGCAACAACTGGGAATCGAAACTGGGCTACACCTGGCATAATAGCCAAACCCGTGTCGCAACCAACGAAACCGTCACCGACGGCTTTGGCTTAGTGAACGCACAGTTAAATTGGTTCCCTGCTGCGTTAAGCGCAATGAACGCCAGCGTATACTTAAAAGCCGAAAACCTTACTGATGAATTAGCGTTTGTACACAGCTCATTCTTAAAAGACGACGCACCAATGCGTGGTCGTAACTTCAGTATTGGCTTTCGTGGTGAATTCTAGCGCATTGAGCGCACCGTTTGCCGCACTATAACAAGGTATGCTGTCAGCTTTGATAAACTGACAGCATATTTTTTTATATAGGCATACGTTTATGCGTTTTACGAAGTTAGTTTTTGCCATGGTTTTGCTGCTTGCAGCAACCTCCGCAACGCATGCGCAATCGTCAACACCAGCGTCAGCCGCAAACGAGCAGCTGACGATTGAACGAATTTTTTCTGCCCCCAATTTAACTACCGCCGCGCCGCAAGCCATCCAGTTCGCGCCAAGTGGCCTTCACGTGAGTTACCTTGCCGGCTCAGAAACCCAGCCAAACGTTCAGGACTTATGGTTATATAACGTACGCGAAAATAGCCATCAGCGTCTTGTTGCCGCAAATGATTTAATGCCAAACACCAGCCAACTCTCGGCCGAAGAAAAAGCACGTCGAGAGCGTCTGCGCATAGCGGCCAGCGGCATTGTGAATTATCAGTGGTCACCAACCAGCGAAAAATTACTCTTTCCGCTAAACGGTCAATTATTTTTGTTCGATATTGCCAGTGCCGAAGTCACTCAGTTAACCGATGACAATGTTTTTGCGACCGACAGTCGATTTTCACCGCAAGGCAATTTTGTCAGCTATGTGCATGACTACAATTTATATGTAGTTGATTTAAAAACGGTTACCACGACGCAGTTAACGCAGCGGCAAAATTCTACGGAGCAATTCGCTACCGCCGAATTTGTGGCCCAAGAAGAGATGAAGCGCATGACGGGCTACTGGTGGAGCCCAAATGAAAACCATATCGCACTCACTCGGGTTAATTTAAGCCCTGTCGACATAAAACAACGCGTTGATGTGTATGCAGACCGTACCGAACTCGTTGAACAGCGTTACCCAATGGCTGGCACCAATAATGCAGCGGTAGAGCTCGGCATTTTGGCGTTGCCTCAGCCAACGAGCGGCAAGGCTGACGCTAACGCCGATGAACAGGCTTCGCCCGCTATACAATGGCTGAACTTAGCGCGTTTAGGTGATGGCTATTTAGCCCGCGTCAACTGGCTACCAAACAGCCAAGGCGTTGCCTACCAATGGCAAAACCGCCCACAAAACAAGCTCACCTTGTTTATTCATGAGCTGACATCGACAACTGCTAAAACTGTACTTGAAGAAAGCAGTTCAACTTGGATAAACCTTCATGACGATCTGCACTTTATGAATGACAGCCGTCATTTTATTTGGGCTTCTGAGCGCAGTGGCTATAAGCACTTATACTTGTATCGCACCGACGGCAGCTTAATTCGCCAGTTAACTAGCGGTGATTGGATGGTGGATGAGCTTAGTCATGTTGATGAAATTACCGGTGTCATTTATTTTACCGGGCGCAAAGCGTCACCCATTGAACGCCATTTGTACCGTGCCAATTTGACCACCAGCAGCCCTGGTCAGCCAAGCCAACTCAGCACTCGCGAGGGTATGCACACTGTGCACTTTGCTGCCGACGGTCGCAGTTATATTGACTACTTCTCAAGTGCGCGCCAACCACCACAAGTGAGTCTGCATGGCCCAACCGGCCAGCGCAATGCATGGTTACATGAAAACCGGCTTGATCAAAATCACCCCATTGCCCCGTTTTTGGCTAACTGGAGCTACCCAGAATTCGGCCATTTAACCGCAGCTGACGGCCAACGTTTGTATTATCAAGTCAATAAACCCAAGCAAATTGCTGACAACCAAAGCCACCCAGCCATTGTCATGGTTTATGGCGGGCCGCGTGCGCAACGTGTCACCAACAGCTGGGGTGATTATTTTACGCAGTACTTAGTCCAACAAGGCTATGTGGTGTTCAAGCTTGATAACCGCGGTAGTGGCAATCGTGGTCGACAATTTGAGGCCGGTATTTATCGCGAGCTAGCCCAGCTTGAACTTGCCGATCAAAAACTTGGCACTCAGTGGCTTGCCAAACAGCCCTACGTTAACGCCAATAGAATCGGTGTATTTGGCCACAGCTACGGCGGCTATATGGCGTTGCATATGATACTGCGCGCACCAGAATTATATAGCGCTAGCGTTGCCGGCGCGCCGGTAACGGACTGGGCGTTGTACGACACCCATTACACCGAGCGGTACATGGGCACGCCACAAGATAACCCCGAGGGCTATCGACGGGCAGACGTGCTTACCTATGCTGACCAGTTAGAACGCCCCTTGTTGATTTATCACGGTATGGCTGACGACAACGTGCTGTATACCCACACGGCTCGCCTCACGCACCGATTGCAACAATCGATGTTACCGTTCGAGATGATGGCCTATCCAGGCAAAGCCCACGGAATACGTGGCCGCGAGGCTAGTATTCACCGCTACCGAATGATTGCTGACTTTTTCAAGCGCCACTTACAGTAAGTGGCGCTAATCGGTTATACTAAGCGCACCAATATTGCACACGGAGTGAATGGACATGCGCTTTTTATCTCGCCGCTTAGTTATGCCGAACGACCTAAATTTTGCAGGCTCACTGTTTGGTGGCCGTATTCTTGAATGGATAGACGAAGAAGCGTACATTTTTGCCGCTTGCCAACTAGACGCCAAAAGCTTAGTTACAAAGCACATTGGCGCCATTAGCTTTGAAACATCAGCCTACCAAGGCGATGTGGTGGAGTTTGGTCTTGGTGTCAAAAAGGTCGGTAAAACCTCAGTTACCGTTACCTGTGTGGTACGTAACAAACAAACCAAACAAAATATCTGCGTGGCCGACGACATTGTCTTTGTACACATTGATCCAGAAACTCGCACCCCACAAGCCCACGGCAAAACCAAAGCCGAATTAGATGCATTACCTATAGAAACACCGGCTTAAAGCCGGTGTTTCTATTTTCGCGTTCAGTCAATACATACTTATTTGTACAAAGTGCGAATCCAACGCTCTTCGTTGATAAAGCTCCATGACCAGTCTTTCCACTGAGCACTTAAGCCTTGCTCTACCGCTTGGTCTTCAGTTAGGCCCTGCTCCTTCATGGTCATAACTTCTTCGCGTGTGGCTTCAATCATGTGTACTAACCGTAGCCAATCTGAACGCTTTGAAAGCGTGCCGTGGCCAGGGATGATCTGAGTCTCACCATCAATGCTATCAATAACGGCACGCACATTATCAATATAGCCTTGCACGTTACCACCTGCGTTCAAATCAATAAACGGAAAACGGTCGACAAAGAATAAGTCACCGGCATGAATGACGTTGGCGTTTGGAAACCAAACCACTACGTCGCCGTCGGTATGGCCCGCAGGGTAATGCTGCAGCTTCAAACTTGCAGCACCACTTGCCACTTCCAAACGGTTATCAAATGTCACCGTCGGCAAGCCGTCTTGATCAAACTTCTCATTTGCGGCTAAACGCGTTTTCACATTTTCATGGGCAATCACACGTACGCCTTTACGCGCAAACGGCGCATTACCGTCAGTATGGTCACCATGAAAATGGGTATTGATCAGGCTTTTGATAGGTTGATCAGAAAGCTCAGCTATAGCTGCCATAATTTTATCAGCAAGCCCTTTGTACTGCGCATCGACCATCACGACGCCATCTTCACCGACATACACGCCAATATTGCCGCCCATGCCGGTAAGCATGTACACACGATCACTTAGTTGCGTGGCTTTAATTTCCACGTCATCCATGTTGGCTTGCGCATGAGCACTGGCCATGCCGAAACAGAAAAGTAAACTGATTAAACCAAATTTCAAACCACGCATTGAGTATCTCCTACTGGTGAACCTTATTGATGCACGTTATTGATGAAGGTAACAACCCGCAAAACAAGTCACTGGTGCCGCGGTTGGTTTACCATGCTGCCAATCACCACCTTCAACACCGCTACCGGCAATATCGACATGCACATAAGGTAGTGGCTGTTGACTGTCGTTGCCATGTTTATCTAAGCCAGAAGCAATCGCTAAAAACGCGGCTGGGAACTGATGCCCACGCGCAGTTGTTGCCGACGGCCCATTGTTACTTGATAGCGTATCGTCTGCTTTGGTACGCGCACGAACAAAATGATAGTCTTCTCGACGCGACCAAGAAATTTCAGTTGGGTCGCCGTAAACTTCGCCGGCTTCCCACAATTTTTCGGACAATTCTTTTACGCGTGCTGGCCCATTCGGGATCAGCGCCGTGTAAGGCCCTTTAGCCAAGGCCGCATGGCCCGTAAGCGTGGCTACACTGAATAATTGCGGATTCGGGTAGTCATGCGCTTCTGCACGCAAATGTGAGAGCAAATCAGCTAACACTAAACGACCTTCGGCATCGGTGTTACCAATGCGCACGCGCACACCGCTGTGGCCAGTAATAATTTCGTCAGCAACAAACGCATCAGCGCCAATACTGTTGCGCACCACGCCCAGCTCAGCCACAACACTGACCGTTTCAGGGCGCATTTCTGCAACCGTTTTCACAAAGCCAGCAACGCCCGCAGCACCACCCTTGTCACGGCTCATACCCGCCATGTGGCCACCGGTTTTCACGTCGGCGCCGCCGGTGTCATACACAATACCTTTGCCAGCAAACATTAAGGTTTGTTCAGCGGCAGGTGCTTTGTATTCCAAACGCACCACACACGGGTGATGGCGCTCAACACCTAACGACGCCCGCGCCACTGCCATTAATAATGGGTATTCGTGCTGTAATTGTTGCACATCGTCAATAACCGTTACCCGTACTGGCGTATGCGCAAACGCTTGTTGGCAATACTCAGCAAAACGCGGCGGTGCCATACGCTCAGGCTCTGTACCTGCTAGATCACGTGCGACACGCTTGCCTGCTTCTACGGCTTGCAGCCATTGTTCGTCAAGTGCACCGACAATGCCAATTTCAGTGACGGTTTCGAGTTGTTCTTCGCCATGATGCTCACGCGCTTCGAGCGGCTCATACAACGCCTGGCAAACACCCCAGTAAGCAACGGCTTCGGCCTGACCATAGCGCGCCTCGTGTGGCACACCAAAAACAATCAGTAGCGGTTTGGTTACGCCCGCTTGTTGCGCAATACGCGCTGCTGCGCCGGCAGCTTCAGCTACACAGCGCACATCGTTATAATCTGGCGCTAGCGGCCCAGTTGGCGCCACAATCAAACGCCCACCGGCAACGTCGGCTGGCACTAATAATGCTTGTTTACCCACGCGCGCATCCATTTGCTGCGCTTGTGCCACATAGTCACTAAAATCGTCCGGAATTTCACGCTCAAAGTCGCCTAATAAAATCACGGCGTCGAAATCGCCACTCGCGGTAGCGGCATAGCTGTCAAATACGCTTACTGTTGGAAAAGCCATAAGTACCTCTTAAATTCAAAAACGATATCTGCCATTAGATATTTGATAGTAGATGCAAGCTAACACCGCCTTAGCAGACGCTGTTTTGTTTTCGCTAATATCTAATAGCTCCTATCTAATAGCTGTCGCAGCAAAGCTGCGACTTAAATGCGGCGCCACTTGGTGCCGGTTGCACTGTCTTCTAATTCAATATTCATTGCTTTTAACGCATCGCGGGCGGCGTCTGCCCGAGCCCAGTCTTTAGTGGCACGCGCATCGTTACGCTCAGTGATCAATGCTTCAATTTTTGCCACCTCTTCGTCGTCGCCGGTGCCACCTTGTAAATACAGCTCGGGGGCTTGCTGCAAAAAGCCAAGCACGCTACCTAAATGCTTTAACTCAGCGGCAAATGCAGCGGCTTTTTCGGGTTCAGCAGCAAGGGCACGATTGACTTCGCGCGCTAACTCAAATAATACCGACATGGCTTCGGGTACGTTAAAGTCGTCATCCATGGCCGCATTGAAGCGCGTCACGAAGCTTTCGGTTTGGGCGATATTGCGCGCACCAGTTGGGGCATCACGCAGCGCGGTATACAAACGTTCTAAACCGGCACGTGCTTGGTCTAAGTTTTCTTTAGAATAGTTCAATTGCGAGCGATAGTGGCTCGACAACAAGAAATATCGCACGGTTTCCGCGTCGTACTGCGCCAACACGTCACGAATAGTGAAGAAATTACCCAATGACTTGGACATTTTCACTTCGTCTACTTGCACCATGCCGCTGTGCATCCAGTAATTCACATAGTCATTGTGGTTGGCGCAGCAGCTTTGTGCGACTTCGTTTTCGTGGTGCGGGAAAATCAAATCTGAACCGCCGCCGTGTATGTCAAAGTTTTCGCCTAAGTGGCGCTTGTTCATGGCTGAACACTCAATGTGCCAGCCTGGGCGCCCATCGCCCCACGGTGACGGCCAACTTGGCTCACCGACTTTAGCTTGTTTCCACAACACAAAATCGAGTGGGTCTTGCTTGTTATCAGTGACTTCTACACGAGCGCCAGCTTGCAGTTGTTCTAAGTTTTGGCGGCTTAGCTTGCCATAATTATCAAACGTACTGACATCAAACAGCACATCACCGTCTTTGGCGATGTAGGCGTTGCCGTTGGCAATAAGTGTTTCAATCATGGCAATAATATCGCCCATATGCCCAGTAACTGTTGGCTCCACGTCTGGGCGCAGCAAATTCAATGCGTCAAAGTCGTCGTGCATGGCTTGGGTGAAACGCTCGGTCACATCGGCAATGGCTTCATTATTTTCCGCTGCGCGGCGAATGATTTTGTCATCAACGTCGGTAATATTTCGCACATATTTGACGTTATAACCGCGCTCTCGTAAATAACGCACCACAACATCGAAGGCTACGTAGGTGCGAGCATGCCCAATGTGACAGTAGTCATAAATCGTTACCCCACACACGTATAATTTTACTTCACCTGGCGTAATTGGCTTAAACGCTTCTTTTTGGCGGGTTAACGTATTAAAAACTTTCAACATGCACGGGTGCTCCTGTCTAACTGCATGGCGACTACGAATAAAGTGGCAGTAAAAATAAGATGAACATGATAACGCAAGGTGCCGCCTCGCCACAAACAATGCTAAACTACGCGACAAATAATATCTGATAAAACTATCTGTAAAACGTGGAGCAAAATCGATGCAGGTTACCCTACATACTAATCATGGCGACATTACTCTTGAGTTATTCGCTGATAAAGCCCCTAAAACCGTAGAAAACTTTTTAACGTATGTGCGTGAAGGTTTTTACGACAACACGTTATTTCATCGTGTTATTCGTGGCTTCATGGTTCAAGGTGGTGGCTTTAACACGGAAATGGTGCAAAAACCAACACACTCTCCGGTTGATAACGAAGCCAACAACGGTTTGAAAAACACCGTCGGTACTATCGCTATGGCCCGTACCCAAGATCCACACTCAGCCACAGCACAGTTCTTTATTAACGTAGCTGACAATGACTTTCTAAACTTCAAAAACGAAAGTATGGGCGGCTGGGGCTATTGTGTATTTGGTGAAGTGGTTGAAGGTATGGACGTGGTTCGCGCCATTGAAGCTGTTCGCACCTCGCACGCTGGTTTCCATCAAGACGTTCCAGTAGACGATGTGGTGATTAAAAGCGCCAGCATTGTTGAGTAAACCTGAGTAACGCCGACTATGGCTACTTGGTTCATCTCAGACTTGCATTTAAGCCCAGCGCGGCCAGATATTACCGCGCTGTTTGAGCGCTTTTTGCAGGAACAGGCCGCCAGCGCCGATGCGCTGTATATTCTGGGCGATTTGTTTGACGCCTGGATTGGCGACGATGACGCCAGTGCGTTTGTGCAGCAGATGCAACAAGCGCTGCACACACTCACCGCTAGCGGTGTGCCGGTTTATTTTATGGCCGGCAACCGTGATTTCTTAATTGGCCAGCAGTTTAGTCAGTTAACCGGGGTACGCTTATTGCCTGAACCCAGTGTGGTTGATTTGTACGGCAAGCAAACACTGTTGCTGCATGGCGATACCCTGTGTACTGATGACAAAAGCTATCAACGCTTCCGCAAAGTGATTCGTTGGCGACCGCTGCAAAAACTCCTGTTGGCGTTGCCGTTGTCGTGGCGCATGGGCATTGCTAACAAGCTGCGGGCATCAAGCAAAACGCAAAAACCGCTGACCGAGCAACAGCTGCGCATTATGGATGTCAACGAGCATGCGGTGCGTGAGGCCTTTGTCAGCCATGACGTGCAATATCTTATTCATGGGCATACACATCGCCCAGCAGTGCACCAACATCGCTTACCCAATGGCGAACTGGCCGAGCGCATTGTACTTGGCGATTGGTACAGCCAAAGCAGTTACTTGAAAGTAACCGCAAACAAACGTGCGTTAACTTTCGCTAGCGACAGCTCGAACGGGACAACCACTGTGGAAGCGAAACTCTGAGTCTGGCGAGCTAATCAATTGCGCTTCAACTTCACCAAAGAATTTTACCCGCTCATTTATTTCACTGTTGTTAACCGCACCGCCAAACTGCTGCGCAAGCGTTAGGTAGTCTTCAAAGTGGCGCGCTTCTGAGCGCAGCAAACTGATATAAAATTTGGCTAGCCGTTCATCAACATATGGCGCTAAAGCCGCAAAACGCTCGCACGAGCGCGCTTCAATGTATGCCCCGCAAATAAGTTTATCTACTAAGGTAGCCGGCTCATGGGTTCGCACATGACGTAACATGCCACGTGCATAACGGCTCGAACTAATATTATCGTAAGGAATATCGAGCTCGTGCATGATTTCCAGCACCTGGTAAAAATGATGCAGTTCTTCTTTGATCAACAGCACCATTTTATCAATCAGCTCGGAACTGTATGGGGCATCACGCTTGGGCAACATCGCTTTGGTTAAACGTGCGTGATCGGCCAAGGCACGCCAGTCGCCCTCTTTACGGTAGGTAAAATCTTCGTAGGGTTTGAGCCAAGCGAGCAGCGCATCGCCACTGGCTTCGTCTACCGCATAACGACGAATCAGTAACATGGCTGATTGCGCGGCTTTGAGTTCGCATACCAAATGGTCAATCAGTAGCAGGTGTAGATTTTCCGGCTTTATCGCCTCATCTATCCATTGGTGTGGTGTTTCGCAGCGTAAAAATTGGCGAATAGGCTGTAACAATTGCTCCATACTTTGACTCAGTCGACTCTTTAAATAGATCACGTATTAAAAACAGGGTTATTTGACACAAAATACCTTGACTCTGTTGAAAATCCGACCATTATTGATGTTAAGACGCATAAAAAAGCGTCAATGACAATAAACAAAACACCAGAACAACAACAGAAGTTGAGGTATGTCATGATTTTAAATCACATTTGGGGCCTATATGCTCACCCGGTTGATGAATGGAAGTCCATTGACCAACGACATGAAAGTATGACCTTTGCGCTAAGTCATATTCTCATTATTGCATTATTACCTTGCGCGGCGGCTTATTACGCTTCGGCCCACTTAGGTTGGAGTATTGGCGCGCGTGAAGCAACCTTCTTAACCCAACAAAGCGCAATGACCATGGCGGTTGCCATGTATGCAGGCATTATTGGCGCAACATTTGCGTTGGCGTATTTAATTCACTGGATGGCGAAAACCTTCGGCGCCACGCCTACCTTCACGCAGTCGCTTGAGTTAGCCGCTTACACCGCAACCCCTGCGATTATGTCAGGTGTCGCGGCATTGTACCCAGAATTATGGTTTGTGACGATGGCATTTTTAGCGGGTCTCGCTTATTCGGTTTACCTACTTTATTCAGGCGTACCTATTTTAATGCACATTCCTGAAGAACGTGGCTTTTTGTACTCGTCTTCAGTCGTCACGGCGGGACTTATTCTGATGGTTATTCTAATGGTCACTTCAGCCATCATTTGGACTAACGGTTTCGGCCCTGAATATATGTAACACCTACTTTGGAAAGGTCAAAAGCCGGTGCCTTAAATGCACCGGCTTTTTTATTTCGGCTACTGTTTTTTTTTGAATTCTGGTAGGCTTGTGGCCATAAAAATCGCAAAGGAATATTTATGTCTGATAAGAAGCTCAGCTTAACGAGCCGCATCGTCATTGGTATGGTCGCCGGCATTATTGTTGGCATGTTACTGAAAGCCTTGTTTCCTGAAAGCACTATTGTTGAAGGCTATCTAACTAAAGGGTTGTTCTTTGTTGTTGGCCAGATTTTTATCTCGTCATTACAAATGTTAGTGGTGCCATTGGTGTTTGTGTCGTTGGTGGTGGGTACTTGCTCACTCAGCGATCCAAGTAAACTTGGGCGTTTAGGTGGAAAAGCAGTCAGTTTGTATCTGGTTACAACAGCCATTGCCATCACCTTTGCCATCGGTATGGGTGTATTGGTGCAACCGGGCACAGGCATTGAGCTTGCTACCGATGCAACTTACGAGCCCACACAGGCACCTTCACTAGCACAAGTGATTATTGACTTGTTCCCAACCAATCCGTTCAATGCCTTTGCTAATGGCAATATGCTGCAAATTATTGTGTTTGCGCTGTTGTTTGGTATTGCCATGGCGCTTGTCGGCAAGCCTGGTGAGCGCATTAAAACCATTTTTGATGACTTCAATGAAGTGATCATGAAGCTAGTTATTATTCTCATGAATATTGCCCCTTATGGGGTGTTTGCACTCATGGCAAAGCTATTTGCAGAAACCTCGTTCGAGACCATATTCAGTTTAGGCAAATATTTCTTATTGGTACTGTTTGTACTCATTGTGCATGCGTTGGTAACCTACCCTATTCTTCTCAAAGGTTTATCGGGCATGAACCCGCGAATTTTCTTGCGGAAAATGCGCGAGGTTCAAATTTTTGGCTTTAGTACTGCAAGCTCAAATGCCACCATGCCGGTTACCCTCGAAACCGTTACCAAACGGTTAGGTGTTAGCAACAGCGTTGGCTCGTTCACTGTTCCGCTTGGCGCTACCATTAATATGGACGGCACGGCCATTATGCAGGGCGTAGCTACGGTATTTATAGCGCAGGTGTATTTGGTTGACCTAACCATTGCTGACTACTTGATGGTGGTATTAACCGCAACCTTGGCATCAGTGGGTACCGCAGGGGTGCCTGGCGTTGGCATGATTATGTTAGCTATGGTGTTGGGCCAAGTTGGCCTGCCGGTTGAGGGCATTGGCTTAATTATTGGTGTTGACCGCTTGCTCGACATGACACGCACAGCTGTCAACGTAACTGGTGATGCTATGGTTTCAGTTATCGTCGCGAAAAGCGAAGGCGGCCTCGACGAAGATGTCTTCAACGACGCCAAGGCTGACTTGAAAGAGCGTAATTTGTAGCCCGGCGTTTCACGCCGGGACGTGGCACCGCCACGGTTAATCTTCAATTCAATGGCGATGTGAGGCAATCACGGCGCTTCGCGTTCGGCAATCACGGCGCTTCGCGTTCGGCAATCACGGCGCTTCGCGTTCGGCAATCACGGCGCTTCGCGTTCGGCAATAACGGCGCTTCGCGTTCGGCAATCACGGCGCTTCGCGCCACCCGGCGTAAAACGCCGGGCTACAGCTCTCGTTTTATAAACTGTGTGAGGCGTCCGATGTCGACAACGGCATCGGAATTGCCGAACATAGCTTGGCGAATCACCTGTTCAAGCACTGGCCACAATACCCGCGAAATATAATCATTAGCTGTGTCGTCAGCATGCATTTCTGGCAGTTCAAGGCTAGCAAGGCGCACACTTAAAATTGGTTCGCCTTGATCAAATAAATTCAATACGACGTTTTCTAAACGCGACTTCTTCACTTGCCAAATTAACGGGCTTGATGCGCGTTGAAATGACTTCTTCGCCACTGCAGCGTCATACAACGCATGTAAGTTCGATTGGCCCTTACCGTAGTACGCCACTGTGAGCTGCGCGTCTTTGGCGATCACTTCGTCAACCACTAAATTATTCTTGGCGGCGCTCAGCCAGTCGCCCTTCACAACAATCGAGTCAGCTCGTAGCACCTGATTCAGCCCTTGATCAAGTTCTGTGACGCGGGTGCTTAAGCGCACATCTTCGGCGCGCAATTCACCCAATAAGGTAATGATCTCAAGTCGGTGATAGTTAAAGTCAGCGGCCAAATGACTATCCGCACGTTGTTGCAGTATTTGCCCCAAACGCTCTGAGTGGGTTTGTTCTTGCGCGCTTAACGGTACGGGTTGCAGTAGCAGCAGGCTGCTAATGACTGCAATGGTTAAGCTTTTTTCTAACTGCTTTATCATGAAATAACCTCGTTGCGCTTGTCCCAGCATAAAACGTTGAACGTTACCTTAGTCGGCGGGTATAACCTCGCTGCGCTCGTCCCGGCGTAAAACGTTGAACGTTACCGTGGTCGGCCGGTATAACCTCGCTGCGCTCGTCCCGGCGTAAAACGCCGGGCTACCGTTTTTGGTGGCGTTCGCGGTTGAGTTGTTTTTGTTCGGGGTTTTTGCGTAGCATCACGTACAAAGCCCCGCTGCCGCCGTGGTGGCGTTGGGCGCTGTGAAACGCCATAACCGGTGCTAGTTCGCGAAGCCATTTATTCACATAGCTTTTAATTAACGCAGGGTGCGGCTTTGAATGCTTACCCTGACCATGAATAATAAGCCCCGAACGAACCCCCGATTTATGGCAGTCTTGAATAAAATCAAATAACGCCGTGCGCGCTTGGCGCAAACTGTGATGGTGCAAATTTAAACTGGCTTCAAGCGGGTAATGCCCTAAGCGTAAACGTTTAAATACGCCATGCTGTACACCGTCACGAGCAAAGCTTAGGGTATCCAACGGCTCCACCAACTCAACATACTCCGTCGAGAGAAAATTAATATCCTCTTCTAATTGCTGTTCAGCAGCTTTACGGCGTTCTTGTTGCGCCAGGGTTGGGGTGAAAGCTGTACGAATGTCGGCTACATCGTTCCCAGCCAACGGCGTCACCCCCGTCATTTCGCGGCGAAACAACTCAAATTCATCGCTCATGGCCCACTCCAAATACTCTAAAAAACCTATCTGTTTATTAAGATTCAGTTCGCCCCAAAAAGTTCTTCACCGTTGCCAACGCTGCGCTCACATTGCGGCCAACACGCTCGCCAATATTCTTTTTCACCACATAGCGCACCAAGAACATGTCATGGCTGTCACGGCGCTCCAGTAACCACGCATCGCTGGTGGTTAACGAGTCCACCAAGCCATATTGCAATGCCTCTTGCGCGGTCCAATATTCGCCGGTAGCAACTTTATCTAAATCAAGATCAGGGCGAAATTGTTTAATATGCGCTTTAAATTGTTCGTGAATATTTTCCATATCCTGTTTAAATTTGCGCCGCCCTTCTTCGGTGTTTTCGCCAAACATAGTTAACGTGCGTTTGTACTCCCCAGCTGTAACCTGCTCAAAGTCGACATCATGCTTTTTCAGCCAACGATGAAAGTTAGGTATTTGCGCCAGTACCCCAATGGAACCAATTATCGCAAAAGGCGCCGCCTGAATATGATTTGCCACCGCGGCCATCATGTAGCCCCCACTTGCCGCAACTTTATCTACGCTGACAATCAGCTCAAGCTGCGCATCCCGAAGTCGTTTCAGTTGCGAGGCACCCAGGCCGTAGCCATGCACGACGCCACCAGGGCTTTCTAAGCGCACCAGTACCTGTTCACCAGGCTCTGCAACCGCGACAACGGCATTCACTTCACGGCGCAATGAGTCAACTTCGTGAGCGTCCATGCTACCTTTGAAATCAATTACAAATAGCCGTTTACGCGCCTCTGCTTTCTTCTCAGTTTTTTGTTTTTTCTTGAGTTCTTTCTGTGCTTTCTTTCGATGTTTCTTATCAAGCAAATCAAGCTTTAAACGGTGTACACCGTCGCGCAGATCATCAGACAACCGATCAACCACCAGCTCACCCTTCCGACTTTTTTGCCGCTGTGCTGCCTGTGCCACCACGCCAACGATCAGCATGACCGCAAACACAATAATTGCTGCCTTGAGCACAAACACCAATAAATCTTGGCCTACTTCCCACATATGCTTATCTCCGTACATTTACCTTTAATCAGCTCAGCATGCCATAAAAAAAGGCCGACAAGCGGCCTTTTTAGTCGAACTTCGCGTTAAATAATTACTGTTTAACGACCGTTGGATTTTGCACTGGAATAACCGTTGTTCCGCTGCTAAACCAGAACGCAGCTTGTGTTTGCATTTCTTGCGTTGCCGCAGGTGATGCAGACGGGTCAACCAATGAACTATGGCTACCTGCGGTGAAGCGAACTGCGCCAGAAACAGGTGTGCCGTCGGCTGATGCATAAGTGCTGCTGATACCTTCCAAACCAAGCGCTGAAATTAACGGCTCAGTACCGGCAAGAGGTTTGTTAGCAACCGTATTCGGAATAACTTGGTCAGGCAAGTTATCGCCGCCGTTACCAACCACTTCAACTAAGTGAATTGGCGTCGTTGCTGCCGCAGTCGTTGCGTAGTTGATTGGGTCAGCTGAATCTACAACGGTTTGCGCTGCAAATGCGAACTGCTCAAATACACTGTTAATTGCTGCTTGCTCGGCTGTGCTTAAGCTTGCCCAGAACTGATTGTAAACATTAATCAGCAAGCCTTGGAACGCCGCATCTGTTGGCGCAACACCGGCCGCTTCTGCGGCAGCGTTTGCTGCAGCTGCAAAGTCAGGGCTTTGAGCATACAGCAGTTGGCTCTTAATAACCGGACCAAAACTACCCGACTCGAGTAAGAAGTTAGCAATACTGCCGCCTGGAGCCATTAACGAGCTACCACTCACCTTGAACAACGCGTTGCCTTCCGGCGGTAACGTTGGGGTTGGTGCGTTCGCAATTGCACTTAACGTAGTACCAGAAATAGCACCCAACGAATGACCAGTGAAGTACACACGTGAGGCATCAATTGGCACGTTCGTTGCGTTCAAGCTTAAACGTAAACCTAACAAGTCAGTAATTGACTGACGCAAGTTGTCGCGCGTGGTCAACAAGCTACCTAGGTTCATGTACGCCGTTGCTGGGCCTTGGCCAGCGGTTGCATTGATACCACCAAAACCACGCTCGCCATGCAGTGGGTGGTCAATTGATACGGTGGCAACACCGTTCAACGCCATCATACCCGCTAAGGCTAAAGAAGTTTCTTTATATGCGGTAATACCGTGCTGGAAAATAGTTACCGGCCAACCGTTGGCTGGAGCCACAATTGGGTCCATACCCATGCTGGCACGTACTGCGTTTACTGTAGCTAAGTTAGGCACAGTGATTACGGCGTTTACAGTTTGCTCGCCTTGCACAGCAGGAATTGGATTATAACGTGTCACATGACGTTCTTCGTCAACACCAGGGAAATCCATTGCCGCAACCGCTTCAGGTGTACTGGCTTGCGCACAAGCTTGTACCCATGCAGGAACAAAAGTTGCTGCACCACCAGATAACCATGACGGGTCAATTGACGGCGTATTCATTGGGTCAATAGCGCCCGCTTGAATTGCACCTAATACCGACACACCACTGTCACACTTAGCCATCCAACGGCCTTCTAACGGCGCAGTTGGGTTTTCTTGTGTTGGTAACGGCGAGTAGTAAGGTAATGTCACTTGACCGCCCCACACGTCGGCAGTATTTGCCACTGCGTAAGCTGGGTTCATTGGATCATTTGGCAACGCACCTGCTTGCACTAACGCCTGCGCCGCAGTGTAACCCATAGGCATGGCGCCCAACGAAGGTGAAGGGGTCATACCCATTTGTGCCATCGCAGAGAACTTAGCTGCCATGGTGGTTTTAACCATGTGCAACGCATCGCCAGTTGACTGCGTGGTAAAGCTTGAAGCGTAAATAACGCCTTCAGCATCAACACCAAACGTCGCCAAGGCAGCTTCATGACTGTTAATCAGGCCTTGCAAAGACTGCGCAGCTGGGTCAGCTGATACTGGATCAGTCGACACCGGGCGCTTCATTAAACCATAAGTTTGTGACGGCTTGACGCTGCGGCCGAGTGAGTCTTCAATGTTGTCGGTTAAGGCTACCAAGTAACCTGTTGCCGGCTTGAATGGCTTCAACGGAACAACAGCAACCCCGCTTGGGCCGGTTGCTTTGACAATAAAGTCTACGCCGAAAGTTAATTCATTCGCGACCGCACAAGTTACCGCTGGGCTTGGTGCAGCTTCACACTGAGGACCCGCAGCAACGTTGCCACCCATAATGGTTTCAAACACGCGAATTGAGCCTGGCGCTTCCAATGAAGCGGCAGAAACAGTCACTTGTTCGCCATTTGCGTCTACTGGCAACGAGAAGTTAAAGGTTAACGTTGAGTGCGTGCCCCATCCGTCAAGACCATTAATGGCTACCTGTGGATTGCCGCCGTCTGTAGGGTCAGCCACAGGAATGTTTAACGTGCCATCAACAGAACCACTTAATAAAATGTTAGTTGGTGCTGGAACTTGACCGTTTGAAGGGTCAAATACCACCCGTGTTGCGGCTACTTGATATTCGGTTTTTACCGACTCTGGCGCATCATCGCCGCTACCACAGCCGACGAGGCTGAGTGCACTACCGATGGCAGTTACAAGCAAGAGTTTTTTCATGAGGCTTCCCCAATCCTTGTTCGTGTTGTTATGTATTGAGCACCTGCAGGATGCTGTTATTCGTTTTGCCTATCATCGCTTTTTTAAACTGGTACGACAAGACGTTTCAATTAACAAAATTTTATACACTGTCTGAGCGTAACTTGAAAGTATTTCTCATTAATTTATCTGCGACTGCTGAGAATAGTAGCAAAAACCAGTACACTTAGCCTATTCATCAAGACAACTACCCTAGAGTGTACGCAAAAAATGACCGCAATGCATAATGACCCGAAAAAATACGAATTTGGCGCCACCACATTGGCTGATAAAACGATTTTAGTCACCGGTGCCGGCGATGGCATTGGCCGCGAAGCGGCAAAAACCTTTGCGGCATGCGGAGCCACCGTAATTTTACTAGGTCGCACTGTCAAAAAACTTGAAGCCGTGTATGACGAAATTGTTGCCGCCGGCGGCCCTGAACCAGCCATTGTGCCACTTGACATGAAAGGCGCTACTAAATCACATTACCAAGCCATGACCGCCACTATTATTGAACAGTTCGGAAAGCTTGACGGATTATTGCAAAACGCAAGCTTACTTGGCGTATTATCGCCGTTTGAGCACATCGACCACGACTCCTGGAACGACATCATGAAAGTGAATGTCACGGCGCAATTCATGATGACTCAAGCATTAATGCCAGCCCTTAAAAAGGCACCACAAGCAAGCGTTGTATTTACATCATCAGGCGTTGGCCGCCAAGGTCGTGCATTTTGGGGGCCATACGCTGTTAGTAAATTTGCTACCGAAGGCCTAGCGCAAGTTATGGCTGACGAATACGACGGCACTGACGTACGCGTAAATGTGATTAACCCCGGCGCCACCCGCACCACTATGCGTTCAAAAGCGTATCCGGCGGAAGACGCCAACAAGTTGAAAACACCAGCAGATTTGATGCCAACCTATGTGTATTTCATGTCGGACGACAGCATAGGCATCAACAGCCAGTCTGTGGACGCGCAATAAATTCAACTGCGATATTAGCTATTGGATATTAGATATTAGGAAACGTTAACCATTTGATACGTCAGCAATAGTATCTCATGTCGCACACCTTCATCTAATATCTAATAGCTGCCGGCTGATATCGCCCTTGCACTTAATACCCATACCCCCTATACTTATGCTGAGTTTATCATCGGAGCTAAGTATGAAACACACCGTCACCCCGCATTCAGATGCGTTAAAGTCAAACTTAAAACAGCGGCTCGCTCGCATTGAAGGGCAAGTGCGTGGATTACAGCGGCTGATCGAAAGCGACACTTATTGCGATGATGTACTAACACAGATTGCGTCGGTGCAGTCGGCACTTAACGGCGTAGCGAAGAAATTACTCAGCCAGCACATGCAAACCTGTGTTAAGCAACGGTTACTAGCCGGTGACGACGCCGTATTAACCGAGCTCGACACCACTATTGAGCGTTTACTAAAGCGCTAAGGAGTTCGTTATGGCTAAGCAAACAATTCAATTACAGCTAAGTGGCATGAGCTGCGCGGGCTGTGCCAAAAGTATCGAAAAAGCTTTAGGTGGCGTGCAGGGCGTGACCACAGTTAACGTCAACTTTGCCAACGAGGTGGCCGCCGTTGAAGGCGACAAACTGAATTCAGAACAACTCGTCAAAGCGGTTAAAGATGCAGGCTATGACGCTAGTGTGATTGACCATCAGCAACCTGAAGACGACAGTCGCGAACGCGCGCAACAAATTCAATTTTACAAATTCCTCGCTGCTGCTATTTTGTCCTTGCCTCTGCTGTATACCATGGTGGGGCATTTTAGCTGGACCGAAAACATTTATGTGCCCGCATGGTTAATGAACCCGTGGGTACAAATGGCGTTAGCAACCCCAGTACAATTTATTATCGGCTGGCAATTTTACCGAGGTAGCTATACCGCGTTGCGTGGCGGTGCTGCCAATATGGATGTGTTGGTTGCCTTAGGTACTTCGGCGGCATATTTTTACAGCGTATATTTGGCTGCAAGCCTCGGTGATCATGCCGCACACCAAGGTCTTTATTTCGAGACCAGTGCCGTATTAATCACCTTAATTTTACTCGGTAAATGGTTTGAAGCTCGTGCCAAAGGGCGCTCTTCTGCTGCTATTAAGCAGTTACTTAACTTGCAACCCAAACAAGCTGTGCGCGAGCGCCAAAACGGTGAAACCGAAACAGTAGACGTCGCAAAACTTCAGGTTGGCGACATAATTCACATTAAACCTGGTCAACAAATTCCTGCCGACAGTACTGTGGTATCGGGCTCTAGCGCGGTTGATGAGTCTATGCTCACTGGCGAAAGTGTGCCAGTTGATAAACACGAAGGCGATGATCTTACGGGCGCTACATTAAACAAAAATGGCTTTTTAAAAGCTAAAGTACGTAAGCTTGGCCGTGATTCAGCATTGGCACAAATTGTTAAAGTGGTTGAGCAAGCCCAAAACTCTAAAGCTCCCATCCAGCGTTTGGCCGACCGTGTTTCAGCAATTTTTGTTCCAGTGGTGCTGCTGATTGCTGTTGTCACGTTTTTGGTTTGGGCATTTTGGCTAGACGCCGGTAATTACGGCAAAGCTCTTGAAGCCTTTGTGGCCGTGCTGGTTATTGCCTGTCCATGTGCGCTTGGGTTAGCTACACCCACCTCAATTATGGCGGGTTCGGGCCGCGCCGCCCAAATGGGCGTGTTGTTTAAACAAAGCGACGTGCTTGAAATTGCCCACACCATTACCACGGTTGTGCTTGATAAAACCGGTACCATTACCGAGGGCAAACCCAAACTCACCGACTTGGAAATTGACCTTAAGGGTGTGAATGGCGTCACTGAAGCGCAATTAAAGCAAGCTGTAAAAGCTACCGAGCAACAATCTGAGCACCCCTTAGCTCAGGCTGTGGTGCAAGGCATTGAGGTTGAGGCACTTGAGCAAATCAACGATTTTAATGCGCACGAGGGCCGCGGTGTTTCTGCAAAAGTTACACTAAGTGAGCAGTCACATATATTACGCATTGGTAATATTCGCTTAATGCGCGAGCATGACATTGAAAGCGACGCCTGGAGCAAGCGCAAGGACGAGCTAGAGCAGCAAGGCAAAACCGCGATGTTAATTAGCTGGGATAATCAGGCTGTTGGTATTATCGCGGTGGCGGATACCGTGCGCGACAACGCTAATGCTGCAATATCTAAATTACAGCAACGCGGCCTTAAAGTAGTGATGCTGACCGGTGACAACCAACGTACGGCCACTGCCATTGCCAAGCAAGTAGGCATTGAGTATGTATTTGCCGAAGTGTTGCCCGAGCATAAAGCAGACAAAGTCAAAGAGCTGCAGCAACAAGGCGAGCGCGTAGCAATGGTTGGCGACGGCATTAATGATGCTCCGGCTTTGGCAACTGCCGAAGTAGGCATTGCCATGGGCACCGGCACCGACGTAGCTTTAGAAACTGCCGACATTGCGCTTATGCGAGCTGACTTAAATAGCATTCACGATGCGTTGTTTGTGAGTAAAAAAACGGTGCGTAATATTCGACAAAACCTTTTTTGGGCGTTTGCGTATAACACCTTAGGTATTCCTGTCGCTGCAGCCGGTTTATTGGCACCGTGGCTAGCCGGTGGCGCCATGGCCTTAAGTTCAGTTTCGGTGGTACTTAACGCCCTGCGTTTACAACGGTTGTCTTTAAACCACCGCGATTAACTTGTGTTTAGCGGCTGAACGCGCGACGATAACAGACACGATTAAGCAAAAGGTTACGCCAGATGTTTCTGACCGCAGTCATCGCAACAGCCGCTATAGAATTAACCACCCTGCCTACCCAGGCTGAAGAACATTGGGTGGGCGCGAGCGCACCAAGCGCCAATGTAATTTGGCTAGGCAGTACCACCGGCACTATCGCTCGAAGTACGGACGCCGGTGCTACCTGGCAATACGTTAAACCGGCCAACGATCAACTGCAGTTTCGTGATATTGAAGCGTTAGACGCCAATCACGCCTATGCCCTTAGCATTGGAGACAATGGTAATTCACGCATTTATTACACCGCCAACGGCGGTACGTCATGGACGCTGAGATTTCGAGCCGGTAGTAACCAGTTTTTGAATTGTATTGACGTGTCAAGCCGAAACGAAGCATGGGTATACGGTGATTCACTGGAAAACCATTGGGACATGGTGCGCAGTGCCGATGGTCGTAATTGGATGACGGCGCGCAACACAGTGGACAGCCAACCACTGCCAGACGAAGGCGGGTTAGCTGCTAGCGGCGGATGCGTGCGTTTTAATCACGATACTTGGGCCATAGGCACGGCCAACGCCGATACCGCGCGATTACTAGTGAAGCGCAGTCGGGGTATTCGTTTTAAAGCAATTGATACGCCCATGCCCGCAGGCCCGGGTGCAGGTATTGCCAGTGTCTGGCCGCTGGCTGAAGATGATGTAATTTTAGCCGGTGGTGATTTGAATAATACGGACACCGCACCACGTTTAATGCGCTATCAGAGTGGCGAGTTTTCGCTATTGCCAGAGCCTGAACTTAAGGGTGCTTTATATAGCCTAACCGTGATTGAGCGCGCCGACCGTGCCGGCGATATGCTGGTAAGCAATCCGAACGGCGCCGCCTATTTTGATGCTGTGAATAGCAAATGGCACCCACTCACCAATGCCAATGTATGGAACAGTGTGTGTTCGTCAAGTTATTGTTATTTAGTCGGTAAAAATGGCTTTGTAGCCCGTTTCACGCTCGACAACCTAACTCTTAACCAGTGACGACTCTATAAGCAATGCTGTTCCGCCGAGTAAATGACTGACCTGGCAAAACCCATGACGCGCCAATACTTGCGCCGCAACTGCACTGCGATGCCCAGAGCGACAAACACACACAATAGGCCGGTTTTGATAATGCTGACGATGGCTATAAACAAATTGCGCCAAGCGTGTTAGCGGCACGTTGATCACTTCAGCGTCCACCGCCAACTTGCGCACTTGGTGTTCTTGCTGCTCACGCACATCAATCACTAGTGTCTCAGGTTCAGCAAGCCATTGTTGTTGCTGCTCTAATGGAATATCCACCAACTGACACTTAGCGCAGTCTTGCTCTAACTCACACAGCCGCTGCACGAGGCGAAAATCAATATCAAAACGCGGTAAAATTAATGTGTTGCTATGCACAAGTTCACTTAGCTGCTCGGCGTTGGTTTGTTCACCGACAAACGCAAAGTCTACGTGCGCAGTATCTTGTGCTGACACTAATGGTGAACTTAACAAATATACAGGGGTGCGTGAGCCAACGCGGTATAGGCGGCGTTGCCCAACCCGCAAGCAGCCAAACACTGGCTGCTGGCATTCAACTGGCGCGTCACAGCCCCCTGTGGCTTCAACTGGCCAGCCGACGGCATCACGCTCAGCGCTACAGCCACTGGCACACAATAATTGCGCAAGCATACTGGCGGGACTTCCTGAAGCTTGTGGCTCTGTTGTTAACACAGCTTTCACGCGATAGTGCTGGCAGGTCACCAAACGCTCAATGCGTTCGGCTAGTTCAGGTACAGGATCAATCACTGCCATTTCGCGCGCTTGTTTGTCGATAAGCAAGTAACAGCATTGATGGCCAAAGCGTAACTGAACAATACCGTCAAGGTCGCTATCAATATCTTCGTTGGTGTCGGCAACCAGTAGGCACGATTGACGCAAGGCTTGCGCTGCTTCCTGAATGCGTTGGCACGCAGAGTCAATGGTTGCTTGCGTGGTGGCGGGCCCAAAACTCAGGCGAATGGCCGAACTCGACTTCCATTCCTCTAAGCCCATGGCATCTAATACAAAGCTACGACTCACCCCAGAACTACAAGCAGAACCAGAGCTAACACGAATATTGGCGGCGTCAAACACGTCCATAATGTCGCGCGAAGGAACCCCACGAACGCTAAAGTTTAAGGTGGTTGGCACCGAGTTGTCTAAGCTATGGTTGAGCTCCAATGTGGGAAACGCTTGGCGTAGTGCCTGCAATAATTTGTCGCGATACCCCACAAGAGTTTGCGGCCCATGAAATACTTGCTGGCTACTATCAAGCAAAAGCTCAAACAAAGCATGCAGGGCGGCAATACCCGGAAGATTTTCCGTGCCGGAACGTTGGCCTTGCTCTTGCCCACCACCAATAATTAATGGTGTAAAAGGGGCATTGTGTCGCACATATAAAAAACCAATACCTTTGGGCCCATACAACTTGTGACCGCTGAACGGCGCGTAATCAATGGTGGTCGCGCTAAGCTCTAGCTTTTGCTTACCCAGTGCTTGAACGCAGTCGACCATCCAAGGCACCTGCGCGTTTGCCTTTCGAATCACTCGTTCAAGCTCGGCTAGGTTTTGTTTCACGCCCGTTTCATTGTTTACCGCCATGGTACAAATCATGTGTGCTGCGCCGGCATGTTCGGCAATAAAATCTAAATCGAGTAAGCCCTGTTTATCTACCGGTATGGCTTTTAGCTGCGCATTAAGCTGCAATAATTGGTTCCAATGCTCCAACGCTTGAGGTACCGCTTTATGCTCGGTGGCGCCATACAACAACCAGCGCTTGCCGCCAGTATTGGCTTCATTGCGCGCAGCCGTTAACGCTGACAATACGGCAGTTTGAATGCCCTCGGTAGCGCCACTGGTAAAAATAAAACGCCCTGCACCGGCGCCAATTAGTTCACGCCCTAGGCGGCGGGTATTATCAAGAATATAGCGCGCTTGTAAGCCAGTAATATGGCTACTTGAAGGGTTGCCAAACACGTGTTCCATCACGTGTTCAACGGCCTTTGCGATTTGTGGCAACACCGGCGTGGTCGCATTGCAATCAAGATAAATTTCGGCCGACTTGGGCCGAATTTGCACCGGCGTTACCATAACAACTACTCCTAAAAACTATTTAAAAGCACGGTTTAACCACTAAGAATCAATACGATTTTCTTGCCACTGCTTCTCTTTTGCTGCACGTTTTTCGGCGCGAGCTTCTTCAGCCATACGTGCTTTTTTATCATCGCAGGGGTCTTTGCAGTCACAGGCTTTCTCCATTCCCAATGCAGAAATACCACCACAACTACCTGAAATAGACTTTTTCTGAGCTAAAAAGCCAACAGACATGGCAAGAACAACTACCAACATGATGACGAATACAGCGATAAAAACGCCCATGTGGACCTCCTGAGCTACTGCTCAAATCGTTTAAATGCAGTACTAGTGTACTCTTTAAAAGCTTCATTTTCACGGGTAACTAGCAATACCGCTAGGCCCTTTTGTTCAGCGAACGCCAACGCCTGCTCTGGCCCCATAACTGTGAGCGCCGTTGCATAGGCATCTGCATCCATGCAGGAGTCAGTGATAACGGTTACCGACACTAAATTATGCTGAATTGGATAGCCAGTACGCGGATCAATAATATGCGAATAACGTACGCCATTCTCTTCAAAGTAATTGCGATAATCACCCGAAGTTGCAACCGCACTATTTCCAGGTTCTATAACCCGTTGCACAGAGCGGTCAAGTGACACCGGTTGCTCAATAGCTATGCGCCACGGTTTAGAGCCAGGTTTCGACCCTTTCATACGCATTTCACCGCCAATCTCGACCAAATAGTTTTTAATTTCCATTTGTTCAAGCAGCACCGCAACACGATCAACCCCATAGCCTTTGGCAATCGTTGATAAATCAACATATAGATCAGGAATTGCTTTGCGTAATTGGTGATTGTCGACCGATAAATGCTGGTAACCAATTTGATCACGTACTTCAGCCAGCTCAGTCTCAGTAGGAACTTTATCTGGCCGTGCCAATGGCCCGAACCCCCACAAATTCACTAACGGGCCTACGGTGACATCAAGCAGCCCATCGGTTTCGGCCCCAATTTCCAGCGCTCGGCGCACCACGGTTTCAAGCGCACGCGACACCACTACCGGCTCGGTTGTGTATCGTTGGTTAAATTGCGACAACTCTGACTGCGGGTCATAGGTCGACATTTGGCTATTGATCTGCTGTAACACCGCATCTACACGCTCTTTGACTTTTTCAGGAGCATGCCGAGGGTTCGCCGTCACATAGCGAATATGGTAGGTGGTACCCATAGTTTCGCCAGAAACTGACAACTGTTGCGGTGCAGGAGTACATGAAACGAAAAAGGCCAGCCCCAATAGGGCTAGCCAAATTCGTAGAAACGATGATGTCATCATTTTCTAGCCACCGAAGTCATCCAATAAGATGTTCTCGTCTTCGACACCAAGATCTTTTAGCATCTTGATAACCGCAGCGTTCATCATCGGTGGTCCACACATGTAGAACTCACAATCTTCAGGCGCTTCGTGGTCTTTCAGATAGTTTTCGTACAACACGTTGTGGATAAAGCCTGTGTAACCTTCCCAGTTATCTTCTGGTTGTGGGTCAGACAAGGCTACGTGCCATTCAAAGTTGTCGTTTTCACGCGCCAACATGTCGAAATCTTCAACATAGAACATTTCTTTCTTCGAACGTGCACCGTACCAGAACGTCATTTTACGATCTGTGTTCAAGCGGCGTAATTGGTCGAAGATATGTGAACGCATAGGCGCCATACCCGCACCACCACCGACAAACACCATTTCTGCTTTGGTGTCTTTCGCGAAGAACTCACCAAACGGACCAGAAATAGTTACTTTGTCACCCGGCTTCAAGCTAAAGATGTACGATGACATTTGGCCTGGCGGTAAGCTCATATCACGCGGAGGCGGCGTAGCAATACGCACGTTCAGCATAATAATGCCTTTCTCGTCTGGGTAGTTCGCCATAGAGTAAGCGCGAATAACTTCTTCGTTTACTTTCGACTCAAGGTTAAAGAATCCAAAGTGCTCCCAGTCGCCACGGAATTTATCTTCAATGTCGAAGTCTTTGAATTTCACGTGGTGCGGCGGACATTCAATTTGAATATAACCACCAGCGCGGAATGGAACTTCTTCGCCTTCAGGCAACTGCACTACGAATTCTTTAATAAACGTAGCAACGTTGTTGTTTGATTTAACCGTACAGTCCCATTTACGAATACCGAATACTTCTTCTGGAAGTTCGATTTTCATATTCTGCTTGACGTTAACCTGGCACGATAAACGGCAGCCTTCACGTGCTTCTTTACGGTTAATGTGGTCACGTTCCGTTGGCAGAATTTCACCGCCACCTTCTTTGATAACCACGCGGCACTGACCACATGAGCCACCGCCACCACACGCTGACGATACGAAAATACCAGCATTCGCCAATGCGCCAAGCAATTTGGTGCCTGGCTGCGTGGTGATTTTCTTGTCTTCGTCATCGTTAATTAAAATCTCGACATCACCCTGAGGGACCAATTTTGATTTGGCGAACATAATCACCGCAACCAAAATCAATACAATCAAGGTAAACATGCCTACGCCGAGCGCTATTAGTGTCAAATCTTGCCCTTGCATCGACTTGTACCTCTACTTAATACGTTATCGTTCGTAACCGGATGAAATTAGAGTGAAATGCCTGAGAAAGACATAAACCCTAAACCAATTAGACCCACCGACATAAAGGTGATGCCTAAGCCACGCAAACCATCAGGTACGTCCGCATATTTCAGCTTTTCACGTACTGCGGCTAACGCCACAATCGCTAGCGCCCAGCCAACACCACCGCCAATACCGTAAACCACACTTTCAGTGAAGGTGTAGTCACGCTCTACCATGAATGATACGCCACCAAAGATGGCACAGTTCACTGTAATTAACGGAAGGAAGATACCAAGTGCGTTATACAACGCCGGCACGTACTTATCTAATGCCATTTCTAGAATTTGTACCAACGCCGCAATAACGCCGATAAAGGTCAAGAAACGCAAGAAACTTAAGTCTGCATCTGGAAAACCAGCCCAATCTAGCGCACCTGGCGCCAAAATGTTGTGGTAAACCAAGTTATTCGCTGGTACTGAAATACCCAATACCACGATAACAGCAACGCCCAAACCAAAAGCTGTGGTTACTTTCTTAGATACCGCCAAGAAAGTACACATACCAAGGAAGAACGATAACGCTAAGTTTTCAACGAAAATCGATTTAATAAATAAACTGATATAGGCTTCCATGGTCTGCTCCTTATTCCTTCGGCTCTACTTGTTCAGTACGGAAGGTACGCAGTACCCAGATAAAGCCACCGATAATGAAGAAGGCGCTTGGCGGTAATACCAACAAGCCGATTGGTTGATACCAACCACCTTCAGAAGCCAGTGACATGATCTGATAGCCAAACAGGCTACCTGAGCCGAACAGTTCGCGCACAAAACCAACGGTAAGCAATACCACCGAGTAGCCCAAGCCGTTACCAATACCGTCTAGGAACGACAACATAGGCGGGCTTTTCATTGCATATGCTTCTGCGCGACCCATAACGATACAGTTGGTGATAATCAAACCAACGAATACCGACAGTTCCTTCGCAATGCTGTATGCATATGCACGAAGCACTTGGTCTACAACAATTACCAAGCTCGCAATAATCGTCATTTGTACAATAATCCGCACACTTGAAGGAATATGGTTACGGATAATTGAAATAAACAAGTTCGAAAACGCCGTTACTAAGGTTAGTGCAATACACATAACCACGGTGTTTTCCATTTTCGACGTTACTGCCAACGCCGAGCAAATACCTAAAATTTGTAAGGCAATCGGGTTGTTGGCAAAAATCGGCCCAAATAGAACCTCTTTGACTTCTTTTGCACTGGCCATTAGTTCAGCTCCCCTTTACGAATTTTATCGAACAGTGGGCCATAAGCCTTGTCGCTAAACCAGAACTGCATGGTGTTTTCCACACCGTTACTGGTTAAGGTTGCGCCCGAAAGTGCATCAATATCATGCGCTTTATCTGTCACGTTTTTAGTAACATCTAAGGCAACACTGCCGTTGTCATAAATTTCTTTACCTTCCCAGCTAGCCACCCAGTTTGGATTCTGGATTTCGCCACCTAGACCTGGCGTTTCTGAGTGCTCGTAAAAGTTAAGCCCCTTAATGGTGTTCATGTCTGGCGCAATGGCCATCAAACCATACATGGTGCCCCACAGGCCATAACCACGTACATACACCACAACAGTCTCTAACGCGCCGTCGTTGCCGTTAATAAAGTAAACTTTGGCAACGTCTTCGCGCGAGCCAATGCCAGCTACATCATTACTTTTTTCAAGCTTAGTGCCTAAGCCTGCTTTCTTAGCTGACGCAATTGGGTCGTAGTCAGTCGCGCTTTTGCCGTCAACACTGTCTACCGTTTCTAACGTGTTCAAGTTAATCAAGCGCGTTTCAACACGCTGGTTAAAAATCTCGACCACGTTGGTTTCAGGGGTTAACAAGCCGGCTGCATCTAACACGTTACGCTGCATGTCTAATGCTGCGTTCTTTTCTTGAATTGGTTTCAAACCAACCGCTGAGCCAGCCACGATAATCGCACACACTAAACAGAGGGCGATAACGACAAAGAGCGTTTTGCCGAGTGATTCGTTTTTATTAGCCATTGCGTGCCATTCTCCGTTTAATGTTTGATTGAACAACAAAGTGGTCAAACAGCGGGGCAAATACGTTAGCAAACAAAATTGCCAGCATAATGCCTTCTGGATACGCAGGGTTTACCACACGGATAAGAACTGTCATTGCGCCAATTAAGAAGCCGTAATAGAACTTACCTTTATTGGTGAATGAAGCCGATACTGGGTCAGTTGCCATAAACATCATACCGAAGGCAAAACCACCAACAACTAAGTGCCAGTACCATGGCATAGCGAACATTGGATTGGTGTCGCTGCCAATAACGTTAAATAACAACGACAGCGCTAACATACCCACGAACACACCTGACACAATGCGCCACGAAGCGATACGGAAGTAAATTAACGCCAAACCGCCAATAAGAATCATTAGGGTAGACACTTCACCCATTGAGCCTTGAATGTTACCTAAGAAGGCATCCATCCACAGGTCCATATTAGCAATGTAGTCTGTTGTCTGTGTCGCTTGGCCTAACAAGGTTGCGCCCGAGAAACCGTCAACTGCGGTCCATACTTGCTCACCAGAAATAGACGCTGGAAACGCAAAGTATAAGAACGCACGACCAGTCAGCGCAGGGTTCAAGAAGTTACGGCCAGTACCGCCGAAAATTTCTTTACCAATAACCACACCGAAGGTAATACCCAAAGCAACTTGCCACAATGGCATGGTGGCTGGAAGCGTTAACGCAAACAGTACCGAAGTTACGAAGAAGCCTTCGTTAATTTCGTGCTTACGAACTGACGCAAACAACACTTCCCAGAAACCGCCAACAATAAACGTGGTGGCATACACAGGAACAAAGAAACACGCACCGTAGAATAGTTTTCCGGCCCAGCCTGCAGTGCTTAAATCACCGCCTAATGCAGTAAACAAGCCCACTTGCCAAATATCAGCCAATTCATAGCCGTTTACCAACGCCATCGCAGCTTGGTTACCGATGTTGTACATCCCCCAGAACATAGCAGGGAAGGTCATCATCCATACCAAGATCATGATGCGCTTCAAATCAACGCTATCTTTTACGTGGGTCATGCCTTTGGTAACTTTACCTGGCGTATAGAAAATAGTCGCTGCAGCTTCGTATAAGGCGTACCACTTCTCGTACTTGCCGCCTTTTTCGAAGTTTGGCTCTATCTTCTCGAGGAAATTTTTCAAGCCCATGATCAGCCCTCTTTCTCAATTTCGGTCAACATGTTACGCAACACAGGACCGTACTCGTATTTGCCTGGGCAAACATAAGAACACAGTGCTAAGTCCTCTTCGTCCAACTCTAAACAACCCAATTTTTGAGCCTGTTCAGTGTCGCCAGAGAGCAAGTCACGTAGCAAAATCGTTGGCAAAATATCAAGCGGCATCACGCGCTCGTAGTTGCCGATTGGCACCATCGAACGGTCTGAGCCGTTGGTGGTTGTGGTCATTGCGAATAGTTTTTTCGGGCTCAAGTGGCCTAAATAAGCGCGGGTTACCGAGTGCTGATTTACACCAGGCTTGATCCAACCCAAGAATTCTTTGTTATCGCCTTCAGCCAATACGCTCACTTGGTTATGGAAACGACCTAACCACTGATGAGCGTCATCAACTTTGTGACCATTTAAAACTGAACCTGAAATAACGCGGTTTTTGCCTTGCGCTAACTCGCCTTTGGTCAGTTCACGCACGTTGGCGCCCATGCGAGTGCGCAATAAACGTGGTTTTTTCGCCGCTGGCCCACCTAAGGCAACCACACGGTCAGTAAACAATTCGCCGGTAGTAAATAATTTACCGTAGGCAATCACGTCCTGATAACCAATATGCCAAACGTGTTTGGTCATTGATACTGGGTTCAAGAAATGAATATGGGTACCGACTAAGCCAGCTGGATGTGGCCCTTTCGCGCTTTCCAACTGAACTTTTGCGTCGCCTGTGTCAACGGTAGCGTCAGCAGCTTTCACTACAAACACTTTACCTTGAGTAAGGTTACCCAATACTTTCAAACCGTCGATGAAAGCTTGCTTGTTCTCGTTGATGATTAACGCTGGGTCAGCCGCTAGTGGGTTGGTGTCCATAGCGTTGACAAAAATTGCGGTAGGCTCTGCATCTAGCTTCGGTGAACGACTAAATGGACGGGTTCGCAACGCAACCCATTGACCTGAGTTGTTCAGTTGCTCAACCACTTTAGCGCGATCAAGCCCTGCTAAGTCTGCGCTGTCGTACTTGGCAAAGGTTTCTTGCTCGTCGCCGTCAATTTCAATGACAACAGCTTGCAGAACACGCTTTGCGCCACGCAGTACGTCTTTCACAACGCCGGCAGCAGGTGCAGTAAATTTAACCCCTGGGTTTTTCTTATCTTCGAAAAGTACCTGGCCTTTTTTAACGCGGTCCTCAACCTTGACATGCATGGTTGGGCGCATACCCACATACTCTTCACCCAGTACGGCAACGGTGGTGATGGCTTGGCCATCTTCGATAGTTTGCACTGGCGCACCCGAAATCGGGATATCCAGCCCTTTCTTGATCGTAATCATACGCGTTTGCACTACTCGTTAGGGAAGATTAATCTTATTCCAGCGCGCGCTTTCAAACGTAAGAAAACCTAAGCTTGAAAGCCCACACTGACCAAATTCTGTCCATTTTCACCTAGGGCGCGCATTTTAGCACTTTTAGTTGCTAAAACAAAACCGATATTAGCTATTCGATATTAGATATTAGTCGCTAATACCGGAGCCATTTTGCTAATATCCAATATCTATTAGCTAATAGCGCCGTTGTTGTTTTACCAGGTGACAACGGGGTTGACGTCGGCGTCGTAGTCCACACCCTCAATACCAAACCCAAACAACTTCAAGAAATCACTGTGATAGCCTGCATAGTCCGCTAAGTCATGGAAATTTTCTTGCGTGACTTGGTGCCACAACTTTTCCACTTTTGCTTGCGTTGCGTCATTCGTCTCCCAGCCGTTCATGAACAAACGGCCTGCTTCGTCAAGCTCAGGGTCAACGCCGTACAAACCATCGCGCAGCAAACGGTGCGTTTGTTCGATACAACCCTCATGGGTGCCCTCTTCTTTCATCACTCCGTAAATTAGCGAAATATATAGGGGCATCACTGGAATAGCAGAACTTGCTTGAGTGACCAGCGCTTTCAATGATGACACGTAAGCTTCAAGGTTTAAGTCGGTATAACGCGTGCGCATGGCCGCAGCTGCACGGTCTAAATCTTCTTTTGCTTTACCAATAGTGGCGTGACCATAAATTGGCCAAGTTAGCTTTTTACCAATATAGGTATAGGCCGTGGTCTTGGCATTAGGGGCTAGCACGCCGGCATCATGCAGCGCAGCCAACCATAACTCCCAGTCTTCACCGCCCATTACTTTAATGGTTTGCTGAATTTCGTCATCGTTAGCTGGCTCTAACGTAATTTCAGTCACTTGGTCTTTGTCGGTGTGATAGGTTTTAGTGGTATAGGCTTGCCCAATTGGCTTCAAGGTAGAGCTATACAGGTCGCCAGTTACTGGGTCTTTACGCTTGGGTGATGCAAGGCTGTAAATTACCAAGTCAACTTGGCCCAAATCTTGTTTAATCTTCTCAATAACTTCTTGCTTGATTTCGTTTGAGAACGCATCGCCATTAATGGTATGAGCGTACAAGCCTTCTTGTTCAGCGGCGTTATGAAACGCTGCGGTGTTATACCAGCCGGCTGTTGCGGTTTTCTTCTCGCTTGGCTCTTTTTCAAAACACACGCCTATGGTTTTCGCGCCAGCACCAAATGCAGCGTTGATACGTGTGGCTAAGCCATAGCCGGTAGAACAACCGATAACCAAAACACGCTGCGGCACCTTGTTTAAAGGCGCTTGTTGCTTCACATAATCAATTTGTTGCTGCACGTGTGCTGCGCAGCCTACAGGGTGAGCATTGGTACAAATAAAGCCACGGATTTTTGGTTGAATGACCATTGTATCGGTTCCTATTTTATGAATTCGAGTCTTTCGTTATTTGGTATAAATGCCGACTAGTGTAACCGACCACCCACAGACAAGTGATCTGAGCTGTTAACCGAGCGCGTGTTTAGTTGTTATCGAGCTGACTTCCACCACGACAAGCAGGTGAGTCTGGCACCTGATGCAGTTGCTGCCACTCAGTCGGGCTATAAACATGCAACGCGAGAGCATGAACGGGCCCGGCAAGTTCGTCCGCTAACACCTTATTAACGGCACGGTGGCGCTGCAACAGACGCATACCATCGAACTGCTCACACACGGCAATCACTTTAAAATGGGAATCATTGCTTGGCGTGCCATGCATATGACTTTCATTCACAACCGAGAGATAAACAGGCTGTAGTTGGTGTTGTAGTTTTGCTTCAATATGTTGCTGGAGATCTGTCATGGTTACACCTAGTAGCACCTAGTTAATCGTTAGCATCCAGTGAGCTATAACAAATAGAGGTATCACGACCAATTTTAGCAAAGGCATTGATAATATTCGGTTCAGGCTCGTTTGGTCGGTAAGCAAGTTGATAAACCTGGCTGCCAAAGTTACCAGACAGCTGATAGAGCAGCACATTGTGTTTCATATATAAATCAGCCAACTGTTGCAGCCCTTCATCGCGCCCTGGCGGAAATGCAGAAGTTTCTCCTACCAGTCGCCAGCGGCGTAATTCTTCGCGCTCGGCTAACAACGCCGTATTCACGCGATCACGACAAAAACTAAGCTGAATAACACTATTAGAAAGAGCCCAGCCGGCGCCGGGTAATTGCTGCCGATCTATGTCACGAACCTGCTGCAGCCGCAACTCTTGCTCTGGCGCTTGCCGTTCTGCCCCACAAGCACTGAGTAGAATCAGCAAACTCATGACTGTTAACTTTGAAACAACGGTATGCAATGTGGACATGTCTGCGCAGCTCTCACAGCTTGATTTTTAGGAAGAACAATAAGCGCAGTATAAATGGATAACGGTCATTAAAAAAGGGAGGAGGACTATCCGTGTCCAGATGAGGTTGTATCAATCCTTGAGTACCACCTCAAATCCATGGCGCAATACTAATCGATGTTTTTTTGCATTTCAATTACAATTTAACAACAAAATTATAAGTAATTATTTTATAAGTTAATTTAGTGTAAATTTTTTCTAATTATTAGCCGATTCCTGCTCAGGGCTTACCAGCGCTACAATTTGCCATCCAGCCTTAGGTTCAAAGGTTTGGTCAGCACTAAATAAATGACAAAAACCACGTTCATCAAGCGCATATAATGGTAACGCTCTGTTACCATAACGATCCTGATAATCGTCATAGTGGAATGACTCCGTTAACGCTGTGGTTTTCACGCTTGCCCCTTGAAACGTTAAGCTAGCGAGCTTTGAGAACGTCACGCCCTTGCCAAATAGTTTCAGGCGATTACGATAAACTTCAGGCAGTTGATTACGAGCCGGCGCGTCGTGATCAGTACTATGCAATGCAAAAATTTTCTCGTCATCGAACCAGTCCATAAAATGCATCGCTACGACTGGGTTTAATTGCCGGTATGGCGAAAGTATTAAAACGTTGCCAATGCCGGTTAAATCCATGTTGTTTTCCGCATGCTCCGATGTTGGATTACCAAAATAGACTGGTAGATTTTCCATTCGAGCCTGCTTGATGTGTTCCCAGTTAGTATCTGCCAGTAACACTGGAAATTTGTTCTCTTGCAGCGACTTGGCAATTAACCGTGCGGTTGGGTTCGCGCCAAATATTAAGAAGCCACGAGCCGGCGGCTCGCGCAATTTAAGTGCGTGCGCCAGCGGTTTCGCAGTTAAGCTTTGCAACACCACCGTGCTTAAAATAACCAAGAACACCAGTGGTACAAGTAATTCAGCCTGCTGCCAACCGCCTTGTTGCATTTTCAATGCAAACAACGCCGACACCGCTGCCGCGACAATACCGCGCGGTGCAATCCAGCTTAGTAATATTTTTTCTTTAAAAGAGGTTTGGGTACCTATGGCTGACACCCAGACGCTCAGCGGTCGCACCACAAAAATAATCACCGCCAATAGAATAATTGCCGGCACACCCAATGAGTTGAAGGCCTCTGGTTGCAGCCGCGCTGCCAAAATAATGAACAAGCCAGAAATGAGCAGTACTGACAGCGTTTCTTTAAATTCCAGAATATCGTCTAAGTCTAAGCCTCTCATGTTGGCCATAACCATACCCATGACGGTTACCGTCAGAAGCCCTGATTCGTGCTGTAGCGCATTTGAAACCGCAAACACACCAAGTACCACGGCCAAGGTGGCGACATTTTTTAAGTAATGCGGGAAAATACTTTTCAGTAGCGCCCAGCCCAACAACTTGCCGCCGGCAAAACCAAGCGCAAAACCTACCCCAATAGTGGTGGCAAAAGCCTGTAATGCTTGTGACCAACCCGCGCCTTGGCTAGCAACAATAAACTCGTAAACCAATACCGCCAATAGCGCGCCAATCGGGTCAATGATAATACCTTCCCAACGCAGAATATTTCCCAGTCGCGCAAGTGGTCGTACTGACCGTAACATGGGCATGATCACCGTCGGCCCCGTCACCACCACAAGGGCACCAAATAAGGCGGCTAGCTCCCACGTAAAGCCAATTAAATAGTAAGCGGCAATCGCAATAGCCACCCAGGTTATGACCATACCCACACTAACCAAATTAGTTACCATGCGGCCATGCCCACGAATTTCATCAAACTTAAGCGTAAGAGCGCCCTCGAATAGAATAATCGCAACTGAAAGCGACACGACAGGAAATAAAATGTCACCAAAAATAGCGTCTGGGTCCATTACACCAAACACCGGCCCGACTAAAATACCAACAATAAGTAACGGCAAAATGGCTGGCACTTTCATGCGCCAAGCACCCCATTGGCACAATATAGACAGCACCCCAATTAGGGCCAAAGCGGACATATTTGACATAAAGCTTCCTTTTCCAAAAATTTCCAATCTAGTTGTTGATAATAATTCTCATTTGCGCGAAACTATTTGTAGGTACCAAATGCGAATCAATATCGTTCGTTATCTTTTTTCGATATACTTCACTCATTCTTTATAGAGGCAAAAACGAGGGAATTATCTATGCTACGCAAAGTTTTAACCCTAACAGCCATTGCTGCAAGTTTAACAGCAACAGTAGCACAAGCCGCTACCGTTAACGTATATTCAGCGCGCAAAGAAGCGCTTATTAAACCAGTTCTTGAAAAGTTTACCGCAGAAACCGGCATTGAAGTACGCCTTTTAACCGGCGGTGGCGATGCATTATTAGCGCGTCTGCAAAACGAAGGGGAAAACACCCCTGCCGATTTATTCTTGACGGTAGACGCCGGTAATTTACACCGTGCTGCTGAAGCCGATGTATTTCAACCTATTACTTCAGATACTGTGTTGACACGTGTGCCGGATCACTTACAAGGCACTGACAACTTGTGGGTAGGTTTAAGTTTACGAGCTCGGCCAATTTTCTACGTGGCTGATCGGGTTGACCCTAGCCAGTTGAATGGCTATGAAGATTTAGCCAAGCCTGAGTGGAACAAAAAAGTTTGTATTCGCTCATCAGACAATATTTACAACCAGTCATTAACCGCCGCGCTGATTGAGCACTGGGGTGAAGAGAAAACCCAAGCTTGGGCAGAAGGCTTAGTCAACAACTTAGCCAAACCTCCGGTCGGCGGCGATCGCGATCAACTTAAAGCAGCGGCCGCCGGCGTTTGTGACCTTGCCGTTGCTAACACCTATTATTTTGGCCTCATGCAAACAGGCGACGACGCAGAACAACGCGAAGCTGCTAGTAAGTTGAAAATTTTCTGGCCTAACCAAGACAGCTTTGGCACTCACGTTAACGTGTCGGGTATTGGTTTAACCAAACATGCAAAAAACAAAGCCGCCGCACAACAACTGGTTGAATTCTTGCTCACCGCCGAGTCGCAAGCTTGGTACGCCGCCACTAACAATGAATACCCAGCGGTAGAAGGGGTTGAGTGGAGCGAAACCTTGCAAGCGTGGGGCGAATTCCAAGCCGATGATTTATCCATGACCGTGCTTGGCGAAAACAACGCTGAAGCTGTCAAGCTCATGAACCGGGCTGGTTGGCGTTAATGCGCCAGTTATTGCGCAGCAAAACTTGGCGTCAGCTTTCTTTAGTGGCAACGGCCGTCGTTATTGGCGTGCCGTTGCTGGTAATTTGTTGGTCCGTTCTGCAATTAGCAACTGCGCAAGACTTCTCTACTTTAAGCCATTTATGGCAAACCGTAGTACCAGAATACATTAGCCATTCATTATGGTTATTAATTGGTGTGGCTATTGGGGTAATTAGCTTAGGGGTTGGCACCGCTTGGTTAACAACCGCGTGTCGCTTCCCAGGCCAACGGCTATTAAGTTGGGCGCTGCTATTACCGCTAGCCATGCCAGCCTATATTACCGCTTACACCTATACCGGTATGCTCGACTTTGCAGGGCCAGTGCAAAGCGCGCTGCGTGACTGGTTCGGTTGGAGTTACGGCGATTACTGGTTTCCGCAAATACGCAGCCTTGGCGGTGCCATTGCCGTATTAAGCTTAGTGCTCTTTCCTTACGTTTATTTAATTACCCGCGCTACTTTTCTACAACAGTCGGCCACCACCCTTGAAGCAGGCCGTAGTTTGGGCTTAAACCCGTGGCAGTGTTTTTGGCGTCTTGCTATTCCGCTTGCGCGCCCCGCTATTGTTACCGGTGCCACCTTAGCACTGATGGAAACACTAGCCGATTACGGTACCGTGCAGTACTTTGGGGTAACTACCTTTACCACCGGAATTTTCCGTACTTGGTATGGCCTTGGCGACCTGCAAGGTGCACTGCAACTGGCGGCGATGCTTTTAGTTGCAGTTATACTGCTTATTTTCATTGAACGTTGGTCACGTAGCCAAGCCCGCTACGACCAGCGTAGCAACCGCCCTGCTCCACCATTTGAATTGCGTGGTGGTAAGGCCTTGTTGGCTAGTATTGCCTGCTGGTTGCCATTAGTATTTGGTTTTATTTTACCGGCCTTACAATTAGCTAGCTGGTCTATTGAACGCTCTGAAGTATGGTTGCAATCCAGTTTCTGGCAACTCACGTTTAATAGCTTTTGGCTGGCATTTTTAGCCGCCTTACTCGTGGTCGTGCTAGCTTTATGGTTAGCGTATGGCCGTCGCCAAATACCAACCCGCCTGGTACGCACCAGCGTCGCCTTTGCCGGCTTAGGCTATGCCATTCCTGGGTTAGTTATTGCCGTGGGTTTGATCATGGTATTAACCAGTGTCGACCACGGTATTATTGCTTTGAGCAAAGCCTGGTTTGGTTATAATCCAGGCTTATTATTGTCAGGCACCGTGTTTGCCCTATTGTTTGCCTACGCAGTGCGCTTTTTAAGTGTGTCGTTGCAAACCATCCAATCTGGCTTAGTTGAAATACGCCCAAGCATGGACGAAGCCGCACGCATACAAGGTTACACACCATTTCAGGTACTGCGTAAAATTCATTTGCCGCTGTTACGCCCAAGCGTATTTACCGCACTGATACTAGTTGGCGTAGACGTACTCAAAGAGCTTCCAGCCACCCTAGTATTACGTCCATTTGACTTTAATACGCTTGCCGTACGCGCTTATGAAATGGCAGGAGATGAGCGCTTGGCCGATGCTGGTCCGCCTGCACTCATGATGGTGTTAGTTGGCCTAATTCCGGTTATTTTGTTGTCGCGCGCTATGTTAAAATCGCAGCAATCTGCCTTAAAGGAGCAAGATTTTGTCCCGGTTACAGCTTAATAAAATACACATTAGTTTTGGTGCACAACACATTGTGCGCGGTGTTAGCTTAACGCTGGAACAAGGCGAGATTGGCTGTTTACTCGGCCCAAGTGGTTGCGGAAAAACCACCTTACTGCGTGCCATTGCGGGCTTTCAGAACCTGCAAAGCGGCAACATTCAAATTGACGGCAACGAAGTATCCAATAACGACTATACGCTGCCCGCTGAAAAGCGCGGTGTTGGTATGGTATTTCAAGACTTTGCGTTGTTTCCTCATCTGAACGTGGCCGACAATATTAGTTTCGGTATGCGTAAAGCCTCCGCCCAAGAACGTCGACAACGGGTTGACGAATTGCTTGATCGTGTCGGCTTGCCGGGCTATCACAAACGCTTTCCACATGAATTATCAGGCGGCCAGCAACAACGTATTGCGCTTGCGCGTGCGCTGGCCCCAAAACCGGGCTTATTGCTGCTTGACGAGCCATTTTCTAGTTTAGATGCGGAATTACGCGAGCGTTTAGCCGTTGAAGTGCGTGAATTATTAAAAAAAGAAGGGATAACCGCCCTTTTAGTAACTCATGATCAGCAAGAAGCCTTTGCTATGGCAGACAAAGCCGGCGTTATGTATCAGGGTGAATTGTTACAGTGGGACACGCCGTACCAGCTCTACCACCAGCCTCGTCACCAATTAGTAGCTGACTTTATTGGTCACGGCGTATTGTTACAAGGAATCGTCAATACCGAAGGCTCGTTAGCCTCGCCACTAGGTATGCTTGAACACCCGAGCTTACAACAAGTGGCAGCAGGCACTCCGGTAAGCTTCTTAGTGCGCCCAGATGATGTCGTAACTGACGATAACTCACGCTTGCGCGGTATAATTAAAGCACGCGGCTTTCGCGGTGCTCATAACCTGTACACCGTGGAACTACCTAGCGGCATTGAAATTCTTACATTAAGTCCTTCTCATGAGGGCTACAGTGTCGGCAGTGAAATTGGCCTGCGCCCAGAGTTTGATCATTTGGTCGTATTTGCCGCTGACCACTGCGAGCTACCGGGCTTTCATGACCAAGCCCCTACCGTTCAACCGTTACCTAGCGTATTACCAAAAGCGAAGTCGGCGTAGCAGCAAAAATTCAACCACCGCAATCACAGCCAAAGCCGCGCTAAACATCCAAAAAGCACGGTCATCTTCTACGCCTGGCATACCGCCAATGTTGATACCGAACAGGCCAGTTAGAAAACTAATCGGTAAGAACACCCCCGCCACCATAGAAAGCCAGTAGGTATTGCGGTTCATCTTTTCTGCCACGTCTTGCTGCAAATGTTCGCGCAGCATCCACACTTGCTCCAGCAGCATTTCCATATTTTCTAGCTCACGGTGAGTGTTATCGCGCTCGTTAATCAGCCACTGTATCCATTCCGCATCGAACCACTTCGGCGCATCGGCCGCTAGGCGGTCTAGCGCAGTTAATTGTGGGCGCACAAACCGAGTCAACTTCAACAAACGCCGATGCAGCAAGGTTAAGTCTTTTTGGCGTTGCCCAGTCGTGCCAATTTCATCGTCTTCTAACCGCTCCATTTCTGCTTCAATGAGGTCTTGAAGTTGCTCAATTTTGTTGGTCATTTCATCCACTAACACCAACAAAAAGTCAGCCAAGGTTTCAGGCCCTTGCTGCGCTTCAAGCATTCGCTGTACCACTTGCACCGAAGCCACAGGTCGCTTACGAAAGGTGTATAAATTTCCTTTAAAATACAGCAAGCGTAAACTCACCATATCTTCTTGTTGTGCCCCCTCACCTAAATTCACACCGCGTAAAATTAAAATGAACCCATCATTCAGGCGATCAAATCGTGGTCGCGTATCTTCCTCAAGCACAGCTTCAATAACCGGTTGCGGAATACCGGCATCAAATAACCAGTCTGATAATCCAGCGAGATTACGCTGAAAATGAAACCAACAATGCTGCCGCTCGTGAAAATTTTCCAGCACAGCCTGCGCTGGGTGAGTACTAAAATCCCAGCTATCGATCATAAATTCAGGGCGTGTTAACTGCTTGTCAGTCATAATGATTCCTCTTAATTGCAATATTTTCAGTCTAGTCGCTTCTATATTGATTTCACAAGCCCTAGTTATTCGCGTTAAAATATTGACCAACTTCAAAAAAATACCAAGGAATACTATGTTATTGCCCATTTTGGCCGTTATTTTTGGCCTTGCTCTGCTGGTTTGGAGCGCAGATAAGTTCGTTGAAGGCGCTGCAGCCACCGCAAATCACTTAGGCATGCCGGCGTTATTAATCGGTATGGTGATTATTGGTTTTGGTACCTCGGCACCTGAAATGGTGGTGTCGGCCCTTGCTTCATCGCAAGGTAACCCAGGGCTTGCATTAGGCAACGCCTTTGGCTCGAACATTACTAATATTGCATTAATTTTAGGCATCACCGCGCTACTAGCACCTATAGCGGTGGCTAGCCAAGTGTTGAAACGTGAAGCGCCGATTTTAATCGCCATCACCATTTTGGTCGCTTGGCCATTAGTTGATGGCGTTATTACCGCACTTGAAGCTTGGATATTATTGGCGGTTTTTGCGCTTTATATGGGCTGGAGCATTTACCAAGGCATGACCAGCAAAGAAGACACTCTTAGCACCGAGTTCGACCAAGAAATTCAAGCTCATAGCATGCCGCTTGGGCGCGCTGTCATGTGGTTAGTTGTTGGTTTGATCCTGCTTATTGTAAGCTCGCGTATATTGGTTTGGGGCGCTGTTGATATCGCCACCGCACTTGGCGTAAGCGACTTAATTATCGGTTTGACCGTAGTCGCTGTAGGCACTTCATTGCCAGAACTCGCTTCTGCAATTGCCGCGGTACGCAAAAATGAGCATGACCTGGCTTTGGGCAACGTTATTGGCTCGAACATGTTTAACACCTTAGCGGTGGTCGGCATTGCCGGTGCCATACACCCAATTGACCTAGAACCCCTAGTGTTAAGCCGCGACTGGTTAGTCATGGCCGCCTTAACCTTTATGCTGTTGATTTTTGCGTTTCGCCCTAACAAGCGACCAAATCGCATAAATCGTATTCATGGTGGTATTTTTGTGGCTTGTTATATTGGTTATACCGTTTACCTTATTCAAACAGGATTTATGGCATGAATTTAAGCACTCAATACACGGCACAAAGACTCGGCTTTCTCGGCTTGCTGCCGTTTATTGGGCTAACTGTAGCGGCGCTACTCGACCTTTGGGCGCCGCTTGCCATTGAGCTTTTCATTCTTTATAGCGCGATTATTTTTAGCTTTCTTGGTGGCATTCATTGGGGCTTGGTTATGCTCTCAGCCGACACCAACCACAGCCGCGCCCTGCACTGGAGCATGTTGCCCTCCATTGCGGCCATCGCCACATTAGTGTTTCACAACCTGCCACTGACCTGTGACACCACCTTAGCCACACTCAGCATCTTAGCGTTGTTACACCTGTTCTGGCTCAACTACGAACGCCGCAAACTGAGCGCGCACCCCTGGTACCTAGAATTACGTGGCCGCCTCACATTCACCGTCACCGCCCTCCACATCATCCTCCTCATCATTAGCCTGTAGCCCGGCGTTCCACGCCGGGTGGCGCGCAGCGCCGTGATTGCTGAACTGATCAACGGTGTAAGCCGGGTGGCGCGCAGCGCCGTGATTGTCGAATTGAACAACGGTGTAAGCCGGGTGGCGCGCAACGCCGTGATTGTCGAACTGAACAACGGTGTAAGCCGGGTGGCGCGCAGCGCCGTGATTGTCGAATTGAACAACGGTGTAAGCCGGGTGGCGCGCAGCGCCGTGATTGCTGAACGTTGCATTTGAATTCAAGAATAACCGTGGCTTCGCCACGTCCCGGCGTAAAACGCCGGGCTACACTTTTCTGGTTGCGAATCATTCTCGTTTGTATTATCATTAGTGACACATTCAAATGGAGTCATTCATGTACGTCTGTCTATGCAAAGGTGTCACAGATAAAACCATCCGTCGCGCCGTCGACGATGGCTTAAGCAGCATGCGCGAACTACGCCAGCAATATGGTGTAGGAAGCCAATGTGGCTGCTGTACTCAGTGCGCCAAAGACATCGTTAAAGACGCCGTTGCCGAGCGCAATGAACGATTAAAATCAGAAACTTTAGTACCAGTACTTTTTTGCCCATAGAGGTGTGCTACGCTTAAGCTGTTATCAAACATAACAGTAAGGAACAGTACACATGAAAGGCGATAGCCACGTTCTGCAGGAGCTCAACCGAGTTCTTACCCGCAAATTAACCGCAATAAACCAGTATTTTTTACATGCTCGCATGTACAAAAACTGGGGTTTTGGCGAACTCAACAGCGCAATCTACAAAGCATCTATTTACGAAATGAAACACGCCGATGACATTATTGAGCGTATTTTATTCTTAGGCGGTCTCCCTAACCTGCAAGATCTCGGCAAATTATTCATTGGCGAAGACCCTCATGAAATGCTGCAGCTTGATAAAAAAGTACAGCTAGACGATGTGCTGGCTATTCGTGCGGCAATAAAGATTTGCGAAGACGCCCAAGACTACGTTAGCCGTGACGAGCTCACCGAAATTCTAGAGCAACAAGAAGAGCATTTAGATTGGCTTGAAACTCAACTCGATCTTATCGACAGCATTGGTGTTGCGAATTACTTGCAAACCAAGCTCGATAGCTAATCTGTAACTAAAGGAGCCGTTATGAGTTTAGATAATCAAGCTGTGGTTGAGCAATTAAACAAGCTGCTTGCCTATGAGTTAACCTCAATTGATCAGTACACCGCGCATTCGCGTATCTATGAAGACATGGGCTTAAATAAGCTGTATGAGCGTATTAATCACGAAGTGGACGACGAGCGCGGGCACGCTGATTTACTTATTCGCCGCATTTTATTCTTGGGCGGAAAACCCAACATGAATGGCCGCGAACCACATGCAATTGGTGCCGATGTACCCACCATGTTGGCCAATGACCTTGAACTTGAGTATGGCAATGCCCGTACCTTACGCAGCGTGATTAAATTCTGTGAAAATGCCGGTGACTATGTCAGTCGCGATATGCTCATTACCATTTTGCGCGACACCGAAGAAGACCATGCATACTGGTTGCGTCAACAACTTGAGCTTATCGACAAACTTGGTCTACAGCTCTATTTACAGGCACAAATGGGATAATTCTGCATGGAGCAGTTTTTAACTGAAGTGAGCCAACTATTTGGTTGGCTAGAAACCGAGCTATTTAAAGTCGGCGAAACCGTCATTACTTACGGCTCGGTATTCCGCGTGGTGGTTATTTTAATCGTCACCTATATTGCGTCACGACTTCTACAGAACGGCTTGCGCCGCATTGCGAGTTATCGCAAATCCATGGCGCAGTCATCTGTGTATGCCCTTACCCGCATTACCCATTATGTGGTGATGGTTATCGGTTTTTTGATTGCCGTGGCCTCTATCGGCATTGACCTAACTAAGTTTGCAATTTTCGCCAGTGCCTTAGGTGTGGGTGTCGGTTTTGGCTTACAAAACCTCATCAGCAACTTTACCGCCGGTATTATGTTGCTATTCGAGAAAACACTCAAAGTTGGCGACTTTGTTGAGCTCGAGTCGGGTGTTACTGGCGAAGTGAAAGAAATTAATATTCGCAGCACCATAATTACCACCAACGACAACATCGACATTATTGTGCCGAATTCAGAGTTTGTTGCTGGGCGCGTGACCAACTGGACCATGCGCGACACAATTCGCCGCTTAAAAGTTGGATTTGGCGTGGCGTACGGCACCGACAAAGAATTGGTACGCAAAGCCGTATTAGAAGCAGCTGAACGAGTACCGCACACGCTTGACGACGGTAGCCATCGCCCACCCCAAGTGTGGTTAACTGAATTTGGTGACAGTTCGCTAAACTTTGAGCTTGTCGTGTGGCTAAAACCTGAAGCGGTAAACCGCCCAAGTGCGGTGAAAGCCGCATTTATGTGGGAAATTCACACGTCGCTTGAAGAATATGACATTGAAATTCCGTTTCCGCAGCGCGACTTGCACATTAAAAGCTGGGACGATGATGCCAAGCTTGCGATGGTGCAACAGGCAAAAAAAAGCAGCACCGCTAAACGTTCTAAAAAACGCCCAGAAAACGATGCTGCCGATGAGCTATAACCTTTGCGTTTAGCTCAAACGTTCACGTAATTCGTCAATGCAGGTGGGGTCATCAATGGTTGATGGCACCACCACTTCTTCGCCGTCAGCCAATTGCCGTAAAACGCGCCGCAGAATTTTCCCCGAACGCGTTTTTGGTAACCGTGGCACAATCAGAATTCGCTTCAAGCAGGCCACCGCACCAATTTCGTCACGTACTAACTGTACCAAACGCTCACTTAATTCATTATCGGCTATGGTTACGCCATCTTTAGTAATAACTAAACCCACTGGTACCTGGCCTTTTAAGCTGTCCTGTACGCCAATAACGGCGCATTCAGCTACCGCAGAGTCTTTGGCTAATATTTCTTCCATTTCACCGGTCGACAAACGATGCCCAGCAACGTTAATGACATCGTCGGTGCGCCCCATAATGAATACATAACCGTCGTCGTCTTTGTAGCCACCGTCACCACTGCTGTAATAGCCTTTAAATTCGCTTAAATAACCTTGTTCAAAACGCGCATCGTCGCCCCAAATTGTGGTTAAACAACCTGGCGGAAGCGGCAATTTAATGGCGACGGCTCCTTGCTCGCCGGTCGCCACTTCAGCGCCTTTGTAATCTAAAATTCGAACGTCATACCCCGGCAACGGCAAGGTGGCCGAGCCTGGTTTAATCGGGTGTTCAGCAATGCCGACAGGGTTCGCACAAATGGGCCAGCCCGACTCAGTTTGCCACCAATGATCGTAAACTGGCTTGCCGGTAATTTCCGTCGTCCATTCATAGGTTGGCGGATCTAAACGCTCGCCCGCCATGTAAATACGCTCTAGCTTTGACAAGTCATACTGCTCTAGGAAATTACCTTCGGGGTCTTCTTTTTTCACCGCACGAAAAGCCGTTGGCGCCGAAAACAACACATTCACCCCATACTCGGCACAAACCCGCCAAAATGCGCCAGCATCTGGTGTCCGCACTGGCTTGCCTTCGTACAGCACCGTGGTCGCCCCGGCCAATAAAGGCCCATACACAATATACGAATGGCCAACCACCCAACCCACATCAGAAGCCGTAAACATCACTTGGCCTTGCTTAATGCCGTAAACCACGTCCATAGAGTACTTCAGCGCAACCGCATAGCCGCCGGTATCACGCACCACTCCTTTGGGTTTGCCCGTAGTGCCCGAGGTATACAGCACATACAACGGATCGGAACCATGCATCACCGCACACTCAGCCGGCGTGACCTTTTGAATACCCTGCTGCCAATCTATATCACGTGGCGCCTGCAGCTCAGCCTGACACTGCGTGCGTTGGTAAACAATCACATTCGCAGGCTTGTGCTGCGCCAGCTCAATAGCCCTATCAACCATGGGCTTATACGGCAGCACCCTATTCACTTCAACTCCGCACGACGCAGTAATAATCACTTTAGGTTGGGCGTCATCAATACGCACCGCCAGCTCATGCGGCGCAAAACCGCCAAACACCACCGAATGCACCGCCCCCAACCGTGCGCAAGCCAACATGGCAATGGCCGCCTGCGGAATCATTGGCATATAAATCACCACCCTATCGCCTTTTTTCACGTGCTGCTTTTTCAACAACCCGGCGAAAGTGGCCACCGCATCACGCAACTCACGGTAGGTATAACTTGCCTTGCTACCGGTAACCGGCGAGTCATAAATAAGCGCCAGCTGCTCACCACGGCCGTTGTCCACATGATAATCAAGCGCCATAAATGACATATTCAGCTCGCCATCAGCAAACCAGTCGGCCATACCATTTGGCTTCAGCGTGCACGCTTGGCTAGGCTCCTTAAACCAATGCAAATTGCCAGCCTGCTTCAGCCAAAAAGCCTCGGTACGCTGTAGCGATGACTCATATTCTCGTGGGTAGCTCATAATTTTCGTTCCTTGTAACTGCTTATGCCAATAATGTAGCGCGTCTGAGCTTTTTTCCCATTCGACTTAAGTCGGGTGAAATGCAAGGGCGATATTAGCTATTGGATATCAGATATTAGCTAAATACCCGATACATCCGCCTAATATCCAATATCTAATATCTGCTAGCGTTTTTGCTTTTAATGCGTAGTTGATTTGTTAGGGGGTTTTCCCTATCATACCGCCACCTTCAGGAGAGGTGTCCGAGTGGTTGAAGGAGCACGCCTGGAAAGTGTGTATACGCTAACCGCGTATCGAGGGTTCGAATCCCTCTCTCTCCGCCAGATACAAGAGAACCGCCGCTAGGCGGTTTTTTTGTATCTGGTGGAGAGTGCGGACTTGATGAGAACCCTTAGGGTTCGACCAAACGGCAGGATTGCCGTTTGGCACAGCCGCAGGCTGCCCGAAGGGCGAGGGCCATGGATGGCCCGAGTGAATCCCTCGATCGTAGCCAGATACAAGAGAACCGCCGCTAGGCGGTTTTTTATTTCCCGCCGCGATTTCACGCATAAACTTAATAGCGATATCAGATCTTTTATTCATCAAAAATCTGACACCAATTGTTAGTGATTGATTTTGTTTATTTTTTTATTTTTATCATCAAAAAAACCAATCCCAAACCTCCTCCAAATCTCTGATTTCTAGTTGAAAGCAACGCCAACAAGCGTAACTTGAAGTGTTCCGCGAGCTAAACTAAGATAAACAAGGAGGTCAGCTTCATTCATAGTTTTAAATCAAGCGAGTTAGAACAGTTTTATCGTGCAAATGATTCTGAAAAATTACCATTTTTCGAACCAACGCTAACTCAAATCGTTGAGGTTTTGACTGATTTAAATTCGGATAAATTTTTATTCGAAGATTTTTCAAAGCTATGGACCGTATATTGTCATCAACAGTTAAATCTTACGGTGTTAACTGTCAACGGTGTGGAGTCTTGTGGGGCTATAATCTTTGAGTATGAGAAACACATTGTTTTTAATGTCGACTACTTTGCGGAGGTTTAAATAATGTCGATGTCACCAAGCAAAGAACATGAGATTAAACACCCTGGCCAAGTTTTTTACGACCGCTTTTTAGTACGTTACGCCATTTCGGTAGCAGAGGCAGCTCGCAAGCTCTATATGAAACGCGAGCAGCTATCTAGATTTGTCAACGGACGCACTGGCGTTTCGGTTGAGTTAGCCCGCAAACTTGAGGTTGCCACAGGCGTCAGCGCTGAGTACTGGCTGACACGCCAAGCACAATTTGATATCCAACAATCTGCAAATGCGTGCACCATTGTTAAAGCAAAACCCCTTCGTGAGGAGCTTTCCGCTCAGTAGGCGGTCGGCAGCAAGGCCAATATCTGCGGCTACCGGCATTGCTCAATTGCGCGACACTTCATATAGTGGGGTAATAACTCAAGCAATTGGAGCCTGCCCTATGAAGTACTTAGTTGCACAATCAAAATTTGCCTTAGCCAGCTGCGTGCTCGCCCTGAGTTGCGGGTTGGCTAGCATGAGCGCCAGCGCCGCCGACCGCATTACCGGTCATCATTTTGCCACGCGCTCTGAGGCCATGGCCCCAAGCGCAATGGCAGCAACTAGCCAGCCATTAGCCACCCAAGTGGCGCTCGATATTATGCAAGCAGGCGGTAATGCCATAGATGCCGCTATTGCGGCCAATGCCGTTTTAGGGTTGGTTGAACCAACGGGTAACGGCATTGGCGGAGACTTATACGCCATTGTGTGGGACGCCAACGGCAAGCGCTTGCATGGTTTAAATGCTTCCGGCCGCTCGCCGCAGTCACTTAGCCTCGACTATTTTATTGAAAATGGCTATGACGCAATTCCAGCCCGTGGCGTGTTACCTATTTCAGTACCTGGCGCCGTTGACGGCTGGTTTGAGTTACACAACAAATTCGGCAAACTGCCCATGGCCAAGGTACTAGCGCCAGCCATTCATTATGCTGAAAATGGCTTTCCGGTTACCGAAGTTATTGCCTACTACTTCGAGCGCAACGCTGAAGTATTGAAAGACCAACCCGGTTTTGCCGAGGTGTTTATGAAAAATGGTTTGCCGCCGCAAAAAGGCAAGCTGTTTAAAAACCCTGACTTAGCCAACACCTACCGTTTACTCGCCGAGCAAGGCCGCGATGCTTTTTATAAAGGCAACATTGCTAAAACGATTGATGCCTTTGTTGAAAAACACGGAGGCTTTTTAAGTTATGACGACTTAGCGAAGCACTCGTCTACCTGGGTAGACCCCGTATCAACCAATTACCGCGGCTATGACCTGTGGGAACTACCGCCAAATACTCAAGGTATTGCTGCCCAGCAAATACTAAATATTCTTGAGAACTACGACTTGAAAAGCATGGGCTTTGACAGCCCAGAATATGTGCATTTGTTTGTCGAGGCCAAAAAACTAGCCTTTGAAGACCGCGCTAAATATTACTCAGACCCAGCTTTTAATGAAGTACCGGTTCAGGGCTTACTTGACAAGAAATACGCTAAAGAGCGTGCCAAGCTCATTAACATGCAGCGCGCCGGCAAATCTTTTGAGCCAGGAAACCCGCCTACCGAAGGCGATACCATTTACTTAACCACCGCCGATGCACAAGGCAACATGGTGTCGTTAATTCAGAGCAACTACCGCGGTATGGGCTCGGGCGTTACGCCAACCGGCTTAGGTTTTGTGCTACAGAACCGCGGCGAGTTATTTGCCCTTGATAAAAACCATCGCAACGTGTTTGAGCCGGGTAAACGCCCTTTTCACACCATTATTCCTGCGTTTGTCACCAAAGACGGAAAACCGCTGATGAGCTACGGTGTCATGGGCGGCGCAACGCAACCGCAAATGCATGCGCAAATTCTAATCAACATGATCGACTTTGGCATGAACCTGCAAGAAGCCGGTGACGCGCCACGTATTCTGCACACGGGTTCAAGCCAACCGACAGGTGAAGTAATGACCGACGGCGGTGTGGTTAGCCTTGAAAACGGTTTTTCTGATCACACCCGTCGCGAGCTCATTAAAATGGGCCATACCTTGCAAGAAGCCGTCGGCCCGTACGGTGGTTATCAAGCTATCTGGCGCAACCATGAAGAAGGCGTGTATTATGGAGCCTCAGAAAGCCGCAAAGACGGTCATGCGGCGGGGTATTAAGCTAACGGAGAAACAGCCATGGCGTGCAAATTAGCACTGGTGATCGCTTCATGTTTAATCGTAAGTGCATGCGCAATACCTTGTGCATGCACTAATCCACAGGAACAGCCGCCAGAGCAATCAACAATGAAGCCTGCCGATGTCGCATAATCTTGTATTGCTTGCCGTATTTGCCAGTTTTATAACGGGCGCCTTAACCGCAGCTGGTGCCGTACCTATTCTATTCGGCAAGAAGCCCTCAGAAGCTTTTAACGACACCTTGTTAGGTTTCGCGGCCGGTGTCATGCTAGCCGCCTCCTTTTTTTCCCTGATTGTCCCCTCAATTGATATATCCACCGAAATGTATGGCCCTGGTCCATGGCCTGCAGCAATTGCAGTAGCGGGAATTTTATTGGGCGCTGTGGCCATTGGGGCACTTCACAAATTATTACCCCATGAACATTTTGTCACCGGTACTGATGGCCACCAAAATGCCAAAGTTGCTGGCGTGTGGCTGTTTGTCTTTGCCATTGCCATTCACAATTTCCCAGAAGGCTTGGCCGTTGGTGTGGCATACGGTAGTGGCCAACAAGAAACCGCATTTTCGCTGGCTCTTGGCATTGGTTTACAGAATATTCCCGAAGGCTTAGCCGTTGCAGTGGGCTTACTTGCGGTGGGCTACTCGCGCTTAAAAGCTTTTGTGATTGCAGCACTTACGGGGTTAATTGAGCCCATTGGTGGTTTATTTGGTGGCGTATTCGTCAACTTATCGGAAGTTTTATTGCCCTGGGGCTTGGTATTTGCCGCAGGCGCCATGCTGTTTGTGATTAGCCACGAAATTATTCCCGAAACCCACCGCCATGGGCACCACACGCGCGCCACATCTGGTTTAATGATTGGCTTGGTGGTGATGTTATTTTTAGATGTTTGGTTAGGAGCCACTTAACATGAAAAAAGTTTTGTTGTTAGGGTACGGCGATATTGCACAGCGTACCGCCCCTTTGCTTGTTGCTAGTGGCTGGCAAGTGGTTGGGGCCTGTCGCACGCCAAGTGGTAAAGCGCAAGTGCCTGGTGTCGAACTCACCGCAGCTGACGCCAACCATGAACAAGACTTACGCGAACTACTAAAACAGCAGTTCGACGCCATTGTGATCACCCTAACGCCAAGCGATTACAGCCGTGAAGGCTATCATCAAGGCTATGTGGTGCCATGCCGCCACTTGCAACACTTGCTGCATCAACAAGCCAAGACGCCGCGGGTTATCTACGTATCTAGCACAGGGGTCTATGGCCAGCGCGACGGTGAATGGGTAGATGAACAAAGCCCAACTGAACCCGACAGTGATAGCGGCGACATGTTGTTGCAGGCTGAACGAGTTATTTTGGGCAGTACGGCTGTGACTAGCGTGTTGCGCTGCTCGGGCATTTATGGCCCCGGTCGTGAGCGGCTGCAGCAGCAACTTAAAGCAGGTACTGCAACTATCACACCTGCTTGGACCAATCGCATTCACAGTGACGACGTGGCCGGCTTTATTGCCTATTTGTTGGAGCACCCTGAGCACCAAGAGCCCGTTTATGTGGTAACCGACAATGAGCCATTGCTGCAGGCTGACGCGTATCAACGCATGGCTGACAAACTCGGCATTGATATTTCTGGGCTAAAACGCACTGACCAAGTCGGCCCACGCGGCAGCAAACGCCTGCGTAATGCCAAACTTCGCGCTACCGGCTACACCCTCAAACACCCGAGCCTGTAGCCCGGCGTTACACGCCGGGTGGTGCACAGCACCGTGAATGTCGAATTGAGCAATGACGGCACCTTGTGCCACCCGGCGTAAAACGCCGGGCTACAGCACCGTGAATGTCGAATTGAGCAATGACGGCACCTTGTGCCACCCGGCGTAAAACGCCGGGCTACAGCACCGTGAATGTCGAATTGAACAATGACGGCACCTTGTGCCACCCGGCGTAAAACGCCGGGCTACAGCAGCAAGTAAACGGCAATGCCTTGCGCGGCTGCGCGGCCTTGCGCTATGGCGGTAACGACTAAGTCCGCGCCACGCACCATATCACCCCCAGCAAAAATACGTGGGTTGCTGGTTTGCATGGCAAATTCACTCTGCTCCGACGCCACCACCGTGCCCCAATCGGTTAGTTCAACCCCATGCGGCTGCAACCACAGCGGCGGGTTCGGCTGATAACCAAAGGCAATAATCACCGCGTCGGCGGGCATCACAAATTCAGAGTCGACCACAGGCTGCGGACGGCGCCGCCCTTGCTCATCAGCGGGCCCCAATTCAGTGCGCACCATACGCACCCCAGTAACGCAATTATTCGCGTCACACTCAATGGCTAGCGGCTGCACGTTAAACTCGAACACCACGCCTTCCTCGCGCGCATTTTGCACTTCACGGCGCGAACCGGGCATATTTTGTTCATCCCGACGATACGCGCACACCACCGACTGCGACTGCTGACGCACCGCAGTGCGCACGCAGTCCATGGCTGTATCACCACCACCCAGCACCACCACCCGCTGACCCGAAAGGTCAATTTTCGGATACTCAGCCATAGGTATAACCTGCTGCGCAGTTAGCAGTTCTTGCGTGTTGCCAATTAAATACGGCAACGCCGGCACCACCCCCTGCGCTTCAAGACCCGGCAAGTTGCCGTCCAGCGCTTTGTAGGTGCCAACAGCCACAAATACCGCATCAAATTCTTTCAGTAAGTCGTCAAACGCAACGTCATGGCCAATATTGCACCCTAAGCGAAACTCAATACCCATGTCGGTAAAAATCTCGCGGCGCAGCTGCATCACGGTTTTTTCTAGCTTAAACGGCGGAATACCGTAAGTTAGTAGCCCACCTATTTCAGGGTAGCGGTCAAACACCACCGGTGTAATGCCTTGGCGTACCAACACGTCTGCGCAAGCTAAGCCGGCAGGCCCTGCACCTATCACCGCCACGCGCTTATTGGTTTTTTCAACACCCGATAAATCAGGGCGCCAGCCTTGCGCAAAAGCGGTGTCGGTAATGTATTTCTCAATGCTGCCAATGGTTACCGCACCAAACTCATCATTTAAGGTACATGCCCCTTCACACAAGCGGTCTTGCGGGCAAACGCGGCCACACACTTCGGGTAGGCTGTTGGTTTGATGACACAGCTCAGCCGCTTCAAAAATACGCCCTTGTTGGGCAAGCTCAAGCCACTGCGGAATATAGTTATGCACTGGACATTGCCATTCGCAATAAGGGTTACCGCAGTCTAAACAGCGATCAGCCTGGCCTTGTACCTGGTGCTCAGGCATGGGCTCATAAATTTCGACAAACTCAATTTGGCGCTCACGCAATGCTCGCTTCGGAGGATCAATGCGCTGTACGTCCAAGAACTGATATATATTCTTGTTCATTACATTACCTCCACACGTAGTTCAGCGGTTGAGCGCGCACGGTGGCCAACTAAATCGGCCAAGTCGGCGGCTTTTGGCTTCACCATGACAAACTCATCAAACTTACGCTCCAAATCGCGTAACAACCCGTGTGCATGTTCACTGCCTGTACGCTCATAATGCTCATGAATTAGCCCACGCAAATGCTCTTGTAATATTGGCGTGTTCACTTTGCAGGGTTCCACTAACTCGCCGTTTAGCCGCGACATAAACTGGCCGTCTGCGTCCCACACATAGGCAAAGCCACCGGTCATACCCGCGCCGAAATTAATACCCGTGGCACCAAGCACCACCACAATACCGCCGGTCATGTACTCGCAACCGTGGTCACCAATGCCTTCAACCACGGCGGTGGCTCCAGAGTTACGTACTGCAAAGCGTTCGCCGGCACGCCCTGCGGCAAATAACTTGCCACCGGTAGCGCCATACAAGCAGGTATTGCCCATAATCACCGCTTGCTCGCTGGCATATTGCGCTTGTGCTGGCGGGCGCAATACAATTCGGCCGCCAGCCATGCCTTTGCCCACGTAGTCGTTGGCGTCACCAGTAAGATCTAACCGCAGGCCACCGGCATTCCAAGCACCAAAACTTTGTCCGGCGCTGCCGTTAAACTTCAATTCAATTGGGTTGCCGGCCATGCCTTGATTACCATAGTGAAGTGCAATAGCCCCTGAAACCGCAGCGCCTACTGAGCGATCAAAGTTACGAATCGGCAACTGCCACTGGCCGCCTTGCTGCTGCGCTACGGCTGTTTCGGTTAAACGCAGCAACTGTTGGTTCAGCGCGCCTTTATCATCGGGCTGATTTTGCTCCGTACAATAACGTGGGTAGTCGTTGTGAGTGCCCGCGGCAGCCAGTAAATCCGATAAATCGAGTTGCTGCTGTTGCGTGGTTTCGCCGGCAACACGTTCTAGCAAATCAACGCGGCCAATCAAGTCTGTTAATTTTTCGACGCCTAATCGCGCTAACCATTCACGAACCTCTTCGGCGACAAATTCAAAGTATTTAGCAACCCGTTCAGGCAAGCCAGTAAAATGTTCTCGCCGCAGTGTTTCGTCTTGTGTGGCGACACCAGTAGCACAGTTATTTAGGTGGCAAATACGCAAATACTTACAACCCAAAGCAATCATGGGCGCAGTGCCAAAACCAAAGCTTTCAGCCCCCAAAATGGCAGCTTTAATAACGTCTAGGCCAGTTTTTAAACCGCCATCCACTTGTACCCGTACTTTATGGCGTAAGTTATTACTTACTAATGCTTGTTGTACTTCAGCTAAACCAAGCTCCCACGGCGACCCCGCGTGTTTCACCGACGTTAGTGGGCTAGCCCCAGTACCACCGTCATACCCCGATATAGTAATCAAGTCAGCATAGGCCTTAGCCACACCGGTAGCTATGGTGCCAATGCCTGGCGACGACACCAGTTTCACCGACACAAATGCTTTGGGGTTCACTTGCTTTAAGTCAAAAATTAACTGGGCTAAATCTTCAATCGAATAAATATCATGGTGCGGCGGAGGCGATATTAATGGCGTACCCGGCACCGCGAAACGCAGTTTGGCTATTTCTGCTGAAACCTTTTCCCCTGGCAACTGGCCTCCTTCGCCGGGTTTCGCTCCTTGCGCAATTTTAATCTGCAACACATCGGCGTTTACCAAGTAATGCGGCGTGACGCCAAAACGGCCTGAGGCTATTTGTTTAATTCGTGAGTTTTTGTCGGTACCAAACCGACGCGGATCTTCACCGCCCTCCCCGCTATTTGAATGGCCACCAATGCGGTTCATACCTTGCGCAAGCGCTTCATGTGCCTCTGGACTTAAAGCACCAATTGACATAGCCGCTGTATCAAAACGGTGGTAAAGCTCAGTTGCCGCTTCAACTTGAGCAAGAGGCAGCGGCTGTGCCACCGGCTTGGGCTGCAATAAGTCGCGAATAAACGCTATGGGGCGCTGGTTCACATGATCGGCAAATTGCTGATAGGCCGCACGTTCACCTGTTTTTACCGCGGTTTGTAAACTGGTAACCACGTCAGGGTTATACGCGTGATACTCACCACCGTGTACAAATTTTAATAGCCCACCGGCACCTAAGGGGCGGTTTCGCAACCACGCACGTTGACTGGTTTGCAGTAATTGCCGTTCTAAATCAGCATAAGTAGCGCCGCCAATTCGCGCCGGTGCGTGTGCAAAACATTGCTGCCGCACTTCGGCGGCCAACCCCACTACTTCAAACAAGCATGCACCGCGGTAGCTCGCCACGGTCGCGATACCCATTTTTGACATAATTTTCAGCAGGCCTTTGTTCAAGCCGGCACGATAGTTTTCCATGGCTTGGCGCACAGACACCTGAATATCGCCACGTTCAACCAGCTGTTCAATGGTTTCGTAGGCCAAGAACGGATACACCGCCGTTGCGCCAAGACCAATAAGCACCGCCATTTGATGCGCGTCACGTACCGCCGCAGTTTCCACCAAAATATTTGAGTCGCAACGTAAATTCGCCCGAACCAACGCCTGCTGCACCGCACCAACTGCAAGCGCAGCGGGAATGGGCAATTCACCTTCAGTTAATTGCCGATCAGACAGTTGCACCTGTACCACTTTGTTTTCTCGTACTTCAGTCACAACTTTATCGCAAAGTTGGCTAATTGCTTGTTGCAGGTTTAACTGTTGAGGCTTGTACCACAAACTAAACTTAGCCAGCTTGTACCCCTGCTCGGGCAATTCGCGCAGTTGCTTCAGGTCGGTATACATTAATACCGGCGACTCCATGACCACCCGCTCGGCGTAGCCCGAAGTTTCATTAAATACGTTTTGTTCGCGGCCAATACAAGTTGCCAAGCTCATCACGTGGCGCTCGCGAATGGGGTCAATGGGCGGGTTGGTTACTTGGGCAAACTGCTGACGGAAGTAATCAAACAAGCTGCGGGGCTGCTTTGACAGTACCGCAATAGGCGTATCATCACCCATTGAGCCAGTCGCTTCGTGGCCATCGCTACCGAGCACAGCGACAACTTGCTGCAACTCTTCACGCGAATATAAGAATAACTTATGGTAAACCGCCATAGTGGCGTCATCAAACAAGCGCTTACCGAGTAACTCGGCCGCAAGCTCCGCAAACGGCTGTAAATGCCGAACATGGCTGTTCAACCATTGCCGGTAGGGGTGGCGCTGTTGCAAGTCTTGATCAATGTCTTCGCTACGCCAAATGCGACCGTTATAAGTGTCCACGGCCATCATCTGGCCCGGCCCTAAGCGCCCCTTTTCAACCACTTTGGCCTCGTCGTAATCCCAAATACCTACTTCAGAGGCAATGGTAAGTACGCCGTCTTCGGTCAAAATAAAACGGGCTGGGCGTAAGCCATTGCGGTCTAAACTGCATGCCACATGGCGCCCATTGCTCATGACAATACCAGCCGGCCCGTCCCACGGCTCCATATGCATCGAGTTAAACTCGTAAAACGCACGCAGGTCATCGTCCATAGTCGGGTCGCCCTGCCAAGCGGGCGGAATAAGCAAGCGCAAGGCGCGAAACAAGTCCATGCCGCCGGCCAGCAATAGCTCCAACATGTTATCCAGCGCCGACGAGTCAGACCCTTCGGCGTTGACGAACGGCGCAGCTTGCTGCAAGTCGGGCAACAACGGCGAGTGAAACTTATATTGGCGCGCCGCCGCCCATTGACGGTTACCGCGTATGGCATTAATTTCGCCGTTATGAGCTAAAAACCGAAACGGCTGAGCTAACCGCCACTGCGGCTGGGTATTGGTTGAAAAGCGTTGATGAAACACGCAATTAGAAGTTTTAACCGCAGGGTTTGCCAAATCAAGAAAGAAGTCAGCTAAATGCTTAGCAAGCATTAAGCCTTTATACACAATCACTAGGCACGACAGCGAACAAATATAGAAATCCGGCTGATCTTGCAGCGTCTGCTCGGCCCGTCGTCGTGCCATATACAAGCGACGTTCCAAATCTTTTTTCCGCCAACCAGGCGGCGCACTCACTATCACCTGCTGAATAAGCGGTAAGCTTTTACGGGCAATGTCACCTAGCACCTTTTCGTTCGTTGGTACCTCGCGCCAGCCCTCTACGGTAAGTGTTTCACGGGTAAGCTCTTGCTCTAACGCACGGCGTTGGCTTGCAGCAGCAGCTTCATCGCGGCTCAAAAATACCATGCCCACCGCAAACTTTTTACTTAAATGCCAACCTTGCTGTGCCGCATAATCGCGAAAAAACTGCTCGGGCAGTTGTAATAACAAGCCACAACCATCACCAGTCTTACCATCCGCATTAATGCCCCCACGATGCTGCATATTCGCTAAGCCAGCAATAGCGCGTGTAATCAACGCATGACTCGGTTCGCCAGCTATTTGGGCGATAAGCCCAAATCCACAGTTATCACGCACATCGTCGTGGGAGTACAATGCCATACAACCTGCCTCACATTTCTTGCTAGAGCTGAATTTAAATGATATTCCACCTTAGACAGGTTGTGAGGTGATGGCAACTATAACCAAAATTCACCTTCGTTATTTTTAGAGCAAAAGCGTTATTCGTTATTCGTGCGCTCACTTCGTTCGCTGTTTGTCCGCGCTTCGCGCTGTTCGGTAAAACCAAAGACGAAGAGCGAAGCGATCGAACAACGACGAGCGAAGCGATCGAATAACGAAGTTAGCCTTTGAAGCTTAGCATTCGGTCTAGCGGCATTAACGCGCGCTTGGCTAGCTCAGGGTCTACATGAATCTCATGCTCAGCGCCGCCGTGTTCTAACGCTTCCGCAATTGCGACAAGGCCATTCATCGCCATCCACGGGCAATGCGCGCAGCTGCGACACGTAGCGCCATTACCGGCTGTTGGGGCTTCAATAAAATGCTTGTTTGGCGACAACTGCTGCATTTTGTAAAAAATGCCGCGATCGGTCGCCACAATGAAGGTGTCATTTGGCATTTCTTGGCTTGCTTTAATTAGCTGTGAGGTTGAGCCCACCGCGTCGGCCATATCAACCACCGATTGCGGCGACTCAGGGTGCACCAACACTGCCGCTTCAGGGTATACGTTTTTAAGGTCTTCAAGCGCTTTGGTTTTAAATTCATCATGCACAATACAGGCACCTTGCCACATGATCATGTCGGCACCGGTTTGCTTTTGAATGTATGCACCCAAATGCTTGTCTGGGCCCCACAGAATTTTTTCGCCATTGGCATCTAAGTGATCAACCACTTCTAATGCAATAGATGACGTGACCACCCAGTCGGCCCGTGCCTTCACGGCTGCAGAGGTATTGGCATACACCACGACGGTACGGTCGGGATGTTCGTCGCAAAACTTTGAGAATTCTTCAATGGGGCAACCCAAGTCAAGCGAACAGGTTGCTTCAAGTGTTGGCATGAGCACACGCTTGTTAGGCGTCAAAATTTTGGCGGTTTCGCCCATGAACTTCACACCCGCAACAATTAACGTTTCGGCTTCGTGCTTCGCACCAAATCGCGCCATTTCCAGTGAGTCAGCCACGCAGCCGCCTGTTGCTTCAGCCAATGCTTGAATTTCAGGGTCGGTATAATAGTGCGCAACCAGCACCGCATTTTTCTCGCGTAATAATTCTTTAATACGCGCGGTGTACTGTGCCTTTTGCTCGTCGGTTAATTGTTTTGGTTTGACTGGGAATGGATAATCCAAACTATCAATAACCCGTGCTTGAATTTCTGCCGTAATGCTCATGGTACCACTTCAGTGCATGAAAAAAGTTGCCGTATTATAAATCAAGGCTAGGGGAATACAAGGTTGCTTTGTTTACTGGAAACGAGAGAGAGTGGTGGGTTGTGCAGGATTCGAACCTGCGACCAATTGATTAAAAGTCAACTGCTCTACCAACTGAGCTAACAACCCATTTTAAAGCTTGAAATGTGAGAGTGATTGGTGGGTTGTGCAGGATTCGAACCTGCGACCAATTGATTAAAAGTCAACTGCTCTACCAACTGAGCTAACAACCCATCACTGTCGCGTTACGCACTTATCAGTGGCAACGGCGGCATAGTTTACTCAAAAAGCCGCTCGTTGCAACTGTAAATTGAAGTAATCGGGTGCGTTTGCTTAATTTGCGAACGTTTTCCCGAAATTTCTACACGATGTTTACAAATATGCTTACAAATTACCAAGACGTTTACGCGCTAAACCAGCTTCGGTTGAGTCTGGGTACTCAGATAAAACTTGATTGTAAAGTTCACGTGCTTTGGCGGTGTCGTTTTGTTGTTGCGCGATAATACCTAACTTCAATATACAATCGCCACGTTTGTTGCTGTCTTTATAGTCATTGACAACCTTACCGAAATGCACTTTTGCTTGGTCAAGTTTGCTGTCGGTTAACAACAATTGCCCTAACCAATAGTGTGCATTTGGCACATACGTAGAGTTTGGGAATTTTTTAATAAACGACTCAAACGCAGGTACGGCTGCATCATAGCGTTGATCGCGTAGTACCAGCTGAATGGCTTGGTCGTAGGCTTCGTTTTCTGAAATATCAGCTGAATAGCTTCCACTCGGCGTCGATGTATCAATCGTTGCGGGTTGCGAGTTTGTTGCCGAGGTAGACTGCGGTTGAGCAGCTAACCGGCGATCAATCTCTTGGTAGATTTCACGTTGGCGCTGTAATATTTGCTCAATTTGGTACGCGTGCTCTTCTGTTTTACCACGAAGATCTGCCACCTCATCTTGCAACTGTGCCATTTGATCTAAAAGCGCCATCTGTGCCGCATTGCGGGCATCCATCACGCGCTCAAGTTGATTTAAGCGTTCTTCGAGTGACCCACTGCCTAACTTAGAAACCGGTGCCTGCGCATGCAGGACACCGGGAATCAGTAAGGCCAATACGAGTAATGCTTTCTGCATTGGCTCAACCTTTTACTTCAAGTGAAAATTAGTTGTCTTTCAAGCTTAGTAAACAAGTACGCCGCGACGGTTTTTCGCGTATGCGTCATTGTTTGAAGCGTTAATTAACGGCTTCTCTTCACCATAAGAAACAGTTGTTACTTGGCTAGAGCTAACACCTAAGTTTTGCAAGTATTGCGCGACGGCTTTCGCACGACGCTCACCCAAAGCGATGTTGTACTCAGGCGTACCACGCTCGTCACAGTGACCTTCAATCGTTACTGTCACACCAGGGTTTTGCACTAAGAAATCAGCGTGAGCTGCTAATACCTGCGCATATTCAGAAGAAATACGTGAGTCATCAAACGCAAAGAAAATAGTATTTTCTTGACGTAGCTCAGCAACTTTCTCTGCACGAATTTCTTCAGGCGTTTTTTGACGCTCTACTGCGCCAACATCAACACCTGATTGCTCTTGCTGTTGCTGCTCTTGTTGCTGTTGGTTGGTTTGTTGATCAACCGCTTCCTCAGCGCCTTGATTTGAGCTACACGCTGCCAGAGTCAGCATAGGTACTGCAATGAACAGACTTTTTAAAGCTTTGTTTGCGTTCATATCCGCGTTCCTTTCTTTCAAGTGAAAATCTGAATTGTAAATAATCGTTATAACTTATAGCACATACTAGCGTAAAAACGGTGACCACGACGGTGATTTTACTTCACCTTCACGTGTAGGTAAACGTGCCTTGAAGCGACCGTCTACCGAAACCAACGCTAACACCTGCTGGTTATTATGTGTGGTGCTGTAAATCACCATACTGCCATTTGGCGCCAAACTTGGCGACTCGTCCAAAGCGGTTTGCGTTAAAATTTGCATTGACCCATTTGGATAATCTTGACGAGCAATGTGATAGTTCCCCTGCGTACGGTTTACCATAATCACTTGCTTACCGTCTGGCGAAAATGTCCCACCTAAGTTCTGCTCACCTTCAAAAGTGAGTCGGCGTACCTGCCCTGCACTTAAATTTACGCTATAAAGCTGTGGTCTGCCACCCCTTTCTGACGTAAAAATCAGCGAGTTACCATCAGGTGACCAGCTTGGCTCGGTGTCAATTGCATGGTGATTCGTAACGCGGCGCACACGCTTCGTTGCAATCTCCATTACATATAACTCAGGGTTACCATCTTTTGATAACACCATCGCCAAGTTTTTGCCATCAGGCGAGAACACCGGGCTACTGTTAATTCCCGGAAAATCAGTCATCTGTTCTCGCGCACGAGTATAAATGTCCTGAATAAAAATCTGTGGTTTTTTATTCTCAAAACTGACATAGGCCAATTTATTACCATCTGGCGACCACGACGGTGACATTAATGGCTCAGGACTGCGCAATAACACGCGTTCGTTAAAGCCATCGTAGTCTGCAACCACAAGCTCATACGGCTTCTCTGAGTTATGGTTAACCGTAACATACGCTATACGCGTCATGAACGCACCGCGTTGTCCGGTTAATGTTTCGTAAAAAATATCTGAAATTCGGTGAGAATATTGACGAAATTGGTCACCTGAAATAACGCTGGTTCGCGCATCTAGAATATGATCTTGCGAGGTTACCAACTGGCCATTTTGTAACACTTGGGTACCACTGGTAATTTGTCCGCGCAGTACGTCAATAATTTCAAAGCTCACCGTGTAGCGATCCAAGCCGTCCGGTGCAATCGTGCCAACTAACAATGCTTCAACACCCAAACTAGCCCATTCGGTGTAGTCCACCTGTGGAGATGACGACGGCCGTTGCGGCATAGCAGTTAATGGAATCGGGTTAAATTTGCCGCTGCGCATTAAATCTGCCGCCACAACTTCGCTTAAACCATCAGGTTTAGGGCCAGTTCCCTTCCACTCAAATGGCACCACAGCAATTGGCCGAGCGGTGTTAATCCCCTCCGTAATGACAATCTCTAATTTTGCTTGAGCGACTCCCGTCAGCCCAACCATTAGCGCACATACCGTGATAAAAAATACTTTTAATTTTGTCATAGGTTTTGTCATCGTTACTTCAGATTACTGTTTTGGAGCCACGGTTAATTCAATGGTTTCCATTAATTTGTACACTTCAGGGTCTTGCGACACAGGCAATGTATTCGCTTTAAGCACCGCGTTACGCGCAGACTGACATACGGTCGGGTCACCTTCGCCTTGGTTGACCGATTTAACGAAGCCACTTGGCGCAACACTAATAGTCAACACGCACTCTTTCCCACGCATGCTGTCATCGGTAATCCAGTTGCGCTGAATCGTCTGCGTAATCAGCGCAGTGTAGCGTTGTACTTCTGATTGCATTTGTTGACTACGCGCTTTCGCTCGGGCCGCTTCCTCAGCTCGTAATTCTTCTTGCAATTGACGCTCACGTTCAGCACGTTCACGCGCCTCTTGCTCACGCCGCTTACGCTCTTCTTCAGCTTTACGCGCTTCTTCTTCCTTGCGTTTACGCTCAGCTTCAGCTTTGGCTGCAGCTTCCTCTTCACGTTGGCGCTTCGCTTCAGCTTCAGCCGCGGCTTTTTGAGCTGCCTCTTTTTGCTTTTGCGCTTCTGCTTTTTCTTTCTCTAAACGTCTGCGTTCCGCTTCTTGTTGTGCCTGCAGCTCACGCAAGCGCTGTTGCTCAGCTTCTCGCTCCTTGCGCGCTTGTTCCGCGCGGCGCTCTAACTCAGCCTGCCGACGTTGTTCAGCCAAATCAGCTTGACGTTTCTGCTCACGAATTTCATTTACGCGCTTCTCAACCGCAGCTTGATCGACCGTAACCGCCTGCACAATTTCTTGATTATCTAGCTGTTCTTCGGGCGTATCACTATTCAATTGCACCTGCATAGGCTGCTCAATAGGCTGCTCAAATGGGGTCTGAAAGTTCATCCCCCAAACCATCAGCCCCACCACGACAACGTGCACTAACACCGACCAAACTAGCGGCATGGTCCAGCTCGTCGCTGCCGTTGATGTTTGCTTCGCCGCGAGCGGCTTAGACACATCTTGCTTGGACATTATGAGCCACCTGCTTTAGGAGTAGCAGAACTATCGGTCATTAAGCCAACCTGCGGCACCCCAGCTTTTTGCAACAACACCATCAGTTGTACAACCTGATTATACTGCACCGCGCCATCGCCTTTTACCACCACCGGGCGGTTCGGGCTTACCTGCAACTCAGCCTGCACCATCACAGCTAAATCAACCACACCAATGGCAGCGTTCGGATCATTTGCCGTGCTTAAAAAATAATTACCATCACGATCAACCGAAGCAACAATTGGTGGCTCGCTTTCAGGATCAAGCGGCTCTGCGGAAGCTTTCGGCAAGTCTACTTTAACACCCTGCGTAATAAGTGGCGCAGTAACCATAAAAATAATCAGCAGCACCAACATGACATCAATGTAGGGCACCACGTTAATTTCCGACACCTGCTTACGACGTCTACGGGTTACCGTCATCATGCTTCAGCACCCGCCTTTTTCGCGCTGCCCTGACGCTGCAAAATTGCCATCAGCTCGTCCATGAAATTTACATATTGATTATCTACTTTTTCAACGCGATAGCTGAATCTGTTGTAAGCAATAACCGCTGGAATCGCCGCAAACAAGCCCATCGCCGTTGCAATCAATGCTTCAGCAATACCCGGTGCAACCATGGCTAGCGTTGCTTGCTGCACCGCACCTAAGCCAATAAACGCATTCATAATACCCCAGACAGTACCAAATAAACCCACATAAGGGCTTATTGAGCCAATGGTCGCCAAAAAACTCAAATTATTTTCAAGGCCATCAAGCTCTCGCGAGTGCACCACTCGCATCGCTCGGTACGAAGCATCCAACACTTGCTGTTGATTCAGTCCTTGATTGTTGCGCAACCGTGCAAACTCTTTAAACCCAGCATGAAATAGCTTTTCCATGCCCGAGGCATTTTGTGCTCGAGCCGAAACCTCTTGAAACAAACGCGTTAAATCAACCCCCGACCAAAACCTGTCCTCAAACTTCAAGGCTTCTTGAGCCGCACTCTTGATGACTTTGGCACGTTGAAAAATCATCATCCAACCCACTACTGAGAACGCCAGCAACAGCAACATCACCAGTTGCACAACAATACTTGCTTCAAGAATAAGTGCGGTTATCGACAATTCAGTTTGCACGTTTTAATACCTCAAAAATTTCGGCTGGCATAGGCACCGCTCGCACGGCTTCACCAGCATGCCCTAAATTTACACAGGCCGCTTTAATTTGCGCCTGACAAAAAATTGTTTCATGGCCCGGTTGCCCCGACAGCACCTGCTGCGAAAACACCACCGAAGCGCGTCCGAGCTTTTCGACCACAACCGTCACTATCAGTTCATCGTTAAATCGCGCCGGCGCCAACAAATCCATTTGCACCTGACGCACCACAAACCCAAGCCGATGTGCAAGCCAAGTATCTTGTTCTATTCCTAACGATCGTAGCCATTCCGTACGGGCCCGCTCAAGGAATTTGAGATAGTTAGCATAATAAACGATACCGCCTGCATCTGTGTCTTCGTAATAAACCCGTATGGGCCATGAAAATGTTAACTTGTTCAATTTTACACCAGACATTTTTTTATCATAACGATCTAACCAATTTTTACAAAACCCTTAATTTTCGCGGTTTATTTTGGTAAGACCAATTCTGATTAGGTTATATTTCAACCAACAATAAAACCATCGCATTAGTAAAACTTATGTGAAATACAATTTTTCTCGTTTGAAAGCTGGTCCGGCCTGCGTATAATGCGCGTCAGATACCAGATACGAAGAGACCGGTTGTCACTTCTTCCTGTTATTGTTCCCTGGATTTAACTTCCTTGTTGTTCTGTATTTTGCCCGCTCCTTTGAGCGGGCTTTTTTTTGTAGAGCAAAAGCGATATTAGCTATTGGATATTAGATATTAGCTAGATACCCGCTACATCCCTCCCTGATATCAGCTAGCTGATAGCGTCGTTGCTCTTCCCAAGGCCGAAGTGGGCGTAGGCGTGTGGCGTCGCAATGCGACCACGCGGCGTACGCTGCAAAAAACCCTGCTGAATCAAATACGGCTCAAGTACATCTTCAATAGTATCTTTTTCTTCACCAATGGCCGCAGCCAAATTATCTAAACCTACCGGGCCGCCCATAAATTTCTCAATAATTGCGAGCAGCAATTTGCGATCCATATAATCAAAACCCGCTTCGTCCACATCAACCATTGCTAATGCGGCGGCGGCCGTTGGCTGATCAATATGGCCGCTATTTTTAACTTCCGCAAAGTCGCGCACCCGCCGCAACAAACGGTTAGCTATGCGCGGTGTACCACGTGAACGACGCGCAATTTCCAGGGCGCCATCGGCTTCTAAGTTCAAATTTAAATAACTGGCCGAACGCGCAATAATTTTTGTTAGCTCTTCAACACTATAAAATTCTAACCGCTGCACAATACCGAAACGATCTCGCAACGGTGACGTCAACGCACCCGCACGGGTGGTGGCGCCAATAAGCGTAAACGGCGGCAAATCTAATTTTATTGAACGCGCTGCCGGCCCCTCACCTATCATAATATCTAACTGATAGTCTTCCATGGCCGGATACAAAATCTCTTCCACCACAGGGCTCAAACGATGAATTTCATCAATAAACAACACATCGTGAGCTTCTAAGTTGGTTAACAATGCCGCAAGATCACCTGCCTTTTCGAGTACTGGGCCCGAAGTTTGCCGGATATTTACATTCAATTCATTGGCGACAATATTAGCTAAAGTAGTTTTACCCAAGCCTGGCGGCCCAAAAATCAACAAATGATCGAGCGCCTCAGCTCGTTGCTTGGCGGCTTGAATAAATATTTCCATTTGCGCAACCACGTGGCTCTGGCCGGTATAGTCGGCGAGCATTTTCGGCCGAATAGCGCGATCAATCACTTCATCGTCGGCCATTGCCTGTGGCTGGTTAATACGATCTGGCTCAATCATCTTGAAAACCCTAGTGCGATATCAGCTATTAGATATTGGATATTAGAGCAGATGTATCGGGTATTTAGCTAATATCTAATATCCAATAGCTGATATCGTCGTTGTCGTTACATGTTCTTCAATGCGAAACGGATGAGGACATCGCTGGCAGCTTGGGGCTCCGCCTTTAGCGCTGCCGCTACCGCCTTTTCCGCTTGTGCTGGCTTATAGCCCAAAGCTAACAAGGCGCTTAGCGCGTCGTCACGTGGCGAACCGCCGGCAATGGTCGGGTTCATGTCGCCAAATTCTATCGGCGCAGCGTCTGTTGCCGGAGTAGCAGTACCCCAGTTTTTCAAACGATCGCGCATTTCAACCACCAAGCGCTCAGCCGTTTTACGGCCAACACCAGGAAGCTTCACTAAGCTAGACACGTCGTCGTGCGTCACAACATGAACAAATTGATGCACTGTCATGCCCGACATAATGGTCAGCGCTAACTTCGGCCCTACGCCTTGCGCTTTAATAAGCTGACGAAACAGAGTGCGCTCAGCAAAGGTGTTGAAGCCATACAACAATTGCGCGTCTTCGCGCACCACAAAATGCGTGATCAGCTTAACGGTTTCACCAATGTCAGGTAATTCATACAGGCAGGTCATTGGCATTTGTACTTCGTAGCCAACGCCGTTTACATCAATAAGCACTTCGGGTGGTTGTTTAGCAATTAAAGTGCCGGTGAGTTGTCCGATCACGCACGTCCCCTTGTTGTTCTAATCAATTGGGTTTGCGTATGGGCATGGCAAATGGCCACGGCCAACGCGTCGGCCGCATCAGCTTGCGGCTTGTGCTGTAACTGTAACATGGCCATGACCATGTGTTGCACTTGTGTTTTATCAGCAGCGCCGGTACCAACCACGGCCTGCTTCACTAAGCGCGCTGCATATTCTGCCACGGGCAGGCCAGCCGAAGCTGCAGCAACAATGGCCGCGCCACGCGCCTGCCCAAGCTTTAATGCGGAGTCAGGGTTGCGCGCCATAAACACTTGTTCTATCGCAAATTCGCTGGGTTGAAATTGCGCGATAAGCTCAGCTACACCATCATGAATAACTTTAAGCTTATCGGCAAGTGTGGGTTCGGCTTCGCCTTTTAGGCTGCGCATGACGTTAATGCAGCCACTACCCAAGTAAGTTAACTGCTTGCCAGATTGGCGAATCACACCATAGCCGGTTAGGCGTGTGCCTGGGTCAATTCCCAGAATAATGGCCATGATTCGCTCCTGTCAGCTTGCTGTTCACTGCACCTAGGTTAGACGGTGGTTAGACGGTGGTTAGACGCTGGTTAGTCGTTATCCTTTACCGTAACAGCAACATTCAATTCTGCCAATGCCTCTGGGTTGGCAAGCCCCGGTGCGTCGGTCAACACACAGGCGGCCGTGGTGGTTTTCGGGAAGGCAATCACTTCACGAATAGAGCTTGCGCCCACCATCAACATCACCAAACGGTCTAAACCAAAAGCCAGGCCCGCATGTGGTGGCGTACCGTACTTTAATGCCTCGAGTAAGAAGCCAAATTTCTCTTGTGCTTCTTCTTTGCCAATACCCAAAATTTCGAATGCAGCTTGCTGCATCTCGTTATTGTGGATACGTACCGAGCCACCGCCCACTTCACAGCCGTTAAGCACCATGTCGTAAGCGTTTGACAATGCCGCTTCCGGGTTGGCTTTCAGTTCTTCTGGGCTTACGCCAACAGGCGCGGTAAACGGATGGTGAATAGCATGCAAACGGCCGTCATGCTCTTCAAACATTGGGAAATCAACCACCCACAATGGGCGCCACTCATCGCTCACAAGTTCAAAATCTTGGCCGACTTTCAAGCGTAACGCGCCCATAGCTTCGGCAACCACAGTCGTTTTGTCAGCACCAAAGAAAATAATATCGCCGTTGGCCGCTTCGGTGCGTGCCAAAATACCGTTCAGCGCATCATCTGGAATAAATTTCAGTACCGGCGACTGAATACCATCGCGGCCAGCGCTTAGGTCATTCACTTTCATCCACGCCAAGCCTTTGGCGCCATAAATGCCAACAAAGGCGGTGTATTCGTCAATGTTTTTACGTGAAATCGCTTCGGCTTTGCCGGGTACTTTTAGTGCCGCCACGCGCCCTTTCGGGTCATTCGCAGGGCCCGAGAATACTTTAAATTCAACGTCGGTTAGCAAATCAGCGACGTCTACTAATTCAAGTGGGTTACGCAAATCTGGCTTGTCGCTACCAAAACGGCGCATTGCTTCATGCCACGTCATGCGCGGAAAGTCGCCTAACTCAACGTCTAACATGTCGTTAAATAACTGGCGGACCATCTTTTCAGTCACCGCCATCACTTGATCAGACGTCATAAACGACGTTTCAATATCAATTTGGGTAAATTCTGGCTGACGGTCTGCGCGTAAGTCTTCGTCGCGGAAACACTTCACAATTTGGTAGTAACGGTCGAAACCAGACATCATTAATAACTGTTTAAACAGCTGCGGCGACTGTGGCAAGGCAAAAAATTTACCTTTGTGCGTACGGCTTGGCACCAAGTAGTCACGTGCACCTTCCGGCGTCGCACGGGTTAGCATCGGTGTTTCAATGTCCAAGAAGCCGTTGTCGTCTAAAAAGCGACGTACAGCACTGGTTACTTTGGCGCGGAACTGCAAATTGTGGTTCATATTTGGGCGGCGCAAGTCTAAATAACGGAAGCGTAGACGCTGCTCCTCACTCACCTGCTGATTAAAATCAATCGGCAATGGCTCGGCACGACTAATAATTTCAAGCTCAGTCGCCATCACTTCCACCGCACCTGTGGCCATGTTCTTGTTCACTTGGCTTTCTGGGCGAGCTCGCACCGTGCCGACTAAGCGAATACAAAACTCCTGGCGCAGCTTATTTGCAGTATCAAACAGAGCCTGTTGATCTGGATCAAACACCACCTGCACTAAACCAGAACGGTCGCGCATATCAATAAAAATTAAACCGCCCAAATCACGACGTTTATTTACCCAGCCACACAAAGTAACTGACTGATCTACAAGGCTGCTTTCAAGCTGTCCACAATAATGGCTACGCATGGGATTGTCCCTACCACAAAATTAGAATTTACAAAGCTGCACATTATAACGGACTGGCGCCGATTGTCAGTAACTGTGTTAAAATACTCGACCTGACTGTCAGCTAAAGATTAATTGCCCGTATGACTAAAAAAGACTCGATATTTGCCGAACCCTTGCCGCAAGTGAGCGACTTTGTATTTGATCAAACCGTGGTCGAAGTTTTCCCCGACATGATCAACCGCTCGGTGCCCGGCTACCAAAGTATATTGCAAGGTATTGGCCAACTGACCAAACGCTTCGCCCAGGCAAATTCGAACTTGTATGACTTAGGCTGCTCGCTCGGCGCCGCCACCTTGGCTATGCGCCAAAACGTCGCAGGTTTACAGGATGTTCAAGTTATCGGCATCGACAACTCGCCCGCCATGGTTGAGCGCTGCCAACTGCACCTAAGCGGCTATCGCAGCGACGTGCCCGTAACCGTGCGCTGCGAAGACATTCAGCAATCGGAGCTGACTAACGCATCGGTCGTAGTCATGAATTTCACCTTACAATTTGTGCCCCCCGAGCAACGCCAAGCGCTACTGCAAAAAATTTATGACGGCTTAAAACCAGGCGGCGTATTGTTACTCAGCGAAAAATTCCGCAGCACCGACGAAACCATGAACAACTTGCTTGTCGACATTCATCACGAGTTCAAGCGCGCCAACGGCTACAGCGAACTCGAAATCGCACAAAAACGGGCAGCCATCGAAAACGTCATGCGCGTTGATACCCTTGAAACCCATCACCAACGCCTGCGCGACATTGGTTTTAGCCACACCCAAGTATGGTTTCAATGCTACAACTTCGCCGCCATGCTAGCCGTCAAAGCCCCGAAAAAACAGCCCGTTAAGGACAACGCATGAATTTATTCAAGCAAGACCTAGTCGCCGTAGCCCAGTCGCCACTACAACAATGGCTAACCACCCTGCCCGCCCAACTTGAACGCTGGCAAAAAGAACAACAACACGGCGAACTACCGAAATGGCTGCGCAGCGTTGAGCAACTACCCAAGCTTGAGGCTCACCGAGTGTCGTTGGCCGACACCGTAACCGTCCAAAACGACAACATTAGCGAAGGCGTACAAAACCGCATTCGCGGCCTCATGATGCAACTCGTACCATGGCGCAAAGGCCCATTTAATTTGCACGGCGTACACATCGACACCGAATGGCGTTCCGACTTCAAATGGCAACGCGTACTGCCACACCTGCACAACCAAGGCACAGATGCAGCCACCAACACCGACAACCTAGGCGCGAAGCCATTGCGCGGCCAACACGTATTAGATATTGGTTGCGGCAGCGGCTACCACCTATGGCGCATGCTTGAAGCCGGCGCCGAACAAGTATGGGGAGTAGACCCCGGCCAATTGTTCATGGCCCAATTTATGGCCGTACGCAGCTTTATGCCGCCAGAACTACAAGAACGCGCTCACTTATTCCCACTCGGCGTCGAAGACCTACCCGAACTAAAGGCCTTCGACACCGTATTTAGCATGGGCGTACTCTACCACCGCCGCTCACCAATAGACTTTTTGACCCAGCTACGCGCACAACTCAAACCCGGCGGCCAGTTAGTACTAGAAACACTCGTTGTAGAAGGCGACGAGCACACCGTACTCGTACCCGGCGAAACCTACGCCAAAATGCGCAACGTCTGGTTTATACCAAGCAGCAAAGCCCTACTGCACTGGTTAGCACGCTGCGGCTACAAAAACGCACGCGTAGTCGACGAATCGCTAACAACACTAGAAGAACAGCGCGCCACCGAATGGATGCAAGGCCAGTCGCTAGTCGACTTCCTCGACCCAGCCGACCACAGCCGCACCATCGAAGGCTACCCAGCCCCGCGTCGCGCCGTGATCATCGCTAAGACGTAGCCCGGCGTTACACGCCGGGTGATGCGCAGCATCGTCATCGCTGAACTTTACCGCGATTTCTAGGAGGAAGATTCGAGATTTACAGCGCTTGGCGCTACCCGGCGTAGAACGCCGGGCTACAGTCCCTTCAGCCATGCGGTGAAGTCGGTGCCGAAGGCGGGATGGCGCATGGCATGCTCAACAAAGGCTTGGGCGTAGCCCAGCTTGTTACCGCAATCATGACTCTTGCCTTTCATGTAGTACGCGTTTACTGGTTGCTGTTCAAGCAACATGGCCATGGCGTCAGTTAGCTGAATTTCGTTGCCAGCGCCAACGGGGGTTTTCTCTAGCAACGCCCATAACGCCGCGGGGAACACATAGCGCCCAACCACAGCTAAGTCAGAAGGCGCTTCGTCAACCGGCGGCTTCTCAACGAGCTGCTTTATCGGTGCTTGCTGACCCGCCTGAAGCTCAACGCCGTTAATGTCGGCAATACCGTACTGATTGACCATGGCAGCCGGCACTTTCTCGACCATGACTTGCGCTGCGCCGGTACTATTAAAGTTGGCCACCATTTCAGCTAAGTTATCACGCGTTAAGTCACAACTTGCTTCGTCCACCAGAACATCTGGTAACACCACCGCAAACGGTTGGTCTTCAATAAGTGGGCGCGCGCAGAGCACGGCATGGCCGAGACCTTTGGCTTCATCTTGGCGCACGGCCATAACCGTTACGCCTTTTGGACAAATGGACTGCACCTCAGCCAAAAGTTGATCTTTTGCGCGCTTGCTCAGCATGTCTTCTAACTCGTAGTTGGAGTCAAAGTGGTTTTCAATGGCACCTTTGCTTGAGTGGGTTACCAAAATAATATCAGTTAGCCCCGCAGCAGCGCATTCTTCCACAATGTACTGAATAAGCGGCCGGTCAACCAAAGGCAACATTTCTTTTGGAATTGCTTTGGTTGCTGGCAGCATCCGCGTCCCCAGACCTGCCACCGGAATCACAACTTTTTTAACCATGCTCAAATATCCTTATTAATATCAAAAACTATTTTTTCTCAGCTTTATCGCCTAAGCCTTCATGCTCAGCTACTGCTTCAATTTCTTGTTCTACACCTTCAGCAACAGTGGTTGGTGCAACGCGTTCAGCACCGTGCATCCAGTTAACCAACATACCTGAAATAAGCCACAAAATAACGGCAAAGAACAATAGGCCTACAGCCACGCCGCCAAACACAACTAACAAACCAGAATATTGTGCTTCCAATCCAATAGACTGCGCCAAGTTAATTGAAAATTCGTACTTGTCAGCTTGTTCGCTAAAGGCGCCGACCATACCTGCTAAATAACTTGCAATGGCTGGCATGAGGAACCAAACACCCATGACTAACGAGGCCAAACGTAGCGGAGCTAACTTAGTCATCAATGACAAACCAACTGGCGAAATACATAACTCGCCTAATGTGTGGAACATGTACGCCAGTACTAACCACATCATGTTGGCTTTGCCGGTTACTTGAATTTCGAACAGACCCAAAATCAAGAAAACAAAACCAATGGAGGTTAAAATGAGGCCAGCAAATACTTTTATTGGGGCATCAGGACTCTTGTCTTTTTTGTGCAACCACACCCACAAAAACGAGAAAACCGGAGCAAAAAGTAAAATAAACAGTGGGTTTAATGACTGGAAGTAACCAGCGGGTATTTCGGTAGCACCAATCATTCGGTCGGTAAATCGTTCGGCATAAATATTCATGAGGCCGCCGGCCTGCTCGAACGCCAACCAGAATACCGTCACAAACACAAACAAAAACAAGATAACGCGTAAACGATCGTGCTCAACTTTCGACAGTGGTTTTTTCACGCCACCGGTGGCGTCACGGTCGCGTTTGGCGCCAGGAATTTTACCCACATCGCCCAAGAAGCGTTGGAAGAACAAGCCTTGGGTGATCACGGCTAACGTCATACCTACGCCTGCTGCAAAATACCCCCAGCGCCAGCCGTAGTCAGCACTTTCACCTAAGGTAGAGGTAATAAGCGGAGCAATAAAGGCACCTAAGTTAATGCCCATATAGAAAATTGAAAATGCACTATCACGGCGAGCGTCGCCTTGTTCGTACAAGTCGCCAACAATAGTTGAAATATTTGGCTTAAATAAACCGTTACCAGCAATCAATAAGCCCAAGCCCACATAAAATAATTCAAGGCTGTGTGGGGTTGCGGCAAACAGAGTAAACTGCGCTGCCGCCATTAAAATACCGCCTAATAAAATAGAGCGGCGTTGGCCTAAATAGTTATCGGCTAACCAACCACCAATAAGCGGCGTAAAATAAACTAATCCCGTGTACATACCGTAAAGCGACAAGGCGTCCGCGTCGCTCATACCAAACCCAGGGTTTGCGGCTTCAGTGGCGGCAACAAGGGTTAAAACTAAAAGTGCGCGCATGCCGTAGTAAGAGAATCGCTCCCACATTTCGGCTGTAAATAGCACATACAGGCCCTTGGGATGACCCCAAAGTTCAGACTTAGAAGGCGCCTGGCTCATAAGAATTCCTCAATGAAATGTAATTATAGTTATGTAACTTATAAATGTGACGGGCTTTTATAACGCGAAAGCCTTGCATGGTGCAAGGCTTGGCGGCATAAACGGGGCAAAAAGCAGGTTAAAATTGATCGTAGAAGTCTTCGCTAAGCTCTTCTTCTTGAGGTTCTTCCGGTGGGTTGCCATCAAACTTCTTATCTAACCAGCGTTGATAGTACGACTCTTTGACAAACGAATAAGGGTCTAGTGAGTCTTCCAACATGGGTTCAAGTTCAATAAGTTGTAAGCGCGTATCAAGCCCTTTTATTACCCAGCGCGCGGCACTCAAAGGGCCACTTAAGTTATCCAACGGAAAGTACATGCCATCGACCACGTCGCCGCCACGGTCAACAGGAACTGTTGGTCCCATACCTGGCAACATTAAATAAGGGCCGTCGGGCACGCCATAGGCGGCCAATACCTCGCCAAAGCCTTCTTCACGCCGGTCTATGCCAATTTCGGTGGCGACATCAAATACACCTAGCACGCCGACGGTGCTGTTGATAGTAAAACGCCAAAACGAAACACCAGCGTCTACTACTTTGCCTTGCAACAGGTTATTCACTAACGACGAAACTTCGTCTAAGTTCTCTGCTGCATTCAATAACCCCGTACGCACCGGCTTTGGAATGTAGCCGTATGCCTTCGCTGCCGGACGCAGCACCGCATCATCAAGTTCTTCGTTAAATTCCCACATGTCGCGGTTAAATTCTTCGTACGGGTCTTTAGGGTCTGCCCACGGGTCGTCTTTGGGTGCACTGGCACAGCCTGTAACAAGCAGCAATGTTGCTGCCATAACTATCCATTTATTCATTAATACTACCTTATGACTAACTCAACACGGGTGGTGGCGGCGTCTATAATCAATGGCTCGGCATCACGGTCGCCGGGCTCAGCTTCTATCCGCTCATCTGCTGATATACGTGCCATGACCTGCCATTGGTTCAATTGACTCATGCGATAGTCTGGCAACATGGCATTCGCATCCGACAAAGTCACCGTCACCGGAAACTCCGAAACCGGCTGACGCACGACCGCTGCTGGCATGCCTGGCCCTTCGGCGGCGCGAATATAAACAAACAACGTTGCGCCGTCTGGTATCGACGCACGGGCTTCATCGGTAATATTTACGGTGACAGTCAGCTCAAGTTCGCCAGCAACTAAACGTTGCTTAGCATCGGCAACCGCGGTTGCCACTGGCCCGTAGCGCTCATCTGACTCTGGAATTTGTTGCAGCAATAACTCCCAAGCGGTTACTGCCTGTTGCCAATCGCCGCGTTGAAACGCCACAAAACCTAATAACGACAAGGCTTCTTGGTTACTCGGTTCTTGCTCAAGCACACGACGCAACATGGTCGCCGCTTCAGGCATAAAGTCTTCGTCACCGGTTTGCAGCAACAACTGCGCATAGCTAACCAGTGTACCCACCCGGTTAGGCTCAATACTCAATGACTTTTTATAAGCATCAACACTTTGCTCTAATTGGCCTAACGCCGACATACTACGGGCATAAACCAACCAAGCAACAGCATCATTAGGTTCCGCAGCCAAGCGTTGGCGTAACCCTAAAGCAAAGGTTTCAAGCTCTTCGCGAGTAGTTTGCGCATCGGCATTAATAAGCACCTTCTTGCCAAGCTCTGGTAGTTGCTCAAGCGCTTCATCCGCTTGGCGCTGCAAACTCCAGCTACCAAATAAGGCATAAAAAACAACCGTAAGTACCAGAACAATAATTGCCGGCAACCATATGTTTCGGCCTACCTGCTGATCATGAACTTGCTCTAGTTCGGTATTTTCAGACACAAAGCGCTTATCAAGTTCGTCATTAGCCCGTGCGTAAGCCTCAGCGGTAAGCAAACCGTCATCGCGCTCTTGCACGAGCTCTTCTTTGCGCTGCTGGTACAGCTCACGGTTGACATCAAGCCGAGTACGCTGCTGTTCCCGTTGCTTGCGTCCAGTAATAAGTAAAAATAGGGCGCCACTAATAGCCACAGCAGCAATTAAGGCAATATGAATAATCATGACTGGTTACCTTTGTTTCGCCCGGCTTGCTGGTTAGCAGCATCAGTGCTTTCGACAGCGTTGGCAGCGCTTAATTTAGCTAACTGCGCTTGTTCTTCGGCTGATAACCCCACATCAGTATTTGAGCGTGAGCGTACTCGCCACAAAATAACGCCAGCACCGCCCAATATAACCACCAATGGCCCAAGCCACAGCACCAAAGTACTCATTTGTACTGGTGGTCGGTAATAGGCGAAGTCACCGTAGCGCGCTACCATATAATCAATGACTTCTTGCTTGGTTGCGCCTTCTTGCACCATTAAATAGGTTCTATCGCGCAAATCTTTGGCTAAAGGCGCGTCCGAGTCGGCAATGGTTTGATTTTGACATTTTGGGCAACGAATTTCGTTAATGAGCTCACGAAACAAAGCCTCTTTGCTAGGGTCGTCAAAGGTGTAGGTTTGCAAGTTTGCCGCATAAGCACTGCTCACGGCCAGCACAACCAGTAACCAGAACATCGTCATAACACGCATCACGATTGCCCCCCCGCCGACGCCGGTTCAGTTTCCATCGGCTGTTTCAAATAGGTCGCCATTTCGGCTTCATATTTAGGCCCAAGCACCTGCTGCCAAACGCGGTCATTCACATCGCCCACGTGACGATACACAACCTCACCATTCATATTAATCAAAAAGGTTTCTGGCGCACCGTACACACCAAAGTCAATGGCCACCATGCCACGCTCATCAAACAAATTCACTTGATATGGGTCGCCTAATGTATTCAGCCAATTGACCGCTTTAGCGCGCGAATCGTCTTTATAATTCAAGCCAACAATGTACACGCCCTCGTCCGCCAACTTATTTAAATAGGCATGCTCAGCTTGGCAGGTGGGGCACCACGTTGCCCAAACATTCAGTAGCATCGGCCGACCTTTCAGCACGGCTTCAGTGTGCATTTGCTCTGGGTTATACACATCAGGTAGTTCAAACGCCGGCACCGGTTTACCCACCAAGGCACTGCTCAGCTCAGTTGGGTCAGAAAACAGCCCGCGCAGCAAGAAAATCGTCAGCCAAATAAACAGCAGCAGCGGAAACGCCAAAATAACCCATTTTAGTTTGCTAGGCTGTGCCATGTTCACCTCGTGTTTCTGCTAAAGACTGCTTGCTAGGCTGACTTTTTTTGCCAAGTTTGCCAAGTTTGCCAGAGCGATAACGCTTATCGCTCATCGCCAACGCCCCTCCTAAAGCCATAATAATTGCGCCTAGCCAAATCCAACGTACAAACGGCTTAATATAAATGCGCACCGCCCATGAATTAGGATTCGTCGAGTCGTCTAATGGTTCACCTAGCGCCACGTATAAGTCGCGTAAAAAGCCTGAATCTAGCCCGACTTCGGTCATGCTCATACGTTGCACGGTATAAAAGCGCTTTTCGGTGACCAAGTCAGCAATTTTGCGTTCGTTGTCACCGCTAATACGGAACACCGAAAATTCTGCATGATCAGTGAGATAGTTTGGTCCTTGTTGTTCGCTCAGAAGATCAAACTGAAATCGGTAATTTTCAATAACAACCGACTCTCCGGGCGCTAAGCGTACATCGCGCTCAACTTCATATTGACTTACTGCAGCAATACCAACCAAGGTCACCGCAAACCCCAAATGACCAAGTACCATGCCCCAGTGGCTACGGCCTAACTTGGTTAAACTTGCTAAGCCTTGACCGCGCTGCTGAATACGTTGCTTGAGCTCGGTCACTAAGGTTAAAACAATCCATAGTGCCATGACTAAGCCCAGTACAGTCAACGCCATAACTTGGTCAGCCAGCACATATGGCAAAGCAAAACCTAGAACCAAGGCAAGTACCAATGCTAAAGCTAAGTTACCAGCAATTGGCTTGAGTTCTTGGCGTCGCCAACGCAACAGCGGCCCTAACCCAATGAGTAATACAAAGGGCACAATCAGCCAGGTAAACATTTGATTAAAGAACGGCTCACCAATTGAGATAGAGCCCAAGCCCAGCTCTTTGTGCACTAACGGCAATAACGTACCGAGCAGCACCACTAAAGTAGCAGCCATCAACAAAATGTTATTGCCAAGCAATAACACCTCGCGTGAAAAGAATTCATATTTGGTGTGACTATTCACCGCGCCAGCTCGCAATGCAAACAACAACAGCGAGCCACCAATAACCACCGCCAGCAAGCCCAGAATAAACAGGCCGCGCGCAGGGTCAGTTGCAAACGCATGCACCGAAACAATGACGCCAGAGCGCACCAAAAAGGTACCCAACAAGCTCAAACTGAAGGCCGAAATAGCGAGCAATACGGTCCACGACTTAAATGCACCGCGTTTTTCGGTGACCGCTAACGAGTGAATTAGCGCAGTACCAACCAACCACGGCATAAAGCTTGCGTTTTCAACTGGGTCCCAGAACCACCAGCCGCCCCAACCTAGTTCGTAATAAGCCCACCAACTTCCCAGTGCAATACCTAATGTTAAAAAGCACCAAGCCGCGGTTGCCCAAGGCCGTGACCAACGCGCCCAAGAAGCATCAAGCTTGCCGCTTAACAACGCCGCAATAGCAAACGCAAAAGCCACTGAAAAGCCAACATAGCCCATGTACAACAAAGGTGGATGGAAAATCATGCCGGGGTCTTGCAACAGCGGGTTTAGGTCGCGGCCATCAACTGGAATCATCGGTAAGGCACGGTCAAATGGGTTCGACACCGTTAGCATAAACAGGTAAAAACCAATACTGATCAACCCCAGAATAGCCAACACCCGTGCCATCATGGTCAAAGGCATGCGCCGCGACAACAATGCCACCGCCGCAATCCAGCCCGCTTGCATAAGCATCCACAGCAAAAACGAGCCTTCGTGCGAGCCCCAAACAGCAGTAATGCGGTATACCAAGGGCAATGCGCTGTTTGAGTTGTGCGCCACATACGAAATACTAAAGTCGTTAACGACAAAACCCCAGGTTAACGCGGCATAGGCGAGCGCTGTGAAAATAAATTGACCATAAGCCAATGGGCGTGCCAACAGCATTGCTCCGCTATGGCCCCGCCACGCGCCCCACAGTGGATATACCGCCAGCAACGCTGAAAATGCCAGCGCCATGGCAAGCGTTAGTTGACCAAATTCAGCAATCATTAGTTATAGCCACCCTGTTTTTCGTCAACCTGCGCGTCGTCTTGCTTTGACCCAGTATAATTTGGCTGATTGGGGTTCACATGTTTAATGCCCTTCATGGCTTCTGCCAGTTCCGGCGGCATATATTCTTCATCATGTTTCGCGAGCACTTCGGTGGCTTTTAGCACTGTTGGTTCAACCAACACACCCTGCGCCACAATGCCCTGCCCCTCACGGAATAAGTCGGGCAAAATACCGGTATACAACACGGTTACTTCTGGGCCGGTATCCGTCACTTTAAAGCTAACTTCCAGCGTTTGTGGATTGCGTTTCACGGAACCTTCAACCACCATGCCACCCACGCGCAAACGTTGGCCCACATGTGGCCGCGTCAGGTCTTTACCTTTGCCTTCAATCATTTCTGATGGCGTATAAAACAGATCAATGTTTTGCGTTAGCGCATACAAAATTAAACTTATAGCGGCGGCCACGCCAACCACCAACGACAAAACCCAAGCAAGGCGTTTTTTACGGCGAGGAATCATAACTACTGCGCTCCTTTTACTTGCGACTGTTCATTGTGGGCTTGACGCTCTTGCTGTTGACGCCGTGCCAAACGCTGTTTGCGCTGCTGCTGTTGCACCGCCATGATGGCAAGCTTCTTGCGCACCAGCAAACCATGTACCACTAACATACCAATTGCTAATAGCGACACACCAAAGCTTAACCAAACATAAAATCCATAACCACCCATCCAGATGGCTTCTTGCCAGCTATCAAACGCCATGCTCAGCCTCCACACCCAACTGTTGCTGCGCCCAAGGACGATGTAACTCTTGCTTTAATATTTCATTGCGCAAGCGCTGCGTAACTAACGCCGCGGTTAAGAATAAAAACCCAGCAATACTAATCAGCAACGGGGTTAACATTTCTACCGGCATTGATGGCTTTTCAAACTTTGTAATAGTGGCGCCTTGGTGCAACGAGTTCCACCAATAAACAGAAAAGTGAATAATAGGAACATTAACAACGCCGACAAGTGCCAATATAGCTGCCGCCTTGGCGCCGGTACGCGCATCATTAAAGGCATAATACAACGCTAATACGCCAATATATAAAAACAACAGAATAAGCTCAGAGGTAAGCCGCGCGTCCCACTCCCACCACGTGCCCCACATGGGTTTACCCCATACAGCACCAGTAAACAAAGCCACAAAAGTAAGCACTGCACCAACTGGCGCAATGGCCGCTATAGCCCACTCTGCAGTGCGAATTTGCCACACTAGCGCAATCAGCGCGGCAATGGCCATTCCGGTGTACGCACCCATTGAAAACATCGCAGCCGGTACGTGAATGAAGATAATGCGATAACTGTCACCTTGCTGGTAGTCTGGTGGTGCGTAAAATAGCCCCCACCCCAAGCCGACAGCCACAAACAGGGCCGCCAAAGCACTCAGCCACGGCAACCAAGCGCCAAGCAACCTGTAGGTTGCTTCGCCTTTTGCGTAAGGATGTAACCACTTCCACATATTAATTCACGCTCACTCGTATTGCTGCCGCCACCGCCAAAGGCGCTAACGTTAGCGTCAATAACATTAACCCGGCCAATAATAACACTTGCCCGTACGCAGATGTACCAACTAGGGTACTTTCAACGGCTGCCGCTGCAAATATCAACAAAGGGATAAACAACGGTAGCAATAATAAGCTTAATAACGCCCCACCACGCCCTAAACTCACCGTCAACGCTGCGCCAACCGCGGTCATCGCACTTAACATTGGGGTACCTATTAAGAGGGTAAGCATTAATATGCCCCAGGCATCAATCGGTAGCTTTAGTAATAACGCACACAGTGGCGCAAGGATCACCAACGGCAAGCCATTTAACAACCAGTGCACACTAATCTTGCCCAGCGCCAGAACAGGTAAAGGCGCCGGTAACAACACCAGCTGCTCAAGGCTGCCGTCTAAAAAGTCATCGCGAAATAGCCGCTCTGAACCCAGTAGCGCCGACAATAAGGCGGCCACCCAAATAACGCCCGTTGCAATACGCCCCAAAATGTCAGGCCCCGGGCCCACCGCTAATGGAAACAGCGTAACCACAATAACAACAAATAGAAGCGGATTAATAATGTCACTGCGGCGGCGCAAGGCAACCGCCAAATCGCGTTGCATAATAGTACGCAGAAATTGCCACGTGCTTGCCTTATTCATCAGCAACCTCAATACGTAAACGCTGCAACCGTTCGCCCGACCAAGTAAGCGGCTGGTGCGAGGTTAACAATAAGGCGCCACCCGCCTCTAAATGCTGCGCGAACCGTTGGTGCAGCAACTCAATACCGCGGGTATCAAGCGCGGTAAAGGGCTCATCCAGAATCCACAACTTGGCTTCGCTATAAAACAGCCGCGCCAAGGCAATGCGGCGTTGCTGTCCAGCCGATAGCTGTTGCGCAGGTATGTCTTCCAAACCTAGCAAGCCAACGGTTTCAAGTAACAGCCACGGGTCGTCAAGCTGCACGCCATCTAAACGGCTTTGCAAAGAAAGGTTTTCAAGTGCCGTAAGTTCGGCCTTTACGGCGGGTTTATGCCCAATAAATAAGGTTTGTCGTTGCCAGTACTCAGGGTCATCGCGTTGTGGTTGACCAAACAGCAAAACTTGGCCTTCAAGTGGCTGCAGCAAACCGGCAACAATACGTAATAAGGTAGATTTACCCGCACCGTTAGGGCCTTCAATATGCAGAATTTCGCCGGCAGCAAGTTGCCAGGACAGATCAGAGAATAGCGTGCGTCCCGCACGAACCGACGTGAGTTGTTGGGCTTCAAGAACAACAGACATTGGAATTTAGGCAACCTATCGGGTCAGCAAAAGTGACCCGATAGTACCACAGGATAATCGGTGGGTATAAGTGCGAGTTATCAATTTTCCTGCATAATCACTTCAACCGTTTCGTTTCTATCGAGCAGCACAAACGATTTAGACGACGGATTAAAACTAAAGCCATCTTTGTAGAAGTTTATCGTAGTGGTCGTACCCGCAGGAATGCCGTTACAAGCAAACGAGCCGGTATCGGCATTACCTTGTTTCGAGAACGTACACTCAACCCCAACACCAGTTACCGAAACGTCTTTATAGTGCGAGTTTTTACAAGCCTGCCCGTTAAACTGTAAACAGTAAATATTGCCGGTAATTGAGTAAAGCGGTAAGTCGCCAATTTCACCGTCAACATTAACCGTTAAGCTACTACTTAAACTACCTTGTTCGTTCACATGAACCGGTTGACTACCAAGTACACTAGCGTTGCCCATTTTAGCCGTTACTGTCATCTCAGAAGCACCTGTGCTAGTGGCTGTTACGCGCCCTCGGCTATAAGTACCATAATAATCTTGGTCAACATTGACTATGGTTTGAATGGCCTCGTTCGTGACTTCGGCTACAGGTTCGTTACTTGCTTGCCAGTCGGCAAGCAAGGTTAGGTTTACTTCATAAAATGGCACTTTGCTTATCCAGTCAAGCTCGCCATTTACAATCGCTTGACGCACCACTGACTCATGTTCAGGCGACATGTCATCTAAATAAATACCACGGCCAATAAGTTGGTAACCACCAGGATACACATACATATCACGGCCATCTGGCGCGGCCGGTAACGGGTCGCCCATAACTAGTGCTTTAACAACGTCGCGCACATAATCGGTATAGATTTCGGCACCCGCAGGGTTAATGAGGTAATCAGCTGAGGTTGCCGTTAGCGCATAAAACTGCCAGTCGGGGTACATAGCATACCAACCGTCAATACGGCGCATACGGCACGACTCATCGTAAATCGCGCCACTACCTGTGGCCTGCGTCAGTACGCCATTTTCCATTCGAAAGTGCCGGTGGTTACCGTCTTGATTGCGCTGGGTGTCGTGCTTATAAACGGTACCGTTGGCCACCATGGTCGAGTTATCGTGGTGGTCACGACAACATTGCAAACACAACTCTGATTGATCGCCGGCATCGGGGTTTGGCACACCGGTTATTTTACGCGTGGGCCGCCCACCATCGGGGTCGAGCGCCAACCGCCCATCGATTAGCGTAAGCCGCTGCGGGGTTAAACCGCCTTCATCAAAGCCGGTTAACTCGCATGAGCAATTCACCGTAATAAAATCTTCTACCCGCTGGGTTTGTGTGGCTTCGTCATAGGTGACCGTATCAAAGCGCACGGTTAGCTTATCACCCGTACGCTGCACGGTTGGCGTAGGGCGCGTGGTTTCTTTCACTTGGTAAGCAACCGCTGCATCGTCTTCGGTTAGTTTCACCGCAATAACTTCAGGCGCAGCACCTGGGTTGTAAACCACTCGGGGTTCATTACGCGGTGGCGGTGCCGTTACAGCTAAACCGCCATCACGCATGGTTAAGCGCCCTAGCCAGCCCTCTAAAGTAAGCGTTTGGTCTTCGCCACCGCGTTGTTGCCAAGCCACCTCAATGTTAACCGACTTCGCATCAGGCTCAGGCGGCAGTGGATCAGGCAAGTTTGCGTCACCCGTAGTACGCCATTGGCCATTAAAATATTGCGGCGCCACGCTCCAAGTTAAGCTGTAGGTTTTATCATCGCGCACTACGGTATCGCTGCCTGCGGCAATGTCTTGATACACGGTAAAGCGCAATTCCTCTAACCTATGCTGGGCTAGCTCAAGTGCCGCAGTACGTTCGGCTGCACGTACTGAGCTTTGTATAAACGTGCGCTGCAAGCTCACCAAGCCGGCTACGCCTACAGCAATAATGACGAGCGCCACCAACACTTCTATAAAGGTAAAACCGCGCGTTCGCGCAGTGTAAGCCAGTTTAGAAATCACGCCAGCTACCTCCCACACGGGTAACCCGTTTAAATGCATCATTGGTAACTAAATTGGTTAAAATTTCTTCGTGATAACGCACAATCAAGGTACCGTTTGACAAGTCCGGATCAAAATTAGCCATAACCGCGCCGTTTATGGTCGCGCCACCATTGAGTTTTACCTCATAATCACCGGTATCGCTGGGCGTTTTAAATGCAAACACCAAGCCATTAACAACCGTATTGCCATTTATGGCTAAGTTACCGTTTTGAATCACCAAAGCGACAGGGTTTTCGGGCGAGCCAATATCCACGCTAGGCGCGCAGTTACCCACCACCCAAATAAGCCCGGTTGAATGGGGCCCAATCGTGTCGCAGTTATTGACAATTTGAGTTGCTGAGTCACGTAAATCGGTCCAGTTGGGCTCTGAAACACCAAACAAATATTCCAATAGGTCATCAGGAAAGTTAGGGTCGTTATCCAAAATATCGACACCGTGGTCACCCCGTTCACTAAACGGCTGCGACGAACAGTTGCCTTGGGTAAACTCTTGCTGCCCGCAGGTAGAGCCGCTACCGTTAATGTCTACATCGCCTTCGGTCCAAATAGACAATGGTACGCCGTCACCACCGCCATTAGGGTTAGCCACCACCTGGAAGTTACCCGATACATTCATACTGCCCTTAATAGCAACCGGCGTGTCAGGTGCCGAACGAATCATGGGTAACACGGCTACTTGCTGGTTGACATTACGCGTGGCACGGCCGTCGGCCGAATTAGCTGACAGCGCGATATTCACCACATCCACGTTACCCCATTGGGTGCCATTAAAGCGCTCACTGCTTAACGTTGCCGAGTACGTTGCGCCAGCTATGTTGCTCACCACGGTGCGATCTAAGTTAGAACGCTCGGCGTTAATTAGCATAACCATTTGTTCAAGGGCTGCATCAGCAACCATGGTTGCCTCTTGCATACCGGCGTGATTACGCATAATACGTTGCTCTTGCACTTTAAAGCGCGCCGTATAAAGCGTAACCAAAATAATAACAGACAGTAACAATACTGTGAGCGTGATCGTGGCAAAGCCAGACTCTTTAGTACGCATTACGTATCACCACCTCAGTTGCTATCTCACGGGTAACTTGCTCATCACTTGGCAACGACACTACCGCAAGCACATCCACAACTTGCTCGTTCACCACGTCTATCATCCGTTCAGTGAGCACAAACTCCAGCACATCAACTTGTATTAAATCGGGGCTAGTTAAGCCTTCCCAGCCCGCATCGGCACAGCCAAGCCCTGCACTGCGCCGCTGAATTTGGCCGTTCCGCAAACGGTACCCAAAGCGTTCAGTATCGCCATCATGAACTGCATTATTATTGGCATCGTAATCAAAAATAATACAGCTATTGGCCGTTTCGTCAGGGTGTTGCGAAACCGTAATTGTATTATTAAACCCAGCTACGGCATTGTCCGGGTCAACAATTAACAAATGGGCATTAGCGCGGTAGCCCGTGCGCTTTAAATCGCCAATAAGCAAATCCATCACCGCAGTTGCTTCTTCTTGCAACTGACTTAACTTCAAACTGCGAGAATTAGTACCTATGGTGCTCGAAAACACCGACGTTAACGCCGCCATAAGAATCAGGCCAAGCGTTATGGTGATCATAAGTTCAACTAGTGACAGGCCGCGCTGCTTTAACATGCTGGATAGCTCCCTACACCGCCTTCTTGGCAATAGCGCAAACGCCCAAGCGTGCTTACCACCACCCGTACTTCTTGCTCAACCACATTACTGCTATTACGCAACTGGTAAGTTACGGTGCCGGCGTTGCCTTCAGCTAAACCACGCATCGCATCAAAACGCGTATGCTCGCCGCCAGAAAAATTAGCGGACGCAAAAACCACTCCCGCATAGTCGTTGCCATTAATTTGCCGCAATACGCCGTCAATCGAACAATCTTCGGTAAGACAGTCACAGTCGTCATTGTCAGCAACAGCCGCACACCAAGCGCCGTCTTCATCGTCCCATACTACAAAGCGGTTCTCGCCACTGCTTAGCGCATCTGAGCGCGCATACTGCAATAACGCATAGGTGTCCTGCGCAGCCCCTTGCAAGCGCATGGTGCGTGCCATGTCTATGGTGGCAGGCACACCCCAGCCCAGCACAATACTGAGAATTAACAACGTGACTATAAGCTCTAGTAAAGTAAACCCTTGACGCATTGCGTTTATTCCAAATTTGAAGTACTAATTGAGCATACACTAAGCATAGTATAAACAGGTGGAATAAATGCAAGTTGAAAAAAAGTTAGGCGGTATGACCTTAATAGAACTAATGATCGTTATAGCAATCATTGGTATTATTGCCGCAATTGCCTACCCGAACTTTGTGAGTTATGTGCAGCAAGGCCGCAGAGCAGACGCTATGGCCGAGTTAATGAAACTACAAATGGCACAAGAAGAGTATCGCTTGCGCAATGCAAATTATGCAACAATTGCTGAACTGGGCTTTACATCGTCAAGCGAATTTTACAATTTTAGTGTATCGAACATTGCCGCCGAGACATATACGTTAACGGCTACAGCAAAAGGCGCGCAAGTCGCAGATACAGATTGTGCAACGATGTCCATTAATCAAAACGACCAAAAAACCCCAGCCGAGTGTTGGCAGTAATTTGGCTCCGCCAAATTACCGTAGCCCGGCGTTCCACGCCGGGTAGCGCGCAGCGCTGTTATTCTCGCCATTTCGGCAAAGGCCGTGGCCATGCCACGTCCCGGCGTTCCACGCCGGGTAGCGCGCAGCGCTGTTATTCTCGTCATTTCGGCAAAGGCCGTGGCCATGCCACGTCTCGGCGTTCCACGCCGGGTAGCGCACAGCGCTGTTATCCTCGTCATTTCGGCAAAGGCCGTGGCCATGCCACGGGCAATAGCGCCGCCATTTCGGCAATGACCGTGGCCATGCCACGTCCCGGCGTGAAACGCCGAGCTACAGCTCTACCACGCGGAGTTCGGGGGGGATGGAGAAAGTGATATTTTCTTCGCGGCCGCTGCGCTCTTGAACAGTTTGCCCGCCCCACGCCTGTAGCTGCTTAATAACGTTTTGCACCAATACTTCCGGTGCCGAAGCGCCAGCCGTAACACCAACATTGGTTTTGCCCGCTAACCACGCTTGATCAATACAACTAGCATCATCAATCAAGTAAGCTGGCGTACCCATTTTCTCGGCTAACTCACGCAGCCGGTTTGAGTTCGAACTGTTACGCGCACCCACCACTAGCAACACATCCACTTCAGCTGCTAGCTCACGCACCGCGTCTTGACGGTTTTGTGTGGCATAGCAAATATCGTCTTTGCGCGGGCCCTGAATTTCTGGAAACTTCGCCCGCAAGGCATCAATAACATCGGCCGTGTCGTCAACAGACAAGGTAGTTTGGCTCATGTAGTGCAATTGCTTGGCGTCTTTCACCGTCAGCTTTGCCACATCGTCAACCGACTCAACCAAATAAATGCCACCCTTGGTATTGTTGTATTGGCCCATGGTGCCTTCAACTTCCGGGTGCCCCGCATGGCCAATCAACACACACTCATGCCCCTTACGGCTCGCGCGGGTTACTTCCATATGCACCTTAGTTACCAACGGGCAAGTCGCATCAAACACCCGCAGCCCACGGTCTTTCGCCTCTTGCCGCACTGCCTGTGATACCCCGTGCGCGGAAAAAATAACAATACTGTCATCTGGCACTTCATGAAGTTCATCTACGAACACGGCCCCACGATCGCGCAGCGAGTCCACCACATATTTGTTATGCACTACTTCATGGCGCACATAAATAGGCGGCTCAAAAATTTCTAATGCGCGCTCGACAATGGTTATAGCTCGGTCAACACCGGCACAAAACCCCCGCGGATTCGCCAACACAATATTCATATCTAACTCCAAATGCGTTATTCGTTGTTCGTACGCTGCGCTGTTCGTCCGTTCGCTACGCTCACTGTTAGTTCTTATCTCCGAACAGCGCGCAGCGCGTACGAACAGCGAAGCGCACCAATAGCGCAGCGGACGAATAACGGCTTCTAAGGATTTACCTCAATGATTTCAACGGCGAAACGCACTCGCTGGCCCGCCAGTGGATGATTGAAATCAATCGTCACAAACTGATCATTAATCGCGCGCACAATGCCCGGAAGCTCAGTGCCATCGGGTTGTGGAAACGTAAAAATTTGACCAATTTCAGGCCGATCTGCACCGAATTTGGTGGTATCTACCTGATAATAGTTATCTTTGTTTGGCATGCCAAAAGCATCTTCTGGCGCAAGCTCAAATTCACGGTTATCACCTGCTTTTAAACCAACCAAGCACGCTTCAAAATTTTCAGTAAGCGAACCATCGCCCATACGAAACTTCGCTGGTTTGCCCGACATTTTGGTACTGTCAGCAACAGAGTCATCGGTTAATTTAATAGTGAAATGCAAAATCACTTCACGACCGTGTTCGATCGGGAGACGACTGATCATGCTTTAGGCTCCTGGCGTTGTTCGAAAAACGCCTCTAGTAACATTAATACTGCACCGATAGTAATTGCCATATCGGCCACATTAAATGCTGGCCAGTGCCAATCATTCACATATACATCAAGAAAATCAATGACATAACCATAAATAATACGATCAATAACGTTGCCAATGGCACCTGCCAAAATTAGCGAGAACGCTAAGTTTTGACGCCACATACCCACGGGGTTGCGGCGCAGCCAAATCAGTAACACAACACTTACGGCTATGGCTAAAAATGTGAATAACCAGCGTTGCCAGCCACCTTGATCGCTCAAGAAACTGAACGCGGCGCCCATATTACGCACATAGGTCAAATTTAAATACGGCATTACCTCAATGCTTTCGTATAAATCGAAAACACGAATCACCCATTGCTTGGTAAATTGATCCACCACAATAAGTGCAAGCGTCAGCCACAAAAAGCGCAACCCACTGGCTCGTTTTTGTAAACCAGCTGGTTTCTCTCCGATAATTTTATTAAGCAAAGCGACGCTCCTCTCCTTCGCCATCCACGTTAGTCACACAGCGTGAACACAAAGTTGGATGTTCGGCAATGGTGCCTACTTCTTCACGGTGGTGCCAACAACGGTCGCACTTCGCATGCGCAGATTTCGCCACCTGCACCCAGACACCATCAAGTTCTGTTGCCACCGCACCCGCTGGCGCTTCGTTCACAGCTTGCACCTGCACACTTGAGGTAATAAATGCAAAGCGCAGCTCATCGCCCAAACTCGTTAATTGGCTAGCAATATCTGGCACAGCATACACGGTCACTTCAGCTTGCAACGAACCACCAATAAGTTCGTCACGACGCGCTTGCTCTAAGGTACGGTTCACTTCGTCACGCACTTCAAGTACGGTTTGCCATAACTCGTTGTCGGCAGCACTCACGCTAATTTGTGCCGCGTCACGGTACCAGCTTTCAGTAAATACGTACTGGCTACGCGCCTGACCATTGGCTAACTGCTTCGGCAAGGCATCCCAAATTTCTTGTGCGGTAAAGCTACAAATTGGCGCTAACCAACGCACTAGCATTTCAGCAATATGGTACAACGCCGTCTGACATGAGCGGCGTGCCGTACTGTCGGTTTTTGCCGTGTACTGACGGTCTTTAATCACGTCCAAATAGAAGCTACCCAGCTCAATTGAGCAGAAGTGCATGAGTTTTTGCACCACCACGTGGAACTGATAGTCGTCAAGCGCCGCCAGTAATTCCTCTTGCAAAGCCACAGCTCGCGCCACAATCCATTTATCAATCGCCACCATATCAGCAGTAGCAACAGCGTGCTGGCTTGGCTCAAATTCATTAATGTTAGCCAACAAGAAGCGCGAGGTATTACGAATACGGCGATAGCTATCTGCCGCACGCTTCAAAATTTCATCAGAAACAGTCATTTCGCCAGAGTAGTCGGTCGCTGCTACCCATAAACGCAGAATATCACCACCTAACTTGTTCATCACTTCTAATGGCGCAATAACGTTACCGATAGACTTCGACATTTTGCGGCCTTGCCCGTCAACGGTGAAACCGTGGGTAAGCACTTGCTTATACGGCGCCTTTTGATACATGGCAACGCCGGTTAGCAACGACGACTGGAACCAACCACGGTGTTGGTCTGAACCTTCAAGGTACAGGTCGGCTGGCCACTGCAAGCCCGGTGTTTTATTCAATACGGCTTCATGCGTCACGCCTGAGTCGAACCACACGTCTAAGGTATCGGTCACTTTGCGGTACTGGTCAGCTTCGTCGCCTAGCAATTCAGCCGGCTCTAAGTCAAACCATGCTTGAATACCGTCTTTTTCAACGCGCTTTGCCACTTCTTCCATAAGTTCAAGCGTGCGCGGGTGCAATTCGTCATTGTCACGACGCACAAACACCGCAATAGGGTTACCCCAAGTACGTTGGCGCGAAATACACCAGTCAGGGCGGCCATCCACCATGCTTTCAATGCGGCTTTGGCCCCACTCAGGCACCCAACGAACCTGCTTAATTTCAGCCAAAGCTTTCGCGCGCAAGCCTTGCTTGTCCATGCTAATAAACCACTGTGGCGTAGCACGGAAAATAATTGGCGTTTTATGGCGCCAGCAGTGCGGGTAACTATGGTTGTAGGCTTCATGATGAACCAAACGGCCTGCGGCTTTTAGCGCCTCAACAATGTTGTCGTTCGCCTTCATCACGTGCTGACCAGCAAACATTGGCGTGTCGTCTTTGTACACACCGTTGTCACCCACTGGGTTGTAAACCTCAATGCCATAACGCTGACCAACAATAAAGTCGTCCACACCGTGGCCCGGCGCTGTATGCACGCAACCCGTACCCGACTCGGTTGTAACATGCTCGCCCAAAATTAACGGCACTTGAATGTCCGCAAACAAGGGGTGATTTACTTGCAAGTTCTCAAGCGCTTCGCCTTTCGCAAAACCAAGCTTGTGGTAGTCGTTAAAGCCCCAACGTTCCATAGCTGACTTCACTAAGTCATCCGCTAATACCAAGCGCATTGCTGGGCGCTCGTCTGTTGCTTCAACCTGCACCAACGCGTAATCAAGCGCCGGGTGCAATGAAATGGCACGGTTGGCAGGAATAGTCCATGGCGTGGTCGTCCAAATAACCACCATCACCTCGCCTTCACCGGCATGCCCTTCAGGGTGATCAAATTTGGCCACCAGTTGGTCAGTATTTACCGGCGTAAAACCAACATCAATTGCCGGCGAGCGCTTGTCTTGGTACTCCACTTCCGCTTCAGCTAACGCCGAGCCACAGTCGGTACACCAATGCACCGGCTTAAAGCCCTGTTGCATATGGCCATTGGCAATAATTTTACCCAACGCCCGAATACTGTCCGCTTCTTGCTGCGGGTTCATGGTCAAATACGGGTTATCCCAGTCGCCAAACACACCTAAACGTTTGAAGTCTTCGCGTTGCCCTTCAACCTGCGTTAACGCATAGTCACGGCATTTTTGACGAAACTCAGCAACCGTTAACTTCTTGCCCGGCTTACCATGCTTTTTCTCAACTTGCAGCTCAATCGGCAAGCCATGGCAGTCCCAACCCGGCACATAAGGCGCGTCAAAATCGCTCAAGGTTTTCGCCTTCACGATCATGTCTTTCAAAATTTTATTCACCGCATGACCAATATGAATATCGCCATTCGCATACGGAGGGCCATCATGCAAAATAAACACCGGCTTACCCGCCTTGGCTTGGCGAATGAGGCCGTACACGTCGTCGGTGTACCACTGCTTCAGCATCTGCGGCTCACGCTGCGCCAAATTACCGCGCATCGGAAATTCTGTTTCCGGCAGATTCAGTGTGTGTTTGTAGTCGGTCATTTTTGATTCCTTTTTCGTACGCCATGGCCTGTAGCCCGGCGTTTCACGCCGGGTGACGCGAAGCGTCGTTATTCTCAAATTTTAATCTGTAACTCGTACATTAACTACTTTGTAGCCCGCAGATTAACAGTGCTGCGCACTACCCGGCGTCAAACGCCGGGCTACCTCAGCGTCACGTGCTATCTGCTGTTGCAGTTGCGCAAAATCAGCGAACTTTTCTTCAGCGCGAACAAAGTGCGTCGGCACCACAGTCAGCTGCTGCCCATATAAATCACCGGTAAAATCGAACACATGCACCTCAAGTTGCACCCGCTCACCATTCAATGTCGGCCTACGACCAATATTAGCAACCCCTGCATGCATTTTGCCATCATTGGTTTGCACCTGCACAGCAAAAACTCCCTGCAGGGGTGAATGCAAGCGCTTTAACTGAATATTTGCGGTAGGAAAGCCAATAGTGCGGCCTTTTTTCTCGCCATGCACCACCCGCCCCTCAAAAGCATAAGGCCGCCCCAGCATTGCCGCCGCTTGACCAAACTCACCAGCGCTAAGCGCCTGACGAATAGCGGTACTGCTAACCCGTTGCTGTTGCTGTCGGTAACTATGCGTATCGACTACGTCAAACCCAAGCTCAGCGCCCGCTCGTTGCAGCATCGCGAAGTCACCTTCACGACCGTGGCCAAAGCGAAAATCATCGCCCACCACCAAAAACTGCACGCCAAGCATGTCAACAAGCACACGCTCAATAAACTCACGCGCCGGCAAATTCGCAAACCTGCGGCTAAACTCAATCACAATGTGCCGATCGATGCCCTGCGCACGCAACGCCATGTGTTTTTCACGAAAATTCGTCAGCCGCGCTGGCGCCTTTTCCGGCTGAAACAGCTCTTGCGGCTGCGGCTCAAAGGTCATCACCGTGGCCGGTACACCGCGCGCAAGCGCCTGCGCCTTCACCTGCGCCAACACCGCCTGGTGACCCAAATGAACCCCATCGAAGTTGCCAATAGTAAGTACACACCCACGGTGTTCAGGTCGAATATTATGAATTCCGCGAATTAATTGCATCAGCGCGTTACAAGCCTATTATTCAGGAATGAAGAGAATCGATTAACAAAGCGGCGATTATAACAGGCTCGCCAAACGCTCACCAGACACTAAGGACTCATTAATACCAACTGAAATAGCTGATCACGCAAATTTTGTCTTGTTCGAATAAATAGCAAGGTCGATACAAGCGCGTCATCGCCCTCGACAAGCCGATAAATAATTCGAACCTGCGCTTTGGTATCAATAGACTCATAATATTGACCAAAACCTAATTCCGCACTTTCTTGACACCGAGCGCACCCTTGCGGAAACGTATAAATTTTCTGCTCAAATCGATCAAGTACGGTATCAACATATTGTTGTGCTAACCGATACCCTACTTTTTTTGTAAGAAACCTGACGTGCTCGCGCGCTTGTGATTTAAAATGAGTCGTGTAATCAATTGAGATCGTCATCTGCGCCGAGCTCCTCTGCCAATCCTTTGAACAGCTCGTCGCGGCTAACAACACGACCAGCCCGAACATCCTTTTCCGCCAGTGCAATCATTTTCAACATCGCCATCTGCTCTTGCATCGCTTCGTATTGCGCAGGGTCTTGCACCACGTACAAGGGCTCACCGTTCTGGGTCACCAAAACCGGTTCATTAACATCCATAGTGGCAATTTCTTTTTTAAACCCTGAAACGGTGGTCACGCGGGGGCGTTTAACGGTGTACATGGTACTTGCTCCTGATTGGTGGTTACAGGAGTGAGTTTAGTCGAGAATAGCCAGGAAGTCCAAATAAAGACCAAATTTAGACCGATGAAAGGCTAGAGCGATATTAGCTATTGGATATTAGATATTAGAGAAAACACCAATACCCGTTACATCAACTCTAATATCTAATATCTAATATCTAATATCGCCTTTGCTCTTCAGCACACGTAGCAAAACGAGTGCGACCAAATACGTGCCCGCACCGGCGCCGATCAACAATGCCAACTGCCACACCCGGTCAACAAAATCTGCCGCCAACCACCACTGCCGCGACGGCGCTAAATACAACACCACCGCAATCATGGCCACAACCGCCCCAGTCACCTTCGTTAAATAGGTCAAAGTGCCGGGGTAGCGTTTCAGCACACCGTCGCGCCAAAGGTTGTAGCCTAGTAAGCCAGCATTTAAAGCAGCTGAAAGCGAGGTCGCAATGGATAAGCCCACATAACCGAAAGGAATCGCGAAAATAATATTGAACACCATGTTCGACACCATCGCGATAATGCCGTACTTTACCGGCCGCTTGGTGTCTTGGCGCGAATAGAAACCAGTAGCCAGCACTTTCACTAACATAAAGCTGAGCAACCCTGAGCCATAAGCAAAAAGGCTGTAAGAAGCCAAACGAGCATCTTCTGGGGTAAATTCACCGCGCATAAACAACACCATCAGCATGGGTTCCGCCAGCACAATTAACCCGGCCATGGCCGGCAAGCCCAGCAACACCACCGTGCGAATACCCCAATCAAGCGTTCTGCTGAATTCATCCGCCGACTTATTCACGTGCCGTGAGCTTAATGCCGGCAAAATCACCGTCGCAATAGCAATACCAAATAATCCCAGTGGAAATTCAAGCAGTCGGTCGGAGTAATACAACCAACTAATCGAACCGCTCATCAAAAACGACGCAATAAAGGTATCTAGCAACAAATTGATCTGGCTAACCGAAACCCCAAACAAAGCTGGAATCATCAAGGTACGAATTTTCGTCACACCGGGGTCACGCCAGCCCCAGCGCGGCCGCACCAATAGCCCAGCACGCTTCAAAAATGGAATTTGAAACACAAACTGTACCGCGCCACCAACAAACACACCCCACGCCAGCGCATATTCCGGCTGTTCCAGCTGAGGCCCTAACCAAATAGCGAACACAATAATGGCAATATTCAAAAACACCGGCGTAAACGCCGCCACAGCAAACTTACCAATGGTGTTTAAAATGGCCCCGGCTAGCGCGGTAAACGTAATAAACCACAAGTACGGAAAGGTAATACGCAACAAGTCAGCGGCAAGCACAAATTTATGCCCCTGCGGCCCGTCATAGTACCAGTCCAAAAACCACCCCGTACCAAACAACGCCGCCACCACCGGCGACAACACCACACCCACCAGCGTAACAATGGTCACCAAGGTACCCAACGTGCCCGCCACCCGAGCAATCAACAGTCGCTGCTCATCCAGCGTCTTGCCCTGCTTATATTCTGTCAACACCGGCACAAACGCCTGTGCAAACGCACCCTCAGCAAACAATCGGCGCAAAAAGTTAGGAATTTTGTTGGCAAAAAAGAATACGTCCGCCGCGGCACCGGCACCCATTAAGTTCGCAATCACAACATCGCGCGCAAGCCCCAGCACACGAGAGATCAGGGTCATGAAGCTGACGATAATGCCGGATTTAGCTAAGGACTTAGACAATGGAACCTCGTTATTCGTTATTCGTGCGCTTCGCTGTTCGTCCGCTTCGCTGTTCGAACCTTCAACGTATTAATTAGCGCATTTAATAATTGGTATGTGCGTGATAATAATTCATTTTCGTCTGATCTAATATAACCAAGTCGCACAGCAATTCGTAACTGGGTCTTAAGTTCGGCAAGTGAGCCTCGGGCAATAAACAGAAATCGCAAGAAGTCTTTGCTGCTACCTCTGTGCGCTCCTTCCTCAATATTACTCGGAATACTCACCGCACATCTTTGCATTTGACTTTTTAACCCAAACTTTTCGTAATCAGGAAAGTACCTAGTTATGCTATAAATCTCGCAACACAGCTCTATAGCCACCGCGGTTACTATTAACTCTCTTGTCATTATTAACGCTCCTTGTTTAATTCTTTAACGAACAGTGTAACGTACGAACAGCGAAGCGTACGAATAACGAATAACGAACTTCGCACTTGACTTTAAGACGAAAAACAGGCATATTCCCCGCCCTACAAAACCATTGCAAACAGATAACGAATTTTAGGAGTTCACCTTGGCTAACATTAAGTCTGCTAAAAAGCGTGCGGTACAAGCGGAAAAGAACCGTCGCCACAACGCGAGCCGTCGCTCTATGATGCGTACCCAATTGAAGAAAGTAATTACTGCTATTGAAGCAGGCGATAAAGCGGCTGCACAGCAGGCATTTACTGGCCTTCAACCAATTCTTGACCGTTACGCAACCAAAGGTCTTATTGGTAAGAACAAAGCAGCTCGTCATAAGAGCCGTTTAAGCGCGAAAATCAACGCGCTGTAATCTACCGATTACACCATCTCGAAAAACCGACCCAAGTGGTCGGTTTTTTTGTTTCAATTCATTAATAATTCATGAAATGGCCAATTTAGGGGTCGATACCTGGGTTAAAAGTTAGGATAATGTTGTTGAACATTTTATAACTACAACTAGGGAACTCTATATGTTTCGTGCATTGATAACAGCAACACTGGCATGTGCGCTGATGTTGTCACCTAGCGCAGTCGCGCAAACTACAGACAAAGAAAATTCGGTCGAAAAATTGCCGGTTGAATATTTCTTCAAAAACGCTGCTTATGAGCACGTCGTCATTTCTCCCACGGGTAAATATTTCGCCATTAAATCAAACGCTGGCGATCGTGATCAAATTCTCGTTTATAACCGTGAAACCAGTAAGGTTGCAAGTAGCTTTAACTTGGCGGAAAACCAGCGTTTTAGCGATATTCACTGGGTTACCGACGAACGGTTTATTTTTGCTAGCCAAAAATACGTCGGCTTATGGGACAACCAAGGTGGCCCACGCAACTTGTATGCGGCCAATGCTGACGGTAGCAATCGTTTGCAATTATTCTTCTCTGATACCGCCGGCTACTCGCTGTTAAGCCTATTACCTGATGACCCTGAACATATACTTATTGGTCGTTATCATTGGCGTGACGGTGGCGAAGTAAAGGTTCACCGGCTTAATGTCAACAATGCGCGTACCTTCTATGAAGCCGATCAACCGCCTAAAGCTAATGGCGTTAGCCCCGATAACAAAGGCAACTTACGTATTGGATATATCATTGAGCCCGACGAAGATGACGTATTCAAATCGCACATCACTTTGTTCTATAAGCCTTTTGGCAAAGACAACTGGGTAGAATACGAAATTGAAAATTTCCGCGAGGGCGCAACCGTTTTACTTAATGGCTACTCAGACGACGGCCGCTTCGCGTATTTATCTACCAACAACTGGGATGCCACAACACAGGTTTATCGCTTTGATACCAAGCTTGCTACCCTTGAGAAAATTGCCGGTAATGATCTGGTCGATGTCTACACAACAGTAACCGGTATGTCCGGTGAGCTACTAGGCGTAGAGTTCATGCCTGGCAAAATTGAGCGTGTCTATTTTGAAAATGATACGCAATCGGCAAAATTGCTAAAGCAACTCGAACAAGCCTTCCCTGGTCAACGGGTTCGTTTTACCAGTACCACAAAAGATAAAAAGCAGGCGATTATTTCAGTGAGTTCAGATCGCAATGCCGGTGAGTTTTACCTGCTAAACACCGAAACCTTGCAGGTTAGTTTTATCGCCGCACCAAGAGAGAACTTGTACGCTGAAGATATGGCGCCAATGCAGCCAATTTCTTACACCACGCGTGACGACATCACCATTCATGGTTATTTAACCACACCTCGTGATTGGGACGGAAAAACAAAACTGCCCATGATCGTTAACGTTCATGGCGGCCCTCACGGTCCACGCGACACTTGGGGATTCAACCCAGAAGTGCAGTTTTTCGCAAATCGTGGTTACGCCATACTACAGGTGAATTTCCGCGGTTCGGGCGGCTACGGATACGACTTCCAGCAGTCTGGCTACCAGAAATGGGGCCGCGAAATGCAAGACGACGTCACTGACGGTACCTTATGGGCCATTGAGCAAGGCATAGCCGACGAAGACCGTATTTGTATATACGGCGGTAGTTATGGTGGCTACGCCGCACTAATGGGCGTCATCCGCGAGCCAGACTTGTACCAGTGTTCGGTGGGCTATGTGGGCGTTTATTCATTGCCGCTAATGTATGAAGTTGGCGATGTGCAAGAAACCTCGCGTGGTAAAAAAGTATGGGAACGCTTCATCGGCACAGATGAACAAGTGCTAAAGGCGAATTCTCCGGTTTACAATGTTGATAAAATTAAGGTGCCACTGTACCTTGTGCATGGTAGCAGAGACGTGCGGGTTCCTATTGACCACATGCATGCCTTGACCAAAGCTCTCGATAGTGCCGGTAAAGACGACTACAAAGTATTCGTGCGTGAAGACGGCCACGGGTTTTACAAGGAAGAATATAAGCTTGAATTATACAAAGAGCTTGAGTCGTTCTTTGCTGAGCATTTATCAAAATAGTGCGCATATTTGCTAACGCGTCTCCGTAGCTCAGCTGGATAGAGCAGCCCCCTCCTAAGGGGCAGGTCGCAGGTTCGACTCCTGCCGGAGACGCCAAAAAATAGAACAATAACCATTCGAGGTAAACATGGAACATTGGAGTAAATACTGGCAGTACAGCGGCGTTCTCAATAGCTTCGCTGAAGGCCAAGCTAGCACGGGTTATACCGGTGCACTAAAGCAACATTGGGATGCGTTTTTTGCATCCCTTCCTGCTGAAGCTGCCATTGTCGACATTGGCACAGGTAACGGAGCATTGGCACTGTTAGCTCACGATTACAGCAAAACTGAAACCAAAGACTTTAATATTCACGGTATCGATGCGGCGAAAATTGATCCAGCCGCAAGCTTACAGAAGCAGTCACCCGCACTGGCAAAAAAACTCAAAGCAATTCAGTTTCACAGCGAAACCCCCATTGAAAAAGCACCATTCAAAAAAGCAACTGTCGATGCCTATATTAGTCAGTTCGGTTTTGAATACGCCGATCGTAAAGACGCCATCAAAGTCATTCTTGATACCCTTAAAGATAACGGCCAAGCACACTTTATTGTCCACAATAGTGCGAGCAGCTTAGTAAAAAGCTCACAGGCTGGCATTGAAGTTATTGAAAGTGTTTTAACTGACTCACCATTGTTCCAACTTGCCGACCTTTATATTGACCTTGCAAGCCAGGCTATTCCGCAATTAGGGGACAAGGGCTGGCAGGAATTTAGCCATCAAAAAATTCTGGCACAAAGCATTCAATGGATGATGCGTGAACTGCAAGAGAAGTTCAGTAAACCAGAACAACAAGTTTGGGTTACAGACATCGTACGTCGCATTGCACGCACGTTAGAGCGCGTTGCAGGTAACACCATCGAAGACTGCGTGAAGCAGTTAGCCTATGAGTATCACTCGGTAAACGATCACAAACAACGTTTAATTGACCAAAACAACGCTGCCTTTGCTAAGAAAGACATTACGGCATTGCAGAAGCAAGTTGAGAAGCTCGGTGCTAAGTTCAGCGCTGAAGAGTTCAAGCTTGACGATGACAAGTTCGGTTGGGCTGTGACTGTAGCTAAAGGTTAATTGCTAAAAGCAAATACGATATTGGATATTAGATATTAGATATTAGATATTAGAAAAGGCCCCTTGTGGAGCCTTTTTTTTTGCTTTGAAAACTAGTTCATATTTTGGCTTTCACAAACGAAAAAGCCCGCGGCGAACCGCGGGCCTTTAAATAACTTAGCTTATCGCTAACTCAAGCGTTCTTAGAATACTTGAGTGTAACGGAAGTAAGTGATACGACCGTAGTCATCGTACAAGTCGAAGTTGTAGTCACGACCGCCGTATGGAGTTAACTGTGGCAGTTTCTCGAACGCGTTCTGCATACCTAAGGTAATGCGACCGTTCCAAGAAGTAGCGTAGTTAGCTTGGAAATCGTGAGTTACGTAAGTACCGATAGAACCGTTACGCTCAGCGAAGGCAGGGTTACGTACACAGTTGTTACCAACTGCTTCAAAGCCTATACTACACTGTGCTTGGTCGCCGATGATGTTCATGTTCCAAACAAATGAGAAGTCAGACACAGTCCACAAGTTCTCGATGTTTGCACGGTAGTCAGGCAAGCCTGGGTCACCCATGAAGTTACGGCCGCCGTCTAGGCTGTAGTCGTTGGTGTAACTTACAGTAAAGTTAGTTTGCAATGCACCAATTGAACCGAAGTCAAAGTTGGTACGTGCGTTCAAGTCGATACCGTCAGTTTCTACGTAACCTTCGTTACCGTAACCTGCGTCAACGCGAGTGATCACGTTGTTAGTTGGGTTACGAGTTACACCCAAACCAGGTGGAATGAATTCTCCAGCAGCTTCACGTGCAATGATAGTGCTTGGGCCGTAGTACTGAATACGGTTGTCGATTTCGATTGACCAGTAGTCAACAGTCATGTTCAACCAATCAGTAGGCTGGTAAGCAACACCTAACGCGTACTGAGTAGACTGCTCTGACTCAAGGTTCGGGTTAGACTGAATGTAAGTGTCAACCTGAACTGGGCAAGAACCTAATACCGCACAAGTATCTGCATCGTTTACAGATGATGCAGAGAATGAAGTCTTAGCAGTTAAGATATCCAGTGACGGAGCACGGAAACCTTCGCCGTATGAACCACGGAATACTAAGCCATCAGTTGGTTCCCAACGGAATGATACTTTAGGTGAGAAGTCGTTACCGTAGTCTGAGTATTTGTCATAACGGCCTGCGAAGTTCAATTCAAAGTCCATAGTTACTGGAACTAATACTTCGAAGAACGCAGACTTAACAGTACGGTCGCCGCCCGCAGAGTTACCTGCAGAACCACCAATTTGACCAGCTTCTGACAATGAGTCGTATTGGTCAACGTAAGTTTCTTTACGGTACTCAGCACCAACGAACGCTTGGATAACACCAGCGTCAGTTTCTGCCACGTCGAATGACGCGTTCACGTATGCTTCGTCTTGGTCAAACTTAGAGATACGAGAAATCGTAGCTTTCATTGCATTCAGAGTCGCTTCTGAGTTGTTAGAAGGATTCTGAATATCATAACCATAACGACAGTTCACAGCGTCGAACGTACCGTCGCCACAGTAACCTGGGTTAAAGTTTGAGATGTAGTCGTTAGCAGTTGAACGAACGATGTAGTTATAGCCAATATCGTAAGTTTTGTTGCGGTTACGACGTAAACCGAAGTCAAGCTCGATGTCACCAATGAAGCCTGAACCACCAACCAACAAGTCAGTGTTTTCGTTGTTTACGAAACCATCACGGTTACCTAATGCAGCATAACGGTGATATGAGTCAACCCACTCAGGACCATTACCGAAAGAACCACCGTTAGCAGGGTCAAATGCAACTGCGTTCGGGTTGTTTACGGTGTCATAGAACCAAGCATCTGGGTTCGTTGGGTTGTTGTAGCTATCTGGAGCGATTTCAGCCCAATCTGGAACTGGCGCATAACGACCGAAAGATTCAGTTTTAGCGATAGTTGCAGTCGCGTAAACTTTCCAGTTGTTGTTGATGCGGTGTTCACCTTTCAAGTACAAAGACTCGTTCGCTGAAGACGCTTCGTTCGCGTTAGTCGCGTTAAAGTTGTACTGACAACGGTCACGGCCACCAATTTCTACAGCATTGTAGTTTGGCTCACGACAGCCGTTAGGGATTTCAGTGAACACGCCGTAGTTTGACCAAGGTGTCCAGTTGTTACCGTATACTGATGAGCCTTGACCAGCATATGGGAAATCACGATAGAAAATGATGTCGCGGCTGTTCCAAGATACACCACCTAACAATGAGGTGTTTGCATCAGCAGCACCAAAAGTGATAGTACCGTTCTCACGGTCACCGCCTTCTTCTGGGTAGCTTACTTGACCAGCGCCAACGCTGATTTCAGCGCCGCTGTAGTCTTTACGAGTTACGATGTTGATTACACCACCGATCGCGTCAGAACCGTACACCGCAGATGCACCGTCAGACAAGATTTCGATACGCTCAACAGCACCGATTGGAATGGTGTTCAAATCTTGAGTTGAACCAGTAGAAGGTGACTTAGGAAGACGACGACCGTCTACAAGTACCAACGTACGGTCAGCACCCAAACCACGCATATCGATAGACGCAGTACCCTGCGCTGAGCTACCAGATTGCGGACGGAATGAACCGAATGAGTTAAAAGTAGTACCACGTAATACGTCAGTTACAGACAGGTCACCAGAAAGCTCGATAGCTTCACGGTCGATAACTGTCAAAGGTACCGCACCTTCAAGGTCAGTACGTTTAATACGTGAACCGGTTACTTGAATACGCTCTTGCGCTTCTTCAGCTTGTGCTTCATCTGACTGGTCTTGCGCTGCTGCAGTACCAGTAAACGCAAGTGAAGCGCCACCGAACATAAGCGCTAAGCGTACAGACTTAGCTAATTTGTTATTAGTATACATATCTTCTCCCTGGACCACTTTTTAAGTGATTTACTAGGTTTAAAATCGGCACGTGAACGCTTTCGTGCTCGTTCCGACCGAGGCTTATGAAACGTTAACATTACATAAACACCAATCGATCAGTACTCGATACTAATCAAAAACAGTCGGCTCGGCAACCTACGAAACACACAAAAACCAAGTTTTTTTGTATTTTTTTCGTGAAAACAGGGAACTTTTTTGGTGAATTGGTATAACCAACGTTATGATCGGTCAAAACTAGTGGTTATTTATAGCGTTGCGCCAGCATTAATTCGCCGCAGGCTATAGCGTCACTAAAGGCATGGTGGGCATTATACTCCGGCAGCCCATACCGCGTTCGGCAGGCATTTAATGTCAGCTCACCGCGAGCAATATGATGTTGATGGCGTTTAAGGCGTTGGGCCTCGTAAGCTAGGGTGTCAAAGCGTGCTAATGGCTCTAATTTTATCCCGTGTTGCTTCGCTGCGTGCTGCAAAAACCCCCAGTCCAACTGAATATAATGACAAACCAAGATATTGTCTTTTAATACTTTTGCTAATTCACGCAGTACTTCTGCTGGCTCAGTAGGGTCAATAAAATCTTTGCTCACTAAACCATGTACCACCGGTGACTGTTTCAGCTCGGTTTGGTCGTGTTTAATCAAATAATAACGGCCGCTGGCGTAGTCAATCACCGGCGGCTTAATAACCACCCAAGCCACCGCCAGTAATTGATCAGAACGCGGATCAAGGCCACTACTTTCTACATCAAGCGCCACATAAGTGTGCTCGGTCCAAGGCTTGTTCCGCTGCAACCAGCGTTTAATCCAGCGTTTCAGGTTTCCCATTTACCCTACCCGGCCGAATTTCAAGCCAACGCCTTGTTGGCATTCTTTGATAATACGAAACGCCGTTTTAAGTTGTCGCCGCGTTAAAGTACTAAGTTCATCGGGGTCGAGGGCATTTTGCGGCTTATCCGTGCCCCAAGTCGCTAATTGATGCTGCAAACGCAACTGCGTTAGAAACTGCCACGCTTCCGCTAAGCTCTGGTTATCTTTGCGGTTTAACAAATTGCTGCCGCGTAGTTGCTCCAGTCGCTGTAAAGTTTGCGGGACAGTTAACCCAGCTTGTAGCGAATAAATTCGTACAATATCGTTAATTAGTGCTATTCCGTAGCGCTTAATATTGATTAAATCGCTGTCTTTTCCCGACTCAGTGCCACGAAAACGATTAAATAGCCCCAATGGCACCTGCACACTCACCTGCAGTCGCGCTAAGTTACCCAAGAAAAAGTCTTTCTGCCCCAGTTGCGCCACTTCGTCACGATAACGCTGGTACAAACGCTTATTGCCGTGCACCATGCGCGAATCAAAAAATATTTGGCAATACATCAGCGCTTTCGGTGTGGGGTTTTGGGTCCAATTCTGAAAGCGCTCAAGCCAGCCATCAAGGGTACGGCGGCAATCTGCGTTAGACGCCATAATATTACCTGGGCACAACGGAATACCGCACTCGTTTAAACCGCTGCAAACGTACTCACCTAAGCCCTTAAACCACTCCAACTGCTGCTCATTTAAACCGTTACCAAGTAACAAACCGTTGTCTTGGTCCGAGCTTAGCACTTGATCTTCACGCCCCTGCGAGCCAAACGCAATCCAGCAATAAGCGCCGGGCGCTACGCCATGCTCCTGTTCGTACAATTTGATCAATTTGCGAGTCATGCTGTCGGTTAGTGACGCCAACAAACGACCCACCATGGTGGTATCGCGCACCCGCGCCGCAAAGGTTTGCATGTAGACCGGAATCTGTCGCGCTTCGGTAATCAGCTGCTCACGCGACTGCGCTTTATTCAGCGCACTAATCAACATCACCGGCTCACTGCGCTGTTGCCGCATTAAGTCGGTGTTAGTAATCATACCTAGAGGTTGCTGATTATCATCAACCACCGGCAAATGGTGAATATCGTGTTGCGTCATCATCGCCAACGCATCCATCAGCGTCTGCCGCGCCTGCACCGTGGCCGGCGCCTGCGTCATCACCGCATTCACCTGCAACCCGTACGACAACCCCTGCGCCACCACCCGATTGCGCAAATCACGGTCGGTTAAAATACCGCTAATGCGCACCTGCGCAAGAGAGGGGTGCAGACCCTGGTCCGCACCCTGGTCTGGAGCGGGGGCCGCCCCCTCCTCTACCAAAATAATTGAGGAGACCTTTTCGTCGCGCATGCGCTCAGCAGCTTCGCGAATTGTCGCGGTAATTGGCATGGTGACCGGTTTGCGCGCCACGACTTCACCAACGGTTAACTCCAACGGCTCGTAGCCCGGCGTTTCACGCCGGGACGCGCCAGCGGTTATCCCCCCCGTTGCTGCGGTGTCAGCATTAACAGCAGCTGCGCTACCACCATTAACAGCAGCTGCGCTGCTACCATTAACAGCAGCTGCGCTGCTACCCGGCGTAGAACGCCGGGCTACGTCCATCGGTTGCCGGGCTACTTCTCCCAGTAGCCGCTGCCCGTGGGCACGAATAAAGTATTGTTCAAACGCCCGCACTGCTTGGCGCAACGTATCAAACATCTGCGCCGACACAATATAAATAATACCGTCTTCAATCACGTGCAGCTTATTCACCACCGGCCGACCGCTTAACAGCGACGGAAACCCGAACAGGTCATGCGACTCAAGCCGCTCAATTAAATGGCCATCTGGCGCGAGTAAATCAAACCCGCCCGAACGCACAATATATAAAGCCGGGCTATGTTGCTTGAACAAGTCACTCACGTTGTGCTCGTTCACATAGGCCGCTTTTATATTCTGTGCCACCCATTGGCGTTGCTCACCGGTTAGTTCGTCAAACGGCGGGCAATCGAGTAAAAAGCGCTGTACCTCAGTAAATTCCGGCTGCATCTTGAAACCCCAAGTACGATATCAGCTATTAGATATTCGATATTAGCAAAACCCGCTCCTCTAATATCCAATATCTAATAGCTAATATCGCTTTTGAATTAAAAAGCCCGGCGAAAGCCGGGCTTGTCATCTTAGTGGCCTGTCGCCCCACCCGCACCACGCGGATAACGAATCGACTCCACCAAATCTTGCGTATCTTGCGGCGCATCGCCCGTTAGCTTATGCACAACATAAGCCACAATGAAGTTCAGCACCATACCTACAGTACCAATACCTTCAGGCGAAATACCAAATAGCCAGTTGTCAGCCACGTTGGCAGCAGGGTTCACAAACTTGAAGTAAATAATATACGCCAAGGTAAAGATGATACCCACTAACATACCGGCAATTGCACCAGTGCTATTCATACGCTTGTAGAAAATACCCAGAATAATTGCAGGGAAGAAGCTCGCTGCGGCTAAGCCGAACGCGAAGGCGACCACCTGCGCCACGAAGCCGGGCGGATTAATACCAAACCACGTTGACAAGGCAATCGCAATTGCCGCCGCCACACGGGCCCACATCAGCTCCTGTTTGTCAGTAATATTCGGGGTTAAGGTGCGTTTCAACAAGTCATGCGACACCGACGTTGAAATAACCAATAGCAAGCCTGCCGAAGTTGATAACGCTGCGGCTACACCACCCGCTGCAACTAACGCCACAACCCACGCCGGTAAGTCAGCAATTTCAGGGTTCGCTAGAACCATGATATCGCGGTCAACCGTCATTTCATTGCGCTCGTCACCCGAGTAGAACATTTTGCCGTCACCGTTTTCGTCTTCCCACTTGATCAAACCGGTTTTTTCCCAGTTCTTGACCCAATCTGGTGCAGCTTCATATTCCACACCTTGCAAGTCTGGACCGTTCACAGTGTTGATTAAGTTGACTTTGGCAAAACCAGCAATAGAAGGCGCAGTTAAGTAAACCACAGAAATAAACACTAATGCCCAACCTGCAGACAAGCGCGCATCGCTTACTTTAGGTACGGTGAAAAAGCGGACAATAACGTGTGGCAAACCAGCGGTACCCACCATCAACGCACAAGTAATAGCAAATACGTCAATTTTCGACTTGATGCCGGAGGTATAGGCCGCTAGCCCAAGCTCTTCGGACAGTCCGTCAAGCCTTGCAAGCAAATACTGTCCTTCACCTGCAACCCCATCGGCTATGGTAGCACCAAAGCCAGTTTGCGGCAGAATATGGCCGGTCATTTGGAACGAAATAAAGATAGCCGGCACTAAGTAGGCAAACGCTAGCACGCAGTACTGCGCCACTTGGGTGTAGGTAATACCCTTCATGCCGCCCAACACGGTATAGAAGAAAACAATCACGGCACCAATGAATACACCGGTCGCAATATCAACTTCTAAGAAGCGCGAGAACACCACACCCACACCACGCATTTGGCCTGCAATGTAGGTGAATGAGATTAAAATCGCACAAATAACCGCAATGGTACGGGCAGTTTGTGAGTAATAGCGGTCACCAATAAAGTCGGGCACGGTGAACTTACCAAATTTACGTAAGTACGGCGCCAAACACAGCGCCAGCAGCACGTAACCACCGGTCCAACCCATCAGGTACACGCTGCCATCATAACCAGCAAACGCAATAATACCCGCCATTGAAATAAACGATGCAGCAGACATCCAGTCGGCGGCCGTTGCCATACCGTTCATTACTGGGTGTACGCCACCACTTGCGACATAAAAATCAGACGTCGAACCCGCCCGCGACCAAATTGCAATAGCAATATAAAGTGCGAAGGTTAAGCCGACGATAATAAACGTTAACGTTTGAATATCCATGTTCCCGGCCCCTTATTCTTCGTGCACTTCATATTTGTTATCTAGCGCCGCCATGCGTTTCACATACACGAAAATCAAGATAACAAAGGTGATAATTGAGCCCTGCTGAGCAAACCAAAAGCCCAGCTTAAAGCCGAAGAAAGTGAACTGGTTCAACACGTCCACCAAAAGAATGCCAAAGCCATATGACACAATAAACCACACCGCTAGTAGCTTCAGCACCAAGCTAATGTTATCGCGCCAGTAGGCTTTTGCGAGTTCTTCGCTTTTGAAAGCCATACGCCCTCCAAGTTGTTCTGTTGTTGTTTGTTATTAGTGAAAGAATCACTTATGCAATCTAGTCGGCGAATGACAATTCAGGAAATAAGACATTGGTCGTATTAAAGACAAAAACGATAGAAGATATTAGATATTGGATATTAGAAAACAAACCATCGAAGCTCTGAATTTCGCTTTTGCTTTCAACTAATATCTAATATCTAATATCTAATATCTAATATCGCTCTTGGTGTTCAAATGACCTTACTGCTCATACTTGCCTCTTTGGCCTACATAGCCACCCTATTTGCTGTCGCGCACTGGGGCGATAAACCCAATTCATGGGCCAACCGCATTAGCTATAAGCCAATTATTTACAGTATGAGCTTGGCTATTTATTGCACCAGCTGGACCTACTATGGCGCAGTGGGCAATGCCGCTAGTGGCGGCTGGGCTTATATACCCATTTTGCTCGGCCCTTTCTTGTTGTTTGTGTTTGCACTGCCGTTGGTTGAAAAGCTAGTTAGCGTCTCAAAACAACAAAACATAACATCTATTGCCGACTTCATTGCTAGCCGCTACGGCAAGCGGCAACGTTTGGCGCTGTTCGTGACACTTATCGCCGCGTTAGCAACCATTCCCTACATAGCCCTCCAACTTAAAGCAGTTGGTTTAACCTTTGTGGTGCTCACGGAAAACACCTCGGCGCTCACGCAGTTCTCTATTAACGAACTGGTGGCCGCCGCCATTATGGCGGTGTTCGCTATGTTGTTTGGTACTCGCCATATTGAAGTTACGGAATATCGCAACGGCATGATTTTGGCCATTGCCTTTGAGTCAGCGGTTAAGCTAGTCGCGCTGCTGGCCGCGGCCGTATTTGCCTACCTGTTATTTAGTGAGGCATCGCCCACCAGTATGTGGCAGCAGCTAAGCAACCCAACCAGCAAAGCCTGGAGCTGGGAAGCTCTCACCGAGTTCGACTTTGTTGTGCAAACCTTCATGGCGGCCGGCGTTATTTTGTGTTTACCACGGCAGTTTCACGTAGCGGTAGTTGATAACGTAAACGTTAACCACTTGAAAACCGCGCGCTGGGGCTTTCCTTTATATTTAGTGCTGATAGCTACCGCTATTGTGCCCATTGCCTTAAGTGGTAGCTTATTTTTAGGCGGTGTCGACGGCGACACTTTCGCCCTGCGCTTACCCTTATTGCATGATCAAACCTGGTTAGCCGTGTTTATTTATATCGGCGGTTTTTCTGCCGCCACCGCCATGGTTATTATCGCCTCGGTAACCTTAAGCACCATGGTTACCAACGACGTGATCATGCCGATTATTTTACAGCGCCGCAGCCGCTTACCTACCAGTTTTCCAACCGGCTTCCAGCGGCGATTATTGCTCATTCGCCGAGTTGCCATCGCAATTATCTTGTTGCTCAGCTATCTCTGTTATTACTTCTGGGCAGCCGGCACCGGTTTAGTCAGCATAGGTTTACTGGCCTTTTCAGTAGTTCTACAGTTGTTACCGGCGGTACTTGGCGGTTTGTATTGGCGCCGTGGCCACGCGCGCGGCGTTTACGTCGGCTTAGGTAGCGGCTTAATTGCTTGGCTATTTGCAGTGGCGGTGCCTATGTACCTACCACACCAAAGCACCGACACCAGCATTATTACCCAAGGTACGGTTATTAGCCTGGCAGTGAACACCGCGTTTTACATCATATTCTCGCTGCTAGCCCAGCCGCGCCTGATTGATCGCATTCAAGCAACCGCATTCGTAAAACCGCGCTCACGGGTGCAAGAACACACAGTCGGTCGGCATCATCAAGCCACCAACGGCGACATGATGTTACTACTGCAGACCTTTGTCGGCGAGCAACGTACGGCCCAATTGCTCGACTACTTCGCCGAGTCGCAAGGCAACAACACCAGCCACACCAACAAAGAAGACGTGGCCTCGCGCGAATTTATTGACTACGTAGAGCGAGTACTGACAGGGGTGCTAGGCGCCGCAACCGCACGCTCGCTGGTCGAAGCTGCGCTACGCGACAGACGCCTACACTTAGAAGAAGTGGTCCACTTTTTTGACGACACCACCCAAGCACTACAAACCCAGCAGTCAATCTTGTTTAGCTCGCTTGAAAACCTTGCCCAAGGCATTAGCGTGGTTGACGCAGAGCTGCGCTTGGTGGCATGGAATAAACGCTACTTAGACCTCTTTAACTACCCCGATGGCATGGTTAAACCCGGTCAGCCTATTGCCACCTTAATTCGTTACAACGCCGAGCGCGGCGAATGTGGCCCCGGCGAAATTGAAGAGCTCGTTGCCAAGCGCCTGAAGCACATGCAGGTGGGCTCGCCGCACCGCTTTATTCGACGCCGTGGCGACGGCCGCGTGATAGAAATGGTCGGCAACCCACTGCCCAACGGCGGCTTTGTAACCTCATTTACCGACATTACTGAGCACGTAGAAACGCAACAAGCGCTTGAAGAGGCCAATATTGACCTTGAACAGCGCATTAATATACGGCAAAAGAAAATTCGCGAAATTAACAACGAGCTCACCGAAGAAATTGACCGCCGGCGCACCGTTGAAGTTGAATTGAAAAAAGCCAAACAAGAAGCCGAAGAAGCCAACGCATCTAAAACCCGCTTCTTGGCGCTGGCAAGTCATGATATTTTGCAGCCGCTTAATGCCGCACGCCTGTATTTATCCGCTATGGACGAGCGCACACTAACGCCGGGTAATTTACAATTAACGCAAAAGCTCGATACTGCATTAGCTTCTACCGAGCACCTGCTAAGCACCTTGCTGCAAATTGCCAAAATGGACCAAGGTGCTCTGCAACCACGCTTTCGGCATGTGCGACTAAGTACCGTGCTGCAACCGTTGTTGCATGAATATAGCGTACTGGCCGAGCAGCGTGGCATTAGCCTCAAGGCGCGCATTCATGACGGCGTGGTGTACACCGACCCGACTTATTTGCGCCGTATTGTGCAAAACTTTTTGTCCAACGCGGTAAAATACAACCGCGATAACGGCAAGGTTTTACTTGGCGTACGCCGTCGTGGCGACTACCTGCTTATTGCGGTGTATGACACTGGGCTTGGTATTACAGCCCAGCAGCGGCACCGTATTTTTGATGCCTTTTACCGCGGCTCTAACACCCGCGTAGAAGGCGTTGGCCTTGGTTTAAGTGTCGCCAAGCGCATGAGCGAGCAATTACATTGCGAGCTACGCCTCAACACCGTTGAAGGCTCGGGTAGTTGCTTCTCGGTAAAAGTGCCGTTGGGTAACGAAGCTCAAGTACATGAAAAGCCAGCACAGCAAAGCAGTAGTGACTTGCACCAAGGTCTAACTATGGTGTGCGTAGACGACGATCAAGAAAACCTCAACGCCATGCGCGCGCTATTAGAAAAATGGGGCTGTACGGTCGAAACCTTTACCAGCAGCGCCACTGTGCTTGAGTACGCGGCAACCCATCCGCGTCCAACCGGTATGTTATTAGACTACCAACTAGGTGACGACGAACACGATGGCTTAAGCCTCGCTCAAGAATTACGGAAGTTATGGGGGGATAATTTGTCTGGCGCCTTAGTTACCGCCATGAATGACGACGGCGTGCGCAGCCGCGCACGCGCCGAACAACTGCATTTCTTGGCTAAGCCGGTTAAACCGGCCGCCCTGAAGTCACTGCTGAAATACCTTGACCGGTAGCCCGGCCGTGTTTTGTCAAAAAGTACGCCGGGACGAGCGCAGCGAGGTCATACTCGCCACATCACCAAAGTTCAAACATTAACAGGGCTGCGCCCGTCCCGGCGTAAAACGCCGGGCTACATCGTATTCGTTGGTAGTGCACGGCAAATGCCGCCATTTAGGTCAAGCACAGGCTCGGGAATCATCTCGCAGGTTCCCATTTCGCCAGTTTCTTGAATATGCTCAATACGCAGCTCAGTGTATTCACTCACTAGCTGCTTTAACGCCGACTCGTCAGTTACCTGCAATGAATAAGCAATATAATACTCGGGGCCACCGCAAGCGCGCTTGCCCACCGCAATCATGCGGCACTGGTCAATATTATCAGCACGAGCAATACCAACCATTGAGCGAATTTGGTTATCTAGCGAACGCAACCGCGCATCGCGTGATCCGTCTTCAACAGGGTTCATGGTCTGCTCCTTAGCGCTATTGTCAGCATTAGCTTCAGTCAGCGCATCCGAATTCATATTTTCTTTGTCTACACAGCCCGCAACCGTCAAAGCAACCGCAACAGCCATGCTTACAACTGATAATCCCTTAACATTCATGCTTATACCCTCACGTAAAAAAACGGCGATAGGTGTATCCTATCGCCGTTTGCGTTAAAACAACAGTATTTTAACGTTTACATTGTCATCGCGCGATTATACGGCGCGGCGGCGTAACCATACTAATGGCAGGCCTAACAATACAAACAACCAACCGAACGCACTGCTATCTTTCTTAACGATAGTCACAGTGTGCTGCGACTGCACAGTTTCAAGACCATCAGAAACCGTTAACAAGAACGTCGCTTCAGAAGTTGCGTCAACACGTGGCGCAGTAAAGCTTGCTACCGCAGTGTTGGCGTTCGCTAATGAAATAGTTGGGCCATCAATCAATTGCCATTGATAGGTCAACGTATCACCGTCGGCATCGCTAGAAGCACTTGCGTCTAAGCGTACTGAAGCATCAACGTTCACCGAAGACGGTGCAGTCACGCTTACCGAAGGTGCAGCATTGGTGATCGAGACAGAAACAGTGTTTTCAGTAGAAGCACCGCCATTCTCGTCAACCACACGGTAGGTAAAGCTATCAGTACCGGTCCAGCCAGCTGGCGCAGCATAAGTTGCAACCATGCCAGAGAAAGTCACTGTGCCGTGCTCAGGAGCTACCGTGGCTTCAAGTGACAACGCACCAGTCGGATTAATGTGCATTGGCAATACAGCGTCGTATGACAGTTCACCAGAGCTTACATTAAGCATGGTTAAGAACTCGCGACCTTGCTCACCTACCGCACTAGTTAAGTCTACATTCAACGCACGCGAGTGGCTGCCTTCAGCTGTTGCAGCTGCAACATCACCAAAGGTTGCAACGTTCGCTGCTAAGTCAACTTGCACAGTACCGTTCGTGCCTTCTTCAATTAGCGCGCCGTAGCTGCCGCCATTTGCCGGGTAAGCACCGCTATAAGCGTAGAACACAGTTGAACCTACAGTACCTGAAGTATCTTCGATACCAATTGCTGCACCCCAGTATGGCGTTTCAGCACCAGTTTCAATGTAGTTGTAATACACTTCGTTAGTACCCAAGCGGAACCAAGCGTTGAAGGTATAACGTTCACCGTTATTGGCTTCTGGGTAATCTGGGCTATGCCATGCCAGAGCGTTATACCACTCTAGAATTAAGTAGCTATCGCTACCTGCGTTGACAATTGCATAACGCATTTCACCTTCGCCTGCGTCAAACTGGAAGTCTGACCACAATGGTGCAACAACGCCGTCAGTACCGTCTACTTCTGGCATAAAGCCAGGCATAAATGCCGTACCAGTACGCTGTTCGCCAATTTCAACGAAACCATTGCTCCACATGTATAACATAGTGTGCGCGGCGCCACCCATGTGCCAGTCATAACCAATAGAACCAATATTCAAGGTTAGATAGGTCTCATCACAGCCTTCCACACATACTTTGCTATGGCCAATACCGTAAACCGCTTGCAAGGTATCTAAGCCTAAGCCAGCAAATGGGAATGAACCTGCGGCATTAAACACAAGCGCTTCGTCAGGTGTTTTTTCCTGCGTACCTACCCAAGTAAATGAGCGGGTTTCAGCATTGTATTCAGACGAAGTTGGAGTGCTTAGCTCTTCAGTGACCATCAATGACGAGTCGTCAATAACAAACAATTCATCAGTTGGGTATTGTACTGAAAGCGTCACTTCTTCACCGGTACCACCAAGACCAGCTACAGCCGACATGGTGAAATCAGTACCTGCCAACAATTCGCCGGCTGTTACGCCTGCACCAATAATTGTTGAGTCTTCTGAAAGCGCGGTATAAACCGCAACCGGCAATACTGCATCTGCATAAGTACCGCTTGCGTCAGTGAAAGTAACGTGACCGAACTGCCAGCCTTCACCAGCAAGTGCACCGTTAATTTCCATTTCGAACGTACCAGTACCACCCGCTTCTAACGCTAACGACTCAGTGAATGTTGCACTCACATTAGGGCTGTCAAACGCAACAGAAACCTGCCAATTCGCATCTGCACCACCAAGGTTAGTGGCCGTGCGCGTAAAGGTACAGGTGTTCACACACATGTTGTTAGCAAATGAAGCGCGGTCGAAAGTTACACCGGTGTTCATTGCCGTTGGCATCTCAAGACGACCCGCACCCACATCAAATGGATCAGCTGGTGTTTCACCGTCTTCTTTCAAAATGCCGCCTTTAGAAGAAGTCATCAAAATTGACTTCACTTGCTGTGGCGTTAAGTCATTGTCATAGCCAGCTAAAACCAATGCCGCAGCACCAGCAACATGTGGGCCAGCCATCGAAGTACCGCTCATCATCGCTAAACCTGGACCAGGCGCTGCAGACAAGATATCGCTACCTGGCGCTGCAATTTCTGGTTTCAAGAACGAAGAATCACCGTTCGGACCACGCGAGCTGAAGCCAGACATAATGTCGACAGCTGCTTCGTTAACCGCTTTGAAATTAGGGTTAATAGTGGCTTGCATGCCAGCATCCCAAGCTTCTTCAATGGCCAGGCCATCGGCTTGCAGAATAGACACACCCGGCAAGGTTGCCGCGCCCATGCTCATAATGATAATGCCATCAGCATTGTTGTATAACACCATGCCTACAGCGCCAGCCGCTTGAACCGTGTTGGCTTTCTGTTCAAACGAACATGTACCACGACTAACAAGCGCGATTTTGCCAGCAAATGCACCAGCTTCGAACGCGTTACAAGCTTCAACGTTAGTTTCATCAACTTGTGAAGCAGGCAACAACTCAGCAGTAATTGCTTCATTGACTTGGAAGTTACCGTTACCCATGTTGGCGGCAATTGGGTCGAAACCTGTCACTTCAAGTTCGTTACCAAAAACCCGGCCAGTTTGCGTACTTGCAACAGTAATAGTTTCTTCAATACAACCTGGGCAACCAACAGTTACTGGGCCTGGGCCAGAGTTACCTGCTGAAGTAACGGTAACCACACCCATTTCGTCTAACGACTGCATAATACTGGTGTAGTAGCTGTTTGCTGGAGAACCACCAGCACCGCCGCCCCATGAGTTGTTAATAACGTCTGCGCCGTCTTCCGCAGCATTTTCAAGCGCTTCAGCCAAGCTTAAGGTTAAGCCTGAACCGCGGCCATCAACGGTTTGCCATAACGCTTTATACACCATCAAGTTCGCACCAGGTGCTACACCTGAGAAGTTCAACGCCACGCCATTGTAGGTTGCGCTAACAGGGTTACCAACCGCAGTACCCGCTACGTGAGTACCGTGACCGTTCATGTCCCATGGCGAGTCCATAAATTCATCTGGGTGCACCGTACTTACCGGCTCATAAAAACGGGCCACGGCAATTTTGTCGTTACATACGTCTGGGTTTAGTTCACACCAGTCAGCACCAACCTCGCCTGCAACAGTGACAGGGTCATGGCCATTGTCAGCAAACATTGGGTGATCAAAAGTAATACCGGTATCAATAACCGCAACATTCACGCCTTTACCCGCGGCCGCTTGACCACCTAGCTGTTGCCAAGCTTCAGCCGTACCAATAAGGTCATTTGAGGCATCCATGTTCACATAAACAATGCTGTCTTCGTGAACTGCTTTAACACCTGGTACACCACGTAAACGCTGCTTTAAATCACCGCCATGATACTCAACAATCACACCGTTAAAGGTCAGCGTTAAACTCGCTTTTTCTTCAAGGTTCGGAATACGTTTTTTCACTTCCGACATAACCAAGCTTTGACGCTTCGCCAAATAATCCGCGTACGACTCAACCTTGTGCGAGTTAATATCAAGGCGTTGTTGCCCTGTTGCTTTCGCAGAAGTAGCTTCAAAGCCCGCAATACCGCCCTTATAGGTGGCCACTGCAGGCTCAACAAATTCAATTAAGAAACGAGTAGGTTGGAAAGCCGCACGTTGCAAGCCGCCTTGAACTTTCTGAGGAACCTTATTCAGATTACGTTCCGCAGTTTGCTCAACCGCTTGAAGTTTAGCATCAACCGCTTGTAGCTCTTGTGCCACGGCAGCCGACATCGTAGTTGCAGCAGCAACCGCGACGGCAAGTGTGGACCAACGAGCTTTTAGAGTTGTTTTCATTGCTCTTCCCTTGTGTCTGTTAATAACAAATGGCAGCTTGCACAGTTGTACAAATGCACCGTACGAATTTACCACATAAAATTTACGAATGAAGCTATTTTGTTAGCCAGCTGTAACAAAATATTTCACGCACAAAAAAGGCGGCAGTAAAACTGCCGCCTTAACATGAGAATAGCTGTAAATAGCTAGCTAACGGGCGTTACACCATACGGCGACGCAGCCACACTAGCGGTAATGCCAACAGCGTAAACAACCAACCGAAAGCACTGCTTGAACTACCACCAGAAGCCGGTGGCGTTTCTGGCTCTTCAGTTTCGGTCGCCGTCAGTAATACAGACACTGTCGCTTCCGCTTCTGCAGCACCGTCAGATACCGTCACCGTAAAGGTAGCTGTGCTTTCTGCATCAAGCTCCGGCACGGTAAAGCTAGCCAAGGCGGTATTGGCGCCAGTTAACTCAACTTCAGCACCACCGGTTTGCTCCCACGTGTAAGTTAACGCGTTTTCATCCGCATCTGTACCTACCGCTTCTAACTCAACCGTATCGCCACCGTCAGCTGACTCTGGCGCTGAGGCGGTCACTGTAGGCGCAGTATTGGTCACTGTCACCGTTACAGTGTTGCTGCCGGAAACTTGGCCATCCGCGTCTACCGCGCGATAACTAAAGCTGTCTTCGCCAACAAAACCCATATTTGCTGTATAGGTTGCCACAAGGCCATCAAAGTTCACCGTACCGTTCTCCGGTGCGCTTACCACCTCACCTTGCAACGCACCATTTGGTGCAATGCGAATTGGCATAACGGCTTCGGCTGAGACGCTACCACTTTCCGCGCTCATCAGCGTAACAAAGCTACGTTCTGGGTTACCCACAGCTTCAGAAAGATCAACTGTGATACCTAAACGATGATTGCCTTCACCACTAGCACTACCAACCTCACCAAAGTCAGCAACTTGTGCGGTCGCATTGACCACTACCGAAGCTTTCGTGCCCGCGGCATAGCTTAATGCAGTCGTTGACTCATTAACCGCCGGGTTACTTGCGCTGTAACTCACAGAGCCACCTTCGCTACCATCGGTGTTTTCCAAGCCCATAATGGTGCCAAATGGCGCATCGCCTTGCGCAATATCCAACAAGTTGACATACACTTCATCGCTGCTCAGTTTAAACCACACGTTGAAGGTAAATGCAGGACCAGTCGGATCATTCCATTCACGCACTTGATACCACTCTAAAATTAAGTAGGTATCGGTTTCATCTGAAACTAACGCATAACGCATTTCACCGTCTTCAGCGAATACTTCGAAGTCGTTCCAGAATGCAGCAACAATGCCGTTTGGATCAGATGGGTTTGGCAAGTCTTGCGTAATAAAGGTGTACAACGCACCGCCTTCACCAAATTCAACCACACCGTTTTCCCACATATGCAGTTGCGTGAAGGTTTCGCCACCGAATTCCCAGTTCTGTTCAACTGCGCTTAAGTCAAGGCTTAATACCGTTTCATCGCAGCCTTCAGTACAAACGCTTTCGAAACTGAAGTCAGGAGTTTCAGCCGCTAAATCATCCAAACTCAAGTTAGCATACGCGAAGCTGGTCGACGCATCCGTGAACGTCACTTCACCTGGTACATCAGTTTGTGAACCTACCCAGGTAAAGCTACGAGTTTCAGCATCAAACTCACTGCTTGTCGCTACTGCACCGGTTTCTACAACAGTGACCGAGTCCGTATCTAAAACAAAGGCTTCGTCAGTTGGGTATTGTGCCGTTAGTGTGACTTCTTCACCGGTGTAACCCATGGCGTTAACAATACTTGTTACCATGTCTTCACCAGTTGTCGCACTACCTTCAGAAATACCGCCAGTTAACGAGCCAGAGTCGGTTGATAACATCGTGTATACCGCAATTGGCATGTTGACGTCAGCGTAAGTTCCGCTGCTATCGGTAAGGGTTAAGGTACCGAAGTTCCAGCCTTCAGCAGCATAAGCGCCATTAATAGTGACATCAAACGCAGCGCTACCGTTCGCTTCAAGTGCAATGGTCTGAGTAAAGTCAGCCGCCATGTTGCTATCCACAAAGCTTACCGAAGCTTGCCATTCAGTCGCTTCATCAACCACGCTAGTTAGCGTCCGCTCAAAGGTACAGTTGCTCAAACACATTGGATTCGCGAACGAAGCCACGTCAACGGTTACCGCCGTGTTCAAAGCGCTTGGCAATTCTAATCGACCAGCACCCACATCAAAGGCGTCAGCCATTGTTTCGCCATCTTCTTTCTTCACGCCTAATTTTGCTGACGTCATCAGAATTGACTTCACCTGCTGCGGCAACAACTCAGGGTTATGTGCACGCACAAGTGCCGCTGCACCTGCCACATGTGGGCCAGCCATTGAGGTACCGCTCATCATCGCGAAACCTTGGCCTGGTGCCGCTGATAAAATATCAGAACCTGGCGCTGCAATTTCTGGCTTCAGCATATTCGGGTTACCGTTCGGCCCCCGCGAACTGAAGTCCGACAGAATATCAACATTGGCATCAACCATAACTCGAGTGTTCGGGTTAATCGTCGCTTCCATACCACTTTCGTAAGCTTCTTCAATAGCCAAGCCATCCGCTTGTAAAATTGAAACGCTCGGTAAAGTGGCAGCGCCCATGCTCATAATCACAATGCCGTCGGCATTATTATAAAGCACCATACCTACCGCACCGGCGGCTTGAACGGTGTTGGCTTTTTGCTCGAACGAACAGGTTCCGCGCGTAACTAACGCAATTTTTCCAGCAAAAGCATCAGCGTCAAACGCATTACAGGCTTCCGTATTCGCTTCATCAACCTGTACAGCCGGCAACAATTCAGCCGTAATCGGCTCAACAACTGTAAAGTCACCGTTACCTAAGTTCGCCGAAACTGAACCAAAGCCCGACACTTCAAGTTCGTTAATAAACATACGGCCAGTTTGCGTACTCGCCACAGTAATCGTTTCCTCAACACAGCCTGGGCAACCAACCGTTTGAGCTCCTGGGCCAGAGTTACCAGCCGAAGTAACCGTAATCACACCCATTTCGTCAAGCGACTTCATAATGCTGCTATACGGGCTATTCTCTGGCGCGCCACCGGCACCACCGCCCCACGAGTTGTTAATAACGTCAGCACCGTCGCCAGCAGCCGCTTCTAGTGCAGACGCTAAACTAGAAGTTAAACCTGAGCCACGACCATCAGCGGTCATCCACAAGGCTTTGTACACGAGCAAGTTGGCACCTGGTGCCACGCCCGAAAAGTTCATCGCAACACCGTTAAAAGTTGCACTCACAGGGTTACCCACTGACGTACCAGCAACATGCGTACCATGACCATTCATGTCCATCGGCGAGTCCATAAACTCTTCAGGATGAACTGAACTTGGTGCTGGGAAATAACGAGCAACAGCTAATTTATCGTTACAAACTTCAGCGTTACTTGCACAGTAGTCATCATTAACACCTAAATCAGGTGCGTCGTGGCCATTGTCGCTAAACATCGGGTGGGCAAAATCAATACCGGTATCAATAACCGCCACGTTCACACCCTGACCAGCCGCATCTTGACCGCCTAATAACGCCCACGCTTCAGGGGCATTAATCAGATCATTTGAGGCGTCCATATCAACGTAGTACAGCTCATCTTCGTAAACGGCTTTCACGCCCTTCACCTTCATCAGCCGACGCTTAAACTCAGCGGCCGACAACTGACCACTTTGATCGTTAACAATAGCACCATTGAAAGTAAGCGTTAGTTGGCGTTCTGTTTGTAAACCAGGCACAACCCGAGCTATGTCAGCTAACACTTGCTGCTGTTGGCTTAATAAGAACTGTTGATAGGTCTGCACTGGCTGCGCTTTCACATCCAGTTGCTTCGCACCCGTTGCTTGTGCCGACGTAGCCGCAAAGCCAGGTAAGCCGCCACGATAAGTCGCCACCGGTGCGTTTTCAAATTCAATAATATAGCGCGTAAACTGCTGACGCTGATTCGCAGCTTTAATCGCTGCTTTGTTTTTTACCGTAACGGCGGTTTGTTCAACCACCTTCAGCTTGCCTTCAACTGGCGTTAACTGTTGCGCAGCAACAGCGGCAACACCTGTCAGGCCTGCGGCAACGGCTACGGCGATAGCCGATATCCGATTTCTTGTTATTTTCATTAGATTTCCCTGTTCCTTGTTGGTTTTAGGAGCCATCTATACTAACAACAGATACATAAACTGTTAACAATAATTTCATGTAACTAATTATGAACACTAACAAAATCTAAAGTTCGCGCACGGCGTAACGCGCACGATGTCGCTGAAGGCCACGAACCACGCAGGCCTTGTTAACTTTAGAGAAAGCTTAAATTTGACATCTGACCAGTAATCAACCAGACGTGTATAGAATTGTTTACGGTGTTTTCTGGCACAAGCCGACTAGGGTGTCGGTGATTCCAACTGTAAACGCTCAGCCAATAACACCGCTTGCGTACGGCTATACACGCCAAGCTTGCGGAAAATCGCAGTAATGTGGGCTTTCACCGTAGCTTCGGTAATACTTAATTGGTAGGCAATTTGTTTATTCAACAAACCTTCATGTAGCAAATACAAAACACGATATTGTTGCGGGGTTAAATCGGCGACTTTTTTGGCAAGTTCTTGGTCTTCGTCGGTTAAGTTGTCTAACCTGCCGCGCATGGCTTCCGGTACCCAAGTGTCACCTTGTAAAATGACATCAATGGCCTCAGCAATTTGCGCTGAAGGTAAGCTTTTCGGAATAAAGCCAAGCGCACCAAAACCAATGCACTTGGCCACTACGGCGGGGTCATCTGAGCCCGAAATAATAGCCACCGGCAACAACGGGTAGTCTTCGCGAATGCGAATTAACCCGTATAAGTCACCACTGCCAGGCATGTGCAAGTCTAATAGCAGTAAATCAAGATCATCATCCTCGTTCAACGCCGCCAGCGTGGCATCTAAATCGCCCGCCTCTCGCAACGTTAATTCAGGATAATGATTCGCGAGCGCGCCCTGCAGCGCCTCGCGAAACAAAGGATGATCATCCGCTATTAAAAATTTTGCCATATTCGATCCGTTCCACGTCGGTACGCGTCGCCCGTACCCCGGCGTTTCACGCCGGGACGTGCGCAGCACGGTTATTCCGTTCGGCACCGCTTATGCCCGTACCCCGGCGTTTCACGCCGGGACGTGCGTAGCACGGTTATTCCGTTCGGCACCGCTTATGCCCGTACAATCACGACGCTGCGCGTCACCCGGCGTAGAACGCCGGGCTACAAGTACAATCACGACGCTGCGCGTCACCCGGCGTAGAACGCCGGGCTACTTGTTTAGTCGATTTTCTATTAGAGAATCTACCACAGACGGATCAGCAAGCGTAGAGGTATCGCCTAAGTTTTCAAACTCATTGGCCGCAATTTTGCGCAAAATACGGCGCATAATCTTGCCCGAACGAGTTTTCGGTAAATCAGGCGTCCAATGAATAAAGTCAGGTGTGGCAATTGGGCTTAACTCTTTACGCACCCAGTCACGCACCTCTTTGGTCAGCTCATCAGACACTTCCGTACCCGCCATAGCCGACACATACACATAAATACCCTGGCCTTTCACATCGTGCGGATACCCCACCACGGCCGCTTCAGAAATTTTCGGATGCTCAACCAACACCGACTCAATTTCCGCCGTACCCAAACGGTGACCCGACACGTTCAACACGTCATCCACTCGGCCCGTAATCCAGAAATAACCGTCCTCATCACGGCGCGCACCGTCGCCCGAAAAGTACAAGTTCTTATACGCCGAGAAATAGGTTTGCTCAAAACGCTCATGGTCGCCCCAGAGCGTACGCGCTTGGCCCGGCCACGAATCTTTAATCACCAAGTTGCCGTCTACCGCGCCTTCAAGCTCATTGCCGTCAGCGTCTACCAACGCCGGCTGCACCCCAAAGAACGGCCGCGTCGCCGAACCCGGCTTCAAGTCCGTCGCACCCGGCAACGGCGTAATCATAATACCGCCCGTTTCAGTCTGCCACCAAGTGTCCACAATCGGGCAACGGCTCTCGCCAATCACCTTGTAGTACCACTCCCAAGCTTCCGGGTTAATCGGCTCACCCACCGACCCCAACGTACGCAACGACTTACGCGTCGAGGTTTCCGCAGCAGCAGTGCCCTTCGCCATCAACGCCCGAATAGCCGTTGGCGCCGTGTACAAAATATTCACACTATGCTTATCAACCACCTCACCAATACGGCCCACACCCGGATACGTTGGCAAGCCTTCAAAAATTAACGTGGTCGCACCGTTCGCTAACGGCCCATACACAATATAACTATGGCCAGTAATCCAGCCCACATCAGCCGCACACCAGTACACGTCGTCTTCATGGTAATCAAACACCAACTCATGAGTCATCGACGCCCACACCATGTAACCACCCGTGGTGTGCAACACGCCCTTCGGCTTACCAGTCGAGCCCGACGTATACAAAATAAACAGCGGATCTTCCGCCTTCATCACCTCTGGCTGACACTCAGCTGGCACATCTTTCACCAATTGGTCCCACGCTACGTCGCGACTGTCGTCCCACTCCGTTTCACCATGCGTTACTTTAGCCACCACCACATGCTCAACACTCGGACAACGACCATTGCGCAACGCCTCATCAACGTTCGCCTTCAACGGCGTGCTCTTACCACCACGACGACCCTCGTCGGCAGTCACCACAACCTTCACGCCACAGTCATTCACACGGTCCGCAATAGCGTTCGGCGAAAAACCACCAAAAATAACCGTATGCACCGCACCAATACGCGCACAAGCCAACATCGCGTAAGCCGCCTCCGGCACCATCGGCATATAAATCGCCACGCGGTCACCCTTCTTCACGCCCAGCTTCTTCAAACCATTAGCAAAACGCGACACCTCATGGTGCAGTTGCTTATAACTAATCTCATCACTAACACTTGGGTCGTCACCTTCCCAAATAATCGCCGTTTTATCACCGCGCTCCGCCAAATGACGGTCCACACAGTTGTAGCACGCATTCAACGTACCATCCTCAAACCACTTAATGCGTACATCGCCCGGCGCAAAACTCGTCTCTTTCACTTTGCTAAACGGACTAAACCAGCTAATACGCTGCCCATGCTCACGCCAAAACCCATCAGGGTCCTTCACACTCTGCTCATACATGGCCAAATAATTATCATTGTTCACCAGTGCGCGCGCCTTGGCATCCGCCGGCACTTTATACGTCTCGTGCTGCATAAAACCTCCTACTTCGTTGTTCGTTCGCTGCGCTTTTCGTTGTTCGTACGCTTCGCTGTTCGTCCATTCGGCTACGCCTCACTGTTCGTCATTGGTAATTTGCGAACAGCGCGCAGCGCGGACCAACAGCGAAGCGTACGAACAACGAATAACGCTTTTTGTCTTGCCCTATACCTTCAGTTATTGAGCCCGATCAAGCCATTAGACCATAGTCTAGATTGATAATTACCGCATCATGTTAAAAGCTTAAACCACACGTGCTTCGTTATTCGTGCACTTCGTTGTTCGAGCGTTCGGCTCAGCCACACAATTTGTGACTGGCCTTTCCAAACAGCGCATAGCGCGGACCAACAGCGAAGCACACGAATAACGATTAACGAATAACGAAAAGCCGCGCGAACACACCCGGCTAATATCTAATATCCAATAGCTAATATCGTATTTGATCTTACAAAACAGGAGCACAGCAATGTTGCATAAAAACCTAACCAAATCGCTAATTGCCAGTGCCGTACTTACCGGCTTAGCAGGCGGCCTAGCCACCAGCGCACAAGCCGCCGACGGCCCAGAATGGTCATTCAGCGGCTACGTCAAACTCGACGCCATGATATCAGACTATGGCGATGGCTCAGCCGGTAATGGTACTGACCGCAACATTGGTCGTCAGTTCTATATTCCAAGCTTAACGCCAGTGGGTGGCCAAGGCGATGACCAAGTCACCGACTTCCACGCCCGCCAATCGCGCTTCTTCTTCGACGTGAAACAAACGCTGGAAAACGGCGAAGCCATTAGCGGCCGCATTGAAATGGACTTTTTGACCGTACCAAGCGGCGACGAGCGTATTTCTAACTCGTACGCGCCACGCCTACGCCAAGCCTACTTAACCTACAAAAACTGGATGATCGGCCAAGCCTGGTCTAACTTCCAAGACTTAAGCATTTTGCCGGAGTCGGTAGACTTTGTTGGGGCCACCGACGGCATGGTGTTTATGCGTCAACCACAAGTACGCTATACCGACGGCAACTGGTCAGTCTCAATCGAAAACCCAGAAACCACCGTCAGCCTAATCAACCCAGGCACCGGCGCAGTATCACGCCAAGCAACAGGCGAAGGCTTAATGCCAGACTTCACTGCCAAATGGAAAAACAAAACCGGCAACTTGTCATACAGCGTCGCCGGCCTATTCCGCCAGCTAGCCTATGACATCGACGGCAACGGCTCAGACGAAACCACCGCCGGCTACGGCATCACCGTCGGCGCCAAATATGCATTTGACGGCGGCAACGACATTCGCGCCTCATTCACCACCGGCAAAGGCATCGGCCGCTACATGGGCCTAAACACCTTCAACGGCGCCTACGTCGACCCGAACAACAGCCTCGAAGCCCTAACAGTTAGCGGCGTCACCTTCGCCTACCGCCACCACTGGAACGACACCACCCGCTCTAACTTCGTTTACAGCCGCGGCTGGGCCGACAACAAAGACAACCTCGCAGGCTCATTAGCAACAGAATTCACCCAACGCATCGGCGTGAACCTGATGCACTCAGTCGACAAAAAACTCACCTTCGGTGGCGAAGTGTCATTAGCACAGCGCGAAAACGAAGCAGGCCAAGAAGGCGACCTAACTCGCCTGCAATTCATGGCCATGTACAGCTTCTAAACCGTAGCCCGGCGTTCTACGCCGGGTGGGGCAACGCCCCGTTATTCTCTTCAACACCGCAACGGTTTATACATTTACAACGCTTCGCGTTACCCGGCGTTACCTTACGGAAAACGCCGGGCTACACACGTCCCGGCGTTACCTTACGGAAAACGCCGGGCTACACCATGGGTTTGGTGACTTTACCGTGGGCGCCGGCGCGGTTGAAAATACTGGTGATACGCGCTGAGCGTACAATCAGCCAGGTCATGCCAAACAAGCCTAAGCCCAACGCTAGCGCTAGCCAGCGGTTGTACACCGTGGCTGAATAAATGCCGCCGTTGCCAACGGGCACTGGCTCTATCGGCGCTATAGGCAAGCCATAGCGGGTCGCCAAGTTTTTAATGCCGATAAAGTGCACGCCCGGAATGTCTTCTTGTAGGAAATAGCCCATCACGGTATCCACCGCAAACGCGCGTGCTGGGGCGTCTTTTTGCAAGCCAGACTTGAACATGTCGTCAATGCCGGGCGGGCCCACAATTGTTGCCCCGCCGCCTACGTTCACAAAGGCTTTGTAGCTGCGGTCCGCTGAATATTCGCGAAAAATTGCAATACGGTCTGCCACTGCTTCTTGATAGTTGGCCGGCTCGATCATGGTAATACCTGCGCGATCGATTGAGGCGCGCAGTGAATCAATGCCTTCGTCGGAAATGCCAATGCCACGGTCTTCAATGCCGCCTAGCGATGCGTAAATTGGCTTCATTGAAATCACGCCTGCGGCGCGCAGCTCGCGCTCCATGTCTAACCAAGTGAAGCCTGGTACGTTAGCGCCCCATTGAGACGAGGAGGCGGAGGCGATGATGATTGCATCGGCGCCCATCGCTTCAAGTGCGGCATAAACAGCAAGGTTCATTGCTGGGAAAGAGCCTGACACGGTGACGGCAACTAAGTCGCCTTCTTCAACCCCGGCTTCGGCTAGGAGTTTTACCGCCACTGCGGCCCAGTTTGGGTTCACGGTGGTTTGTTTTGACTCGCGTCCACCTTGGTTGGTGGTAACCACTGAGTTTTCTAGGCCGATCAAGCCTGAGCGCTGTGGGTCGAACTCGGGGTTGATTGGTGCGCGTGCGGCGCGTAGTGGCTTCAGTACGTCCATGCCTTCGCGCATGATCTTGGCGGCGTTCACCATGGTGGCGTAGTTTTTATCGACCACTGGATCGCGTTGGCGCAGGTTCTCGGCTAACACTAATGCTAATAAGGCTAGTGCAATCAAAAATACTTGGCCCCACAGCGGAACACCTGAAGAGCGCCAATAGATTTTGGTGAATTTACTCATGTTTATAATTCTCCTTTACCGAACTGGTGCTTACCAACCAGGCATTTGAAATGCGCGACTTGCTTCGTACATGTGTAGCGACTCGGGCATAATGGCGATGAGTGCTAGGCGCACGAGTACTGCGGTGACGGCTAGGCCGCATAGGGTTTGCAGTACGCCCTGGCGTTCAAACCAAATGGCGATTAGGCCGGGAATAATGTAGCCAATAATGCTGCTTTCCATCACCATCATCATAAAGTTCGACTCAAGCGCTTGTACTTGGGCTTGGGCTTCATCTACGCCGGCTATCATTTGTAAGTCGGTCCAGTTCACGAGGTTGCCGATAAACAAGTCAAACAAGCCGGCAATTATGTAGCCGGTTAATATCATGATGATGGTTTGGCGGCGGCCATAGACAATGACGAAGCTGGAGACGATTTTGACGATCAAGTAGGTCACAAAAGCTGCAACTAGCGTCAGAGCAAGGCTTAGGGGGTCGGTTAACTGCAGGGCAACGTAACCTGGCACAACTAGGCCTCCAGCGGCTAAGCCTAGGGTTTGTGTGAGTAACAATGTGAAAAACAGGCCAATACCTATGGCCACGGCCAATATATTCAGCGCTATCATAAGTCTTCCTCGTTTACGGCTCGGTTTTGGAAAAATCGCGCGACTTCTTCGCCGCCTCCATGAATATTGCACATGCCAACAATCAGGGCGTTGCCAAGTGATTGTTCAAGCAGAACTTCGGTGATTTCGGTCATGTGTGCGCCTTCCATCACGAGTAGCTTGTCGGGGTCGAGCCCAAACTTCATGGCTTCGCGCACAAAAATAAAGGTGCCAGAGCCCATCAGTACCACTTTGTCGGCGGGGGTCCAGTTGGCTACGGCCTCGGCCATTTGTTGGGAGCGGTGTGGGCGGTCGGCACGGCAGTTAATTAGCATGATTGAGCGCCGCGATTTGCCCGCGGTGTCGGCGGCGGCGATGTCGGCGGCGGCTGGGGCGGTATCAGCGGCGGTGTCGGCGGCTCCGGCGGTGTCGGCGGCGGCGAAGCCGTGCTTCACGAGCATGTTTTCCCAGATGCGTCCGGTCGACTCGGGGTCGTTGGCGGCGAAGGCGTTGACAAACACGAGCTCGCGTTCAAAGTAACGTACGTGCAGTACTTGCATGGCGCCAGCTTCGGGTTCAAGGGCGATCATGCCTTGCAGAGCGGCTTCTCGTTCAACACCCAAGTGAGCACAGACTTTCAGGGCCAAGGCGACGTTTTCGGCGTGTTCGGCATATTTGAATTGTGCGAGGGTGTCGTCAGAAATCGCGGCTACTTCGTCTTCGCTTACGCCATGCAGTTCGCTGCGGCGGTCTTGGCACGAGTCTTTGAATACGTCGAGCAAGTCGCGCTCGGCGGTGAACAAATTGCCACGCACCGGGGTGCTGCCGGCTAGTGCTAGCGCTACGTCACGCTCACCAGGACCCATTACGTCAAGATGATCAGCCCGCGCATTGGTTATTACGCCAACGGTTGAGCGCACCATACGTAGCTCGCTTAGGCTTTGGTAATGCGGCTGCAGCGCCATGCATTCCACCACCACAATTTCAGGCTTAAGGGTGGCCATGCGCTTAAGCATGCGCATTTGCTCAATAATGTTGGCACCGCTTATGCGGTAAATGGGAAATTCGCGGCCGTCGGGGTCGGTCATGGCGGCGGCGGAGCCGGTTGTCTTGGCACATACGCGCTTACCACCACCGCGCAAACCTGCGGCAATCAGCCGTGTCACACTGGTTTTTCCGCGTGTACCGTTCACGTGCACGCGCACCGGAATACCGCGCAGCAACAGCCGATGCCGCAACGCCTCAAAAGCGCCAGCAAACACCAACAACAACCAGATTAAAATGACAATACCGAGTAATACGGGAAATGACATTGGTTAATCCTTTTTCTTTAGAATGTAAATTACCTACATAAGTGTATGTAAGTAATAGACGAAAAGATCGGGATTAACCAAGGTTTTACGTTTGTAGCCCGGCGTTTCACGCCGGGTGGGGCGAAGCCCCGCAAATATACGAACATTTGCAGTGGTTAATAGAATAACCGTGCTGCGCACGTCCCGGCGTATAACGCCGGGCTACTTCAGAATAACCGTGCTGCGCACGTCCCGGCGTTACCTTGCGGAAAGCCGCCGGGCTACTTCAGCATGGCCTCAAGTTCGGCTTTGGTTTTTTCAAGCATGAAGGTTTCGTACATGGCTTGCTCAGACATAGGGTCAGCGTCAACGCCGCTCATGTTCATCATGTTGTCGAACAGTTGCTTCGGCTCATCCATAACCACCAACGCACACAGCTGCTTTTGGCCATCAATTTGCGCCAAAGTCACCTCTTTTGGCACCGAACCTTCAAGCACTTCTGAGCTCAACTGCTGGCTAGCCTGCTCAAAGCTGCTGCTTACTTCGGCTTGCACGCCTTCGGTGGTTTTGCTGCTGTAGGTTTTATCCAATACTGCAGCGCGGGTGCGAATTTGTTGGGCAAGGTCGTTGCGTGCGGCGGCAATTACTTGCGCGCGGTCAATTTGCATCTGCCCGCTCCACTGCACACATTGCGAGCTGGCTAAAGCGCCGTCAACCACTGGGTTAAACACCCAGCTTGGTGCGTTGTCTTGCTCGTTTTTAGTTACTTCACGCATGGTATTCGCGCCGTCGTTAGAGCTACAAGCGGCTAACGTCATGACAGCGCCAAGCGCCAATAACCCTTTGAATTTGTTGTTCATCATAGATTAAATTCCTCTTGATAATGTTTTTGGCGCGAGGTTACTTTGCGCAAATAGTTCTTGGTTTCTGTAGCCGGTAAGTTTGCCATTAAACGATCATAAATCTGCTGTGCCGTCATGCGGTTCGCTACCCGTGTTGCATCTGCTAGCTTATTACTATTCGCAATGGCTTTTGACACATTGCCAGGGCCGGTATTGTAGGCCGCAATGGCCAAATACAAGCGGCTTTCTGGGTCGCGTACACCTTTGAAATAGCGATTATTTAGCAAGTGTAAATAAATCGTGCCCGCCTGTACATTCTGATCAGGGTCGTACAAATAATCCGCCGACAGTAACTGCTGTTCACCATGCAAGTACTCGGTAATATCGCGGCCCGCCGAGGTGGGCACAATTTGCATTAAGCCGAACGCCGGAATAGGCGAGCGCGCCAGCGGGTTAAAGCTTGATTCGGTATGAATAATGGCCATAACCAATGCTGGCGACAGGCCTGCTTGCGCCGCATAGGCTTTTGCCAATGGCAGCATGCGGCTTGCGCGGTCATTACCGGCGGCGGGCGGCAATTTCACTTTCACCACGGTTCGGTCGGCGCGGCGTTCAACCTGTGCTTGCTGCTTGTTCACTTCGGTAAATTGCGCCGGCAACACCGACTGCCCCTGCATGTGCGCTGAGCTGCGTACACTCGAGAAATTCATGCCGGCCGAAATATGTATGGGGTCTTGGCTGACCGCGGTGGCAAGCTTGGTTGAGCCTAGCTCACGTACTTGGCGCAGCGCCTCGTTCACCGCGCTTTCTGTATCCTGCGCCGAGCCACCGGCGTCGTCCAAAATCTCAACCGTGACGGTATCTGTTTCATAGTCCACGGTGGTGCGTTGACGTTGGTCGTCGCTGTATTTTACCCACTGGGTTTTGTTTGAAACTTTGGCATCGCTCCAGTGTTCGCGTAGCTGCTGAATGTAGTTAGCTTCTGCTTGCTGCCAGCGCGCCACAAATTCAGCAAAAGCCTTTTCTTGGTCTTGTTTAAACTGCGAAAACTGCTGCTGATTGCGTTTTTTAAACTCAGCAAAGTCTTGCGCCTGCGCCGCTGCAACAGGGCTAGTGGCCAACTGGCTAAGCACCACGGCACTAGCCATCATTGCATTAGCCACTACAGCACTGCTCGCCAGTACAGCGCTCGCCAAGAAGCCATACGCCGCCATCGCCGTCGCAACGCCCGCACGCTTCCATGCTGGTTTACGAGCTGGCTCACATGTTGACTCACATGTTGGCTTACACATGGCTTTCATCATCGGCTTAAAAATAGTTGGATAAATCTTTGGCTTGTTCGGCGTCATAGTTGCGTTTCCCTTGCTGTGCTGCTGGGATCAAGCGCCGGCAGTCTACTGCGTCACATTGTGTCGCAAGCGCGAGCGCGGTGTCGTATTGGTGGCCGGCAATATAAATTTGCATGGCCGCTGCGCGTGCGTCATCAAGTTGCAGCGCTTGGGCATCAAGATTGCTTTGCAAGTAGCTCAGTTGCTGCTCGGGGGCTGCCAATTTGGCTATCAGCACCACGCCGTCGGCGGCACTTACTGGGTTGCGCAGGGCTAACCCCAGCAAGCCTTTCAATTGCTCAGAGGTTAGCTCTGGGTGCATTTGCCAAGCTGCGCGCACGGCGGTGCCGGCTATATTTGCCGCGCTATCGCCCGGCACCACAGTGCCACTGCAACGAATTTCATCGTCGGTGTGGCTTTGTACCTTAAAGCCCTGAATGTCGCCGGCAAAATAGCCGGCTGGTTCAGCAATACTAAACCCCACCTGCTCGGCCAGCGCTTCACGCGTGGCTTGCAACTGGGGTTGCACGAGCTTATTGCGGCACAAGCTTACCCAAGCTTGCTCCGGTAGCTTACGGTCAATGGTCACCACGGCTTGCGTGGCGCCATTAGCTCTGGCCTCCGCCACGCTAGAATTCGCAACGTTAGTAGCCCAAATAGGTGCCGAAACAGCTAGCGTGCAAACCGCCACCCCGGTGCCTATTAGTCCCGCTTTGAAACGTGCCGCGCTAAGCATTATAAGTCGTCGTCCTTAGCAACTTGACCAGACGCGCCACGCGGGTTTGCACCTTTGTTATTCACGCCACCGCGTGCATCACGCGCATCTTTGCCACGTGCATTTTGATCACGCGCTGCTTCTTTCGCGGCGGCACTTAACGACGGGGCATAAACCGCTACCGTGTACTGCCAGTAACCGTCTTCGCTAACAAAGCTACGCAAGCCAACGCCCGGCGGTAATTGGCCTTTGGTTAATGAGCCATAGTCTTGGGTTTCTTTAAACTGGTTCAAGAACACGGTGCGCTCTTGCTCAAGTTTTTCAACTTCACTTGGGTCTTGCAGCGCAGGGTCTTCGTATTCAAACTGCTCTGTAGACTCTACTTGGCTTTCGTCAAAGCTACCGCGCCAGTAAATTTCTTCACCTTGCATGGTGCCCAGCAACGCTGCACGAGCGCGCGTTTGCGACTGACGCATAGCGGCATCGGCCAAACGCGAAGCAATACGGGCGTTATTGTTCTGGCGAATAATGGCAGAGCCAAAGCCCATCAGTACTACTTCACCGGTGTTGGCGTTGGTAAGCACTTTCGCGCCAAGCGGCGGCATCACCCCTTTCTGAATGTCTGAAACCACTTGCTTGAAAACTTCATTCGGGTCTGAAACCACGTTCACCGCGCCCGTGTTGGCCTGAATTTGCGCACGGGTTTTTGGCGTTGAAATCACGCTAATACGTACCGACTTTTTGTCGGTGTCATCAAACACATCGTAAGTCACATAGCCAGCCAACGAGCCTGCAACCGAGTCCGCACAGCCTTCTTTGCTGCTGGTCGCGGTGTTACCTATGCTGTCAGTGCCACTGTCAATGTAGTCCATTTGCATGCTAACTAAGTTGCTACACACAACTTCTGCGCCTTTTTGGTATTCCACCAAGCCTTTTTTGGCGGCCAAAAACGCTTGGTTATAAGCCGCGCGCTTCGACAATAAGGTCGCATTTATGTTGTCATAGGTTTGGTACGAAGCCGAACCGGTTGACAGCAAGCCAACGCCGCTACCCACGGCAATGGTCATTACGCCGTCTTGGGTGTTATCAATAAGCTGTTGGTGCGCAACGCTAACGGCCGTTGCTTCGTCGGCGGCAATAACAATGCCGTCTTCAACAACCACGTCTTGTTGTGGCTCGACCGCTTGCCCAGGACGCGCCGGTACCATGTCGGTTAAGTCAAAGTCCTGCGCCTGCACGGGCATTGCCGCACAGCCCATCCAAGCTGCCATTACGGCTACCGCGATACGATTTTGTGTCATCGACTTCATAGGTCGTCCTTAATTTTAAAAATAATGACTAAAAAGCTTACAAAAATAAAATCTGGAATTCGTTTTCAAAACGCGCCTGCGGCAATGGCCCGTTTAATACTGGGCCTAATGCTTGCTGCAACGCCGAAGCTAAATCGGCGGCGCTGCCGTTATAACGCAATTGCGCCAATACGGTTGAGCTATCGCCGCCCACAACCACGTCACGCACGCCGCCAATGGTGCGCAATATACCGGGCAATTCGTGGCTAGAGGCCATGTATTTGCGGGCAATTTTCACTTCGTGCACCATGCCACCTTGCGCCACCACTTTCATAAAGGCTTGGCGCAACGTTTGCTGCAAGGCTTCGGTTTGCGCAGGGTCAGCCAAGTGCACTTCCATTAAATCGTTCATTACCAGTTCAGAATCTGGCAATGCCAACAAACTCGGGTCATTGCGCCATTTGCCGTAAATATTACCCGACAAGTCAGCCACTTGAACATTAAAGTCTAGGCTGGCGTTGTTGCCGCGACGGCGTAAGTCGCCATAGGCGGTCACCGTTAACGGCGCCGTTTTGCTTACTTCAATGCCGTTTTCTGACAACCACACCGCAATAAAGCTACGCAGCGGCTCTGGCGCGTCTACGTTTACCCGCGGTGAGCCAATGGCTTGCAATAAATCATTGCTGGCTTGGGCTACGTCTTGCTGCGCCACCACCGCTTCCAAAGTCACTTTCACGCCACCATTCGGCAGCTGCTGGGTGTCTAACAACTGCCAGCGCTTCACAAAGCCATCACTGCGTGAGTGCAGCTGCTGCGCCAATACGTCGCGCATTGACTCCTGCACGGCGTCATTATTTTGTGCAAATTCTGAGTTGGAATACTGGGTAAAGTTATTCTGCAACCACACGCCAACCACTTGCGAAACCGCTCGCTTCAAGCCGTCCAGCTCGGCAATTTGGCGTGCCGTTTGGCCCGTTTTAGAAGGCCAACCTTCGCCATCAACCACCACCGCAACTTCGGCTGCAGCGTCGTCCCATTGTAGGCCGTCGTCGCTAACTGAATCTGCGTTCACGCCTTGCGGTAAGGTCACCGCCACACAGGTGTCGTTACCCTGAATATAGGGTTTGCCTAATACCACCGGCAGTGCCTGCGCCGACAAGCCGCTTTGGCTGCCTTGCTGCAAGCTTTCTAGCCAGCTAATTTGCGCTTCGTTGTTCACGCCAGTAAAAGAGTCAGCACTACGCTGAAACTCGCGCAGTGCTGCCCCTTGTAAAAAGGTTGCCAGTTCGCTGGTCGCCTGCGCTTGGGCTTGCGCTACCGCAGTTGGCCCGCGCCCATAGGCACAGGCTTCTGCATAAATATCGCCATGGCTTTTAAAGCCCACGCTATCGGCCACAACAACGCTGGCTACCAAGCCACAACCCATCGCCAATAAACGATACGATTGTGTGCGTTTCATCATGTACGGTTCTCCAAGAAGTTTGCTGGGGTACCTACCGATACCGCAAAAATTTTCACACCGTTAGCTGGGCGATAAATGCCGTTTTTCGCGACGTTCTCAACTTGATCGGCCACGGCGCTGTTTTTCCACTGGGTAATTTCGCCAATAGCGCTGTTACGCGAAGGGTTTACGTGCGCCACACCAATCGGCTCCACAAAGCCGGCTTCGTATTGAAAAATAATCATGGTTTCGCCCGGCAACACACCGGCGTTCTGGCCACGGTCTAGGCTCACTTGGTTGCCCTTAATGCCCATAACCTGCGCGGTAGCTGGCATTTCAGACAACATACGGGTTAGCAAAATATCAATGCCGCGCGAAGCCATGTCGTTAATCACGGCGTTTACGTGGGCCGAGTCAAAATAACGGAAGCCGCTTACATAGCGGTTGTTGGCCATAATAAATTTCAGTTCGTTACGCTCGCGCACATCGCCAGAGGTCACCCGCACTTTACCTAAGTTCGGGTACGACATCAGCTCGCGGGTAAACGGGTTTAACACCGCTGAAGTAAGCTCTAAGGTGTAGTCCATCCAACCGGTAATACTGCCTTCGTTTTTCACCGTACGCAGGGTGTCAATTTTTACCACATAGTCTGGTTTTAACACGCGCTCAGCACTAGAACGCTTGGCTAAATCGCGCGCGCCCTGCTGCTCTAAATAAGTTTCTTTTTCAGCGGCAATTAAGTCATCGTCTTGGGTAATAATACGAAACCGGTTAATGCCGCTAAATTGGTTTTCTAGCATCATTAATAGCTGGTTGTCGTCGTATTCACGCAAGGCTTGCACGCCTTGGCCTTCACCGCCCACGTCGGTGCCGCCAAAGTACATACGCACCACCGGCTTTTTCAACGGGCAACCTTCGTTTTCGTTGTTCGGGTCAAAGGTACAGCGATCAAGGCCTTGTGTATCAAAGTAAGCAGGAACCTTAATGTCGCTGTCTTTAAAGTCATAAGCACTACGGGCAACCTGGGCCTGCGAAGAACGATTGGTAACCTGAGTGTTGCTGGTTTGCTCAGCCGGCGTCGACTGACACGCTGACAACACCAACACCGCCAGTGCCGATAAACTAATTTGCTTAATTTGCTTTAGCTGCATGAAAATTTCCCTAGTCATTCACAGGTTTAAAAACCAATTATTGAAACAACCACGCACTCAATGGGCGGTCTAATAAATTTAAAATTTGTTGTTCAGCGTCGCGCTCAGCCTGGCTGGCCGAATTGCCTTTGCCAATGGCGCGCAAGGTATGTTGCTGTAACACTTTAGTTGGCATGCTAGCCGGTGACACATGCACCACCACTTCGCGGCGTTCAAAAAATTGACTACCTTTGTTGGCGGTTTGCTTTTTCTGCGTCAAACGCAACCACAAGCGATCGTTCGCGGCACTTGGCAGCTGGGCGCTTAAGCCAGCAACTAACGGCGTTAAGGTGCGGTCGGCAATCACGCGCACACCGGCAACTTGCCACACACTTTGTACATCGCGCTGCAGTTGCTCCAGCTGCATGCGCAGCATAGGTTGGCCGCCACCTAAGGCCGCCATAGCACGCTCTAAGCGCAATGCGTCTAATATTTGTTGCCGATACTGCAAGGCCCACAACAGCTGCGCCGTTTCGTCGTCATACGGAAACGCCAAGCTTTCAAAGGGCCGCACTTGGTCATGCAAGCTGGTAATAATTGCTTCTTTGGGCACCGCTAACAGCACCGCAAACTCTACCCCTTCGGGGCTTTGCAATGCGGCCGCGCGCTGCTCTTCAATGCTTTCTAACTTAACCCCAAGCGCCTCAATGGCAGAACGTTGCTCAAAGTCGTCACGCACAGCTACTGCGTCGTTCGACTTGGAGCGTGCCAAAACGCTACGTTGCAACACTTGTACATCGGTAGAAATTTGCAGCACCACTTCAGCCAAAGCATGTTGGCGTGCAGCGCGTTTCGAAGCTCCAAAGCCCAAGCCATATAGGTGGGTGTCTGGGTAGTCAGAGGTAGGCGCAAAAACCCACTGCGGCCACTGTGCCAACTCATTGGCACCGGCTTGCATGGGTTCCTGTATAGGCTTTTGCATGGGCTTCAACATGGAAGCTTGAGCTGTGCCTGTTGCTGCTAAAGTTAGCAGCAACAGCGCACCAAACCACTTCAACAATGCCATTACGACTTCGCTTCTAACTCAGTCTGTAAAGCATTAATTGCTTCAATGGTTTCTTCGTCAATTGAAATCAACTCGCTTGCTTCAGTCGCTAAAGACAAGTGATCTTTCGCGCGTTCTAATGCTAAGAACACGTTGTTTTGCGGAGTTTGCTCACCGCCGCCCATCAAGCCACCTAACGATGACAACGCCATCGCTTTGGCGATATCGCTGTTATATTGGGCCAAAATGTAAGCCGCTTTACCACCTTCAAGAACGATTTCCGCCAACAGCTTTGCGTTCGCTTCACGTACCGACTCTAACGCCGCGTTATACGCAGCAATTTTAGCGGCAATTTTTTGCTCTTCAGAAGGTGCCGTGGCGTCAAACTCAACAATCGCAAGCTTCAACTGCTCAGGCGTTGATTCACGGTGAGCATACAAAAACGCTTGTACGTCAGCGTGGTTTTCGGCTTGCGTACGGTACTCTTGCATCACCTTCACTTGGCGCTCAGCAATAGAAGCAGCAATGTTAAAAAATTCATCAGCACCAGGTAACACAGTTACTTTGTCATAACCCAACTCGTCCATTTCAGCGGTTACTTTGGACATGTATTGAAAACGGTCCATTGAGGCTTTTTCTTCGTCACTCGTTGATGAACAACCAGTGATAACTAAAGATGCGGCAAGCAATGCGGGGGCAAGTAGCTTTTTCATTATTATGTCTCTCCATGAAAGATATTTGTCATCCAGATATCTGGAATTGCAAAGTAAATAATTTGTAAACATCTTGCAAGAATTTTTTTTAACATTTGCCAATTTGTTCTTGAATACGCGCCCTATTCAATGGCATATTTGACCCTTATTTACATAATCTTTACGCTTTTCGGATGAGGCGGCTATGAACAGCAAACTGCAGAAAAAAACAGCAAACTCAACTATGTTATTGGTTATAGCCAGTGCTATAGGGTTGGCAGGGGCAACCTTAACAACGCCAACCCAAGCGCAAGAACTAAAATTGGTTGGTGAGCAATTTTCGGAGCAGTACGCATCTAACGTTCCGGTAAGCGGCCGCATTTTGGTCGGTACCGTGCTTGTCGGTAGCCTAGGTGCGAATAAAGGTTCTAGCGAGGGTTCTGGCGAGTTTGCTGTGCGCCTGCCAAGCACCACAGTGAAAGACGTGTGCGTCAAAGTGCAGTCTCGTGACGGTAGTTACAGCTCAGAAAATAGTTACCAGCTGGAGCAGGCCGAAGCGGGCGGCGTTTTCCCGCTAGAATACCCGTCCAAGCATATCGACATGTTAAAAAACATGAAAGCCAACGAAATCGCCGTCGTTAGCACACCTGGTAAATGCACCAACAGTCAACAAATCGATAGCGTATATGTCAGTTACCGGGGGCAACCGGCCAACGACAGCAAGTTGTATGTATTAGCAAACTCGGGCCGTAGCGACGTGTTTATGCGCCTACAAGTAGCCAACAGCAATAGCAATCATCGTTGCAGCGCTATTACTGACGGCGTCCGCACCGGCTTCGACACTATGTGCGAGCTAGACATGGCAGCCCTGCAACCAGGTGAAAACAAAATTACCTTATTGCGTCGTCAGTCTGGCCGCATGTTGCCGCCAGTTGAATTTAATTTGCTATTCTAATGCGCCTATCATTTATGAACGACAGCACCCGTTTAGGCTTTTTCGTGATTGTGGCGCGTCGCTTGCGCCATCTTATGCAGTGCGGTTGGCCACGACGGTTGATCATTCTTAGCATTGTTACCGTCATGATTAGCCTGTTGGCCTATGTCATGTTTGCTGAGCGGGTAAATATTTATACCGTAAGCGCCAAAACCGATATTTTGAAGGTGACGATTGCCGAAAACGGTATCAACCAATGGGAAATTCCGCAGCACGCCGAAATTATTGATTTTTTCGCCGCCGAACAAATTCCGCTTGAAGGCAACGAAAGTTATATTCACGTGGCAGCGGGCACCGTGGCAACCATGACTATTGATCACAACAAAGAACGCTTAGTGATCACCCTTGAAAACAACACCGAGAGCGGCTCTGTGGGCGAAGTAGAAAGCAACTTCAACTACACACCATTAGGTGAGTACGTGGATATTATTTTCACCCAACCACAACAGCTTATATTCCCGTTTCGTGGCTCTATGATTTTGGGCGACGACGTGGCCGCAGGGGTAGATGCCGTATTGCGTGAAGGTAGCATTCGCATTATTGAGCAAGAATTACTGGGCGACGTGCGTTATATCTCGGGCGAGTTTCAATTAGACGAAGGCGACCGAGTAACACTGCATAGCGACTTTAAATACCAACAAGACGTGGTACTGCGCGGCTTTGTCCGCTATGAGCCGGGCGAGCCTATGGCCGTTACCGCTCACGGCGAAACCACTGTGGCCCGGGTTGAACGTATGGGCAGTACCGGTTACGACGCCAAAACCTCTATGTGGAAGCGGTTCGCCAATGACCCAGTGGTTATTGCCATGACCAGTTTGTATGCGGTCATGTTCTTAATTCTAGAAATGATGGTACTGTTGCGAAGCATTTTCGCCGTACCACGAACCGAAGAGTAGCTATAACCATGAGTTTGAGTCATTTACGCCGCCAAGCAGCAGCGCTGGCTGTTTTTACCGGTGTTACAGGTGTGGTAACTGTGAGCAGTTTTGCCGGCATAAGCTCGGCCTATGCGCAAGCTACCGACATAACTCAAACCTTTGTTGAGGCGGGTGAAATTGGCCAAGGCTTCTTGCTCAAACGTTTAGACGCCTGTTATTTAATTACGCCAGAGCACGTTGTCAACGACGCCTTTTTTGCCAGCGTTACCGCCGGCAATGCCGAGCGCAGCCGCGGCGATGCAACCGCCATTCAAACCTTAGGCTATGACTTAGCTATATTGGGGGTTACCGGCAACGCACAACGTGCGTGTGGCATTGACTACGCTAGTTTTGTCAGCGCCACCGCTGAGGTTTTAAAGTCATTAAAAAGCGCCACCCAGCTAAGCGTTAGCACCATTAGTGCCGACGGCGCACGCGTGCTCACCCCCGCCAATATTGCCTCGGTTGACTTGTTACGGCTATATATTCAACCCACCGACGCCAACACCCCATTCATGCAAGGCATGAGCGGTAGCTTGGTATTCGCCGGCAACACCCCGGTCGGCATGTTGCAGTCAGTGGACGCCAACACCAGCCAAGGCGTGGTGTTGCGTATTGATCGGTTGCTTGAAACCATTAATCCATTTTTCAACGACGGCTTAAGTATTACCAGCGAAACGCCGTTAACGCAGTTGCAGCAAACCCTGAGCTTAACCCATTGGTCACACGCTTCGCCCGCTCAAATTAGCGCAAGCTTCATTAGCGATGGCGACACCACCAGCCATTGGCGTTATCGACTGCAACAAGGCCCCAACACCAGCGGCGAGCGCAACCCGCTGCATGCCTACAACATTGGCAACCAAGTGCGCTTGCAGTTTAGCTTAGGCGCAGGCGCAGAAGTTCCGGTGCAAAATATCAGCAGCATAACCTTCAGTAACTATAGCGATGAGCGCGACAGTTTTATTCGCGACTTTGAAATTTTGGCTAGCCGGCAAGCTGAAGGTGCTGGCTGGGTGCCAGTGTATGCGGGAACTTGGATGATTGGCGAAAAGGACAAAACCGTGCAGCTAAACAACGTGGCGGCACGGCGGTTAATGCTGGTGGCGCGTTCGCACTGGAACCCAGACGCCACCGACATTGTTATTTCAGAAGTGACGATGACCAATAACTAATAACGAATAACGAATAACGAATAAGCGTTAAAACAAGTCAATTGTGGCAGGTAAGCTAATACCGCCACACACAACGTTACCGCGAAGCTTGCTTGAGTCATCTAACTCAAACTTGGCGCTACAGGCATTTTGGCTCAGCGTCACCTGCAAACCAGCCACTTCACCCACACCGTTGTGGCTGCCGCTAAATTGGCGCACTTCAAAGCGCCCGTTGTGCTCATCATAACCGCGCACCTGTACATTCAGCACACCACCTAAAGACTCGCGCAAACGCGACGCATTGCGGTCATCGCCCTCACCAAGCTCAATTCTTAGCAGTTGCGTTTCATTAAAGCGGTGGCTTAAGGTAACGGCACGGGCCACATCGTCGGCGCTGGAAAAGCCAACCGCATAAGCCAACTCACGCATGGCGGTATCTTTTGACTGCAGCATGTTGCTCAGCGCCGCACTACGCACATTCACATCGGCATGGTTTAGCAACTGCTTCGCCTTCGCCAATTCATTGGCTTGCTGGTGCACCTGCTGCTCAAGACTTTGAGCTTGGGCGGCTGTCGCTGCCAGCGCTAAAACACTCGCCAATACTATTCTTCGCATCACATCTCCTTGTTGCAACGGATGTAGCCCGGCGTTTCACGCCGGGACGGGCGTAGCCCGGTTATTCACGCCGGGACGGATGTAGCCCGGCGTTTCACGCCGGGACGGGCGTAGCCCGGTTATTTTATCCACCACCGCAAATCTTCATAAATTCACGGGGCTGCGCCTACAGCTCATCCAACGGCATTGGGCGACCGAAATAGAAGCCTTGCATGTAGTTGCAGCCCAGTTCAGTAACAAACTCAGCCTGCTGCGGCGTTTCCACGCCCTCAGCCACCACCGCAAAATTCAAACTCTGCGCAATTTTTATCACCGAGCCAATCAATACACGGTCAGCACGATGCGTGCGAATGCCTGCCACAAAACTGCGGTCAATTTTCACTTTGTCTACCGGCAAACGCTTCAAATAACTTAGCGACGAGAACCCAGTACCAAAGTCATCTAAACTAATCGTAATATTTTTCTGGCGTAAATTCTGCAGTACTTCCACCGCATAGTCGGTGTTTTCCATCAGAATACTTTCGGTAAGTTCCAACTCAAGCCATTCTGGCTTACAGCCGGTTTCTTCTAAGGTTTGCTCCAAAAATGGGGTAAATTCAGTGCGATTAAAGTGCAACGTCGACAGGTTCACCGCCACTTTCATCGGCCCCTGCTCTTGCAGCTTCACCGCCGCTTCGCAAGCACGGCGGAACACCCACTCACTTAACGGAATAATCTGCCCCGTCATTTCGGCCAATGGAATAAACTCAGAAGGCGGAATAAAACGTCCCGGCTCACGCTCCCAACGCAGCAGCGCCTCGTAACCTACGGTGTCGCCATCGCTGCAACGCACAATAGGCTGAAAGTGCAACGCCAAGTCATTACGCTCAATGGCCTCTTGCAGGCTAGAACGCATAGCCGCCGAGGTTTTAAACTGCAAACTCATGCTGTCTTGATAAATTTGCACATGGTTGTGGCCTTGGCGCTTGGCCTGGTGCATGGCCATATCTGCACGCTGAATAAGCTCCAGCGGCGCGTATTGGTCTTCGGTTTGGTGCGCCACACCAATACTGGCAGTTAAGTAAATTTTGTGGTGCATAATGCGGTAAGGCTGCGCCACCGCACTTAAAATACTCGAGGTAATTTCTGCCACAGCGTCAGCGTCCTCATGCATGTTTTGCATTACAATTAAGAACTCGTCGCCGCCAAAACGCGCCAACATACCACGCTTACCAATAATATTTTTCAGCCGCTGCGCAAGCACTTGAAGTAAGCGGTCACCAACTTGTAACCCCAAACTATCGTTAATTAGCGTAAAGCCATCAAGGTCAATAAACATGGCGGTTAAATCGCGCTGTTTATGAAACCGGTCGGCAATCATATTTTCAATAGTGGTACGGTTATAAAGCCCAGTGAGTGCATCGTGCTCAGCCTGAAACCGCAATTGCCGGCCCTGCACCACCAGCTCACGGTTACGCTCTACCGTTAATGCCAAAAACAACACAATGGCCATGCCGGCTAAAGTCACCAAAACTTGTAAGTTCGAGCGCGACTGCAGCTCACTTAAGTCATACAAATACGAGAATATCGGCGTATTCTGGGTATAGTCAGTATCTAGCGCACTTTCGTATAAAAACAGCGCATTACGCGACAAATAATCTAGCGTCGCGTCACTCACCCACTGGCCATATTGATCCAGCAATAAGCCATTCGAAATAGCGGTATAAGTGTAAATTGGCGAACGGTAGGTTAAGGTTTGGCTGGCCAGCATTTCCTGCACGTTAATCACCGCCAACATGCCAAAATAACCCGGTTCAAACTCATCGTCGTCAAAATCCACTGGCACGTGCACGTACAACAAAGCACCATCACGGGTATGCTTCATCGAAGCCACTAGCATTTGCACTTGGGCTTGTCGAATGGGGTTAAACTGCTGCTGCAAGTATTGATCATCGCGGTACAACTCAGTGTAAGAGCGCGGGTCATCCGCGCGCTTGCGTTCCCACATCAGCTCATTACCACGGCGCAGAATAACCGCTTCAAGAAATTGCACGTCTCGCAAATACGAAGCGATATCCAGCTCCATCAGCCTATCGTGCTGATCGGGCGGGTAGTTTTCCCAACGGCTAGCCAAGCGTTGCAAGGTTTTAACATGCTGGTTGCCGGCCGCCCGGCGCGACAAGTTTAACGTGTTGGCAGCGTCTTCACCGCGCAACCGCAGCTCGTTCATTTCGCCATGAAACAGTACCACGCCCACCACACTCGAAGCTAACAACCCCACCACCGCAATCGCAGTAGTAAACAAACTCACGCATGGCATAGGTTGCGCGCTGGCGGTACTTAAATTCCACAGCGCCATAAGCATCATCAACACCAGCGAGCCAGAAACCAAACTCCCCACTGGGTGACGCGCTAGTAGCGGCGCCTCATAAATAAAATGCATAGAAATAACAGTTAGCAGCACAAAAATAGCCACTAAACTCAGGAATTTTTGCACCCGAATGGCCCACAAGGCCTCTAAACGAAGCGCCAACCACAGCGAGCAAATACCGCTAGTAATATAAAGGCTGTTATGAATTTGGGCACTGAAGCTGTCAAAAACGCTACCAAGCAGGCCGTCTACCGAGGCAATAACACCCACCACAGCGAAGGTGCGCGACACCAACGCCTTCCACTCGTGCTGGCCGCGCAAGTCAAAGGTCAGCACCGAAATGCCCACAGCAACCGCGGCAACTAATAGCGAGGAACTTAAAGTGTGGTAAAGCTGAAGTTGGGTTGGCTCGAACACGCGATAAAGCAGAATAACCAACCCTGAAATAAACAGCGCTGCACCAAGTACTAGGTTTACGACCGAACGAGCCTGTTGGTCTACTTGGATTATCTGCATAACGTCAATCGCATGTCAGCGCCTCAATTTTTTATGATTATTATGTTGCCAATATAACCATAACGAGCGCTGTTGACTAGTACCGAATTTGTAAATTCGGGCAATTAGAAAGGGGCTAAAGCTTAGTCAGCAAACAGCGCAATTTGTAAGCGTTTAATAAAAGAAGCCGAGCGTGGAATATTCCAAACTTTGCCCTTGCGATCGCGAAACTCCGCGTGCGTTAAAATGGGTGAGCGTCGTAATTCATGAATAGCGCGACTTAAAGCTGCGTGATTTGACTCAGTTTTCGGCACGCCTAAATCTGAAAGCTTTTCATGGCCATTATACAAACTGATTTTACGACCTTTTCGACGCTGTTCGCTACCTTCTTGGTGATTATCTGCACTCATATAAGCTCCTTTTTGTTATTTTCCATCTGTTTTGAGCAGGTGCGCATTGTAAAGACATTGTAAAGAATAATCTATAATTTGTTTTCAACATATACATGCAAAACGAATAGTCTTGTGTTAAGTTCTGATTAACTTTTGAACAAACTCGCGTAAGGCATTGATATGCAACAAAACAAGGAAGTGATTCATCACGGCGCCGGCGAAGGCGTTACCGGTTCTTGCCATGAATTTTTTATGTCACCTGAAAGGTCTGTGCTTATTGACTGCGGTATGTTTCAAGGGCCGGACGCTTTTGGTGCTGGTGGCGGGGCTGGAGCTGGAGCTGGAGCTGGTGGCGGGGCTGGGCAAGACATCAACTTTTCATTAGACGCCGTGCAAGCCTTAGTGCTCACCCACTGCCATATTGACCACGTTGGGCGCCTACCGGCACTGCTGGCCGCCGGCTTCCGCGGCCCCATATACTGCACCCCTGGCACCGCCGCCCTGCTAGCCCTAGTGCTAGAAGACGCTATGAAAGTTGCTAACTACTCTGCCGCGTTCGCCACCACCGTTTTGAAGCGCGTACAAGCGCAACTGCACGCCACCCCCCTCGATGTTTGGGTAGAGGGGGGTGCAGACCCCGGTCCGGACCAGGGTGCGGACCCGGGTCTGCACCCCTTTCGAATGCGGCTGCGCAACGCCGGCCACATCATGGGCTCAGCCTACGTAGAATTCGAGTCGCTGAACGAGCGCGACTCAAACGGTCGGCCGCGCCGCGTCGTGTTCTCCGGCGACCTCGGCTGCAAAGGCACACCGCTCTTGCCCGACCCAACCCCCTTGGAATACGCCGACTACTTAATACTCGAGAGCACCTACGGCGACCGCCTGCACGAAAGCCGCGCCTCACGCCGCTTCCGCTTAAAAGCCGTCATCGAAAAAGCATTCGTTGATCGCGGCGCGGTACTTATTCCCGCTTTTAGTATTGGCCGAACGCAAGAACTGCTGTACGAAATTGAAGACCTAATTCACGAAGACCCAAAATGGCGAAAAATGACGGTGATACTCGATTCGCCGTTAGCAAGCGCTTACACCAAACAGTACCGCCGCCTAAAAGCGCTGTGGGACGAAGAAGCACGCCAGCGCCTTGCCGATGACCGCCACCCTTTGAATTTCGAACGCCTGCACGTGGTAGAAAGCCACCACGAGCACCAGCAAATCGTCGAATTATTAGAAGCACGCGGCGAACCCGCCATTGTCATCGCCGCCAGCGGCATGTGCAGCGGCGGCCGCATTGTGAACTACCTGAAAGCATTAATCGGCGACGAACGCACCGACGTGGTGTTTGTGGGCTACCAAGCCGTCAGCACCCCCGGCCGCCAAATACAAGAATACGGCCCGCGCGGCGGCTACGTGGTGCTTGACCACCAGCGCTACCCCATTCGCGCCCAAATTCACACCCTTGGCGGCTATAGCGCCCACGCCGACCAACGCGAACTACTCGAGTTTCTACACACCACCGTAGCACCTGTTGGCAACGTGCGCCTCGTGCACGGCGAAGCTAACGCAAAAGCAGCCCTCGCCACCGCTATCCGCAACGCCAACCTTATCACCGGCACCGTCATGTAGCAGAAAGGGGTGCAGACCCGGGGCGGCCCCTGGTCCGGACCAGGGTCTGCACCCCTCTCTCGTCACCAGGTCGCGAGCGCTTGTACTAGCCCATCGCGCCAGCCAATCAAATCGGCACGAATGCGCATTAAGAATTCGGTGTTAGAACCAACATCTTGCCACGTGGCCCCGTTCAACGACATGCAATGGTTATTGTATGCATCCGCCAAGCCCTGAAAGCGATTCTCTTCAGTGATTATTGGCTCAACGCGCACTAATAAGCTATTCACCTCGTTAAGCGGATCTTCCAACATGCGGCGCTCGCAATTTGCAGAATCTGCGCGACGTTGCTCAGCACTAGCGCAATAATAATTGTACTGCGAGCCCACTCTATTTAGCCATTTGACCGTATAGCCGTAATCAGTTTCAAACGACGACAAATTGGCACTTAACCAATTTTCACTTTTAGCCATCGGCCGCACCAGCTCATTATTACACCAGACAACCAACTGGTTTGTGCGCTGCTGATCGCGGTAGGATTGTACTTGCCGCATACACTGATTTTGCGCCGCCGTATTATTCGGATACGCATTCACGCAGTTCATCGAATCATTAAACGCCTCTAATTCCGCAGCCGTACAACCGACCAACAACCAAACCGCTCCAATCACCACAACAAAACGCTTCATGAACATAGCGCTCACTCCATAAAGAACTAACCACCAATAAAGGGCAGAGAGGGGTGCAGACCCTGGTCCAGACCAGGGTCTGCACCCCTCTCTCGCGAGACTATACTACGAAGAATCTAAGTTGTACTATCCCAGTCACAACATCAAAATAAAAGCAACAATGAAAAACTACATCAAGCGCCATTGGCGCGGCGAACTGTCACTCGCCAAAGCATTCTGGGTAAACGGCGCGCTACTTGGCATGGCCATGAACTTTCTGGTCGGCGTGTTCAATTACACCGGGCTTACCGACGGCATGCAGTGGCAAGTGCGCGTGGCCATGGTCATTTTGCTACCCGCCATATTAATCACCGTTGGCGTATGGCAAATTGTCGGCATTTGGCGCAGCGCCGAAAACTACACCCGCAGCAAATTCTTACCGTTTTTAGTCAAATTTATCATGGGCATGAACGCCCTCGCCCTGATCGTCACGCCATTTGCCATACTCGCGCAACTACAAATTTTGCTTAGCGGCATAATGTCGCCCACCTATCAAGTCGACGTTTCCGATGATCGCAACACACTACTTATCAACGGCGAAATCAACTTAGGCATTTCCGACGACATTGAACAACTACTTGAACAACATCGGGGCGTCACGCGGGTACAGCTTAGCAGCATTGGCGGCGACCTCGACGAGTCGTATCGCGTGCAAGACATCATTCAACTGCATCGCCTCGACACCTACGTAGAAGATCATTGCTACTCAGCCTGTACGCTGGTGTTTATTGCTGGGCGCAATCGCGTGATTAGCAGCGACGCCGTGCTTGGCTTTCATCAGTATGAAATGTCGCTGAAAACCCGAGAATCGGACGCCATGGCACAGCGTATGCAAAACAAAGACGCCGTTTACTTCCGCAACCGCGGCGTTACTCAAGCATTCACCAATAAAATGTTCCAAGCCGCCAACGACGATATGTGGGAGCCAACCCACGAAGAATTGCTGCAGGCCGGCGTGGTGCACCGCATTCATAATATCGTCGAAGAAGAGTTACTGAGTTTGCCGGCGTTTCAAATCATCGCTGCGCGCAAACCAGAAGCGTTTCGCCAGTTTGTGGCAGAAATTGACGCCCTGCCACGCGATGAAGATGCGCCAGATATTGTCGCAACCATGGTGCAGAACTTCACCTTAAGCATGCGTTTAGAAGCTTTGGCGTCGGCCACCGACGAGCTGGTTCTAGAAAACATTCGCCAAGAACTGGCCATGTACAAAGCGCTCAATGCAGCTCAGCCTTTACTCTGCGTGCAAGCACTTTATCCACAGAACTATGGCTTCGTTAGCTCGAAAGAATTGGCACCATTTTTGAATCAGCAAAAAGCCAACCAACTATTGGTAGACGTTTTAGAAAGCGGCTTAGGCCAGCCGACAGCCATCATTGACTACACCCCAGCCGAGGACGACCTAGTAGAAATATTGACGATTATGGGCGAGCGCGCCGACCCACTGCGCACCGACATTCCCGACAACACCGAAGGCTACCGCGCCCACTGCACCGCCTTGATCGAGCTTTACGAAACTGCGTTCAGCACGCTGCCGTATGACCGCCAAGTGAATTTGGTGCGCTACCTGACCGAATAGCGCGAGAGAGGGGGCGCAGCCCCTGTTTTACAGCGCAAAATAGTGCGGAACCGAAAATCGCGGAAGCTCGAAACGTGCAACTGTTGAATGAGCCAATTCTCGCCAATAAGGCCAAACATGATATCCAACATTCTTTCGACCAAAGGCTTCAAGAGCTTCATCATTAAGCTCTATAGACGAGTGGTATTTTGCAACGAACTCAGCAGTAAAATTAAATAAAATTTTCGCGTCATCGTCATCCTTACCATCGCTTACCAGTAGATATCTCAATCCACAAACATATGTAAAATGATAACCCCAAATAGGAGTGCCATTATCGGTCATTTGAACTGACCGAATGGCTTTTAACCGATGCATAATTTGGGTGTTCATGTCTTCTGACTTTATTGACTCAGGAACAATTTCATCATCTATTTTCGCATGCAATTCTGCTGTGCAAACGCTCATAATCCGTAAATTATCACGCGCCAATTCAAAAGTAGACATTACGAAACCGCCTGCTGCCAAGAGTCTTGAAAGTCATTTTCATAAATCTTCTTGTCACCAATTTTTACGCAATTAAAATGCTTTTGCTCATTCATGTGTACCGTTTTGTAATGCCACGGTTCCCCATTTAGAGGCTCTGGCCCAACCGGTAAAACAACACGCGGCTCAATTTCTAACGCAAAACAAAAGTCAGCCAAAGAGCCCAAAGTCATATTACGAGAGCCACTTAGCACTTGGCTAACATAGGCTCGTGACTTACCAAGTTTCCTAGCTAAATCTGACTTCGTAATCTGCTTATCTTCCATAATAACTAGCAAATCTTCAGTTACGTTGTAAATCAGATTCTCTCGTGCAAATAGTCGCTCTTGCGCTTTACTCATCTTCTTGATGCTCCTCAACTGCACGCCAATTTCGTGCAACAAGATCGGTGTCCTTTGGTTTCAAACGATCATAATTCTTATAAACATAGTGACTTACGTAGTATCGGTTCTCGAAGCGCTCCGATTTCCACAAATAGGCACGCAACGGTATGCGTTTGAGCGCTTTGAAATGCTTAACCACCTGCTGTCCTGGTCGGCGTGGCAACTCGCCCTCAGTCGGGAAGTTCTCTTTCGACAGACGTTGTCCATTTGCCAGACGTTCAAATTGCCTATTTACGCCGCGTAACCAACTTTGTCTTTTGTTTTTTGGTATGCTTTCAAGCGCTTCATCCAGCGAATCTAATGCTCCTGCACAGTGAACAATTTCAAATACAGAGCCTGTTATTCGCTTTTTAATCACCGTCTGCGATGCCATCAGACAACACTTGTTAATATATATGTTAGCAGCATATTATCAATGCCTCCATGCGAAATTGCAATCGATATCACTCCACCTGTGGCTTAATCCTTTTACAACATGAGTTCAAAATACCAAATCGTTTCGACAAATCAATACGCTAGCTAGAGAATACGAATTCTCTTACAACCGAGAGAGGGGTGCAGACCCTGGTCCGGACCACGGTCTGGACCAGGGGCCGCCCCCTCCTCTAATGCGAGAAAGTTACCACCCAGCCAGAATCAGCCGCACAAACATCGACAACCATCCGCTGAACCGCCGCAACCGAGCCATCAGCAGCGCCAGCACCATCGGCATCGCCAAGCGTCAACGTCAGGCGCTTCACTCCAAACTCGTCCATCACCTGCAACAAAATTAAAGTGCCGGCCAAGTTATTCTCGTAGCGCTCCAACGGCGACAAGCCAGAACCACCAACAAACGCGCAATGCACCACGGACGTAACAGAATTCTCGCGAAACACACGCTGCAAAAACGCGCCATCGCGCACGTCGCCCTTCACGCAATCAAAGTCGCGCCCGGTAGCCGCAGCCACAGCCTGCAACGCCTTCACCGAGCCCGTGCTGAAGTTGTCGAGCACCAACACCTCGTGCCCCGCCTGCAACAGCTCCCCCACCATGCGCGCACCCGCAGTACCAGCGCCGCCTGTAACCAAAATCATAAACTAAACATCCACTTTTGGGAGAGGGACGAGAGAGGGGTGCAGACCCTGGTCCGGACCTGGGTCTGCACCCCTCTCAAACAACCGAAACCCCAAACAAATCCGCAACACGCCCCTGCAGACTAACACCTCCAGAAGCGCGTGCAGCAGCATGGTCTAGCAATTTCTGCCAACGCATGTAGTTGTCGCGGTATAGCTTCACTCGCTGTACCGCAGAGCCCGGTGACGCGGCGCGCGAACGCTCCGCCAGCAAGCCCGCGCTGGCCATACTCACAGCTGCCGCACTCTCAACCACGCTGTCTGGAATGACCATACCTAACCCCGCAGAACCAACCGAAAGCACCGCCGGCAAGCACGAACGCCCAACGCTTAGCAAAGTATCGCGCCAACTGTCTTGCACTGTCGACAATCCAATATAGGTGTCTTCAAATAACGTCCGCTGCGTATCCAAAAACTCCTGTTCAGAAAAGTTATGAATATACCGCTTGCGGTTTCCGGCCTCTGTAGCTTGCACACGAATAACCGACTCATCGCGCACCTTAAACACCAAATCTAATAGCTGCGACGGTTTTTTAACACGCTTATTCATCAACAACGCGTAGGCATACGGAAAACTATTCAGCGCCGCTGACTCTTGCTCACTTAGCGCGCGCAGCCTTTCAGCATGTTGTTGCTGCGCCTCGCCCTGCAACTTAGTGCCCAAATAGCGCCACAACAGCATGTTTTGTTGGGTTTTCAGCCCCTCAATAACTGGGGCGGCAACATAAGCAGCATCGTGCGACGCAGCTAGCTCATTCACAAAATTCACCCGAAAGCGGTTAACAATACCGGCAGCAAAACAACCTGACATGGTGGCATTTTGTGCAACTTGCGTCACAGTGTGTCGCAGAGATGCGCGAGCGGCTTCATCAGGCGCGGCCAATAGCACTCCAGCAACAGATTTGGCTCCAAGAAAGTTTAAATTTTCAGCAACATCGGACGCGTATTGTCGCAACTTGCTACTCTCAATAGCTAACCCGTCTTGCAACGCTTGCACAAAATGGGCGGCATCAGCCGCTGGAATAGCGCGTTCAGATGACCACACTTGCGGAGCAGCTAACCACTGTTCAATGAGCAACCAAGACTGTGTGGCGGCGTGCTCGCAACACGCCAAACGCTCTTCGGGCGTGGCCAACAAAGTAGGCTGCAAAAGATTATGGTACAACCGGTTATTGCGAATTAGACGCTCTTTGTCTTGCTGCTGAATTGAGCCATCAAATAACACGTGCGATGACATCGCCAGCGACTCAATAACGTTTAGCAGCTCCATAATATTATGGTGCGATAGCGTTGTTGGCTTTTGCTCGCCGGTGATCAGTTGCAGCGATAAATTTAACTGCCGCGCATTCAGCAAAGCTGCGCCGGTGTATTGTTGCAAAGTAATGGCTTGGGTCAAAATTCAGCTCCAGAAACGACAAAAGCGGTATCTGGTTAAGATACCGCTTTTGCTAATGAAGCGCTAGCGCTTGAGGGACTTGCAGACCCACCTCCGGCCGCGGCTACGTAGCTGGGGCCGCAAGTCTTTCTTTCAAAAACCGGGCAATCCTGCTGATTGCTTCATGCAGGTCATCAATTTTGGGTAAGAATACCATGCGGAAGTATTGGTTGCTGGCAAGGTTAAAGCCGCTACCTGGCACTACCAAGACTTTTTCTTGTTGCAGTAATTGCATGGCAAAGTCTTGATCGTTTTCTATGGGATAAAGTTCAGGATCTAAATGTACGAATAAGTACATGGCTCCCTGAGGGCTATTTACCGAGACTCCAGGAATCGCATTAAGATGCTCGACCGCAAAATTGCGTTGTTCATATAATCGCCCTTCTGGCGCACATAAAGCCTCTATCGACTGGCTACCACCCAAAGCTGTTTGAACGGCAAGCTGCGCTGGAACATTGGCACACAGCCGCATACTTGAAAGCGTCTCTAGCGCATTAAAAATGTCACCGGCTTGATCTATCGCACCACTGATGATTAACCATCCAGACCGAAACCCGGCTGCTCGATAAGCTTTTGATAAGCCATTAAAGGTAAAACAAAGCACTCGCGGGTTAAGTGCAGCTATCGAAACGTGCTCAGTTTCGTCAAATAATACTTTATCGTAAATCTCATCAGAGAACAGAAGTAACTGATGAGTTTCAGCAATATCTGCGATGGCTGTTAGTAGAGCTTTACTGTAAACAGCACCCGTTGGGTTATTCGGGTTAATCAATAAAATAGCACGTGTCTTTGCCGTAACCTTGCTAGCAATGTCTTTAACGTTTGGGGCCCATTGATTTGCAGGGTCGCATTGATAGTAGACCGGCTTGCCACCAGCTAAGGTTACTGCCGCAGACCAGAGCGGATAGTCTGGCGATGGAATGAGCACTTCATCATCTGGATTCACAATAGCTTGAGTCACCAAGCTTATAAGTTCAGAAACGCCATTCCCCATAAAGATATGCTCATGGGTCACCCCTTCAATGCCCTTACGTTGGGCTTCTTGCATGACCGCTTTACGAGCCTGAAATAAGCCTTTGGAATGGCTGTATCCCTGCGCATGAAATAGATTTTCTGCAATGTCGCTAACAATTTCTTGGGGGGCGTATAGCTCGTATGGCGCCAGATTACCAATGTTGAGACGAATAATCGGATGTCCTGCTTTTTCCAAACGTTCAGCTTCTTGCTGCACAGCTCCTCGAATATCGTAACGAATATTCTGCATTCTCGTTGCTGGAGTAACCATGTATCTATCCTTGTTCAGAGTAAAGTGAGGAACTTGCAGACCCACCTCCGGCCCCAGCTATGTAGCTGGGGCCGCAAGTCCTAATCATTTTCTAGCTTCGCAAAATAATCTTATATAGCTCGCACAAATAAATGACATCCAGAAATCGTTAAATGGTGGCGATCAAAGTAATACAATGTACCCCCCTCTCCCCTACCGATGCAACCAAAGCAAATCATTCACCCCATCCTCAGTAGGCGCATACCCACACGGTGCGCTCAGCAGCAGTACACGCAGCTCGTCGATGCGGAAATTCTGGCAAGCGTCATCTAGCGCATCCAACAACGCAGACATTTCAGCCCATGGCAGAAACGCCTCTTGCGCTTGGCAAATGCGCGGATGCGCGCACTCCACCACGTTGTCGCCTATCAACAACTCCTCGTACAGCTTCTCGCCTGGGCGCAGGCCCGAAAACGCAATCTCAATGTCGCCATGAGGGTTCTCAGCATCGCGCACTTCCAGCCCCGACAAATGAATCATCTTGCGCGCTAGGTCAACAATACGCACCGGCTCGCCCATATCTAGCACAAACACCGAGCCCGAGGTGCCCACAGTGCCGGCCTGAATCACCAGCTGCGCGACCTCAGGAATAGTCATAAAGTAGCGGGTAATTTCGGGGTGAGTCACCGTAATCGGGCCGCCCTCGGCAATTTGGCGCTTAAACAGCGGCACCACCGAGCCCGACGAGCCCAATACGTTACCAAAGCGCACCATGCAAAACCGCGTCGACACATCAGCGCGCGAAGCCAAGCCCTGCAGCACCAGCTCCGACAAACGCTTGGTGGTGCCCATCACGTTGGTTGGCCGCACGGCTTTGTCGGTAGAAATAAGCACAAACTGCTCCACGCCCGCCGCAATGGCCGCCTCGGCAGTATGCCAGGTGCCAAACACGTTGTTGCGCACGCCTTCTACCATATTAAATTCAACTAAAGGCACGTGCTTGTAGGCGGCGTGGTAAACGGTCTGTACCTTAAACGCCTTCATCACCGCCTCAACGCGGTTGCGGCAAACGACACAACATGCGTCATAACCTGTCGCATGTTGACGACAAAACGAACAGGTCAGAAACAACAAAAGCGGCACCAAACGTCGATGCCTCTTTTGCGGTGAGCTGAGTCGAGATCTCGTTGCATGTTTAGTTCATATCGACGCATGGTTGTTTCCACCGGCGTAAATCTTATCCACTCACGTGAATAACACTCTACAAGGCACATTGTGTCAAAAGACACAAAAACCTGTCATTTGACGCAAGCATGCGACATAACGTGTCGCAACATGTCAAATGACACAAGATACGTCACTATTTGTCGCATGTTGACCAATAAACACGCAGCGCCAGAAACAACATGCGTCACAACCTGTCGCATGTTGACGACAAAACGAACAGGTCAGAAACAACAAAAGCGGCACCAAACGTCGATGCCGCTTTTGCGGTGAGCTGAGTCGAGATCTCGCTGCAAGATTAATTCATATCGACGCCTGGTTGTTACCACCGGCGTAAATCTTATCCACTCACGTGAATAAAACTGGCTACACGGAACATAGTGTCAAAAGACACAAAAACCTGTCATTTGACGCAAGCATGCGACATAACGTGTCGCAACATGTCAAATGACACAAGATGCGTCACCAATTGTCGCATATTGACGAATAAACACGCAGCGCCAGAAACAACATGCGTCATAATCTGTCGCATGTTGGCGACAAAACGAACAGTCCATAAACAACAAAAGCGGCACAAAACTTATCTACTCACTTGAATAACTCCGGCTACAAAGCTCACCGTGTCAAAAGACACAAAAACCTGTCATTTGACGCAAACATGCGACATAGCGTGTCGCAACATGTCAAAAGACACAACATGCGTCACCATTTGTCGCATGTTGATGAATAAACATGCAGCACCAGAAACAGCATGCGTCATCATCCGTCGCATGTTGACGGCAAAACGAACAGGCCAGAAGCGACAAAAGCGGCACCGAAGTTCGATGCCGCTTTTGCAAATAAAGCCAATTTCCTTGCTAAGGTCAGGGTCCAGACCATGGTCCGGACTAGGGGCCGCCCCCTCCTCTAATCTTTATAACCATTCGGGTTCTGCGACTGCCAGCGCCACGCATCTTCCATCATTTCAGCTAGCCCGCGCTTAGCGCGCCAACCTAATGACTCGTAAGCATATGTTGGGTCGGCGTAGCAAACGGCAATGTCACCTGGGCGGCGGTCAACAATGGTGTAAGGCACAGGGCGGCCAGAGGCGGCCTCAAATGCCTCAACCATCTGTAAAACAGAATAGCCATTACCGGTACCTAGGTTCACAGCCTCATAACCGCAAGCATCAGTCAGCTTATCAAGCGCAGCCAAATGCCCCAATGCTAAGTCCACCACGTGAATGTAGTCACGTACACCTGTACCATCTTCCGTTGGGTAATCTGAGCCATAAACGCTTAAACGCTCTAAGCGCCCAACGGCCACTTGCGAAATATAAGGTAGCAAGTTGTTAGGGATATCATTTGGGTCTTCACCAATTAAGCCTGAAGCATGCGCACCAACAGGGTTAAAATACCGCAACACAATGGCAGACCAAGCGGGGTCGGCCACGCACTTATCGGCAAGCATGCGCTCAACCATATATTTTGACGTGCCATAGGGGTTCGTGGTGCTACCTGTCGGAAAGTCTTCGCGAATAGGCACGCTGGTTGGGTCACCATAAACAGTAGCCGAAGATGAAAACACCATGCGTTTCACACCAAACTCTTCCATTACCTGCATTAAGATCATGGTGCCGGCGAAGTTATTTTCATAATATTCTAACGGCTTACTTACACTCTCACCGACGGCCTTCAACCCAGCAAAATGCACAACGGCAGAGATATCATTTTCGCTAAATACGCGTTGTAACAACTCGCCATCACGTACATCACCTTCAACAAAGTTAACATCTCGCCCTGTTATGCGAGAAATGCGCTTTAAGCTCTCAACCGAGCTATTGCATAGGTTGTCGTAAACCAATACATCATGGCCGGCTTCCAAAAGCTCTACTACGGTGTGTGAACCAATGTAGCCGGCTCCGCCTGTGACTAAAATCATAAATGTGTTTCCCTACTACTTAAACAGCAAAAAATTAAGCCTATTATGCAATAAATTTATTACAATTCGAAATGCTTTCGCTATAATGCGTTTTCAATACACATTTTAACTAGAAGCCACGTTTTAAAAGGATGTACAAGAATGCTTCGTTCAGCCAAAAATGCGTTAATTCATGTCTACTGCCCAGAGCAATACGAAGAAAAAGTGAAATCAATTCTTGTTGAAAGAAAAGTTAACTTTGTTATCAATGAGTTTGACTTAAAGGCAGGTATGCCCGCGGTAGTATGTCATTACCGTAGTTATGCATTATGCGATGATAAAAAAGCATTTTTAATTGATGCTACGGAACGCGGCGCGTGGGTTGAACCTTTAGTTAGCTACCTTGATAAACACCTCGGCTTTACCGAAATTGAGCTGGTTGATTCTAGTTATTTCCTGCATCAAAAAGCGTTTTCAATATTATCTGGGTGGCGCCCCAAATTTACAAAACGTTTGTTCGACATTCTACTCTCAACAATTGGCTTGCTTGCTGTTAGCCCAATACTAATAATTACTGCACTACTAATTAAACTTGATAGCAAAGGCCCAGTACTCTACAAACAGGCTCGTGTTGGCCTATTCAATAAAGAATTTGATGTCATCAAATTTCGCTCAATGACAACAGACGCTGAAGCCAATGGCGCCCAGTGGGCGTCAAAGAATGATGCTAGGGTTACACGCGTTGGAAAGCTTTTAAGAAAAACACGAATTGATGAGCTACCGCAGCTAATCAATGTATTAAATGGTGAGATGTCGTTGATTGGTCCACGACCAGAGCGACAAGTGTTTATTCAGGAACTAGAAAAGTCGATACCATATTATCGCTTCCGCCATGCGGTAAAGCCAGGGATTACAGGTTTAGCACAGGTTAAATACCCATATGGCGCATCAGTTGATGATGCGAAGTGGAAGCACCGTTATGACTTGCATTATATAAAGCACCAAACAGCTTGGATGGACTTAAAGATTGTTGTATTAACCGTTTACACTGTGCTTTTTGCGAAGGGACAATAATGGATCAGTTGTCCCCCTTTGTTGACAGCGGTTGCCAGTACATTTCGCTATCGACATTTTTCAAGTCAGTTAATGTAAATACCCCATTTATAACACAGTCATCTCGTAGAGTATTTATGCCGCATTTCGGTACTCAAATGGTGTCATGTCATTGAGTGAATCGTGCGGCCGTTCGTTGTTGTATAGCTCAATCCAGTCTTCGGTCATTTGCTTCACTTCGTTCAGGTTGTTGAAGATGTAGCAATCGAGTACATCATCACGATAGGTTCGGTTAAATCGTTCAATGTATGCATTTTGATATGGGCAACCGGGTTTAATGTAATCAATGTAAGCGTCACAGATTCCACACCTAGGTACACGGGGATGCAGATGGCCTAGGTGTGGTTGCTGTTACGGTTATGATGATCTGGACCATTTGCTGCCGTGGAATATCTCATTAAGCGTTAATACGGCGGCAACGGAGTAAAACTGATCCACCTCAGCGACAATTACTTGGCCGGTTAAATGGCCAACAAAATTGATCCACCCGAGAAAACAAATTACCGTTAATGTGTGCTTTTAGTGACGCTTACAATCCTGTTTGAGCAAGCCTAATGTAAAACACCCAAGGAGCGGGCCAAACGGGGAAACTTGGTACGGAGCACCCCATTTACTGCGTACTGGGCAAAAAAATAGCTCGCCTTGAAAATATTTAATTTTTCTACTTCCCTATAAAGCTTCCAAGTAAATTGCGCGGCAGAGAGTTTATTAGCAGAAATAGAGTCAGAACGTAATTGATACTGCCCCAACACCTCTTGAACCCCATAAGCATAGGGAATTTGCTTTAAAATACGCAACCACAAGCCTAAGTCCTGACGTTTACGAATAAGAGGCATATAAATTTTACCAAGCTTTTGAGTATCATAAACGGCAGTCAAACAACCGATGCTGCACACCTTTAATAAATCATAGTACGTTATTCGTTCAGGCACACCGACCTTACCAACAGCATTTCCCTGCTCATTTATCTTTTCATAAGCGGCATAGCTAAAAGCAACATCATTATCTTGCATAAACTGGATTTGAGTTTCTAGCTTATGCGGCAACCATTTATCATCACTGTCTAAAAAAGCAATGAAACGCCCTGCCGCGGCTTCTATTGCAGTATTGCGTGCAACCGCGGCACCGGAGTTTTTCTCTAGCTGAAGTACCTTAATACGGCTATCTTCGGCTGCATATCTTTGGGCTATTTCTATAGATTTATCTGTAGAAAAATCATCCACCATAATCATTTCCCAGTCTTGATAGGTTTGAGAAACAACAGACTGGATGGCTTGCTCAAGATACTCTGAGCAGTTATAAAGAGGGGTAATAATACTTACTTTTAACATCAAAATTAACCTAGGACACATAGGCAAAAGCACGAGATATATTATTGCAGTTTAAAGTGCTGGTTTAATTTACAACTTTTCAATCCCTGCAGCATTAGCCCAATCATTTTCATATAAGAATAATCAGGAAAAAGTTTTTTTCGACGTATTGCGAATTGAAGAATTAATAAATAGCTAAATTTCTGTGATATAGCGTAGAAAATAGCACCACGATCAAATAGATATTTATCATCATACCCGGTAAACCAAGAAGAATCTGATTTTGGTCTTTTAAGAATTTTTACAGGTAAATAACACATTTTGAAATGCTTAAAACACTGAGACAAAAATATGTTTTCTTCTCCAGAGCTATAGATACCACTACCTGTGCCGAATTTTTCATTTAGCCTCAACCCTTTCCCTAAAACGTCCTGTCTTTTAAATGCGATTTGCCAAGATGAAAACCCCAAAACTTGGTGCCATAAAATATTTTTAATTTTATCTGGATATCTACGATTATAATTATCAACATTAAATATTAAAAAAACATAGTTTTGATGCTTGTTAAAAGACTCTAAAATAGTATTTTGAAAATCATCAAAATAAATTAAATCATCATCTGCTAGTAAAACCACATCAGCTTTACTTTCTTTTAATGCTAAGTTCCTGCTTTTACTTAATCCTCTTTCCTTAGAGAAGATGATTCTGATTTTTTGATTATCTTGGTTAATCTTCTCATAACCATTCTTATCACCTTGGACTACGACCAAAGCATTACATTTAACATTAGACTTTGCCAACATTTGCAACACTTCAGTAGTATTTTTATGCATCGTTGAGATAAGAAGTTCGAAGTTCATTTTTAATTCCATAAAATACTGTTATATAAAAATTCATGTTTAGCTAAAAAAGTAACCTTAGCGATATAAGGCAAAACTATATAACCAAGCACTAGAACAAATGAGATAGCTCTACCTTTCACATAATTATAGTGAAGCAAATAATACATAGGGAAAACCATAAAAAATACAACATAATAATAAAATCTAGTTGCCATACCTAAATTAAGAGATAGCAAAAAGAACCAAAAGGTTAAAGTAAATGTAAAAATCATAAAGTGAAAATAACTCCCAAACTCACTTGATGATTTCTTATAGACTAAATAAAAATAGAAAATTAATGGGAGGTAATATAGTTTAGTTATAAACAGACCTAGAGTGTGCTGCTCTGCATAAAGGCCTTGAAGGTAGTGCGCATAGCTTGGCAGAAAAATAATTACCAACTCATCAATAATCTTACCCAGCAGTAAAAAACCCACCACGGAAAATAAAAACAAAAACAACAAGCTTTTATTAAATTTTTCATATAAAAAATAAATTGGCAATAGAACAAGAAGAAACCAAGCAGTATTGTGAAAAAAAGATGCCAACCCAAGTAAAATAAAAAAACGAACAAATCTTTTTTCGTAAAGTAGGATAGTTAATAAAGGTAAAGCAGCAATAACCACATACTGCCTAAGGCCATTTAACTGATTATTGTAAATATTAGTAACGCAAATGAAAGCGATAAAAAACAGGGTAAGTATAAATCCCTTTTCCTTTATAGATTTAAAATAAATAAAAACTAAAACAGCTTGAATAAATGAGATAGCTAAAAATACACTTTGAGCTGGCAGCTCTAACCAATTTAAAAATATATTTAAATACGCAAATAAATATTCTCCTTTGTTTATGAAAAACTGATGGCTTGAACTATCTTCAAAGATATTGATATAGCTAAAATAATCAGTCCCAACATCGTACTGTAGCCCAGCAACAAGAAAGTAAAGTACAAAAGCTGGAAACATTGCAATCAATGAAGCCTTGTACTTTTCAATTAATGCAAAATAACCAGAGATGTAAGAAAGAACAAATAAAAACATTTAGTTTCCAAGTTTAATAATTTGAAATTATTTGTACTGTGCCAACCTTTCTAAGCGTATCATTCTAGCTTATCTATTGATGTTGTTCAGTAAAAATTAGGTATTAGCCGCCGGACTAATGCTAGTAGTGCTCAGAATTCTGTGTCATTTCGATAAACCAAGCAAAAACGAGATGACATTCTGCGGTACGTAAACTGGAAACAGCGCAAGACTATTGCCGCTGATTTAAAACTCATTTATGGCGCGGCTACTCGCGCTGAAGCCGAGCAGGCACTAGAAAATTTCGCCTCGACATGGGACCCCTGTGTGTCAACCTAAGCATGCACCAACCTGATTTTGAGTTAACATATAAATCAGGGTGACTTAGGAGATGATGATGCCCAAGCCCGAAACCAAAATAATACCTAACCCGGCTGTTGAAAAGCGCGATCGCCACGTTTTTAGCACGGAGTACAGGCTGTCTATCATACAGCAAGCTGATGCCTGTAAACATGGTGAGCTAGGTGTCTTGTTGCGTCGTGAGAAGCTCTATTCTAACCAATTAGCGCAATGGCGTCGGGAATTTGCTGAATACGGCGTGGCTGGTTTGAGTAAATCGCAGTCTGGACCTAAGTCGAGTCATACTACTGATCAAAAACGTATTGAGCAACTCGAAAAAGAAAATCTTCGTCTGCGCAAGCAGTTAGAAGTTAAAGAAAGCTGTATCTCGCTCCAAAAAAAGCTTTGGCTCTGATAGAAGCGCTCGAACACGAGAGCTCGTCACAATGATATCAGCGAGTGAATTACCGACAGGTTTAAGCGAGCGTAAAGTCTGCGATGTGCTTAATCTATGCCGCAACACCTCGGTGTTTTTCAAGTTAGTTGACACTTTTTTGTCATTTAAGCGGCCTGTTTTTCATCCTGCTTAACTGACGGCTTTTCCGGGTTCAATGTTGTCGGGCCGACGGGTTCGCAGTTGCGAATGTAATCCCCCCGAAAAATCGGAGCAGTTATAAGTAGAAAATTCCGTTAAACTAAAACGAAGGAGTTTTCTATGCGCAAATCACGATACACAGACAGTCAGATCTTAGCGATTCTGAAACAAAACGAGAACGGTATACCGGTTCCAGAGCTTTGCCGTGAACACGGTATGAGCTCAGCTCAATTTTATAAATGGCGCGCCAAGTTTGGCGGCATGGACGCATCGATGATGAAGCGTCTCAAAGAGCTTGAGGACGAGAATAAACGCCTCAAAAAAATGTATGCCGAAGAGCGACTCAAAGCTGAGATCCGCAAG
>NZ_LIPW01000002.1 GCF_001418345.1 Pseudidiomarina woesei
TTGGAGACTACAACGTTGATAGGCGGGGTGTGGAAGCGTAGTAATGCGTTGAGCTAACCCGTACTAATTGCCCGTGAGGCTTAACCATACAACACCGAAAGTGTTTAGGGCTAATGTAGCCCGGCGTTTGACGCCGGGGACGCAAGTTCGAGCTTCTATTAAAATACGTTCCTGTAGGGTGCGCATTCATACGAACAATCAGCGCGTTTATATTGTTTAACAGTTTATGCCTGGCGGCCATAGCGAAGTGGAACCACCTGATCCATTCCGAACTCAGCAGTGAAACGCTTCAGCGCCGATGGTAGTGTGGGAGTTCCCATGTGAGAGTAGGACACCGCCAGGCTTTAATTACGACGAGACCCCGAGCTAATGCTCGGGGTTTTTTCGTTTTTGGCTTTGAAAAGAGCGTTGTTCGTTATTGGTACGCTGCGCTGTTCGTACGCTGCGCTGTTGGTCACGCCCTCCGCCCCACTAATATCTAATATCCAACAGCTAATATCGCTTTTGCTCTTCAATTGGCTTCGGTTTTGTTGTTAAATCGGTAGATAATAAAAATAGAAGGGCGGTAATCATGCTTTTTCGAGTGCTTGGAACACTACTATTGTTAGCTTTAATGAGTGGTTGCACTACAATGGCTGAGCGCTCAATGCTCGATCGAATACACGACAAAAAAGCTCAATTGTCACAAGTATGGATGGGCTACGATGCGGAGCAAAGACGGATTGGCTTCATCGATTCAGAAAAGTTCATCTACTTAAAGGCACATGAATTACCTAACAACGGTTTTGATGAAGTAGAGAAAGAACTCTGGAAAAGCGAGAAGGCATATGCTCAGTTTAATGGCCTTTTTCATATCAACGCTCAAATCACGCCAGAAATTAGAGCAACTATTGTTGAAGCAGGGGCTCGAAAAAACTATTTAGCGCTAAGCGCATTGATTCTTCATGAAGATTTTCATGGCTTTCAACGCGATTATTTTGTGGATAATAGGTCGGATACCCTGGCTTACGCTGATATCGGTGAACTTCCCCCATATGAAGTCTTTGCTGCAGTGCGGTTCGAACGTAGGCTATTGCAAAGCATATTAGAACGATTTGATGAAACTGATGTTCGTAATGAACTCATCACGTCTTATGTCGCGCACCGAAACGTACGGAATCAATTGATGCCCAAAAGCTTTTCAATAAATGAAAATGCAATTGAACGTTCAGAGGGCACTGCGACCTGGTTTGAATTTTATGCCATGAAAGCACTCGGTTTTTTAGACGATGTTGTGCCGGTATTGATTCGTCGATTACAATCCAGTAGCGAAGAAAGAGGCGGAGATTTATCTGCTCGCCTTTATTCTCAACGCTTATACGGAACTGGCGCTGCAATTAGCGAAATAGCGCATCGTTTAAATATTCCTGATTGGCAGCAAGCAATCGAACTTGGAAAGTCACCCTTTGATATTCTAAATGAGCACTATGCTGTTAGCTCTGAGAAAGCATTGCAGATTTATCAGGTCTTACAAACAAGCCAAGCGTATCGAAATGAATTGATAGTTTCAAAGCGCTTTGAGGTTCCGATAGCTCCCCTGCAACGTTTAAAAGACATAGCTGATGAATATGCGTTCAAAGTCACGTTTGAGCTCGATAATACTTCCAGTGATGAATTTGATTATGGTTTTGCAGCTAAACAACTTGTTAGCCTTCCTGAAGGCCTTTTACTCCCTAATATACATCGATTCAACGCCAGTTCAGATAATGTGAGAATTAGTGTTGAGGGTGAAAATGTTCTATTGCATAAAACAGGGAACCAGTCGTCTGAAGTTGGGGTAAACAGATCAACCTTTGCGTTATTTGTGAACACGATAAAAATCCATGACAAACCTTTGAGCTTGGGAAGCTACAGTGCTCGCGCAGAAGATATAGAAGTAGTAGGCTGCCATTTTGAAGGGGATGCAACGATACGTATTACTGTCGATAAAGCAGACGTCGGACTTTCAACAATTAAAAATGAATCTGGAGATTAATTGTTAGGTCTTGAAGTGAAGTTCTGATTTTCTGCTGCGATAATCTCGTTGGGTTTTGAAGCGAAGAGCCTTATAATTATTCGATGAATCAAACTTACTTTTCAACTGACCTCAAACCATTACATAGCTTCCGTTTGCACGGCAAAGCGCATGAAGTTATTTCGTTAAAGCATATCTCACAGCTAAGCACTTTGCCTCAACAGGCATACGTACTTGGGGAGGGTTCAAATACAATTTTTCTTGATGACTTTGCTCCTCCTATTGTAAAAGTTGAACTCAAAGGACTCTCGATAAAAGAGACAGAAATACATTGGAAGGTTAGTGTTGGTGCTGGGGAAAACTGGCATAATTTGGTATCTGAACTTCTAAATCGAGGTATTTTTGGATTTGAAAACTTAGCTTTGATTCCTGGAACTGTTGGCGCAGCACCAGTACAGAACATTGGTGCCTATGGCCGTGAAGTATCAGAGTTTATCGAGATTGTGTATGCATGGGATAGGCAAGCAAATCGATTAGTTGAATTCACGAAGCAACAATGTAACTTTGCCTATCGTGACAGTATTTTTAAAAAAGATGCTGGTCGATGGCTAATTGTGGAAGTTAAGTTTGCTATTCCTAAGCAATGGCAGCCTGAAGTGAGCTATGGCGAACTACGAGCGTTAGGCTCGCCCGTTACCGCGCAGCAAATATTTGATGAAGTAATCGCTACTCGACGCCGTAAGCTACCAGACCCAGAAGAAATCCCTAACGCCGGAAGCTTTTTTAAAAACCCAATAGTCACTGTGGCTGAACTGCAAGAGTTATTAAAAAAATATCCGAAAATGCCAAATTTTGATCTTGGTGATAACAAGGTTAAGCTCGCAGCCGGTTGGTTAATTGACAACCTTGGGCTAAAAGGTTTTAGTACTGGGCAAGCAGCGGTACATAAGAACCAAGCTTTAGTGTTAGTTAATTTAGGTGAGGCAACGGCGGCAGATTTGCTTTTGTTAGCTAGAACAATTCGCGGCAAAGTAATAGAAGCATATGGCGTAGAACTTGAAGCCGAAGTGCGCTTACTCGGTCGACAAGGATTAATCACATTATGAAGCAGCATCGTCGCGAAAGGGTCATTACAGTTATAGAACAACTTAGTGATGGCCAATTTCATTCAGGTGAAACTATCGGTGAGTTATTAGGGGTTTCGCGCACGGCGGTAAGTCAGTATATACAAGATGTGCAGAAGCTTGGTATCGATGTGTTTCGGGTCACCGGGAAAGGTTACCGTCTACAAAGTCCACTTCAACTTATTGACCTTTCACGCATACTGTCAGATAGCGCGGACACAAGTTACGCAGCCGATTCAATTGATGTTGAGCGGGTAGTTGGCTCAACCAATGACGTAATCAAGCAACGCATGCAACACCATGCTCTGCCCAATGGCTATACCGTTTTTGCTGAAGCTCAAACAGAGGGGCGTGGCCGTCGTGGAAAGCGCTGGATATCGCCATTTGGAGCTAATTTATACATGAGTATTTACTGGCGCTTAGACCAAGGTATGTCGGCAGCGATGGGGTTGAGTCTTGCGCTTGGTACTGCCGTGGCTCAGGTTCTTAGCGATTTCGGCGTGCCAAACGTCGAATTGAAGTGGCCCAATGATCTTCTTGTTGATGGAAAAAAGATTTCCGGCATTTTGGTTGAGCTCGAAGGGCAAGCGTTAGGTGTTGCGCATGCAATTATAGGTATTGGGGTTAATTTGACCATGCCTTCGCAATTACAACAAGAAATCGACCAGCCTTGGACGGATATCAGCCATTATCTAGGAACTCATTTTTCGCGAAACCAATTAGCTGCAATGCTACTGACCAAATGTCGTGAATGTTTAGCTGAATATGAGTTAACGGGGCTAACAAATTTTATCGCTCGTTGGCAGCAATTTGATCGATTACAAGGTCAGCCGGTGCGCATTATTATGGGAAATAGAGAAATTGATGGTATTGCCGCCGGTATTGATGATACTGGGGCAATTCTTGTGACCAGAAATGGCACTACCGAACGATATCATGCTGGAGAGGTAAGCCTACGACATGGCACATAAATTATTGATTGATGCAGGTAATACTCGGGTAAAAGCGGCTCTAATGGATACAGAAGGGCATTTGGAACCATGGTTTAATGCTGATTATGAAGAATTAAATCATCATCCAATTACTATGGAGCTCGACGGCGTTTGGGTTGCTGTTGTAAGCGGTCAACAACAGAACGATAAGTTAGCAGCTTGGCTTTCAGCACATCAACAAAACAAGGTGTTTCGAGTAGAGTCGGAGAAGGCGGCTTTCGGTGTAACAAATGCTTATGAGAAGCCAACAAATCTTGGTGTTGATCGATGGTTAGCAATGGTTGGAGCTTATGACGAACAGCCAAAAGCGGCTGTGATTATAGATGCAGGTACTGCTATTACAGTCGACTGGATAGACGAACAGGGCCATCACCTAGGTGGATGGATTGCCCCAGGCGTCGAGCTTATGAAAAATTCAGTAACGCAACGCGCACCACATGTTTTTGATGATAGCCATGAGCAGTGGGGAAAGGCCCAACAATTAGGGCAAAGCACACCAGACTGTTTACTCAATGGTTGTGTGAACACTTTTGTCGGCCTTGTTCGCCAGGCTATGGCTGTATCTGAGACAGAATTGGATTGGTTTGATTATCGGATTTTATTAAGTGGTGGTTCTATTCCACTATTGCCGGTAGACATTAAGCGGCGCGGTGAAATTCGGACAGAACTCGTATTACAGGGGCTTGCCTGTTATGCCCGACAAGAAAAAAGCACAGCGTAAGGCTGTGCTTTTTCATTTCGGGTACAATGTACAATATAGAACTGAGTCCTAAGCTTAAGATAAGCGACCTCGAAAATCTTCGTAACTAAATTTACGAATAAGATCAAAAGTACCATCACGTCGCAAAATACCAATACTTGGGTGTTCAACGCCATTAAAGAATGAAGTTTTGACCATTGTATAATGCATCATATCTTCAAAAATAACGCGGTCTCCAGGTTTTAGCGGCTCTGCAAAACTATATAGACCAATAACGTCTCCGGCTAAACATGAGTTACCGCCTAGCTTATACGTATGAGGCAAAACCCCTGGCTCGCGAGCGCCTGTAATTGTCGGACGGTATGGCATCTCAAGCACGTCTGGCATATGGGCTGTGGCGGAAATATCCAGTAAAGCAATCTGCCCTTCGTTTTCGATGATATCCACAACTTCGGCAACCAATGGGCCTGTTTGCCAAGCAACGGCAGAACCCGGCTCCAAGATAACTTGTAGATTATAAGTTTCTTGCAAGCGCTTGAGTTGAGAAATTAAATGTTCCACATCATAACCCTGACGCGTCATAAGGTGGCCGCCACCAAGGTTGAGCCATTTCATTTGGTGTAATAGGTCGCCAAACTTGCTTTCTACAGCTTCTAATGTGCGTTCGAGTGCATAGGAGTCGCATTCACACAGATTATGAACGTGAAGCCCTTCAATGCCGGTTAAATCGACGCCGCTCAATTCGGCGGCGCGAATACCTAAGCGTGAACCAGGAGCACTCGGGTCATATAACTCGGTTTCAGCTTCTTGATGTTCTGGGTTAACCCTTAAACCAGCTGAAACTCCTGCAGTTAAAGTTTGCTCTCGGTACTTTTGCCACTGCGAGAGGCTATTGAAAGATATGTGGTGCACAATTGGTAATAATGCGTCGATATCGGTTTGCTTATATGCCGGAGCGTAGGCATGTACTTCGCGTCCAAATTCCTCAGCCGCTAACCGAGCCTCCCACACTGAGCTTGCGGTACAGCCGCGTAAATATTCTCGCACTAAAGGAAAGGTGCTCCACATAGAGAAACCCTTTAGCGCTAAAATAATATGGGCGCCACTTTCGTCTTGAACGCGCTTCATTAACTGTAAGTTACGCTCAAGCGCAGCCTCGTCACAAACGTAACAAGGCGATGGAACTGCGCTGTTTAAGTATGGATTTGCCATTTTTTTATCGCTTAAAAGGTGATTCAGTTTCGACCACTTTCCAAGGTAAACCGTATTGGTTTAAACGGTTCATGAATTCGTCTGGGTCAAATTGTTCCATATTCCAAACGCCTGGCTTCATCCAGTGCCCTTGAAGCATCATTGAAGCTGCAATCATGGCTGGTACCCCGGTGGTGTAAGACACTGCCTGAGCGCCAACTTCGGCATTACATACGGCGTGATCACAATTGTTGTAGATGAAAATGGTTTTTTCTTTGCCATCTTTCATACCAGTCACGTAAGTACCAATACAGGTCATGCCGGTATAGCCTTCAGCAAGTGAACCTGGATTCGGTAATACCGCTTTCAGAAATTCTAATGGCACGATTTTTTTGCCTTGGAATTCCACCGGTTGAATTGAAGTCATACCGACATTTTCAAGAACGCGAAGGTGCGTTAAATATTGCTCGCCGAAGGTCATCCAGAAACGTGCACGCTTCAATGTTGGGAAGTGCTTCACTAACGACTCTAGCTCTTCGTGGAATAACAAATAAGAAGCGCGAACACCGACACCTGGATAATCTAGGTCTTCGCGAACACTAATTGGGTCAGTTTCGTGCCATTCGCCATTTTCCCAGAACTTACCGCGCTGAGTAATCTCGCGAATATTGATTTCTGGGTTGAAGTTGGTGGCAAAAGCTTGGCCGTGATCGCCACCGTTACAGTCAACGATGTCGAGATAGTGAACTTCGTCAAAGTAATGTTTTGCTGCGTAAGCAGTAAATACGTTTGTCACGCCAGGGTCAAAGCCTGCACCTAGCAGAGCCATGATGCCTTTTTCTTTAAATTTGTCTTGGTAAGCCCACTGCCATGAGTATTCAAATTTAGCTTCGTCTTTTGGCTCGTAGTTAGCAGTATCAAGGTAGTGTACGCCGGTTTCTAAACAGGCATCCATAATAGGTAAATCTTGATAAGGCAAAGCAACGTTTATCACCAAGCTTGGCTCAACCTTGCGAATAAGTTCTGCAACTTCACTTGCGTTGTCTGCGTCTACAGAATAAACACCGACAACGCGGTCTTTGCCTGCTTCTTCTTGTAACTTTTCACATTTTGAAACTGTGCGGCTCGCCAAATGAATCTCAGAAAAATACTCTGGCAACATGGCACATTTCTTGACAACAACGCCGGCAACGCCGCCAGCACCAATAATTAATACTCGAGACATGGATAAACCCTTTTACTTTGGGAACTTAAAGGCTAAACAATAGCATACAAATGCTTTTTCAGCATATTTTGGTGCGGTATTTTACAGTGATTAACGTGTAAGTTCGAGGTATTCACGAGCTATTTGGCGCAACTGATTTTGCATGGTTTGTTGGCTGCTATAACCATAGCGTTGGGTAAGGCGTGCAAGATCTTCGGTTGCACTTAGAATTTGGCCTGGAATGGTTAATCCAGCAGTTTGTATGGGCATTTTCATGTCGCAAACGCTCCAAGCGAACTGAGCCTCAGTGAAGGGTAAATTACCATACGCGAAACCAGTGAGAATTCCTCGCGCTAATTTATGAATGTTGCTTGTAACGGCTACGGTAATATGGCGCTTCCAATCAAGTTCAGCATGAGCATATTCGTGAAGTGTTTTGACAAGCTCCTTACTATTTGAAGAAAATCCAAACGCAACAATTGCGTTTGGGTATCCGCTAGCCATGTTTAGCTTACGGCCCATTCGAATTAATTTGTAAGGGGTTTGAGACCAGAAATCGAGTACCTCAGGGCTAGCCCCAAAGCTCGAGCCGAGAGATTCAACTTTTGCCTCTTTGGCAATTTGGTTCAGGCGTTCTAGCAGGTTTAAACCTATCCCCTGGCGTCGCACACTATTGTGAACAGCAATTCGAGTGACGCGCCACCAGCACCAATTCAATACGTTTTGTTGTTGCAGATAGAAAGCAATGGCTTGGGGTAAAATATGACCATTAAGACGCCGTTTGCCTATTCGAATGTCTTCGTGCAATGAAGGTGGAAGCTCGCCTTCTATGGAATACCAAATGACGCCCACAAGAGTTTGTTGGCGCCTAGCAATTACAAGTCGTTGCTGATTATCATCCAACAGTAGGCGCAGATCATTTGGGCTACTTTGGTAGTGCGCTTCTAACAACAGTGTAATAACTGCTGCTAAATCGCTTTCGTTCAGCTCACTGGCGTGAAGGTGCTCATAAGTTAACGCTAAATTGGAATCAAACTGTAACAGGCTTTTATTATCGGAGCTTACTTGCATTAGCAGCAAATCGTTTAGCCAAGGCTCACAGGTGTCTTGTGCTGACCAGCGCACGGGCAGCGAAAGCTCATGCACTTTACAAATTCTTTGTTGTTGCACCCAGTCCAAGAAGCGCACTGCAAAGCCTCGACCACAGCCTTCGTAACCGTCGACGGTACTGGCTATTGCCCACACCGTAAACCGTTGAACTAATTGTTGCAGCACATGCATAGGCACGGCCGCGGCCTCATCAATAATAATACGTACACTTTGATCGGGGTATTCAGTCAATAACTTGTCCCATGGGACAAACCGTACTGAGCTTGCTGCATGCTCAAGTAATGTATACACCGAAGATGGCTTTGGCCCAGTAACAACAAGTTCTCGACCTCGGTAATGGCGAATCCAGGCTTGGCAGGCTAAGCCGAGCGTTGTACTTTTACCACGCCCACGATCAGCCATCAGCAGATGACAAGTCCCAGGCAAGTCGATCATGCTATCCACAATCGCCTTTTGGCTGGCTAAAGGTACACTAGGAGCATCATCTGGTAGCAAATGGCTTGCTAAAATTTGGCGAGTTAATTGTTTGAGATCGCTGTCAGGACGAATGATCTCAATGCGCTCGTAATTGGCTGTGCTCGAAATTATTCGTTGTTTGAAAGGTGTATCTTCGGTTGGTAAAAACACAAACAATATGCCACCACCGTTAACTGTTCCGGCTAGCGCAGCTAACGCGTCCGCGTGAATCACGTTGGCAAAATCGAGTAAAACAAAGTTATTATTCGAACCCAAATAATCTCGATAGCGGTGCACTGGAATCGCTTTATCGTCGTGATCAGATAGGTACAGGGTATTCTCATCGTTAGCGAAGATGGCATGTTTATGATATTGCAACCACGCTGGTGGGCCGTCGAACAAAAAGACCGCTCGTACTCGAGCAGTTTTTAAATGATGAGTAATTCGTCGTAGGCCCATAAGTTATAAAAACGAGTAGCCAAAAAATTTCGTTAGTACGGTATTAGTAAAGATCACTGCAAGAATTAATGGAATAAAAGTTCCAATAGCAAAACTAACGTACTTTTCTAACCAAGACGTTTGGTAATTTGCATTGCCTTCACTTAGCTCAGCAGTTAATTGTGCACGTTTCCAACGGAAGCGAACGAAGAGACAAATAAGCAACCCATTAAGCGGCAAAATGGTATCGTAAAATACGTCATAGATGACATCAAATACCGATTTGCTCGAACCTGCATAGTTTGTGAATTCGCTGAATAACGGTACCAAACCAAAAGAAGTTGCGGCTATTAACGTCAATACCGTTAGTGCGATACCCATATAAACAAGAGCTTGCTTGCGAGAGATATTTTTCTTTTCCATGAGTGACGACGTTGGTACTTCAATAATTGAAACCAGTGAGGTGATTGCAGCTACAAAAGCCAATAGGAAGAATATTGTTGCCGCCACACTGGCTGCGGCATAACCAATGGATTCTGAGAGGGCTAAAAAGATATTTGGAAAGAAAGAAAATATCATACTAACCGAAGAGTCACTTAATGACTCTGGATTAGTTTCTGGGTATATCGCAAAAATAGCAGGTAATGTCATTAAGCCTGCGATAAAGGCAACAGCTGTATCGGTAACTGCAACTAACTTACCTGACGTGACGATATCGTCACTGCGGCGGAAATAAGAACCATAAGTAATCAAAATACCCATGCCCAGCGACAACGAAAAGAAGGCTTGAGCCAAGGCTCCATTAATGACAGAGCCATTTATTTTGCTAAAGTCTGGTACTAAATAAAATTCGACGCCTGCCCAAGCGTTATCGAGTGTCAGCACGAAGGTGACGAGTAGCACTAGCATCAAGAATAATGTCGGCATTAATATTTTTGAAGCTCGTTCAATACCTTTGCGCACGCCACCAATCAGAATAAAATTAATGATAATAGTGACACCAACCAAGTACGCCACGAAGTTATAGTCGTTAACAAACTGGCCAAAGTATTCGGGGGTTGCTAGTTGGTCTAGGTTGCCAGCAAAAGACTGAATGAGATAACCAAAAATCCAAACGGTAATCACCATATAAAATACGGCAATCATAAATGGCGTAATAGTGGCTAGCCACCCGGCCATTCGCCAGCGCTTTAAACCTTGCCCTAGTTCAGCGTAGGCGCGATAGGGACTATGTTGGGCGCGTCGACCTAGGCCCATTTCGGCGAGCATAACGGGTAAACATATGAATAATACAAATGCAGCGTAGATGAGTAAGAATGCTCCGCCGCCGTTTTTTGTTGCGGCAACAGGGAAGCCGACCAAATTGCCTATACCAACTGCGGAACCGGCTGCTGCTAAAATAAAACCAATTTTTGAGCTGAAATGCTCGCGCTGTGCGCTCATAGGTAACCCTTGCGTTTCGTTATTATAGTGATTAGCAAATTGGCCAATCCTAGCGCAAGCGCTACATGCGAGCAAGTGATGCAGGGCAGTGAAGAAGACCAATCGCGCTTAAAACGCGACTGGTCCAATCAATTAAGCATTGTTACGAGAACCAACGAAGAAGCTTCTGCTTGAACGGGGTGTATGGCGGGTAACGAAAATTTGGATCCATTTTAAATGGTCGTGTCATTACCGACTTTAAATGACTAAATGTTTCAAAACCAAAGCGGCCGTGATATCGCCCCATACCGCTTGGACCAACGCCACCGAACGGTAACTCAGGGTTGAGCATAAACATTAAGGTATCATTATTGCATTGATTGCCTGCGTGGGTTTGCTCGGTAAGTTGCTGCAAGGCGCGCTGAGAACAACTAAAGCCATAAAGCGCAAGTGGCTTGTCACGCTCACGAATAAAGCTTACGGCACTGGCAAGATTCTTAATTTTTAAAACGGGTAAAATAGGACCAAATATTTCGTCTTGCATGACGTCGCTTTGCTCATCAACTTCGGTTAATACCGTTGGTGCAATGAAGCGCCCTCGCATATCATGTTGCCCGCCCGCTGCAATAGTTCCGTTATCTAGGTAACTGACTAAGCGCTCACAGTGTTGTTGATTGACAATACGGCCGTAGTCTTCAGAGGTGCTTGGGTCGGAACCAAAAAACTCATTGATCGCGGTTTTTAAAGCGCTAACAAGTTGGTCATGTACATTTTCGTGCACCAAAACATAGTCTGGTGCTATGCACGTTTGACCTGCGTTGAGCCATTTGCCCCAAGCAATGCGTCTTGCCGCTACGGATATGTCGGCGTCTTCGAGCACGACAGCTGGGCTTTTACCTCCAAGTTCCAACGTGACTGGTGTTAAAAACTCGGCTGCGGCTTTCATGACAATACGGCCGACACGGCCACCACCAGTGTACAAAATATGGTCAAAACGTTGCTGCAATAATTGGGTAGCAACCGCAGCATCGCCGGTGACCACCTGAACCGTTTCGGCAGATAAGTAGTCGGGGAGTAGGCGTTCGAGTAATTCGGCTGTTTTCGGTGCAAGTTCTGACGGTTTAACGACCACACAATTGCCAGCAGCTAAAGCTGCTACCATTGGGCTTAGTAATAACTGAAGTGGATAATTCCACGCGCCTATCACTAACACCACACCTAATGGCTCAGGATAACGGTAGCTACGCCCTGGCCAAGCCATTAGCGGTTGGCTGACACGTTGTGGGCGCATCCATTTTTTAAGGTGCTTAACGGTGTGTTTTATATCGCTATGCAAATAGCCCAACTCGGTTAACCAACCTTCGGCGGTTGACTTTCCAAGATCAGCATTTAATGCGCTCAGCAGTGCCGCCTCATGCTCATTAAGTAGTTGTTGCAGCTGTTTCAACTGGTTGATACGCCACGAAGCAGGGCGTGTTAAACCGCTGTCATAGGTGGCGCGCAAGCGTTGCACCGAGGATGCGATAGTTGTACTCATGAAAAGCCACCTAAGGTTATATTTTTGGTTTCTTGATATTCGGCCAAGCCATAGCGAGAGCCTTCACGACCTATGCCTGATTCTTTCACGCCACCAAATGCATTGTAAGCATGTGAAATGGCGCCAGAATTAATGCCTAACATACCACAGTCTAATTGTTCGCTGACGCGCTGAATACGTCGATAGTCTTGCGCACAAAAGTAGCCGGCCAAACCAAATGGTGTGGCGTTCGCTTGCTCAATGCCCTGCGCTTCATCGGCGAAGCGCTGGATAGCAATGACTGGGCCAAATATTTCTTCCTGCGCAATGCGCATGGAGGCGTTTACGTCGACAATTATGGTTGGCGCGTAAAACAACTCGCCGAGTTCAGTTAATACACGACCACCTTCGAGCACTGTAGCACCGTTTTGTTGAGCATCTTTGATAAGGTCGTTCACTTTATCAATGGCGTCTTGATTGATTAGAGGGCCGTAATCAACTTCTTCGGCGTCGCCAGCGGCTACCTTTAATGATTTGAGTTTGCCTTGCAGTTGCTCAACAAACTTATCGTGCACCGCGTCTTGAACGAGCACTCGGTTAGCACTGATGCAGGTTTGCCCGGCATTGCGAAACTTGCAAACCAACAGTTCTTGCACAGCAAGTTCAATATCGGCATCGTCGAACACAATAAAAGGAGCGTTGCCGCCAAGCTCTAACGAAACTTTCTTCATCGTGCCTGCGCACTGCTCCATAAGAGCCTTACCCACAGCGGTAGACCCCGTGAAGGTAAATTTACGCACTTTAGGGTGACTTGTGAAAACCTCGCCAACTGCTTTTGATTGTGTGGAGGGTACAATGTTAATCACACCATCTGGAATACCAACTTCACTGGCAAGCTGTGCCAGAGCCAAAGCTGATAGGGGCGTCAATTGTGGTGGCTTGACTACAATCGTACAGCCCGCGGCTAAGGCTGGTGCAACTTTACGAGTGATCATGGCGTTAGGAAAGTTCCAGGGGGTAATTGCGGCGCAGACACCTACGGGTTGTTTTATAATCCAACTACGCTTGTCATTTGCATTAACCGGTAGGATATCGCCATAAGACCGTTCGGCTTCGCCGGCAAACCAGTCGACAAAACTTGCGCCATATTCAATTTCGCCAACAGCTTCAGCAATCGGCTTGCCTTGTTCAAGACTCATTAATTCACCAAGTGCCTGTTTATTGTCAAGCATGGCTTGATACCACTTGCGCAACAAGTCGGCGCGTTGCTTCGCCGTTTTCTTTCCCCACATTGGCAGCGCTTTGTGAGCGGCCTCAATAGCGCGTTCAGCTAATGTCGCATCGCCGTCGGCCACTTCTGCAAGTACGTCTTGGTTAGCTGGGTTGGTCACCGCAAAACGATGTTCGCTAGGAACCCAATGCCCATCAATAAAGGCATTAGTTTGAATAAGCGAGCGCAGCGTGTGAGTCGGATGGGTTGGCATAAACGTTCCCCTTGGTTTGAGCTCATAAATCAATCATCTCGATTTATGCGCTTTATGTGTTTTGAGAATTCTCGTTCTCGAATATGTACTTAGAGTATTGTGGTTATACGCAAGAACTTCAATGGTAGATTACCTTGCTATTATTTAACATTTAGCGTATAGTTCGCGGCCTCAGGGTCATTACCGCTATTGATGGGAGCGGCTTTACCCCTGAATTTGCTGGGGTAAACAGCGCCTAATTTCCTGCCAGAGTGTTCATCGTGTTCTGTAGCTGGGCCTATACCCCCTTATATATGCTTTACAGAAACATGTGAGAAAAATATGTCTGAAGTAATGACTGGCCAATCGTTTGCCGATTTGGCCCTGCCTGCTGTTGTGCTTAAACAGCTAGAAAAAATGAATTTCACCCAACCAACTCCAATTCAATTGCAAGCCATTCCAGCTTTGCTTAACGGTAAAAACGTGCTTGGTGAAGCGCAAACCGGTACTGGTAAAACAGCTGCTTTTGGTTTGCCTGGCCTTGCCGCGATTGATGCTAAAGAGCGTAGCACGCAAATGTTGGTGGTTGCGCCAACACGTGAACTTGCCATTCAGGTAGCTGAAGCTGTCACTGAGTTTGGCCAGCAAATGCGTGGTTTAGAAGTGGCAACAGTTTATGGTGGTTCTGCGTTTGGTCCTCAAATTAAAGCCTTGCGCGGTGGCGCTCAGGTTGTTGTGGGTACGCCAGGACGTTTGCTTGATCTGTTGAAAAAAGGCGTTCTGAACTTAGCTTCATTGCGCTTAGCTGTGCTTGATGAAGCCGATGAAATGCTAAACATGGGCTTTATTGAAGATATCGAAACCATTATGGCAGCGGTGCCAAATACGGCTCAACGTGCGTTATTCTCTGCCACAATGCCGCCAGCGATTCGTAAGTTAGCCAAAACATTTTTGGTCAATGAAGCCGGTGAACAGCCACTTAACATTCAAATTGCCGCGCTTGAAAAAGCGAAAGCAACCATTCGCCAGCGTGCATGGTTAGTGCGTGGTTTAAACAAAATGCAGGCGCTAACTCGCTTGTTAGAAACCCTTGAATATCAACGTGTCCTTATTTTTGTACGTACTCGTTCAGACACCATGGATGTGACCGAGCAGTTGCAGGCGTCTGGCTTTAAAGCGTCGCCATTAAGTGGTGACTTGAACCAAGCCCAGCGTGAGCAAACTGTTGCCCAATTGCGTAGCGGTCGTATTGAAATCTTAGTTGCTACAGACGTGGTTGCGCGTGGTCTTGATGTACCTGAAATTACACACGTTGTGAATTATGACCTACCAGGTGATAGCGAGTCTTATGTACACCGCATTGGTCGTACTGGCCGTGCTGGGCGTAGTGGTGAAGCTATTTTGTTTTACCGTAATAAAGAAAAACATTTGTTGCGCACCTATGAGCGTTTAACCAATGGAACCATTGAATTCTTTGAAGTGCCAAATGCCAAAGAATTAAGCGCGCATCGTCAACAGAAATTACAGCAGCAACTGGTTGATACCGTGGCTGGTGGTGAATTTGCTGAGTTGAACGCGATTATTGCAAAAATGCAGGCTGATACTGGCTTATCAGCAGAGCAAATTGCTGCTGCATTGTTGGCGCAACAAAACTCACAGCGTCCGTTGATTGTTGCTGATGACCCAGCACCGCGTAAATTTGAAGAGCGTGCAGATCGTCGTGGTAAACGCGATGCGCGCGACGGTCGCGATAGCCGCGATGGTCGAGAGAAACGTAATTCACGTGATCGTCGTGACGCAAATGTTGAATTTGATACATACAAAATCAAAGTTGGTCGTGAGCACGGCGCTCGCCCACAAGATATTGTTGGTGCTATTGCAAACGAAGGTGATATTGATAGCCGCTTTATTGGCCAGATTCAGTTATTTGATGGTCATAGCTTGGTGGAATTACCAAAAGGTATGCCGACCAATGTGCTTCGTGTTTTACAGCGTGCGCGTGTTCGTCAACAGCAGATGGACATGGAACTTGCAAGTGGTGAGCAGATTACTCGCCGTCCACGTCCACCAGCTGGTGAGCGTCCAGCATTTAAAGGCGCGCAGCGCCGCCCTGAGCGAAGCCCTCGTGGTGCAGCTCAAGGCGAACGTCGTTCGCGTCGCCCGCAGTAACTAATTTGAACCGGCCGTATGATCAACACGAATCATACGGTCGGTTTCAAATCCCCAAGCCTTTGCTTTCGCTTTAATCTCTTCAATAGTTTCTTCTGCAATAGTCGGTGTTCTAGCAAGTAGCCAGAAATAGTCATGGCTATCGCTGGTGACTACTGATACTTGGTAATTACCTTGCTCATCTGTTTGTAACCAACTTACATAATAACCGCCGTCAAATGGCCAAAAGAAAGTAACTCGGTACATCGCATTATCTACGGGCACGGCGTGGCCGATGGCTGTTTGCCATTCACCATCAGCAACGTGATAACCGCGATTGGTTACCTCAATGCTGTTGTCTGCGTTTAAGCGGTATTCAGCGGAAACACTTTCAAGCCCGTCCTCAAATGAATGAGGAAGGCGTAGTATTTCATACCACTTGCCTAAGTAACGTTGCGCCTCAAAGTCGTTAACAACTGGTGCAACAGGCGTTGGTGTGCTGCTGCATGCGCCTAGTGTAAAGGCCCACGCTAAAACCCATATAAGTTTTTTCATAAGGTTGGTTCCCTAAAGCTTGTTGACATTTTCGATGTAAAATTTTGCTTGGGTGCGCAATGACTTTTTCTCAGATTCCGAACGCTGTTCCCATTGTTTAGTCATCAGAGCCATACGCGGATTGGTTTTTAATTTGTTAAAGTGCTGATCAATAAAGTTCCAGTATAGGCTATTAAACGGACAGGCACGCTCGCCTACCTTTTTGTCCACTTGATATGCGCAAGACTGGCAGTAATTGGACATTTTATTGATATAACTGCCGCTGGAAATATACGGTTTGGTTGCTAAAATGCCGCCATCTGCAAATTGGCTCATACCGCGCGTGTTAGGCAACTCTACCCATTCAATAGCATCATTATAAATACCCAAATACCAGCTATCGACAGTCGTGGGATTAACGCCCAATAGCAAGGCGAAATTTCCAGTGACCATTAGCCGTTGGATGTGATGCGCATAAGCAAATTCCAATGACTGTTTAACTGTATGCGAAAGACACGCCATTTGCGTTGCGCCGGTCCAATAAAAATCAGGCAGGGTATTGCTGTTATCAAAAAAGTTGAACTCTGCATAGGTTGGCATGCGCTGCCAATAAATTGCACGTATGAATTCACGCCAGCCGATAATTTGCCGGATAAAGCCTTCAATTTGCGCTCGATCTATAACGTCTTGGTGTTGTTGCCAGTAGCTTAAAGCGCGTTCGACCACCTCTCGCGGCGAGAGCATCTTGGTATTTAATGAAAATGAAATTCGCGCATGGTAGAGCGCCCAAAAGTCGGTATGCATGGCGTCTTGAAAACGTCCAAAATTTGGTAGTAAATATTGGATAAAGTAATCAAGTAATTGTCTTGATTCCGCACGGTTTATTGGCCAAAGGTAATTTTTTGCATCAACTGTACCTATGGTTTTGACCTGTTGTCGAGCAAGCATGGCAGCGAGTTCACTCACGTCGTGACCAAAGCAAAGTGGCGCGGGCGGAGTTTGCTCTTTGGGTAATTTATTACGATTTTCTTTGTCATAATTCCATTTACCGCCAAGCGGTTTGCCGCCGCGCATTAGATACCCCGTTGATTTGCGCATTCGGCGGTAAAAGGTCTCCATAACCACCTGTTTTTGCTGCCCAAACCAATCATCTAACACGCTTCGTTGGCAGAGAAAATGTTCAGTATCAAACCACTCAACCGCAATTGATTGCGCCGCCGAAAAATCTTGTAACTGTTTGTCTAGCCGATATTCGTCAGGTTGTTGTATCGAGAACTTTTCGAGCTGCGGCAATACTGTTGAGAGTGCTGTTAAATTACCGGTTATGTCTTGTTGGTTGCGCTTAGCATCTAGCGTGAAATAAAACACCTGATGGCCAGCGCTTGCTAATGCCTGAGCAAACTGCCGCATGGCCGCAAAAAAGCCGATAACTTTTTGAATATGGTGGGTGACATAGTCAGTTTCTTGTCTAATTTCCATGAGTACAAACAGGCGCTTTGTGTTCACGGCTTTGAACCAACTATGGCTAGCATTGAGTTGGTCGCCAAGTATCAACGCAACCTCAGAAATAGCTAGGTCGGCTAGTGCTGATAAATCAGTATGGCAGCGAGAAATATCGCCTACGGGTGTCGTCATAAGTTAAGATTTAGCTAAGTTGTCCGCTATAATAGCTAATTACGTGTTTTCACGTGGCGAGATCACCTAAAATTTGGCATTATGCAGCGTTAGATAGATAAACCTTCTAGGTAGGATACACATGCAACCAGTAAATATTATTTGTATTAAATGGGGCAAGAAATACGGCTCTGACTATGTGAACACTTTGTACTCAATGGTAAGCCGTAATATTTCGATTCCTTACCGCTTTGTGTGTTTTACAGATGACGCCGAAGGCATTCGCGACGAAGTTGAAGTGAAGCCAATTCCTGAAATTGGTTTTGAAGATTTTGACCAACGTAAGCCGTGGACATTTGCGCATGGTTGGTTGAAGTTAACCTGCTTTGCAGACCCTTTGTATGATTTGCAAGGGCAAACGTTATTCCTTGATCTTGATATCGTTATTGTTGGTAGCTTGGACGAGTTCTTTGAGCCTGAAGGTGACTTCTTAGTTATTAAAGAATGGGACAAGTCAGATGCGACCGGCAATACGTCGGTATTTCGCTTTAACATTGGCGCCCATGTTGATGCGCTTGAGCACCTTAAGGCTGACCCTGTGGGCTCACGCAAAGATGTACGCAACGAACAAGAGTTTATTACCCAGTTCGTTGCTCGCCAAGGCAAATTAAAATATTGGCCAGCACAGTGGTGTCGTAGCTTCAAGCGTCATTGTTTACGTCCATTCCCGTTAAGCTTCTTCCAACAGCCGCGTATTCCAGAAGGCGCGAAAGTAATTATTTTCCACGGGCGGCCGCATCCTGACGACGCAATGGCGGGGCGCAGTGGTAAATGGTATCGCAAAGTGTTACCAACCACGTGGATTAAAGAGTACTGGCGCTAAGTTTTTTATGACCTTCTGGTACCGACTGCTTATTCGTCTTGCTACGCCATTAGTGTTTGTTTATCTGTGGCTTCGTGGGGCGAAGGCGCCTGCCTACCGTCAGCGGTGGGCAGAGCGCTTAGCTAAGCAGCGTGTTCCAGTACAAGCGCGCGATGGCATTATTATTCATTGCGTTTCGGTGGGTGAAACAGTAGCGGCGCGAGGCCTCATTGAGGCTGTGTTAGCTGCTTATCCGCATTTACCAGTAACCCTTACCTCAATGACACCCACGGCATCTGATTTAGCACAAAAGCTCTTTGGTGAACGGGTTTTTCACACTTATTTGCCAATTGATACGCCCGGTGCAATGCGGCGATTTTTTAATAAATTTAACCCACGCATAATAATTATTTTAGAAACTGAGTTATGGCCATGCATGCTTGCGCAGGCAACCTTGCGTCAAATTCCCGTGATGCTTGTGAACGCGCGAATGTCTGAGCGCTCTGCTAAAGGCTATAAAAAATATGCGTGGTTGGTTGGGCCAATTTGGCAACAGGTGAGCTTTATTGCCGCACAAACGCAGGTTAGTGCAGATAACTTCAAGCAATTGGGGGTTGCACAAGAAAAACTAGCTGTTCGGGGTAACTTGAAACATGATATTCAGGTGCCGTTATCGACATTCGAACAAGCTGCGCAATGGCGTGAAAAGCTGAAACGTCCGATATTGTTGGCGGCCAGCACTCATCAAGGCGAAGACGAACAAATTCTGGATGCATTTAGGCAGATTTTAAACGATTACCCGACCGCACTTCTCATGATTGTTCCGCGTCACCCGGAGCGTTTCAACAGCGTTGCGCAGCTTATAGAGCAGGAACAGTTATGTTACACGCGGCGCAGTTTTGCAGAAGCAATACTGCCAAAGCATCAGGTTTTTCTTGCCGATACTATGGGTGAATTAATGCTCTGGTATGCGCTTGCTGACATTGCCTTTGTGGGCGGAAGTTTGATTGAACGAGGTGGGCATAATCCGTTAGAGCCCATTGCTACGAAAACGCCCGTAGTTTCAGGTCCGCATGTATTTAATTTTGAATCACTGTTTGCAAGACTTGAGCAATGCCAAGGGGTTCGTATTGCCGAAAATACACAGCAATTGGCAGATATTTGGCGTCAGCTTTTGGCACAGCGTGAATTAGCTGTAGCGCTCACAACCAAGGCCGAACAAGAGTTTAAAAACGACCAAGGCGCCACCGCTGCCATGCTAGATGATATTTTAACCGTATTGACGGCCCCAGATAACAGTGCGCAAAGGACAATGTTCATGATGAAAACCGAGAACCCAGACAAAAACACCACAATTTGGTTCGACCCAGATGTTTTAGCTGAATGCCCGAGCAGCTTCTTTGAGCCCGAATATTGGCAACAACAAAATAAAGTCAAAGGGTCTGCGACTGGCCGCAGTACTGCATTTTTTGTTGATGCAGGCGCGCACGGGTTATTATTGCGTCATTACTATCGTGGTGGCTTAGTTGGTAAATTTAATAAAGATCGCTTTAAGCGTGAAGCTATACCTCAAAGCCGTGCTATGGCAGAGTTCTCGTTGCTGCTAAAACTGCGCGAACTCAAATTACCGGTGCCACGCCCGGTTGCTGCTCGACACGTGAAAGCCTCTTTGTGGGGGTATCGCGCTGATATTTTGGTTGAAGTAATACCTAATGCACAAGATACATTTAAAGTTTTGCAGCAGCAGCAATTAAACGAACAAGAATGGTTCCATATTGGAAAAACAATTCGCCAGTTGCACGATGCCGGCGTATATCATTCCGACCTAAACTGTCACAATATTATGCTTGATGCAGATGGTGCGATATGGATTGTGGATTTCGACAAATGTGGATTCAAGCAGGCGGGAGAATGGCGCGAGGCTAACTTGCAACGTTTATTGCGCTCATTAAACAAAGAACTAAATAAAGCCAAAGAAGCCAACCGCGATTTTCATTTTGATGAAGCACGCGATTGGCCTTTATTAGAGCGCGGGTATCGCGCTAACTAAATGTCATTACTCGCGAATTTGGCCTGTGCCAGTCACGACAAATTTCTCCGTCGTTAGTGCTTGCAAGCCCATTGGGCCATACGCGTGTAGTTTACTGGTTGAAATGCCAATTTCAGCACCTAAGCCCAGTTGTCCACCATCACTGAAGCGTGAAGACGCATTCGCCATGGTTACTGCTGAGTCAACTTCACGAATGAATCGCTCTGCGGCATCTTTATTTTCGGTAACGATAACCTCGGTATGGCCGCTACCAAACTGATGAATGTGATCAAGCGCTTGGTCAAAATCAGCTACGGTACGCACGGCAATTTCAAGAGCCAAGTACTCTTCACCAAAGGCATCGTCCGCAATCACGTCGGCATTATCGAAGTATCCAGCTGATTTAGCATCGCTGTGAATAACCACACTTTTTTCAGCCAGCGCCTTAGCTACCTTAGGTAAAAACGTTGCCGCAATGTCTTGGTGCACCAGTAAACCTTCAAGTGCGTTGCAAACGCCTGTGCGTTGGGTTTTACCATTAAGCAAAATACTCAGTGCTTTGTCTAAATCAGCGTCTTTGTCGACATACAAGTGGCACACACCTTTATAGTGCTGAATGACAGGGATTTTACTGTTATCGCTGACGAAGTGAATCAAGCCTTCGCCGCCACGAGGAATAACCAAGTCGATGTACTTGTCCTGTTTGAGTAACTCATTCATGAGCTCGCGGTCAGGTGAAGGAACCACGGTGATCACATCTTCAGGTAAATCACTGTCACGCAGCGCCTGGTGCAATGCTTTAGCAATCGCTTTGCTGGTTTCTATTGCTTCGCGGCCACAACGTAAAATAACAGCGTTGCCAGATTTGAAACATAAGGCACCAGCGTCTGCTGTTACATTCGGGCGCGCCTCGTAAATCATGCAAATAACGCCTAGCGGAATACGCATTTTATCGACTTGAATGCCGTTAGGGCGTGTTTCAAAAGCTTTACGCTCACCGACTGGGTCAGCAAGTTCAATGATTTCTTCTATAGCGCTCGCCATACCTTCAACTCGCTCAGCATTGAGCTGCAAACGATCTAACATGGCGTCCGACAGGCCTTTTTCACGCCCAGCAATCATGTCTTGTTCGTTAACCTTCAGAATGTCGTCTTGAGCGGCGCGAATGGCATCGGCCATGCGCTGCAATACCTGGTTCTTTTTTGCTTCTGATAAGGTTGCTACTGCACGCGCAGCTACGGCTGCACGTTTTGAGATTTGTTCTGCTAACTGGGTACTCATTCGTCCTCCAGAATCATTAAATCGTTACTTTCGATGACTTCAGTGATTGGGCTGTAACCATAAGCTTCTGCGATATCGCTTACTTCTTGGCCCTTTATGTGCATCAATTCGTGCGAACTGTATTGGCAAATACCTTTGCCAATCGCTTCGGCATTGCTGCCACTGCGAATCACCACCGCGTCGCCGCGATTAAAGTCACCTTGAATATCAACAATACCGCTGGTGGTTAGGGCTTCACCTTTACCTAACGCGTCGGCTGCTATGTCATCAATAACCAGCTCGCCTTGAGCAATAAGCGTGTGGCGTAACCAGTGCTTCTTGTTACTCATAGGGTCTTGCTGGCGCTTAAACAGCGTGCCGGGGTTGTTGCCACGGAGCATGTGCTCAAACGTTGCACCCTTGCGGCCATTTACGATGTATGTGTCAATACCATGCGACGTTGCTTTTTCGGCGGCCTCGATTTTTGTACGCATACCGCCGGTCGCGATTTTATTTGTGGTGCCGCCGGCTAAAGCAAAAATTTCTTCGGTAATTTCATCAACTTGAGAAATCTTTTTGGCATCAGGTTTTACTCGCGGATCAGCATCAAACAAACCATCGATGTCTGAACAGATAATCAGAGCATCGGCATCCACTAGGGTTGCCACCATAGCCGCTAGGTTGTCATTGTCACCCACTTTCATTTCATCTGTTGCTAATGCGTCGTTTTCATTAACCACAGGTAATACATCGTGTTCTAACAATGTTTTTAAAGTGTTGCGAACACTCACGTAACGTGCGCGATCACGCAAATCACCATGGGTCATCAACACTTGAGCGCATGAGAAGTCGAAGAACCGTGACCAATTAGCCATCATGTCGTTTTGTCCCACGGCAGCCATCGCTTTTTTGACGGTGACGGGAATGGTTTCACCTTCGTAAGCAATATGCTTGCGACCGGCAGCAGCGCTGCCTGATGAAACTAAGACAATTTCTTGACCGCGTTCGCGACATTCAATAATAAAACGCGCGATCGCTAATAAGTATTTACTGCTCGTTCCTGTATCGTCTGGCGCAATCAACGCACTGCCTACTTTAAGTACAGCACGCTGCCAGGAAGGCATCTCCATAACTACTCCCTCTTGAAAAATTCATATGTAGTCTAACAAATTTTACGGTGTTTCTCTAGGTTCGCGTGATAATCAGAAGATATGGTGAATATAAACCAGATAAAAATAACGAATGAAGCACACTCTTTGCGGAAGTTTTACTGAATAGCAGGTATAAAAAACCCCGCGAGGCGGGGTTTAGAGGACTAATTACTTACTCGGAGGGGTGTAACCTTCAATATCAACCTCTTTTCCTTCAAAAAGGAAAGCTTTCATTTGCTCTTCAAGAAAACTGCGGGCGGTTGGGTCCATTAGGTTTAAACGCTTTTCATTAATCAGCATAGTCTGCTTCTTTTGCCACTGTGCCCATGCTTCTTTTGAAATGTTATTAAAAATCTTCTCGCCTAATTCGCCAGGATAAAACTGAAAATCAAGGCCCTCAGCCTCTTTTTTTAAATACTCACAATATACGGTACGACTCATGATGACCTCATGTCTAGAAGCTTCGAGGCTGCCATTTTACGGCGCATGAAGACAGCATTGCAAATTCATTACCATTACGAATTGCGCAACAGCTGTAATTGTGTATCAAGATATTTACGAATTGGCGCTGGTAATCCAACTTGATCAAGATCTTCGAGCGCAATACGTTTTAGCGATGTGTGATGTAGGCGTTCGGCCTTACTTTCTGAGCTTGCACTATATACCAGAGCCTTAAGCCGATAATGGGAAAAAACATGTTTGAATGAGCCATGTTCAGCAAAAATGCCAGACGCTTTTTTTAATTCGGGAAAGCTCCAAAGGCGCGGCCAAATGCCATCACCTGGACGTTGTTCAAGCAACAAGCCGGCATTAGTTAACGAAAACAAAAAATAGCCTTGCTTGGTTGGTATCTGCTTTTTTCGCTTTGCAGTTGGCAATGTGTCTACTCTGTTTGTCGCTAAAGCATTGCATGTTTCTTGTAGTGGACATTCGTCACAGTTTGGCTGACGCGGTTTACAAATGGTCGCCCCTAAATCTAAAAGGCCTTGAGCATAAGAGCGGTTGCTATGGTTTGGGGTATAGTTTTCAGCTAATTGCCATAGCTGTCTATTTATACTTGTTGTGGTTAAATCTCCGACGATGCCAAAGTAGCGAGCAAATAAACGTTTCACATTACCATCCACAATGGCTGCTGGCTTGTCGAATGCAAATGCGGTGATTGCACCGGCTGTATAGGGACCAACGCCGGGCACCTCGCGCAACAACTCTGGCAAGTCAGGAAGCTGCCCGTTACACTCAGCGACAACATATTGCGCTGCGCGATGCAGATTTCGCGCTCGCGAATAATAGCCAAGGCCTTGCCAAGCACTCAACACTTGATCTTCTTCGGCGTTTGCTAACGTATTGAAATCTGGGAATTTAGCAATCCAGTTGTGAAAATATGGAATAACGGTGCTGACTTGTGTCTGTTGTAACATCAACTCACTAACTAACACATGGTAGGGGTGATTGAGTTGTTGCCAAGGTAAGTCATGACGACCGTGTTGACGCTGCCAGCTAATCACTCGCTTGGCGAACTTATTTGGTGCCAATGGAATAGGCGAATTTGCGTTGTTTTTCTGTGTCATGACAATTTCGTAAGTAGGTTGTTAAAAAAATTGAAAATAAACTGTAAAGTAGTATGGATACAGGAATTTTTTTTGTATTTGATCTATACTATGTAAAAGTTTCAAGCATTACACCTTGAATCCGACAATGAGAAAATATAAGGAGCATCTCATGAAACGGTTATCTATTGTATCAGCAGCGGTACTTTCTGCGCTTGTTATCGCACCAAGTATGGCAAAAACAGGTAACGAACCCGGTAGTATTTACGTAGGACCTCGTATTGGTTTGTTTGGAACGGACTCTGATCGTCGAGTGATCGAAGACAATCGCATTCAGTCATTCGGTGGTGGCTTTGATTCGGCAATGGGCGGTATTGAAGCTGGTTTTCAATTCACTCCAGAGTGGGGATATCGAGTGTACTACGATTACCTGCGCGGTGATCTTGAAACATCTGGCTCTTCAACCTCAACGGGTAGTGCGTTGGGTATTGATTTACTTTACAACTTCACGCCAAAATTTTATGGCTCAATTGGTATCAACGGAACCGAGTTTAGCGATGTAAGCAACCGCTTCTTGCGTGTTGGTGCTGGTTATAAAGAATTTTTGAATGAAAACTGGGCTCTAAGTATTGAAGGTGCGGTTCAACAAAGCGACGGCGACTTGACTGAGTTTATGTTCATGACCGGTTTACGCTACTACTTTGGTGGTGCGCAGCAACCTACGTACACCAAGCCAGAGCCTGCGCCGGCACCAGTAGCCCCACCTAAGCCTGAGCCAGTTGACTCAGATGGTGATGGCGTTATGGACGATAAAGATAAGTGTCCGAACACGCAGCTAGGCTACAAAGTGGACGCTGATGGTTGTGTTATGTATGCCAACGAAACAGTGACTCGTGAACTTGTTGTAACCTTTGGTTTGAACTCAGCTGAAATTTCTGCTGATCAAAAGTCAGATATTCGCGAAACTGCCGAGTTCTTACGTGAATATCCACAGTTAGATATCGTTATCGAAGGTCATACCGACGACACTGGTGCTGCAACATATAACCAGCAACTGTCTGATCGCCGTGCTAAGTCAGTTGGTGACAGCTTGATTAACGACTTCGGTATTGCTGCGGAGCGTGTGAGTACTGTTGGTTACGGTGAGAGCCGTCCTAAGTACCCAAATAACTCGTCAGAGAACCGCGCGAAGAACCGTCGCATTGAAGCCGTCATGTCGGTTACTAAGCGTGTACCTATCGAAAACTAAGTTTATTCGGTAGTTAACGTCGAATAAAAAGACAGTGAATAAAGGCGTGCCAAACTTGCGTTTGGCGCGCCTTTTTGCATAATGAGCGCCGCAACCTAAATTCATAATCTATTTAAATAACGCACAGAGGCCGCATGAGTTCGGACAATCTAGAAAAAGCCCAAGCCGAAGGGAAATACATTCGCAAAATACGTAGTTTTGTGAAGCGAGAAGGGCGCCTTACTAAAGGCCAAGCTGCTGCGTTAGAACGTACTTGGCCACGTATGGGCTTAACTCACGAGCAAGGTTTTGTTGATCTTGAGACTGTATTTGGCCGACAAGCTCCAACTGTGCTTGAAATTGGTTTTGGCATGGGCAAATCGCTAGTAGCTATGGCTCAAGCTGCACCTGAAAAAAACTTTATTGGTATTGAAGTTCATCGCCCAGGCGTTGGTGCGTGCCTAATGGATGCGGAAGAAGCAAAGTTAACTAATTTGCGTGTATATGAACATGACGCAGTGGAAGTGCTACACGACTGTATTGCCGATAATAGTTTGGCGACAGTACAGGTGTTTTTTCCAGACCCATGGCATAAGAAACGCCACCACAAACGCCGACTCATTCAACCTGAGTTTGTTGAAGCTTTGCGTAAAAAGCTAGCGATTGGTGGTGTTTTGCACTTAGCAACAGACTGGGAAAACTATGCCGAGCATATGCTGGAAGTAATGAGTGCAGCGCCCAATTGGCGTAATCTTGCTGCCGACAATACCTATATTCCGCGGCCCCAAGAGCGTCCACTAACCAAGTTCGAACAGCGTGGAGAGCGCCTAGGACATGGCGTGTGGGACCTTAAATTTGAGCGCATCGCTTAAGCTTAATCAAGCAAGGTATCGAGTATAGAATTCAAATAACGACGCCCAAGCGCCGTAGTGCGCCAATGGGTGTCGCTTTCTTCGATTAACCCTTTTTGTTTGGCCGCAGCTAATAAACCCGAAGCATGTGAGCTTGAAATTCCCGTGAGTTGCTCAAAAGCTACTTTAGGAACCGTTTCAAAAAGGCGTAAATAGTTCATGAAAAATTCGAACGGTAACTCGTTCGCCGCGACATCCCAAGTGCGATACCGAAGCGGTCGAGTTAGGTCCAAATAGCCCTGCGGGTGTTTAATTTTCTCACACCGCAGAATGCGCTGCTCAGCGGGTAAGGTTATTTTACTATGAGCGCCGCAGCCAATGCCTAAATAATCACCAAAGGTCCAGTAATTACGGTTATGCGCACTTTGATGGCCAGGTTTGGCGTAAGCACTTACTTCGTATTGTTCATAGCCTGCCGCTATTAGCTTTTCGTGGCCACGTTCTTGAATGTCCCATAGCGATTCATCTTCGGGTAATTGCGGTGGTCGGCTGGCAAATGCGGTATTCGGCTCAATAGTTAATTGATACCAAGAAATATGCGGTGGGTTAAGAGCAATAATTCCGTCTAAATCGGCCATGGCTTGCTCGACCGACTGATCGGGTAGCCCATGCATCAAATCAAGATTAAAGCTACGCAGACCAAGCGTAGCAGCGTGAGCGGCAGCTGTACGAGCTTGTTCAGGGTCATGAATACGACCTAAACTTTGCAACTGTTCAGCTTGTAGGCTTTGAACTCCAATAGACAGTCGATTTACACCGGCCTTAACAAATCCAGCAAAACGTTCGGTTTCAAAAGTGCCGGGGTTTGCTTCAAGGGTAATTTCGCACTCAGGCGTTAGTGGTACAATATTTTCTATTCCACGTAATAACGCAGTAATCGCATCTGCGCTAAATAAGCTAGGCGTACCGCCACCGATAAAGATGCTACTTAATGGTCGCTGTTGGGCCCAACTCTTATCTGTACGGAGGTCGTCTAATAATCGCGCCACATATTCTTGCTCGGGTATGTCATGCTTGAGAGCGTGCGAATTAAAATCGCAATAAGGGCATTTTTGAATACACCAAGGTATATGTACATAGAGCGATAACGGTGGCTGTTGCATGATCATTTAGGGGCACGCAATTGTAGTTGTTGTACCAGACCACGTAAAGCTTGACCGCGATGACTTAGCTGGCGTTTTTGATCTGCCGACAACTGCGCCGCAGTACAATGCTCGCTGGGTACCCAAAAAATAGGATCATAACCAAAGCCACCTTCGCCTGCTGACTGTTCGGTGATTTGTCCGCGCCATTGTCCATGGCAAACAATTGGGGTTGGATCTTGCGCATGCGTTAGGTAAACCAAAACGCAGTGAAAACTCGCCTGGCGTTGCTCAGTTGGAATAGTCTTCATTGCGTCGAGCAGCTTTGCGATATTGTCTTGGTCGCTGCATTGAGGGCCTGCATAGCGCGCAGAATAAATACCCGGTGCACCTTGGAGAGCATCAACTGCTAGCCCAGAATCATCTGCTAAAGCAGGTAAACCGGTATGCGCTGCTGCATGGCGAGCTTTGATTATGGCATTTTCGATAAAGGTTAGGCCGGTTTCTTCGGCCTCTTCGAACTGCCATTCAGACTGTGCCCGAACATGCCATCCAAATGGTTGAAGTAAACCTTCAAGTTCAATTACTTTACCTTTGTTGCCGGTAGCGAGTACGAGTTCTTGCATGAAATTAGTCACCAATGTTTCATCATTGGCTGCTATTATACGGGCGTAACGCCGAGTCACCAAGGAGATAAATAGTTGGCGAGTATCAATGGAATAATGCTTTTAATGGGGTCGTTACTACTGATCAGTATATTAGCTGCAGTAGTTTCAAACCGTTTGGGCGCCCCTTTATTACTAACCTTTTTAGTGGTTGGCATGCTGGCTGGCGAAGAAGGCGTATTGGGTATTCAGTTCAGTAACCCTGAACTGGCATTTTTCATTGGCTCATTGGCGCTGGTCATTATTTTGTTTGATGGCGGCATGCGCACTCATAAGGAACGCTTTCGGGTAGCTTTATGGCCTGCAATAAGCTTAGCGACTATTGGTGTTGCTCTCACTTGTGCTTTGACTGCGGCTGGAGTGGTTTGGTTTTTCGACTTGCCATGGCCGACTGCGTTGCTTATTGGTGCGATTTTGAGTTCGACAGATGCTGCTGCAGTATTTGGTATATTTCAATCGCAGAATTTACGTATTAAACAACGTGTAGCCTCAACGCTGGAAATCGAATCGGGCACGAATGACCCGATGGCCATTATTCTCACCATGACATTAACCTCGATGATTGCTGCAGCGGATAGCTTTTCTTGGGGGTGGATGACTGTAGATGTGCTGCAGCAACTTGCTATTGGTTATCTTGCCGGTTGGGTTGGCGGTCGTTTCTTCGTATGGATGGCCCAAAAAATAACCGTGCAGTTTTCATTTTTCCCTTTGTTAGCTGCAGCTACTGCGGTGGTAATTTTTGCGTTAGCCAGTGCTATTGGCGGCAGTGGCTATTTGGCCGTGTATTTAATGGGTTATAAAATTGGTAACTCACGCTTGCCACAACTGCCACATATTTTGCAGGTACAAGACGGTTTAGCATGGCTAAGCCAAATCATGATGTTCTTAATTCTTGGGCTATTAGTCACGCCGTCACACTTGATGCAGCACTGGGCCTTGTCATTATCGGTCGCTGTGATGATGATATTTGTTGCGCGTCCACTAGCGGTGTTAATTAGTTTGGCACCGTTTTCGTTCCCGTGGAAAGAACAAGTATTCGTAGGTTGGGTAGGATTGCGCGGAGCGGTACCGATAATTCTTGCCCTGTATCCATGGCTAACAGGGTTACCTAATCAAGAGTTATATTTTGATATAGCGTTCATGGTGGTTATGGTTTCACTGATTGTGCAAGGTTGGTCATTGGCTCCCATGGCCCGTTGGCTTGGTTTGGAAATTCCAGCTCCGGCGGAGCCCGACCGACGTATGCCGCTTGACCGAGTTGGTAGTAAAGACCCTATGGAGTTATGGGCCTATCAAGTGACTGAACGCTCTCCTGCTTGTGATCACTATTGGCTAGAGCTACGTCTCGATGTACCGGCCGAATTCTTGGGCGTTATTCGTAACGGTGAGTGGTTATTGCCCAACCAACAACCACAGCTTTGTGAGGGCGATACTGCTTTGGTAGTGGCCAAAGTTGAGCATGTTGATGCTATTAGCAAGGTGCTGGCCGCAGGTGGCAAAACAACTGAACTTCAATCAAGCGAGTTCTTTGGTGACTTCAGTTTGCGAGGTGACTTAACCCTAGCAGAGGTCGCTAGTTTTTATACCTTAGGCGAATTGGAGGAAAGCATTCAAGCGCTAACCTTAAATGATTACTTTACGCAAAAATTCCATCGCCGAGTCGTGGTGGGCGACCATTTGCAACTGGGCACAGTGCGCTTGACCGCGCGCGAAGTTACTGATGATGGCTTCATTCAGCAAGTGGGTATTAAGTTAATGTCAGGTTCTGGCAAATAAAACAAAAATTAGGGCCACATTAATTGGCCCAAAATTCTTTGTGAAAGCGCAGTTCATGGCTTTCGTTGCCTTGCTTAATAGTAATAAAAAAGCGCAAAGTTTCTAGATTAGTAAAGCGTGTTTGCGTTAAGTAATAAACAGCGTCGCCTTCTACGACTTCTTTAAAGTCTAGACGAGTTTGTTGGCTTAATGGATTCATGACATATCCACTTACTTCAACGCGCTGAGCCGGCTTGTTTGGAAGGGTTGCGTCAAGCACAGAAATATTTAATGTTGCTAAAGTTTCACTACGCGAAAGCCCATATTGTGAGGCCATCTCGGCTCGCAATAGCGTTGAATTAAACGCATTATAATGTACTTCCCATGAGCCTAACCGCTTGCTTTGTTCGGCATAACTAGAGGGCGCAAAACCTGCAGTAGCAAACGTCAAAACAATAAAACCTAATAGCATCAGATTTTTCATGTAAACCTCGCTTAGAGCCCCATACCCATGCTAAATAAGTTATTAAGGAGAATGCGGGCAAACTGAATAGCTACAATCAGCACTAAAACTGACAAATCTAGCCCACCAATCGGCGGAATAAGACGACGAATGGGCGCTAAAAATGGCTCTGTTAGCTGAGCCATTAACGCAGTCATTGGGTGATAGCCAGTATTAAACCAACTCATAATGGCGCGAATGATCGTTATCCAGAATAGCAACGAAAGGAACTGAAATAGCACCACCGCTAACCCCATAATGATGATGTCGCTCACCATGGGTAGCATGCCAGCGGTTAAACTCGATAAGGCGATAATTTTGCCAATGCCGACCACATAAGCAAGCACGATGGATGCCAAATCCCAATGGCCAAGGGTCGGTAATATACGACGCAAAGGCAGTATCAGAGGGTTGGTGACCTTCACCACGAATTGACTCATAGGGTTGTAAAAATCAGCGCGCGAGGCCTGCAACCATATGCGCAGCAACACGGTGATCAAAAATAAGTCGAAAGCAATTTCAATGAGAAAATTTAAAGCATCCATCAGAGGTCTCTAACTTGTGAGTTTAAAATAGTTTGGCCATTTCTTGGTTACGCTGCACTGCCGCTTTCACAGCGTTTGCCGAAATATCGTCGATATCGGCGCCCTGGTAAACCTCAATGCCCTTGGCAGTAGAACCACCTTTACTGGTTACCTGCTTACGTAAATCTTCTAATTCAAGTTCGCTAGCAATGGCCATTTCAGCTGCACCGAGTGCGGTTTGTTGAACCATTTGACGTGCTTTTTCACGATCAAAGCCTAGTGCTGTTGCGGCTTTTTGCAAGCTGGCCATAAATTCAAAGAAGTAGGCTGGGCCACTACCGGCTACGGCACCTAGAATATCAAGCTCGTCTTCGTTCGCGACCCATAAAGTTGCGCCAACACCGTCAAAGGCTTCGGTAATGTACGAGCGGTCGTCTTCACTAACGCGGTCATCAGCGACCAAGCCAGACATGCCTTTACCTACTAAAGAAGGGGTGTTTGGCATGACGCGAATCATGCGAATGTCGTCACCGAGGTATTGGCGATATTTCTCAATGCGAATGCCAGCAGCAATAGTTACAATTAATTTATCTGCAAGGTTTGGTACTTCTGCACGCAGCGCGGCGCAGACATCCGCCATAAGTTGCGGCTTTACTGATAGTACAATGACATCCGCAGTAGCTGCTACTTCAGCGTTGTTATGGCTGGTATGTACGAGTAATTCACTGCTTAGCTTATCAAGTTTAGGTTGGCTTGGATTGCTCACGTATATGAGCTCGCTAGGGTAGCCACTTTTCACCATGCCTCCAACAATACTTTGGGTCATATTGCCTGCACCAATAAATGCTATTTTACGAGGCGATGTTGTCATGTTGCTTCTCCTGTTTTTTTGTTTTTTGGGCTAGTTGTTGCAATTGGCGCTTAAGGCGCAGTACGGCTGCCAAATATGGCGGTACCAATGCGCACCATGGTGGCACCGTGTGCCACCGCAATTGGCCAATCATTACTCATACCCATGGATAAAGTATCTACCTGTTTATATTGGGCTTGTAACTCAGAAAACAACCGTTGCATAGCAGCAAAGCTTGGCGCGCTGTTCGCGGCCTGCACATGAGCGGTTGGAATGGTCATTAAACCGCGTAGGGTTAACTGCGGCAGTTCACTTATAAGTGCAGCCAACTCCATCACCTGTTGCGGTTGCACCCCGGCTTTTGATTGCTCGTCGTCAATATTGACTTGAATGAGCACATTTAGCGGAGGCATGTCGGAAGGCCGCTGGTGCGCAAGGCGGGTTGCAGTTTTTGCGCGGTCAACGCTATGCACCCAAGTAAAATGTGTTGCGATATCGCGGGTTTTATTTGACTGAATTGGACCAATAAAATGCCAACAAATGTCGTTGTTAGGCAACGCTGCTGAAACTTGCACAATCTTTGCAATTGCTTCTTGTACATAGTTTTCACCAAAATCACGCTGTCCAGCAGTGTAAGCAGCAACAATATCTGTCGCAGGTTTAGTCTTGCTAACGGCAATCAATTGTACGCTTTCGGAAGGCATTTGGTGAGCATTTGCTACCTCAGTAATTTTACTACGGACTTCTTTTATGCGTTCAGCTATGCTATTCATCAATGAAATAACTCACTTACAAGAGGCTGTTACATGGATATCACTGAGTTACTCAGTTTTGCTGTTAAGCATAAATCATCAGACTTACATTTATCAGCAGACTCGCCTCCTATGATACGGGTAGACGGTGACGTTCGTAAAATAAATATCCCAGCGCTGAGCCATAAGCAGGTGCAAGAACTTGTTTACGACATTATGAACGATCGCCAACGCAAAGAATACGAACAAAATTTAGAGTGCGATTTTTCATTTGAAGTACCTGACTTGGCACGTTTCCGGGTTAACGCCTTTGTGCAAAACCGCGGTGCCGGCGCAGTATTCCGTACTATCCCGAGTGAAGTGTTAACACTTGAGCAGTTAGGGGCACCGGAAATTTTTAAAACCATTTCAGAAAATCCGCGTGGCCTAGTTTTGGTTACCGGGCCAACGGGTTCGGGTAAGTCAACAACCTTGGCGGCGATGATCGACTATATTAATGAAAGTAAGCATCATCACATTTTAACCATCGAAGATCCGATAGAATTTGTACACAAAAATAAGCGCAGCTTAATCAACCAACGGGAAGTACACCGCGATACCCACAGCTTTAGTAACGCGCTACGCTCGGCTCTGCGGGAAGACCCTGATGTTATTCTAGTGGGTGAGATGCGTGACCTAGAAACCATTCGCTTAGCGATGACTGCAGCGGAAACAGGTCACTTGGTGTTTGGTACTTTGCACACCACTTCAGCACCGAAAACCATTGACCGTATTGTGGATGTATTTCCTGGTGATGAGAAGCCAATGATTCGCTCAATGCTGTCAGAATCGCTGCGCGCCGTCATATCACAAACGCTGTTGAAGAAAGTAGGCGGCGGACGGGTTGCGGCTCATGAAATTATGATCGCCACATCAGCGATTAAAAACTTGATTCGCGAAGACAAAATTGCGCAAATGTATTCGTCAATTCAAACTGGGGCTGCGCATGGTATGCAAACCCTTGATCAATGCTTACAGAACTTATTAAACCAAGGTTTGGTTGGGCGTGCCGATGCCAAAGCCAAAGCTGCCAATAAGGATTCCTTCTAATTATGGTGTTAGATAAGCTACTGAAAATAATGGTTGAGCGGAACAGTTCAGATTTATTTATTTCTGCAGGGCTACCACCAAGCGCCAAAATTAATGGTGAGCTGACCCCGTTAACCGAACAAAAGCTTAGTGACAACGCAGCGCTGGCTATTGTGAAAGAAGCTTTAGGTGACAAACACCTCAAAGAATTTATGGACGAAAAAGAAGCTAATTTTGCAATTTTTCGTGAAGGTATAGGGCGCTTTCGGGTTAGTGCATTTTGGCAACGTCAGCGCGCCGGTATGGTGGTGCGTCGCATTGTCACCCAAATACCCACTGTAGAAGAGTTAAAGTTACCTGAAGTGTTGACCAAGCTGATCATGAATAAGCGTGGATTGATGTTAGTTGTTGGTGGTACCGGTACTGGTAAATCAACAACGTTGGCTGCGCTTATTGGTTATCGTAATCAGAACTCTAAGGGCCACATTTTAACCATTGAAGACCCCGTTGAATTTGTCCACGAGCATGCAAAATCAATGATTACGCAACGCGAAGTAGGGGCCGACACTGAATCTTTTGAGGCGGCATTGAAAAGCTCATTGCGCCAAGCACCAGACGTTATTCTAGTGGGTGAAATTCGCTCGCAAGAAACTATGGAGTATGCGCTAACTTTCGCTGAAACTGGCCATTTGTGTGTGGCGACGCTGCACGCGAACAACGCCAACCAAGCGATTGAACGCATTATGCATATGGTACCGAAAGAGAAAATTGGCAAACTCATGTTTGATTTGTCGCTAAACTTACGCGGCATTGTTGCACAGCAGTTAGTACCCACTATTGATGGCGGGCGTGCTGCGGCAATTGAAATTTTGCTGAATAGCCCAATTGTGGCCGAGAAAATTGCCACCAATGATATGGGCGAAATTAAAGAAATTATGGCGAAGTCTCGCGAGCTTGGCATGCAAACATTTGACCAAGCGTTGTTTGATTTGTACAAAGCTGGGCGCATTAGTTACGAAGAAGCATTGCGCCATGCTGATGCTCCAAATGACCTGCGCTTACGCATTAAACTAAGTGGTGATAGTAACGCTAATGACGACGATAGCGCGCTGCAAGGTGTCACTGTCGATCTCGACTGACTTTAGGTAAAAACTAAGCTAAACTGTGCGCCGTTTTTTCGTCCCAAAGTGAGAGAGTTATCATGCGTGTGCTAGGAATTGAAACATCCTGTGATGAAACGGGTATCGCGATTTATGATACCGAGCAGGGGTTATTGGCACATCAGCTTTATTCACAAGTTAAACTCCATGCGGATTATGGTGGTGTTGTGCCGGAGCTGGCATCGCGCGACCATGTGCTTAAAACCCTGCCGCTTATTCAAGCAGCGCTAAAGCAGGCGCAATTAACCGCGCAAGATATTGACGGCGTTGCCTATACGGCAGGCCCCGGTTTAGTTGGTGCTTTGCTCGTCGGTTCATGTATTGGGCGCAGTTTAGCGTTCGGTTGGAACGTACCAGCAATTGCCGTGCACCACATGGAAGGCCATTTGTTGGCGCCAATGCTTGAGGAGAATCCCCCCGAGTTTCCTTTCGTCGCGTTATTAGTGTCGGGCGGGCACACTCAGTTAGTGCGTGTTGATGGTATTGGCCGTTACCAGTTATTAGGTGAATCGGTGGACGATGCGGCCGGCGAAGCCTTCGATAAAACCGCTAAGTTAATGGGGCTAGATTACCCCGGTGGTCCACGCTTGGCTGCTATGGCTGAGAAGGGAAATGAGAGTACGCATCAGTTTCCGCGACCAATGACAGACCGACCAGGCTTAGATTTCTCATTTAGCGGGCTGAAGACCTTTGCGGCGAACACTATTTCTAGCTCGGACGGCTCAGCGCAAGCTCTTGCCGATATTGCCCGAGCATTTCAAGATGCTGTTGTAGATACCTTAGTTATAAAGTGTCGCCGAGCGCTTGAACAAACGGGTTTAAAGCGATTGGTCGTGGCTGGCGGAGTGAGCGCTAATAAACATTTACGAGCTCAGCTAACGGAATTTACTCAAGGCATTGGTGGACAAGCATATTTTCCACGGCCTGAATTTTGTACCGATAACGGAGCAATGATTGCGTTTGCTGGCGCGCAGCGTTTAGTTGCTGGGGAAACAACCGATATTCAGATTAAAACCTACCCACGTTGGCCGCTATCGGATCTGTTAGCGCCGCACGGATAATTGTTTGCAGGCATTTTTAATCTTGGCGCCGTGTGCGCTTTTCTTGGCCTGTGCGCAAACGCACGATATTTGACTGATGCCGCCACATGATGAGCACTGAAATCATGATAACCGGAACCGTATATTGAGGTTTTATCCAGTATGCGTAGAAGGGCGCTAAACTTACGGTCACAATTGCAGCTAAAGACGACACACGGCCCACGCGAAACACCAGTAACCATGTTGCAATAAGCAACAGAGCCATCTCCCATGCAACGGGGAACATGGCGCCTAAGGCGGTGGCGACAGCCTTGCCCCCGCGAAATTGAAAATATAGCGGGAAGATATGCCCCAAACAGGCTGCAACGGCAATAATACCTAAATAAAACGGCTCAATCCCAAGAAAATAAGAGCCCCAAACCGGAATCATGCCCTTCAAGACATCAAACCAAAGTGTGAGTGCAGCGGGAATCTTACCGCCGAGCCGATAAACGTTGGTGGCGCCAGGATTATTTGAGCCAGAAGTGCGTGGGTCAGGCAGGCCAAAAAGGCGGCAGATCAGCACAGCGCTGCTGATAGAGCCGAATAAATAGGCTGAAATGATGGCTAATACAATTAAAGCGCCCATATATGTGCGTTTGCTTCTGCTGTGCTTTCCGTTAATATGCAAAGCCCATAGCATAAGCGCTTTGCCGCTGAATTTCTATTAATACGGAAACGAGTATGGATAAAGTCTACGTCACAGGTCTAAAAGTTGATGCATTCATTGGCGTTTACGACTGGGAACATGAACAAACTCAACCTCTTATTCTTGACCTTGAAATGGACTGGGATAATCGCAAGGCGGCAGAATCAGCGCAACTTAACGACGCGCTTGATTATGATGCGTTGAGCAAAGCCGTGGTTCAGTTAATTCAGGCTCGCCCACGCGCGCTCATTGAAACGATAGCTGAAGAAGTAGCACAGTTAATATTACAAGAATTTAAGACACCGCGCGTTCGTGTGAAAGTAGCTAAACCACAGGCTGTGCCGGCGGCGCAATATACCGCGGTTGAGCTCGTACGTTCGCAGGCTCAATAATAATTATGAGTACAGTTTGGCTAGGTATTGGCAGTAACCGAGAGCGAGAACGCTATATTCGTGCTGGCATTCATGCATTACACCAAGAATTCGCCAGTGTTGCATATCCAATGTATGTCTCGCGTGTTTTTGAAAGTGACGCTGTGGGTTTCTCAGGGCGTCGCTTTTATAACTTAGTTGCGCGTGTTGATACCTCACTATCAATTAGTGAGGTAAGCGCCATTTGCAAACAAATCGAACGAGACCACGGGCATAGCTCAAATGCAGCCCGATTTAGCCCGCGCACGCTGGATATCGACTTGTTGATGTATAATGACACGGTTTGTGACAGCCCAGTGCAGTTGCCGCGTGGTGAAATTTTAGAAAATGCGTTTGTATTGTGGCCATTGGCAGAATTAGCTCCAACACTGCGGCACCCAATCACTGGGCAGACTTTTGCTCAGCATTGGCAAAATTATCATGGTCAGCAAGTGCTGGAACCCGTAGAATTTCAGTTTGAAAACCTACCATTTTTAAAAATTTATTCGACTCGTACAGGGAATGCACCGTTGTGAATACAATTGAATCAATAATTCTTGCTTTAATTCAAGGTTTTACCGAGTTCCTACCAATATCGAGCTCAGCTCACTTAATTTTGCCATCGCAGTTGTTAGGGTGGGAAGATCAAGGCTTAGCGTTTGATGTTGCGGTGCACGTGGGCACCTTACTAGCTGTGATGTTGTATTTTCGCCAGGAGGTTGGTCAGCTCACGGTGAATTGGTTCGCTAGTTTGCGGGGCAAACATAACGCTCACAGTCGGTTAGCTTGGTTGATTATTTGGGCGACCATACCAGCCGGACTAGCCGGTTTGTTTGGTAGCGACTTGGTTGAAAACGCTGCACGTTCGGCGTTGGTCATAGCTACCACAACTGTGGTTTTTGGTTTATTGCTTTGGTTTGCCGATGCTCGAGCATCTCAGCGCCAAGGGATTGAGCAACTGACACTGCGCCAAGCAATTTTTGTTGGTATTGCCCAAGCTTTAGCGTTAATTCCGGGCACATCGCGTTCTGGTATAACCATGACGGCGGGCATGATGCTTGGTTTAACTAAAACAGACGCAGCACGCTTTAGTTTCTTGCTTTCAATACCGATTATTATCATGGCTGGCGGCTATCAGGGGCTTAAACTAGTGCAAACGCCTGAGCCGGTAGCTTGGTTGCCGGTATTGGTTGGCATGGTTACGTCATTTGTTGCCGCATATGTGTGTATTCATGTGTTTCTTCAAGTTATTAGCCGTATGGGCATGCTACCCTTTGTGATTTATCGTTTAGCCTTAGGCGCATTGCTGTTTATCTGGTTTATTTAATACCATCAATGTCGTGCCAGTTAGCTTCAATGACGCGTTGCTGCTGCTGGCGAATGGCTTCGCCAATTGCGGGGCCAGCTAATTTCTGCTGGCGCTTAGCTGCATTTGCAATAACCTCCTGCGCACTCACCATCAGAGCTTGTTGATAAAGCGTCAACAACGCTTGGGCCGTATTCGCGGCCATTCCTAAAGCCTGCCACAGACCAACTAATTGCATAAACTGCGTTTTGCGTCGCCAACCGTCGGCTTTGCCAATAGCGTTGAATAACCACTGAGGGCTGAGCTCGTGCGTTGCTGAGTAACCTGTTTGAAATGCGCTGTGTGCAAGTTTTGCGTAGGTGTTCGGCAGTTTTAACGCAAAAGCCAGTTGCTCATGTTCCTCTGGTGTAAGGGTTAAACAGGTTAAAACCCAACGCATTTGCGCTAATTCTTCAGCCTTGAAATGATGCGGTAAGCGCTTCAGCTGTTCGCCAAGCAGCGAAATATCTAATTTGTTTGCAAGTGGTAAAAACCATGGAGACCATGCTTGGGCGTCAGCAATCACCTGCCAAAACACGTGCGCGTGATTGGTGTACAGCGCTTTTTCAGTTTCACGCCAAACACGTTCGGCGGCCAGCTCAGCAAGCTCACCGCTGGCGCTAATAGTTCGCATTAAGTCTAAAGTTTCAGGTGCAACCATGAAACCATCGCCGGCAAAGCGCGCGGCAAAGCGTGCAACGCGAAGCACTCGAAGTGGATCTTCGACAAAAGCACTCGATACATGGCGAAGTTGCCGAGCCTGAATATCGTCTAGGCCACCATAGGGGTCGATGAGCTCTCCAGTTTCGCTTTGTGCAATGGCATTTATGGTTAAATCGCGGCGCTGTAAGTCGGCTTCCAACGTCACATCAGGTGCTGCATAGACGGTGAAACCGGTATAGCCTTTAGCGGTTTTTCGTTCGGTGCGCGCAAGTGCATATTCTTCGCCCGTTTGTGGGTGCAAAAATACCGGAAAGTCTTTACCGACTTGTCGAAACCCGCGTTTTAGCATGTCCTCAACCGTACTGCCAACCACCACGAAATCACGTTCGTGCACTGGCTTATTCAGTAACGCATCGCGAACGGCGCCGCCGACTAAGTAAATTTCCACGCCAACTCCTATTAAAATTTTACTGATGATCGCGAATCACTAGCCCTGATGCAAGTGAGTCGTTACACTGTTCTGCACTATAACAATGCTTGCAGTGATTTTGCTATGTATCTGAACTACTTTGGTCTGCATACGGAACCGTTTTCAATTGCACCAGACCCGCAATTTTTATATTTAAGTGAGCGTCATCAAGAAGCGCTTGCTCACTTAAGCTATGGGCTGCAAGGCAGCGGCGGATTTATACTACTAACGGGTGAAGTAGGAACCGGAAAAACCACGGTGTCACGCGCGCTACTGGAGCAATTGCCTGAGCACACCCAAACCGCTTTTATTCTTAACCCAATGCTCAATGCTATCGAGCTGCTCGCAACCTTATGCGATGAGTTTGGTATTGATTATGAGGCACAAGGGGCTACGACCAAACAGCTAACCGACAAGCTAAGTCAATTTTTGCTAGCTGCACATGCTCAAAATCGTCAATGTGTGGTGCTCATTGATGAAGCACAGCACTTACAACCACAAGTGCTGGAGCAGTTGAGGTTGCTGACTAATTTAGAAACCAATCAGCATAAATTATTACGGGTAATTCTTATTGGCCAACCCGAATTGCAAGATTTATTGCGGCGTCGCGAGTTACGGCAGTTAGCACAGCGCATCACTGCGCGTTACCATTTATTACCGCTGCAGTTTGCCGATAGTGAGCGCTATATCAATTATCGGCTGCAAGTTGCAGGGGCACAGCGAGGGCTATTTGATGCCGGCGCCATTAAAAAGGTTCATCAAGCCAGTGAAGGTATTCCGCGGCGTTTGAACTTACTCTGTGACCGAGCGCTGTTAGCTGCCTATAACGATCAACAACCGGTTGTTGGTGCCAAACATATAAAAATGGCCGTGCAAGAGCTCGATGGTGGCGTTGGTCCAGCTTCAGCCTTGTCACACTCGTCATCGGGTTTGACCAGTTTCCTAAAACACGGGTTGTCGTTTGTTGTGGTTGCTGCCGTTGTTGCAACAACAGTTGCGGTTGCCACATGGTGGTGGCAGCAGCAAAATAGTCCCGTTACGACACCGATAGCCACACAAGTTGAGCCAGCTAAGCCAGCTGCCATAGAGGCCATAGCACACGCTTGGCAACTGCCAAGACCTCCCACCAACACTGACTTTTGCCGTTGGATAGAAAGCTTCGAGTTAATGTGTATAGCGGGCAGTGCGCGTTACGACCAAATTGTGAAAACGAACTTGCCGCATTTGTTGGTGCTAGCCGACAATAGTTATCAATTCGTCGGCAGTAACAATCAGCAGCCGGCTGATAATTGGACCGGAGAGTTTGTGTTAGTGGTTGCGCAACCACCAGGATACACCTCAGCTGAGGCCGAGGTTGAAGGATCTGTGTATCAGCAATGGTTGGCGAATCAATTGCGTCAACATTCTCTCCAAGCAAGCGTACCGTTAGCGCAACAGTTACAGCGTTTGCAGATAGCGAAAGGCTTAAGTGTGACGAGCAAACTTGATGCGTTAACCTTTGCATGGTTAATTTCACAAAGTGAGCTCGGTGGGCCAAAGCTTTCAGTAACCCCAGCTACAACAGAGGTGCACTAATGTCATCGGTGCTAAAAGCGTTAAAAAACCAATCGTCGCCTTTAGTACAAGGTTCATCGGAAGTGCGACTTCATTCGGCAAAAGTGACTAATTCAGGTACACCGCGCATATTGCTATGGTTGGTAGTTGTTGCGCTCGCCGGAGCATTAGGATGGTGGACCATGCGTGGGGTGACGAGTGAGCACGTGGAAGCCGCCGCTAATATTGATGCAGTAGAGCCTAATCAACAACGGCCATCTGTTGACGTTCAAAAGCAGTATCAGCTTGGTGACATAGCGGTAATAAAAACGCCTCAGTGGCCTGTAATAACCACCCCAAAAGACAATCTCGAAAGTTCCACGAGTCATCAAGCGAATGCTAGCGACGAACAGGTTGCTCAAAGCACGCGACAACAACCAAGCAATGAACAGCGAGATAACCCAAGCCCAGTCAATGACAATCAGGCGATTGATTTAAGTCAAATATCTCCTGAATTACTTAATGCCTTTGAAAGTGCGCTTGCTGAGGGTGAACAAGGTGGTAGCGCCGATAACTTAAATCGCAGCGTGGTGCCGACATTGGAGCAATTAGCCCCCGTATTTAAGCGCAGCATACCCAGCTTTAGTTATGACGGACACCAGTATTCATCGCGGCCGCAGGGACGTTGGATTGAGCTAAGTGGAGTGCGATTGTTTGAAGGGGAGCGCTTTGAAGGGTTGACAGTGCTGACCATCGCACCCGCGCACGTGGTGTTCGTGAAAGACAACCAAGCATTCTCGCAGCCGGCACTAGAAGACTGGACAAAGCCCTAGGTTATCTGATATTAAAACACCTGTTTAAATCCATTGTTTGATTTCGTGCGAAATTACTCCCAACGAAATCGCCGCAACTTAAAGAGGTGTTGTCATGGCGGACTATCGTGTTCCTCGCGAAGACATGCAGTTTGTGCTGCAAGACGTATTCCAAGTAGATAAAGACTGGGCGCAGTTTGGTGAATTGGCCGAACTGGATATGGAAACAGCCGTTGCCATTATTGATGAAGGCGCCAAGCTGGCCGAAACCCTCATTGCACCAAACGCGCGTGCCGCTGACGAAGAAGGCGTGCAATTTAACGATGGTGTTGTGACAACCCCTAAAGGTTACAAAGAAAACTTTAAACAGTTAGCAGAAGGGGGCTGGGTTGGTGTGACCGCAAACCCTGAATTTGGTGGTATGGGTTTACCCAAAAGTATCTCTGCGCAATACGAAGAAATGCTCTGTGCTGCTGACATCTCATTTTCGCTGTATTCTGGCTTAACTGCCGGCGCCATTATGACCATTGATCAACACGGCGATGACGCACTTAAAGCTACCTATCTTGAAAACATGATTAGCGGACAATGGACCGGCTCAATGTGTCTGACAGAACCGCATGCGGGTACAGACTTAGGTATTATTCGTTCGAAAGCCGTTCCTAACGATGACGGCAGTTTTGCCATCTCTGGTACCAAAATATTTATTACCGGTGGCGAACATGATCTCGCTGAAAACATTGTGCATTTGGTGTTAGCTAAACTGCCTGACGCACCGGCTGGCAGCAAGGGTATTAGTTTGTTCCTAGTACCTAAGTTTTTGGTTAACCAAGACGGTAGCTTAGGCGAACGTAATGGCGTCACTTGTGGTTCTATTGAACACAAAATGGGTATTCACGCGTCGGCCACTTGTGTATTAAATTTTGATGGCGCAACGGGCTGGCTTGTCGGTGAGCCTCACAAAGGCCTACCAGCCATGTTTACCATGATGAACTATGAACGTTTAGGTGTCGGTATTCAGGGCCTAGGCGCTGCCGCCCGCTCGTATCAAAATGCGCTTGAATACGCGCAAGACCGTATTCAGGGGCGTGGCGCTAAAGTGACTCGCGACCTGGCGAAAGAAGCGGATCCGTTAATTGTGCATGGCGATGTTCGTCGCATGTTGCTAACCATGAAGGCCTTTGTGGAAGGTGGACGCGCGTTCTCAACCTACGTCGGGCAGCAACTGGATATTGCCAAATACGCGCACGACCCAGCACAGAAAGCGCGTGCCGAGGCATTAGTGCAGTTGTTAACTCCGGTTGCTAAAGCGTTTTTAACAGACACCGGCTTCGAAGCAACCGTTATTGGCCAACAAGTGTTTGGCGGTCACGGGTTTATTCGTGAGTGGGGCCAAGAACAGTTAGTTCGTGACGCTCGAATTGCCCAAATTTACGAGGGTACCAACGGTATTCAAGCGTTAGACTTGCTAGGCCGTAAGGTCGCGGGCTCTCGTGGTGAAATGCTTAAGCCTTTGTTAGATGATATTCAGGCGTTGTTAGCACAACCGCAAGCTGGCTTAGAAAAAGAGTATCAGCAGCTTGCACAAGCAACGCAACTTGTTGCCGACGTTACCAAAAACGTTCTGACTAAAGTTGCTGATGATGAAAATATCATCAATAGCGTGGCGGTTGAGTACTTGTACTTGGTTGGTTATGTTGCTTTTGCATACATGTGGTTACGCATGGCAAAAGTTGCTGAACCACTGGTTGGTGAGCGCCCTTATTTAGCCAGTAAAATAAAGACTGCGAAGTTCTATATGGCGCGTATTTTGCCACGTATTCATGGCTTAGTAGGTGTTATTGAAGACGGTAGTGAAAGTTTATATATGCATGAAGTGGGCGAGTTTTAATCGCCCACACCATGTTTGTTTAGCACCTTGCTTGTTGTCGTTAGTCACCTAACGACAACAAGGTTGCGTTACCACCAACAGCGGTAATATTGTTGGTGCGAGTTTTCTCAGTCACAAAGCTAGTCAAGTAGTGAGGACCACCAGCTTTCGGGCCAGTACCCGACATACCACGGCCACCGAATGGCTGTACGCCAACCACAGCACCAATTTGGTTACGATTGATATACACGTTACCCACATCAATTCGACGCGCAATATCTGCTGCAAAGGTTTCGTTGCGACTATGAATACCGAAGGTTAAACCGAAACCGGTATCATTGATGCTTTGAATAACCGTGTCTAGCTCGCTCGTTTTGTAACGAATAACGTGCAGAATTGGGCCAAAGTTTTCTTTAACTAACTGGTTAATATTGTCAATTTCGATGGCTGTTGGTGCCACGAAAGTACCGCCGTTGGTGTATTCAGGCATGGGCGCGCGAGCAATTAAGCGACCCGCTTGCGTAATATCGTTTACATGCTGCTCAAGGTTACTTTTTGCCGCACCGTCAATTACCGGGCCAACATCGGTTTCATGCAGAATAGGGTCGCCCACTTTAAGTTCTGCCATAGCGCCTTTCAGCAAGTCGATAACGCGGTCGGCAATGTCGTCTTGCACAAACAAAACACGTAACGCCGAGCAACGCTGACCCGCACTCTTGAATGCGCTAGCCACAATATCAGTGACTGCTTGCTCAGGCAGGGCAGTTGAGTCGATCAACATAGCGTTCTGACCACCGGTTTCAGCAATCAGTGGCACAATTGCGCGAGTACGAGCTGCCAATGCACGGTTAATGGCTTGTGCTGTGTATGTTGAACCAGTGAAGCACACCCCGCCAATTTCTTCTTGAGACACCAAGAAGCTACCTATTTCAGCGCCGCTACCCGGCATAAAGTGCAATACATCGCCTGGAATTCCGGCTTCTAATGCAAGTTGCACCGCACGGAAAGCAATTAAGCCAGTTTGTTCGGCAGGTTTTGCAATAACACAGTTACCGGTCACCAAGGCAGCTGCTACTTGGCCTAAGAAAATGGCAAGTGGGAAGTTCCATGGGCTAATACAAATAAAGGTACCGCGGCCTTGCACGAACAGCTCGTTGGTTTCGCCGGTTGGGCCCGGTAAGGTAGTGCCTTCACCCATAAGCTCACGTGCTTGTTGCGCGTAATAACGGCAAAAATCAACGGCTTCGCGAATTTCGTCAATACCGTCTTGTAGGCTTTTGCCTGCTTCAACGCTACATAAAGCGATAAGTTCAATACGATTGGCTTCAAGCAAATCAGCAAGTTTTTCCAATGCGCTTGCACGTACTTCGACGTCGGTGTCACGCCAGCGACGGTAGGCGGCATTAGCGCTCTTCAATGCTTGCTCGGCTAACGCTTTGTCACCCCAACAAATAGTACCAATATGGTGGCTGGTGTTTTGCGGACTATGAATGGCCACTTTGTGATGCGCGTCCACTACGTCGCCATTAACAATCGGGCCACCTTGCCATTGCTTGTCGCGGTACTGGTGTACTGCATTAATAAAATCATCAGCTTGTGAGTGAATGTTCATATTCAGTCCTAACGAGTTTTTCCGATCGCCAAAAATTTGCGTCGGTAGTGGAATTTTATGGTTCGCGAAATGCTCATGTTTTAGCATTGTGTGTAGCGGGTGCTCGGTTAATTCCGCAACAGGTGTTTGTGGGTCAACCAGTTTGTGCACAAACGACGTATTTGCACCATTTTCGAGTAGACGGCGAACCAAATAAGGCAGTAGATCTTTATGGGCGCCCACCGGCGCGTAAATACGCACCGTAGTGTTTTCATCTTGCTCTAGCAAGGTGTCATATAAGTCATCACCCATACCATGCAAGCGCTGGAACTCAATACGGCGCTGGTAGGTTGCATTTAAATCGCGAATGGCTACCACAGTTTGCGCGTTGTGTGTGGCAAATTGCGGATAGATGGCACCGTCCGTCGCTGGGCTCATTAAGTAATGGGCACAGGCTAAGTACGACACATCGGTATTGGCTTTACGGGTGTAAACAGGGTAGCCAGACAAGCCATTTACTTGGCACAATTTAATTTCGGTATCCCAATACGCACCTTTAACCAAACGTACAGGAATTTCATCGCCGCATTCGCGCGCCAATGCGGTTACCCAGCACAATACGGGCAGCGCACGTTTTGAATACGCCTGAACCACCAAGCCAAAGCGTGGCCAACCTTTACAGACGCCACTGCGGTAGACTTTTTCGAACAACTCTAATGACAGCTCCAAGCGGTCCATTTCTTCGGCGTCAATACTCACGCCAACGTCAGCCTCTTTGGCAAGCTTCACTAACTCTGTCAAGCTTTGGGCTAGCTCAGTAAGTACTCGCTCATGGTTGGCTACTTCGTAACGTGGGTGCAACGCTGACAGTTTGATTGAGATGGTCGGTCGTGGTGCGTTCGGGTTATTAAAGTTCTCTTTGCCTACAACTTTAATTGAGTTGACATAATCAGCATGATAACGGCGTGCGTCAGCCATAGTTAAAGCTGCTTCGCCGAGCATGTCATAAGAATGCGTATAACCTTTGTCTCGGTTATTGCGACTGTTTTTCAGCGCTTCCTCAATGGTTCGGCCAAGTACGAACTGCGTACCCATAATACGCATCGCCGCGTACGTGGCTTTACGCACCACAGGCGAGCTTAAACGGCGTACCATTCGGCGAAATACACCGCGCGGCGTTTCCATTGGCTTGCCGGTTGGATTAATAACATTGTTGGTTAAGGCTAAACCCCAAGTACCGCTGTTGACTAACCAAGAGGCGCTTTGGCCCATATGTTTATGCCAGTCACCGCCCGACAAGCGGTCTTGAATAAGCGCGTCAGCAGTTGTGGCATCTGGAATACGCAGCAATGCTTCTGCCAAACACATCAGAATAATGCCTTCTTTGGTGTCAAGGCTGTATTCTTGCAAAAACGCATCTACGCCACCGCCATCAGCACGGTCGCGAACTTTATTCACTAAATTAGCTGCCGCTTGGGTTACGCGCTCAAGATTTTCATTGTCTTGAGGCACAAGGGGCAACAGCTCACGCAAATAAGCATCTTCATCGACTAAATAGTTGTCGGTGATGGCTTGTTGGAGTCGACCAAGGTCGGCGCCGGTATACTGAGCCGCAAGTACTTCACTCGCTTTAAACATAGCATCTCCTGTAGGACTCAGCCCAAGGCTGGCGGTGACATATTTCGGGCGCCAGTATATGACTTTTTGGGCGCGCGTAAAGCCTGTCTGATCACATTTTTTTGTTACTTCATCGAGACCGATTAATTGCGCCCACGGTGCATTTTTTGTGCAGCGCTGTCAAGCCCATTTCAGTTGACCCGTAAAGTTAGTGCGAGTACCGTATGAAGCAAGGAAAATCAACGCGTAAGAGAGAGCTCGTGAGCCAAGAAATTGAATTGAAATTACTTGTGGAACCGAACCAGCGTGAAGCGGTGTTGCGGTTATGCCAACAATTGGCCAAAGATAGCGACAGCAGCACCCTTGAATTAACCAATGCGTATTTCGATACCGATGACCTGCAGTTGCGTCAGCACGATATGGGGCTGCGTATCCGGCAGCGTGGTGATGAACGCGAGCAAACCATTAAATTAGCAGGGCAAGTGCTTGGTGGCATGCATTCGCGCCCTGAATATAATGCGGTTATTACCAGTGACACACCCGATTTAACCTTGTTTGAAGAAGATATTTGGCCTGATGAATTTCCGGTTTTTGATATTCAGCGTGAGCTGGTTGAGCTATTTCGCACCGACTTCACGCGCCACCGTTGGAAAATTCCAAGTGGCGAAGGCGTTATTGAGTTGGTGTTTGATGAAGGTCACATTGTGGCCAATGACCAATCGCGACCTATTTGCGAAATTGAACTTGAAGTGCAAGGTGGCATTGCCGCCGATGCTTATAAATTAGCACGCCGTTTTATTACTCGAGTCAATGCGCGAGTGGGTAGTTTAAGCAAAGCGGCTCGCGGCTATTTACTGGCACAAAAGTCAGTGCTTGAACCATTTAATCACGCGCATTTTGTGCATCAGCAGCCGCAAGATGACGTTGGAACGGGCTTATATCGTGCATTAGCCTACGCGTTGCAATATTGGCAGCATAATGATGCCTGCTTGGCTGAACAGCCGAATGTGCGAGCGGTTGCCGGAATTACGGACGGTATTCGTCTGTGCAAAGTCGTGCTGCAGCAATTGGCGCTGTTCGAAATTGATGTGAGCGACCACATTGCCCGGTTAGAGCAAATGCTTGGGCACTTAGGCTGGTTGAGCCGCTATGATGGGCTTAATGAACTGACCGCGGAAGACGGGGCGTATCATCGAGCGCTTGAGCAAAACCAAAAACTTTATGAGTTTATTGTTGAGCAACAAGAGCACTCGGTACAGCTCGAATTAGTGGTTAGTTTAAGTAAACGTGATGATTACCAACTGACATTATTTGAACTTGGCGAATTATGTTCTGAACAGCCACGCCATGAGCAACTTATGCAGGTGCCGTTAAAGCAATGGGCAACACAGCGATTGCGTGAAGACTGGCAACAAGTGCTCGAAGCTTTTACTAAGCATCAAGAGATGCGTGCTGATCATTACCTAAAACTGTTACCGCAGTTACAAAGCTCATTGCAATTAGGCTATTGCGTTGGCTATTTATTTGACGCCGATGACCGCGAGTTATTTAGAGCGCCTTGGCAAGACTTAATGCGCGGTATTCGAGAAATTATGGCACTGAAGCTGTTGCGTGAAGCCATTAAAGATACCGATGAAATAAATACTGAAAAGCTTTTAGGTTGGCAAGAGGTGCAACTAGAGTCGCTGCTTTATGCGCTTGAACGTTCACGTCGTGCGGCACTTAAACAAGAGCCTTACTGGATAGTGTAGCTATGGATGCACAGGGTAGAGTCTGTGAAATAAGCCAGTTTGTTGCACGGGTGATTGAGCAGCAGCCTAATGCAATTGAATGGCAGAACGAACAGGTGGTGTTGCCTGCGACAGATGCTTATGCAAATGCTGTGACTGAGTTACTTGCAAGCTGCGCCGATGAGCCTCAAGCGCAGCGTTCACTTAGGCGCTTGCGCCAACAATGGTATGCCATATTAGCCGCTGCCGATTTGTTACAACAAGTCAGCGTAACTGACATGCTTAAACACATTAGTGCAACCGCTGATGCGTTTATCAATGGAGCTCTAAATTGGCTGTACCCTCGCTATTGTGAACGCTTTGGTACGCCCCGAGATGAGCAAGGCCAAGCCATGCCATTGTTGGTGATTGGCATGGGTAAGCTGGGCGGTTATGAATTAAATTTTTCATCGGATATCGATTTGATTTTCTGTTACCCCGCCCAAGGCGAAACCGATCATGCACGTAAACCGATAGAAAACAGTGTGTTTTTTACACGCCTCGCCCAAGCATTAGTGAGCTTACTTGATCAAATCACGGCTGATGGTCGCGTGTTTCGCGTTGATTTGCGGCTGCGCCCGTTTGGTCAGTCAGGGCCCGTGGTTGCCAGTATCTCTGCACTTGAATATTACTACCAAGAGCAAGGGCGCGATTGGGAACGTTATGCCATGGTGAAAGCGCGGCTAATTGGCGGCACAAAAGCACACGAGGATGAACTGAAATCGTTATTGCGGCCCTTTGTTTATCGTCGCTATATTGATTTTTCGGCCATTGATGCGCTGCGCAAAATGAAAACCTTGATCACCCAAGAAACCCGCCGCAAAGGCCTGGAGCGTAATATAAAACTAGGCGCCGGCGGCATTCGCGAAATTGAGTTTATTGCGCAGGCGTTTCAGTTGATTCGTGGCGGCCAGCAACGGCAGTTACAAACCCAATCACTTTATGCTGCCTATCACGCGATTGCCGAGCTTAATATCTTGCCAGAAGCTACGGTTGACCAGCTTCTACAGTGCTATGAAAAGCTGCGCAAAATGGAACACGTGTTGCAGCAATTGAACGACGAGCAAACCCAAACACTACCCGACGATGCGCCGACTCAGCAGCGCATCAGCTTGGCATATGAGCAGCCTTGGCCTGACATTGAAGCCGATATTCGCGCGACCATGGCGACCGTGCATGAACAGTTTCAGCAGGTTATTGGTGACCCTGACGCCGAAGACGAAGAAGCCGGGCAGTTACAACTGCTTTGGCAAGACATGATTGAAGATGATACCGCCATTGACGTGTTACTTGATTTTGGCCTTGCCAAGTCGACTGCACAGCTTATTTGGCAGCAGGTTAATCAGTTACGTATGGATGTTCGTAAACGCGGCTCAGGGCCGCGTGGGCGTAAAGCTATGGCCAGATTAGTGCCATTACTGTTAGAGCGTATTGTCCAGTTTGCCGATGCTGACTCAGTGCTTGAACGCGTGCTGCAGGTGTTACGAAAAATTATGACCCGTACCGCCTATGTTGAATTACTCGTCGAGAACTCGGGCGCCCGTGAGCAGCTTATAAAACTGTGCCGCGCGAGCTCGTGGTTAACTTCGCAAATTGCCACCTATCCATTGCTGCTTGACGAGCTGATTGATCCGCAGCATTTGTATCGATTACCTGAGCTGAATGACTATCCGCGTTTATTAGACGAATTTTTACTACGAATTCCTGAGCAAGAAAACGACTTAGAAGCACAAATGGATGCACTGCGCCAGGCACGACAGGTGTTGCAGTTGAAGGTGGCGGCGGCCGATATCAGCGGTGCGCTTCCGCTTATGAAAGTGAGCGACCATTTAAGTTATTTGGCCGAAGCATTGATTGACAAAGTCGTTCGCTTAGCGTGGCACCAATTGGTAGAAAAGCATGGTGCTCCCCCCGAGCGAAGTGCTGACGATATGGGCTTTGCCGTGATGGCGTATGGCAAGTTGGGGGGGCTTGAGCTTGGGTATGGCTCTGACTTAGATCTTGTGTTTATCACCGACACTGACTATGACGGTGATACAGACGGCCCCAAATCGATTGGTATTCAACAGTTTTATTTGCGACTTGCACAACGCATATTGCATTTGTTTACCGCACGAACACTTGTTGGTTCCTTGTACGAGGTAGATATGCGGTTGCGGCCATCGGGTAAATCAGGATTGTTGGTAACCCGCCTCGATACCTTTGAAAGTTACCTACAAGAGGATGCCTGGACTTGGGAGTTACAAGCATTGGTGAGGGCTCGTCCGGTGTTTGGTTCGACAGCATTGCGAGAAAAACTAATCGCTTTGCGGCAACGGCAAATTTGCCAACGTCGCGATGAACAGCAACTACGCGAACAAGTATTAAGTATGCGCGAGAAAATGCGTGACCACTTAGCGGCGCGGGTAAGTGCTCAGCAGTTTGATGTGAAACAAGGGGCTGGGGGCATTACCGACCTTGAGTTTTTGGTGCAGTATTTAACTCTGCGTTTTGCTCATGAAATTCCGGCCTTAGCGGCGTTTACGGACAACATACGAATTCTTGAACAAGCTGAGCATAAGCACTTGTTAAGTCAACAAGAAAGCCAAGCGTTGATCACGGCCTATATTGCCGAACGAGAAGTACTGCATAAGCTTGCGCTTGATGACCGAGGCTCGGTGACGCATGAAAATCTAGAGAATTACCGCCATACGGTGATCACCGCATGGCAGCAGTGGTTGGGCAAGAATTGAGTTAACGCTTATAGAGATCTGGGTCAGTGTCATTAGGGCGAGTTTTAAAGCGCCGATGAATCCACATGTATTGCTCAGGACGCTGCTGAATTGCGAACTCAACCATTTTATTTACCCGCGTAACGTCGGCTAAGTCATCCCCTGTGGGGAAGTTCTCAAATTCAGGGTAAAACGTCATGTCATAACCCGTGCCGTCGTCTCTTCGAAAACATGTCACTGGCAATACAGCGCAGTTTGCGCCATGCGCAAATAGCAGCGTCCCTGTTGTGGTACTTGCCTTTTCCACCGCAAAAAGCGGCGCGAAAATGGTTTTTCGGCGGCCATAGTCTTGATCTGGTAGGTAACCAGCAATTTCACCTTGGTCTAAAGCTTGTAGCATGCTTTTTACGTCGCGCCGCTGAATCATGTATTTATTCGAACGACCGCGGCCAAGAGTCTGTAAATACTCCATAACAGCGTTGTTATGCGGACGATACAAACCAACGGCTGGCTTTACAAAACCGTGCAATCGTGCGTGAACTTCAAGGCTTAAAAAATGGAAGAGCAACAATAACACGCCGCGCCCGTCACGCTGCGCGGCATGCAGGTGTTCAACGCCATGCACATGCAACTTGTTGCGAATGCGCCAATCGGGCCACCACCAAGCCATACCTGTTTCAAAAAATGCGATTCCGGTATTTTCGAGGTTCTTGCGCACCAACGGCTCTATTTCATCGGCAGGCATATTGGGGAACGAAAGCTCAAGGTTTCGGCGTGCTATATCAGCCCGACGAGGTACAAAGCGATAAAACAGCCGGCCTAACACTCTTCCCATACCGAGCTGCCAGCGATATGGCAGCCACGATATAGCATAAAGAAAGCCAACACTTAGCCACGTTAACCAATATTTAGGTAATAGAAAACGTGGCTCAAAGCGGGGTTTTTCAATTATCTTCATTAATTAAGCTTGCGTTGATAGCTACTAAATCTTGCTCGCTAATTTGCCCTGATGCTTGTTTCAGAGCTAAGTATTGACGAATATAACCATAGCGCGCGCTCGATAGATTACGGCGGGCGTTATAAAGGTTACGAGTACTGTTTAATACATCAACGATAGTACGTGTACCCACTTCAAAACCGGTTTGCGTGGCTTTCAATGCGCTTTCAGCTGATACTACGGCCTGTTCAAACGCGCGAATAGTCGATAAAGCTGCAACAACGTCGTAGTAAGCGCTACGCACCTGACGTTCAACATTACGACGCACACCCTCAAGTTCTTGGCTTGCAGCAATGAAGTTTTCGCGCGCTTGGTCAACTTCTGATGATGTTCTGAAGCCCGTAAACAAAGGCACGTTCAGCGACAAACCAATTGAGTTTGAGTCCATGCGCGGCATGTTAGTTTTAATACCACCGGCGGTAGTTGAGGTGTCGTTAGTCGAATAGTCGGCACTCAATGATACCGTCGGCAAATGACCATTACGCGCCAAACTTATTTGCTCATCACTGATTTCCACAGCAACACGTTGCACTAATAATTGTAGATTTTTATCTTCTGCAATTTTCACCCACTGCTGTGCGTCACTTGGTGTTGGGGTTTCTGGCGAAAACGAGCTGGTATTTAATTGGGCTAAATCTTGATGATAACGGCCAGTAATTTCACGCAAAGATTCTTGCGCAACTTCAACCGCATTCTTGGCTTGAATTTCTGAAGCTATGGCGGTGTCGAACTGTGCTTGTGCTTCATGCACATCAGTGATTGCCGTTAAGCCTACCGAGAAACGCTGTTTTGTCTGCTCTAATTGACGTTCAATCGCTTTCTTTTCAGCTGTCGCGAACTCAAGATCATCCATCCGCTCAAGGACTGTAAAATACGCATTAACGACACGAATCATTAATTGTTGACGTGTACTTAAGTAGTTTACTTCTGCTTGATAAGCTTGTTTTTCACTAAGAGCTGCGCGATCCCAAACGTTCATGTCAAAAACGGTTTGCGAAAGACTAACGCCGGCATTCCAGCCACGACTTTCAGAGTCAAGAGTGACAAATTGCTGAGAAGTTGTGTCAAACTGAGCACGCTCCGACTCTGAGCGTGAATACCCAGCTGAGAAACTAACTTGTGGCCAAAATGCTGACTTCGTAATATCAATGCCTTTTTGCGCGGCGCGGCGCTGAGCATCAACTTGTTGTAGGGTTGGATCGTTTTGCAATGCGAGTTGAAAAACTTGAGCGAGGTCGTCAGCATAGGCAACACTTGATGTTGCGCTGATGGTTAAGCCGACTAAAACGGATAATACGTGCTTTTTCATGGGCTACGGTGTCCTAATTATCTGAAAGCATTATCTTGCCTAAAACTTGGCAGCTATTTTACATACACTCGTGAATGTTTACTAGTTTACTTTGAATCGTCATGAATAGCATTGCGCCAGTTGCAACAGAATGGGTTCAAGTGTAACTAATTATGTGCCAAAGCGGTGGTTATTTACAATTTTATTCAATCGCTTTCGCGATTAGATGAGTACTTATAACGGTAAGTAACAGACGCAACTAAAGTAACAAAGGTTTATTGTGCAAAAATTTTCTCAACAAGATGTCAGAATTATTCAAAAAGAACCGTTACGTGAAGGTTTTTTGAGTATTCATAAGTTACGCCTTCAACACAAACTGTTTGAAGGTGATTGGTCGCCTGTTTTTGAGCGTGAAGTGATGGACCGTGGTCATGCGGTGGTCGTATTACCCTATGACCCTAAGCGGGATGCTCTTGTTGTGCTTGAGCAATTTCGTATTGGAGCCTTGCTCGCTGCAGCAAATGAAAGGCAATCCCCTTGGTTGCTAGAATTTGTAGCCGGCATGTATGACGGTGACGAGTCAGCTGAGCAGGTCGCGCACCGTGAGTTATTTGAGGAAGCCGGCCTTACAACCGAGCGGTTGCATTTTGCACTAAGCTATTTGTCCACACCAGGTGGCTGTACCGAAGAGATATCTATTTATATTGCGGAGGTTGATAGCTCGCGAGCGCTCAGGCATGCTGGGCTTGCCAGTGAGCATGAAGATATTTGTGTGCATGTACTGCCATACATGGATGTGGTGCAACTGCTTGAACAGGGAAAAATTAACAATGCCGCCAGCGTGATTGGACTACAATGGTTGCAGTTACACAAACGTCGTTTTGAGGACTTATGACCACTGATGTAAAGTTACGCCGCTATAAATTTGATTTGGCCGCGCTGCAGCGATTGGCCGCATTAAATTATGCTGCGTTCAAGCCACTGGCTGAAAGTGTGCGTCAACACGGTGCTCAAGTGATTAAAATTGGTCAGCATTTACGCTTTGCACTCACGGTGCTTGAGTCTGCGCCATACACCACCGAAGTGCGCATTGAACAGCAGGCGCTTGTTACCCAATTACCGGGGTTGAAAGAAACGCAGCTTGATGTGCGGCTTTATCACGATGCGCAACTTGCTGAAGTTGTGCGTAGCCAAGGGGTAACCCGTTTGCAGCCAGCCTATGATGTGCCGAATCCACGTATGCATCATGCGAACGAAAAACACCAAGTGAATCATTTCTTGCAAGAGTGGCTGCAACTGATCAAGAGCCGAGGCTTACTACAGGAGAATTAGACATTGCTGTTGTACTTACATGGATTTGAAAGCTCTCCGGAAAGTTTAAAAATTATTCAAACTCGCGAGTTTATGAACTCGCACCAAGCCAGTTTGCCAGCGGCGGTAAACCAAGCGATTCAATTACTAGCGCCACAACAACCTTCGCGGATGGCTGCAATTCGCCAGATGCTTGACGAAGTAATTGCCACGCAACCACTGGCAGCGGTGATGGGCAGTAGTCTCGGTGGGTTTTGGACGCACTACGTGGTTAGCCAGTTACATAAGCGCGGACACACTGAGATTCGAGGGGTGTTGATAAACCCGGCCGTGCAACCTTACAACTGGATGCCCGACGAGACTGTTGACCGGGTACATCCCTATACCCAAGAAGCCTATCAATTAGACGCTAGTGACCGCCAGGTTCTCATTGAGGCAGAACAATGTTTTGTTGCAGATGTTGAGTTACTGGTGCTATTGCAAGCCGGTGATGAGCGCTTAGATTACCGCTTAGCGAGAGATTACTACCGTGATCAACGCATGGTAGTGGAACAAGGTGGCGACCACAGCTTTGCAGATTTTCCGCGATACCTACCCGCGGCGCTTGAGTTTCTACACGTCCTGTAACAGTATATGGGCATTCCTACAACAACAATTCCGTGCAACACGAGATAATAAAGCGCATGTCAGATTACAAAGCCGATGCGATAGAGGTCCTCAATGGCCTAGAACCGGTCCGTCGCAGACCGGGAATGTACACCGATACCACGCGCCCGAATCACTTAGGTCAAGAAGTCATTGATAACAGTGTCGATGAAGCACTTGCCGGCCACGCGCGTGAGTTGATTGTTATTTTACACCCTGACCAGTCTTTGGAAGTTCAAGATGACGGCCGCGGCATGCCGGTTGATGTTCACCCAGAAGAGGGGGTGCCCGGCGTTGAATTGATTATGACAAAGCTGCATGCGGGCGGTAAATTTTCAAATAAAAACTACCAATTTTCTGGCGGTCTTCATGGCGTCGGTATTTCCGTCGTGAACGCACTTTCTACACGTGTGAATGTAACCGTAAAACGCGATGGTCAAGTTTATGAAATGGCCTTTGAGAATGGCGATAAGGTGACTGACCTTGAAGTAACTGGCAGTGCAGGCAAACGCAATACCGGGACTAATATTCACTTTTGGCCGGACCCAAAATATTTTGATTCAGCAAAATTTTCTGCCCTAAAAATGACCCATTTGCTCCGAGCTAAAGCAGTGTTATGCCCGGGCTTAAAAATCACGTTTAAAAACTTGGTCGATAACGACGAACAGAGCTGGTATTACGAAGATGGTCTGCGTGACTATTTGGTTGAAGCCGTACGCGAATTGCCAACGTTGCCAGAAGAGCCGTTTATTGGTGCCATGGCTGGTAACGAAGAGGCTGTTGATTGGGCCGTTACATGGTTGCCCGAGGGTGGCGAAGGGGTTACCGAAAGCTATGTAAACCTGATTCCTACCCCGCAAGGTGGTACCCACGCAAATGGTTTACGCCAAGGTTTATTGGAGGCCATGCGTGAGTTTTGCGAGTTCCGTAACTTGCTGCCACGAGGCGTGCGCCTAACCCCCGAAGATATCTGGGACCGTTGCGCTTATATCTTGTCAGTCAAAATGCAAGATCCACAGTTTGCTGGCCAAACCAAAGAACGGCTGTCGTCACGTCAGTGTGCGGCATTTGTGTCTGGGGTGGTCAAAGACGCATTCAGCTTGTGGCTAAACGAGCACACTGAGCAAGCTGAGCAACTGGCCGAGCTATGTATCAACAATGCTCAACGGCGCATGCGCGCTAGTAAGAAAGTGATTCGTAAAAAAGTCACCCAAGGGCCAGCGCTACCGGGCAAGTTAACCGACTGTGCAACGCAAGACCCTGCGCGCAGTGAATTGTTTCTAGTGGAAGGGGACTCGGCAGGCGGCTCAGCAAAACAAGCACGAGATCGCGATTTTCAGGCCGTGATGCCACTGCGCGGAAAAATATTAAACACATGGGAAGTCGAATCGGACCAGATTCTTGGCTCACAAGAAATTCATGATATTTCCGTTGCGCTCGGGGTTGACCCAAACTCGGAAGACTTAGAGCAATTGCGTTATGGCAAAGTATGTATTTTGGCCGATGCCGACTCGGACGGATTGCACATTGCGACGCTGCTATGCGCATTATTTGTAAAGCATTTCCGCACTTTGGTTGATCACGGTCACGTGTATGTTGCCATGCCGCCGCTTTATAGAATTGACGTTGGCAAAGAGGTTTTCTATGCCCTTGATGAAGATGAAAAGCAGGGCATTTTAGATCGTATTGAAGCCGAGAAGAAAAAAGGCAAAGTCAACGTTCAACGGTTTAAAGGTTTGGGTGAAATGAACCCGCTACAATTGCGTGAAACCACCATGGACCCGAATACCCGTCGCCTTGTGCAACTAACGGTGGATGACTCGCAAGCAACCGAAGAGTTAATGGATATGTTGCTGGCGAAGAAACGCTCAGGCGATCGCCGTGATTGGTTAGAAAGTAAAGGCAATTTGGTCGATTTGGCTGAGTTGTAAGGAGCAGCAAAATTATGTCAACGGAAGTTTTAGAACAAATACCTCTGCGCCGCTTTACCGAAGATGCGTATTTGAATTATTCCATGTACGTGATCATGGATCGCGCCTTGCCACATATTGGCGATGGTTTAAAACCGGTTCAGCGCCGAATTATTTACGCCATGTCAGAGCTTGGCTTGTCAGCATTAGCGAAATATAAGAAATCAGCTCGTACGGTGGGTGACGTACTCGGTAAGTTTCATCCGCATGGCGATAGCGCGTGTTACGAAGCCATGGTGCTTATGGCGCAACCGTTTTCTTATCGCTACCCATTGGTAGACGGACAAGGGAACTGGGGTTCGCCAGATGATCCTAAGTCATTTGCGGCAATGCGTTATACCGAAGCTCGGTTATCGCGCTTTAGTGAAGTACTGCTTAGCGAACTAGGCCAAGGCACTGTAGATTGGACGCCAAACTTTGATGGCACCATGAAAGAGCCGCGCATGTTACCTGCGCGCTTACCACATATTTTGTTGAATGGTGTCACCGGCATCGCGGTGGGTATGGCAACCGATATTCCGCCACATAATGCACGTGAAGTGGCCAATGCGTGTGCGCTGTTGTTGGAAAAGCCTAGCGCAGATTTAAGCGAAATCATGGAACACATGCGCGGGCCTGATTATCCAACCGACGCTGAAGTGATTACGCCACACCAAGAAATTGTCAAAATTTACGAAACAGGCCGCGGCACGATTCGTATGCGGGCTAAATATTCGTTAGAAGACGGCGAAGTCGTGATTACGGCGCTGCCGCATCAAGCGTCTGGCGCGAAAGTGCTCGAGCAAATAGCGGCGCAAATGCAAGCCAAAAAGCTTCCAATGGTGAGTGACTTGCGTGACGAGTCAGACCATGAAAACCCGACGCGTTTAGTCATTGTACCGCGCTCCAACCGGGTTGATACTGAGCAAATGATGCAACACTTGTTTGCCACTACTGATCTTGAGAAAAACTACCGCGTGAACCTCAATATGCTTGGTTTGGATGGTCGCCCTCAGGTGAAGCCCATTCTCAATGTGCTCAAAGAGTGGCTAGTGTTCCGTCAAGACACGGTGACACGCCGTGTTCAATATCGTCTTGATAAAATATTGGCCCGCTTGCACATTTTAGAAGGCTTATTAATAGCCTATCTGAACATTGATGAAGTGATTGCCATTATTCGCCATGAAGACCACCCTAAGCCGGTGTTAATGGAGCGATTTGGGCTGACCGACACACAAGCAGAAGCTATTCTTGAATTAAAATTACGCCACTTAGCCAAGCTAGAAGAGTTTAAGTTAAAAGGCGAGCAAGAAGAGCTTGAAAAAGAGCGTCAGCAACTGGAATTGTTACTCGGTTCTGACCGCCGCATGAAGACGCTTATTCGCAAAGAGATTTTGGCAGACGCTGAAAAATATGGTGACGATCGCCGTTCACCGTTGGTTGAACGCCAAGAGGCCAAGGCACTGAGTGAGCGCGATTTAACCCCAGCTGAACCAGTAACCGTGGTGTTGTCGAAAAAGGGCTGGGTGCGTGCGGCCAAAGGCCATGACGTTGACGGCACTAACTTGGCTTACAAATCAGGTGATACTTTCTTGGCGCAAGCGCAAGGTAAGAGCAATCAACAGGTTGTGTTTTTAGATAGTTCGGGCAGAAGCTTCTCGTGTGAAGCGCACTTGTTACCGTCAGCTCGTACCCAAGGCGAGCCGCTGACTGGGCGGTTTAGTATGGTTGCCGGTGAAACGATTGACCAAGTATTAATGGCCAAAGACGAACAGCGCTATTTGTTGGCCTCAGATGCTGGTTACGGATTTATCTGCCAGTTTGGTGATTTAGTTAGTCGTAACAAAAACGGCAAAGCGATTTTAAATCTACCGACAGGTGCAAAAATTTTGCCACCAAGTGCGGTAAACGACCGTGAAAACGATTTGTTGGCTGTGGTTTCTAACGAAGGCCGTATGTTGTTGTTCCCTGTTCGCGATTTACCTGAGCTGTCAAAAGGCAAGGGTAACAAGATGATCAGTATTCCGACCTTGCGTGCACAGTCGCGGGAAGAGTATGTGGTGGCTGCAGCGACGGTACCGGCTGATGCGGCTATCACCTTGCTTGCCGGCAAGCGCAAATTAACGTTAAAACCATCGGATCTTGAGCATTATCGTGGTGAACGGGGTCGTCGTGGCAATAAATTACCGCGCGGATTGCAGCGCGTTGATGCAATTTTAGTGGAAAATACTGACTGATCGGACGTTTTTCGACGCCTAACAGGTTATACTAGCGGCCATTAAGCTTTAAGGAGATTACATGCTCGCTGTTGTACGTATTTTGCTGTTGGGCGTTTTTATTATCGTTGGCAGTACCTTATTACTTTTAATTTGTATTGTTCGGCCGTTTCACCGAAATAACACCGCGTTAGCTGCTCACTGGTATGGGCGCATGCACCGTTTATTTGGGGTGAAGCTTGATATTCGCATACCGGAATCACTGCGTAACAGTGGCCCTTATGTGTATATAGCGAACCATCAAAACAGTTATGACATTTTTACCCTTGCTCGCGCGATGCCGTTGGGCTCGGTGAGTATTGGTAAGAAAAGTTTGAAATGGATTCCGTTTTTTGGTCAGTTGTACTGGTTGGCGGGCAACATTCTGATTGATCGTAAAAACAAAGGTCGCGCTCACGGTACTATCGAGCAAGCCGCGACAGCGATTCGTAAGCGTAAGCTATCTATTTTATTGTTCCCTGAAGGCACTCGTAGTTATGGGCGCGGCTTATTGCCGTTCAAAACCGGTGCGTTTCGTACGGCTGTTCAAGCTGGGGTAGATATTGTACCTATTTGTGTGTCAAACCTTCATGGGCGCATTAAACTGAATCGCTGGAATAACGGTACCGTTATTATTGAAATGCTAAACCCAGTTAAAATTTCTGACTTTGGTGAAGATGCAGTGCGAGCTTTATCGGCCCATTGCCATCAATTGATGCAGTTAAAAATTAGTGAACTCGACCACCAGCTGGCGCAGGGGCAATAAGCGTATGGCAAATAACTTGAATGAACTCATTGCGCAAAGTGATGAAACAGTTGCAGCGTTATTGCAAGATGGCGCCAATGCAATGGATAAATTCACGATTGAACATCACCTTGTCAGTACTGACTTTACCAAGCTTGAGAAGGCGGCGGTGGAGCTGGTTAAAGCTGGCTACCATGTTGATGACGCTGACGAGTTTGAAACCGATGATGGCGCCCGAATATTTGCATTCGTTGCAGTAAGTGAAGTAAAACTAGATGCAGATATTTTGCGCATGCAGACGCAAGAAATCACAGAAGTTGCAAATATCACCGGCGTTGATTACGACGGCTGGGGCACCTACTTCGGCGAAAACGACGAAGAAGAATAAACAATGAAGCCCCGCTAAAACTAATAACAACAGGGGCTCACTTCATGATTGCGAATTTAGGTTTAATTGCCGGTTTGGGTTTATTAATCTGGCTGGCATTGCGTGGCGTTAATATCCTACTTGCGGTATTGGTTTCAATTTTTGTTATTGGTCTAAGTAACAGCATTCCCATAGCTGATATTTTTCTCAAGCACTTTCCGTTCGGAGCTTCAGGTGCTTTTAGTTTTGCCGGAAACTTTTTACTACTGTTTATCTGCGGTGGTATTTTCGGCCGTGTTATGGCGGCAAGTCACGCAGCTCAAGGCGTTGCCGTGGCAATAACACAGAAACTCGGACAGCAACGCGCACTTTGGATAGCCATGTTAGTTTGTGCGCTGCTTACCTATGGCGGTGTGGTGGTGTTTGTGGTGATGTTTACCATGTACCCCATCGGAGTGTCATTGATGCAGAGCGCTAATATTCCTCGGCGCCTGTATGCGGCAGCCATTGCTCTAGGTGCTGGTACCTTTACCATGACAGCATTGCCGGGTACCCCATCCATTCATAATGTGATTGCCGCACGTAATTTAGGTACCGATCTTTTTGCTGGTGGTTGGCTTGGGGTTATGGCCGGCGTAGTGATGGCGGTGCTAGGCATGTGGTATCTACAACGGCAATGGCGTCGCGCTAGTGCTAACGGCGAAAACTACCAAGCTAACGACAAAGATAAGCAAATGGCAGCGTTAGCGCCAGCAACCGATCAACGCCTACCAGGCTTAGTGAAATCGCTATTACCTATTGCTGCGGTATTGGCTACTATTGTTGCGCCACGTGCGCTACAAGCCTTTGGAATACAGTCACAGTGGCAACAGTTCGCTTTAGGCCAACCGGTGCTGTGGGCAAGCTTTGCACTGTTGGCTGGCAGTGTATTGTGTTTGGTCATGTTCGTGCCGGTACGCAAACGCTTTGTCACAGTCGCGGGGCAGGGGGTTGATGATGCCATGTTACCGTTGATCAATACCGCAGCGGTAATTGGCTTTGGTGGTGTCGTGATTCAAACAGCCGGTTTTCATGAGTTTGCTGCATGGCTGCTAGGCCTCGATATTCCCGCTTTATTGTCGGTGTTTATTTCTGCAAACCTGATATCTGGAATTACCGCATCAGCATCGGGTGGGTTACAGATATTTATGTCAAGCCTAGCGCCTGCTTATATTGAAGCTGGGGTTAGCCCAGACCTGCTGCACCGTATCGCTAATCTGGCTGCTGGCGGTCTCGATTCTCTACCACATTCGGGAGCTGTTATTGCGCTGTTAACCTTAATGGGGCTAACCCACAAAGACGCCTATAAAGACATCTTTGTGGTCACGGTGATTATTCCAATAATAGCTGCATTGCTTGCGGTATTGATTGCATTGGCGTTGTATTAATTACAACGCCGCAATTTTTTCCCGCTGTTGCTGCAGTTGGTGCAGGGTATCTTGAGCTTCTGCTTGTTTCGCACGTTCTTTTTCAATTACTTCCGTTGGCGCTTTGCTGACGAAGTTTTCGTTGCTTAATTTACGGGTAAACAAGTCGAATTCTTTCTGCGCTTTCTCAATAGCTTTATCAAGTCGCGCTAGCTCTGCTGCCGTATCAATTAAGCCAGCCATAGGAATGTTTATTTCCATGCGGCCCACAAGAGCTGTTGCGCTCGCAGGGGCTTCCTCGTCGGCTGCTAAGAAAGTAACTGATTCAAGCTTAGCCAAGGCACTTAAGAAGCTTTGGTTCTGCTCAAGCCGCGTTTGAGCGGTCGCATCGGCGTTCTTGAATAGCACCGGTAACGGCTTGCTTGGTGACAAGTTCATTTCGCCACGAATGTTACGTACGGCAACGATAACTTGTTTTAACCATTCCATATCGGCACTGGCTGTTGCAAAGCGCTGCGGTTGCACCTGTGGGTAGGCTTGTAACATGATGGTATCGGCATTGATACCTGCCAATGGTGCTACGCGCTGCCATATTTCTTCGGTAATAAATGGCAACAATGGGTGTAACAAGCGTAATAATTGCTCAAGTACGGTTACCAAGGTGTGGCGCGTGCCACGCAACTGCGCTTCGCTGCCATTAAATAGTACCGGCTTGGTGAGCTCAAGGTACCAGTCACAGAACTGGTTCCAGGTAAACTCATAGGCAATCGCGGCCGCTTGGTCAAAACGAAAGGTATCAAGTGCATGACGGAACTGCTTGGTGGTGTCATTGAGCTGTTCAATAATCCACTGGTCGGCTAATGACAATTCAAGTTCACTACTAGGTTTGCCATCGCGTACACCACAGTCTTGGTCTTCGGTGTTCATCAGCACATAGCGGCTAGCATTCCATAACTTGTTGCAGAAGTTACGGTAGCCCTCTAAGCGCTTCATGTCCCAGTTAATATCGCGACCGGTTGAAGCCAATGCAGCTAGGGTAAAACGCAATGCGTCAGTGCCGTGTGCGGCAATGCCCTCAGGGAACTGCTTTTCGGTGCGCTTCTTAATTTTAGCCTCTAGCTGCGGTTGCATCATATTGGCCGTGCGCTTATTCACCAAGGTATCGAGATCAATACCGTCAATCATGTCGAGCGGATCTAGTACGTTGCCCTTAGATTTCGACATTTTTTGACCTTCTTCATCACGAATCAAACCGGTGACGTAGACGGTTTTAAACGGCACTTGCGGTTTGCCGCTCTCGTCTTTTAAGAAGTGCATGGTCATCATGATCATGCGCGCAACCCAGAAGAAAATAATGTCAAAACCAGTCACCAACACGTCGGTTGGGTGGAAGGTTTTTAAGTCATCCGTGTTATCTGGCCAGCCTAACGTTGAGAACGTCCATAAAGCTGACGAGAACCAAGTATCTAAAACGTCGTCATCTTGGCGCAACGGCGTGTCACCAAGGTTGTTGTCACGGCGCACTTCGTCTTCATCACGGCCAACATAGACGTTGCCTTGGTCATCATACCAAGCAGGAATGCGGTGTCCCCACCAAAGCTGACGCGAAATACACCAGTCTTGAATGTCGCGCATCCAGGCGAAGTACATATTTTCATACTGCTTCGGCACAAACTGAATATCGCCGTCTTCGACGGCTTTTGTGGCAACTTCAGCCATTGGAGCTACGCGTACGTACCATTGGTCAGTCAAATGTGGCTCAATGGGCACGCCACCGCGGTCACCATAAGGAACCTTGTTGGTGTGTGCTTCGGTTTTATCAAGCAAACCAAGTGCGTCAAAATCAGCAATAATTTTCTTGCGTGCGGCAAAGCGCTCAAGCCCTTGGAAGTCGGCTGGTAAGGTACCGTCAAACCCGTCAATTTCAGGCAGTGACTCGCCGGTAGGCGTGTATAAACCAGCAACGTCACGAACATTAGCATGGTCGTCCAACACGGCAATCATGGGTAGGTTGTTACGCTTACCAACGTCATAGTCATTAAAGTCATGAGCGGGGGTGATCTTCACACAACCGGTGCCAAATTCTTTATCGACATAGGTGTCGGCAATGACTGGAATGCGGCGGCCAACAATGGGGAGCTCAACAAATTTGCCGACCAAGCTTTGGTAGCGCTCGTCGTCGGGGTGCACCGCAACACAAACATCACCGAGCATGGTTTCAGGGCGTGTGGTGGCAACCACTAAGTAGTCTTTACCGTCGGCGGTTTTGGCGCCGTCGGCAAGCGGGTAACGCAGGTGCCAAATGTGGCCTTGCTGTTCTTTATTTTCTACTTCTAAGTCAGAAATAGCGGTTTGTAATTTCGGGTCCCAGTTAACCAGGCGCTTCCCCCGATAAATCAGGTTTTCTTTATGCAAGCGCACAAATACTTCTTTGACGGCATTCGACAAACCGTCGTCCATAGTAAAGCGCTCGCGGTCCCAGTCAACCGAGTCGCCTAAACGGCGCATCTGCGAAGTAATGGTGCCGCCAGATTGTGCTTTCCAGTCCCAAATTTTATCGATAAATGCATCTCGGCCAAGCTCTTGGCGGGTTACGCCTTGTGCGGCTAATTGGCGTTCAACCACCATTTGGGTGGCAATACCGGCGTGGTCGCTACCGACTTGCCATAACGTGTTAAACCCATCCATACGCTTATAGCGGGTGAGGGTGTCCATGATGGTATGCTGAAACGCATGCCCCATGTGCAAGCTGCCCGTGACATTTGGCGGGGGGATCATGATGCAATAGGCATCGCCTTGACCCGACGGTTTAAAATAACCGCGCTCTTCCCAAGTTTTATAAAGGGCTTGCTCAATCGCTTGCGGGGAATACGTTTTATCCATAGAAATAGTCACTTCGTTCTATTGGGTGAATGAATTCATCTGTTCAGATGCTTTAACCGTTTGCAGCTCAACACGCTGCCCACGGTATAGTTTATAGCGTTCACGCGCCTGTTGGCGCGCATTTTCTTCACTGGGCACGCGTTCAATAATCATGCGTGCGCCTTGCCACTCGGGCATATCAGCCATTAAGTTTACCACCGCAGCGGTGCGGCGTTTAGCCACATTAGCTTGCGGCCAACACAACTCCACCGGTGCACCTTGAGAAGGCCCCTCACCGGCTAAATTATGTGGCACGAACGCGTCGCTCGGTGATTGCCACAAGGCTTCATCGAGTTTTTCGGCTTCCGCTTGATTGGCACACCAAACACGAACGCTTCGAAAATCGCGCCATGCTTGCGTAATACGCTCACAGAAGAACTGCAACTGTTGTTGCTCATCAAGCCCGTCGAGAACGTAAAAAATGCCTTGTGCCATAGGTTAAGCCTTAACTATTAGGTTTTATTCTTGCTCTGCCGAAGCGGTGCGGTTGAGCACGAATTGCGTCAGCAACGGTACCGGACGGCCTGTTGCGCCTTTCTTCGCGCCGCTGCGCCATGCTGTACCAGCTATATCTAAGTGCGCCCAGTGGTATTTCTTGGTAAAGCGCGACAAGAAACATGCTGCAGTAATGGTACCTGCATCGCGACCGCCTAGGTTAGACATATCAGCAAATGGGCTATCTAATGCGTCTTGATATTCATCCCACACCGGCAAGCGCCATGCACGATCGCCGCTTTGCTCTGAGGCTGATAACAACTCATGGGCAAGCGGGTTGTGGGTGCTCATTAAGCCGCTAGCGTGGTGGCCAAGGGCAATAATACAAGCCCCTGTTAGGGTGGCAACATCAACTACCGCTTCAGGTTCAAACCGCTCGACATAGGTTAAGGTGTCGCACAACACCAGACGACCTTCAGCATCCGTATTTAATACTTCAACGGTTTGTCCGCTCATGGTGGTAAGTACATCACCAGGGCGATAGGCTTTCCCATCTGGCATATTTTCACAGCCGGCAATGGCGCCAATAACGTTGATTGGCAGTTGCAGTTCAGCAATTGCTTGCATAGCACCTAAAACGGAGGCTGCACCGCCCATATCATATTTCATTTCATCCATGTTGGCCGATGGCTTAATTGAAATACCGCCGGCATCAAAGGTTAAGCCTTTGCCAACCAACACAATTGGTGCCTGGCTAGCATCGCCACCTTGGTAGTGCAATAAGCTTAATACCGATTCGTTTTCAGAACCACGGCCTACGGCTAAATAGGCGTTCATACCGAGCTCAGCCATTTCTTGTTCGGTGACTGCGGTAAATTTTAAATTGTCATGGTTATTTGCCATTTCTTCGCAGCGTTCTGCTAAATAGCGTGGCGTACAGATATTGGGTGGCATATTTGCCACGTCGCGGCATAGCGACATACCTTTAGAAACCGCTAAACCGTGCTGAATGGCTTTTTCGCTAAGTGGCAGCTCACGGCGCGTCGGTACATTAAATACCATTTTGCGCAGAGGCCGGCGAGGCTCTTCTTTACGAGTTTTTAATTGGTTAAAAGTATATAAACCGCCTTGTGCGGCTTCTACCGCTTGACGCACTTTCCAGTAAGTGTCGCGACCTTTAACGTGAAGCTCGCTGAGAAAACACACCGCTTCCATTGAACCAGTTTCGTTCAAAGTATGGATGGTTTTTTCAATAATTTGTTTATACTGACGTTCATCGAGCTCTCGTTCCTTGCCACAGCCAACTAGCAAAACGCGTTCGCTGAATACATTAGGAACGTTGTGTAGCAGCAGCATTTGCCCTGGTTTTCCTTCAAGGTCACCGCGGCGCAGCAGGTTACTGAGGTAGCCTTCGCTGACTTTATCAAGTTGTTCTGCTACACCGGATAGGCGGCGTGGTTCGTATACACCAACCACGACACAGGCAGATCGTTGTTTTTCCGGACTGCCACTTTTTACGCTGAACTCCATATGTGCTCCCGTTTGCTGCGGTTGACAGTGGATCGCTGTCGTAGAATAATTCTTGTTAAAATGACAAGTTTACTTAAAAATCGCAGTATTTCCAGTAAAAAGCAACGTTAAGAGTGGGCATCAGTGCGTATATTTCGCTATTTAATACGTGAAACATTTAAGTCGCAAATCGCTGTGTTAGTGGTTTTGATGACTATTTTTGTCAGTCAAAAGTTTGTTCGCGTGCTTGCTGATGCTTCTGCTGGAGAAATTCCAAGCAATATCGTTATTCAGTTACTCGGTTTAAATCTTCCCGCACTTGCAGCGCTCATTTTACCATTGAGTTTATTTCTCGGCATTTTGCTAGCGCATGGGCGTATATACGCGGACAACGAAATGACCGTTTTGCATGCTTGTGGTGTCAGTGAGTGGTACGTAACTCGGGTAACTCTGGTGTTATCAGTCATTTTAGCTGTTGGTACTGCGGCATTGACGCTGTATTTGGTGCCTTGGTCACTTGAGCAAGAGCGGGTGGTGGAAGAGCGAGCACGCAGTGAAACAGGGTTAAGCGTGATCATGCCGGGCCGCTTCCAACAAGCGAGTAACCAAAAAGCGGTGATTTATGTTCAAGGCTTAACTGAAAACGGCGACTTAGATGAAGTGTTTGTTGCCCAGTCATTACGCGACGAAAATAATCGTGTGATTGGCGGCAGCGTAGTTATGGCAGACAACGGCGCTGTCATTGCGGCCGCCACAGGAGCACAAACCTTAGTCTTGTCGAACGGCATGCGTTATGCGCAAAGTCTCGATGAAGGTGAGTTTCAAGTAATGCAGTTTGATAACTATCAACTGCAAATTAAAGAACAAGAGGGAAGCGAGTATATTCGCAAGCTTGAAGCCTACAGCACATTAGAGTTAATGAACGAACCGAATACAGAGGCTCAAGCAGAGCTTCAATGGCGCATTGCAATTCCGCTGGCAATGCCATTACTGACCCTCATTGCCGTGCCGTTAAGTCGAGTGAACCCGCGCCAAGGAAAGTTTGCACGTATGGCCCCAGCTTTGCTGATTTATTTGGGCTATTTTCTTATTCTGATGTCAGCTCGTTCTGCTGTTGCTGATGGCGCTATTCCAGCTAGTATCGGTTTGTGGTGGATTCATGTTTTGCTGCTTGTTTGCGGTGTTGCACTTATCGGCAAAGGCCGCCCTTGGGGGCTGAAAGTGCTATCAAAATTTAAGAGGGCGCGCTGATGTTTTCTATTCTTGATCGTTATATTGCGCGCTCTGTGTTGGTGACCTCGCTGCTTAGTTTGGCGGTTTTAAGTGGCCTGTCGAGTTTGATTCGATTTGTTGAACAGTTGAAATCGGTAGGTCGTGGCACCTACTCGGTAGCTGAAGCTGGGCTGTTCGTGCTATACAGCTTGCCCCGCGACATTGAAGTGTTTTTCCCTATGGCGGCCTTGTTAGGTGGTCTTATTGGCATGGGCATGTTGGCAAGCAACTCAGAACTTGTAGTGATGTTAGCCGCGGGTCGCTCGCGCTTAAACATTGTGGGCTCAGTGATGAAGGCAGCCGTAATCATGATGCTTGCCGTTATGGCGATGGGTGAGTGGGTAGCTCCAGAATTAGAATCGCACGGCCGTGAGCTTCGCGCCCGAGCAATTTCCGGCGGTAGCCTCATATCAGCGCAGCAGGGAATTTGGGCGCGCGACGGCATGAACTTTGTCAATATCGGCGAGGTAGAAAATACCGGCCGGTTGCGAGACATTACTGTCTATCATTTCGATGAAGGCAACGAGCTAAATTCTATTCTGCATGCAGCCAGCGCTGTATACAGCGCTGAGCGCTGGCGCTTGGCTGACGTAACACGCACCACCTATACGTTTGAAAAAATTCAGCAAGATCACCAAGAAACATACCTGTGGCAATCGTCGTTAACGCCAGACAAGCTTGGTGTGGTTACGGTAAAGCCGGAAAGTTTGTCTATTCGCGGTTTGATCGATTACCTAGACTACCTAGAAGCGAACCGTCAAGCGGCTGAGCGTTATGAGTTAGCCCTATGGCGCAAGCTGTTAGCGCCTGTGACGGTTGCGGTTATGTTGCTGGTGGCGTTGTCATTTATTTTTGGCCCATTGCGCTCAACCACCATGGGGGCGCGCATACTACTGGGTGTTATTACTGGTTTTGGTTTTCATGTGAGTAACGAAATTTTTGGGCCTATGGCTCAGGTTTATCAGTTGCCACCCGTGCTTGGTGCTTTGTTGCCAAGTTTACTGTTCGCTAGCTGGGCGCTATGGATGATGGGGCGCCGCGGCAGTTAGCGGCGCGCTACATTAAGTTCTTTTGGCTATAGTTCTTTTGGTTACAGTTCTTTCCAATAATACAGTTGGTTTGCTTCTTTCGACAAAGTGACCAACTCGGTTCCGGCCGCATAATCGTGCCAGGCTCTGCGGTTTTTAAAGTCCACCAGAACCCACAAATTACCAAGCCCAAAGGCACAGGTTAAAATACGAATAGCGGCTTGCTTTTTGGTGAGGCGTTGGCCATTGCGTTGTTGAACTTTTAAGCGCCAAGCTCGCATTCCAATAGTTTGCCCGCTGCGCCACCAGAACCAGCCGAAGAACACAGCTAATACACTCAATAAGTAAATACTATATAGCGGTGTTTGGTTTAGCCAATCAGCCGCGGTAAAACTGTCGCTTAATTGAATAATCCCACTGGTATTAAGCACAGCCGGCAATATCAGAGCTAAACCGCTGGCAAGCATCAAAATAGCAACGGCCACGAGTAAATCATAAATCATCGCCGCAATACGTCGTAAAAAGCCCGCGCTTGGGAAGCTGGCATGTATTTGAGCGGTAGTTTTTGGTGGACTATCTTCGACAGATGGCGCGTTAGTTGACGTTGTACTCATGATGAACCCGTGCTGAAAATTTTCGCTATAGTACCGAAAAAAGCTAAAGAAAAACCAATTTTTCAGGTTATTTGCTCATGAAATAAGCGATTGAATAATTCTGTCATAAAATGTCTTGATTGACTTCAACGGTTCAGTATAATGCGCAGCATACTTCAGTAAGCAAGACCCCCAGTGCCTGGGTGGCGAAATTGGTAGACGCAGCGGATTCAAAATCCGCCGGGATAAAACCCGTGTCGGTTCGAGTCCGACCCTAGGCACCACTTCTTTACAAAACCCCACTTTGAAAGCTATAACCTTGTGTATAACAACACACAGGGACCGAAATCTTGTCTTCATCTTCAACACCACAACGCACCTATCAAGCTTTTATCTCATATCGACACGCGGACAACACGCTCGAGGGGCGGCAATGGGCCACTTGGCTACATCAAGCCATTGAAACCTACCAAGTACCCGACGAATTAGTGGGCAAAAAAAATAGCCGCGGCGAAGAAATTCCAGAGCGTATTTTCCCAATATTTCGTGATGAAGATGAGCTACCCGCCGATGCTGACTTAGGTAATTCTATTGCCAATGCGCTGAAAGCGTCTCGGTTACTTGTGGTGGTGTGCTCACCTAACGCTGTCGCATCGACTTATGTTGCCGATGAAATTGACTACTTTAAACGCCTCGGGCACTCCGATCGCATTATTGCGATGATCATTGACGGTGAGCCCAATGTTAGCTGGGATACCAGCAAACATAAGCTAGGTTTTTCAGCTGAACAAGAGTGTTTTCCAGAACCCTTGCAATTTCGTTATGACGAAAATGGCAATCGCACTGAGCAAAGGGCTGAACCCATTGCGGCTGACTTTCGGGTATTCCATAACGGCCAACCCCAGCAAGCGTGGACTAGCCAAGCAGCTTACCGACAGCAGCTAAAGGCCGATGGGCAATTAACACCACAAGACATCGATAGCTTAGTCAAACGCTATGGTGAGCAGCAAAACCTCATGTTGCTCAAAATTATCGCAGGCATTTTAGGGGTGCCATTAGGTGAGTTGACACAACGCGATAAAGCCTACCAGTTGGCGTTAGCAAAACAACGCGCTAAGCGACTAAGGCAGTGGCTCGCTGCGGTGGGTGTATTGGCCATGGTGGCGATAGGCGCTGGTATTTGGGCTTATGTGCAACAACAAGTGGCAGAGCAACAGCGTGACACCGCGCTTGTGAGCCAAAGTCGATTCTTGCTGAATCAGGCGCAGTTGCGAGCCGAAGACGGTCGTTTTGATGAAGCTATTCTGCTTGGGCTAAACGCGCTACCGGGGGAGTACGGTGGTCAGCGGCCTTGGGTTAATGAATTGGCCGGTTTGCGTTTAGCCATGCAGCAGAACCAAAAAATACTAAGTTGGCGAGCGCCTCAGGCGGTAGCCTATGCAGCATTAATTCCGCACGTACCACGCTTAGCTGTAGGTTATAACAATGGTACTGTGGATATTCTGGAGGTAAATAGTGGTCAAGTTTTAGCAACATTGGCCCATCAAGCTCCTATCGACCAGTTTACTATAAGTCCGACCGGCCAATATATTGCGCTTAAAGGGCGTGACTCGAGATTAACGATTTGGAGCTTAGCCAACTTTGAAAAAATAAATGACATTTCGATGAAAGGGTGGTCCGAGTCGGTGCAATTCAATGCCGACGAGAGTGCGGTTTTTTCGTTGAATTACCCTGGTTTTATCGCCAAGTACCCAATCAATGACAATACTGCGTTGTATGAGACGGAGGTTGTTGAATCAGCAAACCGCCTCATTATCTCACCCAATAGTAAGTATCTGGCGACGGCAGATTTATTTGGCATGAACCCCCATGTTTTTGACGGTGAAACAGGTCAGTTAATCCGCTCGATTCCGGCCGAAGAAGGGGCTTATGCAGGGATAATTCTTGAACCTCAATTTAGTCCGCTGAATAATGAGATTCTTTTAGTCTATTCTCATCTTGGTACGCACAGTTATGTGGTGACTAGCGATGAAAAGTCGTTTGCCCCTGGCTACCATTTAATATTCGACCAAGCAGGTGAGGCCGGCTTGATGTTATCGACAGGGCAACGCATTGACTCAGGTAATGAAAACGCGGACGGACTAAATGCACTAAGCACTTCCCCCATGGTGGTTGATTTAAATAGTCGCAACTATGTAGCACTTGAGCACGGCATGATGGGGCCAGATTTTGTTCAGTTTGGCGCTAAAGAAACGATCTATTCTGGCAGTGGCGATAATATATATGTTTGGAATGAGAAAACCGGTGAGCAAACGTTTGTTATTAAAATTCCCGATTCAGAAAAAACCAGCATTGATGATCAGCAACAACTTATTTTAGCGTGGCAGCCCGGCGCACAAAATGTTGATTTGTACAGTTTACAGGGCAGTCAAGCCGCTGCTTTTATCGTCAACAACTTCCAAGCACTCGGACGTTCATTGAGCCCTTCAGGCAATTGGTTACTGGTTATCAATGACGATAATTCTATCGGTTGGCTGAATACGAAAACCAATACGGTAGAAGCTGTTATGCCTATACCATGTGAGCGTCTTTGGCGTGATGCTCAAGTGGTTTTCGCAGCAGATGAAACACGGGCAGCCATTCACTGTCAGCGTGACTCTTGGTTTGTCTCTCAACGTGACACGGCAAAAGCACTAACCTTTCAAGCGACTACGGTGGCCAACTCGGGCGAGCTTGCTGCAAAGGTAGTCGATGCCGGTGAGCAGATTGCTGCACAGGTATTTGATTGGCGTAACAATACTCCGGTTGCAGAAATAACTTTACCGGCTCAATCACGCTATGACATTGATGGCCTCACTATATCTGCTGGTGGCAACTATGTATTGGCCAATATTGATAGTAAAAATACGATTGTCGCAAACATTAAAAACAACACAGTGTATGTTGATATTCCACTTGCCGGTGAGGCTGTGTGGCTTTCTGAGCCGCAACTAACCGTGGTGAAGCAGGTTGATGCGATAACTTTTTGGAGGGCACAGCAAAAAGAGCCTATTTGGCGTTTTGCTGACGGTCGTAAGTACAATACGGTTCTACCGATTGCAAATGGACGTATGCTGTTAGTTCAAACCGCAGCCGACGAGTTGCTGTGGTTAGATGTTGCAAGTCAAAAGATCATCCAGACAGCTAAACTAAGTGGTTATTTACCAAGGGTTCGCGAGTATCCACAACAAGATATGTTTATTATTCATGGCTATCAATGGCAATCGTGGCGTATGTCTGACCATACACTTATTGATCGGTCGCCTACGTTTGGCCAAAGCCGCGACATTGCTTTTGATGCAACCACCGGTGCGTTAGTGCAGATCATTGATGAGCATCGCTATGTGCGTTATCCGGCTCTACTTGATCTTAGCGTAAAACAGGCTCGCGCCGCTTTACCTATTGGCAAAAACTGCTTATCGGAAGAACAAAGAGCGCGCTATTACTTGCCGCCGTTAACCCCCAAACAACGCCAGCAAAGAGGATGTGAATAAATGATGCCCTCATGGTTATTGCCGCTACTTAAGGTGCTCGGCATAAAGGAGCAAGACAACGCCAAGGTAATTCTTAGCAAAGCCGAAAAACTAGCCAATCAGTTAGCGCCGAATACTCGGCGTATGTACGCCTATATTCTTGTTGTTCAAGGCTTGGCTGTGTTGGCGCCGCTATTGTGGTTGTTAGTTACCCGCAGTGGGGTGAATGTAAGCTATGTCGGATATTTTAGTGCGGTATGCGCTATTTTGTTAGTGGCTGTATTATGGTGGGTGCGTTGGCGCGGTATGCAACATAATTGGGCTCGTGCGCGAGTGGTCGCAGAAATTGCGCGCTCACAATTAGCCTCTGCAAGCATTGACCCAGTCATTACCGCAAAGGCGCTAACGGCTGCACCAAGCCTTGCTGCTATTGCCGCATATTTACAGCGACCTGTTGCAGTTGATGAATTAAAAAATTCGAATGCAGCAGCGTTACAAACGGACTACTGTCAGCAACGCGTTGTTGATCAACTAAATTACTATCGGCAAAAGCGCCGATTGGCGCAGCAACAGCGACATCGCCTGAGTAAAACCGTAACTTTGTGTGTAGATGCTGCGTTGTTTTTGGCTGTAATGGGGCTGCTAATAGCGCTGCGCGACAACTCAAATTCTTGGTTGTTATGGTCTGGTTCAGACTATATTTTGGCCTTTATTGGTGCGTTATTGCCTTTGGTTGCTATTTTACTGCAGCTACGTGGCAACTACTTAGACCTAGACCGGCGGGTAGGGCGTTATGCTCAACAAATTGAGTTTCTTGAGCTACAGCAGCAACGGCTAGAAAGCAAGTTGTCGCCAGCGCAATTTAAACAGGTTGTGGTTGAAACCGAGGTTAGTTTGCTGAGTGAAGTTAGTGAGTGGTATTACCAAACCGAACACAACCAGCCTTACTATCGCGCCAATAATCAGGAAATTGACCAACGTGAATTGCAATTAATTAAAGCTAAGCCCGTTGGCTTTATGAGCAAACTTTCTAACGTGTTAGCAATTTCTGCAGGGTTTATCGGGCGGGTGCTGTTTGGTCGAGTACTAGTCGTTGGGCTATCGATTGTGGTAACGACAGCACTGATTCATTACAACAAAGCGCCGCAAGACCCCAACGTAGTCGCTAAATTAAGTAGTCAAGAAGGCGAGTTGCTGGTCGCAAACCAATCTAGCTACGCACTCTGGCAACCAAGCGATGCTGCGAAACAGCATGGACTCATTGTAGTTGCACACGGTCTGCGTGATGGCGTGCAACGAACAATTCCAGAAAATGTGAGTGACGCACATTGGATGACGCGCCTACAGCAAGCAATTAAACAGCAAACCAAGCATACACCGGAAATTATTTTGGTGAATTGGAGCCATGCAGCAAGGCCTTCAGCGGTACCCGTTGTAACCTTAGAAAATAAAATGCTTGATGCATTAGGGCTACCTAAAGACGCACAAAGCATGTTGAATGATTTATCAATGATTCGTCCGCAAGGTGAGCGCATTGGCGAATTAGTGGGTTTCAAACTTGCCCGAGAATATCGCTCTGGTGTGCTCGATAAAAATAAGCCATTACATTTAATTGGCCATAGCGCTGGTGGCTTTGTAGTGCTACATGCAGCGCTCGTATTAGACGAGTTGGGGCTGGCGCCGACAGATATGCGGGTGACAATGCTCGATACGCCAGTTCCCGTGGCTAGCGATATTGCCAAACTGACAGCGCACACCCCCGTTGATTTTTACGTTACATCGAGCCTTGCATTGGGTGTGCCCAAACATCAATTTAGTGCTGAATTCAATCGCTTTGATATCGCCGTACCAAGTGAAATTGACCCATACACCGGGGCGCATTCATATGCACATAGTTGGTTTATTGAGAGCGTAAACCAGCCCGAATTACAACAAGGTTTTGCGCGTTCAAGCTTCGCAAAACAACAGCGCTAACGGCAATTATCTGTTATGCTATAGGCATTCGACTGCTTGCAGTTTTGCGGTAGTTAACTATTGAGGAAATATGACAAAACACGACGATTCGTCAACATTAGAACAACCCGAATACGAGGTTGAAATTCCTTCACGCGACGATTTGCTCGCTGCCGTTGAAGCACGCCTAAAACCAACTAGTTTTGATGAACTGGTTGAAAAATTCAAACTAACAGATGAGCGACAGCAGGTTGGCTTGAAACGCCGTTTACGTGCTATGGAGCGCGATGGCCAACTTATCTACACCAAAGCCAATGCATATGGACTGCCTGAGCGTATGAGCCTGATTAAAGGGCGCATGATTGGCCACCGTGATGGCTTTGGTTTTTGTCGCCCCGACGAAGGCGGCGCCGATTTATTCATTCCGCATCATCAAATGTACAACGTGTTGCATGGTGACAAAGTACTGGTGCAGCAACAGGGCACCGAAAGCAAGGGCCGCAAAGAAGGTCGTATTGTGCGCGTTATTGAGCCGCGTAAGGGTGATATCGTCGGGCGTTATTTTGTCGAGCACAACATTGGTATTGTGGTGCCTGACGACAGCCGTATTTGCCAAGATATATTAATTCCAGAAGGCCAAACCAACGGCGCGCGGCATGGGCAAATTGTGGTGGTGGAAGTGACGCAACGGCCAACGCGCCGCAGTAGCCCCATTGGCACGGTAACCAAAGTACTCGGTGAGCATATGGCTCCGGGAATGGAAATTGAAATTGCGATTCGTGAACACGACATTCCAACGCAATGGTCAGCCGCGGTTGAGCAAGAATTAGCTCGTTACGGTGAAACTGTTCCGGCTGAGGCCTACGAAGGGCGCACCGATTTACGTAAATTACCGCTGATAACCATTGATGGTGATGACTCGCGCGACTTTGACGATGCTGTCTGTGCCGAGCCTAACGGCGATGGTTGGCGCTTGTGGGTGGCGATTGCAGATGTGAGTTATTACGTGCGCCCTAATACAGCGTTAGATAAAGACGCTCTTGAGCGCGGCAACTCTGTGTATTTCCCTAACTTTGTCGTGCCGATGCTACCAGAAAAGCTCAGCAACGGCTTATGCTCGTTAAATCCTGACGTAGACCGATTGTGTATGGTGGCAGAAATGACCATCAACAATAAAGGTAAACTCACAGGTTCTGAGTTTTACCCTGCCGTCATGAAGTCACATGCGCGATTAACCTACACCAAAGTGGCCGCCATTTTAGATGGCGACGCGAAGCTGAGAAAAGATTATGACCATGTGATGGGTAATATTGAAAACTTGCATGGCTTATACAAAGTGCTGAAAAAAGCGCGTCAACAACGTGCAGCTATCGAGTTTGAAACAACCGAAACGCGATTTATATTCAATGCACAACGCAAAATAGAATCGATTGAGCCAGTGCGTCGTAACGTGGCGCATACCATCATTGAAGAATGTATGATCATGGCTAACGTGGCCACTGCGCGGCTTATTGAAAGCCATGAAGAAGCGGGTGCATTGTTCCGAATTCATGAGCCACCAGCAGCCGAGCGTTTAACGTCGTTTCGTAGCTTTTTAGCCGAGCTTGGCATTACCATGAAAGGTGGTGATGATCCAAGCCCACAAGATTATAGCGATGTGCTGGCGCAAGTGGCTGAGCGGCCAGATGCCGAGCTTATTCAGACCATGCTGTTACGGTCTATGCAGCAAGCAGTTTATAGCCCTGACAACGCTGGGCACTTTGGCTTGGCGCTTGACGAATATTCGCATTTCACGTCGCCTATTCGTCGTTACCCTGACCTAATCTTACACCGTGCCATTAAAGCCTTGCTTAAAAAGCAGAAGGGGCCTTCGCCGGCACTGGAAGGGGCGTGGATGTACCCAGACGAACAGCTTGATGAGCTAGGTGCGCATTGTTCCATGACCGAGCGCCGTGCAGATGACGCCACGCGCCAAGTAGATGAATGGCTGAAATGCGAATACATGCGAGACCACGTGGGCTCTGAATTCTCAGGTGTTATTGCCGCCGTAACTAATTTTGGTTTATTTGTGCGCATTGATGACATGCAAATTGATGGCTTGGTGCACATTAGTAACCTTGATAACGACTACTATCAGTTTGATGGTGAACGGCAGTTATTGATTGGCGAAAATTCACGGCGAGTCTATCGGTTAGGTGATAAAGTACGCATTCGCGTGAAATCAGTGAATTTAGACGAGCGCAAAATTGACTTAGATTTACTGTCGGCAGAAAGCCCAACCGGCCAAGATCGTATGCTGGCGAAAGGCAAAAAGTTTGCCAAGGCCGAACAGCCGGCCAGTAAAAAACAGAAAAAACAGGCCACCAAAGCGCGTATTAAGTCGAAGCGTAAAGCCAAAGAGTCGGCCCGTAAAGGCAAAAAGCCGAAGGGCCAAAAATCGAAAGGCCCAAAACGGTCATAAGTATTCATTCTTGAGAGTTGTTGTTACATGAGCAAAAAAGTCATTATTTTCGGGATGCACTCAGTGCGTTCAGTGATGAGCCAGCACCCTGAACGCTTAGTGGAAGTGTTTGCCACGCGCGAGCGCCAAGACAAGCCCTTGCAAGAGCTAGTTAGCCAAGCGCAAAAGCTGGGTATGCGGGTGCAGTTTGTACCGAAAACCACGTTGGATAAAAAAGCTGAAGGTGGTAATCACCAGGGTGTTGTTATCACGGCGCTTGAAGCACCCCAGTTAACCGAAAATGATTTAGACGCACTGTGTGAAAAAGCCGGCAAAAAAGCGCTGTTCTTGGTACTTGACGGAGTAACTGACCCGCATAACTTAGGGGCCTGTTTACGCACCGCGGACGCCACTGGGGTTACCGCTATAATTGTTCCTAAAGATAAATCAGCATCAATTAACCCAACGGTTCGTAAGGTGGCAAGTGGTGCTGCAGAAGCAGTACCATTTGTACAAGTGACGAATTTGGCACGTACATTGCGACAGCTACAAGATAATCAGGTTTGGGTAGTCGGTACCGCGGGTGAAGCTACCAAGAATTTATATGAAGTTGACTACACCGGCCCGGTAGCCATTGTTATGGGGGCTGAAGGCGACGGTATGCGCCGTTTAACCCGCGAAACCTGCGATGAATTAATTAAAATACCTTTATTGGGCACAGTGAGTAGCCTAAACGTATCGGTTGCAACCGGTGTGAGCTTGTACGAAGTGGTGCGTCAACGTTATGGCAGCTAGACGCAGTTGGAAGCCGCTACTTATAGCGGCGTTGGTTATTGTTATGTTGGCATTGGCATGGTTACCAACCGGTGAGCTTGACCCCGAGCAACGCTCCAACAAACCGTTTTTACATGTCACATATACCATTGATGCAGCAAGTGACGGCAGTGCCAAAGGCTTTTTGGAAGATGTAGCTTTTGATATTCAGCAACGCATAGAGCAGCGTCACGAGTGGCGACTATCGGAAACAGCAGAGCCGCGCGCGTGGCAACTTACTGTCCAGGTGACAAGTGGCGCCATGCTGGTGCTTAGTGGCGAGCTCGAAGCGCCGGCCAGCAATAACACGCAAGCTTCTGTGCAACGTTTTAAAGTGCAAGGTCCTAAGGACAGTTATGCGGCCTTGCCTGAGCAATACGTAAAAATACTTATTCAACTTGTCGAAAACGGTCATAAAGCGCAATCAAGCTTGTGATTGCGGGCGTTATAGGCTAAAATCCCGCCGCTTAAATCAGTCTGAAGTATTTAATTCATTTAAAAAGCGTTCCTTGCTGCCAAGGGTGTGACTGAGCCAGTTGGTAGCTATGAACCATAAGGAGCAGAAATGCGTCATTATGAAATCGTATTCATGGTCCATCCAGACCAGAGCGAGCAAGTACCTGGCATGATCGAGCGTTACAGCGAGACCATCAAAGCAGGTAACGGTACCATTCATCGTTTGGAAGACTGGGGCCGTCGTCAATTGGCTTACCCAATCAACAAGTTGCACAAAGCACACTACGTGTTGATGAACATCGAAGCGACTGCTGAAGTTGTAGACGAGCTAGAAACAGCTTTCCGTTACAACGACGCTGTTTTACGCAACATGATCATGCGCAAGAAAGAAGCTGAAACTGAAGCTTCTGTATTGAGCAAGAAAGATGAGCCGCGTAAAGCTGACAGCCGCAACGAAGAGCAAGACGACAACGAAGCGGCATAAGCCAACACGTTGTGTCTACTACTGTGGAGCCTGTGCAGAATTTATATCAAGTCAGCGGTGCGGTCATTAAGCCGCCACAATTGACGCACAGCCCGGCTGGCATTAGCCATTTACGCTTTGTTCTGGAGCATTTGTCGGAACAAATTGAAGCCGGACTACCACGCCGCAGCTATGTTCGCATAGTGGTTGTAATTAGCGGTGATAGCGCAACACAGTGGGCCAAAGAATTAAACGTTGGAACTGCAGTACATGTCAGTGGTTTTTTGAATCGAACAGAAGATAAAAACGGTATTGGCAAATTGGTACTACACGCCCAGCAACTTGTGAAGATTTGAGGAGACCATCATGGCTCGTTTTTTCCGTCGCCGTAAATTCTGCCGTTTTAAGGCTGAAGGCGTTAAAGAAATTGATTACAAAGATATCGCTACTCTGAAAAACTACATCACTGAGAGTGGCAAAATCGTTCCTAGCCGTATCACTGGCACTTCTGCGAAGTACCAGCGTCAATTGGCGCGTGCCATCAAACGTGCACGTTACTTATCGTTGCTGCCTTACACTGATTCACATCAGTAAGCCGGCATCGGAACGATCTCAGAAACTCAGAGGTAGCGGACAATGGAAATTATTCTATTAGACAAAATTGCCAACTTAGGTAGCTTGGGTGACCAAGTTTCAGTTAAGTCTGGCTATGCACGTAACTTTTTGTTCCCACAAGGTAAAGCAGTTCCTGCAACCGAAGCGAACATTAAAGTATTTGAAGAGCGTCGTGCTGAACTTGAAGCTAAATTGGCTGAAGAGTTAGCAGCTGCGCAAGCTCGTGCAGAAAAAATCAATGCACTTGACCCAGTAGTTATCGGCTCTAAAGCTGGTGACGAAGGTAAATTGTTTGGTTCAATTGGTACTCGCGACATCGCTGATGCAGTTACTGCAGCTGGCGTTGAAGTGGTTAAAGCCGAAGTATTGTTGCCAAACGGTACCTTGCGTGAAGTTGGCGAATACGACATTGAGTTGCACTTGCACTCAGACGTATTTGCAACGGTTAAATTGCAAGTTGTTGCTGCTGACTAATTTAGTCGCTGCAAGCAAATCAAAAAAGCTGTCCATTTGGGCAGCTTTTTTTTTGGTTTTTTTCACCCTCTGTAAACCTTGCACACAGAAGTTGCGACATACTAGGTAAGTAAAAGTTGATAGCCATACATTAAACGCTGTAATAACTGCCGAAATAGGAAACCCAGTGACAGCTCAAATTTTAACGACAAACTATTTTGATGACCCGGATGTAAAGCTTGCTCAGCGGGCTGGTGATGGTGATTTGACTGCGTTTCGCCAGTTATATGACAGCCATCATCGACGCGTATATGGCCTAGTTTTGCGCTTAGCCGGAGATTTTGACACTGCCAATGATGTTACCCAAGAGGTATTTATTCAGCTGTGGAAGCATTTAGCGACGTTTAAGGCGCAAAGTAAATTCACCACTTGGTTGCATACTGTAGCAACTCGCGTAGCGATTACTGAGTTGCGTAAGCAAACGAAACGATTGCAAAAAATACATTTAGCCGGTGACGAGCAGTCTGTTTTTGAGCAGCAGCTAAAACATGAAGATTCGGCGGATTTAGGACGTTTAGACCAATTAATACAGCGCTTGCCGCCACAAACCCGCTGGGTTTTTGTACTGCATTGCATAGAAGGCATGCGTCATGAAGATGTTGCGGAAGAGCTTGGAATTGCCGTAGGTACGAGTAAAGCACAAGTGCATCGAGCACGAACGTTATTAGAGGAGTGGCTGAGCCATGAAGACACCGAATAATTCAACAACAAAGAATGCCGCTGAGCAATTAGACGCTTTGTTGCGTGATGCGGTGCAACAAGGTGGCGAAATTCACCCGCCCAAAGACTTGTGGCGAGGTATTGAAGCGAGCATTAGTCGCGACCAACTGCGCGATAAATTGCCTAATTCAAAATCACCCTGGGCATGGTTTAGTGGTGTAGCGGCCGCAGCATTCGTTGGTTTCGGTGTATTGATGGGCACCTTAATGCATACGCCTGCTTCGAATCAAAATGATACTCTGCACTCGTCGGCAAACTTACTTGCGATGGTTAATACTCAGCACCAACAGCAGCGTGATATTTTGCTAGCTAATTATGAAGCAGCAGGGTTAACTCCCACGTTCAGTGAGCTTGAATTGGAGCTAAAACAATTGCGTGATGCAGCTATACAAGTCACGCAGCAATTACAAAGCGAACCTAACAATGCCGAGCTTTGGCAGTTTTTACAGTGGTTACATCAGCAAGAGCTTGATCTACTTAAAACCATGTATTTACAAACACCGAGTTACCAACAGATTTAGTTTTAATGATAATTTATTAAACAAGGAATAAGACCATGAATAAGACAATGATCACCGCCGTAGCCGCGCTTTTCATGTTAGCGCCGAATTTGGCAGATGCGAAAGCGCAAGAAATTAATCAGCAATTAGAGATCCCTGCTAATGCGCGTGTTGTCATCGACACCATGCGTGGTGAAGTTGATATATTGGGGGCGGATACTAATCTAGCCAAAGTAACAGGAAAGCTGGATGTAAATGCTGAAGGATTTATTTTTGAGCTTGCAGGCGACACCTTAACGATTAAAGTCAAAATGCCCAAACGCGGCAATTTCTCAGACAATGATGGTAATGATCTCGTGATCACCTTACCAAAGTCAGTTCGTGTTGACGCGCAAAGTGTGTCTGCCGATTTTGATGTGGAAAACTTCGCCGGTAACATGAATATTCGCACAGTTAGCGGTGATGTTGATGCCAAAGCGCTTAGCGGCGCCGTTGCCATTGAAACCGTTAGCGGTGATATTGAGGCTGACAAACTGGCCGGTGAGATTATGTTGAAAAGCGTTAGTGGCGATGTCTCCGATGATGGTAGTGACAGCCCGCGTGCAACCTACTCGACAGTAAGCGGCGATATCGAAGCTAAAACTAATGCGCTAGTGGTGCGTGCAGAAGCTGTATCTGGTGATGTGAAATTAGTGCTGGCTAGCGTCGACTCGCTGCATGTAAATAGCGTTAGCGGCGATGTAGAGTTACACACTGCGTTGAACAAGCAAGCTCGAGTGAATATTGAAACGGTCAGTGGCTCAATGCAGATGAAACTAGCTGGCGCATTGCACGCAGATATTAATGCAAACGCTAACGCGGGGGGAAAAATCATAAACCGTCTGAATGACGTGACGTCAACAAAGCCTAAATATGGCCCAGGTGAAAGTCTGTCATTGCAACTGGGCGAACGCAGCGGTTCAATGCGCCTAAGCACCGTTAGCGGGGATATAGAACTTTCCCAACAAAAATAGCTTGGCCTACAAGACAGTACTTTAGCGAATCAGTAAATTTATACTGATTCGCTTTCTTCATGCCGCATGATTTTGTATAGTTTCGCTTGGCTATTCGACATTAACTCACTGAGACATTCATGGCAGAGAAGCGCACGACCAAGCAAGCATGGCAAGGACAGCAAAAACCCAAAGATGCCAAACTTGATGCGATAAAAACACCTCCACATTCGATTGAAGCAGAGCAGTCGGTGTTAGGTGGCCTCATGCTAGATAATCAGGCATGGGATACTATTGCAGGTGAGTTAATTGCCGATGATTTTTATCATCGTGGGCACCGGCTAATTTTTCGGGCCATGCATCATTTGTCAGAGCGCACTCAACCAATAGACTTGGTAACTGTGTCTGAAGTTTTAGAGGCTTCTGGCGAGCTGCAAGACGTTGGCGGATTTGCCTATTTAGGCGAAATTGCAAAAAACACCCCTAGTGCCGCGAATATTCGTGCCTATGCACAAATAGTGCGCGAGCGAGCAATTCTTCGTGAAATGATTGCCGCGGCCAATGAAATTGCAGAGTCAGGCTTTGACACGCAGAACCGTACCTCAAGTGAGCTGTTAGATATTGCGGAAAGCAAAGTCTTTCAGATTGCCGAAAAGCGAACTAGCGCCAATGAAGGGCCGCAGCCAATTTCCCCGATTTTGCAAAAGACAATTGATCGAATCGACGAATTGAGCCGCAGTAAAAATCACAATGGCATTACCGGTGCGTCTACAGGTTTTTATGATCTTGACCAAATGACTGCTGGTTTACAGCCTTCCGACTTAATTATTGTGGCGGCGCGTCCGTCGATGGGTAAAACCACGTTCGCCATGAACTTATGTGAAAACGTGGCAATGCGCAAAGACAAGCCAGTACTGGTGTTTAGTCTTGAGATGCCGTCGGAGCAAATTATGATGCGTATGTTGGCGTCGCTAAGTCATGTTGATCAAACACGTATTCGTACTGGCCGCCTTGAAGAAGATGAATGGTCGCGTATAGCATCAACGATCAATATTCTAAAAGACAAGAACAATATCTTTATCGATGATTCATCGGGATTAACACCAACCGAAGTGCGCTCGCGCGCGCGCCGTGTTTATCGCGAGAGTGGTGGTCTGTCGATGATTATGGTCGATTATCTTCAGTTAATGACTGTGCCTGGCATGGCAGAAAATCGAACCCTCGAAATTGCGGAGATTTCACGCTCTCTAAAAGCGCTAGCGAAAGAACTTGAAGTGCCCGTGGTGGCCTTGTCACAGCTTAACCGGTCACTCGAACAACGTACCAATAAACGGCCGGTGAACTCTGACTTACGTGAATCGGGATCAATAGAGCAAGACGCCGACGTGATTATGTTTATTTACCGCGATGAAGTTTATCACCCAGAAACCGAAGAAAAAGGTGTTGCAGAAGTCATTATTGGTAAGCAGCGTAACGGCCCTATCGGTAGCGTTAAACTGAAATTCCAAGGGCATTACTCGAAGTTTGATAACTTGGCTAAAATTGATTTGCCGGACGGGCCAGATTATTAGGCCCGTTAATTTTACTAAAGCGAATAACTAAAACGATTAACGACAGTCTTTACATCGGCCATGGGCTTCTATCGTTTGCGTTGCCACACTAAACCCTTGGCCTTCAGCCTGCTTGCGCAGCGCATCGTAAACACCATCTGACTGAATTTCTTGTACCGAACCGCACTGTTCGCATATCAGCATCTGTACTGGATGCTGATGGTCGAAATGACTACACAATACGTAGCTATTTGATGACGTAATTTTGTGCACAAACCCTTGTTCTTGCAAAAAGTCTAACGCACGATAAATGGTCGGCGGTTTCGCATTTGGCACTGCACCTTTTAACTTATCAAGTAAGTCATACGCGCCAATCGCACCTTCTTGTTCAGCCAAGATCTCAAACACTTCGCGGCGCGCCGGTGTTAACCGCGCACCCCGTTGTTCGCATAATTTTTCGGCCTTGTTAACAAGACGCTGGGTTTCTAATGTGCTCATGGCCGAAGTTTATCACGCAGGTTTTGCGTAAGGAAGATGAATTGAACCGCATAGTTCGATATATTAACTGTTTTGCAACAGGGGGGTTTTATGAAAGCAAAGTTTATAGTGCCATGGATGATTATAGGAACTTGTTTGACTTTATTTACTGCACCTACGCGAGCTGAATTACCGGAATACTTCACTGATGCCAGCAGTAAAGAATACCGTGATCTGCTTTATCACCTTCGTGCATTACTTCCCCCTGATACTGTGCCAAAAGACAATCCGTTGGCGTACTCGTTCTTTATAATGCCATATGCGCCGCTTGATGTTAGGCCAACTAAATTCACCAACCCTGAATATCGTGCAAAGTTTGCAAACTTCAACTTTGGTGCAATTGGCGCAATGTACATTGATGCACCGCAATACGTTAAAAACCTAGCAGCAGTGGTGTTGTGCCAAAATGACGCTTGTCACCGTGAAAAAGCAGAAAATGTGGCAGCTTTTATTCAAGTAGCGGAAGCGGAGTTGAAACGACTTGCTAACAGTGAACAATTAACGCTTGTACAACAGTCAAACGACAAGCTTTTTCGTATCAATAATGCCTTTTTTGCTGGGCCTAGTGTAACCGTCTATGAACCATCAGCAATAGCTGGCTTTGTGCCTTCGGCTCGTATGACTCAATTTGAACGAATTGAGCAGGCGCCTTCGGAAATTGCGCAGTTGCCTGCACTTTCTATGCCGTTGCGAAAGCTCATGGGCGCACATAATATTGCTGCTATTGAGCGGCATAATGATGGCAAGTTAAATATCATCGTTGCAGGGTTTGCCGATAACCAATATGGCGCCGTTTGGAAAAACTCGGGCATTACATTGCCGAGTACGGGTGATACAAATAGTGCTGGGTTTGAGTATCAAAAACTTTTGCCGATAAGCGCTAAAGCTTTTTATTATCAAACTAACTAGCCGTTACCAAACAAGCTAGCAACCGAGGTTAGTCAGGGCTCTTAATTCAGGCTATAATACGCGCCCGAAAATACTTTGATGGGTCGTAGCTCGTTGTGACAATACCAAATAAACCTGAACACAATGTCGATGAGTCGCTTACGTTTGATCGTAAGCTGTCAATCGCGCCAATGCTGGATTGGACCGATCGTCATTGTCGTTATTTTCATCGTTTGCTGACGCAGCATACTGTTCTTTATACCGAAATGGTGACAACCGGTGCAATTATTCACGGCAAAATGGACTTTCTGCAATTTGACCCAGCGGAACAGCCCGTGGTTTTGCAACTTGGTGGTAGTGACCCCGCAGCGATGGCCGAATGCACAGTTCGGGCGGCTGAACGAGGTTATCACGAAGTAAATATCAACGTGGGTTGCCCTTCGGACCGCGTTCAAAACGGCAGTTTTGGTGCTTGTTTAATGGCTGAGCCACATACGGTGGCAGCCTGCGTTAAAGCCATGAAAGAAGCAGCACCTAACACCGTTGTTTCGGTAAAAACGCGCTTAGGGATTGATGAGCACGACAGCGATGAATATTTACAGCGGTTTCTAGAACCAGTAATGGATGCTGGCTGCGAGCATTTTACCCTGCATGCGCGCAATGCTTGGCTGCAAGGCTTGAGCCCGAAACAGAACCGCGATATTCCACCGCTACGCTATGACCGTGTGTATCGCATGAAGCAGCGTTACCCCAATTTACACATCACTATTAACGGCGGAATAAAAACCATTGCCGAAATTCATCAACATCTGGAGCATGTCGATGGCGTAATGATTGGTCGTGAGGCTTATCAGAACCCCATACTGTTAACAGCGTTTGATGCCATTTACGGTGCCGCAAAGCAGGTCGATGTGGCTCATGTTTTGGAACAGATGATTTTGTACATGGAGCGGCACGTGGCACAGGGCGGGCGACCATGGCATGTGGCACGCCATATGATTGGGCTATTTCAAGGCGGTCCTGGTGCCAAGAAATGGCGTCAATTACTTAGTCAAAATGGCCCAACGGCGACCGATGCGCGTGAACTGATTGAGTCCGCTTATGCAGAAGTGACGACTGCGCGTGCGCGGTTTGACCAACATTTAGCCGAACTAGCTATGCGGCAGGAAACCTCAAATAGTTGAGGTAAGATTGTTTTTAATGTAAATATTCTATATAAATCAATAGCATAAGATTAACGGTGTTTTTCCATTTGAAATTGGCACAAGCTTTGCATTACTCCTGTTGACTAAATTGGCATGTTGCCAAATTCAATAGGAGAATCCCAATGAAAACCACTATCGCTACTGTTGTATTTGTTTCAAGTTTACTGAGTTGTCCTGTAATTGCTCAAGAGTCAGCACCAAAAGATGTTCTTGAGTCATCGTTATCGCGCAGTATTCATCACGATGTGAGTGCCGTACAGCAAGAAGTAAAGAACGATAATACACTTGATTTGATGCAGTATGTTTCTGAATTTAAATTTGCGCTTAATCCATCTTCGATTATGGCAACAATCAAAGAAACAGCCGCCGACATACTCAGTTACCCTGAGGAATAAGCCATGTGGTTACAACCTGCTTTGTTGGTCGCTATGATGGCTGCACCGGTATTGGGAACAGTGGTTGCCGGTGCGGTCGTTATCGCGACTAACGCGATGAGTGTCGACAAATCCGAGTGATTGGCCTGTGAACATGTGGTACGCTGACTTCCATCTATACCAACAACAATAGAGGAAGTATAAGCGTGAATAAGCCGCTCATTTTGGGTTTGGTTGGCGCCTTGAGTCTAACCACTGCTGCCGTTGCGCAGGAATACACAGCTTCTGAGAGAGCGCACCGCATTGCGCAAGATAATTTAATTATCGATACCCATATCGACGTTCCGTATCGCTTAAACAAAGACTGGGAAGACGTTACTCGCGCCACCAAACGTGGTGACTTTGACTATCCGCGTGCCAAGCAAGGCGGGTTGAACGTACCCTTCATGTCAGTTTACATTCCTGCTCAGCTAGAACAAACGCCGGGAGCAAGTTATCAATTAGCTCATCAGCTCATTGATAGTATGGAAGCTTTAGCCTGGCGTGCACCGCAAAAATTTGCCATGGCATACAGCGTTGACCAAGTGATGCAGCAGCAAGAACGTGGCGTTATTTCTATCGCGCTGGGTATGGAAAACGGCTCGCCAATTGAAGGCGACATTAACAATCTATATGAATTCTATAATCGTGGTATTCGTTATATTACGCTAGCACACAGCCAGTCGAACCATATTTCAGATTCATCTTACGACGTGCGCCGTCAGTGGAATGGTTTAAGCCCATTCGGCAAAGAATTAGTCAAAGAAATGAATAATGTAGGCGTCATGATCGATATCTCACATGTATCTGACGAAGCATTCTGGCAAGCGGTCGAGATTTCAAAGGTACCGGTTATTGCCTCGCACTCTTCGCTACGTCGCTACACCCCAGGCTTTGAGCGCAACATGAGCGATGAAATGATTAAAGGCTTAGCTAAAAATGGCGGTGTGATTATGATTAACTTCGGCAGCTCGTTTGTGACTCAGCAGGCAAACCGTTACGGTGATATTGTTCGCAAGCAAATTGCGGCAATTAACGAGCAATACGGTGAAGGCTCAGAAGAAGCTGAAAAACGCATAGCTGAAGTGCGAGCTAAAAATCCGTTCCCATTCGCAACCCTCGAAGAAGTGCTGAACCATATTGATCATGTGAAGAATTTAGTCGGTATCGAATACATTGGTATTGGTTCTGATTATGATGGTGTGGGTGACTCACTGCCAGTTGGCTTAAAAGATGTCTCAACCTATCCGAACTTGGTTCAAGGTCTTCTTGACCGCGGCTACAGCGAAGAAGAAATTGAGAAGATTCTGTATAAGAACTTTGTTCGTGTATGGCGCGAAGTAGAAACCTACGCCGCGAAACATTAAAATCAAGAGCGCTATTAGCTATTAGATATTGGATATTAGATTGCAATATCAAACCGCGGTTAATAGCGCACTTTTCTAACTTTCAATTATCTATTCCAACCCCGCTAATATCTAATATCCAACAGCTAATATCTTCCTTGCTTTTCACCATCAAAAGTGTATAATTCGCGGCCACAGTTGATGAACTCCTTGGAGCTCTCGCGGCTGTAATTGGTTGCCACAGCAGTCCCGATAGGGGATTGAATGGATTTTTCGTTGAAAATGCCACGCCCGGTATGCTGCCAGGGTGTCGGTTTTTTTCTGTGCTCTTTTTTAAATGCTCTTTAATTGAGGCTTTGATTTTTTATGGCTAATCAAAGAATTCGGATTCGCTTGAAAGCGTTCGATCATCGTCTGATTGACCAGTCGACTGCAGAAATCGTTGAGACTGCAAAACGCACTGGTGCTCAGGTACGTGGTCCAATCCCACTACCTACACGCAAAGAACGTTTCACTGTGTTGATTTCTCCGCACGTGAACAAAGATGCGCGTGACCAGTACGAGATCCGTACCCACAAGCGTTTGATCGACATCATGGACCCAACTGACAAGACTGTAGACGCATTGATGCGTTTAGACCTTGCGGCGGGTGTTGATGTACAGATCAGCCTGGGCTAAGCGGGCAGTAATAGGATTACACACGAGAGGTTTTAACAATGGCTATTGGTCTAGTCGGTCGTAAAGTAGGAATGACTCGCGTCTTCCAAGAAGACGGCGCTTCTGTACCTGTTACTGTGATCGAAGTGACAGCAAACCGTGTGACTCAGGTAAAAACTGAGGAAACTGACGGTTACCGCGCGCTTCAAGTGACTGCAGGTACTAAAAAAGCAAACCGCGTTACTAAACCACTTGCTGGTCACTTCGCGAAAGCGGGTGTTGAAGCAGGTCGCGGTCTCTGGGAATTCCGCCTAGAGAACGGTGAAGGTGAAGACTACGCAGTGGGTTCAGAAATCACTGTAGAAATTTTCGCAGACACCAAAAAAGTAGACGTTACCGGTACCTCAAAAGGTAAAGGTTTCCAAGGTGCTGTTAAGCGCTGGAATTTCCGTACTCAGGACGCTACCCATGGTAACTCGTTGTCGCATCGTGCGCCGGGTTCTATCGGTCAGAACCAGTCTCCTGGTCGGGTATTCAAAGGCAAAAAGATGGCAGGTCAGATGGGTAACAAGCAAATTACCGTGCAAACGCTTGACGTAGTACGTGTAGACGCAGAGCGTGGCTTGTTGTTGATCCGTGGCGCTGTCCCTGGTGCTATTGGCGGCGATGTAATCGTTAAGCCAGCAGTCAAGGCTAAGGCGTAACGTCTGAGGAGAATGGTGATGGAATTAACATTAAAAGACGCAAAAGGCGCTCTTGAAGTTTCCGAAGCTACCTTTGGACGTGAGTTCAACGAAGCTCTGATTCATCAGGTAGTCGTTGCTTATGCTGCAGGCGCTCGTCAGGGCACTAAAGCACAAAAGACGCGTTCTGAAGTATCTGGCGGTGGCAAAAAGCCATGGCGTCAGAAGGGTACTGGCCGCGCTCGCGCAGGTACTATCCGTAGCCCAATTTGGCGCTCTGGTGGTACTACGTTTGCAGCGAAACCACGCAGCCACGACCAAAAAGTAAACAAGAAAATGTACCGCGGTGCAATGAAAAGCATTTTGTCTGAACTTGTTCGTCAAGATCGCTTAATCGTGGTAGAGAAGTTTGGTGTTGAAGCACCAAAAACTAAAGCTTTAGCTGCACAACTTAAGTCTATGGATTTGAACGACGTTCTTATCGTGACTAAAGAAGTGGACGAGAACTTGTTCTTAGCGGCGCGCAACTTGCACAAAGTTGACGTACGTGACGTTCAAGGCCTTGACCCAGTTAGCTTGATTGCTTTTGAAAAAGTTTTGATGACTGCTGACGCAGTGAAGCAAATCGAGGAGGTATTATCATGATGCGCGAAGAACGTTTGCTGACTGTAATTCTGGCTCCTCACGTTTCTGAAAAGTCTACTACGACTGCAGAAACTGCTAACACTGTCGTGTTCAAAGTAGCGAAAGACGCAACTAAACCACAAATCAAAGCAGCAGTAGAAAAGCTGTTTGAAGTTGAGGTTGAAGGCGTTCGCACTGTGAACGTAAAAGGCAAAACCAAACGTACCGGCGCTCGCTTCGGTAAGCGTAGTGACTGGAAAAAAGCGTATGTCACACTGAAAGAAGGTGCGGACATCGACTTCGTCGGCGGCGCTGAGTAACAGGAGGAATTCACATGGCATTAGTTAAGTGTAAGCCTACGTCTCCAGGTCGTCGCCACGTTGTTAAAGTGGTTAACGAAGACCTGTACAAAGGTAAGCCTTACGCCCCATTGTTGGATAAAAACAACAAAAAAGGTGGTCGTAACAATAATGGTCGTATTACTGTTCGTCACATCGGCGGTGGTCACAAGCATCACTATCGCATGGTCGACTTTAAACGCGACAAAGACGGTATCCCAGCGAAAGTTGAGCGTTTGGAATATGATCCAAACCGTTCAGCGAACATCGCTTTGGTTCTGTATGCAGACGGCGAGCGTCGCTACATTCTTGCCCCTAAAGGCATGAAAGCTGGCGATCAAGTTCAGTCTGGTTCAGATGCACCGATTAAGAGCGGTAACGCATTACCTCTGCGTAATATTCCAGTAGGTTCTGTTATTCACGCTATCGAAATGAAGCCTGGCAAAGGTGCTCAGTTGGCTCGTTCAGCTGGTGCGTCTGTGCAGCTTCTAGCTCGTGACGGCGCGTACGTAACTGTACGTCTTCGTTCTGGCGAGATGCGTCGCATCCAGTCGGATTGCCGTGCAACCATCGGTGAAGTTGGTAACGCAGAACACATGCTGCGTCAATTGGGTAAAGCTGGTGCAACGCGCTGGCGTGGTGTTCGTCCTACCGTTCGTGGTGTGGCGATGAACCCAGTTGATCACCCACACGGTGGTGGTGAAGGTCGTACTTCTGGTGGCCGTCATCCGGTTACTCCATGGGGTACTCCGACTAAGGGTTATAAGACCCGTAAGAACAAGCGTACTGATAAATTCATCGTACGTCGTCGCAACAAATAAGAGTTGAGGATTAGACATGCCACGTTCTCTTAAAAAAGGTCCATTTATCGACCTTCACCTACTGAACAAGGTGGAGAAAGCGTTGGAAGCCGGGGACAAGAAGCCAATTAAAACTTGGTCCCGTCGTTCAATGATTATCCCTGATATGATCGGCCTAACTATCGCTGTTCATAACGGTCGCCAGCACGTGCCAGTATTCGTTTCTGACGAAATGATTGGTCACAAGCTTGGTGAATTCGCACCAACCCGCACTTATCGTGGCCACGCCGCTGATAAGAAAGCGAAGAAACGCTAAGGGAGACATGAGATGGAAGCTATTGCTATTCACAAGTTTGCCAAGCTTTCTGCGCAAAAAGGGCGTTTGGTAGCGGATCAGATTCGCGGTTTACCAGTTGCGAAAGCACTGGATATTCTGAACTACAGCCCTAAAGACGCAGCTGTGCTGCTGAAAAAGGTGTTGGAGTCAGCTATCGCGAATGCTGAACACAACGAAGGTGCCGACATCGACGAGCTAAAAGTTGCAAAAGTAATGGTTGACGAAGGTCCTACCATGAAACGCATCAAGCCTCGTGCGAAAGGTCGTGCTGATCGTATCTTTAAGCGTACCAGCCACATTACTGTGGTTGTATCAGATAGCTAGGAGATAAATTATGGGTCAGAAAGTTCATCCTAATGGTATTCGCCTAGGTATCACCAGACCATGGAATTCAACCTGGTTCGCGAATACAAAAGATTTTGCTGATAACCTGCACAGCGACCATTTGGTACGTAAGATGCTGAACAAGCAACTGGCAAGTGCGTCAGTTTCTCGCATCGTCATCGAGCGTCCAGCGAAGAGCATCCGCGTTACTATCCACACTGCACGTCCAGGTGTTGTGATTGGTAAGAAAGGCGAAGACGTTGAGAAATTGCGTCAAGCAGTTTCTAAACTGACTGGTGTTCCTGCGCAAATCAACATCTCAGAAGTGCGTAAGCCTGAGCTTGACGCGCAACTAGTTGCTGAAAACATCGCTGGCCAGTTAGAGCGCCGTGTTATGTTCCGTCGTGCTATGAAGCGTGCGGTACAGAACGCAATGCGTCTTGGCGCCAAAGGTATCAAAGTAGAAGTAAGCGGCCGTTTAGGCGGCGCGGAAATCGCACGTACCGAATGGTACCGCGAAGGTCGTGTTCCATTGCACACATTGCGTGCGGACATCGATTATTCAACCGCTGAAGCTAGCACTACTTACGGTATCATTGGTATCAAAGTATGGATCTTCAAAGGCGAAGTTCTAGGCGGTATGCCAGTTGCTGAAGAAAAACCAGCAGCTCCAGCAAAACGCCCTAAAGGCCGTAAGTAAGGAGATACGAAATGTTACAACCAAAGCGTACGAAATTCCGTAAGGTACACAAGGGCCGTAACCGCGGCTTGGCGCAATCAGGTAACAAAGTTAGCTTCGGTACTTTCGGTTTGAAATCGGTTGAGCGCGGTCGTATGACTGCTCGCCAAATCGAAGCAGCTCGTCGTGCCATGACGCGTCACGTGAAACGTCAAGGTAAGATCTGGATCCGCGTATTCCCTGATAAGCCAATTACTCAGAAGCCTCTAGAAGTGCGTATGGGTAAAGGTAAAGGTAGCGTGGAATACTGGGTAGCACAGATTCAGCCAGGTCGTGTCCTGTATGAAATGGACGGTGTTTCGGAAGAACTAGCGCGTGAAGCGTTTGAACTTGCGGCACGTAAGCTACCATTCAAAACCACCTTTGTGACTCGGACGGTGATGTAATGAAAGCGAACGAACTGAAAGAAAAAACCGTTGAGCAGCTGAACGAAGAGTTGTTAGGTTTGCGTCGTGAGCAGTTTAACCTGCGCATGCAAGCAGCCACTGGTCAGCTGAATCAAACTCACATGTTGAAGCAAGTGCGTCGTGATATCGCACGTGTTAAAACTATCTTGAATCAGAAGGCAGGTGCGTAATGGCTGAAGAAAAACGCGTCCGTACTGTGCAAGGTCGTGTTACCAGCGACAAGATGGACAAGTCTATCACTGTTGCAGTAACCCGCCGTGTAAAACACCCGGTATATGGTAAGTACATTACCCGTACCACTAAATTACACGCACACGACGAAAACAACGAGTGCAAAACTGGCGATACCGTGATTATTCGCGAAACCCGTCCAGTTTCTAAGACCAAGTCTTGGGCATTAGTTGAGATTGTGGAGCGCGCAGTAGTTATTTAAGGTTTCTAATCGCTTTGCGATTGTGATACCACATAGCGTGATGATAAAACGGCTTCCGAAGGGAGGCCGTTTTTTTTGCAGTTGATAAGGAAAAGCTTCTGGCTTTAACTATACTAAGTGAAACTTTTGTAAGTTAGCCAAGGAGATACAATGACTGCGAATAGAACACCAGCCAAACTTAATCCACCAGTTTTTTATAGTGCAGCCGGTTTAATCGTAATTATTCTTACTTTCGCTGCGTTAGCTCCCTCTACAGCTGACACTTGGTTTCAAACTATTCAGTCAGCCATTATTACCAATGCTAGTTGGTTCTATGTATTAGCTGTTGCGATCATTTTAATTAGTGTTTTATACCTTGGCTTCTCGCGGATGGGCAGCATCAAATTGGGTCCTGATCACTCGGAGCCCGACTATTCTCGATTAAGCTGGTTTTCCATGCTTTTTTCCGCTGGCATGGGTATTGGTTTAATGTTTTTTGGTGTGGCAGAACCGGTTATGCATTTTTTAGCCCCGCCAGTTGCTGAAGCGGGTTCTGTAGAAGCAGCTCGGGAAGCCATGAAGATTACCTTTTTCCACTGGGGGCTTCATGCTTGGGCAATTTACGCCATTGTCGCGCTTATTTTAGCGTTTTTTGCTTATCGTCACGGCTTGCCCTTAACGTTGCGGTCGGCCCTGTACCCAATGATTGGCGACCGAATATATGGGCCTATCGGCCATGTCGTGGATGTGTTTGCCGTGATCGGTACGGTATTCGGTGTTGCTACGTCACTAGGGTATGGGGTGACGCAAATCAACGCAGGTATTAACTATCTGTTTGATATTCCGGTGTCAGATACAGTGCAAGTTGTTCTTATTGTTGGGGTAACGTTACTTGCGGTTATTTCGGTAACAACTGGCTTAGATAAAGGCATACGTCGTTTGTCTGAACTAAATATGATACTGGCTGTGTTGCTGTTGGTCTTTGTATTGCTATTGGGACCCACAGTATTTCTGTTGCAAGCCTTTGTACAAAATACCGGTGCTTATGTTTCCGAGATTGTGGGTAACACATTCAACTTGTTTGCCTATGAAAAAACGGACTGGATTGGCGGTTGGACCGTATTTTATTGGGGCTGGTGGTTAAGTTGGGCGCCGTTTGTTGGTTTGTTTATTGCGCGTGTATCACGGGGCCGGACCATTCGCGAATTTGTATTAGGCGTTTTGCTGGTACCAGCCGGTTTCACGTTAATGTGGATGACGTTTTTCGGCAACTCCGCTATCGAGTTAATTCTTAACCAAGGCGTAACTTCGTTGGGTGAAATGGTACAGAATGACGTACCTATTGCTTTGTTTGCATTCTTGGAGCAATTCCCTTGGAGTAGCTTCTTAAGCGTGGTCGCTACTTTAATGGTGGTCGTGTTTTTTGTAACCTCATCAGACTCTGGTTCTATGGTGGTCGACATGCTTTGCTCGAATGGCCGCGACGATACTCCGATTTGGCAGCGTATTTTCTGGGCGAGCGGAGAGGGCTTGGTGGCAATTATTCTATTGCTAGCGGGTGGACTTGGCGCTCTGCAAACCATGACCATTGCAAGTGCTCTGCCGTTTACCATTATTCTGATGATTGCAACTTATGGTTTGATCCGAGCGCTGCGCGTTGACGTTCATAAGAAAGACACTTTACAGAATAACTATTTAACGGCGTCATCTTCTAGTAATAAGAACTGGCGTGAACGCCTACATAATATTATTGATTTTCCGAGTAAGTCGGTGGGTCAACGTTTCTTGTTGCAAGTAGTACAGCCAGCGTTTGATGATGTTGCCGAAGAAATGCGACGCAGCGGGTTAACGGTTAATTTGGAAGTCGACGATAAAGACAAAAAGACCTTCCGTGTTATTCATGGTGACGAAATAGACTTTATATACCAAGTGCACTTGGGGTCACACATTCAGCCTGCGTTTATTCATGCAGATGCTGAGACGACAGACGCGCCAGAGGAGCAAAAATACTACCGCGCCGAAGTGCACCTGCGTGAAGGCGGACAAGACTACGATATTCTCGGTTGGTCACGTGACGCGGTTATTGGCGACATTATCGACCATTACCACAAGCATATGCATTTTCTGCACGTATTGCGTTAAGGAGAACTGAATATGGTGAAGTTAACTCTGGTAGCAGCCGCGGTGGCAGCAAGCTTAACAGTGTTGCCTGCCTACGGCCAAGATGAGACAACTACTGAGCAAGAGCTGAAGATGTTGTTGGAACAGGTGGAAGCACTGAAGCAACGTATTGTTGATCTTGAAAAGAAAATTGCCGATAAGCCGGCCGCACAAACGCAAGTGTCCGCCCAAGCCTCTGAACCGAGCGAGGATATTGCTCCTCGCCGACAGGTGAAAGGGCAAGCCTTAGCTGCTCGCGTTGAACGCTTAGAAGAAGATGTGCAGGAAGCCAAAAACGACCCCATTCGCATTGGCGGAGCAGTGCGTACACAGTACGTTTGGGAAGATTATAACGACCCACTAAAAGATCGCGGCGGTGATTTTGACTTTGATTTAGTTCGTATTGATTACAGTGGTCAAATTGGCGATGTGATTTTATCGGCGCAGTATCGCTGGTTCCAATATATGGATGTGGTTCAGCATGCTTGGGTAGGGTACAACTTCACTGAGAACTGGCAAGGTCAGCTCGGGGTAACTAAGGTACCCTTTGGTAACACGCCTTATAACTCGAATAGTTACTTTTTTAGCTCAAATTTTTACGTTGGGCTTGAGGACGACCACGATCTTGGCGCAAAAATGCGGTACCGAGACGAAAATTGGGACTTTGATGTCGCGTTCTTTAAATCTGACGAGCTCGGTGGCGCCGACAGCTTAGCTAGCAGCAAAGCTGATCGATATGCTTACGATGCTGTGGGCGTGCGTTTAACCGGGGAAGGTTTATACGACACTCCGGTTGCATTAGCCGCAGAAACCAACAGTTGGGCATTGCGTGGCGCGCGCAAATGGACAATCAATGATTACAGCTCAGCGGAGCTAGGCGCAAGTTTGCAGTGGGGCGACATGAATGACGGAGTTGATACCGTTGGAGACCGCACTGCATGGGCCGTACATGGTTTGTATAACTATGACCAATGGACCTTTATGGGGCAGGTGACTGAATATGACTACAATCTAGACCTTGCCAACCAAGGCCTAGTGGTAGGAGCTTATGCGTATTACGATACAATACCAACCAAAGCCCGTTTGTACTCGGCCAACATTGCCTACAGCATGCCGGTTAAAATTGGGCCAATTACTAATTTAACCTTCTACAATGACTTCAGCTTGATGACCGATAAGCGTTTGTATGACGAAGAGACATTGATGAATGTTTTGGGTGTGGCTGTGTCGGCAGGTGGCTTGTACACCTATTTTGATTGGGTTACGGCGCGTAACCAACCATTTGTTGGCGGCTCTATGAGCGGCGAAGCGAAAGACACCAACACGCGGTTTAACATCAATATTGGCTATTATTTTTAAGCAAAAATGAGTACAGTGACCTTATTCAAACAGTTGTTTAAGTTGAGGTCACTGTGTCGACAAATTATCAGCATTTATTTCAGCCGCTCGATTTAGGTTTTACACAACTAAAAAACCGCGTACTTATGGGCTCCATGCATACCGGTTTGGAAGAAGAAAAGAACGGCTTTGATAAACTGGCCGCCTTTTACGCGCAGCGCGCAAAAGGCGGCGTTGGTTTAATTGTTACCGGCGGCATTAGCCCGAATTTTCGTGGCCGGGTCAGTCCATTTGGCAGCGAGCTAAGTAAACCTTGGCACGTGAGTAAGCACCGTAAAGTAACCGATGCTGTGCACCGTGAAGGCGGCAAAATATGTATGCAAATTTTGCATACGGGCCGCTATGCTTACCATCCGTTTTCGGTTGCACCGAGCAAAATAAAAGCACCGATAAATCCGTTCGCACCTTCGGCAATGAGCGAACGCCAAATTTTAACCACCATCAAACACTTCGCGCGCGCCGCTAAACTCGCGCAAAAAGCCGGTTATGACGGGGTTGAAGTGATGGGTTCGGAAGGCTATCTAATTAACCAATTTATTTGCCCCCGTACTAATCATCGCACCGACAGGTGGGGTGGTTCGTTTGAAAACCGAAGCCGCTTTGCTATTGAAATTATCAAAGCCATTCGTGAAGCGGTTGGCGAAAAATTTATTATTGTGTACCGCTTGTCAATGCTCGACCTAGTGCCTGATGGCAATACCTTTGATGAAGTGATTGAACTTGGAAAAGCGTTAGAGAAAGCGGGCGTAACCATTATTAACAGTGGTATCGGTTGGCATGAAGCGCGCGTACCAACTATCGTTACTTCGGTACCGCGAGGAGCATTTAGCTGGATTACTGCGCGAGTTCGGCAAGAGCTCTCGATTCCGGTGGTGGCAGTAAACCGCATTAATACACCAGAAGTGGCCGAAAAAATATTGGCCGACGGCGAAGCCGACATGGTGTCTATGGCGCGTCCATTACTTGCCGATCCTTACTTTGTAGAGAAAGCAGCAGCTAACCAAGCGGATCGAATAAATACCTGCATTGCGTGTAACCAAGCGTGCTTAGATCATGTGTTTGAAAACAAGCGAGCCAGTTGCTTGGTCAACCCCCAAGCATGTTACGAAAGTGAGCTGGTATTTACTGCAACGACACAATCGAAAAAAGTCGCGGTTATTGGAGCCGGCCCTGCTGGCCTGGAGTTTGCGTGTCGGGCTGCCGAGCGGGGCCATAACGTGCACCTGTTTGATGGCGCTAGCGATATTGGTGGCCAGTTTAATTACGCCAAACAAATTCCAGGCAAAGAAGAGTTTCACGAAACTATTCGTTACTTTAAAAACCGCCTAGCAGATACCGGCGTTCAGGTGCATTTAAACAGTCGCCAAACTGCAGCAAGCTTAGCCGCAGAGAAATTTGACGAGGTGGTGTTGGCGACGGGTGTGGTGCCACGTCAACTAGATTTGCCGGGAATTGATTCGGACAAAGTCTTGGGCTATTTAGACGTATTACGTGACCATAAACCGGTCGGGCGCAAGGTAGCGTTAATTGGCGCCGGTGGTATTGGCTTTGACTTGGCCGAATACTTAACGACCGATAAGTCGCCAACGTTAGAGATTCAAGAATGGTCTGAGATTTGGGGGGTGGATAAACAATATCAAACGCGCGGTGGCCTGAAGCCGCCGGCGAAAGATGAAGCTACCCGTGAAATTTGGCTGTTGCAGCGAAAAACCTCAAAAGTAGGTGCAGGGCTTGGTAAAACCTCAGGTTGGGTACACCGTGCGACCCTGAAGAAAAAGGGTGTGGAAATGCTCGCCGGAGTTACCTACAAGCGTGTAACTGACGAAGGCCTGTGGATTGAAATAGATGGCCAAGAGAAATTGCTTGAAGTTGATAACATAGTGATTTGTGCCGGCCAAGTGCCACAGCGCGAGTTGCAGGCCGAGCTTATCGAACTTGGCATGTCAGTACACTTAATTGGTGGTGCAGATGTTGCCGCCGAACTGGATGCGAAGCGGGCAATACGTCAAGGCGCAGAGCTTGCCGCACGAATATAATATGACTGCGAGTTACGATTTACATTGTCATAGTCATTTTTCAGATGGCGTGCTTAGCCCGCAAGAATTGGTGCAGCGGGCGGTTGAAAATGGCGTTACCCATTTAGCGCTTACTGATCATGACTCAGTTGCGGGGCTTGAGCATGCGCAAGCGGCCATCGCCGCTGAAAACTTGCCGTTAACACTCATCAACGGAACGGAAATAACCTGTAGTTGGGAGCAGTTTGAAATTCATGTTGTCGGCCTCAACTTTGATTACCAAGCAGTGGCTATTCAAAATCTGTTGAAGTCACAGCAACAACAGCGCCGCGCGCGTTATCAGGCCATGGTTGAAAAGCTGCATAAAGCCGGCATAACAGTTCAGCCACCACTGGCGCAGGAAATGACCATGCCAACCCGCAAACATTTGGCCGATGCATTAGTTAGTGAGGGCTGGGTGCGCGACATTGAAACAGCGTTTCGGCGTTATTTAGGCAAAGGTCAGCAAGCCTATGTTGCCACCCAATGGGCTAATTTTGCTGAAGTTGCGGCTGCGGTGAAGGCCGCTGGTGGGGTTACTGTCATCGCTCATCCTCACGCTTACCAACTTAGCAACAAATGGTTACGACGGTTACTAAGTGAAGCTAAAATAGATGGCATTGATGGCGTTGAGGTAGCTATTGGCGCACAGGCGCCGGGTGATCGTGCGGCGCTTGCGACTTTTGCTCAAGAACTTGGCCTTTATGCCTCTGTGGGTTCTGATTTTCACTTGCCAGGGCGGTGGCGCGAGTTGGGCAAAAACCTTTGTTTACCTGAGCGCTGTGTGCCAATATGGTCGCAGTGGTGAGTTGAACCAGCAAAATAACTTTTAAGCCAATATGAAGAGTTTATGAGCCAATATTTTAGTGTGCATTCGGAAACCCCTCAAAAACGCCTTATTCAACAGGCGGCCGATATTATTTTGCAGGGCGGCGTGGTGGTTTATCCGACAGACTCGGGCTATGCCATTGGTTGTCGCATAGGTGAAAAAAATGCGATGGAGCGCATTTGCCGAATTCGTAACATTGATAAAGACCATAATTTCACGCTGATGTGCCGCGATTTATCGGAGTTATCGACGTACGCGCGGGTAGACAATCAAGCTTTTCGGCTGTTAAAAAATAACACCCCAGGTGCGTATACCTTTATTTTAAAAGGAACCAAAGAAGTTCCGAAACGCTTGTTGAACCCCAAGCGTAAAACTATCGGTATTCGTGTTTCAGACGACCCAATAGTCATGGCGCTACTCGAAGCCTTAGGTGAACCGTTGATGTCGACCAGTTTAATTCTGGACGATAACGACTTTGCCGAGTCAGACCCGCATGAAATTCGCGAGCGATTAGAGCGGCAAGTTGACTTGATTATTGATGGTGATCATCGTGGCGAAGAACAAACCACGGTGATTGATCTTGCCGATGACGAAGTGCGTGTTGCACGCCCAGGTGCGGGTGATATTTCGCCTTTTGTGGACTATTAAATAGCGATGAGTACGGCTGAGTCAGCTCCGCAGCAGCAATCCTTACCGCTAGGCTTTGTGCGTGGCGAGCCGGTTATTGATAAACCTGAAGATCTCTACATTCCGCCTGATGCCCTTGAGTTAATTCTCGAGAGTTTTTCGGGGCCGATGGACTTGTTGTTGTATCTTATTCGCCGCCAAAAAATGGAAATTGTTGACCTACCCATATTGCCGATAACCAAGCAATACATGGAATACGTCGACATGATGAAAGACTTAAAGCTAGAACTTGCCGCCGATTACTTAGTAATGGCAGCCATGTTAGCGGAAATAAAAAGCCGCATGTTGTTGCCACGCCCACCCGCCGAAGATGACGAAGAAGAAGACCCGCGCGCTGAGTTAGTACGTCGCTTGCAAGAGTACGAGGCTATTCGTCAAGGCGCTCAACACCTTGACGAACTGCCACAAACAGGGCGAGATAATTTTATTGGCCATGCGCAAACCGACGCTTTGCAGTGGGTTGAACAGCAATTGCCAGAAGTTGCCTTGGCAGACTTAGCTCTTGCCTTTAGCCAAGCATTAGCCCAGGCCAAGCTACAAAACCATCACCAAGTGCAACGCGAAAAGCTTTCTACCCGTGAACGAATGAGCCGTATTTTGGACTTATTACAACATCAGCAGCGTCTGCGATTTGCCGATTTATTTGACCCCAATGAAGGTCGGCCAGGTGTGGTGGTGAGTTTTCTAGCCATACTCGAGTTAGTGAAAGAAGCGTTAGTTGAAGTAGTTCAAGTTGATGCTTTTAGCGAAATTCATGTGATGCAACGTGAGCCTATTTATGCAGAATCAACAACTTAAACAAGCCGTCGAGGCACTACTTTTCGTTGCCGAACAACCGTTGAGCGAGGCGCAGCTGCTTGAGCACTTTACTAACGAAAGTATAAGCCGCAAGCAACTCAAGGACATCTTAACGGAGCTGCAAAAAGACTATCAAGAGCGCGGTGTGCAACTGACACGTGTAGCATCAGGGTATCGTTTTCAGACGCGCGCTGAATTGGGTGGTATAATAAGCCGATTGTGGCAAGAGAAGCCGCCGCGATATTCGCAGGCCATGCTTGAAACCCTCGCACTGATTGCCTATAGACAGCCAATTACCCGTGGCGATATTGAAGATATTCGCGGTGTAAGTGTAAGCTCGCAGATTATGAAAACGCTGCAAGAGCGAGGCTGGGTAAAGGTGGTTGGGCATCGTGAAGTACCCGGTCGGCCGCAGTTATATGCCACAACAGCTGAGTTTTTAGATTATTTTAGTTTAAGCGATTTATCCGAGTTACCTGCTATTCCAGAACCTGCTGAAAAGGCGTCGAATACAGGGCAAACCATAACCGCTGAGACAGCGACAAATGAGAGCCATGCCCATGAGTGAAAAGTTACAAAAAGTATTAGCCCGATCAGGTCACGGTTCGCGCCGTGAATTGGAAGCCATGATTGCCGCTGGCCGTGTCAGCGTCAATGGCCAAGTAGCCACATTAGGTGAGCGCATAGAATCGAACGCGACGGTTCGTATTGATGGCCGCGAAGTGAGTATCAAGCAGCCAGAAGACGTGGTGTGTCGCGTACTGATGTATCACAAGCCTGAGGGCGAACTCTGTACTCGTAAAGACCCAGAAGGGCGCCCGACCGTTTATGACCGCTTACCTCGTGTGCAGGGCACCCGTTGGGTTGCTGTGGGGCGTCTAGATGTGAACACCTCAGGGCTACTGTTGTTTACCACAGACGGTGAATTAGCGAATCGTTTGATGCACCCAGGCCACGAAATTGAGCGTGAATATTCGGTGCGCGTGTTTGGTGAAGTAACCGATGCCATGATGCGTAAACTCAAGCAGGGCGTGCAATTAGAAGACGGCCCAGCAAACTTCAAGGAAATAAAACGCGGTGGCGGTGAAGGCATGAACCAATGGTTTCGTGTGGTGCTTACCGAAGGCCGTAATCGCGAAGTTCGTCGCTTATGGGAATCTCAAGGCGTGCAAGTAAGCCGCTTGATTCGTGTGCGATATGGCAACATCAAATTAGAGCAAGGCTTGCCACAAAGCGGTTGGGGCGAATTGTCGTTAAAGGACATTAACTACCTGCGCGCTTTAGTTGAGTTACCAGAAGAAACACGTACCTTTATTGACCCGCGCCAAGGCGAATCTCGTCAGAAACGCTACTCGCGTGCGCGCCGAGCTCATGCACAAAAATTGCAACAGCGTGGTCAAGCTCCTACACATCGCCAAGAGTCCGCTACCGAAGCCAAGCCTACAGCAGGTAGCAAAGGTAAAGAGCGCAGAGGTAGTGGCCGAAATGTTCGAAATATCGATGCTGAGATTGAAAACAAGCCTCGCAAGCCGAAGCCTAAACAACGTATTGCGACTGGGAAAAAACGCACACGGCAATGAGTCTGTTAGCTGATTGGCAATTATCCGGCCCGCTACTAGCTTTATGGCCATTTCGCGATGATGTATGGCGCGATAATGGCCGTCCTGCTCAGCAGCAATTAGTGGCGCTAGCAGCTCGGTTGCAAGACAACACGAGCGATCAACAGCTGCTATTTGGCGTTCACCCCAATATTTCATGCGAACCTGTCAGCCAGCAACCCTTGCTGCAAATACGTTACAACGATGCCTGGCCGCGCGACATTGGGCCACTATGGGTGCGTGAAAATAACCGCGTGGTTGGCCATGGTTTTAAGTTTTCTGCATGGCATGGCTTGTACCCTGACACGCAGGACGATCAAGCTTTTGCTGCGCAACTTTGTCAGCAGTTGGGCGTTGCCTTTAGAGCACACCCGAATTTAGTGCTTGAAGGGGGCGCGATAAGCACCGATGGTGCTGGTGTGGCGGTTGTTCACGGCGTTAGTGTTATGCGCAATAATCCGCAATGGACACGCAGTGACATTGAAACATATTTAATTCAGCACTTGAAATTAAGCCATGTGTATTGGCTAGACTTTGCGCACCCTGCCGACGAAACAGGCGGGCATACTGACAATCAGGTACAATTTTTAGCTGAAGATATCGTCGCCTGTGCTATGCCCAGTTCCAGTAGTGCGCTATTTGAACACTACCAACGCCAACTTAATGCCATAAAGTCATGGCGCAATGCCAACGGCCAGCCTTACAACATTGTTGTGTTGCCTCAGCCTGAAGCTTTAACGCCCATTGCGTCGGAGTACCAGAGTGTGCGCGCAGTGCCAGGAGTATTTCCGCGTGGCCAGCGAGCATTGCTGGCAAGTTATGTGAATTTAGTGCGTGGAGCTAACTATGTGTTATTGCCACAATTTGAGCTTGCCGAAGACGCTGAAGCTTTAGCAACGCTGCGCGCAGCATTGCCGTCAGTCACGGTTATTCCAGTGCTCGCGAATGAGTTTATTAAAGCCGGTGGCGCCATACACTGTATGACGCTGAGCTTACCGGCTACAGATTATTGCGGCGCGATAGCATAAGTTAAAGCCACTTGCGCGCGAATGGCTTGAGTACCAGGTAAACTAACTTGGTCGGCCTGCCGAAAACGTGCCGACTCTAATGCGAATGCTTTAGGCGCCTGACTAATTTCTTGTATTTGTGCCACAGCGACAATTTTTACCCCTGCAGCGGCCGCCAACAGCTCAGCTTTGGTGCGCGCATTTTTTACGGCTTGTTGCAGAACGTCATTGTAGAGCAGGTCGGGCTCGCTGACTAAAAACTGAACTTGGCTAATTTCGGTTACGCCAGAGGCGAGAGCATGATCAAGAATAATGTCGTAAATAGCCAACTCTGTTAGCTGAATTTGAATAGTGCGCGACACGTTAAAACCACGCTGAATTCGCTTTCCTTCTTGGTAATCATAAATCGGCGCTGCGCTAAGACGGTATGAGGTTATTGCCTGCTCCGGAATGTCTTGTTCGCGCAAGAACATAATCACTTCAGAGGTTTGTTGATCAACGCGAGCTTTCAGGGCGACCAGATCATCACCAGACTGACTTACGTTGAGTGTTAATTGAGCTTGGTCTGGTTGGTGAAATGTTTCGGCTTCAGCTTGCACAGTGATTGTATTGGGTGTGTTGGTGGCCGGTTGGCAAGCTGCTAACATGGTGAACGACATGACAGCAATCAATGTAAAGCGATAAAACATAACGATTCCTTTTAATGATCGATAATTACAGGCAAGTATAGACGCTATGAAACCGTCCATTGACCAGACCGACGAGCAAAGTGACGATCGCAGTAATGACGCCCAACAAGCCGAAGAAGTGTTAGTTCGGCTTATGGCGCGCCGCGAGCACTCTGCCCAAGAGCTCAGACAAAAGCTTAAGCAACGAGGGTTCGACCACAATGTTGTCGAGTTAGTTCTAGAAAAAGCACAGCAGCAAGGTTGGCAATCGGACCAACGCTTTGCCCAAGTATGGGTGCGAACCTGTATTGCTCGTGGTGACGGGGCTCGTAAAATTAATGCACAAGCGCAACAAAAAGGCTTGTCGAGTGAACTCATTCAGCAAGCGCTTGCTGCTGAGCAGCCGAATTGGAGCGATGCTTGTTTTGAACGCTTACTGCGCAAATTTGGTGAACAGCCGCCACAGGATCAAAAACAACGCGATAAAATCATGCGCCATTTGTTGCAGCGCGGGTTTTCGTTCGACGAAATAAAACGCGCACTTGAACGCCAACGACAAGGTGATGCAGACTAGTCGCAGCGATTCATTCGTGGTAGCATTTTGCGCTATCTTTAGTCAAAAATTGACATCTATTAATTCCAAATTGTCACAGGAAGTAGTCCATGCAAATGACCAGTGCGGAAATTCGTGAAGCGTTTCTCGCGTTCTTCGCTGATAAAGGCCATCAACGTGTCCCATCAGCTTCGTTAATTCCAGGAAACGACCCAACGCTGCTATTTACGAACGCCGGTATGGTGCCGTTTAAAGATGTATTCTTAGGCGACGAACATCGTGATTATAACCGAGCTACGTCAGCGCAACGTTGTCTACGCGCAGGGGGTAAGCATAACGATTTGGAAAACGTGGGTTACACGGCTCGCCACCATACATTTTTTGAAATGCTCGGTAATTTTAGCTTTGGTGACTATTTTAAGCGTGAAGCCATTCAATATGCGTGGGAGTTTTTAACCGGCGTATTGAAGCTACCGAAAGAAAAACTCTGGGTAACCGTATTCACCGAAGACGACGAAGCCTACAACATTTGGGCCAACGAAATTGGCGTACCTACCGATCGTATTTCCCGCATTGGCGAGAAGGATAACTTCTGGGCAATGGGCGACACCGGACCCTGTGGCCCATGTTCAGAAATTTTCTTTGATCACGGCGACGACGTTTGGGGTGGACCTCCTGGTACACCGGAAGAAGACGGTGACCGTTACATTGAAATTTGGAACTTGGTATTCATGCAGTACAACCGTCAAGCCGACGGTACCTTGCAACCATTACCAAAGCCGTCAGTAGATACCGGCATGGGCTTAGAGCGTATTGCAGCAGTGATGCAACACGTACATAGCAACTATGAAATCGATCTGTTCCAAGCGCTTATTCACGATGCTGCAAAAATTATTGGCACCGATGAACTAAACAATAAATCATTGCGCGTTATTGCCGACCACATTCGTTCATGTAGCTTTCTCATTGCCGACGGGGTGCAGCCATCTAACGAAGGTCGCGGGTACGTGCTACGTCGCATTATTCGTCGCGCGGTGCGCCATGGCAGCATGCTTGGCGCCAAAGGCACGTTTTTTTATAAGCTAGTTGCTAGCTTAGTGGCTCAAATGGGTGCCGCTTACCCAGAACTAAAAGCTAAGCAGCAAGTTATCGAGCAAGCCTTGCAACGCGAAGAAGAGCAGTTCGGCAAAACTCTAGAGCGCGGTTTAAGCATTTTGAATGATGCGCTGGCCGAGCTAAAAGGGGATGTGTTGCCAGGTGAATTAGTGTTTAAACTTTACGACACCTATGGTTTCCCCATGGACTTAACCGCCGATATGGCGCGTGAAAAAGGCCTGACAATTGACGAAGCAGGCTTCCAGCAAGCGATGGATGCACAGCGTCAACGGGCACAGCAGGCATCTAATTTCGGTGTCGACTACAACGAACGCTTAAAGTCTGCGCAAAAATCTAAGTTTTTAGGGTATACCGACGTGTCTGCAACCGCTGAGGTTGTTGAGTTGTTCGTTGACGGTGAACGTGTGCAAGAACTGCCGGCAGGCGCTAAAGGCATTGTGGTTCTCTCTGAAACGCCGTTTTATGCAGAAAGCGGTGGGCAGATTGGTGATACCGGTACCTTGGTAGCTAATGGCAACGAATTTACCGTCGTTGACACCCAGTATATTGGTAAAGCCATAGCGCATCATGGTACGGCTGCAAATGCATTAAAAGTTGGTGATAAGGTTGCTGCACATGTTGATGCACAGCGTCGTGAAGCTGTAAAACGTAACCACTCAGCAACGCATTTATTGCATGCTGCACTGCGAAACCTACTTGGTGAACATGTCACGCAGAAAGGCTCGTTGGTAACCGCTGAACGTCTGCGTTTTGACTTTTCTCATTTTGAGGCGGTAAGCGCAGAGCAACTTGATGCCATTGAACGTCAAGTCAACGAAGAGATTTATCAAAACCATACCGTTGAAGCCGCGGTCATGCCGATTGAAAAAGCCAAAGAAGCGGGCGCGATGGCATTGTTCGGCGAGAAATATGACGATGACGTACGTGTATTGCGTATGGGCGACTTTTCCATGGAGTTATGTGGCGGAACTCACGTAAACCAAACTGGCGACATTGGTATGTTCCGAATTGTTTCAGAAGCTGGCATTGCCTCTGGCGTTCGCCGTATTGAAGCGGTTACCGCCGCCGGTGCCGTACAGTTTACTCTGCAACAGCAACAGCAATTGCGTAAAGCTGCGGGCATGTTAAAAACAGATACCGCGCATGTGGCTGAAAGATTACAGCAGCAGATTGATCGTAGTCGTCAACTTGAACGTACTATTGATGACTTAAATCAGCAAATGGCTGCGCAAGCTGGTTCAAGCTTAGTTGATAGTGCGATAACTATTGCTGACACCAAGGTGATTATTGCGCAGGTGAGTAATGTTGAGTCTAAAGCATTACGTACCATGGTGGACGACTTGAAGAACCAGTTGCAGTCAGGCATTGTGATACTAGGTTTAGCTGTTGAAGATAAAGTAAGTTTGATTGTTGGGGTCACGAAGGACCTAACAGGGCGTGTTAAAGCTGGCGACGTGGTAAACGCAGCTGCTGCCGAAGTTGGTGGCAAGGGCGGCGGTCGTCCCGATTTGGCGCAAGCAGGCGGTAACGACGCTAGTAAGCTTGATAAGGCATTGCAAGCGGCACAAGCCAAGCTTGAATTATTGCTTGGATGAAAGATACGCTAAAAAATTGCGGTAGACTGCATAATGGTGCAGTTAAGAGAGCAAACTAGGCGGCTGTGTTAGCATGAATTCCTTGCTAGAATAACCGTTTACTTGCAAAACACGATGAATAGCTATGCAAAGAGTCGTGACTCTTATAACAATTGTGATATATTCACTGTGTACTAAAAAAACAGGCTGATGGTGCGGTGATGTTCTATACTGAACCGCATGGGAAACGGAAGTAGGGAAGGAGTAGGCTCATGTTGATCTTAACCCGCAGAGTGGGTGAGACCTTAATGATAGGTGATGAGGTCACAGTCACAGTATTGGGTGTTAAAGGAAACCAGGTGCGTATTGGGGTGAACGCACCAAAGAATGTTTCTGTACACCGTGAAGAAATTTATATGCGTATTCAAGCTGAGCATCAAGACAGCGAGAAGCCAGAGAACGACAATTAATCTTACTTAAAAGCTGATCTTTTTAGGTCGGCTTTTTTGTTTATTTGAAGTCGTTATAAATTTCAATTTAATAGAAAATAGCGGTTTATGCCGGATTTTTGCTCGAGATGTTCAAAATTCCCACAAACGAACTGTTATTTCTAAAAAATCGTTTGACATATTTCTCAAGGTCGCTAGAATTCAACGCCACAAGTAAGCGGTGAGGTGGCCGAGAGGCTGAAGGCGCTCCCCTGCTAAGGGAGTATAGGGTTTGTAGCTCTATCGAGGGTTCGAATCCCTCCCTCACCGCCATTTGTCAACAACGCACTCGTAGCTCAACTGGATAGAGTACTCGGCTACGAACCGAGCGGTTGGAGGTTCGAGTCCTCCCGAGTGCGCCATTTGTTGACAAGCCAAACTCAAAAACGCACTCGTAGCTCAACTGGATAGAGTACTCGGCTACGAACCGAGCGGTTGGAGGTTCGAGTCCTCCCGAGTGCGCCATATCTCTGAAAGTCGAAAACGATATTAGCTATTAGATATTAGATATTAGCTAAAACCTAAATACCCGCGACATCTAGCCAATATCGTTCTAGCCCTTTTCCTAGTATCCAATATCCAATATCCAATATCCAATATCCAATAGCTAATATCGCTCTTGATTTTTAATATCGCTCTTGCTTATACCCGTAACAGTCCGTTTTTGAAGATGTTGTGTTATGCTGATAAACAACTCAAATTAAATAACAAACGGATGGACGTGGACCTGTTATGAATGGGCTAATATCTGAAGCATTTGCAATTATGGTTACCGGGATGGTGACAGTATTTGTTTTTCTTACGATTTTGATCGGCGCAATGAATGTATTACGTATCATTGCTGATAAGCCTGACGCTGATGGCGAGCCAGGCTCAGCTGCTGCATCAAGCCCGACTGCGCAACAGCTAGCAGCAATCACTGCAGCTGTGCACCAGCATCGTCGTGCCACGAATCCGCAAAACAACAAGTAAGGAGCGCTTAAATGTCGAACCCGTTAAAACTAACAGAACTGGTATTTCGTGATGCGCATCAGTCATTGCTCGCTACACGTTTTCGTCTCGACGATATGCTACCAATGGCAGAGAAGCTGGATAATATGGGTTATTGGTCCATGGAGTCGTGGGGCGGAGCTACATTTGATGCCTGTATTCGTTATTTAGGTGAAGACCCTTGGGAACGTATTCGCGAAATTAAAAAGGCCATGCCGAAAACGCCACAGCAGATGTTGTTGCGCGGTCAAAACTTGTTAGGTTACCGACATTATGCAGACGACGTCGTGCGCCGTTTTGTTGAGCGCGCCCGTGAAAATGGCGTGGATGTGTTTCGTATTTTCGATGCGATGAACGATGTACGCAATTTAGAAACGGCTATCAAAGCAGCAAAAGACGTTGATGGCCATGCGCAAGGCACGATGTCGTATACGGTTAGCCCTGTTCATACATTAGAAAAATGGCTTGAAATGGCGAAGCAACTTGAGCAAATGGGTTGTGATTCGCTATGTATTAAAGATATGGCTGGTTTGCTGCGTCCTGAGCCGGCGTTCGAGTTAATTTCAGCACTGAAGAAAACCGTTGATATTCCAATCGCCATGCAATGTCACGCCACAACAGGGTTAAGCACTGCAACCTATCAGAAAGCCATTGATGCCGGCATTGATATGTTGGATACCGCTATTTCGTCAATGAGTATGACTTACGGGCACTCGGCCACAGAAACCATTGTCGCAATGACCGAGGGTACCTCACGTGATACCGGCTTACGGTTAGATAAGCTCGAAGAAGTGGCTAGTTACTTCCGTGATGTACGCAAAAAATATGCGCAATTTGAAGGGTCATTAAAAGGTATTGACGCTCGTATTTTATTAGCGCAAGTACCTGGTGGCATGTTGACCAACATGGAAAATCAACTGCGTGAGCAGGGTGCGATAGACAAGTTTGAGGCGGTACTCGAGGAAATTCCACGGGTACGAGAAGACCTTGGTTTTATTCCGCTGGTAACACCTACGTCACAAATTGTTGGCACACAAGCCGTGTTAAACGTGCTCAGTGGTGAGCGTTATAAATCGATTTCGAAAGAAACGCGTGGTGTATTACGTGGTGAATATGGTGCTACTGCAGCCCCTGTAAACAAAGAATTGCAGCAGCAGGTGCTTGAAGGCGATGAGCCTATTACAGTTCGCCCGGCTGACTTAATTGACGATGAGCTAGAAAAACTTACTCAAGAATTGCAGGCTAAAGCCAAAGAAGATGGCATTAAGCTGGCAGAGGCAGAAATTGACGATGTGCTGACGTATGCGTTATTTCCACAAATTGGTCTGAAGTTTTTGAAGAACCGTGGTAACCCAGATGCGTTTGAGCCGGCTCCATCTGCAGGTAGCGCTGTAAGCAATGATCAAACTTCAACAAACCCTTCAGCAGGCTCTGCGCCAAGTAACGGCGAGGCGGCGGTTTACGACGTTAAAGTTGACGGCAAAGTATTTACCGTTGAAGTAGCGCCGTCAGGGCAAATTGTTTCGGCAGCGCCGGCGACCACATCAACCGCAACGCCAACAAATGCTGAAAGCCGTGACGTGAAAGCGCCGCTTGCAGGCAACGTGTTCAAAGTTCAAGTCAAGCAAGGGCAACAAGTAAAAGCCGGCGATGTATTGATCATTCTTGAAGCCATGAAAATGGAAACCGACATCAAGGCTGAGCATGATGGTACCGTCGCGCATATCCAAACCAAGGAAGGCGACAGTGTTGCGGTTGGTGATGTTCTGTTGACTTTGGAGTAACCGCATGGAGCGCTTATTAACGTTATGGGATAGCACCGCTATTGCCGCCTTTACTTGGGGTGAAGGCGTGATGATGCTGGTTGGTGCGTTGTTGCTGTACCTTGCTATTCACAAAAAATTTGAACCACTACTGTTATTGCCGATCGGTTTTGGTGCCATATTAGCGAATATTCCGCAAGCTGGGTTTACCGATCCCGGTGGTTTGCTGTATTACGTTTATTACGTAGGTATTGAAACCGGCGTATTCCCGCTGCTGATTTTTATGGGGGTTGGTGCGATGACGGATTTCGGTCCGTTATTGGCTAATCCGCGTACCTTGTTGCTTGGTGCGGCTGCTCAATTTGGTATTTTTGCAACATTACTGGGGGCCATTGCGTTAAATGGCTTACCAGGGTTTGACTTTACCTTAGCGGATGCCTCGGCCATTGCAATTATTGGTGGTGCAGATGGCCCAACGGCCATATTTTTGGCGTCACGGTTAAGTCCTGATTTGCTTGGGGCAATAGCGGTTGCGGCTTATTCATACATGGCTTTGGTACCAATTATTCAGCCGCCAATTATGAAATTACTGACTACCGAAGCCGAGCGTAAAATTCAAATGAAACAGTTGCGGCCGGTAGCGCGTAAAGAAAAAATACTTTTTCCATTGGCGGTGCTGTTGCTCACCTTATTGTTTTTACCAACGGCGACGCCACTAGTGGGTATGTTCTGTTTGGGTAACTTAATGCGCGAAGCGGGTGTTGTTGACCGGCTGAGTAAAACAGCACAAAACGAGCTCATTAATATTGTTACTATCTTTCTTGGTTTGGCCGTGGGCTCTAAGCTCTCCGCTTCTGAGTTTTTGTCACTACAAACCTTAGGTATTTTAGCTTTGGGTGCTGTGGCGTTCGGTGTTGGTACAGCTTCTGGAGTATTGATGGCGAAAGTACTGGCTAAGCTTAGTAAGCAACCGATTAATCCGTTGATAGGTGCCGCTGGCGTTTCTGCCGTACCGATGGCTGCGCGCGTCGTCAATAAAGTTGGGCTAGAGGCCAACCCCCAAAACTTCCTACTCATGCACGCAATGGGGCCAAATGTGGCGGGTGTACTTGGCAGTGCTGTCGCTGCGGGTATTTTGCTGGCGTTGGTTGGTTAACCTTTGTTAGAACCATAAAATGCGCTCTGGGCACTGGTTTTACGAGTGCTCAGAGCTCTTGGGTTTAACGGCCTGTAAGCCACAGTAGCAAACTATAAATGACAGCGATAAACCCACTAAAAATAGCAATATAAATAAAGCCTTTTAAACCCTGCTTTAGGCTCCAACCGTTTATTCGTAAGTAAATTAGCCAAATGACACTTAACAATAGTGGAATGAGAAATAGAAATCGTGTCATGAGCGTTTTCCTGTTATTTGCTGACGTTTATGCCATAAAACCAAGTCAGTTACAGATTGATGTGCTTGTTCTAGTAACGGATCAAGTTGCGTAATGTGATCGGCCACTTCACCAATTTCACCAGCAGCCATACTTTTTTCCAGTTTTGCCGCGACGCTTGAGAGTTTTACGAAGCCCAGGTTGGCGGCGGCTCCTTTTAGAGAATGGAAAAATCGCTTCGCTTGTTCGTGTTGGCCTTTTGAAAGAAACTCAACCACTTTTTGGGGCGCCTGTTGGTACTCGCTATATAGCCGATCAACAAGACTTTGATAAAGCCCCATGTTGTGCCCTAAACGCTCAAGCGCAGCGTTAAACTCAATGCCTTGGCGACTTGGATAAACAATACTTGGCGTTACTTTCTCGACCACTTCTTGCGTCGTCGATGCCTCGTAGTCACCTCGCAAACACCATTTTTCGAGCGCCTGATGTAACACCTTCTCGTCTATAGGCTTGCTAATGTGATCTTGCATACCAGCAGCTAGCGAACGTTCAATATCTTCACTGCTACTATTTGCTGTCATCGCAATGATAGGCAGTTGTTGATATGAAAAATAGCTACGAATTTTTTCCGCAGCAGTAAGCCCATCCATAACCGGCATTTGAATATCCATAAGCACCAGCGCGTACTGCCGGTTTTGCACCATGGATATGGCTTCTTCTCCATGTCGAGCAATGTCTACCTGCAGCCCAGCATGCTCTAGCATTTCGCGAGCTATTAATTGGTTAATATCATTGTCTTCAACCAGCAACACAGGCGCGCTACAAATTTCGTGTAAACGATTATCAATAGTCGCTGGGCGTTGTTCGTTACTTATCGCTAAGGCTGAACATAGAACGCGCAACAGTCCAGAGCTGGTGTATGGTTTGACAATATATTCCGCCACACCTAAGCGTTTACTTTGTTCAATCATATCTTGGGCATGATAATTGGTGGCCAAAATGAGCTTAGGTGTTTCTTCATGACATTCACTAAGTACTTCCTCACAAAACTCAAGCCCGCTCATGCCCGGTAATTGCCAGTCAACGATAACAGCATCGTAGTTGTGTTGTTGAAGTAACTGTAGTGCCTCTTCAGCGCTGCGGCAGGTACTTATTTGCACATTGTAGCTGCGTAATAGCTCGGTAAGCATTTCTCGAGTTGTTAGGTTGTCTTCTATCGCAAGAACGCTCTTGTTTTGCAGGCGCTGAATTAAGGTATCGCGATTGGAAAGATCTTGAGTTTGTTGAATAGGAAGTCGCAATTCAAGAAAAAATGTCGAACCCTGACCAACACTACTGGTAACCCCTAAGCCGTGCTGGTTTATCAGTTTGACAATACGTTGGCTAATTGCCAAACCAAGACCAGTTCCACCAAACCGACGCGTAGTTGAGCTGTCGGCTTGGGTGAATGCATCAAAGAGCCGTGCGCGCTGAGCTTCGTCCATGCCTATTCCAGTATCGGTCACCGAGATACGCAAATAAACCTCATCAGAATTCATGTCGAGCAGAGTAACAGCCACTACAATTTCGCCGTTGTCGGTAAATTTAATCGCATTACTGACTAAATTAACCAACACTTGATTTAAGCGTAGCGGGTCGCCAATGAGGCGAGTGGGAATATTGGTTGGCAAATTGATGATAAATTCGAGGTTTTTGTCGTAAGCTTGGTAGGCAAACATGTCTGCAAGGTTACTTAACACTTCTTCTAAATCGAAGGGAATAGATTCGATGGTTAATTTGCCGGCCTCGATTTTGGCAAAGTCGAGCATATCATTAACGATACCCAGCAAAATGCGCGAAGAGCTCTCAATAGAGCGCAAGTAGCCGCGTTGCTGCTCGTCGAGGTGTGTCTTTAAGCTAAGTTGTGTCATTCCCAGAATTGCATTGATGGGAGTACGTATTTCATGACTCATATTTGCCAAGAATTCACTCTTAGCTTGGTTTGCGGCTGCAGCGTCTTGCAACTCACGTTCGCGCTCGGCTAAACGGGTAGCGCTTATTGAACCGTCATCGTTTTGCTGGGTTGAAAAGAAACGTTGGCACAACCTTTTAAAAAAAGACTGAGACAAATGTGCTTGTTGCCGCTGTTTAGTCATATTTGACGATAAACCTTTGGTAAACTTTATGAGGTCTATCATGCCACGGGGAGGGAGCGCTGCCAATGCCAAACCATGATCAACTGCAATGGACGAAAGCGCAATAAAACAGTACTATTTCGCTATAACTTATGGCTTGACGATATAAGGCAGGGAAAAAATTTGCAGTCATTATTTGCCGATGCGTTAGCACAACTTTCGCGCCCCGAAAATTCACATGCGCTTCGCGACATTCACCGTGGTGTGGAACGTGAAACTTTACGAATTACCAAGCAGGGACGGCTGGCGCCGACAGGGCATCCAAAGCAGCTGGGCTCGGCGTTTAAACACCCATTAATTACCACCGATTATTCGGAAGCTCTAATGGAGTTTATTACGCCGGTTGCCAATGATATTTCGGTAACAATGCAGCAGCTCGAAGATATTCATGCGCATGTGTACCGTCATTTGGGCGATGACATGTTATGGCCGCTCAGCATGCCATGTTTTGTCGGTGATGAGAAAGATATTGTCATCGCGCAATACGGCAGTTCTCACAGCGGGCGGATGAAGACTTTATATCGCCAAGGTTTAACCCACCGATATGGTGGGGCGATGCAGATTATTGCTGGGGTGCATTATAACTTTTCGCTTCCAGAAAGCGTGTGGAAAGTTCTCGCCCAGCAGCAGGGTGAATCGCTGAGCCAATCGTTTATTTCACAGCGTTACTTTCACCTTATTCGCAACTACAAGCGTGTTAGTTGGGTGATACCTTATTTATTCGGTGCTTCACCGGCAATTTGTAAGTCATTTTTGCAGCACACCGAAGATAACATCGAGTTTTCCGAAATGGGCAAGGGTACCGTTTATAGGCCTTATGGTACTTCGCTGCGTATGAGTGACTTAGGCTATACCAACAAAGAACAAGCCGATCTAAAAATTACCTACAATACCCTTGAAGAATATGTGGCTGGGCTGCGTCGGGCTATTTCTACACCATCTACAAGGTTTAGAAAAATTGGCGTTAAAGTAGATGGTGAGTATCGCCAACTGAACAGTAATATTCTACAAATAGAAAATGAGTTTTATTCGCCAATACGGCCCAAACGGGTAACGCGAGCAGGGGAAACACCAACACAAGCACTAGAGCGCGGTGGCGTTGAGTACATTGAAGTGCGCGCTTTAGATGTAAACCCATTTAGCTCTGTAGGTATTACTGCAGAACAAATGCGCATGTTAGACGTATTACTTGTGTACTGTGCTCTAAAACCAAGCCCTGAGTTGAGCTGGGATGAACAGGTGTTAACTGATAAGAACTTTAATCGAGTCGTTATGGATGGTCGCAATCCACGCTTGACCCTGTTAGAACAAGGTTATGAGCGGCCAATATCTGACTGGCTTGAAGAACTGTTTGCAGACTTTCATGAAGTGGCCACGCTGTTAGATAAAGCGCATCAGTCAACAGATTTTTCCCTGGCAGTAACCGCTCAGTATCGCTCAGTTCTAAATCCGGAACTGACATTGTCTGGGCAGTTTATGGCTCTGTTAAAAGACAACAAATGGGACAACAGCGAGTTGGGCATGCAGCTTGCAAAAAAATACAAAGAGCAGTTAACGTCAGCCTCATTACAATACTTTACTGAGCATGAGTTTGAGAAATTACGAGATGCATCAGTGACTGCTCAACATGAACTTGAACGACAAGACGCAAGTACAAGTTTTGATGTGTTTTTACAGGAGTATTTCCGGCGTGCTAAGTGCAAAACACCAGCCTGTGATTAGTCGGAGTGGTAAGTAATGAAGCTTAAAGTATCGCTTTTAACGACTGCGTTTATTCTAACAGGGTGTGCTTCGGCGCCACCTAAAGAACCAGAAAATCTTTGTCGGATTTTTTATGAAAAACGCGATTGGTATGATGCCGCTGCAGATATGCGTGACAAGTGGGGCGTGCCTATTCAAGTGCCAATGGCCATGATGTACCAAGAGAGTTCATTTAAACATGATGCAGTGCCGCCTCGAGATTATATTCTTTGGATTATTCCTTGGGGGCGTGTAAGCAGCGCGTATGGTTATTCTCAAGCAAAAACTGGAACTTGGGATGATTACGTCCGTGAAACCGGTAATTCGTGGTCATCACGTTCCGATTTTTCTGATGCGATCGATTTTATGGGCTGGTTTATTAGCAAGACGCATCAAATTAATGGGGTATCCAAGTGGGATGCTTACGGGCAATACTTAAATTACCACGAGGGCTGGGGCGGCTACCGTCGGCAAACCTACCGTAACAAACAATGGCTGGTAAACACTTCGCAGCGCGTAAAAGAACGCGCTAGTCGCTATGGTGCACAACTACGTAGTTGTGAAGAAGACTTGCAGCGTGGATGGTTATGGCGTTTATTTTTCGGTTAAACGCCATAACGTGATAACGGCTGTCATTGGTTAGGTAAAAAGCGTACTAACTTAACTAAGTTATCGCTACTTTCGACAATTTCTAGCGCGTAGCCGTTTATGCGCAAGCACAAAGGCGCCTGCGGAATATCGCCAAGTTGCTCGATAATCAGTCCACTGACAGTTTTTGGACCATCGGTCGGTAAGTCCCAATTCATTTCTTTGTTTAATTCACGAATATTGGCAATGCCCTCAACCAAGACTGAACCATCTGGTTGAATTTTGGATGTTTCGCTCGGAGCTGGCGTGATATTGGTAGTAAAGTCCCCAACAATTTCTTCCAATATATCTTCTAGGGTTACTAACCCTTGAATATCGCCGTATTCATCGACGACTAAACCAATGCGTTCTTTATTACGTTGAAACTTCAGCAACTGCACGTTTAGCGGTGTTCCTTCTGGAATGTAATAAATATCACGCGCCGCGCGAATTATTTCAGACTTGTCTATATCTGAATTATTCTTGGTCATAATTTGCATGATGTCGCGGGCATGCAAAAATCCAATGGCGTCATCTATTTCATTGCGATAGAGCAAAATGCGGGTGTACTGAGCTTGGCCTAGTTGCTTGATAATTGATTTAACGTCGTCTTGTACATCAATCCCAGAAATATCAGCACGTGGAATCATCACATCTTCTACTGTGACTTTCTCTAAATCTAAAATACTCAAGAGCATTTCTTGGTGACTTGATGGAATCATTGAGTTGGCTTCATTGACCACGGTACGCAGCTCTTCTGAGCTCAAGGCATCGCTGCCGTTTGCCGCGCTGGGGTTTATTCCCAGTAATCGCATAAAACCATTGGTTATAAAATTCACCGCCGCAACAAATGGATACATAATCGTTAGCAACGGTTTCAAGATGATTGAACTTGGAAATGCTACTCGTTCAGGGTGTAAGGCAGCAATTGTTTTCGGCGTTACTTCTGAGAAAATCAAGACAACTAAAGTTAAGCCAAATGTTGCAACAACAATACCAGCATCACCAAATAAGCGCAGACAAATTATGGTAGCAATAGAGGATGCGGCAATATTGACCAGGTTGTTACCAATTAGAATCAGCCCGATTAGCCGATCGGGGCGATCTAACAAATACTGCACGCGGCTTGCACCGGCATTTCCTTGCTGGGCGAGGTGGCGTAAACGATAACGGTTGACCGACATCATGCCGGTTTCCGAACCCGAGAAGTATGCGGAAAGCACAAGCAACACCCCTAGAATGATAAAGAGGGTTGCGGTGGATATCTCGTCCAAAAAATAATCCTATAACTTAAAACTGAACGCTTAATTTAGCCAGATGACATCACAAGTCAAGTGATTCAGCACGAATAAGCCTACAACTACATCGAAAGTAGAATATCTTTCACAAAACGGCTGCCAAAATAGGCAAGTGAAAGTAGCGTACTTGCAACCACACTCGTAATGACTAAGGCCTTACCACGGGAATGCTTAACGGCGTGTAAAAACAGCACCACAACGTACATAGTAAATGCGACTAGGCTCAATATTGTCTTGTGAGCTTGGCCTTGAGCAAACATGTCATCTAAGAATAGGAAACCACTTAATATCGATACAAATAACAATAAAGTTCCGGTGCTTAATAACCGGAAAAAATATCGCTCAACCGTCATTAACGGTGGTAAGTAATTAATAACTAAATGACTACGATGGTGCTTGAGTAAGTAATTCAAATACAGCAACTGAATAGCATAAAGAGTTGCTAGCATTAGCACCGCATAGGCTATCAACGACAGTACGATATGAATGACAAGGCTTTGACTTGCCCCCAGCTGTGCGCCCCAGTTTGCCGGGCTAATAACCATTAAAATGACACTAACAGCAGCAAATACGTAGATGATAGGGGTTAATAATAGACCGCCTACTTGCCGCGCTCGAACAAAAGCAAGTAATGACAGGAACAATGAGACAGTACTTAAGCTGGTTGTAATATTGAGATGATCAAAATGATCATAATTTAGATATTGCCAAAGTAACCCCGCATGGCTGGCAATTGCTGCTAACGGCATGGCCATAGTAAGCCAAGTTGACACCGTTGAACGACTCAGCTGGCGCCATAATAGGACGGCACTTAAGCCGTATAAAAAAACAGTTATTGGAAGCAAAATGGCCATGTTCATTATCGTTTTATTGTGCCGCTGAAAAAGAATAACCTCAGTATATGCATTGTGTTGGCGAAACCCAATAGGATCAGGAAACTTTGCTTGAATTAAGATATACTCGGCGCCATATCGTTATCAATGTTTATAGACAGTCACCTAAGAAAGTGAGCGAATTCGCATGTTTGAGAACTTAAGCGAACGGTTGTCGCAATCGTTAAAAAATATTACTGGTCGCGGTCGTTTAACCGAAGACAATATCAAAGACACTTTGCGTGAAGTGCGTATGGCGTTATTAGAGGCCGACGTAGCCTTGCCTGTGGTGCGAGAGTTTGTCAGCCGCGTCAAAGAACAAGCCTTAGGGGCTGAAGTTAATAAAAGCTTAACGCCTGGCCAAGTGTTCTTGAAAATTGTACAAAAAGAACTAGAACACGCCATGGGTGAGGGCAATGCCCCGATTAATTTAGCCGCGCAGCCACCGGCTGTAGTGCTGATGGCTGGTTTACAGGGTGCTGGTAAAACCACCAGCGTGGGCAAGCTAGCACGTTTTCTACGTGAAAAGCAGAAGAAAAAAGTATTGGTGGTTAGTGCCGACGTATATCGTCCAGCCGCCATTAAACAGCTTGAAACCTTGGCTGCCGAAGTTGAGGTTGAGTTTTTCCCATCGTCGACCGAACAGAAGCCGGTGGCCATAGCACAGGCAGCTATTGACCACGCCCGCAAGAAATTTATTGATGTGGTGTTGGTGGATACCGCGGGTCGTACCGCTATCGACGACGCCATGATGGATGAAATTAAAGCGTTACATCAGACCATCAACCCAATTGAAACCTTGTTTGTAGTTGATGCCATGACTGGCCAAGATGCCGCGAATACCGCCAAAGCTTTTAGTGAAGCGCTGCCATTGACCGGTGTTATTTTGACGAAAACAGATGGTGATGCTCGTGGTGGTGCCGCGCTTTCTATTCGTCATATTACCGGCAAACCGATTAAATTCTTGGGCGTTGGTGAAAAGAACACGGCCCTCGAGCCGTTCCATCCTGATCGCGTGGCTTCACGTATTTTGGGCATGGGCGACGTACTGTCGCTTATTGATGAACTTGAAACCAAGGTTGATAAAGCCAAAGCCGAAAAAGTTGCTCAAAAGGTGATGAAGGAAGGTAAGTTTTCACTAGAAGACTTCCGCGATCAGCTTGCTCAAATGCGAGATATGGGCGGCATGATGGGGCTTATGGATAAATTACCGGGTATGGGCAAAATGACAGCCCAAGTGAAAGGGCAGCTTGATGATAAGGTAACGGTTCGTATGGAAGCCATTATCAACTCAATGACGCCTAAAGAGCGTCAGCACCCAGACTTAATCAAGGGCTCGCGTAAGCGTCGTATTGCGCTTGGCTCTGGCACGCAAGTGCAGGATGTAAACAAATTGCTGAAGCAATTTATGCAGATGCAAAAAATGATGAAGAAAATGAAAGGCGGCGGTATGGCGAAGATGATGCGCGGCCTTGGCGGAATGGGCGGGAAAATGCCCCCAGGAATGTTCCCGAAACGCTAGTAAAAACTTGCATTCGGACCAAATTTCGGGTAAATTCCACGACCTCTTCGACCCCGGTCGGAGACTTTTTTATTTACTTAACATTAGAAACTGTATCGAGGAACGTAATGGTAACCATTCGTTTACAACGTGGTGGCGCTAAAAAACGCCCATTCTACCAAATGGTAGTTACTGACAGTCGCAATGCCCGCGACGGTCGTTTTATTGAAAATGTAGGCTTCTTCAACCCGGTTGCTCGCGGCCAGGAAGAAAAACTACGCGTAGACTTAGATCGTGTTGATCACTGGGTATCTAACGGTGCTTCATTGTCTGAGCGTGTAGCGAAGTTAGTTAAAGACGCGCGCAGCGCGGCTTAATTAAAGTTTTATTCCGAATTGGGTGACTATGAACAATCCTGCACAAACCGTCGTTGTTGGTCAACTTGGCGCAGTATATGGCGTAAAAGGCTGGATAAAAGTTCAAAGTTTCACTGACGATCCGGAAGCCATTTTTGAATACCGTCCTTGGCAACTTGTATTACAAGGCAAGGCGCAAGCAGTTCAAGTCGAAGAATGGCGTCGACACAATAAAGGACTGATTGCAAAGCTAGTTGGCGTAGAAGATCGTGATCAAGCCCACCGTTTCACGGGTGCTGAAGTTGTGATTTCTGCCGAGCTGCTACCGGAATTGCCAGAGGATGAATTTTACTGGCGCGATTTGATTGGTATGACCGTAGTAAATACTGACGGTTATAACATGGGAGTCGTTGACCAGTTAATGGCCACGGCATCGAATGATGTGATGGTGGTGAAAGCGAACAGCAATGATGCATTTGGTCGTTCTGAACGTTTGATTCCGTTTATTCAGAGTCAGTACGTGCAAGAAGTCGACAAAGAAAACAAGCGCATTATTGTGGATTGGCCGTCGGACTTTTAATGACTGCGAACTTACAGGTTGGGGTGATCAGCCTTTTTCCTGAAATGTTTCAAGCCATTACCGAGAACGGTGTGACCGGCAGGGCAGTGCGCGATGGGTTATTGGATATTCAATTAGTCAATCCGCGTGACTTTACCCATGACCGCCATCGTACCGTTGATGACCGCCCATATGGCGGCGGGCCGGGAATGTTGATGATGGTGCAACCGCTGACCGATGCGATTGCTGCCGCCAAACAACAACTCGGGGCCGATACCAAGGTGATTTACATGTCACCTCAAGGTCGCAAGCTTGACCATGCGGGCGCACAAGAATTAGCGCAACATGACAAGCTTATTCTAATTGCCGGTCGCTATGAAGGCATTGATGAACGCGTAATAACGCGCCACGTTGATGAAGAATGGTCGATTGGTGATTACGTGTTAAGTGGTGGTGAATTACCGGCCATGGTGATGATCGACACGGTTGCACGCTTGATTCCTGGGGTTCTTGGGCATCAAGATTCAGCCAGTGAAGATTCGTTCGCTGAGGGCTTGCTAGATTGCCCACACTATACACGACCAGAAATCTTAGATGGTGAGGCGGTTCCTGCTGTATTACTCAGCGGTAACCACGAAAATATACGTAAGTGGCGTTTGCAACAGTCTTTAGGTAGAACCTGGTTGCGCCGCCCTGAATTGTTAAAACACCTAGCTCTGACTGACGAACAGAAGCTGTTATTGGATGACTTCATTCAGCAACACCAAGACGCTTCTGATACAGGTTCGGGCAGTTAATCTAGGCAAGTGAGGCTATCATGGCAAAAGTAAATCAAAATTTGATCAAAGCGATCGAAGACGAGCAGTTGAAAACCGACCTTCCGGCGTACGCGCCAGGTGATACAGTGGTCGTTAATGTTAAGGTTGTTGAAGGTAACCGTGAGCGTGTTCAGGCATTTGAAGGCGTGGTTATCGCTAAACGTAATCGTGGCTTACACAGCGCAGTAACCGTTCGTAAAATCTCAAACGGCGAAGGCGTTGAGCGTACTTTCCAAGTACACAGCCCAATTATTGACAGCATCGTTGTGAAGCGTAAAGGTGCGGTACGTCGTGCTAAGCTTTACTACCTACGCGAGCGTTCAGGCAAATCTGCACGTATTCGCGAGAAGTTGTCTTAATAAGCATTTGCTTAGACGAAAAAACCCGCCGCTGGCGGGTTTTTTTATGGTACAAATGCACACTGATGTGTGTCGTTTAGTCGCTGTGGAGCTGTTGTGATGTCAAACTCTGAACTCGAGCTAGAAAGTTTACGCCAACGTATTGATGAAACCGACAGTGAGTTGGTGCGTTTACTATTGCAACGGCGCGAATTGGCCGCGCAAGTTGGGGTTGTGAAGCGACAGTTAGGTCAGCCACTGTATGTTCCTGAACGCGAAGAAAAGATGCTCAAAGCACGGCGCCAACAAGCCGCCGATATGGGCTTATCAGCGGACTTAATTGAAGATGTGTTGCGCCGAGTTATTCGCGAGTCATACCAACAGCAACAAGCAGCTGATGTACACCTGCAAGACAAGAACGTGGTAGTGGTCGGTGGCGCTGGTGCCTTAGGTAAGCTTTTTGTACGCCTTTTTGAATCTGCTGGCGCAGTAGTGAATGTGTTAGATAAAGACGACTGGGCGCTAGCGCCAATTTATTGTGCTGATGCCGATTTGGTATTAGTGGCCGTGCCCGTTGCCTTAACCGAAAGCGTCATTGAACAGTTGCCCACACTGCCACCGAGTTGCATATTGGCTGATGTAACTAGTATTAAGCGTCGACCGCTGGCGGCCATGTTAGCAAAACACAGCGGGCCTGTGGTTGGCTTGCACCCTATGTTTGGGCCGCAGCAGGCGACCCTAGCCAAGCAGTTGATGGTGGTGTGTCATGGTCGCGAAGAAGACAGCTATCAATGGTTGCTGCAGAGTATTCAGCGCTGGGGAGCGCAGTTGCATCACATTAATGCAGAACAGCATGATGATGCGATGGCTTTTGTGCAGGTGTTACGGCACTTATCAACTTTTGTTTACGGCGCTCATTTGGCCGAAGAACATGCTGATGTGCAGCAGTTACTCAATCTTAGCTCACCCATTTATCGTTTGGAACTAATGATGGTGGGGCGACTATTCGCGCAAAACGCCAATCTTTATGCTGATATTATTTTATCAGAGCCAAGAAACTTTCAGATGTTACGTAGGTACGTGCGTTTGTTTGAGCAAGTTATCAATCAGCTTGAAAATGGTGAGAAGCACGAATTTGTTGAAACTTTCGCCGAAGTTAGGCGTTATTTCGGCGAATTTTCAGATAAGTTTTTAGTCGAAAGCCAACGCCTACTCGATACAGCTGGCGATTCGCAATAAATCAGCCAACTCAGTTGGCTGTACTGGCTTGTGCAAGCGTTTATTAATACCTGCGGCTTCGCAGCGCTGCCCAAAGTCATTGCCTTGATGGCCAGTAACCATAGCGGCTAACGGCAGCTGTTCACCAAGCTTTTCGGCAAGCTGACAATAAACATCGATACCGTCAATATCTGGTAGTTCATGGTCAAGCAAAATTAAGCGAGGTCGTTCTGCAAGTGCAATGTCGATAGCCTCTTGACCCGATTGAGCGGTTAGTATTTGTACTGGATATTGACCGACCATGGCTTTTAATACTTCAAGTGAAATAAAATCGTCATCAACAATCAATACTTTATTGGCTGAGTTGCTCATTTTACTATCCTATACTTCACTGCAGGTAAGTTATGAATACTATTGAACATAAGGAAGCATCAAAATGCAACGGGTAAAAATTTGGGATAGCTTTGTGCGCTTGAGCCATTGGCTAATAGTGCTGCTAGTTGGGCTTATGTGGTTTACCGCAGAAGAAGGGTATATGGAATGGCACTTGCGCTTGGCACCTGTGCTTGGGGCGTTGGTAATAACCCGCGTGCTGTGGGGGGTGTTTGGCAGTGAATCAGCGCGTTTTTCATATTTTTTGAAAGGGCCAAAAGCTGTTGTTCATCATCTTAATGAGTTAAAGCAAGGCACGTATAAACCATCCAATACCCATAACGCAGCCGGAGGCTGGGCTGCGGTGCTACTATTATTGTTACTGGTACTGCAGTTTGCTACAGGTTTATTCGCTACCGATGATATTTTTTATTCGGGACCTCTGGCGAGTTCAGTTAGCTCAGGTTTCAGCGAGGTCGCTAGCGACTTTCATGAAATAGCATTTAATATTTTGCTGGCGCTCGTTATTGTGCATGTCATAGCAATAGTACTTTACCGTATCAAAGGTATTAACCTTATTGCTGCCATGTTGCATGGGTATCGTGAAGGTGTTGTTGCACCGCGTTTGGTATCTGGCTTACTAGGAATAATTGCGGCAGCAGTTATTGCTGCCGCACTTTTCTATTGGATTAACTAACACTAAATTAAGTGATTAGTCTTTGTATTGGTCGTGGCAGCCTTTGCAGTTGCGTGCTGCGGCCATAAAGGCTTTGCGAATATCACCTTGGTCGCCGGCTGCGGCAGCTGCTTGCAGTGCCTTAGCGTCATTTTGTAGTTGCTCAGCGCGCTCTACAAAGTCATCCCAATTGTCCCAGATAGCGGGGAGTGCATCGGTGTTGTTGCCTGGCTGTGCGCCCGGTTGACTAAAACCTATCCACGGAATTGCGCTAAGTGCGGCAAAATCATTGGCGCGTTCGGTAAAAATAACGCCGTCAAATTCAATGTCACCTTTTACCATGTCACCCATAACTGCGAAGTTGTTTTGCATAATGGACAATGCTTTTTGACGATATTCAACAGCTTTGTCTGCATTGTTAAACGCGTGCTGAGCAGCTGCTGAAAATGACATGGCTAAAAGTGTTGCGCTTACAAGCCCCATTCCTAATTGTGCTGTAAATTTCATAGGTTGCCTCTTTTGTGTTGTTTAACGACTGCAATACGCTTTTCATCCCTAAACGGATTGCGCCGAACTGCAGATCCCCAGTACTGTAAGCATAATAACCAAAAAATCCACGAAAGGGGAACCAGATGAACGGGACGAAACACCTCAGTAAGCTGACATTGGCTGTTTGTGCCGCATTGCCGCTAGTTGCCGCTGCCTCACAAACTACGCCAGTGCGAGGCTTGCATGATAACTCTTCAAGCTATGTTGCGTTACAAAATGCGACAATTTATACCGAGCCAGGAAAAAAGCTTGAGAATGCGACACTTGTGATACGTAACGGAAAAATTGTGAGTGTCGCAAAGAATAACCGAGCTCCTGAAGGTGCGCGAGTCATTGATGCGAGTGGACATACTATTTATCCGGGTTTTATTGATGCTTATAGCAACTACGGTGTTCCCGAAGCTGAAAAACCTGAGCGCGCCCCATACCGCAGTGCGACTCCTCAATACAATAACAAGCGTGAAGGCGGAAACGCGTCGAATGATGCTATTCATTCTCAGTTAGACTGGGTCGATGAATTCGCTACCAATGTAAAGGGTGCAAAAGACTACATAGAGCAAGGTTTTACCGCGGTACAAAGTGCTCGTATGGATGGTATTTTTCAAGGCCAAGCAGTGACTGTGTCGTTGGCAGACACCATTGCTAATGACGCTGTGTACAACCCGCGCGCGCGGCACTTTGGATCATTCGATAAAGGTTCATCGCTGCAGCAATATCCTTCCTCGTTAATGGGGTCAATTGCGCTTATACGTCAAACCTTGGCCGATGCAAATTGGTATGAGCAGGCGTATGGAAAAGATGCGCACAACGGTCCAGTCGAATACAACGCAGCATTAGCTGAGCTAGCAAATATTGAACAAGAAGGCATGGTGTTTAAAGTGAGCGATGACAAGTCGCTATTGCGCGCTCACGATGTGTTTGCTGGGTTTAAAGTTCCTATCACTTACGTCGGTTCGGGCTATGAATACGCCCGCATAAATGCGATAAAAAATACTCAAGCCTCTGTCATTTTACCACTGGACTTCCCAGCAGCGCCTGACGTAAAGGGTGTTGATGACCATCTAGATGTTAGTTTGGCTGATCTTCGACACTGGGAAAGAGCTCCCGGTAATGCTGCGGCGCTTGCCCAAGCAGACATCGACTTTTCCTTTACGTTACATCAGCTCAAAAAAGCCGATGACTTTTGGCCAAACTTACGCCGTGCTGTACAGCATGGTTTAAGTGCTGATAAAGCCTTAGCAGCGTTGACAACAGTGCCGGCAAAAATTGCCGGTGTTAGTGATAAAGCTGGTAAGTTAGCGCCAGGCTATATGGCAGACTTTGTGATTGCTGAAGGTGACTTGTTTATCAACGGTGAGATTAAATCCGTTTGGCTACAAGGTTCGCAGGTTGAGTTAGCGCCAATGCATCAAGCTAACTTTGGCGGCACACTAACATTGAACATTGCTAACCAAGACGCGCAATTGAAAATAACCGATGGTAAGCGAGTGTCCGGTTCATTGTTGGTTGGCGAACAAGACAGCAAGTTACGTGACGCAAAGCGTGATGAATCAATGCTAGAGTTTGTGGTAGACGCCGAATTCGCAGAGCTAAAAGGGGCTTGGCGTATGCGCTTAGAGCAAGCCGCAGAAGATAAATTCACCGGCATAGCCATTGCTCCAGATGGTCGCCAGTTACCGTTACAAGCCGAGCGCACTGAGGCTGCAGAAGCGACGAAAGAAAACGACACACAATCATCAGCCGATTATTTAAGTCGTTTAACTTTCCCGAATGTAGCTTACGGATTAGACGGCCTGCCTGAACGGCAAGACATTCATATTAAAAATGCCACGGTTTGGACCGCTGATGAGGCTGGCGTATTGGAAAACACCGATGTGCTGATTCGTGATGGCGAGTTTTACCGAATTGGAAAAAACTTAAGCACGCCGCGCGGCTATACGGTCATTGACGGTACTGGCAAGCACATTACGCCAGGTATTATCGATGAGCATTCACACATTGCTATTGACGGCGGTGTGAACGAAGGCTCAGAAGCAATTACTGCAGAGGTGCAAATTGGTGACGTGGTGAACTCGGATGATATTCATATATATCGTTCGTTGGCAGGCGGAACAACCATGGCGCAATTGCTGCATGGTTCGGCGAACCCAATTGGTGGTCAAGCGCAAGTGATTAAGTTGCGCTGGGGTGCTGATGCAAACACCTTAAAGTTTGATGCGGCGCCGCCGAGCATTAAATTTGCGTTAGGCGAAAACGTCAAGCAAAGCAACTGGGGAACGCAATATACTGTTCGCTACCCACAAACTCGTATGGGCGTTGAAGCAGTTATGCGCGATGGCTTTATCGCAGCACGTGAGTACCAACGACGCGTTGATGCATACAACAAGTTAAGTCGTAGTGAAAAGGCCAAAACAGCGCCACCTCGCACAGATTATCGCTTGGATACATTGCTAGAAATTCTGAATAGCGAACGCTTTGTGCATGCGCACTCGTATGTGCAATCGGAAATATTGATGCTTATTCGCTTAGCAGAAGAGTTTGATTTTACCTTAACTACCTTTACGCACATTCTTGAAGGTTACAAAGTAGCCTCAGAAATGGCGAAACATGGTGCAGGTGGCTCAACATTTGCTGATTGGTGGGCGTATAAATTTGAGGTTTACGACTCGATTCCGCAAAACGCCTGCTTGATGGCAAATAAAGGTGTACTAACCAGTATCAACTCGGACAGTAATGACTTACAGCGTCGTTTAAATACCGAAGCGGCTAAGTCAGTAACCTATTGTGGTATGTCGGAGCACGAAGCCCTGCAAATGGTAACTTTAAACCCGGCGAAGCAGCTTAAGGTAGACCAATACGTAGGTAGCATTAAAGCCGGCAAACACGCTGACTTTGTGGTGTGGAACGGTCACCCATTGAGTGCTTATTCACACCCAGAGCAAACGTGGATTAATGCACGTAAATACTTTGACCGTGAGCGTGACCAGGAATTGCGTGCGGCATTAGAAGCTGAGAAGCAAAGCTTAGTGCAAAAAGTGTTAGCTAGCCCAGAAAGTGCGCGCAATGGCAATGGCAACGGTTACAAAAAACCGCAGCCAACATGGCATTGCGAAGACAATCTAGACGTGTGGAGTGACCAGTTTACTTTGCATGGCGAACACTTGCATTCACACTAAGGAGAGCAACAATGAAAAAACTAATAACTACTGTAGTTGCTGCCAGTTTAAGTGTGGCAGCCGCAGCTCACGATATGGTACCTGGCGAGCCTCAGTCGCAGCCAATATTGCTGCAAGGCGGCACGTTGCACACGGTAACTCAAGGGGTGCAAGCGAACACTGATATTTTATTCGAGAATGGCAAGATCACCGCTATGGGTGAGAACCTTGCTGCCCCCGAAAACGCGCGCGTGATAGATGTGAGTAACAAGCATGTCTATCCAGGTTTAATCGCCTTGGACACCACACTTGGTTTGATTGAAATAGAAGCGGTAAGGGCAACCAATGACACGCGAGAAATTGGCAATATTACGCCTGAGGTAAGTGGTCACACTGCTTATAACCCTGACTCTGAGGTTATCCCGACAATTCGCTACAATGGTATAACGCATGCTGAAATTGTGCCGCAACGTAACTTAATTGCAGGCCGTTCAAGCTTGTTGCAAACCGACGGCTGGACTTTCGAGGACGCTGCCGAAGCGTTAAACGTTGGGGTTCATGTTAACTGGCCGCGGGCAGGCTTGAATACTGCATGGTGGGAGCGTCGTTCTGCCGAAGAACAACGTAAGGCAAATGCAGAAGCTCTCAAGCAATTGAAAAAAGCTTTCATTGACGCAAAAGCGTACTTTGATGCTAAACAAGCTGGCAAGCTTAACGGTACCGACGTACGTTGGGAAGCAATGACCGGGCTGTTTGATGGGTCAAGCAAACTGTTTGTACACGCTCACGACCAACGCCAGTTAGAGCAAGCAATTGACTTTGCAAAAGAGCAAGGGTTTGAGTTAGTGCTGGTGGGGGCGCGTGATGCTTGGCGTATTGCTGACCAATTGGCTGCCGAGGACATCATGGTTGTGTACGGCGAACCATACGGTTTACCAACACGACACGACGAAGCCTATGATCAAGCCTATGCAACACCGGCAGCGCTTGCTGCGGCAGGTGTAAACTTTGCGATAGCCTATTCAACCGGTTACTGGGATATTCGTAATCTAGCATTCGCTGCGGGTAACGCTGTGTCTTATGGTTTGTCAAAAGAACAAGCATTGGCCGCTATTACCATTAAGCCTGCTGAGGTGATGGGAGTTGCCGATAAAATAGGCTCGCTTGAAGTAGGCAAAAACGCTTCATTGTTTGTGTCAGAAGGCGATGTTATGGACCATCTTGGCCAACAAGTACAGTTGATGTTTATTGATGGCGCTGAAGTTGACCTTAACAATCGTCATAATCAGCTTTATCAAAAATATCGTCAAAAGCCTTAATTCTACGCTTAGGTATAAAGCGGTAGCAAAAAGCCGGATAACTATCCGGCTTTTTTATTGTTTTTTTCTGTAAAGTCAAAAGTAACTATTGTGTTAAGGTGCTTCAATTGGCAGTATTTCACTAGAGCGTTATTACGAGGATACACACATGCCATTACACCGCCAGTTTGCCAACGACGGCAAAGAGCTCATTATTGCAATAAAAGGGAAGTTCGACTTTGGGCTAGTACAGGAGTTTCGCCAAGCTTATGGCGATGTTGGTGATCAACAACCGACAGTGTTTATCGATTTGCGAGAGACGGAATATCTGGATAGCTCAGCGCTGGGTATGTTGCTCAATATGCGCAAGTCTCTTGGTAAGTCAGTAAAGGCAATTCATATTATTAATTGTCGCCCTGAAGTGCGAAGTATTCTTGATATTTCACGTTTCGATAAATTATTCGTTATTGAATAATGTGGCTTTAAATGGAAATCTATATTGAGCCTCCCATCGATAAAGCGCCAACGTGGCTGATCGTTGATGACTCAACTTTTGCGCAAGACGTGGCAGCCCAACTTCAACAACTTGGGCTCAAAAATTTAAAAATTTCATCTTACAAAAACGCCCATCAACTACACATTCGTCCACCGTTGATTTGGCTAATGTCAGCGGCGACATTAAACAGGCAAACGGATATAGCACAGCAGGCAAGTCAGTCTCAGGTCGGATTGTTAATCACTGAAGCTGATGTAAATATTGACGCTTGGTTGGCCTGTGTACCTGACGTATTGTTGTGGCCTGAGCCGTTGGGCTTAGTGCACATGCGCATCGAATTACTGCGGCGACTTTATGAAAATGAAAGTCAGGTAGAAGCGATGCGCCGCTCGCTGGCGTGGCACAAAGCTCGCGTTGAGCGAGAGCATCAACTGGTTGAGCATATTTTCCAGAATGCACTCAGCCGAAATTACCTTGACTTCGAGTTTGTACAAACTTACTTAACGCCAGTGTCAAAATTTAATGGCGACTTGTGCTTAATTTCGCCAGGGCCATTGGGCAATATCTATATGTTAATGGCCGACTTTACTGGGCACGGATTAGCTCCCGCAACTGGCGCTCTGCCGCTTTCTCAAGCTTTTTTTGCGATGTCAGACCGAGGTGTTTCGGTGGCTGAAATGGTGACTGAGTTCAACTACCGTATGAACAGGTTGCTGCCAAATGATATGTTTTGCGCTGCTATTTTGCTTGAACTGTCTGCCAATGGTGAACGCGTAACCTATTGGAACGGAGGTATGCCACCAGCGTTGCTGTTCAACGACACGGGTGAAATTTTACGGCGTTTAAACCCAGGCCATATGGCATTAGGCGTGGTTGATGACGATGAGTTTGATAGCCGTGTAACTACGTTTAGAACCCCAGCTCGCAGCTCAATTGCGCTATTCACCGACGGCGTCACCGAGCTTCTTGGGCATCAGCATCAATTTTTAGGGTCAGAAGCACTCGAGATTTTACTGAGTAAGTACCCTAAGGCGGAAGAGTTTACTCAAATCGTTGAGGCTCTCGAAGGGTTTCGCGGCGAAACCCCATTACATGATGATTTGTCATTAGCTATTCTGCAATGCCGGGCAACGGGGTTAGGCGCGGTTCAGCCAGAAGCCGACATTTATGGTTTGCCGTTCGAAATAAAGGTTGAGCTGACGCCTGAACACCTCAAAACAATAGATCCAGTTAGTCATATTCTTGCTGCGCTGAGCCAATTACCGTTTTTGCGTCGACATCGTACGACTATTTATCTGTTTTTGGCGGAAGCATTTAACAATGCCCTCGAGCACGGATTGCTGGGGTTAGACTCGTCAATAAAGCAAGATGTAGACGGTTTTGCTCACTACTATCAGCAACGCCACGAGCGTCTTGCAGAGCTTAATCAAGGGCATATCACGATTAGCGTAGCCTTTGACACGAAGCAACGACAACTGCGTGTTAGCGTAGCCGATAGCGGACATGGTTTTGCCGCGGCCAATGCGAATAAACACGATTTAACCAAAAGTTATGGACGCGGACTTGATTTACTTCGTCAAATGACAAGTAACTTGCGGTGGGACCAAGAGAAGCGCGAAGTGTCTTTTAATTATCAACTTTAGCCGCCGGCAAGCTTAACGGAAAAGCCTTTCTGCTCAAGCCAACGCTTAGCTTTTTCTCGTTGATCGCCTTGTAACTCAATCGTATCGTCTTTTACCGCACCGCCCACACCGCAAAGTTTACGCAATGCTGAGGCGTACTCTTGAAGAAGCGCATTCTGTGCGGGTAGATCGAAAATTACCGTAACGCCTTTACCTTTGCGACCTTTGGTTTGCCTTTGAATTCGCACAGGTACCGAAGTGTCAGGTGTGTCGTTATTACGGGGTGAGTCAGCAGAGTTAGCTTCAGGCGCCTCGGACGAAGCCTTAAAACCTAGATTTTTCAACTGATCTTGTAAGCTGTTCACTATTTCCTCAAATTCGTCTTGGAATAAATAGTTAAGGTGTTATATATTTTTGGCATAAGCATTTAACTTTGGACCACGCCATGAAGTTGCAGCAACTGCGCTATATTGTTGAAGTATTAAATCACAATCTAAACGTTTCAGCGACAGCTGATAGCTTGTATACCTCACAACCAGGTATTAGTAAGCAGGTGCGCATGCTAGAGGATGAACTAGGCATTCAGATATTTGAGCGCAGTGGCAAGCATTTAACCCATGTTACAGCCGCCGGGCATGAGGTCATTCAAATTGCTCGCAATATACTTTCTCAGGTTGAGTCTATTCGTGCCGTGGCCGGTGAGTACACGCAACCTAATCAAGGCAAACTCAATATAGCCACAACCCATACGCAAGCACGTTACGCACTGCCAGCAATGATTAAAGACTTTATGCTCCGCTATCCAGACGTTTCGTTGCACATGCATCAAGGCTCACCGGAACAAATTAGTGAAGCTGCCGCCAAAGGCAAAGCTGACTTTGCAATTGCAACCGAGGCGCTACATTTGTATCAAGACCTCATTATGTTGCCGTGTTACCACTGGAACCGTTCAATTATTGCGCCACCAGATCACCCACTAGGGCAATTGGACAAGGTAAGTGTAACCGACTTAGGGCAGTACCCGATTGTGACTTATGTGCATGGCTTTACTGGGCGTTCAGAGCTAGATAAGGCCTTTGGCGAAGCGGGTATCAAACCCAATGTGGTTTTTACCGCAACTGATGCCGATGTTATTAAAACCTACGTGCGTATGGGCCTAGGCGTTGGTGTGGTGGCCAGTATGGCCATAGATAAAAGCCACGATAGTGACTTATTAAGTATTTCAGCAGGGCACTTGTTTGCTCCAAGTACTACTAAAATTGGCTTTCGCAAAGGCACTTTTTTACGTAGTTATATGTATGATTTTCTGGAGGGTTTTGCGCCTCATCTCACCCGCTCGCGGGTGGATGAGGCGATCACCAAAAAATCGCAAGAAGAAATCGATAAGTTATTTAAAAATATCGAGTTCCCCTTACTTTAAGCGGTCCGTGTTAACACTCAATAATATTCACGGCTAAGCCGCCACGTGCGGTTTCTTTGTACTTGGTTTTCATGTCGTTACCGGTGTCCCACATGGTTTTAATAACTTTATCTAGGGAAACTTTGTGGTCACCGCTGCCGCGCAGTGCAAGACGTGCGGCATTAATAGCTTTAATTGAGCCCATAGCGTTACGTTCAATACAAGGTACCTGAACTAAGCCACCGACAGGGTCACAAGTTAACCCTAAGTTGTGCTCCATGCCAATTTCAGCAGCACACTCAACTGAGCTCACATTACCACCCATAAGCTCTGCTAAAGCGCCTGCGGCCATTGAGCAGGCCACGCCAACTTCACCTTGGCAGCCAACTTCAGCGCCGGAAATAGAAGCGTTTTTCTTGTACAAAATACCGATGGCAGCAGAAGTTAATAAGAATCGCACCACGGTTTCTTCATCAAGTGGGGCAATGAATTTATCCGCGTATTTCATGACTGCAGGAATAATACCAGCCGCGCCATTGGTTGGAGCCGTAACTACACGCCCGCCGGCGGCGTTTTCTTCATTCACGGCTAACGCGAATAAATCAACCCAGTCCATGGTTTGCATGGGGTCGGCCGACTTTTCATTTTTCAGGCGTTGATATAAACCTGGTGCCCGACGACGAACCTTCAAGCCGCCCGGCAAGATACCTTCGGTACGAATACCACGGTCAATGCACTCATCCATGGTTTTCCAAATATGCATCAGGCCGCTGCGAATGTCGGCTTCACTGCGAAACACTTTTTCGTTGGCCAGCATTAATGAGCTGATACGTAACCCGTGTTCATGACAGTGTTTGAGCAATTCATCGCAGCTATCGAACGGATATGGAATTGGTTTGCTTGATTGTTCAATAGCTTCTTCAAGGCTGTCGTCAAAGTCGGCATCTCGAACAATAAAGCCGCCACCAATAGAATAATATAGGTCTTTGTAGATGACTTCGTCGCCTTTATACAGTCTTAGTTCCATGGCATTGGCGTGTCGGGGCATGGTTTTGCGACGATGAAATACGATGGCGCCTTCGCGTGGGAATTTGATCTGGTGTGTGCCTAACAGGGCTAAAGTTTGGTTTTCGTCGGTGCGTTGCAAGAAGTTGTCAACCGTGGTGGTGTCCACCGTTTCTGGTTGCTCTCCCGCAAGCCCTAAAATAACAGCTTTGCCAGTGCCATGCCCTTTGCCGGTTTGGCCTAACGAACCGAATAGTTCAACCACAATACCGTCGGCATTGGTTAAACCAACGGCTTTATCGGCGGCATGCAAGAATTCATACGCAGCGCGCATAGGGCCCACAGTATGTGAGCTAGAAGGACCGATTCCGACTTTGTAGATATCAAACACACTAATCATAAAATTTTCTAATTCCGTTAGTCATTAAGTGGACGATACATAAATTGCCGCTCAGGATACACGTGATCGGCTAGCTCACGCAAAATTCCAGCGGTTGCCCCCCAAATATTTCGTTGTTGGTAGGGGATAAAGTATACCTGATCATAAATAAAACGCCTTAGACGATACACATAATGCTGATGTTGATGTAGGACATCGCGCAGCGGCACGGTAAAAATTTCGGCAACTTCTCGGGTTTCGCGCACAAATGGTTGGCTAGGCTGCGCAAATACCACAAAGGGCCGAATTAAAAAGTTACTAATGACAGGATAGTCTTGCAGTTGCCCAAGCAGCGTAACCGAGCTAGGGTCAAGGCCTATTTCTTCGTGTGCCTCGCGCAAAGCGGTGGCATATAGGTCTTTGTCTTGTGGCTCTTGTCGCCCACCCGGAAAGCTAATTTGTCCGGCATGATGACGCAACTGAGCACTACGCTGAGTTAGCACTACCTGCAGCTCGCCATGTTGCTCCAGCAATACCACCAGGACAGCAGCAGGGCGTAAACGCTTAAGTAAAGGTCGCTTGAGTTTCGGGGCAGGGTTTAACTGAAACCTATGTAAAAATTCGTCACGGGTCATACTAGTGGCGACTCCGTGCTCAACACTGGCAGAATTCGGGCCACTTTATCGAAAGTTTCTTGGTACTCTGCGGCACATTCAGAGTCAGCCACCAGACCGCCGCCCGCCCAGCAGTAAATATGGCCAACCTGCTCGTTTTGCTGCACCGCAACCAGAGTGCGTATGGCGATATTAGTATCGGCATGACCATGTTGTGAAAAATAACCAAAGCTGCCGCAATAATAGCTGCGACGATGAGGCTCAAGCTCATCAATAACTTCCATGGCGCGAATTTTCGGGGCGCCGGTAATAGAACCGCCGGGAAAGCACTGGGCAAGTAAGTGAATGGCTTGCTTGGTATCGGCTAATTCGCCAACCACAGTACTCACTAAATGATGCACCGCAGGGTACGATTCAATAGCAAATAATTTAGGTACTTTAACGCTTCCAGGTTTGCAAACGCGGCTAAGATCATTGCGCAGTAAGTCGACGATCATAACGTTTTCGGCGCGGTCTTTAGAGGAGTGCTGCAAGGCTTCGGCCATGGCTTTATCACGGTGCGGATCAGCTTGTCGAGGTCGGGTGCCTTTAATCGGCTTGGTTTCCACATGACCGTTAGCATCAATGGCTAAAAAACGCTCTGGTGACAATGACAGCAGGGCGCCCTGGGGTAACTTAAAAAATGCTGAAAAAGGCGCATTATTGTGGGCTCGCAGATTTTGGTACGCCGCCCAAGTATTGCCTTGGTAGTTGGCTTGAAAACGTTGTGCCAAATTAACCTGATAGCAATCACCGGCAAGCAAGTAGTTTTGTACTTGCTTGAATTTATCAGCATATTGCTCAGCTGTCATATTGCTCTGCCAAGCGCTCTTCAGGGTAAAACTTTGCTGTGCTGGTTGCTCAGCCGATAACCAGTAGTCGCTTAAAGCTTTTGTTTGTGAGGCCTCGGCCAACAACCAAGTTGCGCCGGTTGCACGCTCTTGCATAAGTGCTTGGGTGTATAAACCAACGGCAATATCGGGCAGTGCAATATCGGCCTCTGCCTGCGTGGGTAATTGCTCTAACGCTCGCCCTGCATCGTAACTCCAAGCACCAGCTAAACCACCTTGAAATGGCAAATGCCTAGGGCCTTGGTAACTGGGCGTTTGGGCAAGCAAAGCCGCCAATTGGCTTGGCCAATCGTTTATGTCGGTAACCACCCTCATAGGTTGGCGAAAAATCATGTCCCATTGCCCGGCAGCGCTGTTACAGCTATCTAACAGCAATGCCCAAGGCTCGTGCGCACAGCGCTCGAAAACCTCGGCTAAAGGTGATTTGATCGGCAATTGAACGGCGACTAACGGCACTGCAAAACCTCCATGCTAAATCTGCTGTGAAGCATATCATAATCTGTGTAAGAAGCTGTGCTGAAAACTGGTCAGCGTGGTGACAAAAGGCTATGATAGCGTCAACTTTACGTTACCCCCTGAAATTGAAACTTAAGCGAATTCCGAGGTATTCATGGCTATTATTCGTCAGGCAGACTTTATTGAAAGCATTGAAGATGCGTTGCAGTACATTTCGTATTATCACCCGCTAGATTTCGTACAGGCGCTAGAAAAAGCCTACCACCGCGAACAAAGTGACGCGGCGAAGAACGCCATTGCCCAAGTACTTACCAATTCACGGATGTCGGCTCAAGGTCATCGTCCAATTTGCCAAGACACCGGTATTGTCACCTGCTTTGTTAAAGTAGGTATGGGGGTGCAATGGGACAAAACCGATATGACTGTGCAGCAAATGGTGGATGAGGGTACACGTCGTGCTTATACCAACCCAGAGAACCCGCTGCGCGCTTCTATTGTTGCCGACCCTGCAGGTAAGCGCAAAAACACTGGCGACAATACGCCAGCTGTGGTGCATATTGATATGGTGCCGGGCGACAACATTGAAGTGATGATTGCTGCCAAAGGGGGCGGTTCAGAGAATAAATCCAAAATGGTTATGCTTAACCCCAGTGATAATATCGCTGATTGGGTGGTCGAAACCATGCCTAAATTGGGTGCCGGCTGGTGCCCGCCAGGAATGATTGGCTTGGGTATTGGCGGCACAGCTGAAAAATCAGCTGTATTAGCAAAAGAAGCGCTGATGGACCCTGTCGATATTCAAGAGCTACTTGATCGTGGCCCACAAAATGCCGAAGAAGAACTGCGTTTAGAAATTTATCACCGTGTGAATAAACTTGGTATTGGTGCACAAGGTTTAGGCGGCGTGACAACAGTTATGGACGTGAAAATTAAAAGCGCACCAACCCATGCGGCCTCCAAGCCGGTAACCCTCATTCCAAACTGTGCGGCAACGCGTCACGCGCACTTTGTGCTCGACGGCTCGGGGCCGGCAGATTTGCAGCCACCGAAATTAGAAGACTGGCCGGATATTACTTTTGAACTTGGTGACGATGCACGTCGAGTGAACTTGGACACGGTGACTCAAGCCGATATTGAAAGCTGGAAAACCGGCGAAACGGTGTTGCTCTCAGGCAAAATGCTGACCGGTCGCGATGCTGCGCACAAACGTATAAAAGACATGCTTGATCGCGGCGAGCAATTGCCAGTCGACTTTACCAACAAGTTCATTTACTACGTTGGCCCAGTGGACCCTGTCGGTGACGAAGTGGTTGGCCCTGCCGGCCCAACAACAGCCACGCGGATGGATAAGTTCACCGACATGATGCTCGATAAAACCGGTATTTTGGGCATGATTGGTAAAGCTGAGCGTGGCCCAGCTACCGTAGAGAGTATTAAGCAACATAAAGCGGTGTATTTAATGGCGGTGGGCGGTGCTGCTTATTTGGTGGCTAAAGCGATTAAAAAGGCTCGTGTGGTTGCCTTTGAAGACTTAGGTATGGAAGCCATTTATGAGTTTGACGTAGAAGACATGCCAGTAACTGTGGCGGTAGACAGCACGGGCGAAAATGCGCACGAAACAGGGCCTGCTATTTGGCGCGTGAAGCTGGAAGCCGCTGATGCTTAGTCTGGAGCTTTGGCATGTGGTAGCAGCGGTTAGCGCCGCTGCTATTATTGGGGGCGCTATAGGCTGGCTGTGGTTAGGGCCGCGGCAAAAAATGTTGGCCAGCCAACTTAACGATGCCCGTGAGCAATTGCAGCAGCAACGAGATGCCTACGAAACTCGGCTAAACTCGGTGACTGAACAATTGCAGCACACTCAGCAGCTACGTAGTAATTTGCAGGCAGAGCTGGCCGCGGTACGTGCCGAGCTTGGCGCTAAATTGCAGAACGCGACGGAAAAGCAACAGCTATTAGAAGCCAGTGAAGAGCGCTTAAAGAAAGAATTTGAGCGCTTAGCGCAGCAAATTTTTGAACAGAAATCTGAGCGTTTACAAGCCAATAGCAAGCAAACCTTAGAAACTACGCTGGCGCCGTTTAAACAGCAGCTTGAAGCATTTAAAACCCAAGTAACTCAGCAGTACACAGAAGAGCTCAAGCAACGTTCAGCGCTAACCGAGCAAGTGAACTCGTTACGCGACTTGAACAAGCAAATGGCCGCTGAAGCCGAAGCCTTAACCCGTGCACTAAAAGGTGACACCAAAGCCCAAGGTACTTGGGGAGAGGTGGTGTTAGAGCGTATTCTTAATCAATCTGGCTTGCGTGAAGGGCAAGAATACGAAACCCAGTCTCATCATCGTGACGAAGACGGCAAAAGCTTTAAGCCTGACGTTGTGGTGCACTTGCCAAACGACAAAGACGTGGTTATCGATTCCAAAGTGTCGCTCGTAGCTTATGAGCGTTATTTCAACAGTGATGATGAGGCCGAGCGCGAAAGCGCTATGAATGATCACGTCACCTCACTGCGTAATCATATTAAAGGGCTAGGTAAGAAGAACTACCAGCAATTGGAAAGTGTTCGAACGCTTGATTACGTATTGATGTTTATTCCTATTGAGCCAGCGTTTTTGTTAGCTGTTGACCGCGACCCAGAGTTGATTCGCTTAGCACTCGATAACAATATTATGTTGGTAAGCCCGACTAATTTGCTAGTTGCACTGCGTACCGTTAATAACATTTGGCAATATGAATATCAGAACCAAAATGCGCAGGTTATTGCCAATGAAGCGACCAAACTCTATGACAAGTTTGTTGGTTTTATTGACGATATGCAAAAAATTGGCAACGCCATAGACAGTGTTCGTAAGCATTATGATGGGGCGATGAATAAGCTCTCGAGCGGACGTGGTAATTTAGTTGGCCGAGTTGAGAACTTTAAAAAACTTGGTGTGCAGTCATCAAAACAAATTGATCGCAAGTTATTAAACAGTGATGACAAAGATGATGATGATTCATAAAAAAGCGCACGGTTAACCGTGCGCTACTTTTATTATCTCGATTCTCTGCCGGCCACGAGGGCTGTCCCACTCAATTTGTTGGCCTTCAGCTAAGCCCAAAATTGCAGCTCCGATTGGGGCAAACACCGAAATTCCGCTCTCAACCTGTTCTGCATCGCGCGGCAGACAGAGTACCTTAGTGAAGGTGGCACCTGTTGCCACAATTTTGAAGGTTACCGTACTGCCAATAGCAACCACATTTTCAGGTAATTCTGCAGACTTAACCACCTTGGCACGGGCAAGTTCGCCTTCAAGCGCATCAACACAGTCAGGTTTTTTGGTTTGTATAGCAAGCAAGCCTTCAATTTGGTCAAGATCATGTTGTGTGATCATAATATCCGGTTGATTCATGATATTTTCCTCGTTCATCACGAAAATAAATTAGCCCGTAACGATTGGTTGTTTATGAAGTAGTTATTTGATGTTTGGTGTGCGGAAACAGCACAATGTGCCGGACGTAAGAAAGTACGCCCGGCTTAACTAGGTAAGGTTAGAACAGTAATAAAAACGCTACGCGTATAGTTCAGCATAAAGCCGTTTATTTTCCTTTAAGCTTAAGAAACAGAACTTGCCAATAGATGAGTAAATAATAGAGCCGCTAAAAATAAAGGCAAGTGAAATATTCACTTGCCTTACGGTGCACGAGCTAGGTGTCAGCGTGATAACTATTAACGCTGCACCGTCCCCCATAAATCATATTCATCGGCATGTTCAATCAACACGTCGACCATGTCACCAGGTGCGACGTTCTGTTCACCATTTAAGTAAACTAAGCCGTCAATTTCAGGTGCATCAGCATAGCTGCGGCCAATGGCCCCTTCGTTATCAACTTCGTCAATGAGCACGCGCAGGGTGCGGCCGATTTTAGCTTGTAAACGTGCCGCACTAATTTGTTGCTGCACTTCCATAAAACGCGCATAGCGTTCTTGCTTGATATGCTCGGGAACCGGGTCGGGTAACTCGTTGGCTTTGGCGCCTTCAACGTCTGAGTAGGTGAAGCAACCAACGCGGTCAAGTTGTGCTTCGCGTAAAAATTGCAGCAGCTCTTCAAATTCTTCTTCAGTTTCACCCGGAAAGCCAACAATAAAGGTGCTGCGAATGGTCAAGTCAGGGCAAATTTCACGCCATTTTTGAATGCGCTCAAGAGTGCGCTCAGCTGAGCCTGGACGCTTCATGAGGCGTAAAATGCGCTTATTCGCATGCTGTAACGGAATATCCAAATAAGGCAGCAGCTTACCTTCAGCCATTAATGGAATAACGTCGTCAACCGATGGATAAGGGTAGACATAGTGCAGACGAACCCAAATACCGAGCTTACCCAATGCTTCGCACAGTGCTTGCATGCTGGTTTTTACCGGTTGGCCATCCCAAAACCCAGTTTTGTGCTTTACATCAACGCCATAAGCGCTGGTGTCTTGTGAGATAACTAGTAGCTCTTTGACACCAGCATTGGCTAAGCGCTGGGCTTCGTTTAATACGTCACCAATTGGTCGGCTCACTAAGTCGCCGCGCATGGAAGGAATAATACAGAACGTACAACGATGGTTGCAGCCTTCAGATATTTTCAAATACGCAAAATGCCGTGGTGTCAGTTTCACCCCAGTTTCTGGCACTAAGTTTTCAAATGGAATTTTTTCAGGTTTAGGCACATGTTGATGTACATGCCCCATCACTTCTTCATAGGCATGCGGACCAGTAATAGCCAGCACATTGGGGTGTACTTCACGAATTTCATCGTCTTTAGCGCCAAGACACCCAGTGACTATAACTTTGCCATTTTCGTTTAATGCTTCACCAATGGCGTCAAGCGACTCTTGAACGGCCGAGTCAATAAAGCCGCAGGTATTTACAATAACCATATCGGCATTGTCGTAACTGTTAACGATATCGTACCCTTCGGTGCGAAGTTGGGTAAGAATACGCTCAGAGTCCACCAAGTTTTTCGGGCAGCCAAGGCTAACAAAACCTATTTTTGCCGAGTTTGACGAGGTGTTCGGGGTAAATTGTTCAACAGTCATTGTGCGCTCATGTGCTTATTAAAACGAAGCGCAGATTATATCACGGCTGAATTGGCTCTAACCACTGTTTCAAAGTTTGTTGAAAAGCTGGGTCTTGCTGTACTTGTGGAATGGCCGAATTTATACGCTGTATTACTTCTGAACCCCAGTCATTGCGAGTGCAGGCTACAGCGCCTTTGATACGTTCTCCAGCTAACTGAGCAATGGGTAGGAAAGCTAAATTTCCGCCTTCGGTTTGTTCGTAATAAGCTTTGATCATTGGGTAATCAATCGTGAAATCAATGCGCTCGCGAAGAATCATGGATAGCATGGCGGTGTTCGCGTTATCGCTCGTTAAATCAAGGTGTAGTGACGTATCTAGCACGTATTGTTCAAGTAAACTTTGTAACTGCCCGTACATACGGCCAATGGGCTGAACGAATCTATAACTACGATCAGCTAGCATCAACTCAAGATCAACCGGGTTGCCATACTTTTTAGTTAAAGTGTCGGCGAGGGCTGGGCGAGTAATAATTCCGTGTGATGGGTAGTCGTGGGTTGGTTCTGAATAAATAATTAACTGTTGGTCATTAGCCGGGCGGTGAATCATACACGGGTAACACAAGTTTTGCTCATTCTCCCACAACATACCAATTCGCGCTTGGGGCAAGTATTCTACTTGGTGTTGTGTATTTGGCATTACACGCTTGAATGAGTCGACAAGCACATCGCAAACACCTTGGTGAGCAAGTTCACCGTCAATAATATGAAAGGGCGGTGCGACATTGGCCGACCAGAGGATGTAGTCGTCTGCTGGTCGATTCGGTTTAAGACTGTCTGCTGTCGCGAGGGCACTGCCCGCGGTGCACATGAGTAGCATGCCCACCAGCGACATCATAAGGTGCCCCAACGAAATCTGATTTTTCATTCTGCAACACTGCTCGATTGCTTAACATGTTAAAAAATTATAAACAGGTCGAGAGCTATTTCATAGTGTCATTCGTCGCGAATCTTATGTGATCTACCCACATTGCCGTGGCGCCGCAAACCGCGACTGGAATCATCACCAAGTTAACGACAGGAATACTGGCGAGAACCGCGACAATACAGCCAAAGCTAAGGCTTTTTCCGGAGCGTTGCCAGAGTTCAGCGCGCATGGTTCGAAACGGCACTTTGTGGTTGTCGAAGGGGTAGTCGGCATACTGAATGGTCATCATCCAACCGCCAAATAGAAACCACAGCAGTTGACCAATTATTGGAACGAACAGTAGCAGTAGGCCAAACCCAATAATTCGGGGTAAAAAATAGATGATTTTTTGTAGCTCGCGGCCAATAATCCGCGGAATATCACGCACCATACCGCTAATACCACCGTCAACAGGGGCAATACCGGTGAGCTTATATTCTACTTTTTCGGCGAGCAAGCTATTAAAAGGGGACGCAATAATATTGGCAACACTGGTAAAGGTAAGTGCGAATACCAACACCACCCCAATCACAACCAACGGCCACAGTAATACTTCTAGCCATTGTAAATAGCTAGGTAGCCATGCCTTGAGGTCAGCCACCCACATAGTCGCGTAATGAAAGGTGTAATAAATAGCGACACTAAATAGCACGACATTGATCAGTAAAGGTATCCAAACGTAACGGCGCACACCTTTTTGAAAGGCGAGCTCAAAACCTCGGGCCACATAACTGCCACCAAATTCACTATAAACCGGCATAGACATCCTTTGCTGTTTCATATGATTCGTTATGGCTGATTATAACGCAGTCAGCCAATTGATTTCACAGCGAACTGTAAGTAAATATTATCTTATTGAGATTGTTCTAGAACGTGTAAATCTGTTACAAAATAGCTGATTATCTGCTAATGTCGAAGCCATTTAGCACGAACAACCATATCTTTAACTGGTAGCGAACGTATAACGACTATAAATGCGCCTAAAACATATAAAACTGGTTGGCTTTAAATCATTTGTCGACCCCACAAAAGTACCCTTCCCGCACCAAATGACCTGTGTGGTAGGGCCTAATGGTTGTGGCAAATCAAATGTTATCGATGCGGTACGCTGGGTGCTTGGCGAGAGTTCAGCGAAGAACTTGCGCGGCGATGCTATGACGGACGTTATTTTTAACGGTTCGAATGCGCGCAAACCGGTTTCACAAGCCAGTGTTGAGTTAGTTTTCGATAATACATCGGGGCGTATTCAAGGCGAATATGCCAATTATGCTGAGATTTCTGTCAAGCGTCTCGTCACTCGCGACGGCCGTTCGGATTATTTTTTAAATGGCAGCAAGTGTCGACGACGTGACATCACAGACTTGTTTTTAGGCACAGGTTTAGGCCCACGTAGCTACGCCATAATTGAGCAGGGCATGATTTCACGGCTGATTGAGTCAAAACCCCAAGAGCTGCGTGTATTTCTTGAAGAAGCGGCAGGTATTTCGAAATACAAAGAGCGCCGCCGCGAAACTGAAAACCGTATGCAGCACACGCGCGATAACCTTGATCGTTTAAACGATGTGCGTGACGAACTAGGAAGTCAATTAGATAAATTGCAACGCCAAGCCGCAGCTGCTCGCCGCTACAAAGATTTAAAAGCACAAGAGCGCAAGTACAAAGCCGAGTTGCAAGCACTGCGCTGGTTAGCACAAGAGCAACAAGCTGAATCTATTCGGGCCAAGATTCGTGAACAAGAAACAGAGCTCGAGCGGTGGCTGGCGGAACAGCGCGGGAGCGAACGTGGCACGACGGAGTTGCGTGAGCAAGCTGAAGAAAGTAAGCAAAAGTTAGATGCCGTGCAGCAGCAATATTATCAGCTAGGCAATGACGTTACTCGTACCGAACATCAACTACAAACGCAACGCCAACAACTGCAACAGCGCGAACAGCGGCGGGCACAATTACAGGCTGAGCTGAGTCAGTTGCAGCAAACCCTTGCTGATGATCAACTACAGCGCGAAGAGCTTGAAGCCACGGTGATTGAACTGCAGCCACAACATGAAGCGGCAGAGCAAACAGTTGCAGCAGCGAGTGAACGATTTGAGCAGGATGAGTCGGCTTGGTTAAAGTGGCAAGACGACTATCAGCAACACCTTGATGCATTGCAGCGCCGCCGTGAACAACAACAGCAGTTACAATTGCAGCAGCAGCGCTTAGAACATCAGCAACAGCGACTTAGCGACGAATTAACTCGCGCTAAAACCGCCATTGACGAATTGCAACGCGAACAACAGCAATTAGACAGCAGCGATTTGCAAACGCAAATTGCGAAACTGACAGAACACGCTGAATTGCAGCAGCAGCGTGTTCTGCAAGCGCAATCACAACAACAGCAATTGCACGCTGAACTTGAGCAACTATTCGTTGAGCGCGACGAACAAAAGTCGACTCAACAACAGCTGCTCGGGCGCCAAAGCTCCTTGGAACATTTATTAAAAGCCGCTCAAGCGCAAGACTGGCCAGCGGCCGTACAGCAATGGCTGCAACAACACAACATCAAGCCACTCGGGCAGGTTCGAGACTTGCTGCAAGCCGATACCGACTGGCAACTGGCCGTTGAACAAGTTATTGCCCCTTGGCTAGATGCTTGGGTGGTAGAAAAATTACCCGCCCAATGGCCACAGCAGCTCGGTGCGCGTCTAATTACCCTAAGCACTCGTAACGTTGCAGCGACTAGCTTGGCAAGTAAAGTGACGGGGCCATTGGCGCGGTGGGCATTATTGCAGGGCATAACCTGTGTCGACAATGCAGATAGCGCAACGCCTAATGACGCTTGGATAACGGCACAAGGCCAATGGCTACATCGCGGTGGTTTTCAGGTAGCGAATTTTACTGCCGCAGACAGCCAGCTCGCGCAACAACAAGAGCTGGCTGATGTGCTGGCGTCACAGCAACAAGCAGAACAACGCTTAGCGACCATTGAGCAGCAACGCCAACAGCTACAGCAACAACTTGAAGAAGTGCAACACCAACATAGCCAGACTCAAGATAACCTACGAGAGGTGCAGGCGCAGCTAGCAAGCCGCCAAGAAAAACTGAAGTGGCAGCAGCAACAAGCGCAAGCGTTAGGGCTTAAGCAGCAACAATTGAGCGAGCAATGCGAGCAATGGCAGCAAGAGCAAGAAACGCTCGCTTTGACCCAGCAAGAGGTTGAGCAGCAGCTATTGCAGCTAAGCGAACAGCAACCCACCGGCGATGACGATAGTTGGCAAGCAAAACGCAGTGAACTGCAGTTGGCGCGGCAGCAATCGCGAGATGCTTTAACGACCGCGCAACAACAGTTACAACAATTGACCATGCAACTGCAGCAGGCGCAAACCCAGTTGCAACACCATCAAACGCTGATAAGTCGTGTTGCGCAGCAACAGCAGCAATTACACGAACAGTTACAACAGTTAAATGAACCCGATGTTGAAGGCCAAGAGCAGCTTGAGCTGTTAGCCATGCAGCTTGAGGAACTGTTGCAAACGCGCGAGCAGGTGGACGAAGAGCGGCGTACGTGGGCGAATACCTTAAGCGAACAAGAAGCTAAAATTCGTGAAATTAGCCAAGGCGCACAAGGTGTGCATGGACAAGTGGAAAAAGTTCGCGCGCAATTGCAAAGTAGCCAAATGGAGCTTGCTGCGCTGCAAGAGCGCACTCGCAACGTATTGGCCGTGCTACAAGAAATGAACCAACCATTAAAACCAGTGCTTGAGCAGTTGCCTGAAACCGCAGATGAAAAAGCTTGGCAAACAGAATTGGAGCGTTTACAAAACGCCATCCAACGTCTTGGAGCCATTAACTTAGCAGCCATCGAGGAAGCGGAAACCCTCGCAGAGCGCAAGCAATATCTGGATCAGCAAAACGACGATTTATCGGCGGCATTGGAAACTCTTGAAACGGCTATTCGAAAAATTGACAAAGAAACGCGACATCGTTTCCGCACCACATACGATGCAGTAAATAGCGGGTTGCAAGAGTTGTTTCCAAAAGTGTTTGGCGGCGGCAGTGCCTACTTAGAACTGACCGACGACGACCTGTTGGAAACCGGTGTGAGCATTATGGCGCGGCCGCCGGGTAAGAAAAACAGCACAATTCACTTGCTTTCGGGTGGTGAAAAAGCGCTGACCGCTTTATCATTAGTTTTTGCCATATTTCGTTTAAATCCGGCGCCGTTCTGTTTGCTCGATGAAGTGGACGCGCCGCTAGACGACGCTAACGTGGGGCGATTCTGTCGATTAGTTGAGGAAATGTCTGCGAGCGTACAATTTATTTATATTAGCCATAATAAAGTGGCGATGGAAATGGCGTCCCACTTAGCTGGGGTAACCATGCAAGAAGCTGGAGTGTCGCGGCTAGTTGCTGTGGATATAGATGAAGCCGTGGCGCTTACTGAAGCGTCTTAACAACAATTACGATTAGGCAAGTGAGTTGCATGATATGAGTACGATGCAGATAGTTTTTAGTATCATCGGGTTAGTGCTAATCGCCGCGATTATCGGTCACGGTATATGGACCATTCGGCGCAATGAAAAAGCGCAGCAACAGCGCGCCGAAATAATCGAACAAAAGCGTCGACAAGTGGACAGCCAAGGCTTTGATGATGATGGTGTTGGCGCCGTTCGGGTCGTTAAAAGCGCACCGCGAAAAGCCGCCGAGAGTATTCCTGAGCCTCGTTTAGAGTCGATTGACGAGGTGCCTGAAGCGAAAAGTCATAAGGCTGCAGAACATGAGGTTCAGCCCGAAGTCGCTATTCGAGCCAGTGACGATGAGCCTGAACTTGATTTACCAGAAGTGAAAGTCGAGCACGAGGAGTTACTTGAGCGGTCGCAGACAAAATCTGCAGAGCCTGCGCCGGCAAGTGCCACACGAAAAGCGGATAGCAAACCTAGCGCTGAATCATCGCGCGCGTCGCAAACAACAACGACAAATGCATCGCAACCATCTCAGCAAAGTATGGAACTACCGCTTGAACGAAGCGATGACGAGCCAATGCTTAATGACGAACCGGACGAAGTTATTGTCCTGCACGTAAGCGGAGATATTCAGGGGGCTGTATTGTTGCAACAAATGACCGAGCTTGGTTTTAAGTTCGGTGATTTCGACATATTCCACCGCCACGTAGATACCGCTGGAAATGGCGCTGTGTTGTTCAGCTTAGCAAACATGTATAACCCGGGCAGCTTTAACATCGACTCCATAGAAACCTTCCAAACAGACGGCGTCGCCCTGTTTTTGGCCTTACCAATAAAAAGCAACTCGCTGCAGGCATTTAACATGATGCATAACGCCGCAGTGAAGCTAGCTGCTGCAGTAGGGCGCGGGCAGGTGCTCGACGAGCATCGTAATCCTTTGACTCGCCAAGCGGTGCAGCACATTCATCAGCGAATACGTGAATTTGAACGTAAACGGCTGATCAAACATTCAAGCTAAACGGACACCATGAACAGAGATTTATTTGAAGAAGAAAGCGCTACGAGCTCTCACGCAGAGCAGCGAGTCACGCAGTTACGGGCGTTGTTAACACGTTATAACCGTGAGTACTACGAACTCGATCAGCCAACGGTGCCTGATGCCGAATATGATCGCCTGTTTCGAGAGTTGGTTGAATTAGAAAAACGGCACCCCGAACTGCAAAGTGATGCGTCACCCTCGCAAAAAGTGGGTGGCCAAGCGCTAGATGCATTCACCCAAGTTACCCACGAAACGCCCATGCTGAGCCTTGATAATGCATTTTCTTCGGAAGAGTTTGAGGCTTTTGCAACACGCGTGGCAGAGCGTTTAGATAGCGCGACAGCAATTGCCTTTTGTTGTGAGCCCAAACTTGATGGCGCAGCCGTTAGTATTCTGTATGAAGGCGGTGAATTAGTGCGTGCTGCCACTCGTGGTGACGGTCAAACAGGCGAAGACATTACCGCTAACGTGCGTACAATTCGCAATGTTCCACTGCAATTGCAGGGTGATTTTCCAGCACGTGTAGAAGTGCGCGGCGAGGTGTTTATGCCGACCAACGCATTTGAAAAATACAATGAGAAAGCGCTTGCTGCGGGTGAAAAAACCTTTGCCAACCCACGAAATGCCGCAGCGGGTAGTTTGCGCCAACTCGATTCTCGCATTACAGCCAAGCGACCGTTGCATTTTTATGCCTATAGCATGGGCGTTGTTAGCGACGACATTGATTTAGCTGACACGCATTTTGGCCGCCTTGAACAATTACAAAATTGGGGGCTGCCTATTAGCGACGAAGTAAAAGTAGTGGCGCAAAGTAGCGCTTGTAAAACGTATTACGATGATATCTTGGCGCGTCGAGCAAAATTGCGTTATGAAATTGATGGCATCGTACTTAAGGTGAACAGTATTGCCCTGCAGCAAGACTTAGGCTTTGTTTCCCGAGCTCCGCGTTGGGCCATTGCCTGGAAATTTCCCGCGCAAGAAGAGTTAACTGTGATTCGCGGTGTCGATTTCCAAGTTGGCCGTACCGGCGCTATTACCCCGGTAGCTCGGCTTGAGCCCGTTGCCGTGGGTGGGGTAACCGTTTCTAATGCGACGTTACATAACGCCGACGAAATAGCGCGCTTGGATATTCGCATAGGCGACACTGTGATTATTAGGCGCGCTGGAGACGTTATTCCACAAGTTGTGCAAGTCGTGTTTGAGCGCCGCCCCGAAAGCACCCAAAAAATTGAATTTCCGCAGCATTGTCCGGTATGCGATTCCCACGTAGAACGGGCTGAAGGTGAAGCCGTTGCACGCTGCACTGGTGGGTTGATTTGTGCCGCGCAGCGACGTGAGGCCATTAAGCATTTTGCCGCTCGAAAGGCTATGGACATAGATGGGCTTGGCGATAAGCTGGTTGAACAGTTAGTGGAACGTGAGTGGGTAAAATCACCCGCTGATCTCTTCCGTTTGTCGGTTCGAGAATTGGCGCAGTTACCTCGTATGGGCGAAAAGTCGGCTGAAAAAATCAGTGCTGCAATAGCGGCTAGTAAAACAACAACCTTACCGAGGTTTTTGTATGCACTAGGTATTCGTGAAGTTGGCGAGGCGACAGCGGCAAACTTAGCATCTCATTTTGCGTCGCTAGAAGCGTTAAGCAACGCCAATATTGAAGAACTAGAAGCCGTCAGCGACGTAGGAACTGTGGTCGCTAGCCATATATACCAATTCTTCCGCGAACCTCATAACCAAGAGGTTATTAACGAATTACTGGAACTTGGTATCCATTGGCCGGCGGTTGAGAAATTAACACAGAGCGAAGCAACCTTAGCTGGTAATACTTACGTGTTGACTGGTACCTTGAGCCAAATGACGAGAGATGAAGCGAAGCATGCTTTACAAGCTCGTGGGGCAAAAGTTTCGGGTAGTGTGTCGGCTAAAACGACTGCAGTTATTGCTGGCGATAATGCTGGGTCAAAACTAACCAAAGCGGAACAACTTGGGGTGACCATACTCAGCGAGGCCGATTTAATCGACCTGCTGAATAGTTAATTGCTTAAGACTGCGTGTTTAACCGGGTAACATCAACGTATAGTTTAAGTTGCTGGCCCGGTTGCAGGTAGTTATTACGATTGATTTGATTCCATTTCTCAATGTCAGTAATACTCACATTAAAGCGCGATGCAATACGCGCTAACGAGTCACCCGAACGGACTTTATAATTAAGGCTGCGAACAACGCCAGCTGGCTTTTCTGAGTGAGGCAACCAAACGACTAATTTTTTGCCGGGGCGTAGTGGGTCGGTCGGCGCCATGCCATTCCAACTCGCTAATGACCGTAAATTCACATTATATTCGCGACTAATATCCCAGAGCGTGTCGCCGCTAACAACTTCATGCTCCACTTTGTATGCGCCACGCGATTGAGATTGCTTGCTCACTAAGCGTTGTTCTGCTGAGAGGCTGTATTCATCAAGGTCACGTGTGGCTACAGGCACCAATAGATGGTCACCGGCGCGAATAATATGGCCGGAAATATTATTGGCCTGTTGAATTGCTTTTGCGGTAGTGTGGTATTGCTTGGCAATAACTAACAAACTTTCACCAGATTTCACTTGGTGGCGAGTCCACTGCACGAGTTCTTTACTGTCGGCGGTGGCTAACCAAGTTTGTAATTTACTTGCATTTTCTATCGGCAACAATAAACGGTGTGGCCCGACAGGGTCAGTAGCCCAGCGGTTATAAGCTGAGTTGTAATGATGCAAAGTGTCCAGATCAAGTTCAGCTATTTCTGCAGCCTTAGCTAAGTCAATTTGGCTATGCGCTTCAACAACAGCTAAGTAGGGCTTATTGTCAATGGGAAGCCAATGTTTGGCATAGTCATCGTAATTTTTGAGAATGTCGGCAAGTGCGAGTAGCTTCGGTACGTAAGCACGAGTTTCTCGCGGTAGATCGAGTGACCAAAAATCGGTAGGTTTACCGGCGCGCTTATTACGGCGGATTGAGCCTGCTACTCGGCCTTCACCTGAGTTATACGCAGCTAAAGCATGCAGCCAGTCGCCGTCAAAACGTTTTTGCAAAGCATCAAGGTAATCCAGAGCAGCGTGCGTCGCTGCGTATACATCACGACGGCCGTCATACCACCAATTAATTTCTAAGCCATAGTGGCGCGCTGTACCTGGAATAAATTGCCAAACACCTGCGGCCCGACCGTGCGAGTACGCAAACGGATCAAATGCGCTTTCCACAATAGGTAACAAGGCTAACTCTAATGGCATGCCACGACGTTCAATCTCATCCACAATCATGTACATGAATGGTTGTGCGCGTTTAGCTACACGTTCCATGTAATATGGGTTATTTAAATACCAATTGCGCTGACTGACTAAGCGCGGAAGTTCAGGCGCTTCCATGGTTAACTGGCGACGAATACGTTGCCACAAATCGGCTTCTTGCTGAGGCGTAAGCTCAATGACTGCGGGCTCGACTTCGCTATGCTCAGCAATAGCCTCAGCCTCGAGTAAAGTATTCGTTTCAACAGGCTCTGCAACCGGCTCCGCAGGAACTGTTTGTATAGTTTCATTAGCAGCAGAGTCGCTTTGCCAAGGCGTTAACGAGCATCCCGTTGCCAAAGTACTCGAAATTGCCAGTGCTATCCATTTTTTCATGTACATCATTCCAAAACTCTAATTGGTCGGCAGTTTACGGGATTAGAACTGGTCTTTCCACCGCCGCAGCTCGGCAAAATGCTCAGAACCTTTGGCCCGTAAAAACGGATTAATTGCTTTTTCAATGCCAATTGTACTTGGCAACGTTTTTAACCCATGTTCGCGCAGTGCCCGAACTTGTTGGGCATATTGACGCAATGTTTCATTACTTGGTTCAGCTGCTAGCGCGAATTTTACGTTCGCTTCTGTGTATTCGTGTGCACAATAGACGCTGGTCATGTCGGGGAGTTCAGCTAAGCACTGTAAAGATTCATAAAACTGTTCAGGTGAGCCTTCAAACATGCGGCCACAGCCAGCAGAAAATAATGTGTCACCAACAAACACATGACCCGGTGTGTAAAAGCATATGTGGTCTAAAGTATGACCTGGGGTCGCGAAAACAGTAAAGGGTATGTCGCCGCTTAAACTAAAACGCTCACCATGACCGACCGGATTGGTGACTCCTTCGATAGTGTCGGTATGAGGGCCGTAGACAGTCACTGGGTAATCTTTAAGAAGCGGTAACAGGCCTTGGGTATGGTCCCAATGATGGTGAGTAATTAAGATGGCACTAATTTCCACGTCGTGGTGGCGCAGCCATTGGCGAACCGGCTGATCGTCGCCTGGGTCAACAATAATGGCATCAGCGCCGTCGTATGGCTGAATGGCCCAAATGTAGTTATCATCAAAGGCCGGAATTGCGGACACGTGCATAATTCACCATCCTATGAACGTAAGCGAACGTAAGCTAATAAACGTAGTTATACGTTGTCATTATAACGAGGGCAAGCAACGATGTTAAAGCCAGCACGCCGTGAAAAAGCCACAAAGGCGCCACTAAATTGGCAGCAGTTACCTCATGGATTATGGCTTAAGCAGCAATTAAGCGAAACGTTGGCGCCACATACGGCGAAAATGTTTGGCTATTATTCGGCTCGCTTGGGGCACTTAGCAGCGCAACTAGAATTACCGGAATTACGACTGCAACATGATTTTTCAGTAGCTGCGGATGCCGAGCCCAAAGTTAGAGCCGAGTTGGAACACTTGCCGTTTGCTGAGTCCGCGTTGGATGCAGTATTTTTAGTCGGGCAACTTGAATTTGAACGTGATCCACACCAAGTATTAAGGGAAGTGAGTCGCAGTTTAATTGCCGATGGCTACGTGGTGATTGCCGGCTTTAATCCGCTATCACCAGCATTATTAACTGGATTATGGCCGAGTAACTTGCGGCAATTACCATGGTGTGGTCGTTATTTTACCAAGGCACGCATATGCGACTGGCTGTCGTTGTTAAATTTTGAGGTGGTCGCATCGGGCTATGTGGGCGCAACACTAATGTGGTCTGCGACTAAGCGTCCGGATTTTGCGTTTGCTCGGCTGAGCCAAATGGCGCCACCACTGCGTAGTATGTACTATCTGGTAGCACGTAAGCGCGAGTTCCCGTTAACCGTTGTTCGTGTGCGCAAGCGCAATAAACCACGCATGAGTTCAATGCCCGTTGCAAATCGTGTTAAATAGAAATTTGTCGATAAAATAGGAGTTGTTGATGTTAAGTCCGAAGGAATACTGTGCTCAAGCGCAAGCGAACGTAACTGAAGTAGACATACATGCATTGCAGCAAAAAATTGCCGAGGGAGCTCGCGTGATTGATGTACGGGAACCAGGTGAATTTGCCGCTGGGCATATCCGTCAAGCCGTGAACATGCCTCGTGGCGTGTTAGAAATGCAAATTAATCAACACCCTGCGGTAGCCGGATATGACGACGCACTGCAGCGAATTGCTGAAGAACCATTGTATTTAATTTGTCGCTCCGGTGGGCGCTCAGCGTTAGCTGCGGAGTCGTTAGTGCGTATGGGCTTTGATAAAGCGAAGGTCATTTCTGTCGCCGGCGGTATGCAGGCTTGGGAAGAAGCCAAATACCCACAAGTTGCCGGCGAATAAACTAAGCCTCTGGATTGAACCCGCTGTCCTCAAGCAGTATCTTGCTGCTTGCTGCGACGCGGGCAAGTTCGTCGCAGCGCTCATTTTGTGGGTGGCCAGCATGGCCTTTCACCCAGTCCCAACGCACTGAATGATGACGCTGCGCGGCCTGGTCAAGAGCTTGCCATAAATCGGCGTTTTTTACTGGTTTGCGGTTTGAAGTACGCCAACCGTTTTTTTTCCAGTTATGAATCCAGCTTTGAATACCTTGGCGTAGGTATTGACTATCTGTCGTTAACACGACATCGCAGGGCCGAGTTAAAGCCTCTAAACCCTTTACCGCAGCAAGCATTTCCATGCGATTATTGGTGGTTAATTTATAACCCTGCGACAATTCCTTTTGGTGTTCACCGTATTCAATAACCACACCATAGCCACCAGGCCCTGGGTTACCTAGGCAGGATCCGTCAGTATAGATGTGTACTTTTTTCGACATATAAATGTTACTCGTTTTTCGTGCGCTGCGCTGTTCGTTATTGGTTGATAGTTTGCTTGTTTTGTTGAGTCGGAACAAGTAAACACATCAAAAAATATCAAATCCACTTGGTTCTAAAATTCTGTTAGACTCGTGCTTCTAACCAATAGCGAATAACGAACAGCGCAGCGAACGAACAACGAACAACGAACAACGAACAACGAACAACGAACAACGGAATACCTATGCGACAAATAGTTCTTGATACAGAAACCACCGGTTTAGATCCCGCCCAAGGCCATCGGATCATTGAAATTGGTGCGGTTGAAGTGATTCGCCGAAAATTAACCGGTCGAACCTTCCATGTTTATATCAATCCGCAGCGCGTCGTTGAGCAAGAAGCTATTGAAGTGCACGGAATCACCAACGAGTTTCTGCAGGACAAGCCTGTATTTGCGCAGATAGCGGATGACTTTTTAAATTTTATTGAAGGTGCTGAGTTAGTTATTCATAACGCTGCGTTCGACGTTGGCTTTATGAATCATGAGTTCGCATTACTGCGTAACGGTACCGGTAAAACGACGGACTACTGCACTGTGCTTGATACGCTGATGTTAGCGCGAGAAATGCGACCAGGGCAGAAAAATAATTTGGATGCTCTGTGTCGTGCCTATGGTATCGACAACTCAAACCGAACCTTCCACGGTGCATTGCTTGATGCTGAGTTGTTAGCCGATGTTTACCTGATGATGACCGGCGGGCAGACTAAACTCGAGCTAGCTGGCCAACATAAACATCAGAAAGGCTCACAGAATACAGGGTGGACGCGCATTGAGAATAAACCTGCACTGAAAGTGGTGCGTGCCAATGCAGATGAAGAGCAAGCGCATCAGCAGCGACTGGCAATAATTGATAATCATTTGTGGCAATAGTTTTTCGTTGTTTAGGGTCGGCTAGGTTGTAGAGTTAGCTACTTTTGCAACGTTTTGCGCATTTTTCAGGCAAACGATACAAAAGTTGAAAAAAAAGGTTGACGATAGAATGCCGCACTCGTAATATTCGCTCCGCATTCAGGGGCACCCACCCGGGTTACCCAGAATCAGGAAAGCGGAGCGGTAGTTCAGTTGGTTAGAATACCGGCCTGTCACGCCGGGGGTCGCGGGTTCGAGTCCCGTCCGCTCCGCCACTTTCCTGAAAATTGGTTTCATACCGCTGCGGAGCGGTAGTTCAGTTGGTTAGAATACCGGCCTGTCACGCCGGGGGTCGCGGGTTCGAGTCCCGTCCGCTCCGCCATTTCAAACGATTATCTATTCTTTTTTGGAGTGTCGTGCGATGAGTTTGGCTAACGCCTGCTTGACGTGTGGGGCTTGCTGCGCGTCTTATCGTGTATCTTTCTACTGGGGCGAAGCAACTGGCGCTCCTGAAGGTTATGTTCCCAGCGAACTGACTGAATCCTTTCATCCTTATTTGCTGTGCATGCAGGGCACCAATACTAAATACCCGCGATGTGTAGCGTTGGAAGGCGAAATTGGTCAGCACGTAAGTTGCAGTATTTATCAAAACCGTCCTAGTCCATGTCGCGACTTTGATATCTCCATCAATGGTTCAAACCCTTATTGTGACAAAGCGCGCGCTAAATATGGTCTCGCCAAGCTTATTCCTGTGCAAGAAGTAGCCTGATACAGCGCGCGAATGGGGTAAATTGTTACAATTGCGCCATGAATGGCTCTTGAGCCGATCTGCATAGGGGGTTACATTAGTAGGGTTAAATACAACCACAAGGGAGATACCTTATGCGCAAGAGCCTAATCGCTGTTGCTATTGGCGCGACATTAACGGTCGCTGCATGTTCTGATAAAGAAGCAACGCAAGCTGTGAATGAAACAGCTCAAACCGAACAAACACAAGCAGTTGAATTTAATCAAAGCAACCCATTTTATGCTGAGAGCTCGCTGCCTTTCCACGCGCCAGATTTTTCAAAGATCAAATTTGAGCATTACAAGCCAGCATTATTGGCAGGTATGGAAGCGCATAGCAAAGAAATTGAAGCTATTGCGAATAACGCTGAAGCACCAACTTTTGAAAACACGATCGTTGAAATGGAGCGCTCTGGTGCTTTATTAAGCCGTGTTGCATCAGTTTTCTATAACGTTGCTGGTTCAAACGGTAATGATCAGACCCGCGCTTTGCAAGGCGAGTTGGCGCCATTAATGGCCGCTCATGGTGATAGTATTTCATTAAACCCGAAATTATTCGCTCGCGTTAAAGCCGTATACGAAAACCGCGACAGCCTTGAAGGCGAAGCATTGCGTTTAGTGGAAGACACCTACAAAGGTTTTGTGCGTTCAGGTGCAGAGCTTAACGAAGAAGCAAAAGACAAAATTCGCGCAATTAATACCGAATTATCGTCATTAACTACTGAGTTTCAGCGCAACTTAATGGCGCTGGCCAAAGAAAATATGGTGATTGTTGATGACAAAGCGCAACTTGCGGGTTTAAGCGACACTGAAATTCAACAGCTAGCCGATGCAGCCACGGCTGCAGGTCATGAAGGCAAATACGCGATTTCAATTACTAATACGACGCGTCAGCCGATTTTGTCATCGTTGGAAAACCGTGAAGTACGTCAGCGCGTGTGGGAAGCATCAGCTTACCGCGGTACTGGCAACACTGAAACGGACAACCGTCCGCTGGTTAAGCGTTTAGCTGAATTGCGTGCGCAGAAAGCGCAGCTGTTAGGGTACGACACCTGGGGTGACTACGTATTAGAAACCAGCATGGCAGGTAGCCCAGAAGCTGCGCAAAAAATGTTGCGTGACTTAGTACCAGCAGTTGTCAGCAACGTTGAAGCTGAAAAAGCTGAAATTCAAGCGATGATCAACAGCGAAGGCGGTGATTTTGAAGTTCAGCCTTGGGACTGGGCTTACTATGCAGAAAAAGTGCGTGCTGAAAAATATGCACTAAATGCAGAAGAAGTTAAACAATATTTCGAATTTAACCGTGTGGTTGAAGACGGCGTATTTTATGCCATGAACCAGCTCTTTGGAATTAGCTTTGAGCAGCGTGATGACATTCCTACCTACGGCGATAACATCCGCGTTTATGAAGTAAAAGACATTGATGGCGAAACACTTGGTTTATTCTATGGCGACTGGTTTACCCGTGACGGTAAGCGCGGTGGCGCTTGGATGAGTTCATTTGTTAGTCAGTCTGAATTACTAGGCAACAAACCGGTAATTTTGAACAACCAAAACATCAAAAAAGCTGCAGAAGGCCCAACTTTCCTGAGCTTTGATGAAGTAAGCACCATGTTCCATGAAATGGGTCACGGCTTGCACGGCATGTTCTCTGACGTAATGTACCCATCACTGGCGGGTACGTCAGTGTCGCGCGACTACGTTGAGTTTCCTTCAACGTTCCAAGAAGACTGGATGTTGAACGAAAAAGTACTGAATAACTTTGCCAAGCATTATGAAACTGGCGAACCAATGCCAAAAGAATTACTTGATAAAGTGATGGCTGCGAAAAACTTCAACATGGGTTATGACACACTTGAATATATCGCGTCAGCCTTGTTGGATTTTGAGTACCACACCTTAACGCCTGAAGCGGCAGCAAGCATTGAAGATGTTGCGGCATTTGAGGCTGCAGCACTTGAGCGTAATGGCGTAGCGATTGACGCGGTACCACCACGTTATAAATCAACCTTCTTCGCTCATGTGTTTGCCGGTGGTTATTCTGCTGGATATTACGCGTATATGTGGTCAGAAATTTTGGCTGCTGATGCGTTCAAATATATGCAAGAGCAGGGCGGTTTAACGCTCGAAAATGGTCAGAAATTCCGTGACACTATTTTGTCAAAAGGTAACAGTAAAGACCCAATGCAACAGTACATCGACTTCCGTGGCCAAGAGCCAACTGGTGAAGCGTTACTTGAGCGTCGTGGCTTAACCACACCTAAAATTGACTAAATATTTAATTAATCGGTACTGAAAAAACAGAGCCTCGGCTCTGTTTTTTTTGTGCAAATAAAATTTCTTTATATAGTTAATAAATGGTTAAAGCTGTTAATTAAATTGATTTTTTTCAAATTTATTTCATAAATAAGTAAGCAACTCATGAAGTTGCGACAACAACAGATAACATTACCAGGGAATGTATTTATGAAAAAAATCAATTTACCTTTCGGGGTGTCGCTGTGTGCTATAGCAGTGGCTGCAGCGTTGCCGCAAATAGCATTGGCACAGGACAATTCAGAAGTAAGCGAAACGGAAGCGCAAGAGCGAATCACAGTGACGGGTTCGCGCATTAATCGAACCGATTTGGAAACCGCTTCGCCTGTTGAAATTATTTCTCGCGAAGACATTGAAGCTTCAGGCTTTTCTAATCTTCAACAATTATTGGAGCGCTCCCCCGCGGCCGGTGTTGGTACCTTTTCGACCCGCGGCAACAGTCAAGACTCAACCGCCAATGGCGGGGCCGCGGTAAGCTTACGAGGCTTTGGTGCTGATGCGACCTTGGTGCTGGTGAATGGTCGCCGCGTTAACGTGTCTGCGTTTGCTGAAGGTGTTGCCAATTCATTTGTTGATATCAACACAATACCGGTGGCCGCCATTGAGCGTATCGATATTTTAAAAGATGGTGCGTCAGCTATTTATGGCTCGGATGCAGTGGCTGGTGTTGTTAACGTTATTCTTCGCAAAGACTACGAAGGAATGGAGCTTAGTTTAAGCCATGGCGCCACGACAGGGCCTAGCTATGACGAAACTTCAGTCAGTACAGTTTGGGGGACAGGTTCAGCAACGAGCAACACCACGGTGATTTTTGACTACTATAAAAACACGTCGATTATGGGGTCAGAAATGGGGCGCTTTGGTACCGCCAACCAAGCTCCTTATGGTGGTAATGACTTCCGCTCTTCTCGTGGTTATCCAGGAAACTTCATTCTGAACGGTCAAGTGGTGATTGATCCAGACTGTCCGCCAGAACAAACTTTTGGTCAAACTTGTGTCTACGATTATGGGCCAGCCACCATGACTTGGCCTGAAGCTGAGCGAGTTGGTGCTATGGTGTTGTCTAACTTTCAAATTACGAGTGACATGGATGCCTACATCGAGTTTGCCGCTCAGCACAACAGTTCGAAGGCTGGCGGGGCCGCAACGCCGTTAGATGGCGATGCGGGCTTGTATGTACCGGCAAATCATCCAAACAATCCATGGGGTGAACGGGTAGAAATTAACCGTTATCGTACTGTCGATGCTGGTAACCGAGTGTGGGATATTGAGTCAGATACCTTACGGTTTGTGGCTGGCTTACGCGGCTATCTTGATACTTGGGCATGGGATGTGTCTGCTACCAAAGCGCGTAGTCGTGGCCTGCAAACAGGTAGCAAAGATCAAGGCTGGGTGCGTACGGATTTTCTGCAAGAGGAAATTAATGCTGGCCGATATAATCCATTTGGCGGGGTCACCAACGACCCAGCGGTTATTGATGCTATTACCACAAGTTTAGTGCGTCGTGGCGAGTCACATCTGACTGCCGTAGATGCGAGCATTAGCGGTGAGCTTTTTCAGCTTGGCGATAATATGGTGTCAATGGCTGCAGGTTTTGAGTATCGCGAAGAAGATGTTGTTGATACCCCAGATGATCAATTCCAACGCGGTTTAATTTTTGGTACTGAATCTGTTTCGGCACAAGCGGAGCGTGATCAATGGGCGGCCTATGCTGAGTTTTTAGTGCCCTTAGCCGATGCAGTTGAGCTAAGTTTAGCGCTACGTCACGATGATTACAGTGATTTCGGCTCAAGTACCAACCCGCAAGCAAAAATTCAGTGGTTTGTTTCTGATGATATCACTGTTCGAGCGTCGGCCGGAACAGGTTTCCGCGCACCCTCACTAGCACAAATTGGTTTGGGCCCGTCGCAAGTATCTCAGTTCTTTACTGATACCTATCGTTGTCCAACGCCAGATCCGAACAACCCAGCCTGTGCCGCGACTGACTACACGATAGTTTTTGGTGGTAACCCGAACCTTGAGGCAGAAGAGTCGGAAAGCTGGAACATTGGTGGTGTATGGCAAGTAAACGACAGTTGGGACGTTAGTTTGGATTACTGGTCAATTGTGCAAGACAACAAAATTGACCGAAATAACTATGAACTTGTTTATGCAGCAGAGTGTAATGATCAAAACAGCACAATATGTGTGCGTTTGCCGCCGCTGCCCGGTGAAACCTTAGGTTCGTTATCAACCCTATATAACAGCTATATCAACATCAGCTCGCAAGAAGCAACAGGGCTTGATGTGTCGACCAACTATTTGTGGCCGATTAGTGGTTTTGGTGATCTTAAGTTTGGTTTGGATTGGACTTACATGACCAAGTTTGAGAAAAATGGTATCGATTATGCGGGTGAGTATAATTACCCACAACATCGTTGGATTGGCAGTGTAGATTGGACGCGCGATGCATGGGGGGCGACAGCGATTGTCACTTACATCGGCGAGTTTGAAGATTATCAGTCACCGCAAGATGTCGAAAACTCGAAAGCGCGTACGGTTGATGCACATATGATGCTGGACTTACAAATGCGTTACGACATTAGCCAAGCCACGCGGTTAAGTGTTGGAGTCAATAATATCCTCGACGAAGAGCCGCCCTTTGCTATTGGGGACGGTGATGGCGACCTTTATGGATATGCATCAAGCGTTCATAATCCACGTGGCGCTTTTGCTTATGCGAAGTTGAACTTTAAGTTTTAAGCTTTGCTAAAAATCATGCAAAAGGGGACAGAGCTAGCTCTGTCCCCTTTTTTTTGGTATATAGTGACGTAAAATAAATGTGAAAGAGAGTAATGGAATGCCAGACACTTTGTTCGCCTCACAGCCTATTTACGACCATACAGGTAAAATTTACGCGCACGAATTACTCTACCGTCATGAGGACGGGATTACTGCGTTTGAAGTTGGCGATAGTGTCGCAACAAGCGAAGTTTTATATAACTTATGCACAGGGTTGCTGGATTACGTTGAACACATAAAGTTACCTGTGTGCGTGAATGTATCGACTGAGTTTTTGCTGTCTGGTCTATTCTTACCCTTGGCACCTGAACACGTTATTGTCGAGCTGGTTGAACGTATTGAACCCACCAACGAAATAGTTGACGCCATTCGGCGCTGGGTGGCCAAAGGCTTTCGTTTTGCGCTGGATGATTTTGAATTTCAAGATAGTTGGCAGCCATTACTGGAATTAGCCACCATCATTAAAGTTGATATTGAACGCACGCCGTTTGAAGTTGCGCAGCAACGTTATGAAGAACTGCGACATTTAAACGTTTTATGGCTAGCCGAACGTATTGAAGACGAACCTACATTAAATAGCTATAAAGAACTCGGTTTTGATTTATTTCAGGGCTATTTCTTAGCCAAGCCAACAGTGGTTGAAGGCAAACGTGTTCCCTCAGCAGCTGCTACGCAGCTAACCTTAGTTATTAATCAATTATTTTCAGAAGAGCCCGAACTTTACGAAATTGTTGCAGCATTGCAGACCGACCCGGTACTGGTGGTAAATTTATTACGAATTGCCAACAGCCCTTATTATGGTGTGACACGCAAAATTGAATCGCTCAAAGAGGTGGTCATGTTGCTTGGGTTGGAACCGCTTCGTAAATGGGTTCTATTAATTGTTTCGGTGAAAGGCCAAGCTCCTGAAAAAACAAAATTTGTTCTAACACGTGCATACATGTGTAGCGAATTGGCGCGCAAAAAAGATCCGTTCAACCGTTTATCAGGGCCGGCATTTTTAGTGGGGTTACTAGCGGGCTCAGATGTTTTATTAGGCATTGATAAAAAAACCTTTTTGCGAGACCTCAACATTTCAGAAGCGGTACGTGCGGCGGTGTTACAAAGGGGGGGCGAACTAGGCGATTACCTCAAAGCGGTTGAAGCTTTTGAATATGATCTTGCAATGAAGACCCCTTTAGAAAAGCATGGTGATTTATTTGATGTCTACCAACAATGCCATTTCTTGGTGAATGAACTACTCAGCAACGTTGCTATCGAACAGTAAGCTTGAGCTAGTGATTTGAGCTGTATCCTGCTATAATTCGGGCCACTTTTTCTGTCCTGAACTAATGAATAGGAATCACTATGTCGACTGATAGTTCAAAGATTATTTACACTGAAACTGATGAAGCACCACGTTTAGCAACCTATTCGTTGTTGCCAATTATTCGTGCCTTTACTGATGCCGCGGGCGTCAGCGTTGAAACACGCGACATCTCTTTAGCTGGCCGTATTATTGCTAATTTCCCTGAGTTTTTGAACGACGACCAGCGCATTGGCGATGCGTTAGCAGAACTTGGTGAGCTGGCGAAAACGCCAGAAGCAAATATCATCAAACTTCCGAATATCAGTGCATCTATTCCTCAGTTAACTGCAGCCATTAAAGAGCTTCAGCAACAGGGCTACAACCTGCCAAACTATCCATTTGAGCCACAAACCGACGAAGAACGCGACGTGAAAGCGCGTTACGACAAAATTAAAGGCTCAGCGGTAAACCCGGTATTGCGTGAGGGTAACTCTGACCGTCGTGCACCAACGTCTGTAAAAAACTACGCCAAAAAGCACCCGCATCGTATGGGTGCATGGTCTAGCGACTCACAAACCCACGTTGCGCATATGAGCGACGGCGATTTTTATAGCAGCGAACAGTCAACCACGTTTGCACAAGCAGATGACTTGAAAATTGTATTAAACACGCCAGCTGGTCAGACAGTACTGAAAGACTCAGTGAAAGTGTTGGCTGGCGAAGTGGTTGACGCCGCGCGTATGAGTGCAGCGCAATTACAAGCGTTTTTTGCCAAAGAAACGGCTGCCGCAAAAGAAGAGGGCATTTTGTTGTCGTTGCACTTAAAAGCAACCATGATGAAAGTGTCAGATCCAATTATGTTTGGCCATGCCGTGAAAGTTTATTTTGCTGATGTGTTTGCGAAGCATGCTGAAACCTTCAAGCAATTGGGCGTTGATGCAACCAACGGTTTTGGTGACGTGCTAGCTAAAATTGCTGAGTTACCAGCAGACGAGCGTGCTGCCATTGAAGCAGATATTCAAGCGGTATATGACAACCAGCCTGAATTAGCTATGGTGAACTCAGATAAAGGCATCACCAACTTGCACGTGCCAAGCGACGTAATTATTGATGCGTCAATGCCAGCGATGATTCGTGATGGCGGCAAAATGTGGGACCGTCAAGGCAAAACCCAAGACACCAAAGCAATGATTCCAGATCGTTGCTATGCGGGTGTTTACCAGGCCACTATCGATTTCTGTAAAGCCAATGGCGCATTTGACCCTGCCACCATGGGTACGGTGCCAAACGTGGGCCTGATGGCACAAAAAGCCGAAGAGTATGGCTCTCACGATAAAACCTTCGAAATTCCGGCCGACGGTACCGTGGTGGTATTAAACCAAGCAGGCGAAACTGTATTTTCACACGACGTACAAAAAGGCGATATCTGGCGTATGTGTCAGGTAAAAGACGCGCCAATTCGTGACTGGGTTAAATTGGCAGTGAATCGTTCACGCTTAAGCGGTATGCCAGCAGTATTTTGGTTAGACGAAAACCGCGCTCATGACGCGCAGTTAATCAAAAAGGTAAATACTTACCTTAAAGAGCATGACACTGACGGTTTAGATTTGCGTATTTTGGCACCAACTGAAGCGACTAAGCACACTTTAGCGCGCATGAAAGATGGCCAAGACACAATTTCGGTAACTGGTAACGTGTTGCGTGACTACTTAACCGACTTGTTCCCAATTCTTGAGTTGGGTACTTCAGCGAAAATGTTGTCTATTGTGCCATTGATGAACGGTGGTGGTTTGTTTGAAACTGGCGCTGGTGGTTCGGCACCGAAGCACGTGCAACAGTTTGTTGAAGAAAACTACCTGCGCTGGGATTCTCTCGGTGAATTTTTGGCGTTAGCTGCGTCGTTAGAGCATTTGGCGCAACGTAACAACAATGACCGCGCACAAATCTTAGCAGACACGTTAGACGCGGCAACAGCTAAGTTCCTTGAGAACGACAAGTCGCCAGCACGTAAGCTTGGTCAAATTGACAACCGTGGTAGCCATTTCTACTTGGGTATGTATTGGGCCGAAGCATTAGCTGCGCAAACGAAAGACAGCGCATTAGCAGAGCGTTTTGGTAAGTTGGCCAATGCATTACAAACCAACGAAGCCAAAATTATTGAAGAGCTTAACGGCGTGCATGGCAATAGCGTAGAAATTGGTGGCTATTATCAGCCTAACGCTGAGTTAGTCGATAAAGCGATGCGCCCATCAGCCACACTTAACAGCGCTTTAGCAAGTCTTTAATACCGAAATTTTTAAGTATTCGGTGTACTATAAAAGGGTGTCAGTGTTGTGCTGGCGCCCTTATTTTTTGAAACAAGGAAAAGGCCATGACCGACAACGTAGAATATATTCAAAGCCCATTGTGCCAGCAGTATAGCGATAGTGGCCAAACGGTAGATATTGATATTTATCGCACAGAAGACTCGGGTTGGATTTTAGAAATTGTCGACAGTGGCAATAACTCCACGGTTTGGGAAGACCCATTTGAAACCGACCAAGACGCTTTAGATGAAGCCTTAGATGCATTAAAACAAGAAGGCATTGAAGCTTTTGTCGGCACCTTTGAATAAACAACGCGAGTCGTAAATAATTAGTTATGTATGACATTATCGGTGACGTACACGGCCATGCCGACCAACTAATAGCGTTACTAAAAAAGCTTGGCTATGAGAAAAAATCGGGTGCGTGGCGACACTCCGAGCGCCAACTCATATCTGTGGGTGATTTGATAGACCGTGGCCCTTTGCAACGGGAAACGGTCGATACCTTGCGAGCTATGGTTGATGCCGGTAGCGCGCAAGTGATTATGGGCAATCATGAGCTCAACGCGGTGGCTTGGACATTACCAGATGGGCAAGGTGACTATTTGCGCAAACACAGTGCGGGTAACCTGAAGCATCATCGTGAATTTTTGCTGCAAGCAAAACCAGAGTCAGATTGGTATAATAGCACCTTGGCCTGGTTTCGTCAGTTGCCTTTGTACTTAGACTTACCCGAATGCCGAGTTGTACATGCGTGCTGGCACGAGCCCGCCAAGCAAGTTGTCGATGACCATACTTGCGCAGCAAACAAGTTACGCGATGAAGCCGCTTGGTATGCAGCTCATGATCGTGAGCATCAGCTACACTCTGCTATAGAAACGCTCTGCAAAGGCTTGGAAGTTGCGCTACCCGATGGCTTGCATTTTCACGATAAAGCAGGGGTTAAACGCACGGCGATGCGAACCCGTTGGTGGCAAGCGCACAGCACTAATTATCGTGACTTAGCTTTGGGTGTGGAACCGCTGCATAGTTTACCCGACCGAGATATTCCAGATACCGTTATGCCAGGCTATGCCGCTGACAAACCAGTATTTTTTGGTCATTATTGGATGCGTGGCACACCACATGTACTTACTCCTCAGGTTGCTTGCCTAGATTGGTCTGTTACACAGCCAAATGGCCGGCTGGTAGCATATCGCTACGATGGCGAGCAGCAATTACGTAATGACAAGTTTATTTGGGTCATGACATAGCCGCGCGCTTGCGGCACAATAACTCAATAATAACTGACAACAGTGTATGAACTAGGCGCATGAGCGAAAACAACAAGCGACAACCTCAATTTATTCATCTGCGAGTTCACAGCGACTTTTCCATGGTCGATGGCTTAGCTAAGGTTAAACCTATCTGTGAAGATGTTGCTGCCAAAGGGATGCCGGCGGTTGCGCTAACCGACCAAATGAACATGTGTGGTTTGGTTCGTTTTTATCGCACCGCGCATGCTAACGGTTTAAAGCCAATTGTCGGCTGTGACTTATGGGTGCTGCCAGAAGGCTGGACAAGCGACTCACAAGAGCAACCGTTTCGACTAACAGTATTGGCCATGAATAATCATGGTTATCAGCAGTTAACTCAGCTGATTAGTCGCGGTTATTTGGCTGGTCATCGGGCTGGCAGGCCCTGTGTTGATCAAGCTTGGTTAGCGGAGCACCAGCAAGGCTTGTTGCTATTGTCTGGTGGTCGCGAGGGTGATATTGGCGCCAAGTTGCTACAAAACCGCCATGCCGAAGCCCGCGAAGCTTTAGCGTTTTATCAACAGCACTTTACCGATCGATTTTTTCTTGAATTGCAACGCACGGGGCGCCCCGGCGAAGACGACTATGTGCATGCCGCTGTTAGGTTAGCCGCTGAATGTGATGTGCCGGTGGTTGCCACTAATGAAGTCGTATTCTTAAAGTCGGAAGACTTTAATGCTCATGAAGTGCGTGTGGCTGTGGCCGACGGGTATACGCTTGATGATAAACGCCGACCGAAGAAATACAGCGCTGAGCAATATTTGAAAAGCCCTGAAGAAATGGCCGAGTTGTTTGCAGATATTCCTGAGGCTATTGAAAATACAGTAGAAATAGCTAAGCGTTGTAATGTCACGGTCAAGCTTGACGAATATGTTCTGCCTGAATTCCCAACTGGCGGCATGAGCCCCGAAGACTTTTTGGTGAAAAAATCCCAAGAAGGCTTAGAGGAGCGCCTGCAGCTATTGTTTCCTGACGAACAGGAGCGGCAACAGCAGCGTAAACCTTACGATGAGCGCCTGCAAATTGAACTTGATGTAATCAACCAAATGGGCTTCCCTGGTTACTTTTTGATCGTGATGGAATTTATTCAGTGGTCAAAAGATAACAATATTCCTGTGGGCCCAGGGCGGGGATCTGGTGCGGGCTCATTGGTGGCCTATGCGCTTAAAATTACCGACTTAGACCCGCTGGAGCTGGATCTTCTCTTCGAGCGATTCTTGAACCCAGAGCGGGTATCCATGCCCGACTTTGATATCGACTTTTGTATGGATCGTCGAGACGAAGTTATTGAACACGTAGCTGACTTATATGGCCGGGAAGCGGTTTCACAAATCATTACCTTCGGTACTATGGCTGCCAAGGCTTCGATACGTGACGTAGGCCGCGTACTTGGTCACCCGTATGGGTTTGTCGATAAAATCACGAAGTTAGTGCCGGGTGACCCGGGCATGACCCTAGAAAAAGCTTTCGAAGTTGAACCGCGCTTGGTTGAAATGTACGAGCAAGATGACGATGTACGCGAAATTATCGACATGGCGCGAATTCTTGAAGGGGTGACGCGTAACGCAGGTAAACACGCCGGTGGGGTGGTTATTGCCCCAGAAAAAATCACTGACTTTTCGCCACTATATTGTGATGAAGAAGGCAAACAACCGGTTACTCAGTTTGACAAAAACGACGTGGAAGCAGCGGGCCTGGTGAAGTTCGACTTTTTGGGTTTACGTACGCTAACTATTATTCAGTGGGCGCTCGACATGGTAAACGCCAACCGTCAACGGGACGGCAAAGCACCGATCGACATCAATCAGATTCCGCTTGATGACCCGCGCTGTTTCAAACTGCTGAAAAAGGCGTCCACTACCGCGGTGTTTCAGCTTGAATCATCAGGTATGAAGCAGCTGATTAAGAAGCTACTGCCGGATAGTTTTGAAGATATCATCGCACTGGTGGCCTTGTTCCGGCCCGGCCCATTGCAGTCGGGCATGGTGGATAACTTTATTGACCGTAAACATGGCCGCGAAGAAATATCTTACCCAGATAAAGACTATCAACATGAACTGTTGAAGCCCATATTAGAGCCAACCTACGGCGTTATTTTGTACCAAGAGCAGGTTATGCAAATAGCCCAGGTACTTGCCGGTTATTCGCTTGGCGGCGCTGACTTGTTACGCCGTGCTATGGGTAAGAAAAAGCCGGAAGAAATGGCCAAGCAACGGGCAGTATTTGAAGAAGGTGCGCGTAAAAACGGCATTGACGGTGAGCTAGCAATCAAAATTTTCGACTTGGTGGAAAAATTTGCCGGGTATGGTTTTAACAAATCACACTCAGCTGCTTATGCTTTGGTGTCGTACCAAACGCTGTGGATGAAAACCCACTTTCCGGCTGAGTTTATGGCGGCCGTCATGTCCGCTGATATGGATAACACCGACAAAATTGTGACCTTAGTTGATGAATGCGAAAACATGGGGCTTAAACTTTTACCGCCCGATGTGAACGTGGGGCAGTATAAGTTCACGGTAGATGCCGAACAACGCATTGTGTACGGCATTGGTGCCATAAAAGGTGTTGGTGAGGGCCCCATTGAAGCGATTTTAGCCGCACGTGCTGACGGCCCTTTTACCGACTTATTTGATTTCTGCTGTCGGGTTGACCTGAAGAAGCTTAATCGTCGGGTGCTAGAAAAACTGATTAAAGCTGGCGCCATGGACTCGCTCGGCCCACACCGCGCAACCATTATGGCCAGCTTAGAAAAAGCCATGCGTCAGGCAGAGCAACATGCGCGCGCTGAGGCGATTGGTCAAAGTGATTTGTTTGGGGTTTTAGCGACCGCCAACGACGACGTTGAAATTGAACATGAGTTTGTGCACGTTGCACCATGGCAAGAAGCCATGTGGCTTGAAGGCGAACGCGAAACCCTTGGGCTATACTTAACAGGGCACCCAGTAAATCGGTATCGCAGCGAATTAAAAAACTATGTGCCATGCGTATTGGCTGACGTGAAACCGACAGGGCGCGATCAGACCACGACGGTAGCTGGGTTAGTGGTTGATGTACGAACTATGTTGAACCGACAAAACCAACGTTGGGCGATTGTGACCTTGCATGATAAAACAGCACGTTTTGATGTACGGTTTTATGCTAAAGATTATGAAAATTATCAGCATTTGCTCGAAAAAGACCAAATTTTAGTGATAAAAGGAGAGGTCAGCTTTGATGATTACTCCGCAGCCAATACAATGACGGCTCGCGAAGTGATGACCATTATCGGTATGCGGGAGCAATACGCCAAGACGTTACGCATATCGGTTCGTCCAGAGCACCTTGAAGGGCAGGGCTTAATGCAGCTAAAACAGCTCATTGAGCCACATAAAGAGGGCGCTTGCCCATTGCACATTCGTTATGTGCGGCCCGATGTTGAAGCCGAATATGTTGCGGCCACAGAATGGTATGTGACCCCAACCGATGAATTGATTTACGAATTACAACAACGATTAGGTAATCAAGCTGTTGAATTAGAGTTTTAATGGCAACTTAATTAGTGGCAAACAGGAGCCATAATGAGTCTTAAATTTTTAGATTTTGAACAGCCCATTGCTGAGCTTCAAGCACAAATCGAAGAATTAAAAGCAGTAGGCGCAAAAGGCGACTTTGATATTTCCATTGAAGAGGAAATTGCTAAGCTGCAAGAAAAACGTGAGCAGCTGGTTGAGAAAATTTTTGGTGACCTTGGTGCTTGGCAAGTGGCGCAACTCGCTCGTCACCCATTGCGACCTTACACACTCGATTACATTAAGCACATGTTTGATGACTTTGATGAGCTAGCGGGCGACCGTACCTTTGCTAACGATGAAGCCATTGTTGGCGGAACCGCGCGTTTGAACGGCACACCGGTGATGATTATCGGTCATCAAAAAGGTCGTGAAACCAAAGAAAAAATTCGCCGTAACTTTGGTATGCCAAAGCCGGAAGGTTATCGCAAAGCCTTGCGTTTAATGGAAATGGCTGAACGCTTCAAAATGCCAATTATTACCTTTATTGATACACCGGGTGCCTACCCAGGTATTGGTGCTGAAGAACGTGGCCAGTCTGAAGCGATTGCCCGCAATTTGAAAGTGATGGCGCGCCTAAACACCCCAATTATTTGCACAGTTATTGGCGAAGGTGGCTCGGGTGGAGCTTTGGCGATTGGTGTGGGTGACCGTGTGAATATGCTGCAGTATTCAACGTACTCGGTTATTTCACCTGAAGGTTGTGCGTCTATTTTATGGAAAAGTGCCGAAAAAGCGCCATTAGCCGCTGAAGCCATGGGTGTTACCGCGCAGCGCTCAAAAGAACTTGGTTTAATTGACACCATTATTGCCGAACCCATTGGTGGTGCGCATCGCGACCATGAAGAAATGGCCCGGCGCTTGAAGAAGCAGTTACAGGCTGACCTTGATGCACTGGTAAATCTAGACAGCGCATCTCGTCTTGAGCAGCGTTATCAGAAATTAATGTCCTTTGGCTACTGTTAACAAACCTGTCGGGAGTCACGACACCAGTGACTCCCTTTACGCGTTATTCAAAAAGCGCTTGCTCACCCTACAATTAGCTGAGCAACAGCAACTTATTGCCTGCTTAGGCGGTGGCGCAGATTCACAAACCATTCTTGATTTGCTGGATCGCTTTCGCCACGATTTTCCGCATTATCGTTACCTTGCTATTCATCTTGACCATGCGTTTCACCCAAACTCAGACGAATGGGCACAAGGCTTAGTAGCAGATTGTCAACGGCGTGATTTCCCGATGCTGTGCGAAACCTTACCTGTAAAAACCGGAGCCCGTATTAGCAAGGAAGCGGCCGGTCGCGAAGCGCGTTATCAGCGTTTAAGTGAACTGGGCGAAAGCAACGCGGTGTTTTTGCTTGGCCAGCATCGCAACGATCAGATTGAAACGTTTTTATTGCAGTTAAAGCGCGGTGCTGGGCCCAAAGGTTTGGCGGCCATGGCACCTTTGTCGTTGCGTAATCAACAGCAATGGTTGCGTCCGTTATTGGATGTGAGTAAGCAAACCATTTACGACTATGCGCATGCACGCCAACTATTTTGGATTGAAGACGACACCAATTACGATACCGCAATAGAACGTAATTTTTTGCGCCACGATATTATTCCCAAACTTGAGCAGCGTTGGCCGCATTTTGGCGATGCGGTGCTACGCAGTGCGCAGTTGTGCGCAGAAACCCAAGGCTTGTTGGAGCAATTATTATCTGATCGGGTATCACCACATATAAACGCCGATGGCGCGTTAGCTACCCGTTGGTTAGCCGCAACCAGCCCCGACTTGCAGCGCGGCGTGCTGCGATATTGGCTGCAGAGTCAACAGGTACCTCTGCCTTCGTATGCGCAATTAGAGCAGTTGCGCACGCAAATGTTACACACCACCAATGACACGCAACCACAGGTATGTTGGGCGCAGTATTGCGTGGTACGTGAGGTTGCGGACAATAAAGATCGTTTATTACGGCTTATTTCACGGCCATGAAAGATCAACGAAAAGCCATTATCTACGCGCTAGCTGCGGTACTTTTATGGTCAACCGTTGCCACCGCATTCAAACTCGCCTTGCAATACGTAACCCCGTTGCAGTTATTATCGATAGCGGCAGTAAGCAGCCTGGCTGTATTTATAATTATTTTAACGTGGCAGCGACGTTGGCAAGAAACTTGGCAAGTCGGGCGAGCGCGAGTCGGCTTTTATATGTTGCAAGGCTTTATTAACCCAGCAGCGTATTACCTTGTTTTATTTGCTGCCTATAATCAGTTGCCCGCACAACAAGCACAGGCCATTAATTACACATGGGCCATAACCATGTCGCTGTTGGCGGTGCCATTACTTAAACAAAGTCTTAGTAAGAAAGAGCTATTGGCTATGCTATTGGCCTATGGCGGCGTTTTTCTAATTGCCACTGGCGGTAATTGGGACTTTAGCCAAACGAACTGGCTTGGCATTGGTTTGGCGTTGTTCAGCACTTTATTATGGGCCTGTTATTGGCTCATCAACACGAAAAATACCGATAAACCAGTACCGGCGTTATTTTGGTGTTTTATGTGGGGCACGTTGTGGTTGGTGCTGTTTAATGTGGTTCATGCCAGCTGGCATCAGCAACCATTGTTGCCAGATATTAATCCCAAGGGCCTATGGGCCGGTATCTACGTGGGTATTTTCGAAATGGGGTTAACTTTTTTCTTGTGGTTAACCGCCATGCGCTTAGCGACCAAAACCGCACAAATTTCTACCTTAATATTTCTAAGCCCGTTTGTTTCATTGCTGCTGATCTATTTTATACTCGGTGAAACAATTCAACTAACCACTATAATTGGCCTATCATTAATTTGTGTTGGTTTATATAGATTACGGGAGTAACCGTGTTAGATATCTACGCTGAGTTTACTTTACTGCTAGTTATAGCGTGTGGGTTAGGGCTTGTAGGCATGTTGCTGAAGCAACCGCTGATTGTGGCATTTATTGTTGCCGGCATTGTGGTTGGTCCTTCAGCACTAGATCTGGTAAACCATCACGCGCCAATTGCCTTATTGGCTAGCGTAGGTATTACGGTTCTGCTTTTTGTAGTGGGCTTGAAGCTAGATCTGCACTTAGTTCGACACCTTGGTCCGGTTGCTTTAGCAACGGGCTTAGGCCAACTATTATTTACCATTGTCTTTGGTTGGGGGCTGGGCCTATTACTCGGGCTGGGCATGCTTGAAGCGATTTATGTGGCGGTGGCACTTACCTTTTCTAGCACCATTATTGTGGTGAAATTGCTGGCCGATAAACGCGAAATTGACTCGCTGCATGGCCGCATTGCCATGGGTTTCTTAATTGTTCAAGACATTGCCGTGGTTATTGCCATGATGGCTATGGGAAGCGGCGGTGCGGCCAACGCCGACGTTGGTGTGTTCTTAATCATCGCTGAAATAGTTGCGAAGCTTATTGTTGCGGTGATTATGGTTGCATTGGCAATGAAGTTTATTTTGCCGTATTTACTGAAGCAAGTCGGTAAGTCGCAAGAGCTATTGCTATTATTTGCTATTGCTTGGGGTACGTTATTGGCTGCAAGTGGTGAGTATTTTGGATTTTCCAAAGAAGTCGGTGCATTTTTAGCCGGTTTTTCATTAGCTTCAACATCGTATCGTGAGGCCATTGGCGCGCGCCTTACCAGTTTGCGCGACTTTCTTTTGTTGTTCTTTTTCATAGAGCTTGGTAGCGCATTGGACATGGCGACGTTAGGTGATGCAGTGATACCTGCAATTGCCTTGTCATTATTTGTGTTAATTGGTAATCCGCTTATCGTAATGGCCATTATGGGCTACATGGGCTATCGCAAACGTACCGGCTTTATGGCTGGCTTAACCGTAGCCCAAATTAGTGAATTCTCGATAATTTTTATTGCTATGGGCATTTCGTTGGGGCACATACCGCAAGCGGCACTCGGTTTAGTTACGCTCGTTGGTTTAGTAACAATAGCGGCGTCAACCTACATGATTTTGTATTCGCGCCAGTTATACAACGTGTTTGAACCTTATTTAGACGTGTTTGAACGTAACAAACCGTTTCGTGAAATTAGCGACTCTGAACAGAGCCATGCAAATCTCAATAAAGGCCAAGTTATTGTTTTTGGTGCGGGGCGTTATGGAAAAAAATATGCCCTAAAACTTGCTGAAAATAAGGTCAATGTGATTGCGGTAGATTTTGACCCAGAAGTAACGCGCACAATTCATCATCCGCATATTGTTATGCGCTACGGAGATGCATCAGACCAAGAATTTATTGACTCCTTGCCGTTATCCACGGTGCATGCGGTGGTGTGTACCATTCCAGATATTGAAACTCAACTTATGTTGGTTGATGCGTTAAAGCAACATCACTTTAAAGGAAAAGTGGTGATTACTGCGCACCAACCGGGCACCCGTAAAGAGCTTGAATCCGCCGGCGTTGATGAAATATTTGTCCCTCTGCATGACGCTGCTGATCATGCGGCTGAAAAGATGCTTGATGAGCTTGCCGTACGTGTTTAAGTCACTGCGAAAGTTGGTATATTCTGCTGGCCATTTACAACTGCTAACACATTGTTACTAACGGATTTGACGACACTTCGTCATACTATATTCAGCAAATTATTTTTATATACTTTAACTGATGGAATCAGGACGTTATGGCCTTTAAGAAACGTGCACTTTTACCTCCTATTATTCTTGTTGTCGCGATTATACTGTTAATCCTCATGGTATCGTTACGGCCTCAGCCGCCGCAAAGAGCCAATGAGCGGCCTGCGGTGCTAGTGGAAGTGCTTGAAGTACAGCCAGAGAATATTCGTTTTGCTGTAGACGGGCAGGGCAATGTGCGTCCTAAACACATGACCAACCTAGTGACGCAAGTCAGCGGTCAAATTGTTGAAGTAGCAGATAACTTTGTTAACGGTGGCTTTTTCAATAAAGGCGATATGTTGGTTACCATTGACCCATCAGACTATCAAGTTGCGCTACAGAGCGCTAAAGCTTCGCTAGCGCAAGCCAAAGCAGCTTTAGCTGAAGAAAGCGCGCGTGCCAAAGTTGCTAAAGATGAGTGGGAATCACTGCAAATGGGCGAAATTCCTGCGTTAGGTATTCGTGAGCCACAAGTCGCTAGTGCGGTTGCAGCGGTGCAATCGGCCGAAGCTGCAGTAGCTAAAGCGCAACGAGACTTAGACCGCACTGTGATTCGTGCGCCTTATGACGGGTTGCTACAGAACAAAAATGTCGACATTGGCCAGTTTGTTTCAATGAACACGCAAGTAGGGGCTCTGTACAGCTCAGAAATTGCTGAAATTCGTGTGCCGTTAAGCGACCGTGACTTAGCCTATATTGACTTGCCAGATGCTAACCATGACGGTGCTAGCCCGCACGTTGCACTAAGCAGTGAGGTGGCTGGTGAGACCTATACTTGGCACGGCAACTTAGTGCGCAGTGAAGGCGTACTTGATCAAGATAGCCGCGTTATTTATGGTGTGGTAGAAGTTAAAGACCCCTATAACCGCAACGCCGACCAACACCCTGTGCCATTGCGCTTTGGGCGTTTTGTACAGTTAGTAATTGACGGTATTGAAGCGCAACAGGTGTATCGCATTCCACGTTACGCATTGTCAATTAACAACACCGTGTGGGTGGTTGATGACGAGCGCCGTTTGCAGCAACGAAATGTGAATATTGTCCGTGCTGAAGCGCAGCATGCGGTTATCAATGAAGGCCTCGAGCCTGGTGACTTGGTAGTACTGACACAGTTATCGAATGCGTTACCAAGTATGAAAGTGCGTATTCCTGGCGACCCTGTCATAGAAGGGGAAGAAAAGGCAGCACAAACCGCCACTGAAGTAGCAGGTAAAGACAATGACTAATTACGATATCGATCCTAAAAAAGGGATTATCTCGTGGTGGGCCAATAACTCAGTTGCTGCCAACCTGCTAATGGCGTTAATTATTATTACTGGGATATTCATGGTGGGGCAGGTGCGAAAGCAAATGTTCCCAGAAATTGAGCTGAATATTATCAGTGTGCAGGTTCCTTTTCCTGGCGCTGCTCCACAAGAAGTTGAACAAGGGGTGTTGGTTCGAATTGAAGATGCCATTGAAGACGTCAATGGTATTGAGCGCGTAACTTCGACAGCTCGCGAGGGCAATGGCTCGGTCTCGATTGAAGTAGAAAGTGGCTACGACGTGCAAGTTGTCATGGATGAAGTCAAAATGCTGATTGACGCAATTCCAAGCTTTCCCCAGCAAATTGAAAAACCCAATATTTATCGTATACGTCCTCAGCGTCAAGTTATCTGGATTAGCGTGTTTGGCGACATGAGCGAAATGTCGCAAAAAGAACTGGCAAAAGAGATCCGTGACGACATCAAAGACATAGGTGGTATTACCCGTGTCGAAGTGGTTGGCGCACGTGATTATGAAATATCGGTGGAAATATCAGAAGCTGATCTACAACGTTACAATTTAACTTTTCAGCAAGTGGTTAATGCCATTCGCGGTACTTCGTTAGATGTTGCTGGTGGTTCTATTCGTACGCCGAATGGCGATATATTGCTGCGTGCCAATAACCAAGCTTATCAGGGTGATGAGTTTGAACAAATTGTATTGATTAACCGCCCAGATGGCACGCGTTTGACATTAGGTGATATTGCCAAGGTTCAGGATGCGTTTATAGAACGGCGACGCTTTACGCAGTTTGATGGCAAAATGTCTACCTTCGTGCGGGTTGATTCAGTGGGTGATCAAAACGATCTACGCACAGCCGAAGTAGTCAAAAATTACATTGAACGCAAACAAAAAGAACTACCGCCAGAGGTAAAAATTGCGCACTGGGGTGACTCGTCTTATTACCTGCAAGGTCGACTAGACTTAATGATCGATAACATGCTGTTTGGTGGCGCGTTAGTATTCATTATGCTGGCGTTATTCTTACAGTTGCGTCTGGCATTTTGGGTCATGATTGGTATTCCGTTGTGTTTCTTGGGAACCATCGCCTTAATGCCGTTACCTATGTTTGATATTTCTATCAACATGATTTCGCTGTTTGGTTTTATCTTGGTGCTCGGGATAGTCGTCGACGATGCCATAGTCATAGGCGAGAGTGCGTATTCCGAAATTGAAGCCAATGGCAAGTCGATAGATAACGTTGTTATTGGTGCAAAAAAAGTCGCGATGCCAGCAACCTTTGGGGTGTTAACCACCATGGTTGCATTTATTCCAATGCTGATGGTTGAAGGCGGCATGGGGGCCATTTGGGAATCTATCGCGTGGGTGGTCATTCTGTGTTTGGCATTCTCATTAATTGAGTCGAAATTTATTTTGCCGGCGCACATTGCGCACATGAAGTTTTCCAAAACGGCGAACGAAAAGCAGAACGGCTTTCAGCGTGTGCGTAATAAAATTTCTCACGCGTTGCAGCACTTTGCGAAAACCTACTATCAGCCATTTTTGAAAAAGTGTCTGCACTATCGTTATACAACGTTAGCGGCGTTTATTGGTATGTTCATTTTGGCAATAGGCCTTATTGCCGGTGGTACCGTGCGTTGGGTGTTCTTCCCCAATATTCCAAGTGACTTTATTCAGGCTAACGTACAAATGCAGCCGGGAGCTTCAGAAGAGTCGACTATTCGCACGCTGCAAGCGGTGGAACAAGCGTTGCTAGACGTGGACCAAAAAGCTGAGCAAGAGAATGGTGAGAATATCATTAAGCACATTAACGTGTGGATGAACGGGTCCACCAGCGGTACCGTATTTGCGGAGTTAGAAAAAGGCGAAGACCGTAATTTAGATGGTTTTGCCATTATCAATAACTGGCGTGAAACAACACCTGAAATTGCTGGCGTAAAAGCGCTGAACTTCCAAGGGAGTATTGGCGGCGGTGGCGGCTTTGACGTCGAGTTCCAATTAACCGGTCAAGATCTCGAAGAGCTTGCTGCGGCAGCCACTATTTTGAAGCAAGACTTAGCGCAATTTGACGGGGTGTTTGATATTGAAGACACCTTTGGTGAGGGCAACGATGAGATTATTCTTGAGTTGAAACCCTTAGCCACCGCCATGGGCATTACCTTGCAAGAACTGGCAAGCCAAGTGCGCTATGCGTTCTACGGTGCTGAAGCTCAGCGTATTCAGCGCAATGACGAAGAAGTGAAAGTTATGGTGCGTTATCCGTTGTCTGAGCGCCAGTCGGTGGGCAACCTAGAAGACATGAAATTGCGCACAGCAGACGGCGCTTTGATACCCTTTACGGAGCTAGCCGATGTTCGCTTTGCCAAGGGGTATAATACTATCACTCGCATTAATCGTGAGCGCTCAGTGAATGTGCGTGCGCGAGTTGATAAAGACAAAGTGCAGCCGTTTGATATTGTCCGTCAGGTGCGCGAAAGTAAAATTCAGCCAATTCTTGATCGCTATCCATCAGTTGGGTTCCAGCTTGAGGGAGCCTCACAAGATGAAGCCGAAGCCACGAATTCTTTGGCGATTGGTTTTGTGTTGGCGTTATTTGCGATTTATGCGTTGATGGCTATTCCATTGAAGTCATATAGCCAACCGCTAATTATTATGTCGGTAATTCCATTTGGCATGATTGGTGCGGTGGTTGGTCATTGGCTGCTAGATATGCCAATTTCAATTCTTAGCTTGTTTGGTATTATTGCGCTAGCGGGGGTTGTGGTAAACGACTCCTTGGTTATGGTTGATTACGTCAATCGTGCTCGTGCGCAAGGGGAAAGCTTACGTAAAGCTGTCGCTGAGGCGGGTGTGGCACGTTTCCGCGCCATTATATTGACCTCGTTGACCACTTTCTTCGGGTTAGTGCCGATTGTGTTTGAAAAGAGTATGCAGGCCAAGCTTGTTATTCCAATGGCGATATCGCTAGCTTTTGGTATCTTGTTTGCCACGGTGATCACGCTACTCTTAGTGCCAAGCTTGTACTTAATTTTGAATGACACACGTCGTGGCGTGAAAACCATGCTGAGTTGGTATGGTCTGACCAAGCCCCCTGAACCGAAATCAGAACAACACAATTCAGTCACATAATGTTAAACTATTGACCTTACACTAATGAACGCCAACAACGATAAGTTGTTGGCGTTTACTGCACCAGCAGAGTCACGGGAAGGTCATACATGAATCTGGCACTTATCGATATTATCGCGCTAGTGTTTTTTGTTACTGTCTGGGTTACCTACACGCAATTTGCCCGTATTCGCGCGCGATCTACTTATAGCCTTTCGCATATTTTGCGGCAGTTGCGCATTGACTGGATGCGCACCTTAACTCGTAAAGAGCACCAAATTGCTGATGCCGCGTTACTTGGTAACGTTGAGCGCACCGTGACCTTTTTTGCTTCTTCAACCGTGCTGGTATTGGCTGGTGTTATTACGTTACTGGCTTCTGCCGATAAAGTGGTCGAAGTGCTGCAATCAATTCCTTACACCGCCGACACCGCCACCGATAAAGTACAATTCAAACTTGCGGTGCTGTCATTGTTATTTGTATTTGCGTTTTTTAAGTTTACTTGGTCGATTCGTCAATTTGGTTTTGTATCGGTACTGATGGGCGCTGCGCCTCAATACCGTTCAACGGACTTTACAGACGAGCAGCGCGAGATATTTGCGCGCCAAACAGCCAAGGTTATTGACCAAGCCGGCCATGAGTACAATAACGGTCTGCGCGCCTACTATTTTGCCTTGGCGTTTTTATGTTGGTTTATTCACCCGTATTTATTTATTGCCTCAACCGCTGTGGTGGTATTGGTGCTGTATCGTCGCGAATATCGTTCTAAAGTGCTACGTGCACTGCTTGCTACTAAAGGTTGGGAACCGGGCCCGATAACAGATAATGGAGATGCTTCGTGACCCTAGATGTCTTGCAATGGACCATTGCTGAGTACTTTCAACAAACTAAACAAGATTTGCCTGCTGAACTGCCAAGTGTGTTAGGGCCCTATGAAGGCCCATCGTTGATTGGTACAGCGCAGCGCGTGAACAGCGCCAGCGTTGAATTCTGGGATGCCGGAGTGATTGTGGTTGAGCCAGATGCGCCAGCCGGCAAAGATGTGGTTTTTTCGTGCGCCGTGCACGGTGACGAAACCGCGCCAATAGAAATGGTGCGTGACATGCTTCACGATATTCTGGCAGGCCAGCTAACGGTTAAGCAGCGTACCTTGTTTTTAATCGCAAATCCGGCTGCTATTGTGAATGGCACGCGCTTTGTGGATATGAACATGAACCGTTTGTTTAGCGGGGCGCATGCCAACGGTAATAGCCCTGAACATGCGCGAGCCGCGAAGATAGAACAATACGTCGGTCGGTTCTTTAAGCAACAGCAGCGTTTTCATTACGATTTACACACCGCTATTCGTGACTCTGCGCATGAAAAATTTGCGGTTTACCCCTTTACTCATGGTGCGCCCTACAAAAAGCAACAACTGACGTTTTTAGCCGAGTGTGGTGTCGATACCATTTTGTTGAATCAAGCGCCAACCACCACTTTTAGCTATTTTAGCGTGCGTGAGCATCAGGCTGATGCGTTTACGGTTGAACTTGGCAAAGTACGCCCATTTGGGCAGAACGACATGTCGCGGTTTGCCAAGGCCGATACCATGTTCCGTAAACTTATTGCTACAGAAACGCTGCAGCTACCAGAGTTCGATGCGTCGCGTCATCATATTTACGATGTGTGTCGTACCATAAATCGTACTGCACAGAATTTTGAATTGAATTTTCCTGATGACGTTGCCAATTTTACAGAGTTTGACACCGGCTTCGTGCTCGCGCGTGATGGCGAAACACCATACAGGGTTGAGCGGTCAGGTGAGCGCATTATTTTTCCGAATGCCCAAGTGGCAATTGGCCAGCGCGCTTTATTAACGGTTATTCCACTACCGGTTGAACAACTTGAACTGGTCTGATTTTTAACTTTTTATGACGCACGCTGTTTGCATGTCAGTTGACGTAAAGGTAAAGTGTGCGCAATTTTTCTTAGAACGAGAAAGTTATGGCGAAAGATAAACAACATCAGTTGGACATCGTCACCAAACCGCAGTTTATTGACGGTTCGGCGTTGAAGATTCCAATGCTACAGATCCTCGCTGAGGACGGTACCATTCGTAAAGGCGCAGAGCTGCCAGAAATGGACAAAGAGCTTGCCCTTAAAATTTTCGACACCATGCAGTTTATTCGCATTCTTGATGAGCGCATGATCGCTGCGCAGCGCCAAGGTCGAATTAGCTTCTATTTGTCATCGTTGGGCGAAGAAGCGGCCAGTATTGGCTCTGCTGCTGCACTTACTGACGGCGATATGATCATGGGCCAATACCGAGAGCAGGGCGCTTTGGCGTTCCGCGGCTTTACGGTGGAGCAGTTCATGAACCAGTTGTTCTCAAACGAGCGCGACTTAGGCAAAGGCCGCCAAATGCCGGTGCATTATGGCTGTGCCGAGCTAAACTTTATGACCATTGCGTCACCGTTGGCTACGCAAATTCCACAAGCCACCGGCTATGCCTATGGCCAAAAAATGGATAAAACAGGCAACTGTACCATTTGTTACTTTGGCGAAGGTGCCGCTTCTGAAGGCGACTTCCACGCCGCATTGAACATGGCTGCTGTTTACAAAGTACCGGCCATTTTCTTCTGCCGTAACAACGGTTATGCCATTTCAACCCCATCGCAAGGTGAGCAGTATGCTGGTGACGGCATTGCGCCACGTGGTGTTGCGTATGGCATGAAGACCATTCGGGTTGACGGCAATGACGTATTTGCTGTGTACCAAGCCACACAATTGGCACGTAAATTAGCGGTTGAAGAAAACGAGCCAGTGCTCATTGAAGGCATGAGCTACCGTATGGCGGGGCACTCAACCTCAGATGACCCTACCGGCTACCGTACCCGCGACGAAGAAGACGCATGGCGCGCGAAAGACCCTGTGGTACGTTTCCAAAAATGGCTGCAAGCGCAAGGTTGGATCAGCGAAGACGAAGCGCAAAAGAATTACGACGAGAAAAAAGCAGCTGTGCTCGCTGCGTTGAAGTCTGCTGAAACCGTGCCGGTGCCGCATATTGATGAAATTATTGAAGACGTGTACGACACGCCACCGCCACACTTGAAGAAGCAGCTTGAGGCGCTAAAAGCGCACATTCGCAAGTATCCGGAAGCTTATCCGAAAACAGCGTCGCGTATTGATGGAGGTGACAAGTAATGGCCAAGATGAACCTATTACAAGCCATCAATAACGCACTTGATATTGCGATGGCAAAACATGACAACGTATATAGCTTTGGTGAAGACACTGGTGCCTTTGGTGGCGTATTCCGCGCAACCTCTGGCTTAACTGAGAAATATGGTCGTCATCGTAACTTTAATACGCCGTTAGTTGAGCAAGGTATTTTGGGCTTTGCCAACGGTTTAGCTTCTCAAGGGAGCTATGCGGTTGCTGAAATTCAGTTTGGCGACTATATCTTCCCAGCGTTTGACCAAATTGTGAATGAGTCAGCGAAATTCCGTTATCGCTCTGGTAATGAATTTAACGTCGGTGGTTTAACCATTCGTACGCCATACGGCGGTGGTATTGCTGGTGGTCACTATCATTCGCAGTCACCAGAAGCATACTTTGCTCACACGCCGGGCTTGAAAATTGTTATGCCACGTAACCCATACATGGCAAAAGGCTTATTGTTAAGCGCAATTTTCGATAAAAACCCAGTGTTATTTATGGAGCCTAAACGTTTATACCGTGCATCGGTTGGTGAAGTTCCAGAAGAAGAGTACACACTTGAGCTTGGCAAAGCTGACGTGGTGAAAGAAGGTAAAGACATCACTGTGCTGGCCTGGGGTGCGCAAGTTGAAATGGCTGAAAAGGCCGCAGAAATGGCGGCTGAAGACGGTATCGACTGTGAAGTAATTGATTTGGTTAGCATCTTGCCATGGGACGTAGAAACCGTCGCTGAATCTGTGCGTAAAACAGGTCGCTTAGTGATCACGCAAGAAGCACCGATTACGGGTGGTTTTGCCAGTGAAGTAGCAGCAACGATTCAAGACGAGTGCTTCTTGTACCTTGAGTCGCCAATTGCGCGCGTGTGTGGCTTGGATACCCCGTATCCATTGAGCCATGAAAAAGAGTACTTCACTGACCACTTGAAAGTTTACGAAGCGATTAAAGCTTCGATGACCTACTAAGAGGCCTATGCAATGAGTAAAGATTTTATCTTACCGGACATCGGCGAAGGGATTGTCGAATGCGAAATCGTCGAGTGGTTGGTGCAAGAAGGCGATAGCATTAAAGAAGATCAGCCTGTGGTTGACGTAATGACCGATAAAGCTTTGGTGCAAATTCCCGCCAAAGAAGACGGTGTTGTCGCCAAGCTCTACTACGCAAAAGGCGATATCGCCAAGGTACATGAGCCATTGTTTGCGATTGATTCTGGTGATTCGAGTGCATCAGAAGCATTAGAACCAAAAGCGACACAGCCAGTTGCGGCAGCGCAAACCGAAAATAAGCAAGCGGATAGCACCGTCACCGACTTTATTTTGCCAGACATTGGTGAAGGTATTGTTGAATGTGAAATTGTTGAATGGCAAGTCAAAGAAGGCGACACCATTGAAGAAGATCAGCCCGTTGTTGATGTAATGACTGATAAAGCTTTGGTACAAATTCCGGCCAAAGAAAATGGTGTGGTTGAAAAGCTATACTACGCTAAGGGCGATATTGCCAAAGTACATGAGCCGTTGTTTGCTGTTCGTGTAGCGGGTGGCTCAAGCGAAGCTGCGCAGCCAGCGGCGAACGAATCGACTGCGGCCAAGGCATCAGCGGACGCAGCTAAGCCAGAAGCGGGCCGAGCTGAAGCACCTGCTACTGCGCGTCAAGGTAAAGCTATTGCTAGCCCAGCGGTGCGCCGCCGTGCTCGTGAATTAGACGTCGATATTAGCCAAGTGGCTGGTTCTGGCGCTAAAGGGCGGGTAATGAAAGAGGATGTTGAAAGCTTCGCGTCTGGCTCTGCCGTATCGGCATCTAAAGACTCGAGAGGGGTGTCAGACCCAGCTAAAGCTGGCTCTGACACTCAGCGCGGTTCTAGCTCTGCTGTTGGTGGGACTCGTACTGAGACGATTCGTGGCGTGAAGGCGGCGATGGCGAAGCAGATGATGAAGTCGGTTAGCACCATTCCGCACTTTACTTATGCTGACGAATTCGACTTGACTAACGTGATGGCGCTGCAAAAACAGCTCAAGGAAAAGTATGCGGACAAAGGCGTACGCATTACCATGATGCCGTTTTTCATTAAAGCCTTGTCGTTAGCCTTGAAAGAGTTCCCAATCATGAACGCTCAGGTAAACGACGATTGCACTGAAATTACGTACTTTGACGATCACAATATTGGTATGGCAGTGGATACCAAAATTGGCTTGTTAGTGCCGAATATTAAGCAGGTACAAAACAAGAGCATTATCGAAGTTGCGCAAGAAGTAACGCGTTTAACCCAAGCGGCTCGCGAAGGCCGAGTGGCGCAAGACGATATGAAAGGTGGAACGATTTCTATCTCGAATATTGGCGTTATTGGCGGCACGGTCGCCACCCCAATTATAAACAAGCCAGAAGCGGCCATTGTTGCGTTAGGTAAAGTGCAAGAGTTACCGCGTTTTGACGCCAACGGCAATGTTGTGGCGCGTAAGATAATGACCGCAAGTTGGTCGGGCGACCACCGTATTATTGACGGCGGCACCATTGCTCGTTTCAATAAGCTCTGGCAAGAGTTTTTGGAAGACCCCACCAGTATGTTGATTCATATGAGTTAATCTTCAAAGGCCGCGTAAGCGGCCTTTTTTATGATCCGAAAGCCTTAAGATTTGCTATATCACGCCGATATAATTAAATTGGTAAAAAAATAATAAAGGCGGCACATGGATTTTCCTGATTCAATTAAACAACAAACCTGCATGGACTGCTTAAGTGGGCAGTCGCTAGGCTTTGAAATACGCATGGCATTTCAGCCGATTGTTGATGTAAAAAAGCAAGAAATAGTTGCCTACGAAGCGTTGGTGCGCGGGCCCGAAGGGCAGGGCGCAGGCTGGGTATTCGAGCGTGTGAATGAAGACAATCGCTATTATTTTGATCAAGCCTGTCGGGTAAAAGCAATAGAAACAGCTGCTCGCCTGGGGTGTGATGCCTATTTAAATATTAATTTTTTACCTAACGCGGTTTACAGCCCAGAAACCTGCATTAAGGCGACCATTGAAGCAGCTGATTTATACGGCTTTGATTTAACCAAGCTGGTTTTCGAAGTGACAGAAAGCGAGCAAATTCTTGATAAAAACCACTTGCAGAATATCTTCAGTAGTTATTCTAAGCGTGGTTTTAAAACAGCTATTGATGATTATGGTTCCGGCTTTGCCCGCATTGACTGGCTTATTGATTTGCGACCAGACATTTTAAAGCTTGATATGGCGCTTATTCGCGATATTAATGTACACCCAGAAAAACAAACGGTCGTTATTGAAGCACTGAAACAATGCGCTTTACAGGGCACCCAGTTATTAGCTGAAGGCATTGAAACCAAAGAAGAACTAGACTGCCTTCGTGACATCGGCATACACTTATTTCAAGGTTATTATTTCGCCAAACCAGAGCTCGAGGCTTTAGCTCAGGTTGACTTAGTGAAGCTTGGGTGAACCTGAGTTCATATTTACACCACAAGGATAGTTTCGCAACATGAAAAAGCTCAGTGCAACACTGTGGTTTATACAGCTAATCTTGTTACACAGTTTATTGACGCCGAGCCAAGCCACTGCGAAAACCGTTAAGCCATTAAATGAATATGCCATGCGCACCTGGACTACTGCGCATGGCTTACCGCACAACTCCGTCAACGCAATAACACAATCAGCAGACGGCTATTTATGGTTAGCCACTTGGGAAGGCCCTGTTCGCTATAACGGCCGCGAATTCACAGTATTTGATGATATTCAAATAACTCAGATGCCAGAAGCTGGAGCCCTTGATATTCATGTTCACCCGAACACGGGTGACATGATTGTTGCTGGCCCCCGCGGTGGGGTGGTGTTTTTTAACGGCCAACAATGGCGGCCTTATCAATTTGGCCGTGGCTATGCTTATGAAACGGTGGTTGATGACTTGCAGCGCCTGTGGGTAGCGACCAGTGCCGGAGTATACCGGCTTGATAGCCGCGGAGAAGTAGAGCTTTTCGATGTAACCAAAGGGCTACCCGATAATACAACGATACGTATAGCGCTGGTTTCTGATGCCAATAATCAACAACAAATTTGGGCCGGCACGCGCGGGGGGCTTGCGGTATTTGAACCAAGTACTGAGCGCTTTACCAAAGTAAATGAGCTTCCCACAGCGCAAATTCGTGAAATTCGGCAGTTGCAAGATGGTCGTATAGCCGTATCAAGCGACGATGGACTTTTTATTCAGCAATCATCGGGCGAATTTAAGCCTTGGCCGGTTGCAGTGAAAGGCCCTATAACTGCAATTACTGAGGGGCCGGAAGGCTGTTTATGGGTGGGAACATTTGAATACGGTGTCGGCCGACTCTGCGCCGATCAACAAGAATGGCTGAGTGTTGATCAAGGGCTACCAAACTCACATGTACTTGATATTTTTCGTGACCGGGAAAACAACATGTGGGTATCTACTCACGGTGGCTTTGCCCAATTTCGCGCTGCATTATTTACCAGTTTCACACCCCATCATGGGTTAAAGGGCGCCTACGCGCGTTCGGTTCATGTTGATAACAATGGCATGATTTGGGTAGGCACCAATGATGGCCTAAGTTATCGCAAAAATGGCCGTTTTATTGGCTTAGATCAACAACCACGTTTACAAGCACTATCTGTACTTTCTATTGCCTCAGACGACGCCAACCGTCTGTATGTAGGCTCTTATACCGAAGGTGTATTGCAACTGCAAGATGGCAGAATTACAGCCCAGTTAAACCGTAACAGTGGTCTTGAGTTAAATGAAATTCGTGTGGTTAAACCTATTCCAAACAGTAATTATGTGCTTGTTGGCACACCTAGTGGGCTTTATTTAACCCAGGTGCGAAACGGCCAATTTGTTATTGTAAAACACTATACCACCGCTGACGGCATGGCTTCTGATTTTGTTCATTCGTTAACATTGGCGCCAGGTGGCGACTTGTGGGTGAGTTCAACATCAACATTAACGTACTTTAAAGCAACACCGACGCGTTTTGAGTGGAAGCCTGAACCAGTTGATTTAGCTTCGTTTACCCGTGCGCGAAATATCTTTTCAGGTATTGTTCACCAGCAACGATTATGGTTAGCGACCGATAACGGCGTGCTTACTCGTGACTTAACCAGTGGCACATGGCATTGGTTGGGGCGCCAACAAGGGCTGCCGTTTGAGAAAGTATTTACGATAAATTTCGATGCGCAAGCCAATTTATGGCTAGGCGGCTCGCGGGGAATTATTCGCGTCGGCGCTGAGCAACTTGAACAGTGGTTAAGCGGCGATATTCAGTTGGTTACTCATAAGTTATTTTCCGAAGCCGATGGCATGAAAAGTCGGCAAATAACAACTGGCGGTTTAGCGTCGGCGTTAGATACGCAAGGCCATCTTTGGTTCGCCTCTGCGGTTGGTGCCATTCGCGTTGACCCAAGCCAATACAACGCCCATGAAAATTCAGCTCCGGCTCCAGTCATTGAGTCTGTTAGCCATGATTATGGGCTGCTTGAGTTGGGTGCAGAACTACCCGCAAATAATACCCGCACGGCATTTAATTATGTCGCGCTTGGTTATCAAATGCCGGAGCAAATTGAGTATCAAGTTCGTATGTACGGTTATGACACACAATGGCGAGACCGCGAAGATAACTTAACCACTGAATATACTGCACTGCCACCTGGTGATTACCGTTTTGCGGTTCGTACGCGCTACCCAGGTGAAAATTGGTCGCAGCCAACTGAGTTTAGCTTTTCAAAAGCAGCCTATTTTTATCAACGGCCATGGTTTTGGTTTATTTTTGCTATTGCGTTTATCGCTCTAGTGGGCGGAATTGTCCATTGGCGTATTCGTCAGCTTGAAAAAACGCGTGTACGCTTGCAAGCCATGGTTCATCAGCAAACTCTTAAATTAGAGCAACTTGCACTAACAGACCCATTAACTGGGTTGGCAAACCGTCGCGCATTTGACCAGCGTTTAGCGTTGGAAGTGAAAAACAGCACGCGGCACCAAACGCCATTGTCTGTTGGTTTGCTTGACCTCGATTATTTTAAAGCGATCAACGACAAATACCTGCACGCTGGCGGTGATATTATTTTAACGCAGGTGGCGCAGGTGATAGCAGCCAATGCACGCGAAGTTGACTTAGTGGCAAGGTGGGGAGGCGAGGAGTTTGCCATTATTTTTCCAGACACGACACAAGCTCAGGCGGCAAAAATTCTCGAACGTATTCGATTAATGGTCGAGCAGTTAGCGATACCAGAAGTGAGCGATGACGCGCGAGTAACGGTAAGTATTGGCTTAGTAAGCAGCCAATCAGCTATGAACAGCGATGCGCAGCAGTTGTTAAAACTTGCCGATAGAATGCTTTATCAAGCGAAAAAAGGCGGCCGCAACCGCCTTTCAATTTATCAAGCTGATAATACTAACGGTTAGCCACCATACGGCGCACTAAACCTGGAAAAAAGCGTTGTAAGAAAGGGGCTAGCTTTGACACGCCAGAGCCCACAACAACCTCGGCTTTTTGTTTCGCAATAGCCTGCAGCGATTGACGAGCGCATGCTTCGGCCGAAATACCGCCGGCATTGTCAGGGTCTTCGTGTCCTAACGCAGAGCCGTCACCGGTTAATGAGTTATGTGCAACTTGTGTATTGATAAACCCAGGTAAAATGGAGGTCACTACAAGTTCATGTTGCTTCATTTCGGCCCGTAGCGAGTCCATAAAACCAATAACACCAAATTTGGCGCCATTGTAGCCACTACGCAGCTTTGTGCCGACTTTGCCAGCCACACTTGAAACCGTGACAATATGCCCCGAACGGCGCTCAACCATGCGTGGCAACACCAATTTGGTTAACGCGATAACGCCGAAATAATCAATTTCCATTAGTTGCCGGTAAACGGCCATATCGGTGTCTAAAATTAGCGAGCGCTGCGACACGCCAGCGTTATTAATTAAGATATCGATGACTTGATCGCCAAGCTGCGCTTGCGCTTGTTGGGCGGCAGTTTCAGGCTGGCTTAAGTCAAGTGCAAGCACCCGGTGACGCTCTGGATGAGCCAGCGATAAACGCACTTGTTCAAGCGCCTCAGCGCGGCGTGAGGTTAGAATAAGATGAGCACCGGCCTCTGCCAATTGCTCAGCCATGGCTAAACCGATGCCCGAAGAGGCACCGGTTAGCCAAACAGTTTTACCTTGAAAGTAGGTCATTTAGATTATCCTGCGGGATAAACATAATTCGCTTGGAAACCAAGCGGAATGCCAATCATCCAGTAGATGATCAAGAAAGCTGACCAAATCACTAATAAGCTCACCGTAAACGGCAACATCATGGCCACTAGAGAACCAATACCCGTGCCCTTCACGTAGCGCTGGCAATACAGCACCACTAATGGGAAGTAAGGCAATAGTGGGGTAATAATGTTACTAATTGAGTCACCCACGCGATAAGCGGCTTGGGTTAGATCTGGTGAGTAGCCTAATTGCATGAGCATAGGGACAAATATTGGCGAAATAAGCGCCCATTTGGCCGAAGCTGAACCAATAAATAGGTTAATAAAGGCCACCAAGATAATAATACCAACCATAGTGACGCCACCTGAGAGCTGCAACGAGCTTAAGAATTGCGCGCCTTTAATGGATAGTAAGGTACCTAAGTTAGAGTCGCCAAAGGCTTTGATAAATAAGGCACAGAAGAACGCCATGACCATATAGTAGGCCATGCCCTCCATAGACTTGGTCATAGCGCCAACCACGTCTTGTGAGTTCTTAAAGCTGCCAGAAATAAAGCCATGCACAATGCCTGGAATAATAAACAGCAAGAAGATAAGTGGCACAATCATTTGCATCAGTGGCGCGGTAAACGAAGCGAGCTCACCTGTTGCATCGGCCAATGGTGTATTTTCAGCGCTAGCAGCAAAATATAGTGCAACTAGGCCAAATACCATAGTCAATACGCCCGCATAAAATGCCTTACGGTCGCGCGGTGTTACGTCATCAAGTACCGGCATATCTTCTTGATCGCCATCAATGGTGGCATTTTTTTGCAAACGCGGCTCAATAACACGGTCAGTCAAATACCAACCCACTAGCACCACTACCACAGACGACGCCGCGGTGAAGAAGTAGTTGTTTAGCGGGTTTAACTGAATAGCAGGGTCAAGAATTTGGGCTGCGCTTTGGGTAAAGCCTTGCAGTAATGGGTCAATGGCAGAAGGCACAAAGTTGGCACTAAAACCACCGGAAACACCGGCGAAAGCAGCCGCAATACCCGCCAAAGGATGACGCCCAGCAGCAAAGAAAATAACGCCGCCTAATGGAATAACCAATACGTAGCCGGCATCAACTGCGGTATGACTAACAATAGCTACTAAAATTAACACTGGCGTAAGTAACATTTTTGGCGTGACGTTAAGCATGAGCTTAATAGCCACATTGATGAAGCCACTACGCTCGGCTACGCCAACGCCTAACATGGCAACTAGCACCACACCCAAGGGCGCAAAGCCCATAAAGGTGCCAACCATGTTGGCAAGAAAGTCGGCCATTTGATCGCCAGCTAACAAGTTGGTAATGCCAACGTTTTCGTTAGTTAGCGGATGAACCGCGTCGAATTCAATGCCCGAGAGTAAAAAACTGAACACCCAAACGATAATGAGTAATCCAAAAAACATGACCGCTGGGTCAGGAAGTTTGTTGCCCACTTTTTCAACTTTATCGAGTATACGATTCAGAAGTGTGGACGATTCTTGCGAACCAGACATGAGGAAACCCCTTGTTGTATTGTTATTATGATTAAGACGAAAGTATCATAACGCATCAACCGACAACAACAAGATGAAAACCGATGATTTGTGGAACTGATGAAGCTGGGCGAGGCCCAATTGCAGGGCCGGTAGTGGCGGCAGCGGTAATTTTAGACCCGAATAACCCAATTGCTGGCATTAATGATTCAAAAAAACTGTCTGAAAAAAAGCGCTTAGCACTAAGCGAAGAAATAAAGCAAAAAGCGCTTTATTGGGCCATTGCGCAATGCGATGCAGAAGAAATAGATGCAATTAATATTTTACAGGCCTCGCTACTGTCTATGAAGCGTGCGGTTGAAGCATTGCCGGTTAGCCCAAGTAAGGTTCTAGTGGACGGTAATAAGTTGCCGCAATTGCATGTGCCCGCTGAGGCAATTGTTGGCGGCGATGCGTTAGAGGCTTGTATTGGTGCAGCATCAATTTTGGCGAAAGTGGAGCGCGACCGGCAAATGCTCGAATGGCACGCGCTTTACCCAGAATACGATTTTGCCAAACATAAGGCCTACCCAACAAAAGCCCATTTGTCTGCGCTCACAGAGCATGGCCCCTGCCCGATACACCGCAAAAGTTTTGGGCCAGTTGCTCGGCTGCTAGCTACGCCTGACAAATAGTACGAATTAAATTGCGAATTTGATTCTGTGCAGGCGCTATTTCGTCAATTTGAATATACTCGTCGGGCTGATGGGCTTGGGCAATATTACCAGGCCCCATGATAATTGTTTGACAGCCGAGCCCCTGCACAAATGGTGCTTCAGTGCAGTAGTTTGCAACTTCTGGGGCATTGCCGGTTAAGCCATGAGCTAATTGCACAATGTCTGAGTCATTATCACAGCGATAGCCGGGAATGGGTTCGTGCATATGTTGTAAGCAGACAGCGCCCGGGTATTTAGCTTTCACTTCACGCAGGCGTTCGTCAATAATGCCGTACATATCGTCAATATTCATGCCCGGCAGCGGACGCATATCAATGTGCAATTCACAGCAGGCACAAATTCGATTGGCAGCGTCACCGCCATGTATGGCACCGAAATTTAAGGTGGGGTATGGCACTTCAAAGGTGGCATCATTGAAACGTTGCTGAAATTCTTGCTGCACAGTTCGCAGCTCGGTGATGACGTCGTGCATAATTTCAATAGCATTCACACCGCCGGCCGGATTTGAACTATGGCCAGATTTACCTGTAACCCGCACAGCTTCAGTTAAATGGCCTTTGTGCGCAGTTACTGGCGTCATCGAGGTCGGCTCACCAATAATGGCAAACTCAGGTTTTAAGTGGCCAAATGCATCTAACTCGCGTGCCCCTGCCATAGTGGTTTCTTCGTCGGCTGTGGCCAAAATATACAGAGGCTTAGTTAGGGTCGTTAAATCAATATTTCGCAATGCTTCTAACACGAATGCGAAGAAGCCTTTCATATCGGCACTGCCCAGCCCGTACAAACGACCATTGTCCTCACGTAATTTAAACGGGTCTTGAGTCCAGCGACCTTCATCCCATGGCACAGTGTCGGTATGGCCAGCTAATAATAAACCGCCTTCACAAGCGCCTTCGGGAACAAAGTGTGCCAGTAAATTGTATTTACCGGGTTGGCGATCAAGCTCGTGAATATCAATTTGAAAACCTAAGCTTTCTAACCAAATAGCAAGCTTTTCGATGACGGCTCTATTGCTGGTGTCCCAACTTGGGTCGAGGCAGGAAACGGAAGGAAGCGCGATAAGTTCGCGATACATTTGAATGAAACTAGGCAGCTGTGGCATCACATCTCTCCGGTACAACGGTTAGTGAGCCACAGCATACCTGATTTATTTAAAAGTGATAACTACCACGCAAGCGAACACCGTCACCAAATTCGCTATCTTGATAGCCTACACCAACCGAAACATCTGAATTAATGTAGTAATTCACACCAAATTGATACTGGTTGTCCGAACCCGCGTCGAAATAATCAACCCAGCCTAAGCCGCCATAAAATTCGAACTGTTCAATGCGCTGTCGCAGGTTCGCTTCAACTCCCCAAAAACCAGTGTCATTTCGGCCAAAATCAACATGGCCCATGCGTAAACCAGCGTCCGCGGTTAGCCCTTGGCTTAACCAAAAATAACGACCTAGCTTAGCGGCAATAACGTCATTGCTGCTACCGAAATCATTGTCGAAGTTACGGTAATAGCCACTGACAAAATAAGGAGACTTAAATTCATATGAGCCTTCTAGTAGAATGCTATCGCCACCGTCGTGATCCGCAACGGCTGCGCCAATATAGTTATAGGCACTATGACCACGTGTTGGCTGCTGCGTTTGTTGCTGTTGCGCCAATGCCGAGGTGGAAACTAGGCTTGCAGAAGCTAACGTTACCGTTGCCATGGCTGCTGATAAAATACGTACTTGCAATGTCATCGTGATATACCTCACTTTTTGCTAAAATCTGCAAATAACGGTAGCAACCTTAAATTGTAAACAAAAGGCGGTTTACTCAAGATTTACCCTTGTCTAGACAGGCTAAAATACTTAGCATAGGCGCCTATTTTCACACTTATTGTCGGGAACAAACGATTCATGAAATCCATACCACATATTGATATGAGCCTGTATGGCCAAGACTTTAACGCGTTCGCACAGCATGTGGGCGAAGGGTACGAAGCGAACGGTTTTGTTGCTTTAACCAAGCATGGTATCGACCAGCAGCTCATTGATAACGCGCTGGATATATGTCGTGAGTTGTTTGCGTTACCGGAAGACGTGAAGAAAAAATATCACATTCCAGGTGGTGGTGGTGCGCGCGGCTATACGCCATTTGGTACCGAAATAGCGAAAGACGCCAAGCACGTTGATTTGAAAGAGTTCTGGCATGTGGGGCGGGAAGTAGAAGGTACGCCGCCATTCCCACAATTAACACCCAACGTATGGCCGGCTGAGCTACCTGAATTTAAAGAGAAAATTCTAAAATTATATCGTGCGTTAGACGCATTAGGCTTGCAGGTACTCGAAGCCTTGGCGGTTTATTTGAAGCAGCCGCGTGACTTCTTTAACGACAAAGTGAATTTGGGTAACTCTATTCTTCGCCCCTTACACTACCCACCAATTATTGATGAAGGCACACCTTCAGTGCGCGCCGGTGCGCATGAAGATATCAACGTACTGACGTTGCTGGTCGGCTCGCGTGAGCCTGGCTTAGAAGTGCTGGCCAAAGACGGCTCGTGGATTCCGGTGACCATTATTGAAGGCGCCATTATTTGTAACGTAGGTGATATGCTGCAACGCATGACCAACGGTGTATTGCCTTCGACCACGCATCGCGTGGTGAATCCGCCGGCGCCATTTAGCTCGAAGTCGCGTTATTCAATTCCGTTTTTCTTGCATTTTAACCCGGACGTAATGATTACCCCGTTAGAAAGTTGCATTAATGAGGAAAACCCACAACGTTTTGACCCAATTAGCTCTGACGACTATTTGATGGAACGTTTGCGTGAAATTGGTCTCGTTAAATAACGCTTAAACATCTGGAGTGGTGATGAAACGCCTGTTAGTTTCGCTAGTAAGTTGCGCAGCTTTAGTTAGCTGCGCACAGTTGTCAACGCCGCAACCCTATACTCTTACGGTTGCGCATATTAACGATCACCACTCTCATTTGTTGCCTATTAGTGGCACCAGTGTGCGAATTCAAGGTGAAGAGCTGAAAATTGAAACCGGCGGCTTTGCCCGCGTTGCCACGCAAATTGAAACCATACGTAAAAATAAACCGAATGTGTTAACGCTGCACGCTGGCGATGCTATTACCGGCACACTTTTTTACACCTTGTTTGATGGTGCCGCCGATGCGGCCTTAATGAACCAAGTTTGCTTTGATGCCTTTGAACTCGGTAATCATGAGTTTGATAGTGGTGATGCAGGCCTCAAGCGATTTTTAGATGCTTTAAGCTTAAGTGACTGCGGCACTGTGGTGCTCGGCGCGAATGTTGAGCCGGAAATTGGGGTGTCGCCGTTAACGCCTAAAACTCGCTGGGACAGCTTTAAGCCATATGCTATTTATGACGTGGGCGGCGAGCGCATCGGTGTGATTGGCATAGACATTGCGGTGAAAACCAAAAACTCGTCACAGCCAGACAAAACCACCGAGTTTGCTGATGAGTACACCACGGCAAAATACTACATTGATGAGTTACGCCAATTAGGCATCGAAAAAATTGGTCTGCTAACCCACATTCAATATGAAAACGACTTGGCATTGGCAGAAAAGCTACCAGCGGTTGATTTTATTATTGGTGGCGACTCGCACACCTTGTTGGGAGATTATGCCCGTTACGGTTTGCCAGCCGTTGGGCCATATCCAATGACCGTTAATAATGCCGATGGCGACCAAGTTTGTGTGGCGCATGCTTGGCAATATAGCCAAGTTGTTGGTGAGTTAGCGGTTACTTTCGAAGGTGACGTAGTTGCCAATTGCGGTGGCCAGTCACACTTTTTAATTGCTGAAGACGCACCGGCAGCGCTAGCGAATTTGCCGCAGTTTGCGGCAGTTTCAGAGCACCCGCAACTCAAACAAGAATTAACCAATTATCAAACCAAAATTGACGAATTAACTCAGCAACAAATTGCTCAGGTTGAACAACGTTTGTGTATGCGTCGTATGGGCCCACAAACAACCGAAGACTGCGGTGTAGGTCGACATTCAGATGCGCATGCAGTGGTGGCGCAGGCGTTCTTAGCAAGTACTCCACAAGCTGATTTTGCGTTACAAAATGGCGGTGGCGTGCGACGTGAAATAGCTGCTGGAACACTGACCGTAGCCGATGTCTATAGTTTACTGCCGTTTTCCAATACCTTGGTAGAAATGCAAATTACCGGCGCTGAGGTGAAGCAAGTGCTCGAGCAAGCATTGGCTTATGCGACATCGGCAGGGGGCTCTGACGGTGCTTACCCGCATGGTGCAGGTATTCGTTTCGCGGTCGATATGACAGCGGCAGAAGGGCAGCGAGTGAGTGAACTTGAAGTATGGTCCGATAATAGCTGGCAAGCACTTCAACCAGCGCAAACTTACATCATGGTGACTAATAGTTTTTTGGCGGCCGGCAACGATGGCTGGGCGCTATTAGGGGATATTACTGCTGCTGGACGCAGCACCGATACTTATGTGAACTATGCACAATCGTTTGTCGATTGGGCCCGCAAAACAAAAACAATAAAACGGCCAGACACACATAGCACCAAACGCTATAAGTCGGCCGCTCAATGACCATATTTCAAGTATCCGATAAAGCCCGTTTTGATTTAGTGGTGGTGGTGCTGGCGCTGTTAACAGCGTTCGGCCCACTGTCCATTGATATGTACCTGCCAGCTTTTGGCGACATAGCGCAAAGCTTTTCGACCGAGTCGAATCGGGTGGAACTGTCATTAACCTCGTTTTTCTTGGGCTTGTTTATTGGTCAATTGCTATATGGCACTGCGTCTGATCGCTTTGGCCGCAAGCCGCCGTTGTATTTTGGCTTGGCGTTATACATTGGTACTTCTATTGCTTGCGCATATGCGCCTAACCTTGAAAGCTTAATCGTTTTACGGTTTTTGCAAGCTATTGGCTCGTGCGCTGGTTTGGTGATAGCGCGCGCTATGGTACGCGATTTGTATACCCCCCAAGCGTCTGCGCAAGTATTTAGTTTCTTGATACTGGTCATGGGTATTGCGCCAATATTAGCACCGCTTGCGGGCGCTTATGTGACAGCAGCGTTTGGTTGGCAGGCTATTTTTATCATTGTTGCCGCGTTGGGCGTGGCGTGCTTGGCGGTGGTACATGTGCGTTTGCCAGAAACCCGGCTGCCGAATCGTAGTATTCGTATGCGCTCAAGCTTGCCAATTTATTGGCAGGTATTAAAAGACCCCAATTTCTTGCGTTACTCACTAAGCGGCGGCATCGCACAGTCGGGCATGTTTGCCTATATTACCGCTTCGCCGTTGGTGTTTATTGAGCACTTTGGTTTGGCGCCAACGCACTATAGCTGGCTGTTTGGTGCGAATGCCATTGGCATTATTGGTATGGCGCAATTGAATGCATGGCTACTACGGCGTCGCGACTCGCGAAAAATATTGAATAAATCGTTGCCGGTGTTGGGCGTGGTTTCGGTACTGTTGATTATTGCTGGCTGGAATGATGTCGGCTTAGTTGGCGTGCTGGTGCCATTATTTCTGTATGTAAGCACCCTTGGTATGGTCTTCCCGAATGCTATGGCTGGTGCGCTTGCTGAGCAGCAAGAACGGGCTGGTTCGGCATCGGCCGTGACGGGAAGCTTACAGTTTTTAATTGCAGGCGGTATATCGGCGCTGGTGAACCTGCTTGGCCACCAGCATCCATTAGCTATGGTATTTGTTATGGGCGGTTGTGGCCTCACCGCCGTTACCATTTACCGTTTATTGAGGCGCTAGGTATTGCGTATACGCAATACCTGTAGCCCGGCGTTTTACGCCGGGTGGTGGCTCAGCCACGGTAATTGTCGAGTTCAACGATAACGAAGCTTCACCCTCGGCGTAATTGTCGAATTCAACGATAACGTAGCTTCACCCTCGGCGTAATTGTCGAGTTCAACGATAACGGTGCTTCACCCTCGGCGTAATTGTCGAGTTCAACGATAACGGTGCTTCGCACCACCCGGCGTAGAACGCCGGGCTACGGGTTGTAATAAGTTGGGGTGTTAATGCCTACTGGCATATCGAGACCGAATACCCATAAGAAAAACAGTGCGGACCAACCAATTAAGAACATAATGGTATACGGCAACATCATGGCTATCATGGTGCCAATACCGGTGTCTTTCTTGTAGCGCACTGCCACCGCAAGTATTAAGCCAAAGTAACTCATCATTGGGGTAATAATATTAGTTACCGAGTCGCCAATACGGTAGGCCGCCTGAATAACCTCAGGTGCATAGCCAATGAGCATTAGCATAGGTACAAAAATAGGTGCGGTAATTGCCCATTGAGCTGACGCAGAGCCCAGCATGAGGTTTACAAACGCGCACATTAAAATAAACAGTATAAATACCGCGGGCCCAGTTAAACCGGCTTCTTGCAAGAAGGTAGCGCCTTTAATGGCCAAAATACTACCGAAGTTCGTCCAACCGAAAAATGCCACAAACTGCGCTGCAAAGAACACCAGCACAATGTACATGCCCATTGTGCTCATGCTTTCTGACATGGCGTCAATAACATCGCGGTCAGTGCGCATAACTTTGGTAATGCGGCCATAAACATAACCGGGAATGGCAAAGGTTATGAAGATAAAGGCAACAATGCCTTTCAAAAATGGTGAGCCTGCAACTTCGCCGGTTTCAGGGTTACGCAAAATTCCCCACTCAGGAACAATAGTTAGCGCCAATAAAGCACCTAACACTAAAAAGCTTAAGCCGGCGCCAATAAGGCCTTTTTTCTCAATAGCTGATAAAGACTCTATTTTTTGTTCGTTTAAATTAATTGATGCCTCTTTGGGGTCGTATTTACCAAGTTTTGGCTCAACAATTTTCTCGGTGACAAAAGTGCCCATAATGGCAATTAAGAACGTTGAAATCATCATGAAGTACCAGTTGGCTTCGGGGCCAACGTAGTATTCTGGATCGATAAGGTTTGCCGCTTTGGTGGTAATACCTGCCAATAACGGGTCAACTGTGCCAATCAATAAGTTCGCGCTATAACCGGCAGAAACGCCCGAGAAGGCAGCCGCAAGACCGGCCAAAGGGTGACGCCCTAAAGAGTGGAATATCATGGCGGCCAGCGGCACTAATACCACGTAGCCAAGCTCTGCGGCAGTGTTTGAAATAACGCCGGCAAAAACTACGGCAACAGTCACAACGCGAGGGTGTGCATTCATAACCAAGCCGCGCATAGCGGCAGAAAGCATACCTGAACGCTCTGCAATGCCAACACCCAATAACGCAACTAGTACGGTGCCAAGCGGCGTAAAGCCGGTAAAGTTAGTGACCAAGCCAGTAACAATACGTTGTAAGCCTTCGGCATTGAATAAACTAACAACCTCAATTAATTCGCCGCCTGGCCGTGGATCTTGAGCGCTTAGGCCAAAATAGCTAGCAACCCCGCTAAGTACCACAACGGCTATTGCGAATAAGGCAAATAAGGTAATGGGGTGGGGAAGTAAGTTGCCGAGCCATTCGACAGTATCGAGAAAGCGCGTAAAGGCGCCGCGTTTTTCGGTGGCTGATGAGGCTTGCGTCATGCAGTTCCTGCTCCTGTTTTCCGACTTTTAGTTGTTTTGTTGAATTCGAATTAGCGCTGAATTGTACACATAAAAAAGGCCAATCGCGAGGATTGGCCTTGTCAAATGCATAACCTGTGCGATAACTAGCGCTTAGGCAGCGTTATTTTGCTTACCAGCGGCTGCTAAAGCGACGTCACGGGCATGCTTACCAGCAATGAGGTCTTCATGGGCAAAGTCATCAACGTTAATGACTTGCAAGCGACCTTGTTCCGCGCGTTGTAGTAACGCCACTTCTTCGTCACTAAGTACGCCAAGCTCTTTACCTTTCGCGGCCACTTTGTCCAAGAACATGAATGGCATGCGGCGATCGTTGGCGGCTTTACGCACACGGTCAAACAATGGCTCTGCGGCAATAATGTCGCGCAAGGTTTGCTCAAGGTAACCAAACTGACCTTCTGGCGCTAAGAATTGGCCTTGACCTAAACGTTCGCGGCTAGCGTTTGGCGTTAGCAAAATTTTTGCAACCTTGCTATCTAAACGGTCAGAAGGGCGTTTCGCAATACGGCCAAATGGATACATAATGGCTTTCATGGTTGTACCCACAGCACCAAAGTTATCCAACAACGCCAATTGGCTTTCTTGCAGTTTGTACAAGGTGTCTTGCAACGCCCAGTGCACTAATGGCAGGTCGTCTTTCTGACGGCCTTCGTCTTCAAAGCGCTTCAATGTGGCAGAAGCAATAAACAAGTAGCTGAGCATGTCGCCTAAGCGCGCTGAAATACGTTGTTTACGTTTTAATGAACCACCTAACACACCCATGGCAACGTCAGACAATAACGCCAAGTTGGCACTAAAACGGTTCATTTGCTTGTAGTATTTCGCCGTGCTGTCGCTGTACGGCGAGCTAGTGAAGCGCCAGAAACCTAAGCCAAGCACCAATGAGCGTACAAAGTTGCTCATGCCGAAACCAATATGGCCCCAAATGGCTTTATCGAAGCGTACCAGGCCTTCTTTGTTGGTTTCTGCTGAAGCCAACATTTCTTCCAATACATAAGGATGACAGCGAATTGCACCTTGACCGTAAATCATTAAGTTACGGGTAAGAATGTTCGCGCCTTCTACGGTTATAGCTACAGGTACACCCTGGTAACCGCGGCCTAAGTAGTTATTCGGACCTAAGCAGATGCCTTTACCGCCGTGAATGTCCATGGCGTCATCCATACAGGCACGTAGCTTTTCAGTCATGTGGTACTTGGCGATAGCTGAAATAACCGACGGCTTTTCACCTAAATCAATACCTTTGGTTGAGAAGCTGGTTACGGCGTCCATCAAGTAGGCATTACCACCAATTCGCGCCATGGCTTCTTGCACGCCTTCCATTTTACCAACAGGCAAACGGAACTGACGGCGAATATAAGCATAAGCACCGGTTGCCAGTGCGATAGACTTCACGCCACCAGCACTGTTTGAAGGTAGCGTAATTGCACGACCAACCGACAAACATTCAACCAGCATGCGCCAACCTTTGCCGGCCATTTCTGGGCCGCCAATAATGTAGTCTAATGGAACGAACACATCTTTACCGCGCACCGGACCATTCTGGAACGGTACATTTAATGGCAAGTGGCGACGACCGGTTTCAACACCCTTGGTGTCATGCGGAATCAATGCCGCAGTAATACCGAGTTCTTCTTTGTCGCCCAACAATTTGTCAGGGTCAGACAATTTGAAGGCTAAGCCAAGTACAGTAGCTACTGGCGCTAAGGTGATATAACGCTTATTAAAGTTTAAACGAATACCGACAATTTCTTTGCCTTCCCATTCGCCTTTGCAAACGACACCGGTGTCTGGAATTGAACCAGCATCTGAACCTGCTTCTGGGCTAGTTAATGCAAAACATGGAATTTCTTGGCCGTTCGCTAAGCGCGGCAAGTAATAATCTTTCTGTTCTTTGGTACCGTAGTGTTGCAATAACTCGCCTGGACCTAGTGAGTTTGGTACACCCACAGTAGAGGCCAAAATAGTGCTTACGCCGGCAAGTTTCTGCAACACGCGAGACTGTGCATAAGCTGAAAACTCTAAGCCGCCATATTCTTTTTTGATGATCATGGCGAAGAACTTGTGGTCTTTTAAGTATTGCCACACGTGCTCAGGCATGTCTGCTAGCTCGTGCGTTGCTTCCCAGTCGTTCATTAATTTGCAAACTTCTTCACATGGCCCTTCTAAGAACGCTTTTTCTTCGTCGCTTAGTTCTGGCTTTTGAATGCTGTGAAGTTTCTTCCACGCCGGGGCGCCACGGAATAGCTCGCCTTCCCACCAGGTGGTGCCGGCGTCAATTGCGTCTTTTTCTGTTTCTGAAATTTCAGGCATGACTTTGCGGTACATACCTAGCAGCGCTTTTGACAACACGCCACGACGAAATGGAGCAAGGTTGAACGGAATTAACACAATGGCTAACAACGTCCACAGTACAGGGCCGACAATGTCGAACCAACTGCCAATTGCAAACATACCCACAAGGCCGATGCTAGTGACTAGCAACGAACTGCGGAAATACAAAAAACCACCCAAGACAAGAAGGGTAGCAACAACCCATAAGGCAATGCTCATGTTATCTAACTCCGTTGTTCTTTTTAGAGGTCTGACCAGTACGTTGAGGGTAGTCGTTTTGATCACTTTTTTCAAGAGTAAACAGCGGTTGATAGTGGTCTAATCGGTAAATAATTATAAACTTTGCTAAATTTGTGCGGTCTGAAAACAAAGAATTTCGCTGGCACGATGACTGTGCAAGCGCTGCGCACTAGTCGTGCAACCAACGAAGGTATGAATTATGACGTTTTTGCGATCAATAAACACGCAAGCCGGTTTGCTAAGAGTAATGCTCACCGGTGCCTTGTTCAGCGCTAGTTTTGCTGCCTCGGCTATGGTGAATGAGCCGAGTTCTACAGTGTTAACGCCATACGAAGCGCGCTACGAAGTGTTGCGCGGTGGTAGCAACTACGGCGAAGCAGTTCGCAGTTTGTCGGTTACCGACGGTGTTTATAAGTTGTATACCGAAACTGAGATCTCACTGCTATTTCTATCCGACAGGCGTCGGTTTTGGTCTGAGTTTGTGCTTGAAAATGGCCGTATTCAAACCCAAACATTCGCGTATAAACGCTCCGGCACTGGGCGCGATAAAGGGTTTAGCGGCATATTTGATTGGCAACAAAAGCAATTGATTAATCGCAATACAACGCAACCGGTGGCGGTAAACATTGTGCAGTACAGCATGGATGAAGCAGCTAATGTGGAGCAATTGCGCTTAGATGTGCAACACCAGGCACAAACTGAATTTGTGTATAACGTGATTGATGAAAAGGGCCAAGCCGATCAATTGCGTTTTCAGCGCGTGGGCGAAGAGGTACTCACCTTGCCATATGGCGAAATAACTGCGGTAAAAGTTGAGCGTGTACGCGAAAACTCACGACGAGAAACCGACTATTGGTTTGCCCCTGAATTAGGGTACGTGTTGGTTAAAATGGCTCAACGCGAAGATGGCGATGAGGTTGCCACTTTGCAGTTAAGCCATATTCAACAGTAACCTTAGTCGTCGGCGTAGCCGGCCGCCCCGAGCAGCTGGCCATCGAGTTCAGCGCCTTGGTCGGTTAGGCGCAATCGTTCTGCACAAAACCACTGCACCACCAACGGGTAAATAGCATGCTCTTGCGTATGCACGCGGGCCTGCAAGTCAGCAGCGGTGTCGCCGGCAAATACCGGTACTGTGGCTTGCAATATCACTGGCCCACCATCAAGCTCTTCGGTGACAAAGTGAACACTTACCCCATGCTCAGAGTCGCCCGCGTCTAACGCCCGTTGGTGGGTGTTGATGCCTTTGTATTTAGGTAATAACGACGGGTGAATATTGAGCATGCGACCGTGATAATGGCGGGTAAAGTCAGCGGTCAAAATACGCATAAACCCAGCAAGCACAACTAAGTCAGGTTGAAAACTATCAACCAGTTGCTGTAACTCAAGGTCGTAAGCTTCGCGTGTGGCAAAGCCTTTGTGTGACAGTACCGCAGTTTCCACGCCCGCATTGGCGGCTTTTTCTAAACCGCCAACATCGGCTTTGTTGCTGATTACAGCCACCACATTGCCGGCAACCTTACCAGCTTGGCAGGCATCAATAATGGCCTGCATATTGGTGCCTGAACCACTAATTAAAACAACAATGCGCTTCATGAATGAATTTCAACCTGGGCTTCATCACCGTTACGTGCTGCCACTGAGCCAATAACCCAAGCGTCTTCGCCATGCTCGCGCAATAGGGCTACGGCCTGTTCAGCTTGTGCTTCTGGTAGCGCCATAATCAAGCCCACGCCGCAGTTGAAGGTACGGTACATTTCTTTGGTGGTAACGTTGCCGTTGTGCTGCAACCAGTTAAACACGAGTGGCCATTCCCAGCTGCTGTCGTCAATAACGGCTTTGGCTGATTCAGGCAGTACGCGTGGAATGTTTTCCCAGAAGCCGCCGCCGGTAATATGCGAAATAGCATGAACTTCAATCTGTTCAAGCAAAGCTAATACCGATTTCACATAAATTTTGGTGGGAGCTAGTAAGTGCTCGGCTAGCGGCTTACCGTCAAGCATTTCTTCGGTAGGGTTCACGCCGCTCACTTCAAGAATCTTACGCACCAATGAATAACCATTTGAATGCGGGCCCGATGAAGCCAAAGCAACTAATGCGTCACCTGGGGCAACTTTGCTGCCGTCAATAATTTGGTCTTTTTCAACCACGCCCACACAAAAGCCGGCAATGTCATAGTCGCCGTGTTCGTACATACCTGGCATTTCAGCGGTTTCGCCACCAATCAGCGCACAGCCGGCTTGCACACAACCTTCGCCAATACCTGTCACAACGTCGGCGGCGACATCCACCTCAAGCTTGCCGGTAGCATAGTAGTCGAGGAAAAATAACGGCTCCGCACCTTGTACAATGAGGTCATTCACACACATGGCAACTAAGTCGATGCCTACGGTATCGTGTTTTTTCAGGTCAATGGCTAAGCGTAACTTGGTACCTACGCCGTCAGTGCCAGAAACCAATACCGGTTGTTTGTATTTGGTTGGCAGCTCACAGAGCGCGCCAAAGCCGCCAATGCTGCCCATCACTTCTGGACGTTTTGTCCGTTTTGTTACACCTTTAATACGCTCAACAAGGGCATTGCCCGCGTCAATGTCGACACCAGCGTCTTTATAGCTTAATGAAGGTTTTTCAGTACTCACGGAAGGATCCTCGGCTAGGGCAAAAAATTTGCGCGCTAGTTTATCACTTTCATGTGCACGGTGCGACAGGCTTGGCGTATAATAATCGCTCATTTTACTTTTCGCGTGCACGGCGCGCTTCGGTCACTTCATGCAAAACGCTATGCCACCAGTTAGGCAACAACAAATGCAACAAAATAAGCAGCTTAGTATTCAGCACGTACAGCTAGTGAACGCAGAACGTGCCGATTTAGATGCGTTAGAAGCCATTGAAACCTTAAGTTTCGTGACCGATCGCATTAGTCGTCGTAGTTTTAAGCGCTTTGTTGATCACCACATTGGTGATTTCAAAGTAGCCCGATATAACGGCCAAACTATTGGCTACTACATTGTTTTGTATCGACAAGCGACCGAACTTGCGCGGCTTTATTCGCTAGCCGTGCACCCCGACTTTCGTCGTCGCGGAGTGGGGCGTTTGCTGCTTGATGCTGCCGAGCATGATGCCGATGAGCGCTATTGCCTATTCATGCGCTTAGAAGTAAAAACCGACAACATGGCGGCGCTAAAAATGTATCACCATGCCGGTTACTACGACATGGAAATACGGCCTGAGTATTATGAAGACGACAGTGACGCATTGGTATTACAGAAATTACTGCCGCGCTTTGAGAAAAGTGACTTAGATAACGGCAACGCCAATTTGGTGCCATACCGAACCCAAACCACTGAATTTACCTGTGGGCCGGCAAGTTTGCTCATGGCCATGGCCTATTTTGATATTCCCTGTCGTGACGCCCACCATGAAGAGCTTGAAATTTGGCGCGAAGCTACAACGATCTTTATGACCTCAGGCCACGGTGGCTGTGGGCCACACGGTTTAGCGCGCGCTGCGGTTAAACGCGGATTGAATGTCGAATTGCATGTGAGTGAGCCAGGCCCGTTGTTGCTAGATTCGGTACGTAGTGCGGAAAAAAAGCAAATTATGTCGCGTATTCAAGAGGCCGACATTGCTGCACTAAAACGCGCCAAGGTACCTATAATTGTGGGGGATTACTCGCTAAGCCAGCTGATCCACGATCTGAATCAGGGTAAGCTGGTGGTTGCGCTAATTAGCACTTATGTATTTGATGAAAGCAAAGCCCCACACTGGGTGCTAATTTGCGCTGCAGATGAGCACTACGTGTATATTAACGACCCCGACCAAGACACCTTTCCGTGGCAATCACCGGCCGATCGACAGTATTTGCCAATACCGTTAGCGACCTTTAGACGAGCGTTTGGTTTTGGTAAACGTAAGCAACGCGCGGCTGTGGTGCTTAGCCGCGCGTGATCTCTGCTTGGTAATGAAGTGCGGTTAACTTATGACTTAACTTGTTTTTTGCGTTTTTTAACGGTTGCGCTTTTTAACTCTAAGCTGTCATCAAGTGGTAAAGAAATTAAACCAGCACCTGAGCGTAAGGTCACTCGATCGTCGCTGCGCTCTAGCACCTTGCCGTTAATTTCAAACACAATGCGAGGTGATAAAAAGGTCGACTCAATAAGTACATGCTCAAGCTCAGTATACTTACCTGTGCGATCATTTACGTAAAGCGCGACAATATCGTCAAAGCTTTGTTCAATAGCCTCATGAATTTGTGTGTGCTCCTCATCACTGAGGCCGTCAGCGATGTCGTCAATGGGTAAATGCAAAGAAGTTTGGTGCGTATAACGACCATTCCAAACCGTGCCATCTTGCTGTGGCACTTCAACAATTAACGCGGTGCCCATACGCAACATTTCATCTTCGTCACGTACCACCATCACAAAAGGGTGAAAGCGTACGTTAGATGTTTCATCGTAGCTAACTGCTTGATTGGCTGCTGCCTGACCGAACATAACCCCTACCGGCAATGGTAACTTGCCGTATAGCTTTTCAACGTCAGCGTCGGTTTCGGCTTGAATCATACTAATGTTTGCTAATACACCTAATGGCCCAAAAGCGACACCGACGGCCACGCCACCACCGCCAAAATTCTGTACGTAGGTAATGTCTTTGGCTTCGTCTAAGTGCACTTGGACGTGGCTACTGGCTTTAATGGCCGGATTTTCAAACAGTTTGTAGTTTAGGGCTTGCTCTGCGTTCGCAGCAGGGGCTGGCGTTTGAAAGTGTGGGGCTGCACTACAGCCTGTTAGAAATATAACGCAACTAATGAATAAAAATTTGCGCACAAGGTTGTCCTGTATTTTTGTTGTTATTAAGGGCGAATAGAATAAGAGAAGTGACAGATGCGACGCAATATGACGCAGTAAAAAAAACCAACAAAATTTACTTTTACTTTACTTATTAAGTGTTTAGATAGTTTGTTTGAGCTGATAGCTTAAAGTCGTTGCTGAAAATATAAGCAGTAACACCAACGCGCAGCCGAACGTTGTATCCCGCCGCTGTTAAGCAAAGGCTATAAATGCCACACATAATAAAAAGAGAAGAATATCCATGAAAAAACTGTCATTTTTAACGCTGTCGGCGCTCGCCGTTTCAGTGTCAGCCGCTGTCGCTCAGCCTCCAGAGCACAGCAATGCCAAACCCTTGCAAACGGCTCAAGCCGAAGTAACTGGCCCACAACGCTACATTATTAAATTTAAAGAAAACAGCAAAGCGGTACAAAAGTCTGGTAATCGTGGTCGTTCAGAGTTGGCGCTAGCACATGCGAAATCAATGGTCGAGCAGGCCGGTGGCCAAGTAAAACTGAGCATGCGTCACAATTTGGCGGTGGCCGCTGAGTTAACGCCCCAGCAAAAAAAGCGGTTAGAAAACAACCCGAACATTGCCTACGTTGAAGTGGATCAGCCTCGTCGACTCATGGCTCAAACCGTGCCTTACGGCATTAACATGGTGCAAGCCAACCAAGTAGATGACAGCGTGGCCTCAGCCGCTGCCGGTGGTAAAAAAATCTGTGTGATTGACTCAGGTTTAGACCTGCCACACGAAGACATGGGCACCCGGTTCGGCACCATTAATGGCACTAACAATAGCGGTACCGGGAATTGGTACGACGAAGGCGGCCCGCACGGCACCCATGTGGCCGGCACCATTGCTGCACTTAATAACGGTTTAGGCGTACGTGGCGTGATTGGTAGCGACCCTAGCATGCATATTGTCAAAGTGTTTAACGCTAGTGGGTGGGGCTACTCATCGTCATTGGTTGCCGCCATTGAAACCTGTGCCGACAACGGTGCAGACGTGGTAAATATGAGCTTAGGTGGCAGTGGTTCAAGCCAAACCGAAGCCAATGCCATGCAGAATTTGTATAACCAAGGTGTGTTATTGATTGCTGCAGCCGGTAACGACGGTTCAGCCTATAGCTCCACTGACGCAATGTCTTATCCTGCTTCTTACAATGCGGTAATGTCGGTTGCTGCAGTAGATAGCAACAAAGGCTTGGCATCGTTTTCACAGAAAAACAGCCAAGTAGAAATTGCTGCCCCAGGTGTGAACGTATTATCTACATACCCAGAAGGCACCGGTAGCCAAGGCAACTATGGCAACATGAGCGGCACGTCAATGGCATCGCCACACGTGGCCGGTGTAGCCGCCTTGGTTTGGTCACATTACCCTAGTTGTAGCGCAGCTCAAATTCGTGGTGCATTGAATGCGTCGGCTGAAGACTTAGGCTCAGCAGGCCGAGACGTGCGCTTTGGTTATGGCTTGGTGCAAGCCAAAGACGCCATTGATTACCTTGCTGCCAACGGCTGTGACGGCTCTGGTGGCGGCGGTACTGAACCTCCCGCCAATAACGAATTAACCAATGGGCAAACGGTTTCTGGTTTAGCAGCAACCACTGGTGATGCCCTGTATTACACGTTAAACGTACCAGCCGGTGCAACCGACTTAAGCTTTAGCATGAATGGTGGCTCGGGCGACGCGGACTTGTATGTGCGTTTTGGCTCCCAGCCAACCACCTCTACCTATGACTGCCGTCCATACCGTACCGGTAACACAGAAACCTGTACCATCTCAAATGTGCAAGCCGGTACTTACCACGTTATGGTTCGCGCTTATTCAAGTTTTTCAAACGTGAACTTAACTGGAGCGTACACGGAAGCAAGCTCTGGTGGCGGCGAGGGTGGCTCTGCTACGGCTACTGACCTTTCTGGCGCCACCGGCTCATGGTCTCATTACTATGTTGACTTACCTGCCGGTATGACGACATTAAACGTGACTATGTCTGGCGGTAGCGGCGATGCGGATCTGTATGTACGCCAAGGCTCACAGCCAACCGAGTCTAGCTACAACTGTCGTCCGTACCGCTCTGGTAACAACGAAAGCTGCAGCATTGATAACCCTAGCAGCGGCCGTTGGTACATCAGCCTACAAGGCTACCAAGCCTATTCAGGTGTTGATTTGCTCGTTGAATGGCAATAACGTTGACTATTTGCGCTGTCAGCACTTGAAATAGCTGACAGCGCCGCCATATAAGTGTAGACTTTAAAACGTTAACCTTAGGGGCTGATTTGGATTCGACGGAATACACGAAACCCAAGGTGCATGCCGAGGTGAGGCTGGCCTCGTAAAAAGCCTCAACTTAATAGTTGCAAACGACGACAACTACGCTTTAGCGGCTTAATAACCCGCTGAGTCCGACCCCTAGCGCTTTGTCTGTGAGACTAGGATCAGTCGGTTCACCCCAAAGCAGACTCGCGTGGAGGCTTCGCCCGTAGCCAAAGCGTTAAAACCAATCGGGATCGTCACCTTAAGTAGCCTGTCTGTCGGCGACTTGGTGATTAACTAAAAGACTGACTAAGCATGTAGGACCGAGGATGTAGGTATTACGGACGCGGGTTCAACTCCCGCCAGCTCCACCAATACCAGAAGGCCGCTTTCATAAGCGGCCTTTTTTTGCGACGGAAAAAGCGACGCTTGAGCACATTAGCTGCCTGTGTTAGCTTTATCGGGTTGATTTATCAAACAAAGGTTACTGCGGTTGTCTAAGACGATTTGGTCGCTAATCATTATAATTTTACTGCACAGTTTTTTTACCTGTGCGGTTGCGGCTGGGCACGTGGAAGATAGTGAACACACGTTTGATTATGCACTTCAACAGCACGTGCACAATGATCATCAACCCAGTTCTTCAGACACAATTGACCCTAATCATGAGCATCAATTTCATGCGCATGTGAGTTGCCTAACGGGTTATTCAATTGTTTCTAAAGCAATACCATGTCAAAGCATTGCCATTGCGCATGTTTCATCCTTTTTTGACAGCAACGATAAGCAACCTCCAACACCTCCGCCAAACGCTTAATCTTCACGTTAAAAATCGTGCGTAAGCACATTATTCTACGATGGAGATGATCATGAAGTTAATTTATTTTGTGATTGCTGGTCTTGTGGGTGGCATTTGTTTCCCATGTTCAGCAATTGCCAATGAGTTGACCCTGCGCGAAGCGTTTGAAAAAACTTTGCGGGGCAACCCGACTTTACAAAAGTACCCGTATCAGCAACGCATGGTAGAGGCAGATAAACTGCAAGCGGCGCTGCGGCCGAACCCAACAATTGGACTTGAGCTGGAGAACGTTGCCGGTAGCGGTAATAGCCAAGGTTTGGAGCATGCGGAAGCGACTTTATCGTTTAGCCAGCTGATTGAGCTCGGTGGCAAACAAGAGCAGCGAATTGAGTTAGTGTCAGCACACGCAAGCCAATTAGAAGCCGAGTTCGGTTATGCCAAAATTGAAATGTTGGCCGAAACTGCGCGCCGCTTTTATGACGTTGTGCGATTGCAAAACTTGGCAAAATGGAATTTTCAGCAGCGTGAGCGGCTTGAAAAAGCGCAGAAAACGGCACAACAACGCGTTGATTCGGGAGCGGTTCCACCATCTGAAGTAACGCGAGTTTTGTTGCAACAGCGCCAGGTTGTCGCTCGTTCACAAGAGCTGGCAGGCCAACTTAAAGAAGCAAACGCTCATTTGAGTGCAATGTGGGCGGGTGAGCCTAAATTCACTGGCGTAATCGGTGAGTTTCAATCCGCTATTGAGATACCTTCTCAAGCTGAAGTTGAACGAGCCGTAAACCAAGCACCTGAATTACTCCGGCTGCTAGACTCAGAGCGTTTGCTTAGCGCGAAAGCCGAATCGATAAAGGCGAGTGCGTCGGCCGATCTCAGCTTAGGTTTAGGTGTTCGTTTTAACAATCAATCAAATGATACGAGCTTAGTGTTCCAAGCGTCGATGCCACTGCAGCTATCGAATCCAAGTGAGGGAAGTATTCAAGCAAATAGGACTGAACGGGAATTAAATCTCGATCAACAGCGATTGGTTCGCCAGCAATTGAATGTATATGCGAGCGCTTTGTTAGCTCGTATACAAACAAATTTTCGCTACTTAAAAACCATTCAATCCGACCTATTGCCTCTTGCTGAGCAATTAGAACAAGAGACGAAAGAGGGGTATGCGAAAGGAATTAATAGCCTATTGGTGATACTCGATGCTCAGCACGAACTTGCGCAACTGGAGTATCAGTTAATTGAACGCCGCAGCGCTATTTACCACGATATTCTCGAACTCGAACGAATGACGGGTCAATCATTTTTGGAATCTAAATTATGAATTTCACAAAAGTAGTGTGCATGGTAATGAGTTTGTGTTTTGCGTTTAGCGCATCGATGCCCAGCTATGCATCCTCTGAACACAAGCATGAAATTACAGAAGAAAAGGGACCAAACGGTGGGACACTTTTGAGCGATGGTGAATTGAGTGTCGAAATCACAATATACGAATCGGGTATTCCACCTGAAATGCGTGTTTATACCTATTCAAACGGTCAATTAGTGAAACCAACAACAGTTGATTTACAAGTAACATTGCATCGTCTTGGTCATGAGAATGACAAACTCAGCTTTACCCCAGAAGGCGATTACCTAGTAAGTAATGAGGTTATTAGAGAGCCACATTCATACGAGGTTTCGGTCGAATTGTCGGTTAATAATGCTAGCGCAAAATGGCATTACGAAAGCTTTGAAGGCAGAACAACACTGTCAGATCGCATTATTGAGCGGGCTAATATAGTCGTTGAGCCTGCTGGCCCGCAAACGCTCAAGTTTAAGGAGCGATTGTTTGGTGTTGTTGCCCCTATAACAGGCAAAATTGCTGCCGTGGCGCCTACGTATAAGGGAAAAATTGAGTCAGTACTTGTGTCGGTTGGTGACAAAGTAACGCAAGGTCAAACGTTGGCGAAAGTAATCAATGCTGCTAGCGGCGTGAGCTACAACATTGTCAGCCCAATTTCTGGTGAAATTACAGAGCAATTTGTAACGGCAGGCGAAGTTGCCAATCAGCAAACACTTTTTGAAGTGGCCGACTTATCGTCAGTTTGGGTTGAGCTTTCAGCCTTTCCTGAAAACATCGAAAAGCTTCAAGTTGGGCTCGGTGCGGAAGTTTCTGACCTACATCGTCACGAACGGGTTCAAGGCGAGGTGATTTATATCGCGCCAGTTATGACCGGAGGGCATATTGCTCGGGCCCGGGTGCTTATTAAGAATGATTTAGGACATTGGCGCCCTGGAATGCATGTGCAAGCCGATGTAAAAACTAGCCAACAAGAGGTGCCGCTTGCTGTAAAAGTGGATGCAATTCAACGCTTTCGAGACATGCCAGTGGTGTTTGCCCAATACGGTAACACCTTCGAAGTGCGCATGGTTCAGCTTGGAGAAAGTGATGGCGAGTATGTTGAGGTTACTGGAGGGCTAGCTCCGAATACACCTTATGTTGTAGGGAATAGCTATCTCCTCAAGGCCGATGTGTTGAAAGACGGCGCCAGCCATGACCACTAAAGGGCGAATTCATGATTGATTTACTTATCCGCTTCGCTATTCAACGTCGTTGGTTGGTTATAGCAGCAACTATATTGGTTGCAGGTATTGGCGTATTTAGTGCTTTGAAACTGCCGATTGATGCGGTTCCTGATATTACTAACGTGCAGGTGCAAGTTAACACTGAAGCTGCTGGCTATTCGCCGTTAGAAACAGAGCAACGAATTACGTACATTGTTGAAAATGCCATGGCAGGCATTCCTGACCTTAGCTATACCCGGTCGATATCTCGCTACGGATTGTCTCAGGTGACGGTGGTATTTGAAGAAGGGACTGATATTTATTGGGCACGTCAGCAAATTAGTGAACGTTTGCAAATGGTGCGTGGCGAATTACCAAATGATGTCGAACCTGCCCTTGGGCCTATCGCTAGTGGCCTAGGAGAAATCTTCACCTATATTGTTAGTGCAAAGCCAACTGCGCGTGATGAAAATGGGCAGCCATATACCTTGGAATCGCTGCGCACGCTGCAAGACTGGGTTATCCGCCCACAGTTAGTAAAAGTACCCGGTGTAACGGAAATTAACACCGTAGGCGGCTACGAGCGCGAATATCAGGTGTCACCTGAACCGGGAAAGCTACTTGCCTATAAAATTTCGGTCGATGACGTATTTAGAGCACTGCAATTAAATAACGCCAACGCCGGGGCTGGTTACATTGAACGCAATGGTGAACAGTGGCTAGTGCGGTCGCCTGGACAATTACAGTCGTTAGATGACATTCGAAACGTGGTGATCACAAAGCGTGATGACGCACCGGTGCGCATTAAAGACGTAGCCAAAGTAGCTTTTGGTGAAGAATTGCGCACAGGAGCAGCAACAGCGGATGGTCAAGAGGTTGTACTTGGCACCGCGATGATGCTCATTGGTGAAAACAGCCGGATAGTATCGCAAGCTGTTGCTAAGCGTTTAGAAGATGTGCAGTTAAGTCTTCCCAAAGGGGTTACAGTTGAGCCGGTATACAACCGTACAACGCTTGTTGAAAAAACCATTGCAACGGTTGAAAAAAATCTCTTCGAAGGCGCTGTACTGGTTATTGTGGTGCTGTTTCTTTTATTAGGTAATGTCAGAGCCGCATTGATCACTGCCCTTGTTATTCCGTTAAGCATGCTGTTCGCTTTAACCGGAATGGCAGCGAACCGAGTGTCAGGCAATTTAATGAGCCTGGGCGCTATTGACTTCGGTATCATTGTGGATGGGGCGGTTATTGTCGTTGAAAATGCACTGCGTCGTCTGGGCTTAGCGCAACAACGACTTGGACGAATATTAACGCTCAAAGAACGCTTGCAAGAGGTCTTTGAAAGCACGCGAGAAGTATTTAACCCAGCAGTATTTGGCGTGCTAATTATCATGTTGGTTTATCTACCAATCTTTGCGCTAAACGGCGTTGAGGGCAAGATGTTCCATCCAATGGCATTTACTGTAGTTTTTGCGTTACTGGGTGCTCTTATCTTCTCAATGACGTTTGTACCTGCAGCACTTGCAATTTTCGTGAAAGGGAAAGTAAAACACGGTGAAAACAGCATCATGCGTGTTGCGCGACGGGCATATGAGCCGCTGCTACACATGTCGCTAAATAAGCCATTGTTGATTATTACAATTGGTTTTAGTTTGTTTATCGGCTCGGTTTATCAAATATCTAGAATGGGAACTGAGTTTTTACCGCAGCTGGACGAGGGGGATATTGCATTGCATGCACTGCGTATTCCCGGCACCGGTATTCAGCAATCGGTAGATATGCAGCTTCAACTTGAATCAGTGATTACTGACTTTGCTGAAGTGAAACGTGTTTTTTCTAAAATTGGCACTCCCGATGTTGCGACAGACCCTATGCCGCCAAGTGTTGCAGATACGTTTGTTATTCTTAAGCCACGAAGCGAGTGGCCTGAGCCAGACAAAACCAAGGAGGAGTTTGTTGCAGAGTTACGTGCTGCTGTTGAAAAAATTCCCGGCAATAAATATGAATTCACCCAGCCTATAGAAATGCGTTTTAATGAGCTGATTGCTGGCGTTCGTGCTGATGTCGCTGTGCGTATATATGGTGATGATCTTGAACAGTTGAAAATAGTGGGCGATCAAGCTGTTCAGCTCATTACAGATGTTGATGGTGCCGCCGATGTTCGCGTTGAGCAAATGACCGGATTACCAACATTATCTGTGACGCCACAGCGTGATCATCTGGCCTTGCTGGGTTTAACAATTCAAGACGTGCAAACAGCAGTTCAAAGTGCTGTTGGGGGGTTAAACGCAGGTACTATTTATGAAGGTGACAAAAGGTTTCGTTTAATGGTCCGTTTGGACGAATCCTGGCGACGCAATATCGATGCATTAAAGCGGCTTCCTGTGGCTGTGCCTCAGGCGACTAATCCCGAATTGCAATATGTTCCATTGGGGGAAATTGCAGACGTCGCGTTAACCGTTGGGCCAAACCAAATTAACCGGGAAAGCGGTAAGCGCAACGTGATTGTCAGTGCTAATGTTGTTGATCGTGACCTAGGCTCATTTGTTGCAGATATTCGAAGTCAGTTACAAAACGAGCTAGCGTTACCGGCTGGCTACTGGATTGATTATGGTGGTACTTTTGAGCAACTCCAATCAGCGTCACAACGTTTAGCAATTGTTGTTCCATTAACACTACTATTGATTTTCGGTCTGTTGTTTAGCGCATTTAACTCGCTATCAAACGCTTTAATTATTTTTACGGGAGTTCCGCTTGCACTTACCGGAGGTATTTTGGCCCTTTCATTAAGAGGCATGCCATTGTCAATTTCTGCTGCCGTTGGGTTTATTGCTCTGTCTGGTATCGCGGTGTTGAATGGGGTGGTTATGTTATCGTTTATTCAGCAGTTGCGTAATGAAGGTAAGGCCGTTATCGAAGCTGTCTATGAGGGAGCTCGTCAGCGGCTAAGGCCGGTGCTTATGACCGCGCTTGTGGCAAGCTTTGGCTTTATTCCAATGGCGTTTAATACAGGCACGGGCGCTGAGGTTCAGCGGCCTCTAGCTACGGTTGTCATCGGCGGAATTGTCTCATCGACATTACTGACGTTGGTTGTACTTCCGGCGCTTTACCTGCTGATAAGTAAGTTCCGACGACCGCAGGTTCATTCGTAAGCTAGTAACGTATTAAGTTGGGCTTAATCGCCCAACTTTCAATGGTGGAATTCATGCGCGAGCTAGGCTGATCAGGTAGTCGGCTAGGGCACCCATGCCCGTCGCTGCAACACCGGCGCGCTGTTCAGCTGCTTGGTTGTAATTGGTGTTGGTGTTGACGTCGTACACAAATAGTTCGCCCGCAGCATCTTCTATAAACTCAATGCCAGCTACGTCTATTTGGTTTGCTTCTAAAAAGCCTTCAAGCTTGCCAATTATGTCGTGGTTATCAAAGCGTTCGGTAATCGAAAACTTGTGCGCTTGCTCGCCGGTTGGGCAGAATTGCTCTTCTATGGAGCAGTTATCCGCAGGGCATAGTTCAAATCCGTCTTCGGTGTTCACTTGTACCGTGTACAAAAATTTGCGGCCAATAAATTCGGCGCGGGTAATAAACGGCTGTTGGGGCTGAATGTATTCTTGTAACAGCCAAATACCGTCTAGCGGCTCGTCAATGTCAGTTCGCGCAAGGTACTTTTGCAGAGGTTCAATCGACTCAAAACGCTGTACGCCCAAACCCTTACCACCGCGGTTTGGTTTTAAAATAAGCGGCCATTGGTTGAATGCTTGTGCTGCTTCAAGAATATGTTGTTTGCCAACTACGGCGTGTGTTCGCGGCACTTGAAGCCCGGCGCGTTGCAAAGCTGCATACTGCGATAATTTGCACACCTCGAAGGCAAGTACTTTGGTGTTATTCACAACGGTGCGGTCAAAGCTTTCCAGCCGTGTCAGCACAGCGCGGGTTAACTCAGGGGCAAAGCGATGGCCGCGGGTATGTGACGATGCGCTCATGCGGTTGTAATAAACGGCGTCTGCTGGGGCTTCATCAAAAGCAACAGCGCCGGTATCTAAAAACCATTCAATGGCGGTAACGCCGCGCTTGGCAAATTCAGCTCGCAGCGGCACTAACCACTCGTCGTTTTCGTGCAGTACAACTATGTCGCGCATTTGGCTCCCGTGAACATTCTTTGGTTACATTTTGATGTGTATATTACAGTCTATAATTGGGAAAACGATCAATTCGAAAAAGCTATAAGTCAGACCTGAAGATTCTACCTTAAGTGGGCTACCCAACACGAAAACGCAGAACCTGTTCACCATCAACAACAACGTCAGAATGTAACACACCGCCGCTGGCCACAATAAGTGCGCGCGAGGCTGAATTATGGGCATGACAGTGAATATGCACGCAGTTATTGCCCAAGCGGCGAGCTTCGGCAATGCTTAACTGCATCAGGTGAACGCCCAAGCCGTGGCCACGTGCGCTAGGGCGAATACTGAGGCCAATATGGCCACCGCAGTGCTCTATTTGAGCATTTAAGAAGTGCCGAACGTTGGTGCAGCCAACAATTTCGCCATCTCGAATCAGCCAAAACGTCGAGCTTGGCACATAGCCTTGTGGAATATCCTCACCCAGACGAAATGCTGCAATTCGCGCCAACATGGCTGGAAAATCACTGTGCTCAAAGTCTAACGGAAAAGGGTAGCGCTCTTCGTCGCCAAGCTCCGCAATATAGCTTAAATAACTGGCCTGGTAGTCGGCACTCGGCACAACAAGTTGCAGCATTACTCGGTAACCGCTTTTGTGGCGTTCCAGTTCACAGCGCGCCACTGGCCGTTTTGCTTTTGCAGCACACCGGTATTGTAGAATCGCTGCGATGGTTCGTTGCTATCGACTGGGGTGAGTACCAAGGTGAAATTAACCAAAATCGCGTCGCCAAAGCGCTTAAATTCAAAGTTTTCACCGGTGTACCAGGCTGTTACTTCGCTTTTTTCTAGCGGCGGTGCGTCGCTGAACCCTTGCGCAAGTTCGGGCCAACCAAAGCGGGTGCCACTTGAACTGGTGTAGGTTAATTGCTCTGACCAAAATGCACGGTGGGCAGCGCTATCATTCACACTAGCGCCATACAAAAAGGTTTCAATGGCCTGTTGTACTTCTTGCTGAACTTCTTGTTGTACTTCGTTAGTTGCTTTCGCTTGCACTGCGGTTTGGGCAAGCAGGCAGCCAAGCATCAGGCTAATTATTAAGAGGTTTTTCATTTTATTTTTCCACTGTATTTTTCTACGAAAGCGCGTTAAAAAGTCAGTGTTTTACTCTAATCGTTTTGCAGTAGTAACACTATCCTTTGATATCGATTTCTATTTCTGGATAAGAAGCGCTATGATCAGGCAACTGTTATCTGCCTAATGAAAAGAAGTAAAACGATGAGCCTACCAAATTGCCCAAAATGTAATTCAAGTTATGTTTACGAAGACCAAGCGTTGTTGATTTGCCCCGAGTGTGCCTATGAGTGGAACCCCAACGAAGTTGCGGAAGAAACGGCTGTTCAGGTGAAAGACGCCAATGGTACGCCGTTAGCTGAAGGCGACAAGGTGACGTTAATTAAAGACTTAAAAGTAAAAGGCTCGTCATTGGTGTTGAAAGTGGGCACCAAGGCAACCATTAAGCGCTTTGCCGATGGCGATCATGACATTGACTGCAAAGTGGATGGCGCCGGCGACATGATGTTGAAATCGCAGTTCGTAAAACGTCAAAGCAGCTAGACTGTGGCGCACAGCAAACAGTGTTCAACAAGCGTTGTACTAAGTTCTTTTGTATAAATAAATAACGAGAAAACCATGAAAGTAGGCGTGTTTGACAGTGGGGTTGGCGGTTTAACCGTGGCCAAGTCGTTGCAGCAAAGCGGGCTGTTTAGCGAAATCACCTATTTTGGTGATACCGCTCGGGTGCCCTATGGTAATAAAGATAAAGCCACTGTAACGCGTTATGCACTTGAAGCGGTTGAGTTTTTTAACGGCGCCGATGTGGACTGTGTGGTGGTGGCCTGTAACACCGTGAGTGTGACGGCGCTGGAAGCCATGCAGCAATTTTCGAACAAGCCTGTTTATGGTGTGCTAGAGCCTGGGGTTATGGCGTTGCAGCAGCTCGGAACTGTCAGCAATAAAACGCGAGTGCTCATTATTGCCACGCGATCCACCATCAGCTCAGGGGCTTACCAAAAGCGCATTGACGCCCTTGGTGTGGGGCATATTGACGCCATAGCCACGCCGTTATTTGTGCCCATTGTGGAAGAAGCGCTGTTTGAAGGGCCGATATTGCAAGAAACCATGCGTCATTATTTCAGCCCGTTAACCAAACCCGATGTGGTGTTGTTGGGGTGCACGCACTTTCCATTAATTGCTGAGCAAATTGCACAGTATTTTGGTGGCGTTGCGGCCATTCATTCGGGTGAAGCTATGGTGGCGTGGCTACAACAAAACCTTGATTTACCCCAGCGTTTTGAGCAGACACCGATTCGTATTTTAGCTTCAGAAAATGTTGAGGCGGTAAAACGCACGGCAAAGCACTGGGGCTTGTCGCTTTAACAACCATAACAATAAGAAAAATCAAAACTAGGAACCTCTTATGGCTCGCACACTTACGTTTGCTACACGTATTGTTTCACTGTTGGGGCGTATTGATATTACTGACAGTTCATCTGAGCAATTGGCGTACTACGCTAAAGGTGAATTTGCTTTACTTAAACGGCGTTGGCGTATTTACGACCACAATAACCAAGAGCTGATGCAAATTCATCATAAACGGTTGGCTATACGACCGACGTTTGTGGTTTCGGGCCAGCTTGGGCCGATGACACTGCAACGCAAATTCTTTAGCTTGAAGCGTGAGTATTGGGTTACCGGTGGTCCCTATGAAGGCGCAGTTTTTAAAGGTAATTTGCTGGATTTAGCCTTTACCATTACGCGCAATAATCAACTGTTGGCGAAGGCTTCCGAAAAATTGTTATCTATTCGCGACACGCACAATGTTGAAGTGTTGACCGACAGCCATGACGATGAGCTTTTTACCGTGTTGGCGGTGGTGGCTATGCAGCTTGAGAAGAAGGCGTCGGATTAAATGGCCAATGCACTGTTGCGTACACTTGTTTGGGTGGTTATTTCTTTGGGGGTATTTGGCATGGCACATGCAGAAACTAATCAAACACAAGCTCAAGCCGAGGCCGAAGCGAGCAGGGCTAGCCAAACCATTTATGTGTTTCGACATGCCGAGAAAGTAGCTAATAAGCCAGATCCTGAGCTATCTGAAAAAGGCCGGCGCCGCGCGGCAAACCTAGCTAAAGTGCTTAGCAAAGCAAGCATACAACGTATTTATGCGACCAAATATCAGCGCACTCAACAAACCGCGCAGCCGTTAGCAACGCAATTGAACCAAAGTGTTAACACCTATGCTGCCGGCGATAGTGTTGGTCTAATTCAAGCCATTCGCGCTTATGGACAAACGGCCGTAATCATTGGTCATAGTAATACCGTGCCCGATATAGTTCGCGCAGCCGGCGGTGATGCACCAGAGCTGTCAGAGAAAGACTACGGCGACTTGTTTGTGGTGCAAATTGTCGGTGGCAGAGTCACTACATTGCGCTTATTTATTCCTGCCGAATAAGCAAGTTTATGGTCGTTACTGAGGCGCTAAAGCGCTATGTTGAAACGCTTGCTAAATTTCGTGAATATTGGCAATTCGTTGCATTTTCGGCGGTCTGCGACTCGCCTGAAAATACCGACCCATTGTTAGCATTTGCTGCAAGCGATCTACGCCACGCACTTGAACACCTAAGCGATGATGAGGTTGAGCACCTTGATACCAATACTGACGCCTTAAATGCGTTTTTTGCTCCTTGGTTCAACGACGTCATTGCGCTACCAACCATCACCAGCAATAACCAACTAAGCTCGTTCTCGCAGGAGGAACTGCCGTTTTGGTTGAGTAACGGTATTGGCGGGCGTAAATTGGCACAAATTCGTGCATTTTTAGGGCAAATTCCGGTTGTTTCTGGTACAGCCATTGAATGGTGCGCCGGAAAGGGGCATTTGGGCCGATTGTTGGCATTTACCCGTGCCCAGCCGGTAGTTAGTGTGGAATGGCAAGCGCCGCTATGCCACGCGGGCCAGGCTCTGGCTGAAAACTTGCAACTTCACCAGCGCTTTGTGCATGCCAATGTCATGACCGATGCACAACGTTTGGCACCAGAATTCACCGAAGCCTCGCAAGCCTTCGCGCTGCATGCATGTGGCGATCTTCATCATGCCCTTATTGCACAAGCCGCCGCAGCGCATTGCGAGCAGATTTATATAGCGCCTTGTTGCTACCACTTAACGAAGCAAGTGCCATATCAAGGGTTATCCAACGCAGCACAGCAGCAACTGCAACAGCAGCATCTTAGTTTCAGTGCGCATGACCTCAAGCTGGCAGTTCAAGCGCAAGTAACTGCGGGAGAACGAATAGCAAAGCTGCGCAAAACCGAAGTTCATTGGCGGCTGGCTTACCAATGTTGGCGTGAATCACTTACCAGTGATTCGTACTATAAACCGTTGAGTTCGGTGAATAAAAAGTGGTTTGCTGGCGGCTTTGCAGATTTTGCACAGTGGGCGGCACAACAACACCAGCTTGAGCTACCAGCGCAGTGTGACTGGCCTCGGTATTTAGCCGAAGGGCACCAGCGCATGCAGCGAGTGGCGCGGTTAGAATTATTACGCCATGTATTTCGACGCCCGCTAGAGTGTTTGTTGGTACTTGACCGAGCGGCTTGGCTAGAAGAGCTAGGTTATAACGTGACTGTTGCTGAGTTTTGCGACTACCAACAAACCCCGCGAAATTTTCTGCTAAAAGCGCAGCGATGTTAGTTGTTGCGCGCGGAAGTTTGACGCTCATCAATATAATTTTTAGTGGCTCGACTACCATAAACTCATAAACCACATAAGGAGTAAGGTTATGAGTGTATGGCGCGAGTTTTTTACTGACCCGGTTATTTTCTTTTCATTTACTGGCCTCGCAATCGTTGTCGGCTTGTGTGTTTTTTATGCCATCTTCTTTATTAAAAAAGCTGCAGAGGCAGAACTAGAGCAAAAATCGGGTTCTCATTGATCAATTGCGAACTTGTTGGCGTAAGTTAGGGACTAATTCTAATCTTATTTAAATACTTCATTTAAGTGAAAGGAATGCCCGATGAAACGTTTTCAAGTTGCATTATCGCCGGTGGCTTTCAAGTCATTAACTCTAGCGGTTATGTTTGCGCTGCCTACAACGGTTGTCGCACATAATCATTCCAAAGCTGAAGACGACCAGCGCTATGCGTTGCCAAAAAGTGCCACCGCGCAAGATTTCATTGCCATTTTTAAAGAGATTAACGGTGAGCACCCTGGTATTCGCAAGGCACACGCACGTGGTGTTTGTGCGGTGGGAGCGTTTACTCCATCGACGGCAGCGAAACAGCGCTTCACCAGCCCGTTATTTCAAGTAGATAATGCGCCATTAACCCTGCGTTTTTCGATGGGCGGTGGTAACCCTAATGCCGATGAACGACGCGGAGCGCGCGGCGTAGGTATTCAGTTTGATTTGCCAAATAGTCAATCACATACCATTGCCGGTATTACTTCGCCGGTATTTTCAGGTGCCACCCCAAACCACTTTTTAGGCCTGCTGCAGTGGAACCTAAAAATGATGCGTGGTGAAGCAACCCGCGAAGATGTACAAAAATTTATGGCAGCGCACCCGTCAATGCAGCCAGCGATTGAATGGAATCGCGGGCGTACCCCGTCGGCTGAATACACATCGGCAACCTACTATGGTATTCATGCTTTTTGGGCAAATACCCAAGGTGATGCGGAAAAATTCCGTTGGCAATTGGTGCCGCAGGAGGGCGAGAAAAGCCTCACTAAAGAGCAAGTTGACTCTGGGCCAAAAAGCTTTTTGACTGAACGACTACTTGAGCGGGTGAAAAGCGACGGTTCGGTGACCTTCGATTGGCATTGGACTATTGGTGCGGCTGACGACCCAACCAATGATCCATCGGCCCAATGGCCAGCCGAGCGAGAGCAAGTTAACGTCGGCACCATTACGGTCACGAGTGCCGGTGGCGAGGCCTGTACTCCAATTAATTTCGACCCAGTGCGTGTTGCGCGTGGTATTCGCCCAAGTGACGACCCCGTGCTACCAATTCGCTCAGCGGCATATGCTATTTCATTTGGTAAACGCTTAAGTAATCAATAATCACTTAGTCGTTGTTCATACTGTCAAGCAGGCGTTGAAACTCTGAATTTTCTTCAAGTAACTCAACGCCTGCTGAGATTAACGCGTCAGCTTGTTCTTTATTTAGCGACAAGCTGGTTGGAATTTGATTAAAGAAACTTCGCCGCTGCTGCTGTTGAATTCCTTCGAAACTTATCTCTACAAAATAGGGATCAATCGGTTCCCAAAACGACGATAGTTCGTCAGACCAACGTGCCATGCTTCGACGAATTAGGCTAATTGTCGCTGCATTATATCGGTGCAGCTGTGTGTCAGTTACGGCGCTAATCGTTGATTCAATGTCAGGAATTTCATTCGTGTGTTCAATATTGTAACGTGGCTTTGTCGAAGCATTGACCGAAATAATAACCAAGCGCTTTGAAGGTTTACTACCAATGCGCTTCATAAAGTTGGTAATGCCGCCGCCAATTTCTACGAGCTCATAAAATGCCATTAAACCGAGGTTATCGGTAATACCGCCATCAACCAAATGAATGTATTGGCGCTCGTCTCTATTTTTATAACTGCGCAGCGACGCAACAGTTTCCAATAGGTGCGGCGACAACTTGGCTTCGGCAATTTGCGATTCGTTTAATTCTTCTAGGTAATTTTGCGCTGCATTAAAACAGCCTTTATGGTTTTTTAACACTACAGGGTTGAGCATAACGGGTACTGCTGAAGAAGCGGTAACTGCGCGTGAAATAGGGTAACTGGCAATATTCGAGCACAACAAATCGAAATATTCTTGCACGAATGAAAACCGTATTCCGCCACCTAAGTCAGACGCGTTGATTAAAATGAGTGGGCCATTGCGTTTGTTCAAATCTGCAAAGGTTGCGCCTTTGAATAAGCGTTCTTCGTAAATACGCGTGGCAATATCGGTGCGGCCACGGTTCGAAAACCACAACACTGGACTAGCAATACCGTAAACCCATTCCGACACGTAGTCGCGGCGCAAAAAGTCATCTTCAAAGTCATTAAATATTTTGTCGCCGTGCAGTCCAAAGTACGCCGCGGTAAAACTTCCGCCTGACACTGAGGTAATCATGTCCACTTCATCAAGTAAGCGAACCGACTTACCGTCAATAGTCACTTGGGTATCTCGTAGCCCTTCAAGCACGCCATAAGATAAAGCTGCGGCGCGGCTGCCACCACCAGAAAAAGCCAGCACCAAGGTTATATCGTCCGAACGGTTATGTTCCGCAGCATAGTTAGCTAACGAATAATTTTGTGGTGCTGCATCTTCCACTTGGGAATGGTTATCGATTGCGCCATAGGTGGCGCAACCAGATAGCGCTGTGACTAAAAAAAGAATAACGGAAACTTTATTAAGTACCAAGTTTGACACTTTATGCGCCTCGGCTTGCGGCTTTTCGGGCGGCGTTACGTGTGGCATAGTATTCCTTGTCTAATCTACAAATAACTAAACTCAGTGTATAGCGAGTTCAAATGACTAGCTAGTTTCGAGCAATAATTACGCAATTTGATACGAAAATTCAGTTGCTAATTACACCAGTTGCATTATGTTTAAAGTGTTTACATTGTTATTGGAGCCACTGTGTTCGTCACACGACCCAAACGGATAGTCTTTATTGTTGCTGTGCTCAGTTCATTGGCTCTGGCTTTAGTTTCAGTTGAATACTTTCATAGCTTAAATAAAGAGCGCGCCAAAGCCCACTATTTGAGTGAAACTCAGACAGAGTTTACCAAACTACGTGCCGATATTGAGTCAGAGATAAATTTAGCGATTTATAGCGCTTGGGGCTTTGCCAGCTACTTAACCTCGCATCCGACTAGTTCGCCCGCAGAATGGCAACGTTTGGCGCAAGATCTTATTGATCAAACCAAGTTCGTTCGTAACCTTGCAGTTGCTCCAAATAACATTATTGAATTTGTGTACCCGCTAAAAAATAATGAAGCTATCATTGGCTTTGATTATGATTCCATACCTGAGCAGCGAGACGCAGTTCGACGCGCTCAAGAAACGCAAAAAACTATTTTGGCCGGGCCGGTAAGCCTTATTCAAGGCGGGCAAGGCTTAATTTATCGCATTCCGGTTTTCACCCATACCGATCAATCTCAGGAATATTGGGGAGTGATCGCCGTGGTGGTTGATGTGGAGGCTCTATTCGCCGAGGTTGGTCTGCATCGCATGGCTGAGCGCTACGACATTGCCATGCGTGGGCGTGACGGGCTTGGTGCACAAGGTGATATTTTTCTGGGCTCTGCAGATACCTTTACCAATGCTAACCTTACGGAGCGCGTGCGTTTTCCGAATGGTTACTGGCTGTTGGCCTTGGCAGCCGATGCCAATGAAGTATTAACGTTTTGGCAGGAGCAAAGGGTTCGCCTCATCGGATATCCTTATGTGCTGGCGTTGTATATCATGCTCTTTACATTGTTTTTGTGGTATCGTGCCTCTTACGGTGAGGCCATGGTTGACCCATTAACGAACGTTGCGAATCGTCGTAAGGTTATGGAGCAACTGAATACCTTAGTGAATATTTACGGGCGACACCCAACCCCGTTCACAGTCGTCGTTATCGACATTGATCGCTTTAAGCAAATTAATGATCAATTTGGCCATCAGGCAGGCGATACCGTATTAAAATCGTTGGCTCACCGTATGTTGGTGAATACCCGCACGTCCGATTTAGTTGCCCGCATTGGCGGCGACGAGTTTTTGGTAGTGCTGATGGGGGTTGATAACCCGAAAATTATCGCCGAGCAATGTAATAAACTTGCGCAAGCAATACGAGAGCCGGTGAGTTATAAATCGCAGCTAATTGAAGTGTCGGCCAGTTTAGGGCATGCCAGCTTTCCCGCTGATGGCGAAACCCTTGATGCGTTAATACACAGCGCCGATCATAAGATGTACAAACAAAAACGGAACGCATGAATACAGACCGCACCCTTGCTGAATTAATTGAAGTTATTCCTGATGCTGCCATGGTGGTTAACCGAAACAGTGAATTTGTATTGGTTAACCGTATGTTGGTTGACATGTTTGGCTATGACAAAAAGCGTGAACTGCTTGGTCAAAGCTTGGATATGCTTTTGCCTGATGCGGTTCGCGGTGCTCACCAAAATCATGTAAATGCATTTTTTGCGCGCGGTGAAAATCGGCCCATGGGCAAAGGCTTTAAGTTTGTCGGTCAGCGCAAAGATGGCAGCACCATTTACGTCGAAATTATGCTTAGTCATGTGGAGCTTGAGGATGGCGCATATGCCATTGCCTTTGTGCGTGATACGACTTCTCTTAAGCTCACTGAAGACAAAATACGACGTGAACTCGAACATGAGCGAGCCCTGGCGTTAACTGATCATTTAACCGGCCTTGCGAACCGCCGTTCGTTTGTTGAAGAGCTTGAAACCGATATTCTTGAACTACGTGAACATGGCTGGCAATTTGCCGTATGTTTCATTGATTTAGATGATTTTAAACGCATTAATGACACCCAAGGTCATGAAGTTGGTGATAATGTTCTACAACACGTCGCTTCAGTGATTAAAAACGGTTGCCGTGGTTCAGACCTCGTGGCACGTGTTGGTGGTGATGAGTTTGCTACCATTCACCCAGGCGCAACTCTTGAAGATGCCTTGCATGTACTTGAGCGGGTGCGAGAGCGTTTAATGCATGAGCTTGCCGACCATAACTGGCCAGTGACGTTATCAATGGGGGTTTGCCATTGCGGAGATCAGACGATAAATTACGATGTTGCGGGTATTTTGCGCGCTGCCGATGCAGCGATGTACGAGGCTAAACAACAGGGCAAGAATCAGATTAAGATTGCGCGCGTTGCTGCTTCAAATTGCGAATAAAGGTAATTAAATGCTCAATGGGCATTGGGCGCGCATACAAATAGCCTTGAAACTCTTCACAACCGGCGTTCATTAGGTAATTTGCTTGTGCGTGTGTTTCGACACCTTCGGCAACCACCCGCAGATGAAGCGCTTGTGCCATAGCTAAAATAGTGCGCACAAGTTTCGCATCTTGCTTGTTTTTGACGATATCTTTGACAAAGCTTTGGTCTATTTTTACTTCTTGAATAGGCAGTAACCGTAACGTATTCAACGAAGAATAACCGGTTCCAAAATCATCCAGCGAAACTTGAACCCCTTTTTCGTGAAGTACATTCAGAACACCTTTAATACCTTCTAAGTTTAACAGCGCCGCGCTCTCGGTCAGCTCTAACTCAATGACAGACCAGTCACCCGGTAACGAAGACAGGTTTGCGATAAAGCGCTCGCAACTTTCGCTATTGTTAAAGTCAGCGGCAGAGACATTAAACGACACTCGTTTAATGTCACGATAAAGTAATTCGTTCGAGATTAATTCGTGTATGGCTTGGCGCATCACAAAGTCTGTAATTGCGCAAATTAAACCATTCTCTTCGGCCAGAGGAATAAAGTCAGAGGGGGGAATCATGCCTTTTTTCGGGTGATGCCAACGCACTAGCACCTCAACGCCGGTCATGATGTTTTTCTGTACGCAAAACTGTGGTTGGTAAACTACCGTTAATTGCTTTTGTGCAACCGCTTCTTTTAGGTCAAGTAATAGCTGCGCGCGCGCTGAAACAATTTGACTTAACTCGGCATTAAACAATTTATATGAGCCGCGAGCCGAGTTTTTGGCTTCATCTAACGCCAAGGTTGCTGCGTCAATAAGGGTATTTGCTGTGTTGCCATCGCGAGGGTACAGCGAAATACCGGCGCTACTTGAGAAGTTAAGTCGCGGCGCTTCGGCAACATGCAAGTTTTCAATGCGCCGTTGTATGTTTTGAATAAGCGGCACAACAGCGTCAGGCCAGCGCGAGTCGGGTAGGGCTATGGCGAATTCATCGCCCCCAAATCGCGCTAATAACGCCTGTTGATGACAAGAGTCGCGAATAATATCTGCAATTTGCACTAAAAAGCGGTCGCCAGCTTCAAGGTTGACGTGGCTGTTAATTTGTTTGAAACCGTCAATATTGAGAATAATGACGGTTAGGTTGTGATCTTTGTTTTTGGCGTAAGCCAATTCACTGTTCAGTTCGCGCTCAAACATGTGCCGATTTAATAACAGCGTTAACCCATCGCGCTCAGAAAAATTGCGTTCACGTTGTAGGGCTCGGTGGGCAAGAATATAGAGCATAAAGGCAGTGACCGTAACATAAGCCCAACCTTTGTAGGTTTGTAATTGGGTTAAATAAGAAGACTCGGCGGCGAGGGTAAAAACAAAACGATCTGAAAAGCTAATCCAGATATAGCCTAAGAATAAATAGAGAAACGCAATGGCTGCGGCTGTGCGACGCGGCGACATATACTGCTCCTTGTCGTGTTGTTTTACCGTTTAGGTAAAATTTACATTAGCAAGGAGCAGAAAATTTAACCACATTTATTTTAAGTATTTCGCATGAAAATGTAAGTGCTGCTCAATAAAGCTCGCAATAAAATAATAGCTGTGGTCGTAGCCTTCATGGCGCTCAAGTGTGGCCTCAATTCCTGTTTGCGCAATAGCTTGCCCAAGATCATCGGGGCGCAGTTGCTCGGCCAGAAAATTATCAGCTTCACCTTGTGAAACCAGCATTGGCGGCGCAGTGCGATGTTTCAGCAATAGTTCGGTGGCGTCGTAGGCCTGCCAATCATCACGGTCATCGCCTAAATAGCCACTGAAGGCTTTGTGCCCCCACGGGCATTGTGTGGGGTGGCAAATGGGTGCAAATGCCGACACACAACGGTACATGCCTTTATTGCGTAAGGCCATAACTAGCGCGCCGTGACCGCCCATTGAATGGCCGCTAATGCTGCGCGCTGAGGTAAGTGGAAGTGATTGCTCAACAAGCTCAGGTAGTTCCTTAACAATGTAGTCATACATATGGTAATGCTTTGCCCACGGCTGTTGAGTGGCATTCACGTAAAACCCAGCGCCTAGGCCAAAGTCATAAGCGCCGTCGCTGTCATCGGGTACGCCTTCGCCACGTGGGCTGGTGTCAGGAATTATCAGCGCTATACCTAGCTCTGCAGCCACGCGTTGCGCGCCTGCTTTGCTGCTAAAATTTTCATCGGTACAGGTTAGCCCAGACAACCAATACAGTGCAGGTACTTTGGCGTTCGCGGCTTGTGGCGGCAAAAACACGCTAAACTGCATGGTGCAGTTTAGTGTGTTTGATTCATGTTCAAAGCGCATTTGGCGGCCGCCAAATGCTTTGGTTTCACTAAGTTTATTTATCATAGTGAATCACCGAGCGAATCGATTTACCTTCGTGCATTAAATCAAATGCTTTGTTGATGTCGTCTAGGCCCATGGTGTGAGTAATAAAGGTACTTAACTCAAACTCGCCATCAAGATAACGTTGCACGTAATCGGGTAATTGGCTGCGGCCTTTTACGCCGCCAAAAGCGCTACCACGCCAAACTCGGCCGGTAACCAATTGAAATGGGCGGGTTGAGATTTCTTCGCCGGCACCGGCAACCCCAATAATGACAGACTCGCCCCAACCTTTGTGGCAACATTCAAGAGCAGAACGCATAACTTTTACGTTACCAATACACTCAAAAGAGAAATCAACACCACCGTCGGTCATCTCGACAATAACTTCTTGAATAGGCTTGTCGTAATCTTGTGGATTAATACAGTCGGTAGCTCCCAGTTTTTTCGCAATACCGAACTTTGACTCGTTAATATCAATGGCAATAATGCGACTAGCCTTGGCCATCACTGCGCCAATAATTACCGACAAGCCAATACCGCCTAGGCCAAATACTGCTACGGTATCGCCAGGTTGTACTTTGGCTGTGTTCATTACCGCACCCATACCGGTGGTTACGCCGCAACCTAATAGACACACTTCTTCTAAAGGTGCTTCTTTGCTGACTTTGGCTAAAGCAATTTCGGGTACTACCGTGTATTCAGAGAAGGTTGAGGTGCCCATGTAATGATAAATAGGCTTGCCGTTTTTTGAAAAACGAGTGGTTCCGTCAGGCATTAAACCTTGACCTTGAGTGCTGCGAATAGCTTGGCACAGGTTGGTTTTGCCCGATTTACAGAACTTACATTCACCACACTCAGGTGTGTACAAAGGAATGACGTGATCGCCAACTTCAACAGAAGTAACGCCCTCACCAACGGCTTCAACAATACCGCCGCCTTCGTGACCTAATATAGCCGGAAATACGCCTTCAGGGTCTGCGCCTGACAAGGTGTATGCGTCGGTATGGCAAACGCCGGTGGCAACAATACGCACTAACACTTCACCTTTTTGCGGCGGCATTAAGTCCACTTCTTCAATGGATAATGGCTCGCCAGGTGCCCATGCTACTGCAGCGCGCGTTTTGATCATGTCCATGGTTACGTCCTTTTGCTTTCATGTATGAGAAGGGTAGTTTAACCCTTACGGTGGAAAATTAAAAAAGGCTCATAAAAAAGCCGCTCTGTAGCTAGGCTAGCAGAGCGGCAATAGGTGCAGAATACTACATTAGTTGAACGTGTGTTACAGCGGGTTACCATCGCTATCAAGCATAGTCACTTCACCTAAGTTCAAACTACGAACTTCGTCAGTGATTGTTGCTGCGTCGCCAATAATAACCCAAGTAAGTGACTCCGGATTAATTAGCGTATTTGCGTTGGCTTTCACGTCATCTAAGGTAATAGACGTTACACGCTCGGCATAGTTCTCTAACCATGCCATATCTTTACCTTTATCTAACGTACCCACAATGGCACTTAGCAATGCGCCTTTAGTTTCGTAGGCGCCTGGCAGTTTCGCCGTTTTGTTCATTTGAACTTTCTCAAGCTCTGCTGCTGTTGCTGGCTTTTTGGTTTGGTACTGGGTCAACTCTTTTACGATTTCTTGAATCGACTCTTTGGTTTTATCAGTTTGTACCGGCGCCATGGTAATGAACATACCGGCTTCATTGTAGCTAGACCAAATAGTACGGGCACCGTAAGACCAACCTTTGTCTTCGCGTAGGTTCATGTTGATGCGGCTGGTGAAACTGCCGCCCAAAATGGTATTGGTCACGTCTAATGCTTCAGCGTTATCAACGCGCTCAGATGGTGCTAAATGCCCCGCTAAAATAGTTGATTGTGGTGCGCCGGGTTGGTCAATAATGTACACACGCTGCTGTGGCTGCATGGCAACATCGGTGAACTGCTTGGTTGGCTTCGCTGTCGCTGGAGCCTGCCAGTTGCTCAGGGCCGCTTCCAACATTGGCTTAATTTCAGCTTCTGTTGTGGCACCCACAATAACTAAGCGTGCATTGTCAGGGCGCAACCATGTATTACGGTAACTAATTAAGTCATCACGAGTTAATGACGTGATTGAAGCTTCAGTACCCGAGCCGGTTAACGGCACACCATAAGCATGGTTATCACCAAAAATTAAACCTGGCAGAATACGAATTGCCTGGCTGGTTGGTGAGGCTTTCTCTTTCTTAATATTTTCTAGCCAGTTGCCGCGTTTACGTTCAATTTCATCTTCGGCAAAGGCGGCATTTTGTACCACGTCAGCAAAAATCGCTAAGCTTGGCTCAAGATTTGCTACCAAACTGTCCATGGATACGGTTGAGCTGTCGATACCTGCGTTGGTGTACAAGTTGGTGCCGAGCATCTCTAGTTCACGAGCGATGTCTTGCGATGTGCGCTGTGCGGTACCTTCACGCAGCATGCTCATGGCAAAGCTAGCGGTACCCACTTTACCACCGAAATCTGAAGCGTAACCGCTATCAAAGCTTAAGTTCATTTGTACAGTAGGTACGTCGTGACGTTCAGCTAAAGCCACTTCAAGGCCGTTTGACAGGGTAAAAGTGGTTAGCTCTGGCAAATCAAGCTTGGGCAACTCGCCAACTTCAGGAAGTTTAGAGCGGTCAGCTTGTGCCGCTGCTGGCTGATAACGCGGCTGTGGCACAACGTTTAGTACAAATGCACCATCGCTTAACCAGCGTTTTGCGGCGGCTTGAATGTCGGCCGGGGTAGCACTTTTTAGTTGTTCAAATTCGGCTTTGTAGAAACCAGGGTCGCCATGGTAAACCTCACCAGCGGCTAGCAAGTCTGACTTACCACCAAAGCCACCAATACGCTCTGCACCACGAACAAAGTCGGCTACACCAGAGAACTTCACGCGCGCTAGCTCTTCAGCAGTTGGGCCTTCGGCAATAATTTTCGCAAGCTCTTCGTCAATAATGGCTTCAATGCGCTCAAGTTCGACACCAGGTTTGGCATCGGCAATCACGAAGAACTGGCCGGCAAGGGTACGTTCATATTGGAAGCCAGAAACCATACTGGCAATTTGCTCTTCGTGAACTAGGCGCTGATACAGACGCGAGTTTTTACCGCTTGCTAAAATACTGGTTAGCAAATTCAAGTAAGTTGAGTCGGTGGTACCCATTTCAGCAGTATTCCACAGCTTATAAACTCGTGCTGCAGGCACGTTGTCTTCCATTGTGGCGCGCTTGGTGCCGGTTCTTTTCGCAACCCAGCTTTCTAATTTCTGTAGCGGCTTACCCGGTGCAATATGGCCAAAGTATTTCTGCATTTTTTCTTTCGCAGTCGCAACATCAATGTCGCCGGCCAAAACAACCACCGCGTTAGCGGCACCGTAGTAGTCGTTAAACCACTGATGCACGTCTTCTAAAGACGCAGCATTTAGGTCTTCCATCGAACCAATGGTTGACCACGAGTATGGGTGACCTTCAGGGAAGGTTTGTTCAGCTAAGAAGCCAAATACACGGCCATAAGGCTGAGCTTCGCCTTGGCGCTTCTCGTTTTGTACAACGCCGCGTTGCTCATCAAGCTTGGCTTGGGTAACAGCACCAAGCAAGTGACCCATACGATCAGATTCCATCCATAACGCCATGTCGAGCGCCGGGGTTGGTACGTTTTGGAAGTAGTTGGTACGGTCACTGTTGGTGGTGCCGTTCATGTCGGTAGCACCTGCACGTTCAAACGGACCGAAATATTCGTCATCATAGTTTTCGGTGCCGTTAAACATTAAGTGTTCAAATAAATGCGCAAAGCCGGTTTGACCTTGTTTTTCGTCTTTTGAACCTACGGCGTACCAAACGTTTACCGCCACAATAGGCGCTTTACGGTCTTCATGAACAACAACGCGTAGACCGTTATCTAAAGTGAAGCTTTCGTAGTTAATGGCAACGTTCGGGAACTGTTGGGCTGCAACTGCTGTAGTTTCGGTAGCTGGTGCATTGTTTGCGGTAGCTTGGCAGCCGGTCAGTAATACAGAAGCAACAGCGACAGCCGTTAGCGTATGACGAAATTTCATAGTCGGTTTCCTTGTTTATACCTAACATGAATAAATTAATGTGTGGCTATCATAGCCAACCTTGGCAACCGAGCCTATGAATTCGCGGCGCAAAAATGTAACAAGATTGTTCAAACTTTTACAAAGCTTCCATTTAGCCGCCTAATCGACGATAATTCTCGGCTGTTGTCGGGCAAAAAGAAAGAAGTTAAGCGTGGGAAAAACAACCATCATCGCCATTGCAGGCGCATCTGCATCGGGTAAAAGTTTATTTGCATCAACCGTTTACCAAGAGCTCGTGGCTGAGCTTGGTGGGCAAGGTATTGCTATATTGGCTGAAGACGCTTATTACCGTGACCAAAGCCACATGAGTTTTGAGCAGCGTCAGTTGACCAACTACGACCACCCGTCGGCATTTGAACATGAGTTGTTGGTTGAGCATTTAGAGCAGCTTCGTCAAGGCCAAGCTATTGAAATGCCTCAATACAGTTATAAAACCCATACACGCTTGCCAGACACCATAAAAATTAGTCCAGGGAAGGTCATCATGGTTGAAGGAATTCTTCTGCTTAACGACCCTAACCTGCGAAAAATATTCGATATTTCTGTGTTTATGGATACGCCGCTTGATGTTTGTTTGCTGCGCCGTATGACACGAGATGTGGAAGAACGCGGCCGTACGATTCAGTCAGTAGCAGAGCAGTATCAAGAAACCGTGCGTCCCGCCTTTTTTGAGTTTATTCTGCCTTCGAAGCAATTTGCTGATTTAGTGGTTACCCGTGGTGGCCACAATGAAATTGCCATCGATTTAATTAAATCAAAAATTCGCCAGTTGCTGGCTGAATAATCCGATAAATAACGATAACAAAAACGGCATTTACTTATGAATAGTTTTCTTGGAATCGCGATCATCTTATTGGTTGCTTATTTATTTTCTAGTAACCGTAAACAGATTCGCTGGCGCACCGTAGGCGGGGCATTTGCATTTCAATTAGCATTGGGTGCGTTTGTGCTTTATGTGCCATTTGGGCAAGACGTTTTATATGCGGTCGCCTCGGGCGTCGCTAAAGTAATTGCTTTTACCAACGCCGGTATTCAGTTTATGTTTGGTGGCTTAGCGTCGGCCGATTTTGGCTTCGTGTTCGCCATTCAAGTGCTTAGCGTTATTGTCTTTTTCTCGTCTTTAATTTCGGTGCTGTATTACTTAGGTATTATGAAGTGGATTATCCGCGTGTTGGGTGGTTCATTGCAAAAAATAATCGGTAGTAGCCGTCCTGAATCAATGTCAGCTGCCGCTAACGTATTTGTTGGCCAAACCGAAGCACCCATGATGGTACGCCCATTTATTGCCAGCATGACACGCTCAGAATTATTTGCGGTTATGGTTGGTGGTATGGCGTCAGTGTCAGGCTCTGTATTGGCTGGCTATGCTGGTGTTGGGGTTGAGCTGAAATACCTTATTGCCGCCAGTTTTATGGCAGCACCTGCTGGCTTGTTAATGGCCAAAATGATAATTCCAGAAACCGAAAAACCGCGCGAAGATATTGAAAATATTATCGCCGGCGCAGGTGATGGCGCAAAAACCGACGATGTTGAGGTTGAAGACCGCGCGGTTAACGTCATTGATGCCGCCGCTGCGGGCGCCTCCAGCGGTGTGCAACTCGCTATTAATGTGGGGGCTATGTTGATTGCTTTCGTGGCACTTATTGCACTAATTAACGGCATGTTTGGGTGGGTTGGCGGCTGGTTTGGCTACCCAGACTTATCGCTGCAACAACTCTTTGGTTATATTTTCCAACCAGTTGCGTATGTGCTGGGCGTTAGCTGGGACGAAGCGCAGCTTGCTGGTAGCTTTATCGGCCAAAAGCTGGTGATTAATGAGTTCGTAGCATACCTCGACTTTGTGAACTACAAAGATCAGTTAAGCATGCACAGCCAAGTGATTATTACCTTCGTACTCTGTGGTTTTGCTAACTTTTCATCCATTGCAATTTTGCTTGGTGGGCTAGGTGGTATGGCGCCAAGCCGTCGTCATGACATTGCGCGCCTAGGCTTAAAAGCATTATTAGCGGCAACTCTTGCAAATATGATGAGCGCCGCCATTGCTGGTTTCTTCTTTACGCTTGGTTAACGAGCGAGTCAGCTAAGCGCTAGGGCTAACCGCCTAGCGCTTACGCATCACACCTTCTTGCATAGTCGAGGCCACCAAGGTGCCGTCGCGACTAAATATCTGACCACGAACCAAGCCGCGAGCTCCAGTAGCTGCTGGGCTGTCTATGGCATATAGCAACCAGTCGTCCATACGAAAGTCTTTATGAAACCACATAGAATGGTCAATGGTGGCCATTTGAATGTTGGGCTGCGCAAAGCTGTGGCCGTGCGGCTGCAGGGCAGTCGGTAAAAAGTTAAAGTCTGAGGCGTAAGCCAATAAATATTTGTGTACACGCGGGTCATCTGGCATGTCGCCATTAGCGCGAATCCAAACATAACGGCGCGGTTCATCAACCACAGGTTTAAATGGATTATTAGCGGTCACGAAACGCATTTCTATCGGTTTTTCGCAAATAAATTTGTTACGAATAGCCTCTGGTATGAGTTCGGCATGTTCACGATAAATATCAATATCAGAAACCAAGCCTTCTGGGCCCGGTACTTCAGGCATGCTGTCTTGGTGTTCAAAACCAGGCTCGTCAATTTGAAATGACGCAGTCATGTAAAAAATGGGCTTGCCGTATTGAATAGCTTGCACGCGGCGGGTTGAAAAACTTTTGCCATCGCGAATATTTTCTACATCGTAAACAATGGGTTTGTGGGCATCGCCTGGGCGCAAAAAATAGGTGTGTAGCGAGTGCACTTTGCGGTCTTCAGGCAAGGTTTCTTTGGCCGCCGATAACGCCTGACCAATCACTTGGCCGCCGAATACGGCGCCGAATCCTAAGTCTTGGCTTTGGCCGCGATAAATTCCTTGCTCAATGGTTTCTAGCTTCAATAAGTCTAGTAAATCGTGTAACACCTGACTCATACGGTTTCCTTATCTGGTCTGATGAGTTCATTATAAGGCTTAAATAGTGCGCTTCAAGCGTTGCGTTTGGCTTTATACATGGCGTTATCAGCATGCAGAAGCAGTTTTTCAAGATCGTTACCATGCTGTTTTGACAGCGCAATACCAAAGCTTGCCGCTAAGTCAAACTGGATATTCGGTATGCTCGCTATTTGAATTGCTTTGCCTAAGGCGTGCTGAATTTTTTTTACAATAGCTTCGGCGTCGCTTTGCTGCTGAATACGTTCAAGTAGTACGACAAACTCATCACCGCCAATTCGAGCGACTGTGTCGTGGCTGCGCACCGCAGTACTTAGGCGCTGTGCTGCGGCATGCAGTATTTGGTCACCAATAGCATGGCCATATTTATCGTTTATTTCTTTAAAATGGTTTAAGTCAATGTAAACAATGGCGATGTCACTATGGTGCTCAAGCGCTTGGGTTGCGCGTTGATAAAAATAACTGCGATTAGGTAACTCGGTGAGAGGGTCAAACATTGCAAGCTTTTCAAGCTTCTCCAACAGCTGCTGGCGTTCTTTCTCTACTTTGCGTTGCGCTGTGACATCTCGTGCCACGGCCACGCGTAAATCATCTTTTTCTGAGTAGCGGGCAGACCAAAGTATGGTGGCAACCTCGCCACTTTTGCGAATATAGCGGTTTTCGAAATCAAACTTAACCACCCCCTGCATAATTTCGGTAGTGGCTTGGTGCGTGCGTTCATGGTCATCGGGATGCATAAACTCATACATGGAATGGCCAATCATTTCTTGCGGCGCGTAGCCAAATACCCGTTCTCCACCGGCGCTTACATAAATGAACTCGCCTTTCGGGTTCACCACACAAATAGCGTCAAGCAGTAAATCTATATACTCGCCGAGCGCTTCAAATGTTTTCAATTTAGGGTGCGTCATGGTTTGATCATCGTTTCGTTTTATTACAAAGCTATTATTATTTGATCCACACATTGGTATGACATCTTATACCAATTGTTAGTAATGTTGCGAATACTTGTCATGCATCAATGTGTTAGGCGGTTGATCTTTGTCTTCTAAATACCCATAGTGATTAAATACTTAATATAAGTAAGCGCTATGGCTGAACCACAAATTTGTGTCTAAGCTTAAGGGATGCATCGTTTAGATAAGGAGTTAGGCTATGTCGAGCAACGACAGCTTGAATACGTTAAGTACGCTAGAAGTAAACGGTAAAACCTTTCATTATCACAGCTTACCGAAAGCTGCTGAGCAATTAAAAAGTATTGGCGACGTTAGCAAGTTGCCGACGTCAATGAAGGTGCTGCTAGAAAACTTACTACGCAATGAAGACGGTAGCACGGTCACCAAAGACGATATTGAAGCCATTGGTCACTGGCTAAAAGAACGAAAGTCTGACCGCGAAATTCAGTACCGCCCAGCGCGCGTACTGATGCAAGATTTCACCGGCGTTCCAGCCGTCGTTGATTTAGCCGCCATGCGTGACGCCGTGGCCAAAGCTGGGCAAGACCCAGATCAAATTAACCCATTGTCAGCAGTTGATTTGGTCATTGACCACTCGGTTATGGTCGACAAATTTGCCACGCCCGAAGCTTTTAAAGAAAACGTTCGTATAGAAATGGAGCGTAACTTCGAGCGTTACCAGTTTTTACGTTGGGGCCAAAATGCCTTTGAAAACTTCCGCGTCGTACCACCGGGTACTGGTATTTGCCACCAAGTAAACCTTGAATATTTAGCCAAAGTCGCTTGGACCAAAGAGCAAGACGGTAAAACCTATGTCATGCCAGACACGCTGGTGGGTACCGATTCGCACACCACCATGATCAACGGCCTTGGTGTATTGGGCTGGGGTGTTGGCGGTATTGAAGCCGAAGCGGCAATGTTAGGCCAACCGGTGTCAATGCTAATTCCTGAGGTGATTGGTTTTCGTATGACCGGTAAGTTACCTGAAGGTGTTACCGCAACGGATTTAGTACTTACCGTAACCCAAATGCTACGCAAGCATGGTGTGGTGGGTAAATTTGTCGAGTTCTATGGCCCAGGCCTTGATAACCTGCCATTAGCAGACCGTGCCACCATTGGTAATATGGCGCCAGAATACGGTGCAACCTGTGGCTTCTTCCCAGTTGACCAAGAAACCTTGCGCTACTTAGAACTGTCTGGTCGCGATCAAGACACCATTGATTTGGTGGAAGCTTATGCAAAAGCTCAAGGCATGTGGCGTGAAACCGGTAACGAGCCAGTGTTTACAGATAGTTTAGAACTTGATTTAAGCACTGTAGAAGCATCGTTGGCAGGGCCGAAACGGCCACAAGACCGTGTTGGTATGCCGCAATTAGGAGCAGCCTTTGATTTGGTGCTAGAAAGCAGCGGTCAAAGTGCCGAAAAAGACAAAGCGGTGAAAGTGAAAGGCAAAGACTACAGTTTGTCACATGGTGATGTAGTTATTGCAGCAATTACTTCATGTACCAATACCTCGAATCCAAGTGTGCTTATGGCCGCTGGTTTGGTGGCGAAAAAAGCGATTGAAAAAGGCTTAAACCGCAAACCTTGGGTGAAGTCGTCGCTGGCGCCTGGTTCAAAGGTTGTGACCGATTACTTAGCCAAAGCCGGATTTACCCAATACCTCGATAAACTAGGCTTTAACCTTGTAGGGTACGGCTGTACCACCTGTATTGGTAACTCAGGGCCATTACCGGATGAAATTACTGACGCTATTCGCGAGGGGAATCTTACGGTGTCGTCGGTACTTTCGGGTAACCGCAACTTTGAAGGCCGTATTCACCAAGACGTGAAAGCCAACTGGTTGGCATCGCCACCCTTAGTGGTTGCCTATGCGTTGGCCGGTACAACCCGTATTGATTTGAGCAAAGACCCCTTAGGCGAAGATCAAAACGGCAACCCTGTGTACTTAAAAGACATTTGGCCAAGCAGCAATGAAATTGCTGAAGCTGTTCAGTTTGTAGACGGTGACATGTTCCGCCGTGAATATGGCGAAGTATTTAAAGGTGATGACGAGTGGCGCGCTATTCCAATTGGTGAGGGTAAAACCTACAACTGGAGCGATGACTCAACCTACGTGAAAAACCCGCCATATTTCATTGGTATCGACAAGCCGCTAGCCGGCCTTGGTGATGTCAAAGACGCACGGGTGTTGGCGGTATTTGGCGACACCATCACCACCGACCACATTTCGCCGGCCGGTTCTATTAAACCAGATTCGCCAGCGGGTAAATACTTGCAAGAAAATGGCGTGGCGGTGAAAGACTTTAACTCGTACGGTTCGCGTCGTGGTAACCACGAAGTGATGATGCGTGGTACTTTTGCCAATATTCGCATTAAAAACCAAATGCTAGATGGCGTTGAGGGTGGTTATACCCGACATATACCAAGTGGCAAAGAAATGTCGATTTACGATGCCGCGATGTTGTATCAGAAAGAAGAAACGCCATTGGTGGTGTTGGCAGGTAAAGAATACGGTACCGGCTCAAGCCGTGACTGGGCTGCAAAAGGCACCACATTGTTAGGCGTAAAAGCGGTTATTGCCGAGAGCTTTGAGCGTATTCACCGTTCTAACTTAGTGGGCATGGGCGTGTTGCCATTGCAGTTTATGGATGGCGAAGGCGTACAAGCGCACGGCTTAAAAGGCGATGAACAGATTAGTATTGTTGGCATTGATGACAACTTAAAACCAGGCCAAATGCTAAAAGTTCACGCCAAGAAGGCCGACGGTTCAACGGCTGAGTTTGAGGTGAAATGCCGCATTGATACTGGTAACGAGCTGGAGTACTACCGTAGCGGCGGCATTTTACATTACGTGTTACGACAAATGCTTAAATAAGCAGGGCGCGGCCACCGTCGACTTTAATCGACTCGCCGGTGACAAACGGGTTGTCGCGCAAAAAGCGCACCGTGGCGATCATCGGTTCAAGGCCGCCTTCTAGCTTTAATGGCGTTTCAGCGAGTACTTTTTGACGGTGCTCGCTGTCGTGCTCAGGCAAAAACAATATTGGCCCTGGCTGGATAGCGTTAACCCGCACCGCTGGGGCTAATTTTTTGGCGAATGCCAAGGTTAAACTGGCTAAGCCAGCTTTTGCGGCACAGTAGGCCACGTAGTTGGTTGAGGGGCTGTCGACGTAAATATCGGTGATATTCACCACACTGCCGTTGGCAACTGCTAATAATGGCTGTAAGTCGCGAATCAACAAATATGGCGCCGCTGTGTGCACGTTTAACACAGTGTTGAGGTTAGCCAAATCGTCGTCAACAACAGTATTGTCGAAAAAGCACGAGGCGTTGTTCACCAGTAAATCAAGCTGTTGTGTGTGCTGTTTCACCGCGCTAATTAACTGCGAAACCTGTTGCAGGTCAGCTAGGTTCGCTTGCACCGCAACCGCGCCGCGCTGCTCAAGCTCGGAAACGCCGTCTTTAGAAGTGTTGTAGTGGGCTATCACCTGATAACCATCGTCAAGTAGAGCATGAGCTAGGGCTAAACCAAAGCGCCGACCCGAGCCGGTAATGAAAGCAGTTTTGCTATTAGTCATGACTTAACTCCATGTCGCGGGAGAGCTCGGTTGCTAATGGGCGCAAACTTTTAATCACCGCGGTTAAATATTCAGGCACTTGCTGCCAACTGTCGTCATACTGTGCTTCGCCTAAAATATCGATATCCATAGGTCGATCTTTTTGGCTGCTCAACGGGTCGTCACGATCGCGACCGAGATCAATTTCTATTTGATTAAATTGCTGTTTTAGCTCCCGCGCATTGAGCGGGGTATCAATGAGTAACAGCGCGTTTAAAAACTGCGCTTGGCTTTGCATGGCCACAGGGCGGGTATAAATAGCCCGTGAATAGTGAGCGTGACCAAGAATTTTAAGCCGCTCTCGTGCTTTGGCAAAGTTTTTCTCGGGCGCAATGTTTGCCCCCATGGTGCATAAAAATAATCGACGCATAGTGATTTCCATACTGCAATGCTTGTGAGCATACCTTAAGTTGCAATGATTTTCCTCACTTGGTAGCCTAGATACAAAGGGCTACAGGAAGGAATAGTGCCAAACCGCGCAAGGTTCGTTATTCACATCTCGCTGTTGTTACTCATCACGCTGTTTGCGCGACCCACGTATGCCTTGTCGCAATCAACGGCTGAACCCCCTTACGCACTCAGTGCCCCCGAATTAAGTCGTGAAGGCTACTTTGTACTTAGCGCACAAGCGCAATCATCAGCTCCAGTACAGTCGTTGTGGGTAGATTACGCCACCAGTGCTCAGTTTTCTTATGTTAGTCGCTCATACCCATGGTTGGGGCAGGGCGTGCAAGACTTTCAACAAATTACCTTAACCGGATTCACGTCGGGCGATCATTACTTCCGTTTGCGTAACGCTGCGGGCGATGTGCTTAGTAACGTGGTGCATGTGCGAGTGGATCACTACCCGTTGTGGCAGGCGCTCGGATTATTCTTTGCGGGTTTAACGGTATTTATTGTTCTGGTGGTGTTGATTATTGGCAACCATCGCGCGGCGTCACGCGCTAAAGTATTGCAATCTAAAGGTGCCAACCATGAATAAAGCCACTGATTTTGCGCTCGATAGCACGCTTGGCCTAACCCTAGTTGCCATATTTGGTGTGCTGTGGATAGCTTTTGGCTGGTATTTGGGCCGCAAAAACAAGTCACATGAAGACTTTGCCTTAGCTGGCCGCAATGTCGGCTTCGCCTTAGCCGCAGCCACTGCTATGGCCACGTGGGTAACCAGTAACACCACCTTGGTAGCCCCACAATTAACCTATCAGCTAGGTGTTTGGGGCATGGTCGGCTACTCATTTGCTGCCTTAGGGCTCATTTTATTTGCCCCCCTTGCAGCGCGAATTAAACGCTTAATGCCCAATGGTTATACATCGGGCGACTTTATTCGATTGCGCTTTGGGCGTGCTGCGTGGTGGGTATTCATGGTTATTTCGGTGGTGTATGCCATGGGCTGGTTGGTTAGCTTAGGCATGGCTGGCGGTATTTTACTGCAAGCCCTCAGTGGCTTGGACTACCACATTGGCATGAGCGCAATTTTGCTCATCTGCGTGGGCTATACATTGTTTGGCGGCTTACGCGCCGTTATTGCCACCGATTTTATTCAAGCACTGATTATTATTGTTGGTGTGGTGGGTATTGCGTGGTTTTTAATCGACACCGTCAGCTTAGAGACTATTCATACAGAGCTCAGCACGGACCATCCGCAGCTACTTGATTTGCTGTTTCCAGCTGCAGTGATGTTTTTATTCAATAACATTTTCTTTGGTTTGGGTGAGATTTTTCATTCGAACGTGTGGTGGTCACGGGCGCTGGCGTTCAAAGGTAAGGTCGCCTTTAAAGCCTTTATGTTGGGCGGATTGCTGTGGTTGCCAATTCCTATCGTGACAGGCTTTATTGCGCTTGCTGCACCGCAGTTAGGCATTTTTCCGCCTACCGCCGACATGGTCGGGCCTATGGTCGCTGCCGAAGTGCTGGGCAAGGTCGGCGCTATTGTGGTGTTTATCGTGGTATTTTCCGCATTAGCGTCTAGTCTTGACTCATTGTTGGCGGCCACATCTGACCTAGTGACGCGTGATTTTTATCATAAGAAATTACGCCCCGCAGCAAGCGATCAGCAATTATTGCGGGTTAACCGCTATTGTATAGCCGGCCTTGGCATACTGACTTGGCTGTTATGTCTGCCGCAAATTGCGACCCTAGGCGCATTACTGAATTTTGCCGGCGCCTTTGTAGCTAGCACTATTTTTCCAATAGTTTTTGGCCTGTACCAACGTCGTTTAACGGGTGGTTATGCGGCTTTAGCAATGGCGGTCGGCACCATGGCAGGCTTGGTGAGTTATTTTGCAATTGGCTTTTATGTGGCGGCGTTAGTTAGCTGCGTTGTTTCAGCAGTGATATGTGCTGCTGGCCTGTGGCGTAGTCGCACCTTGTTTAATTGGCAAGACATGCAGGAGCGTGCGTAATGCTCGGCTTAACTGGTTTTAGTGTGTTGGTCACGGTGTGCTTAATTTTAACGGCTTTAGCGCCAGTAGTTTTATTGGGGCTATGGTTAAAAGATTTAATTTCTAAACAACTTTGGTAACCCATTATGAATGTAAATGACGTTTCGTTTGAACGCGAACGGCCTGATGTGTATGGCGATGCACACCCAAAAGCGCTGTTACGGGTCATTCAAGAAGACGGTGATTTTTTAGTTAAGTTGGCTAATCAGCACATTGTGTCGGGCGATCAATTTGATCAAGACACTATGAAGCAACTGTTTCGCCTAGCGGCAAAAATAGAGAGTAATCCAAAGCGCTTTAGCTCACCGCTGCAAAACAAAATTTTGATCAGCGCTTTTTATGAGCCGAGTACGCGTACTCGGCTATCGTTTGAAAGCGCCTGGCACCGCTTAGGTGGCGATATTATGTCAATTACAGACCGTTCTACCACGGGTATTGCCAAAGGTGAGTGCTTAGCCGATGTGGCTGAAATGTTTAATAATTACGGCGACTGTGTGGTTCTGCGTGACAACAACGAAAGTTCATTGTACGAAATGATGGATGCCTTGCGTATTCCCATTATTAACGCCGGTAACGGTGTGGATGAGCACCCAACACAGGCGTTGTCTGACATGTATGCCATTTTTAAGTGGCGTCCAGAGCTGATTGACCCTGCTAACAATAGCAAAATTCGTATTGGCGTTATTGGGGTACCGAATAAAATGCGCACAGTACGCAGCTTTCTAAAATGCTTGTCGGTGTTTCCCCATGCGGTTGAAGAACTGGTAATTATTCATGACCAAGCCAGCGCCAAAGAGCTATTTGGTGCAGGCCAGCGTGAAGAACTAGAAGCCCGTGGCATAAAAATTAGCACCGCCACTGAGCTTGATGACGTGCTACCACAGTTAGATGTGGTTTACATTAACGCCATATCTTGGGAAGGCGACACCTTTAACACCTATGGCAGTGCGTTTCATTTAACCGCTAACTCGCCACTTAAAGACGATGCCATTATTTTGCACCCACTGGCGCGTGGCGAAGAGTTATCGACCGATTTAGACCATACCGCACACAACTGGTACTTCAGCCAAGCTCGCGGCGCTGTGTTTCTGCGCATGGCGTTGCTTACTTGTATGGTTGAACGTGCTGAGCGCGTTATTGACGTGGTATAACCCGAGGAGTTTGAAGTATGTGTGGAATAGCAGGAATTTTTAATCGCGATGCCAGCCAAGCGCCACAGGCGCAAACCTTGGTCAATATGGCTGCCATTATGCATCACCGCGGGCCTGACGGTTTTGGCTACCATGTTATGCCCAACACCGGCGTTGGTTTTAGCCACGCGCGATTGTCAATTATTGATTTAAACGAAGACCGCGCTCGCCAGCCATTTTTAAACAAAAACGGCAATTTGTTGCTAGCTCACAACGGTGAATTTTATGACTTTAAACGCATTCGTGCAGACTTAACCGCGCAAGGCGCACGCTTTCACAGTAAAAGTGATTCGGAAATTGTTCTGCACTTGTTTGAACGCGTTGGCCTAGAACGTACGCTAACCGAACTGCGTGGTGAGTTTGCTTTTGCGCTTTATGATCAAACCGACGACGCTATGTACTTAGTGCGTGACCGGTTTGGTATTAAGCCGCTGTATTACGTTGAAACTGACCAAGGCGTGGTATTTGGCTCAGAATTAAAAGTATTGTTTGCGCACCCAAGCGTAAAACGTGAGTTTTCATCAGAAGGTTTGTATCACCAGCTTATTCAAGTGATGGTGCCGGGTTCCACCGCATTTGCTGGGGTTAAACAAGTAGCGCCTGGGCATGTGGTAAAAATACAACGCCAAAATGGCAAGTTAACACTGTCTGAAGACAAATATTGGGACGTTAATTTTCCGCAAGTGCACGAGTATCCGGGCGATGACGTAGACGAGACACAGTATATTGAAGGTGTGCGCAAACATTTGTTGGAAGCCGTACAACATCGCTTAACCGCCGATGTTCCCGTTGGTTGTTACTTGTCCGGTGGTATTGACTCATGCGCAATATTGGGGCTGTCAGCGGCTGCCACACAAACCTCAGTGAAAGCTTTTACTATTGGCTTTGACTCAAATGAGTACGATGAAACCCCTATTGCCCAAGAAATGGCTGAAGCCACGGGCGCCGATCATCACATCATGCGACTCAATGCCGATGATCTGTATGATCATTTTGTGAAAACTATTTGGCACACCGAACGCACTATTTACAACACCTTGGGCGTTGCGAAGTATTTAATGAGCCAGCAGGTTAACCAAGTTGGCTATAAAGTAGTGTTGACGGGGGAAGGCTCAGATGAGCTGTTTGCGGGTTACCCAGCATTTCGTAAAGACATGTTTTTGCATGGCTTAGACCATTTGCCGGATAGCGAACGTAAGGCGTGGCAAGAGCTGCTAGAGAAAAACAACAAGTTGTTCAAAGGGGCCATGCTAGCGCGCGAAGAATTTGTCAGCCCCGCGTTTAACGCAAAAATGGGCTTTACCCCAAGCTGTGTGCAGCCGTGGTTGTCGTGCGGAGATATTGCGCTGCCACTGATTGCCGAAAAACGCCGTGAAAAACTAACCGACTATGACGCCGGTAAAGCCATTGCCGAAACTTTAGACGAAACCATGCTCAAAGGTCGCCACCCGTTAGACCGTGCTCAGTACGTTTGGATAAAAACCATGTTAGAAGGGCAGATTCTAACGTGGGGCGGTGATCGCGTTGACATGGCGAACTCGATGGAAGCCCGTCCAGCGTTTTTAGACCATCACTTAGCTGAATATGCGTTTACCGTACCGCCGCATTTGCGTATTAAAGGCAATAAAGAAAAATATGTACTGCGCGAAGCCATGAAAGGCTTATTGCCTGAGACTTTGTACAAACGCGAGAAGTTTGCGTTTATGGCGCCGCCGGCGCATACCGATCCGAAAAAGTGGCAGGCGGTGCTGAAACTGGCTGAGCAGTTTTTGTCAAAAGAAGCGGTGGAAGAGGCCGGTTTACTCGACTTTGATGCCGTACAAACCACTTTTGCACGGCATGAATCCGACACGGTTTCAATTGACGAAAAAGTACAACTTGATGCGGTGATTAACCATATGCTTGGGGTACAAATTCTGCACCACCATTTTGTCAAAACTGACGTGCCGCAGTTAGCGCAACAGCGTGCCAACGAACTTGGTTGGCACGCCTAATCGCTTAACGAACGAGTTCAATTAGCGCTTTGGCTATATCGGTGTTGTCGATATAGCCTTTGAACGCCTCTGCACCTGGGCCGGAAGCCATGACAGGTACGTCTACGGCAGTATGGCCACCGGTAGTCCAGCCGGTACGGGTATGCTCGCTGATAATACGAACCAGCACCTGATGAATAGGCTTCAAACGGTCGCGGCCTGACAGTTCTTTATCTAGCTTCACTTCGCCTAATTGCTTCCATTGTTTACTAGTAAGTTTGAACGCCAGCTTGTCTTCCACATAAGCCCGCCATTGCTGACGTGGCATATCGAATAAATGGGTTGCTATGCCTTCAATTGACTGGCTAATAGCATTCACTTTATCTGAGTGCCAAGCGTATTCACCGCCGTGGCCAAGGGTTAAACCGCCCGTTGAGTGGTCAGCGGTAATGACTAATAAAGTATTTGGGTGCTTAGCGATATAATCACGAACAACCTGCACTGCAGCCGCAAAGTCAGCCATTTCATGCACCGCACAGGCAATATCGTTGGCATGGCCGCACCAATCAATCATGCTGCCTTCAACCATTAACGCAAACGGCTTGCCGTTTGCGGCGCTTTTTTCCGTCAATAGGCGTAGGGCATGGGTTGTCATGTTGGCTAAACGGCCAGGTTTATCGTCAATGGCAAATGGCAACGCTTTGGGTGCCAACAAGCCCATCACTGGTGTATGTGTTTGTTGTGCTAAATGCTCCATGCTTGTCACAATTTGCAGGCCTTGTTGCTCAAGCTCCGGTAACCAGTTTTTGTCATCGCGATGAAAGTAATCGTAACCACCGCCCAATAGTACGTCGAAACTCCAACCGCCATTAGCAACTTGTGTTGCATACGAATCGGCAATGTCATTGTACATGTTGCGAGAAGGGTGGTGGGTGAAAAAACTCGCTGGCGTAGCATGATTTACTTGTACTGTTGCCACCGCCCCGGTAGCCCAGCCATGTTGACGAGCAATCTCCATTAACGTGCGTTGTGGTGCTTTATCGGTGTCGACACCAATGGCACCGTTGTAACTTTTTACGCCACTAGCCAACGCTGTTGCGCTTGCTGCTGAGTCGGTTACCCAAGTGTCGTCATCTGGATATGTTGTTGCGGCACCAACCAACAAATCATCAAAGGGTGTCTTAGCAAGTTGGTCGGCGCCGAGTTGGCTCATGGCATAGCGGTAAGCCGAAATATACTCAAACCCCATACCGTCGCCAATCATAAAGATAATATTCGGCGCTGGTGTAGCAGCAGGTTCAGAAGTTGTGGTGCTTGCGCAACCGCTTAATGTTAAGCTCGCAATTAGCGTAGCTGCACCTGCTGAAATAAATTTATTCATAAGCGCTTAGAGCCTCTAAGTAAACAATTTCGCCAATCATAGCACGAGCTTATGACAGCTTAATGACTTAATCAGTCGAGTGAACAACTATGCTCGGTGACCTTCCATACAACGGGCTCCCAATAGCCACCATCGGTACGTGAAAACCGTTTTTCACGAATAAAATGGGCAGCAATATAGTAGGTTTTGTCGGCTTCAACGTTAAGTGTTAGCTGCTTTGCTGTATCGATACCGGATTTGCGACGTAACGAGCGATCGGAAATAAGCTCATGCACGCCAATAACATGCTCTCCGGCGGCTAATTTAAAGTTTGGATTTTTGTGTCTTACGTTATTGCCATCAATGGTATTGATAAATGCAGGGAAAAAATCGCGAGTCACTGGCGGGGTAAAGAACACACTAACGCGCCCACAAGACTGATTGGTTGCGTCAGTGACTGTTGATTCGCTAATTGTATTATCAACTTCTAAACGCCAACCAGGAATAACCGTTGCTTGTGCGACCCCTTTCAACTCAAGGGTGTCTGACCCACGTTGGATAGTCACACTAAACGCTTGGTTGTGCTCAAGTCGCTCGATGGTTTCTAATGTCGAGGCTAGCTCGCGCGGGTTTATCGCTTCGCCATTGATGTGCGTAAGTTTGTCATCTTTTTGCAAACCCATAGCAGCAGCGACCGATTGTGCACGTACCGTTAGCACGGTTCCATTGGGTTGTATAATAGCTCCCCAATCGACAAAACTTCGGGCCGGCTCTTCCAACACAACTTGTTCTTGTGAACCGTAAGCCTTGCTGGCTGCAATAGCGGCTGCGCGCGCGTTTTCACGTGCTTCTTGCTGCTGGGTATTGGCAGCGGTAATAGCTGTCGACGAAGCCGACGACAATGGGGTAAAGCTTGTAAGCAGTATAGCTAGGGTTAATATTGAGCGTTTCATGTCTTTCACTCCTATTGCGTTAATAGCGCACGTTGCTGCCACAAATACTCTAAAGTCGCCTCATCTGCGCCGTGCAGTAAAGCAAGTTGAATTCGTTCATCAAGCGCCGCCAGCGTGTAATTATTGGCAAGTAACATTGGTGTATCGCTGGCAGCAGCAGGGCCCGCGTTAGGTTGGGCATGAAACTGCCAGCCAATGTAGCTAACGGCTACAACAACAGCTGCGGCACTAGCCAACGCCCAAGCGCGACCGGGGCTGCTTGGTTTTACCTGCTGCCAAGTCAATTCTATCGAGTCGCTGTGCTGCTCAACATGCTTATTCCAACGACGTTGTAAGGCTTTCTCGTGATCGTTAATCATGTTGTTCCTCATTTAAAAAGGTATATAACTTTATTAAGGCGCGGCGATAACGTTGTCGTATTGTTGCCGACGGCTGCTGCATAAGCTCAGCGATTTCTTCATGGCTATAGCCCTCTCCAAGAAACAGCCAAACAATTGTGCGCTCCTGCGTTTCCAGTTGGCTAATCAACCTATCAATATCATCCAGTTGAGTTAACCAGTCCGCCATGTTGTGCCATGAGGTATCCGCAATGTCCGGTAGCTCGTTACTTATTTGAGGTTGTTGCCGGCGAAACTCAGCTAAGGCGGTGCGAATAGTTAATTGCTTTAACCAACCACCAAAAGCTTGCGGATCGCGAATTTGATGAATTTTACGAAAGGCTTGAATGAACACATCTTGCGCTAAGTCACGCGCTAATTCACGGTCGTGGCACAAACCCATTAAGGTGCGCAACACAGCAGGCTTAAAGGTTTCAAAAATAACCCGCTGTGCTTGCGATTTGCCACCTAAGGCCTGGTGAAATATTGTGGGGCTTAGCGCGCAACCAAAACCAATTCGTTTGTGTTCCACTCAATTCGCCTTTGTTGCTTATGTGTATTGATTACAACAATTAAGATGCAACAAAGGCGAGTACTGTGACAAGTTTAATTAAAATTGAATATCGGCATACACAGGGTCGTGATCTGACGAACGATAGGCTGAAGGTGCATACCATTGTGAGTTTTGCGCTGCACGGTCATATTGCAGAAGGGTTGGCTCATCAGCATTTATTGACCAAGTAGCCTGATTGACGACGCGGCCAGTTAACAGACTAGAAACCAATAAATGATCTAAGCTACCGGCTTGTGCGTCGTACACGTAGCTGTATGCTTGCGGGTCAAAGGCATCAATGCGATTGTAATATCCGTGCGCCAGTAAAGTCTGAATTGGGTCTTCTTGACCATAGGCATTAAAGTCTCCCATTAACACACGTAAGCCGTGATTTTTTAAATCCGGATGACTGTCAATAAAGGTGGCGAGATGCTTGGCTGATTCAGTACGGGCTGCATTCCAACATCCTTGGCCATCTTGTTGATTAGCATTGGGATTTTGTGCGTCTTTGGGGCAGCTACCTTTTGATTTGAAGTGGTTTACGGCTATGACTAAATTTTCCACAGTGTTGCTCGGAGCAAAGCGCTGAATTAAAGGCAAGCGACTGCGGGTTCCAAATGGAGCTTCGGTAATGGTCAGGGGTTGACCTTGAGGTTGTACTTTGTCGCTACGATAGATTAAACCGTTGGTAATACTATCATCACCAAAACTGTTTACCCCCGCACGTATAAAGCGCCAAGGGTGCCCTGTTTGCTTGGCTAACGCCGCGGTTAATTCAGCAATTGCACTGTATTGGTCATAGCCATCATTTTCAATTTCCATCAGACCAATAATGTCAGCATTTAGCAGGCTCAACGCCGCAATGATTTTGTCGTGCTGACGTTGAAAATCAGCGGCAGATTTAGCTCCGCGCTCGGTAGGAAAGCTTTTTTCAGCACCATTGCCATTGAAGTAATTCAATACATTAAACGCAGCCACGCGAACCGTGTTGGTCGCTGGCGCTGCGGGCGCCGTTGGCCGCTTATTCGTTTCAATAACGGTTACGGCGGTAGTTGGTTGCAGCCGGTACGAGCCTTTAAACTCATTTAATACACCGGTTACCGGAGCAATAACATCACCACTTCGTAACGTGTTCTCAGCGGTAAGTGAGGGCTGCGGTAGGTTAATTTGTGGTGGGTTTGGCGCTAAATTATCGTCAATAATTAATCTTGCTAAGTTATTGGCTTGCGCTTGAGCTCGCGCGTCAGCCCCCGGCTTGTGATGTTGCGTTGGCGTGTATAAACGCATGGGTGCAACATCAAATTGACCGTGGCGTTGCAATTGATAGTGGCCGTTTACGGTCAGTGATTGCGTGAGTGATAGCAGCATTCCTTCAACGGCTTCAAATGCTTCAGTACTTGCAACTGGTAGCGTAAACGGCGTTGCTTCTGTGGTTTGCTCTGAAGCACAAACGGCACTGGCACTAATGTTTTGCAATTGAGTTACGCCATTATGCTCGTGCACTACACCGGTAATGTACACCGCGTCGCCAACCTTGACTGTGGCATTTTGTTCGGCAATAAATAAGCCGTTTGAGGTGGCCGCATTGTGGTCGTCGTCAACCTCTGCGCTTTGAATGAAATAGCCACCAAGCTCATTTTTATTGTGCCAGTTGGCGGTTACCACACCACGCGTAGTTAGCGTTTGATTTAGCAGTGGCGACACGTCACCGCTGCCTTGAATTTGCGGAATAGGGGTGATTTCGACATCACATAACGCCGGCTTGCTTAATTGAGCACAGCTACTTAACAGAAGTAGCGATAAGCTACTTACGCTTAGGCGTACGATATTTTTGTTGTTCATAGGTTCCTACTTCAAGTACGTCTGCGGCATCAAGTCGTTCCGCGTCCATCATGGTGGCAATTCGTTGCATACCGGCAACTAATTGTGATTGTTCCCAGTCAGCGAGTGCTTGGAATTTGTGTATAAAGTCTTCTTGCAAAGGCCGAGGAGCTTCGGCAAGTCGCTCGCTACCCCGCGTTGTAAGTGACAACACCACGCGGCGCCGGTCTTGCACACTACGCTCGCGATGAATAAGTTCACGATGTTCTAAGCGGTCGATAACATTACTTACAGTTGCTGGGCTTAGGGTAATATTTTGTGCGACCGAACTTGCCGTAATGCCTTCAGGCGCAGCAGCAATTTCGCGCAGTATTAACAACTGTGGTGCGGTTAGTCCGGTACGCTTATTTAACTGTTTTGAGTACAAATCTGTTGCGCGAATAACTTTGCGTAATGCAAGCAACAGCTCTTCGTACTTTTCCATAAGTAATTCCGTTTGTTCTCAATGTATTAGCGTCGAGCTGATAATTCAGTACGACGAATTTGTACAACCAACCCTAAGCGCGGATGATCAAAGTAATGGGTTTCGTGACTGATGACACGGCGCAATTGATTGAGCCGATAACTACGCAAGAATTTAGAGTCTAGCTGAGGTTGCAAGGCCTGTTCAATTTGAGCAGCTAATTCGCGTTGATTAAACTGCACGCGTTGCGGTTCTCGTAGCTCGAGATCGCTATCAATATGTAAGTAATTACCGACCAAATAAATATGTAACGTACCGTCTAACTCCCACACCGGGGTAGGGCGTTCTGAGCGCTCTCGTGCAGCAAGTAATGGCGGCGGGTTCGGGGTGCGATGATCGCGGTAGCTCAGTTGAAGTTGTTGTTGCTCAACACGATTCAATAAACTCTCAAGTTCTTCGAATAATTGCGGCACTTGCTTGGATGAGTGTTCAGCAGCTGGCTCAAGCGCTACAAATGGCAGTTGCGGGTAGCCATTGGGTAAAAATTCAGGGCCAAAATTACGCCCACCGAAGAGCCGAACCTTGTAATTTTCCGCTCGATTGAACACTGGCGTGCGGTATGTGGCATGCAATAGTGGCGTACCAACATTGCGGCGGATAAGTTGCTCACGAAAGTCAGCAAATTCGAATTCTTCCGACGCTAATAAAAACGGACCTGGCTGTGTCTGCATGTCGCCGCCATAGCCACTAATTATTGTTGCCGGTGCTGCACTAAAACCACTCATGATGCGCGCAGAGTCATACCAAACCGAGTATGGGTCTAGTTCGCTTGGCATTGCGCAGAACACGGGGCGTGTAAGATTTTCTTCAGGGCAAATATCAAGCGCGTGCAGAAAGGCGCTGAAGTCAGGCGCGTAAAACGCCGACAGCAGATCATTTTGCGCTTCAAATTGACGCGGCGGATGCCATGGAAAGCTCTCGTTTTCGTCGTTCGGAGCGTGTTTAAACACTAACACTTCAACATCGAACCAACGCCAATCAGCCGGCGATTGTTGTGCGCCAGCGCTCATGCTACAAAGCCCCATCACGGCAATTATGCTGTTACGCAACCATGCTGTCATAACTATCCTCGTGCGAATTCTTCAAGTAATGACTCTACCAGTTTCAGGCGGCTTTGAGTATCTTCAATTTTCCCAAGATAACGTAAACGGTTCGGGCCTTCTAGGCGGTACAAATTCGGTTGCGACTGAATTAAACCAATTAATAATTGCGGCGAAACACGAGTGTCGTCGGCAAATTCAAAGTTGATACCTAGCGGGCCGCCATCTATTTTACGAATACCTAGTTTACCCGCGCGATTGCGCAACTCGGTAACACGAATGAGGTTTTTTACCGCATCTGGCAATAAACCAAAACGGTCAATTAGCTCAACTTGAATTTCATGCAGGCCTTGGCTGTCATCGCTGCTGGCAATACGCTTATATAAACTTAAGCGGGTGTTTACATCGGCAATATAAGTGTCTGGTAACAAAGCTGGCACGCGTAAATCTACTTCTGATTGTGCTTTTAGCAGTTGATCCAGTGCCGGTTGCTTACCGTCGCGTAGCGCAGTGACAGCTTGCTCAAGCATTTCCATATACAAAGTAAAGCCAATAGTTTCAATTTGGCCGCTTTGCTCATCACCAAGTAGCTCGCCGGCACCTCGAATTTCTAAGTCGTGGGTCGCCAACATAAAGCCAGCGCCTAAGTCTTCTAGCTGCGAAATAGCCTCAAGGCGCTTTAAAGCATCTTTGGTCATACGCTTAGGCGGTGGGGTCAGTAAGTATGCATAGGCCTGATGATGCGAGCGGCCAACTCGGCCGCGAAGTTGATGCATTTGTGCCAAGCCAAGATGGTCGGCACGGTCCATGACAATAGTGTTTGCTGTGGGTACGTCAATACCGGTTTCGACAATAGTGGTGCACACCAACACGTTATAACGTTGATGATAAAAGTCCGACATGATGCGCTCGAGCTCGCGCTCGCGCATTTGTCCGTGGGCCACAGTAATGCGCGCTTCGGGAACCAGCTCGGCTAGCTTTTCAGCGGTTTTATCTATGGTTTCGACATTGTTGTGTAAGAAATACACCTGCCCACCACGCAAAATTTCGCGCAATATGGCCTCACGAATAGTTGGCTCGTCATATTCACGAACAAAAGTTTTCACCGCTAGTCGCTTCGCCGGTGGCGTTGCAATAATAGATAAATCACGTACGCCTTGCATGGCCATGTTGAGCGTTCGTGGTATGGGGGTTGCAGTTAACGTGAGAATATCTACGTCGGCGCGAAGCTTTTTAATGGCTTCTTTTTGACGCACTCCAAAGCGATGCTCCTCGTCGACAATCAATAATCCTAAGTCTTTAAACTTCACGTCGGCACTGAGCAATTTATGGGTTCCAATAACCAGGTCAATTTTGCCTTCGGCCATGTCATCGAGAATTTTCTGGGTTTGTTTGCCCGTTTTAAATCGAGACAGAACTTCAACGCGAATGGGCCAATCAGCAAAACGATCCTTAAAGTTTTCGTAGTGCTGCTGCGCAAGCAGGGTGGTGGGTACTAGCACCGCCACTTGTTTATTGTCATTCACGGCAACAAAGGCAGCGCGCATAGCGACCTCGGTTTTACCGAAACCAACGTCGCCACACACTAACCGGTCCATGGCGCGGTCCGACTGCATGTCGCCAAGCACACCGGCAATAGCCGCTTGTTGGTCATCGGTTTCTTCGAATGGAAAGCTTGCCGCAAAGCGCTGATATTCGTTGTGATCAAGTCGATATTGATAGCCAGGCTTGGCTTCACGACGGGCATACACGTCTAATAATTCAGCGGCCACGTCACGAATTTTCTCAGCCGCTTTACGTTTGGCTTTTTCCCACTGGTCATTGCCTAATTTGTGCAACGGTGCCGAGCTTTCTTCGCCGCCGCTATAACGGCTTAGCACATGTAAAGCGGCAACTGGCACATACAACTTACTGTTGTTGGCATATTCAATGGTGACAAACTCGGTGGTGACGCCGCCGGTGTCTAAGGTTTGTAAGCCTTGGTAACGGCCGACACCGTGATCAATATGAACGACCGGCTGACCAATGCGCAATTCCGCTAAGTTACGCACCATATTTTCGGCGTTAACGGTGGCTTTTTGATCGCGGCGACGACGCTGGGCAATGCGCTGGCCAAGTAATTCGGTTTCAGTAATGACGAGCAGTTTGTGTTCTGGCAACGCAAACGAGTTAATAATTGGGCTCACACTGACGCCGCATGGGTCATTGCTGTCTAAAAACGCTTGAAAGGTTTCAAACTCAGCTAAGCCTAATTGTAGTGGCGCTAATAATTCGCGTAAGGTTTCACGGCGCCCAGCGGACTCCACCAAAAATAATACGCGGTAGCTGTTATCAAACGCGTTAGCCAAGCGCTGCTGTAGGCTCTCTAGCGGGTTTTTTAGTTGGTGATTAACGGCTATTTCGCCAATCGCTTCACTAGCAAACTGTTGTGGGCCGGGTTGCGGTTTGTCACCGGGCACCATAGCGCGTATACGCGGCATGGCTTTAAAGGCCCCATGTAGTTGGTCAACACTAAGGTATAACTGCTGTGGCGGTAGCAACGGGCGTAAGGGGTCATAGCGACGCTGCTCGTAGCGCTGGTTAATGTCGTGCCACAAATGGTCAAGGCTGCCCTGTAAATCGCCAAAACTAACTAATAACGTATTGTCGGGAAGATAGTCGAATAGCGTGGCGGTTTGTTCAAAAAATAGTGGTAAGTAGTATTCTATGCCGCCTGGAAATTGCTGATTCGACACTTGGTAATACACCGAATCGCGCGCGTTCGAAGCTTCAAATTGCTCACGATAGTTCGCCCGAAACCGCTCAATTGCCGTGGTGTGAGTTGGAAATTCGTGGGCCGGTAATAGGTTAATAGCGTCAATTTCACCTGCAGATAGCTGAGTATCTGGGTCAAAGGTACGAATGGAGTCAACTTCGTCATCAAAAAAGTCAATGCGAAAAGGTGCTGCGCTGCCCATGGGGAACAAGTCAAGCAAAGAACCGCGTACGCAAAACTCACCATGCTCCATAACTTGGGCAACATGACGATAACCAGCACGCTCTAGGCGTTGACGTAGCCCATGAATATCAAGTTTTTGACCTTTGTTAACTTGTATTGCTTGGCCGCTGACATAATCCGTTGGTGCAACCCGGTGCATCAGCGTGTTTAATGACACAATAAGCGCGCCGCGCTGCATATCTGGTAAGCGCGCCAATACGCTCAAGCGCTCAGAAATAATATCTTGGTGCGGAGAAAAGCTGTCATAAGGTAGGGTTTCCCAGTCCGGAAATACCATAACCTGTTGGCGCCAAGACGGGGCAAAATATTGCACCTCGTGCTCTAAGCGATGTGCTTGCGGCGCATCTGGGGTGACAATTAATACTGGCCCGTCATGTTGCTCAATGAGCTGGCCAAGAGCTAACGCAATGCTGCTGCCAGCTAACTGCTGCCAGGTCATGTCGCGCGCGCTGTCTTTCGGCTTGGGCGGGTTAAGAATGGACGCCTTGGTCATGAGTTTCTGAATTCTCTACTGCGTATGTTCATTGGGAAACGAAATTTTGTTGAGAGTATACCGCAACTTGGCGCTTGGATCAGTCGTCAGTTTTCTTTATGCTTGCAGCGCTAAGTTATTTAGGAATAAATATGTTTAAGCCTGCCACTCTATTTTTAGGGTTCCGATACAGCCGTGCTCGACATGGCAATAAATTTACGCGTTTTATTAACCGCTTTGCCTTGGCCGGCATCTTAATTGGTGTCGCTGCGCTGATTATTGTCAGCTCGGTAATGAACGGCTTTGAGCAGCAACTTAAGCAACGAATTCTTGGCGTGGTACCGCAACTGGTGGTGACTGCAGCCGATGGCTCAAGTGTTGAGAATTGGTCTGAGCTGGCTGCAAGCGTGCCTAAGTTAACGGACCAAGTTGCAGTGTTTCCGCAAGTGGGCTCAGCAGGTGTGGTACAAAGCAGTGGGCAATTGCGACCCGTTTATATTCAAGGGCTGTTTCCGCACACGGCCGATGCGGCGGTGCAATGGCAACCGTTGCGCGACTATCAAGTGTATGGCGATGTTGAAAAACTGCGCTCTGGTGAGTATCGAGTTATCTTAGGCCAGGCTTTGGCGCAAGAACTGGGAGTATGGCCGGGCGATACTATTCGTGTGGTTGCGGCGGCGGGAGGTGTTTACACCCCGCTAGGTTTAATGCCAGCTCAACGTCAGTTCACGGTTGCCGCCATTGTCGGTATGCAGTCTGAAGCTGATAGTCAATTGCTGGTAATGCATGGCGCCGATGCCGCACGATTATTGAGGTTACCAGCAAATCACGTTTCTGCGGTACGCTACTACTTTAACGACCCATTTAGTGCTCTTAAGGTTGAAGCTCAACTGCAGGCCGCCGTTGGTGAGGCCTACAAAACGCAGTCATGGCGCGCACAATATGGTGAATTGTTTGACGCAGTGAGCATGGAAAAACGCATGGTGAGCTTAATGCTCGGGCTTATTATTGCGGTTGCGGCGTTTAATATTGTGTCAGCGTTGATGATGGTTATACAGGACAAACGTGCCGATATTGCCATTTTGCAAACCATGGGTTTGCGCCGTAGCCATTTGCACATGATGTTTATGGTACAAGGGCTGTTTAATGGTTTAGTGGGTAGCTTGGTGGGGCTCATTATTGGCCTGTTAGTTGGTAATTATCTTAATGAAATTATTCAGGGGCTCGGTATTGATTTAAGTTTTACTGGGCAACTTGGGTTGCCGGTGCTAATGCAGCCGCTGCAAATTACCATCATTGTACTCGCAGCGATGTTGCTAACCCTGTTAGCCACGTTGTACCCAGCGTGGCGCGCTAGTCGCGTTTTACCAGCAGAAGCTTTGCGTTATGAATAATAAAAAGGATTCGCCCATGCTCATGGAGTGTCGTCATTTATCGCGTAGTTACCAAGACGGTGACAGGCAGCTACAGGTGTTGCAAGACATTAATTTATCGGTTGCCGCCGGTGAAATGTTAGCTATTGTTGGCAGCTCTGGCTCGGGCAAGAGCACCTTGCTGCATTGTATGGGTGGGCTTGACAAGCCAAGTGCCGGTTCGGTGTTATTCGGCGGGCAGGCCATTGAAGAGTGGTCAGCAAACAAATTAGCCGACTGGCGTAATCAGCAACTTGGCTTTATTTATCAGTTTCACCATTTGTTGCCTGAGTTTACGGCACTGGAAAATGTCGCTATGCCATTGCTTATTGCCGGCATAAAAGCAACTCAGGCAGAACTACGAGCCAAGGCGTTATTGCAACGGGTAGGCTTAGCGGAGCGTGCGCAACATCGGCCGGCGGAATTGTCGGGCGGTGAACGTCAGCGGGTGGCTATTGCTCGGGCTTTAGCGAATGAACCAAGCTTAGTTTTGGCCGATGAGCCTACCGGGAATCTTGACGACGCAACAGCCGTGCAAGTATTTGAGTTACTGAAAGAGCTGAACCAAGAGCTCGACACGGCCTTTGTGATTGTGACGCACGATCAAAGTTTGGCAGCACAACTCCCACGTACGCTTAGCCTACATCATGGCCAACTTGAACAGGTGGAGCAAACGGCATGATGCAGCCGTGGAATTTAACCTGGCAATTAGCGCTACGTTTTCGCGGCCGCCGCGAGCGTTCAGGGTTTATTTCGTTTATTTCAGCGTCGTCCACGCTTGGCATTGCGCTTGGCTGCATGGTTTTTATTGCGGGCTTAAGTGTCATGAACGGCTTCGAAAAAGTATTACAAGAGCGTTTTTTGAGTTTAATTCCGCATGTTGAATACACCGCGGTAAATCAGCAGTTAAAAAACCCGGAAGCCATTTTAGCGGCTAGTCGTGCTCACCCGGCTGTGCGTTCTGCTAACCAAGTTATCCGCACCCAAGCTATGGTTCAGCAAGGCGCGCAATTTACAGGGGTGCAGGTGCACGCCGTTGACACTAGCCAACCTCAAGCCATTGCCGACTATACTGCGTCAGAAACTTGGCAGGCGTTACAGGCCACTGCCGGTGGCGTGGTGCTAGGACATCAGTTAGCGCAAAAGCTCAAGCTGACGCGTGGCGACAAACTCATGTTATTAGTGGCTCAAAACGCCAACTTTAAAGAACCAAGGCGAGTACGGTTAGAAGTGGTTGGCACCTTCAATTTTGGCGGCCAAGTTGACCATCAATATGCTTATGTCAACCTAGCGACAGGTCGCAACCTAGTCGGGTTAGAGCAGGGCTCAACGGCGGTCGAGCTATACTTGAATGACGTTATGCAGGCACAACAAGTAGCCAATGAACTGGGCTATCGCATTGAAGACTATGTGTATATTGACCATTGGATGCGCGCTCAAGGCCACTTATATCGTGATATTCAACTTGTGCGTTTTGTCATGTATTTGGTGCTAATTTTGGTGTTAGCAGTGGCATGCTTCAACATTGTTTCAACCCTGATCATGACAGTACAAGAGAAACAACGACACATTGGTATTTTGCGCACTATGGGCCTGCGCGCTCAACAAATCATGCGAGTATTCATTTGGCAAGGGCTGCAGAATGGTTTGGTTGGTATCGTTTTTGGTGTTGTAGCAGGGGTAGCTTTAACGCTGGCGTTACCTAAGTTCATGGCGGCGTTACAGTGGCTTACCGGTAGCTCATTGTTGGCCAGCGATGTCTATTTTATTGACCAAATTCCGGTTGATTTGCAGATATGGAATGTTTTCATGGTTGCAGCAATAGCACTTGTTATGAGTGTTGTTGCTACCTTGTACCCAGCGTGGCGTGCTGCAAAAACCGAAATAGTTCGCGCTATAAGTGGCTAGTCATGATGGACACGCTGTTTTGCTTTGATAAGCATGCGTTGAGCCCGCTCGCGCCAAGCATTAACCACTGATTGACGCCACAGTATGCTAATTGAGAAATAACCAATAATACTGCTTACTACTGCCATAATTAAACAGCCCAGTAAAAAGGCCGGGCCAATAGTCGTAACGCTTTCACCAAGCCACTGCCATGATAGTTCAAAACTGAACGTTTGCGATGGTTGGTCTAAAATAAACGCACCAAGCAAATAGCAAAAATAAAACAGCACTGGCATGGTAATTGGATTAGACACCCAGACTAGGGCAACCGACAAGGGTAAGTTCACCCGAAACGGAATGGCAGCAGCGGCTGCTAATACCATTTGGAAAGGAACCGGTATAAACGCGCAAAATAACCCAACTGCAAATGCGCCTGCTGCTGAACGACGATTGAGATGCCACAAGTTTGCGTCGTGTAGTAAACGACCAAAGATTTTCAAGCTTCGGCTGTTCTTCACGGTTTCATGATTTGGCATGATGCGTTGAATAAACTTACGTGGCATTTTTTGTCCGTCTAAATCAAGCTAACTTTTACGAGAAACAGGTACAACGTCCATGGATAGGTGGTTGTGCGCAGCACTTTTTGGCTATTCCCTGTCATTTTTTTTCAGCAAGCAACTGGTTCTTGCACAATGGTTATGGTTAGCGATTTTCGTGGCGCTAACAGCCATTGGTTTAACCTGGTGGCTTGATTGGCGCCAGCGCTCGCTGATGCTCGTTCTCGGTTGTGTATTGTGCGGTATTGCATGGGGTACTGGCAATGCTTATTTGCATTTTCAGCGTCAGTTGCCGCCGCACTTGTGGCAACAAACGCTGCCCATTGTTGTCGATATTACTGAAATAACCCAAATTGGCGAACAATATTGGCGGGTAGAGGGAACTCTAGTTAGTGCAGCCAATGAATACACTCCTAAGCAACCGCAGCTGCGATTGAATTGGTATGAACCGCCGGCACAATTAGAACCACCACAGGCCGGTACACGCTGGCAATTTCTGGCGCGATTAAAAGCACCGCAAGGTGTACGTAATGACGGTAGCTTTTTGTACCACCGTTATTTAGTGAGTCGACAAATTCATGGGCTCGGCAGTATTCGCAACGGTTTTTATGTCAGTGGTGAAGCTTCCTGGCGGCAACTGTTATTTGAACGCTTACAGCCATTGGCTCCGCACTTGCGACAATTCGGTGTGTTGCTTGCCTTGATCATGGGGGAGCGGCAGGCTTTAACATTCGACCAATGGCAAATGTATCAGCGCACTGGGCTGGCTCACCTTATTGCTATTTCTGGCTTGCATTTAAGTTTAGTTGCAGGCGGAGTGCTGTTTGCAAGCCATAGTCTTGGTCGCTATGCAGCGCGAAGTCGACGTCGGCGAGAGCAGTTAAACAGCTGGCAAGTTGGGGTGCTAATCGCACTTGTGGCTGCTTTGGGTTATGCCGCTTTGGCTGGGTTTGCAACGGCTACCTTGCGCGCATTTGCCATGTTCGCGGTTGTCATTGTGCACAAACACTATGCCATTCATACGCCCATGAGTCGCGTGTTGCTGCGTTCAATTGGCGTGGTGGTATTGTTTGAGCCATTTGCCTGGCTGCAACCCGGGTTTTGGTTATCTGTGACGGCGGTCGCCACCATTATGCTCATGCATTGGCGGTGGCCCCAAATTCACGGGCGATGGCGTGCATTGCGCGAGTTATGGCGTTTGGAGTTGGTACTGACGTTACTGATGTGGCCTCTCACCGCAATGTTATTTGGTGGTTTGCCCGTGCTTGCACCGCTGACAAATCTGGTGGTGGTTCCAATTATTGCTATGTGGGTTTTGCCGCTAAGCCTATTTGCCATGCTGGCGGCGCTTTGTAATAGCTTAGCTATTGCTGGGGGGCTGTTATGGCTCGCGGAACAACCGTTAAACTTGCTCCAACCTATTTTAAGGTACTTAGGCAGTGCAACGTGGCAGTGGTTGCCGAGCACTGTTACTGGCCCTGTTCTGCTTATCGGGTTGCTTGTTGTGGTATGGCTTTGGCCTTGGCGCTGGCGCTGGAAATTCTCCCTAAGTGCCGCATTGGTGCTTAGTTTGTTAGTTATACAGCAGCTAACCCGACAACGCAGCGATCTAATACTGCATATTCTTGATGTTGACCAAGGCAGCGCTATGGTATTGCAGCAAGGAGCTACTGCACTGTTAATTGATACTGGGGCCAATTGGGAGCTGGGTGGCAATATGGCGGAACGCGTGATTATTCCGTTTTTACAACATCATCAGTTAACACCGGAGGTTGCTTTTGTCAGCCATACAGACAATGACCACAACGGCGGGGTGGCACTGCTAAAACAGCTTTACCCACGGGTGCGTTGGTTTGGTAGTGGCACTGGAAGTCCATGCGTTGCCGGACAATCTGGGCAATGGAAAAAAGCACATTGGCAGGTTTTACATCCGCGTACGGTAACCGATAATTCCAATAACGATGATAGCTGTGTGCTGCTGCTAACTATCAATGACACGCGAGTATTATTGCCTGGCGATATCACCAAAGGTGCTGAGCGGCAATTGCTTGCCCACGCAGCGAACGTAAAAGCAGATATTTTAGTGTTGCCGCATCATGGCAGTAATAGCTCGAGTGAAGGTTATTTTTTAAGTGGCGTTGCACCGCAACACGCGATAGCAAGTCGTGGTCGTAACAACGCATACGGTATGGTGGCAGAGCCGGTTAAACAGCGTTTGCGGCAACGCAATATTTCACTGTTAGATACCGCGCTAGGAGGCCAGTTGTCGATTAGCTTTCAGGCCGGTAGTTACGAAATTGAACAGCCTTGGGCGGGCCGTCATCGAGCATGGTTTGATGCAGATAACTAGCCAGTAACCCTACAAAGCGGTTAGAATGCTGGTATCGTTAAACTTTTAAAGACATGCATGAGCGCTAATATTCATCCAGAAAACTTAACGGATACCCTAAGAAAACGTATTTTCCGCCGTTTAATAGGGTACATTAAGCCATACAAAATGGCGTTTATTTGCTCGGTGTTAGCCATGGTTGGTTATGCCGCGGTAGATACATTTTTCTTTTCGCAAATTGAAACGCTGATTGACGAAGGCTTGACCGAGCAAGACTCAACCATATTGGTATACGGCGCTATTTTTGTGCCATTAGTGTTTATTGCTCGGGGGACATTTAATTTCATCTCAACCTACCTATTGAACTGGGTAGGCTTTCGTGTGGTGACTACCTTACGCCAAGAGCTGTTTGACCACATGATGAAGCTACCGGTGTCTTTTCATGACCGCCACTCAACCGGTGACCTGCTGTCAAAAATTACTTACACCACGCAACAAGTAGCGGAAGCGAGCTCACGAGCTATCTTGATACTCATTCGTGAAGGCGCGTTTGTGATTGGCTTGTTAAGCCTTATGTTTTATATCAGTTGGCAGCTGTCATTGGTGTTTTTGGTGGTGGGACCACTAATCGCCAAAGTGGTTTCTGTGGTTTCAAAGCGTTTTCGTCAGGTTTCTCGTCGTATTCAAACGGCTATGGGCACCGTCACCACCACCGCCGAGCAAATGCTCAATGGCCATAAAGTTGTGGTGATGTACGAGGGCCAAAAACGCGAGTCCAAGCGCTTTCGCGACATTAACAATATGACTCGTAATCAAAATATGAAATTGATTACGGCGCAAACTATCAGCACCTCAGTTATTCAGCTAATTGCGTCATTTAGTTTGTCTATGGTGTTGGTATTGGCCAGTTACCCAGAAATGCTTGAGCAGCTGTCGGCAGGTGCGTTTACCACGCTGCTAACTTCTATGATTATGTTGTTACGCCCACTGAAGCAGCTAACAACTGTAAATAGTGACTTTCAACGGGGTATTGCAGCGGCGCAAAGCATTTTTGAAGTGCTTGATGAACAAGCCGAGCCAAATGCGGGTAGCCATAAAGTAGAGCGTGCGCGCGGTGCAATTCGCTTCGATGACGTTTTGTTTACCTACGACGAGGCCGAATCACCCGCGTTAGATCATGTTAGTTTTAGCGTTGAGCCAGGCAAAACCCTCGCGTTAGTAGGGCGCTCAGGCAGTGGAAAGTCAACTATTTCGAATTTGCTAACTCGCTTTTACGCCCCACAAGGCGGACATATTTATTTGGATGACGTAGATATTTACGACTACAAACTCAAATGTTTACGTCGTCAGTTTGCATTGGTATCGCAACATGTCACCTTATTTAATGACACCATAGCTAATAATATAGCCTATGGCGCACATGGCGAGGTTACTCCTGAACGTATTCGTGAAGTGGCTGAACAGGCATTTATTACTGAATTTACCGATAACTTGCCCAATGGCTTAAATACCATGGTAGGTGAGAATGGTGTCATGCTCTCGGGCGGGCAACGCCAACGTATTGCTATTGCGCGAGCATTATTGCGCGATGCGCCAATTTTGATTCTTGATGAGGCTACCTCAGCACTTGATACCGAGTCAGAACGTCATATTCAAAAAGCGTTGAGCCGTTTGCAGCAAAACCGCACCTCGATTGTGATAGCACACCGTTTGTCGACCATTGAAAATGCCGACGAGATTTTGGTGATGGAAGAGGGGCGTGTGGTAGAGCGGGGCAATCACCAAGCCTTGTTAGAACAGCAAGGAGCTTATTATCAGTTGTATAGCCTTCAGTTTAGTGGGGGCGACAACTAAATGTTTTGGCAACGCGCCTGGTATCGTCGTGGTGTGGATTTTCGCCTGTGGTTACTGTTGCCACTTCATTGGTTGTTTTGTGGGTTAAGCGCGGTGCGGCGGTTGCTGTACAGCATTGGCCTGTTGGCGGCGTATCGGGCGCCAGTTCCGGTTATTGTCGTGGGCAATATTAGTGTGGGTGGAACCGGCAAAACACCAGTGACTGAAGCCCTTATTCAGTGGCTTATTCGTCAAGGCTTGCAGCCGGCAATTATTTCGCGTGGCTACGGCGGTAAAGGCCCATTTCCTCAATTAGTCACGGCAGCTTCCTCGGCTGCTGCGGTTGGCGATGAACCTAAGTTATTAGCCACTCGCACCCAAGTTCCTCTCGTTGTCGGCGCCAATCGCCAACAAGCCATTGAACTGTTGCTCAAACAACACCCTGAAGTGTCCGTTATTGTCAGTGACGATGGTTTACAACATTACGCGTTAGCGCGTGACATTGAAGTGGTTGTGGTGGATGGCCAGCGCGGCTTTGGTAATGGTTGGCGGTTGCCATTAGGGCCACTGCGTGAACCATTATCACGCTTGCAGCATGTCGATTTTATTGTGCAAAATGGCGAGTCGCCATCAGCGGCATTGGCCGGGCTGAAAGTGCGAACCTGGCGTTTTGATTTGCTTCCAGGCAGTTGGAGACGCGTCAACCAAGCACAAGGCAGCCAAGCTGAGTCGGTAACGCTTGAGCCTGGAAACTATGTGGCGGTGGCTGGCATTGGTAATCCGCAACGATTTTTTGACACGGTGGCAGCAACCTTGGCGGCAGAAGCTACAATTAGAGTTGTTGAGACCAAGGCGTTTGCTGACCACCACCCGTTTACTGCCGCAGATTTTCAGCAATTTAATGCATGCACTGGGGTGCTAATGACCGAAAAAGACGCTGCAAAGTGTCAGCCATTTGCCCCTGATAATTGGTATTATTTGCCGGTTTCAGCGCAGTTTGAAACCGAATTTTGGCAGCAGTTTGCAAAGCAATTGCAAACCAAACAAACACTTCATGAGGCAGCAAGGAGTACTTATGGCAGTTGATGAGCGCACGCTGAATATTTTGGCGTGTCCGTTATGTAAAGGGAAATTGGTTTGGATGGCGACACAAAGCGAATTGATTTGTCGCGGCGATCGCTTAGCATTTCCGGTGCGTAACGATATTCCAATGTTACTCAGTCATGAAGCCCGCGAATTAAGTCGCGAAGAGCTTGAGCAAATGGAGCAACACAAGTCATGAGTTTTACCGTTATTATTCCGGCGCGGTATGCATCGTCACGTTTACCCGGCAAGCCGTTAGCCATGATCGGCAACAAGAGCATGATTCAACGGGTATATGAGCGGGCGGCAGCAGCCGGTGCTGCAGAAGTGATTGTAGCCACCGATGATCAGCGTATTGTGGATGCGGTTGAAGCCTTCGGCGGGCGCGCCATGATGACCGCCGCGCATCATAATTCGGGTACCGAGCGCATCGCTGAGGTGATTGATTATTTAGCAATAGCCGACGATCAAGTGGTGGTAAACGTGCAGGGTGATGAGCCGTTTATTCCACCTGAAATTATTCGCCAAGTTGCAGATAATTTAGCCAACCAAAAAGTGGCCCAAATGGCTACTTTAGCCGTGCCGATTCATTCACTAGAAGAGGTCACGAGCCCCCATGCGGTTAAAGTAGTGACCGATGTGAACGGCTATGCGTTGTATTTTAGTCGCGCGCCAATTCCATATGAGCGCGACGGTTTAACCCAAAGTAAATTAGGCGAGTTGGCAGATTATCGACGCCATATTGGCATTTATGCCTATCGTGCAGGTTTTGTTTGGCGCTACGTGGAGTGGGAGCCAAGCCCACTTGAGCAAATTGAATCATTAGAGCAGCTTCGCGTACTGTGGTACGGCGAGCGTATTCACGTTGCTGAAGCGATAGCGAATCCGCCGGCTGGCATTGATACGCCAGCCGACTTAGCCCGCGCTAACCAGGTAGTAACCGACTAACCTGCGCTTGAGCGCGCTGGCGTAAACGTAACCAGCGTGCTCTTATTCCCAGTAAACGCGCATAGGCGTAAGGCACTAGGAATAAACTGGTAACCGTTGAAAACACCAAACCACCAATAATCGCAATGGCCATTGGTGCATACGGTGGGCCGTCGCCGCCAATTTGAGTGGTACCGAAAGCTAATGGAACGAGCCCAAGTACAGTGGTGGATACTGTCATTAATATCGGCCGCAAGCGGCTGACACTACCGTCAATAATGGCACGCTTAAGCGTTGCACCTTGCTCAAGCAACTGGTTTATGCGATCGACCAGTACAATACCGTTATTCACCACGATTCCCATTAGAATTAAGATACCAATCATGGCCATAATTGAAATAGACTGGCCAGTAACCATTAGTGCCCAAAATACCCCAACTATTGAGAATATTAGCGACGTAATCACTGCCGTTGGCAACAAAATTGACTCAAATAATGCAGCCATGACGATATAGATTAACGCCACCGCAAGTAGGGTATTCACCAACATCACACTTTGGTTTTCTTGTTGGCGTTGGAAGCTGCCATCTAAGCTCCATTGGTAACCCTGCGGCAGTTCAATTTGGCTTAGCACTTGGGTAAGCTTTTCGCGCGCTTCGCTAACCGTTAGCTCGTTCAAGTTGGCATCAATGTTGAGCGAGGTACGTCGGTCGGTACGGCGAATTTGGCCAAGGCGTGGTTGCTTGGTAATGGTTGCGACGTCTTGCAGTGTTAACACCCGGTTGTCGGCTTGCATGACCGGCAGGGTGTATAATGCGTCAAGCGAAAACTCTAACTCTTTGGCAAAAGCCACGCGCAAGTCAATTTCGCCATTGGGGTCGCCGCGATAAGAGCGCAATCGCTGTCCACGTAAAGCCGTTGCTACGGTACGCGCAATATCGGCAGAGCTTAGGCCCAAGCGGTGCACGCGTTCACGATCAATGCGAATCACCAGTTCAAATTGCCCCGCATCCATTTCGGTTTGTACGTCTGTTAGGCCTTCAATTTTGGCTAACCGCGGCACTAAATCGGTGGCTATTTGTTGTAATACATCGGTTGATTGACCGCTTAGCGTGACGCGCACACCCTCGCGGCCGCCACCAAAGCCAAATTTGGGCTCGCTGCGCAGTAGATTAGGCATATCTGCGCGAATACGTTCCATTAAGTCAGCCAGTTTTTCATCGCGATTTTCTTTTAGCAAAATCGTAGAAATTGCGTAACTTGGCGTGTAATAGCTGTAAACAGCGTCGATATCAAAGCTATCTTGATTTGCATATAGGTAACTCTCAAGTTGCGTTACTTCGTCTTCAACTTCAGCCAAGCTATATTGTGTGTGCAGGTTATAGGTAATAAACAACCGGTCGTTAAACCCTTGAGGACCCTCGTCACCGCTTACCTGACTAAAGGGTATGGCAATACTTAACAGCATGAGTACGGCGAAAACACCTGTCCACACCGGGTGACGCCACGACCACTCTAACGCTTTTTGATACCGTCCCGCAGCTGGCTTTGCTTGCGTTTGTGGTGGCAAAGAGCGCACAGAACTAAACCGCCGTAGCTTGGTAATAAGCAGGGGTACTAACGTTTGTGACAGTAACAACGAGGCTAGCAGTGACAAACAGATAGCTACGGCGGTGTGCTCTAAGAATATAGTGAGGTCGGTTTTGCTACCAAAAATGTTGGGTAAAAACACAATAGCGGTAGTTAAGGTACCGGCAACAACCGCCAAGGATACACTACCAACACCCGTGATAGTGGCTTGTTTACCCGTTAGCCCTTGTTCATATTCGTGTTGAATACTTTCGGTGATGACCACCGCATTATCAACCAGCATACCCACGGCGAGCATTAGGCCCATAAGCGACAATACGTTCAGTGAGTAGCCTAAGAAATACATGCCGCCTAGCGCAATACAAATGGCAATAGGTACGCTCAGCACCACCACCAAAGTGGTGACGATATTGCGCAAAAAGGCATACAACACAATAAAACTGAGCAGGGCGCCAAGTAAACCGGCGCTGACCAAGTCACTTAGCGAGGTGGTTACACCCTTGGCAGTGTCGTCCATAATAAATAAATTAATGCCGTTAAACTGAGGATCATTACGAATTTCTTCAACAACCTTCATCACCCGCGCCGAAACTTCGACTAAGTTCGCGCTTGACTCCTTAAACACTTCCATACCAATGGCATAACGTTGATCAAGGTGACGGCCATCTACTTTGCGCGGCATCTCGCGTTCAATGGTCGCAATATCGCGTAGTTTTAAGCCCGCGCGAATTGGAAAGTTGCCAATGTCATACTGTGATTGAAATTCGCCAACCGGGTTGACCAAAATACGCTGATAATTATTTTCGATATAACCCGCGGTGAGCGAAAAGTTCGCTTGTTGTAGCAGCTTGGTAATGTCTTGCGGTGCAAGCTGGTGTGCTAATAACGCCGCCTGGTTCAAACGAATAACAATTTGTTGCGGCTCAACCCCATACAGGGTTACCCGCGACACACCGTCAACGCGCTCGAGCGGCTTGCGCAAGCTGCGGTCAAGTAAGTCATAGGCGTTGGATAAGTCACGCTGGCTACTAATACGCAACTGAAATACCGGCATGTCTTCGGTATTAAATTGAAACACAAGTACACGTTCAATGTCGTCGGGCAGCAGGTGTTTAACCGCGTCGACTTTTTCGCGAGCTTCTAAACTTTGCGCATTAATGTCTTGGCCCCAATCAAATTGCAATAGCACTTGGGCCGAGTCAGAAGTCGAGATTGAGCGCATGCGTTTCACGTTGCTTAGGGTGGCGAGCGCTTCTTCAAGCGGCCGCGTAATCAGGCGCTCAACCTCCGCAGGGGTTGAATTAGGGTAGGGCACTTGCACCACAATTTCAGGTATTTCAATGCCAGGAAACTTTTCTAACGGCAGTAACCGCGAACTAATAGCGCCGAGCAGTAACATGGATAAAAACATCATGCAGGTGGTGACTGGACGACGCAGCGCCCAGCTAGCTAACAACGAACCTATCTGCGCAGCGTTCATGCGGCATCCTCCGTGGTTGGCGCAATTTGCTTACGGTCTATAAGCACGTACAAGCACGGAATAAACAGCAACGTGAGTAGAGTCGAAAACAGCAGACCGGCAATGACACTAATGGCCATAGGGGCTCGAATTTCAGCGCCTTCGCCTAGCCCAATGGCCAGTGGCAGTAAGCCGAGCACTGTGGTGAGCATGGTCATAAGTATGGGGCGTAAACGCTGCTGTGCCGCCTGCGCAACGGCGCTAAAACGCTCCAAGCCCTCACTGCGCAATTGGTTAATACGGTCGACCAAAACAATAGCGTTGTTAACGACAATACCGGCCAACATAATTAACCCGATAAACACAATAATACTCAGCTCGGTACCCATTAAGTACAGGCCTAATATGGAACCCGCACCGGCTAGTGGCACGCTGAACAAAATAAACAGTGGGTGCACAAACGACTCAAACTGCGAAGCCATGACCAGGTAAACCAGAAATACTGCTAATAACAGTGCAAACTGTAGCGAGGTAAATGAGCGCTGCATGTCTTCGTTTTGCCCAGCAATTCGGCCGCTAATGGTGAGTGGCAGTTGGGTTTGCGCTAACAGACGCTCGGCTTCGGCGACACCTGCACCAAGGTCACCAAAGGCAATGTTGGCCTCAACCAAGGCCGTACGTTGTTGATCAACCCGAGTGATTTCACTGGGCCCTATAACCGGCACCACACGAGCAACAGCTTGCAAGGGTACCTCACGTTCGGCACCTGGGTTGATGATCACTTGTTGTAAATCACGCAGGGAGTCTCTGTCTACCGCTTGGCTACGCACTAAAATATCAATTTTTCGATCGGCAAGGCTAAACTGGCTGGCTACGCGTCCACCAATTTTTGTGGCAAGTAACTCAGAAACTTCGGCACTGGTTAAGCCGTATTGGCTTAATTTAGCGTGATCAAAATACACGGCTAATTCGGGTTGGCCATCGGTCATGTTTACACGAATGTCGGTAAATCGGTCATTTGCGCCAAGTTGCTCAGCTGTTTGTTCGGCAGCTTGTTGTAGCAATGCTAAGTCATAGCCGGTTAACTCAATAACAATAGGGCTGGCAAAACTAAATAACTCGGGCGAACCAAACTTGGCCATAACGCCAGGAATGCGCTGCACTCGCTCACGTAACGCTTGTTGCACAGCGGCGACATTGGCGCCGGCATTCATGACCACATTTAGCCGGCCCCATTGGTTACCGCTTTGGCCGGGGGCGGCGTTTAGCAAACTACCGGTACCGGCAATGGTGTAATAACGATTTACTGCTGAATTGAGCGCTGGGTTGTCAGCAATTACTTGGCCGAGCTGATCAAGTACTTGGTCAGTTTCGTGAATGGTTGCACCAGGTTGCAATTCAACTTCAACGTAAAACTCACCCTGCGCCATGTTCGGTAATAACGCGACGGGTAATTGCGGTAACAGGGCGTAGCATGCGGCTGAACTTAATAGAATAACGCTTAACGTAAAGCCTGCATGCCGCAAAGAACGCTGCAGTAAAGCTTTGTAGCCACGTTCGCACACAGTGTAGGCACGATTAAATAACGCTAACAACGGCTTGGTTACGAAGAAGAACAGCCATGCCAACAGGCGCCAAACGGTGATAACTGCGGTCATGATAGCTAACGGCAACCAGCGAAATAGCAGGTACAAAGGTGTTTTTAACCAAAAACGCCAGCCCGAAGCGTAGGGCAGCGGAGCTGCAGCACTGGTGTTGTCAGTTGACTTTTTACGGCTCGACAGCATGGGAATTAATGTTAGTGCAACCAACAATGACGCCGCTAAAGCAAAGGTAACCGTAAGTGCCTGATCACGGAACAACTGGCCAGCAATACCTTCCACAAACACCAACGGGAAGAACACCGCCATAGTGGTGAGCGTAGAGGCAGTAATTGCCCCTGCAACTTCCTGGGTGCCGCGCTCAGCGGCGACCTCACTGGTTTGATCTTGCTGATGTCGCGCTATGTTTTCCAACACCACAATAGCATTATCAACCAACATACCAACGGCAAGCGCAATGCCGCCGAGTGACATCATGTTGAGCGAAACCTGATAACCATAGAGCAAGTTGAAGGTGGCGATAATTGAAATAGGAATAGCCAAGCTGATAATAATTGTCGGCCACACGCGCTGTAAAAACAGGTAAATAATCACCATGGCTAATAGGCCACCCATAATGGCAGCATCACGCACTTCGGCAATGGCGGCGCTAATAAATACCGCTTGGTCGTATATGGGATTAATCTGGTAATCGCTCGGTATCAATTTGGCGTCGTTAAGCTGGCGCAACGCTGACTGAATGGCTTTGGAAACCTGTACGGTATTGGCGTCACCTTCTTTGTATAGCGACACTTCAACGGCTTCCATGCCAGCCACACGGCTAATTGAGTCACGCTCTTTGTAACTATTCTCAACGGTGGCAATGTCTTTAAGCAGTACCGGACGGTTATTACGAGTGGTTAAATAAATAGAACGAATATCGTCAAGACTCTCAAACTGGTTTAAGGTTCGCACCAAAAATTCAGCGCGGTTAGCCTCAATGCGGCCACCCGACAGATTGATGTTTTCCTCGCGTAGACGCTGCGAAATAAGCGTCATCGGAATTTGCAAACTGGCCGCTTGGCGCTCGTTTACCAATACTTGTATTTCATCTTCTAAACCGCCGCCTAAGCGCACGGAAGCAACGCCTTCAATGCTTTCTAGTTGGCGTTTTAGGTCTTCTTCGGCATAGGTGCGCAAGCGTTTAAGTTGCGCTACGGAAGGTGCTTGATCGGTGTTAAACCCTAAGGCAAGGCGATACACCGGCTCTTCAGTTGGGTTAAAGCGCAGTAACACTGGTTTTTCAATGTCGAGTGGTAGCTCAACTAAGTCAAGTTTTTCGCGTACATCAAGGCTTGCCATATCCATGTCAGAGCCCCAGCTAAACTCCAGCAAGACATCGCTTTGGCCAGCACGAGAAATAGACTCAATACGGCGTAAACCTTTCACCGTGCCGAGGTTTTCCTCAATGGGTTTACTCACTAGCTGTTCAACTTCACCCGGCGCGCCGCCTGGGTAGTCGGTGCGCACGGTAAGGGTTGGGTAGGCTAAGTCTGGTAATAAAGTCACCGGAATACGGCCTAGCGAGACCATGCCAAACAACAATACCGCAAGGGTTAGCATGGCAATGGTTACGGGACGTTTTACCGCAAGTTTAACCATGCTCATTATTGTTGCTCACTTGCTGCTGCTACGGGATGAGCGGCGTCTGGCTGCTCGTTTACGGGTTGGTTATCCACGCGAATTACTTCCACCAAGGCGGCATCTTTTAAGTTTGCTTGGCCGCTAACCACAATGGACTCGCCGGAGCGTAATCCACCAATGATTTCCAAACGGTGTTCGTCTTCAAAACCGATTTGAACATCTACTTTATGCGCAACACCTTCGCTATCAACGGTAAACACGCTGTGTTGGTTATCCAAACTTTGCACTGCATATCGTGGCACGGTCACAGTGTTTTTGCTGGTGGCATAGTTCAAGTCTACATGCGCAAACATACCGGCTTTCAGTTGGGCTTGGTGATTGGGTACGTTAAGTACAACTTTGAAAGTGCCTGAATGGGTATCAACCACTGGGCTAATGCGCTCAACCTGAGCATCGACCACTTGATTGGGCAGGGCACTTAAGTGTAACTGAGCGGTTTGCCCAACCCGCACGTGTTGTAATTCGCGCTCAGGAAGGTACACGTTGCCTTGCAACTGGTCTAGTGCGACGATATGAAATAGTTTTTGTTGTTCGTATTGGCGAACTAAGTTACCTGGTTTTACATAGCGGGTCGCAATATATCCGCTAATTGGCGCCCGAATTTCGGTTTCCGCCAAGTTTAAAGCGGCCATGTCGTATTTTGCTTGCAACATGTCAGCTTGAAAGCGCAATTTGTCATAGGCGTCTGCGCTAATCATGTCGCGTTCTGCCATGTCTTTCACGCGTTTCAATTCTTGCTGAATTGAGTTTAGTTCGGCTTTCGCTTGGGCAACTTGAATGCGGTATTCGGCATCGCGAATGTGCGCTAATAACTGACCAGCCTCAACATAGTCACCTTCTTCAACCAGAACCGATTCGACAATACCGTTGGCCTTGCTGGTTACGTCGGCTTCAGCACGAGCCTCTAGAGTGGCCGTGGTTTTAAAGCTTGACGTTATTTCACCAAGGGTAACAACTTGGGTGGCCACCGGAATGCGGGCAACGGTTTCGGCTTTGGCAGTTTCGTTGCTTGCACCGGCATCGCTACAACCACTTAGTCCAAGTATTGCAACTACAGCTAGGGCGCTTAAGGTTAACTTGGTATTGTTCATGACTCTGGTCCTCAATTCGTTTTCGTTTTCGTTATTCGCTTTTCGTGCGCTTCGCTGTTCGTCCGCTCGGCTGGTCGAACCGTGCCAGCACGGACGAACAGTGAACGTAGTGAACGGACGAACAGCGAAGCGTACCCATAACGTTCTTATATATATCTGGTTAGAGTTATGCAGGCTTCGTGCCAACTTTTTTCAGTGTTTAAAAAATCTTGATAAAGCTATGTCGGTAAAGGGTTTAGCTGAAGGTTAGTGTTTAGACGACGCGGAAGCGTAAAAGGTTGAGTGGTGTGAAAAAATAAAAAAAGCACTCCGAAGAGTGCTTTTTGACGAATAGTTAGCGAATTTTACAAATTAACGTTTAATTGGTTTGAATTCGCGTTGGGCCGCGCCAGTGTATAGCTGACGTGGACGACCGATTTTCTGGTTCGCTTCACCCATCATTTCGTGCCAGTGAGAAATCCAACCCACAGTACGCGAAAGGGCAAAGATAACCGTGAACATATTGGTTGGAATACCAATCGCTTTCAAAATAATACCTGAGTAGAAATCGACGTTCGGGTACAATTTCTTCTCAACGAAGTATGGGTCTTCAAGCGCAATACGCTCAAGCTCCATTGCTACATCTAACAATGGGTCATTGATGTTCAGCTCTTTCAGTACTTCGTGCGCACTTTCACGCATAACCGTGGCGCGCGGATCAAAATTCTTGTAAACACGGTGACCGAAGCCCATCAGACGGAATGGATCATTCTTGTCTTTTGCTTTGTCGATGTATTTTGGAATGTTTTCAACCGAACCAATTTCTTTCAACATGCGCAAGCACGCTTCGTTAGCACCACCGTGCGCAGGACCCCACAATGACGCAACACCAGCCGCAATACACGCATATGGATTAGCGCCTGAAGAACCGGCTAAACGTACGGTTGAAGTTGACGCGTTTTGTTCGTGGTCAGCGTGCAAAGTAAAGATACGGTCCATCGCTTTAGCGATAGTTGGGCTGATTTTATAGTCTTCCGCTGGTACTGAGAACATCATGTTTAAGAAATTCTCGGAGTAGCTTAAGTCGTTGCGTGGATACACGAACGGCTGGCCAATGCTGAATTTATAGGCCATGGCCGCAATGGTTGGCATTTTCGCAATGAGGCGATAGGCGCTTCGCAGGCGCTGTTTTTCGTCATGAATGTCTAAGTCGTCATGATAAAACGATGACAAAGCACCGGTTACCGCACAGAGCATGGCCATTGGGTGTGCGTCGCGGCGGAAACCATTAAAAAAGTTATGCAAACCTTGGTGCACCATGGTGTGCTTGGTAATGGTTTGCTTGAACGCCGCGTATTCTTCTTCGTTTGGCGCTTCGCCATGCAGCAGCATGTAACATACTTCGAGATAATCCGCTTGAGTTGCAAGCTGATCAATTGGATATCCGCGATGCAGTAGAATGCCATTCTCACCGTCAATATAGGTAATCTTAGATTCACATGAACCTGTTGCTAAGAAACCTGGGTCAAAGGTGAAAAACCCATGCTTGCCTAGAGTACGCACGTCAATTACATCATAGCCGGCTGTACCAGATAATACTGGCAACTCAATGGATTGGCCGTCAATCTGCAGGGTGGCTTTACGATCAGCCATAAGGAAATCTCCTTGTTTAAGTCTGCTTCATCACTAAAAAGGGCGATAGAATTTACTTGATCTTAACCGTCAATGTCAATTCAAACGGTCGTTTAAACTGCATTAAACTGATGACTCATGTCAACTTAACAGTCCATAAGTTAAGTAAACGGTTTGGTTAATGGCATGCAAACCGTTGGCAAGTTTCAGTCGTACAGTGTTACGCATCAATGTGACATTTGGATGACTCTGCATGTTATACGCTGAAATCAAAACCCGTTGAATGCGACTAAGGTAGAATTGTCTTTCGGTACTGGATTTTATTGTCTTGATCTAGTCAGAAAAAATTTACGTTTTTATAGGAAACACGCCGCTAAGGAATTGTAATTCATAAGCATGGCTTATATACTTTGGCGGCGATCTCACAGGGTCCTCTTCTGAATTGGATAGAGCGAGGATGTTTGAAGTTCCGAGCATGTTTCAAATGCTTTTCGTTAAGGCACAACAATCGTGAAAAAACAAAGACCTGTAAATTTAGATTTAAACACTATCAGCTTTCCAGCTGCAGCCATTAGTTCCATTTTGCACCGTATATCTGGCGTGATCATGTTGGTCGGCGTCGGCTTTTTGGTGTGGGCGCTGGCGACATCATTGCAGTCAGCAGAAGGTTTTGACATGGTGCACGGCTTATTGACTGGCTTTATTGCTAAGTTCATTGCGTGGGGCATCATGACTGCTTTGGGTTACCACTTGCTAGCCGGTGTTCGCCACATGTTCATGGATATGGGCCACTTTGAAGAACTCGATTCGGGCCGCATTAGCGCCAAAATTGTATTCGTTCTGGCTATCATTCTTTCAGTATTGGCGGGAGTTTGGTTATGGTAAAAGCAGCTTCAACTTTCGGCCGCACCGGTAGCCACGACTTTATTCTACTGCGTGCATCGGCCATTATTATGGCGCTGTACACCATTTTTATGGTGAGCTTCTTAGTTTCTGCAGACGCCATTACCTACGCAACGTGGACCAACTTGTTCGCGCATCTAGGTATGAAAATATTCACTATGTTAGCGTTAACAGCCGTGCTTATTCATGGTTGGATCGGTATTTTCCAAGTACTCACCGATTACGTTAAACACACTGGCTTACGAGCTTTTCTTCAATACGCAGTCTGCGTCGCATTAATCGTTTACTGGTTAGCTGGTTTATTGGTTGTGTGGCCTGTGGAGGGTGTCTAAGTGAGCGTACAAACACTCGAATTTGATGCCGTAGTTATCGGCGCTGGTGGCGCGGGTATGCGCGCTGCTTTGCAAATTTCTCAGTCAGGCATGACTTGTGCCTTGATGTCTAAAGTATTCCCAACCCGTTCACACACGGTATCAGCGCAGGGCGGTATTACTGTAGCTTTAGGTAACGCGCACGAAGACAACTGGGAATGGCACATGTTTGATACCGTAAAAGGTTCAGACTATATCGGCGACCAAGACGCCATTGAGTACATGTGCAAAACCGGGCCTGAAGCTATTTTAGAACTGGAAAATATGGGCTTGCCATTTTCACGTTTTGAAAACGGCAAAGTGTACCAGCGTCCATTTGGTGGCCAGTCAAAAGCATTTGGTGGTGAGCAAGCGGCACGTACAGCGGCTGCAGCTGACCGTACTGGTCATGCTTTATTGCACTTGCTGTATCAACAAAACGTTAAAAACAAAACCACCGTATTTTCTGAGTGGTATGCGCTAGACCTCGTGAAAAACGAAGACGGCGCTATTGTTGGAGTAACCACACTAAATATTGAAACCGGCGAAATCTTCTACGTAAAAGCCAAGGCTGTTGTATTAGCAACTGGTGGTGCAGGGCGTATTTATGCGTCGACCACGAACGCACACATTAACACCGGTGACGGTGTTGGTATGGCACTTCGTGCTGGCGTACCAGTACAAGACATGGAAATGTGGCAGTTCCACCCAACCGGTATTGCCGGTGCGGGTACCTTGGTTACAGAAGGTTGCCGTGGTGAGGGTGGTTACTTATTGAATAAAGACGGCGAGCGTTTTATGGAACGCTATGCACCAAACGCGAAAGACTTAGCATCACGCGACGTGGTCGCACGTTCAATGATGACCGAAATTCGTGAAGGTCGTGGTTGTGATGGCCCATTAGGCCCACACTTGAAACTTAAGCTTGATCACTTAGGTCGCGACGTATTGGAAAGCCGGTTACCAGGTGTTTGTGACTTAGCGAAAACCTTTGCGCACGTTGACCCAGCAGAAGAGCCAATTCCAGTAATTCCTACCTGTCACTACATGATGGGCGGTATTCCTACTGACGTAAACGGCCAAGCGCTGCAAATAGACGACAAAGGCAATGCAACCCCAATTCATGGCTTGTTTGCCTGTGGTGAAATTGCCTGTGTATCAGTACACGGTGCGAACCGCCTAGGTGGTAACTCGTTGTTAGACTTGGTGGTATTTGGTCGTGCAACGGGCTTGCACTTGGCCGATGCGATGAAGTCATTGGGCGAAGCGAAAGAAGCGTCGCAAGACGATATCGACGCAGCCTTGGCACGCGTACGTCGTTGGGAAAACAACAAAGACGGCGAAGACCCAGTACAAATCAAGAAAGACTTGCAAAAATGTATGCAGCTTAACTTCTCGGTATTCCGTGAAGGTAAAGCCATGGCTGAAGGTTTGGAAGAGCTTAAGAAAATTCGCGAACGCCTTAAAAACGCTCGTCTGGATGACACCAGTAAAGAATTTAACACGCAGCGCATTGAGTGCTTAGAGTTAGATAACTTAATGGAAACCGCGTACTCAACTGCGGTGGCAGCGAACTTCCGTACTGAAAGTCGTGGCGCACACAGCCGTGCCGACTTCCCAGAGCGTGATGACGACAACTGGTTAGTGCACACAGTTTACCGCCCGCAGGACGAGTCAATTGTGAAGCGCGAAGTGAATATGCAGCCAAAACTGCGTGAAGCATTCCCGCCAAAAGCGCGGACTTACTAAGGTTAGGTGACAACGATGAAGAAGTTGAATATTTCAGTTTATCGTTACAACCCAGACGTTGATAACGCACCCTACATGAAAGAGTACACCCTTGAGGTGGAAAAAAACCGTGACATGATGGTGCTCGACTTGCTGTTGTTGTTGAAAGAGCAAGACCCAACGTTGGCGTTCCGTCGTTCATGCCGTGAAGGTGTGTGTGGTTCTGACGGGTTGAACATGAATGGTAAAAACGGTTTAGCGTGTATTACGCCATTGTCTGCGCTAAAAGGCGGCGACAAGAAAATCGTGATTCGTCCATTGCCTGGTCTGCCTGTTATCCGCGACTTGATTGTGGATATGAGTCAGTTCTATACGCAGTACGAAAAAATCAAGCCGTATCTTATCAACGATGACAAAACACCACCTGCGCGTGAGCGTTTGCAGTCGGTTGAAGATCGGGCGAAGTTGGATGGCTTGTACGAATGTATTCTGTGTGCATGTTGTTCAACCTCATGTCCTTCGTTCTGGTGGAACCCAGACAAGTTTATCGGTCCAGCGGGCTTATTGAACGCGTATCGCTTCTTAATTGATAGCCGCGATACTGCAACAGAAGAACGTTTGAATGAACTTGATGATGCATTCAGCGTATTCCGCTGCCATGGCATTATGAACTGTGTAAACGTATGTCCTAAGGGTCTTAACCCAACGAAGGCTATTGGTAACATCAAATCCATGCTATTGAATCGCGCAATTTAATAAAATTGCTTAGATTTGCTATAGTAGTGGCCGAGCTGTATCGAAATAGCCATCCAGCTTGGATGGCTATTTTTTTATAAAACGAGTGTGAAGGAACAGCGATGCAAGATGGCGTAATGCAAGCCTGGCTAGAATCCTCCCACCTGGCTGGTGGTAATATGGCCTATGTCGAAGAGTTGTTTGAGTTATATCTCGACGACCCGACAGCGGTTGGTGATGAGTGGCGCAAGTTCTTTGATCAATTGCCGCGCGAGGGCGCTGGTGTTGATACAAAGCACAGTGCAGTTCGTGAGCAATTCCGTACGCTGGCAAAGAATAAGCTGAAGCAAGCCGGCACGGTAACCGCCGGAGCGCCGGATCAAAAGCAAGTCAAAGTACTGCAGTTGATTAACGCGTATCGCTTCCGTGGACATCAGCACGCGAATCTTGATCCACTCGATTTATGGAAACAAGAACCGGTTGCCGATTTATCATTAGAGCACCACGACTTATCAAAAGACGACTTCGATAAAGAGTTTAACGTCGGTTCATTAGCGGTTGGTCAAGAGACCATGAAGCTTGGTGAGATTTTTGAGGTGTTGAACAATATCTACTGCGGCCCAATTGGCGCCGAGTACATGCATATTGTTTCAACCGAAGAAAAACGTTGGATTCAGCAGCGCTTAGAAGGCGTTCGTGGTCGCCCAGAATTTAAATCTGAGCAACAGCAAAAAATTCTTAAAGAACTGATTGCGGCTGACGGCTTAGAAAAATACTTAGGCTCTAAATTCCCAGGCGCAAAACGTTTCTCACTGGAAGGCGGCGATAGCCTTATTCCAATGCTAAAAGCGTTGATTAGCCGCGCGGGTGAGCAGGGCGGCAAAGAAGTCGTGATTGGTATGGCGCACCGTGGCCGTTTAAACGTGCTGGTGAACGTACTGGGTAAAAAGCCGCAAGACCTGTTTGACGAATTTGCCGGTAAGCACAGCAACAACAAAGGCTCGGGTGACGTGAAGTACCACTCTGGCTTTTCATCAGACTTTGCTACCCCTGGTGGCGATGTACATTTAGCCTTAGCGTTTAACCCGTCGCATCTCGAAATCGTTAACCCAGTGGTTATGGGCTCGGTGCGTGCACGTATGGACCGTTTAGGTGACAAAACGGGCGCTAAAGTGTTGCCGATTACCATTCACGGTGACTCAGCCATTGCTGGCCAAGGCATTGTGCAAGAAACCTTCAACATGTCGCAGACACGCGCGTACCAAGTTGGCGGTTCAATTCGTATTGTGGTGAATAACCAAGTTGGTTTTACCACCTCAAAACGCGAAGACACACGCTCAACGCAGTACTGTACCGATATTGCAAAAATGGTGCAGGCGCCAATTTTCCATGTGAACGCAGATGACCCAGAAGCGGTTGTGTTCGTGACTCAGTTAGCGCTTGATTTCCGCAATACGTTTAAGCGCGACGTCATGATCGACTTAGTGTGTTATCGCCGTCACGGCCATAACGAAGCTGATGAGCCAAGCGCGACGCAGCCACTGATGTACAGCAAGGTGAAAAAGCACCCAGTTGCGCGAGCAATTTATGCCGAGCGCTTAAGCAAAGCGGGTGTATTAAAATCAGGCGACGATGATCAATTGGTGAGTGACTACCGCGATGCCCTAGATAAAGGCGAGATTGTGGTGGACGAATGGCGCGAAATGAAGAGCCACTCGTCTGACTGGACACCATATATTGGCCAAGAGTGGGACGTTGAGTACGACGCTAAAATTAGCAAGCAGCAGCTGGAAAAAATTGGCGTGGCGATGAGTACAGTGCCAAAAGAACACAAGCTGCACTCACGCGTACAGAAAGTTTATGAAGAACGCATGAAAATGGCGAACGGCGAAAAAGCCGCTGATTGGGGCTTCGCGGAAACCTTAGCCTATGCCACCTTGGTTGATGAAGGCGTGCATATTCGCCTAACCGGCCAAGACAGTGGCCGCGGAACCTTTTTCCATCGTCATGCGGTGCTGCACAACCAAAAAGATGCAGCAACTTATATGCCGCTGAATAATATTCGTGATGGCCAAGGCCAAATCGAAATTTACGACTCGGTGTTATCAGAAGCGGCAGTTGTTGCTTTTGAATACGGTTACGCCACTGCAGAGCCGAAGTCTTTGGTCATGTGGGAAGCGCAATTTGGTGACTTCGTCAACGGTGCGCAAGTTGTTATTGACCAATTCTTAAGTTCAGGTGAGCAGAAGTGGGGTCGCTTATGTGGTCTAACATTATTGCTACCGCATGGCTACGAAGGTCAAGGCCCAGAGCATAGCTCGGCACGTTTAGAGCGCTTCTTACAGCTCTCTGCAGACCATAACTGGTCAGTGTGTGTGCCAACGACGCCAGCGCAGGTGTTCCACATGATTCGTCGTCAGCATTTACGTCCGGTTCGCCGTCCGTTGATTGTGATGACTCCAAAATCATTGTTACGTCATCCATTAGCTGTTTCTGAGCTGGATGAAATGACTAGCGGAACGTTCCAAAATGCGATTGGTGAAATCGATTCTTTGGCACCGAAAAAAGTTAAACGCGTGGTAATCTGTTCAGGCAAAGTATATTACGACCTGTTACAAGAGCGCCGTAAGCGTGAGCAAGAGGACGTCGCAATTATTCGTATTGAACAGTTGTATCCGTTCCCTGCAGAAGAAGTCGCTGAAATTATGAAAGATTATCAGCATGTGAAAGATTTTGTTTGGTGTCAGGAAGAGCCGCAAAACCAAGGTGCTTGGTACAGTAGTCAGCACCATTTCCGTGCGGCAATTCCTAAGGGCGCAGAACTAACTTACGCGGGTCGTGAAGCTTCGGCAGCACCAGCAGTAGGTTATTTATCTGAGCATAACAAACAGCAACAAAAATTAGTCGATGACGCGCTAACCATTAAATAGGTGACAATTGACCATGGCTATTGATATTAAAGTTCCACAACTTCCTGAATCTGTTGCAGACGCAACAGTGGCTACTTGGCACGTGAAGCCAGGTGACAAAGTCTCGCGCGATCAGAATCTGGTCGATATCGAAACCGACAAAGTGGTGTTGGAAGTGGTTGCACCTGCTGATGGCGTAATCGGTGAAATCATCGCTGAAGAAGGCGCCACTGTTGGCGCCGAAGAAGTGATTGGTAAGCTTGAAGAAGGCGACGGTGCTGCTGCGGATAAATCAGATGACAAATCTGACGCGAAAGCAGATGACAAAAAATCTGAGCAAAAAGACGACAAGAAAGCTGACAAGAAGGCCGACAAAAAGTCGTCTGGTTCAGGCGAAAAGCTTGAAGTTAAGGTACCTCAGTTACCTGAGTCTGTTGCTGACGCAACTATTGCTACCTGGCACGTAAAAGCTGGCGAAGCAGTAACTCGCGACCAAAACTTAGTTGATATTGAAACCGACAAAGTGGTGCTTGAAGTTGTCGCCCCAGCTGATGGTGTGTTGGCGGAAATCAAACAAGAAGAAGGCGCAACAGTCGGTGCTGATGACGTGATTGGTATTGTTGAAGCAGGTGCGTCAGCTAGTTCTAGTGAATCAGCAAAAGAATCTGCCAGCGACAGCAAAGAAGAAGCGGCAGACGAAGGTGATAGCGAAGTAGCTGGCCCAGCGGTACGTCGCTTGTTGGCGGAAAACAACTTGAAAGTGTCTGACGTAAAAGGCACTGGTAAAGGCGGCCGCGTGACCAAAGAAGACGTTGAGAAACACTTGAAAGACGGTGCAGCGAAGAAATCTGAGCCAGCTAAGGCTGCAAGTGCTCCAGCGCCAACTGCCGGTGATCGTGATCAGAAACGTGTGCCAATGACACGTCTGCGCAAAACGATTGCGAAGCGCTTGTTAGAAGCGAAGAACGCAACCGCTATGTTGACCACGTTCAATGAAGTGAACATGAAGCCAATTATGGACTTGCGTTCGAAGTACAAAGACGAATTTGAAAAACGTCACGACACGCGCTTAGGTTTCATGGGCTTCTACGTGAAAGCTGTTACTGAAGCACTGAAACGCTTCCCAGAAGTAAACGCGTCAATTGACGGTGACGACATTGTGTACCACAACTACTTTGATATCAGCATTGCGGTATCAACGCCACGTGGTTTGGTTACACCAGTATTGCGTGACACCGATAAAATGAGCATTGCGGAAATCGAAAATGGCATCCGTGACCTAGCTATCAAAGGCCGTGACGGTAAATTGACCATGGACGATATGCAAGGTGGTAACTTCACCATTACCAACGGTGGCGTATTCGGTTCATTGCTTTCAACGCCAATTTTGAATCCACCACAAAGCGCTATTTTGGGCATGCACAAAATTCAAGATCGCCCAATGGCTGTTGACGGTAAAGTAGAAATTCTGCCAATGATGTACTTAGCGTTGTCATATGACCACCGCATTATTGACGGTAAAGAATCTGTTGGTTTCTTAGTAACCATCAAAGAGTTGTTAGAAGATCCGCAGCGTTTGTTGTTGGACCTATAACATAATGCACAGCCGCTGTGTTGCAATTGCATGTCAATTGAAGCAGCGGCTGTATTTTTTGCGCGCAAAACTGTAAAATACGCGCGAATTTTCGGGTAAGCAGCATGACGCTGCTTTTGTTGTTCAAACGAATCGGAAGATCATCATGAACTTGCATGAGTATCAGGCTAAACAACTCTTCAAAGAGTTCGGTTTGCCAGTATCTGAAGGCTTTGCAGTTGACACTGCTGACGAAGCCGTTGAAGCTGCCAAAAAAATCGGCGGTGATCGTTGGGTTGTTAAAGCTCAAGTACACGCAGGCGGCCGCGGTAAAGCGGGCGGTGTTAAATTAGTTTCTAGCCATGACGAAGTGCACGCATTTGCGAGCAACTGGTTAGGTAAAAACTTGGTGACTTACCAAACAGACGCAAACGGTCAGCCGGTTGCTAAAATTTTGGTAGAAAGCTTGACTGATATCGCTTCAGAACTGTACTTAGGCGCAGTTGTTGACCGTGCTACACGTAAAATCGTGTTCATGGCGTCAACCGAAGGTGGTGTTGAAATCGAGAAAGTTGCTGAAGAAACGCCAGAAAAAATCTTGAAAGCAATCATTGATCCAACGGTAGGCGCACAGCCATTCCAAGGTCGTGAGCTTGGCTTCAAATTAGGCTTAAACCCAGAGCAAGTGAAGCAATTCACTAAAATCTTCTTGGGTTTGGCGAAAATGTTCGAACAATATGATTTCGCATTGTTAGAAATCAACCCGTTGGTTATCACTGAGCAAGGCAACTTGCATTGCTTAGACGGTAAAATCAACATTGACAGCAACGCGTTGTATCGTCAGCCAAAAATCCGTGAAATGCATGACCCGTCTCAAGAAGATGAGCGTGAAGCACAAGCGGCTAAATGGGAACTGAACTACGTTGCACTAGACGGCAACATCGGTTGTATGGTTAACGGCGCAGGCTTAGCGATGGGTACAATGGACATCGTTAAATTGTCTGGTGGCCAACCAGCCAACTTCTTGGACGTTGGTGGCGGCGCAACCAAAGAGCGCGTTACTGAAGCGTTCAAGATCATCCTGTCTGACGCAAATGTTAAAGCCGTATTGGTTAACATTTTCGGTGGTATCGTTCGTTGCGACATGATCGCAGAAGGTATCATGGGCGCCGTTGAAGAAGTCGGCGTGAAAGTGCCTGTAGTTGTGCGTTTAGAAGGTAACAACGCAGACTTAGGTCGTCAGAAATTAGCAGAAAGTGGCCTGAACATCATTGCAGCAGAGAGTTTGTCTGACGCTGCTGATAAAGTGGTTGCTGCGGCAGGAGGTCAATAATGTCTATCTTGATCGATAAAAATACCAAAGTTATCTGCCAGGGTTTCACTGGTGGTCAGGGTACTTTCCACTCTGAGCAAGCTATTGCTTACGGCACGCAAATGGTTGGTGGTGTAACTCCAGGTAAAGGCGGTCAAACGCACCTTGGTTTACCCGTATTTAACACTGTACGTGAAGCAGTTGAAGCAACTGGCGCAACTGCATCAGTGATCTACGTACCAGCGCCATTCTGTAAAGACTCAATTATTGAAGCTGCAGACGCCGGTATCGAGCTTATCGTATGTATCACTGAAGGCATTCCAACGTTAGACATGCTTTACGTGAAAGAATACCTGACGCACAAAGGCGTGCGCATGATTGGTCCTAACTGCCCAGGTGTTATCACGCCAGACGAATGTAAGATTGGCATCATGCCTGGTCACATTCACAAAGCAGGTAAAGTAGGTATCGTATCGCGTTCAGGTACGTTGACTTATGAAGCCGTGAAGCAGACAACTGACGAAGGTTTCGGCCAGTCTACTTGTGTTGGTATTGGTGGTGACCCAATTCCTGGTTCAAACTTCATCGATATTCTTGAATTATTCGAGAAAGATCCAGCAACTGAAGCGATCGTCATGATCGGTGAAATTGGTGGTACCGCAGAAGAAGAAGCAGCTGAGTACATCAAGCACAACGTAACGAAACCAGTTGTTTCTTACATTGCTGGTGTTACTGCTCCTCCAGGTAAGCGTATGGGCCATGCCGGTGCGATTATCTCAGGCGGTAAAGGCACTGCTGATGAGAAATTTGCAGCATTAGAAGCTGCTGGCGTTAAAACAGTACGTAGCCTTGCCGATATCGGTAAAGCGTTACGTGAGAAAACTGGCTGGTAAGCTACGTTTTTAAGCACAACGTCTGTTACGATAAAAGCCGCTCACTTGAGCGGCTTTTTTTGTGGCCAACGCACCGCTATAACAAGGATAATTATGTTCAGAACCGCTATGTTGTTTTTCTTATCGTTACTCGCGTTTGCTGGCAATTCGGTGATCAACCGTTACGCATTATTAACTCAACATATTGATCCGAATACTTTTGTGGCAGTTCGCATTGTTAGTGGCGCGGTTGCCATGCTGGTTATTTGGTATACGGTGAAGGTTGTTGCAACATCGCGGCAAGCCAAGCGACAACAGCCAGCGGTTACCGAAGCCATAAGCAACGTTGCACGACGTGGAACCTGGTGGGGAGCCTTTACCTTGGCTTTATATGCGGTCGCATTTTCGTTGGCTTACAACCAATTGGAAACCGGCTTTGGCGCGTTAATTTTGTTCGCCTCTGTGCAGTTGTCCATGCTTGCGGTGGGCTGGGTGCAGGGAAACAAACTAACAGCCAAAGAAGCGCTTGGCAGCAGTTTAGCCTTGCTCGGGCTCATCTATTTAGTCTATCCCACGCTAGGCGTACCTAGTTCCCTATGGGCCTGCGTTGCCATGGTGACGGCGGGTACCGCTTGGGGGCTATATTCACTGCATGGTCGGGGTAGCGCCTCACCATTAACCGACACCACGTTTAATTTCGTGCGCGCCACACCGGTTGTCGTATTGCTAGTGATCTGGCAATACGGAGACATAGTCATCAGCCCGCAAGGGCTTGTTCTCGCTGTCTGTTCAGGCGTGGTTACGTCAGGGCTTGGCTACGCCATTTGGTATCTGGTGTTACCCCAGCTTAAGGTTTCAACAGCGGCTATAGGTCAACTCTCGGTACCGCTTATTGCTGCGGTAGGCGGGGTGGTATTTGCGCGCGAAATAATCACCCAACAACTGGTGGTTGCAGCGCTGCTTATTGTTGGTGGCATGCTGATAGTGATTCGGAAGCCGACAAAGCCATTGAAATAATCTACGAACCACTATGATCTTTATAAAATTGTAATATTTAAATTATCTGTCTATTATTAGCGCATAACAAATGTGGTGAGAGTGTTAAAAACTATAAGGATTCTCTCCATGAAAAAAATAATACTAATTGCTGCGCTAATACTCGCAATTTGGAATTACTACGAAGAGCAACAACCTCGTCCAGAGAACCGTAGCGGTTTGCTGGCTGAGTTTGTGCAAAGCGTACAGGGTCAAGTATTAAAAAAAGACCCGAAATTTCAATGTGATGGTCGGAAATTCTGTCCTGAAATGACTTCTCGAGCTGAAGCTGAATTTTTCTTGCGCTTCTGCCCCGATAGCCAGCTCGACGATAATCATAATGGTATTCCGTGTGAAAACGATGCGCGTTTCTAAGCTGATTAAAAAGCACTGGCAAGGCGATTACTCGCTAGGCAAGGCTTATTGGCTTATCGGCGTTGGTTTAACTTGCTGTTTAAGCCTCGCGGCATTTGCTCTCAACTCTTTATTAAATCAATTCGCAGTTGCGCAATCGGTGTATAGCGCGCTTGTAATCTGTTTGTACTCGTTTACCGCGGTATTTACCATATGGCAATTGGTGGGTATTTGGCGCTCGGCGAAATATCACACTTCCAATGGCGGGCGGCAGGGCTGGGCAACTGCAGCGCAAGTCATGGTAATAGTTGCCGCATTACGTGCGGTGTTCGACTTTAACCAGTTTGGTTTGCCAATGATGCAAACTAACGTGGGCTTAATGAACGCCAGTGAGTTAACTAATCAGATCGAGCTTCGTGTGCTTAACCAAGGCACCGAAATCGAGCTGATAGGCCCGTTGCCATACGGAACTACTGAGAGTGTTCAAGCCATATTACAGCGGTTTCCATCGGTACGAGTTATTCATTTGAATTCGCCCGGAGGACGCATTAGCGAAGGCGTTAAGCTATATGATTTAATTCAAGAGTATCAGCTAGATACCTATGTGCCCAGTGAATGCTCAAGTGCCTGTACCATTGCTTTTATGGGGGGCCAACAACGGTACTTAAGTAAACGCGGAATTCTGGGGTTTCACAGTGCCTCGCTGCATCAACTTGACGGCGCTGATGTGCAACAAATTAATGACGACTTTAAGCGTATTTATCGCCAGCATGGTGTTTCCGAAAGCTTTATTCGCCAATCGGTGCGGGTAGATGGAGCGAACATTTGGTACCCAGGGCCGTTAGAGTTGATAGAGGCACGAGTGGTGAATGAATTAGTGCAAAGTGACCGTTTTGCACCAAGCAACGCAACCCATAACTTGGCAACTACCTGGCGTGCGGAGTTGCTCATACAGGGGCCCGATGCCGAGCTAGTCGCTTATTGGCGCGCTAATGTCGATATTATTAACTATTTGAATTATGTTGATGCACAATTCTGTGTCGATTACTTATACCCGCAGTGGGCCAAAAAACCGGTGGATGTTGAAGCGCTGATACCGATAAATTTGATCAGTTCATATCGGCAAGCCAAAACTGACTTAGTTGAACGTACACAACTACGAAACAGTTTTCGCTATCAGCCCGGTAGTGCCAACGTGATGCTAGAGCAGGTGCTCAGCGACGTTGGTCGATATGATGCGTTGTATCCTTCGGTATTTCAGCAGCCTAGCGAATACCGGGCTCATGCGCGGTTACTATGTCAGGCCTCTATAGCGGTATATGAAGGAGCTTTACGGCTGCCTACTCATGAACGGCAAGCTGCGCTGCTGCGGTTTATGCAGCAGCGCTAAGCATTAATTGAGTTTATAACGCAACAATAGCTTCTTCAGCGGCCGCTAAGGCTTGCTGCCGAGGCTCATCACCTAGGTTAACACCCTCGGCGCGCACTACATGTACGTCGGTAATGCCAATAAACGCCAGCACATGACGCAAATAGCTCTCTTGATGATCAAGGGCTGCCGCTTCGCCTTGGCTATAAACACCGCCACGACCTGAGGCGATATACGCCGTTTTGCCTTGCAATAAGCCTTGTGAGCCTTGCTCGGTGTATTTAAACGTTACGCCGGCTTTGAGAACGCGATCAAGCCAAGCTTTCAATTGCGTAGGAATAGTAAAGTTGTACATGGGGGCGCCAATCACTAACACATCGGCCGCTTGCAATTCTGCCAGTAATTCTTCGCTAAGTGCATTTTGCTCAGCCAATAGCGTTTCTGCATCTAAGTGTGGCACTGGGTTCACAACTAAATCGCGGTGGGTTACTTGGGCATTGGTATTGCGGGTTAAATGCGCAACCACGTCGCGGCTTAGTTTACGGCTCACTGATTGCTCAATAAATATACCTGAGTCAATGTGTAGAATGTTCATATAAAAACCTCTCAAAACTGTTGTGCGCTGTAGGGTAAAAAGCTGATGGGGGTCATGATATAAGCGTTCCGTTTTCAGCGGTAGTGGGCTATATTGGAAAGTGTTGTTCCAAAAATGGAACACCATCTTTGCGGCTATTTAGCTACGAGAGGCGCCATGAGCTTACCAGACTTAACCAATTACATGATATTCGCGCGGGTTGCTGCGGCGGGCAGTATTAGCGCTGGTGCGCGCGAGCTGAATATGCCCAAGTCGACCATTAGCCGCCGCTTAACCGAACTTGAAGAAGCCCAAGGCGTTCGATTACTGCACCGCAGCACGCGCGGCTTAAAGCTAACCGATATTGGGCAAGCATTTTTAGTGCATTGCGAAACCATGGTGGCCGCTGCTGAAGCGGCTCAGCAGGTCACGCAATTGGTACAAGAAACCCCACGCGGCGATATTCACGTTAGCTCGCCCTATGCTATTAGCCAGAGCATGTTGGTTCATTTGTTACCCGAGTTTTTAGCGCGATATCCCGAGGTGAGGGTCAATTTAATGGTGACCAATCGGCCAGTTAACCTTATTGACGAGGGCATTGATGTTGCGTTGCGGGTACGTGCCACAATTGAAGACTCATCACTCATTGCGCGGCCATTATCTGACGCACCGCAAACCTTGTTCAAAAGCCCCAATAAAGGAGACGTGGGGGCCATGCAGCAATCGTTACAGCATCCGCTTGATCTGGTGCATTTTCCTCACCTAAGTTTGCATTACACCAGTGGGCGATATCGATATGATTTAACGGCCAGCCATGGTGAAAAGCTGACGGTGAGCTTTCGTCCGCGGTTGATCACCGACGATATGATTGTGCTGCGCGAGGCTGCAATAGCAGGGCTTGGAATTGTTGCCTTGCCCAATTACATGTGTGAGGACGCCGTTGCGGCAGGTTTACTTGAGCCGGTACTGCCGCAGTGGTCATTACCCATGGGCATTATGCACATGGTCTATCCTTATCGAAGAGGGTTATTGCCGGCCGTGCGCGTATTTGTCGATTATCTTGCCGAACATTTGCCCGCTACGGCGCAACGCTCACTAAATACGACATAAGGGCTTTTATTTTTAAGCCAAGCCACTACAATCATTCAAACAAGCGTTTAAAAATAACAATAAGGCACGGTTATGGACTTTACTCCCAGTGACAAAACGTTGCAGTATCGCAAGCAACTCATTGCGTTTATGCGTGAACACATAGAGCCGATAGAAGCGGATTACCACAAAGAAAACCGCCGTTTAAATGGCGATGCGAACTGGTGTGAATGGCAGGTACCGCCTGTGGTTGAAACCTTGAAAGCCAAGGCAAAAGCGGCTGGCTTGTGGAACTTATTTTTGCCTGATGCGCAATTAGGTGCTGGGATGTCGACGCTAGATTATGCGCCCTTGGCGGAAGTGATGGGCCATAGCTTACTTGCGCCAGAAATATTCAATTGTAACGCGCCCGACACTGGCAATATGGAAGTGTTGTACCACTTTGGCAGTGACGCGCAACGTGAACAATGGCTGACGCCATTACTCAGTGGTGACATACGGTCAGTGTTTTGCATGACCGAGCCCGACGTGGCTTCGTCCGATGCCACCAATATGCAAGCTCGTATTGTTGCCGACGGTGATGAGGTGGTGATAACTGGCCGCAAATGGTGGTCTACTGGCCTTGGTCACCCCAATGCAAAATTTGCCATTGTGATGGGGCTTACCGACCCTGAGGCGGCCAAACATCAACGCCATTCCATGGTCATTGTGCCCTTAGATACCCCAGGTGTAACCATTGAACGTATGTTGCCGGCTTTTGGCGAATATGATGCGCCTTATGGTCACGGCGAAGTTTTCTTTGACCAAGTTCGGGTGCCAAAAGCCAATGTGATCGGAAACTTGGGTGATGGCTTCAAAATTGCCCAAGGGCGCTTAGGCCCGGGCCGCATTCATCATTGCATGCGCGCCATTGGCGCGGCAGAAAAGGCTCTGCAATTATTTATGCGCCGTGGGCAAGAGCGAATTGCCTTTGGTAAGCCATTGCTGCAACTGAATGGCAATTTAGAGCGCGTGGCGGACATGCGTATTGCCATTGATCAAGCGCGTTTACTCACCTTTTATGCAGCCTGGAAAATTGACCAAGTGGGCGCCATGAAGGCGCTGGCGGAAATCTCAGCAATTAAAGTGGTTGCCCCTAACGTGCTACAACAGGTGGTGGATGAAGCCATTCAGCTGTTTGGTGGCGCCGGCGTGAGCCATGACACGCCGTTAACTGGTTTGTTTGCTATGGCGCGTGCGCTGCGTATTGCCGATGGCCCAGACGCCGTGCATCGCAATACCATTGCTAAAGTTGAATTAGCCAAGTATCGGGAGGCATAAGTGGCCAGTCATATTGAAGACGTTGCTGGGCAAGTGCGCGAGGGCGAACAACTACCTGAGGCACAGCTAGCGGCGTGGTTACAGCAACAGCTACCCGAATTGCAGGGGGCCATGCAGGTAACCCAGTATAGTGGTGGGGCCTCAAATTGGACCTACCGTTTGCAGTTTGATAACGCCGATTTAATTCTCCGTCGTCCGCCAGCTGGCACCAAAGCCAAGTCGGCCCATGACATGGGCCGTGAGTATCGTATTCAAAAAGCGCTGAAGCCAGTATTTTCGTACGTGCCGTCTGTGCGCTTGTACACCGACGATGACAGCATTATTGGCGATGAATTTTATGTTATGGACCGGGTGGCTGGCATTATTCCGCGTAAGAATATGCCGCGCGAACTGCAGTTATCTGAGCAACAAACCCGTGAATTATGTCAAAACGCTTTAGATGTGTTAATTGAACTACACCAAGTAGATATTGAAGCTGCCGGCCTGACAGACTTAGCGAAAGGTGCCGGCTATACCGAACGCCAAGTTAGCGGCTGGTGTGAGCGTTATAAGCAAGCCAAAACCTGGAACGTGCCGTCGGGTAAGGGCATTATGCGCTGGCTAAAAGCTAATATGCCCGCCACCGAAACAATTTGCATGACGCATAACGATTTTCGCTTTGATAACCTTGTGCTTGATGTAAACGACCCAACCCGAATTATTGGTGTGTTAGATTGGGAGTTAGCCACTTTAGGCAACCCACTGATGGACCTAGGTAACAGCTTAGCGTACTGGATTCAAGCTGATGACGACCGTATTGCGCGCTCGACAAGGCGCCAACCCACCCATTTACCGGGCATGTTCACCCGCGCCGAAGTCATTAACTACTATTGCGAAAAAATGGGCGTGAATGTCGCCGATTTTCGTTTTTACGAAGTGTTTGGGCTATTTCGTTTAAGCGTTATTGCCCAACAAATTTACTACCGCTATCACCATAAGCAAACGCGCAATCCGGCCTTCAAAAACTTCTGGTTTTTGGTGAATTACTTGCATTGGCGTGCCCGTAAATTAATGAAGAATAAATAGATTAAGGAATAACATGCGTAAAACAATATTAATTACCGGCGCCAGTTCTGGCTTAGGCGAAGGTATGGCCCGTGAATTTGCCAAGCAGGGCCGTAATTTAGCCCTGTGCGCACGCCGCACTGAGCGTCTTGAGGGCTTAAAGCAAGAGCTTGAGCACCAGTACCCAAACATAAAAGTGTCCGTTAAAGCGCTTGACGTAAATAAACATGACGACGTATTTGCGGTGTTTAAAGCTTTTAAAGAAGAACTTGGCAGCATTGACCGCGTTATTGTAAATGCCGGAATGGGCAAGGGCGCCTCACTGGGTACTGGCTATTTTTATGCCAACGTGCAAACCGCACAAACCAATTTTGTTGCGGCATTGGCTCAGTGCGAAGCCGCTTTAGAAATTTTCCGTGAGCAAAACAGTGGGCATTTGGTGACTATTAGTTCAATTAGTGCGCTGCGTGGCATGCCGCGGGCAATGACGGTTTATGCTGCCACTAAAGCCGGTTTGCTAGCCTTAACCGAAGGTATTCGTGCTGATTTAATTAAATCGCGTTCACCAATTAAAGTAAGCGCAATTTTGCCTGGCTATATACGCTCAGAAATAAACGAAAAAGTAAAAAACACACCGTTTATGATCGACACCGAAACCGGCTGTCGCAAGTTAGTGCAAGCTATTGAAAAAGAGCCCGTACAGGCCTTTGTGCCTGGATGGCCTTGGGCTTTGATTGGCTTTTTAATGAAGCGATTACCGTTGAAGTGGGTCATGAAGCTGGGCTAATGCTGCGCCGTTGTTGGTTGGCAGAAGCCCACTTAAAGTGGGCATTCGGTGTCAGTGCGTTCGGCACTAATACTAATGGTGTTAGCCGGCATATTAGCCGGTTGGTAAATAACCGAGCTCTCCGCTAAATTAATGTCGCCACGGCTATGGCCGTGGTGCATTACTAATTCGCGATCGCGTTGCCAACTAACTGTTAAACACTCACCTAATTGCGCCGTCGCTAAACGGGTCCAATCGTCTAACAACGGCTCATAAAGCCATACCTCATAGCCTTGCCAGGGTGCAGAATCATCGCCCCGCTGGCACTGGTAAACATGAATTTCGCCGCCGTTATCGGGGGTACTAATGAGTTGCAGCGACTGACAGTTGGCAACTGTAGGTGGGGCAGGTTCAAAAACAGTTAATTTGTAAATTAACACCGCAGTAAATAATACCGCTAGGGTAATGCCAGCAGCGAGTAGCCATAAACCAATACGCCGAGTAAAAGCTTGAATTGATTTAATTAATCCCATGTTAATTCACACTAGTTGGAGGGTGGTTGATAATGGGCAACATGGCCAAAGCGTTCATGTTGGTTGTCCCAGTCTTGTTGCGCTTGTTTAACGCGTTGTTCAGACGCACTGACAAAATTCCACCACATTTTTACCGGTTGTTCAAAAGCTTCACCACCAAGCAGTAACACAATGCTATCGGCGCTCAACTCAAGGGTGATATGTCGGCGATTCGCACCAATGCTAAGTAGTTGATGGCTTTTTGTTTGCTTGTCTAATGCCGCCATTACGCCGCTAACAACATATAAGCCGTACTCAAAATTGCGTTCAAGTTGAATATCAACAACGGTTGCTTGCGGTGTTTGTAGCAGCAACGCCATGGTAGGGCTGAAACTTAGCGCTGGGCTTGTTAACCGACGCTGCTCAGTGGCGTACGACCCCATAATCAGCGTGGCGGTGCAGTTACCTAAGCTAAACTTAGGCACTTGCTGGTAGTGATCAAAACGTGGCTCGGTTTGCTCATGCTCTGGTGGTAGTGCACACCATAATTGTAGCCCGTGTAGCGGTTGGTCAGGATCATGGTCAGCCACTTCAGCGTGACTAATACCACGCCCGGCAGTCATTAAATTAAGTTGGCCACTGCGCAATGGTTGCTCATACCCAAGGCTGTCTTGATGCAATAGCTGCCCAGACAGCAACCACGTAATGGTTTGTAAACCTATATGCGGGTGCGGAGCAACATCGAACTGCCGGTAATTGGCTGGCGCCACTGGGCCAAAATGATCAAGAAAGCACCATGGTCCAATCATACGTATCGCCCGTTGGGGAATTATTCGATGCACGGTTAAATGCGGTGTTAACTGACGTTGTAGGGCGGTGTGAACGGTATCGTCGCGTTGTAAATGCTCTGATTCACATACTTCTAATTGATTATCTTGTGGCGCACGCGTCATGTCATTGCTCCATGTCACCCAGTTAAATCTGCTACGCTTAATGCGAAAATGTGTTTTCCAGTATGGCATTGGCCTCGACAATAGTCGAATATGTCGTACGAGTACTTTTACCGTGTCGCAGTTTTCAGTAAGGTAGGTGAATACACTGAGTACTCGATAACGAGGATTACGTTATGATATTTCCATTGTTACTCGCGGTTATTGGGTTTGCTGCCATGTTAAGTGGTATATGGGAGCAAAATTTAGGCACCATTTTTATTGGTGTAATCATGCAATTAGTGGGTTGGGTGTGGTTTTACAGCGCCTGGCGTAAAGCAAAAAAAACAAGGGCACATGCATAAGAATGAAAACAACTAGTGCAACACGAATAGCTGCTTTAGCCGTTATAGTTAGCGGTATCTTATTATTGGTCTTGGCACCGGCTGGCGACGCCGTGTCGAGCTACCGAATTCTGGGTTTCATATTGATGGGCTCAGGTATTGGCTGGTTAGTTTCGCAACGGCGGCCTGAACCGCAAGCGCCGCAACAGCAGCAATCGTATCAGCAACCGGTATTGCGCTGGTACCAGTCACCCATTTTGTGGGTTCCCATTATAGCAGCCTTGTTGGGGCTAATTTCTTGGCTGTTAATGTAAGGATAACGCATGTCTTTAACCACACGTTTGGTGATTTTAGCAGGCTTAGTCGGCTTGCTATTTTACAATGCTACTGAGACCCAATTGTGGGCCGCTATTGTTGACTGGCAATTAGGTTGGTACCAACTTGGCGTACCCATTGCATGGGGGATTATTCTGGGTGCGTTGGTTAACTTGTTAGCTGGGAACGCACTAGCAAAATGGTTAGAGCCTATTACTTTGGTCGCTGCATCGCTATTAACCCTTGGTTTAACGGGTGCCGCTGCGGTATATGCAGCTCACCAAATTGGTGGGTTAACTATTGCGCCATTGTTTATAAGTAGTATTGGGCTTGGCGTTTATTTATTTGCCTACAGTTACGCTCGCTTCGCAGGTGCGCGCGGGCGTAAAGCTGCGGAAGAGGCAAACGGGCGTGATAAAACTTAATTGCGATATGGGTGAAAGCTATGCTGCTTGGACGATGGGTGACGACCAAGCGGTGATGCCGCACATTGATATGGCTAATATTGCCTGTGGCTTTCACGCCGGTGGGCCAGCCATTATGGCCTCAACCATAGCGCTAGCGAAGCGACACGGGGTGACCATTGGCGCGCACCCGGCGTATCCCGACATTCAAGGTTTTGGGCGGCGTAGCATGGCGTTTACCGCTGCAGAGTTGCAGGCTATATTGCATTACCAAATTGGCGCCATGCAGGCATTGTGTGATGCCCAAAACGTGACACTGTGTTACGTCAAACCTCATGGTGCTTTGTACAACGACATGCAAAAGTCGCCAGAGCTGTTTCGCACAGTGTGTCAGGCCGTTGGCCAAATCAATGAGAGCCGCCAGCAGCGCCAGCAAGCGCCATTGTTTTTGGTGACTCTGGCAACCACTAATTCTGAGCCCCATCGCCATGTGGCGGCTGAATTTGGTGTCAACCTATGCTTTGAGGCATTTGCTGACCGGCGTTATGAAGCCGATGGCTCGTTACGTTCACGACATTACGATGATGCCGTGCTAACGCAGCGGCAAGATATTTTGCAACAGGTGCGAGCATTCAAAGCTGGCGAACCTATCACAGCCGCCAATGGCAGCTTATTAACCCTGCATGCCGATACTTTGTGTGTGCATGGCGATAACCCAGAGTCTATTGCAACAGTGGCTGCCATTCGTCAATTACTGCTCGAGAACTAACCATGCAAGCACGGCTAGAAGTAGCGGCCATCGATGCCGTTATGGTGGTTTTTGAAGCGCGAGTCGATCTTGCTATTAACCAAGCAGTACACCAATTTGCCGCACAATTGAAGCAGGCTAACCCCAGTTGGTTACGTGACATTGTTCCGGCCTACCATAGCGCGATGGTGGTTTATGATATTCACCAAACCGACCTACCAAGCGTAACGTACTACCTTGAGCAATTACTGCGCCAACCAACAGAACAACACCACAGCTTAGCAAGCACGCAACATCGCTTTCAGGTGTGTTATGAAGCACCCTATGCGCCCGATATGCCGCGAGTGATAGAGCACACCGGGCTAAGTGCTGCCGAGATTATCGCGCTGCACAGTGAGCGTGAATACCATGTTTACACCGTGGGGTTTGCCCCTGGCTTCGCTTATTTAGGTGATGTTGACGAGCGTATTCAAACACCTCGCTTAGCTACCCCGCGCAGTAAAGTACCCGCGGGTAGTGTGGCCATAGCGAACCAACAAACCGCAATTTATCCACGCACCTCGCCGGGTGGATGGAACCTTATTGGCCGGGTTGCGAATTGGGATATGAGGCAAGGCTTGGCCATACAGGCTGGTGACAGTGTGGTGTTTGAGGTGATCAACGCGGCCGACTTTGCCGCGCTTGAACAACAGCAAAGGCCATTGTCATGAGCACCAAGGCACATTTAAAAATAGTGCAGCCAGGCCTACTGGCTACGGTGCAAGACCGTGGGCGCTTTGGCCATAGTGCTCAGGGCGTAAGTCGCGGTGGAGCCTTAGATGAGCGCGCGTTTTTGTGGGCCAATAAATTACTCGGCAACACCCCCAATGCGTCGGCCATTGAAGTGACTCTAGGCGGATTCAAAGCCAAGGTACTCACGCCTGGTTTTGCCGTGGTGTGCGGCGCTCCGGCTAGCGTGAACCTTAACGATCAACCCCAGCCGAACTGGCAAGTTTTTGCGACAGCGCCGGGCGATGTGATTGACATTCTAGCTCCTGCACACGGTTTACGTTGCTATTTGGCTGTAGCAGGCGGCTTTGATGTGCCGCCTACCTTGGGTTCTGCCGCTACTGTGGTGCGCGACGGTTTAGGTGGGCTGCGGGGCGACGGTACACCATTGCAAGCGGGGGATGAACTAGCCAAGGGCTGCGCTTCAATGTACCCAGCTGTTGTTAATCGGCGACCCAAACATGAGCTAATACCCCGTGTTTCGGCACATAGTGAGTTGCAATTGCCCATGGTACCGGTGGCACAATTTGCCCAATTTAGTGCAGACGAGCAGCAACGATTGTTCAATCAAGCCTATACAGTCACTGCGCAGCAAGACCGCATGGGCGTTCGTTTACAGGGCGAACAAGGCATGCATTGGCCGCACCCACAAATTATCTCTGAGCCATTGCCGGTGGGCGCCATACAAATTCCACCTGATGGCCAACCTATTGTCATGCTAAACGATGCACAGTCGCTTGGTGGCTATCCGAAAGTTGGGGTGCTTAGCTGGTCAGCCCGTATGGCATTAGCCCAAGCAAGTGCCGGAACCAAGGTGCGTTTTGTAGCGCTTGAACTAAGTCATGCGCAAGATGAGTTGCGGGCGGCAGAATTGTTCTTTGGTTGTACGGGTTAAGCAACGCGTAGGCCTTGCGCAGGCTGCCAGAAACTGCGATCATAGCGGTCATTTTTAAGCACAGCATCGGAGTAACGGTATTCATGGCAGAGAAAACGGCCGCAGACACGCCTCGTAGTAACTTTATTCGTCAAATTATTGACCAAGACCTTGCTTCAGGTAAGCATCAAAGCGTGCACACGCGTTTCCCGCCGGAGCCGAATGGCTTTTTGCACATTGGCCACGCGAAATCCATCGTGCTTAATTTTGGTATCGCGCAAGACTACCAAGGTAGCTGTAACCTTCGTTTTGACGACACCAACCCATTGAAAGAAAAAGTGGACTACGTGAACTCCATTCAAGCCGATGTGCAATGGCTGGGGTACACGTGGGAAGGCAAGCCACGTTATTCGTCAGACTACTTTGACCGTTTGCATGGCTATGCGGTTGAACTAATTGAGAAGGGCTTAGCTTATTGCGACTTTTCCAGCCAAGAACAAATGCGCGAAATGCGTGGCACCTTGAAAGAGCCGGGCACTAATAGCCCATACCGCGATACCGCTGTGGAAGAAAACCTGAAAATATTTGCCGACATGACCGCCGGTAAATATCAAGAAGGTGAGGTGTGTTTGCGCGCGAAAATAGACATGAGCTCGCCGTTTATGTGTATGCGAGACCCAGTTATTTATCGGGTACGCTTTGCGCATCACCATCAAACGGGCGACAAGTGGTGCGTGTACCCAATGTATGACTTTACGCATTGTATTTCGGATGCCATTGAAGGTATTACGCACTCATTGTGTACCCTTGAGTTTCAAGATAACCGCCGTTTGTATGACTGGGTACTTGATAACATCAGCATTGACTGCCATCCGCAGCAAATTGAGTTTTCGCGGTTAAATCTGCAATACACGGTTATGAGTAAGCGCAAGCTAAACATGCTGGTTGAAGAAGGCAAAGTCAGCGGCTGGGACGACCCACGCATGCCGACCATTGCTGGTATTCGCCGTCGTGGTTATACGCCGTCTTCTATTCGTGAGTTTTGTCATCGTATTGGTGTGACCAAAATGGACAACCAAGTTGAGATGAGCATGCTCGAGGCTTGTATTCGTGACGAGTTGAACCAGAAAGCGCCGCGCGCAATGGCAGTTATTGACCCAGTGCGTTTGGTGATTGAAAATTACCCGGCGGCACACGAAGAGCAGCTTGATGCACCTAATCATCCGAATGACGACAGCATGGGTGTGCGCCAAGTGCCATTTGCACGTGAAATTTTAATTGAGCGTGAAGACTTCCGTGAAGAAGCGAACAAAAAATACAAGCGCTTGGTGCTTGGCAAAGAAGTTCGCTTGCGTAATGCCTATGTAATTAAAGCAGAGCGCGTAGAAAAAGACGCGGCCGGCGAAATAACTACAATTTATTGCTCATATGACCCCGAAACCTTAGGCAAAGACCCAGCCGATGGTCGCAAGGTGAAAGGGGTGATTCATTGGGTTGCGGCTGAGCATGCCATCGCTGCAGAGTTTCGCTTGTATGACCGCTTATTCCAAGTGCCAAACCCTGGTGCAGAAGAAGACTTTTTTGCGACATTGAATCCGCAATCATTAGTGGTTAAGCACGGCTTTGTTGAGCCAAGCCTTGCGAACGCTCAGGCTGAACAAGCGTATCAGTTTGAACGTATTGGTTATTTCTGTGCTGACAGCAAAGATAGTCAGCCCGGTGCTCTGGTGTTTAACCAAACCGTTGGCTTGCGTGATACTTGGTCAGAAAACGATAATTAAATTGCCGAAGCTTAAAAGGCATAAAAAAGCGGCGCGATGATTGACTCATCGCGCCGCTTTTTTTAATTGGCTTGTTTAACTAGCCTTTTAACTCGCTGTGAAAACGACTTAGTCGATATCCGTCTGGTTATTTTCGCAAGTATCGGGTGACTTGCATTCGCCATACAAATACAAACTGTGATTGGTCAAGCGAATATTGTTCGCTTCAGCAACGTCTAGCTGACGGCGTTCAATCACGTCATCTTCAAACTCAAATACGTGGCCGCAGGTTAAACACACCAAGTGGTCATGGTGGTCTTTCGCGCTCAGTTCGAATACAGAACGGCCACCTTCAAAATGGTGACGACTCACAATGCCGGCATCGTCGAATTGGTTGAGCACGCGATAAACCGTCGCTAAACCAATCTCTTCATTTTTTTCGAGCAGAATTTTGTACACGTCTTCCGCACTAATGTGCTGGTTCGCCGGGTTTTTCAAAATCTCTAGAATTTTGATCCGCGGTGAGGTGACTTTTAACCCTGCTTTTTTTAATTGTAATTCGTCTTTGCTGCTCATGAATCTCTTCGCTATGCGTTTTCGGTTAGCCTAATTGGTCTAAGCCCATTTCGTCGCGAATTTGTGCACACCATTGTTGTACGCGTTCCTTCGTCAGCTCGGGTTGGCGATCTTCATCAATACCTAAACCAACAAAATGCGTGTCGTCAACTAATGCGCGTGATGCTTCAAATTCGTAGCCTTCGGTTGACCAGTGACCAATAATAATGCCACCGCGTGCTTCAACGATATCACGTACGGTACCCATGGCATCTAGAAAGTACTCTGCATAATCTTCTTGGTCACCGCAACCAAAAATTGCGATTAGCTTATTATTGAAATCAATCTCTTCAAGCTCTGGGAAAAAGTCATCCCAGTCGCACTGAGCTTCGCCGTAATACCACGTTGGAATACCAAACATGAGTAAGTCATACGACGCGATGTCTTCTTTGCTTGATTTTGCGATATCAAAGACATCAATAAGTTGTTTGCCCAACTCTTTTTGAATCATTTGTGCAACAGCTTCAGTGTTTCCAGTGTCGCTACCGAAAAATATACCTACACTTGCCATAGAATCGTACTACCCGCTTGAAAATTAAACCGCTTGAAAATTAAAGACCCGCTTCCCAGAATGCTTGAATAATGCCTTTTGCAATAAAGCCGGCACACCCTAGAAACAAAACTAACCATACAAACCAACGACCAAACTTGGGTACTTCGCCTTTGTTTAAGACGTCTTGAATAGCTAACCCAATAAGCACAAATAAAAACGCAATGGCAAAATTGGTACCTAAGGTTTCAATCAATTCATAATGTTCTGACAGCATAACAGTAACACCTGATCATTGGTTATTTTGAATTTATTTGAAATCAAAAAAAGAACGCAGAGTATAGCACGCAAGCGCCCTAGGTGCGAGAATGATTCTCAACAAATGAGCGCGCCAGCCGATTGAAAACCCGTGGCTTTTCTGCGTGTAGCCAATGCCCCGTGCCCTCAATGATTTTCATGTCAATATCACGAAAGCGTTCACGAATAGCGCTTTCGTGTTCGCTTTGTAAATAATTCGAGTCGCCACCTTTAATAAACAAAATAGGCCCGTCGTATTGCCCAGAGCGAACCGCGCCAGAAATTTCGCCATAACACTGGCTTAAAGTGTCTAAATTTAATCGCCAGCTGTAGCCATTGTCGTCGCGCCGTAAATTTTTCAACAAAAACTGACGCACGCCTTTGGTTTCGATAAATTTGGCCAATTGCTTGTCTGCGTCAGTACGTGTCTTTACTTGGCCTAGATCAAGCTGCTGCAGGGCATCGAGAATGTGCCGATGCTTCGGGTCATAAGCCACCGGTGCTATGTCTGCGGCAATGACACTTAAAGCGCGTTCAGGGTAGGTTAGCGCGAACTCCATGGCTATTTTTCCGCCCATGGAATGACCAACAATATGAGCTTGTTCAACGCCAATGTCATCAAGTGTTGCGGCTAGGTCTTGGGCCATGTCGCGGTAATTCATATGGTCACTATGAAACGAATCACCGTGATTGCGCGCATCCACTAATACCACCTGATAATCCTCGCTTAAGTCGCGGCCTAAGCCTTTGAGATTATCCAAATCGCCAAATAATCCATGTAACAAAACCACGGGCTGACCGTGGCCGATAACTTCATAATTAAGAATCTGTGCTGTACTCATGTTGAATTCCTGTACCCGAGCGTATGCTTGGGTATAATAGCGCGTAACGAAAAGTCAAACTAGAAGTGAACGGGTAATGACCAAACGCATTGATATTGACGACGAATTGTATCGCTTTATTGCGAGTCACACACAACATATTGGTGAGAGTGCCTCGGCAATTTTACGGCGCTTGCTGAATTTACCAGCAGCTGAGCAAGCAACAGGGCAACCGGTACTGGCCATGCCAGAGGCAGAACCTTCGGCAAACCCAAGTAATGACGACAGCGCAACAGCAGGGCAGCAAGACCTTACCGGGCGAACCGTATTTGACGTGATGACTCGGGCTGATTTAGCTGGCCAGCGCAGCATTGTTGCGCGCTTTTTGTATATTTTGAGCATGTTGTACAAATGTCACGCCAAAAATTTCGACGCTGTGCTGCAAATTAGTGGCCGAGACCGGCAGTACTTCGCGACCAGCGAAGCCGAGTTAGAAGCAACCGGAACCAGCACCAACCCGAAACAAATACCTGACGCGCCGTATTTTGTGGTGACTAATAACAATACCACTCGTAAAAAATCGATGCTGACACAAGTAGCTATGGAACTTGGCTATTCTCAGGAACAAGCAGAAAAAATTAGGGACTTTTTATGATGGCATTGCATCCGCGCGCCGGACAACCGGCACAAGCTAGTGACTTAACCAATATTGCACAACTTGTGAGTGCTTATTTTGTCAACGAAGTAGACCCACGGAATCCCAAGCAACAGGTCAAGTTTGGCACTTCCGGGCACCGTGGTTGCGCGTTAGATAATTCGTTTAACGAAGCCCATATTTTGGCTATTAGCCAAGCGTTGGTGCGTTACCGAGAAGAGCAGGGCATTACGGGGCCATTGTTATTGGGCCGTGACACGCACGCGTTGTCTGAGTCGGCTTACATGACGGCGCTAGAAGTATTTATTGGCAACGGTATTGAGGTTCACATTCAAACCGACGATGGCTACACGCCAACCCCAGTGATTAGTCATGCTATTTTGCGTTACAACAAGGGCCGCAGTGAAGGGCTTTGTGACGGAGTGGTGATTACCCCGTCGCACAATCCGCCAAGTGACGGCGGGTTTAAATACAACCCTCCGCACGGTGGTCCGGCGGACACCGATGCCACAAAAACCATTGAGAAATATGCCAATGCGCTGTTGTCATCTGAGCTACTGGGCGTTGAGGCAGTGTCTTATGCCGAAGCGCGGGCAAGCAAGCTACTTAAGCAGGTAGATTGGCGCAAAGACTATATCGAAAGCTTAAGCGACGTCATTGATATGCAAGCCATTGCCGACGCTAAGCTACGCATTGGTGTCGACGCCATGGGCGGTGCAGGTGCTAGTTATTGGGCCCAAATTGCAGCGCATTACGGTTTAAATATGACGGTTCTGAATGCCGATGTTGATGCCAGTTTCCGTTTTATGAGCTTAGACAAAGACGGCAAAATTCGCATGGACTGTTCATCGCCATACGCCATGGCCAGTTTGTTGCAGTTGAAACAAGACTACGATATTGCTGTCGGTAATGACCCTGACTATGACCGCCACGGCATTGTTACGCCAACCCATGGCTTAATGAATCCAAACCATTACCTGGCGGTAGCCATTGATTATTTGTGCCAACACCGTAACTGGGCACCTGAATTAGCCATTGGCAAAACCTTGGTTTCTAGTGCCATGATTGACCGCGTGGTAGCTAAACATCAGCGTACCTTGCGTGAAATGCCGGTAGGTTTTAAATGGTTTGCGCAAGAGCTGCACGCAGCTACCACTGCGTTTGGCGGCGAAGAAAGTGCGGGCGCTAGCTTTTTAGACCGCCAAGGGCAACCTTGGTCAACCGACAAAGACGGTATTATTTTGGCGTTATTAGCTGCAGAAATTCGCGCCAAAACGGGTAAGAACCCAAGCCAATATTACGATGAGTTATGCGCCGAGCATGGCACCGCTTATTATCAGCGTATTGATGTGGCCTCGTCGGCAGAATTAAACGCTGGGTTTGCTGGTATTCGCGCTTATAAACTACAGCTGAGCGAATTGGCGGGCGATGAAGTGACGGCTGTCATGACCAAAGCGCCAGCTAATGATGCACTGATTGGTGGTGTGAAAGTTACCACCGCGAATGGCTGGTTTGCAGCTCGCCCATCAGGTACTGAGCCGGTATACAAAATTTATTGTGAGAGCTTTGTCAGCCAAGAGCACTTAACGCAGCTAGCTGAACAAGCGCAGCAACTTGTGAATAGCTGGATACAAGCCTAACGGCTTGTATCCGCGGTATTTTGTTCATCAAGCTCTTGCTGTAGTTCAAGCTCTTCTTCCATGTGCGCCTGCTCGTCGGCAAGTGTGGTTAATAGCTCATCAGAGGTTTGCGTAGGGGCCAACATGGCATAGGCGCTCGCTGATTGGTCGTCGGCTTTCTTGCGTTGGGTAACGCGAAATAGCGAATAACCGCAGACTATGAAGGTTAACGCCATAATTAATAGAAAGAAGTAATTCACCGCGCCAAACTGCATTAGTGCAGCAACAGCTGGCGCACCTATAATAGAGCCAATACCACCCACTTTAATAATTGCCCCGGTGGCACCAACCATTTGGTCTTTTTCAAGGTAGTCGTTGGTGTGGGCCATTCCCAATGAGTACAGGGGAAGGGCACAGGCACCGAATAAACCGACACATAAATAAATCATCCAAGCTACAGAAGCATCCAGCTGCGATAAAACAAAAGCCATGATGCCGGCTGTACCCGCGCATCCAGCCATAATAATACGACGATCGATACGATCGGAAAGTAAGCCAATAGGCGCTTGCGCTAACATACCGCCCAGTATAAATGCGGCCATAAACAAACTTACTTGGGCCACTGATAAGCCGATATAAGTGGCGTACATGGGCCCAATACCATAAAACATGGCGTAGCAAGCCTGCATAATAAATGCGTTGACCATACCAAGAGGAACTACTTTTAATAAACTACGAATAGGAACTTTCTTAGGTTCGTGGGTAGTGGGTTCAACGGTTACGCTAATTAGAATAGGAATAAGTGCTAAGTTGATCAGCAGCGCCACCAAAGCAAAAGCCACAAACCCAGCGGGATCAGTAATACCGAGAACCAACTGACCGGCTACCAAGCCGCCATAAATAAGTACTAAGTAAATCGACAGTAGGGTACCGCGGTTTTTGTTATCGGCCATGGTATTGAGCCAGCTTTCAACAATGACGAATATAGCCGAAATAGCAAAGCCGGTAAGAAAGCGCATGACAAACCACACTGTGGGGTCTATCCAAATGGCCTGGATAAGAATTGACGCAGCAGCAAGGGCAGCAAGGCCACCAAAAGCCCGAATATAACCAACACGGCGAATATCTTTCGGGGCCCGCGTGGTGCCGAACAAAAAACCAATAAAGTAGGCCGACATAATAATACCGGTAGTCAGCGTACCGAAGTTTTCTATGGTGGCGCGCAAACTTAACAAGGTACTTGTCATGCCCGTGCAAATACCGATAAGCGTAATACTTGTCAGTAGTGAACTGATAGCGCGTAATTGTTGCTTGAGCATGATGAGAAGTCCTTGTGTTGCTTCGCGAAGTTTAGCATGGAGTGAAAAAATCTTAAACGCCCAGAGGTTATCCACAGCTTGTTACTTGCCCCCTTGGCAGCAGCTGTTTATGATGGGCACAAGATGTTGTTTTGAGGTAGCTATGCGAACCCTATTTTTTGCTATTTTGCTGTCTGTTTTATGCTGCGCAACTACCGCCAAAGCCGCGGTAGAGCTGAAACAAATGTACCAAGCGCGTGTGCCCGTGGCGAGCCAAGCTGCGGCAGATCGTGATGCGGCGTTACAAGAGGCACTGCAGCGTACATTTATGCGAGTATCAGGTGACGATAGCTTGTTAGAACACCAAGAAGTGCGATTAGCATTGCAAAATGTACGTAATTTTGTGCAGCAGTATGGCTATCAACAAGGCGACGACGAGCTTATATTGTGGGTGCAATTTGACCAACCACAGGTTGATCGAACCATTCAAAGCGCCGGCTCAGGTATCTGGAGCAACCTTCGTCCCGAACTTCTGTTTTGGCTGGTGTTGGAAGATGAACGTTTACAGCGTTCAATTATTGGTACTGCGGACATCGAGCCTTTAGTTGGCCAACTTCGCGAACAAGCACAAATTCGCGGGTTACCGGTAAAGCTACCGTTGTTAGATCTGAATGATTCCATGAGTTTATCAGTGTTAGATTTATGGGCTCGATTTGACGATCGCATTGACTTTGCTAGCAGTCGCTATGACGCAGATGGTGTGGTGGTGGCTCGAATTTATCAGTCTGACAGGGCCGTAACAGACCAAGCTTGGACGCTTGATTGGACTCTAAAATTAGCGGATATGCGTTGGCGTGGTGAAGTTAGCGCCGATGAACGTGCTGATTTAGGGGCTAAACTTATTGCCGATATTTCGAAGCAGTTATCTTACCGTTATCGTATTAGTGCCAATGCCGAAGCTGCCGGGCTATGGCGTATAAATATTGTTAACTTGCCCTCAGTAACAGACGTGTTACAAGCTGAGCAGCGCCTTAACTCGGTACCTTCGGTAAATAGAGTGCAGCTAATCAGTTATGGTGAACATCAAGCGACGTTTGAGCTGTACATTCAAACGGAAACACAGCAGATTATGCGCGCTCTTGATATATCCAAGCAATTTGAACCCGTAAATCAGCAGCAACGAGATTCCTTTGCGACGCCTGTTTATCGTTGGAGACAACCTTGAGTGCAATAGCTCAGCTACCTTTGGCAATACAATTGCCAGACGATGAAACCTTTGCCACATTTGAGGCGGGAGCTAACACCGAGTTACTTGCTGTATTTAAGCAACAGCAGCACGGTTTGGTCTATTTGTGGGGGCGTCAAGGGGTCGGTAAAAGTCATTTACTCCATGCTATGTGTGCTAATACCGAACAAGCCGTGATGTATTTACCACTCGGTGAACTAAAAGACAGCATTCAACCACAAGTATTACAAGGGCTTGAGCAATATTCACTGTTGTGTTTGGATGACATTGACGCCGTAGTCGGTGATAGCCAATGGTGTTATGAGTTATTTGCGTTGTTTAATCGTGTGCGTGACTTAAACCAAGGTTTGCTGGTTATTACCGCCCAGCATGCGCCGGCGGCACTTGATGTCGCTGTTGCTGATGTGCATTCGCGTTTGCAGTGGGGCTTAACGTTACAAGTTAAACCACTCAATGATGACCACAAGGTAGCTGCTTTGCAGGCGCGAGCGAAAAATTTAGGCTTAAGCTTAAGTGAAGAAACCGCACAATTTATGGTCCAGCGATTAGGGCGCGATATGCGCAGTTTGATGCGCTGTCTGACTAAGCTTGATCGCGCCTCTATTGCCGCAAAACGTCGCTTGACGATTCCCTTTGTGAAAGACGTACTTGCTATTTAATCTTGGTCTTTTAGTTTCTTTAGGCCTAAACCCAAGGCGCGGCCTTGACGTCGAGCATACCAAGTACAACCTACAAACGCGCCTGTTGTAAGCACCAATTCAGCAATAGCGAAACCGCGCTCTGCCGGCGCAACATAAAGCATCGTTAAGCTATGCAGGTAATACCACATTAAAACGAAATTGGTCCAAGCATAGGTATAGGGCTTGCCGCGCAATAGTCCTGGTAGCGGAAACAACAGTGGTAATACCCACAAAACCAAACGAAATGTGAGGCTAAATTCGCTATCGCTTTGGCACCAAACTTGCCAAATGAGCATTAGTGCCAAAAGACCAAGATAGCTGGCCAAGGCTAAAAAACGTAGTTGACTAGTTTGTTGGTCAGCGGCTTTTAATGTATTCATATCTTTCCTTGCTGTTGCAAAGGTTTTAGTGCCGAGGCGGCATAAGTCACGCGTTTGCCCAAAGCGACGGCGGCTTGATATTCATGCTCACTCAGTGTGCTTTGTTGCTGGTGAGATACATGGCTTGCACCATAAGGAGAGCCGCCAGACTGGGTTTGCTGTATTGCTGGCTCGGTGTAGGGAATACCACAGAGCATCATACCGTGGTGCAGCAAAGGCACGCCCATGGCCAATAAAGTTGACTCTTGACCACTGTGCATACTACTGCCCGAGGTAAATACTGCCGCGGGCTTGCCTTGCAATTGGCCTTTGAGCCAGACCGAACTTGTGCGTTCCCAAAATTGTTGTAATGCGCTTGCCATATGACCAAAGCGCACAGGACTCCCCATCACCAAACCGTCACAGGGGCCTAGTTCATCAGGTTCTAGCGCTAGATCGCGTGCACTCGCCGGCTCTCCCGCCGCGGCAACGGTACGTAGTAACGCATCGCCGCCCGCTTGCGTAATGCCGGTGGCGATGGCATCAGCGAGTTTTTGAGTTCCGCCGTTACGGCTGTAATACAGAACAATAATTTGCGGGCGCATTTAGTCAAGTAACTCAAGCACAGCTTCTGGTGGACGACCTAAACGTGCTTGATCACCAACAACCACAATAGGGCGTTCAATGAGCTTAGGTTCACTTGCCATAGCTTCTAACAACGCCGACTCATCAGTCACCTCTGCCAAATTTTGCGCTTTATATGCATCTTCTTTCGAGCGCATCAGTTCTCGCGCAGAAATAAACCCAAGTTGTTTTACCAAGGTTTTTAATTCTGGCACACTAGGTGGTGTTTTAAGGTACTCAACAACCTGCGGCTCAATGCCGTTTTGTTCGAGCAACTGCAATGTTTGGCGGCTTTTTGAGCAGCGTGGGTTATGATAGATCGTGACCTGAGCCATAGCTTAAAATCCTCGAGTTCGTAAACTGTCATAGCTTAAGGGAAAGTGTATGCGTTGTCGATTTTTGCCCGTAATTTTAGCGCTAAGTGTGGGGCTTTTAAGCGCTTGCCAGCCAGCTAGCGATTTTCAAACCGATGAACGTGGTGGCTTAGCATGGCAGCAATTAAAAGGCCAATATGTTGTGGTGAATTATTTTGCTGAGTGGTGTGCTCCATGTTTGCGTGAGTTGCCTGAGCTGAACGAATTTCATCACTTATATGGTGATCAAGTGACGCTACTAGGGGTTAGCTTTGATGGCTTAAATAATGAAGAGCTTGCTGCGCTAAAGCAAAAGTACAATATAGAATTTACCCTAATTCAGAATGAACCGGCGCCTAATTTACCATTTGCAATGCCTAACGCCTTACCTGCTACCTATATTGTTACACCAGAAGGCGAAGTGAAGGGTCCGCTGCTAGGTGAGCAGACCCTACAAAGTTTAGCCGCGGCTACCGGAGCTGATACTCTCGAGTAAAGATTTTTGTGCCATAAGTTGCTCAATACGCGCCTGCAAGCGGCGTTTTTCAATCTCGATACCCGTTTGCTTGTGGGCTTTATGTAAATGCTCAATAGCCTGGTCAAAAGCGCCATATAAAGCTGCCGACTCGGCCATAACGCCATGCATGGCACTCATATCACCACTTAAACGATATGCTTTGGCTAATAGGTCAAGAGCCAATATGTGGTCGTTTTCGCGTTGCAAATATTCACGTAACAACGAAATGGCTAGGCTATATTGTTTCGCTTCAATAGCGACGTTGGCAAAATTAATCGTGATGGTTTGTTCATTGGGTTGGCGTATATAGGCTTTTTCAAGCAACGCAAGAGCTTCCTCGTAACGCTGACTCGCCAACAAAATGTCACTTTGAACATCAAGGTAGAACGTGTTGTAAGGTTGCGCAGTTATTAATGGCTTAAGTATATGCTCGGCTTCAGCATGGCGTTGATTATCCAGCATGAATATGGCTAACCCGTAGCGAGCAGCGCGTACGCGCTCAGTCGGCAAGTTAGGGTCGCTCATTTCTTGTCGCAACGTGCTTTCGGTTAGCGTTTGTGTATAACGTACTTGCACGCGGTACTTGGCCAATAAGAAAGTGCTTTCGTCGCGCGGCGCAATACGGGGCAATAGCGCTGTGCGTGCCCGCATTTCCGACAGCCGGCTTTCGCTATATGGGTGGGTTAACAAAAATTCCGGAGGCCGCGACATATAACGAAATTTTTCGGTTAACCGACTAAAAAAGTCAACTGCGCCTTGCGGGTCAAATCCAGCACGTCTTAATATATCAAAACCAACACGGTCGGCTTCTTGTTCAAACTGCCGGGTATAGTTAATTTGCATTTGCTGGCCGCCAGCAATGGTTCCGCTTAGTGCGGCCATACCAAGTTGCGGGTTAATCACTGATAATATGATCGAGCCTAATACCGCAGCCATCATGGTTGGTGAGTTATTCGACATACGCTCCATATTACGGACAATATGCCGCTGTGAAACGTGAGCCACTTCATGCGCAAGTACTGATGCAAACTCAGACTCGGTTCGCGCTTCAGTGATTAAGCCGGTGTGCATGCCGACATAGCCGCCAAAAAACGCGAATGCGTTGATATCTTTCTGATTAATCCAGAAAAACGTAAAAGGAAATTTAACACCTTCAGCTTCGCGCACAATACGTGAGCCAATATCTTGAATGTATTCGTCTAAAACGGGGTCGTGTACCATAGGGGCCATGGCCCGTAATTGGCGCATATACATGTCGCCAAAAATTTGTTCGCGCTCGATGGTCATCACCGAAGCGCCCGCAGTACCAATTTCTGGTAAGCGTTCCTGTGCCAATGAGGCTGCTGAGTAGCTTACGCCAATGGCTAAGCCGAGAGCTGAAATTGTTGAAAGTAACTGCTTCATTATTTGCGCCTGATAAACCTGCAATGTTCGAGTATAAATTTGTGAAAAGGTTCCTAATTTGCAGGCTCAATACTGTAACTTATGCGTGTTCACAGCTATGATGTGGTATCTCGAGAAAGCATGCAACGCTTTTACTCAAACAATTGGAGTGGGTTTACATGTTTAACTACATGAAACAATGGTACAACCGTAAGTTTTCAGATCCCGATGCCATCACCTTGTTTTTGTTGCTACTGACTAGCTTCGCTCTAATTATTTTATTTAGCGACATTTTGGCACCATTGCTGGTGGCATTGGTGTTAGCCTATTTACTTGAATGGCCCGTGCAACGATTAACCGCAACGGGCTTACCACGCTTAAGCGCCGTATTGGTGGTTTACACTAGTTTTATCGCTATTATTGTCGCGCTAATGCTCTTTTTAGTTCCAGTTGTTTGGCAGCAATCTGTGGCTTTAATAGGCGAACTCCCGCAAATGTTTTCGCAGTTTAAAGTGCTGTTAAACCGCCTTCCTGAATTGTTTCCTGAATATATTACGCAAGCCAATATTAACGATTTTATTGAAACCACGACCAATCGGGCATTGCTGTTTGGTGAAACCTTGTTAAGCCAATCATTAAGCCGAATTATTGGCATTATGGCATTACTGATTTACTTGATTGTGGTGCCATTGTTGGTGTTCTTTATGCTGAAAGATAAACAGCATTTATTGGAACATGTGAATAAAATCTTGCCGCAAAACCGTCGTCTTATTGCTCAAGTTAGTGACGAAATGAACGTGCAGATCATGAACTATATTCGTGGCAAAGCCGTGGAAGTTGTGGTGGTTGGCGTGTTTACCTATATTTGTTTCGCGCTTTTTGACTTGCGCTATGCGGCCTTGTTGGCCGTGCTAGTCGGGTTTTCTGTGTTAATTCCGTATATCGGTGCAGCTGTGGTTACGCTACCAGTATTCCTGGTGGCGTTGTTCCAGTTTGGTTGGACCGGCATGTTTGCTTGGGTCATGATTGTTTATCTGATCATTCAAGCGTTAGACGGGAACTTGTTGGTGCCGTTGTTGTTTTCCGAAGCGGTCAGTCTGAATCCTGTTTATATTATTGCGGCGGTGTTAGTGTTTGGTGGCTTGTGGGGCTTCTGGGGCGTGTTTTTTGCCATTCCGTTGGCCAGTTTAGTGAAGGCCGTTATTACGGCGCTGTCATCAAAATCTGAGCCAACGTCAGGCGAACATCAAACTTAAGCTTGCGCCAAGTAATCTAAAACCACTTGGTGGTGGTCTTTGGTTTTGAACTTGTTGAATACATGGGCAATGGTGCCGTCTTGGTTAACTAAAAAACTAATACGATGCAAACCGTCGTATTCGCGGCCCATAAATTTTTTCAAGCCCCATACTCCGAAGGCTTCAGCAACCTGGTGGTCAACATCACCGAGTAAGGTAAAGTTAAGTTGATCGCGTTCGGTAAATTTAGCCAAGCGCTTTGGCTCGTCAGTACTAATGCCGACTACCTGTACTTGGTGTTGTTGTAATTGTTGCATATGGTCGCGCAGTTGTTGCGCTTGCACGGTGCAGCCAGGTGTCATGGCCTTCGGGTAGAAATAGACTAGCACGCGGCCTTGTGCGAGTAGGTCGCTGAGCGATACCGGCTCATTATTCGCATTCGGAAGGGTAAATTGAGGGGCTTTATCACCTGCTTTTAAGGTATTCATAGTTTCTCCAACTAGCCAGTGTAAAAGATTTGCCACAGGCTTTTTATCATAAAAGAAGCGTTGCGAACACGCAAAGAGCAGCGCAGCCTTGTTATTACAAGGCGGTAAAAGTACCATTGCGGTAGCACAAATTATTGGGGGCAGTATGTTAACAGGTAGTATTGTTGCGTTAGTGACGCCGTTTACTCAGCAGGGGAACGTGGACTATAACGCACTTGAAGCATTGGTGAACTGGCACTGTGAAGCGGGTACTGATGCGATTGTGGCCATGGGCACCACCGGTGAATCAGCCACGATGAGTCATGATGAGCACATTTTAGTGGTATCGGCTGTGGCTGAACTTGCTGCTGGGCGTATTGATGTCATTGCGGGTAATGGTTCAAATGCTACAGCTGAAGCTGTGCATCTAACCGAGCGCATGGCAAACCTGCCTATTCAAGGCTTTTTAAACGTTAATCCTTACTATAACAAGCCATCGCAACGCGGCTTGTTGGCACATTATAAAGCCTGTGCAGAAGCGTCAGATTTACCTCAGTTGTTGTATAACGTACCTGGGCGAACAGCGGCCGATATTTTGCCTGAACAAGTTGCTGAATTAGCGCAAATTCCAAATATTGTTGGCATAAAAGAAGCGACGGGCGATGTGTCTCGAGTGGCTCAATTAAAACAGTTATGCGGCAATGAATTTATTTTGTTGAGTGGTGATGATGGCACTGGCTGTGAGTTTATGTTGCAAGGTGGCCATGGTGTGATTAGTGTCACTGCGAATGTTATGCCGGCGCAAATGAAAGCAATGGTGACTGCCGCAACCAATGGTGATGCCGCAACAGCGAAAGCCATTGACGCGCAGATGGCAGTTATTCATGAGGCTATGTTCGTACAGTCAAACCCGATACCAGTGAAGTGGGCGTTGTCACTTATGGGTAAGCTTGAAGCGAATTATCGATTACCGATGACAGAGCCGGAACTTCTGCAACAACAACATATCGAACAAGCATTAAAACAAGCAGAATTAATTTAAGCGGAGCAATAATGAAAGCGAATTTATTTGTGTTGGCCGGTGTTGCAGCAGTGCTGGTCAGTGCCTGTAGCTTTACGCCAAAAGAGCAAGCGATGGGCGACTTTGACTACCTTCATGTAAAAAGCGATAAGCAATTACAGCCAGCGCCCGGTAAACAGTTACCAAAAAGTAGCAACCGTTACGAAGTACCGCAAGCGGCACATAGCACGCCAATTGGGTCAAATGTTGTGGTGTTAGCACCAAAATTAGTGTGGCCTGTGGCCGATGGTAGTCGCGTCGAAGAAGACGAAACCAAAACACGCATCTATTTCGATGAATTAGATGGCATGGACGACGTCGAAAATTATGTCTGGCAAGGCTTGCTGCAAGGCGCGGCGACTCGCGGCTGGACTATTGCTGAACAACAAGAAAAGCAACGTTTAGTTATTGATTGGTTGTCGGAGTCATTTGAATATGGCGAAGATGACACGGAAATCGTGATTCAGCGCCAATTTGAAATCAACCTCGACACCGCCGGACATGGTCGTACCACAGCTTTGTTAAGTAATGTCTTACAACGCAATGTGAGCAGTAATGGCGTACAAGTTGATGAGGTCTATTTGGCCCATCGTGATGACGACGCAGCAGCGCAAGTGCTGAATACTCTGGTAAGTGAGATTGCAATTACTCAAGCTCGAGGTGTTGCAAGCGTCACTGATGAGGGCGCCGTGAATATTCAAGCTGGCTTTGACGAAGATGGCTTTGCCGCCATTATTGTGAGTGCGAGCTTTAATTTTACTTGGGGCGTCATGAACGAAGTACTCACCGAATTAGGCTTTGATGTTGACGATTATAACCAACAAACAGGCCGATATTATGCTTCGTATGATGCAGACAACAGCGGCAGTTCGCTGGCGTTTTGGCGTGACAACGATGGCGCTAAAGTGGCATTACCAAGCGGCGACTACGAAATTAAAGTAACGGGTAATCGGCAACGTACATCGATTACATTGTTCCGTGCTGGCGAAGCTATTTCACCTGCGCAGGTCAATGATATTTTTGCACCGTTTGCTGCTGAAATTCGCAACCAAAGTAGCTTATAATAGGCGCACTTTTAATCGCTAACTGTTTCGGAGATACAGCTGCTCATGGAAAAACGTACTGAATTATATCGGGGTAAAGCCAAAACTGTGTTCACCACGGATAACCCTGAGCGGTTAATTCTGGAGTTTCGCAATGACACCTCAGCATTTGACGGTGAAAAAGTTGAGCAGCTTGATCGCAAGGGCATGGTCAATAACAAGTTTAACAACTTTATTATGGCCAAGCTTGAGGCCGCTGGTATTCCAACTCAGCTAGACACCGTGCTGAGCGATACCGAAACCTTAGTGAAAAAACTTGCCATGATTCCGGTTGAGTGCGTGGTGCGTAATTATGCTGCAGGCTCGTTGGTGCGGCGTTTAGGTGTTACCGAAGGGCAAGCTTTAAATCCGCCAACGTTTGAACAGTTTCTTAAAAACGACGCACTTCATGACCCGATGATTAATGAGTCGTTGGCTGTTAGTTTCGGTTGGGCAACCGCCGAGCAGTTGGCACGCATGAAAGAGTTGACCTTTCAAGTGAACGACGTATTGTCTGCGTTGTTTGATGATGCGGGCATGTTGCTTGTTGATTTTAAATTAGAGTTTGGTGTTGATGGCGACGGTAACATAGTATTGGGCGACGAATTTAGCCCAGATGGTTGCCGCTTGTGGGACAAAGAAACTCGTAAGAAATTAGACAAAGACCGTTTCCGTCAAGGTCTCGGCGGTGTTGTGGAAGCGTACGAAGAAGTTGCCGCACGCTTGGGCGTGCCGCTTTAGTCTTTATTCCAGTTGTCTTTGTCCCAGTCGTCGTTGTCCCAGGCGTCTTGATCATCTGAATGCCGTGGCTGTTTGTCTTTCAGCGACGGCATTTTTATGTGTGCCGAATGGCGCAACAACATCAAATTCCCAATAATAATGCCTACTGCTACCAGTATCATTATCCAAACCATACATCCTCCGGCGCGATGTCGGCGCGACAAATAGTGTCAACATAACGTTGTTTAATATCGGCAAGCCTTTCTAATACATAGCCTTTGCCCTGAATATCGTGTTGCTGAAGACATTGCTGCAAGACGCTTAAGCTAAGCGCGGCATGAGCTTCAGTTGCGAGCGCGCAGTGGCTTAAATGCCAAGGCTCGGCAGCTACGCCACCTTGATAGCGCGCATAAGGGAAGAAAAAACCAAACTCTCGCGCATGCTGTCGAAGCCACTGGTGCATGGCGTGACAAGGGCCAGAGGCTTGGTATTCGCTCGGGACGAGTTGTAACTGCTGTTTGCCGCTAGCAAATGGTCTTGGATCATACACGTCAAAATCTGTACCCCAATGGTGCCTGCTGGCGCCAGGAAGTGCCGACCAGGTTAAAATAGCATCAACTTTTTCACCGGTGTTCAGTTGCTGATGATCAAGCTGATCGCCGTGGTCGTTGTACAAGGGGGCCTCACCGGTGAACTTACGGTTCCAAATTGCTCGCTGCCGTTGAAAGTCACGAAATGCCGAGGCAATGGCTATACTGACACCAGCTTGAGCGGCAGCCTCGCGCATAGCTTGGTATGCTTGCGCGACAGTTTCTTGTAAGCGAATACCTTCGCGTTCGCCTGCTACCTGTTGTACGTGGGAGTCAGCCAGCCCACAAAGCTGTTCGGTGGTTAGCATAGTAAATTCTCAAGTATTTTTTCGTAAACGCGCGTCAGCGTTTCCAAATCAGCCTCGCGCACGCATTCATTTACTTGGTGTATGGTTGCATTCACTGGGCCTAACTCAATAACCTGAGCACCGGTAGGCGCTATAAAGCGACCATCAGAAGTTCCGCCGGCGGTGGAAAGCTCCGGTAAGCGCCCAGTATGTTCAGCTATAGCCTGAACTGTGGCATCAACCAAATCACCCGAATCAGTCAAAAACGGTTCGCCGTTTAATTTCCATTGTAGTGAATAATCTAAATCATGCTGCTCGAGCAAGTCGGTAACACGCTGCTTCAAGCCATCAGCGGTTGACTCAGTACTAAAACGAAAGTTGAACTGAACCTGTAATTCGCCAGGAATGACATTGCCAGCACCGGTACCAGCATGAAGATTCGAAATTTGGAAGCTTGTGGGTGGGAATGAGCTATTGCCGTCGTCCCAACTCATTTGAGCCAGCGTCGCTAGTGCAGGTGCGGCTTTGTGGAATGGGTTTTCTGCCAAGTGTGGGTATGCAACGTGCCCCTGAATACCGAATACGGTTAAGTCACCCGTTAAGCTACCGCGTCGGCCATTTTTAACCACATCGCCGAGCTCTTTAGTACTCGACGGTTCGCCCACCAAACACCATTTGATTTTCTCGTTGCGCGCTTCTAAGGTTTCAACCACTTTAGGAGTGCCATTAATGAATGGGCCTTCTTCGTCACTGGTAATCAAGAAAGCTATACTGCCCTGGTGGTTGGGGTGGTTGGCAACAAAGCGTTCTGTGGCAACAACCATCGCTGCCAAACTGCCCTTCATATCAGCGGCACCGCGACCATAAATATAACCGTCTTTTTGGGTGGCTGAAAATGGTGGGTAGGTCCACGCATGTTCCGCACCGGCAGGTACCACATCGGTGTGGCCAGCAAAGCAAAATACCGGCCCTTCGCTACCGCGTCGCGCCCATAAGTTGGTCGTATCTTCAAATACCATGGTTTCTAAATTGAAACCTACTTTGGCTAAACGCTCGCCCAATAATTGTTGGCAGCCTTCGTCTTTTGGCGTGACCGAAGCACGTTTAATCAACTCACAGGTTAGGGCAATGGTGTCCATTAGCCAAGCTCCAGAGCGCTGCGCCAGTCGGCTTCTTTAAAACCGGCACAATAGCGGTTGTTAGTAACCAACAACGGGCGTTTCATAAGGGTAGGGTGACGTTGTAATAGCGCAACCACGTCAGCGTTGTCGGTAACCGATTGTTCGGTCGCAGATAATTGACGCCAAGCAGTACTTCGCTTATTCAATACAGTATCGATACCAAGCTGTTGCAGCCAATTGTGAATTTCATCGGCACTCACGGGGTCGGCTCTGACATCGTGAAATTTAAATGTTACTTGCTGTTGCTCTAGCCATTTGCGAGCTTTACGCACGGTGTCACAATTCGGAATTCCGTATACTACTGTATTAGTCATTCGTGTCATACTCGTGTTGTTTTTAAAAAGAAATGCCATTTTGGCAAAGCTGTTGTGAATTCTCCACAATTTATGTGGATAACTCTGTTAGTTAGCTGAATTGAAGTTAGTAAGCTATTGTATTGCAATATTATTTTGTGCTGATTGATAAACGTACAAAAAGGTACATATGAGCATTTTTAAAACATTAAAAACCGGCCAAGACTATGCACGCATCTGGCCTCGCCACGCCGTTGTTGCGGCGATGACAGAAACTCGAGTGATACCGGCAGTAGCATTCGCCGCCAAGTGGATGCCGGCATTGGCGGTTATAAATCTTGCTGTGCAATGGCAGTGGCAGGGCGAGCACCTGTTGCCGCAAGCATTAGTGACCTCATTGTTTTTACTTTCGATGCCATTTCAAGGGTGGTTTTGGCTAGGGCGCCGAGCGAATAGTCAGTTAACACCGCGATTGCACAAATGGTACCAAGACCTCGCACACAAATTAGGCGTACAAGCCGAACGCAAGCCTACCTATATGCACTTAGCTAAAATGCTGCGTAAAGCCTTGCATGAGTTGCCGCCAGAAGAGCATTGAGCTGGCGACAACTTACCGCGTTTTAAGCTGAGAACACGCTCCAAATAGGCGCGTGATCAGACGGCTTCTCAATACCGCGTAATTCATAGTCTATGCCGCTGTCGGTGCACTGTGCGGCAAGTTTTTCGGTGGCGAGAATAAGATCAATACGTAGCCCACGGTTATCATCAAAGCCGCGCGAGCGGTAATCAAACCAGCTGAACTGATCAGTAACATCTGGGTGTTGTTGGCGATAAGTGTCAACCAAGCCCCAATCGAGAAGGGTGTTCAACCACGCGCGTTCTTCTGGTAAGAAACTACATTTACCCGTGCGCAGCCAGCGTTTTGCATTATCGTCACCAATGCCAATGTCGCAGTCTTGATGTGAAATGTTTACGTCGCCCATTACAATAACCGGTTGCTCTGGTTTTAGCTCGGTTTGCAAATATGTCATTAAATCAGCATAAAACTTTTCTTTTGCAGGAAATTTAAGCGGATGGTCACGGCTTTCACCTTGCGGAAAGTAACCGTTTAATACGCGAACGCGCTCGCCGTTGTCGGAGACATAGTCGCCCATAATCATTCGGCGTTGAGCTTCTTCACCGTCATTAGGAAAGCCTAACATTGGGTTTTCAAGTGGCTTTTTACTCAATAACGCAACGCCATAGTGACCCTTCTGGCCATGAAAAATGACATGATAACCCATAGCTTCCACGGCTTCTTGCGGAAACTGTTCGTCATGAACTTTGGTTTCTTGTAAACCAATGATGTCTGGCTGATGCTTAGCGATTAATGCTTCAAGTTGGTGTAAACGCGCACGAATACCATTGATATTAAAAGAGATAACTTTCATTTATAGTCTCTGTTTGGTCGCAGGTGAATAATAAGAGATAAAGCATATCAGATTGCCACAATCGAGGCGACAGCAGCTGTGCCGCGGAAGGTTTTTCGATATACTCAATTGACACAATAAAAAAAGAATTTAACAGCACCAAAGTGAAGTAAAGGAAAATTGCCGTATGACCACTGATTGGTTAACTCTTAAAGCTGGGCGAGATGCTTGGCGTCAGGTACAAGAGCAAGGCCTCAAAGCTGATGATATCGGCTTGTTGTTAGGTGCCTCTGGTGGTCCCAAATGGTTTGTTTTACAAGGGCTTGATAAGTATTTGTTCGGTGAGTTTTTCAGCCAGCGCACCCGCCCACTGGATATGTTAGGTACTTCGGCAGGGGCGTGGCGCTTTGCAAGCTTAGGTCAAGCCGATCCTGTTGCTGCAAGTGACTTATTTTGTCGGTTATATCGCACTCAAACATACAGCGCAAAACCAGATGTTCGTGAAATTACTGACGAAGCAATTAAGTTGTTGCACGAATACATTCCCGATGAAGTGGTGCCGCAAATTTTGCAGCAGGACATGTTTCGTCATCATTGGATAGTTACCCGTTGCCGTGGTTTAACAGCTCACAATGGGAAACGCCAAATGGCAGGTTTACTTGGTTCTGCCGCGGCCAACGCGGTGAACCGTCGTTTTCTTGGTAAGTTTTATGACCGCGTGATATTTCATCACCCGCAGTCTGAAGTGCGTTTTGCACAAGGCTGGCACGATATTCCTACCTCATTTGCGCCATTGCGTGACGATAATTTTAAGTCTGCGCTGTTGGCTACGGGCTCTATTCCCATGGTGCTTGAAGGCGTGCGCGATATTCCTGGCGCGCCACCTGGCATGTACCGCGACGGTGGCATTACCGATTACCATTTTGATTTAGACTTTAGCCAAGTGGATGGCTTGGTGTTGTACCCGCACTTTTATCATCAAGTGGTACCGGGTTGGTTTGATAAAAGCCTGAAATGGCGACGTACCAAAGGGGAGCAATGGCCGAATGTGATCTTTATGTCGCCATCGCCCGAATTTATAGCGTCGTTACCGTATGGGAAAATTCCAGACCGTACTGATTTTGCCAAGCTGTCGGTGGAAGATCGTTTCAAGTATTGGCAGCAAGCTGTTGATCAAGGTCAACGTATGGCTGATCAACTACGCGAATGGATTACCAGCGGTGAAATTAAACGTAAAATTCAATTGTGGACCTAACACGGAGTTGTTGTTATGCGCTTTACCGGTAGCCCGAAATTTTCTCACCAGCAAACCGACCGTATTGGGGTTTTGATAACTAATCTAGGTACCCCTGATGCGCCCACAACACCAGCCTTACGCAAGTACTTGCGCGAGTTTTTGTCTGACCCTCGCGTGGTGGAAGTTCCACGCGCCCTGTGGTGGCTGATTCTTAATGGAATTATTTTACGTATTCGCCCCAAACGCTCTGCTGCGGCTTATAAAACCGTGTGGACAGAGCGCGGCTCGCCGTTGTTATTCCACACTCACGACCAGCAACAGGCGTTACAAGCTAAATTAGCAGAGCGCTACGGCGATGATGTCGTGGTTAAGTACGCGATGCGGTATGGTAACCCATCACTAGCCAGCGGCCTGCAAGAGCTATTTGATGCTGGCGCGCGTAAAATTATAGTGTTGCCGTTGTACCCGCAATATTCAGCGGCTACCAGTGGCTCAACGTTTGACGCCGTCAGCGCCGATTTTGTGAAGCGCCGTTGGTTACCGGACTTTCGCTTTGTTAGTCATTACCATGACCATCCGGCCTACATTGCTGCAGTTGTAAGCAGCATTCAACGTTTTTGGGAAACCCACGGCAAACCGCAGAAATTGGTGTTGTCATACCATGGCGTACCACTGAAATACCTGCATAACGGTGATCCATACCATTGTGAATGCCACAAAACGTCGCGTTTGATTGCCGAGCAACTAGGGCTTGAAAAAGACCAATATGTCACCACCTTTCAGTCGCGCTTTGGCCGTGAAGAGTGGCTGCAACCATATACCGACGCGACGCTTAAAGCGCTTCCTGGGCAAGGAATTAAAAATATTCAGGTAGTATGCCCTGGGTTTAGTGCCGATTGTTTGGAAACCATTGAAGAAATAGGCGAAGAAAACCGCGAGTATTTTATGGAAGCCGGTGGAAGCGACTATGCTTATATACCAGCGCTTAATGCAGAGCCACTGCATATTGATGCGCTAGCCCAGATAGTGCAAGACAACCTTCATGGCTGGGGGGTAGAGCATGATGAGCCGCAACGTGCCCAGCGTGCCAAAGATTTGGAGGTGAAGCATGAACAAAAAAGCTGAAACTAACGCCGCCGACAACGCGCCACACGCTGACGACGAGAAACGGCAACAGGTTTATCAAATATCAGCTAATCGTGGCCGTGCAAAACATAAAATGCGTTATGTTGAACGCTCACTAGAAGACACCGGCGATTGTCGCCTATGCGTTGGCGCCATTAGCCCAGAGGACGACGACACGGAATAGTCATGAAGCACGTGCCACGCGGGCGTTTTGCAGAAGTACTTGAACCGCTGCTAGCGCAGCACCCCGAGCAAAGTGGGGTGTTGCCATTAATTAAAGCGCGCGAAGCATTCGCCGCGCGCGTGTTACTGGCCCGCCAAGCGCAGTTTTCACTGGATGTGCAATATTATATTTGGCGTAACGATCGTACCGGAACTTTACTCTTTGAGGCCTTGCACGAAGCCGCTGAGCGCGGCGTGCACGTTCGTCTGTTACTAGATGACCATAGCACCGCAGGGCTAGATGCTACCTTAATTGGCTTGCAAAGCCACCCCAACATAGAAGTGCGTTTGTATAATCCGTTACGATTGCGTCGCCCTCGATTTATTAATTATTTGGTGGACTTTAAGCGCGTAAACCGGCGCATGCACAACAAGGCATTCATTGCCGATCAGCAAGTATTAATTAGCGGTGGCCGCAACATTGGGGATGAATATTTTGCGGCGCACGATGATTTGGTGTTTGCCGATTTAGATGCGTTAATGGTGGGCCCAGTCGTGGCGGAAGCCAACCATGAGTTTTCGGCCTACTGGAACAGCGCATTGGCGGTACCGCTGGCGAAGCTGTTTACCTTAACCAAGCCACAAAGCTTGGCGAAACTTGAGCGCCGTGCCAGCGTCATTGAGTCTGATCCGCAAGCGAAAAAGTATGTAGACGCCGTGCGAAATATGCCGTTTGTACAAAATTTCATGACTCGGCAAATTGAGTTTGTTTGGGCGCAAGTACACCTTGTGGTAGACGACCCGAAAAAAACCTTAGGGCTGGCCAACCAAAAGCAACACTTAGTATATCAACTACAGCAAGCGATTGGCAGCCCGCAGCAATGCGTGCGTTTGGTGTCACCTTACTTTGTACCCACCGCTGAAGGCACGCGGCAGTTATGTGAACTTGCTCAACAAGGCGTTGCAATAACCATATTAACCAACTCTTTAGAAGCCACTGACGTGGCCGTGGTGCATGCAGGATATGCGAAATGGCGCAAAGTATTATTGCGCGCAGGCATTGAAATTTACGAAGTGCAAAAAGTGTCGCCGCTGGCGCGCAAGCAAGAACGCAAGCTGCGTCGTCAACGCCTTAAAGGCAAAGAACGCTTTGGTGGGTCAGCATCAAGCTTGCATGCAAAAACTTTTAGTGTCGACAAACAACGTGTATTTTTAGGTTCGTTCAACTTTGATCCGCGCTCTCTGCAATTAAATACCGAACTGGGATTCGTTATTCATAGCAACCTCTTAGCCGAACAAATTGACCATGCGTTTATTAACACCGTACCTAATTATGCGTATCGCGTTGGCATTGACGATAATGATAACTTGTACTGGGAAGAGCGATTAGGGCCGCGGGTTACACGATATGCAAGTGAACCTGGGGTATCTTGGTGGCGGCGTTTAGGTATGCTTACCTTAGCCAAGCTGCCTATCGATTGGTTGCTGTAAGTAACCTGTAGGAGCTAGTTATGCATTTAACTTTTTTGGGTGGTTGCGAAACCGTCACTGGTTCAAAGTATTTACTGGAAACCGATACCACTCGTGTGTTAATTGATTGCGGCTTATTTCAAGGCTACAAATGGTTACGGCGGCGAAACTGGCAGCCTTTGCCTATGGGCATTCAAAACGTCGATGCTATTGTGCTGACTCATGCGCATTTAGATCATTCAGGCTTTATTCCAGTACTTTATAAACATGGTTTTCGCGGGCCAGTATTTACCCACCATGCAACTGCCGATTTGTGCGGGTTGCTGTGGCCAGATAGCGGTCGAATTCAAGAAGAAGATGCCAAATTCTATCAGCGTCACAAATTATCACGCCACCAACAACCTGAGCCCTTGTATGACGAAGCAACGGCTGACGCGGCGTTAAAATTGCTACACTCGGTTGATTTTAAAACACAGTTTAATGTGGGCGATATTACCTTTTGTTTAAACCCTGTCGGCCATATTCTGGGTGCTGCCAGTGTCATTGCTGAGCACAATGGCAAACGAATTGGCTTTAGCGGTGATGTAGGGCGGCCTAACGATATACTGATGAAGCCACCTGAGCCAATGCCTGCGGTTGACGTGCTGTTGCTCGAGTCAACTTACGGTGATAGACGTCATCATCCTGAAGACCCTTGGCAGCAGCTTACCGATGTGGTCAATGAAGCAGCCGGCAATGGCGGTGTATTGCTTATCCCGAGTTTTGCTGTGGGGCGAGCGCAAGTGCTTGAGCACATGTTGGCAACACTCATGGCTGAACGAAAAATACCGCGCTTACCAATTTTTTTAGATAGCCCAATGGCCATTAAAGCGTCCGATATTTATAGCCGCCATCATGAATTTCATAAGTTAACAGCAGCACAGTGTCATGCCGCTGACCAAGCTGTAACCGAAACCCGCAGCGTTGAAGACTCAAAAGCTATTGCCAAACAAACCGGGCCGCACATTATTATTGCCGGCAGTGGTATGGCTACAGGGGGGCGTATTTTGCACCACTTTAAACATTGGTTAGCTGATCATCGTGCAACGGTATTGTTTTCTGGTCACCAAGCTGGTGGTACTCGTGGCGCCAAAATGTCGCAAGGGGTTGAGCGCATCAAGGTACACGGGGAGTGGTTACAAGTAAAAGCCCGTATTCGCCACCTTGACGGGTTGTCGGGGCATGCTGATTACAGTGAAATTGGGGACTGGTTAAAAAACTCACAGCTGCCGCATGACTTGCAAGTTCACTTGGTACATGGCGAGCCCGACGCGCTTGAGGCGATGTCTGACTACCTAAAGCAGACCACTTCGTACGACGTTAATATAGCGGACTATATGGGTGTGTTGCATTTGTAGCCGCCCAAGCTCGATGTGTGAACGCTGAGCGGCGCACGGTTACACCAGTAACATGACTACCGCGGTGGTTAACACCGCCAAAATGATATTTAGCGCCATACCTTCGCGGACCATGGTCTTAATGGTTAATCGTTCAGCCGCAAAAACAATAGAGTTGGGTGGCGTAGCAACAGGTAAGCAAAACGCACAGCTACAGGCAATTGCTGCTGGAATCATCAACATTTCAGGTGGCAACTCTAAAGCAAAAGCCGCGGCAGCAAGCACCGGCATCAGTAACGTCGCGGTAGCGGTATTTGATGTGACTTCGGTTAAGAAACTGACAGCCAGCGCCAAACTTAAAATAAGTAACCACAAGGGGAGGCCGGCAAGCCCTTGCAGGCCGTCACCAATAATAGTGCTTAGGCCGCTGCTCACAAAACCATTTGCAAGTGCAATACCGCCAGCAAATAACAACAAAATTCCCCAAGGAATAGCGACAGCATCGCGCCATTCAAGCAACGCATTGTTGTTATTATCTTGCCAGATAAACAACGCAAGAACGCCCATAAATGCCACTGTGGCGTCGCCAACACCCCCCAGCCCGAGCCATGAGCTCCAACCACCAAACGGGGCAGTGCGGGTCATCCACAACACAATAACTACCCCAAAAACAAGTAACACCCGTTTTTCAGCGCTTCGCATTGGCCCAACCGCTTCAATATGTAGCGAATTTTGTGCGGTTAAGTTGCGCGTAAGCCACCAAGCCATTACCGGAATAGCAACAACCACAAGGGGCAAACCAATAGTCATCCAGCGCATAAAACCAAAGTTAGTGCCGGTCATATTTTCATAAACAGAAGCAAAAATAAGGTTGGGGGGAGTACCTATGAGAGTTGCGATACCGCCTACCGAAGCAGAATAGGCTAAACCGAGCAGCAAAGCGCGCTGAAAATTAATGTCGTCACTGCTGTCTGCAAGTGCCAAGGCCACAGGAAGTAGGGCCAAGACAGCCGCCGTGTTAGAGATCCACATTGATAAGAACGCCGTAGCCACCATAAAGGCGAACACCATACGCCGTGCACTGGTTTGCCCAAGGCGGCGTACCACACCCATGGCAATACGTTTGTGCACACCACTAATTTCAACCGCTTTGGCGAGCATAAACGCTGCCATAAACAATAAGATTATTGGGTTACCCAGTGCTGCAGATACCTCACCAACATTGGCAATGTTGCCCAACGGTAACAGCACAAAGGGCAGCAGCGAGGTTACTGGTAGCGGCAAGGCTTCGGTTATCCACCACCAAGCCACCCAAATGGTGGTGGCAAGTGTCCATGCGGCCGCTGGCGGCATATTAAAGCCAAAAACAGCGATAAAATAGCCAATAATGGCAGCCGCTGGGCCGGCAATGCGATGCAGCATGAATTTTTTCCTTTTATGGGTGAATAACCTAAGCTAATAAATTATCAGAACTGAACGCGATTTGAAATTTTTGCTTTATACGCATAGGGTTAAATAACAAATTCAACAAGGAGTAAGGCGAATGGCACATACCAAACCTAAATGGAACTCCGCAATACTACTTCCGGTTTTTATACCGGCTGTAGCTGTTATTGCTTTGTTGGTGATTGGTACTTTAAGTAACCCAGAATTAGCTGGCAATGTTTTTAGTGACGTACTGGCCTGGATAACGAAAGACTTTGGCTGGTTTTACATGCTTGCTGTAGCCATCTTTCTGGTGTTCATCGTTGGGGTTGCGGTATCAAAGTGGGGGCGTATTAAACTTGGCCCTGATCACGCAGAGCCCGAATATAGTTTCCCTGCATGGTTTGCGATGCTGTTTTCAGCCGGTTATGGTATTGCCTTGCTGTTTTTTGGTGTGGCAGAGCCCGTGCTGCATTACGCCAACCCTCCAGTCGGGGCTGCAGAAACCGTTGACTCGGCTAAGCAAGCTATGCAAATAGCTTACTTTCACTGGGGTTTCCATATTTGGGCCATATACGGTTTAGTTGGTTTGGTGTTGGCATACTTTTCGTTTCGTCATGGCTTGCCATTATCAATGCGTTCTACGTTGTACCCTATTATTGGTGAGAAAATTCATGGGCCAGCCGGGCATGCGGTAGACACCTTTGCTATTTTGGGCACCATGTTCGGTATTGCCACCACATTGGGTCTGTCGGTCATTCAAATAAACGCTGGCTTGAACTACTTGTGGCCCGAAATACCTATTAGTACCACAGTACAAGTTATCGCTATTGGCGTGATCACGTTGTTTGCCATTATGTCGGTGGTTGCCGGCTTAGACAAAGGCGTGAAGCGTTTATCTTATGTGAATATGGTTTTGGTACTGCTTATTTTATTCTTTGTGTTCTTCTCGGGGCCAACAGTACATATTCTAGAAACTTACTTGCAGAATACAGGCTCGTACTTGAATAATATTGTTGAGCGTACCTTTAATCTGCAAGCTTATTCACGCAGCGACTGGATTGGTAACTGGACGCTATTCATCTTCGGTTGGACTATTGCTTGGGCGCCGTTTGTCGGCCTCTTTATCGCGAAAATTAGCCGCGGCCGCACAATTCGCCAATTTGTGTTTGGCGTTATGTTTGTTCCTACCATGTTTACCTTCTTCTGGTTTAGCGTATTTGGCGACACCGCGCTAAATATGATCATGAATGAAGGTTATACAACGCTGATTACCGAAGTACAAAATGATGAAGCTATTGCGTTATTTAAGCTTTATGAAAACTTACCGTGGACGAATCTATTGTCTATTGCCACTGTAATTCTTATTGTAACTTTCTTTGTTACGTCATCAGATTCAGGCTCCTTGGTTATTGACTCGCTAGCTTCAGGTGGTGTGAGTGAAACTCCTGTATGGCAACGCGTGTTTTGGGCAACCCTTGAAGGTTTAGTGGCCGGTGTGCTGTTATTAGCTGGTGGGTTAGGGGCACTGCAAACAGCGTCAATAACCAGTGCTTTACCGTTTGCCGTGATTATTCTGATAGCAGCCTTTGGCATGTGGCGAGCCCTCGTTATTGAAGGGCATCAATACCAAAGCTTGAAAACCGCTATGCGCACACATCGACGTGGTGTTCACGCTGGGCCTGGGTACTGGAAGAAGCGTCTAGCTGGAGTGGTTGATTTTCCGCGACAAACCGAAGTGCGTGAGTTCATTGAGCATACGGTTACGGAGTGTCTTGGCGATGTTGCCAAAGAGCTAGGTGGTAAAGGCTGGGATGCTAAAACACACTATGAAGCGGAGAACATTCGCGCAATTTTGACGGTACAGAAGGAAAATGAAGTCGACTTTAATTATGAAGTTCGCATGCGTGCGTACCAACGACCTCAGTTCGCTATGAGTGGTGATAAAAGCGATAAGCGCGATCGTGAGTATTATCGTGCCGAAGTGTTTTTGCGCCAAGGCGGGCAAGCCTATGACTTATATGGTTATGAACCGAATGATATTATCAATGACGTGATTAACCAGTTTGAGAACTACTTGCAGTTTATGCATATTTCACCGGCCAGCTTGCCGTGGAACTTGCAAGAGCATGATGACGACTTAAAAACGTCGTAGCACTCGTTGCTCTGCCAACGATGAAAAACCACCGGCCTAAACCAGGTCGGTGGTTTTTAAATACATAATTAAATCGGCTAAAGCCATGGGGCGCACATAGTAAAAACCTTGGGCAAAGCCACAGCCATATTGTTTCAATAACTGCACTTGCTCGCCAGTTTCAACCCCTTCAGCAACCACTTCAAGCCCCACTTGATGAGCCATATTGATAATACCTTGCGTAATGACTTGGTCGCTAGAAGACTCACTCAGTTCTTTAATGAAAGCACGGTCTACTTTTAATTTAGATACAGGTAAAGTTTTTAAGTAACTCAAGCCTGAGAAACCGGTACCAAAATCATCAATGGCAACGCCAATGCCTAAATTTCGCAACCGCTCAAGAACCTGAATGGCATTTGATGTATTTTCCATCAAAATACTCTCGGTTAACTCCAGCTCCAGCATGTGAGTTGGTGTGTTAGTTTCGGCTAAAATTTGCTCAATTTGGTCGAAAAAATTGGCTCTATGAAACTGCAACGCTGATAGGTTAACCGCGACACGGGGCACTCCATGCTGCTGCAAAATGTGAATATCAGTACATGCTTGCCGCAATGACCAAGCTCCGGCCGGAATGATCTGCCCTGTAGCTTCAGCTAGGGGAATAAATTCACCTGGCGATACACTACTTCCGTCTTCTTTGGTCCAGCGCATAAGCGCTTCTACAGAGGCTAATTTACCCGTGTTTAGATCGATAATCGGTTGATAGTGTAACTGCAAGCTTTCAGTATCGATGGCATGCTGAAACTGACTACGCAAGATAATATCGCTTTGCGACATTGATTTACGCTGACTACTGAAAAACTGGTAGTGATTGCGACCTTGTTGTTTAGCGCGAGCCATAGCCACATCAGCTTGCTGTATCAAGGTAACCGCTTGTTTCACTTGTGGGGTATAAAGAGTCACCCCAATGCTTGCGGTGAGGTAGATTTTTTGCTGGCTGCCAAGTGCACCCACCTGGTAGGGTTCATCAATGAACTGCATGGTGTGTTTTACGAATTCTTCTACCTGCGCTTGCGAGCTGAAATTGAACCGTACAAACACAAATTCATCGCCGCCAAAACGTGCCACCAAATCATTTTTCTGGCTTAAAGACTCTAACCGTGCTGCGGCTTGGCGCAATATTTCATCGCCTACTTCAAGCCCTAATTTGTCATTAACTGGCTTAAAACCATCTAAATCGATAAACAGCACAGCCATAACGCCATCGTGTGGACCTTGCTGCTGCTTTTGAATGAGCTCGTGCAGGTGTTGCTCAAGGGCGGCCCGATTTAGTAGGCCGGTTAAACCGTCATGGCCAGCTTGATACGCTAACAGCGCCGCTTGCTCTTTCAGGTGGGTGACATCTTTTCCGATACCAAAGGTGCCGAGTATTTTGCCACTAACGATGATTGGTAAATTGGTAATATCGAAAATCTTTGGGGTTTTAGTGGTATAGGTTGCAATTTGAGTCTCATAACGTTGACTCTCACCTTCACTCGTTACTTGCTTAAAAATGTTACCGACTCTAATTAATTCTTGGTCATTTAAAAACACCCCAAAGTGCAATTGCAGTGCTTGTTCACGGGTAACTTCCACTTGCTCACAGAACGCATCGTTGACATGAGTAAATTGCCCATCACAGTCTAATGAAAAGACCGGATCGGGGTGGTGACTGAATAAGCTTTTAAAGCGCTGCTCGTTTAGCGTAAGTTCATGTTGCTGTTGTCGTAATTTTCGTTGTGTACGTGCCAAGCGCAAACTGTGGCGGCGCAGCGCAGCGTTTTGCTCAATCATAAGTACAAATGCAAGGCTAAATAAAATACCAAGCGCCACGATAGCGGTACGCATGTTTGCTGCGGTGCTAAGCTCTTTGAAGTCGTACAACGTGGCATGCAAGGTTAGCTCAGGCCCGTGCGACATAGCTAGAGTCGTGCTTGCCAATACTAATTCATTATTATGGCTTGGTTTATTGCTTTCAAAACTACGCTCAACAGTTTCGTTTAGTTGCGTATAAATTTTAATATGGTCATTGATTAGGCGTATGGTAGGGTTCATCATGCGATTTAAATCGAACACCGCAAACAGAAATCGAACGTCGCTAACTTCCTCACCAATTGGCACCATCATCACAGCCAATGCGGTAAACTGCGTATTTATAAAAGGTACCTCGGGAATTAAAAAAGAAGTATCTGAATGGTCTTCCATCAACCATTGCTGAACTTCTGCATCGGCCAGTATGCTATGACCGGACTTTAGTGCTGATTCGCTAAACTGATGCCACATTGATGAACGAGATTCATTTAACGCGGTCACGCTCAATAAATGCGGAATGTCGCGCAGGTAAGCTTGAACATCGGCATGTTTATTGAAAGGTTGGTTATTGCGAGCAGCTACTTCCCAGCGTTCGGTCATGCGTTCCATTAATTGCACATTAACCATTGCCATGGTAGCGCGAGCATTGGCGATGCGTTCAATTTCACGTTCAGCTTCGTTCTGAATATCTTTTAAACTGTGGTAGCCCATGAAATACCAGAGCGACCCGGTTAGCACAATACACAGAGTGCCAACCAACATGGCGGGCTTTGATGGCAGTGCAGGGCGTTGGTTTCGCTGTAATGAAAGCAACTGATAGGCAATACCGATAATTAGGAACAGTACCCCAGCCAAACTGGTTATATCAGGGTGTGGGCCAACCAGCATAAAGCCATCGGGAGTGGCGTGCAGGGCTAACATGGCGGTTGAGACAATAATAACCAGTGCGGAGGTGACACGTATCCACAGCCGTTGTATGGGATGATCTGGATTCAACCCCAGCATAACACTGAGTATGGTACACAAAACAATAGTGGCGGACGAAAACGTGGCTTCTACCTGGTTTAGCCACGACATAAACAAAATGTTCGCTAAGTTCGTTCCAACTAACAGGCTGTGCAGAGCAAGCAATAAAATGCCAATACAAGCTGCTCGCTGTATTGCTGGGCGTTTAAACAATAGTCCGGCAATGGCTAAACCAATGGCAATGCTCAGTAGTGAGGCTGTGTTTGATAACATGCGCTCAAACAAGCTCTCAGGTTCTACTACTGTATTCATCAAAAAACCAAGCGCACCTATGGTTAAGGTTGCGATGAGCATGGTGAATAAGGCCGCCGAGACGACATAAGGATTTACGCGAAGCTTGGCCAAGATGATTGCCTTTTATTATTTATGTTCTTATTTCGTCACTATATGTAACAAGCCAGTTGTCGGTCAACTAGCTTGCAACGCCATAAGTATACGATCGGCATCTGGGCCTAAAAATTTAGGTAAAAAGTCGATTTTTTTAAAGCCATACTTTTCATACAAGGCAATTGCTGCATGGTTGTATGGCGCAACAGTAAGCTTTATTTGTGTTGCTGACTCTGACTTGGCCGCCAAGCCATTTAAATAATAGGCCAACAGCTGTTTACCGACGCCTTTCCCTCGGGTTTGTTCAGCAATTAACACAGACATAATCCACTGTTCATTAGCTTGCCCAGGGGCTGCTAACAAATACCCAAGAACACAGTCGGCTTCGCAGTACACAATGAAACCGGCTGGCCATTGTGCAAGAGCTTGGTAAAAAAGAGCGGCGGGGTAGCCCTCGTGCGCGTAGGTCGCTAACTCGAGGGCTTCAATTTGCGCAATGTCCTGCGCTTGTGCCAAACGAACCTCAGCCATTAGCGAGTAAACTGTACGCTGAAGGTAACAGGCACGTTGTAGTCAATACGTTGCAGACCCGCAATTTCACGCAGTTGGTCAATTCCTGCAACTAAACCAAAAGCTTTGGCGTCGATATTTATCGGTTGAGTTGTGGTCGCCAAAAAGCGGTCGCTGCCCAAGCGAGTTACTTGCAGGGCGCTTTGTATGGTTTCGCTTTTACCGGCAATGAACACTGTAATATCAACCATTAGCTGCAACGAGTCGCTAACCGGCATGTCAGTCAATAGCTTCTCTTCTAAATTCGCCGTTGCGCTGACTATACTGTAGTCTTCAGCATTGAATAAATGCTTTAACATACGCTCGTTACGAATCGGAATTTGTGTGTCTAGGCTAGTCACCGGTATTTCAATGGTCACTTCGTTATCTGCCCATGAGCCTTGAATGTCAGTAAAACGGTGGGTTTCATCAACATGGTCATTTTTGACGGACACAAAATTCAGTACAGAGCTATCGCTGTCTAATTGCCAAGTGTCGGCCAGTGCGGCAGTTGATGCGATGCCTAAAGAAGCGGCGCTTGCTAAAAAAATATGTTTCAGAGACATACATTTACTCCTCTTGTTGGGCTATACAAGATAGCATAAAGTGGGACTTTGCTCGAGCCTTACGCTGAAGCTGCAGCTTAAATTCGTGTTTAGGTGTATCATGTCGCTGCACATCACACAGGAGACAGGATTAACAACCATGTATACGGACTCACTAACAAACTTGTTCAATGAATTTCAATTTTCCGAGCAACTGTTTCGTCCGGTTATTGCGACGTTAATTCTTATTTCCGCAATTTTGCTTATTCGAGCAATTTTAGCCAAATTTATTCGAAAAAGTGTCAAAGCTACCGATCTACGCCGGCGCTGGTTAGTGCAGACGCGGAATGTTCTTTTATTGTTCATGGTGCTTGGCTTAATGCTAATTTGGGCTGAAGAGCTGCGTACGTTAGCGTTGGGTATTGTAGCGATAGCTGTGGCCTTTGTGGTGGCCACAAAAGAACTCATTATGTGCTTAACCGGCAGTCTAGTAAAGTCGGGCGGAAGTGCTTTTAGTATCGGTGACCGTATTCAAATAAAAGAGTTTCGCGGTGACGTGATTGATCAGAATTTGCTGGCAACCACTATTTTAGAGGTTGGCCCTGGCAAGTTTTCTCATCAACGCACCGGACGCATGATAGCGATTCCTAATTCGTTGTTTGTGTCTGAACCTGTGGTGAATGAAAGCTACACCCATGACTTTGTACTTCACGTTTTTACCGTTCCGTTTAAGCGTGAAGATGACTGGCCTGCCGCGCAACAGGCTTTGTTAGAGTCGGCCAATCGTCATTGTGCAGATTATGTGGAACAAGCGAAGCGTTACATGCAGCGTATGAGTGATCACCGCGGTATTGACGTTCCCTCAGCCGAACCTCGAGTAACAATATCTGTACCTGCCGCGGGCGAAATTCATCTAATTATTCGTTTCCCTACCAAATCTGGAATGCGTAGTTATATGGAGCAATCGATACTCAATGATGTGTTTCAAAACAATACGTTTACCCGAGTTACTGAGAAAAACTAACACCTTGGCACATGCCTAAATAGCGAATGTTATATTGCTTTTCATTGCAAAGATTTCTATGCTTTTCCGGTGTCAATCATAATATACGAATGTTTATAAAAAGTTATCTATCTCCCGATAGATGAGTAGGGATACAGCACTAGGAAAGGACTCCAACTAATTCGGCTGCCTAGTTTGCGGCATAGTTTGCCGCTAAGTTTGCAGTGAGTATGTAGAGGTTTATGCGGTAATCATTGGTTTTCAACGTACACGAATTGCAGCAAGTGCTATGGTCGCTTGTTTGTCGACGGCTGCATGCGCGGATTTTACCCCCGGCTGCGGTTCTGACAAAGCCGTCGATGAGGTGGTGCGCGTTATCAAGAACCAAGCGCCAACCATGCAAGAAATAAAAATTGAACGTGTGCATACGTTACGAACTAATTTCGCAACGGGCGAAGTTTTGTGTAGCGCTGCGGTTATTAAAACGGACAGCAGTGCAGCCAAAAAACGCGTGTCTGTTGGTTATAACGTGTACTATGACACAAACCGTCGATTGGCTGTCAGCGTTTATGGCGCTCCTGAGTAAAAACCTCTGCTGGTGTTGGTCGGCTGAATAGAAAACCTTGAAACGTATGGCAGCCAAGTTGCTTTAAATAGGCTGCTTGCTCGTGCGTTTCTACGCCCTCAGCAACCGTTGTTAGCTGTAAACTTTCAGCAAGCTGAATAATGGCTTTTACAATAGAAGCCATAGAGGGTTGGGTTAACATGTCGCGGACAAATGAAATATCAATTTTGAGTGTTTCAAACGGTAATTCAGCTAAGTACGACAATGACGAATAACCAGTACCAAAGTCATCAATTGCAAAGTGAACCCCAAACTCGGTCAGAAGTTTCATTTTTTCTGCCACTAATTCAACATCGTGCAGTAATAAGCTCTCGGTTATTTCAAGTTTTAATTGGTTCGGGTTAATACCAGTTTGTTGAATTTGACGGATTAGATTATCAACGAAGTCTGGTTGCTGAAATTGTCGACCACTGACGTTAATTGCCAGTGTTAAGTTCTGTGTTTCAGCACGTTCTTGCCATCGTTTAAGTATGACGCAGGCCTGCTCAATAACCCAACGGCCAATAGGAATAATTAAACCAGTGTCTTCTGCCAATGGAATGAATTCAGCTGGTGAGACAAAACCTCGTTGTGGGTGTTGCCAACGCAGTAACCCTTCGGCACCTGCAACCTCACCTTGAATGTTCACTTGGCTTTGTAAAAACAACTGCAATTGGTTGTGTTTCAAGGCCTGACGTAAATCCGTTTCTAAGGCAATGCGCTGCGCTGCTTGTTCGGCTAATTCAGGGCGAAATATTTCAATACCGCTATGATGATGATTCAATTTAGCTTGGGCAAGGGCAAGACTGGCCTCGCCCAATATTATGTCTGGCTTGCCACCAGCCTGAAAGCGCGTAATACCAATTGACACCGTACATAAATAGGTGAAGTGACCAAGTTGATAGGGCGCTTCAAGCTGCTCTTGAATTGCCTCAATGCGCGCCAAGGTGGTGTTCTTTGAAAGACTAACGTCATGGTCGTGAGGACAAGGCAGCACTAATACAAATTCATTGCCTCCTATGCGAGCACAAAACACACCTAGATTGCGCAAGCGTTCGCCAACCTGGCGTAACAACATATCACCGTAAGAGGCGCCATAGGTATTGTTAAGTGTCTTAAACTTATCAAGGTCGAAAATAACCAAGGCATAAAATTGCACTGCTAAGTTCTCAAGGTGCTCAAGCAGTTGCTGTCGGTTGGCAAGCCCAGTGAGTGTGTCTTGTGTTGCTAAGTGATGAATGATTTGTTTTGCTTCGCGTTGTGATTTGGCTTGCAAGTACAAGCGTTTATCTACTTTAGTACCCACAACAGCGACAAAAGCTGCAATAACGGTGGCAAAACCAATCACATAAGCTAACCAATTAGAATGAGCGTGGGAGCCTTGCACCTCAACAATTCCATAAAACCGCGCTGCGGTCATTGCCGTGTAGTGCATTCCACTAATCGCTACGGCGATAACAGTTGCGGGTAGCAAGCGGCTTGCGAAACGGTCGATCGACGAGCGCTGTTCATAACGGGCTAAGCTGCGATAAGTCAGCATGGCAATGACACCCAATGAAAGTGCTACAACCAATGAAATAAGAAACCAACCGACATGATAGAGCAATACTCCGTTAAATTGCATGGCTGCCATGCCAATATAATGCATGCCACCAATACCAATACCAAGCACCCCGCCAGCCATTAAGGTTTTTGTTATGCTCGGCACGTACTGTGGGTTCAACTTAAGTTGTGTCCCTAACGCATACCAATTGGCAAGTACGGCGGGAACCACGGAAATTATTGTGAGCCCTAGCTGATGTTCAATTGCTAAGGGAATTTTGAAGGCGAGCATGCCAATAAAATGCATGCTCCATACTGTTAAGCCAGCAATGATTGCACTCACAAACAACCAACCGTGGCGATATAATGGATTTCTGTATGAATTGGCTCGCACTAAGGTAAGCAACGACGTATAGGCACCTAGTAATGCAATTGCGAATGATAAAATGACCAGCCCAACATGATGCTCTCCAGCAATAAGCGGCAGTGCAGACTGCCCGAGGTCAAAAAACTGCTGCCAATGTTGGGTCATACTCGTTGTGTCCTTGGTTTTTCAAACCTATTTTTATCCGACGTGGTACGTAGTTAGCAACGTTTTAGTTCAATGTTTTAGTTGAACTTTAGTTTAACTTTGAAGCGATTTGCAAAATTGTCGACAATTAGTTTGGTTTTAAGCTTGGAATTTATAAAATATCCCCTTAAAATAACTGAATTGTTCAATTGAAGAGGTTTTCATGTCGACAATTATAGGTGAAACCTTTCAAAGTCTTTTAGGGCGCTTGCCGGTGACATCTTCAGACCGCCTGCTACTAGAAATGCAGCGCGCTATTGTTGAAGGTGAACTGCCTGCTGGTAGTAAAATTAGCGAACCCGAGCTAGCACGTAAATTCAACGTTAGTCGAGCACCGCTGCGCGAAGCTATGGCGCGTTTAGAGCGTTGTCATTTAATTGAGCGTATACCAAATGCCGGTGCACGGGTCGTTAAATTGTCGGCAGAAGGGCTACAAGCGCTATACCAAATTCGCGAAGAGCTTGAAGGGCTTGCTTGCCGACTAGCAGCCGAAAACATGGATGAACATGAAATTGAACAGTTACGTGCGTTGCTTGACCAGCACCTGAAGTCACAACGGGTTCGCGAAGGCGAAAGCTATTATCAAGAAGCCGGCGATCTCGACTTTCACTATCGTATTATTCTAGGCAGCAAAAACCCGTATTTGATTAACATGCTGTGCGACGAGCTGTACTTTTTAGTGCGCATGTATCGTGTTCAGTTGGGCATGAATGGCCCACGCGTGTCACGCGCATTTGACGAACACAAAGCAATTATTAATGCCATCGCCAGTCGCGATGGCGAATTGGCGGATCTCTTGATGCGCCGTCACATTGCCGCTTCGCGCGGCAACATCGAATTAAAACTGCAACAAGTAGGAAAGCAACATGATTAAAGTTCACAGTGCTGGCGCTAAATTCCGCCAGGCCATAGCCAATAACAAGCCACTACAAATTGTTGGTACCATTAACGCCTACACAGCCATGATGGCTGAGCGTGTTGGTCACCAAGCTTTATATTTGTCAGGTGCAGGTGTGGCGAACGCATCATTTGGCTTGCCAGACTTAGGCATGACCTCATTAAACGATGTGTGCGAAGACATTCGCCGTATTACAGGCGCTACCGACGTGCCATTGCTAGTTGATGCCGACACCGGTTGGGGTGGAGCGTTTAACATTGCTCGCACCGTTAAAGAAATGACCCGCGCTGGCGCAGCAGGCTTCCACATTGAAGACCAAGTAGCTCAGAAGCGTTGTGGCCACCGCCCTAACAAAGAGATCGTTTCGCAAGCAGAAATGGTCGATCGCGTAAAAGCGGCAGTAGATGCACGTATTGATGACCAGTTTTATATTATGGCCCGTACCGATGCATTCCAACAAGAAGGCTTAGAAGCTGCGATTGAGCGCGCCCAAGCCTGCGTTGAAGCTGGCGCCGACGCCATTTTTGCCGAAGCCGTACACACGTTAGAACACTATCAAGCATTTACTAACGCGCTAAACGTACCAGTTCTTGCTAACATTACTGAGTTTGGCGCCACGCCACTGTTCAGCAAAGACGAATTAGCCGAAGTTGGCATTGAATTAGTGCTGTACCCGTTAAGTGCTTTCCGTGCCATGAACAAAGCGGCATTAAATGTGTATGAGAGCATTTTAACGAACGGTCACCAAAAAGAGGTGGTCGATAGCATGCAGACGCGTGCGGAGTTGTATGATTTCTTAAATTATCACGCGTTCGAAGACAAACTCGATTCATTGTTCAAAAAATAAACGCAAAAGCGCTATTAGATAATCGATATTGGATATTAGAGTAAATTCAACGGCGCTATTAGAGGATAGATATTGGATATTAGAGCGATAGTCGAGCTTGGTTTTCTGATATCTAATATCAGATAGCTAATATCGCCTTAAGGTTTTAATAATAAGGAGTTAAAGATGGCTGAGAAGAAATTGACAGGCGCCGGTTTACGCGGCCAAGTAGCGGGCGAGACCGCTCTTTGTACCGTTGGGAAAAGCGGTTCTGGTTTAACCTATTACGGTTATGACATTAAAGAATTAGCTGACAAAGTCACGTTTGAAGAAGTGGCATATTTGTTGTCTCGTGGTGAATTACCAAACAAAGACCAGTTAGCTGAGTACAAAACGCGTTTGAAAAAGCAACGCGGCCTGCCACAGGCGCTGAAAGATGTGTTAGAGCGCATTCCAGCAGACGCGCACCCAATGGACGTGATGCGTACCGGTTGTTCGTTTTTGGGCAACATTGAGCCGGAAGAAGACTTCAGCCAAGCGGACGACAAAATTGAGCGAATGCTAGCAACTTTCCCGAGCATTTTGCTGTATTGGTACCGTTTCAGCCATGAAGGCAAGCGCATTGAAACCCAAACTGACGACGACTCAATTGGTGCACACTTCTTGCACTTGTTGCACGACAAAGCGCCGTCGAAGTTGCACACTGACGTGATGAACACCTCGCTGATTTTGTATGCAGAGCACGAATTTAATGCGTCAACCTTTACTGCTCGCGTGTGCGCATCAACCTTGTCAGACATTTTCTCATGCGTTACCGGCGCGATTGGTTCATTGCGTGGGCCATTACATGGCGGCGCGAACGAAGCGGCCATGGAACTCATTGAAAACATGAAAGACGCCGACGATGCCGAGCAAACCTTAACGGGCATGCTTGAGCGCAAAGAGAAAATTATGGGCTTTGGTCACGCCATTTATCGTGAGTTTGACCCGCGTAATGACATTATTAAAGAGTGGTCAGAAAAGCTTTCGCAAGAGTTTGGCGATACCCGTTTGTACGATGTGTCAGTGCGTTGTGAAGAGGTTATGTGGCGTGAGAAGAAACTGTTCCCAAATGCGGACTTTTTCCATGCGTCGGCATACCACTACATGGGCATTCCAACCAAGTTGTTTACGCCTATTTTCGTGATGTCGCGGGTAACCGGCTGGACTGCACACGTAAAAGAACAGCGTGCCAATAACCGTATTATTCGCCCAAGTGCGGACTACACCGGCCCAGGCCCTCGCCCTGTACCTGCTTTAGAAGACCGTTAAGCAGAGATTAAAGAGGCACTTCGGTGCCTCTTTTTGGCTGTTCTGTAGTAACCACTCATTCACTAAAGAGGCATAGCCATGAACACTGAATTTCGTAAACCGCTCCCGGGCACCACGCTGCAATATTATGACACGCGTGCCGCGGTAGAAGCGATTAAACCAGGCGCTTATGACGGCCTGCCATACACATCTAAAATTTTAGCTGAGCAGTTGGTGCGTCGCTGCAACCCAGAAGACTTAACCGCAAGCTTAGTGCAGTTAATTGATCGCAAACGTGATCTCGACTTTCCTTGGTATCCAGCACGAGTTGTGTGCCACGATATTTTGGGCCAAACCGCACTGGTTGACTTGGCCGGCTTGCGTGACGCTATTGCCGCTAAAGGCGGTGATCCAGCCAAAGTAAACCCAGTGGTGCCAACCCAGTTGATAGTTGACCACTCATTAGCGGTAGAACACGCTGGTTTTGACAAAGACGCGTTTGAGAAAAATCGTCAAATTGAAGACCGTCGTAACGACGACCGTTTTCACTTTATTAACTGGACCAAAACAGCGTTCAAAAACGTTGATGTTATTCCGCCGGGTAACGGCATTATGCACCAAATTAACCTAGAGAAAATGTCACCTGTGGTGCAAGTGCGCGACAACGTGGCGTTTCCTGACACCTGTGTGGGCACCGATAGCCATACCCCAATGGTTGACGCCTTGGGCGTTATTTCTGTGGGCGTGGGCGGCTTAGAAGCGGAAAGCGTTATGCTTGGCCGCGCGTCGTACATGCGCCTGCCGGATATTATTGGCGTCGAGCTCAAAGGAAAACTCAAACCTGGCATTACCGGCACCGACTTAGTGCTCGCCATTACTCACTTCTTGCGCAAAGAGCGGGTGGTTGGTGCTTACCTTGAATTCTTTGGTGAAGGTGCGGATGCCTTGTCGGTGGGTGACCGAGCGACCATTTCAAACATGACGCCTGAATATGGTGCCACCGCCGCCATGTTCTACATTGATCAGCAAACTATTGATTACTTAAAGTTAACTGGCCGCGACGACAAGCAAGTAGAGTTGGTTGAGCATTATGCCAAGCACACTGGCTTGTGGGCTGACAGCATGAAAGGCGCCGAATACGAGCGCGTGTTGACCTTTGATTTGTCCAAAGTTGAACGCAACCTGGCGGGGCCTTCAAACCCGCACGCGTTATTGCCAGCAGCCGAGCTCAGCTCGCGTGGTATTGCCAAGCATATTGAGCAACCAGAAGGCGGCTTAATGCCTGACGGTGCGGTGATTATTGCGGCCATTACCAGCTGTACCAACACCAGCAACCCGCGCAACATGATTGCCGCAGGTTTGATTGCTCGCAATGCGAATAAACTAGGCCTAACTCGCAAGCCGTGGGTGAAAACCTCGTTAGCGCCGGGCTCAAAAACCGTCAAAATGTACTTAGAAGACGCTAACCTTTTGCCTGAGTTAGAAAACTTAGGTTTTGGTGTGGTTGGCTTTGCCTGCACCACTTGTAACGGTATGAGCGGCGCGCTCGACCCGAAAATTCAGCAAGAAATTATTGAGCGCGATTTGTTCTCAACCGCCGTACTTTCGGGTAACCGTAACTTTGACGGCCGTATTCACCCGTATGCCAAACAGGCATTCTTGGCGTCACCGCCATTAGTGGTGGCGTACGCGATAGCCGGTACCATTCGTTTTGACATTGAAAAAGACGTGTTGGGCTTAGACCAAAACGGTAACCCAGTCACCCTGAAAGACATTTGGCCAAGCGACGAAGAAATTGACGCCATTGTGAAGCAGGCGGTTAAGCCAGAGCAGTTCCGTACTGTGTATGACCCGATGTTTAGCTTAAACGTTGAGTATGGCGAAAAAATTAACCCACTGTATGACTGGCGTCCGCAAAGTACGTATATTCGCCGTCCACCATACTGGGAAGGTTCGTTTGCCTCGGCCAATAGCTTAAAAGGCTTACGTCCGTTGGCCGTATTAGGTGACAACATCACCACCGACCATTTGTCACCGTCTAACGCGATATTGCCAGACAGCGCTGCGGGCGAATACTTGGCGAAAATGGGCTTACCAGAAGAAGACTTCAACAGCTACGCCACGCATCGCGGTGACCATTTAACCGCGCAACGCGCCACCTTTGCCAACCCGAAACTATTTAACGAAATGGTTAAAAACGACGCGGGCGAGGTTATTCAAGGCTCACTAGCTCGGGTTGAACCAGACGGTAAAACCATGCGCATGTGGGAAGCCATTGAAACCTACATGGAGCGCAAGCAGCCGTTGATCATTGTCGCTGGCGCTGACTATGGCCAGGGGTCGTCACGCGACTGGGCCGCGAAAGGTGTTCGTTTGGCCGGTGTTGAATGTATTGTTGCCGAGGGCTTTGAGCGCATTCACCGTACCAATCTTATTGGTATGGGCGTACTGCCGCTTGAGTTTGAAGCCGGTACTACGCGCAAAACCTTGAACATTGACGGTACCGAAACCTTTGATGTGGAAGGTGACGTACAGCCAGGCGCAGAAATGACGTTAGTTATTCATCGCGCCAACGGTGACACCGTCAAAGTGCCCACCAAGTGTCGCTTAGATACCGCTGAAGAAGTGTCGATTTACTCGGCTGGTGGTGTGTTGCAGCGCTTTGCCCAAGACTTTTTAGCGGGTGAGGTGTAATTGCGATGGCTTTCCCTCCACAACTAAAAATTGCCGCCACGTACATGCGTGGCGGCACCTCGAAAGGGGTGTTTTTTAAACTGGATGACTTACCTGCTGCGGCACAAACGCCAGGCCCAGCGCGCGATAAACTGTTGTTGCGCGTTATTGGCAGCCCAGATCCGTACGCTAAACACACCGATGGTATGGGGGGCGCAACCTCAAGTACCAGTAAAACGGTGATTCTGTCGCGCAGCTCACGGCCAGAGCATGATGTCGATTATCTGTTTGGTCAGGTTTCAATTGATAAGCCATTTATTGATTGGAGCGGTAACTGCGGCAACTTAACCGCGGCAGTTGGCTCATTTGCTATTAGCAATGGCTTGGTTGACTCATCGCGTATACCCGATAACGGTACCTGCGTGGTGCGCATTTGGCAGGCCAATATTCAGAAAACCATTGTGGCGCATGTGCCTATCACTAACGGTGAAGTGCAAGAAACGGGTGACTTTGAGCTTGACGGCGTGACCTTTCCAGCCGCCGAAGTGCAAGTGGAATTTATGGACCCAGCCGCCGATGACGATGGCGAGGGCGGTTCCATGTTCCCCACCGGCAACGTGGTTGACGAGTTTGAAGTGCCAGGCTTGGGTAAGTTACAAGCAACGTTTATTAATGCAGGCATTCCGACTATTTTCGTCAACGCTGCGGACATTGGCTACACCGGCACGGAACTGCAGGGTGCAATTAACGAAAACGCCGATGCCTTGCTAATGTTTGAGAACTTGCGTGCGCACGGTGCTGTGAAAATGGGCTTAATTGCTTCTGTTGACGAAGCCGCCGCGCGCCAACATACGCCGAAAATTGCCTTTGTGGCACCGCCAGCTGACTATGTGTCGTCTAGTGGCAAAGCCATTAACGCCACTGACATTGACGTGTTAGTGCGTGCCATGTCGATGGGCAAACTGCACCACGCCATGATGGGCACAGCCGCTGTCGCCATTGCCACAGCTGCCGCAGTGCCTGGCACTTTGGTGAACTTAGCAGCCGGTGGTGGCGACCGTAATCAAGTGGTGTTTGGTCACCCATCGGGTACCTTACGCGTGGGTGCCGAAGCCAAGCAAGTGAACGGTGAGTGGACGGTCACTAAAGCCATCATGAGCCGCAGCGCGCGGGTACTCATGGAAGGCTGGGTTCGCGTACCACACGACTAAAGCCAAGTATCGAGATCATGGCCACCTAGAATGGCCATGATCTCGACACTGAATGAATTCTCGCCTGATTCGTTGATACGATAATAAATGCTATCAACGCCACATACGCTGCGACGATAGCCTTGTCTAATGTGACTTACTGTGGGATAGCTTAAAGGATTTTGAGCGATACGTTCGAAGGCTTCGAAAAATTGGTAGAAATAGACATCTGCGGCGTGTTCACCAAAAATATGGTAACCGTAAGAATAAATTCGTTGCAGGTCGGCTTTGGCTGCATGAGATAGCTTATACGAAGCCACCGGCTATTTTCTCAGACTTTCTTTAAACTCATGTAAAATCTGTTCAGCTGACTGATCTGTAAAGCCGCTATATTCAGCCGCTTGAAGCTTTTCATTGAGCATTTCTGCACGGCGCGCGCGGCGGATTAAATCGTTTATTAATTCACTCTTACTTGCATATTCACCTGTCACCTCAACGTGCTCACGCAGCCATAAGTCATTTTGTTCAGTCAGTGTAATACTTTGTCGGGTCATGTTTGATGTCCTTAGGTGTTGGTCTGTCGTATTGGCACTATTGGTGTAATATTACACCATTAAATTAATTTAAGAATAATCTAGCCCCAGAAAAAAGCCACCTCATAAAGTCGTCTTTTCGGTCATACTTAGGCGTACATTCTGATAAACTTACCCTATTAACGTAAGCAAATTGATTGAAGGTACTTTCAAACCGATGCAGCCAAATCAACCTCAGCAACGAGATGCCGTGCGTCTGAACAAGTTTATTAGTGAAAGCGGTATGTGCTCGCGCCGCGAGGCCGATCGCTATATTGAGCAAGGGCAGGTCACCTTAAATGGGCGTAAAGCTGTGGTAGGCGACAAAGTAGGGCCAACCGACGAAGTGCGGGTAAATGGCCGCTTAGTGGCTGCGCAAAACAAAGAAAAATTCGTGTTCATTGCGTTAAATAAACCGGTGGGGGTGGTGAGTACCACCGACTCAGCCGAGCGCAATAACATTCAGAAATTTGTCGGCCACAAAGAGCGCATTTTTCCCATCGGTCGCTTGGACAAAGACTCTCAGGGGCTGATTTTCTTAACCAGCAACGGCGACTTGGTGAACAAAATTTTGCGTGCCGGCAACAAACACGAAAAAGAGTACGTGGTGACCGTGCATCGGCCTATAACCCCTGATTTTATCAAAGGTATGGCCAACGGCGTGCCTATTTTAGGCACCATGACCAAACGCTGTAAAGTGCAGCAGCTATCGACGTTTGTGTTTCGGCTAACACTCATTGAAGGCATGAACCGACAAATTCGCCGCATGTGTGAGCATTTTGGCTATGAAGTACGCAAGCTTGAGCGTACGCGCATTATGAATGTTCGTTTAGGTGCGCTGCAGGTGGGCCAATGGCGAAATTTAACCGAGCGCGAACTGGCCGACATTATGGCCTCTATTGCCGATTCGACCGGTTTAGCGCCAGAAGGGCATAAAAGCAAACGGCCGAAATATAAGAAGCCTGCCGACGGTACAGCACAACCTGCCAAACGCACTCACAGTAACCAAGGAAAATCGCCATGGGCCAAGGCGAGTCGGGGAAAATCACCGAACAAGCCGGCAGCAAAGTCTGACAAAAAGGGCTGGCCATATGAATAAGCCAGTGAGTAAAAAGTGCCCTTGCGGGGGCGGCAAATACGCCAAATGTTGTGAGCCGTTTCACCTCAGCACGAAGCTACCGCGCACCCCGGAAGAACTCATGCGCTCGCGTTATAGTGCTTATGCCCGCGGGTTAGCCGATTACGTGCGCAGCAGCTGGCACCCAAGTACTTTGCCTGAAGGCTTAACGCTAGATGACAACCCGCAGTGGTTACAACTACAAATAATTGCCACGGGAACCCACGGTAACCGTGGCTACGTGCACTTTAAAGCCTATTTTCAGGTTGACGATGATATTGGCGTGATGGAAGAACAGTCGCATTTTGTGCGCGAGCAGGGCCGTTGGTATTACCTAGAAGGCGAGGTGGTCGATGCATAACTCATCGACCACATTTTTGAGGTGCTTTTTGGCGTAGTTACTTGACGTACATAGCGCGGCCATCATTTAAGTAAATCAGGCCCTTTACAGCACGGTAAATCCACCACACAACGGCCGCAAGCAGTACCAAAAAGCCCACCATGACAAATGACAAAATCAAGCCGATGACTGACCACAGTAAACTGAACCAAAAGGTACGAATTTGCCAGCGGAAGTGCGACTCCAGCATAGTGCCACGCACTTCGCCGAGTTTAATGTAGTTCATGACAATACCGACAATGGCGGTAATACCGATAACTAACGATACCAACTGCAAAATATAAACAATTTGCGTGAACTGTTTGTTTTCCGCAAATCGCATAGCAGCGGCTTGGTCGGCTTGTTCTCGGCCTTGAATGATAGTGTCGGACATGTTCCTTGTTCCTTATAGTTATGAATAGCTGTTATGAATAGTTTTGATATTACTGTCTAACTTTTCTACCACAACCTGATAAAAACACAAATTTTTAAGTGCCACAAAAAGTCGTTGTTACCTGCTCACTTGGTTTCGCTGGCTGCATAAACTCGGCAAACTCTTGGCGCTCTTCAAAAGGTTGTTGCAAGGCTTGTACGAATCGGTTGAAAGGGCGCAAGTTGCCGCTATTCTGCGCCGCTTGAATGACTTCTTCAAGGCGGTGATTACGAGGAATGACCGCAGGGTTCACTTGGTTCATGGCTTGTTTTACGACGGTTAGTTTGGAGTCGTTGTGGCTAGCTAGCCAGTCTTGATACCAGTTTTTCGCACTGGTTGTGTCCTGGCTAAATAATTCAATGAAGCGGCTTGAATCTGTATCACCGAGGTAACGAAAAGCCAGGGTGAAATCCACCTGTTGTTGCTGCATCAAATGCAATAAGCGCTCTAGTAACTGCTGTGTAACTGGCTCTGAAGCTTTATGCCCATGGCCAATTTTGGTAGCCATGGCTTGTTCGTAGTAACCGTGGTAAACACTTTCAAATCCTTCAATAGCAGCAGTCGCCACTTGAATAGCTTGCTCGGTGTCGTTGTCGGTTTCGGTTAACAAGGGCAGCAAAGTTTCGGCGTAGCGGGCTAAGTTCCACATAGCAATAGGCGGCTGGTTTTGATACGCATAACGGCCGCGGCGATCAATATAACTGAATTTTTGCGCCGGATTGTAGGCTTCCATGAAGGCACAAGGGCCGTAATCAATGGTTTCACCGCTTAAAGTCATATTATCGGTGTTCATGACGCCATGAATAAAGCCAACACTCATCCACTTAGCAATAAGTTGTGCTTGTTTATCAATCACTTGATTTAATAAATCAAGGTATGGGTTTGCGGCCTCAGCAGCACTTGGGTAATGGCGTTGAATAACATAGTCGGCGAATTGCTTGAGCAAATCATAGCGCTTCAAACCCAGCACATACTGCGCCGTTCCCACCCGTAAATGGCTGCTTGCCACTCGGGTTAAAATGGCGCCTGGCTGCGCGCTTTCACGTTGTACGACTTCGCCAGTGGCAACAGCTGCTAAGGCGCGCGTGGTGGGTATATTGAGCGCATGCATGGCTTCGCTAACAAGGTATTCGCGCAGCACAGGGCCAATGGCCGAGCGACCATCGCCGCCGCGCGAATAGGGCGTTCGGCCTGCACCTTTAAGCTGAATGTCGAAGCGCTGCTGATTCGCGTTTACAACCTCGGTAAGTAGCAGGGCGCGGCCATCGCCTAGTTGTGGCACAAAGTTTGCGAACTGATGCCCAGCGTATGCAAGCGCATGGGGCTGGGCCCAGTCGGGTAGTTGGTTGCCCGCATAAAGCTGCAAGCCTTGTTCGGTTGCGTGGTAGGCGCTTGGAATTTCAAGCTGGTTGGCTAACGCTTGGTTAAATGCAATCCATTGCGGCTCTGCCACCGGGCTTGGTGCGCACGGGCTAGCAAGCAATGGTGACAGTTTGGTGTAGCTTTGTTCCGGCTGAAATAGCATTTATTGGTTGTTACCTTGTTGGTTGTTGTCGCTCTTGATTTCGCTCTTGATTTCGTTAAAGCCGCGCTTAAATTGCTCGGTAATATCGAAATATAAAATAACAGGGGATTCTTCAGGAATACCTTCGCCGTGCACAGTCATTGCGTCAAATACACGGCCTTCGCGCTCTTGCAGGCCTTGCTCGGTGGCCGTCAGCCCCATTACGCCCAAAAACATGTATAACTCTGGGGTACTTAGCGTGGTAAATGCTGACTCGGGTGACAGCCCGTTTTTGTCTGCCACAATGGCATCAATGATTTGCTCAGTGAGAATGCCGTGAAACTCAGCTTGTTCACTATTGCCAAGCTCACTATTGCATGCATAAGCCGTGTAATGGCCAATTAAAGAAACGTAAGAGTAATCTAGCAGGCGTTTCGACAGCTCAAGACATTGCTGCCAATTTTGGGAATCGAAAGCGGCGCTTAAGCTACTTTGCAACCCCACTTCAGGGCCATCGTAAGGTTTGTAAGCTGAACTTGCTATAAACGCGTTACGAGCGGCAACAACCACCGCTTTCATGGACATGCCAGACTGCATGTTTTTTGCATGTTGCTGATATTCCGCAAGCGCTTGAGCTTGCTTTTCCGAGTCGCTTGAAGCCCACGAATTACTGGTAACTAGTACTGCTGCGACGGCAATTAATAAAAGATAACTGTGCAATTTCATAGGCTTATTTCCTTAAGCTAAAGTTTTTTTGAAATGCGTTCGCTTAATTCACGAATACGCTGTGCGCCGAAAAACATTAACACACCAGCAATTGGCCAGGCGATATAAAAAGCTGTCCACCAACGCGCCCAAAATCCGGCATCGAACCCTGTATTAATATAGGTGATTAAACAGGTCATGAGTAATGCCATATAACAGCTCATTAATACTGGGAAAACTAGCTTTTTGACCACGAATATACTCCTTAAGTGGTAGTTGCGGACGTGAATAATACCCCTGATTTTTCTGTGTATTTATTTATTGATCACGATCAACTTATTTCCTGGGTTAGCCCTTAAAATGGCGGCAACTAACGAAGGAGAGTTGTATGAAAAAGTCAATAATTGCTTGTAGTTTACTCGCTTTAGGTGCAGCAGTGCCAGCTTATGCCGAAGTTTCAGTGAATGTTGGTGCTATTGGCGTAATGCCTAATGACAGCAGCGGTTCTTTGCCTGTTATTGAGGCTGTTGCAGGCGCGCCGGCAGGTAGCATGGGCGTAAGCGTTAATAGCAATACGCAGTTAGGTTTAACCATTGACTATAAAATTGACGATAATTGGACCCTAGAACTCATTGCCGCCACGCCGTTTAGCCATGATATTCACGGCACTGGCGCTATTGCTGGTTTGAAAGTGGGTAGCACCAAGCATTTGCCACCAACTTTAGTTGCGCAATACCATTTTGATGTTGGCTCTGACGCTTTTAAGCCGTTCGTCGGCTTAGGTTTAAACTACACCACATTTTTTGAAGACAAAGTTGCACCAGAGTTGGCGGGTACCTTAGGCGCATTGGGCGTGATAACCGCCAACGATACGGTTGATTTAGCTTTGTCGGACAGCTTCGGTTACGCCGTTCAAGCTGGTTTCAACTACAAATTAACCGAAAAGTGGGGCGTTCACTTCATGGTTAGCCGCATGGACATCGACACCACCGCCGACGTGCGCATTAATGGCGTAACTGCTGAGTCTGTTGACGTTGAAATTGACCCGACAGTAGCTATGTTGGGCGTGCGCTACAACTTTTAAGAAGAGGGGGCGGCCCCCGCTATAGAGCGGGGGGCGGACCAGGGTGCGGACCAGGGTCTGCACCCCTCTCTTGTTTTACGCTGGGAACTTTTCCCGCAAACCGCGCTACACCGTTTCAGCATCACTGTTAAGCTTCTCTTAAGTTTTCCCACCTAAAGTAACAGGCAACACTAACGAAACCGCACGTTAGCTACGGAGCCTGAACTATGTCGTACCAACTTATTGACTTTAATCATCCGCAACGGCAAGCCGTTGAACGCTTTATTTGTGAGCGCTATTGGGTGCATTTTAATGCCTGCCTAAACCACCTGCCGCAGCGCTTAATTGCCGTTTTTGAAGGTACACAAATTGTGGCTGCCTGTGGCATGCAACTGGCCGAAGAGGGCCCACTGTTTTCTGAGTACTACCTAAGCAAACCGCTAGAACAACGGCGCCAAAAGCTCGCTGAAGTAGGTTCCATGGCGGTGCTTAGCGGTAACTACTTACAGCCGTTATTTGTGGCAATTCACCAAGCGGCCCATGATCTTCAGCGCCAATATTTACTGTTTACGGTAACCCGCTTTTTGCAGCTTAAGCTCAAGCGCCTTGGCATTCAGGCGCAAACGCTTGCACCAGCGTATGAACAGGCGCTGCCAGAAACACTGCAAAACCTATGGGGTAACTATTATCAGCAACAGCCCCAAGTGTTCATGGCCGCGGTTCAACAGCGGTGGGGGCGCACGCCAGGCGCACACGTGCCCAGCCAAACCGTACCTAACCAAGCCAAGGTGGCCATATGAACCATATTCTGTACCAGCGGTTGCAGCGCCATGCGCAGCAACAACCCAACGCCACCGCGTTACGCGATCCACATGGCTGTTTAACTTATCAACAGTTGTTGGCAGCCGTAAACGAGCGCATGACAATGCTGACAAATAGTGGATTACAGCGCGTTGCACTTCACCAAGCCAATAGCATTCAGTGGGTGATTAACGACTTAGCTTTACTATTCAACAACATGGTGTGTATTCCGGTGCCGCCGTTTTTTACTGCCGAGCAGCAACGAAAGCTTTTGGCCGACAGTGGCGCAGAAGTTGTTTTAACTAACCTGCAAAACGTACCGCAATGGCAAGCGTTAGCGCCCAATAGCCTTCCGGAGTTACCACAGGGCACCGTAAAAATCACCTATACATCAGGCAGTACAGGCCAGCCCAAGGGAGTTTGCCTAAGCGCCGAAAATATCGTTAAAACCGTGACAGCACTTGACGATCGGTTGGGTCAAATACGCGTGCAACGCCACTTATGCGTCATGCCCTTGGCGGTGTTGCTAGAGAACATTGCCGGCGTGTATTTGGGGTTGTGGCGCGGCTATGAAATGGTTCTGGCAGATACCGATTTACAGCACGTTGTCGCGAATTTGCGCCAGTACCAACCTCAAAGTGTGATTGCCACGCCGGGTTTGGTAAGTGCCATTATTCAGGCCACTGAACAAGGCGCGCTTAACGCATCCTCGTTTGGCGTCATTGCGGTGGGCGGGGCACGCCTATTACCAAGCATTGAACAGCGTGCCGCCGAACTTGAATTACCCTTGTTTCAAGGTTACGGATTATCAGAGTTTAGCTCGGTAGCGTGCTTTAACGGCCCTGGCAATAAGGCGCCAGTGGGCAGCGTCGGCACCGCGCTAAACCATGCTCAGCTGACCATTGAACATGGTGAAATTGTGCTGCAAGGCAACACCATGTTGGGCTACGTGCATGACCGCAGCAGTTGGTACCCCAAGCACATTTATACTGGCGACTGGGGCCATATTGACCCGCAGGGCTACGTGTTCGTAAACGGCCGCAAAAAGAACACCATAATCACACCCTTTGCTCGCAATGTTGACCCCGAGTGGCTGGAAGCTGAATTAACCAGCACACCTGAAATTATGCAGGCTGCGGTGTTTGGTGGTGAAGATATGCCCATTACTGCGCTTATTGTTGCTAGTCAATCTGCCAAGAGCGCTGCGCCTGTCATGAACACCAGCATGCAGCAGCAACTATCAAACGCCATAAACCAAGTAAATTCGCGGCTTCCTGAATATGCTCACATTCGCCGTTGGTTTTCAATTTGCGAACCCTTTAGCGTCGCAAACCAAATGCTTACCGGAACGGGGCGTAATCGTCGCGACAGCATTGCGAATACTTATGCGCACTTTTTGCCAACCAACAACCAACCATCACCCGAGCCCAGTGCAACAGCATGAGCAACCATGAGGTAATAACCATGAACTTTTTTCAGCAGTTAGTTCACGCAACCCAAGCAGAACAGCAGTATTTGCTGTCGGCCCCAGTTATCCAAAAAGCACTACAGGGCAATATTAGTTTGCCCCTATACCAAGCGTTTTTGCAGCAAGCCTATCACCATGTCAAACATACCACGCCGCTGTTAATGCGCGCCGGCAGCCGCATTAGCCATGATCATGAATGGCTGCGCAAAGCGATTATTGAATACATTAACGAAGAATATGGCCATGAGCAGTGGATACTCAACGATATTGCCGCAACCGGTGCTAGCGCCGAACAGGCCAAACGCGCTGAACCGCATAGCAGCACGGCAGCCATGGTGAGTTTGGTGTACGGCAACATTGATAACCTACATGCGGCGTCGTTTTTTGGCATGGCGCACGTGCTAGAAGGCACCAGCGTGCAATTAGCGAGCCAAGCGGCGGGTCAAATTCAAAGCAGCCTGCAGTTGCCGAAAAAGGCCTTTAGCTACCTTAATTCTCACGGCGCGTTAGACCTTGAGCATGTCGCGTTTTTTGAGCAACTTATGAACCGCATAGAAGACCCCACCATGCAGCAGGCCATTATTCTCACCGCCAAGCAGGTGTACCGGTTGTACGGCGATATGTTCCGTGCCTTGCCTGAACTCGCGCAAGCGTTTGCATTACAACCCGAGGTGGCCCATGCCTAAATTGAACTGGCAACAGCAGCATATTATTCTTACCGGTGCCGCAGGTGGGCTAGGGCAAAGCCTCGTCAAAGCGCTGAGCGAACGCGGTGCGAAAGTATTACTTGTGGGCCGCAACGAAGCGGCGCTCCAAGCACTCGGCAATGTCTATCAGCAGTCATATTATGTGCTTGATTTAACCCAGCCAGACGCGCTGGTGCAGTTGCAAGCCTATGTAGAGCAACAGCGCAGCACCCAGCTGCCGGTAACCGGGGTTATTAACAACGCCGCTATTAATCACGCAGGGTTACTGTCGCAACAAAGCGCCGAGCATATTCATAGCGTTATTCAAACCAACTTAATAGTGCCCATGCAGCTAACGGCCGCCTTGTTGCCCTATTTACCCAAGCAACGCGGTTGGTTTCTCAATATGGGCTCGGTATTTGGCAGTTTAGGCTACCCAGGGCAGACCCTGTACTGTGCGTCAAAGTTTGGCTTGCGCGGTTTTACCGAAGCATTGCAGCGCGAACTAGGGGCCCATGGGCCAAAGCTGATGTATTGCGCACCGCGGGCAATAAGCACCACCTTCAACGACGGCATTACCGCCGAACTGAATGAACGCCTGCATACCCACGCCGACAGCCCCGCAGTGGTGGCTGCCCATGTGCTAAGACAAATTGAAACCCAACAACAGCTTGTCGTTATTGGCTGGCCGGAGCGCTTATTTGTCTGGCTAAACGGTTGGTTACCAAGTTTGGTCGCGAACGGCATGAAAAAACCACAAAAACTGCTTTATCAATTAACTCAGGAGCAAAGCAAATGAAACGCTTTTTAATTACCGCAATACTGGCTGTTTTAACAAGTCAAACTGCCGCAGCAACAACCCTTGAAGACATTCAAAAACGCTGGGCTGAGGTAAACTATACTTTGCAAGACGACGCCCAAGAAAAAGCTTTTGAGGCATTACTTGCACAAGCGAAACAGTGGGTGCAAGCCGAGCCAAATAACGCCGAAGCTTATATTTGGCAAGGTATTGTGCAAAGCACCTACGCCGGCGCCAAAGGTGGCTTAGGCGCACTGGGGCTAGCAAAAGACGCACGCGCAAGCTTAGAAAAAGCGTTAGCGTTGCAGCCAGATGCACTACAAGGCTCGGCCTACGCAAGCTTAGGTACCTTGTATTTTAAAGTACCGGGCTGGCCGCTCGGTTTCGGCGACGATGATAAAGCCAAGGAACTACTCGAAAAAGCCTTAGAATTTAACCCCAATGGCATTGACCCCAACTACTTTTATGCCGATTATTTGTATGAGCAACGAGATTACCTTCGGGCGCAGCAGTTTGCAGAAAAGGCCCTTGCCGCACCAGCGCGGCCTGAACGGCCATTAGCCGATGCCGAGCGGCGCAAGGAAGTTGAAGCCCTGTATGCAAAAATTCGCAAAAAAGTGAGATAACATGCGGTTGTTATTGGTAGAAGACGACTCGATGCTAGGCCAAGCGGTAAAGCTTGGCTTAGCCGAGCGCGGTTTTAGCGTGGACTGGGTGCAAACTGGCGCTGCGGCTATTAGTGCGGTGAACCACGGCGAATACAGCGCTATGGTGTTAGACCTTGGCCTGCCTGATCTTGAAGGTTCGCGAGTGCTAGTAAGTTGCCGCAAGCGCGGGTTAACTTTGCCAATTCTTATTTTAACCGCACGCGACAAAAGCCAAGAAATTGTGCAGCAACTTGATAACGGCGCCGACGACTACCTAACCAAACCTTTTGACTTAAATGAACTTGCGGCGCGTTTGCGGGCGCTGGTTCGCAGGCAATATGGCTTTGCCTCAAATGTGCTGGCTGTTGGGGCATTGCAGCTTGACACCCAAACCCGTGAGGTGACTTTTCATGGTGAACCGATTCATTTGTCGCGCCGCGAATTTGAGTTGCTGAAAACGTTAATGCATGCGCCAGAACGCGTACACAGCCGCGACAAGCTGGAAGTGGCCGTGTTTGACAATGAGTCAGATATTGAAAGCAACGCGCTTGAGGTTCATGTGTCGAACTTACGCAAAAAACTGGGCAACAAATCCTGTATCGAAACCATTCGTGGCATAGGCTATCGTTTAACATGTCGCGTTTAAAGGGCTTGTTACAGTTGTTGCTACGGCGAATGCGCTCTATTCGGCGGCGCATATTAGTGACAGTTTCGGTGGTGTATTTGTTGTGTTCAAGTATTTCTGCAGCGTGGATTTACTTCGAAATTAGCCACGAAGTTGACGAGCTATTCGACGCCGAAATGATTCAGCAAGCGAAAACCTTAGCAGTAATGGTGGCTGAGCCGGCTCAACAGCAATTGGTTGCAGGCCAGCAGCAAGTGGTTATTCCGTCGCTTAATAAGCACGATTATGAAAACAAACTGGCCTACCGTATTGAGGGTGTTGATAGCCGTTGGCAACTGTATAGCGACAACGCGCCCACGCAACAGGAGCTACCGTTTTCCGAAGGCTTTTCTATTTATCAGCTGAATGACCAACACTGGCATGTGTTCGGCATGACTACAGCCAATGGCTCTGCGCGGGTATTGCTACTTCAAGAAGACGATTTTCGTGCTGAGGTGCGATCAGACTTAGCTGTTGACACCATAGTGCCAGTTTTATTGCTATTACCCTTTATGCTGTGGCTTGGCTGGGTGGCAATTAACCGAAGTTTTCAAAGTTTTGCGCGGCTTTCTAACGCGTTGCGCAGTCGCCAACCCAACGACTATTCTGCCTTTCCGCCTGCCAACGACGGTGAAGAAGTTGAGTTGGTTAAACATTCCTTGAACTACTATTTAGCGCGCATTGAACAAACCTTTGCTCGGGAAAAGCGTTTTTCGGCCGATGCCGCCCACGAGCTACGAACGCCGCTAGCAGCGCTGAAAGTGCGTTTGCAGCGTTTGCGTGATGCTGGCGCTGCGCCGGCAGCTGCAGAACTTGATGAATTGCTGCAAAGCACCAATCGCATTATTAATTTGGTGGAGAGCCTGTTGCTATTAGCAAAAGTGGATAACGTGGTTGCTGTGCAGGGCAACGACAATATTGCCAAATCTTTACGCCAAGTACTGGCGGATAATTACCATCGAATAGACGCCAAAGGCTTAACCAGCGACGTGCAAATTCCGGCCAAATTAATTTGCCACGGCGAGCATAGTTATTGGTATTTATTGTTTAGCAACCTCATTGACAACGCCATTAAATATGCGCCTGCGGGCAGTTTTTTAACAGTGAGTTTTGATGTTGATAGGCTAACTATTTGCAACGCTGTAGCTGCCGATCATGCCGTAGACATTGAGCGGGTAAGCGAGCGCTTTTATCGCGGCCGCCAGTTAAACGTTGAAGGCGCCGGTTTGGGCTTGAGTATTGTGGAGAACTTGGCGCAACAGCTTGGCGTTGATGTTTTTTATAAGAGAGGGGGGCGGCCCCTGGTCCAGACCGGGTGCGGCCCCCGGTCTGGACCAGGGTCTGCACCCCTTTCTACATTTTGCTGCGAGCTACGGCTGCGGCACGTGGTATAAGCGCTGCTGATAAAGTACCGAGGGTATTGCCGCATGGGCGCGAATGCGGGTCAGCTCAGCTTGGCTTAAGGGCTCATTTAACGGGGTTAAGCGGTGCTGCGCCGGCTGGTAGCTATAGCGCATCGCCTTGCCGTCCACGGTTAGCACCGTAAGTTCATGATCTTCTAACCAACCAAAATTATCGCCAAACTGCATCATCGCGCGATTTGCGGCTGGAGTTTCAGCGCTTAAATCTTGGCCTAACACAGGCAATTCGCCGCTAACGCCTGCCAACGACACTAGCGTGGGTAACAAATCAATCTGGCTAGCAATAGCGGTTAAACGTTTGGGTTGAATATCGGCGCCTAAAATTAGCCCCGGAATATGAAATTTATTCACCGGCACCAGTTCGTTACCATAAACGCGCGTGTCATGATCAGCCACCACCAAAAAAATGGTGTTGTGCCAGTAATCACTCGCCATCGCTTTGTCAAAGAACTTGCCTAGCGCATAATCGGCATATTTTACCGCATTGTTTAGGGTCTGTTTCGGCTGCTCGGCCAGTTCAATGGTATTGTCTGGAAACTCAAAAGGTTCATGATTTGACGAACTGAATGCCAACGCAAAATAGGGTTGTTCTGGGTTTTGCTGCGCAGTTTGCAGGCGCTCATGCAAACGCCCAAACACGTCGTCGTCACTAACGCCCCAACTACCCACAAACTTCGGATTTTCATAGTGGCGTTGATCAATAATGCTTGTAAACCCATTGCCCGCGAAGAAGGTCGCCATGTTGTCAAAATGGGCCTCGCCACCGTATATAAACTCAGTGGTGTAATTTTGCCGTTGTAAAAACTCAGCAATGGTAAAAAAATCGCGCTGCGAATTGGAAAGCTTCACTGTGCTGCGCGCTCGGGTAGGCAGAAAGCCTGCCACCACAGCCTCAATGCCTCGTACCGACCGTACGCCAGTGGCATATAGCCGCTCAAACCACCAACCATGCTGCTTCAGGCGCTCTAAATTTGGGGTTAACGGCAGGCCACCTAACGACTCAACAAAAGTTGCGCCTAAGCTTTCTTCTAGAATAATCACCACATTAAGTGGTTTTTCACGCTGCACCGAGGCCGGCTGAAAATGCACGGTTGGGTAATTAGGCTGAGTATATTGCTGCTGCGCCAAATGCGGCTCATTTAAAACCGTTTGAATAATTTCATGTTCAGCTTGATTGCTATACACCAAATTGGCTTTACTTTCGTGTTTTAAATTATAAACAGCATATAACAGTGAATAGGTTGAATTAATAAACAGCGAATTAATCAAAGGGTCGGCGGTGGTAGCAAAAAATGCTGGGTTAGCGGGGCGGTGCGACACGGTAGAGCGCACGCCAACAAACACCATGAAAAGAATTAACGGCCATGCAACCCATGCCTGCCACGGCATACGCTGATTTGGAGCCGTACGTAATTGACGTTTCGTGTGTTGGCGAATGCCAATAATCGCGATACCCGTTGCACCGACAGAGGCAATGAACCAGCCGCGAAAACCATTCCAAAGCGTTGCAAAAACCTCTTGTGGGTAGGCTAAATATTCAAAAAATAAACGGTTTGGACGCGTGTCGTATTGGGCAATAAACGCTGGCGTTGCAAATTCCATAAAAATAATAAGTAAGCCGATTATTGCAAACCACACAGTACTTGCTTTATACCAAGCACGTTCAGCTTTAAATAAAGCAAAAACAGGTAAAGTCATTAAAGCAATAAGCGCAAAATAGCCAAGTACAATTATATCGGCACGAATACCCGTCATTAAATAAACGGGCAACGAGGTCACCGCTTGCACGCGCTCGTTATAAAGTATGAAATACAGAATGCGAAACAGCCCAAGCCCAATTAAGCTTGTGCTGTAGAATAAAAAAAACGGCCTAAAAAATTTCATAAAAAGTCCTGTATTGCCGTAGCAATCAGAGCTTATCTGTGAAACCTTAAGTAAGTCTTAAGAAATGAATGATACAAACTAACGCGTTGAATACTTTAAGTAAACCATTTGGCCAAATGGGTCGAATTTGGAACTAAACATGAAAGCAAATAAAACCGGCATTGATAGAATTGTGCATGCCACCTTCAATTCCATGCGGGGCATTAAAAATGCATGGTGCTATGAAGCTGCATTTCGGCAAGAAGCGCTTATGTGCGCCATTTTAGTACCTGTCGCTTTTTTGGTTGAAGCGACTATGGTGGAGCGACTTTTATTATTGTTCACCCTGTTTATTTTGGTAATAACCGAGTTACTAAATTCAGCAGTAGAAGCGGTTGTCGACCGCGTTGGGGCCGAGTTTCACGAGCTTAGCGGCCGCGCCAAAGACCTCGCATCCGCCGCCGTGTTTTTTGCACTGTGCTTAATGGGCGTGGTGTGGACGGTGATTCTGTTCTTTTGATGTAGAGAGGGGTGCAGACCCTGGTCCGGACCAGGGTCTGCACCCCTCTCTTCTTCATTGCTATTCTGGGCGTAAATCTCCGTGCAAGAACTTGCACACAAATACAACTTTTCCGTACTTATCAAAAGACCAACGAATGCATGCTTGCAAAGCAGTCATCACGTCATCATAGTCACCGAATAACTGGGTGCTTAGCGTGTTGGTAATAATATGCACCTTGTCGTATTTAGCTAACTCATCAATAAAGCCACGAATAGCGTCAATATAATTTTCTTGCAGTGGGTATTTACTAATTTCGACGGTAAGTTTCATACCGGTTTCCTTATTATCGTTATAACTGGGCGGTGATCATAAGCTATCGTTAACACGTAATACAGAACACAGGTTCAAACTTAACAAGGTAATTAAAGTGGCAGCGTTAATAATATTTTACGACGGTGGTTGTCCGCTTTGTGTAAAAGAAATGCGGCAACTTAAAGCCAAAGACAAACAGCACAAACTGCAATTTGAAAACATTTGGGCGAATGACTTTGCCACACGTTTTCCACGCGTGGATATTGCCGAAGCAAATCGTATTTTGCATGGCCAAAAAGCCAACGGCGACATGATTTACGGCTTAGACGTGACCCATGCCGCATGGTCTGCGGTGGGGCGTGGTTGGATGACAGCAGCGCTGCGCTGGCCCGTCATTAAATGGCTAGCAGACAAAGGCTACTTATTCTTTGCCCGCAACCGCAACGGCATTTCTAAGCTCATCACCGGCAACGCACGCTGTCTGCAATGCTCACTCGATGAGTGACGAAGTGGGAGAGAGGGGTGCAGACCCTGGTCCAGAGCTGGGTCCGGACCAGGGTCTGCACCCCTTTCTTAAAGATGTTGATTCAGCCACTGCACCAGCTGCGATGGGCCCATAGCGCCGGCTTGGCGGGCTACTTCTTGGCCGTTCTTCACCACCATAAGCGTTGGAATACTGCGAATTATAAAATGTTGCGCTAAATGCGGCTCAGTTTCGGTACTTACCTTCACAAAGCGCGCTTTGTCAGCGTACTGCTGCGCAACTTGCTCGAAAATAGGCGCAAATTGCTGGCACGGACCGCACCAACTGGCCCAAAAGTCCACCACCAACGGCAAGTCACTATCGCGGTGCGCCCGAAACTCGTCAGCCGTTACGTTGAAAGCTTTGCCCGGGAATAGCGGCGACTTACAAGCCCCACATTTGGCTTCACCACGAGGTTTGTCAGCCGCCACACGGTTCTTTTTATGGCACGCAGGGCAGGCCGCAATAAATTGATCAGACATAAGTACACCTCACACTCGGTAATTACCTCTTATGTGATGCCTTTTCTCGTCAATTTCAAGGCACAAAAAAAGGAGCTCAAAAGAGCTCCTTTTCAATCAATTTTTACAGCGAAAAGCGAAGCTTATAAAGCAACGATGTTTTCAGCTTGTGGGCCTTTAGGACCTTGAGTGATCGAGAACGATACACGTTGGCCTTCGGCAAGGGTTTTGAAACCGTTACCTGAAATAGCGCTAAAGTGAGCAAATACGTCTGCGCCACCTTGTTGCTCAATAAAACCAAAACCTTTCGATTCGTTAAACCACTTTACGGTACCAGTTACTGTAGTAGACATAATATTTATCCTGAAATTTTAATAAGTTTGCCGCCACAGCCAAATGCTATGAACGGAGTCATGCGGGGTAAAAAATGGAAATTTAAAGCTACAGGACGAAGATTGTTACTAACTGAATGCGACAATAAGGCGACGTAGAGAGATTTAACTTGCTGTTTCTTAACCAACGCCGCCCACTGTACGCTTATTCCTGAGTAAGTCAAACTTTATTTCAACAGGCATCTTTTGCGTTCGATCAAAGATTTCCGTATAATCCGCGGCTTCAAAACGACGGAGAAACCTGGTTTGTTTAACCTTACGCCACCCTAGCGTTCACATTTCTAATAAACGTTGCGTTTAAACTCTTTAATAAATAAGAGCCATTAACGCGGCGCATTTCTGTATTTGTTATTTATTCATTTTTAACTAAAAAGCGAAATTTTAAATATGTTCAAAGCCATTCAGAACCAGTGGTTTTCGAATATCCGTGGTGATTTACTAGCGGGTATAGTGGTCGCACTTGCGCTTATTCCAGAAGCCATTGCTTTTTCAATTATTGCCGGCGTAGACCCGAAAATTGGTTTATATGCCTCGTTTTGTATCGCCGTAATTATTGCATTTACCGGCGGCCGACCAGGCATGATCTCGGCAGCAACCGGTGCCATGGCGTTATTAATGGTCACCTTAGTACGTGACCACGGTTTGGAATATTTGCTCGCCGCAACTTTATTAACCGGTGTGCTGCAAATTGGCGCCGGCTATTTAAAGCTTGGTTCTTTAATGCGCTTTGTGTCGCGCTCGGTCGTTACCGGTTTTGTGAACGCCTTGGCGATATTAATTTTTATGGCGCAGCTGCCAGAACTAACGAATGTTACCTGGCACGTATACGCCATGACTGCAGCCGGCTTAGGTATTATTTACTTGTTCCCGTACGTACCCGTTATTGGCAAAATGCTGCCGTCACCGCTGGTGTGTATTATTTCATTAACCGTGGTCGCAATTTTCTGGAATATTGATATTCGCACCGTGGGCGACATGGGCCAATTGCCTGACACCTTGCCTATTTTCTTATGGCCAGATGTACCGTTAAACCTTGAAACCTTAGCCATTATCTTCCCTTATTCTGCGGGCTTAGCTGTCGTCGGCTTGCTTGAATCACTGATGACAGCAACCATCGTTGATGACCTAACCGACACCCCAAGCGACAAAAACCGCGAGTGTAAAGGGCAGGGCATTGCCAACATCGGCGCAGGCTTAATGGGCGGTATGGCCGGTTGCGCCATGATTGGCCAGTCGGTCATTAACGTGAAGTCGGGCGGGCGCACGCGCTTGTCTACCTTAACCGCCGGCGTGTTTTTGATGGTATTGATATTAGTGTTAGACGAATGGCTGAAGCAAATACCCATGGCCGCGCTGGTGGCGGTGATGATCATGGTATCTATAGGCACCTTCAGCTGGGACTCTATTCGCAATCTAAAAAATCATCCGTTATCGACCAACATCGTCATGGTCACCACCGTGGTGGTGGTGGTTGCCACGCACAACTTGGCCATTGGTGTCGGGGTGGGCGTGTTGCTGGCCGCAATGTTCTTCGCCAACAAAATTGGCCACTTCATGAGCGTGTCGTCAACCATTGACGAAGCCGGAAGTGAGCGCGTGTATACCGTGGTTGGCCAGGTGTTTTTCTCGTCGGCCGACAAATTTATTGACTCGTTTGACTTCAAAGAAGCGCTCGACAAAGTGGTGATAGACCTCACCAAAGCGCATTTCTGGGACATTACCGCGGTGGGCGCGCTAGATAAAGTGGTGATTAAATTCCGCCGTGAAGGCGCCGAAGTAGAAGTGCGCGGCCTCAACGAAGCCAGCGCCACCATCGTCGACCGCTTTGGCGTGCACGACAAAGCTGACGCCGCCGACATACTCGGCGGCCACTAGCAGAGAAGGGGGCGGCCCCTGGTCCGGACCATGGTCCGGACCAGGGTCTGCACCCCTCTCTATGTTGCACTTATGCTAGCGCCGACGACGATACGCCAACGCAATACCAATAAGCAGTAAATACCATGACAGCGCGCTGCTTGATGAGGCCGGCGGAGCTTCAGGCTCTGGCTCTGGCTCTGGCTCTGGCTCAGGCTCTTCAGCAATAGGTGCCGCTGGCCCAACCGGATCAATAATCTCACCATTGGCCTCGCCATCAGCATCACCGCTACCCCCATCAACTAACGTTAACGTGATAGTGGCACCACTTATAACTGCGTTCGAAAACTCCGTGAACCCATCAGTTTCGTTGTATTTATAAACTTTTGTACCCACGGCTAAATCAGCAGGATAAGTCAACACAACTTGAACGGTTGCACCAGGAGCCAGATTAGTGACGGCATAGCTCACTAAACCGTAATCAAACGCCATATCCTCAGGAAGGTTTTCTAAGTTTGATGGGTCACTCCAAGTAATACCGCTAAATAAACCGTCGTCAACCGTCATGCCGATAGCATTGCCGCCATCGAGTGCTACCTCGGCTTCTTGAGCGTCAAACGGAGCGCTGTCTAAACAGTCGGTTATACCATCGCCATCCGAGTCCACACTGTCATCTACCGTGGTTGACGTAAACGCCCCCTGCACGCCGCCAATGGTAAGTATGGTCGTGGTATCTGTTAAACAGGTATCTGCGGCTGTGTGCTGCACACAAACACTTTGTCCTGGTTCAAGTTCGCTGGCTTCGTTAATAAAGTCGCCGCTACAATTGATGGCATAATAGCCATTAGCAACGCTAATTCCCGTTGCAGTATCGAAACCGGTTATAGCCACAGTGTTAGACGTAACAACCGAATACAAATCAACGTCAGCTTGCGACTCAAAAGAAAACGCATCCGGTGTTGTATCTGGGTCACCAACAGGTTCCGCTTGGGTTGTCGATACGAAATCGGCACTTACGCCGCCAACGGTCAACGTAGTCGTCATGGTTGTGCTATATGTTGTTGCAGCAGTATGTTTTACGCAAATGGACTGGCCATTTTCAATGCTACCAGCGGCACTGGTAAATGTGCTGCCACAACCAATAGAATAATCACCACCAGCAATGCTTACAGGGGCCGGTGCGTCAATGCCTGTAATTTGGGCACTATCAGAAACCACAGTGGTGGCAACCCCAACGTTTTCGGCAGGCGAAAAACTAAAGGCATCTGGTGTTGTATCAACCGGTGGCGTACCATCTGACGTTCCCAAAAGGCGGCCCACAGCCCACGTTGCATAGCCAGCGCCGACCGTGTCTAACGTATCGAAACTGGAGTGCCCAATAATGACAAATCGGCCTTCTGAATCATGCCAGATATCTCGCGTGGTGGCGGGGCGAGAGTTGTTGAATCCGCCAAGTATGGCATGAGTAACTAGACCATTATCACCATCAAAATCAGTAACTGGCGTCAGGTCAGGATTAAATAACCCAATCATTTGGCGCGAAGAGGTTTGAAAACTGCTATTCACTCCAACCCAGTTCAAACTAATTAATAATTTTCCATCGGCAAGCTCTTTTATGCTGCCTCCTTGGCCGGTTCCATAAAAGCGAAAGCCATCGCCATTGTCACCTTCGTTTAATACCGCGGTTTGGGCAACTACGTTCCCGTTACTGTCATAGCGTACAAGGCGAACATCAGTACCTTGGTAATTTCCGACAAAGGTTGCTACGCCATTATCGTTTAATGCAGCAATGCCGTGAGAACGCTCACTGCCAGTTTCTAAAATGCCATTTTCACCAAAGTTGGTATCAACTTGGCCATTGGCGGTTAAGCGCACAATCACTTGCTCACTTAATGCAATGTAATAGGCCCCATCGTTTGCTTGCGCGATATCCCAACCGCCTATTGGCAACGGTAGTTGTTGCGCAGTGAACAATGGTCCGGTGCTACCATTCGTTCCAAAGCTAGAATCGACAGTTCCATCAGGTAATAAACGACTAACACCAGCGGTAGGTGAATGTGCGATGAGTAATCGCCCTTCGCGATCATGAACTAGAACCGCTTCGGTAGGAATACGCCCCGCTGTGTCGTAATAAATCCCATTGTCGCCATAACTGGTATCTGGGCTACCGTCCAAATTAAACCGAGCAATGGCATTGTTATTCCCGCTCGCTGTACCGGATACCACAAATTTGTTGCCATCATTAGTAAACGCACCGGCGTAAACATGCTGGACGTCGGTTACCCCGTCGCTGATTAATTCACCAGACGCGTTGTAGCGAGCATAAACCACGACATTAAGAGGAAATGAACCACAGACGTTAACGTCCGGGCAGGGAACCTGACTCGTTCCTAAAAACGCAAACGAATTGTCATGATAAACATAGGTAGACCATGCTGGATGGTTCCATTCACGAAATTCGACATCGGCATTACTCTCGGTGCGGTAATCGACAATTTTGTAGCCGGTGCCATTAAGCATGGGATCAAGTTGGGCGGCATTACCTGGCTCTTGACTAAACGAAGCATGGCTAAAAATACTACCGAGTAGTATTGGAATAGCAGAAACTGCGACAATTTTTATCTTTGCCATGAGAAATCTCCATGGTTTGCACGCAGTTAGCGACTACGTGCCCATTATATCTTCCAGTAGGGGATGGTGAATGCGACAACGTAGCTGCAATTAATGATATAGATTGAGCAGTCAATTCCCGCTATATGACGAATGAAATAGCTACGGTGAGAGAGGGGTGCAGACCCTGGTCCGGACCAGGGTCTGCACCCCTCTCTACCCCCCAAGCTTGCAAAGCAAGCGGCTTCGTCGCATTATCAATGCCGAGCAAAAACAAGGAAGGGGCGAAGGCATACCAACTAATAATCAAAAGGGTTCAAGCAAAGAAGGCGCCATCCGGCTACTGCTGCATTTGCAAGCGTTGTATCAAGGGCCCAAAACCATCAGCCAACTTATGGAATCCCTCGACGGGCAAGGCACCGTCAGCAGCAAGGTGCGCCGCAGCGTGCAGCGCGACATGGCGGCATTAGAAGGCTACTTCGGGGTGTATCGCGACGACAACAACGTGTGGCACATTGACCGCAGCGACTTCGACAAACTGTTTGATATTGAAGACTCGGTGGCACTCGCGCTGCTGGTGGCTGAAAAGCAACTGGCACACATTACCCCAAGCCATATTCTAGACCCGCTCGACGGCCTATTTAAACGCGCCAAAGCTAAACTAAACAACAGCGACACCGCCGCAGCCAACTGGAGCAAGCGGGTTCGCGTGGCACCAGCATCGCACCATTTAAAGCCGCCCAAAATAGACAAACGCATCTACAAGCGCTTAATCAACGCCGCGCTCAATCAAGAAGCGATAAAAGTGAGTTATCACAGCCACCAAGGCGACCCCGCGCAGCAACTTACCGTTACCGCGCTGAGTATTTTCTATCGCATTAGTCGTATCAGACGGGCGAGTATATTTTGTTCGATGTTGCGCTAAATATATTAAATGATTAATACTGATGTCTACTTTCAATATTTTAGCACTGAGTAAGACGAATGATTAAAAAGGGAATTGAAGAAATTTGGAACGCTACTAGAGCGAAGGTCACTAACGTATCGGAAAAGGTAATTGAAAAGGTTCCCGCAAATTGGAATCGCCGTCATAAAAAGATTAGGGAAGCACTGCAGAAATTTGTCAGTGAAGTGATCTTAAAAAGTCGAGAGCAGTTGGGTGGGTTTTACGCGCAATTACGGTACTCAAAAACCGAGATAAAACATCTTCAAGATCGTGTAGAAGAACAAGGCGCACTTTATCGAGAATCAATTAAAAGTAAACCATTGTTAGATACTCTCTTTTTAGGAGGTGAATCAGCAATTGTGATGTTAAACACATCAAACGTTCCTGCTGAAGTTGAATTGGCGTATTCAGCGGCTTACCCTCGATTATCGGAAGAAATTTCATTTATTGAGCGATTAAAAACGCTAAGCGATGAAAACCAAGTGATAGGCTTATTCAATGCGGTTAAAGGGAAATTATTTGAGCAGCGATATGTCGAATACTTAAATGATGGAAATCTTCCGAGCGGCTATGTGGCAAGCCTAGCAGATAGTCCAACACAAGTAGGTTGGGACATTGCTATTACCGGCCCAAATAATGAAATAGCTCAAGTTATACAGGCAAAGGCAACTGATTCAGTTTCATATGTGAAGCAAGCTATTGAAACTTATCCGTCAATTGATATCGTTACAACGAGCGAAGTATTTTCTCACCTCGCAATGACAGGTGTTAGCGAAAATATTCAGAACTCAGAAATTAGTAATTCCGATATTATTGAAGACCTTGAACAAGCGGCCTCCTCAGGAAGCGTAGACTTGAGTGTTGCTCCTCCAATTTTTACTTTGGCATTTATCGCGTTCACTTCTTATAAAAATGAAAGTTTAACTTTATACGAGAAAGCAAGTTCTGCTGGTGATCGAAGCGCAAAGGCGTATTTAAGCTTTTTGATTGGTAGTGGAGTAGCAACCATTACGAATACTTGGTGGCTAGGTATGGTCGGCAGTATCACGAGTCGCTACATAGCTGAGACAGGTATAAAGAAAGCACGTTTAATAGAAGAGTTAAATAGGACGATAGAGAATAACCGTATAATAATCAATAGATTAAAAGCATCGAAATCTTTCTAATTTGAAGCGAAAGACGCGATTTATAGTAAGCAAGCAGCCTACCAGCGGCTGAGTGAGCCATCTTGAATGGTTAGTTGAAAAAGATTGCATTGTCTTCGAGAATAGATAGCGTTCCAGTTGAACGCTACCTATGAAATATCTAGAGGGCATCGCTTGATTTGTTTTCAGCTTCCTGTTTACAGGCGTCATAATTTGAGAATGAATACTCTAGAACCAAATACCCTTTACTTGAACTCAATGCTTTTGCCGCTAACGCAATGCTTTCTAAGTCGTGTTTAAGGCCTTTTCCCGCGCCTTCCCATTGATTAAAAAGGTAGCGTTCTTCTTTTGCCAGTCCCGTCATCCAATCTTCCGGTTCGTCCCAAATACTACCCGGAAGCAGTAAATCAGTTTTTTCTGAGGTGCCATATAGTTTATCCAGTGCGTCTGATAGCTCTTCGAAAGCTGATTTCAACTGAATGCCATGATTGCTTGAGTTTATAGTTTTGCCTATTCCGCGAACCATGCACAGTCCGGTAGTTTCACCAATTACTAAAACATAGTTGTCAAACGCATTGTGCGGCTTAGGTACATCAGTCACCAAATATGCGTTATTCGACCCGTTGTAATCCCCCCATTTTAAGCAGCAGTTATTCGTAGAATTAATGAACCGCTTGCGTTAATTGTTTGGGCGGAATGCCTCCGATGGCCGTGTTAGG
>NZ_LIPW01000003.1 GCF_001418345.1 Pseudidiomarina woesei
TTTTCAGACTCAAAACTTGTGCTTTTGGCGACTTCGTTGTCTGCCTCAAGCGTGGGGCGCATTTTAGAGATTTAACTGGCTGCGTCAAGCGCCTTTTTCACATTTTTATGTGTTTTTTTGCCGACTGCTGATTTTGTGAACGAAGCGCGCAAAAAAAGCCCACCGAAGTGGGCTTTTGAGATAAAAAGTAATCAGCTCTTACTTTTTGCCATTACCTTTACCATTACCTGGGCCCTTGGTACCGCCATCGTCACCACCGGTGTCTCCGCCACCCGTGTCACCGCCAGTAGAACCACCACAGCCATTCGCTGTTAAGTAATCGACAGCATCTTTCGCTTGTACCAAGCCGTGACCATACATTGTGTCTCGCCCAGCGGCTCCTAAATCTTTAGCGGTGACTGCTAATGCGTTACGAATGTCGTCGTTAGAACAAGTCGTGTGATGCGACCATACTAATGCAGCTACGCCGGCAACGTGAGGTGTGGCCATAGAAGTACCGTCAAAGTATGCCCAGTCGCTATCAGTTACACCAACTGTTGTGCTGTTGCCAACTTGTCCTAATAAAGCAGCACCATCGGTATCACTAACGCCAACCGCTGGAATTGATGCAACGTAGTCACCCATAGTCCCCAATAAAGCACCGGGTTCGTTATTATAAACAACGGCACCAACACCACCACCGGATTCACAGGCTTGTACTTTTTCAGCAAATGACACAACGCCGCGCTCAATTAAACAGACTTTACCTGCTGCGTCTTGGCACGCAGAGTCACCTAAACCACAGTTTGCTAATGCACCTGTTGCCTGAGTACGTGCTGTACCTTCCATTGCCAATGCTTCAAACGCCGTACCCGCAACAGTTAGTTCAACTTTCTCGCCAGTTCCGCGTGGAACTGATGACAATACAGAAACACCTGGGCCCGCTAACTCAACCTGATCGGTTTGCTGCGAAAATGCTGCATGCTGTTCATTTGCATCAACTGCGGCGACAGAAACAACCGCGTCATAAGACGCTGGATATGAATGACGAGTGTTGCCGTCGTTACCCGCCGCAGCGATGCTGAGAATACCGGCTGCATTTAGCTGAGCGAATGCGCGTTCTTCGGTGCGGTTTGCACGTGAACCACCTAAGCTCATGTTAATTACATTTGCGCCATAATCAGCACATTGTTCGGCAGCGGCCATTAATGAAGAAGAATATGCCCAACCAGAAGCTGAGAATACTTTCACAATATGAAGATTTACCTGGCCGTTTGGCATAACACCCACAACGCCTTCGCCATTAGATAGAGCAGCGATGGTGCCGGCTACGTGTGTACCGTGACCATTTTCGTCGGTATACCAAGTACCCGTGCCTGAGTCATTCACACCGGTTACACCTGAAGTTTGTAGGTCTGGGTGTCCCATATCGTAGCCGGAGTCGATAATACAAACCGTACGAGTACCAGCTGCGCTATCAGAAACCAAGTCAGCCTGCACCATTTCGATACCATATGGCTTACCTGGTTCCCACTGAGTGCTTAGAATTTCGCGTTTTTCATCAGGAGTTACACTGATTACATTAGGGTTATTCATTAAGCCATGAATAGCTGAATGTGGAACTTCAATCGCCATGGCGTTGAATCGTTTGAATTGTTGTTTGATCTTGTCTTTATCTTTATCGCCGTCTTTATTGTCATCCTTACCATCCCAATGACCATCGGCGTCCTCATGAAGTGCAGCTTCAATTAAATGCTTGGAACCTGGCTTAAATTCGACAATAACACGCTCAAGTGCATCGCCTGCTTTACCATGAGCGTGAATAGCTGTGCTAACAGCTAATGAAAGCGCCGCTAATGTTAGCGCACCTACTTTGGTAGCTTTAGACATAGATTTAACCTTTTTATAGTTTTCTAATTGTTGTTCTTTATAATTTGAGTTGTTTTCGCAAACTTATTTTTTAAGTCGCGACTCCGCATCTTGTAACATTTTGTAACTATGCGCAATGTTATATTGTCAGTTTATGGTAAAGATCTATCGCTTCAGCTTGCTGTAGACTTTTCATTGAGCATCGTTACAATGCGCGCTCACTTATTTTAGGAGACGTTATGGCACACCTAACAACGAACCCAGCTGACTATACACGACAACTCGATGAAAAAGCTCAAACGTTGACGGCCATGCTCGCTCCTTTTTACAACGACACACTTGCCGTATTTGCATCGCCAGAAGAGTTTTACCGCATGCGTGCCGAGTTTCGTGTTTGGCATGACGGCGACGACCTGTACTACATTATGTTTGATCCCGAAACGCGGGAGAAAATTCGCATAGAATCATTTCCCGTTGCAAGTCGCCTTATTAATCAACTGATGCCAGCCGTGCTCGACTTCATTCGTACGCGCCCGGAACTTCGCCAAAAACTATTTCAAGTCGAGTTTTTAACTAGCACCACTAATGAAGCATTGATCTCAATGCTGTATCACCGTCAGCTTGACGCTGAATGGGGAGCTTCCGCGCAGGAGCTTCGTCAGTTTTTAAGCCAGTTTGGAAGCATTGATATAATTGGTAGAGCGCGAAAGCAGAAAATTTGTCTGGATAAAGACTGGATTACCGAGACCTTGATCATTGAAGGAAAGAAGTTTCAATTTCAACAGGTTGAGAATAGTTTTACACAGCCTAACGCAGCGGTAAATCAACACATGATTTCTTGGGCATTGGCGGCAACTGCGGATAATGCGGCAAACAGAAGTAAAGACTTACTTGAGTTATATTGTGGAAATGGCAATTTTAGCCTGCCACTTGCGCAGAATTTCCGCCAAGTGTTAGCGACAGAAATAAGCAAAACCTCGGTTAATTCAGCGCGCTACAATTGTGAGCTAAATGGCATCGATAATGTCACCTTAGTGCGCATGTCTGCTGAAGACTTCAGTTTGGTTATGGCGGGTGAGAAAGAATCGCGGCGTGCTGAAGAAGCTAACTTGAGTAGTTTTGATTGTAAAACCGTCCTTGTTGATCCTCCACGGGCCGGCTTAGATGATGATACTATTGAATTGGTACGACAGTACGAGACTATTGTGTATATCTCGTGTAATCCGGAAACTTTAGTCGATAACTTAAAGTCTTTGCAGCGCACTCACGAAGTCATTCAAGCGGCATTGTTTGATCAGTTCCCGTACACCCATCATATGGAAGCCGGGGTTTTACTTAAGCGGAAACCGTAGCGGGTTTGATTTGGCGCACTAAGCGTAGGTTAATCCAGTGCGCTGCAACAATTAGCCCGGCGCCAACTAGAATGATGATGGGTTCGCCCATTTCGCCTAGGCTATCTTTGTGCCAATACACAAAGCCACCGAGCAGCAGCATGACAAAAGGGTAAAATTTTGCGTGTTTACGAATACCTGCTGATAAGGCGATAATTCCAAGTACAATACTAGTACCTAAAATAACGCGCTCAAGCAGTTCTTCACCGATAAACGACAAACCGATTAACGACAACAACGGTAGAATAACAGGCAGCAGCAAGCAATGCAGCGCACAAAGCGTGGTCACCCACATTCCTGTTTTATCTAATGAGCGTTGTGTCATAACGGTTCCTTACGACCTGATTCAGCGGTTTGTTATAGTATAACATTACTTAATCAGGCGCAAGAAATTGCGAAGGGTAACACTTGCGCAATGTCATCTTTTTTTGACTGCAACATCAACAAACGGTCAAAGCCTAATGCAACTCCGGCGCATTCAGGGAAGCCTGATTCTAACGCAGCAATCAAGCGAAAGTCAGCCATGCGCTCAGGTTTCTGGTGTTGCTGGCGTAACACATTATCATGCTCAAATCGCTGCTGTTGCTGCGACGCATCTGTCAGTTCTTGATAGCCATTAGCGAGTTCAATACCACCGACATACACTTCAAAGCGTTTAGCAACGCGAGAGTCGTGACGACATAACTGCGCCAGAGCTGCTTGGCTAGCTGGAAAGTCATTGATAACTGTAATGCTCTTTGGGCAAAAGCTCGGCTCAATAATAACTGACATCGCTAGCTGTAACAGCGTATCCCGGTCATCTTCGCGCGCACTCAGTTCGGCGACGTGGCTGTGCTGGCTGAGATTTGCTTTAATTTCAGCTACCGTTGCTGTTAGTGGGTCGAGTTGCAAGGCTTGCAAAAAAGCCTGTTGGTAGCTCAACTGGGTTACCGGCAAACTGCCGAGCGTTAATTGCAATAACGCAATCACCTCATCGATTAACTGCGTCATTGTGAAGCCAACCCGATACCATTCAAGCATGGTAAATTCAGGGTTATGATGACGCCCAACAAGGTCATCCCGAAATACTTTACCCAGCTGATAAATGCTCGTTTGATGCGCAGCAACCAACCGCTTCATGGCGTATTCAGGTGATGTTTGTAAGAAAAACGGCAGCTTAGGAAACGCTTGTAATTCAGTGGTGAGATTTCCCAAATGAAGATCGGTGACGCCAAACCGGCTTAATAATGGCGTATCAACTTCTAATACATCGCGCTGGGAAAAAAAATCTCGTACAGCGCGAAACAATGCAGCTCTTTGTTTTAATGTCGCAAGCGTTGCGCTTGGACGCCAATTATCAGAGAGCTGCATACCTAAACTTATTTTTGTACGCGAGACACGTATTCGCCAGAGCGCGTGTCTACTTTGACAACTTCGCCGGTTTGTACGAATAGCGGCACACGAACAACAGCGCCAGTTGACAAAGTAGCAGGCTTGCCGCCGGTACCCGCTGTGTCGCCTTTCAAGCCTGGGTCAGTTTCAACAATTTCAAGCTCAACGAAGTTCGGCGGGGTTACGGCAATTGGATTGCCATTCCACAACGTCAATGTACAAACGTCTTGCTCAACTAGCCACTTGGTCATGTCGCCTACAGCTTTCGCGTCAGCTGCTAGCTGTTCGAAGGTTTCGTTGTTCATGAAGTGCCAGAACTCGCCATCGTTGTACAAATAAGCTAAATCCATGTCGATAACGTCGGCACCTTCAACAGAGTCACCAGACTTAAAGGTTTTTTCAACAACTTTGCCGCTGATCAATTTACGGATGCGAACACGGTTAAATGCTTGGCCTTTACCAGGCTTCACCACTTCGTTTTCTAAGATGTTGCACGGTTCACCATCTTGCATGATTTTCAAACCGGCTTTAAATTCGTTTGTGCTGTAATTCGCCATAGCTTCCTCATATGCTTTCAAATTAAGCGATTTCGCCGGCAATAATAAACCATAACGGGGCAATTTTCAGGTAAAATAATTCGCGTTAATCAACATTTTTAAAAGGTGCCTGTGTTAAATCGTCAAATCGTACAAGTACGCCCTCAGTGGCAACAGGAACTCGCACAAGCCATTAGCGATCCATACCAACTGGCGGAAATTCTTGAATTGCCAAAGTCTTGGGCCGATCACCACGCCGCCGCTCGTGAATTGTTCCCATTGCGGGTACCACGATTTTTTGTCGACTTAATGCAACACAAAAATGAACAGGACCCCTTGTTGTTACAAGTTATGCCGAATGCGAATGAATTTCTGCAGCACCCAGAGTTCATTACCGATCCGTTACAAGAACAGCAAAGCAGCTATACGGGCATCTTGCATAAATACAGCTCACGCGTACTGGTGATTTTACGTGGTGGTTGCGCAGTAAATTGTCGATACTGTTTTCGGCGTCACTTTCCGTATGAGCAGCATCACTTTGGCCGCGAGCAGTTAACACAATTAGTCGCACTAGTGAAATCAGATACCGCCGTTAACGAGGTTATTTTAAGTGGTGGTGATCCGTTAATGGCTAACGATACGCAATTATCTAAAATTATAGATGCCCTAGAAGCGATACCTCATTTGAAACGTATTCGCATTCATACTCGCTTACCAGTGGTTATTCCTTCTCGGCTTACGAAAGAACTGTGCCAGCACCTGGCACGAAGTCGACTGCAAGCGGTAATGGTGTTACACATAAATCACCCTAATGAAATAAGCTCACTATTAAACACGCACCTGAATGATTTTCGCCGAGTCGGCATTACTTTGCTAAATCAGAGTGTATTACTAAAAGGCGTTAATGACAGCGCAGCCACTTTAGTTGAATTAAGTGAACGTTTATTTGATGCTGGGATAATACCCTATTACTTACACCTGTTAGACAAAGTTGCTGGTGCCAGTCATTTTGATATAGACGAAAAAAAAGCACGCAACCTGTTGATAAAGGTGCGTGCTCAAGTTGCAGGGTTTTTAGTGCCTCAGCTAGTTCGCGAAATTGCCGGCGAACCGAACAAAACGCCGATTTGACCGATTATTGTTTAAATGTGTCGCTAAACCAACGATCTAACAATTGCTTTTCGTAATACAAGTTATCGCGTCCGGTTGCCATTGTTGAACGACGCGTCGTCATAGGCGCTAAATTTTTTAATTCAATCATTTCGCCACTGGAAATCGTTTCACCTTGATCGTTCAAATATTCAAACGAAATTATCAGCTCAGGATAAGACAGGTCATCAAGTATACGTTGATGTGTACTTGCCAATGCGCCAAACGTCGGTTCAATGCGGCCGGCAATATCGACATCATTGAAAGTAACCGCCAATGAATTACTTGCAGGCAACTGTTCTGCCAATTTTTCAACGTGTTCCGTCAATGCTTTCATAACCGATTCTTCAAAGCGATCTTGCCGAGCATTTACCGCCTTAATATCAGTGAATGATTTTACGTCATCCCATTTCACTGTAACTTGGGCTGCGTGAGCTGATGATGACACAAGCCCGATTGACACACTCAAAACACCTATTACTAAGAATTTCATCGCATTCATACTATCTCCTTAGAACACTCTATCAGCACATTTTGCTGTACGTGTTTCACTAATTATTATCCTGTAAGATGCGGTGGACTCAAAGTTTGTGACAAATAATAAAGTGCCTGTGACCTTATCGGCCGGAAAAAGCGTGCAAATATTCTACGAGATGACTGTGTTATAAATGGGGTATTTACAGGGCTGCTGGTGATGCTCCGAATGCCTATCCGAAAAAGCCAAGCGGGGGCTTGGCTTAATAAGTTACTCTTTTATCATTAAATAATTTACTCAGCTATAAATTATCATCCAGTAATTTAATCGACTGAACAATTGACGTTTCTATCTCTTTTGCGGCAGCTCTCCAATTACTTTCTGACTCTTTAGAATTGGGTGTATAGTCAAAACTAAGCTGTAAGTAATGAGTGTCGGACAGTTTTGTCACATAATTAGAATTAGGCTGATTACGATAAGTGATATTATAATATACAAATTCTTTTCCATTAATTTCGATCTCTTCATATTTCTTTGGTAATTCCACAACGGCTACACCATCAATATAATTCCCGATCATTTCTTCATGCTCTTTTCTAGTCTGCTCCTTAAGGTGTGTTTTTAAGGCTTGACTATTTTTCAAGGATTCACTATCTGTAATTTGAACTAAAGCAATAAAAGACAAATTTCCATAAGTGCGGCCAATAAAGCGTGACTTCCATCCCCAAACATTTTTTATAAAAATATGAACATTATGTTTATTGTAAATAGACCTATCAGCTATATTCACAGTCGAAGGAATTTCTTTTTCTTTTCCAAAGATAAACTCTTTATCCTGTTCTTTGGCAGGCAGCGAAATTTCTAATACCTTATCACCAAGGTTAATTTTGTGATGAATCATTTGTTCATTTCCAGAATCTTGTTTACTTAAAGTACAGCTTGTAAATAACAATGTTGTCGCTAATAGTACTACAGTTTTCATGGTTGCTCCTAATGAGTATATTCGCACATTTGGCACGGCATTGTATGAGGACTCCAGTAGGGATCATTCTCACTCCCAACCAAAGATGGTGCGTTCCATATAGACCGAATTATTTTGAAAGGATTTGCTGTATTGAGACCGATAATGTTAGGGACTGCATCACCAGGGTGATTTAAAAAGCCTCGAATGCTCACGTTAGAAGATGCCATAATTCTTTTGGTCATCCAAGTATTGCTGGCTGATGCATGAAACGCAACTGTAGTATTAGATAAATCTTTTCCTAAATACCTGACAGCTTCTGCAAAAATGGCACCGCCTTGACTATGGGCAACCCACTTTACTCTTATCCCAGCCTTTTGAGTATCATCCAGTACTCTAGCAAGCCCTTTTGCAACATCAGTAGTCCAACCCATTTTATCTCGGAAGGTTTCCCATGAATCCCAAAACACACCTTCTGTTGGGTTATGGTACAGTGTGTATTCTGTAATTTCGTCATCTTCGTATGCATGCTCTAAATGATCACCCATCAGCCCTGCCGCCCTATCAGCTTCATTCAGAATTCCATTTACAGCCGCATGCGCCGTCGTCACAGAATCGACTTCCCCTGCAATCTGCCACTTACCTTTAACTTTAACTACTTTATAAAGTGTTCCGCCAGATGAGGATTTTGAGCTACTACCTCCTCGCCTTTTCTTGATATATCCATCATCTTCAAGCTTACTCATTAACTTTTCAGCTTCTTGACCCTTAATGGCTTTAGGATGATTTAAGTTAACGTATCCATTCGATACTTCGAAGCCAAGTTTGGTTAACACTTGCTCTAACTCTTCCAACGTGCCTGTTTCGCGATCCCATATGGTTTCCCATTTATACCCACTCGGATCCGTCCCTGCCAATGGGTTGTTCATGATGTAGCTGTAGGGGTTCATGGACTGGCTGTTACCAGGGCTTTGAACGAATGGATCAACGGAGAGGAATCGGCCAAGATTGTAGTCGTACACCCGCCCGTTCATATGAATCAACTGCGCTTCATCAATGTGCTCGTGGTCGGTGAAGCCGCGTTGGGTGAACGGTGTGCCGCTGGCGATGGTCAATAGCGTGGCCGTGGAGCTAGCCTGCATGGTGCCATAGCGTGGCTTGCCAAATGGGTCGTAGCTACGATGCTCCATAATGAGATTGTGGTGGTTGGTTAGCGTTACCACCGAGCCTAAGCGGTCACGCAAGGTGTAGGTGATGTCGTAGCGCGGTACTTCCTTGTTGAGTTTGCATGAACGTCCGTGCTTTTATTGGTTTGTTATAAACTGTTTATAACAATTTAATAAATAAATGCAATAAAATTTTAACCTTTGCTGTGTTCACAAATAAAAAGGGAGATGCCGAAACACCTCCCCTTTCCTGACTGTCTACATTGATGTCTATAATTGCGTCTACACCAATATCAACTAATTGTTTTTGAATGGATTATATGATGCAACCGAAATTACATCATGCCGCCCATTCCGCCCATGCCGCCCATGTCTGGTGCAGCCGGCTCTTCTTTTGGAATTTCAGCAACCATAGCTTCAGTGGTAATCATCAATGCTGCCACTGATGCTGCAAATTGCAGTGCTGAACGCGTTACTTTGGTTGGATCCAAAATACCCATTTCTAGCATGTCGCCATAGGTATCGTTGCCTGCGTTGTAGCCATAGTTGCCTTCACCGTTTTTCACGTTGTTAGCTACTACTGATGCTTCGGCGCCAGCGTTGGTTGAAATTTGACGCAATGGCGCTTCCATAGCGCGCAATGCCAGCTTGATACCTACGTTTTGGTCTTCGTTGTCGCCACGCAAGTCAGCTAGTTTGCTCGCTGCGCGAACTAGGGCAACACCACCACCAGGTACCACGCCTTCTTCAACCGCTGCACGAGTTGCATGCAGGGCATCTTCAACGCGCGCTTTTTTCTCTTTCATTTCCATTTCAGTGGCTGCGCCAACCTTGATTACCGCAACACCGCCAGCTAATTTAGCTAGACGTTCTTGCAGTTTCTCACGGTCGTAGTCTGAAGTGGTTTCTTCAATTTGCTGACGAATCTGGCTAACGCGACCTTCAATGGCTGCTGCATCGCCGCTGCCATCAACAATGGTGGTGTTATCTTTGTTGATAACAACACGTTTCGCGGTACCTAAGTCTTCAAGCTGCGCTTTTTCTAGTTCCATGCCAATTTCTTCTGATATGACATTACCACCAGTCAATACTGCGATATCTTGCAACATTGCTTTACGACGGTCACCAAAGCCAGGTGCTTTTACGGCTGCAACTTTGACGATACCGCGCATGTTGTTCACAACCAAAGTTGCTAAGGCTTCGCCTTCAACATCTTCAGCGATGATCAACAATGGTTTGCCTGATTTCGCAACACCTTCAAGTACCGGCAACAATTCACGGATGTTTGAGATTTTCTTATCAACCAACAAGATAAATGGGCTGTCTAACTCAACTGAGCCGCTTTCTTGATTGTTGATGAAGTATGGCGATAAGTAGCCACGGTCAAACTGCATGCCTTCAACCACGTCAAGCTCGTCTTGCAGCGCTTGGCCTTCTTCAACGGTAATTACACCTTCTTGACCCACTTTGTCCATCGCTTGGGCAATGATTTCGCCAATAGTGGCGTCAGAGTTTGCTGAAATGGTACCAACTTGCGCAATCGCTTTTGAGTTGTTGCACGGCTGAGACAATTCTTTCAGCTCAGCAACAGCAGCGATAACTGCTTTATCAATACCGCGCTTGAGGTCCATTGGGTTCATGCCCGCAGCAACTGCTTTTAGGCCTTCGTTAACGATAGCCTGCGCTAAAACGGTTGCAGTGGTGGTACCGTCACCCGCTTCATCGTTTGCTTTAGACGCGACTTCTTTTACCATTTGTGCGCCCATGTTCTCGAACTTGTCTTCAAGCTCGATTTCTTTGGCCACTGAAACACCGTCTTTGGTGATTAGTGGCGCGCCAAATGATTTTTCTAAAACAACGTTACGGCCTTTCGGGCCCAAAGTTACTTTCACTGCGTCAGCAAGAACGTTCACGCCTTTCAGCATGCGCTGACGTGCATTGTTACCAAATTTTACTTCTTTAGCTGTCATGTTCGTTTCTCCTTAACCTTCGATGATCGCAAGAATGTCAGACTCACTCATGATCAGGTATTCTTCACCGTCGATCTTCTGAGTTTTTACACCGTAGCTTTCGTTAAATAGCACAGCGTCGCCTACTTTTACGTCTAACGCTTTCACGTCACCATTGTCCAAAATGCGACCATTGCCTACGGCAACAACCTCACCGCGGGTTGATTTTTCTGCTGCTGAACCGGTCAGCACAATTCCACCTGCAGATTTGGTTTCTGCTTCCGAGCGCTTAATGATCACACGATCATGTAAAGGACGAAGTTTCATCGTTGATAACTCCTAAACCTAAGGTTGTGGTTAATAACACTGCCCCAGTGATGAGCCGGAGCTGTTAAAAAATTGTCTGTGCCCCTGTTTATGGGGGAGAAAAATTTGATATCAAGGTTTTCTGATAATTTTTTTTTGTTTTCGTATACTGAGCAAAATGTTACCAAGGTGAGCTTATGCAAACTGAATTTCGCTTAGTGCTTTGTAGCTGTCCTGACAAACATGTCGCCAAAGCCATTGCCGACAAAGTGTTGCGCGCGCGACTTGCTGCTTGTGTGAATATCTCAGCGGCAAGTACATCAATGTACTGGTGGGATGATCACATTCATGCCGAAGAAGAAGTCACAATGCAGATCAAAACCACCAACGCTTCATTGAACGCGTTATTTGATCTGATTCAAACTGCGCACCCGTATGATGTGCCAGAATTAATTGCTTTACCCATAACCGAAGGTTCGCAAAGTTATCTTGCGTGGCTAACACAGGTAACCCAACAATGATGCATCAGCTGTACCGTATTGCTCTTGGTTCTCTCGTTCTTATTTGTGCCATGCTATGGGCAGTTGCGCCTTCTACGCAGGCTGCACAAAGTCAATTTGAGCTGCAACAAAACGACTTGTTTGCCTCACAAAATCAGTTTTTACCGGTTGATGAGGCGTTTCGTTTTGACTTTCAGCAACAAGGTAGCCAGTTGACCTTAACGTGGGATATTGCTGACGATTACTATATGTACCAACATCGGTTTGTGCTGAAATCGCCAGTACAGTTGGCTGCTGAACCACATCTGCCGCCAGGTGAAGCGCACTTCGATGAATTTTTTGGCGAAACCACGGTATATCGGAATTCCGTAGAAATCACCTACCAGTTACATTCAGCCACCCCAGATCAAGAATTCATTATTTCTTACCAAGGTTGCGCCGATGCTGGCTTATGTTACCCGCCGACTGAAAAAACTGTTTATCTAAACGGCGTTCAGGGCGAAGGTGAAGCTGCTGTGAATTTTGAACAAATTGCCGAAAACAGCCAACAAAATACCTCAAGCTTTTTTGACACCATTACCGACCAGCCTTTGTGGCTTGTTCTACTTATGTTTGTGCTGCTCGGCATCGGGCTCGCATTTACACCCTGTGTATTACCCATGTACCCAATTATTTCAGCCATTATTATGGGGCAATCGAACAACGCCGCGAAACCGCTTAGTACGCGCCGTGCGTTTACCCTCAGCTTGGCCTATGTGCAAGGTATGGCAATAACCTATTCTTTGTTAGGTATAGTGGTTGCATTAGCCGGACTGCGATATCAGGCCATGCTGCAACACCCTGCAATATTGATCACGCTGGCGGTAATTTTTGTGGTGTTATCACTGAGCATGTTCGGTGCGTATACCTTGCAATTGCCGCAACGCTGGCAGAATTACTTCAACCAATTAAGTCAATCGCAACGCGGTGGTGCGCATTCCAGTGTGTTTATTATGGGCGCGGTGTCCGGGTTAATTGCTTCACCTTGCACTACGGCACCGTTATCAGGCGTATTGCTGTTTATTGCACAATCAGGCGATATCACTATTGGCGGTGCGGTGCTGTATGCGCTGAGTGTTGGCATGGGCCTGCCGTTATTGCTGTTTGGCGTTACCGGCGGCAAGTTGCTACCCAAAGCCGGCGCTTGGATGAACACCATCAAACGGTTGTTTGGTGTTGTGCTACTGGGCGTTTCCTTAGTGCTGATTGAACGGCTAATTCCATACACGATTGCTGACTGGTTGTGGGTCGTCTTTATTATTGCCAGTGTTGCGTACATGGCACTAAATGACATACGCGAGTTGACCACCAAAGTTGCTGCGCGATTTACTACGGTATGGATAGCCATTGGTGCGGTTTTACTGTTCGCTTGGTGGCCACAGCCACACCATAGTCTGCCATTTGAGCAGGTTTCGAGTGTTGCAGAAATTGAGCAGGCGCTGCAACGTGCCGAGCGTAATAACCAACTGGTCATGCTTGATCTCTATGCAGATTGGTGTGTGGCGTGCAAAGATTTTGAGCGCAAAACATTTGCCGATGAGCAAGTGCGGGCAGTTACCGACGACATGGTATTGTTGCAAGCTGATGTGACCATGAACTCGGCTGAAAATAACGCCATTTTGCAGCGTTTTCAGGTTTTGGGGCTACCCACTATTTTATTTTTCAGCGCTGAACAAGAACTTAATCGCTCGCGAGTAACCGGTTTTATGCCGCCAGAAACCTTTGCTGAACACATTCATGCGTTAAAAACACGTTAAAACTTGCTGCGATCGGCGGTGATAAGACCAGTATTTTGCTGCTTATCTGCATTTTTTCTCTATAATGCTGAAATAACGGTTGAACTAGAGGCCTATACTGGCCTCTAATATCAATACAATAACGTTCGCAGCAGATAGCAGCATTATGACGACAAATAACCAGAAAAAACATAGAGTTCTCTTGCTCAACGGGCCTAACCTTAATTTGCTAGGCACCCGTGAACCCGATGTTTATGGTCATGCCACGCTTGACCAAATTGAACATCAACTGCGTGAACAAGCCGAAGCCATAGGCATTACTTTGGATTGTCGTCAATCAAATGCCGAGCACCAACTTATTGATTGGGTGCACGAGGCACGTACAACTCACGTTGACTTCATTCTCATTAATCCGGGCGCATACACCCATACAAGTATTGCGTTACGCGACGCTTTGGCCGGTGTAGCTATTCCGTTTATTGAAATTCATCTTTCCAATATTCACGCTCGCGAAGCATTTCGCCAGCATTCCTATTTAGCAGATATCGCAACTGGTGTTATTTGTGGTTTTGGCGCGCAGGGCTACGACTTTGCGTTGCAAGCAGCCAAACAGCAACTTTCACAGTCATAACTTTCTAGACATTTATTGGGGTTAAAGCAGGCATGGATATTCGTAAAATTAAAAAGCTTATTGAACTCGTCGAAGAGTCAGGCATTGCCGAATTAGAAATTACCGAAGGTGAAGAGTCAGTACGTATTCACCGCGGCGGCAGCCAAAGCGCACCAATGCATTATCAATTACCACCTCAGCAGTATGCCCACGCACCAGCGCCGGCACCAGCAGCGCCAGCCGCTGCACCAGCTGAAGCGCCAGCCGCACCAGAGCTATCTGGTCACGTGGTTAAATCACCTATGGTGGGTACCTTCTATGCAGCTCCAGCTCCGGGCGCCGCTGATTTCGTAACCGTTGGCCAACAAGTTAAAGCTGGTGAAACCCTGTGTATTGTTGAAGCCATGAAGATGATGAACCAAATTGAAGCCGACAAAGGCGGCGTGGTGAAGCAAATTCTTGTTGAGAACGGCGAACCGGTAGAGTTCGACCAACCTCTGTTTGTCATCGAATAAACGTATCGATACAGGACATAGTCATGTTAGATAAGGTAGTGATAGCAAACCGAGGCGAGATTGCGTTGCGTGTTCTGCGCGCATGTAAAGAACTCGGTATTAAAACTGTGGCGGTGCATTCAACCGTCGATCGTAATTTGAAGCATGTGTTGTTAGCCGACGAGTCTATTTGTATTGGTAATGCACCAGCAACCGACAGCTACTTAAATATTCCGCGCATTATTAGTGCCGCTGAGATTACCGACGCGGCGGCTATTCACCCAGGTTATGGGTTCTTGGCTGAAAACGCTGATTTTGCCGAGCAGGTAGAAAACTCAGGCTTTATTTTTGTTGGCCCTACGGCAGATGTTATTCGCTTAATGGGCGATAAAGTATCGGCAATTGAAGCCATGAAAAAAGCCGGTGTTCCGTGTGTGCCAGGTTCTGGCGGCCCACTAGGTGACGACGACGCAACCAACAAAAAAATCGCCAAGCGTATTGGTTACCCAGTGATTGTAAAAGCTGCAGGTGGTGGCGGTGGCCGCGGCATGCGCGTAGTACGCAAAGAAGAAGAGCTAGTACGCGCTATCAGCACCACTAAGGCTGAAGCCGGTGCTGCATTTGGTAATGACATGGTGTACATGGAGAAATTCCTAGAAAACCCGCGTCACATTGAAATTCAGGTTTTAGCCGATGGCCAAGGTAACGCGGTTTACTTAGGCGAGCGTGATTGCTCCATGCAACGTCGCCATCAAAAAGTGGTAGAAGAAGCACCAGCACCTGGTATTACGCCTGAAATGCGTAAGTTTATTGGTGAGCGCTGTGCGAAAGCATGTATAGAAATTGATTATCGCGGCGCGGGTACTTTTGAGTTCTTATATGAAAACGGTGAGTTTTATTTCATAGAAATGAACACCCGTATTCAGGTGGAACACCCAGTGACCGAAATGGTAACCGGTATCGATCTCATTAAAGAGCAATTGCGCATTGCTGCGGGTCGTCAGTTATCTATTTCACAAGAAGATATTGTAATTCGCGGGCATGCGGTTGAGTGCCGTATTAACGCGGAAGATCCGAACACATTCGTCCCATCGCCAGGCTTAATTAGTCGCTTTCATCCACCTGGTGGTCTAGGCGTCCGTTGGGACTCTCATGTGTATGCGGACTATAAGGTACCGCCTAACTATGATTCGATGATCGGCAAGCTCATTACTTACGGTGAAAATCGCGATGTGGCTATTGCTCGTATGCGCAATGCCCTGAGTGAGCTTATTATTGAAGGCATCAAAACCAACGTGCCGCTGCAAAAAGACATCATGGCTGATGAAAACTTCCAGCACGGTGGTACCAACATTCATTATCTTGAGAAGAAACTTGGCATGGGTGGTCACTAACCCCTATGCCTTGGATTCAACTGACTATTTCTGCGCCTGAAAAGCATGCCCCACTTATTGGGGACATGCTTGAAGGCAATGGTGCCATGGCCGTCACTTACCGTGATGCCCAAGATAACCCTATATTTGAACCGCCTATTGGCGAGTTGGTGTATTGGCAAGAAACTTTAGTTACCGGTTTATTTCCAGCTGAAACCAATATGCAGCCAATTATTGCTAACTTGCAAAAATCGAGTTACTTCAAAAACGGCCTGCAGTACAAAACCGACCAACTTGAAGATAAAGACTGGGAACGTGAATGGATGGATAACTTTCATCCAATTCAGTTCGGTAAACGCTTGTGGGTTTGCCCCAGTTGGCGTGATATTCCAGACCCAAGTGCGGTCAATATTATGCTAGATCCTGGCATGGCCTTTGGTACCGGCACTCACCCAACAACGGCCTTGTGTTTAGGTTGGCTTGACGGGCAAGACTTGTCCGCCAAGACGGTCGTCGACTTTGGTTGTGGCTCAGGCATTCTTGCTATCGGCGCTCTACTGCTGGGCGCTAAGCGCGCAGTGGGTATTGATATTGATCAGCAAGCCTTGATTGCTAGTAAAGAAAACGCCGAACGCAACGGTGTTGCCGAGCAACTTGAAGTTTATTTACCAGCCAATCAACCGGTACTCAAAGCCGATGTGGTGGTGGCAAATATTCTTGCTGGCCCACTGCAAGAATTAGCGAGCGTGATTAGTGATTATGTCGCTGATGATGGTGAATTAGTCATGTCAGGCATTCTTGAACGCCAAATTGCAGACGTACAAGCAGCCTATGCTGAACACTTTGATTTTAGCCCTGCACAAATCAAAGAAGGCTGGGTGATGCTGCACGCGAAGCGTAAACGGTAATATTCGCGCGATTTGTCAAGAGCAAAAAGTGCAAAAAAGGCGGCTTTTGTACAAATTACAGCCTTTTCTTTAGCCGCCAAATTCCCTAAAATTTCCCACCCTTGAGTTGCACAGTTTTTAACCGATGCGGATCGGCACTTATCAATTAGACAATCCGGTAATACTGGCGCCTATGGCTGGAGTCACCGACCTTCCCTTTCGACGTTTATGTCGTGAGTTGGGGGCTGGGCTTACCGTGTCCGAAATGCTTTCGAGCAATCCGCAGGTGTGGGACACCAAAAAGTCGCGGGACCGAATGGCCCACGCTGACGAACCTGGTATTCGAGCCGTGCAAATCGCTGGAGCAGAGCCTGAGTTAATGGCGGCAGCAGCTCGGCACAATGTCGAGAATGGCGCTCAGATCATTGACATCAACATGGGCTGCCCAGCTAAGAAGGTGAATAAGAAGCTTGCAGGTTCGGCTTTACTGCAATACCCCGACCTTGTTGAAGACATCATCAAGGCCGTTGTTAACGCAGTTAACGTACCTGTAACGCTAAAATTTCGCACAGGGTGGAACCCAGAAAACCGCAATGGTGTTGATATTGCTATGCTTGCCGAGCAACTTGGTATTCAGTCATTGGCGGTTCATGGCCGAACCCGCGCTTGTATGTACAAAGGTGACGCAGAATACGACACCATTCGTGCAATTAAAGCTGCTGTGCGAATTCCTGTGGTGGCCAATGGTGATATTACGTCGCCAGAAAAAGCCAAACAGGTACTAGATTACACGGGTGCCGATGCCATCATGATCGGCCGCGGAGCCCAAGGTAATCCATGGCTGTTTCGCGAAATTGCGCATTATTTGGCAACGGGCGAACAGCTTGCTCCACCGAGCATCGATGAAGTTCGTGAAGTGGTTTTGCGTCATGTCGCAAATCTGCATACGCATTACGGCGAATTCAGTGGAGTAAGGATTGCCAGAAAACATGTGGGTTGGTATTTGCAACAACAGCAACCTGCATCAGTATTTCGGAGAGAGTTTGTTGGTATAGAACATGCCGACGAGCAACTTGAAGCTCTCACGAATTTTTTTGCAACAGTAAACTAGAAGAGATAGAGCGCACCTATGTTTGATCAAAACGCAAATCGTGACCCGATTTCTCCATTTACCACTTTAGGTAATAACGCCCAACCGAAGCCATTGCGCGACTCGGTGAAGCAAGCAATGAACTCGTTCTTAAAGCAACTTGACGGGCAAGACCCAGAAGAACTTTACGAATTGGTTTTGGCAGAGCTTGAAGCTCCGTTGTTGGAAGAGGTCATGACCTACACGCGTGGTAATCAAACCCGCGCCGCAACGATGCTCGGCATCAACCGCGGTACCTTACGTAAGAAGCTGAAAAAATACGGCATGAACTAATTGCCCCTAAAAAAGAGCGCCCTGTGTGCTCTTTTTTTCTTTGTAGACATTAAAAAAGGTAGAGCACCATGCAACATCGTCCTATTCAACGCGCCCTTTTAAGTGTTTCTGACAAAACTGGAATTGTCGCCTTTGCACAAGCGCTCGTGCAGCGCGGCGTAACTATTCTTTCCACCGGCGGCACCGCCAAATTATTGCGTGAACACCAAGTACCGGTTACCGATGTGTCAGAGCACACCGGGCAAAATGAGATCATGGACGGTCGGGTCAAAACACTACACCCGAAAATTCACGGGGGTATTTTGGGCCGTCGCGACCAAGACCAAGCGGTTATGAATGAGCAAGACATTGCACCGATTGATCTCGTCGCGGTGAATCTGTACCCGTTTGCGCAAACCGTAGCGGACCCCAATTGTAGCCACGAAGACGCCGTCGAGAATATCGACATTGGCGGCCCCACCATGGTACGCGCGGCCGCGAAGAACCATCGCGATGTCACCATCGTGGTTAACGCGAGCGACTATGACAGCGTCATTGCTGAAATGGACGCTAACGACAATAGCTTAACCTTTGAGTCGCGTTTTGACTTAGCCATTAAGGCGTTTGAACACACAGCCGAGTACGACGGCATGATCGCCAATTACTTCGGCGCTCGTTTACCCAAGCAAGAAAGCAAGTTTCCGCGCACGTTCAACGCACAGTTTGTGAAAAAACAAGATTTGCGCTACGGCGAAAATAGCCACCAAAGTGCCGCTTTCTATGTTGAAGCACAGCCAGCGGAAGCTTCTGTAGCCACTGCCAAGCAAATACAGGGCAAAGAACTGTCGTTCAATAATATAGCTGATACCGATGCAGCCCTTGAGTGCGTCAAGTCGTTTGAGCAACCAGCTTGTGTGATTGTTAAACACGCGAATCCGTGTGGCGTAGCTGTTGCCGATACAGCACTTGAAGCATACAACCGTGCTTTTAAAACTGACCCAACGTCAGCCTTTGGCGGTATTATTGCCTTCAACCGCGAGCTTGACGCAGCAACAGCGAAAGCCATCGTTGATCGTCAATTTGTCGAAGTGATTATTGCCCCAGTTGTTAGCAATGAAGCACGTAATATTGTCGGTGCGAAAGCCAATGTGCGCTTGCTTGAGTGTGGTACATGGCAAGCTAATCGCCCAGCCGCTTATGACTTTAAACGAGTTAACGGCGGGCTATTGGTGCAAGACAGCGACCATGGTGAAATCACCATCGATGATTTAAAAGTCGTGAGTGACGTGCAGCCAACAGCTGAGCAGTTGAACGACTTGATGTTCTGCTGGAAAGTCGCGAAGTTCGTGAAATCAAACGCTATTGTGTATGCCAAAGACGGCATGACTATTGGTGTTGGTGCCGGCCAGATGAGTCGGGTGTACAGCGCCAAAATCGCTGGCATTAAAGCCGCCGACGAAAACCTTGAAGTTGCCGGTTCAGTAATGGCTTCAGACGCGTTTTTCCCATTCCGCGATGGCATTGATGCGGCGGCCGCTGCTGGTATTAAGGCAATTATTCAGCCGGGCGGGTCTATTCGTGACGAGGAAATCATCGCAGCAGCTAACGAACATGGCATTGCCATGGTGTTTACTGGCATGCGCCATTTCCGCCATTAATTTAACAACGTAAACGACGGATTATTTGCCCAATAGCTAGCCACGGTTTAGGATGAATGAACATTAACAACGTTAGGAGCACGGCAATGACTGTAAAAAGCGGTATGTTGACATCTCTAGTTGTATCCTTGGCCGTGGTTGGTCTTTGGGGGTGTTCAAATGATCAATCTCCCCAATCGGTTGAAGAGACAGACTCATTAGCGACAGTAGTTGCCAGTACTGATCGTAGTGATGCGAATCGCGCGCGTGACGACTATCGTCACCCCTATGAAACCCTACAGTTTTTCGGCATTCAACCAGACATGACCGTGGTTGAGATTTCCCCAGGCGGTGGTTGGTATACTGAAATTTTAGCACCTTACTTGAAGCAAAAAGGCACACTTTATGCGGCTCATTTTCCTAGCGAAACGAACAGCGAGTTTTATCAGCGTTCGCGCGCTCGGTTTATTGAGCGCGTGTCAAATGACGCCAACTTTTCTAATGTCATTGTCACCGAGTTTTCACCTACGGGTACAAGTTTAATAGCTCCCGCGAACAGTGCAGACTTAGTTTTAACCTTCCGTAACCTTCATAATTGGTACATGGGCGGTAGCGACGAAGCCGTGCAACAAGCGTTTCGACAGTTTTATAATTCCTTGAAACCGGGCGGCGTGTTAGGTGTCGTTGATCATCGTCTACCGGAAACGCGTCCAGACACGGATATGGAAAATACCGGTTACATGAAAGAAAGCTACGCCATTGCCATAGCTGAAGCCGTTGGTTTTGAGCTACTAGAACGAAGCGAAATTAACGCAAACCCGAACGATAGCGCGGACCATCCACGCGGCGTTTGGACATTACCACCAACCCTGCGGCTTGGTGACGAAAACCGCGATGACTACTTAGCCATTGGCGAGAGTGATCGGTTTACCCTTAAATTTGTGAAACCTAAAACTTAACGAGAGAGTTCATGAACGTATTGGTGATTGGCGGCGGCGGCCGTGAACATGCTTTAGCATGGAAAGCGGCGCAAGCCGACGATGTAAATACCGTATTTGTCGCACCGGGAAACGCCGGCACTGCACTTGAACCGAATATAAAAAATGTGCCCATAGCCGCTGACGACGTCAACGGCTTATTGGCATTTGCGCAGCAAAACCATATTGATCTAACTATCGTGGGCCCTGAAGCGCCATTGGTATTGGGCGTGGTAGATGTATTTCGCGCAGCTGATTTAGCGATTTTTGGTCCAACACAAGGCGCAGCGCAATTGGAAGGGTCAAAAGCCTTTAGCAAAGACTTCTTGGCTCGTCATAACATTCCTACAGCTGCCTACGGTACCTTCACTGACGTTCAGCAAGCGAAAGCTTACGTTGAGCAGCATGGCACGCCTATTGTGATCAAAGCTGACGGATTAGCTGCGGGCAAAGGCGTCATCATTGCACAAAATCAAGACGAAGCCTTTGCCGCTATTGACGATATGCTTGCCGGTAATCGCTTTGGTGAGGCCGGTAGCCGTGTCGTTATCGAAGAGTTTTTAGTGGGTGAAGAAGCCAGTTTTATTGTTATGGTTGACGGCAAGACTGCATTGCCGTTTGCATCAAGCCAAGATCATAAGGCCCGCGATAACGGCGACAAAGGTCCAAATACCGGTGGTATGGGTGCGTATTCGCCCGCCCCTGTGGTAACCCCAGAAGTTCATGATTGGGTTATGCAAAACGTTATTCAGCCAACCGTTGAAGGCATGGCTGCAGAGGGGCATCCGTATACTGGCTTTTTATATGCGGGCTTAATGATAGCGCCTGACGGTACCGCCAAGGTACTGGAATACAACTGCCGCTTTGGCGACCCAGAAACCCAACCTATCATGGTGCGCTTGCAGTCAAATTTGGTGGAATTATGTCAAGCAGCGTGTGCTGGTCAACTGGCTGGTCGTGATATTGCTTTTGACCCACGTGCTAGCGTGGGTGTAGTGATGGCCGCCGGCGGCTACCCAGATAACTACGGCAAAGGCGCAGTCATTGAGGGCATTACTGAAGCCGAGGCAGAAGGTACTAAAGTGTTCCACGCCGGCACCGCATTAAACGATAATAATCAATTGGTAACCGCTGGCGGTCGCGTACTTTGCGTGACCGCGCTAGGTGATACCGTGACCCAAGCACAGCAAACCGCTTACGCAGGCGTAAGCAAAGTGTCATGGGACAATGTCTATTATCGTACTGATATTGGCCATCGTGCTATTCGCCGCGAACAAGCAAGTTAACTGGGCACTATCTGTCACAGTAATTTAATAAAACCTAACTAGAATCTGTAGTTCAAATTCGCTTCTAGTTAGGTTTTTTATGCAGTGCGCTCAAGCTGTAGAGACTGGTATTCAATTTTCCGACTTACAAGCTCATTTCCAGCCAATTGTTAATCTTCATCAAAGCGCCATTATTGGCTATGAATCCCTCATTCGTGGACCAAGCGAGCATCCCCTTGCCATGCCTCGTGAATTATTCGCCTATGCCGAGCGCATAGGACAATCGAACGAACTTGAAATAGCTTGTCGCCGCGCTGCGTTACAAAGCTATGCTCGCTTTACCCACGAAGGGCTACTGTTTATAAATGCTAACCCCAATACACTATATGACCCTAGCTTTCCGCGGGGTATGACTATAAGAGAAGCCGAGCTCGCCGGATTTCCGCCATCACAGATTGTTATCGAGCTGTCTGAACAGTTTCCGTTAAATAATATCAATAAACTGAAAAACGTAATCACGCAGTATCGTAAACAAGGCTTTAAAATTGCCCTAGATGACTTGGGCTCAGCCTATGCTGGACTCACAATTTGGGCTGAACTGATGCCTGACTTTGTGAAAATTGATCGGTACTTTATTCAAGAAATACACTTGTCGCCAATTAAGCGCGAGTTTGTCCGTAGTATTATTACAACGGCGCGTGCCCTTGGCGCGGAAGTTATTGCCGAGGGCATTGAAACAGAGTTTGAATTACGCGAACTGCAGCGATTAGGCGTGACCTTAGCTCAAGGATATTTTATTGGCTACCCTGCACCTACGCTGCAACTGCAAGTGAGCCAACGTGTACACCAAGTGATTGATAGTTTTCGGCAGGCGCGCAAAGATATTATTGCTGCATTGGTTGAACAAGTACCGACCGTAAGCCCCGATATGCCTAGCCTAAAAGTGCTTGATTACTTTATCAATAACAAAGAAATTATGTCCTTACCTGTTATTGAACATGGCAATGTATTGGGTGGTGTACGCCGCGAGCAACTGCTGGAAACGTTTAGCAGTTCATTTGGGCGGTCGTTGTATGGCAATAAGCCCATTGGCAAACTGATGGAAACCAACCCACTGGTGGTTGATTGCCATACGCCTTTGGAGCTGGTGAGCGAACTAGTTACTGAAGACTCTGCAGTAGAAGTGCATCGACAAATCTTGGTCACCGAAAACGGTATTTACCAAGGCATTGTGTCCGTTAGAAGTATACTTAAAACTATTACTGATTTGCGTTTGCAAAGTGCTCGCCATGCAAATCCGTTAACCTTACTGCCTGGTAACGTACCTATTCATCAAGAAATTGAAAGCTACTTACAAAGCTACCCAAGCTTTTATGTTGCCTACTTTGATTTAAATAACTTCAAGCCCTACAACGACTATTATGGTTACGGTAATGGCGACCGGGTTTTACAGTGGTTAGGTCAAATTCTAAGCCAACTTGCGCAAGTAGATAACATTTTTGTTGGCCACGTTGGTGGTGATGACTTTGTCGCGTTATTTACCGAAAAACACCCGTGGCGTGAGTTCTGTGAACAAGTTATTCATCTTTTCGACAACGGTGTGGCCGACTTTTATCATGACAACGATAGGCTTGCTGGGGGGATTCAAGCGCAAGACCGCAACGGTGATATGCAGTTTTTTGGCTTGCTCGGGTTAGCTATAGGAGTGGTAAACATTGATTCGGCAACTTGTGTGTCTCACCAAGATGTCGCTGCACTGGCGTCAGCAGCAAAAGCGCTGGCGAAAACGAAGTCCACCAGCACTGTGCATTTGCTTAGCTAGTCTTCAACCACCAAGTCGTCATCATCGCCACCACCGCTAATTTCGAAAGCGTCGTCAGTGTAGCGGCTACGGCCGTACATGCTGCCTACTTTCGGGCGATTAATACGTGCTTGATATTTTGACCATGCTTTTTCAATTGGCGACTCTGCGGCTTTTTCACCTCGAGCAACAGAGAGCAATGATTGCTCTTCGGCTGACTCTGGCTCTAACTCGCCGCTCATCAAAGCTGCAATCAAGCTGCCATGTTTCGCAATTAAGTCACTTTCGCGAATAGAAAAATCACCCGAACGAGCGAACCCGTATGGATAGTTTTTGAAGTCGTTAAACGGCTTCTTGATAATTTGATCACGGTTCATTGTTGCCATTGTGTGCCCATCCTCCAGACCAACAACTACAGGTAAACGGTTACGCCTCTATGCGTCACTGACGATATAGAGGCGAAACTAAAGTTTGTCAACAATTATTCGCGATTTGGCGTTAAAAAGTATAATAAATTGCAGCGCCAACACTTAAGCCCGACTCGGCAAGCACAGCCAGTTGAGGGTCATTCTCGGCGATACCGCTAACGCGCGAGTTACGCCAATACTGTCTATCGGTTAAGTTAAACACGCCTACACTAATATCGGTATCGGTATTCACATACCAGCGTGTTAGCCAATCTAAGGTTGCATAGCCTGGTGCCGAGAATAATTTTGCTCCGCCCTCGTCGACTAATTCGCGCTGCCCACGCACGGCGGTGAGCACTAGTCGAGAATCCCAAGTATCGGCACTATACTGTACTTCAGCGATAGCCCGAGGCGGAGCGACATCAGCAATGGCACGACCGCTTTGACGGTCCTCTCCACGGCTATATTCGGCACTAACTGCGGTAGACCACGAATCACTCAGTTGCTGTGAGAAAGTCGCTTCTAGCCCTTCTATGACTACTTTATCGCGGTTTATCGATTGAAACACGAGTAAACCTCGTACAGGATCAAAACCAAGCGATGCCCGGCTTTGAATAAAGTCACTATAGCGATTATGGTAAGCGGTTAATGACCACTCACTTTCGGCAGAACGCCCGCGAACGCCAGTTTCAAATGCGTAGCCACGTTCGGCTTTTAAATCGGGGTTTGCAATTGCGAGCACGTTAAACTGTGGATAATACAAGCCAATATTAACGTCCGAGAATGGCGGCGCACGGTAACCACGTGCATATTGCGCAAACCACTCCGTGTTTCCAGCAAGCGGCCACACAATGCCCAACTTCGGCAACCATGCATCATGGGTTAAATCGGTCACTTCGGTATTTGGGTAGCGTAATTCAAATAGTGCGTCGTCTCGGGTACGCAAACGATAGTGCTCATAGCGCAATCCAGGACTAATCACCGGACCGTCAGGCCACAGTTGAAACTCATCGTGTACGTAAACACCAAGCTCAGTAACTCGCGAGCGCGGAAAATCGCGCAATGGAAAAGTTTCCCCGAGTAACACGTTGGTTGACACGCCAGTGGTTAAATTTGTTTGCAACGCGTCACGCTGATCTTCTAAGACAGAGCTAGATATTTCAAATCCGTAGCCCAGACGATGACGCAGTTTAGCAAGCCGTAGATCGGTCTCTAAGTCAGCACCAATACCAGAGGTTTCTTGAGAAAAGTCAAATAACCGTTGTATGTCCAGCGGTTCTGGCAGCAGCATGCGCTGTTCATAAGAGTCTTGCTCAATGACGCTGTGCTGTTGATAAACACGCCATTGCCCTCGGTCAATCCAAGCTGTTGGGGCCATATCTAAATCAGCTACTATACGATATTGATCGCGACTGTCATCACCAATAAGACTGGTTGTTGCAGCTAACCGTCCGCTGCCTATTACCGAGTTAATATCGGTATTTCGCGATTCGCGTTGCAAATCTAGGGTAACGCGCCATTCACCAAGTTCAGAGTCCGCCGCTGCGCGCAACAGTGCGGCCTGTTGACGGCGATGTTGATGGTCTCGCTTATCACTGGCGAGCCCCTCTGACTGCATATCTTGTCCATATTGAACTGCAGCTGCGACCATAAAACTTGTGTCATTATCAGCGAATGCTGTCGCGGCCATCACTTTGGCTCGGTTACTATCGCTATTCATACCGAATTGTATTCGTGAGCCGTGGTTGGCGCTTGTCAGCACATCTTGGGCGTCTAATAAGTTTACCGCAACCACCCCACCAAGGGCTTTGCTGCCATAAAGTGTTGAGGCTGGTCCACGTAAAATTTCTACGCGACTGGCCAAGCCAAGCTCTAATAATCCTCGGCCTGTATTTGAATAGGTTCCCACCGCAAAATAATCCGCGACAGGTATTTGATCAATTACGACTGCGGTGCGGTTACCGCCAATACCACGAATACGAAAACCGCTGTGACCAAACCGGCTAGTAGTGTCATCGAGTTCGACTCCAGGTTGATAACGCACCATATCAGATGCGTTAAGTACCACATTACGCTGTAGGTCTTCTTCACTAATAATTGAGACCGTTCCCGCAACCTCTGAAAGTTGACGTGGTTGCCTATGAGCAACCACGGTGATTGTTTCCATAACCTGCTCTTGCTGAGCTGTTTCTGCTTCGCTCACTTCTTGTGGTAAAGCCAGTGCTAACGAGGGCAGTACACCAACTGCCCCCGCCACAACACCAACAAGTGCTGATAGTTTCACGCTTAGTACACCTCATTCCGTGTGTTGTAGTTGTTAAACTTGCCAGTTGGGGTAACCATTTTTTCACCCTTAATGACATGTTTTAATTTGCGTGTTTTGTCGTCCACAATAACAATTGCAGACTCTTCTTCTTGGCCGCTCCAAACCGAGAACCAAACTTCGTCCCCCGCCATGTTGTACTCTGGCTGCACGATGCGTTTTGGACCCGGGCCTAAATCAGCCCACTCACCAATTGGCAACACTTCATAGCCAGCGTCAAGATTGTCGATGTTAAACACCGCAACAGATTGCGATATTTTGGCATCAGGGTTAAACGGAGTATCAACCCAAAGGTTATTCGACTTCGGATGGGTTTTAATAAACAGCGAACCACCGCCTTGGCCTTCTAGCACACGAACCACTTTAAAGGCGTTATCTTTGTGGTTATCTGGGTCGGTACCAATGAGCGTGATATCGGCATTACCCAAAGCACTAGTTGCCCACACTGGACCATACTCAGGGTCAACAAAGTTGGCACCTCGGCCGGGGTGTGGAATCCGTTTTACCGGAATCAACGCTTCAAGTTCACGGTCTTGTGCGTCAACCACGGCAATGGTGTCGTTCTCGTTTGCGGCAGTCATGAAGTAACGGCCAGAACGATCCCAACCACCATCGTGCAAGAACGGTGCGGCATCAATGGTAGTCACCTGCAAGTTATCTATGTCGGAATAGTTCACCAGCTTAATTTGCCCAGTTTCTTTCACGTTTACGATAAACTCAGGGTGTTTGTGCGAGCCAACAATAGCAGCCACACGAGGTTCTGGGTGATACTCTTGGGTGTCTACGGTCATACCACGGGTAGAGACAATTTTATGTGGTTCAAGAGTTTGCCCGTCCATAAGCACATAGTGCGGTGGCCAGTAGGCGCCAGCAATGGCGATTTTATCTTCATAGCCCTTAAAGCGTGAGTTCTCAACCGAACGCGCTTCTAGACCAATTTTAATTTCAGCAACCACTTGCGGTGGGTTCATGTACAAATCGATTAAGTCGATTTTGCCATCACGGCCTATGGTGGTGAAATAACGGCCTGAGCTTGAAGCCCGTGAAATATGCACGGCATAACCGGTTTTCACGTAGTTCAAAACTTTTTTGCTGGCACCATCAATAATGGCGACTTCACCGGCATCTCGCAGAGTCACAGCAAACATATTGTCAACGTTGTAGTTATGCTGAGGCTTTTTCGGACGGTCTTCCGGCTTCACGTGTACAACCCACGAATCTTTCATGTCTTTCATGCCCCACTCCGGAGGAGTTGGTGGTTCATGCTGTAAGAAACGCGCCATCATGTCGATTTGCTCAGCCGTTAACTCACCGGAAGTACCCCAGTTTGGCATGCCGCCTGGCGAGCCAAAATTAATGAGTGCTTTAAGGTAGTCTGTGCCTTTTTGCTGAGTAATATCGGTAGTGAGTGGCAAACCTGTTGCGCCTTTACGAAGTACGCCATGGCAACCAGCACAGCGTTGGAAGTAAATTTCTTGTGCTTTAGCGAATTCCTCTTCGCTAATATCAGGTGCACCCGGCGTTTTCATCATTTTTCCACCTGTTACAGCCGACGGTGCGCCCTTGTAAGAAACTTCTGCAACTGTAGAGCCTTGATGTGGCTGGCCTGCTGCTCGGTCTTTCAAGCCCAACTCAACACGTACATCTTCCACTTCTTCTTCAGTGACCTTACCGCCTTTATTACCCCAACTCGACAACACATAATTGGCGATATCAGCAATGTCTTCATCGCTGATATGCTGCATAGGGGGCATCACTGCGTTATATTTCTGGCCGTTTACCTCAAGCGGCCCAGACATACCTTTTAAGATAGTACGCACTACATGTAGTTTGTCGCTAGTGACATTCGGGTTACTGGCTAATGGGGGGAATGCGCCGGCTAGCCCTTTACCGTTCGGTTGGTGACAGGCTTGGCAATTCGCCTCATAGGCTTTCTTGCCGTCATCAGAAGCTGAAGCAACTGGGCTTACTGCAGTCAACAACAACCCTGTTGCCGCTGCCAGTATCGATAGTTTCGGATACAACTTTGTTACCACTTTAGTTTTCATTAGACGTCCTCCTTGTGGACACTCTTGAAATGAGACCTTCATGTCTGGTCAAGCTGATCTGATACTAAGCCTAGTACATGTTTATTTTTTGATCTATATCACTAATGTGAGTAGGGTTTTTGGACAAGAGTGAGTACCCCTTAGGAGGTACGCACCTTTAATCCCCAGTCTTGCCAAGCCTGTTTTGCTAACTCTTCGCGAAACTGTGGGGCAGATATGCTAATGAGTGCTTCAGCGCGTTCGGTTAAGCTTTTTGCCCGTAAATTAGCAACGCCATATTCAGTGACCACATAATGCACGTGCGCTCGGGTGGTCACCACACCAGCCCCAGGATTTAGCATGCTGCTAATTCGCGATACAGTTCCACCGCACGCGGTTGCTGGTAGTGCAATAACTGAACGGCCACCTTCTGACAAACTTGCCCCACGCACAAAGTCCATTTGTCCGCCAACGCCTGAATAAATTTTGGTGCCCATGGAATCCGCACAAACTTGGCCACTCAAATCAATTTGCAAAGCACTGTTAATGGCCATTACTTGCTTGTTTTGCCGTATTACTGACGTGTCATTGGTGTATTCCACATCTAAAAACGCCACCATGGGGTTATCATCAACAAAGTCATAGAGCGCCTGACTTCCCATGGCAAACGTAGTGACAATTCGGCCACGGTGCTTGCGTTTGCGTGAGTTATTTATGACGCCACTTTCAACCAGCGGTAATACACCATCAGAAAACATCTCAGTATGTATGCCGAGGTCTTTGTGATTACCTAAGCAACGTAAGGTTGCATCAGGAATAGCGCCTATACCCATTTGTAAACAATCGCCATCGTTGATTAAGCTAGCAACCCGCTCGCCAATTTGCGTGGTAATTGCCGACTGCTGCGGTTGCAAATGCAGGGGCATTGGCGCCGAAAATTCAAAATAGCGGTCAATTTGCTTCAAAGAAATAAACGAGTCTCCATGGGTACGTGGCATTTGTGGATTTACCCAAGCAATGACTTTGCGAGCTACTTGCAAGGCCGCGCGAGTTGCTTCAACCGAAATGCCTAGACTGCAGTTACCATGTTGATCTGGTGGCGAAACTTGAATTAACACGGCATCTAGATGCTGCTCGCCTGAACGGAAAAGCTTCGGAATCTCAGACAAGAATATGGGCACATAGTCAGCCAAGCCTTCATTAACTGCAGCACGGGTAGACTTACCCACAAAGAAAGCCCGCTGCCGCAAATGACCTTCTAGCTGTGGGTCACTGAGTATTTCGCTATGTTCGGTATGCAACTGCAATAAGGTTAAATTTTTACGTTGCAAAGCTACCTCTGCAAGACCTTCCAACAACTTGTATGGCGTTGCAGCCATAGACTGGCACCAAATAACATCATTATTTTCGAGAATTTCGAGGGCTTCTACAGCATTTTGCACGAGCATAGTGGTTCCTTTTCAGGTACATTTTTGCCATATCAATTGGCAACAGTGAGTTTAGATACTATGAAAGTATTCGTTATGCTCGGCGCAATCAATATGGCTATTGGGGTAATTCTTGGCGCATTTGGGGCACATGGCCTTGAGCACATTATTTCAGCAGATATGATAAAAGTGTTTCAAACCGGTGTGCAGTATCACATTTATCATGCTCTCGGGTTACTGATGGTTGCGGTGTTACTTATTCCTTATCCACACGCAGGGGGCTTGCGCACCGGCGGTTGGATTATGTTCGCCGGCATCATTTTATTCTCCGGTAGTCTATATTTACTGGCATTAACTGGTCTGAAGTTTTTTGGCCCCATTACACCGCTTGGTGGCGTTTGTTTTATTGTGGCTTGGATATGGATATTTTGGGCGATGCTTAAGGAGTTTTAATGAAAAAATTCATTTTAATCACTTTATTGCTCGTTTGGGCAAGCCCAACATTTGCGTGCAACAGCCCATGGGAAAAATGCTGGGCTGGGCAAGAATTTAAAGACAACAAGTGCAGCCCAGAGGCTCAACTAATGAGTGCCTATGAAGCCAAACAATGGCTACGGGAAAACCCTCAGTGGCGCTTGCCAAGCGCAGAAGAACTGAAACAACATTTTTTGAGTAGCAATGCTAATCACCTCCGGCAATTGGCCGCCGGGCAGGGTATGAGCGCAGTGTTGAGTGGCGATGTTATGCAGCATGGCAATGAGCTACTTGCTGTATCAGTGAATATTCAAACTGGTGCTGTTGAACTGCAACCCTGGCGACAGCCATTATTAGTACTTTGGAGAAAAACATCATGGTAAACCTTAAAAAGGTCATGACACGGTTGCCAATTTTTGCTGTTTCAAGCCTGTTATTTTTCTTCAGTACGAATGCCAATGCCTGCTCTTGCATTACCCCAAATACCGTGCGCGATTTCAATGAGGCGCAACACGTATTTTTAGCGCAAATAAAAGAAGTTATTGTGGTTCGCGCTGGGCATGAGGCGTCCTACGACCCCGGTGAAGTTAATGGGTTATTTGACGTAGTCAAAACCTTTAAAGGCGAACCTGCTTATGTAACCCATTTAGTGGCGCAGCATAAGCCTAACGGCGGAATGTGTGGCGAAACACTCGCAAAGCAACTCTATCTTGTTTTTGCTCAAAGTGACGGCACGGTTGGTGTAAGCCTGTGCTCTCCGACAAAAGTTGCGACGCGCTTAAGCCCAAATAAAATTGATCTTATTGAGCGCCTTGCCAACTCAGAGCGAGCCAAATATATGAACGGTATATTTGATGCCGAAACGGGGCTTTTAACGCTAGAAGGCAGTGCGCAAGGTCAACCTATATTTGAAGGGCGTTTAGGAGTTTATGAAGGCCGCCATAGTGTCCAATTTGAAGGTTATCAGTTAACGAGTGGAGACTTGGTCATCAGCCAGGTTATAACCATCAACGAACAGGCTATGAACTAGCCTGTTCGCGCTTCGGAAGCCATGACACGGCTAACGCTGCAAGCACCAGCATGGCGCTAGAAACCACTAAGCAGGCAATTAGCCCCCATTGCTGATAGACCCAACCCGACAAAACAGTACCTAGCAGGCGCCCGCCAGCATTTGCCATGTAATAAAAACCAACGTCGAGCGACACGCCATCGTGGCGTGAATAAGCCACTATCAAGTAACTATGTAGCGACGAATTAAGCGCAAACAAGATACCGAAAATAGCTAGGCCAATAATGACTGCTTCGGCAACCGGTAAATGTTGCCAAAGTGCAACTGCAAGCCCCAATGGTGCAGCACACAGCAAACCAGCCCACACCACAATATGCTGCCGTGCTGTGGTCAAATCTGCACCGGTAAAACGTGGCGCCACAGCCTGCACCACACCATAGCCAATCACCCATGCGGCCAAAAAGCTACCCACCTGCCAATGGCTCCAATTCAGCTGTGCTGCTAAGAAAACTGGAAGCGCCACCACAAACCAAACATCGCGCGCCCCAAACAGCATGAATCGGGCGGCCGCCAATACGTTAATAGGTTTGCTTTTTGACAATAGCTGGCGAAACTTGGGTTTAAACGAAGCCTTACCCACGTCTTTAGTTAATACCATTAAGCTTATTAACCAAACCAAGGTCAGCATAATCGCCATGCTGGCAATGGCCCAAGTGAAGCCTATAAGCGTGAGTAACAAGCCTCCTAAGAAAAACCCAATACCTTTTAAGGTGTTTTTAGAGCCGGTTAATAACGCCACCCATTTGTACAGTTGGCCTTGCTGGCTGTCATCGACTAATAGCTTAATGGTGCTTTTCGCACTCATTTTGTTCAAGTCTTTGGCAATACCAGACAGCGCTTGCGCCAGCATAACCCACACCACTGTGAGTATAGCTGGTGGCACCAATAACATAGTGAGCGCGGCAATTTGCAGCCCTAACCCAATATTCATGGTGCGGTTAAGCCCCCAACGGGCGCCTAACCAGCCGCCAAACAAATTCGTGACCACCCCAAAAAATTCATAGAAAACAAAGAGCATAGCAACTTCAAGCGCGCTGTATCCAAGCTGGTGAAAATGCAGTACCACTAGCATCCGTAACGCACCGTCGGTAAGGGTAAATGCCCAGTAGTTGCCGGTAACAATAAGGTATTGCTTAACCTCTGGGGCTAGCCGACTTAACATGTGCCAACCTTTTCAATCAACTCAACGGTGCGATTTGCATAGCCCCATTCATTGTCATACCACGCATAGATTTTTACATGGGTACCGTTAATCACTTTGGTTGATAGTGCATCAATAATGCTTGAGCGCGGGTCGGTTTTATAATCAATGGACACCAACGGACGTTCTTCGTAGCCAAGAATACCCTTGAGCTCGTTTTGGGCGGCAGACTTTAGCCAGCCGTTAATTTCAGCAACTGAAGTTGGCTTGTTCACTTCAAATACGCAGTCGGTTAAAGACGCATTGGCCAAGGGTACACGAACTGCATGACCATCAATTTTGCCTTTAAGCTCAGGAAATATTTCCACAATAGCGGTTGCCGACCCCGTTGACGTTGGAATGAGGCTCATACCGCAAGCACGGGCGCGGCGCAGATCTTTATGCGGAGCGTCCAGAATACTTTGGGTGTTGGTTAGGTCATGAATTGTGGTAATTGAGGCGTGTTTAATGCCAATTTTATCTTGTAACACTTTTACTACCGGTGCCAAACAATTGGTGGTACAGGAGGCTGCCGTAACAATTTGGTGTTGCGCGGGGTCAAACAGGTGGTCATTCACACCCACCACAATATTCAATGCACCGGGTTCTTTTACCGGCGCAGAAACCACCACGCGTTTTACTCCTTGCGCTAAGTAGTCATTCAGTACGCTAACTGTTTTCATTTTGCCCGAGGCTTCTAGCACCACATCGCAGTTGTGCCAGTTATTTTCACCAATAGTTTTGTGGCGACTAAAGGCAATACGGCGCTCACCAATAACTAAGGTGTCACCCTCGGCGGTTGCTTCGTGCTGCCAACGCCCATGTACCGAGTCAAAATTAAGCAAGTGGGCAAAAGTTTCGGCATCTGCTCCCGGATCGTTGACTTGCACAATGTCAAAAGCTGGATTGTTCCACGCAATACGAAATGCCAACCGGCCAATGCGGCCTAAACCGTTAATTCCCAATTTAACTGTCATGTTGTGTCTCCAAATGTTCTGTGCTCGCCGAACAATGTATCGGCGTGGGGTAAAGCTGTGGATTATGGTTCGCTGTGGTGTCTATCACTTGGCGCATCCAGTCCGGCATGCTTTCGTTCAGTCGGTAATAAACCCAGCGCCCTTGCTTACGATCAATCAGTAGTCCAAAGTCTCGTAATTGCGCTAAGTGGCGCGATACTTTTGGCTGCGACATACCCGTTGACTCAACAAAGTCACACACACATAACTGGGCATGCTGCGCCAACATTAAGATCATAGACAGTCGTAAAGGGTCTGCCATTATTTTGAAAAAATCTTCGGGGCTATTAAATAATTGCTTATGTTTTCTGCCTTTGCGCAAAATCAGCAAGAACATACGTATGCGCTCACTTAGTTCATGTACCGTGCGAGCGTAGGCTTGGGGGTCAGAACTGCTCACTGGATCGGGAAAGTCCCACGCGATGAATTTACTATGCTGAAATTCTGCTTGGCATTCATGGCGCGCACGGTCACACAAGCTAATGACGTAATCAAACTCATGGGTAGGCAAGTCAGCAAGGCTTTTAGCACTGAGCCCCGTAGTATCAACCTTAAACTGCCTAAGCGTTTCCAACGCTTTTGGTTCAACAGATGTTGGTGCTGACCCAGCGCTATATACCTGAATGCCTTGGCCAACAAACAGCCGCAAAATAGCTTCGGCCATAATGGAGCGTGCTGAATTTGCAGTACACAAAAATAATATCTTCACGAGGCACCATATATTTGTTTATCCATATATATGGTAGATCGAATATATTAATCAAACAAGAAAATTCTGAAACGCAAAAAGCAAAAAGCCCGAAGGCGTAAACCTTCGGGCTTTTTTAAATTTGGAGCGAGAAACGAGATTCGAACTCGCGACCCCAACCTTGGCAAGGTTGTGCTCTACCAGCTGAGCTATTCTCGCAATGTGTTAACGAGGGCGTATTTTACGGATCAGGGCATTCTCGTCAACCACTTTTTTCGGTTTTTTCGTTTTTTTCGTCCGTTCGCTCGTTAATTAAACATTCTGGTGTTTTTTTCCACTCAACAACAACCGGGCTAGCGGTTTTCACACCTTGGTTATCCACAAATACGATAGAATTCTTTTTAACCCGATCAAACCATGACTGCACCGGCTCTATATCATCAATAAAATTTTGTGCCTTGCAATACCATTGTTGTAGGTCAGAAACGGTGCCTGAGCTATCTTGGGCGGCCATCACTGGCGAACTCACTAAGCTCATAAGACCAACTAACGTCATTGTGGTTAAAACATTGCACATTATTCGGCCTCCTTCGCTTTGGTGGTCAGCTTCGCTTCTAATTCTAGCTGCCGCTGTGGTGGCTCTCCCGGCAGCACCAAATACAAAGAGTTACTTAACATCGGCATGCCATCGGGCATGACTTTGTTCTCAAACACCAACTCAATATTGAGTTTGGCAACATGACTGTCATTACGAAACGATGGATTGAGAAACAGATCGGGCTTCACCCCGTTGGTTGATATTTCCTGTGGAAATAGTGACGAAATCGCGCGTGCAATACGTTTACCAATTAACCGCTTAAATTCTTGTTCGTAGTCATTTAAGCGCGCGTCAACCGGCATATAGCGATAAACCGAATAAGTTAAATAGGCCTCAGCGTGACGCACTAAATCATCGCGCTGCCGTTGCGATTGTGCTCGGCCTAAAGTTCTAAAAAGCGTATCGCTAACATAGGTTTTAAACCCTTCGCGAAGGTCAGTTAATGGCCGCCATTGGCGCGCCGTGAGAATTGCTTTGGCGCAACTTCGCGCGCGGCCATCCCAATTCTCGTAAAGCTCCGACATACTCGGTACGCCGCTGCCATGCAGCTCCAGCAGCCACTGTTTGGCAGACTGACTCATACGCTCTTCAAAGTAGCCCTCAAACTTCATGAATTTTTTGTATTCGCCGCGAGTTAGCGCCAATACACCAGGCTCCATTTGTAACTTCAGCGGCAAGAACCGTTGTTGGTGGTCACGGTTAAACGCCAGCATCTTCGCCACCGCGCCATTAAACACGCGCTCCTCGTCATTAAGCGACGAACGTGACAGCGACTGAATATAATTTTCATAAAGCTGCTCGCGCGCTTGCTTGGCTTTGCGGCGCAAGCGAAATGGCTTATAGGGAACGTCTTTTGTCAGCTTGAGAAAATTTTCGTACGCAATTATGGTATTGCGCCGCTCAGCCAAATAGAAATTTCTTTTGTGAGACTGTACCTGCCGAAGCGCGAAAAAACCGACGCTGAGCAGCTTGTGTAAGCCCCAAAAGAACGGCGGTAACAACCACCACAAATAAGTTTTCACGAAGCCGCCAGGAACGGCAAACGGCACCTTTGTTTCGCGCAACTGCTGTGGCGTCAGTGCTACTTCACTATCTACTTCAGGCACATACCAAACCAGTTCAGCTAGCGCCTGAATGGGTATCCAGCGATTAATATGCCACGCCAAATAAGCGGTTTGCTGGCCATATGGCGTTTCGATAACGGCTTGCTGTTCGGCAAAAACCACATATTTGGGTGGCCCAAAAGTAAACCCAAGAAGTACAACTAAACCTCCGACAATAAGGAGCTTTAACATGTGCTTCGTATTCCTTGTTGTTGTTATTATCTAATTTCAAGATTTAAATAAATGAGTTCGATAATATTTAAGTTCTTCTATCGACTCACGAATATCGGCTAAAGCTGTGTGTGCGCCCTGTTTAGTGAGCCCATTGGCCACTTCCGGTGCCCAGTATTTTGCTAATTGCTTCAGTGTACTGACATCTAAATTGCGGTAATGAAAATAAGCTTCTAGCTGTGGCATATGCTGGGCTAAAAACCGGCGGTCTTGGCAAATGCTGTTCCCACACATAGGTGAACTGCCTTTCGTAACCCACTGTTCTAAAAACGCAATCGTTTCATCACTAGCTTGCTGCTCATCATAGCGGCTCTCTTGCACGCGCGCTACTAAGCCAGATGTCGTATGGGTGCGAACATTCCAGTCGTCCATTTTATCGAGGTTGGATTGCGGTTGATGCACCGCAATCACTGGCCCTTCAGCAAGTACGTTCAAGTCGTAATCCGTCACAATGGTGGCAATCTCAATAATGTGATCATAATCAGGGCTCAAGCCTGTCATTTCGAGATCAATCCAAATAAGACGTTCTGCACTTGCGCTCATAGTTTGTCCTTGCTGTTGGTTACAATTAAGTTCAGGCACTATTGTGCGTAATAATGTATGATCAAATCCAGTATGAACTGGAAATTATTACATGGCAAAACAACGACGACTAAATAAAGGGCAACTACGCCGTATTCGTTCGAACCAAGAAAAACGTATACAGCAAGCAGAGCTGGAAACCGACATTCAAGATGCCGTACTAGGTAGTTCTGAGGCCGGCATTGTGGTTAGCCGATTTGGTCATCAAGCAATCATCTGTACCGACACTGAAGCGTCATTGCGGTGTCATATTCGTCGCACCGTAGACTCATTAGTTTGTGGTGACGTGGTGGTATGGCGACGCTTTCAGCAAGTGTCCGGCGATGTAGTTGGTGTCATTGAGGCGGTTCAACCACGTCAATCTCTATTGTGTCGCCCAGACTATTACGACGGTTTAAAGCCAGTTGCAGCGAATGTCGACCAAATTCTCATTGTTTCAAGTGTGGTCCCTGCGTTTTCAAGTCAAATTATCGATCGCTATTTAGTGGCCTGCGAAGACATTGAAGTGACTCCAGTTATTGTGCTTAACAAAGCAGACTTAATCGCGGGTTTAGATGAAACCGAACAGCAAGAAATATACAACGCCCTCGATGTCTATCACGATATTGGCTATCAAGTTTTAAAAGTCAGCGCGAAACACCCACAATCGTTAGTTGACCTGCACCACTTGTTAGACGAGCACGTGTCGATTGTTGTAGGCCAATCGGGGGTGGGTAAGTCGTCGTTGGTCAATGCGTTATTGCCAGACATTGATGCCGATGTTGGTGCAGTTTCCGACAACTCTGGGCTTGGCCAGCACACAACCACCGTAGCCACGCGCTATGCGGTGCCTACTGGTGGTATTTTAATTGACTCGCCTGGTATTCGTGAATTTGCCTTATGGCACCTAGAACCAGAACGTGTTGCGTGGTGCTATCGCGACTTTCGGCCTTACCTTGGCCAATGCAAGTTTCGCGACTGCAAGCATATTGATGATCCAGGCTGCGCGTTACAAGAAGCGTTGGAAGCAGGTGACCTGCACGCACTTCGGCTGTACAATTTCCATAGAATCATTGAATCCATGTCGGCCAATAAGCCGACCAGAGCAAATACTCGAGGTAAAAAGTCGTGAATTGGGATCGCGTAAAAATTCAATTGCAGCATTGGTTACCTAAGCATGCATTGTCACGTTTAGTCGGTAAGTTTGCTGCTGCGCAAGCAGGCTGGTTTACGCAGGCGTTTATTCGCTGGTTTATTCGCCAATATAAAATTGACATGAGTGAAGCTATTCACGAAAGTCCGAACGCATATAAAACGTTCAATGAATTTTTCACCCGTTACTTAAAACCAGAACTGCGCCCGCTAAAAGCGGACAAACCAGAGTTATTTGCACACCCGGTTGACGGCGCTATTAGTCAATTAGGCGACATTGACGAAGGCCGTATTTTTCAAGCAAAAGGGCATGACTATAGTTTGACTGAGTTAGTTGGTGGTGACCCGCGCGACGCTCATGCCTTTCGCGACGGTGATTTTGCGACTATTTATTTAGCACCGAAAGATTATCATCGCATTCATATGCCATGTGATGGTGTACTGCGTAAAATGATTTACGTTCCAGGTGACTTATACTCAGTCAATCCGTTGACGGTTGCCAATGTACCCAATTTATTTGCCCGCAATGAGCGCGTTGTCGCTATTTTCGACGGTGAATTTGGTAAGTTCGCTATGGTTTTGGTCGGCGCAACTATTGTTGCTAGTATCGGCACAGTATGGTCTGAAACAGTAACGCCACCGCGTGGCACCGATGTTCACACATGGGAATATCCGGCCAGCGGCCAGCAAGCCATAAGTCTTAAAAAAGGCGCTGAAATGGGCCACTTCAAATTGGGATCAACGGTTATTTTGTTGTTCCCCGATGACGTCATTGATTTTGCCGAAGACCTTAAAGCAGGCACAACAACCCGAATGGGGGAAGTGCTCGGCAAACGCGACGATTAAACATGCTTATTTTTGCGCATCGCGGTGCCAGCTTTGAAGCCCCGGAAAATACTATTGCGGCTTGCGGGCGAGCACTTGATGCGCAAGCTGATGGCATTGAAATTGATGTCTACCCGCTTGAGGACGAATGGGTTGTATTCCATGATCGTTACCTTGCCCGCCTAACCGCGCACGAAGGTCGACTTCAAGATTTCACCCTCGCACAGCTACGTAGCTTAAAAGTATTCGGTCAACACCCTATTCCCACGTTAGACGAAGTGCTCGACTTTGTTGGCGGGCGCTGTATGGTTAATATCGAATTAAAAGGCGCAGATATCACTCGCGGTTTAACACGTCATTTGCGCCGCGCCGTGGAACGAGCTGGATTTCAACCCCAGCAGCTGTTGGTATCGAGCTTTAACCACCACTGGTTAAAACAACTCAAAGAAGACCATCCAGAGCAATCTATCGGTGCGCTGACTACCAGCTGCCCTCTCAGTTATGCACTTTTTGCCAGTGAGTTACAGGCGTGGTCAGTACATATTGACGTCGACTTTGTCACCTCTGAATTTGTCGTCGATGCACACCAGCGAGGGCTGAAAGTGTTGGTATTTACAGTAGATGAACCTCAAGACATGCTCGAGCTTAAGCGCATGGGGGTAGATGGTATTTTTACCAACCACCCCGCGCTCGCTAGAAACGTGCTCAATGGCCTATATGTTGACGCCAAAGAGGCAAATCGCTGGGTTTGAGTGGTCAGCGCCGCTACAGCGACGCCTCTGTTTTATTGTCTGGGTGCTGCTGTTCAAGCTGCGCCAGCTCATGCGCCAATTGCTCAGGCGAAGATGTGTTGCGAGCCAATAGCGAGTACAGCGCTGGAATAATAAATATCGTCAAGAACGCCGACAATGCTACCCCAGAGAAAATAACAATACCAATCACCATGCGGCTTTCTGCACCAGGTCCAGAGCCCAGTATAAGCGGTAGCGAGCTCATTAAAGTGGTGAACGCCGTCATCACAATTGGACGTAAACGCTGCTGTGATCCCTTCACAATTGCATCGTCGAACTTCATGCCTGCATCGCGCAGCTGATTAGCAAACTCAACAATAAGTATGCCGTTCTTCGCCGCTAAACCAATCAACATCACGATACCAATTTGGCTATAAATATTAATCGTCATATCTGTTGCATATAAGCCAATAATTGCCCCTAAGAACGCAATTGGCACCATAAGCATGATAACGAGCGGGTGTATAAAACTTTCAAATTGCGCAGCTAGCACCAAATAAGCAACCAACAAAGCCAAAACAAAAACAAATACAACTGAGCTGCCGCTCTCTTTGTACATTTGTGATTCGCCTTTGTAATCGATACTAACGTCCTCCGGCAATTCAGTTCGTACAATCTCTTCTAGATAACTTAACGCTTCTCCTAGCGAGTAACCTTCAGCGAGATTTGCTTCAATAGTAATACTGCGCATACGGTTGTAACGATTCAATGAACCGGACGTGGCCTGCTCTTCCACCGTGACAAGATTCGATAACGGAATTAACGAACCAGAGCTAGCTGAGCGTACATAAATATTATCGATAGCCGTTGGGCTGCGATAATCTGAACGCTCGCCTTCAAGAATCACGTCATACTCTTCGCCGCGATCAAGATAGGTCGTTGCGCGTCGCTGGCCAAGCATGGTCTCAAGAGTTCGACCGATATCACCAACCGAAACACCAAGATCAGAGGCGCGTTCTTGGTCAATTCGAATGAGCAACTGTGGCAAGGTCGCTTTATAGTCGCTGTCTAGGTCTAACAAGTTTGGATTTTGGCTGGCCTTTTCAACCACAATATCGCGATATGCAGCCAGTTGCTCGTACGTGTTACCTTGAAGGACGAACTGTACGGGCCGACCGCCACCACCACTTATGCCGCTGCGCATAAATGCAAATGCACGCACTCCGGTAACTTGGTTCAGTTGTTTTGATACCTCGTCCATCAGCTCAAAGGTCGACCATTCCCGTTCCTCAAAAGGCACTGCGCCGACAATCGCCACGCCAGCGGAGTTGCCCCACCCCGGCGAACGAATAATTAAGCGGTCAACTTTGCCTTGATCAATATACGGCATCAAAATACTTTCAATTTCACGCATATTGGCTGAATTCGATTCAAAGCTCGCGCCTTCCTCACTGCGAACCATGACATAAAAAGTACCGCGGTCTTCAGGGGGTACAAACTCTTGCTCAATAAATTGCATCATGCCGTACGACAAAACACCGGCTAGAATGACTAACAACGCGGCCATCCAAGGATACGCCAAAGTGCGTTTTAATACGCGTACATAACCGCCTTCTACCCAATTAAAACCTTTATCGATAACTTGGCCGAATTTACTCGAGCGCTCTTTTTTGTGAAGGATTTTAGAGCTCAACATTGGCGATAACGTTAACGCAGCAATGCTTGAAAACGCTACTGCGGCGGCAATTGCTAGCGCAAACTCAGTAAATAGCTGGCCTATATTGCCGTCCAAAAAAGCGAGTGGCACAAACACAGAGATCAACACAAGAGTGGTTGCGATAACCGCAAAACCTACTTCTCGCGCCCCGCGATACGCAGCAAGTAATGGCGGCTCGCCAGCTTCTACGCGACGGTATATATTCTCAAGTACCACAATAGAGTCATCAACCACTAGGCCAATCGCTAGCACTAAGGCCAATAACGTTAGCAGGTTAATAGAGAAACCCATCGCAAATAGCGCAATGTAAGATGCAATGATTGCAACTGGTACCGTTAACGCAGGAATCAAAGTGGCTCGAATGTTTCCTAAAAACATATAGATAACAACAACCACAAGGGCCATTGCGATACCAAGCGTGTTGTATACCTCGTCAATTGAGCCCTTAATGAAAATCGAGGAATCGTAGCTCGGTACAATGAACATGGTTTCCGGCAAAGTCTCAGAGATTTGGTTAATCTCACGCTTGACGTTCTCAACCACTTCTAAGGTATTGGCTTTAGACTGCTTCACAATACCAATACCAACCATGTTGATGCCGTTACCGCGGAAATCGGTTTTGTCATTTTCTGCGCCCATTTCAATGCGCGCTACTTCCGCTAATCTAACTAACTGCCCGTTATCACCCCGCTTAATAGTCAGCCGTTTGAAATGTTCTGGGGTGAGATAGGTGCGAGCCACGCGTACGGTAAACTCACGATCAATTGACTCTACTTCGCCGGCAGGTAATTCAACGTTTTCCGAACGTAGACGGCTCTCAATGTCGGTCACGGTAATATTGCGGGCCGCCATGGCATCGCGATCGAGCCAGACGCGCATTGCATAGCGGCGCTCGCCGCCCAATTGCACCCGCGCCACACCATCAACCACTGACAGACGATCGGCTATGTAACGGTCGGCATAGTCGGTTAATTCAAGCACCGACATGGTTTCACTGCGTAAGTTATACCAAACGATGGTGCTTTCGTCGGAATTTGCTTTAGACACCTCAGGAGGGTCTACTTGTTCAGGTAGGTTATCGAGCACTCGTGATACTCGGTCACGGACGTCATTGGCGGCCGCGTCGATATCGCGGTTTAAGGTGAACTCAATACTAATTCGCGAACGTCCGTTTCGACTGCTCGAGTTAATATTTTTGATCCCTTCAATACCACTAATGCGGTCTTCAATAACTTGCGTTATTTGAGTTTCAACAATATCTGCTGAAGCGCCTGTATAATTGGTATCAATAGAAACGACCGGTGGGTCGATATCTGGATACTCCCGCAATGGCAACATGGTGAATGCCACAATACCGAAAACAATCAGCAGAATATTAACCACCGAGGCAAAAACTGGGCGTTTTACCGATACATCTGAGAGCAACATGGGTTAGCCCTCCCGAACGGTTACAGCAACGCCATCACGCAAGCGCACCATGCCTTCTGTGACTATTTTGTCACCTGCTTTTACGCCATCTATCACTTCGACAATACCCGGCTTGCGACGACCTAACGTAACCGGTGTTTGCTGCGCGATATTGTTTTCGTCAATGACGTAAACAAAGCTTTGATCGTTAATCGGAACAATAGCTTTTTCAGGTAAAATCATGGTTTTATCGACACTGCGTAACAAATTCACACGCAGCAACATGCCTGGACGCAATTTGTTGTCATTGTTCGGAATGATTGCACGCACAAGAATAGAACGCGTCAATGGGTCAACACGCGAATCAATACTACGAATTTCACCGCGGAATTCTTCACCTGGATATGCGCCGCTTCGTGCAGCAACGGCCTGCCCTAAACTTAAGCTGGCAAAATAAAGTTCGGGAACATTAAAGTCCAACTTGATTGGAGTCACATCGTCTAGTGTCGTTATTTGCTCGCCTGGCGAAACTAAAGAGCCCACACTGACATGACGAATACCTAACCGACCACTAAAAGGTGCAATAATACGTTTCTGCGCCAGCAATGTTTCCGCGACTTCAAGCTCTGCAATAATGTTTTTAACCGCAACGTCTTGCGTTTCCAACTGCTGCTGCGACGCTGCATTTTGACGACGTAAATCGACTAGTCGTTGATATTGACGATTCGCTTCGGCCAAGCGAAACTTGAGCTCTTGAACACGTGCTTTTTCCTCGCGCGAGTCCAACTCAACCAGAAGTTCACCTGCTTTCACAACGTCGCCATCATCAAAATGCACAGCCATAACCACGTCTTGGGCTTGTGCTGTAACAACAATCGATTCATTGGCTTGCGCTGTACCTAAAGCTTCAATGACATCACGGAACTCGCTGATTTGCGCTGTTTGAATTCGCACAGGTACCGGGTTTTGAGGCCGCTCTTCTTTACCGGCATTCGGGTCGGCAAAACCGAAAAAATAAACAGCAGCACCAATAAGTAGCACTACAAAAATGAAAATTGGATTGAAAAGATTTCGTGCGGCCATAAATCCCTCAGGTTACAACGTTGGCATAATGTCATTCTTGACTCTATTGTAACCTAGGGATTTTATCGGGCATCCCCACTTATCGGACATTAAGCGGGGTTTACCGCAAATATGCCACGCAGCGGGCTATCCTACTTGTGATAAGCGGGGCTAAGCTTGTGAACCGCCTCAATAAATGCCCCTGCATGCTCCGGATCCACCTCAGGGTGAATTCCGTGACCTAAGTTAAATACGTGGCCATGCCCATGACCATAACTAGCAAGAATGGTTGCTACTTCTTCTTCTATACGTGCCGGTGGCGCGTAAAGCACACTCGGGTCCATGTTGCCTTGCAACGCAACGTGACCATTGACTGCTTGACGAGCAAAACCAAGGTCTGTTGTCCAATCAACACCTAAAGCGTCACAGCCAGTTGCAGCCATATCGGCTAACCATGCGCCACCATTTTTAGTGAACAAGGTTACAGGTACTTGACGGCCGTCAGCATGACGAGTTAAACCATCAACAATTTGCTGCATATAACGCAGTGAAAACTCACGATAATCGCGTGGACTCAATACCCCACCCCAAGTATCAAAAATCATCACAGCTTGAGCGCCGGCAGCTATTTGTGCATTTAGATAACTGGTCACAGACTGCGCTAGTTTATCAAGCAACAAGTGCATGGCTTGCGGCTCGCTAAACATTAGCTTTTTAACTTCACTAAAGTTCTTGGTACTGCCGCCTTCAACCATATAGGTCGCGAGCGTCCATGGGCTGCCTGAGAAACCTATCAATGGCACTTGGCCGTTAAGCTCACGGCGAATGGTGCGTACGGCATCCATCACATAACCAAGCTCTTGCTCAGGGTCAGGCACACCAAGTTTAGCAATGCTGGCCACGTCGCGAACGGGATGCTTAAACTTTGGCCCTTCGCCAGCTTCAAAGTACAAGCCTAGGCCCATTGCATCAGGAATAGTTAAAATATCTGAGAACAAAATGGCAGCATCTAGCGCAAAACGACGTAAAGGTTGTAATGTCACTTCACAGGCCAACTCCGGATTCTTACAAAGTGACATGAAGTCACCAGCCTGCTTACGTACTTCGCGATATTCAGGCAAATAACGCCCAGCCTGACGCATCATCCAAATTGGCGTGCGCTCGGTCGGTTGACGCAACAGCGCGCGTAAGTACAAATCGTTTTTCAACTCAGCCATGTTTGTATGTATCCCATATAAATTCCATGCGTGTATTTCGCATGCTTGGTAGCCTTGAATCAAGTTGGGGTATTTTATCAGGATTAGCTATTTCTTTCCTGATCAATTTCAGCTTTTACGCGCATAATAAGCTTGTGAGCAATGGTTCCCTCGCCAGGTATTCGTGGTAGCTTGTTAATATCAAACCAACCGCCTTCTTCTAGTTCGAATGGGTCAATTCTGACCTCGCCACCAGCCCAATCTGCAACAAATCCAACCATTAATGAATTCGGAAATGGCCACGACTGGCTGCTTACATAGCGCGGGTTTTTAATATGCACGCCGGCTTCTTCCATGACTTCGCGAACCAAAGTTTGCTCTAGCGCTTCACCGGCTTCAGCGAAACCGGCAAGTACCGAATAAAGGCCCTCCGGATGGCGTTTGCCACGGGCTAACAAAATTTGGTTGTCGCGACGAATAGCAACAATGATGCACGGAGAAATACGGGGATAGCAACGATGCTGACAGCTATGGCAGTGCATCGCTAGCTCCCAATCTACAGCCTGCATACGCGCGCCACAACGGCCACAAAAACGGTGGGTTGCTAAAAAATCAGCCACTTGTTTGGCCCGAGCTGCCATCGCAAACAACTCATCGTCACCTTCGGTAATTAACTCACGAACACTTATAAAGTCGCCAACTGCGCCAAAATTAGTATCGCCGAAGTCAGCAATAACAAGATAACAATGCCGCTCGCGCAGCTCGCCAATAAACACCGTTTTATACTCGCGTAAATCAGGCATTGGCAATTCGCTTAAATAACCGTGGGGTATTTGTTTATCTGCGGCAACCAAAATGTCGCCGGCAGAAATGACAAACCACCATACGGGTTCGTCCAGCGCAGGTTTTTGGTACGGCTTATTCATGCGGTATTCACCTAATTATGTGAAAAACAGTTGACGCTAGCTTAGCATCATCAGTAGATTGGAAGCTATTCAGCAAACGGAGAAAACCATGTTACGACGTAACGAGCAAGCCAAGCAACGCTGGGGAGGCGCCCACGCCGCTGTGGATACTTGGTTACATGAACGACAAGCCATGCTCATAGAGTATTTTAAACTCGCCGGCTTGCCCCCGTATGAGCGCGATGCACAGGCATTACCTGCCGCGCAGGACGTCAGCAATTTTTGTGGGCTATTGATGGACTATGTTTCTGCCGGCCATTTTGAAATTTATGACCAAATAATTCGTAATAGCCGCTCAGCTCCTGAGTCTACCCGTGAGCTTGCCGAAGAGTTATTTCCGCTAATTAGCGACACCACCGATATTGCGTTGGACTTTAACGACAAGTACAGCGAAGTAACGCCTGAGTCCGAATTAAATGGCTTTGATCGCGATTTGTCTAATTTAGGTGAAGCAATTGAGTTAAGAATGGAATTTGAAGATAGGTTATTAAATACCTTAGAGCAGCATCAGCTACTCTAAGGGTAACAAACAGCGTAAGCCGAGCAAATTATTGCTTGGCTTCAACCTCTACGTCCGGCTGTTCTGGGTCTTCAGGCTGAACCACTTCAAGTAGCTCAACTTCAAAGATTAATGTTGCGTTTGGTGGAATTTGACCATTGCCTGCACCACGCTCACCATAGGCGATATCGCTAGGAATAACGAAGCGATATTTGTCACCTTCGCTCATTAATTGTACGCCTTCAGTCCAACCAGGAATAACTCGGTTCAGTGGGAACACGATAGGTTCACCGCGGTCGACTGAGCTGTCAAAAACTTCGCCATTGACCAGGGTGCCATGATAATGCACTTTCACCAAGTCGGTTGCTGCTGGTGACGCACCACCTTCAGGGCCTTCCGCCATGACTTCGTATTGCAGGCCTGATTCAGTCACTTGCACGCCATCTTTTTTCGCGTTCTGTTCTTGATAAGCTAGGCCTTCTTCAAGTGCTTTACCGCCAATAACAGCGTTACGTTGCTCAGCAATTTTTGCTTGCATGGCCATAATCAGCTCTTCAGCTTCAGCTTGAGGAATTTTAGTCTCGCCTTTAATTGCATCAACAAAACCAGTAATAACCAATTCACGGTCTAATACAAACTCAGCTTCGTCTTGGCGATCAAGGGTTTGCCCTACAAATTCGCCTAAGCTTGAACCAAATGCATAAGCCATTTTCTCTTGTTCAGCTTCTGGTGCAGCTTCACTCACTGGGTATTTTTCTTGCTGTTGCATACATCCAGATACTGCAAGCGCGATTACTGCCAGCGCTAATGGCTTCTTAAATTGCTTCATTTATTGTCTCCAGGATTGAATTCTCTGTCAGAGTAAGTTGTAATTCGTCGCGCTGAATATACTACACATAATTAGGGGTGTTTGCCTATGGCTGCGCACGATCAAGATGACTTAATGCAACGAATAGCTGATCTCGAAAGCCAGCTCGCTTTTCAGGAGGACACCATTGAAACGTTGAATCAATTGGTAACTCAACAAGCGCGTGAACTGCAAACACTGCAGCGTAAGATGCAAGTATTAGGCGAAAAGTTCCAACAAATTAACGATCGCCAAGGCGACACAACAAGCAGCCCTGCTGATGAAATTCCTCCCCATTACTAACGTGCACAAAACTTGACCCGCCGCGAGCGACCCCGTATAACATTCCTTCTACTTTTTGCGGAGGTCTCATGTCCATTCAACATCCTATTATTGCCGTAACGGGCTCATCTGGTGCAGGTACCACCACCACCAGCCAAGCTTTACGTCATATTTTTCGGTCATTGGATGTTGAGGCTGCTTGTGTTGAGGGCGACAGCTTTCATCGCTACTCACGGCCGGAAATGGAACTAGCAATTCGTAAAGCCCAAGAGCAAGGTCGTCATATTAGTTACTTTGGCCCTGAAGCTAATGACTTTGCGCGTTTAGAGGCATTGTTTAGACAATATGGTGCAACCGGTAACGGTGAAATTCGCCGTTATTTACATAGCTTCGATGATGCCGTCCCATATAACCAAGTACCTGGCACATTTACCCCTTGGGAACCGCTTCCAGCAGACACTGATTTATTGTTTTACGAAGGCTTGCACGGCGGCGTTGCCGGCGAAGGCTATGACGTAGCGCAACACGTCGACTTACTTATCGGCATGGTGCCCATTGTTAACCTAGAATGGATACAGAAGCTTCTACGTGATACGTCTGAGCGCGGACATTCGCGCGAAGCTGTTACGCAAAGTATTGTGCGCAGTATGGAAGATTATATTCACCATATAGTGCCGCAGTTTTCACGAACCCATATTAACTTTCAACGCGTACCCACCGTAGACACCTCGAACCCGTTTAGTGCCAAAGATATTCCGTCGCTCGATGAAAGTTTCGTGGTGATTCGTTTTCGTGGCATGAAAAACGTCGATTTTCCGTATTACCTACGCATGATCGACGGCGCATTTATGTCGCGCATGAACACTCTAGTGGTGCCGGGCGGAAAAATGGTATTTGCTATGGAATTAATACTAGCGCCGCTTATTGAAGAAATTCTTGATAAGCAGCGCAATGGTGGGCACATCGACTGGCTCAGCCGTTAAAGCCAAATTGCCTGATATTCGGCACCGCGATCTTGGGCAAGTATGGGCGTCAAATAGGCCATAATGTCGTCGGCCTGTTGAGTTAAGCCAAACGGCGGATTGATAAATAACATGCCGCAACCGTTGAGCTTGGAGGTATCTTGCGCTTGGCGAATTAAGATATCCACCGCAAATAGCTTCTCAACACCCGCAATTGCTTTCACTTTCTGATGAAAATCACCCACCGTTAGCGGATCTTTTATTGGGTACCACATCGCATAAATGCCATTGGCCCATCGTTTGACGCCTTCGCGTAAAGCGCGCACCACTTGGTCAAACTCATCCCGCTGCTCAAACGGTGGATCGATCAACACCATACCGCGCTTTTGTGGCGGAGGTAGCAGGGCTTTCATGGCGCCGTAACCATTGTTGGCTTGCACCTTAATTTGTCGCGCTGCAGGAAATTCTCGAACATTCTCACTAAGCTCTTGGGCGTCTTGCGGGTGCAATTCACACAAAGTGAGTTGGTCTTGACTGCGTAAGTGTGACGCACTAAACCAAGGCGACCCTGGATACCAACGCAGCTCAGTTGGAGCGTTGTGACTTCGTACCATATCAACATAACGCTGCACGGGCCCAGGTAGGTCGTTGCGCTTTAGTAAACGCGCAACACCATGCTCAGCTTCAAGGGTTTTCTGTGCTTGTTCGCCTAGCAAGTCATACATGCCCAAACCTGCGTGGGTGTCGAGCAGAAAAAATGGCTTATCTTTTTGTTGTAGATATTCTAATGCAACACACTGAAGTACGTGTTTGACAACATCGGCAAAGTTGCCGGCATGGTAACTATGCCGATAATTCATTCTGGTACCTTCTATTGTTCTTCAATGCTGTAGCTATGGGTAATGGTAACCGACGCTTCAAGCATTTTCGCAACTGAGCAATATTTATCAGCAGACAATGCAACGGCGCGTTCTACATGCTTATCAGCAACATTGTGACCGGTTACCACAAAATGTAAATGCACTTTGGTAAAAACAGCCGGTACCGCATCGGCACGCTCGCCATTCACTTCACAGCGCACACCAGACACCTGTTGGCGCGCTTTCTCCAAAATGCTAACCACGTCAACCGATGAACAGCCACCGGCAGCCATTAACACAAGCTCCATCGGGCTTGCTGCGTCTGCTTTGTTGCCGTCCATAGTTACGCTATGGCCAGAACCTGAGGTTGCGTCAAACACCAAGCCGTCACGCCAATTGACTGTTGCTTTCATTGCTGCTGCCATGGCCAATTTCTCCTCGCTATGCAAAGCTAAAAACAGGGCTTAAAACTTAAGCCCTGGTGCTAACTTGTCTGGCATAGCAACATGCTCTGCCTCAACAGATGCTACCGGATACGCACAGTAATCTGCAGCGTAATAGGCACTTGCGCGGTGATTACCGCTGGCACCAATACCACCAAACGGCGCTGCGCTGCTGGCCCCAGTAATAGGTTTATTCCAGTTCACAATTCCGGCGCGAATACGTTTGAAGAAGTAACGATAGGTTTCTTCGCTGTCACACAAAATACCCGCCGACAAGCCATACTTGGTGTTGTTCGCTTCGTTAATTGCCGCGTCAAAATCGCTATAGCGGTACACTTTTAACAGCGGTCCGAAGTGCTCAATATCAGGCATTTCTGCTACGTTGGTTACGTCCAAAATGCCTGGCGTAACAAAGCCCAAGTTATGGTCTTTTTGCAGCATTTTCAGTAGCACTTTAGCACCTGCATCTATTAAATCGTTTTGTGCTTTCACCATGTCAGCTGCAGCTTTAGCAGATATCATAGCGCCCATAAACGGCTGTGGGTCGGCCTCATAGTCGCCCACTTGAATATTCTCAGCCACTTCAATTAAACGTTTCAACAACGCATCACCTTTTGCTCCTTGTTCGATGAACAAGCGACGGGCACAAGTACAACGCTGGCCTGAGGTAATAAATGCCGATTGCACAATGTCATGAACCGCAGCGTCAAGGTCAGCCACGTCTTTCACCACAAGTGGGTTGTTGCCCCCCATTTCCAGCGCCAAAATTTTATCTGGGCGCCCTGCAAATAGTTTATGTAGCACATGCCCCGTGCCTGAAGAGCCGGTAAAGAATAAACCGTCAATTTGTGGGTGAGCAGACAATGCTTTGCCAGTGTCGACCAAACCTTGGACCAAGTTCAGCACGCCCTTTGGCAAACCTGCTTTTTCCCATAGTTTCACAGTAAACTCGGCAACTTTTGGGGTCATTTCACTGGGCTTGAATACCACGGTATTACCGGCCAACAACGAGGGTACAATGTGTCCATTCGGAAGGTGTCCCGGGAAGTTGTATGGCCCATACACCGCAACGACACCGTGAGGTTTATGGCGAATAAAAGCCTTGCCGCCAGGCATTGGGTTTTCAACCGTACCGGTGCGCTCTTGATAAGCACGCTCGGAAATAGCAACTTTGCCAATCATGGCGCCAACTTCGGTTAGTGTTTCCCAAATTGGCTTACCGGTTTCTTCAGCAATAACGTGAGCTAGCTTTTGCTTATTTTCTTCGAGTAGCTCGGCAAAGCGCTTACAAATAGCTAAACGCTCTTCAAATTCAAGGTCAGCCCAGGGGACAAATGCTTCACGCGCAGCGCTGACGGCTGCATCCACTTGTGCTTCCGTTGCTGCTTTGCCTTCCCAAACTACTTCATTACGAGCAGGGTCGATTGACTTGAACAAGTCACCTTCACCGGCAATCCACGTGCCGTTAATAAATAAATTCTGGTCTGCCATTAGTTTGCTCCTGTCAATGTGACAAATCGAACGTAGTCGCCGTCTTGCACCTGTAGTGCTTGCGCGGCTTCGGCATCAATAACTACATGATCTGAAAATATGTTTAACGTGCGTTGAATAGCGCGGAAGTTAGCCACTTGAGTGTTGCACACTATGTAACGCGCCTTGGCGTTATCGGTGCTACCAATTTTTACCGGTAATTTTTGACTGTCGCGGACACTTTTAATGTTAGCAACTTCCACTTCAACTGTTGGGCCGGCATCAAAAATATCGACATAACCGCGGCAGCGGAAACCTTCAGCTTCTAACATTTTTAGCGCTGGCCGAGTGTTTTCGTGTACTTTGCCAATAACTGCTTGCGCTTCTGGCGGTAATAACTTCACGTAAATAGGCAATTGCGGCATCAATTCAGCCACAAAGGTTTTCTCGCCAATACCGGTTAAATAATCAGCTTGCGTAAAGTCCATTGAGAAAAAGTGTTGCTGCAACCAGCCCCAAAATGGAGACTCGCCGTTCTCGTCTGAAACACCACGCATTTCAGCAATAGCAATGTTGCTAAAACGATGACGAAACTCAGCCATAAAAAGCATACGAAAGCGTGAAAGTACGCGTCCGTTCATATTTTTGCGGTAGGGTTCCCGTAAGAACAAGGTGCACAGTTCGCTGACACCGGTGTAATCGTTACACAAGGTGAGGGTTTCTAGTGCGTTGTAGATATCAAGTTCTTTTGAATGGTGTATCACTTTACCAAGGCGGTAATGATAAAAGGCGTCGGTTAACCCAACAGCGGCTTCAATACCACTGCAGCCAACCACTTCTCCGGTATCTGTGTCTTCCATGACAAACAAGTAACCTTCTTCGCCAGGTTCACTTACCTGTTCACGGGCGAAGGCTTCCTGCGCTCGCGCAATACGACGACGCAACAAGGTTTCATCCACCGGCAATGAGGTAAAGCCGTGGCCTGACTCAACTGCACAGGTGTAAAGCGCCGCATAGTCCTGCGGCGTAATCGGACGAACCACTAGCATATAAGCTCTCCGCGTTCCTTCAGCCTAATCAAGTTAACCAACTAACTTAGCTACGGCACGCTCAAATCGCTGTAAACCTTCCGCAATGTCTTGCTCAGGAATAATCAACGATGGCGTAAAGCGAATAACACTTGGGCCAGCAACAAGAACCATGGTGCCTTCTTCCGCAGCGGCATTAAGAAAGTCACGCGCTTTGCCGTCAAATTTATCATTCAACTCTGCGCCAATAAGCAATCCTTTGCCGCGAATATCTTTAAAAATGTCATACTTTTCGTTAATTTCGGTTAATTTCGCCTTAAATAACTGCTCACGCTTTTGCACGCCAGTCAGCACGTCATCAGTATTCACCACATCAAATACTGCTTCGGCAACGGCACAAGCAAGTGGATTACCGCCATAGGTGCTACCGTGCGTGCCAGGCTTAAGGTGTTGAGCAATATCAGTGGTCGTGAGCATAGCGCCGATTGGGAAACCGCCGCCTAAAGCTTTCGCCGTCGACAAGATGTCTGGGTTGACACCAAGTTGCTGGTACGCATATAAACTACCAGTACGACCGAAACCAGTTTGTACTTCGTCAAAAATTAATAACGCATTGTATTTATCACATAGTGCGCGTACGCCCTTCACGAACTCAACGTCTGGGCTAATTACACCGCCTTCGCCTTGCAAAGGCTCCATCATGACAGCACATGTTTGCTCAGACATTAGCTTCTCAAGCGCAGCTAAATCGTTATAGTCTACGTGCTGTACCGCGCCTGGCTTCGGGCCAAAGCCGTCTGAATAGGCAGGCTGGCCCCCTACTGTAACGGTAAAGAAAGTACGGCCGTGGAAGCCTTTGTTAAACGCAATAATCTGGTTTTTATCAGCGCCAAATTTATCCAGCGCCCAACGGCGCGCTAATTTCAGTGCTGCTTCGTTCGCTTCAGCGCCTGAGTTAGCGAAATACACACGCTCAGCAAAGGTTGCATCGGTTAACTTTTTCGCTAAACGAATAGCTGGCTCATTGGTGAAAACGTTGCTTAAGTGCCACAGTTTATTGCCTTGCTCAGTTAATGCTTTCACCATAGCTGGATGACAGTGGCCCAAGCAGTTCACGGCAATACCGCCAGCAAAATCTACATATTCTTTGCCTTCTTGATCCCAAACACGCGAGCCTTCGCCTTTCACCGGAATCATTTTTGCAGGGTTATAGTTAGGCACCATAACATCGTCGAATAAGGCGCGGTTCACGTTAATTTCTGTAGTCATAAGATTCCCTCGTTGTCTAAACGTGGATGACTCGTGGAGCCATCGGTGAACTATTTTGTGCGCATATTATCGCAGAAAAAAGCACCGCTGTCGTGCTCACAACGTAGAAAAAACGGGGGATTTCGGTAACTTAACTGGATTTGCACAAGGCGTGCATAAGTATTCAATTCAGGCGGTTTTATGCTGAATAGGTAAGCGTTAAAAAATTTTTAAAAACATCATGCCCATACTCACTTTCAATGGCTTCTGGGTGATATTGCACCCCCCAAATAGGCAAATCACGATGATGCACCGCCATAATTTCTCGTTCGCCCTCAGCGTCGCTTACCCACGCATCAACAACCAAGGTTTCCGGTATGGAATTCGAGGCCAACACCAATGAATGATAGCGAGCCACGCGAAAGCGCTGCGGTAAATTTGTGAACAGCCCTTGGCCATTATTTTCTAATAGAGAAGTTTTGCCGTGCATGACTTGCTTGGCACGCACAACGTGCGCGCCGAACACTTGGCCTATGGCCTGATGACCCAAGCACACGCCTAGTATTGGCACCTTACCGGCAAAGGTGCGAATTGCGTCTAAGGTAATGCCCGCTTCATTCGGCGTACAAGGCCCTGGCGATATGACAATACCTGTTAGCGGCATGGCACGCATTTGCTCAATACTTATTTGATCGTTGCGTACCACGTCTATTTCCGCACCAAGCTCGCGAAAATAGCGAGCTACATTGTGGGTAAACGAGTCATAGTTGTCGATAAGTAACAACATAAATTATGGGCGCGGCACAAACCCAATTACGTCGTACACCTTGCGCAACGTTTGTGCTGCATGCTCGCTAGCAGCATCTGCGCCTTTGCCCATCACTTGGTTCAAATAGTCGCGATTGTTTCTCAACTCGTGATAGCGCTGCTGAATAGGCTCTAACATGGCAACCACAGCTGCCGCCGTATCACCTTTTAAATGACCGTACATTTTGTCTTCATAGTCCGGCACTAAATCGGCAATCGCACGCCCTGTTGCCGCAGACAAAATCGACAATAAATTCGATACGCCAGGTTTTTCTTCGGTATTAAAGTAAATACGCGCCTGCTCGTCGGAGTCTGTTACTGCACGTTTTAGCTTTTTGGTTATTTTCTTGGGGTCTTCCAGCAAGCCAATAAAGTTATTCTCGTTGTCATCTGACTTTGACATTTTCTTGGTTGGGTCTTGCAGACTCATCACGCGTGCACCCACTTCTGGAATAAAAGGGTCGGGAATAGTAAACACGTCGCCATAAATATTATTGAACCGAGTTGCCACGTCACGCGCCAGCTCAAGGTGTTGCTTCTGGTCGTTACCCACCGGCACTTCGTTTGCTTGATACAACAAAATATCGGCAGCCATGAGCGCTGGGTAGGTAAACAAACCGGCATTAATATTGTTGGCATGACGGTCAGACTTGTCTTTGAATTGCGTCATGCGGTTTAACTCACCCATTTGGGTGTAGCAATTCAAAACCCATGCAAGTTGCGCGTGCTCTGGCACATGAGACTGCACAAAAATAACGCTCTTGTCTGGGTCTAAACCACAGGCCATATACAACGCTAAACCGTCGAGGGTTGCTTCACGCAATGCTGCTGGGTCTTGCCGCACGGTAATAGCGTGCAAATCAACGAGCATAAACCGACAGTCATGGGTGTCTTGCATGTTTACCCACTGACGCAAGGCGCCAATGTAGTTGCCAATAGAAAGTTGTCCTGATGGCTGACAGCCACTTAATACAATCGGTTTACTCATGGTTGTTGGGTCCGTTTTTTACGACACAGACGCAAGCTGTTCGCGCATATCGCGAATCACTTTTGCGTAATCAGGTTGGTTAAAAATCGCAGAGCCTGCGACAAACATATCAGCGCCAGCGGCGGCAATTTCCGCAATATTATCGACTTTGACACCGCCGTCAATTTCTAAACGAATATCACGGCCACTTGCCGTAATTATTTGGCGCGCTTGGCGCAGCTTATCTAAGGTGGCGGGAATAAATGACTGGCCACCAAAGCCAGGGTTTACCGACATCAACAAAATGACATCGACTTTGTCCAGCACATAATCTAAATAATGCAGTGGTGTTGCTGGGTTAAATACCAAGCCAGCTTGGCAGCCAGCGTCTTTTATTTGTTGTAGTGATCGGTCGATATGAGTCGAAGCTTCTGGATGAAAGGTAATGATAGACGCGCCAGCTTTGGCGAAGTCGTCAATCATACGATCCACCGGCTGCACCATTAAATGCACATCAATTGGTGCGCTAATACCGTAATCTCGTAACGCTTTGCACACCATGGGGCCGATAGTTAAGTTCGGCACAAAGTGATTGTCCATAACATCAAAGTGAACGACGTCTGCGCCCGCTTCTAACACGTTTTCGACTTCTTCGCCTAGTCGCGCAAAGTCGGCTGATAGTATCGATGGAGCAATAAGAAAATCGCGCATAATGTCCTCGCCGGTCACAAAGTTGCCATAGTGTACCAAAGGTGGCGCAACCCTTGCCACGCTTAAGCTGAATTAAGCCTCAAAAAATATCAGAATAGAGTTGGCAGATGCGTCGATTTCTTGCTATTTTAGTAGCTCAATTATTAAGCGGAGGTTCTCCATGAAACTGTCATTCATGTCAGTAATGGTTGCAACAGGCTTTGTGCTCATCAGCGCAACGTCCGCTTATGCTTGGCAAAATGACCAAGCAAAAACCGTCAGCGAATGCGAAGCTCTGATGAAAAACAGTGAACACGTTGACTCCCACGCTATCTGCCAAGCTCCTGAACAAAGTGTGACCTGGGGCGGCTGGTTCAGCGGCAAGAGCCGTTCAACACAATTTCACTTCCTCGACTTATTTGAACTGCTCTTTGGTAGCGGTGAATCAAAACAACGTGACTATAATCGCCCAATAAGCGGTTAACGACATGTCTAAACACATGCCCGAACAACAGCCGCAAAAGCCTCGTTTCTGGGATATCGTTGTTAGTGTTCTAGCGGCACTTTTTGGGGTGCAATCCGACAAAAATCGCCAACGCGACTTCAACCACGGTAATCCCGCTGTTTACGTCGCCATTGGCGCAGTGTTTGTGGTTCTTTTCGTGCTCACACTTATTCTGGTAGTTAACTGGGTTGCTCCAGGCTAACAATACCACTGTGGCGTAGCAGCGCATCGACACTTGGCTCACGCCCGCGAAACTCTTTAAATAGCTCCATCGCGTCACGCGATCCACCACGTTCTAATATAGCCCGAAGAAAGTCCTGCCCAGTATCACGATTGAAAATACCCTCTTCTTCAAAACGCGAATAGGCGTCTGCAGACAATACTTCGGCCCATTTATAGCTGTAGTAACCTGCCGCATAACCGCCGGCAAAAATATGCCCAAAGCCATGTTGAAAACGGTTGTACGCTGGCGGTTTACGCACCGCAACTTGCTCACGAACTGCATCAAGCGTTTGCTGAATAGTGTCGCCATCCGTTGGGTTGTAGTCACGGTGAATACGCAAGTCGAATAGACTGAACTCCAACTGCCGCACCATTTGCATGGCTGACTGAAAGTTACGTGCGGCTAGCATGTTATCGAGCAAATGTTGTGGTAACGGTTCGCCCGTTTCATGGTGGCCAGAAATCATCGCCAATGCTTCTGGTTCCCAGCACCAGTTTTCTAAGAACTGCGACGGTAGCTCAACCGCGTCCCAAGCCACGCCGTTAATACCTGACACGCCAGCAACATCTACTTTGGTCAGCATATGGTGCAAACCATGACCAAATTCGTGGAACAAAGTGAGCACTTCATCATGGGTAAACAGCGCCGGCTTACCGCCAACAGGCTTATTAAAATTACAGGTTAAATAGGCCACCGGTAACTGCAATTGATGTTGCGCCGTAATTCGACGTACTGCACATTCAGCCATCCAAGCACCGCCACGTTTACCTGTGCGTGCATATAAATCAAGAAAGAAGCTACCACGTACGTCGCCGTTGTTATCGGTAATAACAAAGTAACGAACCTGCGGATGCCAAGTTTCGGCATTTTCTTGTTCTTCAATGCGCAGGCCAAACAACGTCTGCACCACATTAAATAAACCACTAACCACCTGTTGTTCAGGAAAATAAGGGCGTAGTTGCTCATCAGAAATAGCATAACGCTGTTGTTTCAGCTTTTCGCTGTAATAGGCAACGTCCCAAGCTTCTAGGTGGGTGACAGCAAAATTCTGCTGGGCAAAATCCAGCAGCTCTTGATAGTCTTGGCGCGCTTGCGGTAGCGAATGTTGCGCTAAGTCCATTAAAAACTGTTCAACCTGCGCAGGTGACTCTGCCATTTTGGTTGCCAAGCTCAGTTCAGCATAATTGGCAAAGCCGAGTAACTGAGCTAGCTCATGACGCAGCGCCAAGGTTTCGGCCATAATCGCGCTATTATCAAATTGACCTGCCTGCGGCCCTTGATCAGACGCTCGGGTGCAGAAGGCTTCATACATAACTCGGCGCAACTCTTGATTATCGGCGTAGGTCATTACCGGCAAATAACTTGGAAAGTCTAAGCCAAAACGCCAACCTGTTTGCTCGTGTTCTTCCGCTGCTGCTTTGGCTGCGGCAAGCGCACTCTCAGGTAAACCCGCTAACTCAGATTCATCGGTCACTAAATAATGCCAGCTGTCAGTTGCATCCAATAAATGATTGCTAAATTGCGATGATAACTCAGAAAGTTTGGTTTGAATTTGAGCATAACGTTGTTTTTGCTCGGCAGGCAAAGCAATGCCCGACAGCTCAAAATCACGCAAAGTGTCGGTCACCACTTTGCGCTGTGCTTCCGTTAAACTGGCGAAGCTGTCGCTGGCGTGCAGTGCTTTAAACCCTTGATACAAACCTTCATGCTGACCGACAAAGGTGCCGTATTCAGACAATAGCGGCAGGCATTGATCATGAGCTTCACGTAACTCGGCTGAGCTCATCACCGCATTTAAATGCGATACCGGCGACCAGCTGCGCTCCAGTAAATCATCAACCTGTTCAAGTGGCTCAACCAACCCTTCCCAGCTAAAATCGCCTACAGCTACCACCTGCTCGATGGTTTGTTTACAATCGGCAATTCGCTGCGTTATCGCTTCGACAATATGCTCAGGTTGTATGGCTGAAAATGGCGGTAAATGGTAATCACTGAGCAAAGGGTTTTGACTCATACAACTTCCTCTTGAATAATGCGCATATACGCGAAGTAAGCACGAAGTACGCGCGAACCGAATAATGGCTTAATTGACGCGCAATTCGTACTCTCAATTCTGCTTTAATTATGGGTCTTGTTGGCTTTTTTCAAGGCATAACACGACCTAACAACAGGGAACTATTATGACAACATACACCGCAAGTTGGTTGCGTCATACGGCACTAGGCATAACCACCGCTGTATTGATATCAGGTTGTAGCACACTTCATAACGCCAGTGAACCAGCACCAGTAACATCTGCAGATGAATCGCATATTAATCTCGACACGCTGTATGCTGAAGGCAAATATAACGCCCGTGGCGTTGGCCCAACCCGCTGGTTAGCTGATGGTAGTGGCTATACGGTGTTAGAAAGTGCTGCAAACGGTGGTCACGACTTAGTGCGTTATCATCCAGAAACCCAACAACGCACCCTGTTAGTCAAAGCCGATGAGGTGCGCCCATCAGCTAATGAAGAGCCTCTGCATATTGCCGATTACAGCTGGTCAGAAGACGGCGATAAGTTACTCATATTTACCAATACGAAACGGTCGTGGCGAACGCATACCCTTGGTGACTATTGGGTGTTTGACCTTAACAGCAAGCGCTTGCAAAAACTTGGCGGCCAAGCTGAACCCTCTACCTTGCAATTTGCCAAGTTTGACCCACAAGGCAATCGTGTTGCCTACGTAATGAAAAACAACATTTACGTGGAAGAGCTTGCAAATTCACGCATTACTCAATTAACGCGCGACGGCAATGACACTATCGTAAATGGTACTTTTGACTGGGTGAACGAAGAAGAATTTTTCTTGCGTGATGGTTTTCGCTGGAGCCCTGACGGTAAGTCTATTGCTTATTGGCAACTAGACACCGAAGGCACTCCGTTGTTTACCATGATTAACAACACCGACGCGCTATACCCAACGTTAAAACAGTTTCCTTACCCGAAAGTAGGCGAAACAAACGCCGCAATGCGCATTGGCGTCATGCCAGCAAGTGGCGGTAAAACCACTTGGATGAAGGTACCTGGCGATGCTCGCCAACATTATTTAGTGCGCATGCAATGGGCCGGTAATAGCCAGCAGCTACTTATTCAACAATTAACCCGTTCACAAGCGGTCAATAAGGCCTATTTAGCCAATGCGAAGTCAGGCGCAGTGCGTGAACTGCTGCAAGAAACCACCGACAGCTGGGCTGAATATGTCGACGACGTACAGTTTATTGACCAAGGCCAAGCATTTACCTGGTTAAGCGAGCGTAGCGGCTTCCGCCATATTTATGTGGTGCAGCGCGACACTGGGCGGCTCAGCACCATCACGCGCGGAAACTGGGACGTTATTGAAGTACTACAAATTAATCCCAAAACTGGTTGGGTATACTTTATTGCCTCACCAGAAACGCCGCTAGAACGATATTTGTTCCGCGCCAGTTTAGACGGCAGTGGTAAGTTGGAACGCTTAACACCAGATCAACCAGGCACGCACAGCTATCAGCTATCTGCCGATGCTAAATACGCCGTACATACCTTTTCTGACGTGAACACCATGCCGGTGGTAGACATGATTAGCCTGCCCGATCACCAAAGCATTCGCGTTATTAAAGACAACAACCAAGCCCAAGATGCATTTGATAAGCTAAAACGCGGCATGTTTGAATTTTTTCAAGTGGAAGCCCGCGACGGTTTAAAACTTGACGGCTTTTTGATGAAGCCCGCTGACTTTGACCCAAACAAAAAATACCCCATTGTATTTTATGTCTATGGCGAGCCATGGGGACAAACCGTCAGCAACAGCTGGGGCGGTGAACGCTTTATGTTTCACAACTACTTAACCCAACAAGGTTATCTTGTGGCTTCCGTGGATAACCGCGGAACACGCTCGCCGCGAGGTTTTGAGTGGCGCCGCTCAATTTATAAAAACCTTGGTGTTATTACCGTGCGAGATCAGTACGATGCGCTGCAAGCCATGCTCGATCGCTGGGCATTCATTGATGCCAATCGGGTGGGTATATGGGGCCACAGCGGTGGTGGTTCGCAGACATTAAATGCTCTGTTCCGCTACCCAGACGCTTACCATGTAGGCATGGCTTTAGCACCGGTTCCCGACTTGACGTTGTACGACACTATTTACCAAGAGCGTTATTCAGGCTTGCTTCCCGAGTCAGCAGCAAGCTACCGCGAAACATCAGCCATTACCCATGCCAAAAACTTGCAAGGCGACTTGTTACTGGTACACGGTACCGGCGATGACAATGTGCATTTTCAAGGTTCAGAGCGCTTAGTGAATGAACTGGTGAAGCATGGTAAACAATTTGATTATTTTGCTTACCCTAATCGTACCCATGGTATTGCCGAAGGCGAGGGTACGACGCAACATTTGCGAACCATGATGATTGAGTTTTTAAAGCAAAACTTACCGCTAAACTAAGTTCTTTTAGTTACACTTGGTAGTCTAAGTAATCCGCGTTAAGCACGGTAATGCCGTGCTTGCGCAACCACACCTCAGCATCTTGAAAGTTTGGCGAGTGCTGCTCAACCAACTGCCAAAACGCTCTGCTATGGTTAAATTCCCGCAAGTGGCATAGCTCATGAATGACTACATTGCGCACCACCCATTCTGGCGCTATCCATAGTTTCCAAGTGAATTTTAGTTCGCCCTTGCGGGTGCAGTGCCCCCATTTGCTGCGAAAGTCGCCCACCGCCCAACCACTCGGGTTCAGGCCATGCTGCTCGGGCCACTGCGCAAAAAATTCATCAAGCCACATTTGCGCCTGTTGTTTATACCAAGCCACAACTGACAGCCGTGGCTCTCGGTCGCCATGACTTCGCGGCGTAATGGTGGCGATAAGCTGCGTGCCTTGACGCATTACCTGCTTACGACTGGCATGCTCCACCACTAACTGCAGCGGTTCACTGAGCCAACGCAGACGCTCTCCGGTTTGCCACTGCCGACGCTGTAAACGCCCTAATTGTTGCTGCTGCCGCGTCAAGTGGCGTTGCACCCATTCGCGCTTCTGCTCAACAAACTGCCGAATGGCCTGCTCGCTCATATGCAACGGAGCCTGCACGAATAACTTTCCGTGCTGAATTTTCAAGGCTAAATTGCGCCGTCGCTTGCTGCGATTCACGGTATAAACTGATGTCATAGATTTAGGTCATCGATTGCGGTCATCGTTTTTTTCGACTCATTTTAGGTCACTTAACACTCGGGTTGCATTGCACCGCGTGGCAATTTCGGCGATCATAGTCATCTTTATGCACTTAATTCAACACGCTAGCATGTCTTAGGAGTAAAGCACATGACTCGACATTACGATTATCTGGCAATCGGCGCCGGCAGTGGCGGCATTGCATCAGCTAACCGCGCGGCCATTCGTGGCGCTAAAGCCGCTGTTATTGAAGCAAAAGCGGTTGGTGGAACCTGCGTTAATGTTGGTTGCGTACCGAAAAAAGTCATGTGGTATGGCGCCCATATTGCTGAGGCAATTAAATACAGCTCGGCGTACGGCTTTAACATTGAACAAAAAGGCTTTGACTGGGCAACGCTAGTGAAAAACCGCGAAGCCTATATTGAACGCATTCATGGTGGTTACAAACGCGGCTTTGAAAGTAACGGCGTTGAGTACATTGAAGGCTTTGCGCGCTTTGTTGACGCCAACACCGTCGAAGTAAACGGCGAGCACATTACCGCTGACCACATTACCATTGCGGTGGGTGGCCGAGCGATGATCCCTGACGTTCCAGGTGCTGAGCACGGCATTGACTCAGACGGCTTCTTTGCGTTGAACGAACGCCCTAACAAAGCTGTTGTGGTTGGCGCGGGCTATATTGCGGTAGAAATTGCTGGGGTATTGCATGCCCTTGGTAGCGATGCACACTTACTTGTTCGTGGCGACCGCCCTCTGCGCTACTTTGACCATGATATTACCGACGCGTTGCTTGAACGTCTAAAACAAGACGGCCCAGAGCTACACACCGGTTGTATTATTGATCGCGTTGAAAAACAAAAAGACGGTTTGCTAAGTGTTTATTGTGAAAATGGTGAGGTTATTGAAGGTGTCGATTGTTTAGTTTGGGCTATTGGTCGTGAGCCAACAACGGACAAAATTAACTTAGCTGCGGCGGGCGTACAAGCCGATGCGCACGGGTTTATTCGCACCGACAAATACCAAAATACCAATGTTAAAGGTATTTACGCGGTTGGCGATATTACTGGTGAGGCACAATTAACGCCGGTTGCCATCAAAGCAGGCCGTTTGCTCGCTGAACGTTTGTTCAATAAAGACCTGCCCGACGCACACATGGATTACAGCCTAATACCAACCATTGTATTTAGTCATCCAACCATTGGTACCGTGGGCTTAACGGAAGCTGAAGCACGTGAAGTGCACGGTGACGACGTTAAAGTTTATAAGTCTCAATTCGCAGCTATGTACAACGCAGTCACACCACATCGCGCGCTCAGTACATTTAAGTTAGTGTGCACAGGCCCAGAAGAGCGCGTTATTGGTTTGCATGGTATTGGCGAAGGCATGGATGAGATCTTGCAAGGGTTTGCGGTCGCCATGAAAATGGGCGCAACCAAAGCTGACTTTGATGCCACAGTAGCACTGCACCCAACTAGCGCAGAAGAGTTTGTCACTCTGCGATAACCCCATGAAGGCATGCGGCTTCACTCCGCATGCCTATCCCCGCGAATTCTATCCCCGTACATCTATCGACATCGACAAAATACGTGATAAATGGCTATATGGCAGGCCTGTCTCGGCATGCCATTCATTAAACACCTGTTGAATCTGCTCAGCGCCACGCTTGCTGTACGGCGAGGCACCTAACAAATTATGATTGCGCATTGCCGTTAAATTATCGGGCGTAAGCAAGTATCCATCCCAGCCCACTCGACGCAGCACATGCTGAGCAGCAGTACCACCTAAACGGGCTCCATGCTTTTTCAAATAAGCCAATAACTTATGTTGTTCTGCGCTGGGCCAATTCGCTAAAAACGTACCAAAACTTCCATGTTGCTCTGTAACTTCAACAATCATGCGCGCGTTCAGCGGAACTGTGGCGATTTTTTGCGGGTTGCGAACAATACGTGTGTCGCGTGCTAACTCGTCAAGCCGCTCCGGAGGAACCTGCTGCCAGTAAATCGGTAAGAACCCGGCGAATGCTTCTTCAAAACCTTGCCATTTATTCTCAATCACCTGCCACGCAAAACCTGCACGAAATACACAACGCGTTATTTCTGCAAGAAAGCGGTCATCGCCAATACGCCGAATAGCATCACCCTTGGCAAGTACAGGCAACCGCTCATGCACCGCCTCGTTGCTGCCGTGCCGAGCGATTGCTTGATCATAAAAGTACTGAAACTTCATTTATTCTAAATAATATGCGGTTGCATGAACAACAGGGGTACGTTGCGCTGGCACTGCACTGACAGTTTGGCCATCGTAAAGCCCGCCCGTGACACCGCCTGAGGTGGTTTGTTGATATTCAATTTTGTCGATAACCATAATATTTGCGCCCAACTTTGCTGCTTGAACGAGAGCACGCTCAATTGCATACGAGCGCTTACTTTCATCGGTTTCACGTACACCATAGCTAAAGTTCGAGGTGATTTTTGCAATCGGCTCAGCGGCCGCAGGCGCTAGTTCAACGAGTTTTACTTGACTAGGCTCGATAGCGGAACGTGATTGACCTAGCAATTCCACACCGCTATTTGTGCTGCAGCCAGCTATGGTCAGCAGCCCAATAAATAGAGTCATTATGATTGCGGTTCTAACAACTAACATAGTGCCTCCTTTGGGTAAAACCTCTTCGTTTGAGGCGCTAAAACCAATAAACGAAGTTGGAAAGCTCATAGTATTTCGCTTTCCAACTTCAATAACAACCTAACTTAACGCGTCGAATCGGTGGTTTAACCGATTCGACGCCGCGACTATTGGTCACGATTATGGCCGCGCACCGGAGTAACGCTATTTTGATTCCGTGACGGCCGAGATATTACCGGAGCAGCCCGTTGTACCGGCTGGCTAACTTGAGGTTGCCGCACCTGAGGTTGCCGTACCTGGGGTTTAACGACCTGCGTGGGGCGTGGGCTAGGGCGCACCACGTTCGGTTGCCGAACAACAGGATTACGAACCGCTGGTTTACCAAAATCAGGTTTGTGAACATCTGGCTTGCGGACATCTGGCTGTCGCACCACCGGCATGCGCGCTTCTGGCTGACGTACTACCGGACGCTCAGTTCGCGGCTGCTGCATTCGTGGTTTCTCGACTCGCGGACGTTCCACGCGCGGTTGCTCAATAATGCGTTTATCAACAATGCGTTTATCCACGGGTTTTATCGCCCGCTGCGGCTGCTTTATACCTACCGTCGGCTGGCTTAATTCACGTTTCACCGATGCAAATTTAGGCCGCGGCTTGGGGTCTTCAATGCGCATATTGCGCACCGGTGCATCACGATTAACACCGCGCGCACTTAATACCGGTTGCACCGGTTCACCTTGAACCATGTAATACTTAGGCTGACGAGGCTGTAAATCACGGTGACGATATTCCACCCCGCGACGATGGCGCGGATTGTGATTCCAACGCTTACCGTCATGTCTCGTCATATAATAGTCACGACGCTTTTTCGGCGGTGCCGTGTAGTAATGATGATTAATCACCACATAACGTTGTGGCCAGAAAAAGTGACTAAAGTAAAAGCGCGATGGTACGTTATAACTAATACCCCAATAAATGCCAGAGCCAATACTAACGGTTAGCGACGGCCGTGCCCAATACACCGGCGGATGATTGTGCCACCACCAGGAACCGTACACGACGCGGGTATCATAATAAGGAACATAAACCACTTCACGGCGAACGTTCTCAATAACAATGGTGCGCTCAGCGCGCTCAACATTGACGTGCTTGTTCGACTTTAAGTTGCCGGCATCATATGCATGTTGGCGCAAGGTTTGAACCCGATCGAGAACATCCTCTTGTTGGGCCAAAAAGGCTTCGCCAATAGCTTGAGTCCATACCAAGTCATCGCTCATTTGTTTTAGTACATCCGGTGTACCCACCAACGCCTTAACGCTGTCGTCCCAAGCCTGCTCACTTGCAAGCTCTATGGCTTGTTCAGGTTGCAGGTGCGCGTGCTTCTGCGCCCACCGCTCGGCCTGAACCACTTCTAACGGATAGGTGGCAGCGATCAGAATATGGGTTAATAGACTATCAGGATACAAAGCAACCGGCGCTAATAAGCGGTCAAGCTCAGCTTCGCTATAGTAAACTACGTTTGCCTGCGCACTGTCTTGATAGGTTTCAGCGTAAGCAGGGGTTGCTGCGGTAGTTAGTACCACCGCTCCCGTTGCCCATGACAACGCTAAAGCCAAGGCCGACAGACCGGCGCGTTTTTTCAATTGAGTGTTATGCATGCTTCATGCCTCCAAACGGCAGATAGCTACAACTGCTATCAGTTACTAGTTTAGTCGCTTTTTTAGCCAACATAGTTGCATGCACCACCAATATTTTTGTAAAGATTGCGTTAGCCGAACTAAACTAACCCTTGTTCAAGCATGGCATCGGCCACTTTTCTAAAGCCCGCAATATTCGCCCCAAGCACTAGCTGCCCCGGCTTACCAAACTCTTCTGCTGTACGCGAAATATCTTTGTATATGGTCTTCATAACCTGCTGTAAACGCTCATCTACTTGCTCAAAGGTCCAACGCTGCATACTGGCATTCTGCGCCATTTCAAGTTGACTTGTGGCAACACCTCCAGCATTTGACGCTTTGCCTGGACCGTAAGCCATTTGGCTTTCTTGCACCGTGTCAAATGCTGACTCTGTGAGCGGCATATTGGCGCCCTCAGTAATTGCAATACAGCCATTTTCGATGAGGCATTCAATATCAGCACGAGTTACTTCATTTTGTGTGGCGCACGGAAACGCCAAATCGACCTCGTAACGCCAAACTTGATGCCCGTCAGACGGGTAATCTTCGCGTGGCGTATAAGTTGCTGAAGAATGTGTTTCTAAATATTTTTCTAATCGCTCATTGCGCTGCTCTTTAAGCTGCTTCACTAGGTCTAAATCAATACCTTGGTCGTGATATATCGTGCCAGACGAATCACTACAGGTGACGGGCTTGGCCCCTAGCTCATAAAGTTTTTCCATGGTGTAAATGGCCACGTTACCTGAGCCTGAAACGGCGCAACGTTTATCTTTAAGTTCGTGATCGCGGTCAGCCAGCATATAATTGGCGAAATAAACGCAGCCATAGCCAGTGGCCTCTTTACGAACAAATGAACCACCCCACGCTAGCCCTTTACCGGTAAGCACCCCATCAAATTGATTTGCTAAACGTTTATATTGCCCGAATAAATAACCAAGCTCGCGAGTTCCAACACCAATATCACCAGCCGGCACATCGGTAGTTGGCCCTATATGGCGAAATAATTCGCTCATAAAAGACTGGCAAAAGCGCATAATTTCGGCATTCGATTTGCCTTTAGGATTAAAATTCGCGCCCCCTTTCCCGCCCCCAATAGGAAGCCCAGTCAAGGCATTCTTAAAAATTTGCTCAAAGCCTAAAAACTTTATTATCGACCCATTAACACTGGGGTGAAAGCGCAGCCCGCCTTTGTATGGTCCTAAAGCTGAATTAAATTCAATGCGATAGCCTTTGTTGACTTGCACTTGCCCCTCGTCATCCATCCACGGCACCCGAAACATGATCTGCCGTTCCGGTTCTACAATGCGAGCAAGAATAGCTTGTTCGCGGTAACGTGGATTTTGCTCTAGCAGCGGCTCAAGACTTTCCAAGACATCTTCCACCGCTTGATAAAACTCAGTTTGTGCAGGGCTCGTCTGTTTTAACTCTTCGATGGTGTCGTGAATATACGTCATGTTGCTTCCTTTTCGGTAACGCCTACTTTCTTATACTCACGTTAGTCTTATTTAGCACAAAAAAAAAGCGCTTGGCCAAGCCAAGCGCTTTATATCAACTATATTATTGGCTTATACGCGACGGCGTACTAAACCTAAGAACAAGCCACTTAATACCAACCAAAGCGGGAATGAACTGCTTGTGGTGGCATGGTCAATGTTCTCATGCTCTTCTTCTTCAGCAGGCGGCTCTTCCACGTCTGCATCACCGTCACCTTCGTCAGTAGGGTCGTTTGCTACTGTTGTAAATGCAACGATAACTGGGTCGTGGTCAGAACTACGATACTGATCAGGCGCGTAGTAAGTTTCTTCTAAACCATTTTCTTTGTATTCAAGGTTATAGTCCAAAACTTCTGGCTCGTCAGCGTTAATGTGCCAAGCTTGCGCTGCCACAACTTTCGCGGTTAGTTCTGCTGAGGCAAAGGCATGCTCCAAGCTACCTGACTCGTTTTGGTACACATAAGTATGGGTAGCCGCACCATCAGCGAACTCAGCTTTCAAGTTGGTGAAACCACCAGCAACCATTGCAGCAATTGGGTCTTCCATGCTGTACGCGTTCATGTCGCCCATGACCAAAACATCAGCAACAATACGACCAGTTGGGTTACCAGCTAACCACTCTTGCAGTTTCTCTACTGCAGCAACACGAGTAGCATTCCAGCAGCCTTGGCCGTCATCGGCATCGGCATCACCGCCGGTAGCAGAACCACAGCTTCCTTTAGAACGTAAGTGCGTTACCACAAAGGTAAACTCGTCTTCGTTCACAAGGTCTTTAAACGTTTGAGCAACCGGTGGACGGTTACCAAAGTCAAACGGTTGTGCTGTAGTAAATACCGCGGTACCTGTTTCAGCAACGCGGTCGCTACGATAAATGATAGCGTTTGTAATAGCATCGGTACCAACTAAGCCGCTACCACCAACGTTTGCGAATGCCCATTCACCAGAGCCTTCAGCATTTAGTTCTGCAACGAGTTGCGCCAACATGCTGTTTTCGCCGTTGCCGTCGTTTTCAATTTCAACCAAACCTACAACGTCAGCACCAAGGGCAACAATAGCAGCAACAACTTTCGGAAGTTGACGCTCATATTCCATGATGTTTGTCGCGCCGCGCGAGGTTGGGAAACCACCGCCTTGGCCGTCACCATTGAACAGGTTCAATACGTTGAATACTGCAACGCGAACATCACCTTGTGCCGCTGCATCTGGCTCTGCTGTACGTGGGTTTACGTCAACAAATTGCAGGTCGACCGTTGGCAACAAGCGATATTCACTGAAGCCGTAGTGAATAATACCTTGGGCGTTGGTAATTTCAGTACCTAAACGCAAAGTATTTTCAGCGCTTAAACCACCTGGAGGGAATGGCACTACTGCTGGGCTTGCGCCACCTTGGGCGTCGTCAATTAAGAACTGACGGCTGTCTTTAAGCGCTGCGTAAGCATTCGCTGCATCGCCTGGCTCAGCAATTTCAGTTGGGCTCATGATCCGCTCATCAGCTACCCAGAACTCACCATACTGAGCCAATGTCTCAGTACCCGTAACAACTAGTGGCGCCGCAGAGCTGACTAACATGCCTTCAAAGCGCTCGAATTCATCGCGCGAGCTTAATGGCAACTCTAAAGCCGCAGGTGTTACAGTTGCGCCTTCAGAACACACGACAATTTCAGATACAAATGAAAGCTGAGTCGCGTTGTAGTATTCAGCCACTTCACCTTGTAGGCGAACAACTTGGCCAACAACTGGCGCAGTGCCTTCTGGCAAGTAAACAAAAATACCTTCTGAGCTGTTTGGATCAGCATCGTTATCCGCGTCTTCTTCTTGTAAGAAGAAACCATTTAATGGGCGTGCGCCATCTTTGTATACACCGGTAACAACGGCTTCAACAGTAACCACCTCGCCAACGAACGGACTTGCAGCACCGTTTTCAGATAGGCTATTGCCTTGTACTTGGTGAATAAATGTAGCGGGGTCACCACAAGCACCAAGCTCAGGTGATGGTTCTGGCTCTGGCTCAGGTTCTGGGTCTGGCGGCGTGCTACCGAAACCATTATGAGAACCTAAGTTGCTAATATCGTCAATTGGGTATGCGTCCCACTCAACATCTGGGAAAAACTCGTCGGTTACATCGGTATCACCAGCCGTAACGGTTGATTTGCGACGAATCGTTTGGTTCTGCATCGATACGCCGTTGCTTTCCCATGCAGTACCTGGGTCAACACCTACTTGGCCCATGGCATCAATAACGTCTGCGCCATTTTTAAATACAATGGCATCATCACCGTTGTAATATAAGTTGCCAGTTTGGTTTGCTAAAGCCAGAATTTCTGCGTTAGCAGACGGGTGGGCAACAACATAAATGCCATTTGCGGCCAACGAGCCTGAAAGTTGAATTGTCTGGCTAGCAGAAGTGCCACCATTTGAATAAATTTCAATGGTATAAGTGCTCAAATCAACTGCGGTATCACCCGGGTTAAAAATCTCTAATGCTTTATTATTACTTGAGCCTTCAATGTGCTCTGATAGAAACAGTTCTGCACTTGCCGTACCTGACACCAGCAGGGCCGAAAGTGCAATTGCTAGATTGTGGCGTTTCATAATCCATTCTCTTATTGTTGTGTAATCCCAAGACGACGGGTTGATCACTATAACTTATTTCAGTTAACAATTTAATGACTTTTTGTGACAGCAAGGTGACAAAAATGCAGAAAAATTACACAGTAGTTTTCAAGCGCGCTTATGACAAGGTATGCGCAGAAGATGGTCAACGCATACTTGCCGATCGAATATGGCCACGTGGTATTAAAAAGAACGATCTAAAACTTAAAGATTGGTGCAAAGACTGTTGCCCGTCGAGCCAGTTACGTAAAGATTATCATGCCCAGAAACTCGACTTTGAGAGCTTTGCTAATGCCTACTTTAAAGAGCTTGAGAGTAATCCTGACGTTTTGATTCCGCTTATGAAAGCAGCCAGAGAAGATAAGGTCACGCTTATTAGTGCAGTAAAAGCGTTTGAGTATTCACACCTTCCAGTGTTAAAACATGCGCTACTGAAGGCATTGGAACAAGAAGATAACGAAGCCGACGGCAATGCGCTGAGCTCACCAGTTTGTTTTGGAAACGACTTTAATTATTGGGGATAAGTGTGAATAACGATTTTATTGAAATATACGACGACGCGCTGCCAGCTGATTTTTGCGACCGCTTTGTCGAGCTATTTGAACGTAGCCCTCATAAACAGGCGGGTCGCACTGGGGGTGGTGTCGATACCGAAAAGAAACTCAGTGAAGATTTATACTTAAACCAACATCAAGATTACACACGTGAACTACAAACTATATGTGACGTTACCACCAAGTATGCGCTGGAGTATTTTAAAAAGTACCATTTTGCCTTAATTGCGCCGGTCGCACTTAAGGTTAAGCACCCGAAAACCGGTGAGCCAGTAAATTTAACTCATGAAAACTTTAATGAAATTGCGACTGGAAATGAGCAAGCCTACATGCAATTGCTGTATCGGCTTGGCCCTATTCAGGCGCAAAAGTACTTAAAAAACCAGGGCAATTATAACTACTGGCACTGTGAGGTTTACCCCGAAAAAAACAGCGTTGAAGCATTACATCGCAGCCTATTATTTATGTTTTATTTAAATGACGTGGAAGACGGTGGCACCACTGATTTTTACTATCAAAACCGGAGTATTAAGCCCAAACGCGGACGCATGGTTATTGCGCCCGGCTATTTTACCCATACTCACCGAGGTACGGTGCCGAAATCCAACGATAAGTACATTCTAACCAGTTGGATTCTTATGAACTCCGGCAAGCAATTATTCGGGTGATTTGAGTACTTGCCCAGCTTCGTCCAATACGGTGACATCAACATGAATGCCGCTGCGGACACTTTGGGTAACTACGCAAAAGTTTTCAAATTGCTCTAACACACGGTCGAGCTTATCAATATGCTCGGCTGCTTGGCCTAAATTAAGCTCTACCTGCATCGCTGAAATACGCAAACGGCCGTCAACACGCTCCATATCTCCTTGCACTTTAGCGGTAACTTGGCCTGGGTCACCTTTGTATTTTCGTATTGCAAACATCAAGCTAGCAGCTAAGCAATTGGCTACTGCTGCAGCAAGCAATTGGCTTGGACCAGGCCCTTCACCATGGCCTACCGGTTCGTCCTCATCGGTAATAATTTGCCCAAACTCGCCAAAATCAACTTCGAATTTATAATGTTCGAGCAGTTTTAAATTCACCACAAAAGCCGGATTTTCCATGTCTTCCTCCGTTTAATCTGCAATAATATGCGGTTCATTCAATGAGCAATTGCCCTGACTCAATACGTTACACCAAGCGCAAGGAGAATGATTCATGAAGAATCCGCTGTATATTCCTTATGCAGGCCCTAATTTGCTAGAAACACCGCTGCTTAATAAAGGTAGCGCGTTTACCCGTGAAGAGCGAACTGCATTTAATTTAACCGGTTTGCTACCTCCTCGCTATGAAACGATTGAAGAGCAAGTGCAGCGCTGTTACATGCAGTATTCAAGTTTTGATACAGCTATCAATAAGCACATATACTTGCGCGCAATTCAGGACAATAACGAAACTTTATTTTATCGCTTATTACAGCAGCATCTTGAAGAAATGATGCCGATTATCTACACCCCTACCGTAGGCGATGCGTGCGAACAATTCTCTGATATATATCGTAGTTCACGCGGCTTATTTATCTCTTACGAAGACCGTGACCAAATGGACGACATATTGCGCAACGCGACGAAGCGCAAAGTGAAAGTGATTGTCGTTACCGACGGTGAGCGTATTTTGGGGCTTGGCGACCAAGGCATTGGCGGTATGGGCATTCCAATCGGCAAACTCAGCTTATATACCGCCTGTGGTGGTATTAGCCCAGCCTATACGTTGCCAGTTTGTTTAGATGTCGGTACGAATAACGAAAAGCTGTTAAACGACCCCATGTACATGGGCGCCCGCCACAAACGGATTAATCAAAACGAGTACAATGCTTTTGTTGATCGCTTTATGGTAGCAGTGCGCCGCCGGTGGCCAGAGGCAATGGTGCAGTTTGAAGATTTCGCGCAACCTAACGCAATGCCAATTTTACGCAAGTATCGTGATGACTACTGCTGCTTTAATGACGATATTCAGGGCACTGCTGCAGTAACCGTAGGAACCCTTTTGGCAGCATGTCGCAGCAAAGGCGCACAGTTAAAAGATCAAACGGTTGCTTTTGTTGGTGCTGGGTCTGCCGGTTGTGGTATTGCGGAGCAAATTATCCAGCAAATGGTCGCTGAAGGGCTTACCGATGAGCAGGCTCGGCGACAAATTTTCATGGTTGACCGATTTGGTCTACTTACCGAGGGCATGGCCGACTTGCGTGACTTTCAGCAAGCGTTAGCTCAGCCATTAAGCAACCTTTCGCATTGGCAGCACAGTGGCGATTACGCATCATTACTAGATGTTATGCATTGTGCCAAACCGGGAGTGCTAATTGGTGTTTCAGGCCAACCCGGGCTGTTTACTGAACAAGTGATTCGTGCCATGCAGCAATACACCGAACAGCCAATCATATTTCCTTTATCGAACCCTTCACGACAAATAGAAGCACACCCTGCGCATGTGGTTGAGTGGACCAACGGCAATGCCATTATTGCCACCGGCAGCCCATATGACGCGGTAAAATTTCAGGGGCAGGAATATCCCATTGCACAATGTAACAACAGCTACATTTTCCCCGGTATTGGGCTTGGTGTGATTGCAGTAAAAGCGCGAAGTATTTCCGATGAGATGTTAATGGCAGCAAGTAATACTTTAGCAGAGGCATCACCTCGTGTGCTCGGCGAGAGTAACCAATTACTTCCTGGCATTACCAACATTGCCGAATTGAGTAAAAAGATTGCTTTCAATGTCGCCAAAGTTGCTCAGCAGCAAGGGCTAGCTTTAGAGGTAAGCGACGAAACTTTACGGCAGCGAATCGATGCGAATTTCTGGAAGCCGGAGTACCGTCGCTATAAACGCGTTAGTATTTAACTTTTCTTAACTAGCCGAATTCGACTTTTCCTTGTATCTTCAATACATAACAGATGCAAGGAGGTCGAATGCGTTTGGCCATTGCACTGCTGCTACTGGCTGTTGTACCAACAGCCGCGGCACAGTCTCAAGAGTCACCACCGCCATCAAAGTCAAAGTCTGAAGAGTCGCAAGCCAAAACCGAGCGCGATGAAGCAGCAATGATTGACGACTTTCGTGCGGGCTTAACAAATTCGGTCAATGCAACTGCAGCTTGGCTTGACTCTTTCTTTGCCGACTCGGTTAATCCTGACGACTATGACACAGCTTCAGGCAGCCTGACGCTAACGCCCGAATGGGATGAACATGACGGCTTTGAGCTTGACTCAAGTTTTCGTGCCCGGGTTGTTTTTCCTCATGCAGAGCGCCGCTTCTCGGCCATTATTGGTCGCGCCGATTTCGATGACTTTATCAACGATACTCAACAAACGCGCCCTACCGTCATTCGACGCGATCAGTCTGACGAAGAATGGATGGTTGGGCTAGGCTTTGATCCCTACGTGCAAACGAATCATAGCCTATCTTTTGGCGCCGGTGTCCGTGGCGGCTTGAATATGGACCCCTACGTTCGTGCTCGCTATCGCTATGAAACCATTGTTGACGACAATGCCGAACTAAATGTGCAGTCAGTCGCTTTTTGGCGCGATAGCGATGGGTTTGGCGTTGCACAAACATTTGAATATGACACAGCTTTTTCGTCCAAATGGTTTGGCAAGTCATGGTTTCGAGGAACCTTCGCTGAGCGAACCGAGGGCGTGCGTTGGCAAGCCTCGCAAAAGTTATATTACATGTACCATCACGAACGTGCAGTGGGTGCTGATATTTGGTGGTACGGCGAAACAGAAAATCCTGTCCCCATGCGTGACTACGGCATTCGCGCACTTCACCGCAGCCGATTCAGCCGCGAGTGGTTATTTTTAGAGGGCTGGGTTGGTATGCACTGGCCACGTGATACGCTAGCCGATGAACGCCATTCACGTTGGATTGTTGGCATTGAAATAGAAATGCTATTTGGCGGTGATTAAGCTTATAACCAGCCTAAGCCAGCAGCAATACTCCTTCCCCCTAAGCCAATAGCGACAGCGCAAACTATACTGCCCAGAATATTTTGTCGAAGCGAATTTCGGTATTCGCCCAAATCGCGATGATTGCACACCCAAACTAGGAACAGAGCCATAACTGGCAACAACAAGCCGTTGGCTACCTGCGCAAACAATATGACCTCTATGGGCTTCAAACCTAACGAAGCAATCAGCACGCCAACACTCAATATGCTAAGCCATATAGCGCGAAACTTTTTGTCGTGTAAATTATTTGAATACCCTAGCACGCCGCTAAGCGCATAAGCCGAAGCCAAAGGCGCGGTGAGAGATGACGATAAACCTGCCGCAAATAAGCCGGTGGCCATAAACAGCGTGGCGCCATCACCAAACAAAGGTGTCATGGCTTTACCTAAATCAGCCGCGCTTTCTATGCTTATAGCTTGACCAAAAAAGGCCGCAGCCGCCGTTGCCACTATTGCCATCGAAATAAGCCCGCCCAATGGAATTGAGACATAAATATCCTGTCGAGCTTGCTGCAAGTCGTCTGCCGAGCGCCATTTCTGTGCACAACTAGACGCATGTAAAAACAAATTGTAAGGCACAACCGTAGTACCGATGAGAGCCACCACCATAAGCAGGCTTCCTGATGGAATAGACGGTACTAATAATCCGCTGAATAAATCCCCCCAATTTGGCTCGGTGAGAATAAAGGTCGCCAAAAAGGCAAGACTCATTAAAAGCACTAAACCAATTAATACGTTCTCAATGATTTTATAACTACCCTGCCAGAGCACGATCGCAGCTAAAACACCCAGAATAAGAGGTATCCATTGGCCATCAATGGGCAACAAATCGGCTAATCCCATGCGGGCACCACTAATATTTCCGCCCTGATACACACTATTGCCAATAATAACCGCAGCAAAAATCAGCGATACGACTAACCATCGAAGCCCTGGGTGAGCGATTGCTGCACGAATAATTTCACCGAGCCCTTTACCTGTAACAACGCCAAGTCGCGCCGCCATTTCTTGTAAAATCATGGTCGCTAGAACTGAAAACACCAATGCCCACAAGAGCGCATAACCGAAGTTAGCACCAGCTAACGACGCTGTAACCACAGTTCCTGGCCCGATAAATGCTGCCGCTACGAGGGCTGCGGGCCCCATGCTAAAGCGTGATTTCTGTTTCAAACTGCACCTTTTGAATTGTTTCGTTTTTATCAATATAAATAACTTGTTACTTGTTCGACTTCAAAGACACGAATGAACATGTCATTATCATTCAACAATCACAGCACAATCTGTTCAATACCAAAATAATGGGCCACAAGGAGAATAATAACAATGACAAATGTAGTTGCCTGTATTGATGGTTCACGTGCCACTGGTGCCGTATGCGACTACTCCGCATGGGCAAGCCTGCAAATGCAGGCACCGTTAATCTTATTGCACGTGCTAGACGAAGGCCGCTACCCAGTAGCCTCAGACATGACCGGCAATATAGGTTTGGGCAGTCGCGAAATATTGCTTGATGAACTTGCCGAACTAGACGCCAAACGCAACAAGCTCGCTCTACAGCAAGGGCATCATATGCTTGAAGCTACGCAAGTTCGCGCGCGAAAAGCCGGTGTCGAGCAGGTTACTATGCGCCAGCGTCATGGAGATTTAAGTGACACACTACTCATGCTGGAGCAAGACACACGGCTTTTTGTGTTAGGCATTCACGGTCAAGACAGCAGCGAACAAGAGCGTGAGTCACGCCATATTGGCAGTCACCTTGAAACCGTCATTCGCTCAGTTCACCGCCCCATTTTATTGACGCCCGAGCAATACCAAGCGCCGCAAAGCGTGCTGTTTGCCTATGACGGCAGTAAAACGACTGAGAAAGGCATCGATATGGTTGCCAAAAGCCCGCTGTTCAAAGGGCTACCAATTCATGTTGTTATGGTTGATGCAAACACCGAAGTGAATCAGCAACTGCTGCTTCAGGCACAAAAAACGCTAGAAAAAAATGGCCATGAAGTCACCGTTGCACTAATTACCGGCGACGTGGAGCCCGCTTTACATGAATACCAACACCAGCATCAACTGGATGTTTTGGTTATGGGTGCTTATGGTCATTCACGCATCCGCCAGTTTTTAGTTGGCAGCACCACAACTAGAATGATAAATAATAGCGAAACTCCAGTGCTGATATTGCGTTAATTATGTTTCAATCGAGCTTACAATCGCCTTTAGGCCCAGTCACAGCAACAAGCCAAGACGGTAAACATATTACCGACATCTCTTTTTGTGCTCCCTTTTGCCAACAAGCATGCGCAGTAACCGAACAAGCTGCGCAACAGCTTCTTGAATACTTTAATGGCGAGCGATGCACCTTTGATTTACCACTTGCCCCAACTGGAACTGCTTTTCAGCAACAAGTATGGCGGGCACTGCTGAGTGTTGCGTACGGCCATACCGCTAGTTACAGCGATATTGCACATATGATTGAAAACCCCAAAGGAGTGCGCGCCGTCGGTTTAGCAAACAGTCGCAACCCCATTGCGATTGTCATACCTTGCCACCGCGTTATTGGCGCGAACGGCACGCTTACAGGTTATGCTGGAGGGCTTGATAAAAAAGAATGGTTATTGCGGCACGAGCACGCCATATAACAGCTCACTTATAGTTATTTTTTGTGGCCATTATAACTGGCATGCATCCGACTAATGTGCCCTTCAATTTCATCGCGAAGTTGTTTGGGCTCTAAAACTTCTGCATGCTCACCACAGCTTAGTATCCACGCCACTAGTTCATTACTAATTACCACGCTAGCTTTAACAATAAAATGCTCGCTATTCGTTTCAACAACTTGTTGCGAATGTAGTGGGTTGTTGGTTAGCAAATTGGATAAACTTGCTGCACATTTTAGCTTCACCTCTGCGACAGCTCCGGTACGTGCGTGATCTGCCAAACTCAGAAATGGTAACTGCGGAGCGCTTTGCGCAATACTCCAGCCATAAGGCCTAGAGCGTTCGTCCGTGGTCAGCGGGAACACTTCTGAGAGCTCAATTAAATTGCGCTGTATGGTACGAACACTTACATCAATACCTTGCTCATAAAGGCGTTGTCTAAGCGTTTTTGCGTCAACTTTGTGCGGTTGTCGTGGCACATGACGTAACAACATTAAATATCTTAATACGCTCTGCACTGACTTGCTCCTTGTCATTTGTGTTAGCAGATAGCTTACCGCCAACTTGCGACATATCATGTCGCAGCAATTGTTTTTTGTAAAACAACCGCAAAATAACACTATGCCACATTGTATAGTGACAGCGCTAAAGCTTTACTTACAGCAGTAAAGCCATAAAACTTAAACAACACGACTCACAGGAGTATTTCGCTATGACTCGCAAATTCATTTTATTATCGGTATTCATCACCGCTACTTTTATTTTGACGCAGCCGGTGTTGGCGCAGTCACAATCTTCACAACAAGGGCAACAAACTGCTGAACAGGCCAAACAGGAAGCAGCTCAAAAGAAAGCAGAGCGTGATGCCTTGCGTGAAAAAATGAAAGCCGAAAAAGAAGCATTGCAAAAACAACGCAACGAACAAAATGAAAAATTAAAGGCCAAGTCATCGGATGAGAAGAAATCTAACGCAAAAACTGAAAAAAAGGACGATAATGGCGATAACTAACGCCCACTTTATGACAGGTTATCGTGGAACAATTAGCGTCACATGAGCAACAGTGTTTAAACTGTGAACAACCACTGCAAGGTGAATATTGTCACCATTGCGGACAACATCATCGGGTTTATGTGCGCAGTATATTCGCAGTACTTGGTGATTTAATGGGCGAACTGGGTCACTGGGACTCGCGCTTCTACCGAACCTTGCGGGGGCTGTTTTTACGTCCTGGGTTTCTTTCGCTTGAGTTTATGCGTGGCCGACACGCGTCTTACGTGCCGCCTTTGCGGCTCTATTTCTTCATCTCATTAATCGCTTTTATTATTTTTTCAGCGGCTATAGATAAGGGCATTGTTACCACTGAAGCGAATGCGACAGATGCCTTAAACTCGGATGCTGCCGTCGGAGTTGTGGTAGGGTTTGTTCAAGGACTCAGGCGGTATATACTTAGCGCTAATGTGGTTTTATAACCCGTATATTTAAGGATGAAAACGTAATGCACGTGGATACCCCAATCACGTTACCAAACCTTCCTGGCATGTTTGTACGTTCACTGTTTACCGTGGCGCGCAAAGATCAAGAGGCAGCAGAAGCGAATGTACTGAATGCTGAATTTAGTGCTCCGGCGTTTCCTGCTGAATTGGTACAACGCTATCACGATGCATTTGGCGGATTTATTAGCCCTCTTCCTCTTACGCTTATTTATTGCTTAGCGCAACGGGTGCATTTAGCGCAAATGCTTGGCGAACATTTTCCTTGGCCAGCGCCGGGCTTGGTTCATGTTAGCAACCGCATAGAGCAATTACAGCCGCTCGACCCCAATGAAGGCTTCCACTTAAAAGCCTCTATTCAAGTGCCAGCGCGCGGGCCAAAAGTATCACCGCGTCGTTTACGCCCAGTATTTACAGTTGAGTTTTGGCAGTCAGAACAACATGTCGCAACCTGTATCAGCGAATATCAGGTCATGCCTAAGCAGCCTGAGCGCTCTCGCAAACCCAAAGAAGCGAAAATCGTGGATGCCCCTGCTGGTGACTGGCAATGCATGAATAGCTGGCAATTAGATGCCCAGACCAGTCGCAGCTACGCACGGTTATCTGGTGACTTTAATCCAATCCACTTACACCCTTTATTGTCTCGGTGGTTTGGTTTTGAGCAACCCATTATTCATGGAATGTACATGTCCGCCAGAGCTCAGGCGGAGATTGAGCGCAGCATGAAACAGCCAATTACAGCCATTGATGTAACATTTAAGCGCCCAGTACCGTTACCAGCGAATGTATCACTATGGCACTGCCAAACAGACGAAAATACCAGCAAATACCAAGTGTGCGGCGCTGAAGACAACCTTCAGCGCCTTGAAGGGACAGTTACCTGGGCGGTTTAAGCCGCTCTATGCCCAATGAACCCAACGACCGCTGCCAGTCCGGTTACGGTTACGCGGTGGATTTTGAGGAATTGCTAAAAAAGCGGCGCCAGTATTCCCATGTCAGCCAAGGGTTCGAAGGCACAAAATTAAATTCACTGCCTTCGCCAATCACCAGAATATCGGTGCCTTTGGTCAGTTTCTCTCTAAGTTCATATGCAACTGTCACGCCACCAAGCTCCGTTCCAACCACGACAACTTTAGCCATAACGCCACCTGTATTGATTATTTTTTGAACCGTATAACTATGGTTGGCAGTTTGTATTTCGTAAGTAGCTAAAATAATATTTCGATATTAAATTGCTCTGAAGCAAAAAAACCTTCTCCAATTAGAGAAGGCTTTTAGAGGTTCATAGATAACTACTTTTAATTCAGCGAGTCTCCTGTCAGATTCAACGTCGTTACTGCATTTGCTTCAATATCGCTATTGTTAAAATGCAACGTTCGCAACTGTGGCTCAGAAGAATACAAAAGCGTTTGGTCAATGTAATGATCGGAACCAATGTTTGAGCTTTGCGAATAGGTTAATAGACCGTCTGCAACTGGTCCATCTTCGGTAAATTCCATCGCAAACATCCAGCTTGAACCATAGGTAATATGATACCCACCCGCTGCGGCACTCAAGTCGCTACCTGGCAGTAACGGGTAACGGTGACGGGGTAACACGGTACCGTCGTTGCCCATATTACTGCGAAATACATTGAAGCCGCCTTCCACATTGTGAGCACCACCCCAAGGTAATTTTTGCCCAGATGGCGTACCATCAGGTAGGCTACGTTCAACAAATTGCACACTACCTAAACTAGCTGCCGGATCTAATCCAGCGTTTGTAATGCGCTGTTGAGCGGTTGCCAATTGCTGCAACACAGTAGCATTTGCTGCAAGAGTATTTGGCGTGGTGGTTGGTTGCGATGCATCGTATGGGACCTGCCATTGCGGATTACGATTAAATTCAAAAGCAAATTCGCGGAACATCATGGCACCTTGACTATCAAGGTTCATGCGGCCATCCCACAAGCCTAAGGCGTTGCAAGCAGGAGTAATATCAACAGTACTGCCATCTGGCATGGTGACCGGTGTCGCGCCCTGCGCCTCACACTGGGCCATTAAATCAGCTAATACAGCTTCGCCCAAGAAGTTTCGGTTACCAATAAGACGATCAACTAAGTCTTCGCGCGTGAAACGACCGTCAACGGAGCCACCTTCGGTGAGCATTTTTTGCCCCATCCGTGACCGCAGTGATTGCTGATTCCCAACTGGCCCCCAAAGTGGTGAAACCCCACTAATTGGAGCTGCAGGGTTTGTTAACCAAAAGCTGTCGTTCGAGTTCTGCACAAAGTCAGTGCGTTCAAGCTGCGGCGCCTGTTCAAATGGCACGGTACCTTGCGGCATATAAAGGCTATCATCGCCTGGGAAAATAAATAACCCGGCTTGTTGTGTCAGTGCCTGATAAAGCGGATTCGCGCCCCACGCTGCTAATGCTTCAGGCACTATATTTGGTACTGACGAGCCATCGGTAAAGAACGCTTGACCATTTTTATCAACCGCCATCGCGTTGTTAAATACCGTGCCGGTATAGTCCACAAAGGTTTGCTTATATTCCTCAATGCTTGATGCCATATTCATACCCAACCAATGGTCAAACAAGTCGTAGTTTGGCAGGTTTGCGTCATGCAAGGCATAAGCAACGGCTTGTCCAGTTTGATCGGTTCCCCAGGGTAGTGCATTTGGAATGACAATAACTGGCCCAAACTCGCTGTAATAACTAGTTTTGCGCAGCGTCATACTACTTTCCGCCCCAGTCGCCACCTGAATCTCGTGAGTTTGGGTGGTCATAGGTACACTTTCACCGTCGAGCATATAGCTGGTGCCGCTTGCGTCATTTGGGTCTAGGGTTAAGCGATGAATAGTAAAGCGCGATGCAGTAGAAAACGTATGCGTCCACGCCACGTTTTCATTAAAACCAATATTGATAATACCTGGCATTCCCGATAACGAACCGCCGACAACTTTTAAATGTCCCGGCACTTCAATACCAAACTGCCAAAAACGCTGATTACCTGTATGTGGGAAATGCGGGTTAGCAATAAGCATGCCTTTTTCTGAAGCACTAAGCTCGCTACCAATAGCCCATCCGTTTGAACCAGCTTCAGTTGGATTGGTGTCTGGAATACCCACGGTCTCGGGGTCAAAGGCTAAGCTAACCGGTTGGCCATCAACCGATGTCACAAAGCTTTGATTGCTTGGTACCGCCAGGAATAACGGACCGGTAAAATTAGCCGCACCTGGCAACAAAGCAACGCCTTGCGCATAGGTCATTAGATCAATTGGAGTAATATCACGTACCCAAGGTTGCCCTGCACAGGTTGGATCCATGTCGGCTAATGCGGTTTCATTAATATACTTGTTATAACCTGCTGCATAACCTGTCATCAACGCTTGCGCATGCTCACTAATTTGGCTGAAGCCAGCTTCAGCGTTGGCCCGAATACCTAAGGTTAAAAAGCCAAAATCGGTCAGTAAGTTCTCTGAGTCACCAGAACCTGGCACCGCATCAGGGCCAAAAAAGCGCGCGCGCTGCGAATTAAACTTCACAATTTGGTCGGCTAGAATACACAGGTTATCTTGGGCAAAAGCGAAACCAACGCCAAAGCCTAAGCTTTCCATATTGTCGGCTTTCACATATGGCACGCCGTAGTCAGTCCAAGTCACATCTGCATCTAAGTTACCACTTGGTGCAAACGCAACTAACCCTGTCGGCTCTGTAGGTGGCGGGGTTCCCGTGGTAGGCGGCGGTGCATCGTCCGAGCCGCCACAGCCTGTCACGGCAAAAATACTGCCAGTAAGCACCAACGCCGCCAACGACGTACGCTTAAAGTTGTTCTTTTTCATATGCATACCTAATTGTTGTTCGAATTATGTTAGCAGAGTATGGATCGGACTGGTCGGAGCTGCAAGCTCAATAATTAATCAATTTTGCCACGCATGGCTTTTATTGAGCTGCGCTTTTTCTTCGCATCAATACGTTTTTGTTGGGCTGCCTTCGAAGGTTTGGTCGCAATTCTGCGTTTGCGCGTTACGGTGACACTCTTAACTAATGCGACGAATTGCTGTAACGCATGCTCGCGATTTTGCAATTGACTGCGCGTTTCTTGGCATTTGATAATTATCTTGCCGCTTTGTGTAATGCGATGGTCACTTAGCGCTAATAATCGGCTTTTATAAAGCTCGGGTAACGAACTTGCATTAATATCGAAGATTAATTGCGCGGCTGTCGAGACTTTATTGACGTTTTGCCCACCGGCACCCGAGGAACGAATAAATTGCCATTCAAGTTCCTGCTCGGGAATGGCCACACGTTGCGAAATGACAATGTCAGGCATCGGTAAGCCCTCCGTTACGTTTGACGCGACGCTGCACAGCTTTAATAACAAGCTGCGGCTGCGAACAAATTAAAGTGAAATTACTTTTGGCACGAGTAATACCGGTATATAGCAATTCTTTCGTCAAAATAGGTGCATCCGTTTGCGGCATAACCATGACTGTGTGGTTAAATTCAGAGCCTTGTGACTTGTGAATGGTCATGGCATAGGCCGTATCAATTTGCGTTAGTCGACTTGGCAACACCCAGCGCACGTCACCTTGTGGATTCAAAAATGCAACCCGCAAGGGCTCACCTTCTGCACGTTGCAGTACCACGCCAATATCACCGTTACGAAGATTAAGATGATAGTCATTGTGCGTCACCATCACTGGGCGTCCGCTAAACCAACCGTGTTGTTGGGACTGATCGCCGTGCAGCCAATACGTCACGCGCTGATTAAAAGCGTGCATTCCCCAGTTGCCTTCTCGCACGGCGGTCAGCAATTGAAATTCACCCAATTGCGCAAGAATTGCTTTCGCCCACTCATTAACGCCTTGCTCGCTGTTATCGTTTGGCCCCTTGCTAAGTAACTGCTGCAGCGGCGCATAACCGTCTAACACAAGCCGCTTGATGTTAGCATCATCCGCATGGCTACTTTGCAATACATGAATATTATCGAATTCTGGGTGGGTTGCGGCCATAAGCTGACTATCGCGCAGCCATTGCTGCAGCCACTCAATACGCTGCTGGTTAACCTCATATGCTAATTTGCCAATACCTTTTTCGGCATCAAAGCGACGACTTTCATGAAACATCGTAGTGTGCTGAAGGTATGGCCAGCGCTCTGCGTCTGCATCTAATGTATGATCTGGCATAAGGTTTGCTGATGTTTTATTCAGCCATTCGATTAACTCTGGTGCGTAATGACCTTGCTCGGCCCCTTCACACAATTGCCCTAAAATGGCCCCCGCTTCTACCGACGCTAACTGGTCTTTGTCACCTAGCAAAATAAGTCGCGCATGTGCAGGCAATGCAGCCACCACAGCGGCCAACATGCCAATGTCGACCATCGAGGCTTCATCAATAATCAACACGTCAGCATGCAGGGGGTTGCTCGCATTGTGGCGAAATCGCCGTGAGTGAGGCACGGTGCCTAATAATCGGTGTAACGTCACCGCGTCGCTAGCTAATCCTTCAGCCAATACGTCGGCAACCTCTTTAATAGCGTCTAAGTTTCCTAATTCTGCACTAATTGACTCACTCATGCGGGCCGCCGCTTTCCCAGTGGGAGCCGCCAACCGAATACGCAGTGGCGCTGCTTGGGTACGTAATTTTTGTAGCGTGGCTAACAACCGCACCACGGTATAAGTTTTTCCGGTGCCTGGGCCCCCAGTCACAATAGTAAAACGGCTGCGCATGGCCATTGCGCACGCCGTGCGCTGCCAACTAATCCGCTCTGTTTGGCCAAACAAGGCATCGAGTACGCGCCGTAAGCGCTCAGTATCGACCGGTACCTGCGCGACCATACGCCGCTTTAAGTCCGCCTTAATGCGCTGTTCATAGTCATAATACCGGCGTAAATATAAGCGCGTTCCTTGCAATACCAGTGGGCTGTTGGGTTGATTAACCACAGCACTTTGCTGTAACTGGCTCAGGCAGTTATCTAGGGTCGACACTGACGCGTCTGCCTCTAGCAATGCCTTGGGTGCTTGGCACACCTGTAAGCTATCAGCTGTAGCGTGCTCCGGCGGCAAGTTTAACGACCGTTCGAAATTGTGATAAAGCGAATTAAGATCAAGACAAGGGTGCCCATGACCAAGCTGCACGCTAGTCAAAGCGGCCATGAACGCTGCACTCTCCGACGCACCAAGTTGCTGTAATTGTTCAGCTAAGCTCACATCAATGGCTCGAATCCAGCCATGTTGGTACCATAGTTGCAATGCGTGCATCATAGAAGCTTCTCCTTAAGCGTGAACTGGCTTGCCAAGTCTTCTATAAGCTCGCGCGGTGGGCGGTCATAAAACGCCCCTGCTTGCGCCCCATGCACGCCGCGTAAAAATAGATAAACAGCACCGCCAATATGGGTGTCGTAATCGTACGCACTCCCCAGTCGCACACTTAACAACTTATGCAGTGCCACCAAGTAAATGACATACTGTAAGTCATAGCGGCTGGCTAAAATTTTATCGCGCATAGCGTCGTGAGTATAAGCAGCCGCGTCATGACCGATGTAATTCGACTTATAGTCAGCCACGTAAAAACGGCCCTTATACTCGAATACCAAGTCAATAAAGCCTTTGAGCATACCGTTAAGCTGCGTTGGCAATACTTGCGGCCTATCATATCCAGACAACACGTACTGTTGCACTTGTCGATCTAATGGTTGCACCTGAACATGCGCCGCTGGAAACCAAAACTCAGGTTCCGCTTGATAACTTTGCAAATCGGCAAGTGCTAACCGCTGATCGCCCGCTTTAAATGGCACACTTAACAAAGCCTGCAACCAATCGGTGAGTACTTCACGGTTACTCGCCCAAGGCTCAAGTTGGGTGCGTTGCTCAACAAACTTTTGGCGCAACACAGTATCGTTCGCTAAGCGCGCAAATCCCTCAGTAGCAGCATCTTCAAGTAAGTTATGCAAATAGGTTCCTGCTTCAGCGCCCTTCGGAAAACTATGTATGCTATTCGGCTGCGGCGTTTGTCGCTGCTCTGGTAGCTGCTCCGCTGGCTGTTCATAGCGCGCTTCTAGAGCGTTCTGAGCATCAACGGTATCGGCCTGCCAGTCGCCATACTTCAGCGCACTATAGCTAGCCACCCACCACTCGTCACGCGGGCGTGCGGGTATTTGGCAAAACTGCAAACTCGGTGTATTACTCTGCGGTGGCTGGTAAACACTGCTAGTGACCACCTCAGGCACTGCCACACGGGAACAATGCGCAGGTAACGAAAGCTGTGTTAAATCAAGCGCACTGCCGCCCCCTAGCAAGTAACTTAAAGCCGTATCATTAAGCGTTTTGTAAGGTGCCAGGCCAATATAAGTGGCAAATTGGGCTCGGGTTACCGCCACATAGAGCTTACGAATGTCTTCTTCGAGCCGCTCTTGATCTATTTTTGCCGCCACAGCGGCATCCGAGTCATCAAATGCCACTTGAATATCACCCGAGCTAGAGTGATACACCGCAGGGTATGTCACGCGATTACTCAGCTGGTTGGTATTGGCAATAAAGGGTAAAAACACTAACGGATACTGCAAGCCTTTCGACTTATGAATAGTCACCACTTGAATTAATTGATTATCGCTTTCTAAACGCACCTGCAGCTCTTGGCTATCGGTACGGTTATTTGACTGTTGAGCGAGTTCAATATGCTCTTGCAAATAGCGCAGCACGCCGGCCATACCCTCAGTAGTAGCGGCATGTTGTTGCAGTAGCTCAGCTAAGTGCAATACATCGGTCAGCTTACGCTCACCGTCCGCCTCAGCTAAAAGCTTCGCGGGCACGTCGTAATCATGCAGTAGCCGCTGAATAACAGCTAATACGCCATGGCGTTGCCAGCGCTGATGATAACTCAGCACTTGCTCAGCGAAGGCATCCCATTTCAGTTCATCATTCAAGGTGTTATCAACAGTTGCTAATGATAAATACAGCAACTGACTGAGTAGCGCGGTGCGTAACAAACTTGGATCACGCGGCTGCGCGCAGGCTTGCAATATCTGTAGCAACTGCCCCGCCACGGGGCTTGCAAATACTGAATCACGGTCAGACAAGTACACACTACGCAAGCCACGCTGACGCAATGCTTCACGAACGACTTTTGCCTCACTCGCTTTATTGACCAAAATGGCAATATCACCCGGCTGCACTCGGCGTAGGGTGCCATTCTCTACAAAACCCGTGGTTTCATCATGCAGCAGTTGCACAATTCGCTCGGCTTGCCAATTGGCTAGCTGGTGATGCAATACATCGTTATTAACCTTGTCATCACTACCAACCTCCACACAATCAAATTGCAATGCAGCTTGTTCTTCACCTTGCGTAACCCACCGTGCTTTTAGACCATTTGCTTGCACCGGCAAAAACGGCAAGGGGTCATCGCCGCTGTCACTATCACGAAAGTGAAATGGCCCACGAGGCGCTTCTTGCGCCTGTAAAAACAGCGCATTACTTGCCGCGACCATGGCATCGGTTGAGCGGTAATTGGTACCTAGCGTGTAATGGCGTCCTGTGGTGGCTCGCCGTGCTTTCAGGTAGGTGTGTATATCGGCGTTTCGAAACGAATAAATAGCCTGCTTAGGGTCACCAATTAAAAACACGCCATGCTCTTCGGGCGTGTTGTCTAAACAGTAAACCCGATCAAAAATGGCATATTGTACCGGGTCTGTGTCTTGAAACTCGTCCACCATAGCAATCGGAAACTGCTGACGAATGGTGGCGGCCAAGTCATCACCAAAGTCGCCGTGTAACGCGTTGCGAAGTCGCGTCAACATGTCATCAAAACCCATTTCAGCGCGCTGTTTTTGCAGTTGCGCAAAACGTTGATGCAACCATTTAGCGGCATGTTTTAATAAGCTTACGCGTGGCGCCGGTAGCGCGTCCGCGGCAGCTTTTAGGTCCATGAGCGTCTGCCAAAACGGGTGTTCCGGCAGGGCTGTTTTCAAGCTGTTTTCGGCTAAATCTTGCGGGCTCAGTTTCAGCCAGCCGCTGTCTGGTTGCAGTGCCGGCAGTAGTGGTGCATTAGCGTTCGCTAATTGCTCGGCCCAGCCACGAATTTGGTCGAACCATTTACTAACCGAATCCGCTCGCAATTTTTGTCCATTGAGTTGCTTGCTATCACGTAGATCAGCTAACAGTTGCTCACACTCATCAGCCCACTGTAGCCAGTCGAACTTATGAAAGGTATCACGCAGTTGCTGCTGAGCTTTGGCCTGTTGCTGCAGCACCTCCGCCGGCGCTACTGTCGTCTGCTCTGCGGCATAACTGACAATACCTCGCGCGCTTTGTAGCAGCGCCTCAGGGCTGGCAAAAGCATCACAAATAACTTGGTACTGCGTCAGTTCTGACTCTGACAGCACACTCACGAAAGTGCGCCAGTAATCATGACTTACCTGCTCCCACATGGCCGCGGTATCGGTGTTAAGCTGCTGTGTAAATAAGCTGCCGCTGGCAAAAGCATGCTCGCGTAACATGCGATTACACCAACCATGAATGGTATGCACCGCAGCTTCGTCCATGGCTTGGGCGGCCAAATCTAACAAGCGGCCACAGTGCGGATGCTCAGTCACGGGAAATTCCGCTTTCAAATCAATTAAAAACGGGTCTTTCACGCTAATATCGCCACGAAAGTAAGCGGCGGCCTCGCTGAGGTTGGCACGGATGCGATCGCGTAGCTCTTCGGTCGCCGGCTCGGTAAATGTCACCACTAATAGTTCGTCGGGCTTATAGCAGCGCGGAGTTTTATGCCCTAGCACTAAGCGCAAATAAAGGGCAGCAATCGTGTAAGTTTTTCCAGTACCCGCGCTTGCCTCAATTAAGCGGCTATTGTGCAACGGAAACGTTAACGGCTGTAGAATATTCATTACTGCAGTTGGTCCATTACTCATGTTATTCAGCCTCCTTGCCGCTAGCCACAAGCTCACTGAGTAGTGGTCGATATATGGCTTCAGCCACGTCTTGCTGCTGCCCAGCAGCTATAAGTGTCGCGTAATTGGGGAAAAAGCGCGTTAAATAAGGCACTTTTTGACTGTGTGCCTGCTGTTTAAACCCGCCCTCTTCAAAAAACGTCGCAACTTTATCGTGTTCAACCTTAAACTCGTCACTATCCAGCGCGTCTTGCCAAGTTTTATAGTTGGCTTTTAAGCCTTCTAACGCAAGCTCAAAACCAACACCGAGCGGTTGCTGCAGGCCGTGTGCCAACCAACTTAATAAGGTATTCAACAGGGTGTTTGCGGTGTCTTTTTGCAACGGGGCAAAGGTTAATACCCCCTCGCTACCGATTAATTTGGTGGTGGTTGGGTTTTGCGTATTGAGCAGTAGATGCTCCGCCCATTGTTGCACCCCATATTTGGGCCGCGGCGACCCATTTTTTTCCACAATTTTAGATGGCGTCACATGCAAGTTTAACCAAGTGCTCATCGCATCAGCGCCGTTATCACCCTCATTATTACGCCGTAAGTGGCTAAAAGTTGCTTCCACGGTGTACCCATTATCAGCCGTGTACGCTACTTGCGTGGTGGCCACTTTATGAGGATACATTTGGCAAAGCTCAGCAACCCGCTGAAATAGCAACTCGCTACTTTGCGCCAACTCATTTTTCATCGCTACACCGGCTGCCCCAAATGGTACATCACCAGCGCGTTGCAATTTGGCCAACGCAGCCTGCAATGTAGCCTGGGCTTGGGCTTCATCACCACCATCAAGAATAACTGGTAAAGCCGCTTCAAACAGCCCATTTAGCAATTGCCACTGGGTGAGATTATCTAAGGTAAAGCTTTCGTCGTCACGCAAGCTCAGCTGACTTTGATGCAAATACGATTGCAAACGCAACTGGGTAAATAATCGCGCCGGCTCTTTGATAAAGTCTGCCAGGTGCTTTATGGTCAGCGGGCGCTCCAAATTATACGGCGTTAACGCGCTGTGTTCTGTCGCTTGCTTGCTATCGGTGTTGGCTACTTTGTGCACCACGTGCCACTCGCTGGCATAGGTAAACAATTCCTGAGCCTGAGGCTCAGGCGCGGTAAAGTACGCTTGGCTAAACGGTTGTAATGGGTGAGTTAATACCCACGGCTTCCCATTACGACGACCACCGTATACGCGCTCAAGGTGTTCCAGCAATTGATTAACCACCACGGCGGCGGGCTTCTCGCTATTATCTCGAATACTGCGGCCTTGCCAGCTGATATATAACCAATGCTGAGCTGACAGTATGGCTTCTAAAAATAAGTAACGGTCGTCTTCACGGCGCGAGCGATCGCCCGGTAGCGGGTCTTGCGCCATCAAATCAAAATCAAACGGCTTTTGCGCACGCGGGTAATCACCGTCGTTCATACCTAACAAGCATACGCACTTAAACGGAATAGCGCGCATTGGCATAAGCGTGGCAAAGTTAACTTTACCGGCCATAAAGCGTTGATTGAGGTTCATGTCATCCACCCCAGCCAACCAGCTTTCAAGAACCACGGTCAGCGTTATCGGCTCATCGAGCCCCGCACTTTCAGTAGCCTCTAACCAACTTTGTAAATGTTGTTGCAGCCTATTTAGCATCACCACGTCAGCGTCTTCTTCTGGCGCAAATAAGCACATTAAAAATTGGTTTAAATAGTTTGCCCACTGTTGCGCAGAACGGTTTTCATAACCACTGTTGGCGTGATTTATTAATACTTGCACAAACTGGTACAAACCACCGGCAATATCAGCTTCTAAGCCGTCAATATCACCAAATGGTTCAATACCCTGCCAGTCGCTTTGTAAGTGCTCACTATCGCCTAGCGCATAACCTAAAAGCATTCGCTGCAAACCAAACAGCCAAGTGTTGATGGTGCTGTCGGGTAGGTTTAGCTGCTGCCTGTGGGCACCATTTAAACCCCAGCGCACACCAGAACCATCGGCCCAGCGTTGCAACTGCGCCAGCTGCTCAGAATTAAGCCCAAACCGAGCCTGTACAGCTTGCACTTGTAGAATGTCAAACAGTTCACTGGCACTTGCACGCTGTTGATTAATCGTTAGTGCATATTCTAAAGCAATGAGCATGGGGTGCCGATGACGCGCCCCCTGGTCAGCCAAACTGTAGGGAATGTAACGTGGGTCATCGCGGTCCAAACGCCCAAAGACGGCCTCAATGTGCGGTGCATAGCGGTCAATATCAGGCACCATCACCATCACATCACGTGGCTCAAGACTTGGGTCAGCGGCAAAACGTGCTAATAACTGGTCGTGCAGAATTTCAACTTCTCGTTGTGGGCTATGGGCACAATGAAACGCCACCGCATCGTCACGCAATGTCGTTTGCTGCCACCGCTGCTTGGCTTCTTCGGGTGCGTTTAAGTGCAAAATATCGTGCCGCAGCGCATCTAAAATCGACGGGCTTTCGGGCAATACTTCGTCGAATAAATCCAGTTTTAAGGTTGGAAACTCTGTGCGTAATGCGTCGGTATCGTCAAACTCATCAAGCAAGCGAATGTAATCGCGCCCCTGCTTACCCCACGACGCCAATAGTGGATGCGCTGTTGCATGGATTAGATCGGCATCGGCTGTTGCCCCACTGTGGCGGCGTTGTTGGCGTGGCTTCACGTAATAATTGTAAATGTCTTTACCGTCAATAATGTCAGCCCAGTAAAACTGACACGGGTTATGCACACACAGCACCACTTGAGTGAAGCGGCTAATAGCACGCAACACTTCAAGGCTTTGCTTAGGCAAACTGGAAATACCAAAAACCACGACGCGCGGCGGAATGCCCACAGGTCGGATTGATGCAGTTAACCGCTCACAGGCGTCAATAAAATGTTGGTGCAACAGCGCTCGGTTATTCCATTGTTCGTCACCAACATCAGCGAGTACATAGCGCCACAGCAGCGGTTGCCAGCGTTGCGTTTCGGGTACCTTAGCGTCCACGCCTTGAGCCCAGTCACTTAGCCACTCAGCTCGGTATACTTGGTATTGGTCAAATAAATCGGCCAGGCGCTCACACAACTGAAAGCACTTACGTGAGTCTGTATCATCGGCCATGTAACGCCGCAGCGTCGCAAATTCAGGTTCGTGCAAGTGCGCCGGTAAAATTCGCATTAAGCGCCACGTTAACCGGTTTTTATCAAACGGAGAGTGACGCGGAATATCGTCACCGAGCACGGCGCGATAAGCCTGCCATTGAAAACGGGCGGGTAACATGACATCAACCATCGCGGCAATACCTAAGTCAGCCGCTAAATGTTGTTTTAGCCATTGGGCAATACCATTGGACTGCACTAATACAGCTTCATTAGCCAACGGTGGCAGTGGGTATTGGCGATTTAACTTCACCACAAGGTCGGTTAAGTCCTGTAACCTGTGACTGTGGGCAACAATAAATCCTGGGGTAAGATTACTCATGACTGATCCTCTGCATGGTCTGCCTCTCATCCTAACCAAATAATGCGCGTGAAACTAGTTCAGTAATGACCGTTTAGTTGATTTAGCAACTTGCGAAATAGACCGATTTCTCTATAGTTAACCCCACTTGTATTTAGAAATTCTTTAAGGAGCTTGTTATGCGATTTTTGCACCTATTAAGTTTGACTTTTGTCGCCTTACTTTTACTAAGTGGGTGTAACGACAAGCCGACCGTCAATAGTATTCCTGTTGAGGTGGCTGATGTGACTAATATTCATCATCCAAACGCACAGCACTTTACCTCAGGGCAGCCCACCGAGGCCCAACTGCAGGCTTTCAAAGAGCTTGGCGTAACCAAGGTCATCAACCTGCGTAGCCACGAAGAAATGGCCAGCATTGAGGAGTCAACGTGGGCCGCTAATTTAGGTATGAGTTACCACCACCTACCCGTTACCGGTGGTGATGACCTCACTCGCGAAAATGTGGCTGAATTTCATCGCATTATGAGTGCCAATGAGGGTGATAAAACACTCCTCCATTGTGCGAGCAGTAATCGTGTGGGTGCTATGATGGCGCTGCGAGCTGCTTGGTTTCAAGGGGCGACAAAAGAGGAGGCCCTGGCTAAGGGCCAAGAATATGGCATGAGAAGTCTTGAGCCTTTGGTGGAAAAGCTGCTCAACGAATAATTGTATGCTAGAATGCGCGCGCAATTTTTGACCTCGGATTTGCGATCCGAATCGCCAAAAGAAGGAAGTAATTAATGTATATTTGCGCCGCACTCTACAAATTTGTTGAGTTCAACGATTTTGAGGCTTTTCGTGAGCCACTCTACAATTGCATGATCGAAAATGAAGTTAAAGGGACTTTGTTACTCGCTCGTGAAGGCATCAACGGGACTATTTGTGGCACTCGCGAAGGTATTGATAACGTACTTGCGTTTATTCGTAATCGCACCGAATTTAGCGACATTGAACACAAAGAGTCACCGAGTGACACGCAAGCGTTTTACCGCACCAAAGTAAAACTGAAAAAAGAAATCGTCACCATGGGCATTGACTGGGTAGACCCGAAAAACGTGGTCGGCACTTATGTCGATGCTAAAGATTGGAATGACCTCATACGCGACCCTGAAGTATTGCTTATTGATACCCGCAATGATTACGAGTACGCGGTGGGCACATTTGAAGGCGCAATTAACCCTAAAACTGAGTCATTTCGTGAATTCCCGCAGTACGTGAAAGACCATCTTGATCCAGAAAAACACAAAAAAGTGGCTATGTTCTGTACCGGTGGTATTCGCTGTGAAAAATCGACGGCCTACTTAAAGTCTATTGGTTTTAATGAGGTATATCACCTTAAAGGCGGAATTCTGAAGTATCTTGAAGAAGTTCCTGAAGAAGAAACCACCTGGAATGGCGATTGTTTTGTGTTTGATCAACGCGTAACCGTACGTCATGGGTTAGAACAAGGTGAGTATGACCAATGCTACGCCTGCCGTATGCCTATTACTGAGCAGGAAAAGCAGTCCGAGCATTATCAAAAAGGGGTGAGTTGCCCACATTGTTTTGATAAAACAACACCTGAGCAAAAAGAGCGTTTTGCCGAACGTGAAAAGCAAATTCAGCTCGCGAAAAAACGCGGTGAAGCGCACATTCGCGACGGCAAAGCCGATGAGGCTAATCGAGTTTAAGCATTGTCACAGGCCCCTTGAATTGGTCTATACTGGTACCCATGTATAAGTTATAAATCAAATTCAAACAAGGAGTTAAACATGCAACAGCTTAACGTTATTGGCCTTGACCAACATCATGCAGAACAATTGGCAGAGCGCTTAAACCAGTTACTAGCAAACTACCAAGTGTTCTACATGAACGTCCGTGGCTTTCATTGGAATATCAAAGGCAAAGAGTTCTTCGAGTTGCATGCTAAGTTCGAAGAAACCTATAACGACCTATTACTTAAGGTTGATGAAATTGCCGAACGTATTCTGACTTTAGGCCAACGTCCGTTACATGCTTATTCAACGTACATTAAAGCCAGCGAAATCATTGAAGTGAAAGACGTGCATGACGGTAAAGCTTGTGTGCGCGAAATTCTTGATAGTTACCGAGTTGTTATTCGCTTACAACGCGAAATTCTTGAAATTGCTGGCGACGCCAATGACGAAGGTACTGCCTCACTCATGAGCGATTATATTAAAGAGCAAGAAAAAACCGCGTGGATGTTAACTTCTTATTTAGGTTAATTCGCTATCTCAGTAATTTTTGCTAAGCTGAGCAAGTAGTACCTTAATCCATGAAAATAAAAAGGAAACATTCGATGAACAAGATCATTGGAATCGTTCTATTAGTGGTTGGTGTTATTTTGCTGTATTTCGGTTGGGAAGCGTATAACTCGGTAGCCTCTGAAGCTACCCAAGCTATTACTGGTGAAACCACCGATGAAGCCATGTGGTACTTAATTGGCGGCGCTGTAGCCGTAGTAGTTGGGCTGTACGGCGTTATTCGCGGCAAGTAATCACTTGTGCGGTATCTTACCTAAAAAGCGAGCTCACCGAGCTCGCTTTTTTATTACGCAGCTTGTAATCACTTAGTCTTGTTGCACATTAGGCAAACTAAATGCCCGCGCTGCTGCAACAAGGCCTAAACCAATCAATAACCCAATAACCGCTTCAACACCAATGAATTGGTCTAGTAGACCTAATAAAATACCAAGCAATAACACCACGCCAATAACAGTGTTGGAAACAGCAGTGTACTGCGCTCGGTTGTCTTGCGTGGCCATGTCGACCAAATAAGTTTTTCTTCCCACTCTTGCACCATGATGAGCCACCGCTGCCGCAAAAATAATAAAACCAGACAACCATTGCTGCGCGAGTAAGTCTGGCCGCCACAAATATAGCGCCAACGCCACTGCCATAACTAGCGTGGCTAATAAAGCCGCAGCTGCCATAACATGGTTGCTTGCGCTATCTGACCATTTTCCCCAAAAACGCCCAGCCAACATACCGGCTAGGCCACTTGCTAACATTAAGCCACCTAGGCCCGTTAAGCCGCCATCGCCACTGCGCTGAATCATCACAACAATGTAGGGAATAGCAAACGCCGACGCCACAAGCAGTGCACGCGTGAGAACAAACTGACCGAACTTCTTGTCTTGCCATAACAGCGCAATCGATTTCAGGGCTTCTATAACTGCGTTACCGCCGCCCTCTGTTGCGCCTGGAACTTCGGGCACTTGTGCATAAATAATTGCCGCCACAACCCACAACAGCGCCGCAAAACTAAGTAAAGCGACAAATATCCAGGCATCGCCTTCACGTTGCGTGTCGGTTAGGCTTGGTGCGACTAAAATAGCAATTGCCGTTAACAACGACAGAGTACCCGCTACCGAAGCTGCCAACCCAGATAAGCGACCACGTCGAGTTTTAGAGATAGTTTTACCTTGCACGTCTTTTATGGCAACCGAGCACACGCCGCGCGACAAGCTAAAAAGTGCGAGCAAAATAACAATTGCCCATCCAAAGGTTTCCCCTTCAGTGGTTACAATGGCTGCCACCATGGCCACTAAACTTAGCGCTTGGCCAATACTTCCGGCCACCCAGAACCATTTGCGCACGGGCGTTTCACGCATACGTTGGGCAACAAACAACTGGGGTAATAAAGCCAGCGACTCCCGTAATGGGACTAACGCTGCGATGAAGGCACTTGGCGCACCTAAGGCAATCAGCATCCACGGCAAAACTAACCGTGCACTCACCAAAGAATCACCGAGTTTAGTCAGTGTCAGCGCCCACAAATGCGCCATAAAAGCTTGCGGTTGGTCGTTACAGGCACTATCTGGAATGTCTTTGCACACCCGAGCATCTTCGTCTTCTGCTAGGTAGCCGTACATGCGGTCGGTTAACTTAGACATCGTCACTCCTTGTCACTGAGGGGTTAAACGTGGTGATGCTGCAAATGATGGTGTAGTTCATACCAAAGCTGACTGATAGTGTTCGACAGCTCAAGCCATTGCGCTAGTTTATCGCTGTCAATTTGCTCGCCCGATGCGCCTTCATAGGCGTTGATAAAAGCTCGACGCTCGGCAAATTCAAGTTGATTCACCTGAATGGCGTTAGCCAAGTCAAAATAACGATCGCCAAGCCCTGCATATTCCCAATCAATAACAATAGGCTGCTGTGCCAAAAACACATGATGAAAGGCTAAGTCATTGTGACAAAAAACCGCATTCTTACCGAAACTATCAATGAGCTTTCGTTGCTGCTGCAAACGCTTCTGAAATTGCCGTGCGCGCTCCGACTCATACTCAGCTAAATTATCACAGTAACGTTGCAAGCGCGTGCGTAGCGACCATACAGGAACATCTACTTGCAAACGGTGAATATGCGCACTCACTTCTCCAAGGCGCTGTATTTTAGTGCCCATTGATTTTCTATCATGGGCTAAATCAGGAGCTTCAATAAACGCCTGTAATAACAAGCCTTGAGCAGAGTCATAATGCAAAATTTGCGGTGCAATACCTTGTTCGGCTAATTGCTGTTGAACGTTAACCTCTTGGTCGCGGTTAAGCCCATAGGGGTGATCAAAGCGAAAGTGCTTCAGCACATACACACCGCTAGTTGCGGTTATTTTGTAGACATCATTCGCGACACCGCGTAAAAGCGGTTCAGTTTTCATGACACCGTGTATCGGTAAATTCGTTAGCCAGTGTTGTTGCATACTTCCTGTTGACTCCGGCGCCAGCTCCACATTGCATATAAAATTAGCACAATATAAACGGCAAATAGTCCGCTCGTTTTTTCAAAACCTTTAATAGCATATAGGTAAATATACACACTATCGATCACTAACCAATAAAGCCAGTTTGAATATAGTTTACGGGTAAGCAGCCAAGTCGCAAATAAACTAAAAATAGTGGTGAAACTATCCAACCACACTTGGTCTGCTGCGGTATAGCGCTGCAGCAATAGCGCACATAACGCAGCCACTAGTGACAAAATTGCAATAGCAACCGCATGCCAGCGCCAACTATACCCTTCCTGCTCAGTGGCATCACCGGTGGCAGCGCCATAGCGCCACTGCCACCAACCATAGCCTGCCAAAACTACATAAAATGCCTGCAGCGCAGCTTCCATATAAAGCTGCGCGCCTAACATTAAGTAGGTATAAATTGCGCAACTTATCGCCCCTGCTAGCCAGCACCATAATGACTGGCGCGCGGCTAACAACAAGTACAGAAGCGCTAACACAATCGCGGTTAGCTCCATGCGGCACACCCCGCTAGTTGCATAGGTTTCATATCACTACATAACATAATTGAAAGTCACCCCAATGCGACGCGGTTCACCCCATTGCACATAAGTTTTTGGCGCATATTCAATACGCGGGTCGTTACCAAAATAGAAACCACGAGTTGCATAATCTTTATCTGTTAAATTACGCCCCCAAAGGGTAACCGTCCAGTGTTCAAGTTGCCACACAAGGTTGGCATGCAGCAACGTCATATTATCGCTACGGCTGTTATGCGAGTCTGAAAAATAAAAACTATCTTTGCTGTCGATTTGTAAACTGGCACTTAAGTTTTCCTGCAACTGCCAATGCACCCCGGTATTGAGCTGATAACTCGGTGCTTGCGCTTGTTCACGCCCAGTCATGTCAACGCCGTCTTCGGTCACAAAACCACGAATTTCGCTTTTTAGTAAGCCAATATTGGCAAACCAATTTAATTTTTCGTGTGCTTGCCAGCGTAGCTCCACTTCGGCACCTTGGGTTGTTCCGCCATCGGCATTATCAATAAAGCCAATGAAAGTTTGCTGACGGTTGATCCAACTTTTTAACTGTACCTGCTCGCGCCGCTGATGAAACAACGCAATATTTACAGCTACCTCATTGTTGGAGCTCACATATTTATAGCCAAGCTCAATACTGCTTAAGTATTCAGGGGAAAAGTTTGCGCGTGCTCGTAAATAAGCTTCAAGCTCAGGATTGTCACCTACTTTACCTAACGCCGCGCCATTCACACCACCAGCTTTGTAGCCACGCGACCAAGTGCCATACCATAGTTGATCGGCATACGGCTGATAACTCAAGCTAACACGCCCACCAAGCATAGTGTCGATTGGCTTTTCTTGCACCGCGTTGGTATCCATGTAGTTATTACGGTAACGCTCGACGCGAAGCCCTGTGGTTAACTGCCATTGCGCACTTAAATAGTGGCTAAGCTCTCCATACAAGGCGTGATGAGTGCTGTCGTATTGGCTTTGAAATAGCGCATCGGTGTATGCGTCCCAATCAAAAAAGGCACGCTGAAGGGTTTCTTCACGCTGATGGCTATACCAGCCAAGCACCCAGTCGGTGGGTAAACCAAACCAACTAAAGGGTTCGGTGCTGACGAGGCGCGCCTCGAAACTTTGGTCGGCACGGTCACGCCAATACGCATCTATCGATGAATATTCCCAACCTGGTGCAATACCCACGTAGCTCCAGTCTTCATCATAACTGTATAGTGTATCGGCGTTCAGCCAGCTATAGCTAAGCTCTAGTTCGTAACTACTTGCGCCTAAATAAGTAGCGGCTAAACGGCCAGCGTTAATACGCGCGTCGTCTTGCCCAGGCTGGTCAGAATAGGTTTGCCGGGTATTGTCTAATGAAAACGCATCATAGCCATTGTCTTGATTATAGTGATGCAAGGTGGTGCGTAATTGCCAATGCTGGCCCACGTCTGACCATAAATTGAAACGAGCCTGACGTTCCGAGCGCTGCTGTGTGTCGTCACGCTGCAAGTAAAGGTTTTCAGTGAACCCATCGTCACGCTGCTGATGAACACTCAAACGCGCGCGACCTAGTGCGCCAAGCTCACCGCCCGCCGCAAACCCGCCTTCAAGCGCGTTATAGTTGGCCGCGCCAAGCTGCCAAAAACCATCAAATTCATTAGCTGCTTGGGTACTCTCTAACACCAACATACCTGCCATACCGTCGGCACCAAAGCGACCACTCTGAGGCCCACGGTATACTTCAACTTGGCTAATATCAAACAAGGCTGCCGCTTGACCTAGGCCACTATAATTAATTCCATCAATAAGAATGCCCACCGATGGATTAATAGGGTCAACAAATTGACTGCGCTCACCAATGCCGCGAATTTGCATAAACCGTGCGCGTGAGGAACCACTCGAAAAATTCACATTGGGTATGACATTAAACACGTCTTCAAGATGCGAGCCGTGGCGCGCGCTGATACTGTCAGCTTGCAGTACCGACACGCTGGTGGGGGCTTGATGAACTTGCACGGCACGAAATTGCCCTTGAACTTGAATGCGTTCAACGGAATCGTTGTTATTTGTGGGCTCGGCGTTTAACGCCAATAAACTTACTACTGTTAGTAACATGGATTATTTCCTCAACGCTTAGTCAGAAACAATCCGGTCGGGCAGGTCATAAAATGGAGTGATAATGCTACCATCCCTACGCCAGTATTAACCGGATCAGGTGCAAAGGGTTCGCATGTTGCATCTCAGCCAAACCAGCGAAATAGTCGCTAATATGGCACCCCTTGGTAAAAATTGCGCGGCGAGTATAACAGAACTGTTTAGATAAACGCCAGTGCATCGCCGTAAAGTTGTGACAGCGGTAAGCCTTGCCCATGAAACGCGTCGCGAATAACTCGCACCATTTCAAAGCGCCCGGCCACATATACATCGGCTTCATTTAAGTCAGTTTGCTCAGCCATAACCGCATGGTGGACCAAACCTGTAGCCCCATGCCATTGTGCCGGTGCGTTTTCTACCACCGGGCAGTAATGTAAGGGTTCATGCTGGGCAGCTAATTCATGTAATTGCGCGTCGTAATACAAGTCTTCGGCATTACGGGCGCCCCAATATAACGTAATTGGCCGCTTAGAGCCGCTGCGCAAATGTGCTTGCAAAATAGACCAGGTATATGAAAAACCAGTGCCGCCAGCAATTAAAATAATCGGCCGTGGGCTATCGGCACGATAACTTGCCTGCCCTAATGGCACTTCAACGGTTATCTGCTGCTCTTCACGCATTTTGTTTAATACTTCAAGCGCGTATGGGTTATTCGCGGCTGCGCCGATGTGCAATTCAAGTTGCTGCGTACTTGAAGGGCATGATGCTATCGAAAAAGGTCGCTTGTCTCGCTCTCCCATCACCACCTGCAAATACTGGCCGGCTTCAAACTCAAGCGGCTCAGGTAGCTCTAGCACCACGCGATAAACCACAGGTGTGAGGTTTTCAATGCAGCTAACACGGCATAGCCATTGTTTCATAATCAGTTGTTTTCCTTTGAATTTGAAAAAATATCAAGACTGTCCCACAACGCATCGACACGTTGTTTTACTTGATCGTCCATCACAATGGGCACACCCCACTCACGATCGGTTTCACCCGGCCACTTATTGGTGGCGTCCATCCCCATTTTTGAGCCTAAACCGGAAACGGGCGAGGCAAAATCTAAGTAATCTATGGGGGTATTTTCAATCAATAATGTATCACGGGCTGGGTCCATGCGGGTGGTCATGGCCCAAATCACATCCTTCCAATCACGCGCGTTCACATCGTCATCGCAAACAATCACAAATTTAGTGTACATAAACTGCCGCAAAAAGCTCCACACGCCCATCATCACGCGCTTCGCATGGCCCGAGTACTGCTTTTTCATGGTCACAACGGCGACCCTATAAGAGCAACCTTCGGGGGGCAGATAAAAATCGACAATTTCTGGAAACTGCTTTTGCAACAAGGGCACAAATACTTCATTCAGTGCAACACCAAGCACAGCGGGTTCATCTGGCGGCCGCCCGGTATAAGTGCTGTGGTAAATTGGCTGTTTGCGCATGGTTATATGGGTCACCGTAAACACCGGAAACTCATCAACTTCGTTGTAGTACCCCGTATGGTCACCATAAGGCCCCTCGGGGGCTGTTTCGCCTGGGGCAATATAGCCTTCTAAAATTATTTCAGCGTGGGCTGGCACTTGAAGGTCATTACTTACACACATAGCGACTTCTGTTTTCCCGTCACGTAATAGGCCGGCAAAGGCATATTCCGATAGCGTATCTGGCACAGGCGTAACGGCGCCCAAAATAGTGGCTGGGTCAGCCCCAAGCGCTACCGCTACCGGGAAATTTTCACCCGGGTGAGCGCGTTGCCATTCTTGAAAATCTAACGCACCGCCACGGTGTGATAGCCAGCGCATAATGACTTTATTTTTGCCAAGCAGTTGCTGGCGATAAATACCTAAATTTTGGCGCTCTTTATGAGGCCCTTTAGTGACAGTCAGGCCCCACGTGATCAGCGGCGCCACATCACCAGGCCAACAATGCTGAATAGGAAGCGCGGTTAAGTCAACGCCATCACCGCTCATGACCACTTCTTGGCATGGTGCCTTTTTCAATTGTTTCGGCGACATGCTTAATACTTTCTTGTACATCGGCAGCAAATTCAGTGCATCGCGAAATCCTTTCGGTGGCTCTGGTTCTTTCAAAAAAGCCAATAATTTACCGACATCTCGTAGCGCAGCTACCGACTCTTGCCCCATACCTAAAGCAACCCGTTCAGGTGTACCAAAAAGGTTGGCTAATACCGGAATATCGTGACCTTTCACGTTTTCAAACAACAAGGCAGGCCCGCCCGCTTTAAGCGTACGGTCTGATATTTCAGTGATCTCAAGATAGGGATCAATTTCTTGTTGAATACGTTTTAATTCGCCGCGTTGTTCTAGCAGTTGAATAAAGCCACGTAAGTCTTGATATTTCACACTTGCTCTCGCTATGTTGTGCAGGCCAAGAAGTAAGCGCGCAGTATAAATGTTTTTGATATAGTTTTCAGCGTTAGCTGTTCAACCAGCGTTAACTCGTTTCATAGGGATATTGCCATGCTGGCGTTTTGGATCATAAGCGTAATCACAACTTTATTGCTCATCACCACCTTGCTACCACGTTCACAACGTACTGTGTGGTGGGTACGCGTGTGGGACTTTCCGCGACTTCAACAAAGTGCGGTGGCTTTAGTTTTGCTCATATTTAGTGCTGTGTTATTGCCAGCTTCGGCCTGCTCAACGTGGCTTCTTGTGAGTGTGCAACTAGGCTGTGGGGCATGGCATTTTTGGTGGATATTTCCTTATACGCCTTTAGCTGCGCGAACCGTCAAGCGCTACCGCCGCAAACGCGACGAAAGTCATATCGCCGAGCACATTCGGCTGCTCACAGTTAACGTGTTAGAGCCAAATCGCAACGCCGTCGAGTTAACTCAAATTATCAACAACGAGCGCCCAGATATTATTGTCGCGGTAGAAACTGACGAGTGGTGGGAAAAGCAATTTAGCGATATTGAAGACGACTTACCGCATGTTCTGCGGCGGCCGCAAAATAACCTATACGGCATGATGGTATATTCAAAGTGGCCGGTGACCAATGTCGAAATTTGTGAACTTGTGCAAGAAGGCATTCCGTCTATGCACTTTGATTTACAGTTACCGACACGCACAGTGCGCATGCATTGTGTACACCCAGCGCCACCTAGCCCAACTGAAAACCACAAATCGAAACAGCGTGATACAGAATTATTAATCGTAGCCAAGTTGGCTAGCAAAGAGTCCGGGCCAGTGATTGTGACAGGGGATTTGAACGATGTGGCTTGGTCGAAGTCGACTCGGGCTTTTTTACAAGAGAGTCAGCTGTTGGACCCGCGCATGGGCCGCGGAATTTACAACACGTTTCATGCAAAAATTCCGTTTATGCGCTGGCCGTTAGACCATGTGTTTCATAGTGAGCACTTTATGTTGGTTGAGCTCAAACGGCTACCGCCGTTTGGCTCAGACCACTTTGCATTGCTAACTGAATTAGCGCTGCGCAAACAAACCTAACCGTAGTTAGCTCTTCTGGCGTTTCATCGCCTCGAAGAATTCGTCATTGGTTTTGGTCATTTGTAATTTATCGATGAGGAATTCCATCGCTTCAGTTTCGCCCATTGGGTGAACGATTTTGCGTAGAATCCACATTTTTTGTAGCTCTTCTTGTGAGGTTAATAATTCCTCACGGCGCGTACCCGAGCGATTAAAATCAATAGCGGGGAATACGCGTTTTTCAGCGATTTTGCGGTTTAAGTGCAGTTCCATGTTACCGGTGCCCTTAAACTCTTCGTAAATCACTTCGTCCATTTTCGAACCAGTGTCAATTAGCGCCGTTGCGATGATAGTTAAACTACCACCTTCTTCAACATTCCGCGCCGCACCAAAGAAGCGCTTCGGTTTGTGCAATGCGTTCGCATCTACACCACCCGTTAACACTTTACCTGAGCTGGGAATAACTGTGTTGTAAGCACGCGCTAAACGAGTAATAGAGTCGAGCAAAATAACCACGTCTTTCTTGTGCTCAACCAAACGCTTGGCCTTCTCAATAACCATTTCAGCAACTTGCACGTGACGGTTTGCTGGTTCGTCGAACGTTGAAGCCACCACTTCGCCTTTCACCAGACGATGCATTTCGGTAACTTCTTCTGGACGCTCATCAATAAGCAATACCATGAGCACGCATTCAGGGTGATTTGCCGCAATTGACTGCGCAATGTTTTGCAGTAATAAAGTTTTACCCGCTTTAGGTGGCGCCACGATTAGACCACGCTGCCCTTTACCAATGGGTGAGGCAAGGTCTAACACACGCGCAGTAATATCTTCTGTTGACCCGTTACCACGCTCCATACGCATACGTTCGTCAGCATGCAGTGGGGTAAGGTTTTCAAAAAGAATTTTATTACGGGAGTTTTCAGGCTTGTCGAAGTTAACTTCGCGGATCTTCAGGAGGGCAAAATAGCGTTCGCCTTCTTTCGGCGGTCGAATTTTTCCAGATACCGTGTCGCCGGTGCGCAAGTTGAAGCGGCGAATTTGGCTTGGTGATACGTAAATATCATCGGGCCCTGCTAAGTAGGACGAGTCCGCCGAACGCAAGAAGCCGAAGCCATCTTGCAAGATTTCAAGCACGCCATCGCCATAAATGTCTTCGCCGCTTTTTGCGTGCGCTTTCAAAATAGCGAAAATAATGTCTTGTTTGCGCATCCGCGCCATGGACTCGAGGCCCATAGTTTCTGCGAGCTGAACCAGCTCGTTTACAGGTTTATTTTTTAATTCTGTTAGGTTCATAGGGGGGTTATGACTTTTTGGCCAATGGAAATAGTTAAACGTAATTTAGTTAAAAACGACTCGGGGTTTTGACTGCACGGCTGCCGGAAGGCTGGCAACCTGAAGAAAAGTTATGCCAAGAAAAGTAACACTTAAATTGAAAAACGTCCAGTTTTTCAGCGTAATTTGTGCAAAAGCACAGCAAAGGTTGTTGTCGATCAAGCCACAACAACCCGCTGAAACTTACCGACTGTTACAGGTTTTGTTCAATGAACTCAGCCAGTTGCGCTTTTGACAAGGCACCTACTTTGGTTCCTGCCACTTCACCGTTTTTAAACAACAATAAAGTTGGAATACCACGAATACCGTACTTTGGTGGGGTTTGGTTATTGTGGTCGACGTTCAGTTTACCAACAGTGATGCGGTCGCCAAATTCGTTTGCGATATCGTCTAAGATTGGCGCAATCATTTTACAAGGGCCACACCACTCTGCCCAAAAGTCTACTAGAACTGGCTTGTCTGAATTAAGAACATCGCTCTCAAAACTTTCATCACTTAGCTGAACAATTTTGTCACTCATGATAATCTCCGCTGCTGAATTCGCGTGAAATAATAAAACCCTATTATTTCTGTTTTTGAATGTTAGCGCAAACTGATATGCTTACGCCATGAGTAAAACACACTTAACAGAGACACGCTTCGCCGATCTCGACCTGCACCCGCAGGTATTGTCCGCACTGCAAAGTGTTGGATTTGAATATTGTACACCGATTCAAGCATTGAGCTTACCGATTGCTTTAATCGGAAAAGACGTTGCTGGGCAGGCTCAAACCGGTACTGGTAAAACCTTGGCGTTTTTGATTGCCACGTTCACGACGTTGCTCAACAACCCGCGTACCGGTGACAAACGCTATCCGCGTGCCATTATTATGGCGCCGACGCGTGAGCTTGCTATTCAAATTGCGAACGATGCTGAGCAACTCGCGGCTCACTGCGATATGCGCCTTGGCGTTGTTTATGGGGGCGAGGGTTACGATTCTCAACGCCAACAACTTGAAGAAGGCGTCGATATTCTTATCGGCACCACCGGTCGCTTGATTGACTATTACAAGCAGGGTATCTATCAGTTGGATAAAATCCAAACGGTCGTGCTCGATGAAGCCGATCGCATGTTCGATTTAGGCTTTATTAAAGATATTCGCTACATGTTCCACAAGATGCCACCCCCTGGAGAACGCCAGAGCTTGCTGTTTTCAGCCACCTTGTCGCAACGTGTACAAGAACTTGCGTATGAGCACATGAACTCACCAACGAAAGTTGAAGTTGAGCCACTACGCAAAACCGGTGAACGCATTACCGAAGAGCTGTTCTACCCGTCAAAACAAGACAAAATTAAGTTATTGCTGACGCTCATTGAAGAAGACTGGCCAGAAAAAGCCATTATTTTCGCCAACACCAAACACGTGTGCGAAAAACTGTTTCAATGGCTTGACGCAGACGGCCACCGAGTTGGTTTATTAACCGGTGATGTGCCGCAGCGTAAGCGCTTAAAAATTCTAGAGCAGTTTAGCGAAGGCGAATTAGACTTCTTAGTCGCTACCGACGTCGCCGCGCGTGGCTTGCATATTCCTGAAGTTAGCCACGTGTATAACTATGACTTGCCTGACGACTTTGAAGACTACGTGCATCGTATTGGTCGTACGGGTCGTGCCGGCGCGAGCGGTAAAGCAGTGAATTTGGCGTGCGAAGAGTACGTGTATAATTTACCAGCTATTGAAGAGTATATTGGGCATAGCATTCCGGTAACTAAATATGACCCTACCGCCCTGTTAAGCGACTTGAAAACTCCACGTTCTAGTCAACGCCGACCGCGCGGTGGCCGTCGTGGTGGTAATCAGCAACGCCGCAGCGGTGGTAACCGCAAACCCACAAGGTAACTAACGACGATGCAGGACGCACGCTTTGCCGCAATCGATTTAGGCTCAAACAGCTTTCATTTGATTATTGCCACGGTAAAGCGTGACGGACATTACCGCATTTTGGCCCGCCATCGGCAAAAAGTACGATTGGCAGACGGCTTTGATAAACAACTAGTTGTCAGTGAAGAAGCCATACAACGTGGCCTGGACTGTCTTAACCAATTCGCCACCTTACTGCAAGATATCCCTCGTGAACGGGTGCTTTGTGTGGCGACAGCAACGCTGCGTAAAGCTGCCAACAGCCATGCCATGTTAACCCGTCTCGAACACGCGCTAGGTTATAACATTCAAGTTATCAGCGGCGAAACTGAAGCCGAATTAATTTACCAAGGCGCAACGCAGCATCTGTTGCGCACGCAGCAACACGTATTAGTGCTAGACATTGGTGGGGCGAGTACTGAAATCATTGTCGGCCGAGGTTGTCAGCCCGATCATTTGGTTAGCCTAGATATGGGTTGTGTGACTTGGCAAAACCGCTTCTTCCCAGAACAGCATATTTCTGAAGCTAAATGCGCGGCTGCAATTGCTGCCGCGAAAGCCACTCTTGAACCTCATCGCAAACGCTTTTTAGCTGCACAATGGCAGCATGTTTGCGGCGCTTCGGGAACATTTCGCACACTTTACGACATGCGTAAGCGACCAAAGCAACCGATCACCTTAAGTTGGTTGCACGAGGTGTTGTCAGAGGTTATCGGTTTAGGTGACGTTAAGAACTTAGGTGAACTGGGTATACGTGGTGACCGCCAACCAGTGTTTGTTGGCGGTTTATGTATTCTCATTGCGTTATTTGAGTCGCTAACTATTGCTAAAGTTGATATCGCCAAAGGAGCGTTACGCGAAGGGCTACTGATACGCATGTTAACGCAACCGAATAGCCCGTTCACAAGCTAGTTTATTGATTTTTAAGCTGCTGCGCAGCGTACTTCGCAAAGTAAGTTAAAATACCGTCCGCACCAGCGCGTTTAAACCCTAATAACGACTCCAGAATAACATCATGGTTTAGCCAGCCATTGGCAATAGCGGCTTGCATCATGGCGTACTCACCACTCACCTGATACGCAAAGGTTGGTACTTTAAACTGTTCTTTTACGCGGCGTACAATATCTAAGTACGGCATACCAGGTTTAACCATGACCATGTCTGCACCCTCTTCAATGTCTAAAGCTACTTCGTGCAGAGCTTCATCACTATTGGCGGGGTCCATTTGGTAGGTCTTCTTATTGCCGCCTTTGAGATTTCCGGCGGAACCCACCGCGTCACGGAATGGCCCATAGAAAGCCGACGCATACTTAGCTGAATAAGCCATAATTTGCACATGAATAAAGCCGTTTTCTTCAAGCGCCTCGCGAATAGCGCCAATACGACCGTCCATCATGTCTGAAGGCGCGACCACATCCGCACCAGCCCGCGCATGTGACAATGCTTGACGCACGAGCGCCTCGGTAGTGATGTCATTTTGCACATAACCGTCGTTATCTATAATGCCGTCTTGGCCATGGGTTGTGAAAGGATCAAGAGCAACATCGGTAATCACACCAAGCTCTGGAACCGCAGCCTTAATGGCGCGCACCGCACGTTGTGCTAATCCATTGTCGTCCCACGCTGCTTCAGCGGTAAGTGATTTATCTTCAGCTGGCGTTACCGGAAACAAGGCCACAGCGGGAATACCTAAGGCGGCAATTTCCTGACACTCCTCAACTAACAAGTCTATGGATAAACGCTCAACACCAGGCATGGATGCTACTTGTTGACGCTGCTGCTCGCCCGGAATAACAAACACTGGATAAATAAAGTCAGCGGCACTTAATTGGTTTTCAGCGACCATGCGACGACTAAAATCATGACGACGTAACCGACGCATGCGACGAAACGGAAAATGACTGACATGCTGCATATATTGTCCTTCACTAGCTAGTTAGGTTAGATGACGCTCGCTCGCGCTCAGCAATAACACGAATTTGATCACGCCCGGCTCCTTTAGCGCGATACAGGGCTTCGTCGGCGGCCGCCAATAATTGTGTCGGCTGATCATAGACTCCAGGCGCCCCCACCGCAACACCAATACTGACGGTAATGTGCATAGGCCCATGATCGGTATCAAAAGCGTGTTCTCTAACCGCATGAGCCAACTTAACCGCAAGATCGCGGGCTCCGACTTCGTCGGTATCTGGCAATAACAAGGTGAATTCCTCACCGCCGTAGCGGTACAGGGTATCGCTAGCGCGACGCAAATTGCGCTTTAACAAGTGGGCGAGGTCAATCAGAATTTGATCACCCAACAAATGACCAAAGCTATCGTTTAACGCTTTGAAATGGTCAATATCCAGCATCATCAAGGTTAAATGCGAGCTATTTCTGCGGCAACGACGAAATTCGCGTTTAAACTCCTGGTTCAAGAAGCGTCGATTATATAAACCGGTCAGGCCATCTTCATTGCTGCGTTGCTCAAGCTCTTGATTGGCTTTTTGCAAACGCACCATGACTCGTTCTAGCTCCAGAGTACGTTGCGATACCATATCTTCCAGTTGATGGTTGATTTGTTCTTTAAGAGCTAACTGTTCTTTGCGACCGTCGTTAAAGCGTATGGCTAATGCCCACGACAATAACAACACTTGAAATGCCGAAGCTGCCATAATTGCGTAACGCTGCACAAACACCGACTCAAACAGGCCTAAATAGCCCAAGGCGTTAATACAAATCGCGCCGAGTAGAGCACTTAGGGCTAGTGTATAAATGCGCGCATAGATTAACCCGCGACGCCATAAGACAATACCACTGCCAAGCAAGAACGTACTGCTCACAACCGCCAAAATCAGCACAAATGGAATGAGTGTGCCGTAAGGTAGAAAAATGCTTAGCACAAAGGTTAAACCGTAAACGACCATGAAACGTCGCAGCCACTTATGAATAGTCACACTGTGAATTTTGGTTTGCAGTATGCCCATGGTCACCAAAGTGGCGAACATGATCATTATACTGCCAATCATGGTGACTATGCGGTCTTGCAGCCAAACCCAATTAGGCCACAAATATTGATAACCAACGCCATCTAGCCCTGCCATAAGTAAGCCAATAGATAGCGTATAGGCTGAATAATTTAAAAAGCTAATTTCACGCATCACCAAAAAGTTAAATAAGTTGTATATCGCCATACACAACAGTAGCCCGAAATACAGTCCCGTGGCGGCAACTTGATATTGGTTGGCTTCCATAAAATCCAGCGGCTCCCACAGTTCCAGTGGAAACCGTAAAGAGCTTTCCGTGCGCACACGAATGTAGACGTCATGAGCTGCATGGGTAGGTACGGGCACGACAAAGTTTTTATTGTGGACCGGGCGTTCAGCGAACGGCTGTTGATCTCCCAAGGAAATCTTATGAATAACCTGCCCGTTGCGCACAAAATACGCATCGATACTATCTAGCAGCGGATAGCCCAAGTACAACATTCGATCGGCGTCGCTGGCTTCAATGTGCATGCGAAACCAATATGCTTGCGGTGTATAGCCAAACGAAACTGCTTCACCCTCAGGAATGGTTCGCCACTGTTGCACCGGCGAATCAATAAGCTGCGTCAAAGTAGTATTCGCAGACTCTGCTTGATAGTAAATTGTCGGTTTTATCGGTTCTGCTTGGGCCTCGGGAAGCGCTGCCCCGAGCATCCAAACCACCAGTACAAACAGCAACTGGTGGAAAACTTTTGATTTCATAGCATCCCTATTTTGCAAAAAAGCTAACGCTGTTTTGCCAAGTTTGGGCAGCAATTTGGCTGACTTCCTGATGTCGTAGCTGCGCCAAAAACCCACCAATAGCCGGCAAGTAGCATGGCTCGTTCTGTTTTATTCTTGGTCGTACATGGCGTGGTGCTAAAAATGGCGCATCGGTTTCTAAGAGTAAGCGTTCTAGCGGAATATCAACTACCGCACGCTGTAAATCATGACCTCGACGCTCATCACACAACCATCCAGTTATGCCTATATAACAACCAAGTTCGAGGTAAGGTGCAAGCTCTTTTTTCCCGCCGGTAAAACAATGAGCGAGCATTTTGGGTATCGTTGACTGATAACGCGCGAGTAATTCGCACTGTTCTTGTTGTGCGTCACGTTCATGCAGATATACCGGCAGGCTAAGTTGTGCCGCAAGTTGCAGCTGCGCTTCAAAAACTCTGAGTTGTATTGGTTGCGGCGAGTAATTGCGATTAAAGTCTAAACCGCACTCGCCAATAGCCACCACACTGGGGTGTTGCGCTAACAGTGTTAGTTGTTCGATGAAATCGGCCGGGGCATCGGCCGCATCATGAGGGTGAATACCAACGGTAGCGAGCAGTTGCTGTGGGTACTGCTCACATAACTCAAGCGCGGCTCGGCTTTCGGCTATATTGGTGCCGATAACAAGCATTTTCTCAACCCCAGCTTCGCCCGCTCGCCGCAGCACGGCGTCAACGTCCCTAAGGAGCTTGCCGTTGGTTAAGTTAACGCCGCTATCGAACCAGCGCATTACTTAATTCGTTTTACCTGAGTTCGACGATTTTGACCTTCTCGGCCTAGGTAATAAGACGACATTAATCCACGCTCAAGATAATATTTACCTGAGGTATCAATTGCAAAGCGCTCAGCCGATACTTGCTGCCAAACTTGACCATTGCTCGTTTCGAAACGAATTTTACCAAGCCCATTCTCGCTATGGCTGACAATAGTAATGTAGATTTTGTCTTCGTCGCCGTCATCACCTTCGCTATTACGAGCTAGATGCTCACTACCAAACTCTGACTCGGCTTCTTTTTTACCAACGGCACGGGCATTTCCCAAACCTTTGCCGGCTGCTTTCGCTGCACCTTTAGCTGCATCTGGGTTTGCACCTACTGAGGTAGCTGATTTGCCGGCAGCTATATCATCAAAACACACTAAACGCTCTAATGGGTTCTTGATACTGGCACAAGCGGCTAACTCACTCGACAGGTCTTGCGCCTGGGTTGAAAACGACCACGTTAATGCCGCTACTACACCGGCTAATACCATAAACTGCTTCATTGATTACTGTTCCTGTTCTGTTTCGGGTTTCGGCTGATATAGACCCGCAATAACTAAGCCAAGTTCAAATAAAAGCCACATCGGAATTGCTAATAACGTTTGTGAAATCACGTCCGGTGGCGTTAATAACATACCCACAATAAAGGCTATGACGATAATATATGGACGCTTGCGACGCAATGACTCAACGCTGGTGGTGCCGCTCCAACAGAGCAAAATAATTGCCACTGGCGTTTCGAATGCAATACCAAACGCCATGAAAATAGTCAGTACAAAATCTAAGTAGCTGGCAATGTCTGTGGCTACCGTGACCCCTTCTGGCGCGGCTGCAGCTAAAAAGTTAAGAGCCAGTGGTAACACCACCAAATAGGCAAAAGCTACCCCCGAAAAAAACAGTAAGGTGCTACTTACCAGCAACGGAATAATTAAACGCTTTTCTTTTTTATACAAGCCAGGAGCAATAAACGCCCAAAGTTGCCACAGTAAATAGGGAATGGCGAAGGCAATTGAAACCACAAAAGCAAGTTTAAAGGGTGTAAAAAACGGCGTCGCCACGTCGGTAGCGATCATCGTTGTACCTTGCGGCAAGCTGGCGATCATGGGCGCTGCTAGCCACTGATATAACTCGTCTGCAAAAGTGGCAGCAATAGCAAACACTACCCCCACAGCTATCACTGCGTGCAGTAATCGACGTCGCAGTTCAAGCAGGTGATCAATAAGCGGAGACTGACTAGCCATTGCTGTCAGTACCATTGTTGTCAATACCAGTGTTGTCGCTAGACTTGTGATGTTTGGCCGGTGCGTCGGCAGCGGCTTTAGAACTCGCTTGCGGTTGACTTTCAGGCTTGGCATATGGCCTTTGTACTTGTGCCGCAGCTGAGCGTAATTCTGCAACCGAGCGCTGCAAGTCTGGCGGAAGTTCGTCCATGTTTAGTTGCTCGGCTTTTTTCAAATGCTCATGTAATTCTTTAATGCGTAGCTCATGCTTTAACTCTGCTTGCACATTACTGGAAAACTCACGCACTTTGGTAAAGCCCCGCTGCATTGAGCGCAAGGCCCCTGGCAAGCGCTCAGGGCCCAATACAATGAGCCCCAAAACAGCAATCACTAACAGCTCCCAAAAGCCAATATCAAACATACTGCTTATTTATCTTCTGGCTTTTTTTCAGCGCTGTCGTTGGTTTTGTTTTGCTGTGAGGAATCAAGCTGCTTCTGTTCTTGCTCGTCATCGCCAACCGACTTTTTGAAGCCCTTCACTGCCGAGCCTAAATCAGAACCAATATTACGCAGGCGCTTGGTGCCAAATATCAACACAATAATGACCAATACAATTAATAATTGCCAAGGGCTAATACCCATAATCGTTCCTCATAAAATTAATGGCTACGACGCCATGCAAATAGTCCGCTAGCAACTGTTAAGACAGCGCTGCCTGCCACCACCCATAAAGGCTGCTGGCTAATCCATAGTAACGTCGTACTAATCAATAGCCCGCTTGTTAATACAGCCCACCACAGTGCCCGTGTTTGTCGCAGTTGCGTTTCTCGCAATTGTGTTAACAGCGTCTGTTGAGCGTTCGCATGCGGCCGCTGTTGTTGTAAATAATCATAAAGCAAGGTGGGCATTTCGGGCAATTTTTCTGCCCAGTACGGCGCGTTTTCTTTCACCGCACGCACCACTGCGCGCCAACCTAGTTGCTCTTTCATCCAGCGCTCTAAGAAAGGCTTCGCGGTTTGCCACAAATCAAGCTGTGGGTATAAGGTTCGGCCTAACCCTTCAACATACAACAAGGTTTTTTGTAAAAGCACCAACTGCGGTTGCACTTCCATTTCAAAACGACGGGCGGTATTAAACAAATTAACCAATACATGCCCAAATGAAATATCTGCTAGCGGCTTATTAAAAATTGGCTCACAAACGGTGCGAATAGCTGACTCAAAATCTTCCACGTTAATGTGCGATGGTACCCAACCCGAATCAACATGAAGCTCGGCAACTTTGCGATAGTCACGATTAAAAAATGCTAAAAAGTTTTCAGCGAGGTACCGCTTGTCTTCGCGGTTTAAGGTTCCAACAATACCAAAATCAATCCCTAAATACTGCGGATCATCTGGGTTTTCACGCGACACAAAGATATTACCTGGGTGCATATCTGCATGGAAAAAACTATCGCGAAATACTTGGGTGAAAAACACTTCAACTCCGCGTTCTGCAAGCTTTTTCATATTGACGCCAAGTGCCATTAAAGTATCAACGTCGCTAACAGGAATACCGTCAATACGCTCCATAACCATAACGTTGTGACGACTGAAATCACTGTAAACGGTCGGAATATAAAGTAACGGCGAATTGTCAAAGTTACGCTTGAGTTGAATCGCATTGCCAGCTTCACGCAGCAGGTCTAGCTCATCCAGTAAGGTTTTGCGGTATTCTTTAACAACTTCTTTTGGCTTTAATCGGCGGCCATCAGGCAAGTGGCGAGCCAATACGCTGGCCAAGGTTTCCATTAAACGCAAGTCAGCATCTATCGAGGTGCGAATGTCTGGGCGAATAACTTTAATCACGACATCTTTGCCGGCATCGTCACCATGCTTAAGTCGTGCTGTGTGCACTTGCGCTATAGAGGCTGAAGCTAACGGCTGCACCGCAAAGTCGTCAAACGCTTCGTCGATGCTCACTAACTCGAGTGCTTTTTCAATAAGCTGCTGCGCTTGTTCGCCGGGAAAGGCCTTAACCTTGTCTTGCAGCACTGCAAGCTCGTTGGCAATATCAGGCGGTAACAAGTCTCGCCGCGTAGACAGCATTTGGCCAAACTTCACCCACACGGGCCCAAGACTTTCTAATGCAAGCCGTAAACGCGCTCCTGCCGGCTTATCTTTGTGCTTATTTGGCATCCAAAACAGCACGTAGCGACCCACCCGAAGGCTCCAAGGCAACCAGCGCGCCGGAATAATTTCATCAAGCCCGTAACTCAAAAACGTGCGAGTAATTTGATAAGCGCGCTGTAACCGAGTACTCACGAATTTTTCCTTTTGTTTGCCGCTGCCAAGTTACGCTCCAGCCGATCAACGGTGGCGCGCAATTGCTGCAACGCTTCGCTAAAGCCAGTGAACTCAGCTTGGCTAACCAATAACTGTTTTTCTTCCACTAGAACATCGCGAACCCAAGCTTTCTGGTCTGCCATAGCCTGCTCTAGCCAACGCTGGCTGCGCTTAAACGCTTGACTGAGAAAATGCGCCGGTACATCGCCAATACGCCGCGCCAGTTGTTCTTGCCAGTCAATGTCTAACGCCACAAATAGCTGTGCAAATTGCTGCGCCAGCATTGGGTCACCTTCAATATCTAGGGCATCGGCTTTAATAAGCCGAGTAATGTTGGCGGTGTCGCGCAACTCAGGTAGTACCGCTAAACGCGTCAAAATATGGCAATCGACAGGCTCGTTATCCACCCAACTAAAAATCAGCTGTTGCGAGCAAACCTGCAAGGTAAAGGGTTTACCCAGCTCGCTTAAGGTAACACGCAAACGCTTATCTGCCAGCTTGTGCAGGCGTGCAGGCGAAGCCTCATCTAGGCTCAGTAGTTGGTTTGCAAGCGCCTCTGCAGCGGCTGTCGGTAACACGGTAAACAACATTAGAATTTGAACCCGCGATGCAGCGCCACAATACCGCCAGTTAAGTTGGTATAAGTCACTTGATCATAACCCGCGTGTTCCATCATGCCTTTGAGCGTTTCTTGGTCTGGGTGCATGCGAATGGACTCGGCCAAATACTGGTAACTCTCGGCATCACCGGCAACCATCTGGCCCATTTTGGGCAAGACATTAAACGAGTAAAAATCATACGCTTGGTTGAGCAACGGCTGCACTGGTTTTGAGAACTCCAAGACTAATAAGCGTCCGCCTGGCTTAAGAACACGAAACATCGACTCAAGTGCTTTTTGCTTATCAGTAACATTACGTAAGCCAAACGCAATGGTAATAATGTCAAAGCTATCATCGGCAAACGGCAGCTCTTCGGCGTTCGCCTGCACATAGCGCACGTTGCCAACAATGCCACGATTACGCAATTTGTCGCGACCAACTTCCAGCATGGCGTCGTTTATATCCGCCAATACCACTTCGCCAGTTGGGCCCACACGTTTCGAAAACTGCGCGGTTAAGTCACCGGTACCGCCGGCAATGTCGAGCACCTTCATGCCCGTACGTACACCACTGCTGTCAATGGTATAACGCTTCCACAAACGGTGAATGCCAAATGACATTAAGTCATTCATGACGTCGTATTTTTGCGCCACTGAGTTAAAAACATTGGCAACGAGGTTTTGCTTTTCGTTTTTAGCAACCTGCTTGTAGCCAAAATCAATGGTGTCTTGGTTGTTATCTTTCATGGTTAAGCCTTTTTGCGCATGTGCGCGCTAGTGTACTACGAAATCATGCTTGGGCGTAGTGGTCTCGCCGCGGCAGCCAACGTTGTATGAGTGCGTCCGTAGTTTGCGGATAACGCTGCCACAATACCTGTGCCATATGCTGTACTTGGTCAACAAGGTGGGCGTGTTTCACTAAATCAGCCACTTTCATTTCTGTTAATCCGGTTTGTTTTTGGCCAAGTAACTCACCCGGCCCGCGCAGCTCCAAATCGCGCTGTGCAATGACAAACCCGTCACTGCTGTCGCGCAATACCGCCAAGCGTTGCGTGGCCGTTTTCGACAGCGGCGAATGGTACAACAACACACAATGGCTTGCTGCAGCACCGCGACCAACCCGACCTCGCAACTGGTGCAATTGCGCTAAACCCAAACGCTCGGGGTTTTCAATAATCATCAGGCTAGCATTAGGTACGTCAACACCCACCTCTATAACCGTGGTTGCCACCAACAAATCAAGTTGGTGCGCTTTGAAGGCGCTCATCACCGCTTCTTTTTCTTGGCTTTTCAAACGCCCATGCACCAAGCCAATGCGTAAATTCGGCAGAGCCTCTTGTAACTGTGTGGCGGTGTCTTCTGCCGCTTGGCACTGCAGTGCTTCTGACTCTTCAATCAAAGTACACACCCAATACGCTTGCAAACCCTGTTTGGTGCACACTTCATGAACCCGCTCAATGACCTGATCACGGCGCGTATCTGGAATCGCCACCGTGGTTACCGGCGTTCGCCCAGGCGGTAATTCGTCAATAATCGACGTAGCTAAGTCGGCATAAGCGGTCATCGCCAAGGTTCGTGGAATTGGCGTGGCCGTCATAATCAACTGGTGCGGCTGAAAGCCTTGGTCAATGCCTTTCTGCCGCAATTCTAAGCGCTGGTGCACACCAAAACGATGCTGTTCATCAATGATCACTAAAACTAAGTTTTTATAAGTCACTTCGGCCTGAAACAACGCGTGCGTGCCAACCACCAGCTGCACTTGCCCGGCAGCTATGGCCGCTAAATTCTCCGCCCGCTCTTTGGCTTTTTGTTTGCCTGCTAACCACCCCACCTGAATACCTAGCGGCTCGAGCCATTGACGAAAGGTTAAGGCGTGCTGTTCGGCCAAAATTTCGGTGGGGGCCATCAGCGCAACTTGGTACCCCTGCCCGATGGCTGTGAGCGCCGAAAGGGCTGCTACTAATGTCTTTCCTGAGCCGACGTCACCTTGTACCAAGCGCATCATAGGCATAGATTGCGCAAGGTCATGCTGAATTTCAGCCACCACCCGCTGCTGCGCGCCCGTAGGCTGAAATGGCAACTGCGCTAAAAACTCTTGCTGCAATTCATTGTTCACGGTTAACGCACGCGCTTGGTGGGCCTGCTTCAATGCACGTAACTTCAACAAGCTGAGTTGATGCGCCAGCAGCTCTTCTGCGGCTAAGCGCGTTTGTGCTAGGTGCGTACCTTCCATCAGCTGCTGCAAACTGACATCAAGCGGCGGCCGGTGCAAGGTACGAATAGCTTGCGCAAGACTAATTCCCCCCGGCTGCAACTCAGTGGGTAAGAGTTCTGGCAACGCTTGCTCATTCAAGTAGGTAAGCGCTTGCTCACTGAGCTTTCTAAGTAGAGCTTGCTGTACGCCTTCAGTGGCTGGGTAAACTGGGGTGAGCGCCTGTTCGCCTAACACCGGCGCCTCGCCCTCAATAATTTTGTATTCGGGGTGAATCATGTCTGGGCCGCTTAGCCCACGACGTGCTTCACCAAATAATTGCAGCCGTGTACCTTGCGCAAATTGCTTGAGCTGCGCTGCAGAAAATTGAAAGAAAACAAGATTAAGCACGCCGCTGGCATCACGCACCCGTACTTTGAGCATGCGCCGCCGACCATAGGCCACTTCGGCTTTCAGCACCTCGGCAATTACGGTGGCACTAGTGCCCGGTTGCAACGCGGCGATAGGGTAAATACGCGAACGGTCTTCATAACGCAGGGGCAGGTGCAGCAATACATCTTGCACATTCGCCAAACCGAGCTTTTCTTCAAGCTTGGTTTGTAGCTTTGGCCCAACACCTTTTAGGGCGCTAAGCGGAATGCGATGAAGGCCGTCCGTTGTCATCTTTTGGCACTCCGAATTTGCTGCCACCAAGTGTCATCAGCAGCAATTTGCCCATCGCTATCTAAGCTGGGGTACGGAATGTTGTTTAACCGGCACAAGCGCGCGAAAATGGGGTGTCCACCTTCAAACAACACGCGTTCACGTTCTTGCGCGCTTAAGGTCGGTTGTTGATACATTCCCGCCGCATCGCGCTGGCGTTGCGCTTCATACAAAATGACCGCCGCCGCAACCGAAACATTCAACGACTCGGCCATACCTACCATGGGAATAATAATTTCGTGATCAGCAGCGGCAATGGCTTCAGGAGTAACCCCACGACGCTCTTGGCCCATGATGATTGCAGTTGGTTTGGTGTAATCAATGGCGCGAAAATCAACGGCTTGGTCAGATAAGTTCGTCACCAAAATCTGCTTACCTTCGCGACGCAACTGCTCAATGCACGGGGTTAAGCCATCGTGATGATGTACTTTCACCCATTTTTCACTGCCTACGGCGGCGCCACGGGTGAGACGAAAATGGCGCTCATACCAAATGGCATGCACATCGTGAATACCCACCGCATCGGCGGTGCGCACCAAAGCAGCAAGGTTATGATTTTTGTGGACACTCTCTAAACACAACGTAAGATCGCTCTGGCGCTGGTCCAGAAGTTTAGAGATACGTGCGAAGCGTTCCGGCGACATGTACTATTCCAATTTAATATCTATCACTTAAGGCAAGTATAACGGCATGCGAGAGTTATCCATAGTGTTTAGCCACCCCGATTTTTATGTGCTGAATAAACCGGCCGGGGCGCCCATGCACGCGAATGATAACGAGCTGGGTGTGGTGCAGCAACTTAGTGAACAGTTTCATGAACCTCTGTGGCCAATACATCGGCTAGACACACCAACCTCGGGCGCTTTGCTTATTGGCCGCAATCAGCAAGCAGCGGCTACGTTAAGTAGCTTATTTGCGCACCGTACTATTCACAAAACATACCTTGCCATTTGTGCCGGTAAGCCGAAGAAAAAACAAGGACTTATTAGCGGAGACATGCAAAAAGTTCGACGCGGCAACTGGCGCTTGCTGCACAGCCAAGAAAACCCAGCGCAAACGCGCTTTACTAGTTCTTCATTAAAACCGGGCTATCGTTACTATGTGCTCAAACCGACCACAGGGCGCACCCACCAGCTACGGGTTGCTTTGAAAAGCATTGGCGTACCTATTTGTGGCGACACCCGCTACGGCGGCGAAAGTGCTGAGCACTTGCATTTGCATGCATGGAAACTACAGTTTGAATACGCCAATGAGCCGTTTGATATCACGGTGCCTTGGCCAACATATGAACACTTCGCCGATTTACCTTCCGACCCGAAATAACAACTAACGACCTTGGTCTAGCTTGGCAAATGGCGAAAAAAAACGGCATACTCAGGCAACAGTCGTTACGTTGTTTATCTATTCACGCAAAAAGGTAATCGCCATGAAATATTCTTTAGTCAGTTTGGCCCTTCTCGCTGCAACTAGTTTAACCACTGGTGCTGCGCAGGCCGAATCAACCGTTCGAATTAACGCCGAGCTAGAACAGAAAGTTATTGAATGGCGCCGCGACTTACACCAACACCCCGAGCTAAGTAATCGTGAATTTCGTACCGCAAAAGTTGTTGCCGAGCACCTTGAAGCGCTTGGCTTAGAAGTACAAACCGGCGTTGCACATACCGGTGTAGTGGGCTTACTTAAAGGCGCTAAACCCGGCCCCACCATTGCCTTGCGCGCTGATATGGATGCCCTGCCGGTAACCGAACTTACCGATGTGCCCTTTGCCTCGAAAGCCGTTTCAGAGTACCGCGGCAAAGAAGTTGGCGTCATGCATGCCTGCGGGCACGATTTGCATGTGGCTATGCTTATGGGCGCAGCGGAGCAGCTAACTGCCATGCGTGATCAACTGGCCGGCAACGTGGTATTTATTTTCCAACCCGCCGAAGAAGGCGCGCCAGCTGGCGAAGAAGGCGGTGCTGAACTCATGCTCAAAGAAGGCTTGTTCAAACAATACCAACCAAAAGCGGTATTCGGTATTCACGTGTGGTCGGCAGGCAATACTGGGCAAATTGGTTACCGCGAAGGCCCGCTCATGGCCTCGTCTGATCGCTTTGAAATTAATGTCAAAGGCCGCCAAACTCACGGCTCTCGCCCGTGGGGCGGAGTTGACCCAATTGTGGCCGCAGGCCAAATTATTAGCAACACGCAAAGCATTGTCTCGCGCCAAGTAGATATTACCAAAGCGCCCGCTGTGGTGAGCTTCGGTATTGTTGAAGGCGGCGTGCGCAACAACATTATTCCCGATGAAGTGTACTTGGAAGGCACCATTCGTAATTTCGACATGGGCAACCGCGCACAAATTTTTGAGAACCTAAAAACCACCGCAGAAATGACCGCCAAAGCTAGCGGCGCGGAAGCCCACGTGCACATTGACGAAGGCTACCCAGTAACCATTAACAACCCCGAGCTAACGCGCCAAATGCTCCCCACCATGCAGCGCGTAGCAGGTGCCGACAATGTGAAAGTAAACGCGCTCGTCACCGGTGCTGAAGACTTTTCATTTTACGCGCTTGAAGTACCCGGCTTGTTTGTGTTCTTAGGTATTACCCCTGAAGGGCAAAACCCAGCCGAAGCGCCAAGCAACCATTCGCCGTACTTTTATGCCGACGAAGATGCCTTAAAAACCGGCACCGAGCTTTATGTGAATTGGGTATTTGATTACGCTAAAGCCCATTAATTGGGCTTTAGCATTTCCCGAATCACTTTCTTATCAATTTTACCAACGCTGGTGCGTGGAATTTCATCCACAACTTTCACGGTGTCTGGCAAGTACCACTTTTCGATAAGGCCTTTGTCAATATACTGCTGCATGTGCGCAACCACGGCGTCGCGGTCCACCGAAGCGCCAGCGCGGGCGGTAACGATGGCGTGCGGGCGCTCGCCCCACTCGTCGTCAGGCAGGCCAATAACGGCAGCAAGTTCAATGTCAGGGTGTTTGCTGATTAAGTTTTCAATGTCGAGTGACGACACCCACTCGCCGCCCGTTTTAATAACGTCTTTAATGCGGTCGCGAATTTGCAGGGTATAGGTGCTATCAATGGTACCAACGTCACCGGTGTGCATCCAACCGTTAGCCCATAACTCTTCGCTTTTCTCAGGCTCGTTTAAGTAGCCCTGCGTTAGCCATGGTGTGCGTACCACTACTTCGCCCATGGCTTCACCGTCATGCGGTAAGAAACGGCCATTGCTGTCGATAATACGCATGTTCACGAATGGCACTGGGCGGCCGGTTTTAATGCGTTCGGCCACTTGTTGGTCGTGCGCGAATTCATCAGCGTTTAACGGCATCCAGGTGGTGCTTAGCAGCGGACAAGTTTCCGACATACCGTAGCCGGTGTAAATTTGAATGCCGCGTTCAAGCGCTGCGCTGGCAAGGCCTGCCGTTAAAGCGCTACCGCCAATAAGCACCTGCCAACCACTAAAATCAATGGCTTTGGCTTTTTCGCTACTGAGCACCATTTGCAATATCGTTGGTACGCAGTGCGAGAAGGTCACTTTCTCGGTCATAAACAACTTCAACAAGGTTGCTGGCTCGTAACGACCTGGGTACACCTGTTTTAAGCCCATCATGGTGGCCACATAAGGCACCCCCCATGCATGCACGTGGAACATTGGCGTAATGGGCATGTACACACTGGAGGCTTGCATTAGCTGCATGTTGTCATTCATTGACGTGGTCGCGGCCAGTGTCATGGTGTGTAGCACTAATTGGCGGTGTGAGAAGTACACGCCTTTTGGGTTGCCCGTGGTGCCGGTGGTGTAGAAGGTGGTGGCAATCGCGTTTTCATCAAAATCAGGGAAATCAAACTCTGGCAGCGCGCCTTTTAACAACGATTCATATTCGCCCATAGTTTTTAACGGCGCTTCTGCTGGGGTGTCACTATCGCTTAATTGCATATATTTTTCTACGGTAACTAGCTCATGTTTAACCTGGGCTAATAACGGCAGAAAATCATCATGAGCCAATACCAATTTGTCTTCGGCATGGTTCATGGTGTAAACAATTTGCTCAGGCGCCAAGCGCACGTTCACAGTGTGTAGTACCGCGCCAATCATGGGTATGGCGAAAAAACATTCCAAATAACGCGGGGTGTCCCAATCAAGCACGGCAACCACGTCACCAGCTTTCACGCCCGCTTCGGTGAGCACGTTAGCAAGCCGGCAAACTCGCTCATTAAACTCTTGGTAGCTATAACGTTTGCCGTTGTTACCGCCAACAATTTCGTTATCGCCGGCGTAGCGCTGGCTAGACAACAGCAATTGTTTAATTAACAGCGGATATTGGTACGCCTCTTCGGTTGGTTTAAGTAGTTTTACCGGCATAATGAATCCTTGTTGTTCTGTATTTTTATTTATTGGTTACCACTTACGCGTCACTTCATAAATATCGGTACGACGGTCTTTTAGGTTCGTTACCGAGCCTTCATGATGTAAATAACGTAGCTCGTCCAAGTTTAGATCGGAGAAAATAAGTTGTTCGGTATTTGGCGTGGTTTCGGCCAAAATTGCATCATAGGGGAAGGCAAAGTCCGACGGAGAAAACACCGCTGACTGCGCATATTGCACATCTAAGCTTTCCACTTGCGGTAAGTTACCCACACTGCCACAGGTGACCACATAACATTCGTTTTCAACCGCACGGGCTTGAGCACAGTGGCGGACGCGCAAATAGGCGTTGCGCGTGTCGGTCCAAAACGGTACGAACAAGATCTCGAGGCCTTCGTCGGCCATAAGGCGGCCCAGCTCTGGAAACTCGACGTCATAACAAATCAAAATACCCACTTTGCCCGCGTCGGTGTCAAACACCTGTACGTGGTCGCCACCTTCAATAACCCAATCGCGCTTTTCGTGCGGGGTGACATGAATTTTACGCTGCTCTTCTATGGTACCGTCGCGACGACACAAGTACGACACGTTATAAATCACATCGTCTTCGTTCAGTGGCATAGAACCGGTAATAATATTGATGTTGTAGCTAACCGCCATTTGTGACATTTCGCGCTTAAAGCGCTCAGTAAAGCCGGCCAAAAAGCGAATCGCGTCTTTTTGTTGGCTTTGGTCGGTGAGGCCCATTAATGGCGCATTGAAAAACTCAGGGAATACTGCAAAGTCGCTTTGATAGTTCGACATGGCGTCGACAAAGTACTCCACTTGGCGCAGCATTTCTTCTACTGAGTCAATTTCGCGCATTTGCCATTGCACAGCACCAATACGTACGTTACGAATGCGCGAGCCAAGAATGTTATCTGAAGGCTCATACAAAAAGTTATCCCACTCAAGCAAGGTAGCAAAGCCGACCGAACGCTTGTCTTCGGGTAGGTATTTACCAAGCAAACGCTTCACGGTGAAGTCGTTAGCTAACTGAAAGGTCAGAATAGGGTCATATATTTCACGGCGGTGTACCGCTTCAATATATTGGCCGGGGGTCATTTCGTCGGCGTATTTGTGAAAGTTCACAATACGCCCACCGGCTAAAATAGCCTTCAAATTAGACTGGCGGCATAGCTCTTTGCGAGCATCGTACAAACGTCGGCCTAAGCGAAAGCCGCGGTAGTCTGGGTGAATCAATACATCTAACCCGTAAATGGCATCGCCTTTGCGGTCATTTAATATATTCTCGCGGGCATCCATTAAGTCGTCATAGGTATGCGGGTTACTAAAGCGGGCGTATTTCACTTTCACCGTCAGCGCCACGCCAACCAACTGGCCATTGTCTTCTAAACAAATTTGGCCCTCTGGAAATTCTTTAATTAATTTTTGAATGGTGTGCTCGCCCCAAGCCCCGCCAATATCGGGGTAAACCTTGTCCATCAAGGCTTTTAATTGCGGGTAATCGTCGGTGCGAAGATTACGTAACTGTAAATGCAGATCATCCGGGCTCATAGACATCCTTTGTGCTTCTGTGTACAACTTGAGTTAAGGGCTTTATTTAAAGTAAGCGTTCTGCGCGGCGCTTGCAACGTCAACATAAGACATATAAACTTCTGGACGTCTAAATATAACTAGCAAGGAATTTTATGACTCAATCAGCCAGTGCCAAGGCGCTTCTGCCGCTTGGTTTATTTCTTACGCTGTTTCTCGGAACCGGGATCTACTTTCAGCTAGCCGGGGTCGATTACGCGTTTTATCAGCTTGCCAGCCCTGTGGCTATATTACCGGCCATTATTTTGGGTGTGCTGTTAAGCAAGCAGGCTTTTGAAGAACGTATTGATACCTTTGTAGCCGGCGTTGGCGAGCGCAATATTGTCACCATGTGCATGATTTACTTGCTGGCTGGGGCGTTCTCGACAGTTGCCGCGGCAACGGGCGGCGTTGATGCCATGGTCGCTTTAGGCTTGAATGTCATTCCGCCGCAATTTTTGCTACCTGGCTTATTTATCATTGCCGCAGTGGTATCAACTGCCATGGGTACATCAATGGGCACCTTGGCGGCATTAGCCCCAGTGGCATTGGGTTTAGGCCAAGCGGCAGAAATCGATCTTGCCCTACTGGCTGGGGTACTGGTGAGTGGCGCCATGTTTGGTGATAACTTGTCATTTATTTCCGATACCACCATTGCCGCGACCCGCACACAAGGTTGTGAAATGAGCGACAAATTCAAAGCCAACTTGAAAATTGCCTTGCCAGCTGCGGCGATAACGTTAATTTGGCTATTTACTTACAATACCGGCGCTGTACCACCTAAAATTCCTGAAGCTAACTTATGGTTAAGCCTGCCGTATTTTTTCATTATTGTGTTGGCTGTTTTGGGCTTGAACGTATTCGCGGTGCTTACGCTGGGTATTATTTTAGCCGCAGCCTTTGGCATGTTTACCGTTGGTTATGAGTGGGTAGCATTTAGCAAAGACATCTACGAAGGCTTTACCAGTATGCAAGAAATTTTCTTGCTGTCGTTACTTATTGGCGGCTTGTCGGCGCTTATTCGCCAGCAAGGCGGCTTGGCCTTCTTGGCCAACACAGTGGCTGGAGCAACCAAGCGTTTATTTAAGCACAAGCAACAGCGTGCCGCATTTGGTGTGGCGGCTCTAACCGGCTTAACTAACTTTGCCGTAGCGAACAACACGGTAACCATTTTGCTCTCTGGCGAAGTGAGTAAACAACTGGCTGAAGACGGTAACTTAGCGCCGCGTCAAAGCGCGAGCTTGCTAGATATTTTTGCTTGTGTGGTGCAAGGTGCGCTGCCTTATGGAGCGCAAGCATTACTTATGGGAGCTAGCTTCGGCTTATCGCCGCTAGATGTCAGTATTCACACTGGGTACTGTTTTATTTTGGCAGGGGTGGCCATTGCCATGATCATCTGGCGCAAGCCTTTAGAGGCCCGCACCAGCGAAGCAACAGCTTAGTTGGTGCTTGGCAGCTCCATAACACCATCAATTTCAATTTGCGCGCCCTTTGGCAACGCTTTCACGCCAATTGCGGCGCGCGCTGGGTATGGCGTACGGAAAAACTCCGCCATCACTTCGTTCACAACAGGAAAGTTGCCTAAATCAGTTAAATAAATCTGCACTTTGATCATGTCTTGCAATTCGCCACCCGCAGCTTCACAAACCGCGCTTAAGTTTTTAAACACTTGCACCGCCTGCGCACGAAACTCTTCACTAACAAATTCCATAGTTTCTGGTACTAACGGAATTTGGCCCGACAAATAAACCGTGGTGCCAATTTTTACCGCTTGTGAATAGGTGCCAATAGCGGCTGGGGCTTTTTCAGTGCTAATAATGACTTTTGACATAATGAATTCCTAAATATTACTTCCTTAGTCGCCAAACGCGTTGCACATTCGGCATTTTGCGAATGTGACGAATAACATCGGCGAGTTGTTTCCTGTCACGCACACTCAGTGCGATATCAATGTAATAAATACTGGCGTCAATCTCTTCGGTTTTCAGACCATGAATATTACACCCAGTTGAAGAAATTGAGGCCGTTAATTTCGCCAAAGCGCCTTGGTGGTTTTCAATTTCCACTCGCACTTCGGTGGTAAACTCTGCATCGGTGTTGGTTTCCCATTGCACGGGGAAATAACGACCTGGTTCGTCTTCGTAACCACGTACGTTTTTGCACTCTTTGCGGTGCACCACTAGGCCCTTACCAGGGCTAACGTGGGCAATAATGTCATCGCCAGGAATTGGCCGACAACACTTGGCAAAGCTCACCAACAAGCCTTCGGCACCTCGAATGGCTAGCGTGGTTTTCGGCGCGTTAACGGCTTGCTCATCTTTAATTTGTGCAAGCTCACCTAATAACCGTTTCGCAATAGCTACCGACATTAAGTTACCTAAGCCAATTTCTCGTAGTAACGTGGGCACGTCTTCTACTTTGACTTCTTTAAGCACGCGCTTAAAGTCGGCTGGTGGTATATCGTCGTAATTAATTGGCCCAAGTGCCGCGCGCAATAAACGCTCGCCTAAATGTTCCGCTTCGCGTGTTTCTTGGCCCTTTAAGTACTGGCGTATTTTCGCACGTGCTTTACCGGTTACCGCAAAATTCAACCAAGCAATATTGGGGCGTGAACCCGGTGCGGTTTTAATTTCAACGGTTTGCCCAGTTTCTAATGGCTTCGACAACGACGACACGCGGTGATTGACCCGCGCGCCAATACAGGTGTTACCAATGTCCGTGTGCACCGCGTAGGCAAAATCAACCGGCGTTGCGCCTTGTGGCAACTCAATAATGCGCCCTTCTGGCGTGAACACATAAATTTCTTCTGGGAACAGTTCTGACTTCACATTTTCAATGAACTCAAAGGCATTGCCGGTACTTTGTTGCAGTTCTAGTAGGCTTTGCATCCAACGGCGGGCGCGCACTTGCGCGGTGGTGCCGGAATTGTCATCGGCTTTATACAGCCAATGCGCCGCAACCCCACGGTCAGCCATTAGGTTCATTTCTTCGGTACGAATTTGCACTTCAACCGGTATACCGTGTGGGCCTTTCAGCGAGGTATGCAACGACTGATAACCGTTTGATTTCGGAATTGCAATATAGTCTTTGAAGCGGGTTTCAATTGGCTTGTACAAATTATGCAGCGCACCAAGTACCCGGTAGCAGGTGTCTAGTTCATCAACAATCACCCGAAACGCGTAAATATCCATCACCTGTTCGAAGCGCAATTCTTTGTGCTTCATTTTTTGGTAAATACTGTACAAGTGCTTTTCACGCCCAATTACTCGAGCTTTAATGCCAACTTCGTGCAAACGTTTTTCAATTTCTTGCTGCACTCGCTCAACCAACTCGCGACGGTTGCCGCGCGCCCGCTTCACCTCAGACTCGAGTAACTTCGCGCGCCATGGGTGCAAGGCATGAAAACCAAGCAGTTCCAGCTCGTTTTTAATGTCATGAATACCTAAACGGTGCGCCAAGGGTGCATAAATTTCGAGCGTCTCACGCGCAATGCGGCGTTTTTTATCGGGCCGCAAGTGACTAATGGTGCGCATGTTATGCGTGCGGTCGGCCAATTTAATCAAAATAACGCGAATATCCTGCACCATCGCCATAATCATTTTGCGATAGTTTTCAGTTTGCAGTTCTTCTTTGGAATTAAATTGCAGTTTGTCGAGTTTAGACACGCCTTCCACCAACTCGGCTACGGTCGAGCCAAATTGTTCAGCCAGATCTTCTTGGGTGTATTCGGTGTCTTCAATTACATCATGCAGCAAGGCTGCCATGATGGTTTCATGATCAAGGCGCATGTCGGCCAGCAAGCCGGCGACAGCGACAGGGTGGGTAATATAAGGTTCGCCGCTATGGCGCTTTTGATGTTTGTGGCCATCGGCGGCCAATTTGAAGGCCGCAGCAGCTCGCTCCACCTGTTCGGGTGGCAAATACTCAGCTAGCTGTTGCCGAAGGCCTTCAAACAAATACACCCGATTTACTCAAGCCCACGAATTGCGTCAACAGCCGCCATTTCTTCAGCGTCTCTTTGCGCCATTTCAGTACGCTCTTCAGCGTCAAGGCGCTTCGCATCAATGTGACCACCTTCAATTTCGCGTAAAGCGACAACGGTTGCCTTTTCATTGTTTTTCCAAGGCACCAATGAATCTTTACCTTGCGTGGCCAATTGACGAGCACGACGTGCTGCAACAAGCACTAAATCAAAACGGTTGCCGATACGATCAACAGCATCTTCTACGGTTACGCGAGCCATGTTTACTCCAACTATGTGCAAAACGGGTCAGGAATTATACGGATTTACCCGTCATTCGCCAAGAGATCTTTGATTTTTGCGGCGTGCCGCACTTGTTGTAATCCTACCTTAAGGCGCTGGGCAAACACAATATGCTCTAGTTGAGCCAAGGTTTGCTCAAATTTATCGTTCACCAGCAGGTAGTTAAACTCATGATAATGCGACATTTCGGCTTGCGCTTTAGCCATACGGCTGGCAATGACTTCTTCGCTGTCTTGGCCGCGGGCACGCAAACGTTGCTCTAAAGCCTCAAGGCTTGGCGGGACAATAAAAATTGACTGAGTTTGTGGGTTCGCTTCGCGTACTTGCCGCGCGCCTTGCCAATCAATGTCTAAAAATACGTCTATGCCCTGGGCAAGGGTTTGCTCAATGTAGACGCGTGAGGTGCCATAGTAATTACCAAACACGTGAGCCCACTCATAAAACTCATTGTTTTCAATTTTTGCTTTAAATTCAGCTTCACTTAAAAAGTGATAATGCACACCATCAATTTCACCTGGGCGCGGGGCACGGGTGGTACATGAAACCGACACTTGCATGCTGTCATTGCTATGGCGCTCAAGCAAAGCTCGGATTAAACTGGATTTACCGGCCCCACTGGGCGCGGCCAATATAAATAAATTGCCACTGGCGATTGGTGCTGTCATGAATGCTTACATTGATTGGCTTGCTAATAACGCGCAAGCATAGCATGTTGAACAACTAAATAACTAGATCGAATACGCCATACCGGCCGTCAGCACACTATAAATAGAACACACATGGAGAAACGCGATGACTACTAGCTGGATTATTATCATTGTTATTGCCGTATTGCTTGTTTACTTGATCAGTATTTACAACAAACTGGTTCGTTTACGGAATCAATTTCAGAATGCTTTTGCGCAAATTGAGGTTCAGCTAAAACGTCGCTATGACCTCATTCCCAACTTAGTAGAAACCGCTAAAGCCTACTTAAAACACGAGCGCGAAACTCTTGAGGCTGTTATTGCGGCACGTAATCAAGCTGCCGCAGCGTTACCAGCGGCCGCGCAAGACCCAACTAATGCCGGCGCCATGCAACAGCTGGGCGGCGCTGAGTCTGCTCTAGGTAGCGCGCTAGGCCGTTTAAATGTGGTTATGGAAGCCTATCCAGACTTAAAGGGTAATCAAAACATGATGCAGGTAAGCGAAGAGCTCACCAGCACCGAGAACCGCGTGGCGTTTTCACGCCAAGCCTTCAACGACGCAGTCATGACCTACAATACCTATAAGCAGTCGTTCCCACCGGTCATGTTTGCGAGCTTTTTTGGTCACAGCAAAGACGCTTCATTGCTAGAATTTGCCGACAGCGCTGAAATTCAGGCAGCTCCGAAAGTTAATTTTTAACGCAGGTTAACAACCATGGTTAACTTTTTTGAACACCAACAGCAGGCCAAGCGCAATACCGGCCTGTTGGTGGTGCTATTTAGCATTGCCTTCTTGTTAATTGTCGGGTTGGTTGGCGCCATAGCGGCTGCCGTGTTTGGCGGTATTTCGGTGAGTCAAAACGGCAGCTATGTGTTTAGCTGGCAACCTATTTTATGGGTAGCGGCTTTCGTTGGCGGCGGCATTCTCATGGCCATGTTCGTGAAATGGCTAAGCCTTAAACCAGGTGGCCATGTGGTGGCTGAAAGTTTAGGCGGCGTGCGCATTGCACCCGACTCAACTGACCCGCTTGAACGCCGCATATTAAATGTGGTGGAAGAAATGGCCATTGCCGCCAACATGCCGGTGCCCGCAGTATATTTACTACCAAACGAGGGCAATATTAATGCCTTTGCAGCCGGCTACGAAAGCAAAGACGCAGTTATTGGGCTAACGCGTGGCGCCGTGGAAACGTTTTCACGTGAGCAGCTACAAGCCGTGGTGGCCCACGAGTTCAGCCATATTCTGAATGGCGACATGCGGTTAAACATTCGTTTAATTGCGGCGCTAGCCGGCATTTTATTGATTGCGCATGTGGGCCGTATGTTCTTGCATTCAGCACGTTTTAGCAGCTCGCGCCGCAAAGGCAATGGCAACGCGCTGCCACTCGTTGGGTTGGGGCTAATTATTGTTGGCTACATAGGGGTGTTTTTCGGTAACATCATTAAAGCTGCGGTAAGCCGCCAACGCGAGTACCTTGCGGACGCCGCAGCCGTGCAATTTACGCGTAACCCCGAGGCGTTGTCTGGTGCCTTGCAGCAAATTGGCGCGCGCCAACATGGCAGCCGCGTGCAACATGCCAACGCTGACGAAACCGCCCATTTGTTTTTTGGTCAGGCGTTAAGTTCTTGGTTTACCCTATTAGCCACCCATCCACCGCTAGAAAAGCGCATTAAACGCATTCAACCGAGTTGGAATGGCCGTTATCCGCGCCCCCAACAGGCCCGCGTGCAGTCTCTGCAAGAACAACAAGCCAACCAACCGCAGCCCAATGCTTTAAGCCGTTTAGCTATGTTAGCCCTACCGGCATTACTACTTGACAGGGTACGTTCGCCGCAACAAGCACCGCAGTTTATTCGTGATCTTGTGGTGGGCCAAATGGTTGGTGAAAAACATCTCGAGTTAGCAGCATTGTCACCAGCACAGCAACTAGCGTTAGTAGAACTAGCTATTCCTGCGCTACGCGTTGCCAAAGACTCGGCTCGCTTGGCGTTACTGAATGACTTAGAACAACTAAGCCACAGCGACGACTTGTTTCATTGGTGCCTGTATCAGCTACTCGCACGCCAACTTACTGACGGTAAACGCTTTTCGGCCACCCTCGACAATGCGGAAGCCTTTGCAGTCACGGTGGTGGCTTTAAAACGTTCTGAAGCTGGCGAAAAGATTGACCTGTTGCAGTTAGAACAAGCACTGAATACCTGCAAAAAATGGGCGCCTCGTGCCAAGCAGCCTTTGATCGAAAAATGGGTTGAAACCGTAACTGAAGATAACCATATATCAGATAACGAACGTAAACTGGTTGCTACTTTATGCGCGTGCATTGAAGAGCCGCTGCCAGACGACATGCTACAAAATAGTTAAGGAGTCATTTTGTCTACTGATTTAAGCCCATTATTAAAGCCTTTTGAATGTAAGTCGCTGAAACTTCGCAACCGCGTTGTTATGGCACCCATGACCCGCAGCTTCTCGCCAGGCAACGTGCCGAACGAAGCCGTGGTAAAGTACTATCAGCGCCGTGCTGAAGGTGAAATTGGACTGATCATTACCGAAGGCGTGGAAATTAATCATGCCGGTGCGAGTGGTTTCCCGAACGTGCCGAAAATTTTTGGTGAAACGGCTATGGCTGGCTGGAAGCGTGTGGTCGACGCAGTGCATGCAGCCGGCGGGCAAATTATTCCGCAGTTGTGGCACGTGGGTGCAGTGCGCAAACCAGAAGACGAAAATGCCGCGCCAGCCTATAGCCCGTCGGGTTTATTTGCCCCAGGTAAAGCCAGCGGCGTCGCCATGACCAAAGCTGACATCGATGAAGTTATCGCCGCGTTTGCTGAGTCCGCACGCCAGTCGCAAGAAGCAGGCTTTGATGGTGTTGAAATTCACGGTGCCCATGGCTATTTAATTGATCAGTTCTTGTGGGAAGGCACCAATGTTCGTGACGACGAATACGGCGGTTCTTTAGAAAACCGTGCTCGCTTTGCTTGTGAAATTGTTCGCGCCGTGCGTGCAGCGGTTGGTGAAGACTTTGCGATTGTGTTCCGTTTTTCGCAGTGGAAGCAGCAAGCGTATGAAGCCAAATTAGCTGAGTCACCAGAACAGCTGAAACAGCTACTCGACTTATTAGTTGAAGCCGGCGTCGATATTTTCCACGCCTCAACACGCCGCTTCTGGGAGCCCGAGTTTGAAGGTTCAAGTTTGAATCTAGCAGGCTGGACACAGAAGCTAACTGGCAAGCCAGCTATTTCGGTAGGTAGTGTCGGCTTAACCGAAGACTTTATTAGCGGCACCTTTGCTTCAGACAAACCGGCTGTTGAAAAGTCTGGCATTGATGAGTTGGTACAACGCATGGCCAACAACGAGTTTGACCTTATTGCCGTGGGCCGTGCCTTGTTGCAAGACCCACAATGGCTGCAAAAAATGCGCGACGGTAACGAAGCGGATATTCAGGCGTTTAGCAAGGCATCATTAAAAGAGCTGGTATAAACCATGCATCAGCATCGGGTGGGGTTAGTTTGGTTTGAAAATGACTTGCGAATTGACGACCACCCGCTGCTGTGTCGTGCTGCAGCGCAATGCCAACAGTTAATTCTGCTGTACTGTGTAAACCCTAAGTGGTTTAAACCAAACCGCTATGGCTTGCGCAGCATGGGGCCAGCTCGGCAACAATTTCTTGAACAGAGCTTACACCAGCTAGATACGCAGCTAGCAACCTATGGCCAGCGACTTATTGTTAGTGACCAACCACCGCTTGAAACCGTCGCACGTATCATCGCGCAATATGGCATTGATGCAATTTATCGCTCTGAAAACAGTGGCTTCTACGAGCGCCAGTATTTGTCGATTGTGCGCCAGCGTTATCCGTTTTTGCACTATGCAGAAACCGAGACGCAGACGCTTTTTGATGCACAGCAGTTAACAAACGCACTTGCCCCTTTTCCCGCTAGCTTCTCAAAGTTTCGTAAATTAGCTGAGCCCATCACTATTCCTAGTTGTTGTGCGCGCCCTTCACAATTACCGCCACCGCCAAAGCAATTTCCGCCTAGCTATTGCCACTATCCTAAACCAGTTGCTGAGCCGCAACCTAGCCAATTTCATGGTGGTTGCGCGGCAGGTATCGATCATGTAAAGGGCTACTTTAATAGCACTCAAGCACAACACTACAAACAAACGCGCAACGCGTTAGACGAATTTGTACACTCAACCAAATTTTCACCTTGGTTAGCGTTAGGCTGCGTTTCGCCGCGACAAGTTATGTCGTTACTCAACCAACACGAGCAAACTTTTGGGGCGAATGACAGCACCTATTGGATTTACTTCGAACTACTCTGGCGCGAATACTTTCAGCATTATGCAAGGCATTATGATGCGCTGTTGTTCAGCGCTGAAGGCATTAATAAGCAACGCCCTCGAACGAGCTTTTATGCGGCGCGCTTTAAAAAATGGTGCCAAGGCAATACACCTTACCCTATCGTTAATGCCTGTATGAAACAGCTCAATGCAACGGGCTATATGTCGAATCGAGGTCGTCAGCTTGTTGCCAGCTGCTTTGTTCATGAACTACAACTTGATTGGCGTTACGGCGCTGCCTATTTCGAGCAACAACTCATTGATTACGACGTGGCCGCTAATTGGGGAAATTGGCAATACTTAGCCGGCGTAGGAGCCGACCCAAGGGGGCAGCGGTGGTTTGATTTAACCAAACAAACTGCCATTTATGACCCACAGCATAAGTTTATCAAAAAGTGGCAAGGCGATGTCTTCGACAATGAGTTAGATAACGTCGACATAGTTGACTGGCCGATAGATACTCAACCTTAATTTATCGGCGGCGTTGCAACCAAGGGTATAAATACTCGTGCATTTTAGGGTCCATAATCGCCATCAGAAAGTGATGACGGTCGGGAATCTCTTTCACCTCAACATAGCGTGACGCCAGTGGTTGAAAATAACTAAAGGGGGCAACGCTATCACGCTCACTGGCAAGCACTAAGGTTGGTACTTTAAGCGGCGGTAATATTTGGTGCAGATCAAGCGCTTCGGCTTCAATATCATTGTTCACCAGAGTATTGCGCGCACCCTCACGAATTGACTCTTCGGATATGATCTTAACCGCTGTTTTATTGGTCATTTTAGTCACTTCGTATACCGCGTCTTCAAATTGGCGCATGGGGGCTAACAACACCAAACCACTAATATCATTACGTTGGCGCGCAACGTGCACCGCCGCAACAGCGCCCATGGAATATCCTGTAATAAATAGTGGGTGAGGCCGCTCACGCCCTGGTAACGAGTTAATCAAGGTATCGATCATTTCAACGTCGTTGACGGCAAGCCCAGGCTGCTCATGCGATGACTCACCATGCCCTTTTAGGTCTGGAATAATCACGTGAAAGCCAATAAAACGATAGTATTCAGCCAAGAAAAACATGGTTTCTTTGTTGCCGCCATAACCATGCAGCATAATCATAGTGCCGCGACGAACTTCGGGAATCTGCTGGCGATTTAAATCAAGTGCGTACTCTTTGGTGGCGTCTTCAAAAACTGCGGTAAACTTAAAGCTCTGGTCTTGCCGCTCAGCGGTTGATGGCGCATAAATGTATTTTGTGCAACCGCCTAAATGCGGCAAGCAAAACTCACGAAATTGGCCACCAGCGTCAGTGATAATTTCTGGCATATTTGCCGGCATACCCATAGGTTCAACGCGGCTAGAAAGCTTGTGCTCTACGTATGTTGCACAACCTTGTAATAACACAGCGGCGAAAACAACCAAACCTAACTTGCGATACATCGGACAACTCCATTGCATTCATCTGACAATTGACATAGTTGCCCGATAATATCACTTCTTTACCAAACGCCAACAGTCTTTACGTTGCGTGAAGACGTTGCGCGAAAACGTTACGTTAGCGCTTGCTCAAGATCAGCCAAAATATCATCAATATGCTCAATACCTACGCACAACCGAATGGCTTCTGGCTTAACCCCAACGCTTGCTTGTTCTTCAGCACTAAGTTGGCGGTGGGTGGTAGACGCTGGGTGACACGCTAGCGACTTAGTATCACCAATATTCACCAGGCGCTTAAACAGTTGCAATTGATCATAGAATTTCACGCCAGCTTGGTAACCGCCCTTTATACCGAAGGTGATTAACGAGGCTGGTAGCCCACCGTCAATATGCTTCTGGGCAAGCGCATAATGTGGGTGATTTTCGCTGCCTGCATAATTCACCCAGTCTACTTGTGGGTGCTGCTGCAAATAGCTCACTACTTTGGCGGTATTTTCACAGTGGCGTTCAATACGTAAAGGCAATGTTTCAAGCCCCTGCAAAATCAAGAATGCATTAAAGGGCGATAACGCCGCGCCGGTATTACGCAATGCCACTGTACGCACACGGGCAATAAACGCGGCTGCTTCAAAAGCTTCGGTGTATACCACACCATGATACGCCGGCTCTGGTTGACTAAACTGCGGAAACTTATCGGCATGTTTGGTCCAATCAAATTTGCCGCTATCGACAATAATACCGCCAATAGTGGTGCCATGGCCGCCAATGTATTTCGTTAGCGAGTGCACCACAATATGAGCGCCATGCTCAAAGGGCCGGCACAATATTGGCGTTGCCACGGTATTATCAACCACCAATGGAATACCGGCTTGCTCGGCTACAGCCGCCAACCCTTTGATATCAGCAATATTACCGGCTGGATTGCCAATGGTTTCGCAATACAGCGCTTTGGTATTGGCGTCAATTAACTCGGCTAAGTCTTCAGGTTTGTCGCTTTTAGCAAAGCGCACATCAATGCCTAACGCGGGTAGTTGATGGGCAAACAACGTATAGGTGCCACCATAAATTTGTGGTGTGGTTACAATATTGTCACCGCTTTTGGCCAAGGTAATAAGCGCGTAATGAATTGCCGCCATACCCGACGCCACAGCCAAACTTGCCACGCCCCCCTCAAGCGCCGCCAAACGTTGTTCAAGCACGTCGTTTGTGGGATTCATAATGCGCGAATAAATATTCCCGGGCACCGCCAAGTCAAATAAGTCCGCGCCATGTTGGGCGTTATCAAAAGCAAAGGCGGCGGTTTGATAAATGGGAACGGCCACCGACTTGGTGGTAGGGTCAGCGTTGTAGCCATGGTGAATGGCTAATGTGGCTGGGTGCTTCGCTACTGTCATGAAAACCTCACTTGCGTCTGAGTATTTTAATTTTAGATTTAAAAACGTATAGATGTTTAGACGTCCATAATAATCAAACCAACCCATGACGCAAGTATTTTTTTACAGTTGCTTTAATAACTCCAAAATATCGCTGTGCACACCCGCTGCGGTTACCTCCGGCCCGGCACCAGGCCCCTGAATAACCAAAGGGTTAGCATTATATTGTTGGCTGCGAATAATAAAATTAGCATTGCCCGGTGGTAAGTGCGCGTAAGCTGACTGCTGATCAATAGGCTGAAGTTGCGCCTTGGCGATTATTTTCCCTTCAGCTGTTTTTTGTACCGAGCCAATGTAACAAAACTGCGTTGCGTGTGGATGTTCACGCAAACGCCATTGCTCAAATTCCGCATCAAAGACCCGCGCTTCGCGCCAAAAATGGCTGAGTGAACAGCCCCGCAAGCTAGTAGGCACTAAATTATGCAGCTGAATATCTGCTAGTTGTAACTCCCAGCCCGCATCACGCGCCAAAATAAGTAACTTTCGCGCCACATCCATGCCGCTCAAGTCAAGCCGCGGGTCGGGCTCGGTTAAGTGCTGCGCCGCAGCTTTTTGCAGCCAAATTGAGAGCTTATCACCCGGCCGATACTGCTGAAAAATCCATGACAGTGAGCCAGAAAAGTTACCTTCCATCACTTCAATAGTGTCATGGCAGTCTAGGCGCTCGCGCACCGCCTTTTGTATCGGTAACCCAGCGCCCACGGTGGTATTATAAAGCCAGTGGCGCTTATGCTCGAATAACGCACTGCGTACTTCACGGTAAAAGTCTGGGTGACTAGAACCGGCATATTTGTTCGCACTAATTATATGGGCGCCAGCAGCTATCCATTGTGGGTACGCTCGGCTAACGTCTTTTGAGGCTGTTAGGTCAAGCACAACTAGGTGGGAAAACTCACGCAAGCCCATCTTAATAGCTGCAGTAAGCGCGGCAATAACGTCTTGTTTGACTTGCTCAGCGCGCCAATTGTTAGGTAGCGGCCAGCGCCAAAATTGTTTTGAATTTGCCGCGCCATAAACCTGAACTCCCGCTGGCAAGCGCTGGGCATAGTCGCGCAACCAAGTTCCGCCAATGCTACCAAGCCCAACCACAATAATTGCTAATGACATGATTGCTCCAAAAAATGACTTAAGGTGGCGGCATAGGCTGTAGTGTTTTTAATAAAGCCGTCATGGCCATATGACGACGCAAAAATATGACAGCCTCGGCAATCGGGTAGCCCATCAGCAAACTCTTCAAGCACACTTGGTGGCACTAACTGATCACTGTCAAAACCGATGAGTAAGGTAGGCTGCTCAATGTGGTACGGCTCAATACGATAGCTATCAAGGGCGGGGCCGAACACTTCAAACAATTGCCGCGCTCGTGGCAACGAGCGCTGTACGGTGCGTAACCCGCGGCTTTCAATATAAGCAACGGCGTCATGCGGGTCGGGGTAAAATTGGTCCATACCATCGGCACTGCGGTAGCTCAACATGGCCAATGCGCGTGCCAACTGCACACCGCGTTCGGGTTGCTGCGCAGCTTCGCCTAGGCGCACAAATTCACGCTGTAATGCACGCAGCATAACCGCCTGCGCTGTCGGCCTGTGGGCCGCACCAATAATAGCCAAGCGCTCAATATTCAAGGCCTTATCTTGGGCCAGCTCTAACGCCACTAAGCCACCGTAAGAGCCGCCCACCACGGCATGAAACTCAAGCAGGCTATGTTGTTGAAGCGCATAAGAAATTAGCGCAGCTTGCTCGGCAATACTGGTTGGTAATGGGCTAACTTCAGACTCACCGGTGCCGCCAGCGTAGTCCACTTGCACTAACTGGTAGGTATCCAAATTTATTGCATCTGCAAGGCCTTGCCACCAGCCGGTGCCGTTTTCATTAATAGCATCACGATCACCAGAAATACCACCGAGTACCAATATGCGTGGCGCCGACGAGTTTAAATCACCGTCCACAACCGACAGTACTAGCTCGCCGCCAGCTACCTTGCTGCGTAATATTCGATTCATAAAAAAGCCCTCATGGCTAAACATGAGGGCTAATGTAACGAGTTTACCTGCAAATATCAATATAGACGTTTAGATGTCTATACTAATATTAAAATTCATTTAAAAGTAACCGCATTTTCATTAATTTTATGCGTGTGTTCTCGTCCCACGGCGAGCTGAACGAGTAACGTGTTTCAATCCACTTTTCAAATGACCGGCGCGGTGAAATAGGCATATCAGGATTATCAGACTCTAAAGGCTTGTCTGGGCGCCCACCCCAAGCTACTTGATATAACTCGGCGTTACGACACAAAAACAGCTGTGCATGCGGCTCTGCTTGATTACTACTGCGCAAGGCAGCAACGCCCGCTACTTGGCTCAGTTCAACTACCGGCAAATCTTCTAACAGGTTGTCTGTTATCCAAACTAAGTCGTCGCGAGTTTTCATAAATTCAACCACAGTATCAATGGCGTGGTCTTCTAATGCGGCGCCAAAACTTAATTGCTGTAACGGCGTTTTCAATACCACGCCGTCGGCATTAAATTCACTCATAAGCCAATTCGCAAGTTCTTCCCACAAATTTTCGGCATCACTTAAATTACCGAACCGCTCACTAAAATATTGAAACTGCGACTGCAAACGGTCATGCAGGTTCATACGTTGCTGAGTACGATACTCGCGTAATAAAAAGTTATAGCGCTCAACAATGTCGTTAATGTGATCAAGCACATTAAACGGCAATTGTTTGGCTTGTCGATCATGAATTGACAACAACGCGAGCAAATCATCCTTACCGGCAATAGACCAAGACACCGAAGAGCGCACGCCCATATTGTTCATATAGTGAATATGCACTGGCGACACGCTGCGCAGTACGGCATGGGTTAAGTCAGGCACACTGTTATCACGGCCTACTAACGCGACCGACTCAACTTTGGCATCAAAAATACAGCGCCATGGGTTTTTTAAATAAAGCGCACGAGCTATTTGTGGAATGTCACTCGCAGGAAATCGTAACTGCAAGTAGCTACCTAAGCTAGCTCGCGCACACGACTCGGCCAAAACTTCACCATCACCTGAGGGCAAAAAATGATAATAAATAGTACGCTCAAAACCAGTCAGTTCGGCAATATAGTCCACTAATGTTTGCCGAACTTGTTTTAGGTCGTCGTCGTTAGCTATTGTGTTGGGCAACACACTAAGCGCCGAGCGTAAATTTGGGGCTGAATAACTGGGGAGCAACTCCATGGCAACGTGATCATGCCCAACAGGATTTAACACCACATCAAGTTCTTGCTGGCCATTGGTTAGCTCACCCGCAAACCACAGAGTTTCGCCCTCAAATTGGCGAAATAAATTCCACAGCACATCGGGCAACCCTTGCCCTACACTTGCCGTGCTTAATTCAGGATAGAAATCATTTACCTGCTGCGACACATGGGTAATTTGACCCAGTTTATTGGCAACAATCATGGCGCCGTATGCCTGAATGGCTCCACTTAAATGCAACTGTTCACGTTCACACGCAGCAATGAAACCTCGTTGTTCAGCATTCATGTTGACTTCCTTGTTGTAGGCGTTTAACAAAGTTTTCTGTGCTTAATGGCCGCGCTAAGTAATAGCCCTGCGCGTAGTCGCAGCCCTCTTGTTGCAACCATTTAAGTTGCTGTTTGGTTTCCACACCTTCAGCTACGGTGCGTATATCAAGCGCTCTGGCCATAGCTAAAATGGCGCGCGAAATGGCTTCATCGTTGTTCTCAAGACCAAGGCCGTCAACAAACGACTTATCAATTTTCAATTCCGCTAACGGCAAGCGCTTCAAATAGCTCATGGACGAATAACCCGTACCAAAGTCATCAATACTTAATTGAATACCCGCGTTGCGCAGCCGTTCGATATTGCCAAGTTCAGAGTTTCGCTGTGACACTAAAGTACGTTCTGTTAATTCTAGCTGAATCATTAACGACTTCACCTGATATTGGTCTAGCAAGCGCAAAATTAAGTCCACATAACTTTCGTGCTGAAAGCTTTTCGGCGACACATTAAGTGCCATAACAGGGTAATCAATACCGTCTTTTTGCCAACGTGCTAGCTGCCGTATCAGTGCAGTTGCCACGTAAAAATCCACATCAACAATTAAATTACTTTGCTCGGCAACTGCAATAAAGTCAGCCGGACTTACTTGCCCTAACTTCGGATCTTTCCAGCGCAATAATGCCTCTGCGCCAATAATTTGGTTAGGGTTCTGCACTGAAAACTTCGGCTGGTATTCCAGGTATAACTGTTCTTTTTGTAGTGCTTCGCGCAATGCGTTTTCCATGCTGGCGTGGCGCATTAGCTGCGACTGCAACTCTTCTTTGTACACTTCGTAACGATTGCGGCCGTTTTCTTTAGCACGATACATTGCTGTATCTGCAGCCTTAACTAAAGTTGTCGTATCAAGACCATCGGTTGGGAAAAACGCAATACCAATACTGGCGCTCATAAAATGCTTACGCCGGCTCACCACAAAAGGCTGGCTCATCACATCAAGAGTTTGTCGTGCAATACGTTCTGCAGCAGCCATGGTGCAGTCGGCAATAACCACGGTAAACTCATCGCCACCAAGGCGCGCAACGGTGTCGGTTTCGCGCGCAACCGTTTTTAATCGCTCGGCTGCTTGAATCAACAAATCATCACCAGCGTCATGCCCTAACGTGTCGTTCAAGTTTTTAAAGTTATCCAAATCGATAAACAATAAGCCGACTTCGGTGTGATGCCGTTTGCCTAGCTCAATAGCGTGTTCAAGGCGGTCATGAAACAGCGTGCGATTTGGTAGCCCTGTCAAACTATCATGGGTGGCCAAATACTCGGCTTTACGTTGCGACTCTTTTAAGTTGGAAATATCAGCAAACACCGCAACAAACGCCAACTGTTCAGAGTCGCCAGCTTGAATGCGATTCACCGTAAGCCATACCGCTAAAGAGTCGGTTTCACTGCGGCCAATCGCCACTTCACCCTGCCAAAACCCTTCGGTTTCAAGCTGACTACGCAAATTATCGGGGCCATCATGTTCACGCCCAAGCCGCAACAAATTCCAAAAACAGGTGTCTTTTGCTTGTTCTTCGCTACGGCCAGTTAGTTTTTCAAACGCACTATTTACCGTTTGAATCAGTGCGTTTTCATCCATAACCACAATGGCCTCACCGGCTTGCTCGTAAACGCGCGCAGCAATTTGCAGCTGCTGCTCTGCTTTTTTGCGCAGAGTAATATCTTCAGCCTCGTTAATAAGTGCATAAGCTTTGCCTTTGTCATTGGTTAACGCTTGATGCACCATGCGATAAATCCGCGTATTGCCCTCACTATCAGTGTAGCTGTGCTCACATATTTGCGGTTTGCGCGTTCGTACCGCACGCAAATCGTGCTCCCATACCGAGCTGGCAAAATCATGGGCAAACACATCAAAATCGGTTTGTTCCAAAACTCTGTCTTCACCGCACTGAAAGGCCTCAACGAAGCGTGGATTCACATAAGAGTACTTACCCGATAAATCTTTCATGGCCAAAATAATGGTGGTGTTGGCCATAATCTGACTAAGTTGCTGTTGCGACTCTCGCAACTGTTGTTGTGCGTGAGTAATGTCAGTAACGTCCACTAACGTCACCAGCACCGCATACACCTCCCCCGCATTGTTTAGTCCCGGCGTTACCGTTACCTGCACAACGGTGTCGCCGTCACGCACGACGGTGCTTTGGGTGTCGGACTCAGTAAAGGCTTTTTCGAACAATGTGTTGGTGTCGTGACTCAAATAGCTCGGCAGTTTTAGTTTAGCAAAATCACGACCAATCGAATGACCACGCAAATTCAGTAGCCGCTGCGCTTGTGCGTTAAAACGTAGCAATTTGCCTTGCGCATCAAGCACTAGTAACGGAAATTCTAAAGCGTCGTAAACATGCTCATATTCATCGTTGAGCGCCACTAACTCGGCGGTTTTAACATTCAGCTCTTGGTTTAAACTTATGAGTTCTTCGTTGGTGGCTTGCAGCTCTTCGTTGGCCGCCTCAAGTTCTTCATTGGTCGCTTGCAACTCTTCGTTTGACGCTTGGGTTTCTTCATTTAAAGACTGCATCTCTTCATTCGAAGTCGCCATTTCTTCCAGCATGGTTTGCAGCTGCTCTCGGGTGGCATTGAGTTCATCACGTAGCACGCTGTCTTTTACTTCGTCGCCACTTAATAAAACTTCAGCTTGCGTTTTCGCCGAAGGTAAAAATGCCGGTAAAACAACGACGGCTAAATGCAATTGACTTTCTTCATAAACTGGAATTAGCAAAAACTGCCAATATTCGCCTTTAATGGCTTGCACAGAGCCAAACACGCCGCTCCCGTCCCAGTCCAGTTCGTTCATGAGTGAAACGAGCTCGTCTTTAAATGGCTTAATCACTGCGCCAGCAATGCCTGCATTGGCATTGTTCAGTTTCTTTTCATTAAAAAAGCGGCCAACATCGCCTAGGCTACGAATCACTGTGCCGTCACGGCGGCAAATAACCATGGCAGAACGCATTTGCAATAACAGCTGTTGCAGCAACGCAAAATTATTCTTGGTTGGACTATTCTCAACCGTTTGATCGGGTAATTGACGGCTCGTTTTGGTGTTTATAACTGAGGCAGTCGTCTGCTCAGACTTCCCGTACAACCGGTCACGACGGTTCACCACATGAAACAACTCTTCAGCTTGGGCAATACTTTCCGAACGCCCAAGAAACAGCATGCCATGAGACGCCAAAGCAAAATGGAACCGCTGTAATACTTTACGTTGTAGCTTTGGCTCGAAATAAATAAGTACATTGCGGCAAGTCACAAAATCAACGCGCATAAACGGCGGGTCGGTGACCAAATTATGCCGTGCAAATACCACCATATCGCGAATTTTTTTGGTTATCTCAAGGTGCTGGCTGGTTTGCTTAAAATATTTCTCAATCATGCGGCTTGGCACTTCGGCCAGCGCACCAATAGAATAAACACCTCGACGCGCTACGTGCAGCGCTTCTTCATCTAAATCGGTGGCGAATACTTGTACCTGCAAAGGCCTGTTATGTTTAGCCGTAGCTTCAGCAATCAGCATCGCCACCGAGTACGCTTCTTCACCAGTGGCACAGCCTGCCACCCAAACCCGCAAGTCATTTTTTTCAGGGTTCTCTTCTAGGTGTTGCAATAGTGATTGGTTGAAACTTTCAAAAGCTTCTTTGTCACGAAAGAACGCGGTTACTGATATCAGAATTTCACTGGCTAACGCTGATAATTCATCGGGCTGTTCGCTTATCAGTTTTATATAGTCACTGACACGCCCTGCACAACTAGCCACAACCCGGCGCCGAATGCGTCGCTGCATTGTGCCCGACTTGTAACCGCTAAAGTCCATATTCATGGCTTCACTAAGCATGGCAACAATTTGCCGCATTTGGTTTTCCGCAATGGTTTCGCTGGTGTCGGTATGTATAGTGACAATGTTAGGCATTTGCTTAGCTATGTCTTTGGGGCTCAACACCATATTTGCACAGCCCGCATCAATAGCTGATTGCGGCATGCCTGGGTACTTCGCTGTTTCTGGCTTTTGTGCAATAGTAACACCGCCTTCAGCCTGAATAGCGCGCAATCCAGCGGTGCCATCGCTACCAGTGCCAGAAAGCACTACACCAATGGCTAGGTCATGCATTTCTTTGGCTAGCGTGGTAAAAAATTGATTAATAGAGGGCTTCGGCGACACCTCTGGAGTGACTGGCGTAAGCTCTATACGGCCATCTCTAAAAATGGCATTGCTGTTGGCAGGAACCACATAAATAGTTCCTTCGCGTGGTTTCGTTGCACGTTGTAAGCCAATCACGGGCAAGTCAGTTTCACGCGATAATATTTCAGGCATCATGCTTTTATGGCTCGGCGACAAATGTTGCAGCACCACAAAGCAAGCTGGAATACGCGCATCCAAATGACGAATTAGTTCACTGACAGCTTCTAGCCCACCGGCTGATGCACCAATACCCACCACTAAGGTATGATTTGCTCGCGCACTCATGCGTTGTCCTTATTGCTTCGTTATTATATTTACGTGCGTTCCATTCGTTTAGCCTACACTGATTTTAGTATAAGCTATGCATAAAATTAACACGGAGTGACTCACAACCATGCCTAGTTTCGATATTGTTTCTGAAATAGATAAAGTTGAACTTAAAAACGCGGTGGACAATGCCACTCGCGAACTCACCACTCGCTTCGACTTTCGTGGCGTTGAAGCCACCATAGAGCTTAAAGACTTAACCGTGACACTCACGTCTGAGTCTGACTTTCAAGTGCGCCAGCTGCAAGATATTTTCAATAACCATTGTGCCAAACGAAACATAAGCTTAGCGGGTATTGATATGCCTGATGAGCCAACACACAGCGGTAAGCTTTATAGTATGGCTTTAACCTTTAAGCAAGGTATTGACCAGCCTCTCGCCAAAGAAATTACAAAAAAAATAAAAGACAGCAAAATCAAAGTACAATCGTCTATTCAAGGTGACAAAGTACGGGTGACCGGTAAAAAGCGTGACGACTTACAACAAACCATAGCACTACTGCGTCAATCAGACATAGAGCTACCGTTGCAGTTTGAAAACTTCCGCGACTAGGTTATGTCGGCGTCTATATGCCCGTTGTGCCACAGTGCTAACACCTCGCTGCTTAATACTATGCAGCGAGGCCCGTTAGCCGGCCGCGAATATTGGCATTGCCCAAACTGCCAACTTATTCACGTACCGCAGCGCTTTTTGCTAAATACAGCGGCTGAAAAAGCCGTTTATGATTTGCATGAAAATAATCCGGATGACCTAGGCTATAAAACTTTCTTGTCGCGTTTATTCACGCCATTAACTGCTCAGTTGCCTGTAGCAAGCCAGGGGTTAGATTTTGGCTGTGGCCCAACCCCAGTGTTAGCCGACATGTTTCGAAATGCCGGGTTTGGCTGCGCCACGTTCGATATTTTTTACGACAATCAGCCAGCCACACTGCAACAGCAGTACGACTTTATTGTGTCGACCGAAGTTGTTGAGCATTTAGCTGCACCAGCAAAGGTTTTTCAGCAATTGTTGGCCTGTTTAAAACCTAACGCACTGCTGGGCATCATGACTCAGCGCTGGGACACTTTCGAGCGCTTTAAACAATGGACGTACCGTAACGACCCAACTCATATTTGTTTCTTTCATGAACAAACGTTTCAGTGGTTGGCACAAAAGTTTGGCTTACAGCTGACTATTTACCCGCGAGATGTGGTAATTTTTCAACAATCTAGTTCAGGTTAATACAGGAACCAACACATGACGGAACATTGGCACCAACGCCGCTCAGGTGGCCCTTCAAATCGGCCTGGGGATTTACGCACACCGTGGCAACGAGATCGCGCGCGAGTGCTGCACTCTGCCGCCTTCCGTCGATTGCAGTCGAAAACCCAAATCATGAACGTTGGTGAAAATGATTTCTACCGCACGCGTTTAACTCACAGTTTAGAAGCGGCGCAAATTGGTGCGTCGTTAATTAATCAGTTACAACACGTAAGCAGCGCCGAGCACGCCGAATTATTGCCTGATTTAAACCTCATGGAAACCCTGTGTTTAGCCCATGACATTGGTCACCCGCCTTTTGGTCATGGCGGTGAGGCTGCGTTGCATTTCAAAATGTTGGGCTCTGGCGGCTTTGAAGGCAACGGCCAAACCTTTCGTATTGTTGGTAAACTTGAAGCGTACCACCCCGAACACGGCATGGACTTAACCCGTCGCTCGCTGTTGGGATTGCTGAAATACCCCGTGCTTATGCCTGCGCTGACAGCCCCAGAACATCTGAGCAAACCCGGTAGCTTGGCCCAATGGAAGCCAGCCAAAGCACTGTTTGCTTGCGATTCCGACCTGCTTGACTGGGTATTGCAACCCTTAAGCGACAGCGACCGTGAGTTATTTCAGCAAGTCGACACCCTCAGCCAAGCTCCGTGGCAAAAGTCGAAATACAAAGCGCTTGATGCGTCACTAATGGAGCTAGCAGACGATATAGCCTACGGAGTGCATGATCTAGAAGACGCGGTGGTAACCGGCACGTTAAGCGAAAGCCAATGGCATGCGCATGTAGATAACGTCATTAGTGCCTTACCTAAGGAATTAGCCGAACTGATGCAAAAACTGGGGCAACAGTTGTTTGGCCGCGAGCACCATCAGCGCAAAAATGCGATTGGTGCGTTGGTGAATATTTTTGTCACTGCTGTGCGCCTTGAAGAAGTGCTGCCACAAGCGCAAGAGCCGTTAATACGCTTTAATGCAACCTTGCCAACGGACGAGGCATTTTTACTGAAAAGCCTGAAAGACGTGGTATTTGAACACGTGATAAACGAACCCTCTATTCAGCAGCTACGGTACCGCAGCCAAAATATGCTGCTTGATTTATTCACCGCGCTGCACACCGAACCGCTACGTTTGCTGCCGCGTAACACCCGTGAGCGTTGGCAAAAAGCGCACCAAGAACAAGGTCAAGCTGCCGCCGACCGTATTCTGTGTGACTACGTAGCTGGCATGACAGACGACTACGCCGAACGCATGTACCGTAACTTATTTGTGGTTTAACCAATCAATGAGCTCGGCGATAGGCAAGGGCCGACAGAACAAGTAGCCCTGCATGAAGTCACAGGCATAATTGATCAGGTAATCGCGTTCGTCTGCGGTTTCAACGCCTTCGGCCACAACCGCCATGCCAAGCTCAGCAGCCATGGTCAACACGCCACGGGTAATAGCCGCATTGCGGCTGTTGTTGTGAATGTTTTGCACAAAAATACGGTCAATTTTAAGCTTCTGGGCCGGAATAATATTTAAGTAACTTAAACTGGCATAACCAGTTCCAAAGTCATCTAGAGCAATTTCAATGCCCATGTCACGTAGCTTACTCATCGTTGTCAACGACACGTTAGCGTCGCGTAGCAATACGTTTTCGGTTATTTCCGCAACCAGTTGGCCGGGTTTAATACCATGCTCACGAACCACCTGCTCAACCGACTGTAAAAAGTCTTCACGGTAAAACTGCATGGGTGAAAAATTCACGCTCACTTGACCAACACCGTGCTCACGCAACTTCGGTAAATCACGACAGGCTTGCTCTAGCACCCAGCGGCCTATGGTCACAATTTGACCGGTACGTTCGGCTAGCGGAATAAATTCAGCCGGCGAAATATACCCCTGTTCTGGGTGTTTCCAACGTACCAATGCTTCTGCCGCCACCACCGCGCCAGCGTTATTGACGATCGGCTGATAAAAAACCTCAAACTGCTGTTTTGCAATGGCTTCTTGCATCTGGGTGCGCAACGTTAACTGTTGTTGCGTACCTAAATCGAGCTCCGGCGAAAACCATTGATAGGTGCCACTACCAAGGCGCTTCGCTTCGTACATGGCCACATCGGCAAACTGAATCAGCTCATTGGGGTGACTGGTAGGTACATCGCTACTGGCAATACCAATCGCCGCCGACAGCGTCACCTCAGCGTCTTCATACACGAAAGGCGTGTCAAACTGCGCCAAAATGGTTTTAACTAGCGCCACCACATCGGCCGGCTCTGTCGCGCTTTGCACCACCGCAACAAATTCATCGCCACCAAAGCGCGCTAACATGTCGTGCTCAGGAATAACCGAGCGCAAGCGTTGCGCGGTTTGTTGTAAAATATGGTCTCCACACTCGTGGCCTAAACTGTCATTAACCGGCTTAAAGCCGTCAAGGTCAATAAACAGTACATAAACCAATTTAGCTTCTTGCTGACTTAGCTTATACAAATAGGTTTCTATCGAGGCGCGGTTGGCAAGCCCAGTTAAAACGTCGTGCGACGCTTGGTAGGCCAGTTTATCTTCGTGCGCAATACGCGCAGAGATATCACTTTGCAAACCCACATAGTGCGTTACTTCGCCTTGATTATCGCGCACCGGCGAAATAATCAGTTCGTTCCAAAACGGGGTGCCGTCTTTGCGGTAATTTCGAACAGTGCAGCGCACTTCGCGCTGTTCGCGCAGCGCTTCGGCAATTTGTTTGGTGGTTATTGGATTGGTGTCTGGGCCCTGCAGCAAAGCACAGCTGCGGCCTAGCATTTCTTCAGCCTGATACCCAGTTATTGTAGTAAACGCAGGGTTTACATAAATAACCGGAAAGCCTTGCTTACGGGCATCACTAATCACCACGCCGTTCGTACTGGCTTCAACGCTGCGATTAAGAATTTGCAAACGCTCTTCATATTCCCTTTGTTGCGACACGTTCTTAGCAATACCATGTACACCTGTAATCTCACCATCGATAATTATTGGCATATTGGTAATTTCAATGCGCTGCAGTTGCCCGCGTTGATTCAGAACGCCAATTTCATAATGTTGCGGTTCGCCGCGCTTGGTCGCTTCAAAGTGTTCGCGTGTGCGCTGCTTGTCTTCCTCAAGCACAACCGCATCATAGGGTTGCCCCACCATTTGTTCAGCTTTAAATTCAATCAACCGCTCGGCCGCCGCATTTAAGCTCATGAAGCGCCCTTCAAGGTCTAACGTAAATACCGCCTCAGGGTTGTGATCAAACAGTGACAGTGTGTGTTGTTCACTGCGCTCACGCTCAAACCGATCACGATGCTGTGTTATTACCAACGAAATTAATTCACGGCTGCGCTCTATTAGCTTCATGTCCGATTCACTCGGCGTTTTCGCTAACTTTGAATACAGCGCGAAGGTGCCTAGTAATTGGTTGTCGGCCGAAAAAATTGGAAACGACCAGGCTGCTTTCAGCTGGTATTCGTTTATAAGAGGGACAAAAGCTTCAAAGCGTGGGTCATCGTGCATGTTGGCAACAATAACCGAAGTGCGCAGGGCAGCTGCTGTACCACAAGCTCCCACACCGTCGGCAATAGGTAAATTTTTCAACGCTTGGCTAAACGCCTTGGGCAAACCGCCAACGGCTTCCGCATTAAGTACCCCCAATATGGGGTCGGCAATCATTACCGACGCAAAGCTGTCTTTCACCTGATATTCAGCTAATTCACAAATATCAACCAGTTTTTCAGCTAACGGGCGGTTTTGCGCTAATGCACGTAGGGTGTCGTATTCAGCGTCTATAAATTCACGCACAAACGATTGTTGATAAGCGGCGTAACGTTTTGCTCGCCACGCCACAACAAACACTACGCCTGCCATTAGCATCAATACTGCGATAAAAGCTATTAACACCCACTCGCCGTTTGGCATACTGTTTCTCGCTGCGCGTTGTTCATCACCTTGATGTACCACCGAAACACGGTTTCGGCGGCAACTTTACAGTCACTATATTCGCTAATTGCTAAATTTTCGAGCAGTTTTAAAGTGGGGGGCCAATGCGCTGCGCCATTGGCTTCAGTGAAGTAGCGGCAGGGTAAATGTGGGCTTGTATGCTGCAAACGCCGCGCAATATGGGCCGAGCCCAAACGTGCGCCGTTCAGCACGTATAACATGCCCGCTAAAGTGCCTTCAGAAGGTGCTAGCTTAAGCTCTAGTTCTAGCGGAAGCTGCAATGGGGTAACCTGAAGTTGTTGCAAATCAGTCTCTAGCGCCGACAGCCGTGGGCCCAAATCTATATTCGTTGCGAACGTTGGCAGCAAGTGCGTCAGCTGCTGCTCAAGCGTACTTTGCAACGGGTGCAACCAAGCCAAGGTATTCGCATACGCCGCTGCGGTTAGCTCTGCCTGTAACAACAACGCCATCATTGGGTGATGATCTAACTCTTGGTGCAGTGCATGAGTACTCTCACGCAATGCGGTTAATAGTTCATGACTCAAATTGCACCCCTTGTGCTAATTCAAAGCTGCGCAAACGCGCGCGGTGATCATAGGCATGACAAGTCAACATAACTTCGCTCACGCCGGTAGCAGCTACAAAATCACGCAAGTATTGATGAACTTGTTCTGCGGTGCCACTAGCCGTGTATTTTAAGGCATGATTCGCCGCGGCTAAGGCCATGGGGTCAACCTGCTGCTCAATATTATCTAAAGGTGCAGGCAAGGGCCCAGGGTTACCTTGGCGCAACGCAATAAACTGCTGTTGCATCGAGCTTTTTAAGCGTTTTGCAGCTTGCTCTGTGTCTGCTGCGAATACGTTAACCGCAGCCATAGCATAGGGCTTGTCGAGATATTTCGACGGTTTAAAATCATTGCGGTAAGCTTCAAGTGCTAGTTGCAAATAGTCAGGCGCAAAGTGCGAAGCAAACGCATACGGCAGACCTAAACGCGCCGCTAACTGAGCACCAAATAAGCTGGAACCTAGAATCCACACTGGCACCTGCGAGCCCATACCCGGCACCGCTTTAATTTTTTGTTCGGGCTTGGGGTCATCAAGGTACATCAGCAGCTCTTGCACGTCGGCCGGAAAACCATCCGCACTGTCGTAGGTGCGCCGCAATGCGCGCAGCGTCGCGCCGTCGGTTCCCGGTGCACGCCCTAAGCCTAAATCAACCCGGTTCGGGTACAATGCCGCCAAGGTACCAAACTGCTCAGCGGCGACAAGCGGCGCATGATTAGGCAGCATAATACCGCCGGCGCCAATACGAATATGTTGTGTTTGGCTACCTATATAAGCTAACGCAACCGCAGTTGCGGCGCTTGCGATACCCGTCATGTTATGGTGCTCGGCCATCCAAAAACGGTGGTAGCCCCAACCTTCAACGTGCCGCGCCAAATCGGCCGAGTTTAACAACGACTGCCGCGCATCACTGCCAGCCGTTATTGGCGCGAGATCAAGTACCGACAGTTTCACGTTATTCGCAGCTTCTAACATCATGACTCCTTGAATAGTGGCTAACGCAAACAGTCGTCAACTGCGCGTAATTTGCGTACCATGCTATCAAATTTTCAGCTTGTTTACTTGCTCATACAACTTATTCGAAACGTATAAAAGGACGACCGCTATGCAGTATTGGCTTATGAAAACCGAACCCGATGAATGCAGTATTGATGACTTTGCCACCAAGCCCGACCAAGTGATTCGCTGGGACGGTGTGCGCAATTATCAAGCGCGTAATTTTATGCGCAATATGGCCATTGGCGATGAGGTTTTTATTTACCACTCAAGCTGCGCAAAAATTGGCATTGTTGGTGTTGTTCGAGTCACTCGCACAGCCTACCCCGACCCCACCCAATTCGACGCCGAGTCACCCTACGTTGACAAACGTAGCAAACCAGACAACTCGCGCTGGGATGCTGTCGATTTACAGTTTGTGCGCAAATTTGCACGAATTATCAGCCTAGATGAACTTAAGAAGTTAACTGAATTAACTGACAACCCACTGGTACAAAAAGGCAATCGTTTAAGCGTTATACCTTTTTCAAAAGTTGAGCGAGACAGTATTTTAGCGAAAGTTTGAGCGAACCACTTGTAAATGCGAATAGTTTGCATTTATACTCCATCCCCTAAATTTTGAGTTCGACTTTTGGGGGAAATTCGATGCAACGTTCTATCTTAGCAACCGCTCTGCTTACGGCACTAGGGTTGCAACTGTCTGTCGCGCATGCTGACACTGCAGAAACAAATAACAGCGACGACAATATTGACGAAGTGCTACAAATTATTGGTAGCAAGCAAGACGCGCAAAAGCTGCCAGGCTCAAGTGCAGTCGTTGACGCAGAGCAAATAACCATTGAAGCCAATACCGACATTAACCAGTTATTAAAAACTGTACCGGGCGTATATATTCGCGAAGAAGACGGCCAAGGCCTGCGCCCGAACATTGGTATTCGTGCTGCCTCTGGCGGCCGCAGTAGCAAGGTTACCCTTATGGAAGACGGCGTATTAATTGCACCACTGCCTTACGTAGACCCAGCTGCCTACTATTTTCCAGAAGCCTACCGCATGCACACCATCGAAGTACTTAAAGGTGCACCGCTACTGCGTTACGGCCCACAAACTACGGGCGGCGTGATCAACATGATCACCACCCCAATTCCGCAACAAAACAGCGGCAAAATCACCACCAAATTTGGCGAGCACAACAGCCAAGATATTCATGCCTACTATGGCGGCCGTTCAGGTGATTTTGGCTTCTTAATTGACACCGTACAGCGCAGCAGCGATGGCTTCAAAGACATTGACCGCAGCAACCGCGATTCCGGTTTTGATATTGAAGATTATTTGGTAAAGCTTAGCTGGACTGGTGAGCGCCAAAGCCTCTTGGCTAAGCTGCAGTACTCAGAACAAGTTTCTAACGAAACCTACGCTGGTTTAACCGACAAAGATTTTGCTGAAAATCCGAACCGTCGTTATGGCTTGTCTGAAATTGACCAAATGGACAACCAACACAAGAGCTTCTCGTTAACCTATAGCCTTGATTTAACAGAAGCATCACGTTTAAGCGCCATTGCATATCGTAATGAATACCACCGTGACTGGTTTAAAACCAGCACCAGTTCATTTATTAATGCCGCCAATGCGGGAGACGCTCAAGCCCAGGCCATTTTGGACGGTGAGCTTGACGTTCAAGACTTAATCTATACCCACGGTGATCGTACTTATGAGTCGTACGGTATTGAGTTGAATGTCACCACTTTATTGGCAGACCATACCCTAAACGTGGGCGTACGCGACCACAATGATTCACTAGACCGTTATCAGCCAAAAGAAGTGTACGACCAAATTAACGGCAGCTTGGTATTTGACCGTATTATTGCGCCAACCGGCGGTGACAACCGCTTAGAAGGCGGCGACGCACTGAGCTTGTGGATTACCGACGCATGGCAAGTCACCGACGCTTTATTGGTCAACTTAGCACTGCGCTATGAAGACGTGGACACCTATCGTCAACAGTTCGCCACGCCAGAGCGTTCTGACACGCCAAGCTACCGTTCTAACAACACCCAAGAGTGGTTACCGGGCGCGTCGTTTACTTATGACCTAAACAACAACTGGCAGGTACTTGCCGGTGTGCATCGTGGCTTCTCACCTATTGGTGGCGGCGCAACAGAAACTGACGAACCAGAAACCAGCACCAACTACGAAGCGGGTGTACGTTACAGCAACGACTGGTTTGTTGAAGCACTTGCTTTTAGAAGTGACTTTAACAACCAAGCCGAAGTATGCTCGTTGGCTAACCCATGCAGCAACGGTGCAACCTCAGGTTCATTTGTGACCGGTGAAGCGGTTGTACAAGGCGTAGAATTCCAAGCGGGCTACGAGTGGCAAACTGGTGAATTTAGCTTGCCTGTAAACTTCAACTACACCTTCAGTGATGCTGAAATTAGCGCCACAAACCCAGTGACAGGCGTGCAGAAAGGCGACCGCTTAGCAGATATTCCAGAGCACACCATGAGTTTACGTGTAGGTGTTGAGCATGACTCAGGTTGGAACCAGTACGTGGTCGCCAAATACATGGACGAAACCTGCGTACAAGTTGGCTGTAACAACAACACGAACGCCTTTAGCTACACTGATTCAGTATTCGTGGTGGACTTCATTAGCCGCTACCCACTGAGCAATCAAGCTACTGTATTTGTGAAAGTAGACAACCTATTTGATCAGCAGCGTATTGTGTCACGCACGCCGCATGGCGCGCGTCCGAACAAACCGCAAACTGTGTCATTAGGCTTAGAGTACAGCTTCTAAGTACACACCCAGTGCACTGGGCCTGCTACACAAGGCTCAGTGCAGTTTTAAGCGGGGTTTTAGACGGCGGTTCAGCCGCTGCACCAGAATGAACAAAAACGTTTTAAAGTAACCATGCACAGCCACTTGGTGCATGCGGTACAAGCTTTTGTACATAATACGCGCCAGCCAACCTTCAACCATCATTGCGCCGCGAGTTAAGTTGCCCATTAAGCTACCCACCGCCGAGTAACTAGACAACGACACCAACGAACCATGATCTCGGTACTCAAAGTCACACAGGGGCTGCTGCTTGATCATACTGACAATGTTAGCAAACGCACAGTCTGCCATTTGGTGCGCCGCTTGAGCGCGCGGCGGCACGCGCGAACCATCGCTACGAGTTACCGCGGCACAATCGCCAATTGCAAAAATATGGCTGTCGGTTGTGCTTTGAAGTGTTGGCATGACTTGAATTTGATTTGCACGGTTGGTTTCAAAGTGACCTAATTTTGCCAAAAATTCAGGTGCCTTTACGCCCGCCGCCCAAACTTTAATCGTGGCTTCAATAAGCTCACCTGACTGCGTCACCAAGCCTTGCTCATTCACTTCTACCACTGGCGTTTCTGCCAACACCTTCACACCTAAATTAGTGAGTTCTTGCTGGGCCGCAGCAGCAATGCGCTCAGGTAAAGCTGGCAAAATACGCGGCCCCGCCTCAACCAAGGTAATTTGCAATTGACTCAGCTCAAAATCAGAAAACCCGTAAGCACGAATCAATTCTGCTGACTTATATAACTCAGCGGAAAGTTCAACACCGGTGGCACCGCCGCCAACAATGGCCACCTTAAGCGGGCGTGGGTATTTCTCAGCCTGTAACGACAAGAAGGTGTTCATAAGCTGATGATGAAAACGTGTGGCCTGCTTGACACTATCAAGGAAGAAACAATGGTCTTGCGCACCTTTGGTGCCAAAGTCGTTGGTTACTGAGCCAATTGCCAGCACCAAATAAGTAAATGGAATTTCCCGCGCGGCAACAATTTGTCGCCCTTGGTCGTCTTTAATGGCGGCCAGTTTAATCACGCGTTGTTCGTTATCAATACCGCAGAGTTCGCCGGGAAGAAAATTAAAACCGGCATGCGCAGCTTGAACTCGGTAATCTACGCCGTCAATGTCGGCATCAAGTGCACCCGCGGCAACCTCGTGAAGTAGGGGCTTCCATACGTGGGTCAAATTTCTATCGATTAAGGTGACAGAAACCTGTTGATTTCGCTTAAATTTTTTACCTAACTTGGTAACAAGTTCTAAACCACCCGCACCACCACCAACAACGACAATATGTTGCGTTTCCATAACCGTATTTGTACACCACCAACTTGAAGAATATCGGCGAATTATACGCCGGTGCTGGCCAGTACACTAGCATTTCGACCAGGTTCTTTACTGCGATATAACGCGTCGTCCGCAACCTGACGCGGGTCAAGTGCCAGTGCCAAGGGGTTCGCAGTAATCATTTCAAAGTCGTTTCCGCAGGGTTTACACACCGAAAACGGATTCAATGACTTACTCCATAACTGGCGAAAAAAACAATTAATTCGTCGTTATTAAAAGGCGCGTGTGTCAACGCCATGCTTCCATTTTTGATAGTCTAATATGTCTAGCACAAGCAATCTAAAAAACAAACTCTGACACTAACGCAGCTGACGCCTCGGGTACTTCAACCATAGGCATATGGCCTATACCCTCAAACACCACTAATTCACTATCGGCAATACCGTCATGCCATACCGGCGCAGCTGTAGGGCTCAAAATTTGGTCTTTGTCGCCCCAGACTATCAGCGTCGGTACCTTAATTAAGCCCAAGCGATTGTCCAACTGATCATTAAAGCGAAAGTCATTGGCAATATGTTGATAAGCCTGCTTGTTCTGCATGTAGCGCTCGGCCATGCCACGCAACACAAATTCAGGGGCAAACGGCGGTTGCTCCATGGTTAACCGATAAAACGCTAAAAACTCAGCGGTGGTGTCTATTTCAAATGGCGAATTACCTTCGGCAAACATGGCTTCTGTAACACTGGGTATTGGTGGGGTAACCCCGGCTGGGTTAAACAACACAACGGCGCGGGTTTGCATGGGGTACATAATGGCAAAATTGGCGGCAATCATACCGCCCATTGAGTTACCAACAATAGTGGCTTGCTGCACTGCTAACACATTCATGAGTTGCTTTACGCGTTCAGCTTGTGCGGCAGCTGTGTAGGACCATCCGCTGTAATAGCCAGTTTCGCCATGCCCTGCCAAGTCGGGTATAACCACATGAACGTTATCGCCCAAATGCTTAGCAAAGCGCAGCCACAGTTCTTTCGAGGCTGTATAGCCGTGCAACAAAATCACGGTATTTTCACCAGTTGGCTCCCCGAGTTGATAGGTAGCCATGGGCATTTCCTCAAGCTCTACCCATACTTTGTCAAACCCGTAAAGTTTAGCTTCGGTAACCGCTGTAACGTCATACACCGCCAAGCCAAAACGTGGGTGCATACTGGCTAACCAAAAAGCACACCCCAGCGCTAATAAGCTGAAAATTAATTTTTTCATCGGTTTTCATCCTTGCCACGGATAAGTACATGATGCTGAGGTTTAAACCGCGTTGCCATTATTCGATAAACAAAACTAAACCCCGGAAACATTGCAATGACATGGCCACTTTTGCTTTTATACCAACTATTACAACCGCCGCTGTGCCATACGGTTTTGCGCATTTCTCGGTGTATCATGTTGGTATAATTAGCTTCCGCTTGCGCTGTTACCTCAATAGGCTTCTGCTGTTCACGCGCATAGTTAATCGCCTGCATAATGTATTTCATTTGTGACTCAATCACGAAAATAGCGGACGTATGACCAATGCCCGTATTAGGCCCAGTAACTAAAAATAGATTAGGAAACTGCGGTAAAGTGGTGCCTAAATACGCCCGCGGAAACTCGTGCCAAGCCTCCTGTAAATGCTTACCACCGCGACCTATCAGCTCATAACCTACGGCGCCATCTGTCGCGTCAAAGCCAGTAGAATAAACAATCAAATCAAGATCAATCTGCTGGCCTTGGGTGGTTTGAATACCGCGATCATTTATTTCGGCAATACTATCTTCACGACTGTGCAAAGTAACGTGCGGTTGGCTTAGCGCCGGGTACAAGGTGTTAGAAACAATAATACGCTTACAGCCAATGGTGTAGTCTGGCGTTAATTTCGCCCGCAGTTCGGCATTAGGCACTTGTGTTCGTAGGTGCTTAAGCGCCGGGCGTTGGGCAAAAAAGCGCATCAGCCCATGCGCGTATTTAAACGCAAACACCCGCCACTCAAGTGCCCAATAAATAGTTCTTCGCAACGATTGATAAACCCAACGCTTGCCAAGCCAGCGCCGTACGCGCGGCGAGAATACTCGGTCTGGGCGCGGTAACACCCAGTGCGGTGAGCGCTGGAACACATGCAGTTGGCTAACTTCGGGCGTAATGGTCGGAATAACTTGCGCCGCGCTAGCGCCGCTGCCAATCACCGCAACACGCTTGTCCCGGTAGTCATAATCATGGTTCCAATGGTTTGTATGAAAACTTTCACCTTGGAACCGTTCGCGCCCAGGAAAATCAGGAATAACCGGGTTGCTGAGCGGCCCTTGCGCGCTCACTACAAAGCGCGCCTGCACCTGTTCGCCACGGTCACTGGTGAGCAGCCAATGCAAATTTTCGTCGCACCAACGCACGTGCGCAACGTTAAAATTTAGTCGCGCTTTGTTACGCAAGCCATACTTATCAATCACTTGGTTGGTATAGGCTTCAAGCTCGGGCTGGGTGGCAAACATTTGCGACCACGGGTAGGGCTCTTGAGTTAGTGAATATAACGGCGACTGCACATCAACTTGCGCTCCGGGGTAACTATTTTGGCACCAAGTGCCGCCCATAAACGCGCGGCGCTCAAGCATGACAAAGTCGGTTATGCCCTGCTTTAATAGGTTAATCGCCGTACTTTGGCCGCCAAAACCTGTGCCAATTATGGCAACTTCAACGATCTGCTGCGCCATTTATACCTTCGCCGATGGCCGTTCGCTGATACGGTCAAACCATGCTTGCAGGTGCGTTTGCTCATCAGCAATACGTAACTTCACCACGCGGGCAAAACTGACGGTGCAAAACGCATTAATATCGGCAGCGGTGAACTTATCACCTAATAAATAAGGCTTATCTGCTAGTTGCTCATTCAAAAACACAAAGAACTTCTCGGCAGCGCCGTAACAGTCTTGGCCATACTCAGGAAAACAATTCATGCGGTCTTTGAAGTAGCCAGACGTGTGCTGAAAACACATGCCAACGGGGGTCATTAAATAGAAATCTATCCACCGTAGCCATTGTTCAATAACAGCTTGCTCTTTAGCAGAGTCACCCAATAATGCGGGGGCTTCGGGGTGTGAAGCTTCAACATAACGGCAAATGGCCATGGTTTCTGCCAGTGCGGTGCCGTCATCAAGTACCGCCACCGGTACTTTTTTCATGGGGTTCATGGCAACAAATTCAGACGTTAAGTTTTCGCCCTTGGCAATATCAATTTGCACAAACTCAACCTGATCAAGCAGGCCTTTTTCTGCTAAAAACATACGCACTCGGCGAGGATTAGGCGCAGTTGCGGTTTCGTAAATTTTCATAGTGTTTCCTGTGTGTTCTATACGTTATTTTTGACGTGTGAAGTTGTATAGAACACACAATGAAACAAGTTGTTAACGAACGCAACTACTAACCTTGCGCGCTGTTAACTATCGCCGCCGAGTACGCTTTTTACGACGCTGCCACCAAATGTAGGTACCCGTTATTGAAAGCAGCAATGGCAGCACCCCAACCAGGCTCCAAATGACCTTCACTGGTAAGCCACCAAAGGTGCCAAAGTGCAACCGCCGGAAGCTATCTAAAGTTTTAGCGCCCGCCCCCTGTTCGTTAAGGTTATAAGTGCTTAAATAAGCGCCCGTCATGGGGTCATAATTGGACACACTGCCATAGTTGCTTAATAACGGATTCGCCGTTGGCGCACGACCAAATACGGTAAACGGTAATTCGGGCTCAAACGGAAATAACAAGTACGTTGGCTTAAAACCCTCTATTTGTTTCGTACTGTCCAGCACCAATTCGTCAATATTTAAATCAGTGGCGTACAAGCGGTCGGTCATGACGTGGTGCTCTGCACCGTCAGCATGCTCTACCCACTCTTCGTAAAAAATAAGAATGTTGTAATACCCCCCCGTAATGGCAAGCACGAGCAGCACCGGCGAAGCAAAGGTACCGGCCATTTTGTGCAAGTCACTAAACACAGCGAGCATGCGTTGGTTCCAGCGCAGGGTAAACAAGCGCGCCCAAAAGCGGCGGTAAATTATCAGCCCCGAAATACCCATAAACAGCAAAAACACAGACAATATCAAGCCTATAATCAGGCCCAAATGCTCCGGCAAATACTGTAAGTCATTCAACATGAGCGTGTAATGCAATTCAACCAGCCAGTCAGTTATATAATGCCCCGACTCGGTTGGTTGGCTTAATAGCTCGCCGGTATAAGGGTTCAAATGTGCCTTGAACCATTCGTCCGTGCCCTTTTTGATCATGAAAATACGATCAGCTTCGTCATGCCCTGCTGGGAATATTTCCCAACTACCAAATTCATAACCAGGCAACTGCTGTTGCACGCTGGCGGTCAATTCATTCAATGATTTACGCGGCTGTTCGGTGGGCTCAAGTGCAGCCACCTCCGGTAGCAATAGGCTATCAATTTCTTTTTTGAACACCAAAATGCTGCCGGTAAGGCAAATAACAAGAAAGGGGATCATACAAATGATCCCCGCCCAACCATGCCATTTATGGATAGTCTTTCGCATTGTTGGTTAAACCTTAAAAGTTCCAGCGAACCGTTGCTGAATAGTTACGTGGCGCACCGTAATAACCTTGCGTTGGCCACAGCAAACTATTGATGTATTTCTTGTCCAACACGTTATTGGCGTTCACCGTTAAGCTAACGGCATCGGTAAACTGGTAGCTGGCCATGAGGTTCAAACGGCCATAAGCCTCTTGGGTGGTCACGATAGTTTCGCCAGCGTTGGCGTAGCTATTACCTACCACGCCCTGCACGCGCGAAATTGTGTCTTGCCAGTTAAAGCTCGCGCCTACTTTTAGCTGCTCAAGCGCGGCTGGGCGATAAGTTAAAGACGCGCGGAACAAGTTTTCTGGCGTATAGTCTTCCACAGTACGGTCGCCGTCTACCTCAAACGAAGTTGCCGCAATACTACCTTGCAAACCTTCGGCAAGCTCGCCCGACAGCTCAACTTCAATACCTTGGCTAGATACTCCTTCAGCGGCTCTATATACCGGCTCAGGGGCATTGGTGTTGGGGTTAGTGACGGTACCGTCACCCACCGCTAGGTTTTTCTGTTTCACATGAAAAAACGCAGCTGACAGCAACGCACCGCCGTTCGCTAATTCGGTTTTAAAACCAATTTCTGAGTTCTCACCGGTTAACGCAGGCAAGCGCTCAAAATTACGGTCGCGCAGGTTTTGCGCTTGGAAGGTTTCGGTGTACGACGCATAAACCGTGGTGCTTGGCGTGACATTATGGGTAACCCCAACATAAGGAATAAATTGGCCTTCGTCGCGTGACTGGTCAACTCCGTATTGCAAACCTTCTGTCGTGAATTCGTTGTAACGGCCACCTAACAATAGCTTGGTGTCTAACGACAAACTTAAGCGCGCTTGGGCGTAAATCGCTTTTTGCGTATTTTCAATATCGCTACCGGCTAAGCCGTCTGTAAACTCTGGAAATGGTGTGTTGCCGTTCCAGTCTTCAAGGGCTGGCATGGCCGGAAACCCGTTGCCAGTATGAAAGTCATACAAAGACATTTCATCAAAATTCAATGTCGCATAGTTGGCACCAACCACAACCTCATGCTCTAAGCTACCCGTTATAAAGCGACCACTGGCATAAAGGTCAAAGCTGTCTTGGCTGTCATCAAAGTCAAATTCACTACCATAGCCTAACAAGCCCAAGCCAGTTTCAGGGTCTAAGCCGGTCGCAGGGTCTGGTAAATAAGTATAAAACAGATAACTATCTTCGTCGGTGCGCACGCGATTGTAGGCAAAGCGCAAATTCCAGTTATCAGAAAGTACCGTTTCCACGTCCACAAAGCTGCGGCTTTCACTCACATTCCACTGCGACCAGTCAGCCGCAATATTGGTGGAACTATCAAAGTTAGTTGGCGTGCCGTCGCCATAATGTAAGGTTAACGCACCCCACATGTTGCCGTCAGTGTCACTTCGGTGTTCGCTGTGGCCAAGGGTAATTAAGGTGTTTGCCGTAGGCGCGTAATCAATCACACCGTAGAAAAGCTGCGAGTTATTTTGGTAGCGATCTAAGTACGACTCGCGGTCGTCGCCAACGAGCACCACACGCCCCCGAACAGAGTCACTAAGCGCGCCAGTAAAATCACCTTCTAAACGTTTACCAGACCAAGAGCTCAGCGAGGCAACAACAGAGCCTTGGGCTTCTGATTTCGGCCGCTTACGTACCATGTTTACCGTGGCAGAAGGGCTACCAACACCGGTCATCACGCCATTGGCACCATGTACCACTTCAATACGCTCGTATAAGGCTGAGTCCATGCGGCCGTGGCTGTTGCTGTTAACTAGCGGCAAACCTAAGCCGTCTACTTGAAAATTACTTAATTCAAAGCCGCGCGAGGTGTAGTAGGTGCGGTCAGTTTCTACTTGTTCCACATTAATTGTGGCTGAATTTTCTAAAGCAGTATTAATGTCGGTTAGGCCGAAATCGCGAATACGCTCTTGGGTTATAACCGTAACCGTTTGCGGGGTTTCTTTAATTGAAATATCAATTTTGGTCGCTGATTTTTGGTCGCCAGCAAGGTAACCGCTTTGCTGTTCGCCACGAATTTGCAGACGTTCAATCGCCTCGGTCGTTTGCGGTTCTAACGCTGCAGCCTGAGCAACAGGAACTCCCACCGCAATAAACACACAGGTAATCGCTGAAAATTTATTCACGTTCGCACCCCTAAATAGAATTAATTTTGCTTAGGGTTGCGATCCTAATGTAAATGCGAACAATTCTCAATACTGTTTTTTATTTATTCTGTAAAATACCGCACATGCCCAATAAAACTGCGGGCCACAGGCCCTAATGTCTGAGCGTCACGAAAATTCAAAAACAAACTTAAGGTGCGCGTTGCCCCGCGCGTAAGCTGAATGGGCGTCAACACACCATATTGCAATGACTCGGCAATAGCCGTTTTGGGCAGCCAGGCGAAGCCCAAATTTTTCTGAATTAATTCAATAGAAGTTGCCATATGGCTCACCGTCCAGCGTTGCTCTGAGCCAAGCCAGCCAACATCAATTTGGCGCTCTTGCCCCGAGTCACGCAGCACTATTTGGCGATATTGCTTGAGATCTTCCGGTGTGACGTTGTGCTTTTGTGCTAACGGATGCTTGGCACCACACACTGCCATAAACTCCATTTGACACAGGTCTTCACTTAACTCATTGGCGAGGGTAAACGGCGACAAAGCAATTTCTGCCACACCTTTGTTAAGTAGCTCGTTGGCGCCGTTTAAGATGGTTTCAATAACCTCTATGTGAACCAAAGGAAACTCTTTTGACACTTCGGCAAGGGCTTGATACAGCACTGACTTGGGAAAGGCTTCGTCCACGGCAATTGCAAGGCGCGACTCAACCCCTTGCTTAAGGTTTTTGGCCACGTTCTCAAAGCGCTCGGTTTCTGCCAGCAAGTAGGTAATGCGGCGCAGTAACTGCTGCCCAGCAGGTGTAATTTGTGTCTTTCTACCTTGCACTTCTATTAGTTGCACGCCCAGTTGTTCTTCCAGTTTATTCACCGCGTGGTGCACGGTTGACTGGCTTTTATGCACGTGGTCTGCCGCTTGCTGAAAGCCGCCAAAGTCGGCCACAGCTTTAAACATTCGCCACTGTTCTATGGTTGAGCGTGCCACCTGTGGTTTCTCCAAAAATAAAGGGAGCCGAAGCTCCCTTTATACTATTGATGTGATTGCTTACTCAAGGTCAAAGCGGTCAAGACGCATTACTTTTACCCATGCGTCGACAAAGTCCTGCACAAACTTTTCGTCTGAGTCACTTTGCGCATAAAACTCAGCGATAGCGCGCAACTCAGAGTTTGAACCGAAGATTAAGTCAACCGGTGTCGCGGTGTACTTCAGTTCACCTGAACTACGATCACGGCCTTCGTACACACCCTCTTGATTTTTCGAAGGCGCCCACTCGGTGCTCATGTCTAACAAGTTCACGAAGAAGTCATTGGTTAACTGGCCAGGGCGACTGGTGAATACGCCGTGCTTGCCACCACCATAGTTGGCGTTCAGAGCACGCATACCACCGACCAACGCTGTCATTTCTGGCACCGTTAGGGTGAGCAAATCTGCACGCTCAACCAGAGCTTCAGCCGGTGACATGTTAACGTCTTTTGTGTAGTAGTTGCGGAAGCCATCGGCCTTCGGCTCTAACACGTCAAACGAGTCGTCAGTCCACTTTTGTGTGGTGTCATTACGGCCAGGCGCAAATGGCACAGTTACTGTATAGCCCGCGTCTTTTGCTGCTTTTTCGATTGCTGCAGCACCGCCAAGCACAATGGTGTCAGCTAATGACACGCGCTTGCCTTTTGGTAACGAGCGATTGAAATCCTTTTGCACTTTTTCAAGCGTACGCAAGGTTTTCTGCAGCTCTTTCGGGTTATTCACTGCCCAGTCTTTCTGTGGTGCCAAGGCAATGCGGGCACCATTTGCCCCACCGCGCATATCGGTACCACGGAAGCTTGCCGCAGAGGCCCATGCAGTGCGCACCAACTCAGACACAGACAAGCCTGAATCTAAGATCTTTGTCTTCAAGTTGGCCACATCGCGGTCATTAATAAGCGTGTAGTCAATTTCAGGAATCGGATCTTGCCAAATCAACGGCTCTTTTGGCGAGGTATCCACAATGTAACGAGCTCGTGGCCCCATATCACGGTGCGTTAACTTAAACCAAGCTTTGGCAAATGCTAACTCAAACTCCTCCGGATTTTCATGGAAGCGTTTTGAAATTTTGCGATACTCAGGGTCGAACTTCAGCGACAAGTCAGTGGTAAACATGATTGGCGCATGACGCTTGCCCGGAATATGTGCATCCGGCACCAAGTTCGACGCTTGTCCGTCTTTTGGAATCCACTGAATAGCACCAGCCGGGCTGCGGGTTTGCTCCCACTCAAAACCAAATAAGTTATCAAAATACTGGGTGGTCCAAGCAATTGGATTCACCGACCATGCGCCTTCTAAACCAGAAGTAATGGTGTCTTCCGAGTGGCCTTTACCGCATTTGTTTTTCCAGCCAAGACCTTGTTCTTCAATCGGCGCGCCCGCAGGGTCTGCACCTAAACACTCGTCAGGCTTGTGCGCACCATGTGCTTTACCAAAGGTATGGCCACCAGCAATAAGCGCGACCGTTTCTTCGTCGTTCATGGCCATACGACCAAAAGTATCGCGAATATCTTTAGCCGCCAACAATGGATCTGGGTTACCGTTCGGACCTTCCGGGTTCACGTAAATCAAACCCATTTGTACCGCCGCCAGTGGGCGCTCAAGCTCACGGTCACCACTATAACGCTCGTCAGCCAACCACTCTTTTTCCGGGCCCCAGTATACGGTATCTGGTTCCCAGTCATCTTCACGGCCAGCCGCAAAGCCATAAGTTTTGAAGCCCATAGACTCTAGCGCCACGTTACCGGTAAGCACCATTAAGTCTGCCCACGACAAGCTATTGCCGTATTTTTGCTTAATTGGCCACAACAAACGGCGTGCCTTGTCTAAGCTGACGTTGTCTGGCCAACTGTTCAGCGGTTCAAAGCGTTGCTGACCGCCACCGGCACCACCGCGACCATCGTGAATACGGTAGGTACCAGCACCGTGCCAAGCCATACGAATAAAGAACGGCCCATAATGGCCATAGTCAGCAGGCCACCAGTCTTGCGAACTGGTCATTAAGGCTTCGATATCTTTTTTAACGGCATCAAAATCGACTTGTTTTACCGCTTCCGCGTAGTCGAATTCAGCCATGGGGTTTGAACTTACATCGTGATCACGAAGTGGAGTTAGATCGAGTTGATCAGGCCACCAAAACATTTTTGATTTAGCGTCTGTTGCCATCGCGCCAGACGAAAAAGCCATCGTTACCGCAAGTGCAGCAGCCGACAGCACGGGAAGTGTGCGTTTTAACATGTGATATACCCTCTTCTGTGGACATGCAACTGTCGTTGAGACCTATATAGGAATAGTCGATCACAGAAAAAAACGCATAACCAAAAAAACAGATTAAATTAATCGAAAAACCGATTAAAACAGGCGGTTATCTCCGTATACCACAGCATTTAAGGCCTGCAGAAATGTAACAAAAAAGATGTATGTTCTAAGGGGTTTTCATGTATTCAATCAAAGCATGACGGTCATCAGCCTTTGGCAAACCCAAAAACGGCATGCACATGTCGGGCACCATTTGTTGTGGCTTTGTTAACCACTCGTTTAACACTGGCTCTGTCCAAACAATATCTAGTTGCTGCACCTCTTCGGTAAACATATAGCCTTCAACTGTGGCAATCTTTCGCCCCAGTAAACCGGCTAAGTGCGGCCCAAAAAACTGACTTTTATTAGGGTCCATACTATGACACGCCGAACAGCGATACTTAAATACCTTAGCACCTTTGGCGATGACTTCGGGCGACGCCTGCACTTGCGATTTTACGTCACCAAAAGGCGACGGCGTTTCATGAAAAGCGCTACACCCAACCACAAAAAAAATAAACATAAACAACATATAACGCATGGCCACCTCTATCACTTCTTCGCTAGGTAGTTCGAACATAGCGACTGAGATGATAAGCACACATATGCACCTCATCATCGCGCAACTGTGATTTTGCCTTACCGATATAATTTGGCAAGACCAATGGGTTTAGTACAGAAACATTGGCCTTTCTACCTAACTCGGTGGTTTTAACATACCAGCCAGGAAACACCACAATTCCGCGCACATTAAATCGCTTACCTGTCGACTCAAAAAGTTGCTTATGTAACCAACCGCTTGCTGCTTTTACTTGCGTCAAAGCATCACTTTGAATGGGCTGTCCACCCCGTAGTATTTGTTTTCCGTTGTAAAACAACACTGACTTGTGTTTATCACTTTTCGACATTGTTTTTGTTTCAATAACATAAACGCCAGAGCGGTGAATGACGACATGATCAAGATTAAAGTTTTCACCTTCAATATCATGAAATACTTGCGCGCCATCTAAACGTAGTCGCTCCAAAAATTGACCAACTGCTTTTTCTCCCATAAGCCCAAGTTTTATTTTTTTGGCTTCTCTAAAGCCTTGAAAAATGCGTGCTACGCTAAACCCCATAAAAGGCAGTATTAATAGTGTCCAAAAATATGGATTCACTTGACCTCCCGTAACATAGGGTAACCAAATAAAAAAAGCTGACAGCAGCAGAATCACGATAACCATATAATGGAAAATTATCTTGTCCATGCCTACGTCAACTAAACGGCGATGCAGCGATTCGCCGGGGTTCCGAAGCGGACTTGCTTTTAGTGGAGATATCTTGGCCATGCTTTTATTATCCCTAATGTATTCATGAGTAATTAATACCCTGAACCCTGATCAAAGTCTAATTCCAAAATTAGGTTAGCGCCTGACAAGTCTCAACTTTCTGATAAACTACGAATACCGAACAGCGTAGCGCACCAACAGCGCAGCGCACGAATCACGAAACACGGAAGCCCCATATGCCACTACACGTTATCAAACACCCACTGGTACAACACAAACTTGGCCTGATGCGCGAAGCGGACATTTCCACCAAAAGCTTCCGTGAACTCACCAACGAGCTAGGTAATTTACTTACTTATGAGGCCACCAGCGACTTTGAACTTGAGCCAAATACCATTACCAGTTGGAGCGGCGATGCCATTGAAGTGCAAAAGCTTAAGGGTAAAAAAGTGACTGTGGTGCCTATCTTGCGGGCAGGCATTGGCATGCTAGACGGCGTATTAGACCTAATTCCGAGTGCGAAAGTGAGCGTGGTTGGCTTGTACCGTGACGAAGAAACGCTAGAGCCAGTTCCGTATTTTCAGAAGCTGGTGAAAGACATTGACCAACGCATTGCGCTGGTTATTGACCCCATGCTGGCAACCGGCGGCACCATGGTAGCCACCATTGATATGCTGAAGCAAAAAGGCTGCGAACAAATTCGCGTGCTGGTTCTGGTTGCCGCGCCCGAAGGTGTGGATAAAGTACTCGAAGCCCACCCAGACGTGCACATTTATGCGGCCGCGCTTGACTCGCACTTGAATGAACACGGCTATATTGTGCCGGGCTTAGGTGACGCTGGGGATAAAATTTTCGGTACCCGCTAAGCCATACGGTTAATGGTTTCCGCAAATGCTTGCACGACCGCATACTGCTGCCTTGCAATCTCGCGGAAACCTTCGCTTATCGAGCTGTCGTTAATGACCGCCGGCCAAAACTCGTGCGCCATGGCTAGTGCCGCTAGCCAATGCACTTGGCGCACGTATGAATTTAACTTTGGCCGATACACATCATTTTTCATGTCGCCTGACGTGTTCGGTGCATAGTGCATAGGCAGCATGTCGTATACCGGCGCTAACTGATAAGGGCGTCGCCCCTCATGCAACACCGACAAATTACCCAAGTGCATGTCGGTATTACCAATAAGTTGGCCAAATGCCCAAGCAATTGTTGCTTGCAACTGCGCTTGTTCACTTACCACATTCTCTGCACACAGTGCCGCCGTGAGTTCCGGCCAAGATGTTTGGCCCTGCCCGACAAATTCAAGATCAAGACTTTGCAGTGAAACGACACCAACACGGCCTCGCGGCGGAATGCGATCAAAACGCTGTGACTGCATAAATACGCGGTTGGCCGTTTCAAAACTGGTATTGTGCGCCGCAATGGCCGGCTGCACAGCATTCATCGCTCTGGCTGCATGAGCCTCCGCGAATAGCAAGTCAGCCCAGCGCCTAGCGACAATATTTTCAGCATTGGCGTTCGACTGGCGCGCATGTAGTCGCCCCGAAAATTTTATAATACTTGGCTGCTTGTTCACCGTCGCAAGCAACTTAGGCTGCTCCCCTTTTGCCGACGAATCAAAGTGCTCACCAGCGGCAATTGCGTCAGCCCGTGCTGCAATTGCTGTGCGATTTAGGCTAGCGCTCGGTTGCGACTCAAGCCATTGTTGATAGGCGTATTCACCAATAAGCAAATTACCAACATGCTCAGCAGGTTCATTAATCAACACCCGCAAAACATCGTCTTCTTGCCATTTAATTGGGTCAGCTTGAGTCACCACGCCTCGCAATACAAGGCTTTGAGCATAAATACGACCCAAAAACCCTTGCGGACGCATATCACTCATCCACCAAGGTAGCGACATATAATGTCGCCACTCAGTGTCGTTTGCGGCACGCTGGTATTTCACCACGTAGCTTTGCTCAGGGAATACGGGTGTCAGTGTCGCGAATTGTTCGGCATGCCCTTGTCGGTTAACACGATAAATAGGAATGTGCTGGTTCGGTACACCTGCAATTGTTCGCGCCGCATACCACAAGGTGCTGCGCCCCGCGGCCGCTTTGATAACTTGATCACCAAGTTTATTTAGCTGCCGACTCATGGTTGAAACATTCACACCAAAGCGCAAGGCCAAGTTTTTTGCTGACTCAGGCCCCGCGCGAAGTGTAATCAAAATGTTTCTAGATGTTATACCCATCACTCAACCATTTGTGGGAAATCACTTTAAAAGAACAATTAATAATAAATATTGCACAACAAAATGCATTCGTAAAATTTATTTTATTACCATATTTTTCATTTGTTTATATTAATCACAAAGAAAGCATGCAAGTGAATACGCAATAAAAAATTAAAACGTTTATTTTTATAAATAACTTATTATAAATAGTTATTCTAGAAAACTTAAGCTATAACTAACTTGCGACTGCCCACACGGGGTGAGCAGCGCCACACGAGATGACCACTATGTTGAACGAATTCAAAAAGTTTGCGTTAAAAGGCAACGTCGTAGATATGGCTGTGGGTATTATCATTGGCGGTGCGTTTGGCACCATTGTGAAAAGCTTTGTGGCCGACATTATAATGCCGCCTATTGGCTTAATGTTAGGCGGTGTTGATTTTACCGACATGTTTGTGGTGTTGCGCGCCGGCATTGAAAACCCTGGCCCCTATGTGGCACTTGCTGACGCTCAAGCGGCCGGTGCCGTCACGCTTAATTACGGGGTATTTATTACCAACACCATTAGCTTCATTATTGTGGCATTTGCGGTGTTCTGGTTGGTAAAAGGCATGAACAGCTTGCGCACTAAAGAAGAACCCGCACCGGTGACCACCAAAGACTGCCCGCACTGTTGCACCAGCATTCCATTAGCGGCCAAGCGCTGCCCAGCGTGCACCTCAGAGTTAAGCTAATCTTGCTTAAGTAGCGGCGCCAGCACCTTGGCGTCGCCATCTATTGGACTAAGAAGTTCTAGCCCCAATAACTGCGCCATAAACGGGTAAATATGAATATTGCTAAAGCGCTGCAGTGGCGCTTTTGCTTTTATGGCTGGCCCAGCGGCTATGAAAATACCATCCATGTCGCGATTCGAGTGATAGCCGTGCGTGCCGCCATCTTTGCGCTTTTCCGGTGGGCGGCTAGTGAAAATGGCCGGCGCTTTGGTGCCTAAAATAATGGCCGGCTTACGCGCCGTTTCTGTCACGCCTAATTGCGCTAGCTGCGCCTCTGTTTCTAACCAATATTGACCGTTTTTGGCGGCCTGTAAGCGTTGCTTTAAAACGTTTATTTGCTCTGTGGTGGTGCTTTCGTGCGCATAAATCATTAGGCGCGTGGCACCGTTCACCACTTCAAATAACTGCTCATCTATATTGAACGCTGAATAATCAATCATCGCTTCGGCTTTAATTTGCGACATACCATGATCCGACACCAAAATAAGATTTACCGGCTCATCAACTTCGGTTTGCAGCCGCTGCCAAAGCTCGCCAATTAATTGGTCGACATGCTGCACCGCCTTACCTACTTGCGGTGCCTCAGGCCCAAAGCGATGACCCATAGTGTCAACTACCGAAAAGTAGCCCGTGACTAAACGCGGGCGTGCCGCTTTGGGCAGCTTTAACCACTGCACAATTTGATCAATGCGCTGACGGTTCGGCGTGGGCGTGCTGTATTTGTAGTAATAGCTGGCGGTACGGCCATTAATACGTGCCTCAGACTCAGGCCAGAAAAACGTGGCGGCTTTAACCCCCTGAAACTCAGCTAAGTTCCAGATTGGCAGGGTGGTTAACCAGGTGCTGTCTTGAACACCATCGCCCATTTTGTAGTGTTGCTTACGCTCAGTGTCATAAAAGTTATTGTCCACAATACCGTGATTTGATGGGTACTGGCCGGTCACAATCGATAAATGGTTAGGAAACGTCTTTGACGGGTAAACTGGAATAAGCCCTTCAGCGCGTATGCCTTGCTGGGCAATTTTCGCAATGTTCGGGGCGCCGTGCAGCTCAATGTAGTCGTGGCGAAAACCGTCAATTGAGATAAGCACAACCGTTTGCTCGCTGTTGGGTTGCGCTGTGTTTGCTGTCGCAACACCCGTTACAAAAAGCGTAAGGAAAATAGCCCCAAAATACCGCATGTGAAATACTCTAACTGTGTAAATTTGTCAGCGATATTACCACAACATTGTGACCTGTTGGTTACTCAGGCAGCCGGCGGAACACTAATGTTTGCCAACTGACATCTTGACGGGCTAGCTTATCGCTGGCGGCGCTATTTAAGTGCAACTGCAAGCTGTTCGTTGCCGCTTCGTGAATAAGCCAATCGGCATCTAACTCATAGGCCGTTCGGCCATCGTCAAAGTTGCCAAAGCGCAAAGTAATTACGGTGAAACCATTTGGTTTTAACAGCTGTTTAATGCTTTTTAGCGCTTTTTTCTGTTGATTTCGGTCAAGGTGCATCCACACCGCACTAATAAGCAGCAAGTCATAGCGCTGATTCAGCTTTAAACGCCGCAGCTCCGGCAGCTTGTCATCAAGCCAAATAATTTCCGATGACTTTTGTTGGCCTAGTTTGCGCAGCTTATCGGCCGGCTCAACCGCCGTCACATGAAAACCTTGATGGTGCATAGCCAATGCGTCGCGCCCCGAACCCGCACCAATATCGACGATACTCGCGCCGCGCGGCAGCAATTGCAGCACCGGCAACCAGTCGGCGTGCACTTGCTCAAAGGTTAAACTGTCATATTGCGACGCAAGTTTGTCGGCATTGGTGTGATAAAACGCGATATTTTTCATTCGTTGCTGTCCGCTTCAGCTAATAATCGGTACAACATATCCACTGCGTCGGCTGTTGCTTCACAAATTCTTGCAATGGTTGCTACCCCAAGCTTTTGCCCTTCTTCTTCAATCGGCAACGCGTACAAAAACACCACATCGTCACTGTCGTCAACCGAAAAGCCGCTGAATTTCACTTGGTTATTCACATGGTTGGTGAACTCCAATAGCCTTTCGCGGTTAGGCAAGCTCATAAGGGGGCTTACCGGAGAAAGTACGTGCTCGAACAAAGGTAGGGCAACGAAAAAATAGGCAACAGACCCGGCTTCTGCCAAGCACAACTGAATAGGAATGCCTTGGTTACCGTCTTGATCAATGTAACCTTCTGTCGCTACACCAATAACAACGCGGTCATCAAACTCGTCGGGAACTTGGTGGGAAATTCCATTTTCATCCAAAGCCTGTATTAATTCGTCTACCGTCATCGCCATAGCTGCCCCCTTCATGATTTACATACGGTAGCGGTGGTGGCCCAGTAACTCAACAAAAACTTTACTTAAGCGGCGCAATGCGCGCTACACTCGAATTTCTCTCTCAGTGACTGTAAGCTCAGAGCAAGGAGACGACTATGAAACAAATTCTATATATTGCACACGGCGGCGGGCCGATGCCATTGCTGGGCGACAAAAGCCACGAGCAAATGAACCAAGCATTGCGCGAAGCAGCACAAACTATGCCAAAGCCAAAAGCCATATTGGTCATTAGTGCCCACTGGGAAACCGACGTGCCGCACGTAACCACAGCAACGAAGCCAGAACTCATTTACGACTACTACGGCTTTCCACCGGAGTCGTACAGCATTCAATACCCTGCTGCGGGTGAACCCGAGCTTGCCGCGCAAGTACTGGGCGCCATTACCGGCGCTGGCATTGAAGCCGTGGGCGACCCCAAACGAGGTTTTGACCACGGCATGTTTATTCCGCTAAAACTCATGTACCCAGAAGCCGACATTCCCTGCGTGCAACTGTCACTCATGAACAATTTAGACGCTGCCGCACACATTCAACTTGGCCAAGCATTGCAAGCGCTTGATTACGACAACCTGCTGATTATTGGCTCGGGTTTTTCGTTTCATAATATGAAAGCATTTTTTAGCCCTGGTGATCATCAAGCCGACAGCAAAAACGCCGCGTTTCAGGCCTGGCTAGAACTGGTTTGCAGCGACACCGAGCTCACCGAAGCCGAGCGCCGGCGCATGCTCAGCAACTGGGCCGAAGCCCCGCACGCACGTTTTTGTCACCCGCGCGAAGAACATTTGCTACCCTTACAGGTGTGTTACGGTGCTGCCGGCCGCGCCTGCGACAAGGCCACCACCGTGTATGCGTTGAACAAAGAGTCACGCATGTTTTATTGGCAAATTTAGCCGTTTTAACCCACAGGAAACCGTTATGGCACGCGCACATGCCCTACATATTTTGGTGAAAACCCGCGAAGAAGCAGAAAAATTAAAGCAACAACTGGCCAACGGTAAAAAATTCGGCGAGCTTGCGCGTAAGCACTCACTTTGCCCCTCAGGCAAGAAAGGCGGAGACTTAGGTGAGTTTGGTCGCGGCCAAATGGTCGCTGAATTCGACAAAGTGGTGTTTGGCAAGCCCACGCTAGAAGTGCATGGGCCGATTAAAACCAAATTTGGTTGGCACTTAATTAAAACGCTTTCGCGCAGCTAAAGAATTACGGATCAGAGGGCTGTTCAGTATTTGGCGGCGCCTCTGATCCTGGCATGGCCCAATAGTACATCACTACCAAGATACCAAAAGGCACTAACATCATCAGTTGCCACCATGGGCTTGTTCCAGCATCACGAAGTCGGCGCGTAGATACCGCTAAAAATGGCAACAACAGAACAATAGCCACCATGCTCATTAAAACCGGGTGGATGAACTCCACTAAACCCAGCACCAGCACAAAAAGCACAAAGAACCACCAAAATTCATAGCGCGCAGCGCGACCACTGAAATCATCAAAGTTCTGCAAACTTGCCCAAACGCTTTGTAGCACAGCATTTTTTGCAGGGGCACTATTGCTACCGGCCAACGCATCAACCGACACTTCAAACACAGCGGCCAAGGCTTTAGCGGTTTCTAACGAAGCAGTACCACGTGTTTCTATGCGCTGAATAGTGCGCAGGTTAACACCGCACATTTCACTGAGCTGTTCCTGTGACCAATTACGCTCGGCGCGTAATTGCTTTAATCGGTTTGAATTAATGTTCATGATGCATATTCCACGAAATGGTTAGCCACAAGTTACCACATTCAATGAAATTCACTACGGCATCTTTACGGCACACAAGGTGACGGCTGGTTTTGTATAAGCAAAAAGCTATTTATTTTACGTTTATCATAAATTATTTATTGCAAAACATTTATTCAACGGCTATTTTATAAACACATCAATTTGGAGATAAATCATGGATAACACCAAATACAAACTCGCTGGCATGGCAGCGATAGCCCTCGCGGTATTGTTTCCCATTTATTGGATAGCCACTTTCGGATTGATGATCGATAACGCTGAAATGACCTTCAGCACTGATTTTCTTGAATTGAGCGGTTGGGATATTTTGTTTGTGACCATCGGCGCACTTGAGATTTACGTGTATTTCAGCCTCAGCAAGTACTTTCGTGACCAAATTGGCGGCGGTTTCATTGCCAATATGCTGTTGGCCATGGCGTTTTTTGTTGCGCTTTTTCATAGCACGGTGGCCGTCGATATTTTGCTTGGCCTGGGCCTATTTCCCAGCATAGCGGAAACCATCATTGACGTGACGTTAGTTGCCGGCATCGTGCTCTTACTACTGTACAGCTTTGCACTTATTGCTATGTGTTCAGCCATGCTTGCACGTTTTATTGCGCTACCAAACACGCTCAAACTATTTGCTGTCGGTATGCTTATTGCCGCAGTATTGCAATTAACGCTTGTACTTGCCGTGGTTAACATCGTTTTGTTTCCGGCGCTGATGTTACTATTAGCTTATCACTTTTTAACCGACGAACACGCTGTCGAAGTGGTTTAATATGGCCATTCAAATTAACTTAGATGTTGAGTTAGCCAAAAACAAAATGTCGCTTACCGAACTATCTGAGCGCGTTGGGGTGTCCATGACTAATCTGTCGCTGCTGAAAACAGGCAAAGTGAAAGCCATTCGATTCAGCACATTGGAGGCAATTTGTCGTGAGCTTAACTGCCAGCCTGGTGATATTTTGGTGTATCTTGACCAGTAAAGGACGAAACATGAACAAACTCAAAAATACCATCACTGCAGCGCTAGCTGCGGGCATGTTAACCACCGCAGCCGCAGCCGAACGTGAAGCCGTATTAGGCTTTGGTGGAGTATTTTTTAAAGCAGAAAACCCAGCCGAGTTAGCTAAGTGGTATGAAGAGCACTTAGGTGTTAAACAAACCCCAAAAACCTACGAAGAACAGCCATGGGTGCAAGCCGGCGGCAGCACAGTGTTTGGTGTGTTTAATAATAAAACCAAATATTTTGGCGCTGACGATCAGCAGTTTATGTTTAACTTTCGAGTGCGTGACTTAGATGCCATGGTTAAGCAGCTAAAAGCTGCCGGCATTGAAGTTAAAATTGACCCAGAAACATATCCAAACGGCAGGTTTGCTCGCCTAGCAGACCCTGAAGGCAACCCCATTCAGCTTTGGCAAGAAATGACGCCCGAAGAAGCCGCAAACCAATAGGCTATTCGGTTTCCGAATGGCGCACGGTGTCGATCACCTCATACATGGGACCTTTGTAGTGCTGATATTTACCGGGTTTCATTTTCATAAAAGCTACTTTTCCTACACTTTTCTGCGCGTAAAAATGTAAAATCCCGCACTTTTCTGCGCGTAAAAGTGCAATAACGAGCGCAATCAGGCTTTAGCGAACGCGCGCCAGCAGCTTGTCCAGCTCGTTGGCAAAGGCCATGCGATCACGCTGATGCAGCGGCGGTGGCCCGCCGGTGTGTTCGCCGCTACTGCGCATGGTGTCCATAAAATCACGCATGTTCAGACGGCTGCCAATGTTGGCGGTGGTGTACAGCTCACCACGCGGGCTAAGCGCCTGCCCGCCTTTTTTAATCACATCAGCCGCAAGCGGAATATCGGCGGTAATGACAATGTCGCCGGCCTCGCAGCTTTGCGCAATAAAATCATCTGCTACGTCAAATCCTGACGCAACTTGCTTGGTTTTTACCCACTTTGACGGCGGCACACGTAGTATTTGGTTCGCCACGAGTATCAGCTCAAGCTGCTTGCGCTCGGCCGCCCGGTACAAAATGTCTTTGATCACCGTCGGACACGCATCGGCGTCCACCCAAATTTTCATACTGGAATAATCCCTTTTAGGCGTTCAATGTCGCCATCTCCCACACCAAAGCGCGCCATATATTGTGGCCACTGCGCTACCAATTCTCGCACTTGGCTGACAATAGCTTTGGCTTTGAACTCTTGTAAACCAAAGCGGCTGGCTTGCGAAAGCACATTCTCAACCGAACCAAGTCGCCCTAGCTCACCAATACCCAACCCGTGAAGCTTAGACCTACTATTGGGCAATACGTCATAGGCCGGTGCCAAATGCCATGCCGGCTCGTGCCCCCCAGCCGCGATAGGTCGCAACCATGCATGATTACGCGCGTGATCATCGGTATTACCAATAAATACGTTGAACACCATTCGCACGAACAACTCGTGTGCATCGGCTGCCACCACGCTATGCAAGCGAAGCAATTCTGCAAGCCGCCCATAACTATAACCAGCCGTTAGGCTACGCTCACTTACCGCACCTTCAAGCAACAAGCTATTTGCACTTATAAAATGATGGCTAACACGTTGCTCGGCACGGTCGAAGCGCTTAACTAACAAGACATCTTCGCTACCACCAATGCCTTGTAATACCTCAGTTTCGGCTACACGCACGCCGTCTAACTCGGCCAACATACGCATGGTTGCATGTTCAACACGAGCTACATTGTACAAGTCATCAGGCTTGTTAAATTTAACCAAGTACTCTTCGTTATTGTGCGTTAGCAGCGTTTTGGGGCGCGCGCCCCCCATTGATGAGCCATATACAAAAGCTTGCTTTACTTCGTCAGAAACAGTTTCGGCGGCTAATATCGCGTTTTTGCCTTGTAATAATAGTTCGAGATCATTGATGGCATTGCGCGAATGCTTGGTTTTCGTTTTCTCGCGCGACAAGCTAAAAGTTAACGCGCCAACACCCATGGCAGCGCCAGCAATAAGATATTCAAGCTCGTTTTGGGGTTTGGTTTGGTGTAACTGTAAAATTAGTTTACGCCCCCAAGCATCGGCGCCAGCGTCAGCAAGCACGCCAAACAAGCCATTATTCACGTGACAATGCTGAATGGTGTCGGTTAGCGGCAGGTGTACGGGGTCTAATGCGAAGGCGTCTGCACGTTCTAAATAAGAACGCCCATATACAAAGCGGCCGTGTTTGGCTTGGCTGTCTAGCTCAAACCGCCCACAAATAACGGGCTGCTCGGCCAAGCCTTCAATAAACACATAAGCGCTAGAAGTCATTATCGAATGTCTCGCTGTCAGGCTGGCGTTTACGCTCGGGTAAATGCTTGGCAGCACGAAGCTTGTTGTCTGCTAGCGCAATAAAGTCATCTAATAGCCCCAATACAGCTAGCGCGTTAAACAAAGTTTCGGAGTTAACCGGCTGGCCTTGCTCAATGCGTGTCAGCGTGCGCTGGCTGCAACCAACACGCAATGCAAAGTCGCGCTGCGGCATGGTGAGTGCCCGCTGGCGTTTAATTAATTCGCCAAGTGTGGCATGAAAGTCGTCAACTGATTGCATGTATTCAGCCTTAGGTTGCACTATCGATTAAGAAACACACAAACAGAATAGCAAAATATGGCGAATTAGCAATTAAATCGCCATATTTTGCGTAGGTTAAGACTGACTGATTGGCGTTAGCCCTGTTTGTCAGAAATATAGTTGTCAACAAACTGCTCAAGCACGTTCAAAGGCACCGGCCCGTTGGCAAGAATCACGTCGTGAAATTCACGAATATCAAACTTGTCGCCAAGTGCGGTGCGCGCTTTTTCGCGTAGCTCAAGAATTTTCAGCATACCAATTTTGTACGCCGTGGCTTGGCCAGGCATGACAATGTGGCGCTCAACCATTTTGCGGGCATCGGCTTCAGCGTTTGGCGTGTTGCTTACGTAAAAATCGATACCCTCTTCGCGGGTCCATTTTTTCGCGTGAATACCGGTATCCACCACCAAACGTACCGCGCGCCATAGCTCCATGGCTAAACGGCCAAAGTCTGAGTATGGGTCTTTATAAAAGCCGTATTCTTTCGGAAGCATTTCGGTGTACAAACCCCAGCCTTCGCTGTACGCGGTGTAGCGGCCGAATTTACGGAACGACGGAATACCTTCAAGCTCTTGCTGAATAGCAATTTGCATATGGTGGCCAGGAATACCTTCGTGGTATGCCAAAGCTTCCATTTGGTAAGTTGGCATCGAGGCCATGTCGTACAAGTTAGCGTAGTAAACGCCCGGACGGGTGCCGTCCATAGAAGGCTGCTGATAGAACGCTTTACCGGCTGACTTTTCACGGAACGGCTCTACCGCTTTCACAATCATGTCGGCTTTCGGTTTAGTAATAAACAGCTCGTCTAAAAACTCGCGCATGGTGTCAATCAGCGCGGTGGCCTCGTCTAAATACTGCTGACGGCCTTCGGCGGTGTCTGGGTAAATAAAGTCTTGGTTGTTGCGCATGTGCACAAAGAACTCTTGCAACGTACCTTCAAACCCAACTTTTTCCATAATCACGCGCATTTCGTCGTGAATACGTGCCACTTCGCTTAAGCCAATTTCGTGAATTTCATCGGCGGTTAAGTCAGTGGTGGTGGTGCGTTGTAGCGCGTTGTTATAAAACGCTTCGCCTTCTGGGAACTTCCACGCGCCGTCTTTGGTGTCAGCTTGCTGCGCAAGTTCTTCTACCGCGCTAATTAAACCTTCGTAAGCAGGCTTCACTGACTGTATTAACGCTTGCTCTGCGGCGCTAACAAGTTGGTCATACTGCGCTTGCTCAATGTCTAGGTTGCCAATTTTCTTGGTGAAGTCTTCTAGCAATACGCTTGGCTCGCCGTCTTCAAACGGTGCGCCTTTAATAATGTTTTGGCTGTCGCTAATAACGTACGGGTACACAAACTTCGGCGCAATAATGCCTTTTTCAGCACGAATTTTGAGGTTTTCTTCAAGCTGCGCGAATAGCTCTGGCAGGCCGTTTAAGCGCGAAATATAGGCTTCTGCGTCGGTGGTATCGCTAATGCGGTGCTGGTTAATTAACAGCGAAACAACGCTTGAGTGCAAGCCAAACATTTGGTTAACCGGGTAGTTGTAATGGCGCCATTTATGGTCAGCAATTTGCTGCTCAAGCTCTTGCTTCATAAGTTGCCAGCTTAGGTAGGTTTGCTCATTGAGTTTGTTTTCATCAATGGCTTCAACTTTTTCTAGATTGGCTTTGGCAATGGCTAGCTCTTCTTCGGCTTTTGCGTCTGAAATGTCGTCCCACTTGTCTTGGTCTTGCTTAATGCCTAAGTACGACTGATACATAGGGCTGCGCATAACCGCTTCCATGAAGATGTCTTCAAACAGCTTATTGGCTTTTTCAGACTCGGCTTGGCGTTCTGCTTCAGTGACTTGTTGAGTGGCCGCTTGCTGTTGTGGTTGCTCGCTTGGGGCTGGGGCCTCTGAGCACGCGGCGGTGCCAAGCGCCAGCGCAACGGCTAGGGCTAAATGGGTTTTGGTGATGTTCGCCATGGGTGTTCTCCTTATTGTTGTATGGCGATAGATTAGCACTGTCTGCGCTTGGTGGTCTATTTGCTGCTACGCGGTTGGGGTGAATGGCGCATTTCGAGGGGTGTATGTGCGTGGGAGGTGTGAAAAATTTTTGTGTTCAGTTGCAGCAGAAAAGTTACAAATGAACGATAAACACTATAAGCTGAAGGCAATATGTAACATTAGGAGTCGGTATGCCGGTAAAACAAACCACCATAACCATTGCGCCCAAGCCGCGCGGATTTCATTTAATAACCGACGACATTGAGCGCGCGTTATTTGGGCTAGGCACGGTGGATGCCGGCATTTTGCATGTGTTTATTCAGCACACCTCGGCCTCACTCACCATTAACGAAAACGCCGACCCCACGGTGCGCCAAGACTTTGAAAGCCACTTCAACCACATGGTGCCAGAGAACGCGCCCTATTATCGGCATACCTTCGAGGGCCCTGACGACATGCCGGCTCATTTGAAGGCCAGTTTACTAGGCAGCTCGGTGACCATTCCGGTAACTAACGGGCGCCTGAACATGGGCGTTTGGCAAGGGGTGTACCTGGGCGAACACCGCGACCATGGCGGGGCGCGGCGGTTGGTGGTTAGTTTGAGTTTTTAGCTGAACAGGATTATTGTTGGATTAGCTTACAGATTAAACACTCCATCTTATTGGCGTAAAACATATAGGGAACATTAAGTTAGCGTTCTTTCGTGGGAAGGGTCTAGTCGTGACGAATCAGAAAACTTTAAGCTTCAGAAAGAGGATAGCACTTCGTCAAAAATTGGCTCGAGGCGAAAATAGAAAATTACTTGTTAATGAGTTAATTGGTGAAGGGTTGCACCCCATAGCTGCTGAGAATGAAGTCTTGTTTCAGCATGTGCGCCTTAAGAATCCTCTCGGTAATTTTCTTTTCCACTTGGTCGCCATTTATATATTGACTGTAAGTATCACCGCTTGTGCTTTTTTGTATTTTGGCGATATTAAAATGGTTTTACTGAGCTCAATAATTAGCAGTCTATTTGCATTGGCGTTTATGACTTCTTCCCCAAATAGCGACTCCGACTATTCGAGCATCGGCTTTGTCACCCTAAGGTGGTTGGCCTACGCAATTCTTCTGACGGCCTCTATTGCACTAATCCTAACTGAAGATTGGGACTTAGGTGCTCGCCCGAACGACAAACATATCATCATTTGGGGGATCCTGTATGCGGCGATGTTTATAGGACTGAAGTTAATCGGTGTAATTGTATTCATCCTGGTTCATATAAGCATTTTGTCGTTTTATCACAAACTTCGGTTAGCATTTATTCAGGAAGAGGCACAACGCCAACGCAACAATTACATGCTTCTACTAGCCTCTCAGCTGTCGTTAAAGCTAAAGTTGCCTTTCGAGAAATCTTTAGAACTAGGGAAAAAGGTTATGGATTCGTTAAATGGATATTCCCCACTTAAGGCTATTCAAGTTGACTTCGAAAACTATCCCCCGATAAGGGTTCATCTCGAGGATGAATCTTTAAGCTTAGGCGTATTGAACAATCAATCAGAATTGATTGAGGCGCTTACACCATTAACTGAAAAATCATGGAAATGGCGAATTAAGATACCTAGCACACCATATTTTTATTAGGCTATTCAATAATCAAGGACGAGGCGACAACGGCGTATGTCAACATTAGAGCAATACTGTCAGCAATTTAAAGACATTCGGCCGAACCGCGCAGGTGGCAACACTAGCCCCCATAAAATCTGCATGCTATTTGCGGTGATTGACCTCATTCAAGACGGACTAATTACCGATTCGCGCATTTATTTTAATGACACACTGAAGAACCGCTTTGCGCTTTATTTTGAGCAACTAAAAACCTCTCGCGACAAACTTAACGCTGCATTTCCGTTTTATTATTTGCGTTCATCAGCTTTTTGGCACCACTACATTAAACCTAGCGCGCAGACTCAGTACGACGCCATAAAAACGCCATCTGAAACATCTTTAGCCAATACCGTTGAATATGCTTTTATTGATGTTGAGCTGTTTGAATTTCTGCAAAACCCAACAACAGCCAACAAACTTAAAGCTGCCGTTGCTGAGAACCTCGATACACATGAGGCCGGATTTAAGATCTGGGCTAAAGCTATTGGCCACTCAGAAACAAAATTAGTCGAGTACGTGCTCGCTTTAAAAGAGAAAGTTGCTGATTTAATGATATTTGATGGTCTTGAACAGCCAAACATATTCGCTGTAAATGACTATTTTGATGTCGCGCGAATGATTAATAAATTACGCGGTATTAGCGATGCTACCAACGCAACTTACGGTGACCCTGCGACAGATTATGTCGCAACCTGCGTCAAAGCTTTAGAGTTGTACCGCGCATATTTAGACCAACTTAGCGATGTTGAAGCGCAACTAGACATTGACCATATTCAGCATGATGACAGCATAGCCGAAACGACCAAAGCGGTATTAGTACAAGCTCGCCGTGGCCAAGGTAAGTTCCGCGAGCGCTTGATTAAACAATGGGGAGGGTGTGCGGTAACCGGCTACAGCAATATTTCTCTGCTAATGGCGTCGCACATTAAACCGTGGTCAACGAGCGACAATGCCGAACGGCTAGACCCATATAACGGCTTATTATTAACACCCAACCTAGATAAAGCCTTTGATTTGCACTTTATTTCATTCAATGACAAAGGCGGTATTTTGATTTCTGATGCGCTTGGCGACTATTACGCACTTGGCATTCATAAAGATATGCAGGTGCCGCTGAGAGAGCAGCACCTGCCGTTTATTGAGCAGCATCGAGATGTTTATTTTGAGAAGTTGGGTTAGCAGTTGCGATTATAACAACTATGTGTTTTTAATAGTGCTTGGTTTTAATAGCTAAACGTATGTATTGCGGAATTTAATTGAAAGTGATTATGAAAATTTAACCTAGGGATGACCATAGTGATAAGTCATGAAAAAAAACAAGAAATTCTTGAAGCTTCCAAAGAATGGTTCCGTGAAAAAATCGCAAAAGGACATATACGAAATACATTGAAGCTAACGGATCCAAAGCACTTTAATATAAATCCATTTTTGGCTGCTTATTTAGCTAACTTTATTGAGGGTAATTCAAACCCCACCAGTATAGCCAGAGCTCTATTATTACCTCGCGTACTAGGTACATCTATTACGACATCATTTGGAAACCATATACAAGACTTCACGAATATTTTACTGGATGCCTTTGGTAGTACTACCGCCGGTATTGATATTGAATTTGAAGACCAAATTGACCATCAAAGAAAATATTGTCAGCTAAAATCGGGACCTAATACTATAAATAAAGATGACGTAGAAACAATAGCCGGTCACTTTCGCGGTGTGATCAATTTAGGCCGAACTAATAACCTGAGAATCCCTCACGATGATATGATTGTTGGTGTTGTCTACGGTGTACCTTCGGATTTGAGTAGCCACTATAAAAGAATCACAAGCCAATATCATCACCCAGTAATAATAGGACAAGAATTATGGCACCGAATCACTGGTGACCCGGGCTTCTATGATGATTTAATAGAAGCTATAGCATCAGTAGCTGTAGAATCTGACTTCAAACAAGAGTTTGAAGACGTTGTGAATCAACTGGCTCAATCTGAAGTCATTAAAGCACTCTCCGACACTAATACATGAAAGTGCTTTATATAACGACTTAATCAATACTAATCAGGCTGCTACAATTTCATTCTGGATATGATGTTGTTCACAAATCTCTAATAAATTTAAGGCAGTAACAACAGATTTTGCTACAGCTGTTGCTAAATTAACAGGAACTGCGTTCCCGATTTGTTTATATTGAGCTGATAAGGGACCAGAAAACTTCCAGTCGTCCGGAAAGGTTTGAATTCGTGCATATTCGCGAACAGTCAGTGGTCGAGTTTCATCGGGGTGACAACGTTCTGTTTGCTTTTGAGCGGGAGCACACGTCAATGTCAAACTTGGCTCGTCCCATGCCAGACGACGAGCCATTCCTGTCTTGCCGCCGCCAAGAAAATAGCTTTTTTGCATATACTCCCGCTGCAATTCATCTGGTAAATCACGCCAATAGCCTCCTGGGGGGATTAGATCAAGTACCCTTTTCTTTTTGTCTGGATATTTCTGCCCAGCTGAATCAGGTACATCTGATTCATAAAGCTCTCCAGCTTTCAAGGCATCTTTCAAAGTCAAAATACGTTTATAGGGCGACGGCCACTTAAACTCAAAATGTTTCGCCAAATCATTTCGAACACCAATCAAAAACAAGCGCTCCCGCTTCTGTGGTACACGGAAAAATATAGCTTTTAATACTCGAGGTTCGACTAATGTATAACCCAACTCATCAATTACATTTTTAATTGCTTCAAGCGTTTTCCCGCCTTCATGATTTAAAAGACCACGCACATTTTCCGCGATGAAAATTTTTGGTTTAATTTCCTTAATCGAACGAGCAAATTCGAAAAACAGCGTTCCTCGAGTATCTTCAAATCCCATTTTCTTTCCAGCGTAAGAAAATGCTTGGCAAGGAAAACCACCAGATACAACATCGGCTCCATGATATTTAGTAAAATCCACCTCACTAATATCAGAGTGGCAAACGTTCCACTTCGGACGATTAAAACGTAAGGTATCGCACGCGTGTTTATCAATTTCATTTAACAACAATGAGTTGAACCCAGCTCTTTCCATCCCTAGTGCGAGTCCTCCCGCGCCAGCGAATAATTCTACTAATGTATATTTTCTTCTGGGTTGAACTGCATGTTCTTGATCCCATGTGCTGCTAAATAACAACTTTGCTTGTTCAAACTCTTCTAGCTGCCCTCGATGATACATACGATAATTATTACCATCATTTCGAGTGGGTTTTAATGTGCCATTTTTATCCCATCTCCTCAGAGTTTCTTTAGAAACTCCTAGAATATCAGCAACCTGGGCAATACTGAAAAGTTCATTATTTTTCATTTTTGTTCCCTTTAAATGCTTGGCTACAAGACACATTACATCAAACATGTCGCAACAAATTTACAACTTGAAAGTACTGTATAAACACTTAAAACACTGTATATCCATACAGCTTAATTGTCAAACATTGGTCATGGTTATTAAACGGCTATTTTGCCACTAGGTCAACACCCTTCTGGGACTAAGCATCTAAAAAGAATTCAATAAAATCATCAGATCATTATCTATCGATCATTTTTTGAACACCTCGATAAGAGCTTATTATTGAGCTCTACTGACGTTGGCATCTAAGTGACGAAAGAATGGACGTGGTCGTACGATGGCAATCGCTAACGAGAAGGTTTACTTATATTCGAAGTCAAATCTCATCAGCCAATATGTAATTTATTGTTATCTGTAGCCACTCTCACACCCATCCGGTGTCCGCAGCCCAGTGGCCGGGTTAAAAATAACGGGCCCAGAATAGGTGTTAATCAATATTTCCTGGGGGTTAATTTTCCATGAGCTCATGGGCGCGCCAGGCAGGCGGTATATGGGTTCTATGGCGAAGCCTTTGGCTATTTCGGTGGTGCGGTACAGCACGCCGTTATTCATGCCTAAATGCGCCAGCCCGGTAGGAACATACGCAGTCGAGCCGTAGCTGTATATGTCTTCAATGTTTTCGTTCAAAATCAGCTCGGTGCTGCCGTCTTGGTACTGCGCCATCATTTCGCCGCCCCATTCGCCGCGGTTGGTGCCGGTTAGCCAGCTGTCGCCTACTTTGGCGGCTACATTGGGCTGTACGGTGCTTTCGGGTGATGCGCAGAATTGCGCTAAGTCTTGCGCTTCGCTGGTTGAATCTTCGGCGCACCACGGGTGTTTGTAACTAAATTGGTTTAGGCTCTTAAATTCGCGGTCGTAAATTTTTATCTGCTCGGGCTCTGCCATGATGGCAAATTGCTCGGCACTGCAATTGCGAGCGCGGTGTGAGTAGTAATGCTGAGCGTCTTTTTCTAATGGCGGTTGGTCTGCGCGCAGTCGTTGTGCGGTCACTGCGGCAAAGTCACGTACCAAGGTATACCAATGGCTGGTCGCAACATGTTCAATGTCGTCTATTGCTGGCTTGTGTTGCAACCAATGCAAGGCTTGCAAGGCGGCGTGCACCTGTAGCCAGTCTTGGTCGTTTTGCAGCATGGTTTGTAGCCGTGGCGTGGCTTTTTCATAACCAATAAAGCCGAGGGCTCTGGCTACGGCGGCGCGGGTGTTCCAGTCTTCTGCATTTAGGTAGTGCTCAAGTTCGGCGCCCACGTGCTTCGCGGTATGGCCAAGGTGGCCAATGTCACGCAGTATCCACTCGCGGTACAGGCCCTCGCCTTGGGCTAGTTTGGCCACTAACAAGTCCGCCGCATAGGGGCTTTTCAGTACTTTTAGCGAGGTGAGTACGTGCTCACTCAGCTCGGGGTTGGCTTTTACCATGCGTATTAACTCGGCTTCAACGGGCGCGCTTTCGGCGGTTATGTAGCCTACCCACCCTAATGCTAGCTTGCGCATGTCTGGGTGAATGGCGTTGTTTTTGGCCATGGCTAAAAGCTGAAGTGCGCTTTGTTGATCGGCAACGTCGCGTTCATACAGGTTTTCAAACACTTCATTAAAGCCGCCGTAACTTTCGGGGTTGCAGTTTTTCTTACAGGCTATAGCGTTAAGTAAGTGCGGTATGGCGGGCTGGCCAATGGCTGCTAGCGCAAACACAATTTGGTTGCCGCCGCGCTCAACACGTAACAGCTCGCTGACTAAAAATGCCGCGGCTTGGTCACCGCCCATGCGGCCTAGCAACCGGTATGTCCAGCCGCCACTGCCATCTAATTTTACGTGGTTCTGAATAACCTGGCGCACCAGCTCAAAGTCGCTTTGGCGTATGTCTTTAATGTCGGCAATAAGGGTATCGGCTAACTGGCGTTTGTTGCTGTTGGGGTGTGCAGAAAGCTTGGCTAAGGGCTCTAGAGCGTCGCGACCAAAGGCGCGCAACTGGGCTTTAACGGCTTCATCGGCTTCGCCGTTGCTATAACTAGGCACGTCTTTTTCGGGAATCAGCGCAATGCAGGCGTCAACGGTGGTGCAAGGGCTGGCTTGGTCGAGCGCGTGCGACAGCGGCGTGGCTAGGCCTAAAAAAATAGCAAACAGTGCTCGTTTCATGGGTTCCCTCTTTTTGATTTGTTCCAAGTACCAGTTGTGCTGGTGGCGGTATTATTAAACCACTTAACAAACTGCGCTAACTCGCTTTTTAGTGTTGCACGTGGTGGGGCTTCAAAGTGTATTTTGGGCTTGAGTATAGGCCCTGAAACAATTTGCATGGGTGCATTCTGGATATTGCCAAAGCCATTGTTGTACGTGCACTTTGGTCGCTATATAAGCGCTTCTATGGTTCTATTTGAATCTCTTTTACTTTGCCCTGGAGAGGCAATTCGCTTCTTGTAAAGTTTTCCCATATCTAAGTTGCCATCGTGCAACCCTTGAGATAACTCTGTAGCAGCTACAATCGACGCTAAATCGTCGATTTTGCCTTACACATAAAACGATCAAAATCGTCCGTTACATAAATTTTCATTTCGGATATCCCTTCCAAAACTATGGTGCATATTACTACACTTTTTTGTTTTCTAATCAATAAATGAGAATAGCCTACTTTTTATCCTCGAGTGCGCAATTAGCTGTATGTATTACGATTGAACTGCATCATGACTTACGTCGGTGAATTTAATGGTGGTACATTAGAGCTGGCCTAACCAACTGGAACGCCCCTGATGCACCAACCTTCTATTTTCGTCACTGGCGCGGCAACCGCGTGCATTGGGCAGTTGGCCTACAAACTAAGCTCATGGTCATTGCTAGCAAGCTTACGCCAGCCTGGCTGTTGCGACTAAGCAACAAGTGGATTGCCGGCTAAGTTATCAATCCTTATAGTCAATTATTACTATTTCCTACCCAAAACAAATGACATTTCGTACATGTTTATAAATTAGACAACCTTAACTATCAGGGTTATCATAAATGATAACAAGGAGGTTGTTTAATATGTCGTGGATGATCACGTTTTATCGCGGAGTGGACGAAGATTTATTAAGTATTCCGCCTAAAATTCAGGCGAGAATGATTAGGCTTTTAGAGTTGATGGAAACGCACGGTCCTAACTTAGGCCCGCCGCATACAAAATCCTTAGGAAATGGGTTATTCGAGTTACGAGTTAAGGCTCAAGAGGGTATTGCTCGAGGGGTGTTCTGCTACTTAAATGGGGAACGGATCTGCGTACTTAGCGTATTTGTAAAAAAGACACAGAAAGTACCGCAAAATGAAATTAAGATTGCTCGTAAAAGGCAAGCAGAGGTAAAAACATTATGAACTTAGAACAGCTAAAAAATCAGGCTCTTAAAAACCCAGAAGTCAAGGCCGAGTACGACAAGCTTGAAGATGAGTTCAACCTTATACATCAGCTGTTAAGCATGCGTGCCCAGGCAGGCCTTACACAGGAGCAGTTGGCCAAACGAATGCACACAAGTAAAAGCAATATCAGCAGGCTTGAGCGGGGTAATACTAACCCAAGTTGGGCTACGTTAGTGAAATATGCACAAGCATGCGGCTTTGAGCTTTCGTTGACGACACACAAAGCCTAAACAGAAATAACCAGCTCAATATCCGCCGGCGCTTGCAACAGTGGCGCCAGCGCTTCGGCTTCGCTATTTAGCCAAAATTCTACTTCGTTAGGGCGAATAAGCAGTGGCATGCGGTGATGGTATTGAGCACACTGCGCGGTAGGGGCGGTGGTAAGGGTAACAAGCTGTGCGTGATGCACAACGTGCGGAAAGTAAATGCCAGCCATGTAAAGTGGCTGATTATGCGCTTGCGCAAATAGGTATTTGGTTTTTCGGGGTTGCCCCTCTTCTTGCTGCCACTCATACCAACCACTGCACGGCACCACGCACCGAAACTCTTTAAACGCGCGCTTAAACGTGGGCTTGCTTGCCACAGTTTCGGCTTGGGCATTAATGATAATGCGCTTAGACCATTCCGGCTGAATACCCCATAGCGTGTTGAGTTGGTGCAAGCCATTGTGGTTTATGGGCGTGGTAATGGTAGCGACCATTTGCGTTGGCCGCAGATCGTGGTTGGTTGGCGTGTTGAAGTTAAAGCCCAACTGCTCGGTGACCAGTTGGCATAACGGGTCACTGACTACGTTAAGTCTTCCGCACATGGCATCCCCCCTAGAAAAATAGGACTATATTCCAGTTAATGCTTAGAAAACAGGATAATCGTCCAAGGTGTTTATGGCAAAGCGCGACTTACATAAAGTTTTTTCCGGCGACCCTGGTGTGGCTATTAGCTCATACTTAAAAATAATGGCGGTACTTGGCATGGAGGATAATGATGCAGTGAAATGGTATAGTTCGTGTATTCGAACTCACAATGATTTATCGAAATGCTAACTCTTAACTGCCCTATCTGTGCACAACCACTGCGGTGTGATAATTCCCATCGAACATGGTGCTGCGACGACGGCCACAGCTTTGATGTGGCGAAGCAAGGCTACGTTAATTTGTTGCCGGTGCAGAACAAACGTTCAAAAGACCCCGGCGACAGCAAAGCCATGGTGCAAGCTCGCGCCGAGTTTTTACGCGCCAAGTATTATCAACCATTGGCCGACAAAGTCGCTCAGGTGGTGCTAAACGGCAAGCCGCAAACCGTGCTAGACGCCGGGTGTGGTGAAGGCTATTACCTACGCGAACTTTTGGCTGAAGCCGATTTGCGCCAGCAGCCATTGCGCTGTGTTGGCTTAGATATTTCCAAGTGGGCGGTGCAGTTGGCGGCTAAACAAGATCCGCGAGTCACTTGGCTAGTTGCCTCAAACAGCCAAATTCCGTTACCAACAGACAGTGTGGACACGCTACTGTGTTTGTTTGGGTTTCCGGTATCTGCTGAATTTAACCGCGTTCTGAAGCCCGATGGCCGTTTAATTATGGTCGACCCAGCCAGTGAACACCTGCTAGAACTCAAGCAAATTATTTATCCGCAAGTACACACGAAGCCTGAGCAATTGCCAGTGCCGAGCGACACTTGGCAATTGACGGACAAACAGCGACTAACCTTTACACTAGAGCTCACCGAACGCGAGCATATACAACATTTACTCACCATGACACCGCACCTATACCGCGCCAGCAGCGAAGGCCGCGAGCGGGCTGCTGCGCTAGAGCACCTTACCGTAACTGCCGACATGTGGGTGCGAACTTTTGTGTCGGTGGAATAGCATTGCTGAAGGCTAAAAATTAACTAGAATGGATTTATCTTTGCTGGAGGCGGCGGCATTGCCCTGCTTATTATTGCAGTGAACTCTAGCTCAACGCTTATTCTGCACTATGTATTCGGCGGTTTAGGGGTGTTTATTGGCGCTAGCATGGGCCATTTTGCATTCAGGAAAAATCCACCGCGCAAAGTTTGGTTAACCGAACACATTGGCGCCATTCTTGGCTCTGGCATAGCCGCCTACACCGCATTTTTAGCCTTCGGCGCACGCCATTGGCTCAGCTTTTTGGGCGACTGGCAGTTGGCCGCCTGGATACTTCCCAGCATTGTCGGCACCGCAGGCATTATTTGGGCAACCCGCCGCTGGGGGTGACGGGTTATTCGATATTTTGGATCTGCTCGCGCATTTGCTCAATCAACACCTTCAGTTCCACCGCAGCAGCGGTGATGTCGGCGTTAATTGACTTTGAGCCCAGAGTGTTCGCTTCGCGGTTAAACTCTTGCATCATGAAGTCTAAGCGGCGGCCGCAGGCGCCACCTTTGCGCAGTATTTTGCGGGTTTCTATAACGTGGGCGTTTAAGCGGTCTAGCTCTTCGGCCACGTCCACTTTTTGCGCTAGCATCACCATTTCGGCTTCAAGGCGGGTTGGGTCCAGCTCTACGCGGGCCTCTTCAAAGCGCGCTAGCAGCTTGTCGCGTTGCCACTGCAGCACTTCTGGCATGCGGCCGCGCACAAAAGTAACTTGCGTAGAAATGCCTTCAAGGCGCTCTTCAATCATGCGCTCAAGGGCTTTGCCTTCGCTGCCACGGTTTTCAATAAACTCGCTCACGCAGGCTTCAAAAGCGCCGAGTACGTCGGCTTGAATCACATCCATGTCGTCTTCTTGCTGGGCCACTACACCTGGCCAACGCAACACGTCTAGCGGGTTCAACTGGGCACTTGAGCTTTGGTTGGCCACCCAATTGGCCGAAGAAATAACGCTGCGCGCTAACTCTTCGTTCAAACTCAAACCACCTTCGGCTTTTTGCTCAATGTGTAGGCGCAAGTTGCACTCTACTTTGCCGCGCTGCAGCTGCTTGCGTAAGCGATCTCGCAGGCTGTTTTCTAATGAACGAATTTGCTCTGGCAAGCGAAAATAGGTTTCTAAAAAACGTTGGTTTACCGAGCGCATTTCCCACGTGGCGGTGCCCCACTCGGCTTTGAGTTCGTGACGCGCGTAGCCGGTCATTGATTGAATCATTGCTATTCCTCAAGTTTGTCATGCGTGTAGTTTAGCACCTCTCGCAAAGCAACGGAATTTCACATCCATATCTGATATAATTGCCGCCAATATTTTGCGCAGCAGAGGAATTCAACATGCGTCCAAGTGGTCGTACAGCCCAACAAATTCGTCCGGTAACTATTACTCGGAATTTTACTCGTCATGCCGAAGGTTCGGTGTTAATTGAATTCGGCGACACCAAAGTATTGTGTACGGCTAGTGTTGATCGCAGTGTGCCGCGCTTTTTGAAAGGCAAGGGCCAAGGCTGGGTCACGGCGGAATATGGTATGTTGCCGCGCTCTACCCATTCGCGCATGGACCGTGAAGCAGCGCGCGGCAAGCAAGGTGGCCGCACGGTTGAAATTCAGCGTTTAATTGGTCGCTCGTTGCGCGCTTGTGTCGACATGGCGGCGCTAGGCGAAAATACCATTACCATTGACTGCGACGTGTTGCAGGCTGACGGTGGCACGCGTACAGCTTCAATTACCGGCGCTTGTGTGGCCTTGGTTGACGCCCTGAACTGGATGCGCAAAGAAGGTATTGTTAAAACCAATCCTTTGAAGGGCTTGGTGGCTGCGGTTTCTGTGGGCATGTACAAAGGCAACCCGGTAGCTGACTTAGACTACCCGGAAGACTCAAAGGCCGAAACCGACATGAATGTGGTGATGACCGAAGCTGGCAAATTCATTGAAGTTCAAGGCACCGCAGAAGGCGAACCGTTTTCAAGCGAAGACATGAACGCCATGTTGGACCTAGCCAAGCACGCCATTCGCGAGCTAATGGACTTACAAAAACAAGCCCTGGCGTAACCCGGCGTTTTACGCCGGGACGGCGCAGCCGGTGAATGTTGGGGCATGGTTTGAGGATTGGAAATGACGGCGCTTTGCGCCACCCGGCGTGGAACGCCGGGCTACGGGTGAGTTGAAATGAAACAATATCAAAAAGAATTTATTGAATTTGCCATTGAACGTGGCGTATTAAAATTTGGTGAGTTTACCTTGAAGTCGGGCCGCACTAGCCCGTATTTCTTTAACGCCGGCTTGTTTAATCAGGGCTCTGACTTGGCACGTTTAGGCCGCTTTTATGCGGCGGCGTTGCAAGACAGCGGCGTGAATTACGACGTGCTGTTTGGCCCGGCCTACAAGGGCATTCCTATTGCCACGGCGGCCGCCATTGCGTTGTATGACACCTACCAAAAAGACGTACCCTATTGTTTTAACCGCAAAGAGAAGAAAGACCACGGTGAAGGCGGTAACTTAGTGGGTTCGCCGCTGCAAGGCCGCGTGATGTTGGTTGATGACGTGATCACGGCGGGCACGGCTATTCGTGAGTCGATGGATATTGTGCAAGCCAACAATGCTAGCTTGGCTGGGGTGCTGATTGCGCTTGACCGCCAAGAAAAAGGCAAGGGCGAGCTGAGTGCTATTCAAGAGGTTGAGCGTGACTACGGCGCAACTGTTATTAGCATTGTGAAGCTAAATGATGTGATTGAGTATTTAAAAAACTCGCCCGATTTTGCGCAGTACTTAGATAAAGTGACTGCGTATCGGGCGCAGTACGGGGTGTAGCCCGGCGTTGTACGCCGGGACATGACGAAGTCATGATTATTGCTGATGGTATCGGAGATTTACGGCGCGTTGCGCCACCCGGCGTAGAACGCCGGGCTACCAGGTGTCGGGTTGCCAAGAAATGCCAATGCGAGCATTGGTGACCTGACATTCACCGCCGGCTTTCACCCGTTTGGTGGCTTCGTCGCCCACAACCATTAAGCGGAAGTCTTTTTGCAGCAGGTTAAAACTGTTGCGCTGCTGACATAACAAACGTAATGAGTCGACCATGCCACGGTTGTTTAAAAACTGCGTGGTTGGCTCTTCAAGTACCACTTCGTCGCCGCTTGCTAGCTTCATGTCTACCACGTTGTTGTCACTAAAACGTCCACTGGCGCCAGCCACTAAGTAATGGAAGGTTGCTGCCACGGCGTGCTCGGTTTGCTGTGCGCCAAGACCAAAGAACACGCCTCGTTCGCCAATAATTTCAAATGCCCCCGTTAACACATTCACGGCAAGCGCTGTGCGGGTGTCTACCCCCACGGCTAATGGCGTGTTGGTGGTTGCGGCAACGCGCAACAGGCGGCCATGGCGGCCAAGTTCAGAAAACTGACCATCTAGACTGGCTGGCGTGAACAACCCAACGCCGCCAAGTGGGTGGTATGTGGCGCTTTCAGAGTTCATGTTGCGCGGGCAGGTGGCGTCTTTTTCGCAACCAAACGGCGGCGCCTCTCCGGCAATCACTTCAGCGCGTAACGCTTCAGCACTGCTACCGCTGGCCACCATAGAGCGTGCGGTCATGGCATTCATGGCGTCGCTGGTGGCGCCGACAACTAATTTATTGGCACGCATTTTTAAATAAATGCTGGTCATTAGGTCGGTAGGTTGACTCATGGGGTCTAACAGGGCTTGGCGCACCAAATTGGCGTCGTTACCCACCATAAATACTGCGTCGGCCCAGTCAACAATGCGTGGGCCTTCTAGTTTGTCTTGGCAAAATGCCACTTGCTGTTTGTGCAGCTCTGGAAACACCCGAGCGCGCTTCCAAGTACCTAGCTCTTGCTCACGCAAGGCGTCTAACTCGGCACATTTGCCAGTACGTTGGGCGGCATTCACAGCGGCATCTATAGGTAGCCAGCGCACCTGTGCGCCTAAGCTTTCAAAGGCACTCATAAACGGCTGCGCAGCGGTTAATGGGTCACGTGCACCAACCGCAGCAATGGCAATACGAGGCATGTCATCGCCACTGCGAACCAAGTCGGCTTGCTGCAAAAATGCCTGCAAAATGTCGCGTTTGGCTTCTATTTTCGTCAATTTAATGCGTGCTTGATCGGTTTTGCCTTGCGGCGCTGGCATTTCTAAGTGATCAACAATTAAGTTCCATTCGCGCTCAGACAAACTGTCGTATAAGTGGCGCGTGGCACGACGGGTGAATTCTTCTTGAAAACTGCGCTCTGGCACTACGTCTGAGCGCATGCGTTCGTATAAAATTTCAATAGCCATTTTTACATCGTCACGAGCTTTGCGACGGTGAACCGGCCATAAATCGTCGTTGAGTAATGGCGTGACATAGCTGTCGGTTAAATTAATATAACGGTCGGTGCGCATTTGAGTACCGTCTAACCAGTCGGTATCGCTGCAGTGCGTCCATGCCATACTTGAACACAGCGCCATTTCGTCGCCCATTAAAAATAGCTGATAGTTTGGTTTGCTAGCAGGTGCTGCAGTTTGTGCAATGGCCGTATTCGCAACCACCCACAGGGCAGCACTGACAATAATTTTAGACAACGATTTGTTCATGATTCACTCCTACAACTTAAGCGCTCAACCTAACGGCAATAGGGGTTTGAGTCAATTTAAGTTTCACTTCAATTAGAGCTTTGACCTGATATACTGCAAAAGGTTTTATGTACTGAGGTTGCCATGTTACGTCATAAACTAGGTGTTACCCGTTTTAACTGGGTTTTGATTGGGCTGCTGCTTTTGGCAGTGCAACCGAATGTGAGCGCCAAACAAAGCACCCTAACCTTTCGTGCACCCGATCCTGGCCCTGTTGGCGACGCGGTTAAAGAAATTCTTGAAGAAGCGTATCAAGAACTCGGCATTTCAATGCAATATGTAGATATGCCTCGCAACCGTAGTTTGGTTGAAGCTAATAACGGCCGTATTTCTGGTGAACTTGGCCGTCTACCCGACCTTGAAGCGCGCTATAACAATTTGCAACGCGTACCCTTTGAGTTATTTGCATTTGAAACGGTTTTAGTGGCCGACCGCCGCGACTGCGGTTTATGCACACTAGACGACGTTGAAAACTTAGCCTTTGTTAGCGGTATGCAGACTATTCTGCAGGCTTTAGAAAACGCCAATTTTAAACGCCCATCGGTGCAAGCGATTGACATTAACCAACTTCATTTAATGTTCAGCAACCGCCGTGTGCAAGCGGTGTTAATGAACGACTTTGAAGCACGCCAGTTAGGTTATTACGATGAACCACATCTCATCATTACACCCATTCGGCAACAACTTGGTTACCATTATTTGCACCAAAAGCACGCACATTTAATTGAACCGCTGGCTGAAATATTGGAGGTCATGCATGATCGTGGGCGAGTTACCGACATTTATCGCGCTTATGGGGTTCGTTTTCAGCGCACCAACGCTTTTGAACAGCCGCCTTTCTTTAGTCAAATTTCTGCCACCGCTGGGTTATGGCGAACGCTGACCCATGTCGACGGCAGCGGGCGCTACTGGCAGTTAGTGAAGCGAATTTTTGAGCCGGTAACCGACAGCCTTACCCTAAATACCAATAGTTACCAACGTGCTGTGCTTGGCTTAAACGAACAGCGTTTTGATTTTTTAGTTGGAGGAGTAAAAAACCAAGCTTCTATTCAAGGCATTGAGTCGCTTACCCACTTAGACTATGACCGAGACCTGTACGCTTTCACCATGGATCAAGCTGCGATGGATGCCCTACTTGAGGGCGAGTTAAAGCTACCGGTATGTTACGTGGCAGGCTACGGCTATCATGCGTTGTTTAAAGGCGAAATGGTGTTTTACCAAGCCGACAGTAGCTTAGACTGTTTTGCGATGCTGGATATGGGCCGCATGGGCGCGGTGGTGAATTACCGAGAAAACATGCCCGACTGGATAGCCACCCCATATGTGCAGCACAAGTTGCGCGCGGCGGTGCCAGTGCATCTTATTTTTCACGACACCCCGCGCGGGCGTGAGCTACGTGACTGGTTTGACTACCGTATGCGCCAGCTAGTTAAAAGTGGCGAAATTCAAGAAGTTTTCACTGACACTATGTTAGAGCGTTCACACCTTATAAAAAACGTGCCGCAAGATTAGTCACCTATCGTTGCCAATACGCACGGCAAGAAAAAAGAAGTCAAAGCCATTACGGTACATGATTAAACGAATGGCCTTGATTGTATTGTTTACTATAACCCGCCAGCGAAATTGTGCTGCCGCCAAGCCTCGTAGCTAACCAACGCCACGGTGTTGGATAAATTTAATGAACGATTATTTGGCATCATGGGCACGCGCAAGCGCTCGGTGGGTTGTATTTGCGCCATGACCTCAGGCGCTAACCCGCTGGTTTCAGAGCCAAATAACAACACATCGTCAGCCTTAAATGGCGCCTCGGTGTAATTTCGCGTGCCTTTGGTGGTTATGGCATAAATAGTGCGCGCCCCCATGGCTTGCTTAAACGCATCAAAATTTGGATAACGCTCAACTCGGCTAAGATCATGGTAATCTAGCCCCGCGCGCCGTAATTTCTTTTCTTCTAAGTCAAACCCGAGTGGCTCAATAAGGTGCAGTGTGCAGCCATTGTTGGCACACAACCGAATAATATTGCCGGTATTAGCGGCCATAACTGGGTTGAACAAGGCAATATGAAACATTGCTTTAAATTCCTTAACCAATAAACTAGTGCTTGAACGTTAGGCGCTATTATCAACTATTCACGCAGGCAACACCAACCATGACGCAAGCAAAACAACGTGATTATGCTTTTTGGGTAAAACTAGCCACTCGTGCGTCGGTGTCGGTGGCGTTTATTCTTATTGCGGTGAAAACGGCGGCTTGGTTGCTCACAGATTCCGCCAGTATGCTGGCTTCGTTAACCGACTCTATGTTGGACAGCTTGGCCAGCCTGTTTACGTTTTTTGCGGTGCGTTACGCGGTACAACCCGCCGACAACGAACACCGTTTTGGCCACGGCAAAGCGGAAGCTATGGCGGCCATGGTGCAGTCAGCGTTAATTACCGGCTCGGCCTTGCTGCTTGCCGTACATAGTGTACAGCAGTGGATTCAGGGCACACCGGTGCAGCAAGCTGAAGTTGGTGTGTATGTGTCACTGTTTGCAATTGCGTTAACTTTGGCGCTAGTAGTACTGCAGCGTATTGCCGTTAAAAAAACGGGGTCGCAAGCCATTACTGCAGACGCCTTGCATTTTTCGTCTGACTTATTGCTCAATAGCGCTGTTATTGCCGCGCTTGTATTGAGCGCTTATGGCTGGTTGTGGGCCGACAGTGTATTTGCAATATTAATTGCCGTGTTTTTAGCGCAGGGTGCTATTCGCATTGGTTGGGAGGCGTTTCAGTCGCTGATGGACCGTGAACTGCCCGACGCTGAGAAGCAGCAAATTGTTGACACCATAAAAGCGGTGCCCGGGGTGCGTGGTTTACATGGCTTAAAAACCCGTTCAGCTGGGCCAACGCGTTTTGTGCAATGCCATATTGAACTGGATGACTTTCTGAATTTACGCCAAGCCCATGACATTGCCGACTCAGCAGAAAAACGCGTTGAGGCGTTATTTGAGCAAACCGAAGTGATTATTCACATGGACCCCCTTTCGGTGGTGCCCCAAGAACTTCACCAAGAAGTTACTCAGGCTGAAACCAGTGTAATAGAGCCTCAAGTGCCGGCTGACGATAACGGTCCGACTCAATAAAAAGCTCGTGGCGCGCGCCGTCTATTTGCTGAATGCGGCTTTGCGCGTTGCCCAGTTTGTTAAAAAACGCCAGTTGCCCCTGGTTGTCTACCACGGTATCTGCGCCTGACTGCAAAATTAACACCGGCACTGCAATTCTATCCGCCTGCTGGTGCGCTGCATTGATGGCTGAAAACGCCTGCGCTAACCAGTTAAATGTGGGTCCACCTAACTGCAGGTCTGGGTTACTCTCATAAGCATCACGAAACATTTGATAACGCGCTTCGCTGTGGGTGAGTTCGTTTTCGTCAAACGGTACGTATCGGTAGTCTTCCATACCAATGAAATACCACGGCTTGCGTGGGCTAAATAAACGGTTCAGCAAAGCACCACCCACCGCAATAGTGCGCGCCAGCCATTTGGGCGTAGTACCGGTTTGAATACCGAGCATAGGCGAAGACAGCACGGCTTTTTGAATGCTGTGCGGGTGTTGCGCAAGGTATAGTGCGGCAATGGCACCGCCCATTGAATGAGCCAACAAATACTGCGGCAATCCTGCGACATATTTTGTCGCATGCTGCACCACAGCTTCAAGGTCATCGACAAAGTCTTGAAACTGATCAATATGACCATGATGCGGATTATTACTCAAACGGTCTGAAAAACCTTGGCCTCTATGGTCTACCACCACCACGGCATAGTTTTCTTGGGCAAACTGCCACACCAGCTCTTGGTACTTGAGTGCAGCTTCAATGCGGCCGGGGCAGATAAACACCACGGCTTTTGGCTGTTTGGGTTGGTGCAAATACCAATGCAAAAGCACACCGTCGGGGCGTCTTAAATGGTGAATGGTCACTTGCTGTTGCCAAAATGGCTGCACTTGGCGAGTAAAAAACGTGATCCATTGCGGATGATCGTCGGCGTACATCTACGCGGGCTCCTGCTGCTCCTGCTCGGTTTCTTGAAGGTGCTGTATGGGTAGGTTTATCGACACTTCTAGGCCACCATCGGGGTGGTTGCGCGCCGTTACTGAGCCACCGAGCACATTCGCTGCCCTTAAGCTTAAAGCCATACCTAAGCCAACGCCAGCTTTATGATTGCGCGAGGGGTCACCGCGATAAAAGGGTTCAAATAATTGTTGCAGCTGCTCTTCGGGTACGCCATCGCCGTGGTCACGCACCAAAATGGTGCAGCGGTCGTTGTCATGTCGCACACAGCTAAGCTCAATAATGCCGTCGGTGTACTGTAAGGCATTACGCACTAAGTTTTCGATAACCAAACGCAGCAGCTCGTCGTCGGTTGCGGTAACCGGCCATTCGCCTTTTAACACCAACACTCGTTTGCCTTGCTGTTCATCGACGTACGTTAGGTCGGCCGCTAGCGTTTGCGCCAACTCGTACGTATTCACCGGTTCTGGGTGCAGCTTCACTAGGCCATTTTCAAGCCGCGACAACGACAAGATGCGTTCAATAATAGTGCCTAAACGGTCAACATCGCGGCTCATTTGCACCAGATGCGGGTTAGCATCAGCGTTGGCATCCGGGTCATCGTCTTGGCTGAGCATAAGCGCCACTTGCATGCGCGCCAGCGGTGAACGTAATTCATGAGAAACGTCACTCAATAAGCGGCGTTGGGCGTCGCGTGATACTTTCAAGTCATGGGCTGCGGTTTCTAGTGCGCGCGCCAACTCACCAAGTTCATCGTTACGTTTGGGTAAGCGTTTCAAATGTAGCTTATCAGCGCCTGCAGCAATTTCGCGAGTAGCGCCAATGAGTTTTTTCAATGGCCGCACTAGCCAAAAACCAAGCAGTACCGCAATAAGTAACGAGCCAAACAACAGTACCAATGTTTGGGCGTCTTCAGCTTGTTTGGCTGATATTTGCTGTTGTTCACGCTCTGCTTCGGTTAACGGTCGAATTAATAAAATGCGCTGCGCTTCAAAGCCAAACGGGCCAAGCAGCATGCCGTTGGGAAGCCGCAGCTGTTGCGGTTCGTGCGCATCTAACAAGCTGAGCAGTTCACGCCGGTGAGTATTGGCCAAGTTAGGCTCTAACTGCAGCCGCGTGGGCCCTTCTTCTGGGGTTACCGCGGCGGCCACCCGGTAGTTTCCGGCTAGAATGCGCCCAGGTGTTAACGAGCTAAAAATAGAAGGGTCGCTGAGTATAGGCGACAGGCTGTTGGAAATTTCTGCCGATAATGGCTCAGGTGTTTCAGGTTGTGAGTACCATATTGCTAACAAGAAACCGCTGCTGGCCACTGCAAATAACAGTGCCCAGAACAGCAGTAGTAACCGTAAGGTTAGCGAATGGTACCAACGCATACGCTCAGCGCCTTAGGCAAGCTGAAGTAAACGATAACCTCGACCACGAACGGTTTGAATACGCTCAGGGTTATGCTCAATTTTCTTGCGGATATTACTTATGTGTACGTCTAGGCTGCGATCAAACGGCGCTAACTGGCGACCCAGTGCGGCAACCGATAGTTGATCTTTGCTGACCACTTGGCCTTTGCCTTGTACGAGTGCACGCAAAATATCAAACTCTGTTGGGGTTAGTTCAAGAGTTTGCTCGTCGCAACGTACTTCGTTTTGCAATGGATTTACATGAAAACCGGCAAATTCCAACGGTTCTGGGCGCACTGAGGTATTTGGGGTGCGACGCAATAGAGCCTTCACACGAGCAACTAGCTCACGTGGGTTAAATGGTTTTGGCAAGTAGTCATCAGCGCCAAGCTCAAGGCCTTGCACGCGGTCATCGTCGTCACCGCGAGCTGTTAACATGAGTACTGGCGTGCTACGCAACTGCTGGCGCAAACGTTGTAATAACTGAAAGCCGTCGATACCCGGTAGCATAACGTCAAGCAAAATAAGGTCATAAGAGCCACTCAGCGCGCGCTGAAGGCCGGTTTCACCATCTGGGGCAAGGGTTAACTGGTAGCCTTCTTTGGTGAGAATTTGCTCTAACATACTGCTTAATTCTGCATCATCATCTACAAGTAGAAGCTTAGTCATGTTGTTGTCCTGCATTTTGTGGAACAGCGATGAGTTCATGTTCTTAGGTAATGTTCTTACTTAATGTTCTTAATTATGTAAAGATTCGAGACGGTAATGAACCCTGTTTACTGAACTTTTACCTCCAGTAAACCCTCAGGCTATTACTGGCCTACTTGTCGCTGCTCTTGTTTTTACTCTTGTTGTCATTATTTTGGCTGCCATGAAACTCGGTTATTTTGCGGGCTAAAGTATTACGCCCCCAACCGAGTAGCTCGGCAGCATTTTGCTTGTGACCGTTGGTGTGCGCCAAAGCGGTCTCAAGCGCAAGTTGCTCAATGCTTGGCAATAGGTCATCTAAGATGTGGGTATGCCCTGCTTCGCAACGTTGTTTTAGTTCGTTGCTTAATAGTGTATACCATTGGGCGGAATTTGCCTGTGTTAAATCGCGGTAATTGGGGGATAAATCTTTCGGTAAATCAGCAACATCGATAACTTGCCCTGGTGCCATGACGGTTAACCAACGGCAGGTGTTTTCTAGTTGTCGCACATTTCCTGGCCACGCTGCATCCACTAATCGTTGCTCTGCAGCAGGGGTTAGCCGTTTGGGCGCACCCCCGAGTTCGGTTGCTGCAGCCTGCAAAAAATGCTGCGTTAGTTGCGGAATATCTTCACGCCGCTCGGCTAAACTGGGTAGCTGCAAGCGAATAACATTCAAGCGGTGAAATAAGTCTTCACGAAAGTCGCCTTGCTTCACCCTGCTTTCTAGATTTTGATGGGTGGCTGCAATAATGCGCACATCGACAGTGGCCGGTTGATAGCTACCTACCGGATAGAATTGCCCTTCGGCCAATACCCTCAGTAAGCGCGTTTGCACGGCGAGTGGCATGTCACCAATTTCGTCTAAAAATAAGGTACCGCCGTGCGCCTGTTCGAAACGCCCTTGGCGTTTTTGGGTGGCGCCCGTAAATGCGCCTTTTTCATGACCGAACAACTCAGACTCCACCAAGTCAGCAGGAATAGCGGCCATGTTCAGCGCAATAAAAGGCTTTTCTGCACGCGGACTGTGCTGGTGTAGCGCGCGCGCCACTAACTCTTTACCGCTACCCGAGGCGCCAGTAATCAATACCGTAACACTAGAGTGCGAAAGCCTGCCAATAGCGCGAAATACGTCTTGCATGGCCGGTGCATTGCCAATAATTTCGCGCACCTTGGTTGCCGTTTGCGTCGCTTCGCTCTTTGCTGCTGGAGTTTCACGCGCCAGTGCACGGCTGACCGTGTGCACCACTTCGTCTATATCAAATGGCTTCGCCAAATACTCAAAGGCCCCGCCTTGAAAGGCATTTACCGCAGAATCGAGATCAGAGTGAGCAGTCATCACTATCACAGCAATATGCGGAAATTCTTTATTGAGTTTACGCAGCACCGCCAAACCGTCTTCACCAGGCATACGAATGTCGGTCATGAGCACTTTGGGCTGCTGCTTGCTCAGCTCCGCATACAAAGTTTGTGCATCGGCGAAGCTGCGACTATTCAAATTAGCCCGCGCCAGCGCTCGCTCGAGCACCCAACGAATGGAGCTGTCGTCGTCTAGTAACCAGATGTCACTAGCCGACCGGCCGTTCTCATGGATATCCGTGTCATTCATGACAAACTCCGTTCGGTAACTTGGCCTGGGGTGTGACATATGGTGTCGCTATAGGGCAAGTAAACATTAAATTCAGTGTGACCTGGCTCTGAGCGTACCTCTATTTTGCCACCATGTTGGTGTACCAAGTTCTGCGCAATAGAAAGGCCTAAACCCGTACCACCAGCACGACCGCTAACCATAGGGTAAAACAAGGTGTCGCGAATAGTGTCGGCAATACCAGGGCCGTTATCTTGCACCGTGACAACGGCGCAGTGACGATAGCGCTTGCCATGAATGGTTTGCTGCAACGCTATGCGCGTGCGCACTGTTATTTGCGGCTGTTTGGTTTGGTTTTCTAACATTGCGTCGCAAGCATTCATGACCAAATTAAGCAGCACCTGCTCCATTTGTTCTGCCGCCATATTCAGCTCAGGCAAGCTAGGATCATAGTCGCGCACCCAGTCAATGCTCGGCCCCACGCCAAGACGCACCACGTCGATGACATGTTCAAGCAACTCGTGAATATTGCTTAGTTTGCGTTTAGGGAGTTCGTGCGAGCCTAACAAACGATCAACCAGCAGACTCAAGCGGTCGGCTTGGCGAATAATTAAGTCGGTATATTCTTTTAAAGACGGGTCTGGGAACTTTAAAGAAGGGTCTACCAATTCAGATGCCAATAGCTGTGCCGCCCCGCGCAAACCACCCAACGGGTTTTTTATTTCATGTGCCAACCCACGTACCATGCTTTGTGCCGCATGCAACTGCTGTTGCTGGTTGTTTTCTTGATTAATACGACGAATTTGATCAATTTGCCGCAGCTCTAACAAAATACTCAAGCTACCATCGGCTTGGCGAAGCGGCTGCGCAATAAACTCAATGGTAATGCGTTGACCGTCGTGCAAAATTAAAGTGACGTCGCTATCTGACACCGACTGCTCGTCATACAACGCGTGTTGAATAACCAGTGGGTCAAGACTGCTGAAATGAAATAAACTGAAAAATGGCTGTAACTGAAAACGCCGCAGACTGCCATCCAAAATGGCCTCTGCGGCAGCATTCATAGACCGAATACGAAGCTGATCGTCTAACAGCACGACGGCTGTTAATAATTGATCAAGATTGGGTTGCATTCGGCTGCACCACACTGGCGCGCAGCACAAATACCGCCACAGTATCTGAACGCGCCACTTGCTGATTATTGACGTCGACAATGCGCACAAATAGGCGCCGTTCACCGCGATCAATTTCAGCTAAGGTGACTTGTTGACTGTTGAAGCCACGCCATGCAGTAGCACCGTCAACCACCAGCTCGTAGTTGTAGCCGTCGGGCAGCTTCGATGGCTGCGACTGCCAGCTAACTTGCAGTTGGCCGTCGTTTGCTCGAATCGCTTGATTATGCTCAGGCGCTGTTATACTCACCCCAAACTCAACCGCTTTAGCGCTCGCCTCAGCGTTTTGGCTAATGCCAGCTTCCGCTTGCATAGCCGTGCTTGCAGCAGGCCCTGTCGGCTTCGCAAATTCAGTCACCGGAGCCGGCTCAACATCCACCTTCTCAGCACCACTAATGGGTTTATCTGAATAGGTTACCGTGCCATCGGCATTGCGCTTCTTATAAACTTGCGCTTTGCTTGAGTCAATGTGCAAACCGACGCCCACAAGGAACGTCAGCAGCACAGCAAGAATAACTAATGGTTTCATCGCTTCTCACTTCACCCGCGTAATTAAACGCTGTAATAAAGATCAAACTCAATTGGGTGCGTGGTCATTTTAAGCTTCATCACTTCTTGGTGTTTCAGCTTAATGTACGCATCAATCATATCGTCAGTAAACACACCACCGGCAGTTAAGAAGTCACGATCAGCATCCAACGCTTCCAAAGCCATTTCTAATGAATGACACACTGTTGGAATTTCTTTCGCTTCCTCAGCTGGCAAGTCGTATAAATCTTTGTCCATAGCATCGCCAGGGTGAATCTTGTTTTTGATACCGTCAAGACCAGCCATCAACAACGCCGCAAAACACAAGTACGGGTTCGCTGCCGGGTCAGGGAAACGCACCTCAATACGACGAGCCTTCGCACTAGCCACCACAGGAATACGAATTGACGCCGAACGGTTACGTGCAGAATAAGCCAACATTACTGGCGCTTCGTAACCAGGAACCAAACGCTTGTACGAGTTAGTCGTTGGGTTACAGAACGCATTCAGAGCACGAGCATGCTTGATAATACCGCCAATGTAATACAACGCCATTTCGCTTAAACCACCATACTGGTCGCCAGCAAACAAGTTCTTACCGTCTTTACTAATCGACATATGCACATGCATACCCGAACCGTTATCACCCACAATTGGTTTTGGCATAAAAGTTGCGGTCATACCGTATGAATGCGCCACATTGTGCACAACATATTTGTAAACTTGAATCTCGTCGGCTTTCTTAACCAACGTGTTAAAGCGCGTCGCAACTTCGTTTTGACCAGCGGTCGCTACTTCATGGTGATGTGCTTCGACCACTAAGCCCATGTCTTCCATTACGGTGCTCATGGTGCTACGAATATCGTGCGCTGAGTCAACCGGTGGCACAGGGAAGTAACCGCCTTTCACACCAGGACGGTGCGCCAAGTTACCTTCTTTGAACTCTTTACCCGAGTTCCATTTCGCTTCGTCTGCTTCAATTTTGTAGAACGAGCCACTCATGTCGGTGTGGAAACGTACGTCGTTGAATAAGAAAAACTCTGGCTCTGGACCAAAAAACGCCATGTCGCCAATGTTCATGCTTTGCAAATACTCTTCTGCACGACGTGCAATTGAGCGTGGATCACGGTCATAACCTTGCATCGTGTCTGGCTCAAGAATGTCACACACCACATTCATGGTGATTTCGTCAGTGAACGGGTCAAGCACCACAGAGCCACAGTCTGGCATGAGCACCATGTCTGACTCGTTAATGCCTTTCCAGCCGCTAATGGACGAACCGTCGAACATTTTGCCTTCTTCGAAGAACTCTTCGTTGATCTGCGAAACCGGAATGGTCACATGTTGCTCTTTACCTTTAGTGTCGGTAAAGCGTAAGTCCACGAATTTGACTTCGTTTTCTTCAATAAAAGCCATAACGTCTTGTGGTGTTGCCATGTGATCCTCCGCGATCGTACAGGTGCTTGAATGCAAGCGTGTAAAAACAATTTGGTTAGTATAGCAGCAAAAATAGTTGCTGATAGCGTCTTTGCCTAAATTTGCAACTTTTCGCCATTAATTGCACCAGAATAAAGCAAAAATAATGCCAACAATTTATTCTTCTTTTATTTCAGTTATTTGAGTGTTGAGCGGGGTTGGGATCGGCGCTTGAAAGTCATATCTTTGCACCATTATAGTGCATTTTATTGCGCCATACTGGTGCAACGGCCTGCCCCGGCGTGAAACGCCGGGCTACGTGCTTGGGTGATGACGGCGCTGCGCGCCACCCGGCGTGAAACGCCGGGCTACGTGCGTCGCAGTTGCGACGCGTATAGCAGCGGGATGACTACGAGGGTGAGAGCGGTGGAGACGGCGATGCCGAAGATAAGGCTGACTGCGAGGCCGTTGAAGATGGGGTCGTCTAAGATAAAGAACGCGCCCATCATGGCGGCGATGGCGGTGAGCGTTATTGGTTTCGCGCGTACGGCGGCGGCTTCAATAACGGCGTTATTGAGGTCTTTGCCGGCGGCTACTTCTTCGCGAATAAAGTCCACTAACAATATGGAATTGCGCACAATTATACCGGCCAGTGCAATCATGCCAATCATTGAGGTTGCGGTGAACTGCGCACCTAGCAATGCATGACCTGGCATTATGCCAATTAGTGTGAGCGGTATTGGTGCCATAATCACTAGTGGTGTCATGTAGCTGCCGAAGTGGCCAACGACTAACAGGTAAATTAGCAATAGGCCTACTGCATAAGCTAAGCCCATGTCGCGGAATGTTTCATAGGTGATTTGCCATTCGCCGTCCCATTTCATGGCGGTTTGGTTCCAGATGTCGGGCTGGCTGATAAAGGTTTGGGTTAGCTTAATATCGCCGGCTGCGTCGAACAGGCCATACAATGGGCTGTCGAGTTCGCCGGCCATGTCGGCGGTTACGTATACTACCGGGCGTAGGTCTTTGTGATAGATTGGCTGGGCAAATGGTACTTGCTTGCGTTCAATTAGCTCGGCAATTGGAATAGGCTGGCCGCTGGTTTGGCTAGTAACGGTTAAGCTTTCTAGTTGGGCTAGCTGTCCTTGCCAGTTGGCTGGTAGGCGTATTTTTACTGGCACGGGTTGAACTTCGTTCGGTAGGGCTAAATAAGTTACGTTCATGCCGCCTAGCGCGGTTTGCAGTACGTGCACTACTTGGCCGGCGCTGACGCCTAGTTGGGCGGCGCGCTCGCGATTTACTTGCCAGGTTTCTTGGCGTGCTTGGGCGACTAATGTGCTGTCGATATCAACCACGCCTTCGGTTTGTGCTAGCTGGGCGAGCACGTTGCGTGCGCCCTGCTCGCGCTGTTCGGCCGTCGGGCCATATACTTCGGCGACTATGGGCGCGAGTACTGGCGGGCCAGGTGGCACTTCGACAATTTTAAGCGACGCGCCAACGGCTTCGGCTATTGGTGTCAGCATTGGGCGTATGGCCAGGGCGATTTCGTGGCTTGCGCGATCTCGTTCGCCAAGTGCGGCTAGGGTCACTTGAATGTCGCCCATATTGGGCCCTTCGCGTAGGTAATATTGGCGCACTAAGCCGTTGAAACCAATGGGTGAGGCGGTACCTGCATATATTTGCGTTGCTTCTACTTCTTCCACTTCATCGAGCTTTTGTGCCAGTTGCATCAGCACGGTATTGGTTTGTTCGAGGGTGCTGCCTTCGGGCATGTCTAACACCAGCTTAATTTCGCTTTTGTTGTCAAACGGCAGCATTTTCATCACTACGGCTTGCACTACGGCTAAACCAAGCATAGCGACAATAAGAACAATTAAGCCGAAGCCCATGAAGTAACGACGCTTGCGGTGTGTCAGCAGCGGCCGCATAAGTTTTTCAAAGAAATTATGCAGCTTGCTAGCTTTGGCGGAGCTGCCGTGTTCGTCACCATGCTGCTCGTCTTTCAGCAGGTGTCGTGCTAACCATGGGGTTACGGTTAAGGCAATAACTAATGAGAGCAACATGCCCAACGACGCATTAATTGGGATAGGGCTCATGTACGGGCCCATCAGGCCGCTTACAAAGGCCATGGGTAGCAAGGCGGCAATTACGGTAAAGGTGGCAAGTATGGTTGGTCCGCCAACTTCATCTACGGCTGCGGGAATACCGTTTTTTAGTGACTTACCTAAGCCTAAATGGCGGTGGATGTTTTCTACCACCACAATGGCGTCGTCTACCAAAATGCCGATCGAAAAGATTAATGCGAACAGCGACACGCGGTTCAGGGTAAAGCCCCACGCCCACGAAGCAAACAATGTCATGGCAAGAGTGAGCACCACGGCGCTACCCACTACCACGGCCTCGCGCTTACCTAGCGTTAAGAGTACAAGGGCAACCACAGAAATTGTTGCGAAAATAAGTTTTTGAATAAGCTTCGAGGCTTTGTCGTCTGCTGTTTGCCCGTAGTTTCGTGTTACTTCTATGCTGATTTCTTCCGGCAGCCATTGTTGCTTCAGCGTATTAAGGCGCTGCAGCACTTGCTCGGCCACAACCACGGCGTTCTCGCCCGCCTTTTTGGTAATGGCCATAGTAATAGCTGGTTGCGCTTCGCCGCCGGCAGGGCGTGACCATACATAACGCGACGGCACCACAGCGCTGTCATGAATTGTGGCTACTTGCTCTAAGCGCACCGGTTTGCCTTCAACGTGCGCAACAATAAGCTTGCGAAGGGTGTCGGCACTGTCAATAAAACTGCCTGCTTGCACAGGAATGAGTTGGCCATCGCTAAACCGGTAGCCGGCTTGGCCACTTTGGTTTTGGCCTACAAGTGCTTGCGCTACCGCGTTGAAGTCTATGCCAATACGGCTAAGAGCGGTGTTGTCTAAAGCTACGTTAATTTGTTCTGGCTCGGCGCCAATCACTTGAATGCCGCGCACACCACTGACGTTTTGCAATGGCTCAACTAAGGTGTCGGCAACGGCTTTTAGGTTTTGCGATTGGGCTTGCGTTTCCAAAGTAATGGTTAGCCCCAAAATGGGCACGTCGTCTATACCGCGAGCTTTCACTAACGGCTGTGAAAAGCTAGGGTGCTGGCCTTGCCAGCTTGCTAGCGTGTCAAACAATTCAACCAAGGCTTTTTCGCGCGGCACACCCACTTCAAACTGTACCGTCACTAACGCTTGGCCAGGCTGCGACACCGAGTAAATATGCTCAATACCACTCATGCGAGCAAAATGCTGTTCTAACGGGGTGGCTAACTGGGCTTCAACTTGAGCCACTTCAGCACCCGGAAAGGCCACCATCACGTCGGCCATGGTGACATCTATTTGCGGCTCTTCTTCGCGTGGGGTAATTAGCGCCGCCATAATGCCTAGAATAAGCCCGAACACGGCTAACAGTGGGGTTAACTGCGAGCGTTCACCCCAGGCCGCAAGTTTACCTGCTATGCCTAAGGGTTTATTACTCATGGATGATCACCTCACCATCTTGTAAGCCACTAACCACTTCGGTCATACCGTTTGAGCTAGCGCCTAGTCGCACTGCACGCCAGCTATTGTTTTGCATACGCACTAAGGTTAATTCGCCTTGGCGGTGAATAGCTTGGTATGGCACTAGCACGCCAGGGTGCTCACCTACTTTAATTTTTACGGGCTGCCACTGGCCCGGAATAAAGTTGCTTTGTTGCGGTAACACTAAACGTATGCGCACTGTACCTGACTGGCTATGCACGGTTGGGAATACTTGCAACGAAGTGGGTTCAACGCCGTTAACACGGGCCCAGTTGAATTGTTTTACCGCACGGGCATAGCTAGCTGGAATGTCCACATGTAGGCGTAATTGGCTGGGGTCGAAACCTGACATAAGCGGCGTGCCTGGCTGTACTAGTTCACCGGGTTCCACCATGCGAACGCTAACGACGCCACCATAAGGGGCCTTCACTTCGGTGTACGATAATTGCTCTTCAGCACGCTCAACTGCGGCTTGCGCTGATCGCAATTGCGCTTTGGCATTATCAAGACGGGCTTTGGCACGGTCGCGTTCCGCGACAGACACTAACTGGCGTTCAACCAAACTGCTTATACGGTCAAATTCTTGTTGCTCGGCCACTAAGCTAGCATTCGCTGCAGCTAGCTGCGCTTGAGCTTGAGTTAGCATTTGGTATTGCTCAACCGAGGTTATGGTTACGATAGTTGCACCAGCGGCGACCGTGTCACCCACGTCAACCAACACTTTCTCAACGCGCCCAGACACTTGCGCCGATACCGTTGCACTATTGGTGGACTCAACCACACCTTGCAACTGCACATAATTTGCAATGGTGGTTTCATTCACTGTGTAGTCGGCAGCATTCGCTGTCATGATGACTGTGTTTGCACCGGCTGTTATAGCGAGTGCGGCGAACCAAAAACGTAAGGACATAATCACTCCTTGCCAATTCATACCCATGCCGAAACGGCTATTTGCTAAAATTATAGGGCACAAACTGGCAAGCGTGTATTATTTATTTCGTATTTTTCTAAATTAATGCTCTAGGCCACGTTTTATATACCAAAGTCATCAAACTTGATGTGCTTTGCCGGCACCTTCAGCTGATCTAACATAGCCAACGTAGCGCGTAGCATTGGCGGTGGGCCGCACACATAAACATCGACCTGATTCGGGTGCTGATGTGCCAACCACTGTTCTGCCAACTCGTGCACCATCATGGGTTTATCGTGCTTTGTTGCGGTTGATTCCGCGTCCTCAGACACCTCTGAAACACAACTGTGATAGTGAACGACACCCTGCGCGTGCAGCGCACGAAACTCTTGTTCATAGCACAGCTCTTCTGGCGTTCTCGCACCGTAGAAAAAGTGTATGGGCCGTGCCGACGACTGCTTTAGCTCACTTTGAATAAGCGCTCGCAACGGCGCCACGCCGACCCCGCCGCCAATGAATACCTGCATGCGTTGGCTGGTATTTCTGTCGGTTAGTAAAAACTCACCCATGGGCCCTTCGGCTGTCATTGTGGCACCAGGCTGTAAACCAAGCAGATAGCTTGAACCAACCCCAGGGTTTAGCCCTGGCTTTGGCGCTGGCATGCAGCGCACCGCCACCATAAAGGTGTTGTTTGGCATGCGGCTCGGCGCCGCAGCAAACGAGTAATTACGCCGCAGCGGTTCATGTTCATTGGCGGTTGGAATAATAAACTGCAAGAACTGGCCGGCTTGGTAAGCAAATGGTTCGGTACGATCAGCACAGCTAAATGTCAGTTCGCTCACACTTGGCGACAGCTGACGCTTGTGCTGCAGTACCAAGTTTAGTTGCTCGGCACCTTGATTCACCACACTAACCTTGGCTTTAGCATCAAACCGGTGCTGACAACCTAAGCGAATGCCTTGCGCAAGCTGACTATCCGTTAGCAACTGCTTATCGGCTGCATTGGGGGCTGGCACATTCGCGTTAAAACGAACCGTGCATAGGCCACAGGTACCGCCGCCACCGCAGGCACTGGCAATGGGTTGCTCACGCTTCTGAAAATACGCCAAATAGCTTGGCCGTTGGCGCGGGTTTAAGTCGCCACGGGCCAGGTTGCGGCCCAACAAAATCAGCCCAGACAAGGCAAACCACAACATGAACAGCGCCGCGCTTACCATCAATAAATGGTTAAAGTTACGGCCACCACTGTAGTCCATAAAATGCAGGCGGAAGGCCCAGTCGCCAAACACCCAAAGTTTATTGCGATGATCAACAATAGTGCCTGAGGCGCTGTCGACATAAATGCGAGTAGCCAAGTCGTCGGCAAAATTCACCCGAAAACCTGGCCCTTGCCAACCATAAATCTCGTCGCTGTTTGCCACCGCAGAAACGTAGCTAACACGGCCAGGCCCACGGTAACCAGCCTGAGCAATTTGGGTAGCCAGTTCGGCAGACGTATGCCAGAGGGCCCCTGTGCTGGCATTGAAATATTCAGTGCCGCGCTCGGTGCTAATGACATATTGCGGCACGCCATGCACAAGGCGGACCGACACACTTTGTATGGTGTTCGCCGTTAACGGCAGTTGCTTAAGCGGCACCATAGCAGTGCCCGTTGATGCACTCTGTAAGGCATCATGAAAATGAGTTTGCTGACGATACTGGTGCGCTTCAAGCGTACGATGCCCAGCAATCGAGAAATACATGCCGGTGATCAGCCAAATCATGACCTGCATACCAATAATCAAGCTTGTCCAGCGGTGTAGCCATTGTAAGAAGCGCATCATGAGCGCCCCCTAACGGCTTGGCGCCGAAAAATGGTGACTATGATCAGCAGTACGCCGGTAAACATAAACAGCGCGTTGCCAATAATGACCGCTCGCAACAGGTTGTTCTGAATGTCTGAGCGCGTGTCATAGTCCATAATGTGCAACATCCACATAATATCGAAACCACGCCAATAGGTGTGCCGTTTGCTCACGAGTTCGCCAGTTGTGGCGGAAAAATACAAACTGGTGCTGCCGCTGTCCGCAAAATTAGCCTGCCAAACCGGCAGTAAGCTTGGGCTTATTTCATTAGGGGCATTTTCGGTAAGCAAGGTTAGTTGTGCTAATGGCGCATCGCCCAGTGCATAAGTACGTTTAGCAATCGCACGTATCGCGTCTGCTGTAAGCGCAATGGGTTGCATTGTTTGGGCATCGAGCAGCTGCGTTTTTCCGCGCCGTGTTATGTGATACACCGCCTGCGGTTGCTCATTCAGCCACAAGCTGGTGAGGGTAATCTGCGTTGCTCGTGGAAAGCGCTCAACCACCGCAGTAAACTGCTCTGTAGTTGGCTGGGCTATGCTGCTGTGGTGGCTTGGCTTTACTAAGTGGTTACCGTGAATAAACGGCAATTCAAACAGCACCATGTAGGCGCCGCTAATGCTCCACAGCACCATTTGCAAGCCCACTAATAAAGCTAACCAGCGGTGCCAATGGCGCCACCGCTTGGCGTTTAAACGTTGTGTCATCTCGTTACGCTTTTTTATGATTGTAAACGACGCTTAAAGTACCTCAAATTGGATTAAGCCACCACCCCGACAAGTTCGCATGCACAGTTTTGTCTGACGCTTTTCATTGCCACCGCCGCACAACAATGCCAAAATTCAGCACCGTTTTAACATTTTGTGAGTGACATGTTTTTACTTATCGTTTTTGCTTTTATTGCTGTTGGTATTTCGTTTTTATGCTCTATTTTAGAGGCCGCGTTACTTTCTATTACGCCCAGCTATGTGGCCCAATTAAAAGAGCAACAGCCGAAGCTACATGCCAAATTGCAGAAGTTAAAAACCAATATTGATCAGCCGTTAGCGGCTATTTTGACCTTAAATACCGTCGCGCACACAGCCGGTGCAGCTGGTGTAGGCGCTCAAGTAGGGGTGGTATTTGGCGATGGTTACTTAGCAGTGGCCTCAGCAGTCATGACGGTGCTTATCTTGGTGCTCTCCGAAATTTTGCCAAAAACCATCGGGGCTAAATTTTGGCGTCAGTTAGCACCCATGCTGCCAGGTATTTTGAATTTCTTGATCATGATTTTGCGCCCGTTTATTTGGATGTCTGATCAAATTACTAAACGCATTGGCGGCGAAGAGCATGTCGATGTGCGCTCAGAAATTAAAGCACTTTCAACCCTTGGCCATGAACAAAAACTGATTGATAGCGACGAGCGCCGTGTGATTAACAATATGCTCGACTTGCACACGATTCGAGTACGTGACGTCATGACACCGCGCACGGTTTGTGAGTCGGTGCGCCCAGATGAAACCATTAGTGAGTTTTTGTATCAAGTGAAAGCCATGCCGTATTCACGCTTCCCAATTATTGACGCAGACGAAGTGCCACACGGCATTATTTTACGCAGTGAAGCGCTGGAGTCGGAAACCGAAAAAACCGTGAACCAGTTGGCTCGCGATGTTGAAGTCGTGTCTGAAACTGTTGACGTTGAACAAGTGATGCGCTTGCTACTTGAAAAGCGCCAGCACATGGCCTTGGTATTTGACGAGCATGGCACTTGGATGGGGCTAATTACTCTTGAAGATATAATCGAGACCATTTTGGGCCAGCCCATTATGGACGAAACCGATACCATTCCAAGTCTACGTCGCTATGCTCAGCAACGATGGGACAAGCGTCTTAAACAAAGCCAACCACAAGACAATTCATAAGCCGTCGAAAAAAACTAGCTTGTATAGTGGGGGACGCGTATAATACGCCGCTATTTTAACCAATGGCGGTTCACCCCGTCCCCTCGTGTTTTTACAGGCTTTATTAATGACTATTCAAGCGACTGAACTTTCCAAGCTGCGCAATATTGCAATTATCGCGCACGTAGACCATGGCAAAACAACCCTGGTTGATAAACTTCTGCAACAATCGGGCACTTTAGAAAGCCGCGGTGGCGTAGAAGAGCGCATCATGGACTCCAACGATCTTGAGAAAGAGCGTGGCATTACCATTTTGGCCAAAAACACGGCGGTTAATTACAAAGACTACCGTATTAACATTCTTGATACGCCAGGGCACGCCGACTTCGGTGGCGAAGTAGAGCGTGTACTGTCTATGGCTGACTCAGTATTGTTGGTGGTTGACGCGGTTGACGGCCCCATGCCACAAACCCGTTTCGTAACGCAAAAAGCGTTCGCACACGGCTTGAAGCCAATTGTGGTTATTAACAAAATTGACCGCCCAGGCGCGCGCCCAGATTGGGTTATGGACCAAGTGTTCGACTTGTTCGACAACTTAGGTGCTACTGACGAGCAGTTAGACTTCCCGGTGGTATATGCATCGGCATTGAACGGCTGGGCTACTCTGGATTACAACGACGTAACTGACAACATGGAAGCGTTGTTTGAAACTATTCTTGAAAAAGTATCGCCACCAGACGCTGACCGTGACGGCCCATTGCAAATGCAAATTTCACAGCTTGATTATTCAAGCTACGTGGGCATTATCGGTATCGGCCGTATTAAGCGCGGTACCTTAAAGCTGAACCAGCAAGTCACTATTGTGGGTGCTGACGGCAAACAGCGTAACGGTAAAGTTGGCCAAATTTTTGGTTACTTAGGCCTTGACCGTATTGAAACTGATCAAGCTAGCGCCGGCGACATTGTTGCTGTGACTGGTTTGGGCGAGCTTAAAATTTCTGACACCGTGTGTGCAGCTGGCAGCGTTGAAGCCTTACCAGCGCTTACCGTTGACGAGCCAACCGTGACCATGACGTTTCAAGTAAACACGTCACCGTTTGCTGGTAAAGAAGGTAAATTTGTTACCTCGCGTCAAATTCTTGAGCGTTTGCAGCAAGAATTGAAGCACAACGTGGCGTTGCGCGTGCAAGAAACCGACAACCCTGACCGCTTCCGCGTGTCTGGCCGTGGTGAGTTGCACTTAGGCGTACTTATTGAAAACATGCGTCGTGAAGGCTTTGAATTAGCGGTATCACGCCCTGAAGTTATCATGCGCGAAGTAAACGGCGTAAAAGAAGAGCCGTTTGAAAACTTAACTGTTGATATTGAAGAGCAGCACCAAGGCTCGGTGATGGAAAAACTCGGCTTACGTAAAGCTGAAATGACCAACATGACGCCAGACGGTAAAGGCCGTATTCGTATTGACTTTGTGGTACCAAGCCGTGGCTTAATTGGCTTCCAAACTGAGTTCATGACGTTGTCGTCTGGTACGGGTTTGATGTACCACAGTTTTGACCATTACGGCCCATTCAAAGGCGGCAACATTGGTCAGCGTATTAACGGTGTGTTGATTTCTAACGCCCAAGGTAAAGCATTGGCTTACGCGTTGTTTAACTTGCAAGAACGCGGCCGCTTAATGATTGGTCACGCCGAAGAAGTATACGAAGGTATGGTCATTGGTATTCATAGCCGTTCAAACGACTTAACCGTAAACTGTTTGAAAGGTAAGCAATTAACCAACATTCGTGCGGCTGGTACGGACGATGCGTTGTTGCTAACTCCGCCAATTCGTATGTCACTTGAGCAAGCACTTGAGTTTATTGATGACGACGAGCTGGTAGAAATTACGCCAAAATCAATTCGTATTCGTAAGCGCATGCTGACCGAAAACGAGCGTAAACGCGCTAGCCGTAGCAAAGACGACTAAACTATCAGCTTTACGTTAAAAAAGGGCGCCCATTTCGGCGCCCTTTTTGTTAGTCGCGGTTTTTGTTTTTCTTCTCACGACGTTTTTCTTTTAGTGTTTTTTGTGGTTTCTTTTTCTCTTTCTCTTTACTCATTACTCGCTCCTTTACGGTTGAGTGCTATTAAACGCCAACGACTTTCGCTGGCCCCTAAAACGACCGAAAATTCTGCGCCTAGCGGCAATGCAAGCAGTGCCAACCCAATCGGCGACAGGTAGGACACTTGCCCCCGATCTGGGTTGGCACGGCTTGGCTCGACAACTTGAAACGTTAAGGCCTGACCCGCGCGGCCATGGGATAAAATTTGCCGAACGGTCACTTCAGACCCAACTTCTGCTAATGGGTGAATACGTGATGAGCGCTGCTGCAATTGCTCAAAACGATGCATGAGATCAGACAGCAGCAAAGGGTGCTGCAACACGCGGTGTTGCTGGCACTGAAACAAACGATGATTAAAACACGAGGCTGAGTTGCAATAACTCAATACACGCGCAAGCACGGCATTTACTCCTACCGAACTGAAACACGAACATTTAGAATTAGGGAATTAACGAAACGGCCGACTGCGGATGCGCAATCGGCTTAAACTGGAAAGGTAAGTGCGGTACTTTGAATTGAAAAATCAGCTTTAAACATGGCTTCCTCTCTATGCGGAGCAGACCATAGCCCTTTCCGATAAGAAAGGCAAGCCCTTACACTACGTCAGAGTGAGGCAGCACAAAATAGAACACCGAGAAGAAGTGCAACACACTGCCGGCTAACACAAATACATGCCAAATAGCATGGTGATAACGCAGTGATTTCCACACGTAAAATATCACGCCAAAGGTGTAAGCAAGACCACCCGCGAGCAACAGCCACAAACCGCCCGGCTCGACGCTGTCTATCATGGGCTTGATCATAATTAACGCCATCCAGCCCATGCCGAGGTACAGGCTTAAAGAAAGCCATTTTTTACGCTCTTTCATGGCCACTTCCATAATTACACCAACCACAGCAATGCCCCACACCACGCCTAATAAACTCCAGCCCCAAGGGCCGCGTAGGTTTACCAAAGCAAAAGGTGTGTAAGTACCTGCTATCAATACATATATAGCGGCGTGGTCCATTTGCTGAAAAAACGCCTTAATACGCGGCCACGGAAATGCGTGATACAAGGTTGATGCTAAATACAACAAGATAAGGCTGGCACCATAAATGGCCGCACTGACAACATGAAAGGTGTCACCATACGAAACTGCCCATACCAACATAAAAATTAAGCCGACAATGGCTGCTATGGCTCCCACGCCGTGGGTTAACGCATGGGCTATTTCTTCGGCAACTGTGTAGGCTTTGGTTTTACTCACTTCACGGCTTCTCTATTTAGTTTCGCGCTCGGGCGTGTAATGGCCTTTGCTAATATTTTCGAGCGCTTTCATAAAGTTCTCGAACTGGCGTTCATTGTCATAATCAAGGTGGTACTTGTTATGAAACTCAAGTCGCATTTTAACACCATGCCCTTCAAGAAAAACCGTATACCCGTCAAAGTCTGTGTAACCGGTAATACCGTCTAAGGTTCGGCGCCCTTCATCATCGGCTTTGCCGTGTTCATGAATAGTTTCAAATGCGTCCAGTACAAGTCGTTGGTCAATATCATTTTTCATGGCCGACCTCCATTAAGTAACTGCAGGTTAAGTTGAATTCAGCATAGCACTTTAGCTGTGACTATATGATGAAATTTTCGTTCACTTACATACATGCATGCATGTTTGTTTAATTTCGACTATAATGTCACCACTTATACGGTACGAGGTGAATTGTGGTTCGTCGAACGAAAGAAGATGCGTTGACAACACGCCAAGAGTTGCTTGATGCAGCCGAACGCTTGTTTAGTGAAAAAGGGGTGTCGAATACGTCCATGAACCAAGTTTCGGAAGCAGCGGGGGTAACACGTGGCGCTATTTATCACCACTTTGAGAATAAGCTTGATCTTATTGATGCACTAATGGAGCGTGTGCGCCTGCCTGTTGACGACATGCGTGACGAACTTGCGCAAACTTACCACGGCGACCCCATTTCACTGTTGCGAGCCCGCTGTTTGCATATTATTGGTCAAGTGCAAGATGATCCGCACACCCAAGCTTTAGTCAATATTCTGCTGCACAAATGTGAATATGTTGACGACGCTTTGCCGATTCATTTACGCCATTTAAGCGGCCGCAATGCCTGCATTACCGAGTGCGTTGCGCTTGCCGATAAAGCCAAACAGCAGGGCTTGATTGACGAAAAATACGACTCAAAGTCGTGCGTGGTTGCGTTATTTAGCTTGGTTGATGGCTTAATGTATAACTGGCTGTTAGACCGTGACTATTTTGACCTATCCGCCACGGCCCTACAGGCCATTGACACCTACCTTGCTGGCTTAAAACCACGCGGCGCCTAAGCAGCACCTAGGCCGGCATGCAAGCCTACTCGCAAGGCGATCAACTAGTCGCCTTGCTTTAAAAAGTTCTTAATTTGTTCACTGTCGAACTTTGCAATGGTGTCGTCGCTAGCCTGGGGGCAGCTTAAAAACATGGGTGCCACCCAGCTTTGTACTGCCCCCATAACCACCATTAAGTGTGTCATAGCGCGCATAGCACCAAGGCGACCTGGCGAAGCACCAGCTAACAGCACTGTTTTACCAACCCACGGGTTTTGTTCAAGGCGCGTGGTCCAGTCAATTGCGTTCTTCAGCAATGGTGGTATTGAGCTGTTGTATTCAGGAGTGACAATAACCACTTTGGTGGCGTCGTTAATGGCACTGGCTAACTTTTGAATATTTGACGGTACGCCGTTTTCTTGCTCGTCGTCACCGTTATATATTGGTGCATCAAGTTCTGCGGCTTGGTAGGCGTAACAGGCTCGACCATCGGCTTCCGCCACCTCACAAATACGTTGTTGTAATTTACGGTTTACCGACTCGCTACGGCTACTACCAGCAATAATTAATACACTCATGCTTAACCCTCTTTCATTGCAGCAATAAACTGGTTCGACTCGTTTATAGCTGCTTCCATTTCGCGAATTAACGCCTGAATATCTGTTTGTAAGCTATTGTATTCACCACGAATGGCATCAACTGCCGAAGCGTTTAGGTTGTGCTTCAAAAACAATACGTTGTCCTGCAATTTTGCCAATACGGGGTCCATGGTTGCGGCGGCACGCTCCATACTGCGCAACAAACTGTTGTAGCGGCGCTCGGTGTCGCGTAGTGAGCGTTCGCTTTCTCGGCGCATTGTGTCGTTACTATACAGCTCGAGTTCATCTTGCCATTCGTCAAATAACGCTTGCGCCACATCGTCAATCGCTTCAATGCGATCACGTACGCGTTCGGCAGCGCTTTTACTGCTTTCATAGTCGTCATTCAGCGCGTTGTAGCGTTCTTCAAGTTCACCACCATCAAATTTCAATAGCTCATCTAAACGTTGCAATGCTGATTTGAACTCTTGCTGAGCGTCGGCTTGGGCATCGCGTGCGTCATCAACACGGTCAACCAAAATATCACGCTTATGTACACCAACTTTTTCCATGGCGCCGTAGTAGGCACTCTGGCAGCCCCCTAGCGCTAACGTGGCCGTCGCTAGCCACATTACGGTAACGAATTGACGCATAATTGCTCCTTGCTGATTGGTATTTTTGCTCTAAACGTGAACAAAACGATGGTTCGAGTATAGCTTAATAAGGCAGTGGCGCGCCATCCCAATGCCAAAAACCACCTGAATTTTCAGCATGTAACTGCTCAATCACTGCGGCAATACGTTGCGCTGATTGCGCCGGTGTATACAGTTTGTCTGCCGCTAAACGTTGTTGAAACGGCTCAGACAGCGCCGTGTCTGTGGTACCTGGATGAATAGCCGCTATACAGAGCTGCTTATGCGTACGTTTTAGTTCAACCGCCGCGGTTTTTAGCAGCATATTCAAGGCCGCTTTGCTGGCTCGATAGCTGTACCAACCGCCAAGGTAGTTATCACTAATACTGCCGACTTTAGCACTCAACTGCGCCCATATGCACGCCGACTTTTTCGGTAGCAACCCCAACAGCTGTTGCAGCAACAAAATAGGCGTGATGGCGTTCACTCGAAAGCTCTCGTGTAGCTGTTCTAAGTTCACGTCTGCCAATCGTTTTTCGGGCATAAAACTGTCATTGTGAAGCACACCCAGCGTACTAATGACCACGTCGGGCTGATACAGCTGTGGTAACACTGCCTGTAATTGTGCCGCGCTGTAGTCTTCAACTTGCAGCCAGCATACCTCTGGCAAACTACTAGCCTGGCGGCTTAGCGCCTGCACTTGGTGGCCAGCTTTGTGATAATGTGACGCCAATGCTGTACCTAGGCCGCCCCCAGCACCAATAATAAGAACATTCATAGAAACCCACTTTGGTACGTTGCAATTCATTAACCTATTTACGCAATGGCTCGGGTTTGGGATTATAGTGGTAATAAAATCAACGCTTGGCCGTAGAATAGACCATGCAACAGGGATAAATACATGAGCGATAACAACAGCGAAGCAACAGCAATGACCGCGTGGAAGGAACGTGGCCGCAAAGCATGGCGGTTCACCAAATACTTTGGTAAACGCTGTTTAGATGATCGTGTCACTATTGTTGCTGGGCATTTAACTTTTGTCAGTATGCTAGCTTTAGTGCCGCTGCTGGTTGTCATGTTTAGCGTATTTTCTGCATTTCCTATGTTTGAGCAGCTCAAAGAAGAGCTGGAAAAACTATTGTTCGCTAATTTATTGCCGACCTCGGGCGAAGAAATCAGCGAATACTTAAACCAGTTTGTGAGTAACGTTTCTAAAATGACCACCATTGGTGTGGTGTTTGTGATTGTCGTGGCAGTGAATCTCATTAGTACCATTGACGCCACCATGAACCGCATTTGGCGCAACCATAAGCGCCGCCGCATGGTGGTCGCACTTGCCGTGTACTGGATGATATTAACCCTAGGCCCTATTTTAATGGGCTCTGGTATGGCGGTAACCTCATACCTTATTTCACTAACAGCGGCGGCCGAAGAATATGTGTCGGGGGTACGCACAACGCTATTAAGCATAGTGCCTTTGGTGACATCGCTAGTGGCCTTTATGCTGCTGTATATTATGATGCCGAACCGTATTGTGCGGGCTAAACACGCCGTGTGGGGCGCCCTGCTAGCTGCCATTTTATTTGAGCTGAGCAAGAGTGGTTTTGCTGCTTACATTACTGCGTTTCCTAGTTATCAAGCCATTTACGGCGCATTAGCGGCCATTCCTATTTTGCTGCTGTGGATTTTTGTGTCGTGGAACATTGTACTACTTGGTGCCGAGTTAACCGCCAGTATTGAAGAGTTCTTCGACCCACCAGAAAGCACTGAAGCAACAGAGGCCAATGATCAATCATGAAAGCACTCATTCAACGTGTTAGCCAAGCGTCGGTAAGCATTAATGGCCAGCAAGTGGGTGCTATTGGTCAAGGTTTACTGGTTTTACTTGGTATAGAGCGTGACGATACCGCACAAGACGTGACGAAATTGGCACACAAAGTAGCCGGTTATCGGGTGTTTTCAGACAGCGATGACAAAATGAATTTAAGTGTGCAAGATATTCAAGGTGGGGTTTTGGTGGTGTCGCAATTTACCCTTGCGGCCGATACCAACTCGGGCCGACGCCCTAGCTTTTCCAGCGCGGCAATGCCCGACCAAGCCGAACCTCTCTACCGCAGCTTTGTTGCGGCACTGCAGCAGTTGGGGTTAACCACCGCCACCGGTGAGTTTGGGGCAGATATGGCGGTGTCATTGGTCAATGACGGGCCGGTGACCTTTATGCTGCAAACCAACAATAAAGGATAAATATGTACCGTGTGATAGCACCAGAAACTCCGGAGCAATTCGAAACCTACTATGACCTGCGTTGGCGTGTATTACGTGAACCCTTTCAGCGTCCACGTGGCTCAGAGCAGGATGAATATGACCAAGTTGGCTATCATCGTATGGTTGTGAACAGCGCTGGCAAGGCGGTTGCTGTTGGCCGTTTACATTTTAACAGTCCAGACGAAGGCCAAATTCGCTTTATGGCGTCAGCGCCAGAACATCGCGGCGAGGGCCACGGCGTGGCCATTGTGTATGCGCTTGAACAGTTAGCCCGCGCTGAAGGGGCGAAGCATATTGTGATTAATTCGCGTGACAACACCTTGGGCTTTTATATTAAGTGTGGTTATGACGTGGTGGAAGAAGCCGATACCGTGAAAAATCCACAAGCTGAGCACCAGTTGCGTAAAACCTTAACCGAATTTAACCGTATTATTTATCGCCCCGACTGGTGCACCGAGCTGCAAAAGACTTGGCACGAAGAAATACCTATTTCTGACACCATGGGCATTCGAATTACGCAATACACTGGGCGCGAATTTGAAACATCGGCTACCTTGTCTCGCAATATTAATGTGCATGGCACTATGTTTGCCGGCAGTATTTATTCGTTGGCAACCTTGACGTGTTGGGGGTTGTTGCATTTACAATTGCGCGAGCGACAGCTGCAGGGGGCGGTGGTATTGGCTGATGGTCAAATTCATTACCACAAACCAATTAGCCGTGAACCGCGTGCATTAGCTCGTTTGTCGGCTATGACGGGTGACTTATCCAGTTTAGAAGTTGGTAAAAACGCACGCATGACACTAAAGTCGCAAGTATTTGATGGCGATAAACCGGTTGCTGAATTTACCGGCCAGTTTGTTGTTATCGCCGATAAAGAAGACGAAAAATCCAAATAAGAAGGACGTTAACATGAGTGAATCGTTATCCGCCCAGCAGTTGTTACGTATTCGCAGTAAACTAGAAACCGTGGTCAATGACCAAGCGGGTTCGCGCCAAGCCGACAGCGCTGCTGCAGCGTTACAACGTATGCGTAGCGGCGAATATGGTTACTGTGTGGAGTGTGGTGAAGAAATTTCTGCAGCACGCTTAGCAGCCAAACCAGATGTTGCGCTGTGTGTTGACTGCCAAGCATTAAAAGACGAAGAAGAGGACGCTTAAGCGTCCTCAAGTACTGCCCCTTCTTGCACTAAACTGTGCAACTGCCCCTGCTCAATTAATGTCGCAACTGCGGCGATATCCGGCGAAAAATACCGATCTTGGTCATAAAAACTGACTTTTTCGCGAACAATTGCATGTGCTTGTTCAACCGCTTGCGACGCTTTTAACGGGCGACGGAAATCTAAACCTTGCGCCGCTTCAAGCAGCTCAATGGCGACAATGTCCCGCACGTTGCGTGCAATATCGGTTAACCGGCGCGCGGCAAACGTAGCCATCGACACATGGTCTTCTTGATTCGCCGAGGTTGGCAAGCTATCCACCGAGGCTGGGTGGGCCAAGGTTTTGTTTTCTGAAGCAAGTGCCGCTGCGGTAACTTGCGCCAGCATAAAGCCCGAGTTTACACCGCCGTCGTTCACCAAAAACGGTGGCAAATTACTTAAATGATGATCAATCAGCAAGGCACTGCGGCGCTCTGACAATGCGCCAATTTCACTGGCGGCAATGGCGAGAATATCGGCCGCCATAGCCACTGGTTCCGCGTGGAAGTTCCCGCCAGAAATAATGTCGCCATTGTCGCTAAACACTAAGGGGTTGTCGGTAACGCCATTGGCTTCACGCACCAAAACTTGACTGGCGTGTTGCAACTGATCAAATACTGCGCCCATCACTTGCGGCTGACAGCGCAGCGAGTATGGGTCTTGTACTTTTTCGCAATCAGCGTGGTTTTCGGCAATTTCCGAGCTGTCGGCCAATAACTGCCGGAAGCTTTGGGCCACTTTAATTTGGCCTGGTTGACCACGCACTGCATGAATACGTGCGTCAAATGGTGACCGCGAGCCCATCGCTGCTTCAACCGCCATAGCACCGGTAACCAAGGCAGCATTAAACACTCGCTCAATTTGGAACAAGCCATGTAAGGCCAGCGCGGTTGATGCTTGAGTACCATTTAGCAAAGCCAAGCCTTCTTTGGGCGCTAAATTACTCAGTGGCTTTAAGCCGGCTTTGGTCATGCCTTCAACCGCTGGGTAAATGTTGCCATTCACGCGCACTTGGCCTTCGCCAAGTAATGGCAGTACCAAGTGAGCTAATGGCGCTAAGTCGCCAGACGCGCCCACTGAGCCTTTGCTTGGCACACATGGATACACTTGGTGGTTAACTAGGTCAATTAACGCGTCAATAACTTCACGGCGCACCCCAGAGAAGCCACGGCTTAGTGAATTAATCTTCAGCAATAGCATTAGGCGCACCACGGTGTCGTCCATCAGATCTTGTGTGCCTGCGGCATGTGACAACACAATGCGGCGTTGCAAGTCTTCTAATTTTTCAGGTGGAATTCGGGTGTTCGCTAGCAAGCCAAACCCTGTATTAATGCCGTACACCACTTTGCCCGCAGCTAACACGTCAGCGACGGTTTGGTGCGAGCGCGCAATGATTGCATCGGCGTCGTTATGCAGGCTAAGCTGCTGTGGCTGCGCCCACCATTGGCGCAGCTGGGTCAAACTTAAGGTACCGGGTTGTAGTTCAAATTGTGTCTGCATTAGTTGTTCTCCAACATCGGTAAGTCTAAGCCTTGTTCGGTTGCGCAGTCGCGCGCAATGTCATAACCAGCGTCAGCATGGCGCATAACTCCGGTGCCCGGGTCATTCCAAAGCACACGGCTTAAGCGTTGGTCGGCAGCCGCAGTTCCGTCTGCAACAATAACCACACCAGAGTGCTGCGAGTAGCCCATACCTACACCACCGCCGTGATGCAGACTAACCCAGGTGGCGCCACCGGCAGTATTCAATAACGCGTTGAGCAATGGCCAATCGGACACAGCGTCTGAGCCGTCCATCATGCTTTCGGTTTCGCGGTTTGGGCTCGCCACAGAGCCCGAGTCCAAATGATCACGTCCAATCACGATAGGCGCTTTAAGCTCGCCATTTTTCACCATGTCGTTAAAAGCGCGGGCAATACGTGCGCGGTCTTTCAAGCCTATCCAGCAAATGCGTGCTGGTAACCCTTGAAAACTAATACGTTCACGCGCCATGTCGAGCCAGTTGTGCAAGTGCGGGTCATCTGGAATTAGCTCTTTGACTTTGGCGTCGGTTTTATAAATATCTTCTGGGTCACCTGACAGCGCCACCCAGCGGAAAGGCCCAATCCCTTGGCAAAATAGTGGACGAATATAGGCTGGTACAAAGCCCGGAAAATCAAATGCGTTGGTTACGCCAACGTCTTTGGCCATTTGCCGAATGTTGTTGCCATAATCAAGCGTTGCTGCGCCGCGCTCTTGCAACGTCAACATAGCACGCACCTGCACGGCCATGGACTGTTTCGCCGCAGCAACGGTGCCGTTGGCGTCGCTTTGCTGACGCTGTTTGTATTCTTCAAGCGTCCAACCTTGTGGCAAGTAGCCGTGCAATGGGTCGTGCGCTGAAGTTTGGTCAGTTACCACGTCGGGGGTAATATTGCGCGCAACTAAGTCAGCATAAACATCTGCGGCGTTGCCTAACAAACCAACCGACACCGCTTGGCCTTGTGCGCAGGCTTCGTTAATAATCGCCAATGCTTCGTCCAGCGAAGTTGCTTTATGATCTAAGTAGCGTGTACGTAGGCGGAAATCGATACGGGTTTCATCACATTCCACCGCCAACATGCTATAGCCAGCCATGGTTGCCGCTAACGGCTGCGCGCCGCCCATACCGCCCAAGCCACCGGTTAATACCCAACGGCCTTTGGTGTCGCCATTAAAATGCTGACGAGCAACCGACACAAAGGTTTCGTAGGTGCCTTGCACAATGCCTTGCGAACCTATGTATATCCATGAACCTGCAGTCATTTGGCCGTACATCATCAGGCCTTTTTTATCGAGCTCGTTGAAGTGTTCCCAGGTTGCCCATTGCGGCACTAAGTTTGAGTTGGCAATAAGCACGCGTGGTGCGTCTTCGTGGGTCGGGAATACACCAACAGGTTTACCAGACTGTATCAACAAGGTTTCCGTTGGCTTTAAACGTTCAAGTACTTCAACAATTTTGTCAAAGGCTTCCCAACTGCGGGCTGCACGGCCAATACCGCCATAAACCACTAGTGCTTGTGGGTGCTCAGCCACCTCGTCATCAAGGTTGTTCATAAGCATGCGTTTGGCTGCTTCAATCTGCCAGTTGGCGGTGGTGAGCTTGGTGCCATGATCGGCACGAATTTTTCGGGTTTCGTCTAGTCGTGTAAAAGACATTACTGCGTCCTTTTTAGTTAAATATATGCGTCAAACAATCGGTCAAATTTACGGTTTAAACGTGAGGTGACCACCCAATACAAAGCGCGACCCTGGGTGCGTCAACACCGCGTAAGTCACCACGCCGGCATCACTCCAGGTGCGGCGGATAATGCGTAAACAGGGCTCTGGCTTGGTCAATTCAAGCCAGTCACACACTTGAGCCGACGGGGTTACCGCCTCTATTTGATGGCTGGCCTCGGTTAATGGCGCTACTGCACTGAGATATTCATGGGGCGTGATGTAGGTAAAGTCTTGGCGTAAATAGTCGGCCGCAACCATGGGGTTCACGTAACGCTCTTCAACTTGCACAGGTAAGCCATTTTCACTGTGCGCAATAACTGAATAGAACACCGGTGCACCTGGCTCTAACCCAAGCTGCTCGGCAACTTGTAAACTTGCAGGCACTTGCTTAAGCGTGTGCACATGCGCTTCGTAATCATGATTGCGTGCACGAATTTCATCGGCAATATTACGAATAGCCATGAATGACGTTTGCGATTTAAGTGGCGCCACATAAGTGCCTGAGCCCTTGCTACGAATCACTAGGCCTTCATCGGCAAGCTCTTGCAAAGCACGTCGAGCCGTCATGCGGCTAACACTAAATTGGTTAGCCAGTGCGTTTTCCGAGCTAACGGGGTGGTTTTCTGGCCACTCACCCGAAGCAATTTTGCTATAAATGTGTTGCTTAATTTTGGAAAATTTCACGAATACCCTCGCTGCAGCACTTCAAAGAGTGTGCTAAAGTGTAGGCAGATTTAATTGTATATACAAGTTATGGCGGAGGCTTTTTTATGGCATTAGTACCACAGCGCATTCATTCGGTTCGTTTGGCAACTATGGTTGGTGAGGGTTACGGCCTTGTTGACGACGGTGTGGTGGTATTTGATGCGGAACAAATTATTTATGCCGGCCCTGCAGCTGATGAGCCAAGTCATTTGCGTTCCATAGCAAGTATGGATGGCAAGGGCGGCTTAGTTACCCCTGGGCTGATTGACTGCCACACGCATTTAGTTTGGGCTGGCTCGCGCGCCGATGAATTCGCCAAACGCCTACACGGCGTTAGTTACGCCGATATTGCTGCCCAAGGCGGCGGTATCACCGCAACCGTACGCGCGACTCGTGCCGCCAGCGAAGACGAACTGATTGCCGCCACCTTGCCACGCTTGCAAGCCTTGCTGCGCGAAGGCGTGACCACTATTGAAATAAAGTCAGGCTACGGCTTAAGCCTTGAGCACGAACGCAAACAGCTGCGCGCGGCGCGTGCCCTAGGTGCGCAGTTGCCAGTTTCGGTGCTTACCACTTTGTTAGCGGCCCATGCGGTTCCCCCAGAGTTTAAAGACAACGCCAATGGCTACATAGATAGCGTGGTTGAGGAAATTATTCCCCAGCTAGCCAACGAAGGCTTGGCCGATGCTGTTGATGCGTTTTGTGAGTCTGTTGGTTTTAGCACCACACAAACTGAACGTGTATTTCAGGCTGCTAAACAGGCTGGTTTGCCGGTTAAATTACATGCCGAACAATTAAGCAATCAACATGGCAGTGCCTTAGCTGCGCGCTACCAAGCGTTAAGTTGTGACCATTTAGAGTATTTAGACGAGGCCGGTATAAAGGCAATGGCGGCTGCTGGGACCGTTGCCGTGTTGCTACCCGGTGCGTTTTATTTTCTGCGCGAAACCAAGCAACCGCCGGTTGAGTTGTTGCGTCAGCACGGCGTACCTATTGCTGTTTCCACCGACGCTAACCCAGGTACTTCACCGATTTTAAGCCTACAGTTAATGCTGCAAATGGCAGCAACCCTGTTTCGTTTAACCCCAGAAGAATGCCTGCGAGCAGTGACGGTTAACGCCGCAAAAGCGCTTGGCTTAAGTGACCGTGGCCAGTTAAAACCAGGTTTACGTGCGGATATTTGCTTGTGGAATATTGACGACCCAGCTAGCTTAACTTACCAATATGGCACTAACCCGCTAGTGGCGTGTTGGCATCAAGGTGAGCGGCGCTGAAAGCCATGCAAGTAAGCAAGCACTAACTCACTTAGCAGTTGCGCGCATGCCATGTCACCAGCTTCGCGCCCTGCTGGGTGCAAACTTGGCGCGGCCTCAGCTAAATGCACATAGCGCGTTCGCGGTAGGCTAGCTAAGCACTCAACGAAGCTATAGCCTTGCGCAATAGACAACCCGTTAAAGTTAATCGCGCTGGCCGGCACCCCTTGTAAGGCATCAACATCAACCTCAATGCCCAAGGGTACATGCCAGGCTTCGGCTTGCGCTGCTGTTGCCTGCAATTCGGCGCGCCAGTCGCTTACGTATAGTTCATGCACACTGCGGTAGGTAAACTCAGCGTCGCTAAACTGCTTCAAGCTATCGGCGTTGTTTTTACCTTCATGCAAGCCAACCACGTGATAATGTTGTAACGCGTCTTCCATGTAGGCATAGCTAAAACCATTACCGCTATGACGACCTTCGCGCGCGCGAAAGTCGGCGTGGGGGTCTAAATTTACGGCGCCTACGGCGGTGCCGCTGGCTTGTTTTAGCGCCCGAATTAGCGGGTAAGCATTATTGTGGCCACCACCAATAAGAATCACGTCAAAGCCGCACTCAAACAACGGCTGCACCACTTGCTGCACTCGCTGATCAAGGCGTTCAACTAATTCTCGCAAATGCGCTAACTCACCTATATCGCTGTTGCGTAAGGCATCGCCTTGTTGCTGTAAGTCGGTGACATCAACTTGCCCAACAAGCAATAACTCGTGGTCGGCAATCATGGGGTTAGACTGTAACGACAACAGCCCTTTTAGGGCCGCACCAAATGCGTGCTCAGCACCGCCGCGGCCTAAGTTTGCACGTGGCCCGATAGACTCTGGCACACCTACAATGGCAATGCGTTGCCCTTGTTGCCAGGACTCTTCAATGGCGTGATGATAAACTGACATGTCTTGCTGCTGCGCTAAGCAGGCAAGCGTTTGCCCGAGACGAATTTCACCGGCGCGTGGCGTAAACCACGCACTGGGATCAATAGCCGTTAAAAACATGGGTCGCTATTCAATATCTAACGGTTCTGGAGAAATGATAACACCGGTGCTGTCGGCATATAAGTGGTCTTCTGGCAAGAAGGTTACACCACCAAAATTCACCGCGACATCTACTTCGCCAACGCTTTCGTTGCCAGCGCCAACAGGAATAGACGCCAGCGCCATAATACCCATATCAAGTTCATCAAGGGCATCGACATCACGCACGGCACCGAAGCAGACAATACCTTCCCAGTCGTTTTCAAACGCTAAGTCAGCAATTGCAATATCGATTAACGCGCGGCGGGTTGAACCACCACCGTCAATGAGCAACACCTTGCCGGTACCCGGCTGCTGCACCACTTCTTCGATAATGCCTTTGTCTTCGAAGCACTTCACGGTGACCAACTGGCCGCCAAACGAAACCCGACCGCCGTAGTGAATGAACATGGGTTCAACCACATCGACCATATCTGGGTATAAATCGCAAAGCTCAGAGGTGTTGTATTCCATTGCCGTACTCCAGTTGCTGTGACAAAACTGTGGCTTAACAGATTGAATGTTAAGCCACTTGCGTGTTTAGCCTGTAGTGTAAAGCAAAAGTATAGCTGATTACAGAATAAAGCGTGAGAGGTCTTCGTCTTGCGCCAGCTCGCCTAAGTACTTATCAACGTATGCCGCATCAATTTCGATGGTTTCGCCTTGTAAGTCACTTGCTTTAAACGAGATTTCTTCCATTAACCGCTCAAGCACTGTATGCAAACGGCGTGCGCCAATATTCTCGGTGGTTTCGTTTACCTGAAACGCAGTTTCAGCAATACGGCGAATACCGTCTTGGGTAAACTCAACGTTAACGCCTTCAGTGGCCATAAGTGCCTTGTATTGCGTGGTTAACGACGCGTTGGGTTCGGTTAAAATGCGAATAAAGTCGGCACTGGTTAACGCTTCTAGCTCTACGCGAATGGGTAAGCGGCCTTGCAACTCAGGAATCAAATCAGACGGCTTGGACATTTGGAAAGCACCCGATGCAATAAACAAAATATGATCGGTTTTCACCATGCCGTGCTTGGTCGATACCGTGGTCCCTTCAACTAACGGCAACAAATCACGCTGCACGCCTTCACGCGACACATCTGGGCCCGATACGTCGCCGCGCTTACAAATTTTGTCAATTTCGTCTAAGAACACAATGCCGTTTTGCTCAACTGAATTAAGCGCCTGCTCTTTGATTTCTTCCGGGTTGAGCATTTTTGCCGCTTCTTCTTCAATCAATTGCTTTAACGCATCTTTGATTTTCATTTTCTTCGGCTTCGACTTACCGCTACCAAGGTTTTGGAACATGCTTTGCAACTGCGAAGTCATTTCTTCCATGCCCGGTGGTGCCATAATTTCAACGCCCATTTGTGGCGCGCTAATTTCTATCTCTATTTCTTTGTCGTCTAGCTGCCCTTCGCGCAATTTTTTGCGGAACACTTGGCGCGTGTTTGACTGTTCGCGCGGCTCTTCCTGCTCGTCAGCCCAGCCGGTGGTTTTCTTGGCCGGCGGCAATAAAGCATCAAGCACGCGCTCTTCTGCGGCGTCTTCGGCGCGGTGACGCACTTTTTGCATCATTTGTTCACGTGTTTGCTTCACTGCAGTGTCGGTAAGATCGCGAATAATCGACTCAATTTCCTTACCAACATAACCAACTTCGGTGAACTTAGTGGCTTCTACTTTAATAAAGGGTGCGTTAGCAAGCTTTGCTAACCGCCGTGCTATTTCAGTTTTACCAACGCCCGTTGGGCCAATCATAAGAATATTTTTCGGAGTAACTTCCTGACGCAGCTCTTCGTTTAGCTGCATGCGACGCCAACGGTTACGCAACGCCACCGCAACTGCTTTTTTCGCATTATCTTGACCGACAATGTGTCGGTTTAATTCATCAACAATTTCACGTGGGGTCATATCAGACATTGCTTACCGACTCCTGTTCTTCAATGGTTTGGAAACTGTTGGTGTAGACACAAATGTCGCCTGCAATAGTCAGGGCTTTTTCAACAATCTCACGTGCGCTTAATTCGGTGTTTTCCAGCAAAGCGGTGGCGGCAGCTTGGGCATACGGCCCACCCGAGCCAATGGCAATGAGGTCATTTTCAGGCTGCACCACATCACCGTTGCCGGTAATAATTAATGAGGTATGCTTGTCGGCAACAGCCAATAGGGCTTCAAGGCGGCGCAGCGCGCGGTCTGTTCGCCAGTCTTTGGCCAGCTCTACGGCGGCCCGCATCAGGTTACCTTGATGGGCTTCTAGCTTCTTTTCAAAGCGTTCAAATAGCGTGAAAGCGTCGGCAGTACCGCCGGCGAAACCCGCCAGCACTTGGTTATTGTATAAACGGCGCACTTTGCGTGCGTTGCCCTTCATCACGGTGTTGCCAAGTGAAACTTGGCCATCGCCACCGATGACAACTTTGTCACCGCGACGGACTGATACGATTGTAGTCACAAATACGTCCTCTTGGTTGCTATGCTCCAGTTATGAGGTCGTATTTGTGATTTTCAATAGGCGAGTGATTAATTCCAGTTCCAGATTTGGCAACCGTGTATGTTTCCGCGCTCTAATTTATGGCGATCACGCTCGGCATCGCGTTTCGATTCGTAAGGGCCCAGAATAACTCGGTGCCAAACGCCGTTACCGCCGTCGGTGCTCCGAATCTGTGACTCTAGCCCTATCATGGCAATCATGGCGCGCATTTGTTCCGCGTCACTTTTGTTACGAAACGAGCCGCACTGCATCAGCTTTGGTGGCCCCAACTCACGTTCAGGCACGTCTACCACAACTTCTTGGTTTTCCAATACTTCAATGTAGTCCCAAGGTTCTTCGGGTTGCTCTGGAAGTGGGTCTTTTTGCGGTTGGGCTTGTGGTTGCTGCTGTGCCGGCGGTACGTCAACCGACTGCGGCGCAGACTGTTGCGAACGCCCAGAAATAGCACTTAATAACCACGCAAACCCACCTACCAAAATAATGGCTAATAGCACCACTAACCAAGGTACAGCAGGTTTGGTTGGCTGCTGGCTTTTGCCGCGTGTCGATTTTTTCGGTGGCGTGCGCTTTGGCGGCCGCTTACGATTTGCGTAGTCCATGCTTACATCTTCTCAAGCGTTGGAATACCAAGCAGTTCTAAACCTTGGCGTAAAGTTTTTGCCGTTAACGCGGCAAGTTTCAAGCGGCTTTGACGGACGTCTTGGTCGTCACCCTGCAATATTGGGCAGGCCTCGTAAAAGCTGGAAAAAGCACCGGCAACGTCGTACAAGTAACCGCATAAGAAATGTGGCATGGCTTTGTCGGCAACCGTGTGCACCACTTCGTTAAAGCGCACTAAAATATTGGCCAACGCAATTTCACGCTCGTCATTCAAAATAAATGGTGCGGTAATGCTGCTTGGGTCAACGCCTGCTTTGCCAAATACACTGTTAACCCGAGTATAAGCGTAAAGCAAGTATGGCGCAGTGTTACCCTCAAAGCTGAGCATTGTGTCCCAGTCAAAAATGTAGTCACTGGTGCGGTTTTTCGATAAATCAGCATATTTTACCGAGCTAATACCCACTACTTTGGCCACATGAGCCTGCTCATCAGATGTTAGTTGCGTGTTCTTTTGTTGGACCAACTCGAGTGCACGTTTTTCCGCTTCATCTAGCAAGTCAGCTAATTTCGTGACACCGCCGTCGCGGCTCTTGTATGGACGGCCGTCTTTGCCCATAACCGTACCAAACCCGTAATGATCCATTTGTAGGTCTTCACGCGCAAAACCTGCTTTGCGCGCTAGGGTGAAAATTTGCTGAAAGTGCAAGCCCTGACGCTGATCGACAAAATACATTAAATGGTCGCCTTTAAGCACATTTTGGCGATAACGCACAGCAGCCAAGTCGGTCGTTGCATACAAATAGCCACCGCCTGATTTCTGCACGATAACCGGCAACGACTCACCGTCTTTGTTCTTAAACTCATCCAAGAACACACACTGCGCGCCTTGGTCTTCAACCAATAGGCCTTGCTCTTTTAAATCGGCCACAACTTGTGGGAGATCATCGTTGTAGGCGCTCTCAGCCATGACGTCTGCGCGAGTTAACTTCACCCCTAAACGGTCATAAACTTCTTGGCAGTGGCTTAATGACACGTCAATAAATTGCTGCCAAAGCGCTCGGCATTTCGGCTCGCCGGACTGCAGCGCAACCACTAATTCGCGTGCTCGCGCAGCAAAGGCTTCGCTTTCATCAAAGCGCTTTTTCGCCGCTTTATAAAAGGTTTCTAGGTTGCTTAGCTCCATGTCCAAATCGGCATTATCAAGCTCTTCCATGTGCGCCAGTAACATACCAAACTGGGTACCCCAATCACCTACGTGGTTCTGGCGCACCACCTTGTGGCCAAGCACCTCTTCTACACGTGATACCGCGTCACCAATAATGGCAGAACGCAAATGGCCAACGTGCATTTCTTTAGCTAAGTTCGGCGATGAATAGTCAATCACCACGGTTTTTGCCTGCGCCGCAGCCTGAATGCCTGCGTGCTCATCTTGATAGGCATGTTCAAGCTGATCAATCAGTTGCTGTTGGCTAATAGTGAAGTTAATAAAGCCAGGCCCGGCAATTTCGGTTTTCGCCACTAAGTTATTTTCTGGTAACGCCGCAATCATTGCTTCCGCCAATGCCCGTGGGTTCATTTTCGCAGGTTTAGCCAACATCAGCGCTAAGTTGGTAGCGAAATCCCCATGACTTTTGTCGCGCGGGCGGTCTAGCTGAATGCGTGGTTGTACGTCAGCTGCGAGGGTACCTTGTTGTTGCAGGGTAGCAACGGCCGCGGCAAGGAGGGATTCCAACTGTTCTTTCATTTAATTTAAACCTTAATGCGATATTAGATATTAGATATTAGATATTAGATATTGGATATTAGACAAAGCCCAAAACATCAGATCCAATATCCAATATCTAATAGCTAATAGCGTTTTTGCTGTTCAGCATTTTATATGTTTTTGCGGGTTAACAGAAGTCTTGTGGGTCAATGTCTAGCGACCACCGCACTTTTCTTAACATTGGTAACGACTCAAGCTGCGGCAATACATAGCGCAACAGTTGTGCACGCAACCCGCGGTGTTGCGTTTGCAGCAATAATTGGTATCGGTAACGGCCTGCACGACGTTCCATAACTGCGGGCAAAGGCCCAAGCACAAAGGCGTCCTCGCGCTGCGGAAACAAATTAGCAATGCTTTGCAGCGCTTCAATAACAGCCGCTGCATTGTTGGCCTCGGCCCGAAACAAGGCTTGCTGGCTAAACGGTGGTAATTGTGTGAGGTGACGTTCTTGCAGCGCACTTTTGGCAAAGTGACTGTAGCCATTATTGACTAGGTCTTGCACTAGCTCGTGTTCGGGGTGGTGAGTTTGCAACACCACAGTACCCGGCTTACTGGCTCGGCCTGCACGCCCAGCAACTTGGGTAAATAGCTGCCCCAAGCGCTCTGCCGCACGAAAATCTGCGCTATACAATGCCCCATCAACGTCTAACAACGCGGCTAATGTGACTTCCGGAAAGTGGTGACCCTTGGCGAGCATTTGGGTGCCAACCAAAATGGGATATCTATTATCACGGGCGTCTTCTAAATGCTGATTTAAGCTACCCTTGCGACGCGTGCTGTCGCGATCAATTCGCAGCACAGGGTACTCGGGAAAGTGTTGCTGTAGCACTTGCTCGAGTTGTTCGGTTCCTACCCCACGGCCAATTAGCTGTGTCGAGCCGCAGTCGTGGCACTGGCGCGGCAAAGATTGCTGGCTTCCGCAATGATGACACTGTAATTGCCGCTGCCCTTGGTGCACGGTGTAATAAGCATCACAGCGGCGGCACTTTGCAAGCCAACCGCATTCATGACACATTAGCGCCGGCGCATAACCACGGCGATTCAAAAACAACAACACTTGTTGACCGGCTTTTAGGTGCTCCCCCATGAGGTCAAGCAAGGGCTTGGACAAGCCGGCTTTTAATTGGGTGTTTTTTATATCAAGTAATACATGGCGAGCCGATTTAGCAGCCCCAGCCCGCATGGTGAGCGTTAAATGGGCATAACGCTTATGCAGCGCGTTATTTAGGGTTTCTAACGAAGGTGTCGCTGAGCCCAAAATAACCGGTACGCTCTCTTCATGCCCGCGCATAACTGCAAGGTCTCGGGCATGGTAACGAAAGCCTTCTTGCTGCTTCAGTGAGCTGTCATGTTCTTCGTCAACAATAATCATGCCCAGCGCTTTACACGGCGTAAAAATAGCCGAGCGCGTACCAATAATAATTGCCGCGCTGCCAGCACGCGCGTCAAGCCAGGCATCTAGCCGCTCGCGGTCAGTCAATGCTGAATGCAACATCACCACAGGCACATCAAAACGCTGTTTAAAGCGCCGTAATGTTTGTGGTGTTAAACCAATTTCGGGCACCAGCACGAGCACCTGTTGGCCGCGCCGCAACACGTCGGCCATGGCCTGCAAGTACACTTCTGTTTTACCACTACCGGTAATACCTTCAAGCAAATAAGTCTGCGCTTTTTTAGCAGCACCAATGGCGGCCACGGCAAGCGCCTGCTCAGGATTTAACTGTAACGGCTCGGCAGCTATTTTTAACTGCCAACTTTGCACTGCCGCGGGTATATGCTCTACCGCCTCAACCCAGCCTTTGTTTTGCAGTGCTTTAAGCGCCGATGGCGAAAACTCTTGCGTGCGAATATCGCGGCTTAACAAGGCTTCTTTTTGCAATGCAGCCAATAACCGCTGTTGCTGGGGGGCGCGCTTTAATGACTCTAGTGCTTCAGCTTTACCTTCTGCCGTTACCTGATACTGCGTGGTGGCTTGGTAACTCGCCCGCTCACCTTGGCGCAATAACACCGGTAGCGCATTTTGAATCACATCACCCAAAGCATGATGATAATACCCAGCCGCCCAATTTAATAAGCGCCACACCGGCGGTGACCATAACGATTCTTGATCAAGTACTTCAACGATCGGTTTACGCACATAGCTGTCATCGGGTTGTGTACTTTCACCCAAACAAACACCGACGAGTTGGCGATTCCCAAATGGCACACGCACGCGCGCGCCCACAACTGGAAGTGTGGGGCTGTCATAATCGAATAGGCGCGGCAGGGGAACGGGCAGCGCAATTTGAATTACATGCGTCATACCCGAAAGTGTACCGCGAAAAGCGTTAAGCGTTAATCGTTATTCGTACGTTCGCTTCGCTCACTGTTGGTACGCGATGCTGTTCGAAACGACTTCGAACAGTGCGTCGCACGCACGAACAGCGCAGCGTACGAACAGCGCAGCGCACGAAAAACGGTTTATTCAGCCATGTAGTTTTTGGGGAGCTCGATGCGGGCAGCGCCTGACGCAACAGCCGCTTCTGCTACCGCCCGCGACACTCGGGTACGCAAACGCGCATCAAGTGGTTTCGGAATAATATAATTAGGGCCAAATTCAAGCTTGTCGACACCTGACGCTTTTAATACAGCTTCTGGTACCGGCTCTTTAGCCAGTTGGCGAATTGCCTCTACTGCAGCTAACTTCATTTCGTCATTAATGGCTTTGGCGCGTACGTCCAGTGCACCGCGGAAAATAAACGGGAAACACAATACGTTATTAACCTGATTGGGATAATCTGATCGGCCGGTGGCCATAATCAAATCGTCGCGAACCGCCAGTGCCAGTTCTGGCTTAATTTCGGGGTCTGGGTTTGAGCAGGCAAACACAATTGGCTTTTCGGCCATAAGTTTAAGTGCATCTGGTGCTAATAAGTTCGGCCCAGATACACCCACAAACACGTCTGCTTCGGTGATAACTTCTTCAAGCGTGCGTTTGTCTGTGTTGTTGGCAAATAGCGCTTTGTATTCATTTAAATCGTCGCGGCGCGTATGAATAACTCCTTTGGAGTCGAGCATATAAATGTGCTCGCGTTGGGCACCACACTTAATCAATAGCTCCATACAGGCAATGGCCGCAGCGCCAGCACCCAAACAGACAATTTGTGCTTTGCGTAGGTCTTTGCCTTGAATTTCTAGTGCGTTCAGCAAGCCAGCGGCTGTCACAATAGCGGTACCGTGCTGGTCATCATGAAAAATCGGCACTTCGCAGCGTTCAATAAGAGCCTGCTCAATTTCAAAACATTCGGGCGCTTTAATATCTTCTAGGTTTACGCCGCCGAAACTGTCAGCAATATTCGCTACCGTGTTGATGAAGTCTTGCGTGGTGCGGTGTGTCACTTCAATGTCGATGGAATCTAGCCCTGCAAAGCGCTTAAACAACAATGCCTTACCTTCCATGACCGGCTTTGACGCCATCGGCCCTAAATTGCCCAAGCCCAAAATAGCCGTGCCATTAGAAATAACCGCCACCATATTGCCTTTGGCGGTGTACTTGTAAACATCTTCCGGGTTTTCAGCAATGGCTCTTACCGGCTCCGCCACACCCGGGCTATAAGCTAACGCGAGATCTTTACTGGTCTCTGCGGGTTTTGTTAGCTCAATACTAATTTTGCCAGGGGTTGGATACGCATGGTAATCCAAGGCTTGTTTGCGGAAGTCGGTCATATTGTGGCGCACCTATTTTTTCAAGTTATTCCGAGTATTGTAGTTTGAATCTTGCGAATAAGACATCTTACCTGATAAGGCACGCCATATTAGCTCAAAATAGGTAGTAAGATTTTAAATTGTTTAAATTGGCACCATCGAAATTTTCAATGAAACCGCAGCATTCCTTGTTTTGTGGACACAAAAAAGGCGCCTTCTGGCGCCTTTCTCGTTAATCTGCTTAAAAGGGTCTGAATTAAGACTCTTTCTTGCCACCCAACACGCTGAAACGCTTGTTGAATTTCTCGATACGACCGCCAGTGTCCATAATACGCTGTTTACCAGTGTAGAACGGGTGACACTCTGCACATACGTCCAAGTGCAATTCGCCGCCTTTAGTAGAGTTAGTCACAAAAGAGTGACCACAAGAGCATGATACTTTCAGCTCTTTATATTCTGGGTGGATACCTTGTTTCATGGGGTTACCTCGTTAGGCTGCATCGCCATCCGATCTATTGCCGGACACCATACAAATTACTGTTAAAAAATGTGCTGCTTTTATAAGCAACACGTCAAATTAGGGCGCGAATTATAAGCCGCAAGCGGCTCAAGATCAAGAGCGATATCGGATATTGGATATTAGATATTAGCGGGCGGGGGGGCTCGAAACGCCCTAACCAATATCTAATATCTAATAGCCAATATCGTTTTTGATTTTTTATTCTTGTTTTGTGCATTTTTATTCACTATAATTCGATCACGTTTTGACCATAAAACAACGAGTGATTTAATCTAGTGGAACTTGATAAAAGCATACCATGCGCGGTTTTTGGCGCTAGCGGCTATAGCGGCGTTGAGTTGGCGTGGCTGCTGCATAATCACCCACTCTTTGTGCTTAAACATGCTTATTCTTCTAGCGCACGTGAAGAAGCAGAGCCCCTTGCTGGTTTGTACCCACAAATAGCGGGTCAGCTTGATATTATTCTGCAACCTTGGCACTCGGATTTGTTGCCGCAGCTTGCGCAGCAAGTTCGGGTGGTTTTTTTAGCGCTACCCCATGAAGCGAGCGCTGAACTTGCCCCTGTATTGATCAAAGCTGGGTTGGTTGTATTTGATCTCTCAGGTGCATTTCGGCTTCGCGACCCACATCAACACCTGCAAGCTTATGCTTTTGAGCAACCCGACATTGGGGTTGCCGATGTTCCTTATGGCTTAGCCGAATGGACTATACTACAGGGCAACGAGCCTTTGGTGGCGGTGCCTGGCTGCTACCCTACTGCAGCGGCATTGGCTTTAAAGCCGTTAATGCACTTGGTGCAAGGCACGCCGCTAATTAATGCGGTAAGTGGTGTGTCTGGCGCGGGCCGCAAAGCGGCTGCGCACACCAGCTTTTGTGAAGTAAGTTTGGCCGCGTATGGTGTTGCGACGCACCGGCATCAGCCAGAAATTTGTCAAAGTGTCGGCTGCCCTGTCATTTTTGTTCCGCATTTGGGGAATTTCAAGCGGGGTATTTTAGCCACTATTTATGCGCCTTTAGAGGCCGGTACTACGCAGCAAGACGTTGACTTAGCCTTGCAACGTGCCTACAGCGCACAGCCGTTAGTTCGGCTATGCCAAAAACCACCTGCTGTTAACGACGTGGTAGGCACGGCGTTTTGTGATATTCACGCAGTGGTACATAACGGGCATGTCATTTTGTGCGTGGCTATCGATAATTTATTGAAAGGCGCTGCCGCCCAAGCGGTACAACTGGCTAACATGTATTTTGATATCCCCGCCAGCACTGGCCTAACGGGGCGTGGTGGTGTGATATGAGTACGCCATTAGTGATTAAACTTGGTGGCCGCGTGCTGCAAAGTCACAGCAACTTAAATGCGCTGCTAACCATTATTGCGCAATTGGCTAAGTTACGCCCGTTGGTGTTGGTGCATGGCGGAGGCGATCAGGTCGAAGCCTTGTTAGAGCAATTGGGCCACACCAGCTTGAAAGTGGATGGCCAGCGCATTACCCCGGCGGTGCAAATGCCGATTGTGGCGGGTGTACTCGCGGGTGATGTGAATTCGCAGCTAGTTGCCGTTGCGCAGCAGCATCAACTAAACGCTGTAGGGTTAACTTTATCAGCCGGGCACTCAGTGCGTTGCGACGTGGACGCCACGCGCGGCGCGGTGGGTATTCCACACCCCAATCAACCGGCGCTGTTACAGTTTTTGCTAGACAAAAACTTCTTGCCTATTTTGAGCTCAATTGGCGCCGACGACGCTGGTAACCGCTTGAACGTCAACGCGGACTTAGCCGCGGCTGCTATTGCTCAGCTCTTACATGCCGATTTAATTCTACTCACCGATGTGCCAGGCATTTTGGACCAAGACGGTGAGCTTATCGAGTCTATATCGGTTGACCAAGCGCCCGCGCTTATTGCCGACGGCACCGTGCGTGACGGCATGTTGGTCAAGCTTAACGCCGCTGTGCAAGCAGCAACCGCCTCGCGACGAAGCATCGCGGTGGCCGGCTGGCAAGATGCCAAAGCGCTCACCCGCTTAGCAAAGGGTGAAGCAGCCGGAACCCGCATCCGCTTTTAATAGCTAACACAATTTAACACCTCAGTTTTATATGAAAGGTTCCAACACATGAATGATTTATTGGCTATGGGCGACTTGTCCCCGCAGCAAACCAACGACCTATTACAGTTAGCGCACACCATTAAGCAGCGCCCCACCGCGTGGTCGAATTATTTGCAAGGCAAAAGCATTGCCCTGCTGTTTGAAAAGCCATCGCTACGCACCCGCGCCAGCTTTGCGGCCGGTATTAATCGCTTGGGCGGGCACAGCATTTATTTAGATGCGCAAAACCTCATGGGTGCGCGCGAGCCAGCTAGTGACGTGGGTGCTAACTTAGCTCTTTGGCACGACGCCATAGTTGCACGGGTTTATTCACAAGCCACTTTGAGTGAGCTTGCAGCCGCTTCGGGCAAGCCCGTAGTGAATGCCTTAAGTGACATTTGCCACCCCTGCCAGGCGTTAGCCGATTTACTGACCTTGCAAGAACAGCTCGGTGATTTGTCGCAGGTACACCTCACTTACATTGGCGATGGCAACAATGTCTGTCATGCGTTAATGGCCGGCGCCGCTCAAGTAGGAATGCAATTACAAATAGTCACACCTGAAGGGTACGCGCCAAATACTGAATTACTGACTGCAGCGCAAGAAGTCGCCAACCAAACCGGTGGCACTATTCATGTAGCGCACAGCTTAAACGAACTGCAACAAACCGATGCTATTTATACCGACACTTGGTTTTCTATGGGGCAAACGCGCGATAGCAACGACGTGATGCATGACTTTGCACCGTTTCAGGTGAATAGCGACTTAATGAAACGCCTTGGCGCCAAGCATTTTATGCATTGTTTACCTGCTTACCGCGGGCGCGAAGTAACCGCAGAGGTGATTGATAGCGCGGGCAGCCTGGTGTTGCAGCAAGCCGAAAACCGTTTACACGCACAAAACGCTATTTTAGTGAAATTAATTGAAGGAGCTGCCGCATGAGCGCCGTTAAAAACACCTCTGTGAAAAAAGTTGTACTGGCTTACTCGGGCGGCTTAGATACCTCGGCAATTGTGCCTTGGTTAAAAGAGAACTACGACTGTGAAGTGGTGGCGTTTGTGGCTGACGTTGGTCAAGGCGACGACGAATTGGCTGGGGTTGAAGAAAAGGCCATCGCCTCGGGCGCAAGTAGTTGTTATGTGGTTGACTTAAAAGATAAGTTCGCCAGCGAAGTGATTTATCCAACCCTTAAAACCGGTGCTATTTATGAAGGCCAATATTTACTCGGCACCGCACTCGCGCGGCCAATAATTGCTGAGGCGCAAGTTGCCGTCGCGCGCCAGGTGGGTGCAGACGCGGTCGCTCATGGCTGTACCGGTAAAGGTAATGATCAAGTGCGCTTCGAGTCGGCGTTTGCTGCGCTAGCCCCTGACTTAAAAGTCATTGCGCCATGGCGGGAATGGACTATGCGCTCGCGCCCGCAACTGTTAACCTATTTGGCTGAACGCAATGTACCGTGCAGTGCGTCGGCCACCAAAATATACAGCCGCGATGCCAACCTGTGGCACATTTCAACTGAAGGTGGCGAACTAGAAGACCCATGGAACGAGCCAACTGAGCAAGTATGGACTTGGACCGTGGCGCCCGAGCATGCCCCTAATACTCCAGAGTATTTAAAATTGACCTTTGCCAACGGTGAGTTGACGCAGATTAACGATAAGGACTATCAGCCGGTCGACGCTATTTTACACCTCAATAAAGTAGCGGGTGCCCATGGAGTGGGCCGTCTCGACATGGTAGAGAACCGTTTGGTGGGCATGAAATCGCGCGGTTGTTATGAAACACCTGCTGGTGCTGTGCTGTACGCTGCGTTGCAAGGTTTAGAAAGCTTGGTGCTTGACCGCACCACGCAAGACTACCGTATTCGCTTAGGCAATGAGTTTGCCCAGCTTATGTATGACGGCCGTTGGTTCACGCCGTTGAAAGAAGTGATGTTAGCTGCTGCGACCAAAATTGCTGAGCCGTTAACTGGCGACATTGTGGTGAAACTGTACAAAGGCCAAGCCACTGTGACGCAGAAGCGTTCGCCCAACAGCTTGTACTCGAATGCATTTGCGACCTTTGATGAAGACGAAGTCTATAATCAAAAACATGCCGAAGGCTTTATTCGTTTATATAGCTTGGCAAGCCGTATTCGAGCACTTCACAAACAAGCAGACGAGGCGGAGTAACACATGAGTTTATGGGGTGGACGGTTCAGCGAGCCAAGCGCCGCTGAATTTAAGCAATTTAATGACTCGTTGCGCTTTGACTACGTGTTGGCGCCATTTGATATTCAGGCGTCACAGGCGTGGGCGGCTGCTCTGCAACACGCTGGACTCATTAATGCCGACGAGAACCAGCAATTACAGCAGGCTTTAAAAGAGCTAGCCAAGCGTGTCGCGCAGCAACCCGAGCTGCCGCTAAAAACTGACGCCGAAGACATTCATAGCTGGGTGGAGGCTCAGCTCATTGAAGCCATTGGCGCAACCGCGAAAAAGCTTCACACAGGGCGTAGCCGGAATGACTTAGTTGCTACCGATTTACGTTTGTTTTGCAAGCAGTTTGCACAGCATTTGATTACTGCCAATTTGGCTGCAATAGAGAATTTAATCGCCTTTGCTAGCCAATACAGTGATGCGATGCTGCCTGGCTACACCCACCTACAACGGGCCCAACCAATAGTGGCTGGGCACTGGGCTATGGCCTATGTGAGCATGCTGCAGCGTGACGTTAGCCGGTTACGCGAAACCGTGCGCCGTATGGATGTCAGTCCACTTGGTAGCGGCGCCTTGGCGGGCACCACAGCAGCTATTGATCGGGAAGCGTTGGCACACGAGCTAGGCTTTCGTAACGCCTGTGAAAATAGCCTTGATGGCGTGTCCGATCGGGATTTTGTGCTGGATCTGCTAAACGCCGCCAGCACCGGCATGATTCACTTGTCGCGCATTGCCGAAGACGTGATTTTTTATTGCTCAGGCGAGTCGGGCTGCTTCAGCATGAGCGACCGCATAAGTAGCGGCTCGTCTTTGATGCCACAAAAGAAAAACCCAGATTTATTTGAGTTGCTGCGCGGTAAAACTGGCCGCGTCATGGGTCATCAACACGCTATGCAAATCACCCTTAAAGGGCTGCCATTGGCTTACAATAAAGACATGCAAGAAGACAAAGAAGGCTTGTTCGATGCCTTGCATACCTACTTGCAGTGTTTACAGATGTTGGCGTTTGCCGTACCTGAACTGCGTGTAAACCGCGAACATGCCGCGCAACAAGCCGCGTTGGGTTACAGTAATGCGACTGAGCTGGCTGATTATTTAGTCAGCAAAGGCGTACCTTTTCGTGACGCCCACCATATGACTGGCGAGTTGGTGGTTGTAGCGCAACAGCAAGGCGTTGCACTTGAGCAACTTAGCCTAAGTGATTACCAGCAAGTGTGTGCACTGGTTGAAGACGATGTGTATGCCACCCTTGATTTGCAATACGGTTTACAGAAGCGCGCAGCTTTAGGCGGCACCTCGCCCGCAGCAGTTAAAGTTGCTATTAAGCATGCACAAGACTGGCTGCACGCCGCTGAAGCGGCAAGCAAGCACGTGCGCCAGGCACGCTTAAGTGATGTCGATAAAATTTGTGAACTAATCGCTTATTGGGCTGATCAAGGTGAAAACCTGCCTCGCGACAAAGCCGATATACTGCAAGCAATTCAAAGCTTCGCGGTAGCTGAAATCAACGATGAGGTCGTCGGCTGTGCCGCGCTTTATGTGTATAGCACCGGTTTAGCCGAAATTCGTAGCTTGGGCTTGTTCCCAATTGCGCAAGGCAAAGGTTTAGGCGCAGAACTCGTGGCATTCTTGCTTTGGAAAGCGCGTGAACTGGGTATTAGTCGCACCATTGTCTTAACCCGTGTGCCGGAGTTTTTCGGCAAGCTTAATTTCCGTATTACCTTGAAAGAAAAGCTGCCCGAAAAAGTCATGAAAGACTGTGACTTGTGCCCTCGCAAAGATAATTGCGACGAGACCGCGTTAGAATACATATTGTAATGACACTAATCGACCACAGCTTTGGTTTGACAAAATACGTCACCACGACCAAAATGTAACTAATATAGTTACACCAAATCGTTAACTATGAACAAGGAGGTTCAGTTGATTGATTCTTTCACATCATCGGTATTGCAGACATTTTACGAGGTTGGTGAATATAGTGATCTGCCATTTCCTCCCACTGCATTACAAAATGTGTTCGATATTTTAGACGACCTGAACGACCCGTACTTTTCTTATCGTGATTTTAGCGGCGTTTGGACGGTTCATCATTATGAGGGTATTGAACAAGCGGTCGTCACCGTAAACGGCGTTGAGCCTTGTGGGGCGATCACGTTTACATACCAAGGGAATCACGTATTCAATGTTGACTGTTTCGTGGAGGGCGTATGACTAAGCAATTCAAACCAACGATAAAGCGACGCATTCGCCATCCCGGTGAGATTTTTAAACAGCAGTTTATTGTTCGCTACAACCTTAAAATTCAAGACGCTGCTAATAAACTACACATCAATCGCGTTCAATTATCTCGTTTTCTCAACGGACATGATGCGGTTACGGTCACACTTGCGAGAAAACTTGAAGTAGCCACAAACGTGAGCGCTGAATACTGGCTAAATCGCCAAGCTCGATTTAATTTGCAAGAAGCACAACGGCAACAACAAGAGGTACAAGCCGAATCACTATTCGGCTAGTCTTCAATGTCTTCCGGAATAGGCAGGCCGCGGCGGGTTAGCTCGTCGCGTACTGCTTGTGGAATACGATTAGGATTGTCTTTGCGTAAATCGTCGTCGGTTGGCAACGGTTGGCCGGTGAACGCATGCAGAAACGCTTCGCACAGCAATTCGCTGTTGGTTGCGTGACGTAAGTTTTTGATTTGGCGGCGAGTGCGCTCATCAGTGAGCACTTTTAGTACGCGAGTAGGAATAGACACCGTGATTTTTTTCACGTGCTCGCTTTTTTTACCGTGTTCCACATACGGATAAATATAATCGCCGTCCCATTCCATACTTCACCTCGTTGTATTCGACTGTTTTCTGTCAAAAACCATGCACAATGTGATGAATTGTACTGTGCAAATTCGCGCAGTCAACTTTATACGCATAGCTGTCTATACGTCTTTTTGTGCTAACCTTGCGTAATCAAGCTTTATTGGTGGAAAAACGCACCGTATAATCGATACTTTATTTTTAGCATTGTGAAACACATTCAACCCTTGCCCCACAGGAGAAAGCACACGCATCATGACGGTTGAGGTTCAAGTTACCCCAGAACAAATTCAGGCTGTTGCCGACACAGTACAAGTTCACAAATTTGGTGGCAGCAGCTTAGCTGATGCGTATTGTTACCGCCGCGTAGCACGTATTGTGACCGAGTATGCTGGCGCGAGCGACTTAGTTGTCGTATCAGCCGCTGGCGATACCACCAACCGTATTTTGGCGATTATTGACGCCAAAGGCGACGACTTAGGTGTGGCTGAAGTACTGCTCAAACAGTTGGAAAAATACCAACAGGGTTTAATTCTTGAATTGCTCAATGGCGATGTACAGCAGCGCGTGCTCGAACAGTCTCAGCATGACTTCAAACGTTGGTACGCTTGGTTAGCTGGCGAGGAGGAAATAACACGGCGCCCTGAGCTATTGTCGTACGGTGAATTATGGAGCGCACGACTGCTTGCTGCATTGCTTGAGCAGCAAGGCGTTACCGCCGACTACATTGATGCACGCACCTTCTTGGTCGCCGACGACGCGCCAGAGCCGCATATTCGTGTTGAAGTGTCACGTGCTGGATTGCTGAACCGCATTGCACCGCACCCGGGCACACGTTTTATTGTCACCGGCTTTATTTGTGCAGACCCACAGGGCAATTCACTTATTTTAGGCCGTAACGGCAGTGATTACTCGGCAACCCTAGTCGGTAGCCTTATTGATGCCAAGCAAGTCACTATATGGAAAGACGTTGCAGGGGTGTATTCGGCCGACCCGCGCAAAGTTGAGCGTGTGGTCAGCTTACCAACCATTGATTGGCAAGAAGCCGAAGAGCTCGCGCGTTTAGGTAGCCCAATTCTTCATCCACGTACCTTTCAGCCAGTAAACCGTGAGCGTATGGTTATTGCCGTGCGTTCAAGCTTGAAAGTAGAAAACCAACAAACGCGCATTGGCCAATACCAAGACGCCACACCACAGGGCAAAGTATTAACCTCGCTAACTGACGTCGTACTATTTCGGGTTGATTTAAGCGATGCCAAATTAGTTCAGCAGTTTGAAGAGCTTGAGCTTGTGCCGTTAATTAGCTGGAACGAAGTTGCCCAGCACCATGCTTACTATGCGTATCACCAAAACCATTTGGATTACTTAGAGCGCTGGTTAGAAGAAGTTGATAAAGCTGATCATGTGGTGCAAATGCAAGGCTATTCAATGATTGCCTTGGTGGGGCATCGCATTCAAGAAACTAATCAGTACAGCACCTTTAAAGCAGAACTGAGTGCGCAAAACCTGCGTCGCTTGGCATTTTCGCCTGACAGCACCTCGGTTATTGCCATTTTAGAGCAGAAACTTGATAACCGTTTACTGAACCGCTTGCACAGCCAGTTGTTTAATTACCGCCGCAGCTTGGGCGTATTGGTGGTTGGGCGCGGTAACATTGGTAGTGCGTGGTTATCACTTTACCGCCGTTTGCGCGAGCGCATTAACGAACAAATGGATGTGCGTATTATCGGTATTTTGAACTCAACCCGCATGTGGCTTGATTATAATGGTTTGGAGCTTGATCACTGGGAAGCCAGTTTTGATAAGTTCGCGCGGCCTTATGAACTCAGCCAGCTGATTCCTGAGCTGCCAAATGCGCCATATGACGAATTGGTCATGCTAGATTTAACCGATGCAGTGCCCGTTGCACAGCTTTACCCAAGCTTTTTCGCCAACGGCTTGCATATTATTAGCGCCAACAAGCGCGCTGGTGCTTCAGGTGAGTCACAATACAACGAAATTCGCACTATTCAACGTGAATACGAGCGTGAGTGGTATTACAACACCACGGTTGGCGCGGGTTTGCCGTTAAATTATGCATTGAATGACTTACGCAACTCTGGCGACACCATTCGCAGTATTTCAGGTATTTTCTCAGGTACCATGAGCTGGCTGTTCGAGAACTTTAATGCCGAGGTTAAATTCAGCGACCTTGTACGCGAAGCCAAAGCCCGTGGCTTAAGTGAGCCAGACCCTCGCGAAGACTTAACTTGCCAAGACATTGTTCGTAAGTTGCTTATTTTGGCCCGTGAAATTGGCTTGAAGTTAGACTGGAAAGATATCGATGTTGAGAGCTTACTGCCTGAGCAACTTGAAGAGATTCCACTCGATGAGTTTATGCGTCGTTTGCCAGAGCTAGACGACAGCATGCACGATCTTTATTTGGATGCGCAAAAAACCGGCAAAGTACCGCGCTTGCTCGCTAGCTTTGCTGTGCAAGACGACGACAGTGTACGTGCACGCGTCGGTATTGAGTACATTCCTGAGGGCGACATGCTGGCAAATTTGATTCCGGGCGAGAATATTTTCGTGATTTACACCGACTGGTATCACGAAATGCCGTTAGTCATCAGCGGCCCTGGAGCCGGTAAAGAAGTGACCGCGGGTGGTGTGCAGTCAGACCTAAACCAGTTGCTTAGTCGCCTAAGCAACCGGCATAGTCGCTAATCGTTAAAAAATAGAGTCGTCGTCAGCAAAGATATCTTTGTTTGACGACTTCTGTTCGGCATATTCAGTCGGCGCGGTACCTGGTAAGAAATACTCGAATCGCGTCGTGTAATCATTCTTACGGCTTAATTTACCGGTAGCTAAGTCAATACGTGCCATAACGAGCCCTGGGGGCACTTGAAACGGCTGTATATCGGCGTCTTCAAGCGCAGTTTCCATATAGTCTATCCACATTGGTAGCGCCGTTTTGGCGCCGCCTTCAGCGCCGCTGATAGGCTGCTCTTGTTGATCAAGGTTTTCGTTCATGGTGGTACTACCGAGCGCCCGTTCCAAGTTGTCAAAACCAACCCAAGCAGTTGTCACCAATCCACTCACGTAACCTGAGAACCAAGTGTCTTTGCTGTCGTTGGTAGTCCCTGTTTTACCAACAATATTTCGCCCTGCTAACTCTACAATTTTGTCTGAGCGTTGAATACGCCAAGCGGTACCATTCCAACCGGTGCGGTGCTGCCAACTACCACCACCCCACACGGCAGACTGCATAGCTTCCGTTATTAAATATGCGTTCTGTTCGGTAATCACCCGCGGCGCTTGAACCACCTCACGATCATTTTCTTCTTCGCACAATACACAAGCCACGGCTGGGCGCGCGGTATAAACCACCTCGTCATCGTCATTCACAATTCGGTCAATGAAATATGGGTTCACCAAGTACCCGCCGTTGGCAAATACCGCATAACCCCGCGCAACTTCAAGCGGGGTTTGTGACGATGAACCCAGCGACAACGATTCATTACGAGGCAGCTCGTCAATTGGAAAGCCAAAGCGCGTTAAATACTCAACGGTAGTATCAATACCTAACGCGCGTATGAGCCGCACTGAAACCACGTTTTTAGATTTTGCCAGTGCTTGGCGCACACGAATCGGCCCCTCATAAACATCGGGTGAGTTACGCGGCCGCCAAGCGATACCGCTACCCGGGCTCCATTGATTAATTGGCGCGTCGTTCACTAAGGTTGCTAAGGTAAACCCGTTTTCTAGTGCTGCCGAGTAAATGAATGGCTTCACGTTTGAGCCAATTTGCCGCTCGGCTTGAATGGCTCGGTTAAATTGGCTCATTGCAAAGCTATATCCACCCACAGCAGCAGCAATACTACCGTCTTGCGGGCGCAACGAAATAATCGCACCACTGGGCTCTGGTATTTGGGCTAAGCGCAAGCCTTGTTCTGTTGCACGCACTCGAATCAATTCACCCGGCGCCAATATGTCTCCGGCAGTTTTCGGTGCCGGACCTTGACGGTCTGCATGCATATACGGGCGTGCCCAAGCTAACCCCTGCCAAGCAATTTCTCGCGGGCTGCCGCTTGCCGTAAGCACCAACGCAGCTTGCTCGGTCACACCTAGCACCACAGCTGGCACCGTTAAGCCAATGGTTTGCTGCTTGTTTAGGTAGTCACGAATGTCATCGTGTTGCCAGGCCTCTTCATTCGGTTGCCACAACACCGCTTCTGCACCACGATACCCATGGCGCTCGTCGTAGCCGTGCAAATTTAGCTGCACCGCACGCTGCGCAGCCCGCTGTTGCTTCGCGTTCACAGTGGTGTATACCTTGTAACCGGCATTATAGGCAGTTTCTTCGCCGTAGCGAGAAACCATATCGGCGCGTACCATTTCCGCCAAATACGGGGCACTCATAGTCACTTCAGCACCGTGTAGCCGTGTTTCAATGGGTTCATTCAGAGCCGCTTGGTATTGCGCTTGTGTGATAACGTTTTCTGCCAGCATTCGCCCTAAAACGACAGCTCGGCGCTCACGTGCACGCTCAGGGTTAGAAATGGGGTTCATGGTGGACGGTGCTTTGGGCAAACCTGCGATCATGGCCATTTGCGCCAAGGTAAGATCTTTCACGTCTTTGCCATAATAAACTTGCGCTGCCGCCCCAATACCATGTGCGCGGTGACCAAAGGTGATTTTGTTCAGGTATAACTCGAGTATTTCGTCTTTGCTAAGCTCGCGCTCCATGTGCAACGAGATAAACGCTTCTTTTATTTTTCGTGTCCAGGTTTGCTCGAAGCTTAGATAAACATTTCGCGCCAGCTGCTGGGTGATGGTGCTACCACCCCCTTGAATTTCACCAGTGGTTAACAGCAATGCGAATGCTCGCGCCACGCCTATAGGGTCAATGCCGAAGTGATCATAAAAGCGCTGGTCTTCGGTGGCTAAGAAAGCGTTGATTAATGGTTGCGGAATCTCCTCTAATTTCAGAGGAATACGACGAATTTCGCCAAACTGTGCAATGAGTTCACCGTCTGATGAGTACACCTGCATAGGTGTTTGCAACCGCACGTCTTTCAATTCAGCTACGGTGGGCAGCTCATCTTGCCAATAGAAGTACAAGCCAACAACTGTGATTGTCCCTAGAACTGTTAGCGCTGCAAAAACTGCCAGCATCCACTTTATAATTTTCAAGAAACCGCCCCTTTTTTTCCTTTCGGCTATACTGTTTTACAGGTTGCGCAAATTACGTTCATATTATAGAAAGATAACAGTAGAAACGTAATGTTTATTTAGATTGTGCAAAGAACTTTGCACAATGCTTACCTTTCTGCTTAATATGAGGTTCGGCATAGAACAATTTTAATAATATAATGCCGGAACACCGGTCCACTTTAGGGGAGCATTATGGGGCTATTTGGTCTGGGAAAAAAGCCAGGTCTAGGAATTGATATCGCTTCGGATGCCGTAAAAGCAATTGAACTTGTACCAAGCGGCGACACCTATGACATTACGCAGGTTGCTGAAGTTGCTTTACCGAAGAATTTAATTACCGACGACGAAATTGCTGATATTGAAAAGCTTGCAAAAATGATTACGCAGGTACGCAAGCGTATGGGCAGCACTCGGGTTGCTGTCGCTGCCGTATCTGGTAACCAAGCCATTTCCAAACAAGTACCGATGAGCCTTGATCTGGATGACGAAGCAATTGCCGAAAAAATAGAAAGCGAAGCCGAAGCATTAATCCCGTTCCCTATTAACGAAGTTCGCTACGATTTTGAAAGCTTAGGTGAGCATCAAACCTTGCCAGGACAACAGCGCGTATTGGTCACCGCAACACGTACTATTAGTGTCGATAGCCGAGTGCAAGCACTCGAGGCTGCCGGTTACAAGGTCGCCATTATGGATGTCGACAACCAAGCTATTGCAAGGGCGTGCAGCCACTTGCTGCCTCATATGCACCCAGAAATTCTTGACAGTAAACTGCCTTATTTAATTTTAGATATTAGTACCAGCGCCATACAAATTATTGTGATTCACCAGGGCGAAGTGGCCTTCCATCGCTTTCAGTCAGGTGGGCTTTCGCAACTCCTCAGCGCACTTGATGAAGACGGCAGCATTGACCATGGAGAAATCATGGCCAAATTGCGTTCTGGTGATATTGACGAGTTTCCATCGTTAATTATTCAAGATTTCTTAAGCAACTTATGGAACCAAGTTAGCCGTGGCGTACAAATGTACCAAAGCAACGCCGCGGATAAAGGCTTTTCTTCAATACTCCTAATTAATACTGGCGCTATGTTGCCAATGATTACTGAAGCTTTGAGTGAGCAAGTTGACTACCCAGTGCATGCACTGAATCCGTTTGAACACTTCATTTTGCCGAGTAAGTTTTCCCATTTACAAAATCACGGGCCGCGCTTTGTTGAAGCAATTGGTCTTGGGTTACGGAGTTTTGCGACATGGCACATGTAAACCTACTGCCTTGGCGCGAAACAGCGCGCCAAAGGGCCAAAACACGATTTGGTATTCATGCCGGTATAGCGGTGGGCATTGCAGCTGTGCTATTTGGTGCCGCTTATATGGTCATCGGCGACTACAAGAGTTATCAACAGCGCCGCAATAACTATTTACAGTCGCAAATTCGTATTCTAGATAGTCAAATTGCGGAAATTAGCTCAATTAACAAGAAAAAGAGCGAAATTTTGAATCGGATCAAGCTAATTCAGGCGCTACATGAAGATCGCAACACCGCAATTACTATTTTTAACGAGCTTACCGAAAGAACGCCGGATGGGGTTTATTTGCACGCTTTAGAAAAACGCGATATGCAGCTCATTATTAGTGGTCGCAGTATTTCCAACAACCGCGTATCTGAGTTTTTGCGTAATTTAAGAGAGTCTGCCGTGTTTGAACAACCAGACCTACGCAGCGTTGTTTCGGCAGATGCCCAATCGCGTGGCCGCAATGCGCGCGCTAGCGGCGATTACGATGCATTTTCACTGGTGGTTAATATTGTACCGCCAGCTAGCGCGGAGGCACCTAATAAATGAGCATGAACAGCCTACGTGAATTAGACATTAACGAATTGCCGTTTTGGCCACGACCGTTTCGTATGGCGGTGTTGGTTATTATTGGTATTGCCGTGTTAGCTGCGGCCTATCATTTTATTTTAGCGGACGAATGGGCGGCATATAAACGCGAAGTCGCCAAAGAGACCACGCTGAAACAAGATTATGAAACCAAATACTCAACGGCTGTTAACTTACCTTTATATCGAGAGCAACTAGAGCAACTTAACAGTGACTTAGAAACCTTGTTAAGCATGCTGCCAAACGATGACGAAACGCCAAAACTACTGGACGATATTAGCTTGATTGGTACCCGCAGTGGCCTGCGCTTTGACCGTATTGAGTGGCTAAACCCGCAACCTCGCGAGTTTTATACCGCCCTGCCCATGCGCATTGAATTACGCGGCGAATACCATCAAGTTGGTGATTTTGTCGGCCAAATGTCGAGCCTTGATCGCATCATTAGTGTGAAGAACTTCAAAATGCAGCTACAAGACGATGGCGGCACGCTAAGCCTATCGGTGAACGCAGAAACCTATCGTCAACAAACCTTGAGGGCGAAACCATGATGCGATTGCTGATTAGTCTTGCCGTAATAGGTGTGTTGGCCGGCTGCGCGCCAACTGGTCATCAAGATCTTGAGCAATTCACGGCACAAGTTCAGCAACGTGCCAAGCCCGGTATTAGCCCGCCGCCGCAGCTGCCAGAACTTGAGCGTATTCAATATACTGGGGCGAATATTCGCAACCCGTTTCAGCCCACACCATTGCGTGCTGGCCCCGAACCTGGGGTTGGGCAAAATTGCCCGCAACCCACGCTTGGCAATCCGCAGGGCAACCTTGAAGGTGTTGCACTCGATCAATTGTCATTGAGTGGAACCATGCGCTCGAACGGCCAGCTGGTTGCACTATTGGTGTCAAACGATGGCAAACTATTCCGTGTGGAGCGAGGCGACTTTATTGGCCTTGATAACGGCCGTGTTACCTCGATTACCAACCAACAAATTTCGATTCGTGAATGGTTAGCAACTGGCGACGGTTGTTGGCAACAACGTGACGTGTCGTTAACCTTGCTGAACTCGCAAAGGAGCTCGAACTAATGAAGCACTTAATCCGTACCTTTTATTTTCTGTTGTTGATGCCGTTGGCGGTATCCGCAAATGAGCTTCTACGGGTTGAGCAGATTGCGCTGAACAAAGATCGCTTTAATTTAGAAGCGCATTTTTCGAAACGCGTCGAGTCGCCTGTCGTGCAGCGTAGCAGCAACCCCAATTTGCACGAGTTTTTACTACTCGGCACCAAAGCCAACATAGCTGACGGTCGTTTGAACCTAAATGACCACCCACTGTTAGACTATGTTGAAGTTGAACAGCAACGCGAAGATTTGATGCTGCGCGTGCACACCAAACAGCCGTTAGAGCACCTAATGAGTCGTTTTGGCGAAGTCATGGTCCTGGTGTTTATTGCCAGCAAAGATGACCAGCCCAAAGCAACCACCGCAGCCAGTAAGCCGCCAGCTAAGAAGCCTACAGCTAAACAAGCGAGCAAACCAAAGCAAGAACTCACAACAACGCCAACAGTTGAACAACAGCAACGTGCTGAAGTTCGTACCGAGACGCAGTCGAAGCCTCTCGTGCACGCCACCCGAAGCGCGGTAACTAATATTAACTTCTTCCGCCTATCAAATGATGTCGGTCAGGTAAGTATTGCGCTCAATAAAGACAACGTTGAGCACGAAGCCCGCATGAAAGGCAATGACCTTGAAGTAATTCTGTATGACACTGAATTACCCGAAGACTTGCTATACGTGCTTGATGTGAGCCAGTTTGCGACACCTGTTGCGTTTGTCGAAACTTTCCGCGATGGCCGCCATAGCCGCATTAAAATTGCCGGTAAAGCCAAGTTCAAACATCAACTTGAGCAAATTGATGGCTACCTGCGCTTAAATTTAATGCCGGCACCTCAAGCCTCGGCACAAGAAGCACAAGCAAAATCAAACCAGAAACCAATTTCTCTGAACTTCCAAGATGTTCCCGTTCGCCAGTTGCTGCAAATTTTGGCCGAAGAGAACAATTTAAACTTGGTGGCAAGTGAGTCAGTCACTGGGAACATTACCTTACGTTTAGAAAATGTTCCTTGGGAGCGAGCTCTGGAAACTATTCTGCGCGTCAAAGGGCTAGATAAGCGCTATGACCAGAATATTCTGATAGTTGCACCGGCTTCTGAGTTGGCTCAACGTGAAGCAGAACAACTGGAAAGCCAGCAGCGCATGCAAGATCTCGCGCCACTTGAAAGCTCTTATATTCAGATTAACTACGCTAAAGCAGAGGAGATTGCTCAGATACTGCGCACCGATAGTTCTGATTTGCTTTCGTCTCGCGGTGCCGTAACAGTAGATGAGCGCACCAACACCTTGTTAGTGCGCGATACTTCAGAGCAAATTGCCACCGTTAAAGCCATGGTTAACGTGCTTGATGTACCGGTTAAACAAGTGATTATTGAAGCACGCATGGTGACTGTACGTGACAATATTAGCGACGAGCTCGGTATTCGCTGGGGCGTTACAGAGCCTTCCGTAGATACCTCGCAGCCGCTACCTTGGGGCACTGGTACCAGCGTCACTGGCGACTTTAACGTGAACTTGCCAATTGCCTCGCCGGCCGCCACCATTGGCTTCCAAGTCGCTAAACTAGCCGACGGTCGGCTATTAGACCTTGAGCTGTCAGCGCTTGAACGAGAAAACAAAGGTGAAATTATTGCCAGCCCGCGCATAACCACCGCAAACCAAAAAGAAGCCTATATTGAGCAGGGTACTGAGATTCCGTACGTTGAAAGTGCATCATCAGGCGCTACCTCAGTACAGTTCAAAAAGGCCGTTTTAGGTTTAACCGTTACGCCACAAATCACTCCAGATAACCGTGTTATTTTGGACTTAGTAATCACCCAAAACACTCGAGGTGAAACCGTCAGTACGCCAACAGGCCCTGCGGTGTCAATTGACACGCAAGAAATCAGCACACAGGTGTTGGTGGAAAACGGCGAGACCATTGTGTTAGGCGGTATCTATCAGCAGCAAATTTTGAATGACATTTCAAAAGTACCGTTGCTTGGCGATATTCCATACGTGGGCGTGTTATTCCGCACCGACAGTCAGGTGAACGAAAAGCGCGAACTGTTAATCTTCGTGACACCACGAATTGTAACGAATACGCCGTAAACCTTGCTTATGTAGCTGTGACTTGCGATAATCGCGCATCTTTTTGGTTGGGTAAAGGAAGGTCTTGAGACACTCCGGATTCCGTGAGTCACAGCTAGTTAAATAAGTGAAGTAACACATCAATATGGCTGAAAAACGTAACATTTTCTTAGTTGGCCCTATGGGCGCTGGTAAAAGCACAATTGGGCGGCAACTTGCTCGCCAACTCCACCTCGAATTTTATGACTCTGATACAGAAATCGAACGCCGTACGGGCGCCGATATCGCTTGGGTATTTGAGCTAGAAGGCGAGGAAGGTTTTCGTTTGCGCGAAGAAAAAGTTATTGAAGAACTTACTGAAAACACCGGTATTGTGTTAGCGACAGGCGGCGGCTCAATTCTCAGCAAAGAGAGTCGCAATCGTCTATCTGCGCGTGGCGTTGTAGTTTATTTGCAAACCACCATCGACAAGCAACTTGCTCGCACCCAGCGTGACAAACGTCGCCCATTGATTGCCGAAGCGGACAACCCGCGTGAAGTGCTTGAAAACTTAGCTGAAGCGCGTAATGCTTTGTACGAGGAAATTGCCGACATTGTGGTACGCACTGACGAGCAAAGCACAAAAGTGGTCATTGACCAGATTATTGAAAAGGTTGGCTTATAACAGCCCATTAATTGCCACGCGGAGGCGCTCATGCAGAAAACCACACAGCAGATTATCGTGGGCCTGGGTGAGCGCAGCTATGCAATTGATATTGGCGCCGGGTTACTTACGCGCACCCCCCTATTCAACGCATTACCTCAACAAATTTTGCTGCTGACAAACACTGTCGTCGGCCCGCTATACGCGGAGCAAGTGCTTGATCAGCTAAGTCAGCACAAGGTCATTGTACACACCATAGATGATGGCGAGCAGGCCAAAAGTCTCGTCAATTACGGTGCTATCATGGACACCCTCATTCAGCACAATTTTAATCGAGATTGTGCGATCATTGCGTTAGGTGGCGGCGTGGTCGGCGATTTAGCCGGTTTTGTAGCCGCAACTTATCAGCGTGGCGTGCGCTTCTATCAAATTCCGACCACTTTATTGGCTCAAGTGGACTCGTCAGTCGGCGGTAAAACCGCCATCAATCATCCTGGTGGTAAAAATATGGTAGGAGCATTCTACCAACCGCAGGCAGTTCTCATTGACACTGAATGTTTGCAAACCCTGAGTGACCGAGACTACGCCTGTGGCTTAGCCGAAGTTGTCAAATACGGGATTATTGCTGATGCCGACTTTTTCACTTGGCTTGAAGCCCATGTACAAGAATTAAATGCGCGCGAAAGCGCAGCGCTAACCTACGCTATTCAACGCAGCTGCCAAATAAAGGCTGAAGTTGTTGCGGCTGATGAACATGAACAGTCGGTACGCGCCTTGTTGAACCTAGGCCATACCTTTGGTCATGCCATTGAAGCTGCACACTATGATACCTGGAAACACGGCGAAGCCGTTGCTGCCGGCACCATCATTGCGGCGCAACTTATGTTTCAGCTTGGTGAACTGACCGCGGTAGAAGTTACGCGCATTGAAAATTTACTGCAGTCATTGCACTTGCCCGTACGTGCGCCCCTGATGCAGCTTGAGCAGTGGCAAGCATTTATGCAACGTGATAAAAAAGTACAAGACGGTACCATTCGTTTAGTGTTACCCACAGCAATTGGCTCCGCCACTATACGGCCAATGGCTGACTGGCAAATGATTGGTGAAGCAATAAAAGCGATGAGCACTAGTGATGATTAAGCAGCGTGCCTTCCTCAAGTGGGCCGGCGGTAAATATAACCTTATTGAACCTATTACTGCGGTGCTTCCGGCAGGCAATAAGCTTATTGAACCATTTGTTGGCGCTGGGTCAGTGTTTTTAAATACTGATTATCCAAAATATTTGCTGAACGACGTTAACCCCGATCTCATCGGCTTGTTTAAAACCGTTAAACGCCGTCCAAAACGTTTCATTGAAGACGCTCGCAAACTATTTAGTCAAGCAAATAACTCCGCCGAAGCATATTATGCGCTGCGCCAGCAGTTTAACCAAAGCACCGACCCTTATGAGCGTTCACTGTTATTTTTGTACCTGAACCGTCATGGCTACAATGGCCTGTGTCGCTACAATTTATCTGGGCAGTTTAACGTGCCTTTTGGGCAGTATTTACGCCCTTATTTTCCACAAGCCGAAATTGAATTTTTTGCAGAAAAAGCCAAACGCGCTACCTTTACCTGCATGAGTTTTGAACATGTATTTCGCCGCGCTCGTCAGGGAGATGTGGTTTATTGTGACCCTCCCTATGCGCCGCTTAGTTTAACTGCAAACTTTACCAGTTACGCCTGTGGTGGGTTTGGTATGGATGACCAAACTGAACTTGCACGCCGTGCTGAAAAAACCGCCCGAAAACGCGGAATTCCAGTAGTTATTAGCAACCACGACACTGAATTCACCCGTTTGCTTTATAAAAAAGCGCAGCTTGAAACCTTGCAGGTATCACGCTTTATAAGCCCCAAGGGCGAAAGCCGAGGTAAGGTCGCTGAGTTGTTGGCGGTTTATCAGCATCGTTTAGGTAATGTAGTCACTTTGAACCCGCAGTTACGGAAGCGCGCTCGATGAACTGGTATTTAAAAAGCTTCTCTGACCTAAACACCACTGAGCTGTATACCATTTTGCAACGCCGCGAAGAAGTATTTGTGGTGGAGCAAACATGCCCCTATTTAGACGCCGATGGCGCCGATGATAAGGCTTTGCATTTGTGGGCAGACAGCGACAAAGAAAGTGTGGTTGCATACGCCCGCATCTTTTTGGGCGAGAGCAGTAACGGGTATAGCCGTATTGGTCGCGTGTTGACGTCGCAGTCCGTACGCCGCCATGGTTATGGCCGTGAGCTGATGCTGCGCGCCATTGAGGTGTGTGAACGCTATACCCCGCAGTTGCCGATTCGATTAGGCGCACAAGTGTATTTGCGGGCGTTTTATGAAAGCTTTGGGTTTGTCGCCATCAGCGACGAGTACCTTGAAGATGATATTCCCCATATTGATATGGAACGCCGTTAATGAGCGACACTGGCTTTGTACTCGAGCAAAGCGACGACGGCCTGCAATTACGCTGGCTAGCGCAGCCAAAAATGTTGCCGCTTCGCATCGATTTTTTAGCCGGTAAAAATGCTTTCCGAGCCGCGCACGCACGCATTAAAGACGAAGCTATTGCTCGTGCCTGTGCACTGCACAAATTGAAAACTCCCAGTATATTAGATGCCACGGCTGGCCTTGGCCGTGATGCTCTCGTGCTTGCTCAGTTAGGTGCCCATGTCGGGCTGAACGAACGCCACCCCATAGTGCGCCAACTGTTACAAGACGCTCTGCAGCGCTTGCATGCGGCCATGCCAGATTGGCAACAGCGACTATACTTTGTGGATACTTCCGAACTAGCGGCGCTTGCAGATGACAGTTTTGATGTGGTGTATTTAGACCCGATGTACCCTAAAGGTGATCGCAAAGCCAAAGCCGCCGTAAAGAAAGACATGCAAATGTTTCAGCAACTTGTTGGCAGCGACGAAGACGCCGACGCCTTGCTAGAGCCTGCATTACGTATTGCGCGTCAGCGCGTTGTGGTCAAACGCCCGCAACATGCTGACTTTTTAGCCGGTGTAAAACCTCACGCGCAAGTGATCAGTAAAAAACACCGCTTTGACCTTTATTTTCCGGAGCAACAAAATGATTAGAACGAATGACCGTATTCCTGCTGGCACATTAACGGCACTTGGTGAAGTGGGCATGCAGCAATTTGATCCAGCGGAACTTTTTGCCAAAGGCACGCATATTTTGTTTGCCGTACCTGGCGCCTTCACGCCTACTTGTTCAGAGAAACACTTACCTAGCTTTGTTGAACACGCTGCCAAGCTACGCGCCAAAGGCGTACAAACCATTGCCTGCGTTGCGGTTAACGATGCGTTTGTCATGAAAGCATGGGGTAAAGCCTTGAACGTTGGTGATGCCGTGATGTTATTGGCTGACGGCGATGCGTCATACCACCGCGAGCTTGGCCTGATTAAAGAAACAGGCAGCTTTGGCGGTACCCGCGCCGAGCGTTACGCCATGGTGATTACTGATGGTGTGATTAAGCACTTATTTGTTGAAGACGAAAAAACATACGGCGTCAGCAGCGCTGAGCACGTACTTGAAGCACTGTAAATGTCGCAACACGCTGTGCATGATGTGATTGTCATTGGGGCCGGCGCTGCCGGCCTTCATTGCGCTGCCACCGCCGCCAAACGAGGCCGACGCGTGGTGGTGCTTGATCATGCCAAACAAGCAGGTAAAAAAATTCTTATCTCTGGTGGCGGTCGTTGTAATTTTACCAACATGTATGCCAGCCCCGAGAACTATTTGTCGGAAAACCCTCACTTTTGTAAGTCAGCCTTAAGTCGTTACACCCAATGGGACTTTATTGGGTTAGTTAACGACTACGGTATTGCGTACCACGAGAAAACTTTAGGCCAGTTATTTTGCGACAATAGTGCCAAAGAAATCGTCAATATGCTTATGAAAGAATGCAGCAAATACGGCGCTCACGTACAGTTGCGCACCGAGGTGCGCAGTGTTGAGCATGGCCCCGATGGCTACGTGGTAAACACATCACACGGGTTGCTGCAGGCCGAAAAAGTGGTGGTAGCTTGTGGCGGATTGTCTATGCCAAAACTTGGTGCGACACCTTTGGGCTACCAGCTCGCTGAGCAGTTTGGCCACCGCATTGTGCCCGTGCGTGCCGGCTTAGTGCCGTTTACCCTGCACGATGCCGACAAACAGCGGTACGCTGAGCTTTCGGGCTTATCGGTAGATGTTGTAGCCAGCAACCAGCGCGCCAGCTTTAAAGAAGCCATGCTGTTTACCCACCGCGGTGTTTCTGGGCCGGCTATGCTGCAAATATCGTCGTTTTGGTACCCTGGTGAAACCGTTGAAGTCAATTTGTTGCCGCAAGAGAACGTGTTTGAAAACTTAGCCGCGTTACGCCAAAGCCGCCCCCGTATGAGCCTGCGTAGCGCTATTCAGGATTGGTTTCCAAAACGCTTAGCCATAGCCTTATGCGAGCAATACAACTGGCCCGACAAAAATCTAGCCGACTGCAGTAACGCCCAATTGCAGCACGTTGCAGACACTCTGCACCAATGGCCGCTAAAGCCAAATGGCACCGAAGGGTACCGCACCGCCGAAGTGACTCTAGGCGGCGTTGACACCAACCAAGTCAGCTCGAAAACTATGGAAAGTCGCCTACAGCCCGGCTTGTATTTCATTGGTGAAGTACTTGATGTAACCGGCTGGTTGGGTGGCTACAATTTCCAATGGGCCTGGAGTAGTGGTTGGGTTTGTGGTGAAAGCGTTTAGTACGCTGCGGACCACTGCTGAAAGCCTAATTGGCGAGTCAATTTAGGACAAGTTTCCGGAAGCCGTTGGCTCGGTGACTGATGTAGTGATGCCCGGTATGAACGGCCCGCAATTAGCTGTCGAAGCCCACAAACTTTACCCCAGCGTGAAACTGCTGAGTAAACCATACCGCCGCCAAGACCTCGCGAATAAAATTCGCGAAGCCTTAGACGACTAATTGGGTAGCTTAGTTTGAAGGCGCTTGTTCTAGCGCCTCAACCACCACTTTTTCTAAGTCTGCGTACTCTACATAACCAGGAATAATGCGGCCACCGATTATCATTGCCGGCGTTCCGTTAAGACCAAAATCACGGAACACTTGATAGTTACGCTTTAGAATTGTCGGCGTTGCATTCACACTCTGCAACTGCGAGCGAGTGCCCGTGCGACGCGCTATTTGTTCGAGTGACCTTTGCGTATGCAACCCGCTTTTGGCGTACAGCAGCTCGTGAACTTCAGCAAATTGCTTCGGTTGGTTTTGCCACACATTGAGCGCATAACCGGCTGGGTTTAACTTGCCGCCTTCCACTTCGCCTTGACGCAATGGCGTCATGATATTAATCACCTTAAGCTGCTCGTATTCGCTAACGAGCTTTTGCAAATGCGGCTCTAAACGCTTGCAGTACGGACAGTCATAGTCAGTGAACACCACAATTTCAAGTGCTGACTCTTTTGCTCCAAACCAAGGGTGAGTATCGTCATTTTCAAGCAACCAAGCGCCATGCTCAGCACTGCGCTTTTGCGCAGCCGCTTTATTTTCTATATAGCTTTTCAAGCTATCTAACACACTCGGAATAACTTCAGGGTTTTGCCGCAACAGCTGCTCAATTTCTTGCAATTGCGCGCTTTGGTCGGTGTTTTGCTGTTGTGCTTGAACAGACAAAGCCAAACTCAAACTTAATGTGATACTCAAAAATACTGACACTAAAAACTTCATAACATCTCCAAAATTAGTGCATAAGTTGCGCCCACTGCAGGCGCAACCATAACCCCACTGGCGTTGACGCGCCAGTGGTATAAGAAACAATTTCACCGTTGGCAACAATGGCAACCGTTGGGGTTGCCGTTATTTGCCAGCGCTGAGCTAGCATTCCCGTGCTGTCATTCACGGTTTCAAATTGGTAGTCATTTGCGCTGAGGTACTGCATGAGCTTCGCATCATCGCCGGAGCGAATAGCAATACTAATTACCGAGGAGTCTTCCGCTAGCCAGTCAATTGACGGTGAAACCAGTTCACAGACGGGACACCACGTGCCCCAAAAGTAAATAACAAGCGGCTGTTCATGGCTGCGCTGAAACACGTCCACTTTGCTTTCAGACAAGGTCGTAACAGTCAATGGCGCAATAGGCCCACTGGGCAAATGACGACCTCGCCAAGCGTCTACAGCGAAGCTAATTGCAAGAAACAACACTAAGTACAGAAGTATTTGCTTAATTCGCTTCATGATTGCCTCGCTGCGTGCCACCAGCTTGCTCAAGCGCGTCTAATACCGCTTGCTCGGTCAAAATAACTGGCAAAATGATACCTTCCGGAGCACTAGGCCCATACACTTGATTAAATGGCACGCCAAATCGCCCATTCGCCTTCAAAAAATCGGTAATGCGTTGGTTGGGGCGCGTCCAGTCGCCACGAATGGCAACCACGTTCTCCTGCTGCAGCGCACCGGCTACGGGTTGCTGGGTCAACACGTTGTATTTATTCGCTTGGCAGGTTACGCACCAGTCGGCCGTCACGTCGACAAACACGACTTTGTTCGCTGCTAAAGCTTGAGCTATCGCCTGCCCACTCAACGGCAGCCACTGCGTTTGCTCGGTGTCCACTTCATACGCAGAGGCATCACTTTGACTTAATTGGCTGACTAAAATACTCACCAGCCACAGCGAAGTCAGCATAAGCAACACCGCGAAAACCCGATTTACCCACTGCAACCAAGCACCTGGTTTCGGTAGCTTGGTGGCCAGCTTGGGCCATGCTGCCACCAATAACCACGGCAATGCCATACCCACGCCAAGCACAATAAAGACCAGAATTAGAGTGACGTTTGAGGCTGCTAGCGCAAAAGCGACTGCGGTACCCAGAAACGGAGCGGTACAAGGCGTTGCTAATAGCGTGGCAAACATGCCCTGTACAAAGTGCCCAAGCGTTGAGTTATCACCGCGACTGGCGACCCATTGTTGCAGCCCATGGGGTAGCTGAATACGCCATAAGCCACTCACCGATATTGCAAAAATCGCGGTAACGAATGCCATGAAGCCAACAAAATAAGGGTTTTGAAATTGAATTCCCCAGCCAATGGCATGGCTGGTTGTCTTTAGCACCATCACCATGACAGCCAGCAGCACAAACGAGAACACGATGCCAAGCGCTGAAGCAATAAAGTGTTTACGTATGGCGGTTTGCTGCGCTGGGGCGACAATAATAGAACGCAGTTTTAGCCCTAAAACAGGCAGCACACAGGGCATAATGTTAAGAATTAAGCCACCAAGCAAAGCAAACCCAAGAATTACTCCCAAACTAGGCATATTAGGTTTGGCAGTTTGTGGATTAATGTGAGCCTGCAGTGAGCCCGCGCTGACCTGACTCGACAGCTCAGCTTGCAGCGTTTGGTCGGCCACGGTCACCTGTATTTGCTTACCAACAAGCTCGGGGAGCTCTAGCCAGTGAGAAATGGCGAAACGCGCTGTGAGAGTGTTGCCATCAACGCGTTGCGCTAGTTGTTCAATAGCTAAATCAGTGAGCTCTGGATGCAAGCTATCTACAAATAATCGCGGTTGCTGCCACGCTTTTTGCTGCGTAACACTCACTTCGAGCTGTTGCTGTTCGGCTGACCAAACCATGCGCGATACTTGAACAAGCGGGTGATTAACGTGCGGCAGGCGACTCTGGGCCTGTTCAAACACAAACATGGCATCCATGTCGGCGGTTAATTCACTTGGCGTAAAACGTAGCTCTAACGGAAAATCAGAAATCACACAAATATCGGTACAGCTGGCAAGTGTCAGTGTGCCTTTTATGGTGGTTTCTTGCTCCCAGTCGGCCACGTCAATTAGCCAAGGAAAGCTTACATCGCCTTGGTAACCAACGGTTTCAATGCCTTGCACACTAAAACGCTGCGGCACTGGAAACTGCCAACGAATATTACTGACGTTAGTCGACGCGTCTTGCCAAGAGAAGTCAGGCGGAACACCACCTTCTCCGGGCGTGCGCCAATAAGTTTTCCATGGCTCGGTAAGTTTGACCTGCAGCAAGCCATGCACTGTATTTTCGGTGCTATCGGTTTTACCCGGCAACAGTAAACGAACCTGTACGGCATCGTGCTGTTCTAGCTGCACCCACGAGGTGCTCACCTGCGCTTGAGCAGGTAAAAGCATCATCGCAACGGCGAAGGCCAGTACACGTATTAAATTTTGAATGTTCATTAAAATTATCTCATGTGTTTACAACATAACGTATGGACGAAAACTGAGGTTCAGTTCGTCTATTCGTTAAACACACAAAATACGAGGTGGGGTCGGTATCGCCTAAGTGGCGGTGGCGATTGTGCAACTGGTGCGGGAGCCTGCCGCGCGAGCACCAACAATACCAGCACAATAAACAAAGATAAGGCAGCGCCGCCATCTAAAATATTCGCATGTGCTTGTTGCAACAAGTGGCCAGAAGCATCGCAGTCAGCCGCCAAGTGTGTCGCAGTGCTGGCATCGGCTTGGTGATGCTGAGCTTGCTGAGCCTTCTGAACCTTCAAAGGACAGCCAGCTAACCCTAAGTTACTCTGCTGGCTCCAGCATAAAAACAGCACGCAAGCTATCGCCAACAAGGCAATATAAGCTCGAAACTGTTGTTGTGCCTGACCTCTATACATCGTCACCCGCTAGCTCTCGCTAATATCTAATATCTAATATCTAATATCGCTTTTGTTTTCAACCAGCTCCCATACCGCCGTCAACGCGATACTGGCAACCCGTAATAAACTGACTCTCATCAGACGCCAAAAACAACATTAAGTTCGCGACATCCAATGGCTCGCCATAATGCCCCATCGGAATCATTTGTTCAAATTGAGCTTGTGCTTCAGTTGCACGCCCCGGGTTTAAGGTTTCTTCAATAGCCCGCATCATACGAGTATGAATTGGCGACGGATGTACCGAGTTAACACGTACACCATAAGGTCCAGCTTCTAAAGCTGCTGATTTCGTGAGTCCAACTATCGCATGCTTTGATGCCACATAAGGGCTTAAATTCACGAAACCATCAAGGCCTGCCACTGATGACATGTTCACAATGCTGCCCGATTTTTCTTTCAGCATGTGCGGTAGCACATACTTCAAACCTAAAAATACGCCACGTAAATTTACCGCAATAACTCGGTCAAAGTGCTCTGTTGACTGTTCTTGCAAAGGGGCAGTAGCAGATTCAATACCGGCGTTATTAATAAAGATATCTAACCCATGAAAGTGCTTAATAGTGGCATTGACATAGTTTTGAGTATCGGACTCATTCGACACGTCAGCGGCAATGGTAAACACGCGGTCGGGGTGGCCTAGTTCATGTTCAGCTTGAGCTAAATCTTTTTCGTGCAGGTCAACCAATACGACATTTGCGCCTTCACGCAAAAACAACGCGGCAGTGGCTAAGCCTATACCGGCCGCACCGCCTGTAATAATAGCGGTTTTATTATCTAAACGGCTCATTTCGCACCTCCAAAATAGCCAGTGGGGTGCGATTAACTATAGGTTATTTTATAAACAATGCCGTGATCTGGAATAACTTTCTTCGTTGCGCTGCATTTACCAAAATAACGCCACAACGCCAAGCACGATGAAGAGTGCAGAGGCCATGTAACGAGCTAGGTCGAGTGGTAGTTTTTGCATGAGCTTATTACCCAACAAAACCACGGGTACATTAGCTAACATCATGCCAATAGTGGTGCCTAAAGTGACCAACCAAACGTTACTGTATTGGGCTCCAAGCACAATTGTTGCAACCTGCGTTTTGTCACCTATTTCAGCCAGAAAAAACAGCACAGTCGTCGCCACAAATGCGCCATATTTGCGCACCACACCCATGTCATCATCGTCAGCTTTGTCGGGAATAAGCACCCACAAGCCTACGGCAATAAAGCTGCCAGCAACCACATAAGTCGCTGTGTCTTGCGGTAACACGCTAATTACCCAGCTACCAAACCAGGCGGACACAAAATGGTTTAACACCGTGGCGACAAATATACCGGCAATAATGGACCATTTGTGCCGATAGCGCGCCGCCAAAAACAGGCTAAGCAATTGTGTTTTATCGCCTATTTCAGCAATTGCGACAGTTAATGTTGAGGTTAAGAATGCGTCCAAAATACAGCTCCAAAATGGTAGGCGCGCATTTTATCGACTCTGGACTAAGCCTGCAAACAATCTGACCAAAACATATGAATGTAGCCTTTACCGTGCCTTTACAAATAAGTATGGAATAACATGCGCCGGCAGCTCGTTATCCAGGTGTCATTACGACAAAACGGAGGAATGTATTATGAATACTGTACTTAAACCGAGTGTTGTTGCTTTATTATTTGCTTTTTCTTCTGCCGGCGCCTTTGCCGACACCGTGTCAGCTTCAGTATCTGCTGAAGCACAAGTTTCTGCGTCAATGCAGAGCCAACAGTCTGCACAGGCCAATTCGCAAAATGGCGAAGCTCAAGCGCAAAGTAATCAAAGCCTTGAGGCCGATGCCAATGCAAATGCACAAGCGAATGCTCATGCAGACACTGAGCAAACGGAGCAGCAAGCCGAAGAAGGTATGAATGAAGGTGCTGAGCAAGTATCGACTACGGTCGACTCGGCAACCGAATTAACCTTAGACACGGCGGCCACTGCGCAAAACTCTGCAAATTCAGCAATTGATAGTGCAACTGGCACAGTTGAAGGCGCAGTAGAAGGAACAGTAAGCACTGCGGTAGATTCTGCAGTGAATGCTACGTCAGAAGCGGCCGTACTCGACAGTGTGAATGACAACGTAGCAACAACCGTTGAGTCAGCTGTCGAATCAAGTGTTGAGTCAACTGTTCGCAATAGTATCACCGGTGGCATCGGTATCTAATTGTCACTAGATATACTCAGACAGCCGGCCCTAGGGTCGGCTGTCTGCTCACCCGTCTACTTGGAGAAAGGATGATGATTTCACGAAACTTTTCTGCAAAACCATATTCTGCATTTTTGGCGCTGGCATTATTGCCTAGCCTAGCGGCACAGGCTACGGAGTCGGCCGAAACATTTTCATGGCAAGGTGACCTAGAAGCGGGTTATTTGTACGACAGCAATGTGAATATTCGCGAACTAGACACCACCACCAATAACGCAGACCGTGCGTGGTTGGTTAAAGCGTCGTTGGCGGCGAAGTGGAACCCCATACAACCGTTAACGGTGAAAGCTGGTGTTAACCATTCCGATCAGCGGTATGACACCTATGACGATTTTGACCTCGCCATTACCACCATTCATGCTGACCTAAGTTACGATTTTAACTTACTCACGGTTGGCTTAAGCAATCACCGCGCTGATGCAAAACTGGCCGGTGATAGCTTTATGGACTACACCCAAAACACGCTATACGCATCGCGTTTATGGACAAATCAGTGGTTTACCCGCATTGAATGGCGAGATATTGATAAAACTTTTGCCACCAACAGCGAGCGCAATGCGCAAGCGACGGCCTATAGCGCTGATGTGTATTGGTTTACGCCAAGTGCAAACAGCTTTATCAATATTGGTTACGGTGTGCATGACGAAACCGCCACAAACAACCTGTATAGCTATGACGGCGACGAGTTGCGGGTAAAATGGCAAACCAAGGAAATTATTGGCGAGCAGCAGCATACTTGGCAAATAGCTTGGCAACGCAGCACCCGAGACTATCAGCAGTTGCAGCCAGATTTAACGGCGCCGCGCTACGAGCAACGACAGTCGGTTAGGGCCCAGTGGCAATTGCCGCTGATGGATGCGTTGGTGCTTACACCCCACGTTGAGTATGTGGATAACCAGTCAAATGTCGACGCTGTTGACTATCACGAAACCGTGGCAGGGGTGAACTTAACCTTTAGTTTTTAGTCGCGACAAGGCCGTAGCCAAACTGCGGATCACGGCCTTTTTCACCTAAGTCTTGTGCCATGCGTTGCAGTTGTTGTCGCAGCTGCTGGGCCGATAGCTGCGGCGACTGCGCCCATAAACATGCCGCAGCAGCGGTTACCACCGGTGCTGCCATTGACGTTCCCGTTTCATGCCCCACAGCACCGTTATGGCGCGTGGTCATAACCCGCACCCCCAACGCAGACAGCTCAATATGGGCACCTTGATTTGCCCATCGATACAACTGGCGCTGCTGATTCACGGCCGTAACCGCTAACACTTGCTCATATCCTGCTGGGTAAAGCACACGGGCCATCGGCCCGTCATTACCGGCGGCAGCTACCAGCACAATATCGCGCTCAGATAATTTCTCCACCGCCGTTTGTAACAGCGAATTCGCTGGGCCCGTTAGCGACAAATTAATGACTTTCACCTGCTGCTCGGCTAACCAATTCAAAGCCTGCAACAACGGCATCAATGCCGCCCCCTGGTGCAAGTCGCCTTGTCGGTAAAATATTGCCCCGTTGTAAAGCTGAGCGTTTGGCGCCAAGCTTTCGAAGTTCTGCTGCTGAGCCACCAATAAACCTGCAACAGCCGTACCATGCGCAACCGGTTGTGTGAGTGCATCGGTCACAAACTCACGTTGCACTAGCTGGCTTTTTGCAAAGCCAGGGTGACTTGTCTCAATGAGGGTGTCGACCATGCCAATTCTAACTGGCGTTTGGCACCAAGTTTTTTGCTGTAAGGCGCTACCTGGCGTAGCGGCCGAATTCGCAGCAGCGGCTTGCGCAGCATAAATATAGTGTGGTGTAAGTGTTTGCTGTACCGCGCTTTGTAAGCGGCTACGACGTGGCTCAAACATGTCTGCGGCAGCGATTGCCTGCTGCATATGGCGTTGCAAAGTTTCGGCAGAAAAGTCCTGCTCAGCACGAAAGTGAATCACCGTTAAGCCTAGCGCCGGTAAGGTTTGCGCGGTCTTTAATTGCGCCCCTAATTGTCGTAATACTGCGCGCATATCATCCAAGGCGTTTGCATCAATATGCAGCAACCATTCGTGTTCAATAGCGCGCGAGCCGTTCGCTAAGCGCACTTCATTGAACGCTAACGTACCGTCCTGATTGGTTACTGCCAACAAGCCATTGACGTCGGGCCGCGCCTGCTGCGTAACACGTTGCAAATCGACCGAATTCATATCGACAATATCGTCAACCACTGTTGCCGAAACCCGTTGCTCAACACGACGTGATATTTGCCCGTGCACCTGATCAGTCACACGCTGTTGAATAACCTCGTCAACTTGTCGGGTCACCGGTGCAATTTGCCCGTGGGCGCTTGCAATAGCCGTAAAGGCCGCTGCCACTGCCACGAGCTGTGCAATATATGCTAGTTTTAAACGAGACATTATTAACCTCTACTTAGCCTTGACAGTGGCCAGTTACGTGTCGGATACATGTCAGGTAAACGTTTATGCCCCCAGAAAATTCCATATTTTGTTATTTTTTTAAAATATCAGGGAATAAGTTCGACGCTCATTCGTTATCACAATAACACAACCGAATGGACTGCAAGCGAGTTGACCAAATTATGACGAGTAAAGAGTTAAAACAACAGCTTCATGACATTTTGCCGCCTTTGCGCCGCTTTGCTATTTCGTTGTGCGGCTCGGTAAGCGACGCCGATGACCTTGTACAAAGCACCGTTGAACGCTTGCTGACACGCACTAAGCCAGATGACTTGGAGCTTATTGCTTGGGCATTTAAAGTATGTCGCAATATTTGGATTGATGACTATCGTGCTCGTAAAGTTCGTGAAAAAGCCACTCATCACGTTGAGCTGCAGCGCACACAAAGCGCCGATAACGAAGAGCGTGTTACCCACGCCATGCAACTTGACGAGGTGAATCAAGCGTTAGCACAACTGCCTGATGACCAACGTTCAATGATTGCGTTAGTGGCGGTGCAAGGGCTGAGTTATCGCGAAGTGGCTAGCATTCTTGGCGTGCCAACAGGCACTGTTATGAGCCGTTTGGCCCGCGCGCGCAGCAAGCTTGCTGAGTATTTTGAAGGGGTATCGGTATGCTCATAAATGACCAAATTTTATCTGCATTTTTAGACGATGAACTTAGTGCCGACGAAGCTGAGCAGGTACGCGACTACATTGCAGAACATGACGAGGCGGCGGCACGGCTTGCACAACTAGCCATGACTGATCAGCGTGTACGCACTTATGTTGATGATCTAAGCGCAACCCCGATGCCAAGAAAAGTATTTGCGCTACTTGATGACGATGCCGCGCACAACGTTATTCCGCTTCACTCAAGCCGCGGTTTTAAAGGAATTGTACAGCAACATTTTGCAGCAGCAGCGAGTGTGGCCTTAATGGTCGGTTTTGGGTTCGGTTATGCCTGGCAAAGCGAGCCGACTAGCTCGCTACAAACAGAGATAGCGCAGGTGCTTGAACAGCAATCCAGCGGTATTAGCTATACCATAGCTGATGGCAAACGATTGCTACCGCAGCTAACCTTTACCAATAGTGACGGCGAATTTTGTCGCCAGTACCAGTTACAAGATGAGCAACAGAAAACTGCCGAGGTCGCCATTCAATGTCGCCGAGGCGAGCAATGGCAACTGGTTGCCATGGCTGAAGTTGCCTATACGCAGGCGACCGAATACCGCACTGCCAGCGCTTCACATGCGCTCGATTCGGTCCTTGATCAAATGATGTCGGCGGCGCCGCTTAGTGCAGAGCAAGAACGTGCTCAACTGCGCTCAGCGTGGCAGCTGACACCTAATCGCACTCAAACTGAGGAGCATTAACCATGAAAACGATGAACTTTTTAGCGGTTATTTTCGCCAGCTTAATGGCCATTGGTTGCAGTTCTCAACCGGACTACCGACAAGCCGAGGGTAATGGCTATGGCTATCAAGCAACCAAGATCACTGACAAACAATACCGCATTAGCTTTAAAGCGCGGGGCTCTGATCAAAACAAAGCTATGGACTATGCCCTGCTGCGTGCAGCAGAAGTAACTGTTGAAAATGGCTACGATTGGTTTGTAGTCACTCACAGAGAAACTTTTGTTGACCGCGAGCGCATAAGCCCGCAAAGCAGTATTGGCTACACGAATTCTTCCAATATGGTCACCCGTTGTGGTTTAGTCAGTTGTACCACCACCCATTACCCTCGCTCGACCTTGAGCGCAGGTATTCATATTGGTGGTAGCGAATCCAGCGACATTCAAACCGTGCTTGAAATACAACTGGGCGCTGGAGTTCAACCAGACTCAGAGCATAGCTTTGAGGCCCAAGCGGTAATTGATAATTTAAGCCCGAAAACCGAATAATCTCTCGCGATCTACCCCTTGAGAGGGATCTCAGGGGTACTCCATCAGCACAAGGTTAATTTCTAGCCGTAGCGCGTATACTGCATGCATCACTTACTGAATTTGATCTGCATCAGGAAATAGTTATGGCAAATATGACCTCACACATTCATTGTCAAAATTGCAGCATGGCCGCACTGTGTTTGCCTTATCAGCTTGACCAAGACGGCATGGCTCGCTTAGACACCATTATTCAGCGCCACAAGCCTATTCACAAACGCGATGTGTTAGTTAACGCCGGTGAGTCGTTAAAATGCTTGTATGCGGTTCGCAGTGGTTCGTTGAAGTCGTACACCATTGATGACAACGGCGTTGAGCAGATTATCGATTTTCACTTACCTGGTGATGTGATTGGTTTCGATGCGTTAGCCAACAGCCAACACCGTAGCTATACCCAAGCATTAGAAACCGCCATGCTGTGTGAAATTCCAATGAGTTCGCTTGACGAGTTAGCTGAACAAATGCCTGGCCTGCGCCGCCAAATGTGGCGCTTAATGAGCGGCGAAATATACAGCAGCAAACAATTGCTAGGCACCTTGAATAACCGTTCTGCGCAGCAACGCCTAGCGCATTTTTTAATCACTCTTGCTGATCGTTTTAAAGAACGCGGGCTATCCAACCGTTCTTTTCGACTAACCATGACGCGCGCAGACATTGGCAACTATCTTGGCTTGTCGGTCGAAACCATCAGCCGCATTTTGTCAGCGTTGCAAGCCGAGGGCGTTATTGACGTACAAAACAAACTGGTCAACGTACTTGAGCCAGAACGCTTACGCGAACTGGCTCAGTAACGAAATTACTGACATCCACCACAGCAGTGGCCGTTACCATGGCCGCTGCTTTTTTGTTCTGGCTGCTTAAACAACACCGCGTTTTCAATAGCAATATGCTGGTGCAGGTCATTCACAAATTCGTTAATTCCCTCATACAACATAATCCAGCTACCGCAGGCGTCACGCGGCGCATTGCATTGATTAGTTAGCTCTAGCAGCTGCGCTATCATTTGTTCGTGCTGGTCATGCTCTTCTTCCATCACCGCAATTGGGCCCTTCGGGTAAATGTCACCGGCTAACATTGGAAACAGAATTTGCTCTTCTTTCATCATGTGGCTTTCAAGCTCTTGGTACATCGCTTGTAAGTGATCAGATAAACCGGCAGGGCAATCGCCATGGTCGTTATGCACATCTTCAATTTTGCGCGCTAAGTTAATTAGATCAGGTAACTGGGCACGGTGTTTTTCATGAAAATGATCAACCATAAATTCGGTTAAGGCTTTTTTCGGCATCGCTTGGTAAACCGCTAAGGCTTCGGCATGAACTGTTTGTGTGGTCATGGGTCGTCTCCTTCAATAGACTCACATTAAGAGTGAAATTGGTTGCTATACACCCACTAGCTACTGCAATTTAGATGCCAAAACTACCCACTTTGATTTATATCGAGTTTTTCTTAGTAATGGTAAATTACACCCATGTTTTTCGGGTCATTCAGGCCCAAATAGGGTTGTTTATACCATGCATGATGTGACGTTATTAGAAACCTTAATTGCCGATTTAGTGACCGACTTGCCGGCGGTGATTCGCTTAGAAAAAGTGGTAAAAACCCTGCGCACCCACTTTCACTGTGGCGCTGTGGTTATTCTAAAGCATGACCAAGACATGTTGCGGCCAATTGCCAGTGTGGGCCTTGCCCGCGAAGCTTTGGGCCGACGTTTTTTGGTGTCACAACACCCTCGATTGGCGTGCATTTTAGGTAGCCGTGAAACGGTGCGCTTTGAACCCGACAGCCCCTTAGCAGACCCCTACGATGGGCTAATTGAAGACAGCCCTGACGGCCACTTGGCGGTACATGACTGTATGGGTATTAGCTTGCATATTGAAGGCAAAATTTGGGGCGTACTTACGCTTGATGCGCTGACACCAGGCACCTTTGATGAGCAAACTATGCAAGCCTTGCAACGCGCAAGCCTACTGGTCGAAGCTGCCATTCGCATGGGCTTGATTGAACAAAACATTCGCGCGCTACGCAATAATCGCCGCGATGGTGAGTACACACTCACCAGTAACAATGCCGATGCGCAAGACATTATTGGCCATAGCGCTGCGTTAATGACGGTACTGCAAGAACTTGAAGTTGTCGCTGGTTCAGATTTACCCGTGCTGTTGCTTGGCGAAACCGGCGTTGGTAAAGAGCTGTTTGCCCGCCACTTGCACCGCTTGTCGCCGCGAAATAGCCAGCCCCTAGTTTATGTAAACTGCGCTGCGTTGCCCGAAACCCTTGCCGAAAGCGAGTTATTCGGTCATACCCGCGGCGCCTATTCAGGTGCAACCCATGAACGGGCTGGCCGTTTTGATAGTGCTGATGGCGGCACCATTTTCTTGGACGAAGTGGGCGAATTACCCTTATCTATTCAGGCCAAACTGCTACGAGTTCTGCAAAATGGGGAAATTCAACGCTTAGGTAGCGATAAGTCGCATCAAGTGAATGTACGCATTGTTGCGGCCACCAACCGCGACTTGAAACAGCAAATTAAAAACGGTGATTTTCGTGCAGATTTATATCATCGGCTATCGGTGTACCCATTGCCGATACCGCCACTGCGCGACCGAGACGACGATATTGCTGTACTCGCCGGACACTTTCTTGAACTGAACCGAGCTAGGCTTGGGGTGCGAGCGTTACGGCTTTCGCCGGCGGCCGAACAAGCCTTACGTAGCTATGACTGGCCGGGTAACGTGCGCGAACTAGAGCACACCATTAGCCGAGCAGCCATTAAAGCACTAAGCTTGGGCGCGCGCCGCGATGACATTGTTAGCATTGACGCAAACTTACTTGATTTACCCGGTGTTGCAACTGATTCACAAGCCATGCAGCAAGTAGCGGGTAACGTGGTGAACTCTAGCCTTAGCGACAGTGGCTCATTGAACCTAAAACATGCAGTGCAAACGGTGCAACGCGAACTTATACAAAAAGCACTGCAACAGGCAGACTACAAATGGACACAAGCAGCCCGTATACTTGACCTTGATCCTAGCAACTTACACAAATTAGCTAGCCGGCTTGGCTTAAAATAGGCACAGGGGTTTCGTTACGTATGACTGTGATTCTGCGCATTTTGGTGTGGCGAACTATTGCCATTTTAGCGCTCTTGTTAGGGGTTATTGGGCTCATGCTACCCATTATGCCAACGGTTCCGTTTTTATTGGTTGCTGCCTGGGCTGGCGGTAAAGGCTGGCCGGCGCTAGAAGCCAAACTATTGTCGCACCCCAAATATGGCCCGCAAATTATTGCGTGGCGTAAATACGGCGTAGTGAAGCGCCAGCCCAAAATCATTGCTAGCGTAATGATGGGTGGTAGTTCAATCATGTTGGCGTTTAGCCCCGTTCATTTGGGGCTAAAATTCGGTGTTATTGGAATTATGGCAACCGTTGCTTTTTGGCTTTGGTTGCGCCCCGAGCAAGTTCCTAAGCAAGATAATGAGGCGACAACCGAGCCAACAGACTCCCCCAATTAGCCTGGGCGACCGTCTGGGCGTGGGGTGGTTAAAATGGGCAAGTAAACCACCACGTATATGGCGTAAGCCAAAATCCAAGCTGCGGCACCTATGGCGTACCATGGCAAGCTGAACTCAGGCAGTAACCAAACAAAAACCACGCGTGTAAGCGCCGCAGTAAACACCAACAAAAAGGCTACTGACATAATCGCTTTCGGTTGCAAGGGGCGGCCACTGTGGCCTAACGATACCCGCGCAATCATGGCTAAAATCATATTACCCATAGCGCCAGCAGTTAACGCATGAATGGCCACCGAGTTACTCACATCAAAACCTAACTCGCGTAGCGCAAATAACGCCAAGCCAAAGGGGATAAACAAATAAGCAATGTGCAACGACCATAACAATGGCACGCTTAAGGTAATCCAGATACGCCAGCGTAAGCAGCGAATGGCTAATGCCACGGCACAAATGCCATAAATTGCTGCCATCACCTCATTCGGTAGTTGGGCGCTAAACAAGGTAATATTAAGTACAAAAATCAACCATAAGCTGCCTAAAGCTATGCGATCTAGCCACACAATAGGTTCAGCTTTTTTGGTCATGGTTCCGTTGGCAGTAAACATGGGTAGCACGCGGCCACCCACAATGGCCATGAGTAACGTGACCAACCACACTGCATTTTGACTACCTAGTTGCTGCAAGTCGAAACGGTTTTCTACTAAACCGTAGTGCATTAGCGCGTTACAGAACGTGAGTAAAAACAGTACCGGTACAAAGAACAGGTTACGTTGTTGCTTCACTTGAATAAGCGGCACCGCCAATAAAATTGCAGCGAGCGGTAAAAACAATAAGTCTACAGCGGCAACCAACCAAACCGGTAAGTTCGCACCAAACAAAAATGCCAAGCGCCCCAGAACCCACACCGTGGTTAAAATACCTAAAGCTCGACCATGGGTCGCTCTTAGGCCGGTCCAGTTTTGCACGGCGGTAAGCAAAAAGCCCACCACAATGGCGGCGACAAAGCCAAAAATCATTTCGTGGCTGTGCCACACCAACACGTTGCCATACACGGGTAAAGTAATAGTGCCGGCAAGCGCTAAAATCCATAGCAACATGGCGAGGGCGCTAAAGCTGGCACCGAGCAAAAACATTGGGCGAAAAGCTTGGCGTAATAACGGCCACATTTTTTGTTCTACTTGTAAGTCAGTAATTTGTAGCATGGGTAGTCCTCTTTTGTTTTCGCGCTGTTAATCTAGTTGCTGCACCAGGCCCGCAAGGGCTAGCCAATAACCATTGCTGTCATTTGTGGCAAGCTGTTGCGGGTGTTCACCCTGGCTGTTGGCACGAAACTTTTCTAACCAGTCAAAGGTTCCCGTTAACTGTGGACTTAAGCGTACCACATCGACCAAACCTTGCATGTTAGGTAGTTGATTGACCAAGTTATAACGGGTGCCAGATTGGGTTTGAATGCCATTGAGCACAAATACTTGGGTGCCATCTTGGCTGGTAACTTCGCGCCCCTCTGGATACTTAATGCAACAAAGTTCACACTGATCTTTAGCACGGTTTTCTGAGCGCGCAGTAAAGCATCGCCCTGACCAGGCTAGCGGCATATGGCCGAGCGCAAATACTTCAACTTCAAAACAATCGCGTACATCTTTTACCATAGGCTGTGCCAATAGTTTGGCAAGCCATTCGCGCGAAAGCTCGACCGGCATAACCCAGCGGCTCATACCCATACTCATTAATTTGCGCAACGTATGTTGGTTGTAACAATTGATGGCCGCACCGGCCACAAAAGGCACCTGATGCTCCTGCAAGTAAGGAATTGCGCCCACGTCGTTTGCCTCGACAATAAAGTCTCCGTTGTCACAGTACTTGCGCAGCTCACGCAGCTCTGAAGGCGCCTCAAGTAAGGTCATGGTCGACAAACACACCTGTTTGCCGGCTTCACGTAACATATGGGCAATACGCATGTAGTCATCAAATTTCAGCTCGCGCCGCTTACTACAAACGGTTTCACCCAAATAAACGATATCCACAGACGAGTCAGCAGCCTGTTGATAAAAGTTTTCGACCACTTGTTTTGGCCAAAAATACTGAATGGCTCCAAGAGAAAATTTCATATCAGTTCCCAATTATTTCCATTTCCGGTGGTAGGCACCTAGTGTGGTTTGGCTGCCCTCAGATAAGCCAGCCAGCACATGGTCCCATTGCTGCTGTACTTCAAAGTTGTCCGGCTTGCTCATAACCGAATCAATGGCCTGGCGCCAAACCTGAGTAATTTGTGCGACATAAGCTGGGCTGCGTTGGCGACCTTCAATTTTGAGCGACGCAATGCCCTCTTTGTAAAGCTCGGGCAGCAAGCTTAAGGTGTTTAAGCTGGTCGGCTCTTCTAGCGCGTGGTAAGTGTCTTCACCAACCGTAAAGCGCCCCTTGCATAAGGTTGGGTAGCCGGCGGTTTCATTCGGTGCAAAACGGTCTATCAATATGTTGTTCAAGCGCGACTCGAGGGTGCCGTCATCAGCTTCATCCCAGCGCACAAACTTGGCCGGCGAGCATGCACCTGCGGTGTTCGGTGACTCGCCTGTCATGTATGAACTTAAGTAGCAGCGCCCCTCGGCCATAATGCACAAGCTACCGAAAGCAAATACTTCAAGGTCCATATCGGTGGTGCGCGCAATTGAGCGTACTTGATTCATAGACAGCACGCGCGGCAACACCACGCGCTTCACGCCAAACTGCTTATAAAATTCAATGGCGGCAGCGTTGGTTGCTGACGCTTGTACCGATAAATGCACTTCCACTTTCGGATAGCGCTCAGCCGCGTAGGCCAGTACAGCCATGTCGGCCAAAATAAGCACATCGGCGCCCGCTTTGACGGCCATGTCCACCGCGCGGCGCCAGTGTTCAAAAGTATCGGCATGGGCAAAGGTATTAATTGCCACGTGCAATTTTTTACCATGCTGGTGCACATAGCGCGCAGCTTCAGTTAAACCGGCTTGGTCTAAATTTAAGCCAGCGAAGTGACGCGCATTGGTTTCATCTTTCAGCCCGACATAAACGGCATCGGCACCATGTTCAATGGCGGCTTTTAAGGCGGGCATACTGCCTGCTGGGCACAGAAGTTCCATAATTATTGATCCCGTCGATAAACATGCATTCGTAATGAGCATTATAATCTTCTGAGAATTTTACGGGACATTAATGGACGGCAACTTATGGTTATCCCAAAAGTGGTAGACAACTGGTCACAGCTAATTAGCGGCCTTGGTGTTATGGTGCGAATAACACCTAAAGTTATTTTAGAACAAATACTTAGCGCTTCATTAAATCAGTTTTTGCAGGCTGAAATTAAGCAGCAGCGATTTTCATTTTTGCCCAAACAATGGGTTCGTATTGAAGTTCCCGATTTGGCCTTTCATTTCTCGGTAACGCTTAACGATCAAGGTCGTTTAAAGGCATCGTTAACGCCACAGCCAGCTGCAGTAACCATGCGTGGTAACAGTGCGTCACTACTCCTTATGATAAGTGGAAAAGTAGACCCCGACACCTTGTTTTTCAAGCGTAAGCTTATGATCAAAGGTGATACAGAACTTGGTTTAGAGGTTAAAAATTTACTCGACACTATTGAACTTGAAGGGCGTTTACCAAAGCCATTATTTCGCGTTACTCAAGCGACTGCTGACGCCATTGTTGCAAGGCCAGAACTGCGATAATGGCGAGACAAGCAGGTACCTAAAGGTCGTATCAAAAACACATGGTTATACCCCTTCAGATGTATCAATTTTCTGATCTGCATCATATAAACTGCACTCAGAAATTCACAGGTAAGGGGTTTAGCCCCACGAGGTACGACAATGACAAGCAGCGCAAACCAAATTGTTTGGAGCCAAGAGCTCATCGATAAGTACAACATTAACGGGCCGCGTTATACGTCGTACCCAACCGCTTTGGCGTTGCATAATAAGTTTCCGCTAAGCACCATGGAGCAAACTCTAGCGAACGCTCCCGATGAATTGAGCCTGTACATTCACTTACCATTTTGTATCAAGCTTTGTTATTACTGCGGTTGCAACAAGGTCATTACGCGCCACCAGCACAAAGCCGATATTTACTTAGATTACTTGGCCAAAGAAATGGCCATGTATAAAGCTTTGCTAGGCCAGCGCAAATTTGAGTCGGTGCACATGGGCGGTGGTACACCAACGTTTTTAAGCGAAACTCAGTTGTCGCGCCTCATGGACTTGCTGCACGAGCATTTTGACTTCACTGCGGACGCTGAATGGTCGATTGAAATTGATCCGCGCAGCTGCAGCGATGACAAACTGCGGCACCTACGCAAGCTTGGTTTTGATCGTGTCAGTTACGGCGTACAAGACTTTGACACCAAAGTGCAAATTGCCATTAACCGCGTGCAAGACACCGACATGATCAAGCATCAAGTGGCATTGAGCAAAGAGCTTGGTTTCCGCTCAATTAACCTCGATTTAATTTACGGTTTGCCTTATCAGCGCCCAGAAACCTTTGCCGCTTCAATTGACCAAGTGATAGAGCTTAACCCCGACCGTGTGTCACTGTTTAGCTATGCGCACTTGCCTTCACGCTTTGCGGGGCAGCGAAAAATTGACGAGTCTAGTTTGCCAACAGCGCCGATTAAACTGGAATTACTGCAGCTAGGCATTACTAAGTTTACTGCTGCTGGCTACCAGTTTATTGGCATGGACCACTTTGCCAAAACTGACGACACTTTGGCGCAAGCACAGCAGCGTGGCAAGCTGCAACGCAACTTCCAAGGCTATACCACCTCGGGCCAAGACGCCTTGCTCGGTATCGGTGCGTCATCTATTAGCCAAATAGACGGCGTGCTTTGGCAGAACGTGAAAGAGTTACCTTCTTATTACAAAGCCATTGATAGCGGCACGCTGCCCATTGTGAAGGGTTTTGAATTAAACGGCGACGACAAGTTACGGGCGGCTTTAATTTCGCAAGTGATCTGTCACTTTGATTTAGATATTCAAGCCTTCGCAAAAGAATGGAACATTGAGAGCTTCTGGACTTATTTTGCCGACGCCAAGCGCAAACTCGCCCCATTTGTTGAAGACGGCTTGGTTGAGCTTGATGACAATAGCTTAAAAGTAACTACCTTAGGGCGTTTGTGGGTGCGCAGCATATGTGCCTGCTTTGACGCCTACTTAGATGACTCAGCAACAGCGCCGCGCTACTCCAAAGTGGTGTAACGCAGCGCCATTGTTCACTGAAACTCTGCTGCAGCAGGCCTAGCTCGCCTGCTTCAGTGCGTTTGCTTGAGCACGAGCACCGGCAATACTGGTGTCTTGCTGTTTACGGTGGTAATGGCGGGCTTGATGTTCTTTACGGCGCCCCTGGCTAAACGAGCTTACGCGCTTCAAGTAACCAATCACACGAGTGCCATAATCAACGTCGGCCGAGCCACATGATGAACACGCGCACAAAGTACGCTTGTCGATATGCTCACAGTCATTACAAATGGTAATTTTCACATTAATGCAGAAGTAATTACAGCCGGTGGTGGCAGCAATGTTGAGCATGGATAAATAGCCATCTTCGTTTAGTTTCTCATCAAGGTTTAAATGCAACGCCGAGCCACCATCTAAAAACTCAATCAACTCGTTACCGTGCATTACGAACTTATCCAACGAGTTGGTTTGCTCGTCTTCAACCACGTAAAAGTACGAGTTGTAGCAATCACGTGGCACAAAATAGCCGTCTTCGCGGTCCCACTTGGCGTTTTTAACACCTAAGTTTTCAGCAGGTACAAACTCCGTATTAAACATGTAGCCGTATTCTTGTTTTGCACGTTTGTTTGCGTCGTAAATCACTTTCAAATGGCGCTGCACAAATTCAATATAGTCGCGGTTATTGCTCGCGGTTAGTCCTTGTGACTCGGCCGCTTCAACCATGCCGTTAATACCAATGGTTAAAAACTGCTTGTCGAGCGAAATAAAACCAGCGTCGTACACCGTGAGCAATCCCGCTTCTTTGTATTCTTCCATAATACGGCGGTAAGCCACCTGGTACTTATGAATTTTCTCAATTTCGGTGTTCAAGTCGCGGCCATCTTGCACCAAACGGTTCATATTAATTGTAATGACGTTAATAGAGCCGGTCGCCACGCCACCTGCACCTAACGTATACGAAAACGTATTGTCAGCAATTTCACTACGCAGGCGGCAGCATGAGGCTAACGAGTCAGCATTCGGTGACAAGTAGACAAAGAATGAGTTGCCGTCAGCGAGCTCGTGCGCAATATGGCGCGCAAACTGCTGATCTTTACATTGGCCATCTTCGGTGAGCATGGCCACGGTAACAACAGGGAACGTTAAGATAGTTTTCTTGCGCTCTTCGTTAAACCAATGCAAGAAAAAGTCTTGGAGTTTGCTGACCGAGTCCCAACTGCTTTTTGAAAAATCTGGGAATACAAAGTCACCAAACATGCTGTCAAAATAGTGTTGATCATACACCGAAATATTCCAGAACACGCTCTGGTAGCCACGTGCTGCAGCAGGTTGGTTTAATGCATACACCACATGTTGCAAATGGTTTTCAATTTCGTGGCGGTGGGTTTCTAGGTAGTTGTCACCATAATCTCGACGCGCAAAATGGTCGAAATATGCTAAGAATTCAACCGTTGCTACCGCGCCAGCAAATTGCGAACTCACCGCAAAAACAAAGTTCACAAAGGTACCGCAGAAGCTTTCAAGGTGCTTCGGTGCTTTTGACTCGCCACCAAGTTTGGTTAAACCGTCTCGCAAAAACGGATACATGGTCACCGACACGCAGTATGGCTTCAAGCTTGTTTCGTCATGAACGTAAATTTCGTGGTCTTCAATTTGACGAATATATTCTTGGCCTAGGTCGGCACCAAACAACTCGCTAATTTTGGTACTCACTTGTTTGCGGTTTACCTGCACAAAAAAGTCTTTCATGAGTTCTGCTTCAAGTGTCGCAATATTTTTCTGCGTCACATTGGCGTTGGCATCCATTTTTGAACCATCGGCCGCATTTTGGGCCGCTACATACTGGTTAATAAATTCCATTTTCGCGTTAACTTGGTCTGGGTGTAAGCGCAACATAACTGTTCTCCTTGATTATTATTTGTGGTTCCGGCTTAGCGCACGGCGTTAGCCTGTTGCATTAAGAAACAAACCGGCAATTCAATAGCTGCTGGTTGCGTAAGTCATAAAACTTCTGGTTGGTGGTGGGGCTGTCTAAACCACCAAGATCTGCAATCCAAGGCCCCGTTTTGAGGTACGTCAATTGTTCTTTAATTGCCAAAGACACATCGTCGTAACCCGTGTATAAACAGGTATTAAGCCCAGCTTCTCGGGCTTGCTTTAGGTGGGCGATGAGCGCTTCTGGTTGCCATTCGCCGCCTAAAAACAATACGCAGGTAATCAGGTTGCGATACTGTGCCAAACGCGCTGTGAAGTAGTCGTTCGTCAGCGTCTCACCACTTCCAACTGGCCAACTATCAACGCTGTGGCAACCCTTGCATCCCACTGGACAGCCGGTGATGGTATAGGCAAGGGACACTTCACCTGGAACCTCTTGAAACACCACTTGTTCAGCACTGTATCGCAACATGAAATACCTATATATTGTGTATTTGTATTTATTTATCACCATATATTGTGTTTCAGCATAGTCTTCACACACGAATATGCATTGATCGAGATCAATAAAAACTACCTACAATGGGTATACCCCCAATGCACCCCTTTATTACCCCTTCAGCGCAATTTTCTATAGACGTACTACATGCGATTCTTGTACTCGGGTAGTTTCTACCGACGTGGTGTATTTCACCGCTGAAGAACTGGGTTGAATTAACCCACACAAATGAATTTTCCGTGGGTTTTCAGTCAGGTAAAAACTGGCACGGAGCTTGCTAAAGAGACGGGGTGAGCGTTTCGCTTGCGCACAAAATAACGCAAGTAAGCGCAATCTTGATTAAAGGGAGAATCAACTCATGCAACAACATCAACAGCCGGAGGTGCCAAATGGCCGGTTATAAAAAGTTATGGTGGATACTAATTGCCATTTTGGCGATCACCTTTGGTGTCCTAGGTTATTTCGGTAAAGAAGTTTACCGTGTCGCGCCGCCGATTCCTGATCAAGTAGTGACCGAGTCGGGTCAGCTACTGATGACGGAAGAGACGATTTTAGATGGTCAAACCGCTTGGCAATCTGTCGGTGGTATGCAATTAGGTTCTATTTGGGGTCACGGTGCGTATCAGGCGCCAGACTGGACTGCTGATTGGTTACACCGTGAATTGTTAGCGTGGTTAGAAATCTCTGCGCAAAACCAGTATGGCCAAAGCTATGAAAGCTTATCGCCTGCTGAGCAGAATGGCCTGCAATTTGCGCTAAAAGAAGAGTATCGCACCGCATCACAATACGATGCGGCAACCGATACTTTGACCGTTAGCGCAGTACGTGCAGAAGCCATGGCGCAAACCGCTGAGTACTACAGCCGTTTGTTTAGTGACGATATTTCACTACGCAGTACTCGTGAAAACTACGCCATGAAAGAAAACACATTACCAAGCGCAGAACGCCGCGAAGTAATGACTCAGTTCTTCTTCTGGACTGCTTGGGCCGCTGCTACTGAGCGCCCTAATAGCGACGTAACCTATACGAACAACTGGCCACATGAACCATTAATTGATAACAAACCAAGTGCAGAAAACCTGATTTGGTCATTGGTGTCTATTATTCTGTTAATTGCAGGTGTTGGTGGCTTGATCTGGGCTTGGGCATTCTTGCGTGATCACGACGAAGAAGAACCTGCTGCGCCAGCAAAAGACCCTATCAGCTTGGTTAACTTAACCCCTTCACAAAAAGCATTGGGCAAATACCTGTTCTTGGTTATGGCTCTGTTTATTGTGCAAATTTTCTTGGGTGGTTTCACGGCTCACTATACCGTTGAAGGTCAAACGTTTTATGGCATCAACGTGTCTGAGTGGTTCCCGTACTCACTAGTACGCACCTGGCACATACAGGCCGCATTATTCTGGATTGCCACCGGCTTCTTAGCTGCGGGCTTATTCTTGGCGCCAATTATTAATGGCGGTAAAGATCCGAAATTCCAGAAACTTGGTGTTGATATCTTGTTCTGGGCCTTGGTAGTTGTTGTTGCCGGTTCGTTCATTGGTAACTACTTAGCTATTGCGCAAATCATGCCTGAAAACCTAAGCTTCTGGTTAGGTCACCAAGGTTATGAGTACGTCGACTTAGGTCGCTTGTGGCAAATTGGTAAGTTCTTAGGCATCGTGTTCTGGTTAGGCTTAATGTTGCGCGGCGTTGTTGGCGCGTTCAAACAGCCTGGCGACAAGAACTTGTTAGCCTTGTTAACCGCTTCAGTGGTTGCTATTGGCCTATTCTATGGCGCGGGCTTCTTCTACGGTGAACGCACTCATATTTCTATTATGGAATACTGGCGCTGGTGGATTGTTCACCTGTGGGTAGAAGGCTTCTTTGAAGTATTCGCAACTGCAGCATTGGCATTCATCTTCCACAGCATGGGCTTAGTGTCTCGCCGTATGGCTACTGCTGCTTCATTAGCATCAGCGTCACTATTCATGTTAGGTGGCGTACCAGGTACTTTCCACCACTTGTACTTCTCAGGGACTACTACACCAATTATGGCTGTAGGCGCGACTTTCTCTGCGCTTGAAGTTGTACCTTTGGTTGTACTTGGCTACGAAGCTTGGGAAAACTGGAGCCTGCAACGCAAAGCAGAGTGGATGCAACGCATTAAGTGGCCACTATTGTGCTTCGTTGCGGTAGCGTTCTGGAACTTCTTGGGTGCCGGCGTATTGGGCTTCATGATCAACCCACCCATTGCGCTGTACTACATTCAAGGCTTGAACACTACACCGACTCACGCTCACGCAGCACTATTTGGGGTGTACGGTTTCCTAGCTATCGGTTTCGTGTTGTTAATCTTGCGCTACATTCGTCCGAACTTCGCGTTCAATGACAAGATTATGAAAACCGGTTTCTGGTGGTTAAACATCGGCTTATGCCTCATGTTGTTCACTAGCTTGTTACCTGTTGGCTTTATCCAGTTCTTTGCTTCAGCCTCTGAAGGCTTGTGGTATGCACGTAGCGAAGAGTTCATGCAACAGCCGTTGCTACAGAGTTTACGCTGGATTCGTACCGTAGGCGACGTGGTATTCATTATCGGTGGTTTAGCGGTTGCTTATCAGGTTGTTATTGGCTTGTGGGGCAAACAGCAAAACGCTGAACTAGATGCCAAACCTGTCACAGTTAAATAACTGTACGTGACATAACACACGTTAAAAAATGTTGTTGACCGTGGAAACCCCACGGTGGTGTTAGCCCGAGGCCTCCCAACCGCCTCGGGCTTTTTTTATAAACGTTTAAGCCGATAACAATATTCGCTAACCTGCGAATCGCCATTCAGCGTAAAGCCCGCATTTGGGCAAAGAGCCTCTACCGTAAACCTAGTGCTGTAAGCGTTCATAACTTCTTGCTGCGGAATTGAAAAAGGCGGACCTTTCCAATAGTTCTCAGGATATTCCACAGTAACTAGCAGGCCATTGCTAAGTTGCGGCAAAATTTTTAATAGATGCTCAACATAAGCGGTGCGCATGGTTGGCGGTAACGCCACCATAGCCGCTCGGTCGTACCAAGCATCAACGCCGTGCAGATGGTTATTGGTGAGCTGAAAAAAGTCGCCTTGATACAAGGTAATGCCCGGCACTCGGTAAGCGCGGAAAGAGCCCTCACGATGCACACTTGGTGTGAGCTTTTGTTCAGCAAAAAATTCTTCAACAGCCGACTGGTTCAGTTCAATTCCGAGCACTTGATAGCCCTGCTCTTGCAGCCATTGCATATCTAATGATTTACCACATAGCGGCACAAACACCGTCGACCCCGGCTGGGCTATGGTTTTGCAATGCTGCATGAGCAATGGGTGCACGTCGTGGCGATGAAAGCCAATTTCACGATTTTTCCACCGCTCGTGCCAAAATTCATGCTCCATGGCGTACTCCTTAATTCGCACATCGAATGATTTGGCTGTAAACTATACAGCTATCGACTAAAAACCACCAAGCGCGTAGCCTTGGTGCTCTTGAAAAAGGCTTTATGAATAAATTTTCTATAGTCACACGTATTGGTATTGCACTAAGTGCGATGGTTGCACTAACCATTTTGACACTTTTGGCGTCGTATTGGCTTTCGGAAAAAGCCGATCACGATGCCCTAGCCATTAACGTGGCCGGCTCGTTGCGTTATCAGGCGTACCAATACAGTTGGCACGTTATGCATTCGCCTGAGCAGGCGCCTGCGGTGGCACAAGCCCTACAAGACAGCTGGAACCACAGTGTTTTTAATCGTTTTGAACACGAGCAAAGCGAACTCACGGCGTTATATCAAAATACTCAAGCCGACTGGTTAGCGTTCCAACAGCGCGTTGAGCAAGGCGTTATACCAGCAAACAACCTGATGGTAGAAATTCAGCCACAAATTGACCAAATCAACACCTTCGTGAGTGCTATTCAACAAGATGCCGAACAGCGCATTCGCTCTATTCGCTCTATTCAAGTATTGAGCTTATTTACCAGTATTGGTTTGGCGTTTGTTATTTTTTACTGGCTGCGTACCCGCGTTCGCTATCCGCTCGAAGTGCTCACGCAAGCAGCGCGCCGCATTGGGCAAGGTGACTTTACCGCGCGAGTTAAGCACCCGATGAAAGACGAGTTGGGTGTGTTGGCAAGTACCTTGAACAAAATGAACGAAGCCATTGGCTTTATGTACGGCAACTTAGAAAAGCGCGTTGATGAGCAAACGCGTGCTATTCAGCAGTCGAACGTGCGCTTGCAGTTTTTGTACGACACCGCGCGCATGATCATTGAGCACTCGCCGGGTTATCACGACTTTACGGAAATAGTAAACGGCTTGAAGGTAGCCTCTGAAGTTGACGATATTGAGCTGTGCTTAATTACCGAAGCTGGCAATAAGCCTTATTTGCAGGTACAGCCGGTTGGCGCACCAGAAGACCCGTGCGAAGGAGTTGATTGCAGCCAGTGTGTGAATGCCGGCGGCGGGGTGTCGGTACAAGACGGCCAACGCATTTATCGCTTCACTATTGAACGCGAAGATCACAACTATGGTGTAGTGGTCGCGCGCTGCCCAGTGTCTGAACAGATCAGCGATTGGCAACAACAATTAATACAGTCAGTGGCTGACCAATTAGCTGTGGCCTTAAGCTTGAAACAAGAAGAAGAACAAGTGCGGCGCTTAGCGCTTATTCAAGAGCGCACAGTGATTGCGCGCGAACTGCACGACTCTTTAGCGCAGGCGTTGTCTTACTTGAAGATTCAGGTAACCCGGCTCAATAAAGCCATTGAAAAAGACAATCGTGAGGTGATTGAAGACGTTGCAGAAGAGCTCAAAGAAGGCCTCAATGCAGCTTACCGGCAGCTACGCGAATTATTAACCACGTTCCGCTTAAAAGTTGACGGCGCCGGCTTGCTGCATGCGCTGCAAACCACAATTCGGCAATTTAGTGAGCAGTCTGACATTGCGTTTCGCTTGGACTATCAACTAGAAAGCACGCCGTTAGTACCCCATGAAGAAATTCACTTGCTGCAAATTATTCGTGAAGCATGCCAGAACGCTATTCATCACAGTCAAGGCTCTGACGTGGTCGTACAATTGTCACAAGATGCGGAAAATGGCATTCACTTGAGCATTGAAGACAACGGCGTGGGCATTCCAGAAAATGCTGAAAAGCTAAATCATTACGGTCTTGCCATTATGCAAGAACGCAGCCGTCACTTGGGTGGCACTATTCGTATTGAGCGCCGAAAACAGGGCGGTACCGGCGTGTATTTTGAATTTACCCCACAATACATACTTGAGCGGCAAAGCGAGCCATACCCCGCCTAGTCACGATTATGGGTTATAAAACTCGGCGCGGTTGCGTAAGTACATGTAGCTGACTAGCACCGCGCACACCACATAAAAGGCGGCGAACACAAACAACGCATAGGCCGGTGTTTGGGTGGTGCTGTTTACATACCAAAGGGTTGGAATATAAGCCGCGCCAGCGGTGGCAATGGTGGTTAACCAACGCAGTGCCAACGGCAGTTGATCAAGCGGAAGTACCACACTAACGCTACGGAAAATAGCACTGCTTGCTGCACCGGTGGCAATAAAAATAACCAAGAAAACCAATAAATACCCCAAAAACCACTGCTCTGGTAACGGGCTATTCATGGCATTGTAGGTAATGACGCCAGCCGCTACACAGCTTATTGCCAACACAATGGCACACCACAGCGTGACTTTTGCGCCACCAAATAAGTCTGCTAACCAACCGCCGAACGGCCGCGCTAAAACACCAAGTAACGGCCCTATCCACGCGTAGGTGAGCGCGCTTGGCGAATAAGTGGTGCTGAATGTTTGCAGGCTTAGTGGAAAGGTAATGGTAAAGCCAATAAACGAACCAAAGGCCATCACGTAGAGTAATGTCATAAGCCAGGTGTGTTTATTGCGTAATATTGCAGCGTAATGAGCGCGGTTAGTTGCGCTACCTAGTGGCGCTTGTGGTACTTTGCTGGGCCGCGCAAGCTGCCACGTCACCGTTGCCAGAATAACGGCGGCAATAGTTAACCAACCGCTGTTACCAAGCCACAGCTTAGTTCCTGGCGCAATAACGCCGACAATATCGCCACTACCGTGCACGGTGGTCCATGCTGTTGAGCTGGTAAACCCAAATAAATTAATACTGGTTAAAAATGGTAATGCCGCTTGAGCAATAACAATACCAATACCTGCCACACCGGCGTTAACGGCTAACGTCCAGCCAATGCCACTGGTGTCGACTTTTTCACTGCGAGTAAATGCAATAAATTGCGCGCCGCCCAAGCCATAAGCGGCAGCTAACCACTGCAACTCGGTATACGAAAGGGGTGGGTTGCTGAATACCCATATGGTCATACCGGCCGGTATAACTAATGCGGCGGTTGTTAGGTAAATAAAGCGCGCTTGCATGGCGCGTTCGCCTAGCCAAAAGAACACAAAGTGACAAATGGTGGCGCTTAAGCCTGAAATAGCGAGTAGTCGGTAAAGTTGAGCAAAGGTAAACCCAGCGTCAACGGTAAATAGTTGCACCACTAACACACTTAAGCTCATCCACAGCGCCATGCCAACAATCAAATTGATTGCTGTTGGTTTATCGACTGTTGATGATACCCGTACCGTGTTCACACGCCACTCCTTTCATTGCCATAGAGCAGTTTCCCAGTAAGTAAACTATGCGTGATCTGGCGCAACACAACAATTCAGCGAGAGTGATAATCGGCAACGCAGAATGGGCAGCCCAAACTACCCCAAACGAGGTAGTTTGCGCTAAGCTGTACCCTAAACAACGACATTGTGTAAGAATACAGCGCAATAGATACTGAGATACCGCAAAGAATACGCAAGAAAATAAGAACAAGGAGCACGACATGTCGGACAGCCCAGCTAGCATTATGCTTGTGGATGATCACCCGCTTTTGCGCAAAGGCCTCAAACAATTAATTTCGCTGGAAGACGGTCTTGAAGTAGTTGCCGAATGCAGTAACGGTGCCGATGCACTGGTTAAAGCTGAAGAGCTTGACCCTGATTTAATTATTCTTGACCTCAACATGCAAGGCATGGATGGCTTAGAAACCTTAAAGCGCATGCGCGATAACGGCGTCACCTCGCGTATTGTCATGCTCACTGTGTCCGATGCCGACGAAGACGTGGTTACCGCCATTACCAACGGCGCCGATGGTTATTTGTTAAAAGACATGGACCCAGAAATGCTGTTGGAGCAAATACAGCGTGCTATTGAAGGCAAAATGGTACTCAGCGAAGCGATTACCGAAGTACTCGCAACCGCATTACGTCGCCCTTCGGCACCCACCAAGAGTAAATTAGACGGTTTAACCAACCGCGAACGCGAAATTTTAGAACTCATCGCCAAAGGCATGAGCAACAAAGTTATTGCCCGTGAATTGGATATTTCCGACGGCACCGTGAAAGTTCACGTTAAACACTTGCTGAAGAAGCTAGGTTTGCGTTCGCGCGTTGAAGCTGCAGTTTGGATGGTCAACCAAGACCAATAAAGTAGTTGATTCGTATCAAGGCTTTTGCATAAAAAACGGCCCACACTGGTGGGTCGTTTTTTTATGGATGGTAGGAGCCAACGTATGCAATTAGGCGCAATTATCACACAAGCTTTGCGCAACCAGGGCGTGCAGGAGTTATTCGGTATTCCTGGTGACTTTATTTTGCCATTTTTGCAACAGATGCAAGACCAAACTAACGCTCTGCCATTTTATTACATGACCCATGAGCCCGCAGTTGTTTACGCCGCGGACGCTGCCGCACGTGCCGCCAATCGGCCCACGGCAGTCGCGCTTACCTACGGTGCCGGAGCGCTAAATGGGGTTAATGCCATTGCCCAAGCCTATGAAGAGTACGTGCCCTTGGTCATTTTGGCTGGATACCCTAGCCAAAAGGAAATCAACAGTGGCTTACAGATTCATCACCAAGCCAAAAGCATTGATTCACAGCGCGCTATTTTTAGTGAAATTACTTGTGCCCAGGTGCGCTTAGACAACCCAGACACGGCCATAGAAAACCTTCAATTTGCACTACAAATGTGTCGGCAGAAATCTCGCCCCGTGCTTATTGAAATACCTCGTGATGCCACCAACTTTAACTTGCCTGCGATGCCCAATCAAAGTATTGAGCTTGCCAACCCACCTATTCATGAGAACCAATATCGCCAACTTACCACTGCGTTAACCACAGCCCGTCGACCGGTTATTCTAAGTGGTATTAAGGTACGCCGAAGCGGCGCTCAAAGAGCGCTAGAGCGCCTTGCCGAGCAGTTTAATATTCCGGTAGTGACCACCTTGCTTGGGCGTGCAACAGTCAGCCCGTCGCACAGTTGTTATGCCGGCGTATTTTGCGGCGACACGCAAACGCGAGCTAGCCAGTTACTGTATGACGCTGACCTGATTATTGCATTTGGGGTGGTTTATACCGACAGTAACTTTAGTGCGCACCGCGAGTTAATAAATGCCGCACATTTTTACCGAATTGATTTCCCAACTCAGTCGCTCAAGGCATGGTGCGCACGTTTAGCTAGCGAGCCTTTACCCTTATTTGAAACACGCGATATATCGCCAATAGCGGTTTTACCATCAAGTAACTTTAATGCCGACAGTGTTGTGCAAGCCATGCACCAACAGCTGTCTCAACAGCGCGCATTGGTACCGCTAATAAGCGATGTGGGTGATTGCCTGTTCGCCTCGCTGCAAGCTAGCCCTACCGACTTTCTGGCGCCAGCCTATTACGCCTCTATGGGTTATTCCGTACCCGCAGCGTTAGGGGTATTTGTCGCCACGCGCCGACGCCCTATTATTTTAGTTGGCGACGGTGCATTTTTGATGACCGGCCTCGAGCTCGGTCATTGTTTGCGTTACGGCTGTAAGCCCATTGTGGTGCTTTTGAATAATCACAAATGGGACATGATTGCGGCGTTTGCCCCGACTTTGCAATGCACAGCCTTGCAGCAGTGGCATTACCCTGAACTTGCCAAAGCAATGGGCATTGAAAGCCTGCGTGCACATAACGCAGAAAGCTTTTCAGAAAGCTTCGCGAAAGCTTGGGCCGACCATGATAACGCCTATTTAATTGATGTATGGTTGCCAGAAAATAGCCGCACCAAGCGCCTGAGTGACTTTGCGGAAACCTTGACCACGATCAATAAAAGCAGCGTCAGCAAGGTATAAAATACCCACCATTTTGGCTTACCCGCTTGTAGGTTTTATGCAGTATCCAGCACCTGAATTATTGAGTCCCGCCGGCAGTCTAAAAGCGATGCGTCTTGCCTTTGCTTATGGCGCCGATGCCGTTTATGCCGGCCAACCCCGCTATAGCTTGCGCGTTCGTAACAACGAATTTGATATACCACGCTTGAAGCAAGGTATCGACGAGGCTCATGCGCTCGGCAAAAAGCTTTACGTGGTGGTGAACATTGCGCCGCATAACGCCAAACTGGTGCGTTTTGTTGAAGACATGGCACCGGTTGTGGCGCTCCAGCCCGATGCGCTGATTGTGTCTGACCCGGGCATTGTTATGCTATTGCGTGAGCATTACCCTGATCAAGCATTGCATTTAAGCGTGCAGGCCAACACCGTGAATTGGGCAGCCGTGAAGTTTTGGCAGCAGCAGGGCATTGAGCGGGTTATTTTATCGCGCGAATTAGAAGTGCGTGAAATTGCAGAAATTCGTCAACACTGCCCAGACATGGAACTTGAAGTGTTTGTGCATGGGGCACTGTGCATGGCTTATTCTGGCCGCTGCTTGCTATCTGGCTATTTCAATAAGCGAGATCCCAACCAAGGCGCCTGCACCAATTCATGCCGCTGGCCTTATCAAGTTCACGACGCCGAAGAAGACGCGGTCGGCCAGTTCAACCCCATTGATACTCCGGTACTGCTAACCGAGCCGCAACGCCCGGGTGAATATATGCTGATGGACGAAGATCTGCACGGCACCTACATTATGAACTCAAAAGATTTACGCGGTATTGAGCACGTTGACGCCTTAGCGAAAATGGGCGTGCATTCGTTAAAAATTGAGGGCCGTACCAAATCACCATATTACGTGGCTCGCACCGCACAAATTTATCGCCAAGCCATTGACGACGCCATGGCCGGAAAGCCATTTAATCGCAAACTATTAGCTGAACTTGAAGGCATGGCCAACCGCGGTTTTACCGAGGGCTTTTTGCGCCGCCATGTACCTAGCGACACACAAAATTACGAAACGAGCCACAGCCTTGGCGAACAACTACTGGTTGGTGAAATACTCAAGGTTGACGGCGGCAACGCCACGGTTGACGTAAAGAATGCCTTCGCGGTGGGCGACACCCTGATGCTGATGAAACCTTCTGGCAATATCACCTTCACTCTGCAAGCCATGGTGGACGACAAGGGCGAGCACTTAGCGCGTGCAGCCGGCGCTGGGCGTCAGGTTGGTATTCGCTTGCCTGAAGCTTTGAGTGACCATGACGCCAACTTTGCCATGCTGATCAAGCTGTCTACTAAAGCGTCACAACAGGTTATCCCTGTAGTTGATAAAAATGTGGAGGTAAAAAATGCCTGTGCTAATTGAAAGTGACTGCATTAACTGCGACATGTGCGTACCCGAATGCCCTAACGATGCCATTTCGATGGGCAAAGAGCACTACGTGGTAGATGTGAGCAAGTGCACCGAATGCGAAGGCTTCTACGACGAACCCGCCTGCATTCCCGTTTGCCCCATTGAATGCATGGTGCTAGTGCCTAACTAAGGCAGCTCGTGGCTGCGCTGCTGGCATAAGTTGCGCAGCCATTCGAGAGCTGGTTGGCCAGATTTTGAGCGAGGATAAGCTAGCCCGATTGTTCGTTGCAAGGTGATGTTGTCAAGTGGCCGTAGAACCACATCTTGCCGCTCTCTTAATACCTCAAAGTCTGGTACCAGGGCCGCACCCACTCCCGCTGAAACCAACCCAAGTGCATATTCTATGGTATGAATATCGGCGCGGATGTCAGGCTGAATACCGTTGCGAATTAACTCTGGATAAAACTGGGACCATGCGTCACACGGGGTTCGCTTAATGAGCGCCAAACCATCAAAGTCTTCAAGCTGTAAGCTTTGCTTAAGGGCCAATGGGTGCCCAGCCGGCAGCGCAACCAAAAAATGATCGGTCCATATCGGCAAAAACTGTTCACCGGCTTTGAGCATTTTAGGGGTAATAATACGCGCGTCAGAGTCGTCTTCAGGCTCGACCAAGTGCAACTCTAAACCTTCCACACCGGCGCTGAACTCTCTTAGTAATTGGCTCATACGCTCCACCCCCAGCGCGCGAATAAGCCCCAAACGAAATTGTACCCGTCTAACACTTTGTCGAAATGACGATCGCAACGACTGCATTTGACTCAGCATGCGCCCCGCATGACCGTAAAGTCGCTCACCATCCTCAGTAGGAGTAACCCCGCGTGATTGCCTTGAAAACAACGCCACACCTAGCTCGTCCTCCAGTTGCTGCAAGGCTTTCGATAAACTCGGCTGTGCTACGTTACAGGCCCGCGCAGCGGCGCTAATACTGCCGTTTTCATACACGGCGACAAAATAATTGAGTTGGCGCAAATCCATAGTTAAAAGCTATACCTGATGTAGTTTTTATATGATTTAACTTTACAGTAAACAGGAGTAAAGTGAAGAAAAACAAGTGCGATATTAGCTATTGGATATCGGATATTAGCGGGCAGGCTGCTTGGCTTTTATCTAATATCTAATATCGAATAGCTAATATCGATGTTGAATTTAACAGAGGATTTACCATGGCTCGTTTTCCGTTTGACTGGCAAGACCCATTTCAATTTTCAAACATGCTCACCGAAGAAGAGCGCATGATTCGCGATACCGCCCACCAGTATTGCCAAGAAAAGCTAATGCCGCGGGTGTTAACCGCGAACCGTGAAGAGCGTTTTGATCGTGAAATTATGAACGAGTTAGGTGAGCTTGGGTTGTTGGGTGCCACGTTGCCGGAAAAATATGGCTGTGCGGAAGTGAATTACGTGTGTTACGGCCTTATTGCCCGTGAAGTTGAGCGTGTGGATAGTGGTTATCGCAGCGCCATGAGTGTGCAGTCGAGTTTGGTGATGCATCCAATTTATGCCTACGGCACTGAAGAGCAACGCATGAAGTATTTGCCGAAGTTGGCAAGCGGCGAGTGGGTGGGTTGTTTTGGTTTAACCGAGCCGGATGCGGGCTCTGACCCTGCAAGCATGCGCACCACGGCGAAAAAAGTTGATGGTGGATATGTGCTCAAGGGCAGCAAAATGTGGATTACTAACTCGCCGATTGCCGATGTATTCGTGGTTTGGGCCAAGTTAGACGGCGAAATTCGTGGCTTTGTATTAGAAAAAGGCATGAAGGGCCTGTCTGCGCCAAAAATTGAAGGGAAATTTTCGCTGCGCGCGTCAATTACAGGCGAAATTGTGATGGACAACGTAGAAGTACCCGAAGATGCGTTATTGCCAAATGTGAGCGGCCTGAAAGGCCCATTTGGTTGCCTCAACAAAGCGCGTTACGGCATTGCATGGGGTGCCTTGGGTGCAGCAGAATTCTGTTGGCATGCGGCGCGTCAGTACACGTTAGATCGCCATCAGTTCAACCGTCCGTTAGCGGCAACCCAGCTGATTCAAAAGAAATTAGCAGACATGCAAACCGACATTAGCATAGGCTTACTGAGCTGCTTGCAAGCGGGCCGCTTAATGGACTTAGACCAACTGCCACCAGAAACTATCTCGCTGATCAAACGCAACTCATGCGGTAAAGCTTTAGATATTGCTCGTGTGGCTCGTGACATGCACGGTGGCAACGGGATTGCTGATGAGTACCATGTTATTCGCCATGTGATGAACCTAGAAGCCGTGAATACCTACGAAGGGACGCACGACGTTCATGCGCTGATATTGGGCCGTGCGCAAACTGGTTTGCAAGCGTTCGGCTAAACTCATTCGGTCGCAGGAGGTTTCCCTATGGCTGCAGCAATGCACCCGTGGCTGGGCGAGTTTATCCAGCGTATTGACGACCGTCGTTTACCGCCGGCACATGCTGCCGGTGGTGTATTAAGCGACGCTGATTTATTCGATTTATTCGAGTCGCAGTTACACAGCCGCCTACTTGATTTGCAGTCACGTTTGATGCAGGCCGCTGGCCAAAGTTTTTACACCATTGGTAGTGCAGGCCATGAGGGCAACGCGGCAGTAGCAAAGGCTTTGCGCGTGACTGACCCGGCGTTCTTGCATTATCGCAGCGGCGCGTTTTTTATTCAGCGCGCGAAACAGGCGCCAGGCTCAACCCCGCTGTATGACATGATGCTTAGCTTTGCCGCCTCGGCCGATGAACCCATTGCCGGCGGGCGCCACAAAGTACTCGGCAGCTTGCATTTAAATGTACCACCGCAAACCAGCACCATTGCCTCGCACGTTCCCAAAGCCATGGGCACCGCGTTTGCTATTGGCTTATCGAAACGCTTGAACCACCAGGGCGCCTGGCCGCACGACGCGATTACTGTGTGTAGCTTTGGTGACGCTTCAGCCAACCATTCGACGGCGCTGGGCGCAATAAACTCGGCCAGTTGGGCGGCGTATCAGCAAATTCCGATGCCTCTGTTATTAGTCTGCGAAGACAACGGCTTGGGCATTTCCACCCACACGCCAAAAGGCTGGATTCAACAGCAGTTAAGTCAACGCCCTTCGTTGAAGTATTTTTTTGCCGATGGCAGTAACTTAGCCGAGACCTATCTGGTAGCGCGCGAAGCGGCTGACTACGTGCGCCAAAAACGTAAGCCTGCAGTACTTCATTTACGTACTGTGCGCTTGTTTGGTCATGCTGGTGCAGACGCCGAGGTGGCGTATCGTAGCAAACAAGAAATTGCCCTGGATAGCGAGCGTGACCCACTGCTTCATAGCTGTGCTGCGCTAATAAGCCGTGGCTTATTTGAGCACCAACAACTGATTGACTTTGTACACCAACAGCAACAACGTATAGCGCGCATAGCCTCACAAGCATCGCAACAGCCAAAATTAGAAACCGCTGAACAGGTAATGGCATCCATTGTGCCGCCTGTTCGCCAAGACCAGCTGCCGAAGCCTATTGACGGCGAACAACGCACAAACTTATTCAAATGGGACAAACATAACAGCGGCAAGCCTCAGCATTTGGCGAAACTTATTAACTTGGCGCTGCATGATCTGATGGCACAATATCAGAACATTGTCATGTGCGGCGAAGACATTGCCAAAAAGGGCGGCGTATACCACGTTACGCAACACCTAATGGAGGCTTTTGGCCCTAACCGCGTCCTCAATACCGTACTCGATGAGCAAAGCATTCTCGGGCTAGCTATTGGCATGGCGCAGCAAGGCTTTATTGCCATGCCAGAAATTCAATTTTTGGCCTACGTGCATAACGCTGAAGACCAAATACGCGGCGAAGCGGCAACCCTGTCATTCTTTTCAAGTGGGCAATACACCAACCCCATGGTTATTCGCATTGCGGGGCTTGCTTATCAACGCGGATTTGGCGGCCACTTTCACAATGACAACTCGTTTGCGGTGTTTCGCGATATTCCCGGTATTATTTTACTGTGTCCGTCAAATGGTCGTGATGGCGCGCTACTCATGCGCCAAGCAGTTGAATTAGCGGCGCGTGAGCAGCGTGTGGTGATTATGCTCGAGCCTATTGCGCTTTATATGACGCGCGACTTGCACCAAGAAGGCGACGGTGGCTGGCTGCATGAATATCCTTCGCCACAAGAGGTCACACCGGCTCTTGGTGAACCTTTTACCCATGGAGATGGTGAAGATTTAGCCATTATTTCTTACGGTAATGGCTATTACCTTAGCCGCCAGGCAGAAGCGAAGTTGGCTCAGCAGGGGCACAAAGTTCGCGTACTTGATTTACGCTGCTTAGTACCGCTGCATGTGGATAAAATTATTGATGCACTGGGCAGCTGCAAAAAAATACTCATTGTGGACGAATGCCGCCGTCGTGGCTCACTCAGCGAAGAATTATTCACAGCACTACATGAAACTAAGCCAGGACTGTTTACGGTTTCACGCCTAAACGCCGAAGACAGCTTCATTCCGCTTGGCAAGGCCGCTTATAGCGTATTGCCATCTACCGAGCAGATTATTGCGCAGGCGCAGCGTCTACTGGAGGCAAACTCATGACAACAGAACGAAAAACCGCCCTAGTTGTTTGCCCTGGCCGCGGTACATACAACAAACCAGAACTAGGCTCAATAACTGGCTCAATTTCGGAGAGATTACCAGAAAAAAGCCAAACTTTAGCCGACGTTGTTCGAAAAATTGACGACGTTCGCAGCCAGATGGGGCAACCAACGGTATCCGAGCTCGATCAGGCGCCGCTGTTTAAAACCTCACTTCATCAAAAACCTGAAAACGCTGCAGCTTTAATTTATGCCGGCGGCTACCTCGATTACCTAGCTATTGACGAATCGCGTTTTGAGGTGGTCGGCATAACCGGTAACTCAATGGGTTGGTATACCGCCATGGCCAGTGCCGGTTGCTGGGACATTGAAACCAGCACGAAATTGGTGACTAATATGGCGCAATTGACCGCTGGTGGCGAAGGGGCACAATTTATTTACCCAATAGTGGACGCAGACTGGCGCCCGCACCAAGGCTATATCGATGCCGTTAACGCCCAACTTGCGCGCTTTCCTGGTGAGCTGAAAATGTCGATTCGCTACGGTGGCTATGCGGTGCTGGCGGGCTCTGAAGAAGCATGTACTGAAGCCGTGCGAGCATTACCACGAGTGGACGACCGGTTCCCCATGATATTGCCCGGTCATGCCGCATTTCATACACATTTCATGAACCAAGCCTCTGAACAAGCCCTTGAACTATGGCCTTCAGCCGCGTTTCGTGCGCCGCAAGTGCCATTGATTGACGGCCGAGGTCATATTTGGTCACCATACGTGGTTAATCAGACTGCTTTGCAACATTACACGCTGGGCCACCAAGTGACGCAAACCTATGACTTCACCAAAGCCATACAAACGGCGGTAAAAGAGTTGGTGCCCGACCATATTATTCTATTGGGCCCTGGCGCTGGGCTTGGTGGTGCGGTGGCACAGGCACTTATAGAAATGAACTGGCAGGGCTTAAACAGCAAGGCCGAGTTTACGGCGCGTCAGCAAGCGCAGGCGCCGTATGTGTTGGCTATGGGGTTACCGGAACAGCGTGCTCTGGTGACAGGTTCGCAAACTTAACATCAATGGCGCGCAGGCACGCTTTGCCGCGCGCGGTTAAGTCTGTCATAAATTGAAATTGCTGACGAGGGTCTATGGGGTAAGCTTTCAGGCGGTAGTGCGTGCCCCATGGCTCTTCTTTAATAATCACCACAATGGGTTGCTTCAGTTGCACATAGGGACTCGTTAGCGCCACGTCTTCAAGCAACTGCTTTACTTGATGAGCATCATGGTCGGCGCTTAAGTAGAAGTCAGTGACCACCATGAGGCTTGGTCCGCCGTTGTTGGCGTTATGAATAAGGTTATTCCACAACTTTAAATGCGGCACAAACACCACGGTATCGTCTGGTGTCACCATTTCTACCGCGCGCATACCTATGTGCTTGACTTCGCCGTAGGTGCCATCCACTTCTATCCAGTCGCCGGGGCGATAGGGTAGTTCGTAAACCGCCACAATGCCGGCAATTAAACTACTGACATAATCTTTCATGGCAAAGCCAATGGCCAAGCCGGCAGCACCTAATATGGCAATCATGTTTTGTACCGTGGTTTCAATAACCATGGGCACAATCCAAATAGTCGCGAGAATAAATACAATAACGCGCGTGGTTGGAATAAGTGCTAATACAAACAGCCGCTGTTTACCGTGCAGATGCTCGGCAAGCCAAGGCAATACCCGCTGACTTAACCAAATAATTGCCACTGAAAACGCAATAACAAGCGCTATTTCAATCACGGCATCGCTAGTGACCGTTTTAAATAAGCCGATGATTTTTTCTGTTTCCATTGCTTATACCTCAGTTAAAACGCGTCAACGAAATAGCCACGACTTTTCAAAAAGTCACGCACCGCTAGGTAGCCGTAGACAGTAATTCGCCAATGCTCGCTCTTGCATTCAATGAGTCGAGCTTGCTGCAGTTGGAGTAATTGCACATCGAGCTGATCGGCCGCTAGGGTGGGTAATACGCCTTGCAACTGCTGCCCGGGCAAACCGTTATGCAACAGCAATGCATACAGAACAAAGGCTGTCTCGTCGCCGCAGTCGCTAGGAATACTTGGCAAGCTATGATCGGCATTACGCTCAACCGCCCATAGCGCTAACGCTAGGCCAACATTGCCGAATGCTCTTGCCGCAAGCGCTTTAAGTTTTTTTGAGTTGGTCTGTATGCCGACTTGCTTAAGCAGCTTTTCGTTAGCAGCCGCGAAACAATACACATTTGGGAGGCTTGCCGGCCACGCACGCTGTAAAAATGCAAAACTCCAACTGTCACACACCACCACTCCCTGACCTAACTCGCCGCGTATTAATTTCGGCAACAAGGTTCTGACAAAAGCCAGGCCATTGGTATGGCGCTGCCAGTAGTCAGACAAACTATCCATCAGCCAATGCTCAGTCGCTTGCGGCTGCCACCAGTCATCCACTTGAACACCACTGAGCAATTCACGCTGCGGCGCCTGTAATTGCTGCCAACCGTGTTGTTTGGCCCAAGCTCTGGCAATATTGGCTGAGCCGCTAAAAGGTGGGCTAATCAAAAACTTCACACCGGGCTCGCTCTCCTCTAGCCACTCTTGCCAGGCTTCATCTAACGCCTCTACCGCAGGCGCTACATCAAACTCGCGGTAGCCAGGAAAATCATCTTTTTGCTCGTCTTCATCCACTTCGTCACTTTTTGGAAATAAGCTACGAATATGCTGCAAAAGCTGCTGCAAGCGAGTACTGGCCGGGGCATCAGGCCGTTCAAATTCAGCAAGCCGAATGACTCGCCAATAATTTTCCGTGCTCATATAATTGCCGTGTCCTTGTGTTTATGCACTAAAGTGCCGGCCACTTGCATTAATAATAGCGAATGGTTGCGCGCCCAATCGTATTCGCGTCGGTACCAAACCATAATGCTTGAGACTGTGGGTCAAACACCATGTGCCGAATAGTACCGCCGCCGCTTTCAACCTCAAATGCCTTGGTAAAGGTTTCGCTGACCGAGTCAAAGCCTACAATACGATTGGGCTGAACGCCGGTTTCAGCGGCCCAAACATACCCGCGATGATCAATCGCCATGGCATAAGGCATGGAACGCACCCCTGCAGGCATTGGCCACTCGTTTACCTCGTCGGTAGCTGGATTCCATCGCCCCAAATAACCACCTGCATAATCAACGTACCAGAAATGACCTTGCGCATCGACACCTATTCGTCGTGGTCGGTTTGCGTTTTTTCTTGGCAATTCAATTTCTTGAATTTCTTTGTTGTCGGTTAACGTCACTAATTTATTGCTACCAAACAGTGTTGCCCATGGCTTTCCTTGAAACACCACAAGCCCATACGGGCGCGCATTTTTAGTTGGCACATTCCAAAGGGTAATTTCTTGAGTCTTGGCATCCATGTGGCCTATTTGATTGGCCCCTTGGGCACTGAAAAAAATATCACCATTGAAATCAAACTCCATGGTATGCACGTCACGGCGGCCGTCACCTGGCAATGGATATTGGGTTATTTCGTAGGTTTCACGGTCAATTTTACCAATATGAGCGCCTTTATTGCCGGCGTACCAAGCACCTCGCTCGTCAACAATAATATTGTGCGGCCCCGCCCCTTTGGGCAAATCAATGCGCTCGAACTCGCCCGTTTCAGGGTTCAACACCGCCGCGTAGTCAGCTCGCTGCCCAACAAACCACACTTCATCAGGCGCTGCCACGTAGGGGTCGCGCGGCCGCGAATTCTCCCACGGCACCTGCCATTCGGTGATGTCGAGTGTCGCATTGGCCGCAGCATCGCCAGCCATCATCAAAGCAAAAGTCATTGCCAACATATAAATCAACCTCGATATTAGCTATTGGATATTAGATATTAGTTTAGTACATAACCTATTACTAACTACGCAGGATTTTTCGGCCCGGTTTTTGCTAATATCTAATATCCAACAGCTAATAGCGATTTTGTACTTATGCTTGAGATTTTTATTGCGGTGCTATTTTTTGCCTTCTCGACCACCATCACCCCTGGGCCCAACAACGTCATGATCATGTCATCGGGCATGAACTACGGCATTAAGAACAGCTTGCCTCATTTTTTCGGTATCTGTTTTGGGTTTCCGGTCATGGTGCTCTTGGTGGGGCTTGGTTTTGGCGTGATTTTTGATCGTTACCCCAACTTGCACCAGCTGATTAAAGTGCTGGGTGTATTGTATTTGCTATGGTTAGCTTGGCACATTGGCACCGCTGAACCACAAGCCATAAAGCGGGGCGAGAAAAAGCCATTTAGCTTTTGGCAGGCAGCGCTATTTCAGTGGGTTAATGCCAAGGCATGGGTCATGGCGACGGGGGCTGTTGCAGCATTCACTACGGTGCAAGGTTCGCCATTTTTTGAAGTGTTAGCCATTAGTTTGGCGTTTTTCTTAATGGCGTTTCCGTGCGTTGGGGTTTGGTTGGTGTTTGGCTCGCTGTTACGTAAGTTGCTTACCAACCCAATTATGCAGCGGCTATTTAATATCACCATGGCGCTGATTTTAGTGTTGTCTATTGTGCCGGTGGTACTTGAGCTATGGCAGTTTTATTTCGCGCCAGCTGCTTAGCAGTTTACATCTAGTTAAAAGCGGCTAACCGGCTCGTCATCAGCATCTAAATAAGCACTAATGGCTGCGATAAATTCGTGGCCATAGCGTTCTAATTTCTTTTGGCCAACGCCGGTAATAGCGAGCATGGCGGTTTCATCTATTGGGTAGTTAATCGACATTTCAACCAGCGAGGTGTCGTTAAATACCACAAATGGCGGTACTTCTTCAGCATCGGCAATAGTTTTGCGTAATGCCCGCAAGCGACGGAATAACACTTTGTCATAGTCGCCACGGTCTGCCACTCGCGGCTTACTTACCACTAAGTTAATGCGCGGCTCTGCCAGTTGTAGGGCAATGTCACCGCGTAGCACGGGACGTGCGGCTTCGGTTAGCTGCAATATGCCATATTGCTGCACATTCTGAATTAACAAACCGCGGTGAATGAGCTGACGCACCACACCCAGCCAATATTCGTGGCTATGCTCAGCACCAAGCGCATAGGTAGATAGTTTATCGTGGCCCAGCTCCATAAGACGCTGTGATTTGCTGCCTCGCAGTACATCAATCACATGGTTAACGCCAAAGCGTTGACCAACGCGATACACACAGGACAGTACTTTTTGTGCATCGACCGTGCCGTCATATTGACGCGGCGGGTCCAAACAGATATCGCAGTTACCGCAGGGTTTGTCGCGGTATTCACTAAAATAATTTAGTAGCACTAAACGGCGACAAGTTTGCGCCTCGCACATTGACTGCATAGCCGCAAACTTATGCTGCTCAATTCGCCGACGTTCGTCGTCTGGGTTTTGTAAAATAATGCTTTGAATCCAGCCGGCGTCCGACGGGTCATACAGCAATACGGCTTCAGCAGGCAAGCCATCACGGCCAGCTCGGCCGGTTTCCTGGTAATAGCCCTCAACGCTGCGCGGTACGTCAAAGTGCACAACAAATCGCACGTTTGGCTTGTTTATTCCCATGCCAAAAGCGACCGTTGCCACCACCACGTCAATGTCATCGCGCACAAAGCCACGCAATACAAATTCACGCTGTTCATGCTCCATTCCAGCATGATAACCCGCGGCTTTTAGCCCCTCGCGTTGTAGTTTTTCAGCAAGCTCTTCAACTTTTTTGCGACTGCCACAGTAGACAATACCGGAGGCGCCGCGTTGTTTTTTAATGTAATCAGTTACTTGCTTATAAGGCTTGTACTTTTCTTCCACCACGTAACGAATATTCGGGCGATCAAACGAGCCTTTATAAACAACCGGCTGATGCAGGTGTAGACGCGTGATGATATCCGACTCGGTTGCCGCATCTGCGGTTGCGGTTAACGCCATAAACGGAACGTTCGGTAGGCTTTCTCGCAATTGCCCAAGCTGCCCATATTCAGGGCGGAAGTCATGCCCCCATTGTGAAATACAGTGGGCTTCGTCAATAGCCACTAGGTTGACTTGCCATTGTTGCAGTTGACGCATAAAGAAGCTTTGCATGGCGCGTTCGGGGCTAACATACAACAACCGAATCTCGTTGTTGTGTAACTGCTGCATTACCGTGGTATTTTGCTCTGGCGTTAAACTATTATTCAGCGCCGCAGCAGCCACCCCCATAGCCTGCAAGGCTTCCACTTGATCTTGCATAAGACTAATCAACGGGGAAATAACCACCGTTAAGCCTGTTCCAGCTAGCGCTGGCAGTTGGTAACACAGTGACTTACCCCCCCCGGTTGGCATTAACACTAACGCGTCATGCCCTTGCTGCACGGCTTCAATGACCTGTAATTGGCCTTCGCGAAACGCGGTATAGCCAAATACATCGGCAAGAAGTTGTGACAGCGTAGAGTCAGACAAAATAGCGTCTCCAATTGACGGCAAGCTATGGAAAACCCTATTGTATGCATCCCGCTTGCGAAGCTCCACCTACATGATGGTAAATCCGTGATATTCTGCTGGTGGCTGCTGTTTTTTCGTACAATTCAACTGTGAGATGTAATATTCATGACCGATGACGCTGCTCGTAGTCGCCAAGGAGTGTTTTTTGCGATCGCTGCTTATACCATGTGGGGCGTTGCACCTGTTTATTTTAAATGGCTTGAGTCTGTCCCGGCGCTAGAAATACTCAGCCACCGAATTATTTGGTCGTTTATTCTGGTGCTAGCTCTTATTATGGTATTAGGTCGCGCTGGCCGCTTAAAACCCGTGCTGCAGAACAAAAAGCAAATGCTACGCCTAGCGCTAGCGACCTGCCTGCTGGGCGGCAATTGGTTTTTGTTTATTTGGGCAATTAACAACGATCATATTCTTGACGCCAGCTTAGGGTATTACATTAACCCGCTGTTAAATGTGGCGATTGGCATGGCATTCTTTGGTGAACGCATGCGCAATATGCAGCTTGTTGCAATTGCGCTTGCCGTAACAGGCGTGCTTATTCAGGTAATTTCGTTCGGCTCGGTACCTTGGGTAGCATTAGCGCTGGCCTGCAGCTTCGCAATTTATGGTGCTATTCGTAAACGCTTGCCGATTGATTCAATGACTGGCTTGTGGCTAGAAACCTTGATTTTATTACCCGCGGTACTGGTTTACATGGTGTTTTTCGCAAGCTCAAGTGCGGCAGATATGACCCAGAACACGTGGCAAATTAATACCCTGCTCGTTGCCGCTGGCGTCGTCACCACCGCGCCATTGCTCTGCTTCACCGCTGCCGCCCAACGCATTCGATATTCAACGCTTGGTTTTTTCCAATACATTGGCCCGTCATTAATGTTTATTCTGGCGGTGTGGGTTTATGGCGAACCACTGGCCACTGATAAACTTGTCACTTTTGGTATTATTTGGCTAGCGTTGGCCATTTACAGCTTAGACACGCTGCTATTTCAGCAGCGTTCTAAGCGTGCGTAAGCAACCACCAACCATTTGCTGCCCACATCGTCGAAATTAATTTGTATACGACTTTGTGGGCCAGTGCCTTCGTAGTTCAACACCGTGCCTTCGCCAAATTTAGTGTGGCGCACACGTTGCCCCAAGCTGTAGCCGGTTTCTTCAAAGGCTTGATGGCTAGCGCCGCTATGAAAACGCCCTAATGCCGGCGAATGGTGTTTGGTTGTGGCTTGCAAACGCACATGGTTGAGCATTTCGGGCGGCATTTCCCCCACAAAACGGCTGATGCGGTTAATACGTTCTTGGCCATAAATACGGCGCTGCTCGGCATAGGTAATCACTAACTTTTGCATGGCGCGCGTCATGCCGACATAACACAAGCGGCGCTCTTCTTCTAAGCGGCCACTTTCCCCCAACGACATTTGTGATGGGAATAAACCTTCTTCTACGCCCACCATAAACACCAATGGAAACTCGAGGCCCTTGGCACTGTGCAAGGTCATCAGTTGCACCGCGTCTTGGTGCGCATCGGCTTGCTCTTCGCCAGACTCAAGCGCAGCATGAGCCAAGAAGGCATTTAACGGGGTCATGTCATCTTCAATCACATCATCTAAGGTATTGAAGTTGTCACAGGCGTTTACCAGCTCTTTTAAGTTTTCTACCCGTGTTTCAGCTTTCTCGCCTTTTTCTGATTCATACATGGCCATTAAACCAGAGCTTTTTATCACGGTGTCAGCTTGGCGCCCAAGTGGGTAGTCGGCGGTTTCATCTTCAAGCTGATCAATTAAATCTAAAAAGGCTTTTACGGCGTTGCCGGCACGACCTGACAGCACTTTTTCGTGCACCAACTGCTTCGCAGCTTCCCACATGGGTAGGCCACGTTCGCGAGCACCACTGCGAATAATATCTAGGGTACGGTCACCGATGCCGCGGGTGGGGGTGTTGATGACACGCTCAAGTGCGGCGTCGTCATTGCGGCTCGCCAACAAGCGCAGATAACCTAGTGCGTCTTTCACTTCTTGACGATCAAAAAAGCGCAACCCGCCATAAATACGATAGGGTATGCGCGCATGCAGCAAGGCTTCTTCTAGCACCCGCGATTGCGCGTTACTGCGATATAAAATGGCGACATCTTGCAGCGCATTGCCATGTTCATTCCACTGTTCTATGCGCCCAGCAATGTACCGCGCTTCGTCCATTTCATTGAACGCTGCGTAAAGATCAATAGGCTCGCCTGAAGCGCCTTCGGTCCAGAGCTCTTTACCTAAGCGCCCGTCATTGTTGGCAATAACTTCATTGGCGGCAGTCAAAATATTATTGGTTGAACGGTAATTCTGCTCTAATCGAATGGTGAGCACATTCGGAAAATCGCGCAAAAACTGGTGAATATTCTCAACCTTTGCACCACGCCAGCCATAAATAGATTGGTCGTCATCGCCCACAATAGTCACATAATTATTGTGCTCGGTTTCTTGCCCCACACCGGAGAGCAGTTTAATCCATGCATATTGAATGGTATTGGTGTCTTGAAATTCGTCCACCAAAATATGTCGAAAACGGCGTTGATAATGCTCGCGCACGTGACGATTCTCGCGCAGTAATTCTTGTGCTCGCAACAGCAACTCAGCGAAATCAACAAGCCCCGCGCGATCACAGGCAACTTGGTAGGCGTCATAAATTTCTTTGAATGTTCGCTCATTAATGTCGTAGCCGTCTAAGTGATGCGGCCGCAGGCCTTCATCTTTTTTGGCATTAATAAACCACTGTGCTTGCTTAGGCGGCCAACGCTTTTCATCTAGGTTTAGACTTTTAATGGTGCGCTTAATCAAGCGCTGTTGGTCGTCACTATCAAGAATTTGAAAGTTCTGCGGCAATCCAACATCCATATAATGCGCGCGTAATAAACGGTGGGCCAATCCGTGAAAGGTGCCCATCCACATGGCCCGCACCGAACTACCTAACAGCTGCTCAACGCGCCCACGCATTTCAGCCGCGGCTTTATTGGTAAAAGTTACCGCCATAATGCTATGCGGTGACAAACCGCGCTCTTGAATAAGCCACGCAATACGATGTACCAGCACCCGTGTTTTACCACTGCCAGCGCCAGCAAGCACCAACATATGGCGCTCATCTGCACCAACGGCTTCGCGCTGTTTGTCATTCAATGGGGCAAGTAAAGGATGCTCATGCATGGAAAGTCACCAAAAATTCAAAATTGCAGTGTAGTGGCTGAATACTGTATATGCAACCAGTTGTCATGTGGTTTTCAATAGAAATTGTGCGAGTTTTGCTAAGTCATGATAGGCCAATGTCGGCAATACCTGTAAGTGCTCAGCTCGCCCCAAGCCACCGGTAAACCAAGCGCTTTGCCAACCAACTCGGTGGGCACCTAAAACATCAGCGCTGGGACTGTCTCCCACATGCAACCAATTGTATGGCGCAAGCTGTGGCTGCATGGCTGAGGCAGCTTGAAACATATCCGCAAATGGCTTGCCGCGAAGGCTATCTGAGGGCTGCAGCACGCCTTGAAAATAATCACCAAGGCCAATGGCGTCTACATTCACGTTGCCATTGCTCAGTGCGTACAGCGGATAACGCTCAGCAAGTGCGGCAAGCTGCTGATGTACCGCAGGCGCAATATCAACCGCATTACGATGGCTCATAAAGTGAGCAAATGCCGCGTCGGCACCAGCTCGAGCTTCGTCGGCACCAATACCAAAAGATTGCAAGCCAGCCGCCAACGCTCGTAACCGCAATTGCGTCATGTTACTTGCCAAATCGGGTTCACGGCGCATCAGGGCCATGCGGTGTGCCGACCAGTCAGCAGCCTGCCAGGTTGCAGTTTGAGGAAATTCTCGCACCACAAAATCGCGCACCGCCTGTTCGGCTCGCTGCATAACAGGTACATTGTCGTAAAGCGTGTCATCAAGATCAAAGCTTAGCGCTTGAACCGGCATGAGGCGTCGATAAAACTGCATGTTAAGCCTTTATTTTTTCTTCCTGGCGCGCGGATGGGCGCCATCATATACCTTGGCAAGGTGCTGAAAGTCTAAGTGGGTATATACCTGCGTGGTACTCAAGTTAGCATGCCCAAGTAGTTCTTGCACTGCGCGTAAATCACCGCTCGATTCTAACATATGTGAAGCAAACGAGTGACGCAGTTTATGGGGGTGTAAGTTGCCTTTGAGCCCTTGTTGCTGCCCCCAGAAGTTCAAGCGTACTTGCACGGTACGAGGATTAATACGCTGTTGGCGTTGCGATATGAATAATGCCACTTCGTCTAGTTTGCTGCCCAACCACTGGGCACGCACGGGTAACCAGCGCTCGAGCGCTTCGGCTGCGCAACGACCATAGGGCACAATACGCGTTTTATTGCCTTTACCAAGCACGCGAAGCTCGCGGTGGCGACTATGAATGGCATCGATGTCTAAAGCAACCAATTCGGCCAAGCGCAAACCACTGCCATAAAGTAATTCCATCATCGCAGCATCACGTATGGCGAGCGGATCATCTTGGGGCAACTGCAACAGTTGACTAATGCTATCCACATCGAGGTTTTTCGGAAGCCGTTTGGCGGCGCGCGGAGCTTTGAGTTGTGCGGCAGGGTTGTCGAGCAACCACTGGTCGCGCATTAAATAATTACAGAAGGTGCGCCATGCGGCTAAACGCAGTGCTAGCGATGCATCACCCAAACCACGCCGGCGCCAGCTAATAAATAAGCGTTCAAGCACGGGCAACGTGAGTTGTTCTGGCGCTGTGACCTGAGTGCCGGCTAGTTCGACAAGGTCGTCTGCTAAAATGGCGCCATAACTGCGCAAAGTGTGCTCGGCGAGCCCGCGCTCGCCGGCTAAGTGATCAAGAAAGCGTTGCCTTAGCGCATCAAGCGTCATCGCTCTGGGCCTGATAACTTGCCTGATGAGCAAGCAGCGGAGGCAAAATCTTGGTCAGTAGTGCTTGCAACTGACGCACTAATAAAGTGTCCATTGCCGGCTCAAAATGCCCAGCGTCATGGTTGCCTATGGCCAACATACCCAACTCGCCTTTGTCGCCCAATAAAATCAACGCCACTGAAGCAATGGGCTCGTTCGGGAAGAGTAATTTCTTTTCATCTTCCGTTAACCGGCCCAAGTACACATTGGCTGACTGAAAACGCTTGCTTAATAGTTTTTTGTGCGTGTCGGCGGCAAAGGTAAACTGCTCGTCTAACTCAATTGGGCTATCAAAAAACTTCAATGACAACGCTGGCATATTCAGTTGCGTTGAAAACGTTTCTTGTAGCGCGTCCATCACTTCAGCTAAATGGTTGCAGGCCAGTAGCGCCACATACAAATCACTGTAAGCACGAAAGAGCTCTTCGTTGCGGCGTGCGGTGACCATTAAGTCGGTAATTTCTTCTTCAAGCTGCATAATGCGTTGGCGCAATACTTGCTGCTGACGCTCAACTAGCGACACTGCGCCGCGTTCTTGATGACGCAAACTCAGTTGCTTAAGTAACTGCGGATGATGCTCAAAAAAGTCTGGGTTCTCGGCCAAATACTGCGCTATTAGCGTGTCATCAACCACTGGGTTCGGTATTGCTTTAACGTCCGTCGTCATAATTTTAGGTATCCATCATATACATGCTCAGCAGGGCCGGTCATACGTACTTGTTGGCCTGGCTGCCAGCGAATACTCAGTTGCCCACCCGGTAATTCAACCGTGACCTGTTCATCTAACTTGCCTTGGCGCATGCCAATAACTGCAGCAGCACACGCGCCGCTTCCACACGCTTGGGTTTCACCCACTCCGCGTTCATACACCCGTAACTTCACATGCTGGCGATCAACCACTTGCATAAAACCGACATTGACGCCTTCAGGAAAACGCTCATGCGTGGCGATAGCTTGACCGAGCGAAGCAACCGGTGCGGTATCGATATTATCGACTTCAATCACACAATGCGGGTTGCCAATACCCATCACCCCACACAGAATAGTTTGGTCTTGCTCGCGCAGAATATAGGTCAGCTCTTCTTTGTTGGCCTTAAAAGGCACCTCGCTGGGGTTAAACTGCGGCTGCCCCATTTCAACCGTAATACGCCCATCGCGCTCATGGTGCAAGACCATTTTGCCGGCTTTGGTGCTCACCCGCAGATGATTGCGATTGCTCAAACCTTTTAGTTTCACAAACAAAGCAAAGCAGCGTGCGCCGTTGCCACATTGCGCTACTTCGCTGCCATCGGCATTAAAAATACGATAATGAAAGTCTAAATCAGGGTCATATGGCGGCTCAACTAACAACAGTTGGTCGAAGCCAATGCCACGGTGGCGATCTGCCCAGTGCCGAATTTGCTCAGGGTTCACATAAATATTCTGGGTTACCCCGTCAATCACCATGAAGTCATTGCCGAGCCCATGCATTTTGGCAAAATTCATTCAGGCGTCTCCAACAGGTATTCACCTTTCCATAAGTCTTCTAAGCGTTCACGCTCACGTATGAGTTGAACTTGCCCACCATTGACCATTACTTCAGCAGCCCGTGGACGCGTGTTGTAATTTGAGCTCATGGTAAAACCATAGGCGCCAGCGTTCATCACTGCCAGCCGATCACCTTCTTGCGCCGATAAATGTCGCGCATGCCCCAAAAAATCACCGGTTTCACATACCGGCCCTACCACATCAACAATAGCCGTGTCGGCATCGCACTGACGCACCGGAATAATGTCATGATAGGCTTGGTACAGAGCAGGACGCATCAAGTCATTCATTGCTGCATCAACCAATACAAAATTTTTATCCTCGCCCGATTTTAAATACTCTACCGTGGTAATTAACGCGCCCGCGTTTCCAACGATGGCACGGCCTGGTTCCAATAACAGAGTGAGGTTGCCAAGCTTTTCTGCACGCTCTAAAAGTGACTGCAAGTAAACACTCACATCGGGCGTGCGCTCCTGCTGATAGGGAATTCCCATACCACCACCCATATCAAGATGAGTAATCTGAATCCCTTCTTCACGCAGCTCATGAATCAGGTTCAGCATAATGTCGGCGGCATCTAGAAAGGGTTCGAGCGTTAAAATTTGTGAACCAATATGGCAATCTAACCCTTGTAAATTGATGTTCGGTAGCGCCATTGCACGCCGTGCCACGGCACGCGCATCCTGCATCGCAATACCAAATTTATTGGCTTTTAGGCCGGTTGAAATATACGGGTGAGTTTGCGCATCAACATCTGGATTGACCCGCAACGATACTGGTGCCATAACACCATGCGTTTCGGCAACCTGGTTCAAACGCTCAAGCTCAGCAGCCGACTCTACATTGAAACAATAAATACCTTGCTCAAGCGCATAAGCCATTTCTTCTTGGCTTTTGGCTACGCCAGAAAACACCACGTCTTTGGCTTTACCACCGGCCGCGAGCACCCGCGCCAGTTCGCCGCCAGAAACAATGTCAAACCCAGCGCCTAAGCGGGCTAATAAATTCAAAACAGCTAAGTTACTGTTCGCTTTTACGGCATAGCACAGCTTGTGCGGTGCAGGCCAATACGCCGCGAAACGCTGCCAGTTCGCGGTGATCTGTGTTTGCGAATACACGTACAGCGGTGTGCCGTAGGTATCGCTTAGCTCATTTATATTGCATTGTTCGGCGTGCAGTATGCCATTTACATAGTCAAAACTCATGCCTGTTCAGCCTGCTCAGCGGGTTGATTCTGCTCTGGTGGTGGGGGCAATTCTAACGGCCCTTTTTGTCCACACGCGGCGATAAAACCGAGCGTTCCTGCTACAATGATCAGACGCATTACTTTCAAGTTAAACATCGGTAAACTGTACCTAATTATTACGGTTAAAATTGTTGTTGTGTCTATCATCGCATTGAGACGCGCAAATGTCATTATCAGGAGTTGACATGCAAGAGCACGAATACCACGAATTAGCTGAATCAACCATACTAGCCATTGAAGAAGCAGTTGAAGCCTGCGGCGTTGATATTGATTGTGAGTCAGGTGGCGACATTTTGGAATTAACCTTTCCAAACAACACAAAAATGGTCATCAACAAGCAGCCGCCATTGCACCAGTTATGGGTAGCTACCAAGTTTAATGGGCATCATTTTGAGTGGCGCGATGGCCAATGGATTGATAATCGCACCGGCAGTGAGCTGTGGAGTTTGCTAAGCGAAGCCGCAAGCAAGCAAGCCGAAACCCCTATTTCTCTATCACCTGCGGATTCATAGGCCCTGTACATGAGTAAAACACTGACTATTGCCACCCGTAAAAGCTTACTCGCCATGTGGCAAGCAGAACACATTAAAGCCCGACTAGAGCAGTTACACCCTGAGCTCAACGTTGAATTGCTGCCGATGAGCACCAAAGGCGATGTTATTTTGGACACGCCACTGGCCAAAATTGGCGGCAAAGGTTTGTTCGTCAAAGAACTCGAAGTTGCCATGTTAGAAGGCCAAGCTGATTTAGCTGTGCATTCGATGAAAGATTTGCCGGTTGAATTTCCAGAAGGCCTAGAGCTATTTGGAATTTGCGAACGCGAAGACCCACGCGACGCCTTTGTGTCAAATAACTACGCGCAATTATCAGAATTGCCAGAAGGGGCTATTGTCGGCACCTGCAGCTTACGTCGCAAATGCCAAATCTTAGCTAACTTTCCGCACTTAGTAGTGCATGACCTACGCGGGAACGTACAAACCCGTTTGCGCAAGCTCGACGAAGGCCAGTTTGACGCCATTATTTTGGCCGCTTCTGGGCTAATTCGCCTAGAGCTAACCAACCGTATTAAACAACGTATTCCAGCTGAGCTGTGCCTTCCGGCCAATGGTCAAGGCGTGCTGGGTATTGAGTGCCGTAGCGACGACGAAGCCACCAAAGCACTTTTAGCGCCATTAACCTGTGCCGATACGCGCAGTTGCGTACTGGCTGAACGCGCTATGAATCGTCGTTTGCAAGGCGGTTGTCAAGTTCCTATTGGTGCCTACGCAGAGTTACACGGCGACCAAATTCATTTGCGCGGCTTAGTTGGCCGCCCTGACGGCAGTGAAATTGTTGAGGGCGACATTAAAGGGCACCGCGATCACGCCGAAGCATTGGGTACAGAACTTGCGGAATACTTACTCGCCCGCGGCGCCGGTAAAATTTTAAAAGACGTGTACGCGGAGAATGATTTGCAGTCATGATGCATAAATTGCTGTTGTTGCGACCGGATGACCAAGCTGGCTCATTAGTGAGCATGTTGCAACAACGTGCCGCTTTGATGGGCATGCAAGCCGAGTGTTTGGTGCACAGTATGGTCAACATTTGTGGTTATGACGACCCCAATCACAGTTTGCGGAATATTCTTTCGCAAACCTGGCACGGCGGTTTAATGGTTAGTGTCAATGCCGCCAATTACTTTGCACAACAGGCACAGGCTTGGGCTCCCGAGTGCAAAATGCCTGTGGCGCGTTGGTTTGCGGTGGGGCCAACCAGTGCAAAGGCCATAGCTCAGGTTGTTCAGCGGCCTGTTACTTGCCCATGGCGCAAACATAACAGCGATGCATTGCTGCAATTGCCCGAGTTACAAGATGTTGCTCATCAACAGTGGTTGCTAGTTCGTGGCCGTGGCGGTCGCGAACTTGCGGCAGACACTTTGCGTGCTCGCGGTGCCCATGTCACGTATTTAGAAGTTTACCAGCGAGTGCCCAACAAAGTGAGCGCAGCGACCATTGAACAATGGCAAGAACAGGTTCACGGCATTGTTGTAAGCAGTGCCGAACAGTTAGGTTATTTTCTTGCGGCGTTACCTCAGCACGCGCTACATTGGCTAGCACAGTGTTATTGGGTGCTTGCTAGCGAACGACTTGCACAGCTTATACCCGTCGCCATGCGGCAACGCGTTGTTATTGCCGATAGTGCCACGCCATTTGCGCTTGCCGATGCTTGGCAAACGCTAATAAAAAAGGAAGATTTATGAGTGAGTCCACGTCTAACGAATTAGAACAACAAGAGTCATCGACACCGGTTGCTGATAACGACGATAAAACGACTAGTTCGGTACCCTCTGTGAAAGCAAATAAGTCAAAATCAAACAGCTTCGTACCTTGGCTTATTGTACTCATTCTTCTGCTGATCATTGCTGCCGCAGCTTGGTTTGGCTACCGTCATTTATTACCAATGCATACGCAACACCAACAAGCTCTTGAAACCTTGCGTAACGAGCAAACTGCAACTCAAACCGAACTAGAACAGTTAAAAAAAGCGCTTGAAAGCACAGTAGGCAAAGTTAACAAGCAGCTTGAACAGGCGCTAAGCGCACAAGAGCAGCAAGTGCGTCAGCAGTTGCAAACGCAACAATCGCAACTTGCCGATTATCGATTGGCAGTAGAGTCGGTGCAGGCTGAGCTGGCTAACTTGGATATGTCACAGGAGTCCAATTGGCGCATTTTTGAAGCTTATGAACTGACTGGCCGGGCGGCAACAAAGCTGTGGATAGAACAAGACCCACAAGCTAGCTTAGCATTTTTGCGGTTGGCCCAGTCACACTTAGTTGCGTTAAATAACCCCGCGCATATGGCCGCGCGCCAAGCGTTAGCAAACGATATATCAGCTCTTGAGAACCTACCCGAAGCACAAGTTAATGACGTGAGCTTGACTTTAGGAGCACTACGCGACCGCATTAGCCGCAGTACTTGGTACCAACAACTTGCCATGACGGATGTGGAACAAACGCCGTCAGAAGACGACTCATGGCTGGCCAACCTAAAGCGCAGCGCCAATACCTTGATGCAACAATTTGTCAGAGTACAACGTCGTGACACGCCAGTTGAACCCTTGATTGCTGACGCTTATTTTGATGCGGTGCAACAACGTCTATTGCTGCAACTTCAGTTGGCGCAACAAGCTGCTATGCAAGGTGAGCAAACGCTTTACGAGACCACGCTTGATGAAGCAATCAGCCAATTACAAGTGCTTGACGGGCAAATAACAGATACTGGCATTACTGAAATTGTGAAGCAGCTTACTGAGTTATCGCGAGTAACACTGCGCCCAGATTATCCAACCCAATTAGAAGCAACAAGCCAGCTTGAGCGTCTCGTTCGCCAACAAAACGTAGGAGGTTAATAGTATGAAAACCGCACTCGTTATTGTTGTACTGCTGGTGGTTGGCTTATTGGTGGGGCCGTTGTGGTCAGGCAACACTGGCTACGTTTTGCTATCTATAGGCCAATGGACCGTTGAAACTAGCGTTGTCGCAGCGCTTATTCTACTGGTTATTGCCATACTTATTCTGCGGGTCGTTTTTGCCTTTATCGCGCGCCTTGTGCGTGGCACAAAATGGGGTATGCGCTGGTTTGGCGAGCGCCGTCAACAAAAAGCTGAAGCGGCCTTTCACGAGGCTTTGGTGGCATTGAATGACGGTGATTATGCTGGTAGTTCGCGCGCGGCAAATCGAGCCTGGCAGCTACGCAAGCAGCCGAACGATGCTCTGCTCGCGGCTTATTCTGCACAGCACATTGGCGACCTTAAACAAGCACGCGAATGGCTAACCCATAGTGGTAAAACCGCTGACTTAGCGGTTTCTGAAATGCTTTATGCTTTGCGCGACAATCCAGACTCTATCTCGTCGCGCTTAACCGATTTGAAAGCCCTTCTACGCGATTATCCGCGCCATCCTGAGCTTATTCGTGCGGCCATTATGGGGTATCAACGGGTACATCGTTATGATGACCTTGTTGCTTTATTACCTATTGCGCGCGAACTAAAACTGTTTAGTGAAACTCAGTATGAATCAATTGAGGAAGAAACTTATTACGCTTTAATGTTAGCAGCAGGCCGCCAAGGGGCGACAAAACTGCAAGACTACTGGCAAAGCCTACGCCGCGATGAACGCCGTGATGCCGTCATTCGTCGGGCATACTTACGCGCTTTGGTTACCTTTGATCAAACCAAAGCAGCCGATAAAGTTGCAGCTCGCGCACTGAAGCGTGGCGAATTAGACATCGCTGACCTGCTGCAAAATAATTTGTTAGTTGCAGGCCCTGAATTACGCGACATAGTACAAGAGGGCTTAAAGAAAAAAGCTGACGACTCATTCTTGCTACAAGCTATGGGCCAAATGGCATTAACCACCAAAGATTATGCTTTGGCGCAACGCGCTCTGCGCCGCGCCTCAGAGTTAGCCCCGTCGCAACGGGTATGGTTGGATTTAGCAATGACCTACGATGCTCTTGGTGATACGACCAATGCATTGCAGTGTTACCGTGAAGCAATGCGGGCTTAACGAGCCCGCATTGCTGATTCAGGTAAGCAGCTACTTACTGGCGAATACCTTCGATAGACAAGAAGATTTCAACTGTTTCAGAGGCTGGGCCTAAGTCATAATCCATACCAAATTCAGCTGGCGTAAGGGTCACTGCGCCTTCAAAGCCGCGACGGAAACCGCCCCAAGGGTCTTGTCCTGAGCCAATTTCTTTCACATCAATAGCGATTTCTTTGGTCGTACCGTGCAGGGTAAAATTACCTTTAAGTACGCCAGTGCCGTCGCCATTTGGAGCATAGCTGGTTGAAACAAACTTGGCTTGCGGATATTTTTCAACATTAAAAAAGTCATCGCTACGCAAGTGTTTATCACGCTCTGCGTGGTTACTATCTAAACTTGCTACATCAATAGTGACATTAACTTTTGCCGCACTTGGGTTGGCTTCGTCATAGCTAAATGTACCTTCGAAGTCGTTGAACTGACCAAGCAACCAGCTATAACCTAAGTGGCTAATTTTGAATTGCACAAAAGCGTGAGCATCTTTGGTATCAATGACATAATCAGCCGCCTGAACTTGGCTTGCACCCAGTAATGAAGTGCTGATCAATGTTGCTAAAACTAATTTTTTCATGGTAAATCTCCTTAAGTAAATCGTGTGACGTTAATCGTTAATGTGCTTACTGACTAACATACGTTTCAAAGTGTCGTCTCGGTTTATAAAGTGATGCTTAAGCGCTGCTAAAGCGTGCCCTGCGGCTACAATAACGAGCGCCAACGCCGCGTACCAATGCACCAGACCTGCTAGGTCTTCTTGATTGGGGATGCCGGTAATAAGCGCTGGTACTTCAAACCAGTCAAATACCGAAATACCCCGACCATCGGCCGTTGAAATTAAGTAACCACTAATCATGGTCACAAATAGCAATGCATAAATAATCCCATGTCCCAACTTGGCACCAAGCTGCTCCCAACGCGCGCCTAATGGTTGAGGGGAAACGGTGTAAAACTTCCATATCGAGCGTACTAATGTAATCACTAATAAGCTGATGCCTATGGACTTATGCCACCATGGACCTAGCCGATACCATGGATCGTAATAGCTTAATGTAAGCATCCAATAGCCAAGTGCAAACAACCCGATGACGAGTAGTGCGCTAACCCAATGAATTGCTATAGCTAGCCAACCGTAGCTGGCTGTTGAGTTTTTGATCATGGCGTGCTCTCAATGGTGGTCATTGAGTTTAGTTTAGCGGATTTTTGAATTAGTAATATCGAGTAGTTTAGATAAATACGCTCGAAAAAATCGAATACTTGAAGCGCAAAAGGGATATTAACTAAGAGCAAAAGCGATATTAGCTGTTGGATATTAGATATTAGTGGGGCGGAGGGCGTGACCAACAGCGCAGCATACGAACAGCGCAGCGTACGAACCAGGCTTCAGAAACGAAAAAACCCCGAGCGTTAGCTCGGGGTCTCATCGTTATTAAAAGCCTGGCGGTGTCCTACTCTCACATGGGAACTCCCACACTACCATCGGCGCTGAAGCGTTTCACTGCTGAGTTCGGAATGGATCAGGTGGTTCCACTTCGCTATGGCCGCCAGGCATAAACTGTTAAACAATATGAAGGCTGATTGCTTTGTATAAGGTAATGATGACCACTCTACATGATTGGAGCATCGCTCCCCGGTCTGTAACGCCGGGCTACGTCTGACGTAGCATCCATTTTAATAAAAGCTCGAACTTGCGTCCCCGGCGTCAAACGCCGGGCTACATTAGCCCTAAACACTTTC
>NZ_LIPW01000004.1 GCF_001418345.1 Pseudidiomarina woesei
CCTAACACGGCCATCGGAGGCATTCCGCCCAAACAATTAACGCAAGCGGTTCATTAATTCTACGAATAACTGCTGCTTAAAATGGGGGGATTACAACAAGCCTTAACGCCCCAACTGGTTAATTTTTAAGTAGTGTCAACAATCCTGCCAGAGGGGGCCCTAACGACGAAGCCGTCATGAAGGTGCTGTACTTGGCCTTGCATCAGGCTTCAAAAAAGTGGACTATGCCCATACGCAACTGGAAGCCAGCGATGGCACAGTTCGAGATTATATATCAGGATCGGATTTAACAGTGAAACCAGCCATTTACACAAAATCTTTTACAGTCTCGCTAATACACATGTGTCATCTCGTTTTTGCTTAGTTTATCGAAATGACACAGAATTCTGAACACTACCTTACCACCTTACAAAAAAGACAACGATGCAAAGTAAACGATCTTTTGTTTACCTGTTACTGGCTTACTGTATTTAAACCCTTTTCGTGCGTATTTAAAGGCTTTAATATATTGTCGTTCCTCTAGCAACCCTTTTACATAAGTAATATGCGTTGCCATTTTTCGCTGGTTTAAACATTCGAAACTGTAGTAGTTTAACCACTCTGCTTTTTCTAAAAAAAACATAACCCTGGTAAAGTTTTTAGCTGGATCTGAAGGGCGTGAAAGTGAGTTTTGCCTTAAATTTCTATAAAATCCTGCTGGAGTACAGCCTTTAACTTTCTTTTCAGCTTTTATTAACCTAATTAATATATCGTAATCTTCATTACACTTTAGCTCTTCATCAAAGCCCCCAACTTGAGCTAGTGCACTCTTGTTAAATAGGAAAAATGGAGAGCCGCCAGGTATTCCTTTCCCCTGAATATCTAGTTCATCCGTATTAGCGATACCATCTGTATCAGGAAATATTTCAGTTTCGCCCGTAGAGCGAATTGCTGTTCCGTACACACCAAAATAATCTTCATTCAAGTTTTTGATCAAGTTATATTTATCTAAAAGATTGTTTGGCAACATTTTGTCATCGACATCTAAAAAAGCGATGTATTCATAAGTAGACTTTTGAAGTCCAAGGTTTCTAGCACTTGATGCGCCGCCATTTACTTTACAATAAAAACTAACTTTCACGTTTTTATCATTTTCGATAAATTTATTTGTAATTACTTCGGCTTCAGGTAATTCAGATCCATCATCAATAACAATAATCTCACTAGGTAACAATAACTGTTCTAAAACCGATTCAATTGCTTGTTCGAGAAATTGGTAATCATTAAATGTAGTAATAATTACCGATATAGGTGCGTGGGTAAATACCATTATTTTCAACTCTATATTTAAGCGATCGTTACCACCTTGTATTCATCTTAAACAGCTGTAACGCTCAGCCAAATAAACACAGAGAATACCACGCCAAAAAGCAAACTAAGCATTCACTTCGACGGTCGACCGGATGATCATATAGACTTATGAAAACTTGGCTGACACAGAATATTGAACACTCTCTGGAAACTAGCTCACTCATGCATTTTCCCCACTACCGCTCCTAACCAGCTTTTCCCATCCACCAAACGCTCAGCATCTACGTTTAATACATGAATATTGTTTTTTTTATCGCAGCGTAAGCTGCGTTGAATTTCTTTTTTACGCTGGCCAACGTCATTGCAGTTGTAATCCAAAACTACAAGTTTTTTATCTTCATCATCAATCAATGAGCGCAGCAGTGTATTTATATGTCCATCATCTGCGTTAAATCCATAACCAATAACTATTATTACATCACTTTTTTTCGATGCATCATAATAATCAATATATCTTCGCGACATAGATATGCTAGTTAATGGTTTTGTGCCACTTTGCGTAAAAAGTAATGGCACTTTGAAAACGTTATTAGATTCATCTGTTATTTCGTTTTTATAAGGATCATACCAATCAGATAATTTTCCATTTAAATGAAAAATGCCAGAGCATCCAGTTCTACTAATGAAATTGGTATAGTTGCTCGTAGCTATGGCCCTTATATCTAGCTCATTAGAATTCTTTATATCTTCATAATAACCTTGGCCCTTTTTACATTGCTCTACTTGCTCAGACATATAACGATGAACCGTGAATAAAAAAGTGGTTATTTTACAAAACTTGCCCCATTCTTTTTTAGGTTGATATAAATAAGAAAAGTGTGAGTCTACAAGCGCTTGGTAATCGGCAACTGAAGAAAAAATTAGCTCATATAGGCGCAGCAAGAACTGGTAAGCAACATACTGATTATCAGACATATTTTTAATAAGCTCTTGCGAGCGAATATTAAACGGCTTTTCTTTAAGTAGATGCTCGAATGCATCAAGACCAACCCGCCTGAAATCTAAGCGAAATATCCCGCCAATATCATCAAACAATGCCACATCATCGGGAGCTTTTTTGAAGATATTACTATTTAAAGTATTAACCAGCTCTTTACCAAGCGCGCCAATAAGTAGCTCGATTAATGAGCGAATTAACATAGTAACATTATCAGAATAGCTTTCTGAAAAGCCACCTTTCCTAATAATATCCATGTATGCTGAGAAATAATCAGAACCAAAAAGCCCATCCAAGTTTTTTCCTGTGAGGCTGTTATTTAAGACTATTTCTTGAGCAAAAGTTTTAGTGCCTGGCTCACAGCCTAGAACCTTTAAAACCCTGGGTATATCTACGCTTTGGTCAAGTTTTGCAAACTCGTTTACAACTCTTTCAGCATACTTATCAAAATTAAGAATTGCTGCAACAACATCCTGTCTTCTTGCTTCTAAAGTGGAGCTGATAACGCTATCGAAATTGGTTTTTCCGAATACCGTAACGCGCTGACTCCCCAGTTCATCGGGGAACCAAGCGATCTGATTACTGGTTGTCTCAACTTGCGCCAATTGTTCCTTTAGCTGATCTTTATCTTTAGAAGAAATTGACCGAAAAATTTCTAATGCAAACTCGCCACCGCTTGGCATGCCATAGGCAACTTCGGCCCCTGCGCCAAAAAAGAATGATACTTTGGGTTTACTTTTTTCCATTCTTTAGCCCAGCCTTCAAAAGCTCAAACGAATGTCCGCGCAAGCTCTGCAATTTTTCTTGCACTGTTCCATAGTCAATAGAGCTGTCTAGCAAGTCCTCCACTTGTTTTTTGTCAAACTCACCTACCAACCTATCCAGTAAGTCAAATTCACTCAAAATAGATTCAAACCTTGATGCGCCTCGGTTGATGTTTACCAGGCTGATAAAAGGTTTGTTAAAAATAATTGAGAACACTGTGCCGTGGAATGAGTCGGTGATGACGAAATCGGCATCAGCAAAGCCTTTTATCCAGCCTTCTATGCTGGGAATTTTTTGTTCTTCAAGTGTCTGTTCATTATGTTGGTTGCTGTATTGAGGCAAACTTAATGTGCTTTTAGCGGTTTCAACGATTTGTTGCTTCCAGTCGCTGCTGTCGAGTATGTAGGTGTAAATACCTTTATTGGCAGGCAGGCTTAAACAGTTAAATAGCTGCTGATAATCTTCTTTGTTTAACAATAGTGTTGGATCTAATACAAACTCGGCATCTGCGTTTAGCTTTTCTTTAACTAGCCCAACTGCGGCTTTTTCACGCACGGTTATTTTGCCAAATTGCTGTGTAAGCTGTTTGCAACGTTCAGTTTGTTCGGCTGTGTATTCCCACTCATCAGTGCCAAACGAAGCAGCATAAGCCATTTTTTTTATGCCGTTATTTTGGCTTAAGAAATCTAAAAAATAGCTATAAATGTTAGGCGAATACATTGGCCTCCAACATTGGTCGCTACCTACTACCACGGCATCAAACTTGCCTTGAGCAAAGGCTTTTTGCACGGCAACGTCAGAGTAAAGTCTTGGCGTTTTGGTGATGTATGTACCTATAAAACGAGTAATTTCTTCACGCTTGGTAGCTAGGTGCTTATTTGAAAAGTAGGCCTTAAAACTAGGTTTGGGCTGTCCTTTTAAATAGTGAAAAACCAAACGCTTAAAATAGCCAAGTCTTAGCTTTGCTCGTAGTTTGATGGGGTGATGCCTGTCGATGGTAACAGGCTCATGCCCCATATCTTTTAATACTTTTTGCAAAGCAAAGTTTTGAAGGTTGCCACCGTAGTTGTTGTGCAATGGTTGGGTGAGAATTGCGATTTTCATAATTTACCGTTTTATAATTTTCTTCACTACGTCTACGCCTTTCTGGCCTATTACACTTTTCATAACCTGTTTAGCTTTGCCTTCAGCGCTCACTTCTATGCGATGCATTATCTTCAGTGCTTCGCTTTCTTCTTCGCTATCGGTGAATACTTCAAATAGCATGGGTTTGTCTGTTACTTTAGGCTCTAAGAAACGTTGATAAACCACTTCAAACTCTTGCTTGTTACTAGCCGTTAGATATTCAAACCCTAAATTTTCTGCGTAGTTTTTAATGAGTGTGTGTGATTTGTTGCCATAGTGGCCTGCCGCTGCTACAAACTCGTCGCCATCTTTGCCAAAGTGGGCCGCATGGTGGTTGTAAAGACGAAACTCTGTACCTTTACCATTGTTTACCATGAGGATGCGTAAGTTATTGCCCGTATGGCGATTGCCAATAGCGTTTAAGTCGTAGAAAAAGGCTAAGTCGCCTATTACTGCGTAATAGAGTTTTTCAGGGTTGGCCAGCGAAGCGCCTAACAATGATGAGACACCGCCATCAATACCGAAACCACCCACATTGGAGCAACTGGTTACGCTTTCAGGTAAATCATAGAAATTCCACGTTCTTAGGCTATTTAAAATACCAAAATGCACAGCCGAGCCAGCGGGAATTTTAGCAGCCATTTTGGATGCCAACCAAACATTAGAAAATGGTACTTCGGGAACTTTGCTTTGAATACTTTTAAGCAAGTTTTGACAATGCTCAAAATATTGTTTTGATGGATTTCCTTTCGCTTGTTTGGCCATTTTTGCAAAGAACAAAAATTCAGGCATGGCAAATACGTAACGTAATTTTCGGAAGGTATCTCGAACTTCGCCGTCTTCGTTGACTCTCCAAACCTCTTTACCTGACATGCCTAGCGTGGGGTAATCACCCGTTATCTCACCTATATGTATAGTTAAATCTGGAAGATATTCTTCACGATTTAACAATTCTTGTGCAGCCGCCAATGAAAAAAACAATCTATTTTTTCCACGATAGCCACTAGTATGATCACAAAAAACCACCGCGTTATAGGCTTCACAAAATTCTTCTAACGCTTTCGTTTCTTCTTTTTTCCAGTTTTTATGCGAACCAATAAATACGGCCACTTTGCTGTTTTCCGAAATTTCGGGAAACGCATCGTTAAACCCAATGCGGTTGATAACACGGCATTGAATACCCTCTTTTTCGGTAAACGGCTTGCTGTAGGTGGTTGGCAAGTTGATATGAACAGGCCCACCGCCATTACGTGTAAGCTCTAGAATGGCTTGATTGACTTTAACTTCACAATCCCAAAAATCTTCTTCATCTTTTACTACAGGCAAAGTAACACTGAAGTTAGCTACGTCATTTGAAATGACGCTTCTATCTATTACTTGTGCAATATGATGGCCAATGCGGCCTATCTGCTGTGTGGAGGTAATGGCTAATACAGGCAGCTTGCGGTAATAGGCTTCTGTCATGCCTGGTGCATAGTTACGCGAAGCCGTTGCACCTGTACAACTAATCACCACAGGTTCATTAGTTTCTGCCGCTAAGCCACAAGCCATGTAGGCAGCAGAGCGTTCATCTACAGCAGAGAAGATAGTAAAAAATGGGTCTTTTTGAATACTGCCAATCAGTGCGTTATTAGTTGTACCAGGCGATGCAATAACATATCTGATGCCATGCGCTTTCAGTAATGAAATAACAATTAAAGCGTTTTTTTCGGTAGTGGAATAACATTTCATTTTGTTAGTATCCTTGCTACTGCAGGTAGGGTCTTAAATAAGAGATATTTAATTTTTTGCTTGCTGCCAGCAATTTCTTTTAATGCTGTACTTTGTTTCGTTATACGATCTTTTAGAGCTTCTTCTTGCCAATTTGGCACTTTAAACGAATAAAGTTTAGACGATAGAAACTCATTCATACACTCTTTTAATCCATTTGCTGGAAAAACAAAATCAGAGGTATCGACAAATCGTTTTATCTTAGAGTTATCGAAAATGCGATCATAAAGCCTATCGTAAATAACCTGATACTTCCCTGTACGCCAGGCTAAAAAATCAGCCGTATTTTGTTCAACAATGTTTAATTCGATTCCCTGAGCTTGCAGAGTTTCCTTGTAAATATTAGCAACTTGCTGCCAGCATATATTTTCATCGGTTGTGATATGAAAGGCTTCACCTTGTGCGCTAACGTTACCAAGCAATGCCGCCATCGCTTTGGCTACATCCCTGCCCGATGTCATGGTGGTTTGTGCCGTTAAGATCTCTTTGGCCAGAACAACACTGCGCCCATGCAAGGTACGATATAACCAGTCCTCTTTTTCTAACACGCCTAGCTGCAAGCGTTCAGTATCGTAGGTGATATAAGGGCGGATGATGGTCCAGTTTTTATAGGGGCTGTTAAACAGAATATCTTCTTGGCGTGCCTTGGTTAACGCATATTCATCTGTTGCTAGATAAGTATGGTCGTTACATGTATCTAATAGGCGAGGTGAATTTTCTGTGAGTGGTACATCAGAGTTGGCATATACTCTTGAAGAACTTAGATATAAATAGTGAGAGGTCGATTTTAATAACTGCTCATTCCGAGCCTTAAATTGCTCCGTTGAATACACCATAAAATCGACGATACCATCCCAGTGCTCACTCAATATATGGTTCAAAAAACTCAAATCATGGGCGTTGCCTTGGATAAAATTAATGCTGCCTTTTCTTCCATTACGAGAGCGCGAAGTAACATGCACATTATGGCCAGCATCGGCTAGGTCGCGCACCAAGTGCACACCCATTGCTCCTGTGCCACCTAATACTAAAACTTTCATGCGAGCTTCATGTTTTTAAATAACTTGTTTTGCAGCACCGTTGCTACTTTCTGACGCCAGTGCTTATCTAAGCCCAAGTAATACATAGCTATGGTGGATATTGCCATAGAAAATACGATAACGAATGTAGCAGTAAATAAATTATTAGGCAGGCTATGTAAAACCAAAACACTACTTAGCGTTGAGAGCAGCAGAACCAATAAAATTGGCACTACTACCTTTTTGTAATAGGGCAGCACAGGTAAGCCTGTTAAATAATTAACCAACAACAAACGCATTTTAAACATAAGCACGTTTGCCGCTATGGCAACATAAAACACCCACTCAGCTGAATAGCCAAGGCTTAATACCCACCAAGACACAAAGAAAATAGCTATTTGTATGCTACCTAAAATAAATTCGTACATTGCCATTTTGCCCGGCGCTCTGGCCGCCGTTGCTAGGGGCATGCTTAATGCAAAAATAAGAGATTCAACTATCGCTAGTTGTGTAAACAGCACGGTAGCAGGTGGCGGTGTTTTCAACCATAGTGTTAGTATGGCCTCCATTTCCAACAACATGGGTAATGCAAACACCCACATTAAAAAAAATGTTAGCTTAGAGCCGTTAAATACAAGCGACATCATTTCGTCTTTTTGCTTGGCGGCATACGACTTAATTATGGGAGGGTACAGCCCAGTATTTAAGTTGTTTGAAAAAACAGCTACTTGACTTGCAACATTTAAAGCAATAGCGCGAGCAGCAACTATCGCTGGGTTAAACATTTGGTTTACCAATACTGTTACCGCTTGGTTGCGAAAGGCAGTGCTAATTTGTCCCAACAATGTCCAGACCGTGAAGCCTAAAATTTCTTTAAGCAGGCTTGTGCTCCAGTAAAGTTTTCTTAACTGGCATTCTGCGTATTTTTTTACACAAACACTAATGTAAAAAGCCGCAAGGCAAGCAGAAAGAGCAAATAGCGCCAAACCATAAAACACTAGCACATCACTGTCAACGTAGGCTAATGCTAAGGCAACACCAAGCTTCGCTACGGCATCGACAACAGAAACCATGGCATATAAATGCATATCTTCGTGGGCTATCAAAATTGCAATGAAAGGTGCTGTAAATATTGAAAAAACAAACATCAGCGAAGTGTAATGGTAAAGGGTTATGGCGGCATCAAAACGTTCATCGGGTATTTTTAAATACTCAGTAACATACCAAAGACCTACTGTTTGCAACAAACCATAAGCTATCACTGCAATGGCTACATACATCAGCAGATTTACACTAAATGTTTGTTTTAGTTTTTCGCTATTATTTTCTCCCATGGCGAAGGAAAAAAAACGCTGGGTTGCACTTGCCATACTTCCTGGTAAGAAAGCGAGTAACGTAACAAAGCCAGTGATTACACTGTACACTCCATAGTCGTCTGTACCTAGCTCATTCAAAACCACCCGCAAGGAATACAGCGTGATGAAAATAATAATGATTTGGCGAGTGTAAAGAGCCAATGTGTTTTTAAGAACTCGGGAGCTGGACATTACTTCTCTTCTATCCCTACAATTTCCTGATCCGTACCACTAAAAGTGGACACTTTGCTAAGCACTATTTTTTAATTCAAAGTTCTCTGGGCTGAGATAGCCAATAGCACTATGCCTTCTTGTCTTGTTGTAATCAACTTCGATGTACTCAAAGACTGCTCGGCGCATATTTTCTCGATCCATGATGGGCTCGTCCTGCAAGGCTTCGACCTTTAATGAGTGAAAGAAGCTTTCGGCACAGGCATTATCCCAATAATTTCCTTTTCGGCTCATACTCTGAGTAAGTCTATGTTTTTTTTTAATTAAATCTCGATAATCGTTTGAACAATATTGACTACCTCGGTCGCTGTGAACAATGCTCCCTTTGGGAAAGCCTCTGCGAAATAAAGCCATTTTCAGAGCATCACACACCGACGTTGCGGTCATTCGGTTACTCATCGACCAGGCAACAACCGAGCGTGAATATAAATCGATGATTACCGCTAGGTACAGCCAGCCCTCACTAGTGAATAAATACGTGATATCGCCAACCCACTTTTGATTCGGAGTACTTGCCGTAAAATCTTGCTCCAGCAAGTTTGGCGCCACAGGCTGATTGTGCTTACTGTCCGTGGTGACCTTAAATTTACGTGCAGCCTTAGGTACAAGGCCCTGGCGTATCATACTATTGCGAATAGTTTTGATGTCGGGTTCATGTCGAGCTCTGCCAAATCCACTTGGATACGCCGAGCGCCGCTGCGCTCTTTCGAGTCAATAAATGCCTGCTTAATCGCCTCGTCTCGCTCAATTTGACGCTGCTCTCGAGGATTGACTGTCTGACTATGTTTCCGCCAGGAGGAATACCCACTACGCGATACGTTGAGCACGTTCACCATCCGCTTTAAGCTGAATTGATGCTGATGCTCAAGAATAAACTCAAATCTGGCTATGTTTGGTTCTTCGCGAAGTGGATAGCAGTTCTCTAGCCGCTGCTGCAACGCCTATTCTTTCAGCTAATTTCAGGGCTTCTGCTTTAAATTCTTGTGTGTGGACTTTGCGTGTTTTATTTGCTTTCATGATTCACCTCGTTAAGTGATTTTACTCACTTAGCTCGGTATCCCAAAGTACTGGTACGGATCATAATGAACAGTAATGCTGAAGCTTAGGACGACGCTATATAGGCGATGTTACGTAGCAATTTATCGAAACCGAAACACAGTCAAAATCTATTGGCTCTTATAAGCATAACCATAATGGTAGTTATACCCATACCCGTAATAAGAACTTGCTTTACGCTCTATGCTGTTCAAGATGGCGCCTTTTACTTCAACACCGTTTTGTTCAAATCGTTTAACTGTGTGCACTAGCTCTTTGGCTGGGGTCATCCCAAAGCGGGCAATCAATAACGTGGTTCCTGCATATCGTCCCACAATGGCTGCATCCGTTACTGCAAGAATCGGTGGTGTATCTATTAGTACGTAGTCGTAATCGTTCGCTGTTTGTTCCATCAGCTGCTCCATGCGGCTATGCATCAATAGTTCAGCTGGATTCGGAGCAGACGTACCACGAGGCATAAAATCGAGGTTATCTACGTATCCAGATTGCGTGTAGGCTTTGTAATTCAAATCACCTGTGGCATCTCGGGCCGCTAGGAAATCAGCTAGGCCTTTATCATTCACGGCGTTCATCATGTTGTGTAAATAACCGCGACGAATGTCACCATCAATTAGCAGCACTTTAGCACCTGTTTGAGCAAGTACAGCAGCTAAGTTCCCCGTTACAAAGCTTTTACCCACACCTGGGCTTGGGCCTGAGATCATGATGATGTTGTTGCGTGCTTCTAACATAGCGAAGTGCAAGCTTGTGCGAAGGCCACGTAATGATTCAATAGCTAAATCTGTTGGGTCTTCTTTAGCGAGTAATGGTGCTCGCACGGCATCTGTTTGTTTGCGCTTTGCAAGCTTAACCAACTTCTCGTTCATGTTTTCTTGAGTGTCAGACTTAGGTACTGAGGCATAAACGTTTATGCCTTCTTGTTCTAACTGCTCAGATGTTTCTACACCGCGGTTAAACATAGCACGCACAAATACAATACCTACGGCTAACATACCGCCTAGCATAGTTGCTAGTACAACTATCAAAGGTTTTTTCGGAGCTACAGGCTCTGGTTTAACAACGGCTTCGTCAAGAATACGTACGTTACCTACGGTACCTGCCTTTAACACGTTCAGTTCTTGCATGCGGTTAAGTAACTGTAAGTAAATTTCTTGATTTACTTCTACGTCACGAGTGTAACGCAGTACTTGTTGTTGTGTTTCTGGCAGGTTTTGAATTTGGTCGGCTAAACGCTTGCGGTCGGCTTGTAAATTGGCTTTCTGCTCAATAAGCGCCTGATAACTTGGGTGCTGTTTGGTATACAAACGGCTTAATTCAGCTTCTTTCAATGAGAGCTCGTTAATTTGTTTCTCTAAATCCACTAACTGCTTTAGTAAGCCTTCTGTTTCAATGGTTAAATCAACTGACTGGCTTTCTAAACGGTATTGGTTTAGCTTTTCTTCGGCATCGTTTAGGTTTTCTTTTATGGTTGGAATTTGGCGTTGTAAAAATTCTAAGCTGTTTTCCGCTTCAGCTGCATTACGGCGAATGTTTTGTAGCATGTATTCGTTGGTTACGGCGTTTAACACGTCTACAGCATAGTTACCGTCAGCATTTTGAATACTTGCGCTAAGAATACCCGTTTGCTTACCGCGTTCGCTAATATCTAATTCTTCTTGAATGTCCGTGATAGCTTTTAATCGCGTTTTCTTAATTAACGTAAAGCTATTAGTATTCGGTGTAGTTGCATCCGCAATATGAACAAACCACTCCCCTTTTTCTGCTGGTGCTCCAACTACACCGGTTAGTACTTCTTCGCCTTCGCTGTCATATAACGTGAAAATTTTGTCTTTAATTTCAAGTTCTAAAGCTTTGCCTAGTTCTGCTTGCGATACGTTCAAGTTTTCAATAAGTACGCGGTCTTGTTCTTTTGCGCGGCGCGCTAGAAAATCACCGATAACTGGCATGTAGTTTGGGGTAACGACGTTGGTTAGTTTCAATTGGTCAACAACGGTGCCCACTACCATGCGTGACTTCATGATCTCAATTTCAGTGGCGGCTTCGCTTTCTTGGGCAAACATTTCTGCCATTTCACCAAGTGCTGGCATGCCTGACGATTTTTTCTCAACTTGCAGTAAGGCATCTGCTTGGTAAATGGGTGTTGCTAGTAATGCGTACACCACACCCAATGCGGCAAAGCTGGTGGTAATGCCGGCGATTAGCCATTTGTGGTCGATTAATAGGCCGAACAAGCGGCCTAAATCAATTTCGTCGTCATCGTTGCGTTGCTGGGCTGGAGATGGCGAATTCTGCATTTGAGATTACCTTGTAAAATTTAAATCGAGTAATTGGGTAGAATAACGGCGCGTTGCGCCACCCGGCGTGGAACGCCGGGCTACAAAATGGATGGCGTCAGCCATCAACATTAAAGCTTAGTTGCCCATTTATCGGTGGCTTGGTCAATAAGCTTTAGTACGTGTTCGTATACTTCGTCGCTTTTTTTGTATGGGTCTGGAATTTCTTTGCCACCTTTTTCTAACCACTGTCCTAGAAGCATGGTTTTGGCTTGGGCTTCTGGGTAGCGCTGGGCTATGTGGTTGCGGTGGTTGTGCTCCATTACCAATATAAGGTCGTAATGACTTATTAACTCGCGTGTTAATTGCTGGGCTTCGTGTACCGGGAAGCTATGGCCGTGTTTTTCGGCAATGCTGCGTGCGGTTTTGTCCATGTCCCAACCTTTGCCGTCACTGTGTTTCATGGCGGTAATGCCGGCACTGTGTACGGTTTTGTTCGGCAGGCGTTGCTGCAGCATAAACTGGGCGGTTGGGCTGCGACAGATGTTGCCTAGACAAACAACTAGTATTTTATTGAACATCGTTATTCGTTACTCGTTATTGGTTGCTAGATTAACCGAGCTGCGCTCGTCCCGGCGTGGAACGCCGGGCTACAACAGCGGGAGCGCAAGCGACCAACATTAGTTGCTGCTTATGTCGTCTTGGAATCTACCCAGTGAGTAGAGGCCGGTGATGGACGGGAGTAGCTGGCTGATGACGCGGTTCCAGCGCGCTACTGGCGCGGCGGTTACGTATACAATGTCGCGTTGTTGTAGTTTGAACTGCTCGGCCAGCACTAGCGCGGTGGCGTTTTTGGCATTCAGTTGGTATACGTCTGCGACACGCCCTGTCGCAGGGTCAGCGATGCGAATTACAAATACGCCTTCGGCGTTGGCGGTGGCTTCAAACCAGCCGCCGGCGTCGGCCAAGGCTTCGGCTAGGGTCATACCGCTGCGGCCCATCATGTAGCTTTTCGGTTGGCGTACTTCGCCCAGCACAAATACTTTGTTCTGGTCGTTACGCGCTACGTGCAGTACGTCGTTCGGTTGTAACAGAATGTTTTGGTCGGTATTGCCTTGCTGGTATAGCTCGCGCAGGTTAAAAGCGCGTTCCTGGCCGTTACGGGTGAGCGTTACGGTGGTCCAATCTGCTTCTGGGGTTAACCCGCCTGAGGCGCTTACCGCTTCAATTAGGGTCATGGGCACGTTAGTTACAGGCAACACACCTGGTTTTTGTACTTCGCCGGTTACGTATACGCGTTGGCTGCGAAAGCCGGCTACGGTAACGTCGACTTGTGGGCTTTCAATGTACTTGGCTAGTTTGTCGGCCAAAATGTCCCGAATTTCAGTCACTTTTAGGCCTTCTACTTTTACGCGGCCGACGTATGGGTAAAAAATGCTGCCGTCGTTGTGTACCCAGTTACCTGCATCTACTGGGTCACGCATTGAGCCAGCTGGAATGGTGAGTTCTGGGTGGTTCCATACGGTAATGAGCAGTACGTCGCCTTTGCCTACTTTATAGTCGTAGTTGCCCATGGCGGCTTGCAGTTGTTCGTTGAACTGCGGCTTGGGCTGGTTGGCGTTTAACTCGCTCAGCAACATGGGCGAAATGGTGTGGGTTTCCACCAGTTTATTAAAGTCGGCATTGCTGAAGTCGTCGTCACTTGACGCAAACATGCTGCCGCCTTGGTCTATATGGCCGCCGGGGGCGAAGGCGCAGCTTGCTGTGAATAAGGTGGATAGGGCTAGAACGGTGAGTTTTAAGTTGGTCATTCGTGTTTTGTTCCAGTTTTATTCAAAATTTGTTTTGTGCGCCGAGGGATTTACCTCGCTGCGCTCGTCCCGGCGTGGAACGCCGGGCTACTTCACATTATTGTACAACGGGCGTGAGCGGTGGAGCATTTGGCCGCCGTCGCGCAGTATGGGCATCCAGCCTATGGTGCCGCGGGTTTTGGTGTTGCGCACAAAGAATAAGTCAAAGGGTATGCTTAGGTAAAAGCCTTTGGTAAAGCTGCCTTCGCCGTAGTCTTCGTCGCTAACGTTGGTAAACGCGGCAAATGCCCCAGCTATTACGCCCGAGTCAAATTCGTGTTGGTATTCTAATTGTATGCCTTCGTCTTTGGCTAAAAACCGGCCAACACGGGCTATAACGGTGCTGTTGCCAAAGGCGCCGCCCATTAGTTTATCAGCGTTATAGTAAAAACTGGCATGGCCAGTGAGTACGCTGTAGTCATCAAACCCTAAATCTTGGTAGGGGTCACGCTGTTTTACATAGTTTAGGTCTAGGCCGTAGGCAAAATTCGAGTTTAATGGCCGATACAGCACTTCGCCGCCTACCCCACCAAACATGCGCTCTAAATAACCGCCGTAGGCGCTGGCAAATAGGTTGTTGCCAAGCTGCTTGGTGTAGGTGGCTTGTAGGTTTTCTAGCCAAACGTTTTGGTTAACGGCGTATTCGCGTATGCGGGTGCGCACGCGTGGCAGTGGGGTGTCTTGGCCGTCGATTAAAAAGTTAAACTTGTCGTAGCTGTTGGCCACGTCAATACCTAGCTTGCCGCTGATGTCCCACGCGTTGGTTAAGGTGTACTTCGCGTTGGCTTTTAGGCTTAGCTGGTATATGTAAAAGTCTTCTGCGCCGCCAAAGCTTTGGTCAAGGTCGGGTTGTATTGACCAGGTAAAGTCGTTTTTGAATTCGTTGTTATTGGCGGTTATGGCGGTTTTTGGGTTCACACTGGTGGTGTGAATGGCGTTTTGTGTTTGGGTATGAAAACGCTCGCCACGGTATGCAGTTTTATAGGCTTCGGCATTGATGTTGTGCTGTTTAATGCCAAGGTTACCGCTGAATTCTTTTATTTGGTATTCGGTAATGTGCTCGGGCAATGCGTCGGCCAGTATTCTGGCTGCGCGATCGACGGCTTCGGCTGTGTTGCGGAAGCGGGTTTGGGTTGCCTCCAACGTGACCGTAGCCCGGCGTTCTTTCGATAAGGTAAGGCCGGGGGCGATGCCCGATGATTGATCGATGTCATCGGCAATAACCGCGACGTTGTCGCGTCCCGGCGTGGAACGCCGGGCTACACGCCAACCGGCTTCGACCAGCAGATCATTTGCTAACCTATCATAGTCAACTTCATTTAAGGTTGCCGGGGCAACATGGTTGGCTTGTGCTTGGCGCTTGGCTGGCTCAAGTTTGAGCTGGTGGGCGCTGTTAAAGTTGTAATTTAAGGTAAAGCCAAAGGTGACGGTGTTGCCGCGCTGGTAGCCTACTTTAAAGCTAATGTTTTGGTTTAGTGCGTAATTGGCGCCGAAGTTCCAGGGCGAGTCTACTTCAATGGGTACGCCAGCGCGGTCTTGCTTGTAGTCGTTGGGGTCGTACTCGGCCATTAGGCTTAAGCCGCCCCAAGCTTCTGGCATGGGCACGTAGTATTGTACGCCACCAAATACCGCGGCTGGGCCACGGAACCATTTGTCTACTTCAAACTTGCCGCCGCGGCCGGTGAAGCCTTGTTCGCGCTGACACATCCGGTCGGCAATGTCGCAAAACGGGTTGCTGATGTTGTCGCGGCGGCCTAAATAGCCCCAGCCCATACCTAGGCTAACGTCGAAGCTGCCCGCGCTGCCGGCACTAAAGCGTTTGTTGGCAACAATATACTCGCCGGCAAAAATGCCGGTACCGCCCACGTCTTGCAAGCCTACCGCAAACTGCGGCATATACTTGCCTTCGTAATTTAATAGCAGCTTGGCGTCGAAGCCTTTGTCTTTTAGGGTTTGATCACCGCTAAAGTCGGGGTTATTGCTGTATAAACGGTCGCGAATATCGGTGTAACGCGCGGTGGTTTCTAGCCACGGAAACAGCTGAATGCTAAACGCGGTGCGACGGTATATGTCGCTATCTGCGTAATTTATGCTCATTTCGCCGTACGGGTTCATGCGCGCGGTGGGCGTTTGCATAAGACCAACACCGCCAAAGTCGCTTTGTGCGAGCGGACCTAGGGGTACTCCAGAGGTTGTGCTGGTGCTTGTGTCAGCGTTTGCTGCTGCACTTGCGACAGAATATGTCGCAGGGCTGAGCAATATGGCGGCAATGGCCAGTGTGAGTGCGTTCTTTTTGGCTTGTTGCCTTCTGGCACTTTTTTGCCTAGTGAAAGCACAATGCGACAAAGCGTGACCGACCCTGCTCACTTTTTACTCGCCTTTGTGTCATTTGACATGTTTTTATTTATTTTTGTGTCGTTTGACAGGTTATTCTGCCATTTGACAGAAAACTGCCAGTGCTGCAAAAACTGAGCTAGCTGCAGGTTTATGTCGCGAAAGCCTTTAGGCAGGTCACTGTCGTTAATGCTATACAGCACCACGGCGCCCGGCTGTTCGGCTATCGCGCGCTGGGCGGCGTTGCTGTTGTAATGTTGCATGGGCACTTTGGTGATCACGCCAAAGGCGTCAATAACGTACACATATTCCGGGTTTAAATAGGTTAACCCCACCTGCTGGGTGGTCTGCAAGCCAAGCGGCGCTTGGTTTAGGTGCAGCTCGTAATACGGAATATGGCTTGAGCTAGTGGTGGCATCGGCGGTATTCAGCACTGGGTTTTGCGCTAAGTCTAGGCGCGCATTGGCTAGGCTCATGCCGTGAATATAGGTAGCTTTGAGTGGCCAGTGGCTAAAACTGGTGGCGAGCGCGCTGGCGTGCTTGGCCAGTTCTTCGTTACCGTCGTGCTTGTAGGTTTGCACCAGAAGCGCCAGCTTGGTGGCCATGCCCTGCTTGCGCGCGGCAAATTGTTGCTCGAGCTTGGCGCTGCTTAGCCGGGTTAGCGGTTCGTAATAGGGTTGCTGCACGCCGTTTCTGTGGTATTCAGTTACGGCTTGGTTTAAGCGGCTGTTGGCGTAGAACAGGCCGGTGTGCTTGCGGCTGCCCTCAACCACGCGTACTTCTGTGTACTGCAACGGATTGCTGCCGTCGGTGGTGGTGAGCTGCTGAAATTCTTGTTCGGTGCCTGACTTTGCACCAACGGCGCTAAAGGCCCAGTTTTGCATATTGCCGGCGCCGCCGTTGTAGGGCTGCACTTCGGTGAACTCAAAATAACCAAGCTCTGGGCCAAGCCATTGCTTGCTGTGCACTATGCGGCCGGTGGCTGGGTCACTGAAGAACTCGTTGGTCGCTTGTGGCTCGCCGTTTTGGGAGAGTAATTCGCGGACTATGGTCGCGTTGATGATACGGCCGTTTGGTAGCGTCAGTTGTTCGGTTTCGCCGGCATTCAGCGTTGTCACTTTGTAGCTGTGGCGCTTGGTCATGTAGTGCGGCTTGTGCGCGGTGTGGTATGCCGAGGGTACGCGCGCGTCAATGTGGTACTCACGGTATTCAGTGTTCGGGGTGCTTGCGTTCTGGCTGTTTGCATCAGTGACGCGGGTAATCCACAGATGCTTCACCTGTGGGGTATTCAAATTTTGTAGGCTAATGACGCGGCCGTTGTAGGTTTCTACTACTTCTTTGGCGCTGGTAAACCACTGCTGGCGTAGGCCTAATACGTTGCCGTTTTGCACCACATTGTCGTTTTCGCCTAGCACCACAATTCCGCGCGCGCCCTCACCCACCCGAGCATAATTGGCGGCGTACGGCAGTGCGCGCGCTTGCTCTGGGGTAAGAGTGTAGTCTTCTTGGCTACTAAACAGCAGTTTCAGGCTTTCTTCTGCCGGCTGGCCAAGAAACCCTTCTTGCTCTTGTTGCTTTTGAGCTGAGTGTGCTGCTTGCTGCTGAGCTGGCTGCTGTTGATCGTGTTGCTGGGCGCAACCGGTAAGGGTTAATGCCAGTGTCAACAAAGCGCCAATGCGGTAGCTAGTGTGCAAAGTCATGCGAGAATTAATGGCTTTCATCCATTAAAAAAGCCACTGAGGGTATCAGCGGCTTTCTAGATATAGCTTTTTACTTTCAACTACTAGAACGGTTGTTCTTAGTTAGTTGCAGTAGTAGTGGTTGTTGGAGCTGCGTCGTCGTCTTCAGTTGCAACAGTTGCAACAACGCCAACAGCGACAGCACCGGCTACGATAGCGCCAGTAGTGATTGCAACACCACCAACGGTTGTTACTGCAGCACCTGCGCCAGCAGCGCCTGCACCAGCACCTGCGCCACCTGCAGCACCACCAGCGCCTTCACCTTGTGCTAATACAGCAGGAGAAGCGGCTAAAGCGGCAGCAGCGAATAATGCGGTTAAAGTTTTCATAGTGTACTCCTTGGATTCTATCCGTGTGCGAGAATTACTTGTCAGAATAGGTAATTATCGCGCGGTTTGCAAGATATCTTGCAAGATATTTGTGTAAATTTTGTTCATGCTTTCTGGGCGTGCTGTGGGCTAACCGTTAGACACGCTACCGCCCGTGGGTTGCGGCCCCCAAATGCCGGTTGCTCGCATGCGAGCATTCGAAAAACTTATTGTTTTCTGGCGCTTAAGGAAAAGTTGACTGCTGCTTGTTCTGTTTAGGCAGGCTTTGGTCTTTCCTTAAACCGATATTTGTTATTGTTTTGTGTATTTTTTCAGCATATCACTTCATTCCCGAAGTGAGCTGAAAGCCTTGCTATTAAAGCACATTTGGCTAACGCAAACAACGAACAGTTAACAAAATTTACGATCGTCTAATTTCATTAAATTCGAGGGTGGCTTTCACTTCTTTTTGCAGCCAATTTAGTAAGACAATACAACGGCTTTCGCCATCAAGTTGTACTATTTCGGCCATAAAACCCTTGAACGGCCCGTAGGTTATTTCTACTTTTTCGCCCACTTGGGGCATAGCACTTTGTTGTGCTTTTTGTTGGGTGTCGGCGTTTATTTGGTGCATTTCTTGAATGAGTGCATCAGGAATTGTCGCAGGGGTTTCGCCAAAGGTTAACATTTTGGCCACGCCGAAGGTGCTGCGCACTTTGTGAAATTTGCCGGCGTAGTCGTCTAGGTTGGCGAATATATAGCCCGGGAATAACGGCTCGGTAACCGCGGTGCGCTTGCCTCGGCGTATTTTTTGCAGGGTAATTTCCGGCAAAAACGCTTCTATCTCCTGGTTCTCCAAGTTTTGGCGGGCACGGGTTTCTTGGCGTGGCTTGGTTCTTACTACGTACCAGGTCATTTTGGGGCCTCATTTTCGTTGCCCGGCGTTCTTTTCGTACGGGAAGCCGGGTGGTGACGCAGTCACCGTAAATGTTGAATTGAACAATAACGGCACGTTGTGCCACCCGGCGTATAACGCCGGGCTACATGCGTTTAATTATGGCGTCGGTGCTGGGGTCGAAGCTTTGTTGGCTGTGGCCGTCGATGGTTTTTAGAATATCGACGGCGCAATGCTTGCCTTTTTCGACGCCCGGCTGATCAAAGCTATTAATGCCCCAAATAACGCCTTGGGTGAACACTTTGTGCTCGTAGGCCGCAATGAGGGCGCCAAAGCTTTGCGGCGTTAGCTCATCTACGTACAGTAAGTTGGTTGGGTGGTGGCCCACGTATTCGTTGCGCGGGTCGTTCGGGCTTTTGAAGCCTTCCCACATGAGCTTACGATGCGCTAAGCAATTGCTCACAGCTAGGCGTTGCTGTTCTCTTAGGGCGTTTTGCACTTCTTTAGTGAAGCCCGGCGCTTGGCGGTGCAACACGGCAATAAAGTCGGCGGTGAATTTATCCCACCCTTGGTGCAAATGCTGGAAGAACGCGTGTTGGCCGTTCGGGCCAAAGCCACCCCAAATAATGGGGCCCGTTGGCGTGCTGAGCGCTTGGTTGTCGTGCGTGGCTTGCTTGCCGTTGCTTTCCATGTCCAGCTGCTGCATGTAGCTGGGCAGGTAACGTAAGCGGCCGTCGTACGGCAAAATTGCCAGATTGTTTATGTTGCGTTCTTGACGGTTGTACAGGCCAATGAGCGCGAGCGCTGTGGGTATGTTTTGCGTTGGGTCATCGGTTTGTACAAAGTGGTCGTCCATGGCTTTCGCGCCGTCGAGCATTTTGCTGAACTGGTTGCTGCCCACGGTAAGCGCAATGGGTAAGCCAATGGCGGACCACAAACTGAAGCGCCCGCCTACCGAGTCGGCAAAGCTAATTTGCTGCGCGGGCGGTATGCCGAAGTCGGTCATGGCTTGGTTGTTGGCGCTTACGCCTATAACGTGGTTTGCAAGCCATTGTTCTTGTGTGAGTTTTGGTTTTATCCACTCTTTTACGGTGGCGACGTTGGCCAGCGTATCGATAGTGCCGAAGCTTTTGCTGGCAATAATAAACAGCGTCGTTTCGGGGTCAATAATGGGCAGCACCGCGTACAGCTGGCCGCCGTCCATAGAGCTGACAAAGTGCGTGTTTAATTGGTGCAGCGGGTTGTCGTCGGCGAATTCTTTCAGCGCGAACGAGCCCATCATGGGGCCTAAGTCGCTGCCGCCCACGCCAATGTTGACGACATTTTGTATGGGTTTGCCGGTAGCGCCAAGCCATTTGCCGCTGCGTAGGGTTCGCACAATTTCGGTGAAACGGTTTTTGCCGTTGCCGGCTTTCACCACGTTATGAATGCTGCGGTTGAGCATGTGGCTAACGGTGCGGTTTTCGGTTTTGTTTTGGTATTCGCCTTTAGCCAGTTGCTGTTTGAGTTGTTGGAAGTTTTTTGGCAGCTTGGTGGCGGCGTATTTTTTTAGCTCTTCGGCGGTGAGGCCTTGGAAGCTGTAATCTAGGTTCAGAAAGTCCGTTTCTATGGTCTGCTGTGCTTGTGCTGGGGTGTTGTTGACCATGGGGTATTCTCCTTGTTCTAAAAGAGGGGAGAGGGGGGTGCAGACCCGGGTCCGGACCAAGGTCCGGACCCGGGTCTGCACCCTTCTCAACCACTAATCACTGCCGAATAAGTCGCGAGTATACACGCGGTCGGCAACGTCTTGTAGTTCTTCGGTGAGTCGGTTCGACACAATCAGGCAGCACGAGTTTTTAAATTCCTGCAGGTCGTTGATGACTTTCGAGTTGAAGAACGTTGGCTCTTGCAGCACGGGTTCGTACACAATCACCTCGACGCCCTTGGCTTTCAGGCGCTTCATAATGCCCTGCACGGCCGAGGCGCGGAAGTTGTCCGAGCCAGTTTTCATGACTAGGCGGTAAATGCCGACGCATTTCGGCTGACGCTTCAAAATGCTCTCCGCGACGAAATCTTTGCGGGTGCGGTTGGCGTCGACGATAGCCTGAATGAGCGTTTGCGGCACGTCTTCGTAGTTGGCCAACAGCTGCTTGGTGTCTTTCGGCAAGCAGTAGCCGCCGTAGCCGAAACTTGGGTTGTTGTAGTGCGAACCAATGCGCGGATCAAGGCACACGCCGTCGATAATTTGCTTGGCATTTAAGCCGTGCGTTTCGGCGTACGAGTCGAGTTCGTTAAAGTAGGCAACGCGCATGGCCAAATACGTATTGGCAAATAGCTTAATCGCTTCGGCTTCAGTTGAGTCGGTGAATAGCGTTTCGATGTCTTGTTTAATCGCGCCCTGCTGCAACAATTCAGCGAATTCTCTCGCTTGCTCGGTTTGTGCGCCCACAATGATGCGGCTTGGATACAAGTTGTCGTACAGCGCCCGGCCTTCTCTTAAGAACTCTGGCGAGAAGATAATGTTTTCGTCGTTATAGGCGTGCTGCAATGACTTGGTATAGCCCACTGGAATGGTCGACTTAATAACAATAGTGCAGGTTTTGTTCACCGCGCGTATGGCGGTGATGGCTTTTTCCACCGTGCTGGTGTTGAAATAATTGGTTTTCGGATCGTAGTCCGTTGGCGTCGCCACAATGACAAATTCGGCGTCTTTGTAAGCTTCTTCGGTGTTTGTGGTGGCCTTGAGGTTCAACCATTTGGTTTCTAGATACTCTTCGATTTCCTTATCGGCAATTGGCGACTTTCGCTTGTTGATAAGTTCTACTTTGGCTTCAACGATATCAACGGCGGTTACTTCGTTGTGCTGCGCCAAAAGTACGGCATTCGATAAGCCAACGTAACCGGTGCCCGCTACTGCAATTTTCATCGCGACCTCTTCCTTGTAGCTTTATTGTAATCTTTGGGATTTTGTTAATTTTTGTGTAAGTGGCGTATTGTATGAGGGACGGAGGCTTGGCGCAAGGGTTTGGGTGGATAAATGCGAGAGAGGGGTGCAGACCCTGGTCCGGACCATGGTCTGGACCAGGGGCCGCCCCCTCCTCAAGCATTAAAAATGCCAAGTGGCGCCAACGCGCGTGTAGCTGACGTCATCGCCCGCTGCGGTATAGCCGAGCAGGAGGCTGAACTCATTGTTGATGTAGTAGCGACCGGTAAGCGCGAACTCTTGGTCGTTTACGTCATCACCCATGTCGTAATGGCGCATGTTCGCGTCAACTTCGAACTGTTGGTTGAAGCGATGGCGAATGCCCATTTGCACGTTGTAGCCGTTGTCGTCGAATGACTCACTGCCAAAGCCGCTAATGTCGTACGTTGCTTTTGCATAGGCAAAACCGGCCGATAGATAAATGGCGGTGCCGTCTTGCTCGAAAATTTTGTAGCCAAGGTTGGCGTATAACTGCTGCACGTCAAGGTCGGCTTCAACGTAGGTAGCGCCAAAGTATTCGCCGTAGCTGTCGCCCACATCGAAATACTGCACTTCTGCGAATACTTGTTCGGTAACGTCGAAGCCGAAGTCGATGCCGAAGCCATTCAGTTTTTCGCCATCTAGGTCAACTTGGTGCACGGTACCTGACACGTAATTGAAGCTTGGTTGCGCGGTTTCTTGCGCTTGCGCTACGGATACAGAGCCTGCAGAAAAAGCTACTGCTGCTAACGCCATTGCAACTTTCGTTAGTTTTAACATTTAAGTTTCCTTACTGTTTTTTTTTGTTGGTATTAATGGCGGCGATTGTAATCTGCGGGGAGTTGCTGCGCAAGGGGCACGAGAGGGGGGAGAGAGGGGTGCAGACCCTGGTCCGGACCAGGGGCCGCCCCCTTTTCTACGGTTAAAACGGTTGATGCCAGCTAAGTACCCACAAGTCCAACCCGTCATTAGGCCGTTGAATGTCGGCTTGCGAATAATGGGCGTAGCCAAAGCTAAGGCGCGTGCCGGCATGCGTATCAAACTGCCAGCTCAGACCAATCCGGTCTTCAAATTGAAAAGCGATAGATAGCTCGCGATCGCTAATGCGCGTCTCATCAAACAATGACACGCCGATGCCGGCTTCCAAGAACAATTGTGGCGCGAGTGCCCATTGCAAAACCGGGCTGAAGGTTAGCGCGTTAATGCGTTCGCTCGAGCGTCGCGAGTTCACCCAACTGTTCACGGCTGCTTCCCAATGAACGCGTGGGCTTCCGATGGCCGCCAGCCACGACTGCGGCACGATAGTTGGGCCGTCGGTCCAGCGATACCCGGCTCGAAGCCCATTTAAATGCTCAGTGGAATAGCTCGCCGCCACATGCAGCTCGTTGGCTTTGGCCGTCGGGACATATATCGCACCAACGACAGCTGCAAAAAAGGTTAATCCGTATAAAAAGTTCGATAATTTCTTTAGATGCATACCGCTTACTTACACCTTTAACTACTCAGGGAAACGATGGCGATATTTTACATACATACACGAATGTATGTAAGTTTAAAGGCGTAGAGTTAAATCGATAGCAGGGTTCGATAAATTCGAAACTAAGGATGGGCGGGGGAGCGCGGTTCTTTGTTCTTGCTACACTTGTTGCGAGAGAGGGGTGCAGACCCGAGGCCGCCCCTGGTGCGCACCATGGTCTGGAGCTGGGTCTGCACCCCTCTCCTACCCACAATCTCAGTTACAAGGACCGTACTATGACCCGCAGAACTCGCTATTCTGGCGCTGATGTTAGTCAGCATATTTATGATCGTGGCAATAACCGTCAGCGTATTTTTATCGACGAACAAGATTACGCGCACTTCGCAGCGGCGATGTTTCGCTTCGCGAAAAAATTCGACATTGCTATTCATGCTTGGGCGCTCATGCCCAATCACTTTCACATATTGCTCACGCCGTCCAAACCCGACACGCTGCCGAGCTTCATGCAGTTTCTGAAGTCGACTTACACCACCTATTTCAATATGAAGAACAAGCGCACCGGTACGATTTGGGAGCAGCGTTACAAGCAACTTCTGGCTGACAATCAGGAGTATATTCTTGAATTATATCGATATATTGAGCTAAACCCGGTGCGCGCCCATCTCACGAAAGGTCCGCGCGGGTTCCACTGGACGAGCTACCACACCAACGCCATGGGCGTTCCTAGCGGCGGCCTTACTCCGCACCCGTACTATTTATTGCTGGGCACCGACGAGCACGAGCGCCAGAAAAATTATCGCGAATTTGTGCGCGCGGCATTCGGCAAAGAGCGTTCTTTCTACGAGGCGCAAGTCGCCATCTTGAAAACCGCAGCGGCTAGCATTGCCGTGTACGGCCCGGAAGAGTTCCACAAGAAAATATCGGAGCGCGTTACTTTTGCGCTGCCGCATTACCAGCGGTTGATGATTATGACTGAGCAGGCGGGTGGGTAGAGAGAGGGGTGCAGACCCTGGTCCGCACCATGGTCCGGACCAGGGGCCGCCCCCTACTCTCCTCTAAAACAGATTATGCGATCACATAAACCACAACCAAACCACACACTCATAACAAAAGATTTATTCGATCGCATAAATAAACTTGACCAAACCCTATACATTTTCTATTTTTATACTATCGCATAAAAAATGGCATTCATTATGATTCAAGTTACAAGCGCTAAAGAAATCGGAAAAATCGCAAGGAAAGTCAGAAAATTACAAAAAATGGATCAGCAAACAGCTGGTTCCGTGGCGAACTGCGGCTTAACTTTTGTCAGTCACTTTGAAAATGGCAAGCCGACTGTGCAGTTGGAAAAAGCGCTGCAAATGCTCGACGCATTGGGTGTGCGTGTTTACCTTGACGTGCCGCCGGAGAGTTAAGCCATGACCGAGCGCCGGTTAAATGTATTCATAAGTTCGACTCTTGTCGGCGAGCTGGTTGAAAATAAAGGGCTCTGGCTATTCAAGTATGCCGAAAATTGGCTGAACTCGCCGTACGCCTACCCGCTTGCTCCGTATCTACCGTTACGCAGCGCCCCCCATGTCGATACCGGAAGCTACCGGCCGGTGCAGTGGCTATTTGATAATTTACTTCCCGAGGAAGCGGCGCGGGTTTTGCTTGCACGCGACTTAAAGACTAGCACCGAAGATGCTTTTGCCATGTTAGAGGCTATTGGAGCGGAGTCGGCCGGCGCGCTATCCCTTCTCGCGCCTCAACAAAACCTCGCACCTGGCAAGTATGTGCCGCTATCGAATGACGAAATTAGTCGCCGGATTCGGAATTTACCGCGCATGCCCATGAACGATCGCTCACGCAAGCGTATGTCTCTAGCCGGTGCACAACATAAGATGTTGGTGGTGAGTTATCAAGATCAATTGTTTGAGCCGAGTGGCGATTATCCTTCGACACATATCCTAAAACCGGAACATTCGCAGCCCGATTTGTACCCATTCACGGTACGTAACGAGTTCTTCTGTATGCGGCTCGCTCGCTTGTGCGGCTTGGAAGTTCCCAATGTCGATATTGGTTATGTTCCTGAAGCTTATTACTTAGTTGAACGTTTCGACCGGGAAGGCGAGTTTCCTCAGCTTAGACGCCTTCATGTACTCGATGGCTGTCAAATGCTTGGGCTATCTGCCGGCGCCAAATATCGCTTAAGTACTGTGGATACTCTGGTAAAGCTGCAACATCTATGTCGCTCCAAAGCGAAAACGGCACTTCGATTATTTCGCTGGGTTTTGTTTAATTTTTATATTGGAAATGGCGATGCTCACCTTAAAAACCTGACATTTGTTTTTTCTCCTGATGGTGTGGAGCTAATGCCGCATTATGATTTCCTCTCAACACTTATTTACGAGCCATTAGGCCAACATTTAGACGCTGAACTTTCTCAGCCTCTAGGTAGCGCTCGTTATTTTGGGCAAGTAACCCTGCAAGATTTACTGGCAGTTGGGGAGGCGTTTGGTCTACGTGGTAACGTAGCTGCTAAAGAGATTTCGTTAATGGCTAAGCAAGTTAGTGTGCATAGTGCGTCATTAATTGATGAATATGCTTCATCTACGAACCATGTCGGCAAGTCTGGTGAGCTGCGTATGCTGCGACAGATTCAGCATTTGGCTGTTGGAGAGCTTACTGGGCTTGGGTGAGAGAGGGTGAGAGAGGGGTGCAGACCCTGGTCCGGACCAGGGGCCGCCCCCTCCTCTTCTTTAGTCTTGCTTGTGCAAATGCACATCCATTTGCGGATATGGAATACCAATATCGTTCTTATCTAGCGCAATTTTAATTTCGCGCATTAAGTCCCAGTACACGCCCCAATAATCGGTGCTTTTTACCCAAGGTCGTACAATAAAATCAACCGATGAGCTGTTCAAAGCATGCACCTGAATATTCCAAGCTGGGTCTTTTAACAAACGGCTTTCTGCGGCCAGCACGCTCTCCAGCACTTCTTTGGTTTTATGCAAGTCGGCATCGTATGACACGCCAATGAGCAGATCGACGCGACGCGTATCTTCTCGGTTGTAGTTAGTAATTGGCGAGCCGGTAATTTGCGCGTTCGGCACAAATACCACTTTGTTGTCTGGGGTTTTCAAAATCGTTTGGAAAATATTCACTTCTTGCACTGTGCCGGATACGCCGCCGGCGTCGACATATTCTCCAGCGCGGAATGGGCGGAACAAAATAATCAACACGCCCGACGCCATATTTGAGAGTGAGCCTTGCAACGACAAGCCAATAGCCAAACCGGCAGCACCTAAAATGGCGATAAACGAGGTGGTTTCAACACCTACTTGCGACAACGCCATCAGTACAGCGGCGATGAAAATCACGCTACGAACAATGGCGCCCAAAAAGCTGATCACCGCTTTGTCGGTGCCGCGTTTTTCCATGCCTTTGCCCATAATTTTGGCAACTGAGTTCGCCACAATTTTACCCACAATCAATATGATAATGGCGACAACGAACTTGACCGTATAGCTGAGAATCAAATCTTGGTTCTCGCTAATCCATGACATTACCTGTTCCATAAGTACTCCTTTTTACCATTTGAAATTGTAGCGGCCCTGCGCGTCTGGCTTTCCTAAGAAAACAAGCACGTCGGTGACCGGCTTTGGTGTTTGCAATGTTGGCTTAATGCTGCCATTGACACTTACTTGAGGCGCAGTTATCCGCCCATTCACTTGTGCGTTTAAACGTAAACCGACCAGGTTATTATCGTCGATATTCGCGTTAATGCCATTCTGCGGGTTGCACGTTAACTCGGTTTTATAGTCGCCGAGTTGATGCCACTGGTGGTTCAGACGCATTTCTGTACGGCTTGTTGCAAAGGTGCCTTCTAGCGTATCGCAGAACTTTCCACTTTGAAAATCAGATACTTGGTAATTTGCAATGTTAAGCTCAAAGTCACCAGCCATGGTGATGGGTACGGGTATTTGCAATTGTTGGATCGCCGGCTGCATGGCGCCTTTCAAGTTTGCTTGCAATTTGGCTTGGCTACTCGACGCCATTATCGTTGCCTCACCATAGATATAATTTGACGACGGAATTTTTAGTGCGACATTGGCTTCACCGGTGAATAACTGCCACGGGCTGAGCTGCCACGTCACATTATGCAGGCTCAGCGTACCGCCCGTTGGCAGCGTCGCGTGAATGCTCGCTTCGCCTTGCCAGATGGTGCCGCTTACGGAAGAGAGGGGTGCAGACCCTGGTCCGCCCCAGGGGCCGCCCCCTTCTCCTACAAACCAAAACACCAGCCGCGCCGGCGCCATCACAACCAGCGCCACCAAGTACAACGGAATTAACCACAGCAACCAACGCCAAGACATCATTCGCTCACCTGCAATCGGCGCACGCGAACCACACCTGCTGCGTCACCTTCTGTCGCATCAACATGAGTGACCGTCAACCCGGCGTGGCTTTGCAAGTTTTCCACAAACTGCAGCAATGTATTAAAAGGAACTTGGTCAATCACCACCAATAAACCATCCGATTGTGGTTGCATGCGGCTAAGCTCAATCTTCGCGGAAGCGGCCAAACGAGTCACACGCTCGGTGACGCTGCCCGGCATTTGCGCAGAATTATCAGCCTTTGCGCCCGCACTTTTTTGCGCCAAATAGGCACCTGTGTTCTCGCGCACCCATTGCAGTAATTCTTGCTGCGCTTCAATTTTACTTTCACGCTCGCTAATACCGTCGGTAATTGGTTTCCACATTATGAAGTAAATCAATGTGATAACTAACAACACCGCAGCCACACTCACAAGCATACGCTCGCGGCTGTTCATCTGATTTATGCGCGCCTCGAGCCCCGGCACGTTATGTAATAATTTTTGCATGAGCGTTGCCATAGCTTAAGAGTCCTTCTTCACGGTAAGTGCGCCACTGACTGCGCCCGCTTGGTTATTCACAGGCCCTTGCTCCACAGTAATAGAGCCAGATTGATTTGCAACTTTACGAAAGTTCTCTAAGCTCGCGAAACTATTAGCTTTAACCTGCATTTTTAGCGTATCGGCTTCATAGCGGAGTAACTGAAGTCTGACATCTCGGTTGGCTTTAAACGCACTCTCAAGTTCAGACATTAACGCCAACATAGAGGCCTTCTCGCTACCCTCTAAACCCAAACTGTCCATGTGCTGGTTCAACTGTGCACGCACGTTCACAATACGTTTTTCGTTGGGAAACGCTTCTTTATACGTATCTACAATGGCTTGTTCTAGCTGCTCAGACTGCTGACCAAGTTGAACGTATTCAAACACTTGGGTTGCATATGCAACGGCGAACAAAATGCCTGCGGCAATGGCTGCCGGTTTAAAACTTGCCGCCGAGCTCTGGCCTTTGCGTTTTTTACGCTGCGAACGATATTGGTGCTGACGCAAATTGATGCGCGCTGGCTGTGCATAACTATTATACGCTTGCGCAACGATGCTTAGCGGCATCTCAATGTCGGTTTCTTCCACACGCTGTAAGTTTAAGTCTTGCGCCATCACGTCTAGCAAGCTTGCGTCGGTGCTAAATCCGCTATACGCGCCGGTACGCACTACGACGGTATCGCCGAGGGTAAGTGCGAGAGAGGGGTGCAGACCCTGGTCCGGACCCTGGTCTGGACCTTGCTCTGCACCAGGGGCCGCCCCCTCCTCTGCCACAGGAAGCATGAACACATCCGGATATATCTCATCGCAATTAATGTCTGCGTCATCAAGCGCTTGCAACCACTGCTGCATAGCTTCGTGCGCTACCACCGCAACAGGAACCGCAACGCTATCTGCCGATTTCTTAACCGGCGGCCACGCAAAATGTAACTCACTGATATCTTGAGCCAATTCGTCTTCGAGTGAATTGGGAATTACCTGCGCGAGCATGCGCAACGCACTTTTAGGCAACTGCACGCTGGTCAATAAAACATCAGTGCCGGGCGCGAAACAAACCACCTCACGGCTTCGAGCATGGTCGGTCAATGCGCCGATCTCGGACAAATCTTTCAGTGTTCCGCTAGCAATTAATTCCGCCTGAGCCGGGCTCCAAATCAGCCAGTGCAGCGGCTCTTGCGGCTGCGAACTCAGGCGAATGAATAACTGTTCCATATTCTTCTCTCTTTTATTGTGCTCGTGCACATTTTACGGCGCGGCGTTCGCTCTAAACAGCACTTTAGCTTCTTCTTTAGTAATAAGAAACTGGCTCTGAGCAGCAATGACTAAATCGCCGTACCCAATTTTTGCATTCAGTTGGAAATACTTACTTTTCACGTCTAAATCGTCAAGCGCGCCACCAATAGTTTCGGCGGTAACCCCTTCAGGAATAATGCCTCCACCAAAATTCGGCACTGGCCCCTGAGCGGCTGCGCTACTAAGTTCACCGTTATTTCGGGCGTCATCCAAACTCTCATACCCTTCACCTCGACGGGTATTCAAAAACTGCTGTGCCTCGTCTTCGGCGAGCGCGCCAAGCGTAACTGCATACAGCAATTCTGGCTGCTCTTTGGCAACTGTATTCACGTTAATTTTTAGCGAATTGTCGCGCGGAATCACGCAAACGTAATCCTTAACGTCATTGAAAATCTTCGCTGTCACGCCCCGAATTAAGCGTAATTCGCTCACGTGTGTCAGCCAAGTATTGGCGGCACCATGGGGAAACAACAGGCTCTGATAGTCGACCGACTCAGCGCCGTAATTGCCATCAATATTGTCATCTTGATCAAGCCAATCGGCCAACGAGTCAACAATAACATCTGCTGTGTACGGCTCGATATCATCATCGCCGACGCTCAGAAGTAGCATGCGCAGCTGAGCTTTGCGCCGCTCTCGCAGCGAAGAGGGGGGTGCAGACCCTGGTCCGGACCCGGGGCCGCCCCCCTCTCTCAAAGAGTTCAGATTGAAGCAGCTGTGCAAGTCTTGAATGCCACCTTGAATGGCGCCGCCGTCCACCGGGTAAATATTGCCGCTTTCGCTTTGCTGGTACCACATTTGTTGCTGGTGGGCGACGCCGTCGCTTTCGCTAAGCTCGGTTTGTAGCAGTTCGCGCACAATTTCTTCGGCGCTAAGCCAATACCAATACGCCTGTTCTGCCTGTTGAAAATTCGCGGTACGCAGCACGGTGGTTTGTAAGCGCCCACTTAATGTCACGGCCATAACTGACACTAGAGCGACAACAAGCAGAACCATCAATAATGCAACTCCTCGCTGCTTCCTGATACTGACATTTAAGCTGCGGCTGGCGTTGTGACACCGATTACGGCTGTCCATTTGAACCTCCGTCACTTGGTGCATCTGTCGATGACTCGGCTGGAGCTTCGGCCGGAGCTTCTGCGTAGTCCCCACCATTTAGCAAGAATACGCGGGTAATTTCGCCCCAACGCTTGGTTTGCAGCCGAAGCTCTAGCGCGTCGGGTATAACAGTGGGGGGCGGCCCCTGGTCCGGACCAGGGTCTGCACCCCTCTCTGCACCAGGGTCTGCACCCCTCTCGCGCGCCAAAAAGCGCACGCTAAACCCTTCAACACCTTCCAACAAAACGCGGGTTTGCGGCTCGCTCGCCGAGGTGACGTCGACAAAGTAAAAGTGTTCGCGCACTAAGTTGCCGTCGCGCAACAAATAGGCCACGGGTTGTAATTCGCTGCGCGGGAAAAGGCCCTGTGGATTAAACCAGCCACCGCGCACGAAGCCTAAGCGTTCGTTGTCGTAAAACACAAACCGCCCGGTAACGTTTTCGCGCGGCACAATTTGGCGAATATCTTGCTCCATCACAAGCATGGCGTACTGTAATTTTTGTAACTGCGCGATGGCCTCTTCGCTTTGCTCACTTGTACGCATTATCGCGTTGATAACTGCCGCAGAGGCTAGGCCGATCACGGCCATGATGACGACGGTGACTAGTACTTCTACTAGGGTGAAGGCGCGGGATTTGCCTCGCTGCGCTGACGGGCGATAACCTCGCTGCGCTGACGGGCGATAACCTCGCTGCGCTCGTCCCGGCGTGGAACGCCGGGCTACGGTGGTACGTGGGTGCATTAGTTTGCTCCCAAGTAGCGGCTGAGGACGACTAGGGCGCCGCTGTCGTCGGTTGGCATATTGGCCGTGTCGTACACGCGTATGGTCACGTAAAACACGTCTTGGGTTTGGGTTTCGAGTACTTCTGCGCGCCAATGCCATTGCTTGCCGCCGACGGTTTCCACGCCGGTGTCGTTGTTTTCCGGCGGATATTCAAGGCTGATACGTGCGAGTGCGTTGGCGCCGGCATATTGGGCCAGCGACTTGTCTTGCATGTAATTTAGGTTGTTCAAATGCTGGCTGGTGGCGGCCACGGCGGCAAGGGCGGCCATGGCGAAAATGCCTAGGGCGAACATGACTTCGACTAAGGTGAAGCCGCTGGATTGGCCTCGCTGCGCTCGTCCCGGCGTGGAACGCCGGGCTACGGGCGTCAGGCGTCGGGAGGCGGTGGCATGTGTCATAAATCACCTCGGCTGAGGGTGATGTCGATGCCGTTTTCGCTTGCAATTTTCCATTCGGTGCCGGCGCGCAGTGCAAAATCGTCGCGTAAAGTTATTGTGAATGGTGCGAGATCGCCACTGCCGAAAATAAACAATTGTGGTGTGGGTTGGCTTTTTAATTTTGCGCGATCGCCGGCATCCTCAGCCCCATCCTCGTCGTCCGAATCCCGGCCGGTAAACTCGCGCTCATCCACCTTAAACACTTCGTCAATATCCGTATCGTCTTGTTCTAACAGGGCTAAATCGGCAGTTTCAATATCCAACGACACCTGTTCATCAAGCGCGGTACGGCGCAAACCGCGGTAGTTCAGCTCTTGCCAGCGGCCATCGGTAAATTGCAAAAAGCGGTAGCTGGTGCCGTTGTCGTCCACACGTAGGCCTAATATCGCACTGCGAACGAGGGCGAATTCGCGTGCATAATTGATGCGTTCATACAGCACGCGGGCGCTTTCTTGCACGCTGTCGTCGCGCTGGTCGGGCACCACAAAGCTGACGGTGAGCGCAAGCATGCCGATCACCGCCATGGTGACCATGACTTCGACTAGGGTGAAGCCTCTTGCGCGAGGCAAACTGGCTGCACGGTTAGCTGGCTGACTGGTATGAGTCATGGATAACGGCCTTCGGCCACCCGTCGTGGAACGACGGGCTACTCGATGTTCCAGTTGCCGATGTCGTCGTCAGTGCCTGGTTGACCGTCAGGGCCGGCTGAGAAAATGTCGATGTCGCCATTTTCGCCAGGGCTAAGAAGTAAGTATTCACTACCCCACGGATCGGCTGGCAAGCGCTGAATGTAGCCGCCGCGACGATAATTGCGTGGGCTTGGCTGCACGTTTGGCTCTTGCACCAAAGCTTCAAGGCCTTGCTCGGTGGTTGGGAATACGCCGTTATCAAGGCGATACTGCGCCAATGCGTTCTCCAGCGCGATGATGTCGGTGCGCGCTTTTTGGCGGTTGGCTTGGTCGGCCGAGCCTAACACGTTTGGCAAAATTAATGATGCAAGTAAGCCGAGAATGGCGATAACAACCATCACCTCGATAAGACTAAAACCTGTTTGCTTTTTCATGTTTACGACCTCTTTGTTCACTTCGCGCCGCTTACAGTCCGACGCTTTGGTTTAATTGCAATATAGGTTGAATAATTGCCAACACAATAAGCATGACCACACCGGCCATGACCACAATTAGAGCTGGCTCGAATATTTTTAGCGCCACGTTCATGGTGGTTTCGAAGTCGCGATCTTGGTTGTCGGCCGCGCGACCCAGCAATTGCTCGAGTTCGCCCGACTTTTCACCGGCGGCAATCATGTGCAACATCATGGGCGGGAATAATTTCGTTTGCGCTAACGCCGCACGCAGCGATGAGCCTTCGCGTACACGGTCGCATGCTTCTTCCACCGCAATTTGCATGGCGCGGTTGCTCAGCACGCGGCCGGTAATACGTAAACCGTCAAGCAGCGGCACCGCTGAAGCCGACAAAATACTTAGGGTGCGCGCGAATCGCGCAGTGTTGACGCCCTTAATCACGCGCCCAAATAATGGCACTTTCAATACAAAGGCATCAAATTTATCGCGCCGCTCTGGCTTACGCAATAATTGCCCACCAACCACAAGGCCGAGCAAAATTGCTACCAGGGCATATATGCCATAATTTTGTAGGACTTCGCTTACAGCCAACAAGAACGTCGTGGTGGGTGGCAGTGTTTGGTCTAAGCCACTGAATTGCTCCACAATTTGTGGCACCACACTCACTAGCAAGAAGATGATTACGCCAATGGCGACCAAGGTCAAAATGGACGGATAAACCAGCGCCTGAATAAGTTGACCTTTGAGGCGATTGCGCTGCTCGGTGTAATCCGCCAACCTGTTGAGAACTTCGTCCAAATGGCCTGAGCGTTCGCCGGCAGCCACCATAGCGGTGAATAACTTGTCGAACACGTGCGGATATTCAGCCATGGCTTCGGCCAACGAATAGCCTTCGACTACTTTTGAGCGCACCGCCATGATTAATTTTTGCAGGCGCGGCTTGTCAGTTTGTTCCGACACCGCGAACAAAGCCTGCTCAATGGGTAGCGCCGCGCTGACTAGCGTCGCTAGCTGGCGGGTGATCAAGGCCAAATCGGCAGCGCCCACGCCGCGTGTTTGCAGCCGCCGCATAAACGTAGAGAGGGGTGCAGACCCTGGTCCGGACCCTGCTCTGGACCCTGGTGCGGACCGGGGGCCGCCCCCTTCTTCCGCCAGCTCAACGCTAACCGGAATCAGCCCTTGCTCGCGCAGTTGCGCGCGCACTTGCCGCTCGGTATCGGCTTCAATAACGCCTTTGGTTTTGCGGCCGCTGGCGTTCAGCGCTTGAAATGCGTAGGCTGCCACGATTTACTCCTCGCGCGTTACGCGCAAAACTTCTTCCAACGTGGTTTTGCCCGCTAAAACTTTGGCTAATCCGTCGTCACGAATTGACGGCTGGTGCTGGCGTACATATTTCTCAATGGCTTGCTCGCCATGGCCGTTGTGGATAAGTTCGCGCACGCGCTCGTCCACCACCAATAATTCGTGAATACCGGTACGACCGCGATAGCCCGTGTGGTTGCAATTTTCGCAGCCCACCGCACGGTACAAGGTCGCACCGCCAGCCACGTCACCGTCGGCTACATAAGCCAATTCTTCGGCGCTCGCTTGGTACGGCTGTTTGCAGTCGTCACATAGCGTGCGCACCAAGCGCTGGGCCAGTACGGCTAACAAAGATGACGACAGCAAAAACGGCTCTACGCCCATATCTTCTAAGCGCGTAATGGCGCCGGCGGCGGTGTTGGTGTGCAATGTGGATAACACCAAGTGCCCGGTTAACGAGGCCTGCACGCCAATTTGCGCGGTTTCCACGTCGCGAATCTCACCCACCATGACCACATCGGGGTCTTGACGCAATATCGCACGTAAACCCCGGGCGAATGTCATGTTCACTTTCGGGTTCACTTGCGTTTGGCCGATGCCCTCAATGGTGAATTCAATAGGGTCTTCCACCGTCAATATGTTGCGGTCGCGCGAGTTAATTTCCATCAGGCCTGCGTACAAGGTGGTTGATTTACCAGAGCCTGTCGGGCCGGTGACCAAAATAATGCCGTGCGGCTTTTTAATAAGCTGCGAGAATACCTTGCGGTTAGCTTCGGTCATACCAAGCTGTTCGAGATTTAGCCGTGCATTGTTTTTGTCGAGCAGTCGCAGTACCACCCGTTCGCCGTGGCTAGACGGCATGGTTGAAACCCGCACGTCTACCGCGCGGCCGGCTATTAGTAAGCTGATACGGCCGTCTTGCGGTACGCGTTTTTCGGCAATGTCTAGCTGCGCCATTACTTTAATGCGCGACACCAGCAACGAGCTGAGTTTGCGATTCGGGCGAATGACTTCGCGCAGCACGCCGTCAATGCGAAACCGCACCAATAATTCTTTTTCGAAGGTTTCAATGTGAATATCCGACGCGCCTTCTTTGATGGCCTCGGACAGCATGGCATTGATAAGTTTGATAATTGGCGCGTCGTCTTCGCTTTCCAACAAGTCTTCGGTTTGCGGCAGTTCGTCGGCCAGCGAGAATAAGTTGCTCTCGTTGCCAATGTCTTCCATCAGCTGTTTTGCTTCGGACGAGTCGCGCTGGTAAGCCTGCGTTAAAATAGCTTCAAATTCTTCGGCGCTGTGCTGTTGCAACGCAAATGGCGCGCCTAACACGCGGCGCACTTCAAGCAATGTCTGCGGCGTTACGCCTTCGCGCGCATGCACCGTCGCGGTAGTAGAGAGGGGTGCAGACCCTGGTCCGGACCCTGGTCTGGACCCTGGTGCGGACCCGGGGCCGCCCCGCTCTCCACTAGCGTCAGCAACCACTACGCCGTGGCGCTTCGCAAAGGCGAACGGCAAACGGCGCGGCGCCACTTGCGCCACTACCTCTGCAACTTTGTTCGCTTCAGCAGCAGAGCTCATAGCTGCTGCGTTTGTATCAGTCATTGCCACCACCGTGATTTCCGCGGCCTGCGCGAGAGGTCGAACGAGGGTCCAGACCAGGGTCTGCACCCCCCTCCGAACCAGGGGCCGCCCCCTCCTCTCGCAAATACTCTTCAAAAGAAGGCGGCAAAGTCAGCGGCCCATCCCACTCCGGTACCACCGGCTGATCGGTGAATGGCATTAAAGAAATACCGTCTTCTTGTTGCTTCAATTGCTCAGCGCGAATGTAGTTGTATTTGCGCGACGAAATTTGCCCAGCGGTAGCGCCATCGCGCACTATGCGCGGACGCAAAAACACCATCAAGTTTCGCTTTTGACGCGACGTAGAAGTGCTCTTAAACAAGTGCCCCAAAAACGGAATGTCGCCCAGCAACGGTACTTTCGATACCGACTCTTGCACGTCTTCGTCAATTAAGCCGCCCAGCACAATGGTTTCGCCGTCGTCGGCCATCACCACAGTTTTTAGCTCGCGCTTATTAATGGTGATATCCACCGAGGTCGCACCGCTAATGCTCGACACCTCTTGCTCAATCACCAACTGCACACCGTCGCCTTCGTTAATTTGCGGTGTTACTTTTAGCTTAATACCCACGTCTTCGCGCTGTACGGTCTGGAACGGGTTGTCGTTATTCGAGCCAGTGGTTGAACCGGTAATGGTTGGCACCGACTGCCCCACCAAGAACTGCGCTTCTTCGTTGTCCAGCGTCATAATGGAAGGCGTGGCCAAAATATTCGAGTTCGTGTTGGTGGTCACCGCCTGCAAAATAGCGCCCCAATCGTTTTTCACCACCCCAATCATCATGCCGTTTACGTTCTGCAGCACCTGCGCCAATAGCGACACATCGCCTGGTTTGTCCGGCTCAGTGGTGGTCACCACGTTGCCGTCAACAATGGTGGTGGTTTCACGGCCTGGCTGCTCGCGCGCCAAGTATGCGCCCGCCGCTACTTGCCCAATTGGCGCCTGACGGCCGTTGTTGTATTGCACCATGCCTCCGTCTTCGCTAATCCATTGCAAGCCAAAATCGACGCCATCGCCTTCCATAATTTCCACGATAATCGCTTCAACATGCACCTGCGCACGGCGAATATCCAACTGCCGGATAACCCCTTCAAGGCTCGTCAGCAAATCTGGCTGCGCGGTAATAACCAATGAGTTCGACGAGTCATGAGCGCTAATGCTAATGGCCGCGCCAGAAGCCGTCGAACGACGCCCTGGGGCGCCTGCAGCACTTGCCGCGCCGGCCTCTTTCTCGGCTTGCAAGCTTTGGCTAACGCCTTGTAAAACATCAACTAACTCAGCCGCTTTGGCGTATTTCAAGTAATAAACACGAGTGTTACCCTCGGTTTTTAAGTCTTGGTCCAGCTGATTCACCAACCGCACTACCCGCTCACGGGCGCGCGGCTCACCGCTGACCACCACACTGTTTGTGCGCTCATCGGCGACAATTTTTGGAATTAACAAAGCCGGCGTGCCGTCGTTAGCTTTTTCGAACAAGCTCAGCGCAATGCGCACCACTTCAGCCGCAGATGCGTATTCCAACTTGATCACGTCAACGTCTTGGTTACCTGCGCGGTCTACCCGCTCAATAATTTCTACCAAGCGCTGCACAGTTTCGCTGCGGCCGGTAATCATAATTACGTTCGACGGGTCATAGCTCACCACGTTGCCGCCGCCGCTTTGGTCGTTCAGCAAACGCAGCAATGGCGCCAGCTCGCGCACACTGACATTCGACACCGGCACCACGCGGGTGACCAAGGTATCGCCACCTAGTGAATTGTCGTCCACCACTGGAATCGCGCCGTTGCGCGCGTCTTTATCGCGCATAACTTTAATCACGCCCGACTCCATTTCGACCGTGGCAAAACCGTAAACGTCTAAAACGTTTAAGAAAAACTGCCAATATTGCGACTCGGTCATCACGTCGTAGCTACGCACGTCAATGCGCCCGCGCACGTCTGGGTCGATGATCATGGTGCGGCCCAAATTACGCCCAACCACCTGAATAAACTCAGTAATATCGGTGTTTTTGAAGCTGGCCGCGTATTCCACCGCCTGCTCGTTCGAAGCTTGAGCCGACGCAGCCTTTGAATTGAGGCCCTGGCGCGATTGCTGGGCGCTCACGTCGCTAAGCGTACCGGCTAGCGAGGCGCCTAAGGTTAATGCAATCGCGAGAGTTGTTTTACGCATACTTATTCCTCTAGATCGCGAATATCTAGTCGCAAATCAGTGTATTGATTATTACGCTCGACAGTAATTGTCGCCTCGGTCATGGAGCCAAGATCGCGCATTAATTTCATCGCCGTGCTAACACGGGTAAGGTCTTCGCCGTTAATGGCCACGGCTAAGTCGCCGTCACGAAAGCCGGCTTTATTGAATAGTTCAGGGTTTGCACCTGGGCTCAAGCGATATCCGGCCAAGCCGTTGCCCGAGCGTACTGGAGTAATCTTCACATGCTGCAGCAGGTTATCTGCCACTTCGCGCACTTCTGGGCTAGCATTTTCGAGCACTTCACTGCCACTAGCACCGCCGTTGCCAGCACCAGCACCGCCAGCCCCCGCAGAACCAGCACCCGCATCAACCGCCCGCGCCGACCGCGATACGCCGTCCGAGCCAGAACCAGAACCCGAGCCAGAACCCGCACCGCGCGAGTTCGCCATCGTCAACGACAAACCTTCGCTTAGCTCACCAATACCCTCAAGCTCTAGCGTTTCTAACCGACCGTTGTTATCCAAAATAACCCTATCGGCATAAATTTCTTTAATAACCACCTGCGTACCGTTGAGCTTCTCGCCCATGACGTACACTTCTTGCTGGCCGCTGCGCTCAATAATTGCCGCCGAACGCTCCGGCACATTTGAAGCCGACACACCCAGCAACCGGATATTCAACGACGTTTTTGGCGCATTGCTTGCCGCAACTTGAGAAACCGGCGGCGTACCAAATAAATCTAAAGCAATGAGAGACTGTGCTGAAGCCTGCCGCTCGCTCTGCGTCGCGGACACACTTAAAGGCCCGCTCGCCACCGGCGTGGCTGGGGTAATGACTTGCCAAGTTAGCTGCGCGCCAAACCAGACCGCGGCAACCGCACACACTGCGGTAACCAAATAGTTGACGTGCGTGTTCTGTATCTGCATGAGCTATTTACTGCGCTTACTAATAGTTATAATTTTGTGACAATAGCGTCGTTTGGACATTCTAGCTTTACTATACACAAGTGAACAGATCAAATTCGAGGATTCTGGTATAATGCATACAATTTTTTACAATCATATTGCAGAAGCCGTACGCTATGACCAAACCTGAACTGAAAAACTACCCTCACGACCAATTATTACGCTACACATTTTTAGAACAAGACGTGCGCGGCGAATTGGTGCAATTGAGCAGCAGCTACCAGCGCATGATTCTAGGACACAACTATCCCGCGCCAGTTCAACGCTTATTAGGCGAATTAATGGCAGCCACCTCGCTGCTTACCGCAACCCTGAAATTTGAAGGCCATATTTCCATTCAAATTCAAGGCGACGGCCCAGTGAATTTCATCGCCGTAAACGGCTCGCACCACCAAGAATTACGCGGCATTGCCCGCGTACGCGAAGAAATCTCCGACGACCAAAACGACTTACGCACCCTCATGGGCCCCAAAGCCGTATTAGTCATCACCCTCACCCCACTAGAAGGCGAGCGCTACCAAGGCGTAGTCAGCGGCCAAGGCGATAGTATTGCCAAGATTATCGAAGAATACTTCATGCAATCTGAGCAATTGCGTACAAGAATTTGGTTACATGCAGACGGCGAACACGCCGCGGGTATGCTGTTACAGGTTATGCCTGCAGCCGGCACCACGCTTGAAGCGTTCGAGCATTTAGAACATTTAACCGACACCATTAGTGCGGTGGAGTTGTTTACGCTACCGGGCGAGCAAGTGCTGCACCGCCTGTACCACGAAGAGCACGTGGAGCTATACCCAGCCCAGCCCGTGTCGTTCAAGTGCGGCTGCTCGCGCGAAGGCACCTTGGAAGCCATGGCCTCAGTGTCGCCCGAAGAACTGCGCGAGATTCTCGCCGAAGAAGGCGCCATTGTCATGACCTGCGACTACTGCCAAACCGAATACCGCTTCACCGAAGCCGACCTGTAGCCCGGCGTTCTACGCCGGGTCGGCGCAGCCGGTTAATCTACCATCGTTGTAGCCCGGCGTTCTACGCCGGGTCGGCGCAGCCGGTTAATCTATTCCACATCACCGAAACTTAAATAATTACGGTGCTACGCACCCCCGGCGTAAAACGCCGGGCTACATTGGTGCTACGCACCCCCGGCGTAGAACGCCGGGCTACGTTAGTCACACCGCGACGCCGTAAGCCAATCTCCGACAAATATATAAGGTCGCCAAAATTCCCGTAGTGCACGACACTTACGCCATGAGAAACGTTCGCAGATATTTCGAGCGCGGGTATTACTTTTTCACCGTATGCACCTACCGCCGCCAACCCGTACTAACACGGCCCGATGTCATGGCGGCGCTGCGGAATGCCGTGCGTGAAACAATGAAAACACACCCATTCGAAATAGAGGCGTGGACAGTGATGCCGGATCACATTCATTGCGTGCTAATTATTAAAGACGACTACGTACCATTACGTTGGGGCAAAATCAAAGCGTTAACCACCAAAGCGTTGCCGGAATTTTCATCTAGATCGAAACGTAATGCTAAAAACAGTAAAGCTCGAGAAATGCATGGCTATGGAAAATTATGGCAGCACAGCTATTGGGAACATGAAATTCGCAATGAACGCGAATACATGATGTACATATTGTACTGCTGCTTTAATCCGGTGAAGCATGGTTACGTGACCAATGCATGTGACTGGCCCTTTTCGACGTTAAACCGCTATCTAAGCAATGGAAAATACCCAGAAGACTGGAAATACATTACACCGGCGTGGCTTGACGATAACTTTAGTGACTATAAAGAGTAACTACAACGAGACTAAATTATCGATTTTTAAATCGAATTAACTCTCGGCGTTCCTTTTTGTCGGGTTTGTGGTCTGGGTGCGGGTTGTACAACGCATTCATTTTACGAAGCTCAACTTCTTTTTCTCGGCGTGCGGCTGAGTCTGCGGTTTCGCGGTAAAGCTCTTGCGCTAATGGCGCGCTTAAGCGGTTTTCGCTTAAGCCTAATACTTCAACTTCATAGATGTCGTGCCCGCGCGGCGCCTTCACAATCTGCCCTACGGTAATAGTTTTGGAAGGTTTGCAGCGCTGGCCGTCAACGGAAACTTTACCCGCTTGCACGACTTGCCGCGCAAGTGAACGCGTTTTGTAAAAACGAGCGGCCCACAGCCATTTATCGATTCGTATTGGTTCCATGTTAGCATTTTACACCAGTAACAGCGGGGTGCGCCAGCCGTGTAGCCCGGCGTTTTACGCCGGGTGGTGCGTAGCACCGTAATTATTTACGTTTCGGTGATGTGGAATAGATTAACCGGCTGCGCCGACCCGGCGTAGAACGCCGGGCTACTTGCGCTTCAAATATTTCATTAGGCGCTTGCGCTTGCGGGTTTGCGAGAGCGTGAGCGAGTTTTTGCGGCCGGCGTATGGGTTGACCGATTCGCGGAATTCAATCTTGATGGGCGTGCCCATAACGCCAAGCGACTTGCGGAAATAGTTCATCAAGTAGCGCTTGTACGAGCCCGGTAGTGATTCTACTTGGTTGCCGTGAATAATAATTCGTGGCGGGTTATAGCCACCGGCGTGGGCGTATTTGAGCTTCACGCGGCGTCCGCTCACCAACGGCGGCTGGTGGTCTTCTACTGCGGTTTCCAAAATGCGGGTTAACTTGGCGGTGCCGACGCGCGCCGACGCTGAGGCGTAGGCTTCGAGTACGGATTCGAACAGGTTTCCTACGCCGCTGCCGTGCAGCGCTGAGATAAAGTGCAAGCGGGCAAAGTCCACAAAGCCTAAGCGACGGTCAAGTTCGCGCTTGATTTCTTCGCGGTGGTCGTGCGACAGCCCGTCCCATTTGTTCACGGCAATCACAATAGAGCGGCCGGCATTCAAAGCAAAGCCTATTAAATTCAAATCTTGGTCGGACACGGTTTCGCGGGCGTCAATCACGGCGATAACCACGTTTGCGTCTTCAATGGCTTGCAGTGTTTTGATGACTGAGAATTTCTCAATAGACTCGTCAATGCGGCCACGGCGGCGCACACCGGCGGTGTCGATCAAAATGTACTGGCGGCCGTCGCGTTCCATCGGAATGTACACCGAGTCGCGGGTGGTGCCTGGCATGTCATACACCACCACGCGTTCTTCGCCGAGTATACGGTTGGTTAGTGTGGACTTACCGACGTTCGGGCGGCCGACAATGGCGAGCTTCAGGGGTAGCGTGTCGTAGTCGATTTCGTCATGCGAGCGGTCGCCCAGCTGGCCAATAATATTGCCTTCGTGGTCGATGATATTGCCATCGGCGTCTACCACATTGCCGTTTATGTCGTACACGTTGCCGTCGGCGTCGGGTTCGACGATTTCGCCTTCGGCATTGACTAGATTACCTTCGGCGTCCAGATTAACGACTTCGTCACCCGTCGTAGAACGACGGGCTACGACACCTGGATACTCATCAACAAGTGGGTCGAAGCATTCTTGCAACAACTGCTCCACGCCACGGCCATGGGCGGCCGCAATGCCGTGCACGTCGCCAAGACCGAGTTCGAAGAAATCAGCGCGGGCGGCGTTGCTATCAATGCCGTCAATTTTGTTGGCAACCACGTAGGCTTTTTTGCCTAGGCGGCGCAGGTGGGTGGCGATGCCCATGTCGGCGGCGGTGATGCCGTCGCGGGCGTCGACCATGAATAAGACGACGTCGGCTTCGTCGATGGCGCGCAGTGACTGCGCGGCCATTTCGGCGTCGATGCCTTCTTCGTCTCCGTGCACACCGGCGGTGTCGATGACAATAAACTGGTAACCGTCGTAGTTGGCCTGGCCGTACTTACGATCTCGGGTTAAGCCGGGAAAGTCTGCAACCAAGGCGTCCCGGGTACGGGTAAGCCGATTAAATAGGGTTGATTTGCCCACGTTGGGGCGCCCGACCAGGGCAACTACGGGTAACATATAACGTTAAATCCTTACCGCGAGTAAACTGCCGTCGCGTGCTTGTAAATACAGGGTGTCGCCTTCTACAACTGGGGCTGTGTAAACTTCTTCACCGACATCTAGGCGGCCTACAGTGCGGCCATTTAGTATGTCTAAAAAGTGCAAGTAACCCATGCTGTCGCCAACTACGATATAGTCGCCAAACTGTACTGGTGCGGTAAGCAAGCGGCCGTTGTAGTCGGTGTTGGACCACAATTCAATGCCGCCATCTAGGTTAAGTGCTGATACTGTGTCTGAGGCGTCGGTTAGGAACAGACGGCCTTCGGCCAGGGTTAAGTTCTGGAACGAGGAATATTCGCGTTTCCAGATGGTGTTGCCGTTGCGCACGTCAACGGCGACTAACGAGCCATTGTAGGCGACGTTGTATAGCACGCCACCGAACAGTACTGGCTTGGAGTCAACGTCAACGATTCGTTGTAGCTCGGTGCTGCCGCTTGGTACTGCTAAGCGTGTTTCCCAAGCCGGTTGGCCATTTTCAGCAATCACCACAACAACTTTGCCGGTTGCCGTGCCAATAAATACGCCGCCTTGGGCGATAATTGGTGCAGCTGTTCCGCGCAAGGTTAAAGCTGGGCTTTCAGTGCCATACCGCCATTGTTCTGCGCCGGTTTCAAGGTTCAATGCGACGACGTCACCTGAGCTACCTTTAACCACAACAACGCCGCTACCTACTGCGGGGTCTGCTAAAATTTCAATGCCGACTTGGCTGTGCCATTTGACGTTACCATCAGCAACGTCTAGCGCGACCACGTCACCGTTTTCGCTGCCCAGATACACCACGCCGCGCTCGGCTGTCAGGCCGCCGGCGATGCGCATGGGTTCACCTTGGCTCCACCAGCCGCCGGTTCCGAAGTTTAATTCTTCGCGTAACTCTTTGCGCCACACTCGTTTGCCGTTGCTGCGCTGATATGCGGCAACAACGCCAACGCGGTCGGCGGCGATTATGTAGTCACCAACAACGACTGGGTTTAGGTGCGAGAAATAGTTTTCAACGCCATCACCGACACTTGCTTTCCAAACCACGTCGGGTTTGATTTTGGCGTTAAATTCCTGCAGTTCTTTTACTGGAATTTCGTCGGTGGTTGAGCATGCGCTTACCAGCATGATGGCGCTGGAGGCGAGTGCTAACTGTTTTAAAAATTTTCTCATGAAGCCGCCACAATGCTGTTGAGTTTGATCTCTGCCAAGCCTTGCGAGCCGGCATCGATAGCTGCTTGATACGCTGCGCGGGCACCGGTGGTGTCGCCTTTAGCTAGCAAAATGTCGCCTTGCAATTCTGCGGCTTGCGCTATAAATGGCGCTACGCTTTCTGCTGATTTGGCGGCGGCAAGGGCGGCGTCAAATTGCTCTTGCGCAAGCAATACGCGCGCTTGACGTAAGTCAGCGACTGCACGCAAAGCGGGTTCTGCGTTGTCACGCACAACTTGCAAGGCGCTTACGGCGGTGGCGTAGTCGTTGTGTTCAACGGCGTGCTTGGCAAGTTCGAACGCGGCTAAGTGCGCGTAGGTTTCACCGCTGTTGGCGGTGAGGAATTCTTGCGCGGCGGCCATGCTGCCTTCTTGTTCGCTTTCTAGCTGTACTACAACGCTTTCAAACTGTTCTGACGCGGCTTCTTGGGCGGCGCGGGTTTGCGCGTCGTAGTAGCGCCAGCCGTAGAATAGGCCAAAGCCGATAACGAGGCCGGCGACGATGCCTTTGCCGTGTTCGCTCCAAAATTGTTTGATGCGTTCTACTTGTTGTTCTTCTGTTTCCATTTTTAACTCCGTTCGTAGCCCGGCGTTTCACGCCGGGTGGCACATGGTGCCGTTGATCGTAGCCCGGCGTTTTACGCCGGGTGGCACATAGTGCCGTTAATTTCTAATTTTTGTTAATGTTCAATAATTACAGCGCTTCGCGCTTCCCGGCGTAGAACGCCGGGCTACAATTACAGCGCTTCGCGCTTCCCGGCGTGAAACCCCGGGCTACAATTACAGCGCTGCGCGCTTCCCGGCGTGAAACGCCGGGCTACAGCCAGTTGCGGCCGGGCTACAGCTCGCTGATGCTCGCGAGCATGCGCGGTTCGGCGCTGCGGTCGCGCAGGTGCTTCAGCTCGAAGTCAGTGTCGCGCACTAACAAGGCGTAGGTGGCGCCTGACTTGTCGGCTTTGGCTAGTTTTTTCTTCATGTTCTGGGTGCCGCTGTGCAGCTGAACTTTCAGCTCTGGGCGGGCGCTTCGAATTTGTTCGGCAACGGCCGGGGCCGTTAGTTCCGCAGCTTCGGTGGCCGCAATCACATAAATATCGCACAAGGTGTGCTCGGGCACCAAACCTTGCGATTCTAGCAACAACACCAAGCGTTCAATACCCATGGCGAAGCCTACTGCTGGGGTGGCTTTGCCGCCTAACTGCTCAACTAAGCCGTCGTAGCGGCCGCCGGCACAGACGGTGCCTTGCGCGCCCAGCTCGGTGGTGACCCACTCAAACACGGTGCGGTTATAATAGTCTAGGCCGCGCACTAGGCGTTCGTTCAATACGTACTTCACGCCGGCAGCGTCTAAACGAGCGCACAAGCCGTCAAAATGGGCGCGCGATTCGTCGTCCCAATAATCGGACAAGCGTGGCGCGTCTGCTAATACGGCCTGCGTTTCAGGTGACTTGCTGTCGAGTACGCGCAACACGTTGGTGTCTAAACGGCGTTTTGAGTCTTCATCTAATGAGGCTTCATGGGCACGTAAAAACTCACGCAATGCCTCGCGATAGCGGGCACGGGCTTCGTTCGAAGCCAATGAATTCAGTTGCAGTTCAACTTGATCGCTAATGCCGAAGGCTTGCCACAGGCGCGCTGACAGCAGAATAACTTCGGCGTCAATGTCGGGGCCTTCCATGCCAAAGGCTTCAATACCAAACTGATGAAACTGGCGATAGCGGCCTTTTTGCGGGCGCTCGTGGCGGAACATTGGGCCCATGTACCACAACCGTTGGGTTTGGTTGTACAACAAGCCATGCTCGTTACCGGCGCGCACGCAACTGGCCGTGCCTTCTGGGCGCAGCGTTAGGCTGTCACCGTTACGGTCGTCGAAGGTGTACATTTCTTTTTCGACAATATCGGTTACTTCGCCAATAGAGCGCTTGAATAAGTCGGTGCTCTCAAGCACCGGCATGCGAATTTCTTGGTAGGTGTACTGGGCGGCCACCTGCCGAATCACGCCCTCAACGTATTGCCACGCGGGTGATTGAGTCGGCAGTATGTCGTTCATGCCGCGAATTGCTTGTATATTTTTAGCCACGTTCGGTATCTACTTTCTGTTCTAGTTGCAACTTTGTGCTGTTTAACACGAAAAATGGCGACTAGTATACCGCAGCTTTACGCTTGCTTCACGGGAATCTGTTCAGCTTCTAAACGTTTTACTTGGTCGCGGATGCGTTTTTCGAGTTCATCCACTAAGTCGGCGTTGTCTAAGCGGTCTTTTTGCCGCTCGCCATTCAAGTAAAAACCGCTTTTATTCTTCGCGCCCGCCAAGCCTACGTGCGAGATCAACGCTTCGCCTGGGCCATTGACTACACAGCCAATAATCGACACATCCATTGGCGTGGTGATGTCTTCAAGGCGTTGCTCCAGCGCATTCACGGTGCCAATCACGTCGAATTCTTGGCGCGAGCAGCTGGGGCAAGCAATAAAATTAATGCCGCGGCTACGAATGCGCAGCGACTTTAAAATATCAAAGCCTACTTTGACTTCTTCAACGGGGTCAGCCGCCAGTGAAATGCGCAGCGTGTCGCCAATGCCTTCGGCCAATAACATGCCAAGGCCAATAGACGATTTCACTGAGCCACTGCGTAAACCGCCGGCTTCGGTAATGCCTAAGTGCAACGGCTGTTCTATTTGCTTGGCTAGCAAGCGGTAAGACTCTACCGCCAAAAACACGTCCGACGCTTTCACGCTAACTTTAAAGTCTTGGAAATTTAAGCGATCAAGAATATCCACATGGCGCATGGCCGATTCCACCAGTGCTGCTGGAGTTGGTTCGCCATACTTTTCTTGCAGATCTTTTTCTAACGAACCACCGTTCACGCCAATACGAATGGGAATACCGCGGTCACGTGCCGCGTCGACCACCGAGCGAATACGCTGCTCGTTGCCAATATTGCCCGGGTTTATGCGCAAGCAATCAACCCCGTACTCAGCCACTTTTAGCGCAATACGGTAGTCAAAATGAATGTCAGCCACCAAGGGAATGGGGCTTTGTTGCTTGATAAATTTAAACGCTTCGGCGGCATCCATAGTCGGCACGCTAACGCGCACCAAGTCAGCCCCGGCATTGGCAATGGCTTGAATTTGCTTCACCGTGGCCGCCACGTCGGTGGTTTCGGTGTTAGTCATTGACTGCACGGCAATGGGTGCACCGTCGCCAATCGGCACGTTGCCAACGTAGATACGGCGTGAAGGTCGACGTTTGATTGGGTTTAAATGCATTTGAAAACCTTAGTGCGATATTAGCTATTAACGGCAAGACCGATATTAGCTATTAGATATTAGATATTAGCAAAACCCGAAACATCCGATCCAATATCTAATATCCAATAGCTAATATCGTTGTTGCTCTTAATTCAAAGTCATGGTGACGCTGCGGTTGCGGCGATAACCAGTTAAATCTACTTGCTCACTATTATACGTCATTGACACCGCTTCTGGCTTGCACAAAATGACATCAAATGGCGCTTGGCCGTTCAGCGGCATCGTGTAGCCCGCTACTTTGGTGCCAATGGCAATAACTTCGCCGGTGGCGTCGGTTACTTTTACCCAGCAGGCGTCGCTGAAGGTTATGACTAATTCATCTGCGCTAGTGCTTGCGCTGGCAGTGGGCGATTCGCTGACGACTTGTCCGCTTTCGGGGGTGTCGGCAGTGCTGTCGCGATCGGCATTTTGAGGCGCTTCGGTAACGGTTTGTGCTGCGTCATTATTTGTCGCACCCTGCTCACTTGCTGAATTGCCAGTAGTTTGGTTACCTACGCTGGTCGCTTCGCCACTAACTGTGGTGTCTAGACTGGTGTTCGATGCAGTGCCAGAGTCTGCGCCATTTCCGCCGTCTTCACCTGCCGTGTCGGTACCAGTAGCGTCGTCAGTCGCGGTACTAGGGTCGGTGATAGCACTGCGTACGTCATCTTCGGTCACGCGGCGGCTTACCGGGGTGCGCTGTTCACTGGCTTGCTCGGCGCTGTCATTTGCACCCAGTAGTTGTTCGGTTAAGCTCTGCGAGCTGTTGTTGGCTTGCGAGTCTTGCCACCACCAAATAACCGCCATGGCAATCACAATGGCAATAATTAAGTAGCTAATTAGCATTAAACGGCTGTCATTGCGTTCGCGTACTTTGCGTTTTGAGAAGCTTTGCATGGTAATGGTGCTGGCAGCAACTTCGCCAAACCCCATAGCTCGGTAGGCTTCAAATACGCGCTTTTCGTCTACTTCAAGGGCTTTGCTGAACGAGCGTAGGTAACCGCGCACGAAGGTTGGCGACGATAATTTGTCGTAGTCGTCGGCTTCAATTATTACCACCACGGCGTTGCGCAAACGTAAGCTGTCGGCAACTTGCTGAGTGCTTAAGCCTTTGGCCTCGCGCGCGGCACGTAAAATTTGCCCAGGCGTTTCGCCGGTGTATGGCTCAGGCTGCTCTGCTGCTTGACCTTCCACTTGGTTGTCAGCCGCGCCCTCGCCTTTATCGTCGTTTTGTTCGAATAAATCGTCTTTCGGAGTCATGTAGTTTCGCTATTCGTTCTGCTGCTAAAGCAACTGTTTGTATTCGCGCGCTTGCGAGGAGTTCGGAAAGCGCTGTAGAAGCAATTCGCCAAATTGTCGCTGCTTATTTTTGTCGTTTTGGGCAACGGCTAACTGCACTTCAAGCCATACATATTGCGCCGACAATTGTGGGTAATTGGCGCGGCGCTCTATCATGGTTGCGGCTTTGTCGTAGCGTTTTTGCGCTAGTAACAAGGTCGCGTAATTTTCAAGAATATTCACGCTGCCGCCGCTGTGGTTCAGCGCCAGCTCGTAGTAACGATCAGCATTGGCTAAGTCGCCTTGCTCGGCGGCACAACGGCCGGCATTTTGATAAGTACTGGCAATTTTCACATAGCCCGACTGCGCCACGGCTTTGCGGAACATTTGATCGGCTTCATTGTAGCGTTTTTGGCCACATAACAAGACGCCAAGATTGTTATAGCTGTCGCCGTCTTGTGGGTTCAAACGTATGGCGGTACGGTAATAATTTTCCGCATTTGTGAAGTCACGAACTTGTTGGTAATAATACGCAAGACCGGTATAAACATCTGGGTTTTCAGGGGTATAGTCGCGGGCGCGCTCTAAATTGGCTTTTGCTTGCTCGAAATTACCGGAGCGCAAATATTGTAACCCCAAGGCTAGCCGCGTGCGCGACGCCTCTTTTGCATCAAATTGCTGTGCCGGTTGTTGTTTGCCGTCAACGGTGCGTTGACTGACACAGCCGGTGCTTATTACTGCGGCAATAAGCGCTAACAGCAGTATTCGCATGAAAAGTCCCCCATAAAGAAAGCTATCTTAACCTTTCTAAGCGGCAGATCAAGCGATGCGGTGTGAAAGTGGCGTTAAACCGCCTTTATTTGAATGCCGTCGCCGCCGCGCTGAGCTTGCTGCTTTTTCAAAATGCGCTTGGTGCGGTCAATCACATCACCTACTAACTGACCACACGCGGCGTCAATGTCGTCGCCACGAGTACGACGCACCACCACAATGTAGCCTTTTTCCATCAGCACTTTGGCAAAGCGGTCTATGCGCGAGTTGCTTGAGCGACCGTAGTCTGAGCCCGGGAACGGGTTAAACGGAATGAGGTTAATTTTGCAAGGCGTGTCTTTAAGTAGCTCTGCGAGCTCGGCCGCCTGCTCCATCGAGTCATTAATGTGGTCAAGCATAACGTACTCAATCGTAATGTTTTTATTGGCTTTGCTGCCGTCAATATAGTCGCGGCTAGCTTTTAAGAATTCTTGAATATTGTACTTTTTATTAATCGGCACAATTTCGTTGCGCAGCTCGTCATTCGGCGCATGCAAAGAAATAGCTAGGGCCACATCAATTTCTTCTTTCAGCTTATACAGCGCCGGCACCACGCCTGAGGTACTTAAAGTAACCCGGCGTTTCGACAAGCCAAACGCGTTGTCATCAAGCATTAAGTCCATGGCTGGAACCACGTTATTAAGATTAAGTAGTGGTTCGCCCATACCCATCATGACCACGTTGGTGACGGCTTTAACGCCGGTTTCGGCAAACGGTCCAAGGAGTTTGTTCACGCGCCACACTTGGCCAATAATTTCCGCCACTTTCAGGTTGCGGTTAAAGCCTTGTTGCGCGGTTGAGCAGAAGGTGCACTCTAGCGCACAGCCTACTTGTGAGCTCACGCACAGGGTTGCGCGGTCACGGTCTGGAATCCATACCGTTTCAACGTCTTGCCCGTCGAACAATGTCATGGCGAACTTGATGGTGCCGTCTGACGATTGCTGCTGCATGCGCACTTCTGGCGCACGAATTTCCGCCATTTGCTTCAGTTTTTCTCTGAGTGCTTTGTTGAGATTAGTCATCTCGTCAAAGTTGTCGACGCAATAGTGATACACCCACTTCATCACCTGGTCGGCGCGAAATGGTTTTTCACCCAACTCTTGAAAGAACGCGCGCATGGCTTTGCGATCGAGGTCGAGTAAGTTCACTTTCTTGTCTACAGCATTCATTGAGTTAAAACCTTAGTGCGATATTCGTTGGTCGTTATTCGTTGTTCGTTTTTCGTAGCCCGGCGTTTCACGCCGGGTGACGCACAGCGTCGTTAATCCATTAACGACTAACGAACAACGATTAACGCTTTAGCTTTTAGCGGGTGCGTGGGCAGATTTCTTCGTCGCTGAAGAAGTATGCAATTTCACGCGCCGCTGATTCTAATGCGTCAGAACCGTGAACCGCGTTCTCGTCGATAGATACAGCATAGTCTGCACGCAAAGTTCCCGCCAATGCGTCAGCTGGGTTGGTTGCGCCCATGATGTCGCGGTGACGTTTTACTGCGTCTTCGCCTTCAAGTACTTGCACCATGATTGGGCCAGAAGTCATGAAGTCTACCAATGCGCGGAAGAAAGGACGCTCTTTGTGTTCAGCGTAGAAGCCTTCTGCTTGCTCGGTGCTTAAGTGCATCATTTTTGCTGCAACAATGCGGAAACCCGCAGTTTCGAAACGGTTGTAGATGCCGCCGATGACGTTTTTGCCAACTGCGTCAGGCTTGATAATTGATAAAGTGCGCTCTAAAGCCATGATTTTCTCCAATCAAGATTTATAAGTTTAAATTGAAAGTAAGGGGTCAAAATTTTAGTCGCGCGGATTATACATAAAAGCCGCTCGCGCGGCTAGAGGGGAGAAGGGTGCAGACCCTGGTCCGGACCAGGGTCTGCACCCCTCTCTCTCTATTTCTCGCACTAAAACAACCGCGGATAATTCGCCAAAGGCGCTTCTAGCAGTTGTTTGGAGGCACTAGAAATGCCGGCCTGTGGGTTAATCACTGGGATGGCAGGCAGTTGGATCATGGTCTCCAGGCTATATTCAGTGTCGGTAAACCACGGGTCGGCCACGTCGCCTAATACAATGTAGCGGCCAAACTGTACTTGGTAGGTTCCTAGGTCCGCGTTGTGATTCAGCACTTTGTAGGAGCTGCCCGGGCAGTTATAAATGTTGATGTCGCAGTTGCCGTCAGCTACAAAAATACGCTGGTCTACTAGGCTCCATGTGGCGCTCAATCCGGTGGGGTACCAGGTGTATTGCTGGTCGGCACAAGTGCCGATAACCGCACCTGGTTCGCGCGCGAAATCAAAGTTGAAGCAACGCAGCATAAACAACTGTGAACGTTGGTCGTTGCCAAATTTGTACGCGTTGGCCGGGCTGTTCGAGTCGGTCACCCGTAGCAAGTTGCCGTATACCATGCCCACGTTGATGTCCCACAGGTTGCTGTATTTTTCAACGTGATAGTGAATGTCATTGCTCTCGCTTGGGGTAACCAATAAGTCCGTCGCGTATCTGTTCTCGACAATTGGCGCCGCTTGCTTAATTTGATAGTCGATGCCCGCGTTGCCACCTAGGTTATAGCTAAATTTTGCCACCATGTCTTTGGCGTAGCTGTCATATTTGCGCCAGAATAGTTCAATTTTAAGCACGGCCGGCGGAGAACCCATTTGGCTGTACGGCACGTCTAAGCGCAACACCTTTTGGTCGGCCGACAATGACCACTGCGCGACAACGTCCACGCCAGCGGCGGTTGCCGTGCCATCGGCATGCAAAGTAACTTCTTTTAGCGTGCCCACGTCACGAATTCCGATACTCGAGTCACTCGGGTTCAGCGCTGTAAACGGAATTAAGTAGCGGTTCGTTTGGCTCATATCAAATGCCGGTGCGCGTTCACGCAGAGCGTTGATGCGGCCAAACTGGTGTGCCTGTTGCGATGACGCGTACAAAATGGATTTAAAGACAATGTCGCGCCCTAAGGTTGGCGACGGGAACGCTCGTTCTTTGGTGGTTCTGCGCGCGCGTTCTAGCACCGAAATGCTGGTGTCGTCGCGGCCGACAAGCACAATGTCACGCTCAATTTCAGAAGCGAGCACAATAATGGTGCTGTAATAATCCACTTCGAATGCGGCAATTTCTTCTGCTGTTAAGCCAAAGCGTGGATCATCCGTGGGAATTTGCCCCGTGTTGCCGGAGCCCTGAATAGGTAATGTTAATAGGCGCCCATTGTTTGCAATCGTTACCGGCGTTAGGCCGCCGGCCATAAAGTTCTGCGTAAATAGCACTCCGCCGTCTTCAAAATAAAACTTCATTTTGTTCGGTTGATCATCAACTTGCGGCAAAAAGTAAGGGCTAGGTTCCATGGCAATGTAGGCGCCGCGCAAGTCAGCCCAGCTGCGGTCGCCCAAGGCATTTGGGTCATCAATTAACTCATAGACGCGTTGTTGTATGTCGTCTTTGTGCAGCAAACTTAGAAAATTGCTGTAGGCTATTCGATTCGCCAATACATCGCGGGTGGTCAACTCGGCTGCTGCTAACTCCGGCAGGTAATTAGGCACTAATAGTTGCAATGCCGCGGCCATTTCTAGTTGCAGCCAAAGATCAAGCTCTTGGCCAATTAAATGCATGGTTGCCGCAGTAATCGGCATGTCGCGGCTGGTTAATTCAATTTGTACGTCGCGAGCGGTAGAAAACGCACTCACGTCAACTTGTGCAAGTTCTGTCGCGTCTAATACGCCATCGGCGCCAGCGCTACTAATAAGACTATTGAACCCGACTAAACGTGAGCTGTAAGTAATTGGCGACCATTCACCCTGCCCTTGGACAATAATCTGCGCGGCAATTTCATGCTCTGGCTCTAATGGTGACAAAGCCGGCCGATTGTCAGCTGTAGCGTGCGCTGTTGGCGCTATTCCAAAACCGCTGGCGGTGGATGAATTTACGTCTAGCACGATTTCGTAATAACCATTGCCGTCAATGCTGCTCGAGACAATGTTGTCGTTGTACGGCGGCATGCTTATTTGCGCGTTTTCACCCACGTCATCAAGAATCTGGCCGGTGATAACAATTTCGGTGTAGGTACACGCGATGCGCAGTGAACTGATATTCGCTTGGTTAAAGGTGAAGCTGGATGCGGAAGTAATTTCGCAGTTTTGCCGCTCGGGTTGCTCGACAATACTGACTGAAACACTTGTTCCGCTATTGAATTCAGTGGCAAAACTAAATTGCCCGTTGTACTCAACCGCGAGTTGTTCTGCTCCTGCAGCCAGCGTCAAAGTACCGTTTAAGCCACTGACTTGGCCAGAAAGCGTATAACTGGCCGGCGGCTTTTCGGTTTCTTTGGTTGGCTCTGAACCACCCCCTCCACACGCATGTAAACCAATAAGTGCTGACACAATTAAAGCGCATTTTGACCATAACGGCATTATGGAATTCCTTATAAAATCAATGAGGTGTTGGTTCTTTTAATCGCGATAACACAGTGACATTGGTAAGGCAGGAGAAGTGACTGTTCAGCGCAGCTATATTTAACACTGAATATATATTTTATTTACAATGAGTCAACTAAAAAATAATAAGAGAGGGGTAGAGAGGGGTGCAGACCCTGGTCCGGACCTTGGTGCGGATCTGGGTCTGCACCCTTCTCTTGCTCTTTGCGGGCAACGGGCGTATGCTACGGGCATCTAGACGTCTATTTAAAGATTCAATATGAGGTGGTTATGGCGCAGCAAATTACATTAGGTGGCGGTTGTTTTTGGTGCTTAGAAGGTGCGTTTAAGCAGGTGCGTGGCGTGCTGAAAGTGCAGTCTGGCTATGCTGGAGGGCACAAGGCGGAGCCAACTTATGAAGAAGTTTGCACCGGCAATACCGGCCACGCGGAAGTGGTTCAAATCACCTTTGATCCGGCCGCTTTGAGCGTGCGTGAAATTTATGAAATCTTCTTTGCGCTGCACGACCCAACTCAAGTTAACCGCCAAGGTAACGACGTTGGTACGCAATATCGCACCTCTATTTTTTACCAAACTGACGAACAAAAAAGATTAGCGGAAGAAATTATCGCCGAACAAGAGCGTGACAAAATTTGGGACGCGCCCATTGTGACAACCGTTGAGCCGTTGGAAAAATTCTGGCCCGCTGAGGACTACCACGAGAACTATGTGGAACGTAACCCCGAAAATGCCTATTGTCAGGCTGTGGTGCACCCTAAGCTAGCGAAGTTTAAGCGTACTTTTGCCGAAAAGTTAGATGGCTAAAATAAAAGGGGGCGGCCCCGAGGCCGCCCCCCTTTTCATCAATAACGATTTAGTGCTTAACGCCTAACTCATCGCTCCATTTCAGTACTTTGTTGTATTTTTTAATTGGCGACTCGAGGTTAGTCACCCCGGGGCCATTGCCTGGGCCAGTGCCATTAAATGGAATGCTAGTCCAGTAGTTAATGCGCGGTGCAATCCATTGGTATACCCCACCTTCAACCACACCGTCGCTTAATTGGTAAATGTCAGCTGGGCTGCCATCACCAACCAATTCCATTTCTAGTATGGTCATAATACCGGTAGATGCGTTGTAGCTTATTGGGCTAACAAAGCGGCCACCACAGGCAATTTCACCCGTACATTCAGGTGCAGAGGTACGCTGCGGGCGTACTAGGTGTAAGAAGTCGTCGGTTGTGACCCAAATTTCACCTTCGCCCTCGTTCGACTGATGCCAGTATGTTCCTTCAACTGAACATAAATAGTCGTCGAAATAGTCCGGATCATCACAATAAGCAACCAAGAATTGCAAATCGCCCGATGCCGCTAAATGCCAACCGTAAAGCCAGCCAATGTCGCCACCGTAAATTGGGCCATTGTCGCCCCAGTCATCGGCTTGCATATTCACCAAAGCGAGATTCATTTCGTCATCAGCATGAATAAGTGACTCAATAGCGAGTTCATCGCTGATCATGCCGCCTCGCTCAATAGTGATAACATCAATGGCTTCGCCTTCATCAATGTAGTCAATTTGCGCTAAGAACTCGGCCACGTGCTGGTCTTTGCGCGAATACCACAAGGTGATTTCTGCATTGCCTTCGTCAATTTCAGTTATTAACGTAAGTGCCGTACCATCTTCCGATAAGCTCCAGGTACCGGTCGCACCAGTTAAGTCATTGGTGTAAGTACCCGTAGTTGCTGTGGTTTGTGTCATGGTGACTAATTGCGAGTCATACCAGAAGTCTTCACCCCATTGGTATTCAGGGTTAATATCTGCGTAATAGTCAAATATTTGCGGCACAACCCACTGCGAGTTATTGGGAACTTCAATCGCGATTCCCGACATTAAGCTTGCTTTTGGCAACCATGTTTGTACGTAGTCAGCAGGTTCAAGCATTTGCTCTGGAATGGTATACTCCACGCCTTCCCAGGTGAAAGTGTACGCTAAGAAACGGCGTTCATAACCACGGTTCAGTACCAGCGAGTTTTCATTGCTTGAAATAACTTTAATAACGTCGTTGGCGTTCTCAATTGGGAATGGCCACTGGGTTTCGTTCATGGCGGCTTCGAGCGCAACCGCTACTGATGCCTCCATTTGTACGCCCCAGATATTCACCAAGCTGAAGAAGTTAATGTTGTAGTCACTCGTTGATGACGTTGCGGCTTCCCATGAGCCATCTTCAAGCTCAACTAGCGGCACCGGTGTCGCCGTATTGGAGCCTGACGTAGTACCTACGCGCATACCATCGGCCGATAAATACACTGAACTTGGGGCCCAGCGACCGGTATAGCGGCTACCAATGTTATTTACCACATAAGCGCCGTAATAGTCTTCTAGACCGGTGCCTGGCGGTGGGCCTGCTACTTCTGGGTCGTTTATGGTTTCTTCAAGCGCTCGTTCAAGATCACCACTGGCTTCGGCTTCGTCCACCATGGTGTTATACGCTTCTTCGTCGGCAATAAACTCTTCTATAGATTCATAGCCTTCAGGTAGTTGGTAGTTTGGATCATCCACCAATAGCTTAATAGCGGCAGCCATTTCTAAAGCGAGTTCGTTGTCGTATTCAGTCATTAGTTCTTGAATGTTGTCGTCGCTAATCTCACCACCCGAGGCTGAAGCAATGCGCTCTAGCTGTAGGTTTTCGGCGGTGGTTAGCTGCGTCACTTGCACTTGGCCTGATTCCGCACGCACCAATGTGCCGTCTTCACCGGCCGCGTTAAGCATGCTACCCGCGCTTGGCAAGCGTGAACTTAAACGCACGTGGCTTTGGGTGTCGGCGCCTTGCGCGGTTAAGCGTGGGCGTTCACCGTTGTTAGAATCTACCACTGGCAACTCTAATTGATAGTCACCGTTGGCATCTGCTGTGGCGGTGTAAGTTTGGCCATTCATGCTCACGGTTACCGTAGCATTGGCAATAGGCCCGTCAGTTACGCGGCCCGCAATTGTAACCGTTTGGGTAACGGTAACCGTTACGGTGGCGGTGTCTTCTTGCGCACCATCGGTACCGGTGTACATAAAGGTGTCAGTACCTGCAAAGCCATCGTCTGGCGTGTAGGTGATCGTGGTGTCGCTAATAACTGCCGCACCATTGGTCGGCTCGGTTACGCTCACCAAAGTAAAGGTTGTTGCGTACTCACTGGTGTCGTTGGCCAGCACATCAATGCTGATTTCGCCACCGGTTGACGCAGCTGTGTCGTCTACCGCGCTATACAACACCAAGTCAGTACAGGTTACTGCGAGGTCGCTAATGTCGGCGTCATCGAAGGTAAATGTGGTGTCCGAGGTAATTTCGCAGCTCTGTAAATCAGGTGCTTCGGTAATGCTAACGGTAACTTCATCACCCGATTCAAATTCGGTGTCGAAAGTAACTGTGCCATCTGCGGTAACGGTTTGTTCTTCGTCGCCTGCGGCTAGGGTTAAGCTTCCATCGAGTCCGGTTACGGTACCGGATAATTCATAGGTTGCGGCAGGTGGTGGTGGCGGTGGTGGTGGCGGTGTTGGATCATCGTTATCGCTTCCACAACCGAAAAGAAGCCCGGCGCCCATTAGCGCCAACATGGTTTTTGTTCTTTTAAACATAGTTCTGCCCTCCAGGCAGCCATAACATTGAAGAGTACAGCTTGTATGAGGCCAGGGTTAACGAAGCGTTAAGACTGGGTAAAGAAAAAAGGTAGGTTAAAAATTGATCAATATCAAGAAAGGTGAAAAAAGGAGAGCGGGGCGGCCCCGTGGCCGCCCCCTTCTCTGCTACAAAAATTAGTGGTTTTCTTTGGCGTGGTTGATGCTGTATTTGGGAATTTCGACAACCAGGTCTTCGCCGTCTAAGCGGGCTTGGCAGCTAAGGCGTGAGTCTGGGTCTAGGCCCCAGGCTTTGTCGAGCATGTCGTCTTCGTTTTCTTCGATTTCGTTTAATGAGTCCATGCCTTCGCGTATGTACACGTGGCAGGTGGTGCAAGCGCATACTTTTTCGCACGCATGTTCAATACCGATGCCGTTGCGCAGCGCAACGTCGAGTACGGTTTCGCCGTCTTGGGCTTCAAGGGCGGCGCCTTCTGGGCAAAGTTCTTCGTGCGGTAAAAAAATAATCTTTGGCATAAATAAAAAACCTCGCGTAGCCCGGCGTTCTACGCCGGGTGGCACAACGTGCCGTTAATCTAAACTTTTCTGCGGTGTCGGCGACTTAGCATCACCTTTTAATTCAGCATTCACGGTGCTGCGCACCACCCGGCGTGGAACGCCGGGCTACAGCTCTTCGGCTTTTTTGCCGGAGAGCGCTTTGCTGATGCTGGCGTCCATGCGGCGGGCGGCGAATTCGTCGCTCGCTTTGTCGACCGCTTCAATGGCTTTTTCTATGGCGTCGGCGTCGGTGCCATTGCGCGCAATGCGCAGGGCGTCCATAGCGTCATCTAACACGCTGCGCTCGTCGTCATTCAATAACTCTCCGTCCACGGCCAAGGCGCTGCTTAATGCTTCAAGCACGCGGTCGGCTTCAACTTGCTGTTCGCGCAACATGCGTGCGGCCATGTCTTCTTTGGCGTTGGTCATGGATGACTGAATCATTTTGGTAATGTCGTCATCGCCCAAGCCGTACGATGGTTTTACCTGTACCGACGCGGTAACGCCACTGGATTTTTCCATGGCGGTAACGCTTAGCAAACCGTCGGCGTCAACTTGAAAGGTAACCCGAATATGTGCGGCACCGGCGGCCATTGGCGGTATGTCGGTTAATACAAAGCGCGCTAAACTGCGACAGTCGTCTACTAGTTCACGTTCGCCCTGCACCACGTGAATCATCATCGCGGTTTGGCCGTCTTTGAAGGTGGTAAATTCTTGCGCTTTGGCCACTGGAATTGTGGTGTTACGCGAAATCACTTTTTCTACCAGGCCGCCCATGGTTTCAAGGCCGAGCGACAATGGAATGACGTCTAGCAGCAACATGTCTGAGTCGGGCTTGTTGCCGGCTAAAATGTCAGCCTGAATGGCGGCGCCAATGGCGACGACTTGGTCTGGGTCAATTGAGGTTAACGGCTGGCGGGCAAAAAACTCGCCCACTGCTTCGCGTACACGCGGTACCCGGGTTGAGCCGCCTACCATAACGACGTCGATGATTTCATCGGCGCTAACGTCGGCGTCTTTTAGGGCGCGACGGCAGGCTGACAAAGTGCGGCGCACCAGAGGCTCAATAAGCTCGTTCAGCTTCTCACGCGTTAGTACCGCGTAGCCCGGCGTTTCACGCCGGGGATCAAGGGTTGATTCGTCATGCGCTTCGATGGTGAATTCGGCATTAACGGCTGCGCCACCCGGCTCGATATCGCTGGTGAATTCGGCATTAACGGCTGCGCCACCCGGCTCGATATCGCTGTTGGATTCGAGATTAACGGCTGCGCCACCCGGCTCGATATCGCTGTTGGATTCGGCATTAACGGCTGCGCCACCCGGCGTGGAACGCCGGGCTACGACGCAATTGACGTCGGTTAATTGCTCTTTTGCGGCTTTGGCAGCGTTAACGAGGTCGCGTTCGGTGCGGGCGTCGACGCTGTCAGGCAATTGCCATTCTTGCTTCAGCCAATTGACAATCAATTGGTCAAAGTCGTCACCGCCAAGGGCGCTGTCGCCGCCAGTGGCGAGCACTTCAAACACGCCGCCCTGTAGGCGCAAAATAGAGATATCAAAAGTACCGCCGCCTAAGTCATACACCGCTATCAGGCCTTCTTGGCCAGAATCAAGGCCATAAGCAACCGCAGCTGCGGTCGGCTCGTTCAATAAGCGTAAAACTTTTAAGCCTGCCAGTTGCGCCGCGTCTTTGGTGCTTTGGCGCTGGGCATCATCAAAATAAGCCGGTACGGTAATCACCACGCCGGTGAGCTCGCCGCCTAGTGACGCTTCAGCGCGCGCCGCAAGGGTACGCAATATGTCAGCTGACACTTCAACGGCGTTGCGGTCGCCCGCTGCCGTATGAAACACCGGTACGCCGTTATCGGTTTCGCTCATGCGATATGGCAGGTTCGAGAAATTCTTTTGCACGTCAGCAATGGTGCGGCCAATAAAGCGCTTCACGGAAACAATGGTGTTTTCCGTGGCAATGGTTTTATCCGCATGTTTGGCTAACGCTTCGTGGCCGGTCAATACTTCGTCGGCGCCGTAATACACCACCGATGGTAAAATGGCGCGGTCTTGCTCATCTCGCAAAATAACCGGTGAACCGCTGCGAACGCTGGCCACCAATGAGTTGGTGGTGCCCAAGTCGATGCCGGCGGCAAGTCGATGTTGGTGCGGCGCGGTGCTTTGCCCGGGTTCTGCAATTTGTAGTAAAGCCATTCATTACCTCGTTTTTCGTTATTCGTTATTCGTTATTCGTTGGTGTTTACGCTTTTTCGAGTAACGACTAACGAATAACCAGTAACGCCTTTATTCCATTTGTTCTTCAATGCGTTCGAGTTCGTGGTGCAGCTTGTGCATGAATTTTAGCTTGCGCACCGTAATCGCCGCATTGTCATTCGCATCTTCAGCTAAAAACCCTTCCAGCTCCGCCTGCAAATCACGCATTTGCTCTTGCAAGTCTTTGTAAGCCGCATCTAACGATTCCCAATCATCGACTTCTTCAATGCGTTCACGCCATTCCATTTGCGCCATGAGAAACTCAGGATCTTGCAGCGTGGTCTGCTCGTGCGCAAGGTCAATGCCGCGTAATTCAAGCAGGTACTCTGCTCGCGACAACGGTGAACGTAGGGTTTGATAGGCATCGTTAAGTTGCGCGGTGCGCTGTACCGCGAGCAGTTTGTCGCGCTCACTGCCGTTGGCAAACCGATCGGGATGCATGGTTTGTTGCAGTTTGCGGTAGCGCTGTTGTAGCTCCGCCGCATCCAACTGGAATGCGGCGGGCAGATTAAACAGTTCGAAATGGTTCATTATCGGCTGCTATACGTTGAAACTTTCGCCACAACCACACTCGCCTTTGGCGTTCGGATTGCGAAACTCAAAGCCTTCGTTCAAACCTTCTTTGACGAAATCGATTTCGGTGCCGTCTAGGTACACCAAGCTTTTACCATCAATGACAATATTCACGCCTTTGTCTTCAATAATGGTGTCGGTGTCTTCAACGTCGTCGACAAATTCCATCACATAGGCTAGGCCTGAGCAGCCGGTGGTTTTCACCCCCAAGCGTATACCCACACCTTTGCCTCGTTGTTCCAAAAACGCGCGCGCGCGTTGCGCTGCGGCTTCGGTAATCGTAATTGCCATGCTGAAACCTAATTATTTAGCGTGTTTCGTTTTGTAGTCAGCAATCGCTGCTTTAATGGCGTCTTCGGCCAAAATTGAGCAGTGAATTTTAACCGGTGGCAGTGCAAGCTCTTCTGCAATTTGCGTATTTTTCAACTGCGATGCTTCGTCAATAGACTTGCCTTTTACCCACTCAGTCACCAACGAGCTAGACGCGATAGCCGAACCACACCCGTAGGTTTTGAACTTGGCGTCTTCAATAATGCCGTCGTCGTTAATTTTCAATTGCAGTTTCATAACGTCACCACAAGCTGGTGCGCCGACCATACCGGTTGCAATTGACGGGTCATTTTTGTCGAATGCGCCTACGTTGCGCGGGTTCTCATAATGGTCGATTACTTTTTCACTATATGCCATACCGTGATACCTCTCTTAGTGTGCCGCCCACTCGACGGTGCTTAAGTCGACGCCGTCTTTGTACATTTCCCAAAGGGGTGACATGTCGCGCAAGCGACCAATTGAACTGTTGATTTGCTTAATGGCGTAATCAACTTCTTCTTCGGTAGTAAAACGGCCGAAGCTGAAGCGAATTGAGCTATGTGCCAACTCGTCATTGCGGCCTAGAGCGCGCAATACGTACGATGGCTCAAGGCTAGCTGATGTACAGGCTGAACCTGAAGAAACCGCAAGGTCTTTCAGTGCCATAATCAGGCTTTCGCCCTCCACAAAGTTAAAGCTAATGTTGAAGATGTGTGGCACAGCATGCTCTTGGTCGCCGTTTACATACACTTCTTCGATATCTTTTACGCCGTTCCACAAGCGGTCGTGCAGCATTTTGAAGCGCTCACGCTCTGCCGCCATTTCTGCTTTGGCAATGCGTGCAGCTTCACCGAAACCAGCAATTTGGTGGGTTGCCAAGGTGCCTGAACGCATACCGCGCTCATGACCGCCGCCGTGCATTTGGGCGTTTAAACGTACCCGTGGCTTACGACGCACATACAAGGCGCCAATGCCTTTCGGGCCATACATTTTGTGAGCTGAAATGCTAAACAAATCAATCGGCATTTTTTCCATATCAACGTCGATTTTACCGCAGCTTTGGGCGCCGTCCACGTGGAAAATAGTTTTGTTGGCGCGGCACAAGTTACCGATGGTTTCGATATCTTGGATAACACCAGTTTCGTTGTTTACGTGCATAACGCTAACTAACACCGTGTCTTCACGCAATGCTGCTTTGAACACGTCCATGTCAATCAAGCCGTCTTCTTTAACGTCTAAATAAGTGACTTCGAAGCCTTCGCGCTCCATTTGGCGGCAGGTGTCTAGCACTGCTTTGTGCTCGGTTTTCACCGTAATAATGTGCTTACCTTTTTTGCTGTAGAACTCAGCTGCGCCTTTAATGGCCAAGTTATCTGACTCAGTCGCGCCTGAAGTAAATACAATTTCACGCGGGTCTGCGTTAATTAATTCGGCAATTTGATTACGGGCAATATCTACTGCCTCTTCAGCTTGCCAACCAAAACGGTGTGAACGCGACGCTGGGTTGCCGTATTGACCTTCTGGGGTCAAGAACTGAATCATTTTTTCGGCAACACGCGGGTCAACCGGGGTGGTTGCTGCGTAATCAAAGTAAATCGGTAATTTCATCAGGCTACTCCTCTTGCCAGACTGCTTACTGGCTCAATGCAATTTGGTTTTCGCGTCGTTTCTGGTCGTTTGCCAGGTTATTTTGGCGTAGCGCCACTTTGGCGATGTCTTCTTGAGTGACCAATTCGGCCAGCGTGATGCTGGTTAGAAAATCTTCAATACGTTCGCTTAAGTCTGTCCATAGCGAATGGGTTAAACAACGGGCGCCCCCTTGGCAACCGCCTTTACCTTGGCAACGGGTAGCGTCAATGCTTTCGTCAACCGCTTGAATAACAGCGCTAATTGAAATCATGCTAGCTTCAAGCCCTAAGCGGTAACCGCCACCAGGCCCACGCACACTGCTAACTAGTCCTTGCTTACGTAAGCGCGCAAATAATTGTTCAAGATAACTTAACGAAATGCCTTGGCGTTCTGAAATATCAGCCAATGGCACTGGCCCTTGTTCTGTATGTAGCGCTACGTCGAGCATTGCGGTAACGGCGTAACGGCCTTTTGAGGTTAAGCGCATAGCGGTGTTGCCTCCTTAAATGTATGCCGTAATTCTGCCATTCCCGACTAATTTAGTCAAGTATTCGCGACAAGTCGCGAATACCGTAGCCCGGCGTTCCACGCCGGGTAGCGCGAAGCCGCGAATACCGTAGCCCGGCGTTCTACGCCGGGTAGCGCGAAGCGCTGTTATTGCCCGCTATTCGGCGATGTTATTGCCCACTATTCGGCGATATTCATTCAATTCGACATTCACGGTGCTGCGCACCTCCCGGCGTGGAACGCCGGGCTACTTTTTATCGATTGAGGTGAGAATGCCGCGCAGAATATTGAGCTCGGCCGACTCTGGGCGCGCCCGACTAAACAACCGACGTAGCTTCGCCATCACCTGACCTGGGTGATTCTTAATGATAAAGCCAGTGTCAGTCAGCGTGTTTTCTAGATGCGCGTAGAAGCGTTCTAGATCTTCAGCGAGTGGGTACTCACTTTGCTCACGTTGTGGCTTCTCGTCTGCTTCTAAGAATTGCATGCGCACTTCGTAGGCTAAGGTTTGCACCGCCATGGCCAAGTTCAATGAGCTGTAATCTGGGTTTGACGGAATATGCACATGGTGAGTGCATTGTTGCAGCTCGTCGTTGGTTAGGCCGCTGCTTTCGCGCCCGAACACCATAGCTACTGGGTAATTGGGTGCTTCGGCTAGAACTTTGGCGGCGGTTTCGCGCGGGCCAAGCAATGGCCAGTCGAGTGTACGATTGCGAGCACTGGTGCCAACCACGAGGCCGCAGTCGGCGATGGCTTCGCTTAAGGTCGGTACTATTTTCGCATTGTACAGCACGTCGGTGGCACCGGCCGCTAGCGCTGAGGCATGGCTGTCGGGTTCTTGCACTGGGTCGACCAAGTACAGTTCGCTTAGCCCCATGGTTTTCATGGCGCGCGCGACTGAGCCAATATTGCCGGTGTGGCTGGTGTTAACGAGTACTATCCGAATTCTTTCCAGCATATTAAAACCTCAACTATTTTGCCGTAGCCCGGCGTTTTACGCCGGGACGTGGCTTCGCCACGGTTATACTTAACTTTCTGGCGATAGGCTTTCAATTCAACATTCACGGTGCTACGCACCTCCCGGCGTACAACGCCGGGCTACTTCAAGCTTTCAGGTAAGTGCGGGCGGGCTTTGGTGAGCAAGTGCTGCACCACTTTCGGGTTGCCCGCAACCACGTTGCCGCTACGCATAAAGCCATGACCGCCAGCAAAGTCAGTCACAATACCGCCCGCTTCACGCACAATTAGTTGGCCTGCGGCAATGTCCCACGGCTTCAAGCTAAATTCCCAGAAGCCGTCGATGCGGCCGTTAGCAACATAAACTAAGTCAAGCGCTGCTGAGCCGCTGCGACGCATGTCTGCGGTGTGCTCGAACAATGCCGAGAATACGGCCAAGTAGTCTTTGGTCATGTCTTTGCGCTTGAATGGGAAGCCGGTAGCTAACAAGGCGCCGTTGAGGTCGCGCTGTTTGGTGGCACGAATACGCTTACCGTTGAGCTGTGCGCCTTGGCCTTTTGAGGCGGTAAATAATTCTTCACGCAATGGGTCATATACGACGGCCGCTTGCACGACGTCTTTGTATAAATAAGCAATTGAGATGGCGAAATGAGGAACACCGCGCAAGTAATTGGTGGTGCCGTCGAGTGGGTCAATAATCCACTTGTGATCGGCTTCTTTACCTACCTGCTCGCCGCTTTCTTCAGCAAGAAACGAGTGGTCTGGGTAAGCTTTTTGAATGGTGCGAATGATGGCACTTTCAGCCGCTTTGTCGAGTTCGGTGACGAAATCGTTTTGGCTTTTCGTTTGAACATTAAGGTCAACTTCTACGCCAAAGTTTTTGACTAAAATTTTGCCGGCCGCACGCGCTGCGCGCACCGCTATGTTTAACATCGGATGCATACCAATTACCTGTGCTGTGAAAGAACAATTTTGTGGCCGCGGATTATACGCAGTTTGCGACAGCGATGCAAGTTAAGGCAAAGAAGCCTAGGGTGGTTAGCATTTGTACATTTATGTTCCGTTTTTTAATCGGTTATGTTATAACGCTGTTGCGCTACGCAAGAAAATTAGAACAACATAACAAAAAAGCCGGAGGGTCCCATGGATCATTCAGAAGAGCTAAAGCAAGTTGAATCTAAGTCTAAGAAAAATGCCCCACGCAAATGGCGTGAAATTGAAATGTTGAAAGAGAAGTATCGGTTGCGCGATGAGTTGCGCGATATGGATTTCGACTTTGACGCCGACCTCGACGAATTTGATCTGTAGCCCGGCGTTGCACGCCGGGACGCCGAAGGCGGTGATTCTACATCGCCTGATAACAAGCAATAACAGTGCTGCGCACTGCCCGGCGTAAAACGCCGGGCTACCACAGAATTGGCTTCGCCAAAAGTTCGTTGGTGCGGCGGAAGTGGCCGGCTGTGAGAAAGCCGCGATGCGCTGACAATGGCGATGGATGCACAGCTTCCAATACATGATGCCGTGCGCGGTCAATGAGCGCGCCCTTCTTTTGCGCATGGGCGCCCCAGAGTAAAAACACCACGCCTTCCCGGTGTTCATTCACTGCTTCAATAACGCGGTCGGTAAAGGTTTCCCAACCCCATTTGGCGTGCGAGTGCGCTTTGCCCTGCTCTACCGTCAACACCGTATTTAGCAACAAGACGCCCTGCTCGGCCCAGTGGGTTAAGTCACCCGATTTAGGCACCTCAAAATTAGGGTAGTCGTGCTGTATTGCTTTAAATATGTTGCGCAACGAAGGCGGATTCTTAACGCCTTCGGGTACTGAAAAACAGAGACCATGGGCTTGGCCGGGGCCGTGGTATGGGTCTTGCCCTAAAATAACCACACGAACATTGGCAAGCGGTGTTAATTTCAGTGCGGCAAACACTTCAGCAGCGGGCGGATAAATGGCTTTACCCGCGTCACGCTCAGCTTGCACGCGAGCAAGCAGCTCAACAAAGTAAGCTGCTTGCTTTTCTTCGGCTAATACGTCTTGCCAGGTGGTAACAGTCACGTTGCGCGTTACTCGTTCGGCTTATTCTCGTCGGCCTTATGGCTATCAAACCAATGCAGAATATACGCCACTTTGCTCATCAAGTTTGACGGCCGACCAGCAATACCGTGCGGCGCGTCAGGAATACGCACCATGGCGGTTTCCACACCGGCTAGTTTCAGCGCTTGGTAGTACTGCTCAGTTTCAGAAATAGGCGTACGGTAGTCGGCCTCACCGGTGAGCAACATGGTTGGTGTTTTCACGTTACCCACGTAGCTAATTGGTGAATACTTCATGTAATGTTCCTGATGCTCCCACGGCACGCCTGGGAACCAGTATTTGGTGAAGTAGTTGTATGCGTCTGCAGTAAGCACAAAGCTATACCAATTGATAACCGGCTTGGCGACCACAGCCGCGGCAAAACGATCGGTATGGCCAACTATCCATGCGGTGAGCACGCCGCCACCGCTACCGCCGGTAACGTACAAACGGTCTTCGTCAATAAAGCCTTTCTCGATGACTGCGTCCACGCCGTCCATAAGGTCGGTATAGTCGTTACTTGGGTAGTTATGGTGAATTTCTTGGGCGAATTTTTCGCCATAACTGGTGCTACCACGCGGGTTGGTGTACAGCACCACGTAGCCTTGCGCGGCCATCAACTGAATTTCTGCAGCAAATGAGCCGGCATAGGCGGTGTGTGGCCCGCCATGAATTTCCAAAATCAACGGATATTTTTTGGTCGCGTCAAAGTTTGGTGGGTAAGCAATCCAGCCTTGAATTTTGTAGTCATCGTGGCTGGAGTCGTACCAAATTTCTTCAATACGCCCTAGCTCCTTATGCCCAAGGGCGTCTTCGTTTAAGGCGGTTAGCTTACGTTTTAGTTTGCTGGTTTGCAGCATTAAGTCAGCCGGACGGTATGGGCTTGCCATAGTAAACACTAAGTCGCCGTCTTTGCTGACATCAAAACTGCCGCCGCTGTACGGGCGTGTATAGGTTAACCCGCCCATGCTGTCGGTCAGCACACGGCGCTTGCCGTTGAGGTTTTGATAAGCAATGTGGCCTTTGCCTTCACGGTCGTAGCTATAATAAACGCCGCGGCTGTCGGCTGACCATTTAACGCTATCCACGGAGTAGTCCAGCTCGCTGGTCATTAACTTTGGTGTTCCGCCGTTTATGTCCATCACGTACAACTGGGTAAGCTGGTAGCTCATGCGTTGGTCGTCATAGCCTAACCAAGCTATTTTTTTGCCGTCCGGGCTTACTTGCGGTGAACGGTCAGGGCCGTTGCGGTCGGTTAATTGTTTGATTGCGCCATCGGCCACAGCTAGCTGATACAGCTCTGAGTTATTAGGTTGCTCGAACGCGTTGGCACGACGATTGGCCGAAAAAATAATGTGCTTGCTGTCGCCAGTCCAAGTTAGTTGCCCGCCGTGATTAAACTCGTCGTGGGTTAACTGGCGTGGAGTGCCACCACTTGCTGGCACGACATAAATTTGCGTGTAGCCTTCAGGCGCATAGCCGGCGCCGTCAAAGCGGTAATTGTCTTTGTCAATATAACGTGCAGGTTCAGCCCACTCAGCACCTTGCGGCTTGCCTGGTAAGCTCACTGGTGCAGGTTTGCTGCCGGGGGTGAACATGGTAAATGCCAACCATTTGCCGTCTGGCGACCAGCTTAAATTGCTTGGGCTGCCGGTCAGCCGAGTTACCGGCGCATCTTCGCGAGTGTCGGTCCAGTACAAGTGAATTTGGTTGCTGCCTGAGCGGTTCGACACAAACGCTAAGGTTTTGCCGTCTGGCGACCAAGTTGGTGAATGGTCATTGGCTTCGCCGCCGGTTAGCGGGCGTAGTTCGCCTTTGTTGTCTACGCGCCATAAGTTGCCTAAGCGACGGTCGGACATAATATCCATATAATTACGCACAAACACCGTGTAACTGCCGTCTGGGTGCACAGCAGGTTGGCTTGCGTATTCAAGCTGAAAAACATCATCAAGCTTTAGCGTGTTGTCGTTGGCGTTAGCGTTGGCGTATACACTGGTTGCCGATAGCAACAAGCCTAACGTTAAGAATTTTTTCATAGTGTGTTCTCCAGCTCGTCATAACTTAACTGCGGTACATTTACTGAGCTTAATAAATTAGCGAGGGGCTGCACAAAGTGATCTGGCGTTTTTTGCTGTAGCTTCACCGCTAATACTTTCTGATTCTGGTTTAACCAACGAATAGTAAACAAAGTGGAACTTACATCACCAATAAAAGTACAGTTTTCATGGAACTGCGATAACAACAGCTCAAATCCAACACGGTTATCAATGTGCACCAGCTCGGGGTGTTCACGTTGAAATTCTGCTAAGTGCTCAGAGCGCGGGTGTGGCTTCAATGCAATACGGTTTTTACTGGTTTTCTTGGTTAAAACATCGAGCAGTTTGTTCAAATGTGCGCGCACGTCGGTGTAAAACGAATCACCGGTTAGCAAGATCACGTAGTCGACATTTTGCAATGGCACGGGGTCAATATCGGAAAGCTCCATGAGCTTTTTGGTAAACGCAGCAAATTCTGGCGTGGCGAACTGATCATGAGAAATCGCCTTGATTTCTTTGTCCTTATCGTCGCGCAGCACAGGGTGCACTAACTCTGGAAAAGTAGCATGAATGGTTTTTATCCAACCCGATGCGCCTATCATTTTGGGGCTCTTCCACCACCATCCATAGGCTAGTTTCTTCAATAACGGTTCTACGTACAGGTGCACAAACTTATGCATATAACGGTGGCCGAGGTAGGTTTGCGTGCCCTCGTCAAGGTACTCGCCTTCCACTGTGCGGCCATTTTTATTGCTCAAATGCATGCAGTATTGAAATTCAAGACTGCGATCAGAACCCGTATAAATACGCGACGGCGGAGTTTGCCCGACAAGTTCAGATAACGTCTTCAGCCGTGCTTTGCGTTTGGTTACTTTGCTTTTAATGTGTGAGTCGTCAAAGCTAATCACAGTTTCGAATATATCGCCTTGTTGTAGCACGTCAGTAAACAACTTACGGTTGCTTTCTAGGTAGTAATCTATAACGGCGATATTTCGTTGTTGCTTATTTTCTAGCGCTTTCACAACGCTAAACAAAAGATGTAGAGGGGATGCAATAAAGTAATAATTGGTAGTAGTCACGGTTTTTCCATTCGTTAAACGTTAAAAAACCCCCGCAGTTGTTTTGACAACCACGAGGGCTTTCTTAAAACGGTATTCCGTTTTGCTCTGTCGGCTGAAACTAAGCCTTAGAAGCTGTAGCTAAAGCTAACTGATGCGAAGTCACGGTCGTCAGCTGGGTCAAAATCAGCACCATCGGTGATGTTATAACCAACGCCAATTTTGTACTCGCTTAAGTAGCTGAAGTCTACGCTCAAGCCCAAGGTTTTACGACCTTCGATAAAGTTCGAGTTCGCAGAATAACCTTTCACATCGTGGCCAAAGGCAATAGTTGGAAACATGTTCCAACCTGAGAATACGTTGTTGTATTCACCCACTACGCGAGCACGGTAGCCCCACGATGTAGCGGTAACAAAGCCTTCACAGTTAATATTCGTGGTTGCCGTTGGGTTACCCAAGGCATTTTGGTCAGCAACGGTTAAGCACTTACCGAATACTGGGTTACGACCATAGCGCTGCTCGTCTAAGTCAGCAAGGCCATGTACTTTACTTACCGCTACTTCACCAATGAAGGTAATACGGTCAGAACCTAATGCACGGTCAAAGAAGCGCACACCTGTTAACTGCCATTGCGACACGTCGTACTCGTCATAACCTTCTTGCAATTCACCGAGGTTGGTAATTGCGCCAGTACCGTCACGTTGAATACGGTTAGAGAAGGTGCTTGGTACGCCGGCACGTAAACCTGCACTTAGGATTTCAGTGGTGTTAATTTGCACTGGCATGTCTAAGCGGTGGCTTACTTCACCGCCAACAGACCATTCACCGATTAAGGTTGAAGCACTCAAACCAAAGATTTTTTGATCTTCAGGGAACTGCAACACATAGTCAGGACCAGCAATTGGAATACCATCTGGGTGGCTCAATGCTGGAGACGGTTGTTGTTGCCAGTTGTAGGCAGAAATAATTGGCGTCTGCGTGTGAATGTTCATGAAATAGACACCAAATTCAGTGTCGATACTAGTCGCATAATGACGCAACGCAAAACCATATTGACCGCCGTCGTCTGGCTCAATGTCTGGGCGACGCTCTAAATAGGTACCATATTGAATAGACTCAAGGTCGCTCAAGTTTGAGCTAGCTAGGCCAGGCACCAACTGCGGGTTCAGGGTAACTTTGTTACAACCTGGGCCGCCTAAAATGTCTACCGTAGAGAAGAAGGTACCACAACCATCAAGTTTGTAGTCGTCCCACTCGTACTGATAAAACATGTCTAAACTGGTTTCGTCGGTTAAACCAACGTTTAAGTTGATCATGCCAACCGGTAACAATGCTTCTTTAATTTCAACACCTGGACGGCGAACCGCGTTCACGTCGACTGGGTTGATAGCGTTAATACCGTTAAAGATAAAGGTACTTTCACCCCAACTTAGTACTTGGCGACCAACACGCAAGTTAGCTGGCATGTCACCGATGTCAAAGTAACCGTATACAAACGCGTCAAGTAATTTAATACCTGAACCGGTTGACCAGTCGTCTAAACCGTCGTTGTCTAGGGTTACGTTTGGATAGTAGTTGGTTGACGTGTGGCCATGGGCAACTTCGTTATTCTTGATAACGTCGTCATACCAATATTTGAAACGAACAAATGCGCCGTAGTCGCCACCGTCGATGCTCAAGTCATGAACACCTTTAAGGACTGACGATACCATGTCGCCTTTGTCGTAGTTTAGGTTACCGTCGTCGGCTACGCCTGACTGGCCTAAACCACCTTCCATATTGCCTGGGTGGATGAGACGCATGTCGCGCTCTTCCATACGCCACGCGGCACCATAGGAAATAATGGAGTCGAATTTAACACGGAAATCACCAACTTCAAATTCCGCGGCTTGAACGCTTGCTGTTCCTGCTAATGCCAGCGCGATAGCTGACGCGATAGGTAATTTTTTTAGCATAGTTGTTCTTCTTTTCATGTTAGCCACCTAATCCGATTAGGATGTTATAGGTTCAATCATGTCCGATGAGTTACAAATATGCAAGTGATTCGTTGGGAAAAATTGCAAGTGCGATATCAGATAACAGATATTAGATATTAGAGGGGGCTGCGCTCAGAGTGAGCGCAGCAGTTGGCCTTGGGCACGACCGGTGATGGTACCCGCTTGGCGGAGTTCTTTGGCAAGGTGAGATACGCAAGAAACGGTGTCACCGTGGTTGTTGGCTTGCGCGAAACAAGCTTTGACGTGATCGGCTATTGAGCAGCCAGCAGCATCAATGCTGTTGGTCACGCCAGAGTCATTAGTACCTACCATCACTGTCGCTGTGGTGTCGGAGCCTGGGCAGCTATCGAGATCGTCCAAGACACCATCGCCGTCACTATCCACGCTAGCTTCTTGAATGCTAGTTACAGGCCCCTGCAAATAAAGGAGCGAGGTACCAGCGGCAGTTTCCACGCTTGAGGTTAGCGTTGCGTTCACGTACCTAGGGTTACTTATGAAGCGTGGAAACTCTGCCGTTGATGCCAAAAGCGATTCTCGTGGGCCTTGCAGGTTGAGCTTGGTTTGGCTGTTCATGCCCGCTGCGGTAACACCATTAAGTGTCCAACTGACAAAGTCTGTGTAACGGCCTTGATCAAAATAAAAAGTATTGGCGAGAGGCGTTAACTCAGCTGCCACAGTAATAGGTTGATTGACAATGATGTCGTTGCCTGCTGCGTCTTTTATTGACACCGTAACTTGCTCAATGGCGTCTTTGTATTGGCCCCACGAGCTGGCCGCATAAACCAGCGGCATATTAGCCTGTTGGCTTACTTCTATTAAATAAGTGGCTTGGTTGAATTCGGTGCGTTCATCTGCTTTCTGACTGTAGCCATAGTTAATGCTGCCGCGCAATTCTAGTTTGTTTGCTTGTGCCGCTAAGCTTGCTGAAGATAGGGCTAATGCTACCGCGAATGTTATTGTTTTTCTCATGTTCGGTATCCTCACATAAACCGCTTTATATGATCATTGACGTATGAGGATGTTATAGCAACGGGTGTAAAAACTGTCCACGCACTTTACTTCGTAAGAAATTTGTAAAGGCAAAGGCGATATTAGCTATTAGATATCGGATATTGGAAGGGCGAGCGCGATATTGGCTATTGGATATTGGATGGGCGGGCGCGATATTAGCTTTAGGGTAAAGCCCGAAGTTTCGGGCTAATATCCAATATCTAATAGCTAATATCGCTTTTGCTTTTTAAAGTTTTTGCTCGAGTTCTGGGAGAACGTCGAACAAATCAGCAACCAAACCATAGTCTGCAACTTGGAAAATTGGTGCTTCTTCGTCTTTGTTAATCGCCACAATAACTTTAGAGTCTTTCATACCGGCCAAATGCTGAATGGCACCGCTGATACCTACCGCAATGTACAGGTCAGGAGCGACAATTTTACCGGTTTGGCCAACTTGCATGTCGTTTGGTACGAAGCCTGCGTCAACCGCGGCACGTGATGCACCAACTGCTGCGCCAAGTTTGTCAGCTACTTTTTCAAGCAAATGGAAGTTTTCGCCATTTTGCATACCGCGACCACCTGAAATAACCACGCTTGCAGCGGTTAACTCTGGGCGTTCTGACTCGGCAAGTTCTTCGCCAACAAATTCAGCTTTGTCGTTGTTCACAACATTGCTGACTGCGTCAACGCTAGCATTGCCACCTTCGGCCGCGACCGCGTCAAATGCTGTGGTACGTAACGTGATCACCTTAATGGCGTCTTCTGACTGCACGGTAGCAATGGCGTTACCGGCGTAGATTGGACGCTTGAAGGTATCTGCGCTTTCTACCGCAATAATGTCTGAAATTTGCGCGACGTCTAACAACGCGGCTACACGCGGCATAAAGTTTTTGCCGGTAGTGGTTGCTGGGGCCAATACGTGTCCGTAGTCTTTGGCTAAGTCAGCAACGAGTTGGCCGAGGTTTTCTGCCAAAAAGTGACCGTAGGCAGCGTTGTCAGCTAACAAAACTTTGCTAACGCCTTCAGCTTTTGCCGCTTCATCGGCAACGGCTTGGCAACCTTCGCCAGCAACTAGAACATGAATGTCGCCGCCGATTTGTTTGGCAGCAGCTAAGGTTTTTAGTGTTGCCGCGTTTAAGCTGGCATTGTCGTGTTCGGCAATAACGAGAATACTCATATCACTTTTGCCTCATTCTTTAATTTTTCAACCAATTCAGCCACATCGGCAACTTTAATGCCGGCACTGCGTTCTGCGGGTGGCTCAACCTTCAATACTTTTACGGTACGCTTAACGCTCACGCCAAGCTCGTCTGCAGTCATGACGTCAAGCGGCTTTTTCTTCGCTTTCATAATGTTTGGCAATGATGCATAACGCGGCTCGTTCAAGCGTAAGTCGGTGGTTACTATTGCTGGCAATTGCAGCTTCACCGTTTGTAGGCCGCCGTCAACTTCACGGGTTACGTTTACACTACCGTCAGCTACGTCAACTTTTGACGCGAAGGTGCCTTGTGGCATACCAGTTAAGGCGCCAAGCATTTGGCCAGTTTGGTTATTGTCTGAGTCAATGGCTTGCTTGCCCAGAATGACCAACTGCGGTTGTTCTTTTTCAACCACGCCCTTGAGTAGTTTGGCTACCGCAAGCGAGTCTGGCATATCTTCAGTTTCTACCTGAATGGCGCGATCGGCGCCTAGTGCTAAAGCGGTGCGTAGCTGTTCTTGCACGGCTTTAGGGCCAATACTCACTACCACGACTTCTTCAGCAATGCCTTTTTCTTTGAGTCGTACTGCTTCCTCGACGGCGATTTCACAGAACGGGTTCAGGGCCATTTTAACGTTGGCCAGATCAACGTCTGAATTGTCCGCTTTTACGCGAACCTTCACGTTGTAATCAATGACGCGTTTGACCGCCACTAATACTTTCATGTTGTCGTTCCTGTTGTTTAAAGTTCTGTTCCAATGAATTTGAGACCGAGCAAGATTAACATTTTTCGATGCAAAAATGGTACTCTTACGGCCGCTTTTATTGATAAACCCGACGAATTTCTAATTTTCATTAAGGAATTTCATGCGCAAATCTGACACATCTTTACCTGACAACAGTTGCTACGGCATTTTGGCGGAATCTGATCTGTTAGCGCTGCGCAGCCAACTCGGTTCGCGCGAAAACCGCATGCGTTATTTGGTGCAGCTAGCCAAGCAGGCCGCGGTAGACCACGAGTTTCGTACACCTGAGCGCGAAGTGTTTGGTTGCGAGGCGCGCGTATGGATGCAAGCTGACTGGCGCGCTGACGCCGTTGCAGGCGAAGCCTTAAGCTTAACCGTCGACAGCGAATCGCGCGTGGTTCTTGGGCTACTGATGATTATTCGCCAAGCGCTCCATGGCGCGTCACGCGCTCAGGTAGCCGCCTATTCGCTTGACCAACACTTCGACACGCTGGGGCTTGCCGACTTCGTCACCAGCTCACGCCGCAACGGCCTACGCAACGTTATCGCGAAACTGTAGCCCGGCGTTCTACGCCGGGACGAGCGCAGCGAGGTTATACCTGTCGCTAAGATATTGCTCAACGTTCTACGCCGGGACGAGCGCAGCGAGGTTATACCTGTCGCTAAGATATTGCTCAACGTTCTACGCCGGGACGAGCGCAGCGAGGTTATACCTGTCGCTAAGATATTGCTCAACGTTCTACGCCGGGACGAGCGCAGCGAGGTTATACCCACCACTAAAGTAATGTTCAACGTTCTACGCCGGGTGGTGCGACGCACCGTGATTGCTCGAGTGCGCAGCACCGCACAACAGAATACGTATTCTCCCGCTATCCCTATTTTCCATAAAATTGCTAGCATCAACTTCATGGACTTTCGATTGGTTTACCTATTGTAAACCACCCTCACCCCTGTTAAAGTTTACCAAAAGTGAACCAGTAAAATGCATGTAATTTCTCGTAAACCGTTTTCTGATGCCACTAAACGTTTCCCAAACAAGGCGGCGAGCATCGATTTTGTATATCGTCTGCTAAGCAAGCACGACTTCGACAGCCCTACGGCAATGAAGAAAGTATTCGTTAGCCTTGATAACTTTAAATACAAGCCGAAACGGTGGGTGATCGACATTGGTGGCAATCAATTGCGATTAATTGCTTTCATCGATTTTGTTCATCATAAGGTTTTCGTTAAACACATTTGTGATCATAAAACCTATGACGCGCTGTGCGAAAGCTACCGCAAGATCAACAAGTGAGGGATAAGCTGATGAATTTTGAACGTCATTCGCAAGTTGCCAGTTTAATTACAGAATTAAATCACGCTTTTCCGCTAGCCCGTGAAATTCGCAATACCCGTGAGCATGCGCAGGCTTTAGAGCAAGTTGAAGACTTGCTTGAAGATTACGAAACCAATTACATTCTAATAGAAGCGCTGTCCGCTTCGATAGAACGTTACGAGTCATCTGCTGATGAATTCAGTGCGTTTAACCAACGTCAAACCGACATCGAGCCAGCCGTTGCCACGTTGCGTTTCTTAATGGAGCAGCACAATCTGAACACCACAGATTTTGAGAACGAAATTGGCAAGAAAAGCCTGGTATCACAAATTTTAAACGGTCATAAACAGCTAACGCGCCGCCACATTGAAAACCTAGCGGCACGCTTTGCTATTTCTCCAGCTTTGTTTTTTTAGCGCGCGAGCTTTTTCAATAGCAGGGCGACGGCATGCATGGCGAAGGTGGCGGTAACCGGCATGGCGGCACCGAAACCCGTGGCGCAGTTCATGCGCATGCTGCCGGCGCCTGGCTTGGCATGTGACCATTCGCCGTCTGCGGTTGGGTAACGTAGCTGCTCGGTGGAGTACACCGCAGTGACGCCAAACGAGCGCTTCGGGTTTTTCGAAAAGTTATAATCACGGCGCAGCATAGAGCGCACTTTGGCGAGCAACGGGTCTTGCGTGGCTTTGGCTAAATCAGCTGATGCCACTTGGCTTGGGTCAATTTGCCCACCGGCACCACCGCAGGTAACTAGCGGCAACTTACGCCGTTTGCACCAAGCAATTAGTGCGGCTTTCACGCTCACACTATCAATGGCGTCTAACACGGCAGTGACTGGCGTGCCGCTGTCGCCCGATCCTAAATATTCATTAAGATTATCTGCCGACAAAAAGTCATCAATCACCCGCACTTGGCAGTCCGGGTTGATGTCGCGCACGCGTGCTGCTAACACTTCGGTTTTCAGCTGCCCGACCGTGCTCGTCAACGCCGGTAGCTGGCGATTCATGTTGGTGACGCATACATCGTCAAGGTCAATGAGCGTTAACGCGCCGATGCCTGAGCGCGCAAGCGCTTCAACCGCCCACGAACCAACGCCACCTAAGCCAATAACGGCCACATGATGTTGGGAGAATTGGTTTGCCGCGGCGTGGCCATATACCCGCTCGACACCCGAAAAGCGCTGATTATTTTTTTCTGTCGTCATGGGGCGAATTTTACCACGCTCTTTGACACTTGTGATCAGCTAACTGCCGGTAATTAGAAAATCGAGCGCATTGAGCAGAACAAACTGCTGGTCTTTCAATGAAACCACTGGCACTTGATTGGCCGGCAATGGAATACTAGCAAGCTGATGCGTCATCACCACGAACTCTTCGTTACTGTCATACGCCCTTATCCCACGCACAACAGGACACAATGCTTGTATCGGCGCGCCATTAAAACTTTGCTTAAGAACAAGAGGCGCTACAACGCGTGTATTCAAGTCGTGCATTAGATCATTTTGCAAGTCGACAAAGAATGGATAGGCTTCTCGAGTATCGGCATCCAAATTCTCATACACATCAAACTGTGCCATTAGAACACCCGATGCTTCGCGGCAAACAAACCATGTTCGGTAACATAGCTATTCGCTTCTTGAATAGCCTGCTTATTTTCCTGCTGCCAACGTTGCTGTTTTTGCTTACGTACTTCTTCGACTAGCGCCGCCTCAAATGTTGCCGACAAATTAATCTTCAACGCTTTAGCTTCTTGCAACAAGGGTTCGCTAACACTCAAGTTGGTCGCTTTTTTAGGTGCTTGATAGTTCATTGCTATGCCCCTCTAATTCATGACAGTAGGTGTGGTGGTCGGCTTGAACTTTGAGTCAATGACATTGATTGCCAGCAGCCCTTTATGCGCATTAGCTATGCGCATTAGCTATGCGCATAAAACTTATACATAAATGTAGTCGTGATTCAGAGTTTGCGCAACGAATTTTTGATGCCGATTACTGAAAAACCGGCACCAACTAATGTTTCGAGATACTCACACCGAGCCCTATAAGTCGAGCCGTTGATGCCGCGCTATCAACTCAGCAAGCGACTGCGGCACGTCGTGTTGTTTGGCAAGAACCGGCCAGCGGCTGACCGCCTCAATGGTTTCATCAATCATGGCATCAAGTTTGCGCCGACTAAACAGTGGGCTGACTGGTTCTAAACTGTAAATATCGGCGCGGGTGAAGTTTTCGCGCTTGCCGTTTAGTTGCATCCAATGTTGGTTCACCCATTTGCTGTCGGGTTTATAGCTAAAGGCAACATCATAGGCCGGAGCTAGCTGCCAGCGGCTATTGCGATATTGAAAAGCAAAGTTTTTCGCGTGATCGTCGTGATTGCGCGCCACTAAATTAAATATCATGCGGCGCATCAATTGTTCAGCTTCAGGGGCGGTTAAACGTAACTTCCGAGCCACCGCAAAGAGTTCGCTGTACGAGAAGCTCCCCGGTTGTTTGTAGTCTACGTGGGCAATACCGTTGAGCGTTTGCGTATGTATTTTGCTGTTTCCAATGCGATCAAAACGCTGCGTAAGAAAATGTCTACGGTTACCTTCAGGCAATAAATGGCAAGGCATCATGTCAATGCCGCAAGCACTCGCCATTAAATAGTACACATACTCCATGGCCCCATAGCCTTGGGGGTCACCGAAGGTTTCATGGCCGCTGCCGCTTTCTTTTACCCCGTCAAACTTCATCAAGTAATGGGTAAAGCCTTCAGGCGCGTCGGTTTGACCTGAACGCACCTGTGAAAAGTCATGGTTAAAAGCCAGCACCGCTTTGGGCCGGGCACCGCCGGCACTGGTTCCCACCGACAACAACGCCAGCATGGCTTCGCGGTCAATATCACCGTTACTTGGCAGGTTTTGCTGAAACTGCGCGCGGTGATCAAGCACCTCTTGGGCAATTTCAGTCAGCTGAGCAATGTCTACTTGCTGCAGCGCTTCAAAACCACGCACTTTGGTGGCGGGCCGATATTCCAATGCGCCCATGCCGCGCCTACCTGTGTATTGCAGGCGTTGCAGTGGGGTAATCTCGCTTGGCTGCTTACCACGGTTTGCCACCCAAGCATTGAGCACTGCATTGCCGAAGTCATCAGGCAGTGAATCAGCCACTAGGCCAGGAAGCCCATGAAAGGTGCTGTTATTAAGCTGCGGGAAGCTGAAAATTTGTTTAGCATTCGTGGTTGGTAGCGGCATGGTTAATGGCGCTAATTCAAGGCCGCTGCGAATAAATTCCGGCGTGTACTCAAATGCACCAAAGCCTTGGTCACTGTCAAAGCTTAATGCACCAACTTCGTGCTCGTGATACCAAACGCTGACAACTTCCATCACCATGATGGCTCACCTTCGTCGGTTTTACCGCTTGGTTGGCTGCTACTTGCACGACGACCGCTTGCCCGCTCGCGCTTTTTGCCTTGCAACTTTTGCAGCTGTATTGGCGAAATTTGTGGTTTGGGAATGAAATTATTCAGCTGCTCGGCGAGCCCTAGCGCCAACAATAGCGCAGCGAAGTTTTCCAGCTGCACTTGACCTTTTTCAGCGCTAAGCACAATTTTACGGCTGACGCCGGCGCGCTTGGCCAGCTCAGCTTGGGTAATATTGGCATTCAGCCTAGCTTGCTTGAGACGTTGGCCGAGTTCTTCGGCAAGCGCGGCTGGTGATAAGTGGCTTAGTTGCATTATTCGTCCGCTTCGCTGTTCGTGGTTCGTGCGCTGCGCTGCTCGTCCGCTTCGCTGTTGGTAGCCCGGCGTTATACGCCGGGTAGCGCGTAGCGCTGTTGGTGGTTCGTGGTTCGTAGCCCGGCGTTATACGCCGGGTAGCGCGTAGCGCTGTTATTGTCGAACATTAGCCAACACTTGCACAGCTCAAGACCATTAAAGTTCCATATATTTAACTTTAAGAACATTAAGAGTATTAAAGTTCCTAATTTTGTACTTTATAGGAGTTTAGCTTTAAATTATTAAATAGCAAGAAAATACACAATGTTACCCAAAAAGAACTTTATACCTATAAAAAGATTATAATGTTACATAAACGGAACATTAACAAAATGAGAGTAATGGCTGGGTACTAACCATTAACGGCGCTGCGCGCCACCCGGCGTATAACGCCGGGCTACACGCTAAACGGATATTGAATAGCTGGGTGGTGCTGATAATTATGAACCGCAAAGTCGTCCATAGTTACCCAGGCTTCTAGGTCTTCTAGTGACTTAATGTCGGGGTTGATTTCTAGCTGTGGCGCAGGGAATGGCTCGCGCTTAAGTTGCACGTCGCGCATTAGCTCGAGTTGGTCTTCGTAAATGTGAGCGTTGACAATTTTATGATAAGCCACGCCAGCTTTGTGGCCAGTAATTTGCGCCATGAGTGCCAAAAACGTAAATACTTGTACTTGGTTGAAGTTTAAGCCGAGCGGTACGTCGCATGAGCGTTGGTAGCTGGTTAAGTACAAGGTGTCGCCAAGTAGCGAGAAGTTATGGGTGTGCATGCAGGGGCGCAAGCAGCCCATGTGAAACTCGCCGGGGTTATAAAAGCTGATAATTTCGCCGCGATCGTCCAAGCCGCGCGACAGGTTATCCACCACTTTACGCAGTTGGTCTACCACACCGCCGTCTGGTTTCGCCCAAGCGCGACCTTGTACACCGTACACGCGGCCCATGTCATCTTCGCCCTTACGGTGCGGGTTGGCTAGCCAGGCTTCGTTTAGGTTGGCATTGGCGTCCCATGTTGGGGTGCCTAGTGCGCGAAAGTCGGCCGCATTGGAATAGCCACGAATATAGCCCAGTAGCTCGGCAATGGCTGCCTTCCAATAGCTTTTGCGGGTGGTAATAAGCGGGAATTCGTTGCGATCAACACGGTATTCTAAGTCAGCGTTAATGACCGTGAGGCAGCGTTTGCCAGTGCGTTCGTTTGCTACCCATACGCCGTCATCAACAATACGTTGGCATAAGTCTAAATACTGTTTCACGCTTTGCTCCCACGTTTATAGGCAAATACCATTAACAATACGCCGCCCACAATCATGGGCGCTGATAGCCATTGCCCCATAGACCAGCCAAATAGTAACAAGCCCAAATGTTCGTCAGGTTGGCGGGCGTACTCCACCACAAAGCGGGCAAGGCCATAGCCAATTAAGAATAACCCGCCTATAGCACCGGTTGGCCGTGGCTTGCGACTATAAAATGCCAAAATAACAAACAATGCTAAGCCTTCAAGTCCGGCTTGGTACAGCTGTGACGGGTGCCGTGGCTCTGGCCCCGCCGCTGGGAAAATCATAGCCCAAGGTACGTCGGTAACCCGACCCCACAGTTCGCCATTAATGAAATTACCAATACGCCCTGCGCCCAAGCCTACTGGCACCAGCGGTGCGACAAAGTCGCCGATGGCCAAAAACGATTGCTTTGATTTCACAGAAAAAATCCACAGCACCGTAAGAACGCCGAGCAAACCACCGTGGAACGACATGCCACCACTTGTAATATCAAATAAATACAATGGGTTATCTATAAAGCGCTCGAATTGATAAAACAGCACATAGCCCACACGGCCGCCTAAAATAACGCCCATAAATGCCCAAAACAGTAAGTCGCTGAAGCGTTTTTCTGTCCACCCCTGAGCGGCGTAGTGCGGCATGCGGCATTGGCGATTGCCCCACCACCAGGCGAATAAAAAGCCAACGAGGTACATTAACCCGTACCAGCGCAAGTCAAACGGACCAATACTGACAATGATTGGATCGATATTGGGGTGCACCAAATAGTCTGACTGCATGAATTATCCTATGACGAGTTTTATTGAAATAATCACTAAAAATATCGCAAAACCGCGCTGCAAATGTTTCACCGGCAAGCGCTGGGTTAAGCTAGCACCAATGGGTGCACACAGCATAGAGGCGATAGAAATAGCTAACCAAGCTTGCACATGTACATAGCCAGACAGGCCGTCGGCGCCTTCAAGTTGCTGGCCCAACACCACAAAAGCGATTACCGCGCTTAAGCCAATGCTTAAACTTCCAACTGAGGATACCGCAATTGCTTGGCGAATAGGAACCCTTAAGCGCTGCAATAGCGGCACGGTTAACGAGCCTCCGCCAATGCCGACTAACGCTGACAGCGTTCCCATGCCGGCACTAATAAGTGCCATTAAGCGTTTCGAGACGTCAGTGAGTGGCTCGCCGCTGCGTTGCGGTATTAACATACGAATAGATAGCGCCATGAGCACCACGGCGAAGATACGTTGCAGCCAGTCGGGGTCAAGCATGGTGGCTAACCAGGCGCCACACACGGCCCCAACCATAAGGCCAGGAATAAGACGACGAACCCAAAAAAAGCTGACTTGCCCGTGTTTCAGGTGCGAGCGCGCTGAGCTTAAGGTGGTCATGACAATGGTGGCAAGCGAGGTGGCTACCGCCATTTGTACGACTAAATCGGGCGCAACACCCAGTAATGGCAGTAAATAAATTAACAGGGGAACAATAACAAGGCCGCCGCCGATACCTAACATACCGGCAAGTAGGCCCGCGACTACGCCCCCGGCAAGACACCATAACCAGCCTGCTAACAGCACATGTTCTCCTTAGCTTCCCGCCCTGACAAAACCACCGAGACCGGCATTTTCAAGTGCCATCACCACGTGTCTTTTCACTTCTTGAGGGGTGCGCGACGCCAGCGCTTTGTGTAGTACGTCGTGTAAGTCGGCGGCTTGAATATGGCGAATAATCCAGCGAATACGATCTATATTGTAGCTGTTCATGCTGAGGTTGCGATAGCCCATGGCCAATAGCAGCAAGGCACCACCTGGCTCACCAGCGAGTTCGCCACACACCGACACCGGTTTGTTCAGCTCGTCGCAGCGGTCAATAATTTGCTTCAGGGCATGCAACACCGCGGGGTGAAACGCATCGTATAAGCTCGCCACCCGCGAATTGTTGCGATCAACCGCCAGCATGTATTGGGTTAAGTCATTGGTACCCACCGAGAAAAAATCAATTTTATCGGCCACGCAGTGCAGTTGATAAATCATAGCTGGCACTTCTATCATGACGCCAATTTGTGGCTCATAAAGCTGTTCATCAACGCTGCAGGCAAGTTCTTCGGCTACTTCGTGGTATGCCTGATGAATCATGCGCACAGCTTCGTCGACTTCTTCGGCGCTGGTGATCATGGGCAGCAGAATGCGTAAATTGTTGCGCCCTACCGAGGCTCGCAGCAGCGCCCGAATTTGCACTAAAAATATTTCCGGGTGATCAAGCGTTAAACGAATACCGCGCCAGCCCAAAAATGGGTTTTCTTCATTCATGGGTAGATACGGCAGCGGTTTGTCACCACCAACATCTAGGGTGCGCATAACCACCGGCGCACCGCGAAACTGCTCTAGCACTTGCGCGTATAGCTCTTCTTGTTCGTCTTCCGTGGGCAAGCGCTCGCGCATCATAAATGGAATTTCAGTACGGTACAGCCCAACGCCTTGTACGTTCAGGTCATTCAACCAGTCACGTTCGGTGTTCAAACCGACATTTAAATTAAGCTGTACCCTCACCCCATCAATGGTCTCAGCCGGTAAGCTACGCGCTTGCATGACTTTTTGTCGTAGCACCAGCTCTTCATCAGCCAACTGGCGGTATTCGTTTTCAACCTGCAACGGCGGATTTACAAACACGTCGCCATTGTAGCCATCAACAATGAGGGTTTCGCCGTTAACGTCGTTAAGCGCAATACTGTCAACGCCAAGCACTGCCGGAATACCCATACTGCGTGCCATAATAGCAGCATGCGAATTGCCAGAGCCGCGTAATGACACCATACCAATAATATCGGCTTGCGGCAGTTCCGCTAACATAGTTGCGGTGACTTCGTCAGCCACTAAGATGCATTGCGACGGCGGCGTTAAATTGCGTGCCTCGCGATTTTGCAAATGGGCCAAAATACGATTGCCCAAGTCACGCACGTCGCTGGCACGTTCGCGTATGTATTCGTCATCAAGGTTTTCAAATTGGTCGACCAGTTGCTCAACCACCATTTTTAATGCGGTTTGCGCGCGCCAGCCTTCCTGAATAGTTTGTTCAACTTGCTGACCCAAACTCGCCGAGTCCATCATGGCGTGATAAACATCAAAAATAGCCAAAGTTTCTTCGGCCACATGGCCTTTCATGCTGTCGCTAATGTCGAGCAGTTCTTGTCGCGTTCGTGCAACCGCAGCACGAAAGGCACGAATTTCATGTTCGTGCATGTCGCTACGTTTGGGAGTAACTTCACTAAGCCGGGCTGGCGGTTTCACCACAAAGGCTTCGCCAATGGCCACCCCTGGTGCTGCGGGTAAGCCCTTAATGGTTTGCAGCCATGGAGATTGCTTGGCGGTGCGCAATAGGCCTTTGGCTTCGGCATGAGCAATAACCACCGCTAACTGAGCCGCTAAGGTGACCACAAAGGCTTCTTCGTCGCGGGTAAAGGCGCGCGCATGTTCTTGCTGCACGGCTAAAACCCCAAGTACCCGCCGGCGATGGATAACCGGCGCCGCCAACATGGCTTTGTAGCGGTCTTCAATAACGTGTTCTAGCTTTAAAAAGGCTGGGTGCTCAGAAGCATTGGGAATATTCAGTGGTTCTTCGCGCGAGGCGGCTAAACTAATAACCCCCTCGCCGAATGGCACATGAATAGGTTCGTCAGAGCGAATTTCTAGACCGTCAGTAGCGGCCAAGGCAAACATATGTTGCTCATGGTCGGCTAAATAAACAGTACAAGAGTCGGTATGTAAGGCTTCTTTTACTTGACGCACCATGGTTTGCAGCGCCAGCTCGAAATCTGGCGCCTGATTCACCGCTTCCACAATGCGTTGCAGTACTCGAAGCATATGTTGTTTAACCTAAGAGCTACCGACTCAAGAACGGCGGCGCCGGGCTGGACGGTGACGTTTATGCGACTGCAGATTTAGCACCACCGCGCTGAACTCTTTCAGCACCCGACGATAAACCTCACGCTTAAACGACACAACTTGTCGCACAGGGTACCAAAAGCTCACCCAACGCCAATCATCAAATTCAGGATGTGACGACTGAGTGACGTTTACATCCTCTTCATTACATTTTAACCGCAGTAAAAACCATTTCTGTTTTTGACCAATACAGGTCGGCCGCTGTTCGCGTCGTACCAAGCGCTTTGGCAACCGATAACGGAGCCATTGCCGACTGGTGTAAACTAATTCAACTTGTTCGGGCTTTAATCCGACCTCTTCCCAGAGCTCGCGATACATAGCCTGTTCTGGCGTTTCGCCATCATCTATTCCGCCTTGCGGAAACTGCCAACTATGTTGCCCGAATCGACGCGCCCAAAATACCTGTCCCTGCTCGTTACAGATAATGATTCCTACGTTAGCGCGGAATCCTTCTGCGTCTATCACGCGAGCGCCCTCATAAATTCGACATATGCTTTGGATTTTTCCATAATCGCGTCATGAATGAAAGGATTAATCCGTTTCGATGAGGTAAATGTGCAGCTTAAACAGCTCTTTGATAAGGCCAGCGCACTGGCTGGCTATAGCTTTGCCGAATTAGCCGCCGAACAAGGCATGGTGGTACCGAATGACTTGCGTCGCAACAAAGGTTGGGTAGGCCAGTTACTTGAAAGCGCTTTAGGTGCTAGCGCTGGCTCACAAGCGTTGCAAGATTTCCCCGAATTGGGCGTGGAGCTAAAAACCATTCCTTTAGATGCCAACGGCAAGCCGCTAGAAACGACTTTTGTATGCACCACACCGCTGGTCAACGTGCATGAGCTATCGTGGGAAAGCAGCAACGTGCGCAATAAACTACAATGTGTGCTGTGGATTCCAATTGACGGTCGGCGCGAGATACCGCTAGCTGAGCGCACCATTGGCACCGCGTTTTTATGGCAGCCAAGCGCCGCGCAAGAGGCGCAATTAAAAGCCGACTGGCAAGAACACATGGACAAAATTGCCCTAGGCGAAGTGGAGTCAATTACCGCCCACCAAGGCGAAGTACTGCAGTTGCGCCCCAAGGCCGCCAATAGCCGTGTATTAACCGACGCCATTGGCGCCAACGGCCAACCCATACAGACTTTACCGCGTGGTTTTTATTTAAAAACTAAGTTTACCGGCCAAATTATTCGCGATATTTTCAAGCTTGAGGGCTAGCTCTTTCAGCAAACCATAGGAGACATATGGCACCCAACACGCCAGCTCACGAACAACGCCACGTTACCGTTACCCCTTTAGCTCGTGCCCACGGGGCTGGTTTTAGTGCGCTAGGGTTGGTGATTTTTGCCGTGGCTATATTCTTGTGGCTGATTGACGCGCCCCTCCCTCCAGCGGCCTTCGGCTTACTATACATTGCGAGTGCGGCACTGTTATTTTTAGGCAGCGCCAAAGTATTCGAGCCGCCAATCAGTTTTGAAATAACCCCCGAAGCCATTCGTTACTGCCATCGCCGCGGCCACTGGCAGATTTTCTGGGATAATATTGTGCGCTATGACATACCACGCGTACACCGAGGCCTAGAGCTCGACGAAGTACCCTATATTGGCTTCGCTTTGCACGACATTGAGCCCCTTCTGGCCGATATAACTCCGCGCCTCGCCGTATATTTGCTTAGCGAGCAGCGCCACTTACTTGTCGTCGCCTTGCGGCACGAGCGCCCCGACATTCAAGATTATTCGCCCTATTTTGAAGTTCCTGACCGCTTTGTGGCAGCATCGGGAAAAATTTATAAGGGTGTACAGGCAATGTTCGCAACACGATGTACACACTTTCGTGAATTATTAGGTTATGATCTGTTTGTTCCGGTCAGTGCGTTAGATCGTCCACCCGAAGAATTCGTGGCCTGGCTTCACGCACTGCAAAATACAAAAGCGCTATCAGATATTGGATATTAGATATTTGGTGCGAAGTATCGGGTATTTGTGTTTCATCTAATATCTAATATCCAATAGCTAATATCGTTTTCGCTTTTAAAGAGGTTTTATGCAGACATTAGGTTGGCGCGAATGGGGCTCACTTCCTGAGCTTGGCATCGACGCCCTAAAAATGAAAGTTGACACGGGGGCGCGTACCTCTTGTTTGCACGCATTTAAATTAGAGCCGTTTGAAAAAAATGGCGAAGCTTGGTTGCGTATTTGGTTGCACCCAGAGCAACACAGCGATCGCGAGTTAATGATTGAGTCGAAAATACATGATCAGCGCGAGGTGACCGACTCTGGAGGTCACACCGAACTGCGCTATGTTATTCGCTCAACCTTGCACTTAGGTGAGTTTAAGCAACCGATTGAACTCACCTTAACCAATCGCGACACCATGAAGTTTCGAATGTTATTGGGTCGACAGGCCATGCGTGGCCATTTTTTAGTTGACCCCGACAAATCTTATTTACTCGGTCAGCCTGGAGCCACCGCATGAGAATAGCCATTTTATCGCGTAATCCGCGTCTTTATTCTACCCGCCGCTTAGTTGAAGCTGGCGAAGCACGCGGCCACACAGTCGATGTGCTTGACCCATTGCGTTGCTACATGAACATTAACGCGCGTGAGTCATCTATTCACATGAAAGGTAAAGACTTACCGCAGTACGACGCGATTATTCCGCGTATTGGTGCGTCCATTACGTTTTTCGGCACCGCGGTACTGCGTCAATTTGAAATGATTGGCACTTACCCATTGAACGAGTCTGTTGCGATTTCACGTAGCCGCGATAAATTGCGCTCGCTGCAATTGCTAAGCCGTAAAGGTATTGGCCTGCCAACCACTGGGTTTGCTAGCCAACCGCAAGATATTCCCGACTTGATTGACATGGTTGGCGGCGCGCCATTAGTGATTAAATTACTGGAAGGCACCCAAGGTATCGGTGTGGTGCTTGCTGAAACCCGCCAGGCTGCTGAAAGCGTTATTGAAGCATTTATGGGCCTTGAGTCGCACATTATGGTGCAGGAATACATTAAAGAAGCCGGCGGTGCAGATATTCGCTGTTTTGTGATTGGCGACAAAGTTATTGCGGCCATGAAACGCCAAGCCAAGGCTGGCGAATTTCGTTCGAATTTACACCGTGGTGGCTCGGCCAGTTTGGTTAAACTAACCCCAGCCGAGCGCGCAACCGCCGTGAAAGCTGCCAAAACCATGGGGCTGAATGTTGCAGGTGTCGATATTCTACGCTCAAACCATGGCCCGTTGGTGATGGAAGTAAACTCTTCGCCAGGCCTTGAAGGCATTGAAGGTGCAACCGGCAAGGATGTTGCCGATCAGATCATTTCGTTTATTGAAAAGAACGCCAAGGCCAATAAAACTCGCACCAAAGGCAAAGGCTAACAACGACAACGACGATATTAGCTGTTAGATATTGGATATTAGATCAAACCTAGATACCCGCTGCAGCAGCACTAATATCTAATATCTAATATCTAATATCTAACAGCTAATATCGCATTAAGGTTTTTATGAAGCATAAATCGTTTCAACTGGCGAATCAGCGTATTGCACCGGGCTCGCGGCATAGCGTTAAAATTCCGGCGGCGCGGCTGTATAACGACACGCCAATGGATTTGCATGCCGAGGTTTTTCATGGCGTGAAGGCCGGCCCAACCCTGCTGGTGTGTGCCGCTATACATGGCGATGAACTAAACGGCATTGAGGTATGCCGCCGTTTAATGGGCGAGTTAGATCCACTGCAGTTATCCGGTACGGTGATTATTGTGCCGGTGGTGAATGTGTTTGGCTTTATTCAGCAGTCACGGTATTTGCCTGACCGGCGCGATTTAAATCGTTGCTTTCCTGGTTCTGAGCGCGGTGCTTTGGGTAGCCGCTTGGCGTACTTGTTCAATGAAAGCTTGGTGCAAAACGCAACACATATTATTGACTTACATACCGGTGCTATTCATCGCAGCAACTTGCCACAAATTCGCGTTGACACCGACAACAAAGACGCGCTGGCCATGGCTGAAGCTTTCGGCACACCGGTTATTTTGCACAGCAAAGAACGTGACGGCTCGTTGCGCTCGTTAGCTTCCGAGCTTGGCATTCCGCTTATTTTATATGAGGCGGGTGAAGCCTTACGGTTTGACTATGCGGCAATTAAGGCCGGTGTTATTGGTGTACAAAACGTCATGAAGCGCTTAAAAATGCTTAAAGGCCGCCAACGTCGCAAAAAAGTGCAGCCGGTGGTTGCTCATCGTAGCGCTTGGATTCGTAATGAATATGACGGCTTGGTCGTACCTAAGGTTGAGCTGGGGCAAACCATTAATAAGGGCCAAGTGATTGCTCAAACAGTGAACCCGCATGGTGATGAACTGCATGCCATTAAGAGCCCATATCATGGTATTGTGATCGGCATCAGTAATATTCCGGTCGCTAATGAAGGCGAAGCTTTGTTTAACGTGGCACAATTTGATGGCGAGCGAATTGAACACGCAAGCGAAAACGTGGATGTCTTTGTCGAAGCTTACGATCAAAAACCAATATGAAACATTTAAGTACACCGTCTCAATTAGTGCTGCGCCATCAGCAGCGCTTTGATAATACGCCATTATTATTGGTCAATGCGCCTGATGCTGAAGTAGCTGATGCCCTGAATGTAGTGCAGTGCTGGCATTTTCATGCTGGGTACGCCAAACAATGGCGAGCATATGCGCCACAGGTGATGCACCACTTTGGTGCAGACGCACCGATGTATGATTCCGCCCAAGCACCGCAAGCCGCACTAGTATGGCTACCGAAAGAAAAGCAGCTTACTTGGTATTTGCTCGACGCGTTGCGCTCGGTATTACCGGCCGGCACGCCTATTTGGCTGGTGGGTGAAAATCGCGGTGGTATTAAAAGCATCAATAAACAATTTCCTGCCAGTTTAGCGCCAGCGCAAAAAGTAGCCGTGGGTAACCATAGTTTGTTACTGCGTAGTGAGGTTATTGAGACATTATCGAGCTTTGATGTGCAACAGCGCTTTGAATATGAAAGCTTAGCTCAGCCAGGCCAACCTACCCCATTGAAGCTGGCCAGTTTACCTGGCGTATTTGCGTTTCCTGGTATTGATGCTGGTAGCGCAATGTTGCTTGAACATTTACCGAGCTGGCAACAGGGCCACGTGTTGGACTTTGCCTGTGGGCATGGCGTATTGGGTGCATGGCTGCAACGTCAGGCTAAGCACCTGCGGGTTACTTATCTTGATGTGAGCGCATTGGCGTTAGCGGCAACTGCGGAGACGCTGCGGCAAAATGGTTTAACGGGCGAATGCATTGCCAGTGACGGGCTGACCAGTAATTTGCCCCAGTTTAATTACGTGGTCAGTCACCCACCGTTTCACACCGGCCTTGCCACCGACTATGAAATTGGTAAGCAGTTTTTACGACAAGTCCGTCAGCATATGTCGCCTGGCGGCGAGTTATGGTTAGTTGCCAACCGCTTTTTACCTTGGCCAGAGCTTATTGAACAAGCTTTTGCGCATTGCGAGCGCGTGGCCCAAGATAATAAGTTTGCAGTATATTTGGCCCGTCGTGGCTCCCGTTAACGAAGCAGAGTTTAACTAGCAAGGTTTAAGTAGCAAGAATGCAGATAAAACTCAGTTCTATTAAACGTAGCTTAACTAGTATGGTGATTTTAATCACCACGGTACTGGTGACTTTAGCCTGCGCGGTGCTGAGTTTTAGTTTTATTGCTGATACACAATCAAGGCTGTTACGCCAAACCAGTGAAGTTAGCCAAGTAATTGCTGAAAACTCCACCTCGTTTATGGTGTATAACCAGCCCGACGTTGCTGAGCGCTGGTTACAGAGTTTGCGTCATACGCCGCAGGTTCTGCATGTGCATCTATACCGTTTTGACACTGCCACCAATAGTTTGAAGTTTTTCGCAAGTTATTATGCTGACCGCGAATCGCCTATTCCGGTGCGCTTTGAGCGAGTGGCGAATCTTTCGAATGCGCGCATTACCGACACCTATGTTGAGTCATCAGTGCCTATTTACGTGCAAAACGTGTTGCAAGGTTATGCGTATGTGCGCACCTCGCGCCAGCAGTATGACGAGGCAAAACTATATGTACTTGCCATAAGCGGTATTATTAGCACCGCTGGTTTAATATTTAGTTGGTTGTTGTCGTTATGGCTGCGCCGCGCTATTACCCAGCCGCTTGATGGCATGGTTGAGAGTATTCAAGATATTGCCCGCGACAAAGAATATAACCGCGCCCTGCCTGAGTTCGACTTGCAAGAACTTGACCGCTTGGCGAACGCTTTTAATTCATTGTTGAGCCGTATACAACAGCACATAGAACGCCAAGAACAAGCTGAAAAGGCTGCTAGCGAACTCAATACCGAGCTTGAAGCACAAGTTAGACAGCGTACGCAAAAACTGTACGAGTCAAACCAAGAATTGCATCAAGCGCTTGAAACCGCTCATCGCTATCAAAGTGAGCTGGTGCAAGCGGAAAAAATGTCGTCGTTGGCTAAGCTGGTTTCTGGAGTTGCCCACGAAGTCAACACGCCTGTGGGGCTTGCGGTTACCTCAACCTCAATTTTGCAAGACACGCTACGCACCTTGAAGCAAAAGTTTGCTGAGAAAAAGCTGACCGCCCAAGAGTTTCAGCGGCATATGACATCATTTGATCAAAACTTGGCATTAATTAGCCGTAATATTTCGCGCACCGCTGATTTAATTAGTAATTTTAGTAAGCTTTCAATGGACCAGTTTAGTGACGAAGACCGTGCCATTCACTTAGCGAAATTCTGGGACGACGTGTCGCAAAGTTTACGCAATCGTCACGCCGAGCTCGCTGACGTTGAATTAAGCGCTAATGTTGCCGATGATTTGATTATTACCACACTGCCGGGCCCTCTGAATCAAGTAATTAGCCAACTGGTGCAAAACGCCTTACAACATGCGTTTACCAACACCAGCAAGCCCCACATTCATTTCGATTTCGAACTGCTTTCGAGTAGCGCAGCGACTGACGATACACTTGAATTACAAATGACTTACACCGACAATGGTGATGGCATTCCTGAAGAGCTATTAAAAAGTGTATTTGACCCCTTTGTCACGAGCAAGCGTAGTCATGGCGCTGCTGGCCTTGGTTTGCATTTAGTTTATAACTTAGTGGCCCAAGTTTTACATGGCCACATTGAGCTGCAAAGCGCGTCTGGCGAAGGCACCCGATACACAATTACGTTCCCTGTGCGTCATGCCAAACATTTGAAGGCTTAAATTAAAGAATTCTTGCACGATTATCGAGCTATATATAAAATCACATGCTACACTAAGTTTGATTACCAAATTTCAACACATGTTAACAGATTCTCGGAACTACTTATGAGCGCCAGATTATTAATCGTCGAAGACGAAGTCGTAACACGGAATACACTCACGCGATTGTTTCAGCAAGAAGGCTATGACGTGTTTGATGCTGCAGACGGCATGCAAATGCAACGCATTATGGCTCGTCAGCAAATCGATTTAGTCATTATGGATGTGAACTTACCGGGTAAAAGCGGTATTGAGCTGGCAGAAAAATTACGTGAAAACGATAACATTGGCTTGGTGTTTCTTACCGGCCGTGACGCGGAAGAAGATCGTTTGCTAGCCCTTGAATTAGGTGCAGATGACTATTTAATCAAGCCGTACAATCCGAAAGAATTGATTATTCGCGTACGCAACTTATACCGTCGCATTGAAGCACTGAAAAGCCAACAAAGAAACGTGGGCCATGACAGTGTGATATATGACTTCAATGGTTGGCGTTTAGAAAGCGACAGCCGCTGCTTATTCTCACCAGATGGCAAAATGTTCCGCTTGCCAAAAAGCGAATATCGCGCCATGGAATTATTTTTAACCAACCCTGGTAAAATTCTCGACCGCGAAACTTTGGTGAAGAAAATGCTTGACCGTGAGTTACGTCCGAATGACCGCACCGTTGATGTAGCCATTCGCCGTATTCGTCGTCATTTTGAGGCTGACCAAACCTCGCCAAACTTAATCACCACCATTCATGGTGAGGGTTACCGCTTTATTGGTGATGTGTCGATTAAGCACCTAGAGCAACCGTCTCTAAATACCCCGAGCATGTAGCCAGTGGCGTAACTCGTGTTGGTGCAGTGGTAATTCTAGTGACCACTGCGCCATCAGCTCATCAGCGTCTTGCCAGTGCCATTCTTCTCGTTCTAAGCGTTCCATTTGACTTGCTAATTGGCGTAGCCCAACCGATCGACAAGCTCCTTTAAGCTTATGAGCTTGACGTCTGGTTTCTGTTTCATCGCGCTCTTGCACCAGCTCGTTTAAACGCTTTAAATAACCGCCAATGTTGTCACTGAAGGTTTCGTACATTTCATGTACACCTTCTTTGCCTAACAACTCATAATACTGCTCAAGTAACTTTTCATCTAACATGGTGGTTTCCTTATCCATCTTTTTCGATACCCTTAATCGAAAACTTTTCCTTTGGTTCTGAACCCAATCTGGCAAACTACCGTATTGAGCTTAAATCTTGTATACTATCGCCCCCTTTTACGGGACTAAGTATTTTTAAACGTTTGGAGCCGTACACGCATGCCAACAGCTACACCAACTTTGATGCCAGATATCGCCAATCAAACCCGCGCGCAAACCGAGGGTAAACTCGATTGGGTGGGCATGAGCAACATTGAAATGCCACTGGTTGTCTTAGCTGCCCAAGAGCCGGAGCGCCCTGTGGGTGCACATGTCGATGCGTTTGTGAACCTCACAGACCCGAAAGCGAAAGGCATTCACATGTCTCGCTTATACCTGCTGTTGGAAGATTTATCAAACAATGATGTGCTTAGCCACCAATCGTTAGGCAAATTATTGCATGACTTTATAGATAGTCACGATGGGCTAGCAGATCAAGCCTATGTGAAGTTTAGTTTTGACTATCATTTACGTCGCAAATCTTTAATCAGCAAAAAGCAAGGCTGGAAGGCCTACCCAGTGACAGTGACTGGCCGTTATGACAACGGTCATTTAACCTTAGAGCTTGGCGTAGAAGTGCCGTACTCAAGTACCTGTCCGTGCTCAGCAGCTTTAGCTCGCCAGTTAATTCAAGATGCATTTGCTGACCAATTTGGTACCGACGCAGAGGTAGATGCAGAGTTAGTACACCGCTGGCTAGGCACTACCCAAGGTATTGTAGCAACGCCTCACAGCCAGCGCTCAGTGGCGCAAGTGAAAGTGATTATGGGCAACGACATTAGCGAACTGCCAATTATTGCCTTAATAGATGCCATTGAAGATGCCTTGAAAACACCAGTGCAGGCCGCCGTTAAGCGTGAAGATGAACAAGAGTTCGCGCGCTTAAACGGGCAAAACTTAATGTTCTGCGAAGACGCCGCTCGACGTTTACAGCACGCTCTAAATCAGCAATCACACTTCTCTGATTTCTGGGTGCGGGTAAACCATTATGAGTCGTTACACGCGCATGACGCGGTGAGTATTACCACCAAAGGTGTGCCTGGCGGCTATAAAGCTTAAGCATTTTATCGACCATCGAATCCGGCTGCGGTATACTTTGCGGCCGGATTTTTTTTGTTTTAAAAACCTAGTTTTAACTAGCTAACCAGAACCTTAATCGAGACAGGCATGGAACCTATTGATATCGTTGGCATCGGCAACGCACTCGTCGACCAGGAATTTGAAGTCACTGACGAATTTTTGCAGCAACACCAAATTGAAAAAGGCATGATGACGCTCATTGAAGACGCCGACCAAGAGCGCTTAATTCAGCTGCTTGCCCAACGTGGTGAACTGAAAAAGCAATCGGGCGGTGGCTCCGCAGCTAACTCTTTAGTTGGCTTCGCACAGTTTGGTGGCAAGGCTTTTTATTGTTGCAAGGTTGCTGACGATCAAGCCGGAGAATTTTATTGTGAAGACCTAGAAAGTATTGGCATTACCACCAATACCGGTAGCAAAAAACACGAAGGAAAAACCGGTCGCTGCTTAGTCATGGTAACCCCAGATGCCGAGCGCACCATGCGCACCTACTTAGGTATTACCGCCGACTTGTCAACCGATGAGCTTGATGAAGAAGCCATTGCCCGCGCCCAATACTTATACATTGAAGGTTACTTGGTCACCTCACCTATTGCGCGCCAAGCCATTGCCCGCGCCAAGGAGGTTGCGCGCGCTAACGGTACCAAAATTGCCATGACCTGCTCTGACCCTGCCATGGTCAAATATTTCCGCGACGGCATTGATGAAATTCTTGATGGCGGCGTAGACGTTATGTTCTGTAACGAAGAAGAAGCACGGATCTTAACCGGCAGCGATGACGTACAAGAAGCCATGCAGCTGTTACAAAAGCATGCCGATTTGGTGGCCATTACTTTAGGTAAAAACGGTGCTTTACTTGGCGATGGCGAGCGTTTAGTCACGGTGCCTGGCGTACCAGTGAAAGCCGTTGATACCAACGGTGCTGGCGATATGTTTGCCGGCGCCATGATGTTTGGTTTAACGCGTAGCTATTCGTTGGCGGCCTGCGGTTTGCTTGCTAGCAACGCTGCAGCAGAGGTGGTGTCGAATTTTGGCCCGCGTTTGAGTTTAGATCGTCAGCAGCAGTTGCTTATACGCCTGCAGCACACCCCAGAATTTAATTAACAACAACGATATTAGCTGTTGGATATTAGATATTAGCAACAGCAAATACCCGATACTTGGGCTCTAATATCCAATATCGAATAGCTGATATCGCAGTGAGGTTTTAACATGCAAGATTATAAAGTCGCAGATATCAACTTGGCCGCTTGGGGCCGCAAAGAAATCTCAATTGCCGAGTCAGAAATGCCGGCTTTGATGACTATTCGCCGCAAATATGCTGACAGCAAGCCACTTGCCGGTGCACGTATTATTGGTTGTATTCACATGACCATTCAAACTGCTGTACTTATTGAAACGCTAGTTGAGCTTGGCGCTGAAGTACGCTGGTCGTCGTGCAATATTTTCTCTACTCAAGACCATGCGGCGGCGGCTATGGCTGCAGCTGGTATTCCCGTATTTGCTTGGAAAGGCGAAACTGAAGAAGAATACGAGTGGTGTTTAGAGCAAACTTGCCACCAAGACGGCGAGCTGTGGGATGCCAACATGATTTTGGATGACGGCGGCGATTTGACCCTGCTCATTCATGACAAATACCCACAAATGTTGGACAAAATTCACGGTATCACCGAAGAAACTACCACTGGTGTGCACCGTTTGTTAGAAATGCTGAAACACGGTACCTTGCGCGTGCCAGCAATTAACGTGAACGACTCGGTTACCAAGTCGAAAAACGACAACAAGTATGGTTGCCGTCACTCACTGAATGACGCGATTAAACGCGCTACAGACCATTTATTGGCTGGTAAAAAAGCCTTAGTAATTGGTTACGGCGACGTGGGTAAAGGCTCTGCGGCAAGCTTACGCCAAGAAGGCATGATTGTTAAAGTAACTGAAATTGACCCAATTTGCGCCATGCAAGCATGCATGGACGGCTATGAAGTGGTGTCACCGTTTGTTAACGGCGTAAATACCAACTCGGCCGAAGGCATCAACCGCGATTTGTTGCAGAACATTGACTTAATTGTCACCACAACGGGTAACGTGAACGTGTGCGATCGCCACATGCTAGCTGCGTTAAAATCAACTGCGGTGGTATGTAACATTGGTCACTTCGACAACGAAATTGACACCAAATTTATGCGTGATAACTGGCGTTGGGACGAAGTGAAGCCACAAGTTCATAAAATTCATCGCAGCGATGATGACAACGATTACTTGTTGTTGTTATCAGAAGGCCGCTTGGTGAACTTAGGTAACGCAACAGGCCACCCAAGCCGTGTTATGGACGGTTCATTTGCAAACCAAGTTCTGGCGCAAATGCACTTGTTTGACGAGAAGTTCGCTGACTTGCCGGCTGCCGACAAAGCTGCGAAACTACGCGTTGAAGTATTGCCGAAGCAGCTTGATGAAGAAGTTGCACGCTATATGGTGCAGGGCTTTGGTGGGGTGATGACGAAGCTTACTCAGCAGCAAGCGGATTATATTCATGTTGCTGTTGAAGGCCCATTCAAGTCCGACGACTATCGCTACTAAACTGCAAAAGCGATATTAGCTGCCGAAAAGCGATATTAGATATTAGATCTGGTGTCGCTTTGCTTTTTCTAATATCTAATATCTAATATCTAATATCGAAGTTGCCCTTTATGAAGATTACGTACAAACAACTGACGACAGCTGAATATGACGAAGTGATCGAGCTTGGTAATCGCGTACACGGCGAGAACTATTTAACGCCCGAGTCACTTGCCGATTATCATCAACGTGGCGTGGTGGGCGACATCAATTTAAATTGGCTAGCCTATGCCGACGGTAAACTCGCAGGAATTCGGTTAACCTTTGCTCCGGGTAATTGGGACATTGATGGCCACTGTAGCCCCTCGCAATGGCCTGTGCCAGCTGAACAAATTTGCTATTTCAAGTGTGTGGCAGTAGACCCGAACGTGCGTGGCGGCGGCATTGGCCGTGGGTTATTGCAGCGCTCTATTAAAGAAGCAAAAAAACTGGGTTGTACCGCTGGGCTTGCTCATATTTGGATGCAAAGCCCCAAAAATGCGGCGTTTGAATATTTCACCCGCTGCGGTGGTGAGCTTATTCAAGAGCATAACAAGCGTTGGTACGACTTATCTGTCAACGAGGGCTACCATTGCCCAGTGTGTGATGGTGTTTGTTATTGCACTGCCGGCGAAATGATTTTGCCATTTAACAGGTAGCCTTTAGGGTATGTACGATCCGCTTGAAAGCAACAGCATACCCTCACAACAGCCTCATGCTGCTAGCTATTGGCATCAGCATACCCAAGTCGAGTTTCCCACTACCACAGAACAATTGCCTGATACCGCAGATGTTGTGGTGATTGGGGGCGGCTATTCTGGCCTGAACGCCGCTTTAGAACTGGCGGAAAATTATCAACAACGCGTGGTTTTAGTTGAAGCCAATCAGCTGGGCTGGGGCTGCTCGACTCGTAATGCAGGCTTTGCCATGCCAGGTACCGGGCGGCTTGGTTATTCGGCATGGAAGAAGCGTTGTGGAGAAGCTGTTGCACAAGGCATTCAAGCTGAATACCAACTTGCTTTTGCGCGCTTAGAACGCCATTTGGCGGCCTGCCCACAGCAGTTGCAGGCCCAACGGGGCGGTTATGTGAAAATTGCCCACCATGAGCGAGCTATTGCTGATTTGCACAGTCAATACCAGGCGTTATGTGAGTACGAGCCCAATACAATGTGGCTTAACCGTGAGCAAATTCGAATTCGGGTTAATTCGCCGCAGGCTCATGCAGCCATTCACTTTCCGCAAAGTTTTGGACTGAACCCGCTATTATTGCTGGCAAGCGTGGCTCGGCAGGCCGTTGCAGCGGGCGCTAGCTTGGTAGAGAATGCGGCGGTTAACGGCTGGCAAACGGAGCCAAGCGGCATGCATGTGCTGCACACCAATAAAGGCACTATTCGTGCGCCCAAGGTTATCGTGGCGACCAACGGGTATACGCCAAACCATTTACACCCCAGTATTCACGGCCGCTCGTTACCGGTGTTATCAAGTGTTATTGTCACGCGTACTTTGAGCCTTGACGAACGCGCTGCTATTCGGCTTAAACCCCATGAATTAGTGATGGATACACGCGCGTTAAAATATTACTTTCGGTTGTTGCCTGACGGCCGTTTGTTATTTGGGGGGCGCGGCGCTATTCGTGGCCGTGACGCCGAGCATCCGCGCTACGTAAGGCATTTACTACAGGCTATGGCAGCAACGTTTCCGGCGTTAAACCGCTTAAGCCAACAGGCGCCCGAGTATAGTTGGAGTGGCTGGGTATCGGTTGCTCTGGATGACTACCCACGCATTTACAGCCCTGCAGCGGGTATTTTTACCACCATGGGATATTGCGGTGCTGGAGTCACCTTCAGCCAGCTTGCGGGGCAGCGTGTTGCGCAATTGGCAATGGGTGAGACCATGCCCACCCTGCCTTTTTATCAGTCGCCGTTACCCAAATTTCCGCTACCTCAGCTGCGCCGCCTAGGCCAGTGGCTGTACTACGTAGTGAGCTACGTAGCCCGGCGTTGACGGACTCCTCCGTAGCAGCGGGCAATAACGGTGCTGCGCACCACCCGGCGTTGACGGACTCCTCCGTAGCAGCGGGCAATAACGGTGCTGCGCACCACCCGGCGTTGACGGACTCCTCCGTAGCAGCGGGCAATAACGGTGCTGCGCACCACCCGGCGTTGACGGACTTCTCCGTAGCAGCGGGCGATAACGGTGCTGCGCACCACCCGGCGTTGAACGCCGGGCTACAGGCCAAACACCACTTTTTCGCTGGCGAGCATGCGGCCGATGAAACGGATCAGCAGCCAGCTGACTAACAAGGTGGCAAGTGCGCTAATACCCATTGGCAGCCAATGCAAGCTTTCGCCTTTAATAATATCTAACAGGGCTTGGTGTTGGCCGGTAAGCGGCAAGTAATACAGCACTGGGTTTTTCAAGCGGGCGAATTCCACACCAAACACCGCCAACATAGGCAGCATTAATAAGAACGAGATATAAGTTTGCGCTTCTTTAAAGCTCTTCGCGCGAAAGCTAACAAACAGTTGCAGCGACGTGGCGAATAACGCAAGCGGTACTAGCATGAGCACAATTAACACCATCATGGTCCAATCAAGCGACAAGCTAATACCAATATTATGCAGCGGTAAAAAGCGGAAAATAATCGGTATTAACACCACACTTAACACCCCGCCAAAAATAGCAAAGCAGCTTGCAGCTAAGGCTTTGCCAAGCACCAACTGATGTGCGTTCAGCGGCTGTGAGAGCAACAACTCGAGCGAATTACGTTCGCGTTCGCCAGCGCTAATATCAATAGCCACGTTCATACCAGAAAAGAACACAGAAAGTAGGATAAAAATCAGCACGCTACCCATTAAAATAGCGGCGCGCGAACCCTTGGTGGCGGTATCATGCTTAACTAAGTCAATAGGCTTCACCACTCGCGGATCTAGACCGCGCATTTGCAGGCGTATATAGGCAATCTGGCTACCATATGCCTCAATTGCACGTTCAATACGATTGATATCGCCGCGTTGTTTAGTGGCACTAAAATCGGCTGTTAAGGTTACTTTCGCGGGCATAGCCATGGCTAAGTCATCAGCCCAGCTTGCGTCAATTTCTAGCGTAATAGGCTGTTGACCTGCCGCCCATGCTTTTTCGCGTTTAACAATACCGTTGCTATTTAAATGTTCAATAAGTGCCGGCGCATGCTCTGCGCCTTGAATGTCAATTTCAACATCGCTTGGGTCGGTCAACTGGCTGATCATCACGTAAAACGCGACGGCCATAAGCAGCGGACCAAAAAATGCGTACGACATTGCCGCCATAACCGAACGCTTATCACGAATGGCGTCTCGTAATTCTTTGCGCCAAACAATTTTCACCGGATTCGTCATGCTGCAATACCCTCGTCGGTACCAATAATCTTCACAAATGCTTCTTCTAATGCTGTTTCACCGGTGAGCTCACACAGTTCTTGTGTGGTTCCCTGCGCTGCCACTTTACCTTTGGCAACCACGACTACTTGGTCGCAGAGCGCTGCTACTTCTTGCATAACATGGCTTGAGAACAAAATACTGGTACCTTGCGCTCTAAGTTCACGCAATAAGTCACGTAAAATACGAGTACTCATCACATCGAGGCCGCGGCTCGGCTCATCTAAAATAAGGTGTTTGGGGCTATGAACAATAGCTTGTGCTAAGGCGACTTTCATACGTTGTCCCTGCGAAAACCCCGTCGCTCGACGGTCAGCAATCTCGAGCATATCAAGGCGCTGCAGCGCGGCTTCTGTTGCTTGGTCACCGGCTTCGCCCGCCAAACCATGCAGGGCCGCGAAATATGCCACCTGTTCGCGCGCGGTTAAGCGCTCATAAAGGCCAAATTTGTCGGGGAATATACCAATATTTCTGCGCGCTTCAAGCGGTTGCTGACCTGCGTCTATGCCGTCTATAAAAGCCTGCCCACTATCTGGTTTTAATAAGCCATAAATGGTGCGCAAACAGGTGGTTTTACCTGCGCCATTGGGCCCTAGCAAGCCGGTAATTTGCCCTTCTGGCGCAGAAAACGACAAACCGTCTAATGCGGTAACCTTGCCGAATTGTTTACGTAAATCTTTGACTTCAATCATTGCGCCTCCTACAGCCCTTTACCGTTTGCATTTAGTACGAACGGCGCCGGTTTTTGCTGCTGCAAGCAACTATCGTCGAGCGCTTCTAAGTTCAGTGTTTCTATAAACTCGCCAGCCAATTTATTGGCGCAGGTATGTCCGGCAATAGTGTGCGAACCTTGCGGTGCAATTAGATGACGGCTGTTACTTAAAGTTTGTGCCGCTAACGCACCCCAAGTTGGCGGGGTAACCGGATCATAGCGCCCCGACAATAATAATGTCGGTATATCGCTATACACAGGTTCGAACCAGGCTTCGGGCCTAGGTGCTTTGGGCCACACCGAACACATGTCAATAAATGCATCAGCGGTACGACTGCCAATAAAGTCGTTGTCTGCATCGGCTTGCAATAGCGCGTCTGTCGCACGTGGTAAGTCTTCACTGCACAAAACAGACAGCGTTAAGCCCATATACATTTCAGATTGGCTCATGATACTACCAAGCAGCCCTACCAAGGGCGTATAGTTTTCGACGTTGGTTTGTTGAATGACATAGGGCAGCATTTGTCGCGTGGTTGGATGGTACAACCCCACGCGCATTACCGAAGTAAACCGCCCGGCGGTAATTAAAATATCGGTTAGTTCATTCGTTAATGGGTCATTAACCTTTAACGGTACGGGCTTGTCTTCAAGCTTGCTTAATGTCTGCAAATAGGTTTGTTTTAAATTGGGGAAAGTTTCATTGCACTTTGGCGAGGCGGCACAGCGCTCCACCAGTAAATCAAATGATTGTGCACCGTGCGCACCAAAGGGGCCCACCACTACCTCTGGCGGCGCTACTGCGTCTAATGTTGCAGAGCGCACCGCCTGCGGTGCTTCTCGCATATAAACTAAGCCAGCGCGGCTGCCGTACGAACCGCCGTAAAGATTTACTTGGGCATAACCTAAATGTTCACGTACTGCTTCAAAGTCTTTAATGGCGTTAACCGTATGGTATTGCGTTAAGTCTTCTTCGCTATAGCGCGCTAAACATTCGCCGGCCATACGATCAAGCGCAATGTCTTCGTCGGCTTTAACAAGTTCATCCACATGACTTACTTCACAACTTAACGGATTAGATTTGCCGGTACCACGTTGATCAATCAGCAAAATGTCTCGTTGCTTACGCACGTCACTGAACATTCGGTTAATCATGGCTGCTAGTTCAGTGGCTGCTTGGCCTGGCCCACCCGCTAAAATTAATAACGGGTCTGGTTTTTTGTTTTCATTAACCGCCGGCAACACAGCGTAATTAATAGAAATTTTCCGACCTTGTGGCTGCTCATAATTTTCCGGAACGCTCAGCTGGCCGCATAATACTTGTTCGCTTATATTGCTCAAGTAACACGCTTCTAAGGGCAAACTTGGCTGTGCCTCCGGTTCATTGGTTTGTGCGCTTGCGTTAAACGTAACCAAGGTAAATAGCGCCGCAGTTATGAAGCTTTTATTTGTCATGAATTGTTATCCAGTTGTAACAAGATAACCTAGTGTATCTTTGCCCGTGAGGAATAGAAAGCAAGAAACTGTAAAAGATTGTGATGGTTAGCGATCGCTGCGAGCTGCTTGACTGCGCGCCCGAACAACTTCTGCAATGGGATGCGTTGGTTCCTGATTTTTAACCCAAGCAATGTCGCCTGAGCTATACAAGTCATCAATAAGAACGCTGTGAGCAATAAAGCGGCCGATATCGTAAGCATTACTGCTAGCGGAAAATTGGATCATGGAAGAACCATTACAACGAACTCGGGGGTAAATATCACGTAAGCGTAAACGCAAATCGCGCAAGGCATTGCGAAAGCCGGTAGAGTCATTTGCTTGCACATAGCTACAAAACAGCAACGCCAAATCATCGCCATTGGCACGGTACTGTGCGTGGCTAGGCGCTGTATAGCTCATTAAAACAAAACTGATAAATACAATGGCAAGTGCACTTGTTGACTTGCTACCCCAGAACAACATATTGATTTCTTCACTATTAATGATTACGAGCTCATGTTAGCTAGGGCTTTTGAAGGGTGCAACGGAATAAATTGTTAAGAAACCAGGTTACCTAACTTTTTTTTTACAGTTGGTAAGGGCTGTCTTAAAACTTACACACGGCGATAAATTTCTGTTACAAATTCATGCGGATTTTGAGCGTTTGCTAGGTGTGTTTCTGACTCGAGCAATTGCCAGTTTGCGTGAGCTTGGTAGTCAGGAAAGTAAGTATCGCCAGCGGTTTCTAGTTTTATTTGAGTAAGATAAAGTAAGTCGGCAAGTGGTAAAAATTCAGCGTAAATGCGCCCACCACCAATAACCATTAACTGTTCAATGTCGCCGGCTGCGTCAATGGCTTGCGCGGGTGAGCTCACCCAAATCACGCCTTTGTCATCGGTAAAAGGTTGCTTATACTGGCGGCTAAGCACAATATTGGTGCGCCCAGGTAACGGACGGCCGATGGACTCATAGGTTGCACGACCCATGACGACAGGTTTACCAAGGGTTATTTTTTTGAAGTGTTGCAGTTCTGCCGGCAGATGCCATGGCATATCGCCATCTTTACCGATCACTCGATTTGCAGCCATTGCTGCCACCAATGCAATCTTCATTACCCCCCCCCGTAGCCCGGCGTTTTACGCCGGGTCGTGACAACGTCACGGTTCATGTCTCACTTTTATCGATTCACGATGCTGCGCATCACTCGGCGTAAAACGCCGAGCTACTTTTGGTAGATTACTTCGACGTCGTAGTCGTCATCGTCGTCGTCAAAGTCGTCATCATCGTCTTCAAACTGCTCAAGTTGCTCTTTGTGGTAATCATCCCACTTGAACTCAACGCTTGCTTTCGCTTCAGCTTCCATTTCTTCCGGCGTTTGTTTTGGCAGCTTTTCTAAGTACTCAATAATGTCTTTGCAAAGCGCGTCGGTATTAATGTGCGACAAGCCAGAGATTTGATAAACCGGGCCGTCCCAATCAAGCGCAGCTTTCACGCGCTCAATACCTTCAGCAATTTCTTCTTCGCTTAACAAGTCAACTTTGTTGACCACCAACCAACGCGGTTTCGCGGCAAGCTCTGGGCTATACTTTTTTAGCTCATGAACAATTTTAACCGCTTGCTCGGCCGGATCAGTTTCATCATACGGCGCTAAATCAACAAGATGCAATAATAAACGGCAACGCTCAAGGTGCTTCAAGAAACGAATACCTAAGCCAGCACCTTCCGCTGCGCCTTCAATAAGGCCTGGAATATCAGCAATAACGAAAGTGGCATGTGGCACTGGGCGTACAACACCTAAGTTTGGCACCAAGGTGGTAAATGGATAGTCTGCAACTTTAGGTTTTGCCGCGGATACTGAACGAATAAATGTCGATTTGCCGGCATTAGGCATGCCAAGCAAGCCAACATCGGCTAACAGCATGAGCTCTAGTTTCAAGTTACGAATTTCGCCTGGGGTACCCATAGTTTTCTGGCGCGGTGCACGATTGGTTGAGCTTTTGAAGCGCGCGTTACCTAAGCCGTGGAAGCCGCCTTTGGCAACCATGCGACGCAAACCGTGACGGGTTAAGTCACCTAATACTTCGCCAGTTTCTTGATCTGTTGCACGGGTACCTACGGGCACTTTCAGTACTAAGTCTGAGCCGCGTTTACCAGTACAGTTTTTGCCATGGCCGTTTTCGCCGCGCTGGGCACGGTGAAAACGCTCAAAGCGATAATCAATCAGCGTGTTGAGGTTTTCATCGGCTTCTAGATAAACGTCGCCGCCATCGCCACCGTCACCGCCGTCGGGACCGCCTTTGGGGATATATTTTTCACGTCGAAAACTGACTACGCCGTTGCCGCCGTCGCCTGCTTCTACGCGAATTTCGACTTCATCTACAAACTTCATGATATTACCTACCTGCTTACATGAAAAAACCCCGCCACTTCGGACGGGGTTTCAATACTTCATTGTTAGCTGTATTAGAGAATAACCGTAGCTTCGCTACGTCCCGGCGTATAACGCCGGGCTACCATTATTCGGTAACGATGCTAACGTATTTGCGGTTTTTAGGACCTTTCTCCGCAAAAGAAACTTTGCCGTCCGCTAATGCGAACAAAGTGTGGTCACGGCCGATACCGACGTTATCACCAGCGTGGAATTTAGTACCACGTTGACGAACGATGATGCTACCAGCTAAAACTGACTCACCACCGAAGCGCTTTACACCCAGACGTTTACTTTCTGAGTCACGACCGTTACGAGTTGAACCTGCGGCTTTTTTATGTGCCATGTGTCGTTACTCCTTCAATTAACCGTTAATACCAGTGATTTTCACTTCGGTGAACCACTGACGATGACCTTGGCGTTTCATGTGGTGCTTGCGACGACGGAACTTGATAATGTTCACTTTGTCTGCACGACCGTGATTGATAACTTCCGCCTTGATAGATCCACCAGAAACAAAAGGTGCGCCGATTTTCACGTCGTCACCGTTCGATAGCATTAACACTTGATCGAACTCAACCACATCACCAGTGGCCGCTTCCAGCTTTTCCAGGCGGACGATTTGGCCTTCAGTTACACGGTGTTGCTTACCGCCACTTTGGAATACTGCGTACATGTCTTTCTCCGATTTTCCCCGAGGGGGTCTTATTTGAATTAAATTCAGGGCGCGAATTATATGCCCCTACCGGGCGAAATGCAACTACGATATTAGCTATTAGATATTAGATATTAGACAAACAATAAATACCCGATACATCAGTTCTTATATCCGATATCTAATAGCTAATAGCTAATATCGCTTTTGCTCTTCTAAGCGATGCGGTCGACGGCGATGTCGGCGAGAGCATGCAACGCATCGCGATGCGCTGAAGCCGGCAACTGCTCAAGCTGCTGCTGCGCTAGTTTCGCTTCGGCTAAGGCGCGATCACGCGTGTAGTCCAATGCGCCGGTGCGTTGCATGGCGGCTAAAATTGGCTGCAACTGGTCACGGCCATTGCCATTTTCTATGGCACCGCGGATCATTGTTTGCTCCGCTTCATTGCCGTTCCACATAGCGTACAGCAGTGGCAGGGTCGGTTTGCCTTCAGCCAAGTCGTCGCCCGCTTGCTTACCCATAACGTCGCTGTCTGCGGTGTAGTCCAGTAAGTCGTCAACCAATTGGAAGGCGGTGCCAAGATGGCGGCCATATGCGGCTAACGCGTCTTCAACCGCTTGTGGCTGGCCAGCTAAAACGGCGCCTAGCTGCGTGGCAGCTTCGAATAATTTACCGGTTTTGCCATAAATAACCTCAAAATAGCTGGCTTCGGTGGTGTCCGGATCATTGCAGTTCATTAACTGCAACACTTCGCCTTCAGAAATAATATTGGTGGCGTCAGCTAGAATTTTCATCACTTTCATTGAGTCAAGTGTGACCATGAGCTGAAACGCGCGGGTATACAAAAAGTCACCAACCAACACGCTGGCTTCATTGCCAAATACCGCGTTTGCCGTTTCTTTGCCGCGCCGTAATTCTGAAGCGTCAACGACGTCGTCGTGCAGCAAAGTGGCGGTATGAATAAACTCGATGATGGTTGCGAGTGTTAAGTGCCCTGCGCCTTCGTAACCGACAGCGCGAGCGGCGGTTACCGCCAATAGCGGACGCAAGCGTTTGCCGCCGCTATTCACAATATATAAGCCAAGCTGGTTAATCAGCGCAACGTCTGAGCGTAATTCTGCGCCAATAAGCTGGTTCACACCGTTCATGTCGGCGGCCATCAAAGCATTGATTTCTGATAACTTCATAGCTTCAGTTTAACAGGTAAATTAAGCCCCAGATTGTACATGAAATTTACCGTGCGCACAGCCTAAAAATACCAGAAACATGCCGCATATCACGCCACTCAGGTGCGCATAAATGGCAATGCCATCGGCAAACCCGGGCAGCACAAAATCAAGGAGGGTTTTGAGTAGAATTCCGGCCAGTACAATAACGCTTATCCAGTGCTTTGGAGACTGCGGCAACAGCAAGCTGTCTTTGAGCGCGGCCCAGGCAAATAAGCCATATAGGGTGCCCGAGAAACCAGCATAAATAACGTTAGGGGGCGCCAAAAAATACTGTCCGGCGCTAACTGCTACCACAATGGGCAGCACTGGCCACCAGTCTTGGTTATGGCGAAACTGATCGGGGAACAACATCCACCCCATCCACAACCCAGCAATGTTGTACCAAAGGTGTGGTTGGTCGTGGTGCATAAATTGACTGCTGAGCGGTTGCCACCAAGAGCCCTGTGCAACGGCTCGGTAGTCTAACAGCAACAGCTCATGCCATGGCATAAGCAGGTAATAAAACGACAAAAGCAGAGCGCTTAACACCAATGGGGCGAGTACGCTCTGCTTTTTAGTCATTACTTAACGAAGTCAAGGCCAATTTGAATGTCGTTTTTCAAGCCGTCAAGCATGTCTGCTTTGGCTTTTTCTTCGTATGCGCTTAATTCGCCGTATGGCAGAATTTCTTCAACGCCGTTGGCGCCCAAACGCACTGGGTGAGCGAAGAACAATGCATCTTTACCGTCAGTTTCAACGTAAGTGCATTCAACAACACTGTTGTCGCCTTGCAATGCTTTTACTAATGACAAGCAGAAACGTGCTGCTGCTTGACCCATAGACAAGGTTGCAGAGCCGCCGCCTGCTTTCGCTTCAACAACTTCGGTACCGGCGTTTTGAATACGCTTAGTTAAGGCTTCAATTTGCTCGTTAGTGAAGCTCAAACCAGTTTGTGACAACAATGGCAAAATAGTTGTACCGCTGTGGCCACCAATAACTGGCACGGTTACTTCAGCAGGGTTTTTGCCATGTACTTCAGCAACGAAAGTTTCTGCACGTATTACGTCAAGCGTGGTTACACCGAACAATTTGTTCTTGTTGTATACGCCTTTTTTCTCGAGCACTTTCTTGGCGATAGCAACGGTGGTGTTCACTGGGTTGGTGATAATACCAACACAGGCGTTCGGGCAGTTGTCTGCAATGGCTTCAACCAAGTTGGCAACAATGCCAGCATTAATGTTGAACAAGTCAGAACGGTCCATACCCGGCTTACGTGGTACGCCAGCTGGAATTAACACGATGTCGCTGCCCACTAACGCAGAAGCTAGGTCGTCTTTGCCGTAGCCTTTGACGTTTACAGCCGTTGGGATGTGGCTGAGGTCAACTGCAACGCCAGGAACAACAGGCGCTACGTCGTATAACGCAAGTTCAGAACCAACCGGTAATTGGGTTTTCAAAAGTAATGATAGTGCTTGGCCGATACCGCCAGCTGCACCTAAAACTGCAACTTTCATCTCAGACTCCATCCAGTTATTTGGGGAAATTTCAGGGCGAAAACTCTACTCCTTTTACGCCGAAATTACAACCAAATGGCGGCATATAAACGGCTTGCAACGCACTTTAAACAGTTGCTTAACGGCGCCGAAGCGCTATGATGGCCTATTCTTTTTTTTACCATGACAGCATAAATTTAGGTGCGAAAACATGCCAGAACATAAGCCTGAAGCGATGATTGAAGCCTTTAAAACGCTACTGCGAGAAGAGCGCTATGGTTCGCAAGGTGAAATTGTTGACGCCTTGAAAAATCAGGGGTTTACCAATATTAGTCAATCAAAAGTGTCGCGCTTGTTGAGCAAGTATGGTGCGGTGCGAACCCGCAATACACGGCAAGAGATGGTGTACTGTTTGCCCGCAGAATTGGGTATTCCAAGCACACGCGCGCCATTAACGCAGCTTGTTTTAGATATACAGCACAATGATGTCATGGTGATTATTCGAACCACTCCTGGCGCCGCGCAATTAATTGCTCGCTTGCTTGATTCGGTAGGTAAGCAAGAAGGTGTGTTAGGCACTATTGCCGGCGATGACACCATTTTTATCGCGCCATTGAAGGTTTCCGATATTGATTTCACGTTGCGCAATGTTAAGGCTTTGTTCGAAGAACAAAGCCGGTAGCCCGGCGTTGCACGCCGGGTGGTGCGCAGCACCGTGAATGTCCAATGCAATGGCTGCAGTTAATCGAAGCAATGGCTGCGGCTAATCGAAGCAATGGCTGCGGCTAATCGAAGCAATGGCTGCGGCTAATCGAAGCAATGGCTGCGGCTAATCGAAGCAATAACCGTGGCTGCGCCACGTCCCGGCGTAAAACGCCGGGCTACGCCCCTTTCAAGAACTCAATGGAAGGGGCGAAATAGGCGGCGTTACTGACTGCTTCAATGTAATCCAATAAAGGGTCGTAATCCCCCTGGTCATCCGCGATATAGCGGTTCTTCAGCCATTGCACGACATGCTGTGGCTTACCCGTGCAATACAAAGCCAACAAACCCTGATCACGCAAGTTCCCCCACGGCATATTCTGTCGTAGCAACTCAAACGGTTGTTCTTTAGCATCAATAAGCTGTGATTTTTGTGCATGGGTTACCATGTTAAGCACCGACTCAGGAATACGTTCGCCGGTTACTTTTTTGCGCCCCATGACGTGTTCTTGAATGTCGCTACTTAACTGTTCCCAACGGCGCAAGTCATAACGAAACTTCTGTATAAACACGTAGCTACCGTCAACAAACGCGGGGTCATCTTGCACTAATGTGACTTCGCGGCGCCGCATACCGCGTGGATTATCTGGAGAATCAATAAAACCCATTAAATCTCGCCCATCCATATAGCGAAACGTGTTGATTTGATCGATTAACTCGACGTCATGTCCCAGCCACTCCATGAGGGTTCGTGCCGCCTGAAAGTTAACGTCAAAGCGGTCAGAGCGAATGCTCAATAATAAGTCAGCTGGCTCGCGTGGGGCCTGGCGATCGCCATTGTCGAGTTCAGGAAAACCGGATAGTTGCAGCGGACGCTTTTCAGGGTAGAGAATATCCCAGTAGTCGCTGCCTACCGCAATAAAACCATTGAGCATAGATTCGGAAAAGCGTTGATCAAGGTCATCGAGCAACTGCGGAATACGCGAAAGTTTACGTCGAACATGGTCAACGTCATCGGTCATCACGTTAAGTAATAACGTGACGCCATGCAAATTAGGTTCCGCATAAATTCCCGTTTGTGCCTGCGTCATCATATTTCCGTAAGGTCCTTGTAAATTTCTGCTGCCCAAGACAACCTTTGTGTCACTTCCTCGTCAAATAAGACACATCGGTCGCATTGTACTTGAGTCGGTAAAGCGCTTGGTGCTTATATATTGACACGCCTTTTTGTGTCGTTAGAGTTTAGCATGAGTTTAACATAATCAAGTGTTGTAAAAACCTTGCAAAATCATGCCACAAAATAACGACTTGTATAGCTATAGTACAAGCTCAACTAAACGTTTTAACCAATGCGCGGAGTCACCATGGCAAAGACAACCATATCACGCTTACCTGTTTTTAAATCTACCTTCATTGCGGCGTCTTTAACGTTGCTATTGGCTGGCTGCGCAAATACCGCACCAAGTTCAGAAGCAACCGCTGCCGCTGAGCAAAACTTGAGTGCAACTCAATCCGCAGACGCTAGCTATACCGAATTAGCCAAGCGAATTTACCAAGCCATGCAAGAACACAGCTCTTGGGGTTCGGCCGAGTTGCCAGACATGTCTGCGCAAGCACTTGCTGAAAAGTACGAGCGCCAGCAAGCATGGTTGAACGAACTTATGGCGGTGAATGTTGCAGCGTTATCAACCCAAAACCAAATTAACCACAGAATGCTAACTTACGGGTTAAAAAACCAAGTGGATGGTTACCAATATAAAGACCACTACATGCCGCTAAACGCAGAAGGTGGTTTTCATTCTAGTCTTGGCTTTATGGCCCGCAACGCCAGTTTCCGTTCACAACAAGACGTTGATAACTACTTAAAGCGCCTGCGTTCTATTCCGCGTTACATGGCACAACAAACGGCTTGGCTAGAAAAAGCCCTAGCCGAAGGTTATACACAACCCAAAGCGTCGATGGTTGGGTTTGAAGAGAGTATTACTGCATTTATTGCACAAAACCCACAAGAAAGTTTGTTCTTTGGGCCGTTTAAAGTCGCAAAGCCTGTTTTTGTGACTACTGAGCAATGGGAAGACATACGTCAACAAGCGTTACAGATCATTGATCAAGAGGTGGTACCGGCCTACCAAAACTACTTTGACTTTATGGTCATGAACTATCTGCCAAACAGCCGTGAAAGCGTTGGCGCAAGCGAGCTGCCAAATGGTCGTGAGTTTTATCAGAACCGAATTAAGCACTACACCACGCTAGATTTAACGCCAGAAGAGATTCATCAAAAAGGCTTGGCCGAAGTAAAGCGTATTCGCAACGAAATGGCTGTGGTGATTGAAAAGACAGGATTCAAAGGTAGTTTCGAGGAATTCACCAACTTCTTGCGTACCGATCCTCAGTTTTATCCGAAAACGGCCGAAGAGCTGCTAAAAGAAGCTGCTTATATTTCAAAACAAGCCGATGGCCAGCTACCAAAATTCTTTAAGTTGTTGCCGCGCCAACCCTATGGCATTGCGCCAGTACCAGCAGAAATTGCACCAAAATACACAACCGGCCGCTATTCTGGCAGTAATAGTAGTGACCGCGCAGGTTTCTATTGGGTAAACACTTATGCATTAGACCGTCGTCCGCTGTACCAAATGGAAGCCTTGACCTTACACGAAGCCGTACCTGGGCACCATTTACAGGGCGCCTTGGCGCGTGAGCTTGAAAACATGCCAGATTACCGTCGCTACACCTATATTTCCGCATTTGGTGAGGGTTGGGGGCTTTATGCTGAGTGGCTTGGCAAAGAAATGGGCTTTTACCAAGACCCATACAGCGATTTTGGGCGGTTAAGCTACGAAATGTGGCGTGCCGCCCGCTTAGTCGTTGATACCGGCATGCATGCCATGGGCTGGAGCCGTGAACAAGCGATGGACTTTATGGCGTCTAACACCGCGCTAAGCCTGCACAATGTGAAAACTGAAATTGATCGTTACATTACATGGCCTGGCCAAGCGCTGTCGTACAAACTAGGTGAAATGTTAATTCGTCAGTTGCGCACCGAAGCCGAAGAAGCCTTAGGCGCTGATTTTGACATTCGCGAATTTCATTATCAGGTGCTCAAAAACGGTAGTATTCCACTGGATATTCTCGAGCGCGAAATTCGCCAGTGGATAGATGAGAGCGTCGCCCAACGCCCTGCGTCAGAGTAAAACGCGCAGCGCTGCGATCATCTGAACGCAGCGCTGCCATGACCGGCGAACAGGCTATTGCCGGGCTTTTTTATTCCCACGCGGAAATAACACCTCAACGGGCAAAGTATCGTCCGGCGTTAAGCCTTTGGTTTCTGGCAAAGGATTACCAAGCCCGTCCAGCACTTCATGTGGCGGATACATAGACATACCCACAATCCAGCCATTTGGCAGCGTGCGTACTGTGGTAGGGGCAAATGCCCCTCGAGTATGTTGCCCTTGCAGCACAAAGCCTCGCAGCCGTAACCCATGAGCCAAATGTTCTGCAGCACTGGCTGTTACTTCAGTGACCAGAACCTTACCGCGTTGATGTAGTCGGCTTAAGTCTGGCCGCCGTTGTTCGTTCACCTTATGCCCCGAAATTATTGCCAATGGCTCATCTTTTGGGACTAAACTCTGCGCCAACTGACTTGCGAACAACAAACTGCCGCCTTCGTTGTAGCGCAAGTCAATTATCAACTTTGGTGCTGCGCCCTTTACCTGCGCTACACGCTGCAAGTCTTCAGCAATTGAATGCAACGCTCGCTGCAAACAACGTTGACCGTTTTCACTATAACTGGCTTCGGGTGTAAAACGGTGCAAGCGCAACACACCAAGGTAATAGTCACCAGTGCTTAACAGCCCCCACCACAACGCCTGCTCACAGCCAGAATACAAGTCACTCGCCGTTAATTGGCGCAGTAAATCGCGCCGCGATAGCTCGCGTTGCGCCTCGCCCACCGCAAAATTGGTCACACGATAATAGCGCTCAAGCTCACGCGACAATAAATACGCATGTTCGTCGTTGCTGTCTGCGAGTAGTTCTGACAACAGCTCAAACAACCCCAAGCTGCTGGCTAGGTCAGACTGATTTTGGCTATCGAGCACAGTGGCCTGATAACGCCATTTTAGTAGCGCTGAATGAGAAATGCCGTGATGAAACTGGTGCAGGGTGTCTACCAAGGTATCAACCGCCACTACCGCGCTTGATTCGACACTACGTTCACATAACTTTGGCAAAAGTGGCTCTCGGGTAAAGGTTACGGGCAGGCCATCCGATAGGCGCTTAAACACAAGCGTTTGAAAACCCGCCCCCATCCATTCATGCTGCCCTGCGTTCGCCGCCGGACTAAATACGCTTGGCATTAGCCCGGCTGGCGCCAACCAGCAGTTGGTTGGGGTAAATTGGTAGCGGCTAACAATATTGTCATCGACAACTAAGTAACTCTGGTAACGCGACGACCAATAGACGCCGTCTTGCAGGGTTAACTGCGCCCCACCATAACGGTGCCCGCTACAACCGGCCCCAACCAATAAGCAACTTAAAACAATCGCTATTATTCTGGCGTTCACACTCACCACTCTAAATTAGCACAGACCTTTGGGCGCTATTAGGACTCAGGTGGCTCGTCCAATAAATGCCAAAGATGACGATTGTGCTTTTGCACAATATTATTTTTTACCCACTGGTATTTATCATAACGCAGATATTCAGGTGGTGGCGCAAAATAGCAATTGCCGTAGGAAATAAACGTGTTTGGCGTGCCGTGAATACAGCGCTTAGCGTAAGGTCCCGGAATAATCCAGACTTTAAAAAGCTTTTCATGCGCGCCTGGATACACAGCATCTAAAACTTGCACAATGTCGTCAAAATTTGGATGTAATGAATGGGTTGCATACATCCATGCCATCAAATCTGTCAGTTCGTTAAATGATAAGTCAGAGCCTGCGCGTACACCTTCTGCTCCGCCGGTTGCGCTCTGAATTGCATTACGTTGAGCGGCTTTACTCGCGGCGCTAACAAAGGCTCCAACAAAAGGAATGGCTTCACTCCCCAAATCTTGACTCGCAGCGAGTAACGATGCTGCTGAACCGCCCAATGCACCGGCAATTTGCCCACTTCGGTGAGCGTTCACCCACTCAGCTAGCACGCCATCAGAGGTAAACGGCACCATATAATTTCCGGAGTTATCGGGAATAGGTGTCGGTGCAATGATTTCCCATGGGTATGCATGTCTACGGTCATTGTTTAGTTCAGTAGTTCCACAACTAACTAAAAATGGCATCAGTAATACGATGCAAATTAACGGCTTTATCATTTTTTGGTTAGCCCTTATAAATAGCGGTCATAAAGCATTTGCAGGGTGGCTTGAGCTGCTAGCTCACCTTGTTCAGCCCAAAGTTCTGGGGTTTCTTCAATAATCTCGTAGCCGCCAGCTTGAGCGCTTACACCAGCCATTTGCCGCGGCCGCTCGGCGCTATAGCCCCCTCGACGCCCTCGATATTCCAGCATTCCCTGCGGAATTGGTACACGCTCGTCCGCCAACAATGTCGCGTCTTCAAGCGACGTCATGGTAATGTGATAACCAATAGGTTCGTAATTGAGTTTATTCTCACGATAGGGCATCACTTCAAGAATTAAACTTGTATGCTTGCGCAGCATATCCATTTCTAGCCGCTGGTTATCGTCTTGTGGATTACGATTGGTTTGGGCACGAATTTCTGAGTCGAGCAGGCGCATAGCAACCGCACGGTTAACCAAGCGAACACCATAACGCATGAGCATACTTTGATAGCCGCGTTGGTATTCGTCCCATTGCTCGTTGGTTAGCATGCCAGACCGCTTAGACGGCGCATAGCCACGCTGCTCAACACCAACTTGAACACTCTGCGATTCGGGCACAAAAGTACCTTGGGTTCCAGTTGCCTGCGCGTTAACACTAACGCGACGTTGCATGTGCCATTCAGACACCATACCGCTGAAAGGTTCGCCAACTAACATCACCAACTTCGGCCGCCCAGCCTTTTCGTAGGCGGCTTTGAAGGTGGCTTCGTCAACTGTTACTAAGCTTGTGGACTGCTGTTCAGCTGCACGTGCACGGTCAAAATACGAATCAGTCAGCATCGGTTGAGCCGGTGCATCCTGAGCCTGTGCATCGCTACTTAAAAGCAGAATAGCGGCTGCACATAAAGTGGATACAGGAACGGCTTTCATATTAACGCCCTTCTCGAAGTTCAACTAGAAAGTATTCAGCTTGGCTATTTAATGAGGTTTCTTTGTAAATTGCCGTGCCGTTGGCTGGTACATAAACGCGCCGCCACATAGACTCATCCATTAGTGGTGCTTGATTGGCGTCAAAAAACAATGCTTTTCCTTCAATTTGCAGATCATAATCTGTGCGGTTGCGTATCATGGTCCACACTTCAAGCTGTCCCGTTGCGGTGTTACTCATACCACTGCGATCAAGCGTCACCTTCACCGTATTACTGACTTTTTCACCAAATATGGTCTTGGTAATGTCGGTGCGGTTGAGGTTGTGATCAATAAATACAATTGTATTCAATTCGTTGGTGATAGTGCGCTGCACAGGGTTAGCACCGGTATAACCGTTTTGTGTGGTTGTTCCACAGGCTGCTAACGTCAACACCAGTGCAGAGGCCAAAGCTAATCTTGTTTTCATTGTGGGTCCCTTTTTATTGTTATCGAGCCCGAGAGCTATGCCAAATTAAGTGGTTACCCTTGGCGTCTTGGTAATGCCGAAACACGCCCGACTTCACTGCCACTGGGTTACCGTCTACGTCTGAATATTGCGCTTGCCACGCACTCACATTATTCGGGTTTGCTCGCATAGTTGCGCTGTGAACGGCGTCAGGCAGGCGCGACCAATACCGAATGTCTGCACGCGGTTTTACGTTGGCCGACAACGCCATACTCGCAACACCAATTAGCGCGAGCGTATTGCCTACTTGGCCACTACTACCACCGAGCGCTGGCGAGAACACGCGCGCTGTCACGCCAAGTTGGGCCAAGTCACGACCGAAATCTGCGGTGTTATTCGCAAACGAAGCCTTGCCTTCAATAATTTTGTCAACCGGCCGACCGCCTCGCGAGGTGGCTTGCCAATACACGCTTTCTACCGGCTGCAAAGACAGCTCTTGACCACCGGCATTCACACTTACGTGTTTTTCGGTAAAGTTTTTACCCGGCCGAAACACCAACTCGTAATGCCCCATACCGTCAGCCAGCTTGCGCGGCGAATAGCCGGTTTCGGCAATGATCAATACATTGTCGTCTGCACTAGGAATGGGAAAATCAGGGCGTAACGTCAGCAGCTCCGCATAAGCTTCTTCAGCCAATACTGGGCTACCCATTTTTTGCGCTGACCAGCCAGCAAGTAGCAACATCACGGCAAAGTCACTGCGGTTCTGTTCTTCTTCGGCGAAGGCATCCTGCATTAAGCCACTGACAAAGCTAGCGCGGGCGTTATCATATTGGCCATCTATAAGGTAAATTAGGCCGCGATAGTAGTACGCCATAGCGCGCTCATAGGGCTCGCCTTTAAAGTCTTTGCGGCCCTCTTCATGCCATAAACTGCGGGCTTTGGTAGCATTTTCATTGTCAGCGTATACCGTTTCTATCACTTCTAGGGCGGCGTCAAAGTTCTCACGAGCTAAATCAATGTCACCGCGGTAAAACGCTGCGGTGCCAATTTCCATGCGATTGAGTACTTCGTTGCGCTTGCCTTCTTGAAATAGCTTACGATACAGCGGCTGTGCATAACCTGGCTGGCCGGCAATCGCATCTTGTTCTTGTTGATTCAGTGCTAGCGGTTGGTACTGCGTTGGCCCAGTGCTCATGCACCCAGCCAACGCCAACACCAAAGCTGCACTAGCGATACATGATGTCGTCTTGTGCAGATTTCTTAAATTCATACATGCCACTCCAAACATAAGTTCCTAGCTCGAGGTCAACCAGCTCAAAGGTTATCTGGTGATAACGTGAGCGTTCTTGACTTTGTGCATCCATGGCATCTAGTGACATGATACGACCAACAAGACGGAAATCGGCGCCGGCAGTGGCTTGGGTTGAACGTATAGTGCCACCGTCAACCACGCCCATGCGTTTTAAGTCACGCTCCTTTTCAACCATATCTGCGTACTCACGCCCAACGAAAGTTAGGCGCCCGTTGGCAGCGCGGTTAAGGTTAATGCGGAGTCGGTCGGTGAGCATGTTTTTATTAATACGTGAGGAGCTTTCGTTGGTGAAGTATTGGCTGTCAATAATAATGCGCGGCGATACTTCTCTATTCATGAGCTGCGGGTTGCTTAACATGTCGCGCATCATTTGGTCGGTAACCGCCATAATGTCTTGCGACTCCACCCCAACACCCTGAACTTTCCCTGGTGAGCGCGTGTCTTCATAAACCGTGGCTCGCCCTGCACTATTGTCTATGGTAGATGTACTTTGGCAGCCGGCAAGCACTAAGGTGCTTGCGGCTACGGTCAATAAAAAATATTTCATAGCAAAGACCTGTTATTTGTTAGGCGTGAACTTAATACCCACTGCGCGCTGATGCAGCATACAAAGCTTGGGTATAGACGGTTTTCAGTTCAGGGTAAATTGCCATGGCTGACTCAAGCGCATCTTGATAGTGAGGGTGCGCAGAGTGAGTGACATACATCCAGACTGACAATTCTTCGAGGCTATTAAAGGAAATATCTGAAGTACCTCGAATAACTTCCTCGCCGCCAGCGGCTTCAAGCGCTATTTCACGGCCCACGGTATTACCGATTTCTTGACCTAGCCAACCACCAAAAAATGGAATGTTTTCAGCCAATTTTTGACCGGCATAAGCACCTGCCATGCCACCAATTGCGGCACCCATTTCGGCATTGCGAGCGTTATTCACCCACTCAGCAAGCACACCGTCTGAGGTGTACGGGCTCATGAATTGACCGCCATTGCTCTCAATCGGCGGTGGTGCGGTTAACTGATAAGGTTGCGCTAATTGGGGGCTATAAGCGCAGGCAGAAAGAAGTAGGGCAATAAATGCAAGGAATAAGAGTTTGATTGTATTCATGAGAGCTCTCCGATGAGCTGATGTTTGTTGTTATTTTTGCGATCGATCAATAATTAATCGATGATGTAAAGATTATGCAAAGATCGATTTAGCGCAAGTCGAATTTATAACATTTATTATAAACCCATGAATAACCAACAAAAAAAGAGCGCTTAAAGCGCTCTTTTGGTTTTATTCCGTATTCTCTTCAGGCTAGGGATGACCTCTCGATAGCTCGAAAATCTCTGCTCAAGCGGCAATTACTCCATTTCAAACACCATTTGCACCATACGACCCGTCGCAACCGTTGGTTTGCCATCTTTGATATATGGGGCATAACGCCATTGCTTCACTGCTTCTATCGAAACATTTGCAAGCGCTTTATAAGCGGATTCGATAATTTCGATGTTCTCAACCATGCCGATAGCATTAATATCGAACTTCATGGTGACTTTACCGCCCCGTTCAAGGCTTGCCAGCGACGATGGGTATTTGGGGTTAACCCGATAAAGAGGCTGCGGCTCTCGCTCTTCGCCAATACCATAACCAAGGTTTGCTATGGCCACGCAATGTTCCGTCGCTTCATCACTACGACCGAGTTTCTCAAGATGATTCACCAAACGAGCATGACTGACATATTTGGGATAGCTTAAGTTACGCGGTACCTTTTCAACTGCAGTTAGTTTTTGGAAATTTGCTACGGCCTGCTCGACCTCTCCTTTTGCTTCAAGGTAGCGACCAGCATGAAAGCTAGCCAATAGTGTCAACTCATGCTCATCACCAAACTGCTTATTGGCCGCCTCTGCAAACTCAACGAGCTCACTGCTAGCGCGGCTACCTAAGCGAAGCATTTGTGCACCTGCATCAACTTTCTCACGCAGCATGACTTCGGGCTGCGAAGCCATGTTCGCGTCCGCCACGTCAATCAGCTCATAAAAAATGTCTTTAAGTTTATTCATGTCACTTGAGCTGTCACGCGTGCTTAACACCATTTGCAGGGCCCCAATTAATTCAGGTGCGTCCGCTTGATAATGCTGGCGATAAGCTTCCAGTGCGCTATCCGCGAGCTGCTGCGATTCAGCTGAGCGTAAAGTTTCTATGGGAACCAAGTTGAGGTAAGACATTTTTAAATTGGCGGTGTTGATGTTATCTACGCCAAAATATTTTTCGCCAGTTTGGTAACTTTGCTGCGCAAGCTCAACCAGCTTTGACGATTCCGCTTGTTCGTTTAACGCCTGCTGAAATGCGCTATAGGTTTTTTCGAAATTTACTTTATCGCTATCGTTTGCGGCAGCGCTAGTGCTGACAGCGACAATGGCTGCTGCCACCAATAGTTTTTTGATCGTCATGAATTAGCCTTGTTGTTTGTTTTTTTTGTTATTAGCTGAGGCTAGCAGTATTGGTGGTAAAAAAAAAGAGCTCGAATGAGCTCTTTTTAGGGCATTAACGGCGCTTCGCGGCCGACATTAACGGCGCTTCGCGCCACCCAGCATTTCCTGACGGAAAAACGCCGGGCTACAGGTTAATGCTTGGGATGATGTTGGCTTTGGCGGTGGCTTCTGCCTCGCGGAAAGCGTCCATCTGATCGAAGTTCAAGTATTTGTAAACTTCGCCAGCCATTGCGTTAATGTCTTGTGCGTATTCCATGTACTCTGCAGGCGTTGGCAACTTGCCTAAAATTGCGCCTACTGCAGCCAATTCAGCTGAAGTTAAGTACACGTTCGCGCCGTCACCTAAACGGTTCGGGAAGTTACGCGTTGAGGTAGACAATACGGTTGCACCGGCTTCTACGCGTGCTTGGTTACCCATGCACAGTGAACAACCTGGCATTTCGGTACGTACGCCGTTGTTGGCGTAAATATTGTAGTAACCTTCTTCGCGTAATTGCGCTTCGTCCATCTTAGTTGGTGGCGCAATCCACAAACGCGTGTTTAGCTCTTGAGTGTTTTTCTCAAGCAATTTACCAGCTGCGCGGAAGTGACCGATGTTGGTCATGCACGAACCAATGAATACTTCGTCGACCTTGTCGCCAGCTACTTCGCTTAAGAATTTCGCGTCGTCTGGGTCATTCGGGCAACAAACGATTGGCTCTTTAATGTCAGCCAAGTCAATTTCGATAACCGCTGAGTATTCCGCGTCAGCGTCAGCACGCATGAGCTGCGGGTTCGCCAACCACTCTTCCATTTTACGTGCACGACGCTCAAGGGTGCGCGCATCACCGTAGCCTTCGTTGATCATCCAACGCAACATGGTAATGTTTGAACGTAAGTACTCGGCTACAGACTCTTCTGACAAGTTAATTGTACAACCTGCAGCAGAACGTTCAGCTGAAGCATCTGACAATTCAAACGCTTGCTCAACGGTTAAGTGATCCAAGCCTTCAATTTCTAGAATACGGCCTGAGAAGATGTTTTTCTTGCCGCGTTTTTCAACGGTTAGCAAACCTTCTTTAATAGCAAACGCAGGAATAGCATGTACCAAGTCACGTAGCGTGATACCCGGCTGCATTTCGCCTTTAAAGCGCACCAATACTGACTCAGGCATATCGAGTGGCATAACGCCAGTTGCTGCTGCGAAAGCAACCAAACCTGAACCCGCTGGGAACGAAATACCTAATGGGAAACGCGTGTGCGAATCGCCGCCAGTACCTACGGTGTCTGGTAATAACATACGGTTCAACCAGCTGTGGATGATACCGTCGCCTGGGCGCAAGCTCACACCGCCACGGTTCATGATGAAGTCAGGCAAGGTGTGCTGAGTTTCAATATCAACCGGCTTCGGATACGCCGCCGTGTGACAGAACGACTGCATGGTTAAATCAGCTGTAAAACCTAAACAAGCTAAGTCTTTCAGCTCGTCACGAGTCATTGGGCCGGTAGTATCTTGCGAACCTACGGTGGTCATTTTCGGCTCACAATAGGTACCTGGGCGTACGCCTTCCATACCACATGCTTTACCAACCATTTTCTGCGCTAACGTAAAGCCTTTACCGCTGTCTGCTGGTTGCTCAGGCTTCAAGAATAAGTCTGATGGGCCTAAACCTAATGATTCACGCGCTTTTTCAGTCAAACCACGACCAATGATCAAGTTGATACGACCACCGGCACGCACTTCGTCCAGAATAACGCGTGAAGCGTAGTCATATTCAGCAATAACTTCGCCAGCTTCGTTTTCAATTTTACCTGCGTATGGGTAAATAGTGATGACATCACCCATGTTCATTTTTTCAACGTCTGCTTCAAACACTAACGCGCCTGCGTCTTTCATGGTGTTGAAGAAAATTGGCGCCACTTTGCCACCAATACAAATACCGCCAGCACGCTTGTTTGGCGTACCAGGCATATCTTCACCAATGAACCACAACACTGAGTTGGTGGCTGATTTACGCGAAGAACCAGTACCTACTACGTCGCCTACGAAAGCAACTGGGTGGCCTTTTTGCTTCAATTCTTCAATTTGCTTCGCCGCGTCAGTTACGCCTTCGCGAGGCATTTTGTACATAGCTTTGGCGTGCAATGGAATATCAGGGCGCGACCAAGCATCTGGTGCTGGTGACAAGTCGTCGGTGTTGGTTTCGCCGGTGACTTTAAATACTGTCGCTTTAATAGCTTCAGCCATTTCGTCACGGCTAGTAAACCACTCTGCTTCAGCCCAAGACTCAATCACTTCTTTGGCTAGGGCGTTACCGTTTTTCATTTTTTCTTCCACATCGTGGAAGGCATCAAACATTAACAAAGTGTGCTTCAATTCCGCAGCAGCTAGCTCGCCTAACTCAGCGTCATCTAACAACTCAACCAAAGTCACGATGTTATAACCACCGTGCATGTTACCTAACAATGATACCGCAGCATCTTTGCTAATAATTGGGCTATTCGCTTCGCCCTTCACGATAGCTGACAAGAAACCAGCTTTTACGTAGGCCGCTTCGTCAACACCCGGCGGTACACGCTCAGAAATAAGCTCAACCAGGAAGTCTTCTTCGCCGGCTGGTGGGTTTTTCAGTAATTCAACTAAGTCAGCAACTTGCTCTGCTGTCAGTGGTTTTGGCGGAATGCCTTCTGCGGCCCGCTCTTCGACATGCTTACGATATTCTTGCAGCACTGGGTACCCCTTTTGCTGTTGCGGTTAGAAATTTGCGGCGAATTATACGGTTTTTTTGTGAGGAATTAAATTCATACAAGGATATATACGTCAATCTTTGCGATAAATACCGTGAATAAGAGCGAAAACGATATTAGCTATTAGATATCAGATATTAGCAGGATGTGGCGGGTATCTAGGTTTCATCTAATATCTGATATCTAATAGCTGATATCGCACTTGATTTACTATTGGTTACATTTGCGACATAAACCTTTCACACTTGCCGACTATCTTAATAAGTACGAATCTTGATAACCGTTCTGTGGGGGAACTTGTCATGAAAGTACTAACATTAACTACATTGGTTGCCGCAGCCATGATTACTAGCGGTGCAACAGCAGCACAAGCAAATGAAGCGAACCAGGGTAACGGTGCACCTATGCAGGTTTACAGCTATGTCTATTCGCCAGAGCGTGCGGTCGGTAGCTTGTACCATAGCTTCGATGCTGCTGCGCATGATATTTCGCGCCAAGCAGGGGCTTCAGCAAAGGCTGACTCTATCGCCAGCATTAAAGCTGGTTACGACCAACTGAAGCAGCAATTTGCGTACGTTATTTACGTGCCGAAAAAGCCGCAAGGGGAAGAAACTATCGATTGGCGGGGTTTTGCTTAGTTTAGAGTTTTCGTTACAGACTCTTTAAATCGGCGTGGCTATTGCCAGCAGCTAGAAGTGGCACTATAGTATCACTTTGGTTATCAAAGTGAGTGATACCCTCATCATGAAAGTTGAATTAGTCACTAGCCTGAAACGTCGAGCGACAAAAATTTTGGCCGAGCTTCATGAGTCTAAGGAGCCCGTGCTTATTACTGAACATGGGCAACCGTCGGCTTACTTGGTTGACGTGGAAGATTACGAATTTACCCAGCGGCGATTACGACTTCTCGAGGCGATTACGCGTGGCGAGCAAGATATTCTTGAACAACGTACACAAAGCCACGAAGACATCACTAGTGAATTACAAAACAAGATTGCCCGTTGGTCAGAATAAATGGCCGAAATAATATGGACTCTCAACGCCAAAAATGACTTGGTTGGCCTAGCCGATTACATTGCTTTGAACAACCCTAAAGCGGCTGCAAAACTGGTTAACTCAGTTTTAAAACGCATAAGTACACTAACCTTATTTCCTGAGTCAGGTCGTTCCGCACCCGAGCTTCCCAGCTTACCCATTCGTGAGCTTATCGTACCCCCTTGCCGTATATTCTATAAGGTTGCGGACCAGCGTGTTTACATCTTGCACATTATGCGCGAAGAGCAGCAGCTAAGGTTGTTTATGCTTAATTTAGAGTAGCTTCCACGCGCTTGGCAGTTGCGGAATAATTTGCTGCTCTACGTCTGGTTTGAGATGGTTTATCCAGATATTCCGCGGCTGCACGGCAAGTTCGCTGAGTAGTTTATCGCACAAGGCCGGGGTTAGATGGCACGACTGATTCGCAACGTCTTCAAGCTCATTTGGGAAGGAGCACTCAAGAATAATGTCGTCAATGGGCCCCAGCGCGTTCAAGTTGACGACCACACTTTGCGCATAGCCGCTGTCGGCGACAAATACGGTTTGGCGGCCGGTGCGGCGAACGGCGAAACCAAGCGTGGGCACGGTGTGGTAGGTTTTGAAAGGCTCCAGTGTGATATCACCGAACTGAAAAACTTCGCCTGCTTCTATTTCTTGTAACCGCAGTAACGGCTTTTCTTTGCTTGGTAATTCGCGCATATCGGGCCACACAACCCAGTTAAATACGTGCTCGCGAATAGCTTCTAAGGTGTCGTGTGAACCATATACCGTGACCGGTTGTTCAGTACTAGCCACATTAAATAAGTTACCCAACAGCATCGGTAAGCAGCAAATATGATCGCTATGGCTATGGGTTAAAAACACGTGCCGGACTTTTTGCATCTGCTGCAAATTAAGCGCTGTAACACCGGTGCCGACATCAATAAGAATATCATCAGCCACTTGCACGCAAGTACTGCCATTATTGGCACTGACATTGCCGCCTAATCCACCACTGGCACCTAAAAACTTCAGATTCATTTCACTCGCATAACCAACGCGTACATAACGGGAACCACAACCAGGGTTAGCAAGGTTGCGAAGCCTAAACCAAACATAATCACCACGGCCATACTGACAAAGAAGTCGTCGAATAACAATGGAATCATGCCAACAATGGTGGTGGCGGCGGTCATTGTAACTGGGCGGACGCGGCTTACTGAAGCGTCAACTAAGGCATCAATGGCTTGCTTACCAGCACGTAATTCGACACGAATTTGTTCCAGTAACACCACGCCGTTTTTAATGAGCATGCCCGATAGGCTTAAAAAACCAAGCAATGCCATAAAGCCAAATGGTTGATTGGTAACCCACAAACCTAGGGTCACGCCAATAACGCTCAACGGCACCGTGGTCCACAAAACACCGGCTTGGCGAATGGAGCTAAACAGCAACACGGTAATGATAAACATGACCAAAAATGCTAAGGGTAAGGCTTCGAAAACGGCTCCGGTAGCTTTCTTCGATGCTTCAAACTCACCGCCCCAGGTTAGTTCATAGCCTGCAGGTAACGAGATTGCTTCAATGGCTGGCCGTATGCGCGCCAGTACCATGGCTGGCGTTTCTTCACCAAAAATATCGTGATCGGCCATCACGGTAAGTGTTCGTTTTCGGTCACGGCGAACAATTAAGTTGTCTTCCGCTAGCAGTTGCATATCACTGACCACTTGGCCCAGCGGCACGTGTCGTTGCAGTGCGTTGCTGTATACCGGCAGCTCGCGCCAGTTTTCAAGGTCACTACGCTCATCGGCAGGGGCCCGCAAGACAATGGGTAGCAAGTCGGTGCCATCGCGATAAACGCCCACGCTCTGCCCCGTGAAATTACGTTTTAAGACATCATCAACGTCGGCTTTAGTGATTCCTAAACGACGCGCGGCAGCTTCATTGAAAACCGGCTGCAGTACCTTGCTACGTTGCCGCCAATTGTCGCGCAAATTGTGAATGCCCGAGTCGGCGGCCATAATCTCGCGTGCTTGTTCAGCCAACTTGCGCAGTACCACAGGGTCTGGGCCACTAAAACGTGCTTCAATTTTCGCTGCTTGGGTAGGCCCCATTTCCAGCGGCTTCATTTTGTATTCAACATCAGGCTGTTGAGTTTTAAGAAACTGTTCAAAGTCTTGCAGCACTAGCTGCAGCTGTTCTGTCGTGTCTGCTCTAAGAATAATCTGGGCATAACTTTCGTACGACTTTTCAACCATATAGGTCAGTGTAAACCGCGGCGCACCTTGCCCAACCGTGCTTGCCACATAAGCGACGCCATGCTCTGCTTCTCGCTGTAACAAATAGTGTTCAAGTTGGCGAACTTGCTGACTCGTCGCACGAATATCCGTACCTTGCGGGTACCATAAGTCAACAAATGCCATTGGGGTGGTACTCGGTGGGAAAAAGCTCTGCTTGACGGTGGTAAAGCCATAGCCGGCAATGACCAATAAGCCAAGCATGACCGCCAACGTGGTTTTGCGCCAACGCAAAAAGCCCTGTAATAACCGACGGTAGCCGCGAAATACCCAGTGGTTATAAACATGATCGTCGTCTTCAGGTTGCTCACGTGCTGAACGAGCGCGGGCGTCTTTACGAAATAGAATATTCCCCAAAAACGGCGTTAGGGTTATGGCTGTGAACCAGCTTAGCAACAGCGATATCAACAACACCCAGAACAAAGAATTGGCATATTCACCGCTGGCATCACGCGACAGCCCAATGGGCGCAAAGGCAATCACTGCAATAGCGGTCGCGCCAAGTAATGGCCATATATTTTGCTGTACCACGTCGCTAGCGGCCTGTATCCGAGACAATCCGCGTCGCACGCCAACTAACATACCTTCGGCAATGACAATGGCATTATCGACAAGCATACCTAACGCGATAATTAGTGCGCCAAGCGATACGCGCTGCAGTTGAATGTCCATAAGGTACATGAATATAAAACTACCGAGCACGGTCACTAGCAGCACACTACCTATGAGTACCCCCGAGCGTAGGCCCATGGTCAGCAATAGTGCAATAACTACAATGACCACAGCTTCGGCAAGGTTGATTAAGAAGTTACTTACCGAGTGCGCCACTTCACTGGGTTGATCATAAATTTTATCAATGTGCATGCCCACGGGCTGCACATAGCGCAGCTCTTCCAGCCGCTGCATAACTCGCTCGCCCACGTCAACCACGTTCACACCTTCGGCAAAAGACAGCGCCAGCCATAGTGACTCTTGGCCGTTGTAGCGCACTAAATGGGTGGGAATATCTTGGTACTGACGCGACACCGTGGCAACGTCGCGCAAAAGAATACGCTCTTGTGCACCGGGGTTGCTAATCATAAGGTTTGCTAACTCATCAACGCTTTTAAATTCACCGGTGGTTTGTAGCCGAATACGTTCACGACCAATTTGTACGCGGCCTGCATCGCTGACGACATTTTGGGTTTGCAGTAAATTAACCACTTGTTGCGGTGCAATTCCAAAGTTAGCTAGTTTTTCTCGTGAAACCTCAACAACGACTTGTTCGTTCTGCTTGCCAGACACCATTACTTTGCCAACGCCTTTTACCAGCACCAGCTCGCGCCGCAAGTAGTCGGTGTAGTCAGATATATCTTGGTAACTGTAACCCTCGCCACTAATGGCAAATGTCATGCCGTACACATCAGCGAAGTCGTCTTTGACCATTGGCTCACTGCTGCCAGGCGGCAGCTGTGCACGGGTATCGTTAACTTTACGTCGCAGCTCGTCCCACACTTGCGGCATTTGGTGCTTGCGCAAGGTGCTGTGCATTTCAATCATAATTTGGCTTAAGCCAGGCTTAGATACCGAGGTAATGTGGTCCACGTAGCTTAGCTCTTGAATAGCGTTTTCAAGACGATACGTCACCTCTTCTTCCACTTGTTGTGCGCTAGCGCCTGGGTACTGGGTAATTACCATCGCTTGCTTGAGTGTAAACTCCGGATCTTCCAAGCGACCAATTTGCTGTAACGCGACCAGGCCACCTAAAAGGAGTATCAGCAGCAACATCCAACTGGTGGTGGTGCGCTTCATACTAAAGCGCGCAATATTTAACATTACAGGCCTCGCTCCTTCACCCACTCGCGAACTTGCTGGCCGTTTTGCAAGGCATGCACCCCTGCCGCCACAATGCGCTCACCGGCAGTTAGGCCGCTGGATATTTCAACACCGTCGTTGGTTAGTGCCAGCACTGTCACTTGGCGGCGCTGCACGGTTTCGCTTTGCGCGTCAAATACCCAAACAAAATGGCCCTGCTCTGGGCTTTCGGAAGGCGGCGAAAATAGTGCCGATGTTGGCACTACTAAACTATGTTCTGCGCGCTGCGATACCGCACTCGCGTCAACGGCTACCACCGCTGACATACCGGGTAATACATTCAAATTTGCCGGAGTGGGCAGCGTAAACACCACTTTATAGGTGTTAGTGGCAGGGTCTGCGGTGCTGTCCCATTCTTTTAATGTTGCTTTGAAACGCTGTTCGGGCGCAGCTGCAAAAATAACATCTGGTTGATAGTCCAATTGACGTTGCACCCGCGCAAATAACCCTTCTGGCACCTGAATACTTACGTCAATGGCATTGCCCATTTGCAAGGTTGCAATAGGTCGCTGCGGTTGAACCGTTTCGAAACGCTCGACAAATACATGCGCAACGGTGCCGGCAAACGGTGCGCGCAATTCGGTGTAGCGCACATTGGCGCGGGCGGTTTCTAAGTTGGCTCGGGCCACGTCTAAATTTGATTTCACTTCGTCAAATTGTTGCGGTGAAATAACGCCTTGCTCAACCAAGTTTTTGGTACGGCTGAACTGTGCTTGTGCCAGTTCAAAACGGGCTTGGGCTTGGTCTAGCACCAATTGGTAATCGGTAGGGTCAAGTTTGGCAATTAAGTCGCCTTGGGCGACATCGTTCCCCGCTTTAACCGGAAACGCGCTAATTTCACCACCCACGCGAAACGCTAATTGCGCCACTTGGGCAGCTTCAACCACCGCCGGGAAAGTACGCATACGTTCGCCCGCGTTATCGCGCACGGTATACAGCTTCACCGGCTGCACCAGCGGTTCTTTGACCTGTTGCGCGGTCTCTGGTGAACACCCAGCCAACACCGTTAGCGCCAATACCATAACCGTAATACGCATATTTCCCCCAAACACCGAACAGTGCGCAGCACGAATAACAGCGTCGCGCACGAATAACGAATAACGAATAACGAATAACGAATAACGCTTTGTATTCTAGCTCGTTAAATATAAAATAATACTTAATTAAAATTTAATAGATATTAAGAATACCTTAACAAACATGAAGATTCAGCAACTGCAAATGCTCAACGCATTAAGTGAAACCGGTACCTTGCAAGGTGCGGCCGATACCTTGCATCGTACGCAATCTGCGGTGAGTATGGCCTTGAAAAAGCTTGAAGACGAGGCCGGATTTCCGCTGTTTGACCGCGAGGGCTATCGCTTAAAGCTGACTGCTTATGGTGAACAATTTTTGCGCCAAGCGCGTGAAGTGTTGCGTCAACAACAGCGTTTACAGTCGTTAACGCAACAGTTGCGTGAAGGCGCCGAGCCGATGCTGCGCATTGCCTACGACCACACCTGTGCGCCAAGCAGTTTGTTTGCAGCCATGCGCACGGTGCAAGCGCGCTACCCGACGACCGATTTGTTACTGAACGGCGAAAGCCAATTACGGGCGTTGCGCGCGGTGCGTGAGGGTGACGCCGACATTGCCCTGACCCCATGGTTGCCCGTATTTCGTCAGCATGGCGATTTTGAAACCAAGCTGGTACGGCCGTTTGAGTTGCTAGTGGTTTTGGCGCCTGCGTTAGTGCGAGAATTCGGTATGCCGAAGCAGCGGCGCGATTTACTTGATATTCCCATGCTAATGCCACAAAACCAAGATATTGGCATTAACCTTGATCAAATGATACGTATGCCCGGCCAGCAACGCATTCGGGCTAATGACTCGATAGCGCAGCGTGAGTTGCTCGTAGCGGGTATGGGCTGGGGCATTGTGCCGGCTGATATTGTTGGCGATGAACTCAGTCGTGGCGACTTAGTATTGATAGAAATTCCCGATTTTATCAACCAAGTACACTTAGAAATTCATATCGTTAGGTCAGCCGAGCGCATTGCTGGCCCGGCCGCCCAACTTATCTGGAACTATTTTTCTTGAGCTTTCAGCTTACGTTGCCAGTACAGCCAGTACACAGCAGGTAACACATATAAGCTCAATAACGGTGCTAAAATCATACCACCAATCATCGGAGCGGCAATACGCTGCATGACTTCACTACCGGTACCTTCGGTAAGCATAATTGGCAGCAAACCGGCAATAATCGTAACGACCGTCATGGCTTTCGGGCGCACACGCTGCACAGCCCCTTCCATAATGGCATCATGCAATGTAGTTAGCGACCGCTTACTTACGTCGCGCCACGCGTTGTTTAGATAAAGTAACATTACGACTCCAAACTCAGCGGCAACGCCGGCCAAGGCGATCATGCCCACGGCGACAGCAATCGACATATTAAAGCCCAGCGCCCAGATGTACCAAAGGCTACCCGCTAGCGCTAATGGTAACGTAGCCATAATCAGCACCGCTTGCTTAAGAGAACGGAACGTGAAGTACAGCAAAATAAGAATTATCGCCAAGGTAACCGGCACTACCTCAAGCATTTTTTGCTGCACGCGCTGCATTGACTCATACTGCCCTGACCATGTCACGCTGTAACGTGGTGGTAGCTTATAGTCGGCAACAATGGGCTCGGCCGCTGCTAATGCGTCACCTATCGGTACGTTCGCGGCCACATCAACAAATACCCAGCCGGTCGGTCGCGCATTTTCACTACGGATCATCGCTGGGCCATCGGTTACACGTATGTCGGCTACTTGCGAAAGTGTTACCCAAGCACCGTCACGGCTAATTATCGGTAGCTGTTGCAGTTGCTTAACGTGGTTACGTTGCGCGCGCGGATAGCGCAGTGTTATGGGATAGCGTTCGGTACCTTCTACGGTTTCCGCAATTTCGGCACCCCCAATGGCAAACTGAATCACCCGCTGGATATCGGTTTGACTTAAACCATAACGTGCAGCTTGTGCCAACTGTGGCCGAATTTCAATATACCGCCCTGCAGCTGGTCGCTCAGCAAATACCGAGCTAATGCCTGCAACCCCTTGTAACGCCTGCTCTAAGTCAGCTCCTATGCGCTGAATTTCAGCAAGATCTGGGCCGGCTATTTTTAGCCCTAACGGCGTTTTAAGACCCGTTGACAGCATGTCGATGCGGGTTTTAATAGGTTGCACCCAAGCATTGGTAATGCCCGGTACGCGCACGGTTGCATCAAGTTCGGCAATAATGTCATTAATGGTTACACCTTCACGCCATTCTGACTGTGGCTTTAACTGAATAGTGGTTTCCAACATGGTCAGTGGTGCCGGATCAGTCGCGGTGTCAGCCCGGCCAGATTTACCAAACACGGTAAGCACTTCTGGCACTTGCTTAATCAACCGATCGGTACGCTGCACTAAATCTGACGCGGCCTGTGGGCTTATACCTGGCAGCGTTGTTGGCATATACAACAAATCACCTTCTTGCATGCTTGGCATAAACTCACTGCCCATTTTTTGGAGGGGGTAGTAAGCACTAACTGCCACTAGAAGCGCCACAAGAATGGTTGCTTTAGGCCATTTCATCACCACATCGAGCGTCGGCTTATACACCGCAATCAGCAAGCGCGTAATTGGGTTTTTCTGCTCGCTAATAATCTTGCCGCGCACAAAGTACCCCATTAAAACTGGTACTAGCGTAACAGCCAACAACGCAGCCGCTGCCATAGCAAAGGTTTTGGTGTAGGCCAACGGCGCAAACAGCCGCCCTTCCTGTTGTTCAAGCGCAAATACCGGCACAAAGCTGAGGGTAATAATCAACAGTGATAAAAACAATGCTGGCCCTACTTCGCTGGCCGCTTTACTCATTACTTGCCAGTGCTCGGCACCCATAGGTGCATGGCCATGTTGCTCACGATAGCGTTCAAGATGTTTATGGGCGTTTTCCACCATCACAATGGCGGCATCAACCAGGGCGCCAATGGCAATAGCAATACCGCCTAGGCTCATAATGTTGGCGTTAATGCCCATTGCGCGCATCACCATAAAACTAATAAGCACCGCAAGCGGCAAAGTGACAATGGCCACTAACGATGAACGCACGTGCAGCAAAAACAACACGGTTACGAGCGCAACAAACGCCATTTCTTCTATCAATTTGGTGGTGAGGTTGTCCACCGCGTTGTTTATTAGCCCAGAGCGGTCATACACCGGCGTTATTTCTACCCCAGCAGGCAGGCCCTGTTGCAAGGTTTTAAGCTTGTCTTTTACGCGTTCAATGGTGGCCAGTGCGTTTTCGCCATGGCGCATTACCACAATGCCGCCAACCACTTCACCTTCACCATTGAGTTCCGCAATACCACGCCGGCTTACCGGGCCACGGCGCACTGTTGCTACGTCGCTTAAGGTAATTGCGGCGCCCGCCTCGCTGCGGACACTTAACGGTAAATTGCGTAAATCATCTAATGACTGAATGTAGCCGGTGCCGCGCACCATGTATTCGGCTTCCGCCATTTCAACAATGCCACCACCCACTTCGGTATTGGCGGTTTGAATGGCGCTTTGCACTTGCTCAAGCGTTAACCCATATGCAAGTAACCGCTGTGGCTCTAGCACCACTTGATACGCTTGCACCATGCCTCCAACAGTAGCGACTTCTGACACGCCGCTTACGCTCTGCAGTTCTTGTTTTAAGAACCAGTTCTGTAAGCTAGTCAGCTCGCCTAAGTTGTGGCCGCCACTGCGATCGGTTAATACGTACTGGAACACCCAGCCAACACCGCTGGCATCTGGTCCTAAGGCTGGCGTTAAACCTGCCGGTAGTTGCGATTGTGCTTGGCTTAAATACTCCAAAACGCGGCTACGGGCCCAGTAAATATCAGTGCCATCTTCAAACAAAATATACAGGTACGAGTCACCGAAAAACGAGTAACCACGCACATCGGTTGCGCCGGGTACCGCCAACATCGCATTGGCTAATGGCCAAGTTACTTGCTCTTCAACTAATTGCGGCGCTTGGCCGGGGTAACTGGTTTTAACAATTACCTGTACATCGGATAAATCGGGTATAGCGTCCAACGGGGTAGTGGTCATGGCACGCCAGCCAAACCATGCGGCGAGCACTGCCGCAAACAGCACGAGCATGCGATTACGCAGCGAGGCATTAATGATGTGCGTGAGCATCGGCTGCCTCCTCTGGTTGGTTCGTCGCTTTACGCTGTAGTCGGTTACCTTGCAATGTGGCCTCAGAGTCAAGCAAGAACTGTCCTGCAACGACAACCCGCTCACCCGCTTCTAAACCGTGTAAAATCTCGGCTTGTTCGCCAACCACCAAACCTACATGCACTGGGCGCTGTTCAAAGTCGCCAGCGGCGTTTTGTACAATCACGCGATTATCATTGCCGGTTACGATTAAACTGCTAAGCGGTACCACCAACGCTTCACGTTTGGGGCCTCCGTACAAGTCCACACTGGCTTGCATGCCAACCCGTAGCTGCTGGCCAACATCGCTATTGGGTAGGCGGACCCGTACGCGTTGCGTGCGCGCCACTGGATCAAGCTCTGGGTAAATATAATCAATGGTGGTTTCGTAGGCGTTCAAACCCGCTTGTGGCAAGGTAATATCTACTGGTGCACCCTGAGTTACCCAGTCACTGTAGCGCTCGGGTATATCGGCGATCAGCCAAAAACTATCGGTGCCGATTAGGGTCATCATCGCTAATCCGGGTTCAACATACATTCCCTCGGCAATCGTTAGCTCGGTGACTACACCGGCATGGGCAGCAAATACGGGTACGCGGTACAAAATAGTTTGGGTTTGCTCAAGCTGCTTAATCAGTTGCGGTGCAAAACCAAGTAGCTCCAAACGCAACTTCGCGTCACGCAATAAACGACTATTGGCGCCACTATTTAGGGCCTGCAGAAAATCTTGCTGTGCTACCACGAGCTCTCGGCTATAAATTTCATACAACTTGTCGCCTTGCTTAACCTGCTGTCCTTCGCTGCGCACGTGCAATTGCTCAACCCAGCCAGCTGCACGTGAATGTATATGCTGCTGCGCATTCTCGTTCCATTGCACCGTACCGATGGTGGGGTAATACCGCCATAGCGTGTCATACGCTGCAGCAGCGGTTTGAATACCAAGGTTTTGTTGCATTTGACCACTTACTGCCACATTAACTTGCTCGGCACGCTGCTGGGGCTCTAGGTCCATACCGCAAATTGGGCATGTGCCGGGCTCGTCACTGACAATGTGGCTGTGCATTGGGCACACGTATTCAACGGCTTGTTCAGCACTTTTTTCAGTGCTGTGTTCGGCGTCATGCTCTAGGTGAAACTCTTGCGCATGCACTAACGGGTGCGTATTTGGCATGATCAGTACAATGCCAATAATGATCAAAAACAGTCGAGCGAATTTCATAATGAATACCTACCTTTAAATTAAACATCGCGAACGCATGGGTTCGCCGTACAGCGGTTTAATTAGGCAGACATTGGGGGACGAATTTGGCTTTCCTGACGAGATAACGGAACGCCGTGGCTATGCGGCCACTGCGTTAGGGGGTGATATTGCGTGGGTAGCTGAATTAGCGCAATAAGCCCACTGGCTGACGAGCTACAATGGTGCTGACAATCGCCACAGCTGTTGTCACACTGCTGGTGCGCAGCTTGACTGAAATTAGCTTGCTGTTCGGTATCACAGCAGTCGTGGTTTGCCATCATAGCTGAATCATCGTGCATGGCATGCATTGCGTGCATGTCATTTGAACTATCGGCAGTTGGCATAGCAGAAGCTGCCGACCCCGAAAACGGCGCCAGCAACAGACTTACAATAACCAATAGCTTTATCAATATGTTCATGGTCTCGATTATAAACCCACTTCTGGGCAAAATGCCAGAAGTGGGTTTTGTTTTAGCAAATGCACTTTACCAAATGCACTTTACCAGATAGTAACGCGCTCTTCTGGTGGTAAGTACAAATCGTCACCTGGCTTGACATCAAAGGCTTCATAGAAGGCCGGGATGTTCACTACGGTGCCATTGACGCGGTAATCGGCTGGCGAATGTGGATCACTCAACACTTGGTTGCGAACAAACTCGTCGCGAGACTTGTTTTTCCACACTTGTGCCCAGCCTAAAAACACCCGTTGTTCACCGGTGTAGCCATCCATCACTGGCGACTCTTTGCCGTTGAGTGAATTCACGTAGGCACGGTAAGCAATGGTTAAACCAGCCAAGTCACCAATGTTTTCACCTAGGGTTAATTTACCGTTTATAAACGTTTCTGGAATAACTTCGTAGCTGTCGTACTGCGCGGCCAACTGTGCACCACGCGCGTCAAAGGCTTCGCGGTCGCCGTCTGTCCACCAGCTGTTCAAGTTTCCGTCACCGTCGTATTTAGAACCTTGGTCGTCAAAACCATGGCCCAATTCGTGGCCGATAACCGCACCGATACCGCCGTAGTTCACAGCGTCTTCTGCTTCCATATCAAAGAATGGCGGTTGCAAAATGCCAGCTGGGAACACAATTTCGTTACGCACTGGGCTGTAATAGGCGTTAACGGTTTGCGGTGTCATGCCCCAGTCTTCTTCTTTTACTGGCTGGCCGATTTCTGAAATCATTTCTTGGTAATCAAACGCATAAGAACGCTTAATGTTTTCTACCAAGTTATCGTCAGTAACGACTAAATCAGAATAATCACGCCATTCACTCGGGTAACCTACGTATGGCGTAAACTTGCCAAGTTTTTCAAGTGCTTTTTGTTTGGTCTCTTCAGACATCCACTCAAGCTCTTTAATAGACTCACCGTAAGCCACAATCAAGTTGTCAACCAACTCTTCCATGCGCGCTTTCGCTGCTGGCGGGAAGTACTCAGCCACATACAACTGACCTAACACTTCGCCCAATGCGCGGTCGGTCGCGTCTACACCACGCTTCCAGCGCGGCTCTTGCTCTGGCGTACCGCGCAATACCTTGCCGTAGAAGGCAAAGTTGCGATCATTAATTTCTTCAGTAAGCACAGAAGCGAAGCGGTTTACAGTACGCAGCGTCATGTAGTGCTTCCATGTTTCAACGCTAACGTCGTCAAACATGTCACCAAAAGTTTCGAAATAACTCAACTGCGACACAACGTATTCGTCCGCGCCATCGATGCCGGTAATTTTGGCGTAGGTTTCAAAATCAAAGCTACCCATTAACTGTTTTAGTTCTTCAGGCGACTTCGGATTATAGGTCGCTTCAGCATCACGGCTTTGTACGCGGCTCCAATGCGCTTGTGCAATTTTAGTTTCTAACTCTAAAATGGCGTCTGCAGCAGCTTCCGCTTGCTCGTAATCCACCATCGCTAAAATATCTTTAATATAGTCTTTATATTGCGCGCGAATTTCGACGAACTTTTCTTCGTCTTTCAGGTAATAGTCACGATCTGGCAGGCTTAACCCTGACTGACCAAAATACAACGCGTTGTAATCTGGGTTTTTCTTGTCGCCATAAACGTAGAAACCAAATGGCCCGCTTACGCCCAACTTCGCTAATTCTGCAAAACGAGCTGCCACATCAGCGTGAGTCTCAACTTGCGCAATGGCTTGCAAGTCTGCAGCAATTGGCGTGTAGCCTAAGCTGTTAAGTTTCTCAACATCCATGAAACTGTTGAAGAAATCACCGATTTTTTGCGAATTTGTGCCCGCTTCTGCTTGCTCTGCGGCGGCTGTTTCAATCAACGTGCGTAAACGCTCTTGATTGCGCTCACGCAACTCGAGAAACGAACCGATACGTGACTTGTCTGCTGGCATTTCAGTGTTGTCATACCATGTGCCGTTAACAAATTGGAACAAGTCGTCTTGGGGGCGCACTTCGGTGTTGAAGGCATCAAGGCGCAAGCCCGAAGTAAGCTGTTGCTGCTCTTGTTGAGCTTGGGTGTTTTGTTGTTCAGCCTGTTGTGGTGAGCACGCAGCCACACCTAACGCGAGCGCAACGCTCAGCGCAATTGTACTTACCTTATTCATATGTTCCCCGTTTTAAATTAATGACCTATTACTTCGTCGGTAAATAGGTACTCTTTAAGCTCTTCATCAAAAACTTTGTCACGGCGCCGTATCCACTCTAGGGTCATGGCTGCGTGTTCTTTTTCTTCATCGCGATTGTGAATTAAAATTTTTTTTAATTCTTCGTCTTTGCAGACATCAATGCGTTGGTTATACCAATCAACTGCTTCAAGTTCTTCCATTAACGAAATAATTGCCCGGTGCATGTCGCGGGTTTCGTCAGACAATAATTCGTACGGCTCGTGATACCCTTCGTTGGCCATAACTGCCTCCGTTGTTGTATGCGTGAATTGTCAGTGATTGTTGTCAGTACCCTTCTACCATATGCCATGCGCTAATTGTTCACAACATAAATGCTGTGCTAAGCGCCGCATGAGAGGGATTTTTTGTCGCAAAATGTTACTGAATGAGCATAAAAAAACCCCGTGATGTGTGTCACGGGGTTTTGGCATTAACAGCGCTGCGCGCTACCCGGCTTGACCTTGCGGTACCGGCCGGCAATCACAGCGCTGCGCGCTACCCGGCGTATAACGCCGGGCTACTTTTTCGCTTTTTTGTTTGGCAGGTCGGTGATTGAGCCTTCAAACACTTCGGCGGCTAAGCCAACTGATTCATGCAAGGTTGGATGCGCATGAATGGTTAATGCGATGTCTTCTGCGTCACAGCCCATTTCAATGGCTAAGCAGATTTCGCCTAATAGCTCACCAGCGTTTGAGCCAACAATTGCGCCACCAATAATGCGGTTGTTTTTGTCAAACAATAACTTGGTGAAGCCATCGGTTGCGCCTTGCGCAATGGCACGGCCAGAAGCAGCCCAAGGGAATACTGCGGCTTCGTACTCAACGCCTTGCTCTTTCGCTTCTTTCTCAGTTAAGCCAGCCCATGCAACTTCTGGGTCAGTGTAGGCAATTGAAGGAATTACTTTCGGGTCGAAGTAGTGCTTCTTACCAGCAATAACTTCAGCCGCTACGTGGCCTTCGTGCACTGCTTTGTGCGCCAACATTGGTTGGCCAACAATGTCACCAATTGCGAAGATGTTCTTCACGTTGGTACGCATTTGGTTGTCTACTTCAATAAAGCCACGGTCAGTCACGTTTACACCCGCGTTTTCTGCGCCAAGTTTCTTACCATTTGGCGCACGGCCAACAGCCACAAGAACAGCGTCGTACTTCACTGGTTTCTCAGGCGCTTTGTCGCCCTCAAAGGTCACGTGAATACCGTCTTTTTTCGCTTCAACTTTCGCTGCTTTAGTGTTCAACATAATGTTGTCGAACTTCTTCGAAATTGACTTGGTGAAGGTTTTGATAATGTCTTTGTCAGCTGGTGGAATAAGCTGCTCAGTCATTTCAACCACGTCTACTTTCGCACCTAATGCGCTATATACACAGCCCATTTCTAAACCGATAATACCGCCGCCCAAAATCAACATGCGACCCGGTACAAATGGCAGTTCTAGTGCGTCGGTTGAGTCCCAAATGCGCTCGTCGTCATGCGGAACGAAAGGTAGTTTGATTGACTGAGAACCAGCCGCGATAATCGCGTTTTCAAAGTTCACTACGGTTTCTTTACCGTCTGCGTCTTTTACTTTCAGTTGCTTGTCGCTTGCAAATTCGCCAACGCCGTTTACCACGGTAACTTTGCGCATTTTCGACATTTGACCTAAGCCACCGGTCAATTGACCGATTACTTTTTCTTTGTGCTTACGAATTTTGTCGAGGTCGATTTTTGGCTCGCCGAATTCTACGCCTTCAGCGCCCATGTGCTTCGCATCTTCAATATGCTTGGCAATGTGCAGCAACGCTTTTGAAGGAATACAGCCAACGTTCAAGCACACGCCACCTAAGGTGCTGTAGCGCTCAACTAATACGGTTTCTAAACCTAAGTCAGCAGCACGAAATGCCGCAGAGTAACCACCTGGGCCGCCACCAAGAACGACAACTTGGGCCTTCACTTCTTTGCTCATATCAACCTCGTTAGAATTCGGGAAAACAATTCGGTAAAAACGTTGGGGCTGATTATAACAGCCCCAGGGTCATTTGTTTAATTTATAGAACCAATTTGCGAATATCGGACAAAACAGCGCTTAAATACACACTAAAGCGTGCCGCAACAGCACCGTCGATAACACGGTGATCATAGCTTAAGCTCAGTGGCAACATTAAGCGTGGTTCAAACTCTTTGCCATTCCACTTTGGTTTCATGTCGCTTTTTGACACGCCCAAAATAGCAACGTCTGGCGCATTCACAATTGGCGTAAACGCTGTACCGCCAATACCGCCGAGGCTTGAAATTGAGAAACAGCCGCCTTGCATATCTTGCGCTTTAAGCTTGCCGTCACGCGCCTTGGCACTAATTTCTAGCAGTTCGTCAGAAAGCTCGTAAATGCCTTTTTTGTCGACATCACGAATAACCGGAACCACCAAGCCATTTGGCGTATCAACCGCAATACCAATATGCACGTATTTTTTCATGATCAAGTGCTCGCCGTCTTCGGCTAGCGACGAGTTAAACACTGGGTACTCGCGCAGCGCTTTGGCAACCGCTTTCATGATGAATACTAGCGGAGTAATTTTCACGCCGTCTTTTTTCTTCGCTTGCAGCTCGTTTTCTTGCTTACGGAAGGCTTCAAGCTCAGTAATGTCCGCTTCGTCAAATTGTGTAACGTGCGGAATAGTTACCCAGTTACGATGCAGGTTCGGCCCTGAAATTTTCTGAATACGCGTTAATGGCACTTTTTCAATTTCGCCAAATTTGCTGAAATCAACTTTCGGCGGCGCAATGACTTGCAACCCGCCAGCACCTTGGCTAACGCCACTTGAGGCAGTCGCTTTCGGACGCGACAGCTCGTACTTCACGTACTCTTGCACGTCTTCTTTAAGTATCCGCTCTTTACGACCAGAACCTTTTACATTGTTTAGATCAACACCAAACTCATGCGCTAAGCGGCGAACCGCAGGCGATGCATAAGCCAAGCCCTCAGCCTTTGACTTTTTATCCAACGGGTGGTCCGGCACCGGCGGTTGACGCACCTCGCCGGGTGCAGATCCAGCCCCTTGGGCTGGGTCTGCATCCCCCTTCACCTCTTCGCCTGAAGGCGAAGAGGACACGTCTTTCCCACCACTTTCCGCAATGTCAGCATTAACGGCAGCTTCGCTGCCACCCGGCGTAGAACGCCGGGCTACGGTGTCCGCAGATTCACCAGCAACCTCAAGCATCACCACCAAAGAGCCCTGCTTCACCTTGTCGCCAACCTTCACCTCAACAGACTTCACCACACCCGCCTCTGGGCACGGCACATCCATCGTAGCTTTGTCGGTTTCAAGCGTAATCAGACCATCTTCAGCGTTAACTTCGTCACCAGCGCTGACCAGCACCTCAATAACATCCACCTCACCATCTTCACCGATGTCAGGCACCGCCACCTCTATCACGCTGGGTGCAGATCCGCTCTCGTCGCTACCGCGATCGGGGTCAGATCCAGCGTCAGCTGGGTCTGACCCCACTTTCTCCTCTTCGCCTTCAGGCGAAGAGGCCATGTCTTTACCACCACTTTCCGCGGTCTCACCATCAACGCCAGCTTCGCTGTCACCCGGCGTGGAACGCCGGGCTACGTCATCACCTGCCGCTTCAAACATCGCCAACAAATCACCTTCTTTAATCTTGTCGCCAACCTTCACTTTCATCTCAGCAACAACACCAGCAAACGGCGCCGGAATATCCATTGAGGCTTTATCGCTCTCAACCGTGATCAGCGAGTCTTCAGCTTCAACGCTATCGCCGTTGCTGACCAAAATTTCGATGACTTCAACTTCATCACCGCCCACATCGGGGGCTTTTACTTCTTTTAAATCTGCCATGCTTGCCTCCGCTCCCGTTGCTTACGCGTATAGTGGGTTGATTTTGTTGGTGTCGATGCCGAAGTCTTTAATGGCTTTTTCCACCACTTTGGCATCAATGTCACCCGCTTTGGCTAACTCAGTCAGCGCCGCAACAACAATGTATTGCGGGTTCACTTCAAAGTGACGACGCAAGTTTTCGCGGCTGTCTGAACGACCAAATCCATCCGTACCTAACACACGGTAAGGCGTTGGCACCCACGCACGAATTTGATCAGCGTACTGCTTCATGTAATCGGTTGCTGCAATGGTCGGCCCTTTGGCTTTGCTTAGCACATCAGTTACGTAAGCAGTTTTCTGCTTCTTGCCAGGGTTCAGCATGTTGTATCGCTCAACATCATAACCATCGCGCGCCAATTCGTTAAACGAGGTTGCGCTGTATACTTTAGCGGTTACGCCATAGTCGTTCGCCAAAATTTTCGCAGCTTCACGCACTTGCTGCAAAATGGTACCAGAACCCAACAACTGAACTTCGCCCTTCGCGCTTTTCGCTTTCACGCTTTCGAATTCGTACAAGCCCTTAATAATGCCCTCTTCAACACCTTCAGGCATTTCCGGCTGCGCATAGTTTTCGTTCATCACGGTTAAGTAATAGAACACGTTTTCTTGCTCGCCATACATGCGGCGCAAACCGTCTTGCACTATCACCGCCACTTCGTAACCGTAGGTTGGGTCATAAGTAATACAGTTAGGCACCGTGTTGAACAAGATGTGGCTGCTACCGTCTTGGTGCTGTAAGCCCTCACCGTTCAAGGTTGTACGGCCAGCCGTACCCCCCACTAAGAAACCACGTGCTTGGCTGTCACCAGCGGCCCATACCAAGTCACCTACCCGTTGGAAACCAAACATAGAGTAATAAATGTAGAACGGAATCATCGGCTCATTGTTGGTTGAGTAGCTAGTCGCTGCCGCCACCCATGACGCCATAGCGCCAAGCTCGTTAATACCTTCTTGCAATACTTGGCCCTGCTTGTCTTCGCGGTAGTAAGCCACTTGGTCAGCATCTTGCGGTTCGTATTTCTGGCCTTGGCTAGAATAAATACCCACCTGACGGAACAAGCCTTCCATACCGAAAGTACGGGCTTCGTCTGGAATAATTGGCACAATGCGTTTGCCAATTTTCTTGTCTTTTAACAGCGCGGTTAGTACGCGCACAAACGCCATGGTGCTTGAAATTTCACGCTCGCCTGAACCTTTAGTTACCGCTTCAAACGCCTTCAAGGAAGGAATTTCAAGTTCAACGTCAGTTTTCGCACGGCGCACTGGCATGAAGCCACCCAGCGACTCGCGACGCTCGCGCATGTACTTCATTTCTTCGCTGTCATCAGGGAACTTGTAGAACGGAATATCTTCAAGCTCGCTGTCTTTAATTGGAATGTTGAAACGGTCGCGGAAGTGTTTAATCGCTTCCATGTCCATTTTCTTCACTTGGTGGGCAATGTTTTTACCTTCGCCCGCTGCACCCATGCCGTAACCTTTCACGGTTTTCGCTAAAATAACCTGCGGACGACCTTTAGTGTTCACTGCTTTGTGGTAAGCCGCGTACACTTTCATTGGGTCGTGGCCACCACGGTTTAAGCGCCAGATATCTTCGTCTGTCAGGTTCGCCACCATGGCCTTGGTTTCTTCCGTTTTACCGAAGAAATGCTCACGAGTATACGCACCGCCTTTGGCTTTGTAGTTCTGGTACTCACCGTCCACGCTGCTTTGCATAATGTCGGCTAGCTTACCTTCGGTGTCCCGGTACAATAGTGGGTCCCAATAGCGGCCCCAAATAACCTTGATCACTTCCCAACCCGCACCACGGAACGTACCTTCAAGCTCTTGAATAATCTTACCGTTACCGCGCACAGGGCCGTCAAGGCGCTGTAAGTTACAGTTCACAATAAAGGTAAGGTTGTCTAAACCTTCGCGAGTAGCTAAGCCAATAGCACCTAAGCTTTCTGGCTCGTCCACCTCACCGTCACCTAAGAAGCAATAAACGCGCTGATTAGAGCAGTCTTTAATACCGCGGTCGGTTAAATATTTCAGATAGCGAGCCTGATAAATTGCCTGCATTGGGCCTAAGCCCATCGATACCGTTGGGAACTGCCAAAAATCTGGCATTAAATGCGGGTGTGGGTACGACGAAATGCCTTTACCGTCTACTTCTTGACGGAAGTTCTCTAATTGTTCATCGCTAATGCGGCCTTCGAGGTATGCACGAGCATAAATACCTGGGCTCGCGTGCCCCTGAATAAACAGGAAGTCACCGCCGTCTTGCTCAGTTGGCGCACGGAAGAAGTGGTTAAATCCTACGTCATACAACATCGCTGAAGACGCAAAGCTGGAAATATGACCGCCTAGCTCAAGGTCTTTTTTCGAGGCGCGCAACACCATTGCTAACGCGTTCCAGCGAATAGCCGAGCGAATGCGGTGCTCAATGGTACGGTTGCCCGGCATTTCGGGCTCTTGGCTGGCCGGAATGGTATTTAAGTACGCGGTGGTTGCGTTAAACGGCAAATAGGCACCGCTACGGCGGCCTTTTTCAATAAGCGATTCGAGTAAGAAGTGCCCGCGTTCTGGGCCGTCTTGTTCCAACACCACCTCGAGAGCTTCAAGCCACTCGCGCGTTTCTTGCGGGTCGATGTCGTCTTTTAAATGGTCAGTCATACTTCTGTCCTTACCCTTGCTGAGTTCGGCGTAGCGACCGCTGAATTCGTGATTGTTCACGATTCGAGGTGAGCAACGCATGTTCAATATAGGCTAGCAACTGATGACAAGCTTCGCGCGCTTGTTCGGGTTCACCAGCCGAGATGGCAGCGACAACCTGCTGCCGGTGTTCGTGTAATTGCTGCATGACACCTGGCTTGTGCGCAAGGTCCTGCAGGTTCTGAAGAATATTTTTCTGCAACAGTGGCAACATGCTGCGCACTAGGTGCAATAAGATCACATTGTGTGAGGCTTCGGTAATGCGCAAGTTAAACTCGGTTAATGCCTGCGCCTGTGCGGCCAGCTCCGTACCTGGCTCTTGCTTAAGCCCCTTAAAAGCCGCTTGAATGGCTTCCATATCTGCCGGCGTACCGCGCATTGCTGCGTAATACGAACTAATGCCCTCGAGCGCGTGGCGAAATTCAAGCAAATCAAATTGTGACTCGGGGTGCTGCGCCAGCAAGTCGAGCAATGGCTCTGCCACACGTTCTTGCATGTTATCGCAAACGTAAGTGCCACCACCTTGACGGCGCTCAACTAATCCGCGCGCTTCAAGTTTTTGAATGGCCTCACGTAAACTTGGCCGCGACACTGAAAATTGGGCAGCCAAATCACGCTCCGAGGGCAACCTAGCCCCGGCTTCGAGGGTTCCATCGACGATCATGGCTTCAATGCGTTCCATAATCACGTCAGATAATTTGGTCTGTTGTATGCGCTGAAATGTCATTTGTAACGTCAAACCCGATATTAGCTATTGGATATTAGCTATTGGATATTAGATATTGGAAAAATCAAAGTTCCTGTTCGGTGCTCAGAGTTCTAAAAGCGCCTCAAATATCTAATATCTAACAGCTAATATCGTCGTTGCTTTTGCCTTTGGTAATACCAATTGGCCAACATTTTAGATCAGGGTTCGGGAAAACCCAAGCACAAACTACCTAAACCCATCCGCCAATCGTCAAAATCGCCACTAAAATGATATATAACAACAAGTTACGCTTTACGAGTGCAACAGTGGTCAGAGCAGTTAGATCTTCCGCTTGCTCAGCAACCTTGGTGAGCGCAATGAAGTTGTTTTGTGGTTTGTTGCCCACCGAGTTTAGCCAAATGGCTGCTGCTTTGGAAAAGTTTCCAACCAGCAAAAAGCCAAGCGTCATAAACCGCGTTGGTAACCAGTTGATAATTTGGTTAGCTAGCTCCCAGCGCTGGCTGCGGCTGTGGCGCATCTCGCGCAAGGTGGCATAAACAAGTGCGCCAGTAATACCGAACAGCACAAAATAAACGAGCACCGCAAAGTAATGGCGTAGGTGTATCCACAACAATAAATGTTCAACTGGAGCTGCTTCGTTGCGCCCAGCGGCTTGCTGTAATTTCTTTAATTGATGCGCTTGCTCTGCGCCGTCTTCTTCGGCCTCAGCGATAAGGTATTTCTTGTAGGCTTTGCGTGCCTCTGGCGCTTGTATGGCCAGCAACACCCCAGCTGTACTTACCAGAAACGTGATCAACGTGCTATTTAATAACAGTAAAACAAAGCCAATGGCCAACGCCGGTATAATGGCCCACAGCACTTGGCCTAAGTCATGTTGGCGCCAGCCTTCTAGCTGCGTACTTTTCACTTGCCAGTGCTGCCAACGCAAAATTATGCGGCGCCAATGAAAATTGCGGGTAATTTCCAACGTTCGCTCAAGCGAATAAGCAAGCAAAATAGCCAACAAGTACATGGGTGTTTATACCTTCTTCGTCAAATTATCGTTCAACAATTGTTTGAAACGCTTCCAATCGAACGCTGGGCCGGGATCTGTTTTGCGCACCGGCGCAATATGTTCGTGCCCTACTATACGATGCCGCGTCAAAGCCGGATAGTGATCAATAAGTTGTCGGGCCACTTCGGCTAAGCGCTGATACTGCTCTTGAGTGTAGGGCGTAGTATCGGTTCCCTCAAGTTCGATACCAATGGTAAAGTCATTACAGCGGCGTCGACCACAATAGTTTGAACGCCCTGCATGCCAGGCGCGGCGGTGAAATGGCACGTACTGGATCAGCTCGCCGTCACGGCGTATTAGGCAGTGCGCTGACACACGCAGGCCTTCAAGAATAGCGAAATCAGGGTGTGCCGTGGTGTCTAGCGTGCCCATAAATAGCTCATCAACATAAGGCCCGCCGAACTCACCGGCCGGCAAGCTAATACCATGCACCACCAATACGCTGATATCGCTCAAGTCTGGGCGCTCATCGGCGTGGGGTGACTCGCGTTGTATGGCTTGCTCAAGCCAACCGTTTTTAATCATTTTTAGTTCTCACAAGGTTAAGCGAACTATTTGTTTTCTTTCGAGTCAGTCAGAATTCGGTGAGGCAACATTCGTTGGTGCAAAATGCCATGGACAACCAAAATATTTTTATTCACCCGATAAAAAATGATATGGCTGGAAACTGAATACCCCCTAAATGAATTATCCAATTCACTATATACGCTACCTAAATCTGGAAACTCACTTAATAAATGAAGCGCCGTTTCAATCTGTTGGCTATACGTATCAGATTGCTTACTCCCCCAATGGCTTTGGCTATATTCTCGAATCTCTATAAGATCGGCTAAGGCTTGTGAAGTAAATTTATAGCTCAGCATTGGTCAAATTTGCCGGCACGAATATCTGAAAATACAGCGTCACCATCGTGCAGCTCACCGGCTTGCTCTTGTCTCAAAGAAACCTCTAACCGAGCTTTTAGGGTCGCTAGCTTCATCTCCTCAATCATTTCATATTCCTCCATGGAAATAACCACCGCAACCGGCTTGTTGTTCTTAGTTATTGTTATGGGCGTTCCTTGCACCTTCATAATGAGTTCTCCAAAGTGGGTTTTGGCTTCATTGGCTGTCATCGTTTTCATCGTCACACCGTTCAATTCGTTCGATTTGTACGATATATAGCGTAAAAATTCATCATAAGCCAGCGAAACGAACTGTTTTAGCATGTTTTGCGGTGACAGTTTTCAAATTAAGACATCGCGTGTTTTGCGGACCGCTTCTTTCGCAAACAAAAAGTCGCAAACCACATGTCGTAAACAAAAACTACTGACTTGTGAGAACTGCGCGGCAACCCTACAATAGGTGCACTTTTATAGTCATAAATAACCACCGAACAAAAAGGCACACCGATGGATACTCGAGTAGACCCTACCTTGTTGGCTGCAGACCGTGAGCAGATGGTGCAGCGCGCGCTGCAAGAAGATTTGAACGGGCTCACTGCCGACTTGGACATTACCGCGCAACTCATTCCCGCTGGCGAAGAGGCTCGCGCCCGCGTGATTACCCGTGAAGACGCAGTGATTTGTGGTGTTGACTGGGTGAACGAAGTGTTTAAGCAACTCGGTGACGAGGTGACGGTTACTTGGCATGTGGCCGACGGTGACGACGTGGTCGCCGATAGCTTGTTATGCGAACTTGAAGGCCCCGCCCGCGTAATCTTAACCGGCGAGCGCACCGCCTTGAACTTTCTGCAAACCTTGTCGGGCGTTGCCACCACCACAGCCTATTACGTGCGTCATTTAGAAGGCAGCGACACGCGCTTGCTAGATACCCGCAAAACCATTCCAGGGCTACGTACCGCATTAAAGTACGCCGTTGTCTGCGGTGGCGGGTTTAATCATCGTATTGGTTTGTACGACGCCTACCTTATAAAAGAGAACCACATAATGGCTTGCGGCGGCATAGCACAAGCCATTGCCGAGGCGCGAAAGCTCAATCCGGGCAAACCGGTGGAAGTGGAAGTTGAAAATTTAAGCGAATATGACGATGCGCTTAAGGCCGGAGCTGATATCATCATGCTTGATAACTTCCCTTTACAGGATATTTACACAGCAGTAGAACAACGTACAGGTCAGACCCGTTTAGAAGTGTCCGGAAACATAACAGATAAGCGCTTGAAAGAACTAGCGTTAACAGGGGTGGACTTTATCTCCTCGGGCGCTATAACAAAAAACATACAGTCTATTGACCTTTCTTTAAGATTTCAAAAACTTTAGGTATTGACGAAATAAATTGTTCTGCTATGTTTTAACTGCAATGCGCAACTAAGCACCAGAAATGGGCTTAGCTGCCAGGCACGCTTTAAAAGGCAAAGCCACCGAGAGGTGGTGACGCAAAACCTCCGGTCCAACTAGCTACCTTTGGGTAGTCAGCGGATAGCGGGGCTGCAGGCTAAAGTCTGGTGGGTTGAAGTAGCTTTCCGATGTATGTCGACAAAGCAATACCACTTGTTCTTTCGGCTGATGCAGATGACTTGTTTGGTTCACTTTTGGTGGCCACCAAGTGCTGTAAGCATCTGGTTGCTACTTTAAATGGACTACAACAACAACTAATAAGTTCGAAAATACTTTCGGGAGATATTTCATGAAAGCGCAAGTACAAAAAGGTTTTACCCTAATCGAATTGATGATCGTTGTTGCGATCATCGGTATTTTGGCCGCTGTTGCAATTCCTATGTACAGCGATTACACACAACGTGCTAAGGCTGGCACTGGTATGGCCGCGCTAGCGTCATATAAAACTGGTATTGCAATGTGCTACCAAAAGCGCGGTATTTTTGATGCGGACAATTGCAGCACGGCTGGTCAAGACGGTATCCCTGGACGTATTGATTTAGACGGTACGACTGTTTCAGTGACTGGAGTTCGCTCTGCTACAGTTGCAACGGCGCAAGTTCCGGTGGACACCGATGGCGATGGTACAGCGGATGGTAATGAAGACGTAACCGGTATCATCGCGGAATTAGACGCAACTGATACTTCAGGCGCTTACATTGTAGTAAACCTTACCCCAAAATTAGTTGGTGGCAATATGTCTTGGGACATCACTTGTTCAGACTACGATGCAGAAGGTAATTCTCGAGTAGACGGTTGTACTGGTGAAGCTGTAGCTACCACCGTTCCTGCTGGTTAATAATAAATTCAATACATTATTAAGATTAATCATTATTTAGTTGGCTCCTTTTGGAGCCAACTACAATCTCTAGTAAAGGTAAATCATGCTGCATCACTCCCTCGCGGCGCTGCTGCTGCGTGACAAACTCATTCCTGAAGATAAGCTCACCCGTTGTAGTGAGTATGCTTGGGAAAATAAGCTACCATTTAGTGCTTGTTTAATTGAACAGAAGCTTATTTCGCCAAGCGAACTTGCCAACTTTTGTTATCTTGAATCAAATGCCCCTTGGCTTGATCTTGACGCCTTTAACCCAGATTTTCTGCCGCAAGAATTCATTAACGAGCGATTAATTCGTAAAAACCATGCGTTGCCGTTGTATATGCGTGGCAACGTGTTGTATGTAGCGGTTTCGGACCCAACCCGTATTGAAACACTGGACGAATTCCAGTTTCGTACCCGCATGCAAACCGAAGCGGTGTTGGTGGAAGAAAACAAGTTACAAAAATTAATTGATACGGTATTAGAAAATGAATCATCGGCTCTTGGCGTAACCGCAGAAGACGAGCAAGAGCTGCGTGATATTGATGCCACCGAAGAGCGCCAAGACGACACCGGCGCAGTGAGTGCAGACGTTAAAAACGATGCGCCCATAGTTATTTACATAAACAAAATGCTGCTAGATGCTATTAAGCGCGGTGCGTCGGATTTGCACTTTGAGCCTTATGAGCAAGAATATCGCATTCGTTTTCGTATTGATGGCGTACTGCATGAAATTGCCAAGCCGCCCGTGCAGCTTGCAGGGCGTATTGCCGCGCGTTTAAAGGTTATGTCGCAGTTGGATATTGCCGAGCGCCGTTTGCCACAAGACGGTCGTATTAAGCTAAAGCTTTCAAAACACAAAGCCATTGATTTTCGGGTAAGTACTCTGCCGACGCTATACGGCGAAAAAATAGTACTGCGTATTTTGGACGCTGCGGCGGCCATGATTGGTATCGAGTCGCTTGGTTACGAGCCCGATCAGCAGAAACTTTACGAAGAAGCCCTTGAGAAGCCGCAGGGGATGATTTTGGTCACCGGCCCCACAGGTTCAGGTAAAACCGTATCACTATATACCGGCTTGAACATACTCAACACGCCAGAGCGTAATATCTCCACCGCGGAAGACCCGGTAGAAATTAACCTTGTGGGTATTAACCAAGTTCAAATAAACGTGAAAGCCGGCTTAACCTTTGCTGATGCGTTACGCTCGTTCTTGCGCCAAGACCCGGACGTGGTCATGGTGGGTGAGATTCGTGACCTTGAAACCGCAGAAATAGCCATTAAAGCGGCACAAACCGGTCACTTGGTACTCTCGACTTTGCACACCAACTCGGCAGCAGAAACCTTAACCCGTTTAATGAACATGGGCGTGCCGGCCTATAACATTGCCGGCTCGGTCACACTCATTATTGCTCAGCGCTTGGCGCGCCGTTTATGCAACCAATGCAAAGCTGAAGAAAAGCTACCGGCAGAAGAAATGCGCCGCCAAGGCTTTAGCGAAGAACAAATTCAAACCAACACCATATTTAAAGCCGTGGGCTGTGACCAGTGCACTGGCGGCTACAAAGGCCGTACCGGTGTGTACGAAGTGATGCCGATAACGCCAAACATTGCCGACTTAATTATGGAAGGTTCGTCGTCACTTGAAATTGCCAAACAAGCGCGCGAAGACGGTATTAACTCATTGCGCCAATCGGCGCTGTTAAAAGTAACCGCGGGTATTATTAGTTTGGCGGAGGCCAACCGCGTTACGAATTTCTAATTATAATCATAATAATTTAGCTAACTTTCTTACAAGCAGGTGCAGTAATGGCGAAGAAACCACAAGCCGTGAAGGAAATCACCGAATTCGCATGGACAGGTATTAATAAGCGCGGCCAAAAAGTAAAAGGCCTCATGCGCGCAGATAACGACCGCATGGTACGCGCTCGTTTACGCGACCAAGGCGTAATGCCAAAGAGTGTGAAGAAAAAGGCCAAGTCGCTATTTGGAAATAAGAAAATTACCGGCGGCGACATAGCACTATTTACCCGCCAAATTGCCACCATGCTAAGTGCTGGCGTGCCTTTGTTGCAGTCGTTAGAGATGGTCGCTAAGGGCGTCGAAAACCCGAAGATTCGTGACTTAATGCTAACAATTGCCAACGATGTTGGCGCCGGTTCGCCGTTAGCTGCGGCCTTACGCAAGCACCCCGCAATTTTTGATACTTTGTATTGTGACTTAGTTGACTCGGGCGAACAGTCGGGTTCTTTAGAGACAATTTTTGATCGTATCGCCACTTATCGCGAAAAGTCTGAAGCCCTCAAAGCCAAAATCAAAAAAGCCTTGGTATACCCGGCGTCGGTTATTGTGGTGGCCTTAGTGGTAACCATTATCTTGCTGGTATTTGTAGTGCCGCAATTTGAAGCTGTGTTTAAAGATTTCGGTGCCGAGTTGCCGGCTATGACGCAGTTTGTGGTGTCATTGTCGGAAATTGTGCAGGCATATTTCTTATATGTAGCTGCTGGGTTCATTGTTGCGGGCTGGTTATTTAAGCGCGCCTACAGCAAAAGCCAAAATCTGCGCGACAAAGTTGATGCGATTTCCTTAAAAGTGCCGGTTATTAAAGAAATTTTGAACAAGGCCGCCGTCGCACGCTTTGCCCGCACACTTTCCACCACCTTTGCTGCTGGGGTGCCGCTGATTAACGCCTTAGACTCCGCCGCTGGTGCGTCGGGCAACGCGGTATATCGTGATGCAATTTTCCGCATTCGTGACGAAGTCACCTCAGGTATGCAAATGAATACCGCCATGCAGTCACAAGATTTATTCCCAACCTTAGCCGAGCAAATGGTTTTTATTGGTGAAGAATCTGGCTCGCTCGATGATATGCTAGCTAAAGTAGCGAGTATTTATGAGCGTGAGGTTGATGACTTGGTTGATAACTTAACCGCGCTACTTGAACCCATGATCATGGTGGTGATTGGTGTGCTTGTCGGCGGCTTAATTGTCGCCATGTACTTGCCAATATTCTCGCTTGGTAAAGTAGTTAGCTAAGGAATAAACTCAATGGAATTGATTTTAAATTACCCCGCCCAAACGGCTTGGGTAACGGCCTTCGGCCTTGCTTTAGGCCTTGCTTTAGGCCTTGTTGTGGGCAGTTTTTTAAACGTGGTTATTGGCCGTTTTCCGGTGATGATGCAGCGCCAATGGCAAAAAGAATGCGCCGAAGTGACGGGTATGACACCCGAACCACAGGCCAAATTTAATTTAGCTACGCCAGGCTCGCACTGCCCCAAATGCAAAACCGCCATTAAGTGGTATGACAATATTCCCGTCATAAGTTGGCTTGTGCTGAAAGCCAAATGTCGCGCTTGTCACACAAAAATCAGCGCACGTTATCCGTCAATTGAACTGCTAACCGGCATTATTTTCGCAATTATTGTGTGGCAGTTGGGCTTTACCTTCACTACCTTCGTGTATTTATGGTTAGCCTGTTTGCTGATTAGCATGTTTTTTATTGACGCTGACCACATGCTGTTACCCGATCAAATGACCTACCTGATGCTGTGGACCGGTCTAGGTTTTGCCATGTATAGCGGCCATATACCGCTACAAGACGCTGTCATAGGCGCAATGGCGGGTTATTTAGCTCTCTGGAGCGTGTACTGGGCGTTTAAATTACTGACTGGTAAGGAAGGTATGGGGTACGGCGACTTTAAGCTGCTAGCAGCGTTTGGCGCGTGGCATGGATACCAAATGCTACCGGTTACGGTTATTGCTTCAGCCGCTAGTGGCGCTGTTATTGGTATTATTTGGCAGCAAATTAACCGTAACAAGCAAGGGCAACCTATTCCGTTTGGTCCGTTTTTAATCTGCGGCGGCGTTATTGCCATGCTGTGGGGTGAAGAGCTCCTTGGTAGCTACCTGAATTGGGTGCACGGCTAATGTTTGTTGTAGGCGTTACCGGCGGTATCGGCAGTGGTAAAACCACCGTGACCGACCTGTTCTACCAACAAGGTATTGATGTGATTGATGCTGACGTTATTGCTCGTGGCATTATGGACCCAGGCTCTCCCGCGCTTGAAGCGGTTATACAGCGTTTTGGTGAACAAGCATTAACTCAAGATGGTCACTTAAATCGCGCTTGGTTACGCGAGCGTATTTTTGCCCACCCAGAAGACAAAACTTGGCTAAATAACCTAACCCACCCACTGGTTCGCGAACAATTGTTGCAGCAATTAGCGCAAGCTCAGTCGCCTTATGTGATCTTGTCTGCGCCGTTATTGGTTGAGAACCGCCTGACGAAATTATGCGACCGAGTTTTGGTGGTAGATGTTAGCGAAGCAACACAAATAGAGCGAACGGCCACGCGTGACAAAACTAGTGCTGAGCAAGTGCAGGCTATAATTGAGGCCCAAGCTAGCCGCGAGCAACGTTTAGCCGCCGCCGATAATGTCATTGATAACAACGGTGTGGTGGAAGCGTTACCCAAGCAAGTGGAAAAATTACACGAACTTTACCTGCGCCTAGCTGCCAATAAACAAGCAACTCGTTGAAACTTCAAAATAAGCAGCTATTATAGGCTCATGCACACACATAACCGAGCTCATGGATAACAATAATAATAACGGCACCATTGACTACGAATATCCGCTTTTAGAGCGGGTACGTACTTATCTGCGCCTTGAGCATATTCTGCTGGCGTTGCAACCTGCTACGCCTGTTACTCAGCAAAATTACACCCGTTACTTTAGTGCGCTGTTCGCTATTTTAGACTTGTGCGAGCGCAGCGACGTGCGAACTGATGTGCAAAAAGATCTTGAGCGCCGTAAAGGCCAACTGAAAGTGTGGGCACAACACCCCGATGTAAACCAAGAGCAATTACAGCAAACCATTGAACAGGTAAACCAAGCATTAGCCGCTATTCAGCCGTTAAACCGCGTGGGCAGCAGTTTGAAGCAAGACCGTTTGCTCAGCGCTATTCGTCAGCGTTTTGCAATGCCAGGTGGTACCTGTAACTTCGACGTGCCGCAGTTACATTTTTGGCTGAATCAGCCACAGCAGGTACGTGACAATGACAGTGCACGCTGGTGGAATGAGCTAGCCGTATTAGTTTCTGGGCTTACCTTAGAGTTAGAGTTGATGCGCGGTCAGGCTCGCTTTGAGCGGGTTACTGCGGTAAACGGTATGCTGCAAGAAAGTACCGAGCCGTTAAGCTTACTGCGAATAAGAGTAAGCGCTGACTTACCTGCCTACCCAGTTATTTCGGGCCATAAGCAACGGTTTAATATTCGGTTTTTACGCTACGAGCCAGAAAACGGCCGCGCGTCGTTTGATCAAGATATTGAATTTGGTTTAGCGCTGTGCCCTTAAGGGTTGCGGCGTAAAAAGTCTTGTAAGCAGTCAATAATCGCCACGTTCGCTGCTGGAAACTGGTACGCATCAAGCTGATGCACCGGCACCCATACCCATTCTTGCCCCTCTTTTTGGCGAACGTCACCACTGAAGTGCGTCACCATCCACACATCAAGTAGCACATGCTTATCGGGGTAATCAAAGGTAATTGCGGTTAGCGGCGAGGCCTCATGCACGGCAATGTTACATTCTTCATGCAACTCGCGGCATAAGGCTTGGTAGACATCTTCGTTGGCTTCAACTTTACCCCCAGGGAACTCCCATTTGCCCCCTTGGTGCAAATGCGCATGACGGCGGCTAATAAACACCGCGCCGTCGGGGTTTTGTATCACCCCAACAGCAACGTGTACGCGTTTAGATTTTGCCATGACAATGTTTGTATTTTTTACCTGAACCACATGGGCATGGCTCATTGCGGCCTACATCTGGCTTCGCTTGCGCTGGGCCTTGCGCTGCTGCGCTATCCGTGCCGCTTGTTGGTGTGCCTTGATGTTGAAACTCTTTTTGCTGTGCAGCTTCGGCGGCGCGGCGCTTCGCTTCTACCGCTTCAACGTCTTCTTCGGCCCGAACCCGAACCTTACTTAGAATAGTAATGACTTCAAGCTTCAAGGCCTCAAGCATGTCAGCAAATAATTCAAAGGCTTCGCGCTTGTACTCTTGTTTTGGGTTCTTCTGAGCATAACCGCGCAGATGAATACCTTGACGCAGATGGTCCATGGCTGCCAAGTGCTCTTTCCAGTGCATGTCTAGGCTTTGCAGCATGATGGTTTTTTCAAACTGACGTAGCACTTGTTCGCCAACCATCTCTTCTTTTTCTTTGTAAGCTGTTACTAACGACTCAAGAATACGCTCGCGCAAAATTTCCTCGTGCATTTTGGCGTCTTCGTCTAGCCACTTGCCCACTGGCAAGTCGACCGCGAAATCAGCGCGCAAACGCTCTTCTAGGCCTGGAACATCCCACATTTCAATCAGTGAACCTGGTGGAATGTATTCGTTAATAACGCGCTCAATAACGTCTTCACGAATAACCGTAATGGTTTCTGAAATATCGCCTTCGTCAAGCAACTCGTTACGTTGCTCGTAAACCACTTTACGTTGGTCGTTGGCTACGTCATCGTACTCGAGCAATTGCTTACGAATATCAAAGTTGCGGCCTTCTACTTTGCGTTGCGCGTTTTCAATGGCACGGCTTACCCACGGGTGTTCAATTGCTTCGCCACGCTTCATGCCAAGGCGCTTCATCATGGTCGCCATGCGATCAGACGCAAACATACGCATGAGTGAGTCTTCCAGTGACAGATAAAAGCGTGATGAACCTGGGTCACCCTGGCGACCTGAACGACCACGTAACTGGTTATCAATACGGCGTGACTCGTGACGCTCAGTACCAATAATATGCAAGCCACCTGCTTCAATAACGGCGTCATGACGTTCTTGCCATGCAGCTTTCAGTTGTTCAATTTTTTCTGGCGTTGGCTCTTTGAGCTCTGAAATTTCGGTTTGTAAGTTACCGCCCAACACAATATCGGTACCACGACCGGCCATGTTGGTAGCAATTGTCACTGCGCCTGGCAAGCCGGCTTGTGCAACAATCTCCGCCTCACGGGCGTGAAACTTGGCGTTCAACACGTTATGTGGAATTTTCTTTTTCTTCAACAACCGTGACAGCAGCTCTGAAGACTCTATCGAAATAGTACCCACCAAAACAGGGCGCTTGGCCGCACGGCATTCTTCAATGTCGGCCACAATGGCTTCGTATTTTTCTTCCGCACTAATAAAGATTAAGTCGGCGCGGTCATCACGAATCATTGGGCGGTTGGTTGGAATAACCACCGTTTCTAAACCATAAATTGACTGAAACTCGAAGGCTTCGGTGTCTGCAGTACCGGTCATACCGGCTAGCTTGGTATATAAACGGAAATAGTTCTGGAAGGTAATCGACGCTAATGTCTGGTTTTCATTCTGAATTTTCACACCTTCTTTGGCTTCAATAGCTTGGTGTAAACCTTCTGACCAACGGCGGCCCTCCATGGTACGGCCGGTGTGCTCATCAACAATAACAATTTGGTCGTCTTTGACAATGTAATCAACGTCTTTTTGGAACAAGTGGTGCGCGCGCAATGCGGCATTCACGTGGTGCAGCAAGGTAATATTTGCCGCTGAGAACAGTGAGTCATCTTCGGCCAGCATGCCGCGCTCTTTCAAAATTTCTTCCACGCGCTCTTGGCCGTTTTCGGTCATGTGCACTTGTTTCGACTTCTCGTCGATAGTGAAGTCGCCTTCGCCACGCTCTTCTTCGGTGTCTTCTTTTTCCTGCTGTTGCAGCAACGGCACAATGTCATTCATTTTAATGTACATGTCCGAGCTGTCTTCCGCGGCACCAGAAATAATCAATGGCGTACGCGCTTCGTCAATTAGAATAGAGTCAACTTCGTCGACAATGGCATAGTTTAATTCGCGCTGAACGCGATCTTGCGGGCTAAACGCCATGTTGTCGCGCAGGTAATCAAAGCCAAATTCGTTGTTGGTGCCATAGGTAATATCGGCCGCATAAGCTTCACGCTTGGCTTGCGGGTTCATGCCTGGAATATTAAACGCAACGGTTAAACCAAGAAACTCAAACAACGGGCGGTTCGTTTCGGCGTCACGACGTGCTAAGTAGTCGTTCACCGTCACAATGTGTACGCCCTTACCACTTAGGGCGTTTAGGTAGGCCGACAAGGTTGCGGTTAAGGTTTTACCTTCACCGGTGCGCATTTCAGCAATGCGATTGTCGTTTAAGATCATCCCGCCCACTAGCTGCACATCGAAATGGCGCATTTTAAACACGCGCTTTGATGCTTCACGCACGGTGGCAAAGGCTTCAACCAGCAAATTATCTAGGTTTTCGCCCTGTTCAACACGCTGCTTAAATTCGACTGTTTTTTGCTTGAGCTCTTCGTCGCTGAGCGCTTCAAATTCGGGCTCGATGGCGTTGATTTGTTGAACTTTTTTCTGCAGACCTTTGAGGATACGGTCGTTGCGGCTACCAAATACCTTACGAAATAGACTACCTAACATGTGAGTTTTAGTTCCTGTTGTGACAACCGTGACGCTTAATCAGCGTCACGATAGACAAATTTGTATGGGTCAATTTGACGATTATTACGCAGTACTTCGTAATGAACGTGAGGCCCCGTAGAGCGGCCCGTACTACCGATAAGCGCAATCTTCTGGCCGCGCGTTACCACATCGCCTTCTTTCACCAACAATTCTTTACTATGACCATAACGGGTTTTTAAGCCACCGCCGTGGTCAATCTCAATAAGTTTACCGTAACCTGAGCGCTCGCCGGCCCACGTCACAACACCAGCCCCAGTTGCGAACACGCCAGCACCTTCTTCCAAGCTGGCAAAGTCTAACCCTTTGTGCATAGCCGGTTGGCCATTGAAGGGGTCTTTACGAATGCCATATTGTGACGATAACCAGCCAGACTCAATTGGACGGCCAGCAATATAGCTCTCTGCTGAGATATGGTGACTCATCATCACAGACTCAAGTAGGGCAAGCTGTTTTTGTTTCTCTGACAGTTGTCCCATCATGTTTTCAATTTGGTCGATAACATCACGACCATCAACACGTGGCGCATCTAAAATGGACGCCTCTGGGCCACCCATGATGTCACCTTGAGACTCGGTAAATGCGAATTCACCGTTGTCGAGATCGGCGACCGAGGCTAACCGCTGCCCAAGTGCATCTAAGCGACGAAGCTGCGACTGCATTTCGCCCAAATAAATCGTCATTGCGGTAAGCTTTTTCTCGGTTTCGTTTTTAAGCTCACGAACAACTTCTTGCTGGGCGGCAAGTGCAATCTTCTCATCGTTAATTTTTGCTTGCGCGGCTTTCACGTCAAGCTGTGCCGGTGCCCATGGTTTTGCCAATGCCACCGCACCAAGCGCAGCTAAGCCCGCCAGCGACAACATCCGTCGACGGCTTAGCTCGAAGCTGAATTTTACTTTGGAGCCTCGGTAGAAGACTGATAAACTCATGCAATCTCTCGCTGCGTATTATTATTTATGGCACGTAAACGACCACGCGATATACAACAATTGTTCGGCCGTCAACGCTTAGCGCGTTTTACTGACTTTACCGAGCAATACCAACTCTGGCAACAGCAATTGCAACATTGTTTTGATGCATTGCAGCTGTCGCCTATGTTGGCACATTGTAAAGTGGTGTCGGTTCGTGCGCACACCCTCGTGCTGGAAGTATCTTCGGCTGCCTTGGCAAGCCGCCTGAAACAACAGCAAGGACGCATTATAACGTATTTTCAGTCAGGATCTACGTTACCGATCACTGACTTGGAAGTGCGGGTGCGGCCAGGCACTCACGCCAGTGCGCAAACCGCACTGCAAGCCGTTCAAAAAACAGACATTATAGAGACGAAGCCTGAAGCCCCGAAAGAAAACGAAGCCGTAAGAAAGCTGCGTGAACAAGCGGAATTATGCGAAGAACCGCTACGCTCCCAGCTGCTCGCGCTAGCCGATAAGTATGAGCTGTAGCCCGGCGTTTTACGCCGGGACGTGGCGTAGCCACGGTTAATGCCTAATGGATATCAATGATGTTCGTCGAAAGAATATCAATGATGTTCGTCGAGAGAATATCAATGATGTTCGTCGAGATTAACGGTGCTGCGCACCACCCGGCGTAGAACGCCGGGCTACGCCAGCGCTGGGGTGGCGAACGCAATAGGCGCGGTGGCTTCGTCGTCAAAGGTGACGAATTCCCACGCTTCTTGATTTTGCAACACAGCACGCAACAAGTTGTTGTTCAACGCATGGCCCGACTTAAACGCTCGCAAGTTACCCAAAATGGCATAACCGCCCATGTACAAATCGCCAATGGCGTCGAGTACTTTGTGCTTGACGAATTCGTCGTCATAGCGCAAGCCGTCGCTGTTAAGAATACGGAATTCATCAAGCACCACGGCATTATCAAAGCTGCCGCCAAGCGCCAAGTTGTTGGCGCGCAACATTTCGATGTCTTTCATAAAGCCAAAGGTACGCGCACGGCTAATTTCTTTGATGAAATTGCTGCTGCTAAAGTCAATGCTAACCACTTGGCCAGTGTCGGCAATGGCTGGATGGTCGAAATCGATGGCAAAATCGATGCGGAACCCGTCATGGGGTAACAGTTCCGCCCATTTGTCGTCTTCTTCAACCCGAATTGGCTGTTTGATTTTGATAAACTTTTTCGCTGCGCCCTGCTCTTCAATGCCCGCGCTCTGCAGCAGGTAAATAAAGGGGTGAGAGCTACCATCCATGATCGGAATCTCATGGCTATCAACTTCAATGATTAAGTTATCGATGCCCATTGCAGCAATAGCGGCCAATAAATGCTCCACTGTCGACACGCGCACGTTGTCATCGTTGATCAGACAGGTACACATACGCGTATCCCGCACTAACTCAGCGTTAGCAGGAATATCAACAGCAGGGTTCAAGTCTACACGGCGAAACACCAACCCTGTATTCACAGGCGCTGGGCGCAGCGTTAGCTGAACCTTGTTGCCTTTATGCAGGCCCACACCTGTGGTTGCAATAGGCTGTTTGATTGTACGTTGTTTAATCATGTCCGCTCTTCTTAATCTTAAAGTCAAAGAAGCCATTGAGTCTTTTGACTAGCAAAAGGCGCAATAGTTTACCGGATTATCTAAAAAACCGCAACATCTAGCAGTTCTTAATCGACTTGGCGACGTAAGAACGCTGGAATATCCAGATAATCCATGTCTTTGCCTTGATTCGCCTGAGGCTTAGCGGCTGGTTTGCTGCTTACCACAGGTTCTTCTTCCATTGGCTCGTCATCAAGTTCCGGTTCCATCTTGCGTGCCGTCGCTGCATTGCTGTAACCACCTTGCGGGGCACTTGGTGCAGTAGACGTACGCTGGCCGTAGCTTGGTGCTGGTTCACGACGGTTCACCAGCGAAATATCTGGCTTTCGTTCGCCACCAATACCGGTTGCTACAACCGTAACGCGCAACTCTTCTGACATATCCATATCGATAACGGTACCAACAATAACTGTTGCGTTTTCAGACACAAAGCCTTTAACCACGTTACCGACAATTTCAAATTCTTCCATGCTCAAGTCCATGCCAGCGGTAATGTTCAACAACACACCACGTGCACCCGACAAGTCGATGTCTTCCAGTAGCGGGCTGTTGATAGCCATTTCTGCGGCTTCTTGAGCACGGTCTTCACCACGCGCAATACCGGTACCCATCATGGCGGTACCCATTTCGCGCATTACCGCACGTACGTCTGCAAAGTCGACGTTGATCAGGCCGTCGCGGGTAATTAAGTCTGAAATACCTTGTACAGCGCCTAATAATACGTCGTTTGCCTTTGCAAATGCATCTAGCAGACTGGTGCCTTTACCTAAAACTTTCAAAAGCTTCTCGTTTGGAATGGTAATTAACGAGTCAACGTTACGCGCCAACTGGTCAATACCTTCTTTCGCCGCAGCCATACGGCGCTGACCTTCAAACGGGAATGGTTTGGTGACCACGGCCACAGTCAAAATACCCAGTTCGCGTGCTACTTCAGCCACCACTGGCGCCGCACCCGTACCGGTACCACCGCCCATACCGGCGGCAATAAAGACCATGTCAGCACCTTGCAACTGCTTACGAATTTCGTCGCGTGCTTCTTCGGCTGCTTGACGGCCAATTTCTGGGTTCGCACCAGCACCAAGGCCTTTGGTGATGTCGGTACCCAATTGAATGGTTGAATGAGCCCCATGATTACGCAACGCTTGCGCATCGGTGTTGGCAACAATAAATTGCACACCTTCAATAGACTCGTTAATCATATGTTTGACAGCGTTACCTCCGCCGCCACCGACGCCGATGACTTTAATCACCGCGTCTGTATCAAAGTTGTCGACTACTTCGAATACTTCAGACATGTTGTTTCTCCTTTAACCTGCTTATTGTACAACCCCTTAACAAATATCCAAAACGTTGTTTTGCTTAAAATTCGCCTTTAAACCAGCTCAGCAAACGTTTCCCCATACCTATAACGTTTGTTGTGCTCGCTTCTTGTTGACGGTTTTGGACATCTTCCTGGCCATAACGTAACAACCCAACCGCTGTTGCATAGGTTGGATCTTGCACGTAATCGCTCAAGCCTTGCATACCAAGTGGCTCACCTAAGCGCACTGGCATTTGAAATATTTCTTCTGCAAATTCAATGGCTCCTTCCATGCGGCCGCAACCTCCGGTGAGCACAATACCTGCTGCAATTTGATCTTCTAAGCCGCTTTGGTTGATTTGATCGCGAATTAATTCAAACAATTCTTGATAACGCGGCTCTACCACTTCGGCCAAAATATGACGTTGCATGGTGCGTGATGGGCGTCCGCCCACTGAAGGCACTTCAATGTTGTCGTCTTTGCTGACTAATTCGCGCAACGCACATGCGTATTTGGTTTTTATTTCTTCGGCGTGGTTCAGCGGGGTGCGGAATATTTTCGCGATATCACTCGTTACCTGATTACCGGCCGCCGGAATAACTGCCGTATGGCGCAACACGCCGCCGGTATAAATATTAATATCGATGGTGCCGGCGCCCATATCAACCAAGGCTACGCCAAGATCTTTTTCGTCTTCAGTCAGCACCGCATAGCTGGACGCTAGCGCTGAAAAAATTAAGCGGTCAACAGTTAAGCCACAACGCTCTACCGCTTTGACAATGTTTTTCGCCATGTCGTTGGCGCAGGTAATAATGTGTACTTTGGCTTCCATACGCACACCCGACATACCAATCGGGCTTTTAATGCTTTCTTGCGAGTCGATAATAAACTCTTGCGGCAGTACGTGCAGAATACGGCGCTCTTGGGCAATAGGCACCGACTTGGCGGCGTGAATCACGCTGTCCACGTCGTCTTGTGTTACTTCGGCTTCGTTAATCGGCACCATGCCTGACTCGTTTTGGCAGGCAATATGGCGACCAGATATATTCAAATACACCGAAGCCACACGGCAGTCTGCCATGAGTTCGGCTTCTTCAATGGCGCGTTGAATAGACTGCACCACCAGGTTCAAGTCATTCACGCCGCCTTTGTCCATGCCACGCGCAGCTGCCGCGCCTACGCCAATAACGCTAATTTCAGCGTCAGGCATTACCTCGCCAATAAGCGCAACCACCTTACTGGTGCCTATATCTAGTCCTACGACCATGTTGCGTTCTGCTGCTTTTGACATGCTGTTATGCTCTCTTTTTATGTCTGCTTGTTGTACTTTTTAACGCTGTTTCTATTGCTGTTTCCAGGCCACCGCAACGCCGGTGTCATATCGTAAATCGACATAATCTATCGGCTGTGTTTTGTGCCGAATAATTGTCGGGAACAAGTCTATAAATCGCTGTACTCGCTCCAATAATCCTTCGCGGCCAATATGTAGCTTAATGCCCGACATTAACTCCACGTCTACGGCAAACCGCTCGGTTAAGGTTAATGCCACTACTGTGTGGCCGTTTAGTTCAAGCAACTCATGCACTTGCTGATATTGCTCAACTGTTTCTTTCACGGCGTGCTCAGGCCCAGATAACTTAGGCAATAGCACGTCTATTTCTGTTTTATCTACCTCAAACACCTCCCCATCACGGGTAACTAAAGCATTTGGGCGTTGCTGTTCATTCCAGTGCCCTAACGGTTGTTGCTCCACCACAAATACCCGCAACACATCTGGCCATTCTTTGCGCACCGACGCCTGTGCTATCCAAGGGTGTGCTTCTAAACGCTCGCGAATCACATCCACATCGGCCGAGAAAAAGCTCCCTAACGGCTCACCGGCTAACGCTTGTCGCACTTCTGTGCGATCGAGATAATGCAGTTCCCCCTGCACTACCAAACGTTTTAACGGCACTTCGTTGGCATCCATAGCCAAGTAATATAACGACACAGCACCGGCTATCGCCCCGACGACTACGCTGATAAAAAAGCTAAATCCTAGCCAAAACTGCCAGCGTACTGCCGCCACTTTACACCTCGTTTTGTTCGAGTATGCGTCGCACTAATTGCTCAAAACTTAAGCCCACTGCTTTCGCTGCCATTGGCACTAAGCTTTTTGTGGTCATGCCTGGAACCATATTGGCTTCAAGCAATTTAAAGTTCCCGTCTTGGTCGCACATCACATCAATGCGGCCCCAGCCACGACCGCCGAGCGCGCGAAATGCGGTTACCGCTAACTGCTCTAGCGCGCGTTCTTCAAGTTCACACAAGCCAGCGGGACAATGGTATTGCGTATCACCCGCTTGGTATTTAGCATCATAGTCATAAAATTCATGGGTCGACTGCACCCGAATAGCTGGCAATGCTTGGTCGCCCAAAATTGAGACCGTATACTCTGGCCCACTTAGCCAGCTTTCTACCAAGGCTTCGTTGTCATAGCGGTGTGCTAAAGCCACTGCTTGTTGCAATTCTTCGGCACTGTTCGCTGGGCTCATACCAATACTGCTGCCCTCTTGCGCCGGCTTCACCATTACCTTGCCACCTAGCTCGTCTATCAAGCTTTCCCAATCTACGGCTTTGTTTCGCGTGATCACTGCGCTTGCCGCAACCGGTAAACCGGCCGCTTGCCACACTTGTTTGGTGCGTACTTTATCCATGGCTAGCGCGCACCCTAACACGCCACTACCTGTGTATGGAATGCCCAAATACTGCAACGCACCTTGTATACTACCGTCTTCCCCGCCGCGCCCATGTAATACAATAAATGCGCGTTCAAATTGTTCGTTTATGAGTGCTGTTAACGGCTGCTCTGCTGGGTCAAACGCGTGGGCGTCAATGCCCTGTTGTTGCAACGCTGTGAGCACGGCTTGCCCAGAGCGCAACGATACTTCGCGCTCTGCTGAATGGCCACCACACAAAACGGCTACCTTGCCGAACGAATTGCCCTGACTCATGAGCTTTGTTCTCCTTCGAGTGATTTGGCTTTTTCTCGTAATGCCGTTGGTGCTAATTCTGTCGCCACTAGGTCACGTGCAATAGTGGTAATATTACCGGCCCCCTGCGCCAGCATAAGGTCATTAGGGCGAAGAGCGTCAGCGAGCACGGTGTATAACTCGCTGCGATCTCCCACATATATAGGCTCAATTTTTCCGCGCAAACGAATTGCCCGCGCTAGAGCGCGACTGTCGGCGCCTGTTACCGGCGCTTCGCCAGCGCTGTACACGTCAAGTAGCAGCAACACATCAACTTCACTAAGCACGGCGGCAAAGTCATCAAACAAGTCACGCGTGCGCGAGTAGCGATGTGGCTGAAAAGCCATGACAATGCGCCGTTCAGGCCACCCTGCGCGTGCCGCTGCAATGGTGGCAGCCACTTCTGAAGGATGGTGACCATAATCATCGACCAGCAAAACGTCACCTTGTTTACCATCATGCTCACGAGCAAAAACACCCAAGTGCTCAAAGCGACGGCCAATACCACCAAATTGTTCAAGTGCCGCAAAAATAGCGTCGTCGTTTAAGCTTTCGTCACTGGCCACCGCAATGGCCGCTAATGCATTGAGCACGTTATGTTTACCCGGCAAATTAACGGTAACCTCGCGCGGCTTATGCCCATTTCGGTAAACGGTGAAGGTACTTTTGCCCCCCTGCTGACGGTAATTATCAGCGCGCACGTCGGCATCTTCATGAAATCCGTAAGTGACCACTTGGCGACCTACCCGCGGAATTAAGTCACGCACGACAGGGTCATCAACACACATTACGGCCAAACCGTAAAACGGCAGGTTGTGTAAAAATTCTAAATAGGTATCCAGTAGCTTATTAAAGTCGCCTTCATAGGTGTCCATGTGGTCGGCTTCAATGTTCGTCACCACCGAAACCATTGGCTGCAAATGCAAGAATGACGCATCAGATTCATCGGCTTCGGCAATCAAGTATTTACTGGTACCTAAACGAGCATTTGCACCGGCACCTTTTAAGAGGCCACCAATAACAAAGGTTGGGTCACGTTCGTCGGCTGCAAATAAACTCGCAATTAAACTGGTGGTGGTGGTTTTGCCATGCGTACCGGCAATAGCAATGCCGTAACGAAAACGCATGAGTTCAGCAAGCATTTCTGCCCGGCGCACAATCGGAACATTTTGTTCTTTCGCGGCAATGACTTCCGGATTATCAGCTTTAATGGCAGACGACACGACCATGACATTGGCATCTTTGATATTGGCCGCATGGTGGCCTATAAACACGGTTGCGCCAAGTTCGCGCAAGCGCGATGTATTGGCGCTTTCTGCCATATCTGAGCCGCTAATAGCATAACCTTGGTTCAACAATACTTCGGCAATACCCGCCATGCCCGCGCCACCTATTCCCAAAAAGTGAATATGTGACACGCGACGCATAAGCGGCGGGTTACCTTGGAAGTATTGATGACGACTCATTTCACTCATGATTTACTGCCTACCTTTAACTGTTCTGGGTTCGCCCAGCGCTCGCATTGGTTCACCACGGCTTCCGTTGCCGCTGGGTACGCGGCATGTTTAGCATTTTGCCGCATGGTTGTGCGCAACTCCGTGTCACTAAGAAGCTCGTTGAGTAATGTCACCAACGGAGTTATTTGGACTAATTCGCTTTGTGGTAACAAGCGGGCCGCCTCGGCATGAACTAATTCACCGGCATTGGCGGTTTGGTGATCATCAACTGCGTGCGGCAATGGCACAAAAATGGCCGGCGTGCCTACCACAGCTAGCTCCGCCACGGTTAACGCGCCAGCTCGACAAATAACCACATCGGCGTTGCTGTATGCGCTGTGCATATCGGTTATAAACTCATCTACCTGTACTTGTACCGGCGTATTCTGATAAGCGGCTTGTACTGCCGTTACACGGCCCTGTCCACATTGGTGCTGCACGGTTAATTGCTGCAGTATAGGTTCGGGCAACTGCGCCACGGCAGCGGGTACCGCTTCATTTAATGCTTGCGCCCCTAGGCTACCGCCAACAATTAGCACGCGTAAGCCCTCGTGTGATTGCTCGGGTACGGGTTGCAGCCAAGCTGCACGCAACGGGTTACCGGTAACTTCCGCCTGTGGCAATTGCTCTTTAGCTGCAGTAAAGCCGACCATGACATGATCAGCGAAGCGTGCAAGTAACTTATTGGTCATGCCTGCCACCGCATTTTGCTCGTGCACCAATAATGGCACACCGAGCGAGCGCGCGGCTAAACCTGCCGGCCCGCACACATAGCCACCAAAAGACAACAGCAATTGTGATTGATGTTGTTTCAGCAACTTACGGCACTGTAAAAATGCTTTGAATAAGCGCCACGGCATTGTAAGTTTGCGCAGCAAACCATGGCCACGCACGCCTTGCATGGCTATTTGCTCTAATTTAAATCCAGCTTGCGGTACTACTCGGCTTTCTAGGCGTTGCTCGGTGGTTCCCAGCCATACCACTTGCCAACCGTAACTACGTAACTGTTCGGCAACAGCAAGAGCTGGAAAAACGTGGCCTCCGGTACCTGCAGCGGCAATCATAATACGGTTCATGCTGCACCCCCGGCTTTAGCAAGTGAGCGCGTGCTAGCACGCCGACGTGGCGTTACTTTTACTTGGCTTACCCGCACTTCGTAATCCAGGCGCAATAAAATGCCCACGGCAATACAACTAATCAGTAAACTGGTACCGCCGTAACTAATCAAAGGTAGTGTTAGGCCCTTGGTGGGCAGCAAACCAATAGCTGCACCAATGTTCACCATGGCCTGGAATGCAAACCATATACCAATGCCGTAGGCTGCAAAACCACCATACTGATGGCCGGCAACCAAGGCCTTGCGACCAAGCTGCATAGTACGCAGCACTAGCATAAACGACAGTACCAACACCAAGATAATGCCAAAGAAGCCGAGCTCTTCGCCAACAACGGCCATGATGAAGTCGGTATGCGCCTCAGGCAAATATTGTAATTTTTGTATGCTATTACCAAGACCTTGGCCAAACCAGTCACCACGGCCAAATGCCATCAGCGACTGTGTCAGTTGATAACCGCTACCAAACGGGTCTTGCCAGGGGTCCATAAACGATAAGATGCGGCGCATACGATACTGTTCTTTGACAATGAGCAGCACCATACCGCTTACCAATACCATCATGACCGCAAAGAACTGCCAAATTCTGGCGCCTGCCAAAAACAACATGCCAATGACAATACAGGTCATTACGACTAATGAGCCAAAGTCGGGCTGCGATAGCAACAGTACCGCGAATAAGAACAACACCACCATCGGTTTCAAGAAACCGCGCATGTTGTCTTGCACTTCATCCACGCGACGGGTGAGGTAACTCGACATATAAATTACAAAGAATAACTTGGCGACCTCGGCAACCTGCAATGTCAGCGGGCCGAATTTTATCCAACGTTTTGCGCCGTTTACTTCATGACCAATCACTAACACCATGGCTAACATACCAAGTGAAATCAGCAACAGCACACCACTGCCGTTATGCCACCAGCTAATTGGTATTTGCATCACGGTAAACAGCAAACTAAGCCCTAACAACACGTACAAGCCATGTCGCAGTACAAAGTGAAACGGGTTGCCGGTTAAACGCTCTGCAGCTGGGAACGACGCTGAGCTAACCATAATTAATCCAATCGCAATGAGTGTTAGGGTTAACCAAATAAGCACACGGTCATAAAGCAGGTTGCTGTCGGCCGCCCACCAGTCACGACAACGCTGCCACAACGTCGGCTGAGCAAAATCAGGGGCTGCCTGAATGCCCAGCTCGAGCTGCTGCTCGTTGTTATGTGAAGTGCGCGCTTTATGCGCTTTTGCGACCATGTTATGTGCCTTAGTTACTTTTCGTTGTTGCCGTTAATTGCATTACCAGGCGACGGAATTCGTCGCCACGATGCTCATAATTTTTAAACATGTCTAAACTGGCGCACGCTGGTGATAACAACACCATGCTGTTGGCATCGGCCAGTTCGGCGGCCGTTGTCACGGCCTGCTCCAGAGTTGTCACACGTACTGCGTGTTGTACTTGATTAGCAATACGCTCTGCGTCTTTGCCAAACACAATCACCACGTCCACCTGCTGTAACGCAGCACGGAAGTGACTAAAATCAGCGCCTTTGCCATCGCCGCCAGCAATAAGTATTAGCTTTCCCGACACCAGCGGCCGCAGGCCGAAAATAGCAGCTTCGGCGGCACCTATATTGGTGGCTTTGGAGTCATTCACCCACTGCACTTTATTGACTTCGCCAAGCGGTTCGCAACGATGCGGCAAGCCTTTAAATTGTTTTAAAGCGCCAATAACATCCGGCGGATTTACCCCAACGCTATACACCAATGCCAATGCTGCTTGCACATTGAGCAGGTTGTGGGTTCCGGTAATTTTTAATTCGCTGGCTCGTACCAATGGCTCGCCGGAAAACTCAATCACGATATCGCCATCTATTTGACGCAGGCCAAACATATCTGGACCACGCTCTTCGCTTGGGTTAAGGCCAAAGGTCACATGGGCGTTCAGTGGTATCAGCGCCGGCGCGGTCATCTCTTGTTCACGGTTCCACACAGCAACATCAGTGCGGTTATAAATTCGATGTTTCGCATTTGAGTAATCACGTAAATCGTTGTAACGGTCCATGTGATCATCGCTAATGTTTAGCAGGGTTGCGCCGCGAAGGTGCAAGTCATGCATAAGCTCTAACTGAAAACTAGAAAGCTCTAACACAAACACATCGGCAGGTTGGCCAACTAAGTCCAACACTGGCACGCCGATATTGCCGCCCATGGCGACTTTTTTACCCGCCGCAGTTAATAAATCAGCCACCAAGCGGGTCACCGTAGATTTGCCGTTGGAGCCGGTAATACCAAGCACTGGTTTATTGGCATGGCGGGCGAATAAGTCCATGTCGCCGACCACGGGTATGGCTGCGTCTATGGCGAGCTGCAAGGCCGGCAAACGCAAGTCAACGCCAGGGCTAACAACGAGTAGATCAAGGCCAAGTACGTGCTCAATTTCGAGTGGCCCCGTATGAACTTCCATGTCGGCGTGAAGTTGCTCAAGCTCAGCTAAGCCGGGCGGCTGTTGGCGAGTATCAAACACCACCGGTACAATGTCGCGCTGCAGCAAATAGCGCACGCACGAGAGCCCGGTCTGTCCTAAACCGACAACGCCTATCGTTTCGTAACTATCTAATGCAGCTAATTTCATTGGCTTATCTCAATTTCAAGGTTGCTAAACCGATGAGCACAAACACCAAGCTCAAAATCCAAAAACGAACGATCACCCGTGGCTCTGGCCACCCTTTGAGCTCATAGTGATGGTGAATAGGTGCCATGCGAAACACCCGTTTACCGCGCAATTTGTACGAACCCACCTGCAACATGACGCTCAGAGTTTCCATAACAAACACACCGCCCATAATAAACAGCACCAGTTCTTGGCGTACCATCACCGCAATAATTCCAAGTGCAGCGCCTAGCGTGAGCGAACCCACGTCGCCCATAAACACCATGGCTGGGTAAGTGTTGAACCATAAAAAACCTAAGCCGGCCCCAAAAATGGCGGTACAGACAATCAGTAGCTCGCCTGATAATGGCAAAAATGGAATATTGAGGTAGCTGGCAAAGTTGGCGTTACCCGAGGCATATGCAAACACCCCTAAAGCACCGGCGACCATAATGGTTGGCACAATGGCTAAGCCGTCCAGCCCGTCGGTTAAGTTAACAGCGTTACTGGTGCCAACCACCACAAAATAAGCCAGCACAATGTACATCAGACCAAGTTGTGGCATGACGTCTTTAAAGAATGGCACCAACAGTTGTGTTTCTGCACCCACAGTAGCGTGCGCGTACAAATAAACTGCAGCAACAGTGGCAATAAGTGACTGCCAAAAGTATTTCCAGCGGGCCGGCAAGCCACGCGAGTTTTTTTGCACCACTTTGCGGTAGTCATCAACAAAGCCAACCGCACCAAAACCCAGCACAACGCCAAGCACAACTTGCACGTAATGATTGGTTAAATCAGCCCACAACAAGGTAGAAAGCACAATAGACGCAATAATAAGCACACCCCCCATGGTAGGTGTGCCGGACTTGCTCAAGTGCGACTGCGGGCCGTCATCACGCACCGCTTGGCCAATTTGTAGGCGTTTCAGGTATTTAATTAAAGCTGGTCCCATCCACAGCGAAACCAGCAATGCCGTAAGGACACTTAATATGGCGCGCATGGTTAAGTACGAGATAACGTTAAACGCACTCGCAAATTGGGTTAAATATTCAGCTAACCACACTAACATGCGTGCTTTCCTTCTGTTTGTTGTTGTAATGCTTCAATAACACGCTCCATGCGAGCACTGCGTGAGCCCTTCACCAAAATAGTGACAAGTTGCCTGCTGCTGTGGTCGCTAATAACTTGTCGCACCGCCGTTAGTAAATTTTCCAAACTCGAAAAATGGCGGCCGCCTTGCCCATTAAAGGCTTCACTGGCACTTTGACTAAGCACGCCAAGGGTAAATAAATTATCAATGCCGGCTTGCAACGCGTGCTGGCCAACCTCGGCATGATACTCACGTGCTTCACTGCCCAATTCACCCATATCACCGAGCACCAGTAAACGGTAACCTGGATACACGGCTAGCATATTAATTGCAGCCTTCACCGAGCCCACGTTCGCGTTATAGCTGTCGTCAATCAGTTGAAGATTGTCGTTGATAGAAATGACGTTTAAGCGTCCTGCCACCGGCGTTAAGCTTGCCAAAGCTTGTTGGCAGTCTTCGAGCGCACACCCTACCGCAATCGCAGCGCGAATAGCTACGAGCGCGTTGTCAACATTGTGTAAACCCGGCAGGCTAAGCACCACATGCCCTTGCTGCGCCATTTCGCCGGTAAGCTCAACATCAAATTCAGCACAACCATGAGCATTCAATTGAATATTGCGTGCACGCACTGTTGGCTGTGCTTGGTCGCCCTGTTCAGTGTCATTTTCACTAACAACCTGGCCAAATGTTTCATGCTTCAAGTGCGCCAATTGTTGCGCCCAACCTTGCGCAAACTCTGAATGAAACGGGGTCATGGCGAGGCCATTCGGACCTAAGCCACGAAATATTTCCGATTTAGCTTGGTACACGCCATACACACTACCGAAGCCTTCCACATGCGCCGGCGCGACGTTATTGATAATGGCAACATCGGGCAGGGTTAAACCCGTGGTATAAGCAATTTCACCAATATGGTTGGCACCTAATTCAATCACCGCATACTCATGCTGTGGCTCTAGGCGCAATAACGTGAGCGGCACGCCAATGTCATTATTAAAATTACCGGCGGTGGCCAACACCTTACCGCGGCGACTTAAAATAGCTGCGAGCATTTCTTTGACGGTGGTTTTGCCGCTGCTGCCAGTAATGGCTATGGTTTTTGGCGCGACATATGCTTTTACTGCAGCGCCTAACAACCCTAGTGCGTAACGAGTGTCTTTCACCACAATATATGGCGCACCTTGTGCTTCTTCAGCACTTAATTCGCGCTCGACAACACACGCACTGGCGCCGTCTTTAATTGCCTGCGCAATAAAGTCATGGGCATCAAAATTTGGCCCTTTTAAAGCAATAAACAAACATTCTTTAGGTAATTTACGGGTGTCGGTACTTACGCTGTCTAAGGTACGGTTAGCACCGACCAAACGGCCATTGACGGCAGCAGCAATCCACGCCAAATCAATACGTATCATATTGGCGCCTCCTCAGATGAAGTCGTCGGATTCGCGATAATTTTTGCCACCAGTTTGCGCTCGTCGTAGTCGTACCGTTGTTGGCCGATAACTTGATAGTCTTCATGGCCTTTGCCGGCAAGTACCACAATGTCCTGCGGTTTCGCTTGCGCAATCACTTGGCGCACTGCGTTTTCGCGACCCATAATTACCTGCACGCGCTGACGGCTTGGCATACCGGCTAAAATATCTTGCACAATTTGTTCTGGCACTTCGGTTCGCGGGTTATCGTCGGTAACCACCACTTGATCTGCTAACTCGGCTGCTACGGCCCCCATTTGTGGACGTTTGCCGCGGTCACGATCACCACCACAACCAAACACACACCATAACTGGCCATGACAATGCCGGCGTAAAGCGGTTAGCACCTGCTGCAGTGCATCCGGCGTGTGTGCGTAGTCAACAATAACTAATGGCTGTTGCGGGCCGGTAAATGCTTCCATGCGGCCTGGTACCGCATGCAAATTGGCACATGCTGCAGCGGCTGCCGCTGGGTCATGCCCTAAGCTAATCACCGCTGCTAACGCGGCCAATAAATTGTAAACATTAAACCCACCTAACAATGGCGAATGCACTGCGTGAGTGCTCACGGTTTCGCTATCAACACGCACATTTAACGTAAATTCAGTGCCATCTTGTGCATAGCGCACCTCGGCAGCCCACAAACTGCGCGCCGCGTTTTGCGGCGTTAGGCTGTAGCGCCAGCTTTCGGTGCGGTCGGGCAACCAGGCTGCAACCGCAGCGTCATCAACATTAAGAATGCTGTGCTGGGTATCAAGCTCGGTAAACAATCGACGTTTGGCACCCGCATAATTGGCCATAGTGCCGTGATAATCCAAATGGTCACGACTAATATTAGTCGCCACCCCAACAGCAAAGTGCACTTGTTCAACACGGCGCTGAACTAAGGCGTGCGACGACACTTCCATGGCTACTGCTTGGGCACCTTCGCTGGCTAACACGTGCAACCGATGCTGCACCGCAATTGCATCTGGCGTGGTATGACTTTCAGGTAATAACTGGCCCGGAAAACCGCTGCCCGTAGTACCAATTACGCCGCAGCGAACGCCCAACTGCTCCAGCAACTGCGCTGTTAAATAAGTGACCGAGGTTTTGCCATTGGTGCCGGTAACGCCTATTACCTGCAGGCGCTGTGAAGGCTCATGAAAAAAGCGCCCAGCAATGGCCGATAGCTGATTTTTTAATTGTGGAACTTCAATAACCCAAGCGCTACCGCGCTGCTCCATACCCACGGCTTCAGAGTCAGCAAGCACAACACTGGCCCCAGCACTAATAGCGGCATCAATAAAGTTGCGGCCATCACTTTGGTAGCCAGGCACAGCCACAAACACATCATGTGGCGCAACCTGGCGACTATCGAGTTTAATACCGCCCACTTTTATTGCCGGCAGCGGCAATGGATACTCTGGAAGTAACGTAAACAACTCAATCATGGTTCCCTCCAAAGCCAGCTGCTTTTAATTCGGTGTCGGCCAGATTGTCTGGCGGAACATTCATGACGCGAAGCGCGTCACCCACAATTTCAGCAAATACTGGGGCTGACACTTCGCTACCGTAATATTCATCGCCGCTAGGCTCGTTAATGGTCACCACCACTGCAATCCGTGGGTCGCTCACTGGCGCAATGCCGGCAAACAGCGTGACATATTCATCGCCATAGCCACCGGCAACTGCTTTGCGTGACGTACCTGTTTTACCTGCTACGCGGTACCCACGAACTTGTGCACGGCTACCTGATCCGTTCGCCACCACGCTTTCTAACATTGCTAAGACGGCCCGAGCCGTTTGCGGCGAAATAACTTGTTCACCCTCAGGAGCTGCTTCGCGCCGTTGAATACTCAACGGCCGGCGCACACCTTCGGCACCTATAATGGCGTACATTTGCGCCAACTGCAGGGTTGTGGCTGACATGCCATAGCCGTACGACAGTGTTGCTATTTCAAAATCTGACCAGCGCTGCCGATTCTGCAGCACCCCAAAACTCTCACCCAACATGGCTACCCCTGTGTCGTTCCCAAAACCTACCGCGGCATAAGTATCCAACATGTTGTTGATACCTGTGTCTAACGCGATTTTGGCAGTGCCAACGTTGCTAGAGTTCTCTAAAATTTGTGTAATAGTGAGTTGACCACGATTACGTGGGTCACTAACCCGACGTCCACCTAAGCGCAACCAGCCTGGGCTGGTATCAATAACGTCATTTGGTTTAATGGTTCCAGCTTCTAAGCCGGCAATAACTGCCAACGGCTTAACCGTTGAGCCCGGTTCATAGGCATCGGTAATAGCGCGGTTACGCAGTCGGTGTGGCTGCAAGGTGTTGCGATTATTTGGGTTGTAGGACGGGCTGTTGACCATCGCCAGCACCTCGCCGGTTTTCACATCGACAATCACCGCCGAGCCTGAAGTGGCTTGGTGATAGCGCACGGCCTTTTTGACTTCAGCGTAGGCCAGTGATTGCAGACGTTGATCAATACTCAGCGTTAGTTGTTGTGGTTGTTGCGCTTCGGTGACACGAATTTCTTCAACAACCCGTCCTGCTGCGTCCTTACGGTAAACACGCTCACCCGGAATACCGGTGAGAACTTGATTATAAATAGCTTCTAACCCTTCAATACCGAGACCATCAATGTCGGTAAAGCCCACTACATGAGCAGCAACTTCACCGGCTGGATAAAAACGTCGTGACTCGGTTTTTAAATACACACCCGGAATTTCTAGCTGCCGTACAAACTCCGCCACACCTGGGGTAACTTTGCGCTCTAGGTAAACAAACCGGCGCATTGGGTCAGCTACTTTATCGAGTAATTCATTGACGTCGGTACGAAATACCTCGGCCAGCGCGAGCCAACGTTCACGATTTTCTAAACCATTGCCCTCGTGCACTCGCTTAGGGTCGGCCCATACAGTTTGTACTGGCACACTAACCGCTAATTCGCGGCCATTGCGGTCAAGAATGCTTCCACGTTGAACCGTGGTTGCGTCAGCCCGCAATGAACGACGGTCGCCTTCGTAAATTAAGCGCTCGGGCTCAATCAATTGAATATATGCGGCACGCGCCACCAAACTACCAAACACGCCAAGCACCACTAGCATGGCAAAATAAAACCGGCCTTTGCTTAAGTGTGGTTGCGCCTTTTTCACGGCGCGGCGGTTGGTCTTTGGTGTCATTGCCATGGCACGAGCACCTCTTGTTCAGCCTCAGCGCGCACCATATTTAGGCGTTCTTCAGCAATGCGTGCCACGCGGCTATGTTCGGTAAGCGTGTTTTGCTCAATTTGTAAATGACGCCATTCAATATCCAAATCGTCACGAGCGGAAAGCAGCTCGTCACGCTCACTGGTTAGTAAGCGATGACCGTGCGACACGTAAATAACCGACATAGCCGTTGCGATGACCGCCAAAAACAGCAAAACCAGCATCAGATGCTGGCGAAAATCATCAAACAAAACAGATACTAACGAAGGTACGCGGCTAGCTTTCATAATCTAACCTCGCAGCGATTCGTAGCACCGAACTGCGGGCGCGGGGGTTGAGTTTGGTTTCGGCGGCCGAAGGCTTAATGGCTTTACCTATTAACTTCAGGGTTTGGCCGCGATCAAAATCCGCATCGCGAATGGGCAGCCCAGCTGGTATATCTCGGCCCTTCGCTTGAGCGCGCATAAAGCGCTTCACCATGCGGTCTTCTAAGCTGTGAAAACTAATCACCGCTAACCGGCCGTCGGGTTTTAAACCACTTACGGCAGCGGTTAGCGCTGTTTCAATTTCATCCAGTTCACCGTTAATGTGAATTCGAATACCTTGAAAGCTGCGAGTAGCAGGGTGCTTGTGCTTGTCTTTAAATGGCACCGCTTTATCAATAAGGGTCGCCAGCTCGCGGGTGGTTTGTAGTGGCTGCTCATCGCGTTGCTGCACAATGGCCTGAGCAATGCGCCATGCAAAACGTTCTTCACCGTACTCACGCAGTACAAAGGCAATTTCGTCGGCGCTAGCGGTATTCAAAAAGTCGGCTGCAGTGGGGCCACAGCTGGTGTCCATGCGCATATCAAGTGGGCCTTCGCGCATGAAACTAAAACCACGGTCGGCGTCATCGAGTTGTGGGGACGAAACGCCAAGGTCAAATAAAATACCGTCAAGTTTGCCACGCAAATGCTGCGCTTCAAGCACCTCATCAAGTCGTGAGAACGGAGTGTGGATAATGGTAAAGCGTGGGTCATCGCGCAAGGCTTCAGCGGCTGCAATCGCGGTGGGGTCGCGATCGAGTGCGTATAATTTACCTTGAGCGTTTAATTGGGCCAGAATTGCGCGCGAGTGCCCCCCTCTACCGAAGGTTGCATCTAAATAAATTCCGTCTGGTTTGATCGCAAGAGCCTCGATGGACTCTTGTAACAACACCGAGACGTGTTGCGCTGCTTCTGTTGTCATTATAATGAGAAGTCTTGTAGTCGATCACTAAGGGCCAAGTCGTCTTGTTGCTCGGCAGCCATATCAGCTGCGATTTGTTCTTGCCATGCCGCTTCTGACCAAAGTTCAAACTTGTTGAGCTGACCAATAATCATGATCTTTTTGCTCAAATCCGCATGTTGACGCAACGTTGGCGCAATCAAAATACGGCCATTTTTGTCCATCTGGCAGTCTTCGGCGTGACCCAACAACAGGCGTTGAAGACGACGCTCTGCGGGGTTCATGCTTGATAAGGTGGTGAGCTTCTGTTCAATCAATTGCCACTGCGGCAACGGATACAGCAATAAACAGGGTTGCTTAATGTCAATGGTGCAGACCATTTGCCCGTCACAATCCAAAAGCAGACTCTTGCGATACTTTGCTGGTATCGCCAGTCGGCCTTTATCATCTAGACTGAGTGCTGCTGCGCCACGAAACATTGTTTTGATCCACTATTACCCACAAATCCCCACAATGTGACAGTCTAGGTGTCGATCTTTCTATCTGTCAAGGAAAAATCATGCCTTTGCGACATGCGACAGCTATTGACGGAAAGGATGATGTAAAGGATGATGCGAAGAGTATGTCATCTAGCATATAATTCTAATAACAAGCTTAATCATATAAATGAAGCAGATAGATGTTGTGAGTTTTCCAGATAAGTTCGGTAAGCAGTCTGAACGCTGGCGATTATTGCGCTACTTAGTGGTCGTTCTTTTTATTGCGTCAGCATTGCTGTATGCGGTGTACTTAGTGGTGGATAGCGAACGGCAACAACAACTCGAAGTTGAAAAGCGTCGCGCTAGTGAACACATGAGCGCCATGCGCGGCCAAATTGAACAACGTCTGCAATCCAACATGCTCGCCTTGCGCGCTCTGCGCCCTGAAATTCTCTGGCAAGATACCCCTGACCGCGTACGCTTACAGCACATTATGGACGAGTTCCTGTCGTCTGACCTCGACATTATGCACGTGGCATTAGCACCCGACTTAATTGTTAAGTTCGTCTACCCAGTTGAAGGCAATCAGTCGATGATTGGTTTCAATTACCGCCTAGACACCGACCAGTACGCGGGAATTTTGCGCTCAATAGCGGTTAAAGACGTGGTATTAACCGGGCCGTTACAGTTATTACAAGGTCGCGAAGCCTTAGTGGCACGTATGCCGATATTTCGTAATGACCGAACCTTATGGGGCGTTGCTTCATTAGTTATTGATCATGTGCACATGCTTGAAGGTGTACAATTCTATCAACACCCCAACTACAATTTTGCCTTGCGCCAAGCGGTTAACGATATCAACCCTGACTCAGTCGCATTTGCCGGTGAAAACGACGTATTCAAGCCCGACGCTTTAATTACTGAAATAAAATTTCCGCGTGGCCGCTGGGAGCTCGCAGCTTACCCGCGCGACGGGCAATGGGTGGCCACCAACGCAGACTTTTGGTTGCACTGGGCCATTGGTATTGGTTTAACCGCGGTTATTCTGTCCGCATTCTTAATGCTGATATTTACCCAACACAGGTTACGCGGCGCTATTTCAACCATTGCGTACCAAGCACGCTACGATGGCTTAACCGACTTGCCGAACCGTAACTTCTTTTCTGAGCAGCTTGGTGCAGATATTCGCCACGCGTTGCGCAACGAACAGAAATTTGCACTGTTGGTACTCGACCTTGACCACTTGCGCGAAATTAACGATGTGCTCGGTCATGAGGTTGGCGATGCTCTATTGCAACGTGTTGCTGAACGTATTCGAACTAGTATTCGCGAAGATGATTTGCTTGCACGTATTGGCGGCGACGAATTTGCCATTGTGCTGCGCGACTTAAACGACCCAAGCGAAGCCGAAATTCGTGCCAAAGCCATTATGAATGACTTGTTGCACACGCTAGATATAGAACACAACCACATTAATATGACCGCGAGCACCGGTATTTCTATGTTCCCGCACGACGGTCAAGAAGTGCAGCAGCTATTAAAACACGCCGAGTTAGCCATGTATGCCGCCAAGCAACAGGGTGCAATGAGCGTGCACTTTTTTGATGAGCAGTTGCGCCAAAGTACAGAGCGCGACATTAATTTGCACCATCAAATTATTAAAGGCATTGAAGCTGAACAGTTTGAAGTGCACTACCAGCCGGTTATTGAAACCGAAACTGGCCTACTCACTCGTTGTGAAGCGTTAATTCGTTGGACCCACCCAGAGCGGGGGGCTATTTCACCTGCTGAGTTTATTCCGATTGCTGAAAAAACTGGAGCCATTATTGGTTTAGGAGACTTTGTGCTACGCCAAGTGGTACGCGATTGGAAAAAAATGAACAGTGCCGGGTTAGACCTGTCGATAGCATTAAACCGCTCGCCGCGTGAATTTAACGACCGCCAAGCCGCGTCACATTGGTTGAATGTTATCGCCGCAGCTGACGTACCACCAAACCGACTTATGTTCGAAATTACCGAGTCGATGCTGATGCGCAACAAAGAGCGCCAGTTTGCCAACTTACGTAAACTGCGTGACGCTGGAATTACCCTAGCGATAGACGACTTTGGTACCGGCTACTCAAGCTTAAACTACTTGCGCTCGTACCCAATTGATGTGATTAAAATTGACCGTAGCTTCTTGCATAACGTGCCGCATCAGGGCCAACAAAAAGCCTTGGTTGAGGTGCTGATACGCATTGCCCACACACTAAACATGAAAGTTGTGGCAGAAGGTGTGGAACATGAACAGCAAGTAGAATTCTTGCAGCAACAGAAGTGTCACTTCCAGCAAGGCTTCCATTACGGCCGTGCCATGCCATTGAACGAGTTTATTCGCTTCACGCAGCAGTTTAACCGCAACGTTATGGAACAAGCGGGTATTGATGATAAAGTTTCGGGAGCCAGCCGGTAAGCCGGGTTCTGTCGTGGACAATCATTCGTCTAGCCGCTAAATCACTCTAGCGTTCAAGCAGTCTACCCGGGTTCAACGCGGGCCGCGCCAATGAACCCCTATTTGACCTTGCTCCGGGTGGAGTTTACCGTGCCACGAACTGTTACCAGCCGCGCGGTGCGCTCTTACCGCACCCTTTCACCCTTACCTGTGCCTGCCTAAGCAGGCCATCGGCGGTTTGCTCTCTGTTGCACTGGTCGTCGGCTTACGCCGCCCAGACGTTATCTGGCACCCTGCCCTATGGAGCCCGGACTTTCCTCCCCCTATGCACGCATAGGCAGCGATTGTCTGGCTGACTCCCGAGCGCGCATTCTACTGGTTATCTTGCGCAAGTGCTAGTTGATACAGTGTGTTTTTGCGAGCGCCGTGAATTTCAGCAGCCAGTGCTGCAGCTTTTTTGAGGGGGAGCTCTTTACGCAGCAAGTTTAACGTTTTCATTGCGGCGGGATTTACGTCGGCCTCGGCCGCCGCTTCGGCTCCGCTAATCATTAGTACCATTTCGCCACGTTGTTGGTTACTGTCGACTAACACTTGCTGCTGCACCTCGGCAATAGTGCCCGACAAGTAGGTTTCAAACTGTTTGGTTAACTCTCGCGCCATGACCATAGTACGCTCACCGCCAAACTCTGTGGCTAAATCAGCTAGGGTATCAACGATGCGGTGCGGTGACTCATAAAACACCAAGGTGCGTGTTTCATTCACTAATGCTTGTAAGGCTTTGCGGCGTTGTTGTGGTTTAGCTGGCAAAAAACCCTCAAAACAAAAACGATCGGTGGGTAGACCGGCGCCCGAAAGTGCCGTCACAAACGCACAAGCACCCGGCAATGCCGTAACTGTTATACCTGCCGCACGACATTGCTGAACCAAAACATAACCGGGATCACTAATCAGCGGCGTACCTGCGTCACTAATTAAGGCGATATTGTCACCTCGTTGCAGGCGCTCAATAACTTGTGGAGCTTTCTGCCGCTCGTTATGTTCATGCAACGCAAACAGTTCTTGCTTTATGCCCAAATGCTGCATTAGTTGTCCGCTATGACGAGTATCTTCTGCAGCGATAGCCTGACAATGCCGTAAAACATTTAACGCTCGCTCAGTCATGTCACCTAAATTACCAATAGGTGTCGGCACAATATACAAGGTACCAGTTTGTGCAGCAGACGTGTGTAAATCAGACGAAGAACTCATGTTAACCCCTTGTAAGAACCTGACAGCTTCGTTGTGATGCCTTGCCTGACGGTTTATAGTATGTTCCTAGAGTATGAACTGGATGGAACAAAAATGACGGTTGCTATTGTGCCAAAGAAGTTATTGCTATGCATGGTTATTCTTGCGTTGAGTGCTTGTAGTAGTGCACCGCAAAAACCAACATCAATGCCAACTAAACCAAGTCAAGAGTACACTGAAGTGCCTCTGCAGCAGCAAGAGCGCACTGCCAATCAATGGCTTGCCGTAGCACAAACGGTGGAAGGCGCAGAGCAAGTTGATGCGCTATTACAAGCGGCGGCTACCCTGCAACGCGATGAGCAGTGGCAAAAAAGTGCTGTGGTGGTGGGGCAAATTCAACGTCATTTTTCGAGTTCGCAACTCACGGAATCTCAGCAGCAATTAGTCGCGCTACTAGAAGCACGCTTTGCTGCACATGAAGCGCGTTGGCCCTATGTAGAGCGCCTTTTGCAGCCGTTGTTAACGCCGCGTTTAACAGCAGACTTTCCACAGCAGACTTTAGAATTGGCCTTGCAAGCAGCTCGTGCCCAGCAACACTGGCAGCAAGCAGCTCACTTTCAATTACAGCTGGTGAACATACGCCCAACAGAAAACAGTAGTGAAACTGCACAAGCGGTTTGGAACACCCTTAAATATGTCGACCAGCCTAGCGATGTGGTGTTACCACCAGCGTCGCAACGCTCTCGTGAGGTAGCTGGCTGGGCTGCTTTGATGCACACCTTGCATGAAATAAATCGTCAACCTGAAGCTTTACTCACTTTGGCAAATAGTTGGCTGGAGCAATTTAACGAACATCCAGGTCAATTTGTGATTGATCAGCTCATTAACCTAACCTCCACACCCCGTAACAACATCTTGGTGTTATTGCCTTTATCCGGCCAGTACCAGACTCAAGGGAAAGCCGTGCGCGACGGAATGGTTATGGCTTTGGCACGCCAACCTCAAGTTAAGGCAACCTTTGTCGACACAAATCAGTTTGATTTTGGCAGTTTGCCTGAGCTATTACAGCAGCATCAAGCTAACCTGTTACTTGGGCCGTTGCTGAAACCAAATGTTGCAGCGGTTGATGCCTCATTGCTGCCGGAAGACATGCCGTGGTTGACGCTTAACGAACAAGAGCAAACATTGCACACAATGCACGCATTGCAACATTATTTTGCCTTAGACAGTGAAACCGAAATTCGTCAAGCCGCCGCGCACATGGCGGCGCAAGGGCACCGTCACCCGGTTGTGTTTGCGCCAGATACAACGCGTGGACGCCAACAAGCTGAAGTATTTGCGCAAGCTTGGCAACAACAATTCGCCGATGACATGCCGCTAGAATCAGGCAGCTATAGCACCACCGATGAAATGAAAAGCGCCGTGCAGCAGCAATTAGGGGTAAGCCAAAGTGATGCGCGCATTTATCAAGTTAAAATTGCTGCTGGCAAGATTATTGTTGACGCAGAAGCGCGCAGTCGCGCTGACTTAGACTCGGTGTACTTGGTTGGTGGCATAGAACAAACTCGCCTGCTTAAACCCTTTATTGACGTAAACATTTCAGCCTTTCGCAAAGCGCTTCCAGTGTATGCTAATTCTGGCAGTCACACTTTAAGGAACAGCTTGAGTGAGAATGATCTCGACAACGTTCGATTCACTGAAGCGCCGTGGCTACTGCCGAATCATACGCAACAGCAAATGCTTAAAGATATGCTGCAGCTGAGAAGCGCTTGGGGCTACAACGATGCGCGCTTAGCTGCCTTCGGTCATGACGCCGTAATACTGAGTCAGCGTTTACCTTTGTTGCAGCTAATGCCAGGTATTTCAGCGGAAGGGCTTACTGGTAAACTACACGTTGAAGCACAACGCATAATTCGAGAGCTTCAATGGGCACGTTTCGATGAGCATGAGGTGGTCGCTCGATAGCACTATTATTAAACAATCCGAAAAATTAAGGACACGGAATGTCTCGAAAAGATATGGGCGACCACGGCGAGCAAGTTGCGCGCGCGATATTGGAGCAAAACGGCTTACAATTTATCATGAGCAACTATAGTTGCGACATGGGCGAAATTGATCTCATTATGCGCGACGGTGACTGTTGGGTATTCATTGAGGTAAAGTGTCGCAGCAACGAGCGTTTCGCTACCGTTGTGGAACAGATCACTCCTGCTCAGTGTCAGAGAATTAGGCGCTGTGCGCAATTATTCCTTTTACAACAAGACTTAAATGAGCATGTTACTCGCATGCGCTTTGATGTTGTTGCTATTGTCATTGATCATGATCAAGCACAATGGCTACAAGATGCATTTTAATGAGGCTTTATGCAAGACCCAATAAAAACGTTATTTGCTGAATGCATTCAAACCCAGATAGCTGCAGCTGATTTGCTGCAAGAGCCGTTAGAACGCGCTGCAGACTTGCTCGTTGAGTCGCTTCTGCATGGGCGTAAAGTCTATTGCTGTGGCGAAAATCTAGCCCATGCCACCTCGCGTCACTTTGCGCATATTATGCTGACAGGTTTAAGCTTTGAGCGGCCGCCGTTTCCTGTCACCTCGTTACATGCCGATTATGGTGCACTGCAGCATGAGCGTATGTTTGCGCAGCAAATTCAAGCGGTGGGTCAAGCTAGTGACGTACTCATGGTATTTAACGCGAGTACGCGAGCGCCACGCGTCAGCGCGGCAATGGAAGCAGCCTTAAGCCGCCAAATGTTAATTATTGCCATAACTCAAGAAGCAGATAACGACATTAGTGGACTACTTGGCCCCGATGATGTAGAAATTCGCATACCAACAACAAACACGGCCCGTGCAAGCGAACATTTATTGCAAATTTCGAACATGCTGTGCGCCGTAGCAGAACATCGTATTTTCCCACAGGAGAGTAACTCGTGAAAAAAACTAGGTTGTTGTCAATTAGTGCGCTAGCTTTGGCTTCAAGTTTAGCGCTATCAGGCTGTACAGCGTTGGTAGTTGGTGCCACCGCGGTCGGCATATCAGCGGCTACAGATACCCGCAGTGTGGGCACACAACTAGACGATCAAACCATTGAAGTACGTGTAATTACTGCCTTGCAAACCGACGACCGATTTGATGAGTCACGTATTCAAGTGGTTTCATTTAATCGTTCGGTATTATTACTAGGTCAAGTTGGCAACAGCTCGCTGCGAGATTTAGCGAGCCATGTGGTGCGTAATACTAAGGGCGTGGATCGTGTACACAATGAACTCAAAGTTGCGCCGGTTATTTCATTCGGACAAATTAGTAAAGACACTTATATAACAAGTAAAATTAAAGCTAAGTTCGTTGCTGACGACGTGATTAAAGCTTCTGATATAAAAGTTGTCACCGAAGGTGGCGAAGTTGCGTTAATGGGAATAGTCAGTCGCGATGTGGCTCAGCAGGCCATTGAAATTGCACGTAACATAAATGGTGTGACACGTGTTATTGATGCGTTCGATGCAAAATAACTTAAACGCTTTGGGTGTTATTTGATCACACGCAAATGAGAGCCGGAGGATTTCTTCGGCTTTTTTGTTTGCGATTCAGAATCTGTTGAGGTACTTGCTGGCTGCTCAGATTCTTCGGTGTAGGCAACCGGCTGCGGGTTGTCATAATGCGGCTCTGCGTCAAACATAGAACCAGCACCATTTTCACGCGCATACAACGCCATGGCCGCGCCCATTGGCACGATAACTCGGTGTGGGCTACCCGAAAAACGAGCGTTAAACTGAATGCTGTGGTTATCAATGACAAAATTGGTAACCGCTGTTGGAGAGATATTTAAGATAATTTGCCCGTCTTGGACAAATTGCCATGGCACCTGGCAACCCGGATAGTCAGCATCAACCACCAGGTGTGGCGTCAGCTGATTATCAAGAATCCACTCATACACCGCCCGCACAAGGTACGGACGGCGTGGTGTCATGGCTTGCTCACTCACCGACCTAAGTCTCGCTCAGCGTCTGTCAGTGATTCTTGGAATGACTCGCGCTCAAATACACGAACCATATAGGCTTTCACTGCTTTCGCAGCGGCGCCTTCAAGTTCGATGCCATAAAGTGGCAAGCGCCACAATAATGGAGCTAAATAGCAGTCAACCAAGCTAAACTCTTCGCTCATAAAGAACGGCGCATCGGCAAATAATGGCGCAAGTGACAAGATGCCTTCGCGTAACTCTTGGCGCGCTGCATCGGCACCTTTTCCACCAGCCAAAATTTTATCCGCAAGCGCATACCAATCGCGATCGATACGGTACATCATCAAGCGGCTTGTGCCACGAGCCACCGGATAGACCGGCATCAATGGCGGATGCGGAAAACGTTCATCAAGGTATTCCATGATGATGTGAGCGTTGTATAAAACGAGTTCACGGTCCGACAAGGTCGGTAACGCATCGGCATATGGGTTTAGCTGCATGAGGTCTTCCGGAAGATTATCCGGTTCAACAAAAGTAACCTCAACGCCAACGCCTTTTTCTGCCAAGACGATACGTACTTGATGGCTGCGTAAGTCATTTACGCCCGAATATAAGGTCATCACTGACCGTTTGTTTGCCGCAACCGACATGGTGTTCTCCATAAACTATTTCACGTCCTTAAAGAATTCGCGCTTCAGCAGTACCGCGAAAATTAAAAAGACTAAAAGGAAACCGAACACATACCAACCGATACGCTGCTGCTGCAGCATCATTGGTTCACCGGTGTAAACCAAGAAGTTAGTAATATCTAGTGCGGCTTGATCGTACTCAGCGTCAGTTAACATACCGCTGCCATCGGTTTTAATGCCGACGTAAACGTCCTGCATTTCGCCGTCAATCATGCGTTGCTCTGTGGTTTTGCGCGGAATGCCCTGAAGCTCTTCCAGCACATGTGGCATACCAACGTTTGGAAATACCGTGTTGTTCACACCAAACGGACGTGACTCGTCCACATAAAATGAACGCAAGTAAGTGTAAATCCAGTCAGCACCGCGTACGCGAGCCACCAACGTTAAGTCTGGCGCTGCGGTACCAAACCAGTTACCGGCATCTTCAGTCGCCATAGCATTGGTGATTAGGTCACCCACTTTTTCGCCGGTAAACTGCAAGTTTTCCATGCCCAGATCTTCAGGAATCTCAAGATCTTTAAATGTGCGGTTGTAACGTTGATACTGCATTGAGTGGCAACCCAAACAGTAGTTCATAAACAATTGCGCACCGCGCTGCAATGACGCTTTGTCATGCAAGTCAACTTTGGCTTCGTCCAGCGGAACCGTCGGGCCAGCTGCTAACGTAGCAACTGACCACAGTGATGCGGCAACTAAAAGAGTTGTTTTAATAAGCTGTTTCATCACTTAGTAATCCTCTCTGGAACTGGCTTCGTGTTTTCGTTTTTGCTGTAGAACCATAGCAATACGAAGAATGCGAAGTACAAGAAGGTGAAGATACGAGCGAACATGGTGTAAACCTCAGTCGCTGGTTTCAAGCCTAAATAACCCAGTGCAATAAAGCTGATTGCAAACACAGTCAGGTTTACTTTATGCAAGGTGCTACGGTAGCGCACTGAGCGTACTTTACCGCGGTCAAGCCATGGCAGTACAAACAATGCCACAATGGCACCGAACATTAAGATAACGCCAAGCAACTTATCTGGCACCGCGCGCAAAATAGCGTAGAACGGTGTGAAGTACCACACTGGCGCAATGTGCTCAGGGGTTTTCAACGGGTTTGCCGCTTCAAAGTTTGGTGGCTCAAGGAACAAGCCGCCCATTGCCGGGGCAAAGAAAATCACGTAGCAGAAGAAGAACAAGAAGATAGCCACGCCCACTAAGTCTTTCACGATGTAATACGGGAAGAACGGGAAGGCATCAACAATGTCGTACTTCTTGGTAAAGCGCTCATGGAAGGTAAACTTCGGTTTCTCTGACTCTGGTACAGAACCTTTCGGCTTCTTAATTGAAATACCTTCTGGGTTGTTCGAGCCCACTTCATGTAGTGCAATAATGTGCAAGAACACCAAGATAACCAGCACTAACGGCAGCGCAATAACATGCAATGCGAAGAAGCGGTTCAGTGTGGCACCAGAAATAACGTAGTCACCACGAATCCACAGGGTTAAGTCGTCACCAAAAACTGGAATGGCGCCAAACAACGAGATAATTACCTGTGCGCCCCAGTACGACATTTGGCCCCATGGCAACAAGTAGCCCATAAAGGCTTCAGCCATAAGCACCAAGAAGATAAGCATACCGAACACCCACAGCAATTCGCGAGGCTTCTGGTAAGAGCCGTACATCATACCGCGGAACATATGCAGATAAACCACCACGAAGAACGCAGAGGCCCCAGTGGAGTGCATATAACGCAGCAACCAACCGTACTCAATGTCACGCATAATAAATTCAACAGAGGCGAAGGCGCCTTCTGCTGACGGCACGTAGTTCATGGTCAACCAAATACCGGTAAGAATTTGGTTCACTAAAACCAACGTTGCTAGCACACCAAAGATGTACCAGAAGTTAAAGTTTTTTGGAGCTGGATATTGAGCTAAGTGGATATTCCACGTTTTGGTCATCGGAATACGTTCGTCAAACCAGGCAATGAGCTTATTCATTAGGCTTGCTCCCCATCTTCACCCACCAAAATGGTGTTATCGTTGATGTAGTAATGAGGCGGAACCACCAGGTTATATGGGGCTGGTACGCCTTGGAATACCCGACCGGCGATATCAAAGGTTGAACCGTGACAAGGGCAGAAGAAGCCCGACTGCGCGCCTTCAACGTATTCAGCCATTCCTTGATCTAGGAACTGCGGTGAACACCCTAAGTGCGTACAAATACCAACCGCCACAAAGTATTCTTCTTTGCGTGAACGGTGCAAGTTCTTCGCATACTCAGGCTGCTGTGGTTCATCAGAATTTGGGTCGCGAAGCTGATCGTTTACAGCTTCAAGTGACGCCAACATTTCAGGGGTACGACGTACCACCCAAACCGGTTGACCACGCCACTCAACTCGAATTAATTGACCCGGCTCGGCTTTTCCAATGTTCACTTCCACTGGGGCACCCGCGTTTTTAGCTTTTTCGCTCGGGTTCCACGACGCAATGAAAGGAACGGCAACGCCAACCGCACCCGCTGCGCCGACAACAGATGTCGCGACAGTTAGGAAACGACGGCGGCCTTTATCTACAGGCGCATTGCTCATCCACTTACTCTCCAGTTTGGACGCTTCGCGAGACATCGCCGCGAAGTCAGTAATTAGCTACTGCGATAGGCCCACCCAAACAGTACTAGGTGAGCGGCAATAAAAAAATGCTTTCAGATGATAAAGAAATGCCCTGATTTTTACAAGGATAAAGACAAAAAACCCGGCACAAAGGCCGGGTTTTTGACGTACTCGAGATTTCGAATTAACGCTTCGAGAACTGTGGACGCTTACGCGCTTTGTGCAAGCCGACTTTCTTACGTTCAACTTGACGTGCGTCACGAGTTACATAACCCGCGCGACGTAAGTCACCACGTAGAGCTTCGTCGTACTGCATCAGTGCACGGGTGATACCGTGACGTACTGCGCCAGCTTGACCACTTGAACCACCACCTTTAACAGTGATGTACAAGTCGAATTTTTCTACCATTTCAACTAACTCTAATGGCTGACGAACAACCATGCGAGCGGTTTCACGGCCGAAGTATTCTTCTAAAGTGCGGTTGTTGATGCTGATGTTGCCGCTACCTGGACGCAAGAAAACGCGTGCAGTTGAGCTTTTGCGACGACCAGTACCGTAGTATTGATTCTGTGCCATAGTCTTAATGCTCCGTCTTAAATTTCAAGTTGTTTTGGTTGCTGAGCAACATGGTTATGCTCTGCACCAGCGTACACTTTCAGTTTACGGAACATGGCACGACCAAGTGGACCACGAGGCAACATACCTTTCACCGCTTTCTGAATTACCATTTCTGGTTTCTTGGCGATCAACTTCTCGAAGTTGATTTCCTTGATACCACCTGGGTAGCCAGAGTGTGAATAGTAGATTTTGTCTTGCGCTTTGCGGCCAGTTACAGTCACTTTTTCAGCGTTAACAATGATGATGTAATCACCAGTGTCTACGTGAGGTGTGTACTCAGGCTTGTGCTTACCGCGCAAACGGGTGGCAACTTCAGTTGCCAAACGACCTAAAGTTTTACCTTCGGCGTCAATAACATACCAGTCACGTTGTACTGTTTCTGGTTTTGCAACAAATGTACTCATTGAGATTATCTCTTTTCTTAAGGTTCACGACAGTAGTTCCGGGCTTCCCCGCGAACCACAACAACCGCTGTGTCATGCAACGTTTGCTAGCCACTTTTGACGGTTAGTTGTACCTGTAACGTGGGCTGCGCGGATTATAGGGAAAACCGCTTAAAAGATCAACGACGTTATTAGCTATTAGATATTGGATATTAGAAAGAAACACGAAACATCATCGCTCATGCTCTTCGAATATCCGATATCCAATATCTAATATCGTCTATGCTTTTAGGTTTGTAAGGCGGTGATGAGTTCGGCGGAGCGTTCCCAGTGGCTTGCAAGTTGAATCAACACCGCTCCTTCGGTAGGCGATAGCTCATTGCGCGCTATTTGCTGCAGCCAAGTGCTGCGCAATAAGTTACGGGTGGCACGAATGGAGCTCACCAAAGCCTGCCAATTGGCTTGCGGGCGATCTTTCATTTCTGAGCCACTGAGTAATTCCAGTAATTGCGCACGCAGATCATGATTCAGGCTCGCGTCAATTTGCGTCGGCGTTGCGGCACGTAGTTTTTCGACCAATTCGCGCAGGTCGATCAGGCGTGACTGGTAGCTGTGTAGCTCAGCTAGTTGCAGTGCTTCATTGCCGTGCAGTGATTTGCTGCTTAGTTTTTGCAAATAGTCATTGATGTGCTGTAACAGTTCACCCGTAGCTATGTCTTCTTCGTTCGCGGCTGCTAACCGCGAGTCGCGCAACAATGTGCGTAAGCGAATTTGATATTGGCGTAACACACGACTTTGTTCTTGCTGCACCGCATTCAGGCCCATGGCTGGAATTTCTAACACGGTTTTATCTAAAAATCGTGGTGCGCCTGTGCGTAATGGCGGTAACTTGTACCAACGCTCTACAGCACGGAAAATACGTTCATCAAACAACCACATCAAGGCAATGCCAAGCACGTTAAACAGGGTATGAAATACCGCCAGTCCGGAGCTGATATTGGTGACTTGCTCACCACCGGATAACCACTGGGCCACCCACCACATAGGCGCTAGCAGAACTAATGCGGTCACGCCGGTTACGCTGTTCATGAGCACATGCACTGCGGCTAATCGCTTGGCGTGTGCGGTGGCGCCAAAGCTAGCAATGATTGCCGTTACCGTAGTGCCAATATTCGCTCCGACCACCACCGCGGCGCCAGCTAATGGCGAGAACAGACCACTAACCGATGCGGTCAATACAATGGCCAATGCAGCCGACGATGACTGCACCAGGGCGGTCAAGACGACACCAGCCAAGACAGCTAAAGCAATACCACCAGTGCCGGTGACATGTAGCTGCTCCACCGGCAGCATGGTCACCACATGTTCAAATGCATCGCGCAAGGTATCGAGCCCGACAAACAAAATACCGAAGCCGGCAATAGCGACGCCTATTTGGCCCGACAGCTTTTGCTTGCGAAACAGCTGCAGCAACATGCCAATGCCTATTAACGGCCAGGCAAAAATGCCGATGTTTATTTTGAGGCCAATTAACGCGACTATCCATGCGGTCATGGTAGTACCGACATTACTGCCAAACACCACCCACGCTGCTTGGCGTAGTTTCAACATGCCCGCGTTGGTAAAGCCTAGTAGCGCCACCACCACAGCACTGGATGATTGCACCACAGCGGTTACTGCGAAACCTGATGCCGCGGCGCGTAATCGTGTCTGTGTGGAGCGCTCTAAAAACTGTTGTAAATGGCCACCCGCGGCAGCTTTCAGCCCGTCGGTAAGCATTTGCATGCCAAGCAGCAATAAGCCGAGGCCGCCAAGGGCGAGTGTCCAATTGGTTAAGGTCATGGTTTGTGAGCTAACCCCAAATATTCGTGACTTTGCATTTCAAGTAACCGACTAACGCAGCGTTTAAATTCAAAATTTAACTTACCATCAGTATATAGCTCATTGAGCGGCGCTGCGCCCGACATAATGAGCTTAACCCGACGCTCGTAAAATTCGTCAACCAGGGCAATAAAGCGCCGTGCCGCATCGTCATTGTTGGCGCCCATTTGCGGTACATCGCTAATCAACACGGCGTGGTAGCACTGGGCAATTTCGATATAGTCGTTTTGCGAGCGTGGCCCACCACAAATAGCTTCGAATGAAAATAACACCACGTCATCACATTCCATACGCACCGGAATATTACGGTTATTCACGGTGATATAACCCTGCTCGTCGCGGTTGCAGTGATCCGGCGCTAGCTCGGTGAAATAACGCTGAAGGTTTTCGTCAGCTTGGCTGTCTGCTGGGGCGTGATAAATATTCGCGCGCGTTAAGGTGCGTAAGCGGTAGTCAATGCCGCTGTCGACGTTAATCACCTCGCAATTTTCCTTAATTAAGGCAATAGCAGGCAGAAAACGCTGCCGCTGCAAGCCGTTTTTGTACAAGTCATCGGGCACAATATTCGAGGTCGCTACTAACACCACGTTGCGTTTGAATAACTCTTGCATCAATGTGCCGAGAATCATCGCATCGGTAATATCTTGCACAAAAAACTCATCAAAACAGATGACCCGCGCTTCGGCAGCAAGCTTTTCCGCAATAATGGGAAGCGGATCGCTACGCCCCTTCAACTCCTTCAGTTCGTTGTGTACCCGGTGCATAAATCGGTGAAAATGCACACGCATTTTTGCCTCAAATGGCAACGTTTCAAAAAACGTATCGACCAAATAGGTTTTACCGCGCCCGACACCACCCCAAAAATAAATACCTTGGGGCGCTTTGGACTCGCTGCCAAAGAGCGTTTTTAATTTACTGAAAAAGCCAGTAGCACCGCTGTTCTGATGAAATAAGACCAGTTCGTCATACAGCCGCTGCAACGCCTCTACCGCCTTGCGCTGCGCGGCATCAGGCGTGAAATTGCCGGACGCGAGGTCCTGCTCATATTTTAAGATTGGGGTAAGCTTGTTCGTTGTCACTACCACTTCGACCCTATTCTAGATTATGCTATTGGTGTTTAGTTTATCATGCGAAACGCATTTTTAAGGAGTATTTATGAGCTGGATTATTGGCGTACTACTAGTTGTTGCTGGTGCAATTGTTGGCTTTTTTGTCGCCCGCTACTGGCTCGCCGAACATTCCGAGGAAGCCGAGCTTTCGCAACAAGTTAATCAAACCAAGCAGCAACTTGCAGATTATCGTCAAGAAGTTGCTGAGCACTTAGCAACTGCCCAAGCTTTGGTCGGCCAATTGGAAGAAACCCAAGACAAACTAAAAGCCTACTTGCACCACAGCGCCGATTTGCTACAGCGCGAGCAAGAACAACCTAGTTTGCCATTTTTTGCTGAAGACACCATGCGTGAGCTGCGCATGGCGAACAAAGTGAATGGCGAAAAACGTCGTTCAGATGATAGGGCGCCAAGCGATATGCCGCGCGACTACAGCGACAAAAAGTCCGGCCTTTTTAAGTAGCTGCAACGGCGATATTAGTTATTAGATATTAGAGAAGGTCGCCACTATCCGATATCGCGCTAATATCTAATATCAAATAGCTGATATCGCTTTAGCTTTTAAATTCACATCTTGAAACACTCTACTGCTGAACTTATTTATATCGAGTTAGTCTGTAATTACGATAACCATCATACAGGAGTTAACTCGAATGAAAGTGAAGTTGTTAGCGGTGTTGGCTTTAGCGAGTGCACTGACTGTTGCGCCTGTTTCAGCCGGTATTCCTTTCTTTGGTGATAAAGACGAAACACCTACGCTTGCGCCCATGCTGGAAGAAGTCACGCCTGCGGTTGTGAATATTTCCGTGAAAGGGAAGCGCGAGGTGCGTCAACGCATCCCCGATATGTTTCGCTTTTTCTTTGGCCCAAATGGTCCGCGTGAACAAGTTCAAGAACGTCCTTTTCAGGGGCTTGGCTCTGGCGTCATCATTGATGCAGACGAAGGTTACGTCGTTACCAATAACCACGTGATTGACGGCGCATCAGAGATTCTGGTTACGCTCAAAGATGGTCGACAATTCGATGCAACAGTGATTGGCACCGATGACCGTTCAGATGTTGCCCTGCTGAAAATTAAAGATGGCAAAGATTTAACAGCCATTGAAATTGGTAACTCGTCGAAATTACGTGTTGGCGACTTTGTCGTGGCTATTGGTAATCCGTTCGGTTTAGGGCAAACCGTTACCTCGGGTATTGTTAGTGCGCTAGGCCGCAGTGGCTTAGGCATTGAAGAAATTGAAAACTTTATTCAAACCGATGCGGCCATTAACAGCGGTAACTCTGGCGGCGCTTTAGTCACTCTTGACGGTAAGCTCATTGGTATTAATACCGCTATTTTAGGCCCCAATGGCGGTAATATCGGTATTGGTTTTGCCATTCCGGCCGACATGATGCAAAGCCTCGTTCATCAATTAATTGAGTTCGGTGAAGTGCGCCGCGGCGTATTAGGTGTACGCGGTAACGACTTAACTCACGAAATTGCTAAAGCGCTTGATTTGAAAGCTAACCAAGGTGCATTTATTGCCGAGGTTATTCCAGAAGGCGCGGCAGAGAAAGCAGGTTTGCAATCGGGTGACGTGATTGTCGCAGTTAACGGTGAACGTATTCGCACCTTTGCTGACTTAGGTGCTCGGGTGAGTACTTTGGGAGCGGGTAAGGAACTGAAACTCACCGTGTTGCGCGATGGTAAAGAACGAAACTTTGACGTTGTGCTTAGTGCTGACGACCAAGCGGTGACCGCTGCTTCTTTACACCCAGCCTTAGATGGTCTAACACTTGCACCAACTGACAAAGGCGGTCTTGAAGTGACAGAAATTGCCGAAGGCTCTCTAGCAGAGCGCTATGGGCTGCGTAAAAACGACGTTATTATTGGTGTGAACCGCACGCCTATTAACAGCATGTCGGAGCTTCGCGAGTCACTGTCAAACGCGGGCGACGTTATTGCGTTAAATATTCGCCGCGGTAATTCGCAATTGTATTTAGTGTTACGCGGTTAATCAGCGGTACTGGGTACCCCTAATCAGAAGAAGGCAGCAAATGCTGCCTTCTTTTTTAAACAGTGTTATGCTTTTGCTTATATTTTAATTCAATAGGTTACTTTCAAATGCAGCTTGGCCAAACGTTTTGGTATGTCACACGCTCTGTCTTACTTGGCTTGGTGGTAGCTGCCATTGTGATTGTCGCTTTACCTTATTTTCAAGGTAAATCTACGCCTGGAAACAGTCAGCAACAGCCGTTTAGTTTTGCCAAGGCGGTTAATCGCGCTGCTCCGGCTGTCGTCAACATATACAGTATTGGTACTTCTCGTACCTCGTATTACTCACGTCGCCCCAGTACCGTAGTACGTTTAGGTTCAGGCGTGATTATGGATAATCGCGGTCATATTTTAACCGCCTATCACGTTGTAGCGGACGTTAACGAAATTCAAGTAGCGCTACAAGATGGCCGTAACTACAGTGGTCAAGTAATAGGTTATGACCAGATTACTGATTTGGCGGTGGTGCGTATTGAGGCAGATAACCTGCCGATTATTCCACAAAGTCAAAGCTTACGAACCCAAGTGGGTGATGTCGTATTAGCCATTGGCAACCCACACAATTTAGGCCAAACCATTACGCAAGGCATTGTGAGCGCAACCGGTGGACGCATGGGTATTATTCATTCACATGCTGATTTAATTCAAATGGATGCGGTAATTAACGAAGGAGCTTCTGGTGGCGCCTTGGTCAACAGCGAAGGTTATTTGGTTGGTATCAATAACGCTCAATTTCGTGATGCACGGGGGCAAGGCATCGATGGTATTTACTTTGCAGTACCCTACCCCTTGGCTTATTCAGTCATGGAAAGCTTAATTCGCGAAGGCGAAGTAGTACGCGGCTATCTTGGCGTACAGGTGGGTGAAGTGCCACAAAACAATCCTTATTCTCAACCTGGCATTTATGTTTCAGGAATTGATGCCAATAGCCCAGCTGAGCGAGCCGGTTTACAGGTTGATGATTATATTACTGAAATAAATGGTAAGCGGATGTCCTCAGCGGCCGAAGGCCTTGCAACAGTGGCGCAAACTAAACCCGGTACACCAATCGAAATACGGTTTTTGCGTGATAATCAAGAACAGTCAGTTACTGTGACGATTACTAGATTTCAGTAACCCAAAATCAGCGCGTGACTTAACTCACGCGCTTGATGTCAGCACCAAGCGCTGACAATTTCTTTTCAATAGCTTCGTAACCACGGTCGATATGATAAATACGCTCGACGACGGTTTCACCTTTTGCCACTAAACCTGCAATAACCAGCGATGCCGATGCACGCAAATCGGTACACATAACTTGTGCGCCGGTTAGTTGCTCCACACCTTTTGAAATGGCGGTATTGCCTTCTAGTTCAATATTTGCACCCATACGGCGTAATTCAGGAACATGCATAAATCGATTTTCAAAAATCGTTTCGCGTACCCAGCCGGCGCCATCTGCGATGGCATTTAAGGTGCAGAACTGAGCTTGCATATCCGTTGGAAACGCTGGGTGTGGTGCCGTTATAATCTTCACTGGTTGCGGGCGACAGTTCGCCTGCACACGTATCCAGTCATCGCCTTTAGTGATCACTGCGCCAGCTTCGGTTAATTTTTTGAGCACCGCGTCAAGCATGCTTGGATCTGTGTTGCGACAGGTTACATCGCCACCTGTCGCCATCGCTGCCACCAGAAAAGTACCGGTTTCTATACGATCTGGCTGCACACTATATTTACCACCGTGTAACGCCGGTTTTCCATGAATGGTAATGGTATCAGTGCCAGCTCCATGAATATCTGCGCCCATGTCATTTAAAAACTGAGCAAGGTCTTCCACTTCAGGTTCACGCGCAGCGTTCTCGATAATGGTGACACCGTCGGCTAGGGTTGCCGCTGCCATGAGGTTTTCGGTACCGGTAACGCTAACCGTGTCCATTAAAATAGTTGCACCACGCAAACGGCCCTCGACTTTGGCGTTGATATAACCATTTTCGACCGTAATGTCAGCACCCATGAGGCGTAAGCCCTCAATGTGCAAGTTAACTGGGCGTGCGCCAATTGCACAGCCGCCAGGTAGAGATACTTGAGCTTCACCAAAGCGCGCCAGCAGAGGGCCTAACACCAAAATGGAAGCACGCATGGTTTTCACCAAGTCATAACTTGCCACATGATTGTTGATGCCTTGTGGATGTATTTTATAGCTATTTGGCCCCAAAGCTTCACTTTGAATACCTAACTCACCAAGTAGCTTCAGGCTTGTACGCACGTCTTGTAAGGCTGGTACGTTGTGCAACTCAACCGTTTCACACGGTAAAATAGCTGCCATTAGAATGGGTAGCGCAGCATTTTTCGCGCCAGAAATAGTCACCTCGCCGTTTAGAGGCCGGCCACCCTGAATAACCAATTTTTGCATTGCGCGTCTCTTAGCTGAGCATGGCGAGTTTCTTCTCGCGTTGCCATTCGGTCGGTGTATAGGTACGAATTGATACGGCGTGCAATTCACCGCTAGCAATTAACTCTTTCAACGGAGCATAAACCACTTGCTGCTTTTTAACCCGCGACAAGTCGCTAAATAGTTCACCAACAACGGTGATATTGGCGTGACCACCATCAAGCTTAACGAGCACTTCACTTACGTCGAGCTCGTCTAAAAGACGTTGTTGAATCGAATCAGATGTCATCATAAATTTTCTTCATTGAATTTTGAGAGTTTTAACTACCGAGTGTCAGCAGTGTATCGACACCACTGACTTTTAGCATGGCTTTAAATTGCTGATTTGCATTGACAATAAGTAGCTCACGATGGGTATCTCGCAACGCCCGCTTAATTTGTAATAGCATGGCAATACCGGCGGAGTCGACTTTCTCAACCGCATCTAAGTCAACCGTCAACGCTTCATGCTCACCCGCTAGCCAGTTTCGACGATTTGCCCATATGTTGGGCACCGTATTACGAGTTAGTTGGCCGCTTAATGCCACACGGCCACCGTCGTAACATTGCAGTTCACATTGGTCCATTACTCACTGCCTTCTATACCATCATGTTCTTTGACAGTTTCTTGAGCTTTTTCACGCAATAAAGCAATGGTTCCGTCTATGCCATTACTACGAATAACAGCATTAATTTCAGCTTGTTTGCTATTGAGCAAGCTTACGCCTTCAACCACCAGATCATATGCTTTCCATAGGTTGTCGTCTTTGTCGAAGCGCATTTTAAAATCCATGCGCACAGGCGGCCCGCCTTCTTGTAACAGACGTGTATTAACCACCACCATTTTACTGTTCGGGTCAAACCGCGAAGCGTCGCCAAATTGAATGGTGTGCTTGGTTTCATCAAACTGCGTGAAAGCACCAGCGTAGGTGGTAATTAAATAATCACGAAACACGGTATAAAATTCTTGGCGCTGTTCTTCGGTGGTTTGTGTTAGGTTGCGCCCGAGCACACGCTTTGCCGCATAGACATAATCAACATATGGCATCATTTCTTCACGAATAACCACTCGAATATGATTGATGTCTTGATCAATCAACTCGCGATCAGCTTTGATGCGCTCAAGTGTATTGCTGGCAAGTTTCTCCAACAAAATGTACGGATTATCGTCACGAATTAACTCCGCTTGGGCGTTATGAACGCCAGCTAACGTGAACAAACTAATACAGACTGCCATGAACCACTTTTTCATGCTGAACTCCTTAGTCGTTGCCTTGGCCGAATAAGAACTGGCCAATCAAGTCCTCTAGCACTAATGCTGATTTGGTGTCGTAGATATAATCACCATCTTCGAGCATCTCAACCGTGTCATCAATAAAGCCAGGGTTTAAGCCAATATACTGCTCACCCAATAAGCCCGACGTTAATATTGAGACCGACGTTGTGTCAGAAAATTCATTGTATTTTTGGCTAATGGTCATTTCGACCAACGGCTCGTAATAATCGCCCACTAATGAAATTTTGCTGACGCGGCCAACTACCACACCGCCTACTTTTACCGGCGAGCGCTCTTTTAAGCCACCGATGTTGTCGAATTTTGCGAATAATTTATAGGTTTCACCGTTTGTTAACACATTGGTGTTAGCGGCTTTTAAACCTAAAAATAACAAGGCCAAAATACCAATGATGACAAACAACCCAACTGCTAATTGTGTATTTCTTGATTCCATGGTCTTTATCCAAACATCAATGCGGTTAAAACAAAATCGAGCCCCAGAACTGCTAAGGACGCAGTCACAACAGTCGATGTGGTTGCTCGGCTAATACCGACCGACGTCGGTGTACATTGAAAGCCTTTATGCAACGCTATCCAAGTAACAACGAAGGCAAACACTAAGCTTTTGATGACGCCGTTAAGAATGTCTTGTCCCCACTCCACGTTCGACTGCATAACCGACCAGAACGCGCCGTCGTCAACACCTAACCAACGTACGCCAACTAAATAGCCGCCGTATATGCCTACCGCTGAAAATACCAGCGCCAATATAGGCATGCTGTAAAAGCCGGCCCAAAAACGTGGCGAAATAACGCGCCGCAACGGGTCTACTCCCATCATTTCTAGACTGGACAGCTGTTCGGTTGCTTTCATTAAACCAATTTCCGCGGTTAACGCTGAGCCTGCGCGGCCAGCAAATAAAAGCGCCGTAACCACTGGCCCTAACTCACGCAACAACGACAAAGCGACCATTGGCCCAAGCGACTGCTCAGCTCCAAAATCAACTAAAATCGTATAGCCTTGTAGACCAAGTACCATACCAATGAACAAACCGCTGACTACTATAATTAGTAACGAAAGCACTCCCACTGAGTACATTTGTTGCATGAGCAAAGGCCATGACTTACGTAATTGGGGCTTACCAATTAAGGCGCGCATTAGCATAAAAAATGCGGCACCGGCGCCGGCAACCGAATCTAAGGTCGCTTTTCCTAGCGCAGCAACACGATCAAGCATGGTCGCTCCCTAACAAATCATCTTCTAATGTTGACGCCTTATAATGAAATGGCACTGGCCCGTCTGCTTCACCATGTAAAAACTGATGAATGAGCGGATCATCCGACTGCTTCAACTGCGCCGGAGTTCCGTGCCCCACTACCTGTTTGTCCGCCAAAATATAGACGTAGTCTGCAATGGTCATTACTTCTGCTATGTCATGAGTCACCACAATGCTGGTTAAGCCTAACGACTCATTGAGCTCTTTAATAAGCTTAACAATGACACCCATTGAGATAGGATCTTGGCCGGCAAATGGCTCATCGTACAAAATGAGTTCAGGGTCTAGCGCAATGGCTCGCGCTAAAGCAGCACGCCGCGCCATGCCACCAGACAGCTCGGCCGGCATTAAATCGCGCGCACCGCGCAACCCAACGGCCTCAAGCTTCATTTTGACAATAGTGTCGATAATTTCTTCAGGAAGTTGGCTATGTTCACGCAGCGGAAAAGCAATGTTGTCGTACACTGTCATGTCAGTAAATAGTGCACCGCTTTGAAACAGCATGCTCATGCGCTTTCGCAGTTCATAAAGGTCACGCCGATTAAGCTTGTGCACGTTATGCCCCGCAAACTCAATACTGCCTTGCTGCGGATACAGCTGGGCACCAATGAGCCGCAGCAATGTTGTTTTACCAATGCCACTAGGGCCCATTACGGCGGTGATTTTTCCGCGCGGAACGCGCATGGAAAGGTTTTGATAAACTTGGTGTGCGCCAAAACTATGCGCGAAGTGCAAGTTATCAATCACCACAAGGGCATCATCTAAAGCAGAATTTTCCACTTGTCGCACGCCTTTAATTCTCCTTAAACAAGCCCGCGAGTGTAACAGATTTGGGCCTTTTTCTACACCTTAAGGCGGTAAAATTTGTGACAAATCGTTTATTTCAGTGCTTTTTACGTCTGCAATTCGGTTTTCGATCGGGTATTATTGTAAACAATCTTATTTTGGCGGAGCTATTCACAGTTATGAGCAATTCCACCACCCAATCATTTCGTCTGTTGGGCGAACGAGTCATTGATATCGAAACAGCCGCGGTGAGCGGCTTGAAACGCTTTTTGAATGACAGTTTTGAGCAAGCCTGTGAATTGTTGTTAGCCTGTGCCGGGCGCGTCATTGTCATTGGCATGGGTAAATCGGGACATATTGGCGGTAAAATTGCCGCCACACTTGCCTCAACCGGCACCCCGGCCTTCTTTGTTCACCCCGGTGAGGCTAGCCATGGTGATTTAGGCATGATCACCGCCCAAGACGTTGTTTTGGCCATTTCTAATTCAGGTGAAACGGGTGAGCTGCTTGCCATAGCGCCGCTTATTAAGCGTCGTGGTGTTAAATTGATCAGCATGACCGGCAACCCTAATTCAACCTTAGCCGATATTGCCGATGTGCATGTGTGCATTGCAGTTGAACAAGAAGCTTGCCCGTTGGGGCTAGCACCCACATCATCAACCACCGCCACATTAGTTATGGGTGATGCACTAGCCGTGGCGCTATTGAATGCACGTGGTTTTACTGCAGATGACTTCGCCATGTCGCACCCTGGCGGCAGCTTAGGCCGTCGGTTGCTATTGCATATTCACGATATTATGCACAGTGGCGAGCGCATTCCACTAGTGCCCGAACAGGCAACCATTTCCGAAGCCCTACTTGAAATGTCACGCAAGGGTTTAGGTATGACTGGCGTGACGGATAGCCAAGGCAAATTAGCAGGAATATTTACCGATGGTGATTTGCGCCGCATTTTAGACCAGCGCATGGACTTACACACTACTGCTATTGCCAAGGTCATGACCCGCAATCCAGTCACTATAGGTCCAGATGTTTTGGCTGCCCAAGGTTTGAAGCTAATGGAAGATCGCAAAATCAACGGGTTGTTTGTCACTGACAAAAACGGCATAGCGCAAGGCGCATTAAATATGCATGACTTGCTTAAAGCGGGGGTTATGTAATGACGCTTAACAACTGCGAATATATCAGTACTTGGTATGGCGATATTGCGCAACCGTTATTCGAGCGTTTTACCACTATAAAACTAGTGGTATGCGATGTTGATGGCGTTTTTTCTGACGGTCGTATTTACTTAGGGAATAGCGGTGAAGAACTCAAAGCTTTTCATACGCGCGATGGTTTTGGCGTAAAAGCTCTCATTAATGCTGGTATTGAAGTGGCTGTGATTACTGGGCGGCGTTCGGCAATTGTTGAAAATCGTATGACGGCATTGGGGGTAAAACATATTTTCCAAGGTCAAGAAGACAAACTAAGCAGCTTTGAAAGCCTCGCTAACTCGCTTGGTTTTGCGACGCACGAAATAGCCGCTATTGGTGATGACATTCCTGATTTAGACATGCTAAAAGCCAGCGGTTTAGCTGTAGCAGTACAAGACGCCCACCCGTTTGTGCAACAGCATGCACAGTATGTCACGGCGCAGCGTGGCGGATTTGGCGCGGTACGTGAACTTAGCGATCTTATTCTTATGGCGCAAGGCCAATTGCAATTACACGGAGGCGTTAGCCTGTGAACCGTAACTTGGTGCTGATTATTAGCGGAATTTTTGTCATCGCAGCACTGCTATTTTGGCGGCCATTTGCCGACAACAATGATGAGCAAGAGCAACAAGGCTACCGCGAAATAAAACCTGACTTTACCGCACAGGGTTTAATCGTGAGGGTTTATGATGCCAATGGCGAGCTCGATCACCGTATTGCGGCCGACGAAATGACTCACTATAGCCCCATCGGTTTAACCGAGCTTACTGCGCCTACCTATATAACGCAGATAGATGACCAGGGGGCGCTGTGGCAGGTGCAGGCAGAGCAAGGCTCATTTTATGCCGATAAAAGTTTGGTTTTAGAACGAAATATTGAGATGATCAGTCTCTCTGCTACAGAATTTATTGAACGTATTGAAACGAGTTACCTGACTATTGATACATTGCAAGAAACTGTAGAAACTGAGCAGCCGGTGGTCATTTATGGCCGCGATTTTACGGTAAAAGGCGAAGGTATGCGCGCTGATATGCGCGCTCAAACATTGGAAATGACACGACATGTTGAAACAATTTATACTGGTCGTAGCCCTGCTCGCCCTTAGTGCTGTTGCCGCTAGCGTGGCACAAGCACAAGGTCGTGACGACTTTAACAAACCTATTCAAATAAATGCCGAAAGCGATTGGTTTGACGTGGCGAATAAAATTGCAGTGTTTGAAAACAACGTTGTTATTCAGCAAGGGACGTTACAAATTCGTGCTGACCACTTAGAAGTCAAACGCGGTGACGACCAATCTGATGTATTTACCGCAACTGGCACCCCTGCTGTTTACCAACAGCAATTAGATGATGGCTCGCCAATTTCAGCCGAAGCCAATAGCATTAGTTATGACCAAGCAAAGCAAATTTTAACCTTGTCGGGCAACGTCAAAGTTTCACAAAATAACAGTGTCGTGCAGGGCAGTGAGATTATCTATAATTTTGCCACCCAACAGATGACAGCAAATCGTGGTGAGTCTGACAGCGACCGCGTCACTACCATATTTATGCCAAAGAAAAAGAGCGACAATAATAATGAGCCGACTAATCGCTGAGCATTTAGCTAAGTCATACAAAAGCCGACAAGTGGTGAAAGACGTCAGCTTAACAGTTGAGTCGGGGCAAATTATTGGATTGCTCGGCCCCAATGGTGCCGGCAAAACAACCACGTTCTACATGATTGTAGGTTTGGTCAATAATGACAAAGGCCGCATCATGATTGATGACCAAGACATTTCATTGCTACCTATGCATGAACGAGCACGACGAGGAATTGGTTATTTACCGCAAGAGTCGTCAATTTTCCGCAAGCTCACCGTGCGTGACAATATCATGGCCATTCTTGAAACTCGTAAAGACCTCGATGCGAACGGACGAGAAGAGCGCCTTGATGGGTTGCTAGAAGAATTTCATATCGGTCATATTGCTAATAGCCTAGGTATGAGCTTGTCGGGCGGGGAGCGACGCCGGGTTGAAATTGCACGCGCCCTTGCTGCTGACCCAGCATTTATTCTGTTAGACGAACCCTTTGCTGGGGTCGACCCCATTTCGGTTTTAGACATTAAAAAAATTATCGAGCATCTGCGCAATCGCGGCATTGGCGTTTTAATTACCGATCACAACGTTCGGGAAACTCTATCTGTGTGCGAACATGCTTATATAGTTAGCCACGGGGAGTTGATTGCCAGTGGTGACGCCCATACCATCTTAAATAATCAACACGTTAAAGATGTTTATTTAGGTGAGCAGTTCACCTTGTAGGTGGTGGTATGAAACAAAGCCTGCAGTTTAAATTTTCACAACAGCTGTCAATGACACCGCAGCTGCAACAAGCAATTAAACTGCTGCATTTATCCACGCTTGAGTTACAGCAAGAAATTCAACAAGCGTTAGACGAAAATCCGCTGCTGGAACTTGAGCAAAACGACGCCGAGGGCGAAACTTCAGTTATTGAAGACAATGACCCGTGGGAGCAGTCCTGTTCGGCGGCGCTCGGCCAATCAGCCGCCGTTTACGACGGCGAGGATGCGGTTTATCAAGGCGAAACTCAACAAACGCTGCAGGACCATTTAATTTGGCAAATGCAGTTGTCTCATTTTACTTCAACAGATGAATTAATTGCCTTGTCAATTATCGATGCGATTGACGACAGCGGTTATTTAACAGTTAGCCTTGATGATATTCTGCGCGCCGTAAATCAACAAACCGATGAAACCATTGAAGCCGACGAAGTTGCTGTGGTGCTTAAACGCATTCAACACTTTGACCCTATCGGCGTTGGGGCGCGTGACGTTGGTGAGTGCTTACTGCTACAGCTTCAGCAATTAGCTGAGGATACCCCATGGCGAGAGCAAGCAGTGCTTATCGTACGTGAGTATTTGGCGTTATTAGGTACTCGCGATTATCGTACTTTAGCGCGTAAATTGCGCGTATCCGAGCCAGAGCTAAGCGCGGTCATCGAGCTCATTCAAACGCTGCAGCCACGCCCTGGTGAAGGCTTCGGCACCACCGACGATGACTATGTGATTCCTGACGTGTTGGTGCGCAAAAAAAATAATCGTTGGACCGTTGAGCTAAATCCGCAAAGTGTGCCTAAACTAAAGGTAAATGAGAGCTACATGCAACTTTGCCAAGGAACGCGACAAACCGACGACATGCACTATATTCGCCAGCAAACCCAAGACGCCAAATGGTTTATTAAAAGCCTAGAAAGCCGCAACGAAACACTTTTGAAAGTAGCCAGCGCTATTGTTCTGCGCCAGCAAGGGTTCTTTGAGCATGGTGAAGAAGCCATGAAACCCATGGTACTTGCAGATATTGCAACTGCAGTAGACATGCATGAGTCAACTATTTCGCGAGTAACCACGCAAAAGTATATGCATTCACCGCGCGGTGTGTTTGAATTGAAGTACTTCTTCTCAAGTCAGTTAAACACTGACAATGGCGGAGAAGCTTCATCAACGGCCATACGTGCGTTGCTGAAAAAACTAGTTGCTGCGGAAAACCCTAAAAAGCCGCTGAGTGACAGCAAATTGACTGAACTCCTCGCTGAACAGGGTATCCAAGTAGCTAGACGGACCATTGCGAAGTATCGTGAGGCGCTAAATATCCCGCCCTCGAGTCAACGCAAACGTCTTATCTGAATCTTGGACAAAAGAAGGAAGATGTTATGCAAATTAATCTGACTGGTCATCATGTAGAAATCACTGACGCGCTACGCGAGTATGTTGATACTAAATTTAGTAAGCTAGAACGCCACTTTGACCATATAAATAACGTCCATGTCATTTTAAATGTTGAAAAGTTAACGCAAAAAGCGGAAGCTACGCTCCATTTGAATGGCGGCGAGGTTTTCGCTGATTCGGAGCACCAAGACATGTATGCCGCCATAGACGGGCTGATTGACAAACTTGATCGGCAGGTTATTAAGCATAAAGAAAAGATGAAACGCCACTAAATCATGGATTTATCCACTTTGTTAAGCCCCGACTGCACACGTCGTGCAGTCGACGGCTCAAGTAAAAAGAAAGTACTTGAGCTCATTGGCCAACTGGCCGCCACTCGTTTGTCAGGCACCACCAGCTTTGACGTGTTCGAGAGCCTGCTGAACCGGGAGCGGCTCGGCAGTACTGGCATTGGCTTGGGTGTTGCGATTCCACACGGTCGCTTAAGTTCAGCCAATAAGCCTGTTGCTATTCTCATGACGCTACAAGAGCCCATTGACTTTGATGCCATTGACAATCAACCGGTGGATATAATTTTTGCGTTATTAGTGCCAGAAGATCAGCACGAGCAGCATTTACAAACTCTCGCGGCAGTTGCTCAACGTTTGAATGACAAAAATTGCACTCGAGCGTTACGCGACGCAGACAGCGATCAGGAACTCTACAACATCTTTACGGGGTAGCCAGTAACAATGCAGTTGATTATCGTCACAGGCCGTTCTGGCTCAGGTAAAACGATTGCACTAAGAGTCCTTGAAGACTTAGGATACTACTGTGTCGATAATATTCCGATTACGTTACTGCCGACACTTGTTCACGCGGTTATTGAGCAATACGACAAAGTTGCCGTAAGTGTCGACGTGCGCAACCTACCCGCTGATCAAAACGATTTAACCGAAGCACTCGACTTTTTACCCAGTAAAATCCAACCTGAAATTCTTTATATAGACTCATCAGATAGCGTGTTACTGCGTCGTTTCGGTGAAACTCGTCGCTTACACCCTCTGTCACTTAACGAACTACCGTTAGCCGATGCCCTAGCAACAGAAGCTGCTATGCTTGAGCCCTTAGCTGAGCGAGCGACCTGGCGTATTGATAGTAGCGACTTGAGTGTGCACCAACTTAGCGAACAAGTTTCCGAGCGAGTGTTAGGTAAAGCAGCTTCACGTTTAATCGTCGTTTTTCAGTCTTTTGGCTACAAATATGGTTTACCTCCAGACCTAGACTACGCCTTTGATGCGCGAATTTTACCCAACCCACATTGGGAGCCTGAGTTGAAGCCGCTAACGGGCAAAGACCCTGCCGTGCAACATTTTTTTGCGCAACAACCACTGGTGACCAAGTTTATTCACCAACTCGAAGTGTTTTTAGAAACCTGGCTCCCGTACTTTCAGCGTAGCAATCGTAGCTATTTAACTATTGGTATTGGTTGCACCGGGGGCCAACACCGCTCGGTTTATATTGCTGAACAATTAGCCCAACGCTTTGCTGAGCAACCTTTCAAAGTACAGGTTCGCCACCGCGAAGCTAGCCGCCACAAGAAGTGAGATTGACCGTGTCTGATGTTGTTCGCCGTACCGTCACTATTCGTAACAAACTTGGTTTGCACGCGCGCGCCGCAACCAAGCTCGCCAAACTAAGCCACCAGTTTCAAGCGAAAGTTCAGATTGTACAGGGCGAACAACAAGTCGATGCTTCAAGCGTTATGTGTTTATTGCTACTGGCAAGCGGTCAGGGACGGGAAATTGACGTCGTTGCACAAGGTGAAGATGCGGTTGAGGCCGTGGATGCAATTGCGAACTTAATTGAATCACGCTTTGACGAAGAGCAATGATGCGGTAAACTTCTCAAATTATTGAGGGGTTTATCTATGCTAGCTGAAGTTGCCGACAAAGAATTTGCCGAACAACGCATTCAGGAAGTTTCTGAATCGTTAGCCCGTGGCATGTTCGTACAGGCGCGCCGCCAGCTACACAACCTACCCGCTTGGGATGTCGCCCTCCTATTAGAATCATCGCCACCTAAAGCGCGTGCCATTATTTGGCAGTTAGTCGATGCCGATGAGCACGGCGATATTCTTGAAGAACTCTCTGAAGAAGTTCAAAAATCGGTTATTCGCCAAATGGCGCCGGAAAAACTCGCGGCCGCCACCGAAGGCATGGACACCGATGACTTAGCGTACGTTCTACGTGGCTTGCCAGAGCAAGTTTACCAAGAAGTACTGAAGTCAATGGACGAGCAGGACCGTCAACGGGCCGAGCAAGCTTTGTCATACGCCGAGGAAACCGCCGGCGGTATGATGAATACCGACACTATTACCTTGCGCCCAGACGTTACCATTGACGTGGTTCTGCGTTACCTTCGTTTAAAAGGTGAGCTGCCAGAAGCAACCGACAAATTATATGTGGTAGACCGCGACGACAAATTCATTGGTGAAATTGGCATTAGCCGCTTGCTCACTGTTGACCCCAGTAAGCTGGTGCAAGATGTGATGGACCCTGACATTCAGGGCATTAACGTTGACATGGACGAAGTGGAAGTTGCCAAACTGTTTGAACGCCAAGACTGGATTTCAGCACCGGTTATCGATGACGAGAACCGTCTACTTGGTCGAATTACCATTGATGACGTGGTTGATATTATTCGCGAAGACGCACAACACTCCATGTTGAGCATGGCCGGTTTAGATGACGACGAAGATACCTTCGCGCCGGTTTTAAAAAGTACCCGTCGCCGCAGCGTTTGGCTAGGGGTAAACTTGATCACCGCGCTGTTAGCTGCAGCCGTAAGCTCCATGTTTGAAGATATTTTGGCGCAAATGGCCATATTGGCTATTTTGAATACCATTGTACCTAGCATGGGTGGTATTGCCGGTTCACAAACGCTCACGCTGGTTATACGGGGTATGGCACTGGGCCACATTGGTACCAGTAACCAACGCTGGCTAATTGGTAAAGAACTAGCCATCGGCGCGCTGAACGGTGTCATTTGGGCAATTATTGTTGCCGGCGTGGTGGCCTTATGGAAACAAGACTTGGTTATTGGCGGTATTATTGCCTTCGCCATGATGGCCAACTTACTTGCCGCTGGCTTAGCCGGTGTTACCGTGCCGCTTATTTTGAAGCGCTTTAATATTGACCCCGCGCTAGCCGGCGGGGTCATTCTCACCACAGTCACCGATGTGGTTGGTATATTCGCATTTCTTGGTACCGCAACCCTTATGCTTGGGTAATTCTTGCTGGGGTAACTTACACCCCAGCAATTCGCATTTCTTCAAGCAATACCGAGCCGGTGCGTACACCGTGTCGCAAGTCGACATCACCCGATATCGCCACAATATTGCGCAGCATATCTTTTAAGTTGCCAGCGATAGTGATTTCTTCAACTGGGTATTTAATTTCACCGTTTTCCACCCAAAAGCCGGCGGCGCCACGTGAGTAATCACCATTAACGATGTTGACCCCTTGGCCCATCAGCTCGGTCACCAATAGCCCGGTACCCATTTGGCGGCATAACGCTTGTAAGTCTGGTACTTGCGAGCTTACTTCCCAGGTATGAATGCCACCGGCATGCCCGGTTGGGCTCATACCGAGCTTGCGCGCTGAGTAACTGGTGAGTAGATAGGTTTGCAATACGCCATCACGAATAATATCACGCTCGTGTGTTGCTAAACCTTCATGATCAAACGGGCTGCTGGCCAAGGCGCCACGCAAGTGCGGCCGCTCAGTTACCGTCAGCCACTCTGGCAATACTTGCTTACCTAGATGATCAACTAGAAAGCTTGATTTGCGATATAAACTACCGCCACTAATACCTGCGACTAAATGGCCAAACAGACTATTAGCTACGTCTGAACGAAAAATAACTGGAACTTTGGCAGTGGCAATTTTTTGCCCGTCTAAACGCGCTATAGTCGACTGTACGGCGTCTTCGGCTACCTGAGCGGGTGACCATAGGTCGTCACGGTTTCGTGCCACAGAATAGCTGTAGTCACGTTGCATGGCATCGCCGCTTTTGGCAATTAACGAACAGCTTAGACTATGTCGTGACTGCAAATAGCCGGCCACAAAGCCATGACTATTGCCATAAACACGATAGCCCACGTGACTACTGTAGCCGGCGCCGTCTGAATTTACGATGCGAGGGTCCAACTGCAGTGCGTGCTGCTCACAAGCCAAAGCTTGCTCGAGCGCAAACTCGGCACTTTGGTCAGCTGGGTGACACAAGTCGAGATCCGGAATATCGGTTGCCATTAACTCGGCCGGCGCTAGTCCAGCAAACGGGTCAGGCGAGGTAAAACGTGCAATATCATTGGCTTTTTCAACCGCAGCGCGAATGGCATTCGCCGTCAAATCAGTAGTCGACGACGACCCCTTCTGTTGACCTCGGAACACGGTAATTCCCAATGCACCATCTTGGTTAAACTCAACCGTTTCAACCTCACCAAGCCGAGTACCTACGTTGATACCGCTGCTGCGGCTCATGGCACACTCGGCCGCGCTCACGCCGAGTTTTTCAGCATATTTAATGGCGTCGGCTACGGCTTGTTCAACGTCATGAAGGTCGTGTTTTAGTGCATTAATATCAGGAATCATTACCTCTCCTTTGAAAACCAAGGACGCTATCAGCTATTGGATATTAGATATCAGCTAACATTGCTCACGCGCTTCTAAGATCTAATATCCAATAGCTAATATCGCTTTTGTATTTTACAATTCGCGCAAACCATAGGGGTCTGTTATGAGCGAAATTGAACGCGACGACGATATCGTCAGCAAATCTGAACTAAAACGTGCCGCCGAGCAGCAACAACAACTTGGCGAGCAACTGGTTAGCCTTGCCGAGGGCAAGCTGGCCAAAATTCCACTCGACGAGGAACTGCTTGATGCCATTTTATTGGCGCAGCGTATTCGCAATACGCGCGAAGGCTATCGACGCCAGTTACAACTGATTGGCAAAATGATGCGCAATCGCGATACTGGGCCTATTCAGCAAGCGCTAAGCGAGCTTGAAAATGCACACCATGCGCAAAATGCCGTATTTCATGCGCTTGAAAAGCATCGTGACCAAATTTTGGCGCAAGGCGACGACGCTATTCAGCAATTTATTGATGCCTACCCGCATGCTGACCGCCAGAAGCTACGCCAGCTATATCGTCAAGCGAACAAACAAAGCCAACAAGGCAAGCCACCAACTGCGGCGCGCGAATTATTTAAGTATTTACGTGAGGTGGCCACCGTTTAATCAGTGCCACCTACTGTTAGGGCATCTAGTTTCAAAGTTGGCTGCCCTACTCCAACAGGCACGCTTTGCCCGTCTTTGCCGCACACGCCGACGCCTTGATCAAGCTCTAAGTCGTGACCAACCATTGACACTTGGCGCATTGCGTCAGGGCCATTACCAATCAATGTTGCACCCTTTACGGGCGCGGTGATTTTACCGTCTTCAATTAGATAAGCTTCTGACGCTGAAAAGACGAACTTGCCAGAGGTGATATCAACTTGTCCACCGGCAAAATGCGGCGCGTAAATACCTTTTTTCACACTCTTGATAATTTCTTCTGGGTCATGTTCGCCAGCTAACATATAGGTGTTGGTCATGCGCGGCATTGGCAAGTGCGCATAGCTTTCGCGACGGCCATTGCCGGTTGGGTCAACGCCCATAAGCCGAGCATTCAACTTGTCTTGCATGTAACCAACTAAGCGGCCTTTTTCAATCAGTACGTTATAGCCGGCCTGCGTGCCTTCATCGTCAATAGCCAGCGAGCCGCGACGATCATTGATAGTGCCGTCATCAACAATAGTGCAAAGTTCAGACGCGACCATTTCACCAATTTTGCCGGCATAGGCTGAAGCGCCCTTGCGGTTAAAGTCGCCTTCAAGCCCATGACCAACGGCTTCATGTAGTAATACGCCAGGCCAACCAGCGCCAAGTACAACCGGCATAGTACCCGCCGGCGCTGGACGTGCTTCTAAGTTAACTAGAGCTTGGCGTACGGCTTCATCGGCAAAGCTTTTCCAACGGGGCTGGTCACCAATAATTTGCGAGAAATACAGATAATCCACTCGTGCGCCACCACCTGCACTGCCGCGTTCACGGCGGCCATTTTGTTCAACGAGCACGGTGCAGTTTACGCGCACTAAAGGCCGAATATCGGTTGCAAAAGTGCCGTCGGTAGCTGCTATTAACACTTCGTCGTAACTACCACTAATGCTTGCAATAACCTCAACTACGCGGCTATCTAAGCTACGCGCGTAAGCGTCCATTTCGCGGAGTAAATCAATCTTCGCTTGTTCGTTTAAACTTGCTAATGGGTTAACGGCAGCGTAACGCACCACATTTGGCGCAGCACGAAATGCTTGAACCTGCTTGTTGGCGCCAGCTTGACTAATTCCTCGGGCGGCGGCAGCGGCTTGTTGTAATGCTTGCGGCGAAATATCGTCGGCGTAGGCAAAACCGGTTTTTTCACCATGTACGGCACGTACACCAAGGCCTGCTTCAATATGAAAGCTTCCCTCTTTGACAATGCCATCTTCAAGCACCCAAGACTCGTTAATACTGCTTTGTAAATATATATCAGCGAAATCAATGTCGCCGGTGTACAACTGGTGTAGCGAACGATGCAGGGCATCGGCATCCAGTTGATATTGCGTGAGAAGATTATCTTGTACGCTTTGTGCTTGCATGAAGAACCTTTTGACTACTTTGAATATGTTGCGCCACCGGAATATCGCGGCGAATCGGGTCGAGTTCGTGCATATCGGCAACGTTACTGACTAGTTGAGTTTTCAAGTCAGTTGCTTCTGCTAATATGCGGCCCCAGCCATCAATAACAAGGGCATGCCCATAAGTTTCTCGACCATTGGCATGCTCACCAACTTGTGCCGCAGCCACCATAAAACATTGCTGTTCAATGGCCCGGGCGCGGGTCAGCACATGCCAGTGCGCCTGACCAGTCACCTGAGTAAATGCAGAAGGCAGCACCAAAATATCAGCACCCTTAGTTCGCAACGCGCGGAATAACTCAGGAAAGCGCACATCATAGCATACCGCCAAGCCTAAGGTGCCGAATTCCGTGTCTACGGTCACTACCTCGTTGCCGGGCGAAGTCCAGTGCGATTCACGGTAACTGCGCGTGTTATCGGCAACATCAACATCAAACAAATGTATCTTGTTATACCGCGCAACACAGTCGCCCTTAGGGTTAAACACCAAACTTGCGGCGGTAAACTTGTCTGCTTCTGGGCTATCAATAATAGGCATAGTGCCGGCAACTAGCCAAATACCATGCTGTTTGGCTAACGCCGCAAGCCGTTGTTGTAGCGGCCCCGCTTTGAACTGTTCAGCAAGCTCTCGCTGACGCTGGTCGCCTGCACCAAAACATAAACAGGCTTCGGGCAACACCACCAGCTGTGGCCGCTGTGGTGGTAGCTGAGTTAAAAGCTGTTCAATTGTTTTCAGGTTGTCTTGTGGGCTCGCGCTGCTGGTCATTTGAAGCGCCGTCAGTACCACTTTGCGGTTGTTCGTTGTTGGACTGGTTAGGGTCGACATTGTCACGTACCTCCGGTGGTATTGGCGCTGCTCGGCTATCGCGCGCCACCTCTTTAATGGTTGGATCATCCATGGTGCCTGAAATTTCATATTCAAGCCGGCTAATAACCTTAGCATCATGCAGCATGCGGTCAATCACCAAGGCAGCTAAACCAGAAGGCGGATTAATCATCCATGCCAAAATAACTGGCAAGCTCGATGTCACTTTCGGCACAAATTGTAAGTCATAATCTAGCTGTCGGGTTATTAGGTTCGTACTGCCTTTCACTTCCATATCACCGGCGGCGCCATTGAGTTGTGTATTACTGGTATTCACAATGCCGCTTGCAATATTAAAGTCACCCGAGAAATTGGTGTAGAACAAGCCATTGGCGAAAACGTCACGAAAATCAAAGCGCAGCTTACGTAATATGCCATCAAGACTTAACAGTGAAAACAGTCGCGCACCTCGGTCACTCACTTCGTTTAAATAGCCTTGACCCAAATTCCATTTCACCGTTCCATTAAGTGTTTTCGAGTCGAAGCTGTAGGGAGCAGCAAGAAAACGCAAGTCAAAATCTATTGTTGCGCTACTGTCGCGTACCATTGAAGTCACATTGTAGGTTTCTAAGAATTCACCAAAGTCGGCCGATTTGAACGTGCCTGTAAGGTGCGTTTGCGGGTGTTTTGTGTTGGTTTCTAAAGCCCAACTGCCATTAGCAACGATATCGTGGTTACGATGCTTTGCACTAAAGCGCTCTAACGTTAATACCTTATCAGCCGCACTTAAATGCAAGCTCACTTCGCCTAAATCGTAATTATCAAACTGACAGCGCTGACAGTCTATATAAATATCAGGCAGGCCGGTAAAGCTTTCCGGTGCTTGTCGGGTTGTTGCTTCTGGCGCGGGCGTGTCGGCTTGCTCAATCGTATTTTCTGACGCCGCAATACCTGAGTTTAGTTCAATATAGTCTGCGCGAATCTTTATTGCATTATTGTCTGCTTTATTTGCTTGCCAGATAACGTCCATTAATATTTGTTGTGACTCAATACGAGCCTGCCACCCCTCGGCACTAGGCCATGCAACCGCAGTAACGTCATCAAGGCTTACTACATCGTAATTAAGACTGTCGGTTGTTAGCTGAATAAAGTCGGGGCGCAGTCGTGTCGCCCAAGCCGATGCTGCTGTTTTTTCTGGAATGAGCTGTTGCAGGCTCTGGTAAGTTTGCTGCCAGGCTTCTAAATCCATCTGCTTAATGTTTACATCGACCATAAAACGCGGGTTTAGGCGCACAACGTTTGGGCTTGGTGCTTGGGAGAACTCGTTACCAATGCGCATGTACCCTGACTGCAAAGACTGCTCCTCGCTGTCGAGTTGCAACTCAAGCAATCCAAAGTCGTCAACTTCTGCATTCACTAAAATAGATTCTTGGTCGCCAGACACCATAAGCTGAAAGCTGCCTTCGGTGCCGCTTTCGCGGTAAAAAGGTGCCGGTGCTTGCACGTTGATCTGACGAATATCGGCCGTTTGTTGCCAGCGGAACGCGTAACCCCCTACCGTAGGTAAGCTTAAGTTAAAATTAGCTTGCCAAGGCAGGGCGCCGCTAAGCAATGGTTGGTAGCGCTCAAGTGCCCAATTGCCAACGGCGCTAACATCTACATAGAAATCCTCTTTACGCTGCTCGGTTTTTAGCGTGGCTTCAATTGGAAAGTCATTCCAACGCATGGCAAGGTCATCGCTTTCCACTTTGTCATTACGAAAGCGCACTCGCCCGCTAATGTCCGTAAAGGTTTCGCCTAAGCTCTCCACTTTCATGGTCACATTGCTCAAATCGGCATAGCCTTCAGCCAAAACAGCGGGTGCATCGGTTAACGGAATGGTCAATTGCAATTGGCTCGTTAACGGCCCACTTAGCTGTAGCTCTGTAAATGTGGTGCCTAAACTACCGGCCAACGGGCTATCATTAAAAATTGGTTGTAACTCTGTGGCATTGCCAGCAATGCTAGCTTGAATATCTAGGTAAGCGTCTGGGCCAGATAAAATATCGGGTATTACCACATCGACACGCTGGGCATTGATGTTAGCGAGCTGCCCGTCGGTTGCGACAATATGCATACGCTCGTTATTGAAATTAACCACCACATTGGCGTCATATACAGGGCGCCAATCGGGCTGAAACTTAAAGTTCATGCCTGTTAGCCGTGCTCGCGCCTCAAATTCACCCTGTTTATTGTGGTAAGGGAAGTCAGCGATGGTGCCGCGCCAGCTCATGGCAAGCTCATGCGCTACACCGTCTTGAATTGCGACGGTTAAATAGTCGTGCAGATTATCTCCCATAACCACCGGCAAATGCTGACGCAGCACCGCAGCTGGAATGGGTTGTTCATTCACGGAGTTAGCACGCGCATTGACCATGACACTGCCGTCAACTGGCTGCAACCGTGCTTGAAAAGCAATGGGTAACCCCTCAAGTTCTATGCGGCTACCTGGTGCAATATACAATTGCCAGTCTTGCTGGTTATGCCAGACAAAATCGCCTGACACATTAATATAGGGTAACGCCCAAGCGTCATCATAATCTAACGCGTCACTTTGAAACGACGCATTGTTACCGTCTAGGCGCCAGGTAAGACGATTTTCTTGCCCTTGCAAGCTCAGGTTAACATTCGTTAGCCCAGGTACCCCTGCTATCTGCCCCCAGCTAAGTTGCTCACCCTTAGCGAACCAACGCAATGGCTGTTCTAGACTTTGTTGCAAAGCAATATCCATAGTGCCCTGCGCAGAGCGGTTGGCTAATTGCTCACTGACGGCTGCTCCTTCACTGCCTAGCAGGTTCAAAAGTTCCAGCATTGGAGCCAAAGGCACATCAACAAAACTCATTGCTGTTGAGCGCGGTGTTTGTTCCCAACTGAACGTCGGCAGTATCCAGCTGTCGTTATTGTGCTCAATCGTGAGAGGGTTTGAGTTAACACGCCAGCCACTGTTGCCATATGGGCGCAGCTTTAACTCGCCGTGTGGTATACGAAGTGAGTGCTGGTCTTGACCAACTTGCCAAGTAAGTGCTTGCTCACCTAGCTGTAGCAACCCTTCTGTAAACTGATTTTGGGCGAAGTTTAGCCACAAATGAAGGTTAAACTCAGCTTGATTTATTTGTGTGTCAACAACCTGTTGCTGTACCCAGGGTGAGATATCAAGTTTATGTGCGTTCACATAAACTTGCCCCGTTAGCGCGCTAACATCATTGCCTTTAATATCAATAATAAAGTCGAGGGTGTTGTCGGTTACTTCAGAGAATGTCAGCGTACCCACGCCTTGGTGGCGCTGCTCTCGGTTCATCCAACGCAAGTCTTGAATGTCTATCGCTCGCTGAATACCGAGTAGATTTACCAATTCAATGGTGCTGTCTGTCACCTCAATGTGATCTAGTTGATTCAGCAGTAAATTGGTTAAGTTATCCGATAGGACAATGCCGCTGCTGGCATCATCTAATTCGGCGTCACGCATATCGTAATGCAGCACCAGTTGGTCTAACTGCACTTGGTCATACTGCAATGATAACGAGCCGGCGCTTTGCCAAAAGTTCAACAAAATACGGGCTTGTTCAATATCGACTCGCGTGGCTTTGTCAGCTGCGGGCTGAACGCGTAACTGATGCAGCACTAACTCTGGGCCATTACGCCCCCAATCGGCACTAATACTGCCAAGTGAGGCCTCAACCCGAAAGCGCTCCTTAAAAATATTCTCTAGCTGATCAGTCACATCAGGCAATTGTGGCAGCAGATAGCGTAACGCGCTAATAAATAACGCGAATAGCACCAGTACAATCGCAAAGCTATAAAGTACCGTTTTGTATATGAACCCAAACGTTCGTTGCATAATGGCTCTATCTGAAACTACATCATCACTACATCAAACTGCTCTTGATGATACAGCGGTTCGACCAGCACCTTTACTTGTTTGCCAATAAAAACCTCAAGCTCTGCCAACGCATGCGACTCTTCGTTTAACAGCATCTCGGTAACCGCAGCTGAAGCGTAGACCATGAAATGATCGGCTGCGTAGGCCCGGTTTACTCTAACAATCTCACGCATGACTTCATAACACACGGTTTCTACCGTTTTCATAGAGCCACGCCCGCTGCAAACCGGACACTCTGAACACAAAACATGCTCTAAACTTTCACGTGTGCGTTTACGCGTCATTTCGACAAGACCGAGGGTAGTAAAGCCGTTAATTGAGGTTTTGGCACGGTCTTTGGCGAGCGCTTGCTCTAGGCTATGCAACACGCGGCGACGATGATCGCTATTTTGCATGTCGATAAAGTCAATGATGATAATGCCGCCAAGGTTACGTAAACGTAGCTGCCGTGCAATGGCTTGAGTTGCTTCTATGTTGGTGTTGAATATGGTTTCTTCAAGATTGCGATGACCGACAAAACCACCGGTATTAATATCAATGGTGGTCATGGCCTCGGTTTGGTCAATAATAATTGAACCACCCGATTTCAATTCAACTTTGCGATCAAGCGCACGCTGCACTTCGTTTTCAACATCAAACAAGTCAAAAATTGGGCGCTCACCAGCATAATATTCCAAGGCGTCAGTAAGCTCAGGAATAAACTCTTTCACGAACTCACTAAGCAAGTCATAAGTGACGCGTGAGTCCACCCGTATACGCTCAATTTGCTCGCCCACAAAGTCACGCAAAATACGGCACGACAAGTTGAGGTCTTCATACACCAAGCCAATTTTGCGCATGCCTTTGCGCCGTTTTTGAATGGTATCCCACAGCCGGCGCAGAAATTTAGCATCGCGCTGTAACTCGTCGTCACTGGCACCTTCGGCGGCGGTGCGCACAATAAAACCGCCTTCTTCGTCGCAATACGGCATAGCCGCTTGCTTTAGGCGGTTACGCTCTTTTTCGTCTTCAATGCGTTGCGAAATGCCCACGTGCGGCGACTGTGGCATGAGTACCATGTAACGCGAAGGAATAGTGATATCTGTTGTTAAACGCGCGCCTTTGGTGCCGAGTGGGTCTTTGACCACCTGCACCAATATCTGCTGCCCTGGTCGCACTAACTGTGCGATATCTGCTACGGGCATGGTGCCATGCGCAATGTCTTCAGCTTGCTCTATTTGTGTAACTATGTCTGAGGCGTGCAAAAATGCGGCTTTTTCTAGCCCAATATCAATAAATGCTGCTTGCATGCCTGGCAAAACGCGCGACACTTTACCCACGTAAACATTGCCAACCAAGCCTCGCTTGGCTTGTCGCTCAATGTGTATTTCTTGCAAAATACCATTTTCAATCAGTGCCACCCGCGTTTCTGTGGGCGTCACGTTCATTAAAATTTCTGCACTCATGGGCGCCCCTCTATGTCATTGATTAACGCAACAATGAGCTGTTCAGTTTCGTACACGGGCAAGCCAACCACAGCAAAGTAGCTGCCCTCAATATGTGTCACAAACTTGGCTGCACGCCCTTGAATACCGTAACCACCTGCTTTGTCATGTGGTTCGCCGGAGCGCCAATAGTCGGCTATTTCTTCACGACTAAGCGGCTTAAACGTTACTTTTGCACCACTAACAACTACTCGCTCAATGCCTTGGCATACTGCCGCAACCGCCGTAATTGCTTGGTGTGTTTGCCCAGACAATTGCTGCATCATGCCGGCAAAGTGCTCAAAGCTTGTTGGCTTTTCAAGTACCTGATTATCTGCCACAACAATAGTGTCGGCGCCTAACACCAGCGCATCAGCGCTAGTTAGCGAAGCCCCTGCACGAGCTTTATCAAGCGCTAGCCGCTTGACGTAATCTGTCGGTAATTCAGTAGCATTACGCTGCTCGACAACGTCAGGACGCACCACAGTAAAGGGCCGGTCAAGCAACTGCAGTAACTCAAATCGGCGTGGTGAGCCAGAAGCTAAAACGAGCGAATTAACGGACAAGGTAGTGCCTCCGATATTTGCGCAAAATTAAATACACCCACGGCCACGCAACGGTTGATGAAATAACTGGGTACAAATAAGCCAGTTGAAATACGGCGTCGTTCAATACATGTTCAAGCTCATAAACAATGACCCGTTTTATCAACACTAACATTGCGATGACAATAGCCTGCTGAGTAAATGAGTAATTGCGAATGCGCTGAAAATGACGAATCGCAGGGTACGCCATAATCAATAGCGCCGTCGCATAAATACCAAACACCGACCCCATGAGAATGTCAGCCACCAAGCCAAGTACCAATACACTTCCCATACCGACGCGATGCGGCAATGCCATCACCCAGTAAATAATCACCAAACTAAGCCAGTCTGGGCGCCACGGTTCCATAAACGCCGGCATTGGCATGACCATGAGAACCAAAGCGACAATATAACTCGCAAGCAGCGGCAGCAAACCTGACTTAATCCACATTGGTGTTCTCCTCGCCCGCACTTGAAGACTTCACTTCATCGTACACCGGAGTTTCAGTAGCTGATGAGGGCCATAACAATAACACTGTGCGTATTCGGTCTAGCTGCGCATAAGGGCGCGCTAAAACGCGCGCATACTGCAAACGTTCATCGCGGTTCAATGAGGTTATTTCAGCTACAGGGTAGCCTTCTGGAAATACGCCACCCAAACCAGAAGACACCAGCTTGTCACCCACCTCGAGTTCACTTGAATGCGGAATATACATCAGCTCTAGCTGCTGCAAGTCGCCCGTGCCACGCGCAAGCACGCGTATGTCATTACGCTCAGCACGCAACGATATTGCATGACTTTGGTCAGAAATAAGCAGAACCCGCGCGGTACCGCGGCCAACACTAATTATCTGCCCCACAATGCCACGATTATCTAATACAGGTTGGCCTTCATAAACACCGTTCGCGCTACCCTTGTTAATCACCACTTGGTGAGAAAATGGGTCGGTTGCTACCGACACCACTTCGGCGGCCATGCGACGGCTTTCTTGACGCACATCAGAGCCCAGTAACTGGCGCAGGCGGTCGTTTTCATTTTCCAGAAAGTTTAATCGCTGCACGGCCATTTCAAGCTCTTGCAGCTGTTGTTTAAGTTGAACGTTTTCTTCGCGAAGCGTGGTGCGCGTGGTAGATAGATAAACGAGGCGGTCGATAACTTCTTGCGGCAGAACGGCTAAATATTGAACTGGGGCTACAACGGTCGATAAAAACGAACGCACCGGCTGCATGGTGTTCAGCCGGTGGTCTAAAAACATCAACGTGGCGGCGCAGATAAGCGCCATAACCAGTCGTGTGAGAAGGGTTGGCCCCCGTTCAAAAAGCGACTTCATGCGGCCGCTTACTCATAACTGAACAGGTCACCGCCGTGCATATCGATCATCTCGAGGGCTTTACCGCCACCGCGAGCTACACAGGTCAGCGGGTCATCCGCGACAATGACTGGAATACCGGTTTCTTCCATGAGCAAACGATCAAGGTCGCGCAGTAAGGCGCCACCACCGGTTAATACCATGCCGCGCTCAGAAATATCTGATGCCAGCTCTGGTGGTGATTGCTCAAGCGCAACCATAACCGCACTAACAATACCCATTAACGGCTCTTGCAGTGCTTCTAAAATTTCGTTGCTGTTTAGTGTGAACGAACGCGGTACACCTTCAGCAAGGTTACGACCACGCACCTCGATTTCACGTACTTCTTCACCTGGGAACGCAGAACCAATTTCGTGCTTAATACGTTCAGCGGTTGCTTCACCAATAAGTGAACCAAAGTTACGGCGAATATAATTGACAATGGCTTCGTCAAATTTGTCGCCACCAATACGTACTGACGATGAATAAACGACGCCGTTTAACGAGATAATTGCAACTTCAGTGGTACCGCCACCAATATCGACCACCATTGAACCGGTCGGCTCAGATACCGGCAAGCCGGCACCAATTGCAGCAGCCATCGGCTCATCAATAAGATGCACTTCGCGTGCGCCCGCACCGAGCGCTGACTCACGAATAGCACGTCGCTCTACTTGCGTTGAACCACAAGGCACACACACCAATACGCGCGGACTTGGACGGAAATAATGGCTGTCGTGCACTTTCTTAATAAAGTGCTGCAGCATTTTTTCAGTCACGTAAAAGTCAGCAATAACGCCGTCTTTCATCGGGCGAATGGCTTTGATGTTCCCTGGCGTACGGCCAAGCATTTGTTTGGCCGCGTGGCCCACAGCAGCGACGCTTTTCGGCCCGCCTGATTTTTCTTGACGAATAGCGACTACCGACGGCTCGTTCAACACGATGCCTTCGTCTTTCACGTAGATAAGTGTGTTTGCTGTACCCAAGTCAATGGATAGATCGTTGGAGAAGATGCCGCGTAACTTCTTAAACATGAGGGGATGTTCCCTTACTCGTAATTTGGTGGACTGAAAAACCGTGTAACTTTACCAAGCGCAGCCCTTGTGGGCAAGCGCGCATGTGCATTATCTACACAGAACTTAACTGCAAGCTCCGGGACGAATATAACCTTGGCTCTGTACACAAATTTGGCGTGCATTTGCACCCGTAATTTGAATTTCGACACTACTTTGACCACAGCTTTCAGCAACGGTTGCATGACTCGTCGAAACTGGGCACCCCAAGGAATTAAAATAAAACCCTGTGGCTGCCCCACTAATGCTAGACACCACATTAATAGTGTTGGTATTAGGTACCTGTATTAGTCGTGCAGCATTAATGCTCGCACCACATTCATAAGGGCTTATTTGCGCGCTGGTCATACTAATGCCATAACAAGGGTTTGCCATGTCCTGCATAGCCCGTTGTTGTTGAAGCCGCAGTAAACTAATAAGTTGACGCTCTGTCACCACTTGATCAACACCGCCAGAGCCGAAAATTCGAGGGCCTGCAGTTACTGCCAAAATTCCGACCAATACAATAACAATAATCAGCTCAACCAGCGTGAAACCTTGCTGATAATTTACATTCTGGTAGCTGTTTTGGCGGCGTATTAGCATGTTTTTACAAGCTCAAAGTCATGATTGGTAATTAACGAACAATATATGCAGTGTAAACTAAAAAAGTGTAGTATACAGAACAATATATCAACAAATTATAAGAAAAGTAGCGCCCTTGGAGTTACACATGCAGCGCGGTTTTACCTTAATTGAGATAATTATCGGCATTGTGGTACTGGCAATTTCAATTGTCTTACTCACGGTATTGGTATTTCCGCAAGCGCAGCTCAGTGCCGAACCTTTGCTGCAACAGCGTGCGGCAGCACTTGGCGAAGCGTTTATTCAAGAAATTAGCGGCAAGTCTTTTGATGAAAACAGTGACCGCAGTGGCGGCGCGCTGCGCTGCGGCGAAACCGGCGCACCAGCCTGTACGTTGCCGACTAATTTAGGCCCCGACAGTGAAGCACGCAATGACTTTGACGATGTCGATGACTACCATGAGTTACAAATAACTGCCCCCACACTAGCTGACGCCATGGGTTCTGACTTAGCCACGCGCTACCCAGGCTTTGAGTTTGCTATTAGCGTTTGCTATAGCGATGCCAACGGCGTTTGCCAGTCAGCGGTAACCCTATACAAAAAAATAGAAGTGACAATTACTACCGCATTTGGTCAGAACTTTACCTTTGTCACACTGCGAGGGAATTACTAATGACGCGGCGCGGCGGTTTCACACTCGTTGAATTAATTATTGTCATCGTGCTGTTAGCCATAGCTGGCTTATTTGTTTTCAACTATTTGGGTTTTGGCGCGAAAATATTTCGTGATACCACCGAGCGCGACCAGCTGGTGTCGCAGTCGCGTTTTGCGCTAAACCGATTAAGCAGCGAACTGCAGGGCGCGGTGCCAAGAAGTGTTCGTGTATCAAGCACCGACTCTCAGCGCTGCGTAGAGTTTATGCCAATACTAGCCAGCAGCTTGTACCTTGACATACCGCGGCCAGGGCCCACCAATAGTGACCCATTTATTGCCGTAGAACCCATGGCAAATTCGAGCTTAGTGGGGGGCTACTTACTGGTTTACGCCACCAACCCCAGCTACATTTATGGCAATAACGTACAACGCCGCAAAATAGTCACTAGCATTGCCGCCACCTCGCCCGTGCAAGACAATCTTGTTGAAATAGACTATTCAACCACTCCAGCATTTTTCGGCGCCGAAAGTCCGGCTCGTCGTTATTATATCGGTGGACAGCCAATTAGCTGGTGTTATGACGACACCTCAAATCGCATTTATCGCTTCGCTGGCTACGGCCTACAAAACGTGCAACGTAGTTTTAGCCAATTGCAAACCATTGGTGCCGCAAGTGCTGAAATAATGGCCGAAGACATCTACAATGACTTGAACAACAATGAGTTTCCGTTTTATGTTTTTGAAGCCACATTGCAACGCAATAGCCTAGTACAACTAGACTGGCGCTTTAGCCGCGAAGCAGGCTCCGAGCCGCTACAAATTGTTCATGAGGTGCATATTGCCAATGTTCCGTAGTCACAGCCCATCACTAGTTAAACAACGCGGTGCCGCATTGGCGGTCGCGGTGTTTATTATTGTGGTTATGAGCCTAATTGGAATGGCTATGGTGCGCATTTTGGGCGACTCGTCACAGGCCATTGTCGGTGAAGTTTACGGCACGCGCGCGCAAGCCGCAGCACGCACTGGCGCTGAGTTGTTTTTAACCGAGTTATTCCCACATGACGCACCTGCTGCCAGTGGATTATGCCCCGAGCGCACCGCGTCTCCGCCTCCTGAGGTTCGTGCTGAGCAGTCTTTTGCTATTGCGGGTTTAACGAACTGCTCAACCACGGTGTATTGCGACCGTGCTGATTTAACCAGTCCCTACAGCGGCACACATTTTCGCATTATTACTCAGGGCGCTTGTCAAGCCGGTGACATAACCTACTCAAAAGAATTAATGCTGGAGGCTAGCGATGGGGTTTTATAGGTTTTTCGCTGTCTTTAGTTTATTTATTCCGAGCTTAGCGTTGGCTAATTGGACGCTACCCGCCGATGCGATTAACAACACTGGCGACTTTGCCAGTTGCACCTTCGATGGAAGTTCAACGGTAACTTGTGCTAACGCTGTTAATTTAAATGCGACCAATGCAACATTGACACTTACGCAAGACTTAACGTTAATCATTAATGGCGGACTTAATACCCCCGATGCCATTACCATAAACCCGAATAATAGCTATAACTTGGTCATTGATCTGGGTGCCAATAGCTTTAACACCAATGGCAATAACGCCACCATCAACGCAGACATCATTGCTGGAAGTATCAGCATTAACGGTGTTGAGACGGTCGTGAACGGCGATTTGGTGAGTAGTGGCGGAATCACTATCAACTCTGGCCCACTTGTTAATGGCAATGTCACCGCCAGTGGCTCGATAACCAACAATAGCGTTATTGAAGGCAAAGTAACCACAGGCGGCAGTTTCACCAATAATTCGGGCGCTGTGGTTAGTGGCCGTGTCGAAGCTGCCGGTACGGTAATGAACAATGGTACAGTCACCTCAAACATTGATGCTGCAGGCTCGGTTACCAACAACAGCGGCGCCATTGCGGGAAGTATTAACTCCGATGCTTCGGTGGTGAATAACGGCACAGTACTTGGCTACATTAACGCGCCTGTCATCAGCAACAACGGTAGTGCGCCCTACACCTGCGATATCAACAGTAACCTTGGCCCTTGTGCGGGCGCGCAAGACCCAGAGTTTGATTACTGCAGTGAAGTCACACTATTAACCACCTACGGTGTTGTCGGCTCCGGCGGGTTCACCTTTGGTAATGGCTCCGAGATTAATGGCAACACTATTGATGGCACCGGAAATACCCCGACTCCAGTTGGCCAAGTAGATACTGTGGATTTGGAATACCCGCCTCTGGATCCGCTTATTTTCCCAAGTTTTAGTGGCGGCGCCAGCCTTGATATCAGCAAGAACAACGACCCGAATGACATTCCCCCAGGCACTTATAGCACGATAGATGTTGCCGGTGGCCAAAATGGTAACTTTCTTGGTGGTACGTACTACATTGATACCCTAGAAGTGGGTGCTAAAGGCAGCGGAACCGGCATTACACTCGGCCCTGGCGATTACTTTATTCGCAACATTATATTTCATAGCGGAATATATCTGAATACGACAGGCGGCGGCCCAGCTCGGCTATTCATTGAAAATGGTATCGGCGAGTCAAATGCCAACCAACTTGAATTAAACAGCAGTGGTTCGGCCGGTAACCTACAAATCTACCTGTACGAAGGGGCAACGATTTCTTTGGGTAACGGCAACATGGGCGCTAATAAAGAAACGCTTAACTTTAACGGAACGATTTATGGCCCATTCCCTGATAACGATATTACGTTAGGCAATAACAACACGTTGCAAGGCAGTATTTTAACAGCTGGTACCATCGATGTTGGTACCGACACCGTATTTAATTATAGCCCCGAAGTGCAAGCCGAAGTGACCGCCTCGTTGGGGTGTGCTCCAGTTGATGCCGAAGTGCACCATTACCGAATACTTCATCCACAAGTTTTAGTGAGCTGTTACGCCGCATCTGTCGAAGTTATCGCTTGTGCTGACGAGACCTGCTCGGCAACCTATGACGACCCCGTAACTGTTACTGTGAGCTCAAGTGATGCGGACAGCACTTGGCAAGGCGGCAATCTCGACTCAACAACTAGCGCAGACGTCAACTTACTATTTAGCAATGGCAGCGGCCTTAGCGGATTACGCAATACCAATGGGGGCACAGCGAACCTAGCATTGAGCAATGCCTCGCCAACAGCGGTTGATGCAACACAATGTTTTGATAGCAGTGGTACCACAGCAACCAGTTGCGATGTCGTTTTTAACACCGCTGGACTAATTATCACCGACACGGACGGAGTTAGCCCACTGCCAGCGACCTTCGCTGGTATTGGAGCCAGCGCCGACAGCGCTGGTTTGAGCCTTCCCGCCGCCTTACGTGCAGTGCAAACAAACACCACCACCGGCGCCTGTGAAGCAAGGTTAACCGGTACTCATACCGTTAACCTCGGCATGCAGTGCTTAAACCCTGGAACTTGCCAAGCAGGTCAGTCCTTTACCGTGAACAACCAAGCGATTGGTTTAAACGCCGCCGGTAACACGGCCAACACAAGCTCACTGTCGTTAACATTCGATGCCAACGGACGGGTCGCAACCGATTTACAGTTGCGCTATTCAGACGTGGGTCAGGTGCGGTTGTTCGCATCATTACCGCTCACTGAAGCGCCAGCTGCACCCGACCCAACTATTAGCGACCCTGATGTTGAGTTAGTTGGCACCAGCGTTAACGACTTTGTCGTTAAGCCATACCGCTTAGTAACTCGGGCGTTAGATGACGCCAACAACTTATGGACCAGTACCTTGGCCTCAGGCCCTGGGTTCAAAGCCGCTGGAGAGCCATTTAGCATGGTTATTCAGTCACTGAATACCGCGAACGAACCGACCCCTAACTTTGGCTTGGAATCTAGCTCTGCGGCGGTGCAAGTTCAATTTGATAGTATGGCATATCCAACACCAGCGGCCGCTGGCAGCGATGCGTCAAAATTAACATTAAATAACCCGTTCACCATTGATGGTAATTATGCCGGTGCGAAGCGCACAACAGGCGCTATTTGGAACGAGGCAGGCACGGTTAACTTGCGCGCTCGGTTACTGGGCGATGATTACCTAGGTTCAGGTGACGCCTTCGAGCGACCACCTAGCCCGGTTGGCCGTTTTTATCCCCACCGCTTTGCGGTTACGCCTGGAAGTGATCTCGTTAGCAACGCCTGCAGCACATATACCTATATGGGCCAAAACGCTATTGCCGTTGACTATATTGTTCAAGCTTTAAACCTTGGTGGTAATGTTACTCGCAATTATGGTTTGAACTATAGCAACACAGCGGCAGTTGAGTTGGTGGCTGCCCACACCAGCCCAATTGACGAAGCCACTGATGAGTTTGATCAGCGTCTTGCGCCTTTCACCCAAAGTACCTGGGTAGATGGCGAGCTTACTTTTAGTAATTCAAGCATCGCTTTTGCGCGGCGGTCTGATGAGCTGCCTGATGGCCCATATCCAAACTTGCGCATTGGGTTGCAGGCCACAGGTGATATCGATAGCCGCAACTTTGCGAGCTCCGATTTGAGCTTGGTGAGCCAACGCGGCGACGCTGTGCCTATTGGTGGTACGCTAAATTTACGCTATGGCCGCATGGTACTCGAGAACACCTATGGCCCTGAAAACGAGCCGTTACCGGTGGTGATGCGCGCGGAGTATTGGGACGGCAACCGATTTTTACTGAACGACCTCGATTCATGCACGGCAACCACCGCGACATCTCTGAACATACTGGAAAACCCAAGCGCGTTGACGACGACTGGAGCCGGTGTTGATAGCGATTTGCTTACCGGTGAGTTGTTACCCGACAGCCTGTATTGGACACCGCCATCACCGACGGCTACCGGCGAATTCTTGTTTGAATACCAAACCGACAGCTGGTTGGAATACCCGTGGCTTGACGAAAATGGCGCCAGCCATCGCTTTCCACGTGCTGAAGCTGGCTTTGGGCAGTATCGGGGGAATGATCGGGTGATTTTTTGGATGGAGCGCCAGTAATCCGGCAATAGCCGGATTACCGTAGTGAATGCCGTTCGTTATTCGTGCGCTTCGCCGTTCGTTATTCGTACGCTTCGCTGTTCGTGCGTTCGCTGCGCTCACTGTTGGGTAAGGCACTAGACAATAAAAAAGCGCCCGAAGGCGCTTTTGAAAAAGTATTACATTTGAATTATGAATTACAACCCGTGGTCACTACAGTCAATGTATAACCTTGGTTAGAAGCTGGACCTGACGCTTCAATGTACTGCAAATAACAGTTTGTCGCGGTAACTTCAGTAATACCGTAACCGGTAGCGTCAATTAACGCTGCAGGTGCAATATAGATCATATCTTGTGGACCACTCGTATCACGAGTGAATACAAAATCACCTGCTAGACTAGTATTATCCGGTGCCACATTAATATTTGCTGCTGTAACAATACCTGCAACAGTTGCGGTGGGGTAACCGTAACTTGTCGGAATACTATCTACTGCAGGCGTTGGCGTATCGCTACGCGACAAGCCGATTTCTGATTCGATTGCCGACTTACCATATACGATTTGTGCTGCCGAATTAATCGCTCCTTCAACACCTTTAATTTGTGACAAACGCGCATCGCCAGCGAAGTTAAAGAACTGTGGTGCGGCGGTTACGGCTAAGATGCCGAGTACGACGATCACGATGATCAATTCGATTAAGGTAAAACCTTTTTGTGTTTTCATAACGCTATTCCCTTGTTAAAAATTACGGGTATTCCCCAAGTTTAAACTAATTATTGCTAAAAATACTTACCCCACCGGTACGCGGGTTGTAAACAAACACGTTACCGACGGACAAATAGTCGGTTCCACTTGGCGCAGAAGCCAAGTTTTTAATGGTATTTGCTAAATAATACACGCAAATATCATTAACACCGTTATTTTCGCGAGTAACGTAATAACGGTTTTCACCCAACAGGGTAAAACTGGTTGTAGCGGTTGGTGCGCCTTGCAGTATGGCCTGCATAATGGTGCGGCAGTCTTCGCTAGATATGTTTAAATCATGGGCGTCTAGGTTGTTATCGCCACTGACAGGGTAACCCGTGCTGCCGTCGACATTAACACTAATGCCATCCATAACCACTACGGCGCCAGCGCCATCAACGTTGCCTTGCGGTCGGCCACGCAGCTCCCACTCGGCGCGCACAAGCCCTACCGCGCTGGCAAAGCCACCGGCCACGCCTTCAACGGCAGCGTCTTCAGCGTCAGCTGTCACGCTGGTAAAACGCGGTAATGCAGAAGCTGCTAATAACCCTAGAATGACCACAACAATGATCAATTCAATGAGGGTAAAACCTGACTGTCTTTTTGTTATAGTGTGTTGCACAGCTAACATCCCTTATTCCCCATATGGTTATTATCTTGTATGCTGATAATTCCCGCAAATATTAAAGGTTAACGCCGATTGTTAATTTTTCGTAAACAAAAGCCTTTAACGCCCTCGGTACGCATCCATCATTTCCCACATTGGCAAGAATACACCCAATGCCATAATTGTGATAATAATTGCCACAAAGACTAACATAATTGGTTCTATTCGTGCGGTTAGGCTCTTCAGGTCATAGTCGACTTCGCGTTCATAATATCCGGCTACTTCAAACAACATTTCATCGACTCGCCCGGTTTCTTCACCAACCGAAATCATTTGTAATACCAGCGGTGTAAACAATTCACTGCTGCGGGCTGTGCGCGTTAGGCTTTCGCCGCGCTCAATATTACGTCGCATATCGTTAATACGACCGCTCATCCAAGCGTTATCAACTGCCTCTGCAACCAAGCCAAGGCCTTGTGTTAATGGCACACCGGCTTGCAGCATAACCGCAAAGGTTCGCGCAAAACGCGCCAGTAGCGAGCGCATAATAATGTCGCCCACTACCGGCATGCGGGTTTTAAACTTATCCCACGCCAATTTCCCGGCTGTGGTTTTTACGTAATTCACCGCGCCAGCTATGGCTACCACGAAGGCGCCAAGCATAAGCGGCCACCAACTTACAAAGAAATTTGAGGTTGCCAGAATAATTCGCGTGGGTAACGGCAGTTCCACATTAAAGTTGGCAAACATTTGTGCAAATGGCGGTATCACCCAAATATTAATAACCACCACGGCGGCCACTAAAGCCATCATTATGAACATAGGGTAACGCAGCGCTGCTTTAATCGCTTTGCGGGTTTCTTGTTCTTTCTCTAAATATTCAGAAAGCTGCAGAAACGCGCCTTCAAGCTCACCAGTGTTTTCGCCCACATGCACAATCGCAACCAACAAGCGCGGGAATACTCGTGGGTGAGAAGCCATTGCTGATGACAACTGCCGACCGCGCTCTAACTGGTCAACTAAATCATGTAAAACCGTACTGAAACGTTTGTTACTGGTATTTTCGGCTAAGCCTTCCATTGCACGAAGTAGTGGAATTCCGGCTTTGGTGAGTGAATACATTTGTCGGGTAAAAATAATCAAATCAACGTGGTTAATACGTTGTTCGAACAAGCCCTTTTTCTCAGGGTTGGCTTTGGTGGTGGCCGATTCAACATTTATTGCCAGAGGCGTGACGCCTCGACGCAATAGGCTTTCGGCAGCAGAGCTTTCGCTAGCCGCTTCGATAACCCCTTGAACTACTTGGCCGCCAGTATCGCGACCGCGATACTTATAATTCGCCATTTTCACCTGCTGTTGCGCTGGTTACGCGCAATTCTTTTTCTTCCACTGTTTCTGCCAAAAATAGTACTTCGTCTAACGACGTAACACCTTCGCGGGCATATTCTAACGCCACGTTTGCCAAAGGTTTATAGCCTTCTGACTGTCGTGCCGCTTGAGCAAATTCACGCATGTTACTGTCGCGCAGCGCGTCAATCATGCTTTCATTCATTTCTAATAATTCAAACACACCAATTCGGCCTTTGTAGCCGGTATGGTTACAGCTTCGACAGCCTTTGCCGCGCACAAACCCGCTACCGTCAGCCGGAATAGATGGGTCCATGCGACGCAACAACGTTAATTCTGCCGCTTCAGGTTGGTCAGCGGTTTTACAGTTATCACAAACCCGGCGTATTAACCGCTGCGCCAACACGCCTCGCAACGCAGCACCAACCAAGTACGGTGCGGCACCCATGTCGATTAAACGCAAGGCACTAGTTATTGAGTCGTTGGTGTGCAGCGTGGTTAGCACCAAGTGACCGGTAATTGCGCCACGCAGACCAATTTCAACAGTCTCATGGTCACGCATCTCACCCACCATGATAATGTCAGGGTCTTGGCGCAATGTGGTACGTAGTACGTTGGAAAAACTTAGCCCAATTTTGCTGTTTACTTGTACTTGTGAAATACGCGGCAAACGGTATTCAACTGGGTCTTCTACGGTAATAATTTTCTTCTCGGCTTGATTTAACTCGCTAAGCGCACCGTACAACGTGGTAGTTTTACCGGAACCTGTAGGACCGGTCACAATGAGCATGCCATATGGGCGATGAATTAAGCGCCGAACTCGCTGCAGTATATGCTCTGGCATACCGGTTTGTTCAAGGTGCAATAAGCCGGCTGATTGGTCTAGCAAACGCATAACGCACGACTCACCGTATTGCACGGGCATGGTCGACACCCGCACATCAATGCTGTGGTCGCGTACTTTGATATTAAAACGGCCGTCTTGTGGTAAACGTTTTTCCGAAATATCTAGCCCGGCCATTAGCTTAAGGCGCAACAACAAGGCATTGGCAATGTTGGTTTCGGTAAGCACGTTTTCTTGCAACACCCCATCAACCCGCATGCGAATACGCAACGCGCGGTCATCGGGTTCGATATGAATGTCTGACGCGCGTACCTGCACGGCATCGGCAAAAATAGACTGTAGTAATTTTGCAACGGTGGCTTCGTCGTCATCGTCATCTAACGATAACGCACCTAAATCAAACTCGGCGCCGTCTTGAGTTTCGGTTTGTAGCTCTTTCGCAAACTGCGCAATGTCTTTGGTGCGGCGATATAAATTGTCGAACGCTTCAAGTAAATCTGCGTCAGGCACCACGGCAAGCTTAAGTTCTCGTGGCTGCAGGTATTGCGAAATCGCGTCTACTGCAGCCAAATCTGCAGGGTCACTCATTCCTACCAGTGCTGAGGTATCGTCCGCTTCAATCACGAGTGCACGATGACGCCGAGCTTGTACCTCTGGAATTAAATTAACGACATTTTCTGGAATCTTTCGGTCGTTTAACGCAATTAAAGGAATATTAAGTTGGCGTGCCAAAAACTCGAGTAGTTCATGCTCTTTAATGAACCCCAGATCAACCAAGGTAACACCCAGCTTACGGCCATTTTGTTTTTGATCGCTCAGCGCCTGCTGAAGTTGACTGCTGGAAATCATGCCATCTTGAACTAACAGGTCGCCTAAGCGCATTTTTAAACGAGGACGCATATTAATAGCCCTCCAAAATAGCTAAACGCTGTTCCACGTACTCGCGGGCGTCATTGCCTAAGTCTCGGCTTTGCAAGGCCTGCTGATAACAGCGCACTGCAGCTTCAAGGTTATTGCCATCTTCATGCGCAACCGCTGCTGCCAACCACCAACGGCCCTCGCCGAACTCGCTAGCCAGTACGGTGTAGTCTGCGGCCGCTTCATTAAAATAACCAAGTTGCGTGGCAGCCGCAGCACGTAACTTCATAAGTTCTGGCGCTTCTGGTGCATCATCTCTAATATTCAACAACGCGGTGTAGGCCTGCTCTACGCGACCAATGCGCTCTAAAATTCGAGCAAACAACAACTGCCACTCTGCTTGTTGCGGGCGCATATCTAAGCCCTGCTGCAATAAAGTCAACGCGCGAGTGGTCATGCCTCGGCCGTACCAATACGCAGCTAACTCACTGCGAACTTCAACATGATCAGGCTTCACGACCAGCGCTTTTTCTAACAGCGTTTGGCCTTCGGTTCGGTTGCCCTTATCAAATGCCGCGCGAGCCTTTTCAAGATTATTGGCCGCAAGCTCCTTAGGGCTAAGTTGTACCCGGGTCACCTCAAGTGTTCCGGTATTTTGCGGTGGCTTTTTAACAACCTTGGCAGATGGTACTGGCTTACTCTCGCTCTTTGGCTCATTTGTTACTGCTAGCTCTGTTGTGTCTGCAGAAGGCGTTAAGCTCGCTTCAGTTGATGACTCTTGAGTGGTTGCATTTGGTTTTACCTCGGCCACTGATGGCAACGCACTTACATCAACAATCGCTTGGTTTTTTACCGGCGACCGAACTGATGACTGCGATGGTTCAACAAATGCTGTTTTGGGCTGTTCTGGAAATGTTTCTTGCTGTGTATTGTTAGCGGTAGTCGCTGAGTTTGCTTCGACAACCTGCACAGGTTCTTGATCTTGCTGTTCTGTGTCAGAGTACATCCACCACAAATTCAAGCCACCAACAATCACCGCTGCGCTGAACAGTACCGTCACAATAATCCAAACCCAGTGAATCGGTTGTGGCGCTACCGCCGCGGGCGTATAGGTTTGCGTACGCGCGGTTTGTTGGCGTTGGTCAAGGTCTTTCAGCATGCGATTAATGACACTCATGCAGCAACCCCGTCTAACCAGCCTTGGCTATAGACAACCCACATGAGAGCCCCCACAACTGTGGCTGCAGCCATAACCCACGGCCACTTGGCACGAGGCAAGGTTGCGTCTTCGGTATCTTCAACCGCCATTTTAACGTGCTTGCTAGTAATAGGATAAACCCCTTCGCCGTAGCCTAGTAGTAATACCTTGTGACACAACACATTCGCCAAACGCGGAATACCACGACTTGCTTGGTGCAACATGCTCACTACTTTGCCACTAAAAATGGGGGTGCCTTTATAGCCTGCTACATGCAGTCGATGCGAAATATAACGTGCTAACTCGTGCACCGTCATAGCCTGCAAATGGTAACTAAAGGAAATACGCTGGCGTAGCTGCCGGTGGGCGCGCTCCGCCAAGCGCTCATCAAGCTCAGGCTGACCAAACAAAACAATATGAAGCAGCTTGCGGGTTTCAGTTTCTAAGTTAGAAATTAGGCGCAATGCTTCTAACGAATCGCTCGGCAGCGCTTGCGCTTCGTCAAGCACAATAATGACGGTTTCGCCACGCTGATTAATTTCCATTAGCTTGTGTTGAATAGCTTGGGTAACTAATTGCTGACTGGTTGCAGCGCTAATATCAACTTGTAACTCTCTGGCAATTTGCGCACGCAGTTCTTCTGGCGTCAAATATGGATTAGGTATGTAAGCGGTCACGTACTTGTCAGGTAACTCATTAAGCAGCTTACGGCATAACAAAGTCTTCCCTGTACCTACCTCACCGACAACTTTTATAAAGCCTTCACCGGTTTGCAACGCGGTAAGCAGTACCTCCAAGGCGGCACGGTGACCTTCCAGATCACAGTAAAAGCTGGTGTTAGGTGTTAAGGTAAAGGGCAGTTCGGAAAGCCCGTAGTGCTTCTGATACATGGCGGCCTTAGTTTCCGTACCATTTTTGCAAAATTTCACTGGAACGATTGAGCTCGTCTTGCCAGGTTTCTGCGCCAACAACGGTTGGTCTAATTAAGATAATAAGTTCTTTCTTCTGCTCAGTACGGCGTGTGTTTTTGAACAAGTTACCAAGTACCGGAATATCGCCTAATAACGGTGCTTTCGCCTCAACGTTGCTGTAAGTAGTTTGCATAAGGCCACCTAACACAACTATTTCGCCGTTGCGTGCTTTCACAATAGTATCGCTTTCACGAATATTGCTTTGCGCTAGCGGCAACACAAAGGTGTCATTGTTAAGTTTGACGACTTTCTCTTGTTCAGAAGTTTCAACGACCGATGGATGAACGTGCAAGATAACTTCACCGTTTTCGCTAATCTGTGGCGTAATGTCTAACGAAATACCTGAGAAAAACGGCGTCAACTCAATGTTTGGGGTTGACGTTGTGGCGGTGCCTGTAACAGTCGTGGTTGATACATTGGTGACGAAGTATTCATCTTCGCCAATTTTTATCACCGCTTTTTGGTTATTGGCAGCACTTACACGCGGGTTAGATAGCACTTGCACGTTGCCTTGGTTTTGCAGCAAGTTCAATGCGCCAGCAAAATCACCAACATTGAGTGTCATGCCAAATACACCCTCTAGTGAATTACTAACGGAGCCGTTAGCACCAAAGGTAATCGCGCCACTGCCGCTGCCCGCACTAAACAAGTCATTCCAATTAATCCCTTGTTGGTAGTCGTCATTAAGCGCAACTTCAACAATACGGGCTTCAAGAATAACCTGACGTTGCAAGCGTTTCTGGGCCGACTCTAAAAATTCACGCGCTGAGCGAAGTTCCGAAGGCATGGCGGTTACCGTGACCAAACCTGCTTGTGGGGCGACCACTACACGACGGCCTTCGCCAGGGCCAATAATGCCTTTCAAAATAGCTTCAAGATCATTCCATAGGTCTGTTTCAGAAGAGCTACTGATAGACGAGCCATTGGTTTGCATACCATTCATGTTTTGTGCGTTGTTGTTTACGCCACCTTGATTGCCCAGCAAGTTGTTATTCGCATTGCCGCCGTACTGATTATTGCCTGAATTATTGCGGTCATTGTCTTTCACACCGCCAGAGCTCACGCTGGTTTGCGACAACCCCATACGGCGCAGCGCTAAGTAGTCTAGCGCGATAGTTTCACTGCGCAGGCCAGCTGGAAACACACGAATCATGCGGTTTTCTTTGCGCACTTCAAAACCATAGATGTCACTGACAACGTCTAAGGTCTCGGTTAACGTGACATCTTTTAAACTAACCGTAATGTCTCCACTTACTTGAGGGTGCACCACAATATTATAAGGCGAGTCAGCAGCTAAGCCGGCAAAGAAGTCTTTTGCGCTTATGCTGTTGGCGGAAATTGAAAAACGTGGCTCTGCTAAGAGTTTTGCTCCAGCTTCTCGCAGTTCGGCATTGTCACCACGTAGGCTTTGTCGCACCGACTCTGGCAGTGGTGGCCGCTCGATATTCCCACGCGACCCAGCCCCCGATTGCAGCGCCTGCTGAGCCTCAACCGGTTTACGTTCCGGTTGTTGTGCACATGCGCTAAGTAAGATTATCGCCACCGCGATAATGCCGGTTCGTGTCATAAATTGTTCCCCGAAGTCTTCACACTTTCCTTAGCCAATTCAAACAACCGTAACGTGAGCCGTTGCTCGGTCTGTTGATCGCGCAAAGTGACAAAATTTAAGTCTATTTTCTCAACCACATAGTTTTCAAAACGCTCACCTTGGTAAAGTCGCTGACCGTTAATCAATGCTGAACGGCTACTACCGATAAACTGTATCGACTGAAGACGAGGACTACTTGAAGACTTTTGCGCACTGTCATTGCGCTGTTCAAGTTGCCGTGGCGGCATGGTCGGGTCGCTCAGCTCTTGCGCAAAACTGATTGGGCTTATTGTCAAGAAAATTGCCACGACTAGGCCAACACCGCGCTGATTAACTTGCAACATAGTCACGCTCCAAGCTAATTGTGTAAATTTCGATAACGGCTTCGGCATTTGGTGCATCAAGCACTTTATAATCTAGTCGTTGCCAGTAAAACGACCAATCGAGTTGCTCTAATTGCTGTAAATAATCAGCTAAAGCAAAGTAGCGGCCTTTCACTGTCAACTGCAAACGGTGACGATAAATAGCACTGTCTTCATTTTCGGCATCTTGATAAACCAGCTCTGCTGGGAGTGCTTGCGCCGAAGTCACTTTAACTCCTTTCGCCTCGTTTAACAGGGCTTTGAGTAAAGCACGATTATCAGCGGCGCTAACGTAATTCGCCTCTTGATTCAGACGTTGGTTAATTTGCACGAGTCGCTGCTGTAACTGCTCAAGGCGCTGGCGTTGTGCTGCCTGAGGGTCACCAGCCAAGCGTGCATCAACACTATTTATTTCGCGCTGCAACTGCGCAATTTGGCCTTGTACTTGTCGCTGTTTATTGTGCTCCGCCTGAATTAAGTCCAAAGCGGGCCGGGCGCCTACCCAAAACCCCAGATACAAAATCATCAGTACAATAACGACAAACCAAATGCGCCGGCGTTTCGGATCTGCCTGTTCAAACTTTGCTTGCCACTGTTGCCACTGAGCTTTCATTATTGAGCCCCCGCAGTACGCACTGAGTGCGACAACAAACTACTGTGCGCGAGGCTTCCGACAGTAAAGTCGAGCGCAGCTTCTTGGCTATTATCACGTAATTCAAACACACCAAACTGGCGTTCTTGGAGGGTTGGATAGTTTGAAAAACTCGCCAACCACTGCGGTAACGCACTGGCATCGGTGGTTTTACCTTGTAGCGTTAACTGGCTATTGGCAGCAATAACCCGCTGCAGCCAAATGCTCTCAAGGTCGGCTTTAGCAATGTCGGTTAGTAACTGTGCAAAACTGGTTTGGCTTGCTGCGGTTACCGAAGTCATTTGCTGCAGCAATCGCTGTCGTTGGGCTAATTGAGCCTCAATGGCCGTAATTTGTTGTTCAACTTGCGGATTATTCATAGCCGCGCGCAATTCATTTTGCTTAGCCGTTAACCGCTGTTGCACCTGGCTTAGTTCGTGATTGGTGCGTTGCGTTGCTATTTGCTGCTGCCCGGCATACCAACGGCTTGCTCCCGAAAACACGACGGCGAGCACTGCGGCCGCCGCAACTACTCCCGCTGCGCGGGTAAAGGTCAACGACTGCTTACGTGGATGTAACTCTTGAACATACAGGTTAGCTAGCTGCTTCATGCGGCCACCTGCTTAGCTTCACGTAGCGCCTGCGTTAACAAAATGGCACCAAGCACTGGGAAATCAGAATAATCTCCGGCACCAAGCTCTTGCGCCCACTCTGGATAATCAAACCAGCTTGCTTCAAGGCCTAAGTCTTCGCTTAACTGCTTTTGCACGCCGGCTCTATGTTTCACCCCCACCGCTAATACCACATTGCTTACTGGGCGCTGGCGTAACTGCCGTTCAAAGTAATCAGCGGAACGCTGAACTTCAACGCTCAGTGGTGAAGCGCCCCCCAAATCAATTTCATCTGCCGTTAGCTTAGATAACTGCTCAAGATTACGTACCACACGGTTTACTTGCATTTGGCCATTTAAATAAACCTGCAGCAGTGCTGGCTCTTGGCCATGCTGATATGCGACTACGCTGGCTTCGGTAACCTGTTGGAACAAGGGGGCAATAGCCTGCTCCTCAGAAATAATTCCGACAATGTTGTCACTAATGTCGTGCAACACCGCAAGCACAGGTTCTAAAACTTTACGATCGGCAACAATGGCATTGAGTTTATCTTGCCCAGGCATTTGTACTGGCAGGTCATAATAATCGGCAATAATGTCACCCGGTTGCAGCGACACTAAATCGCGCAGGTTGTAGCGCAACGCTTGGCTTACCTCTTCGGGCGGAAGGTTAGGACGTTCTAATTGAACACTTTGATACAACGAGGGCGCCAGCACTAACACCACAGCCGGATTACCTTTGCTATAGCGCGCATATTTACTGGTTAACTGTTGAATAACTTCAGCCCAATTACCGGCGGTTACTTCCGCATAATCTGAAACGATAAGCGCAGGGGGATGAGCCGGATCGGAGCTTGCGAACTCAGCGATAGCTAGCGATACAGAATTGGTGGCCAACGCGTAAGTCAGCACCAGTCGATTGTTGTGTTTAGCGCGCCACAAACGAATCAAGACATTTCCCTTTTAAATTATGCTTTTTATTATAGTTTTAATTATAGCCTGTAATACCTATAAGACCATGCCTTAACCATAAATACTAGACTGTTAAATTGTTCAAACAAATGTTTATTTATTGTTAATTATTTGACTTGCCAATTGAGCAGGTTTCCAGCCCAATACGGTACCATAGGCCCTACCGCCGTCGAAACCACCTCCGGCACACGCCAAGGCTCACGTAGCAGCGTTACTTTCGTCGCTGCCCGTGGGTAACCATAAAATTCGGCGCCAAAGCCACTGGCAAAATTTTCTAACTTGTCTAGCGCATTCATTTGTTCAAAAAACTCAGCATATAACGGTAAGGCTGCAGGCGCCGAGTAACAACCTGCGCAACCGCAGGCCGTTTCTTTTTTCGACTGAGCATGCGGTGCTGAGTCAGTACCTAAGAAAAATTTCGGGCTGCCAGACACTGCAGCGCGACGCAGTTCTAATTGATGATCGCGACGTTTTAAAATAGGCAGACAGTAGTTATGCGGGCGCACGCCACCGACTAACAGATCGTTACGGTTCATCAATAAATGTTGCGGCGTAATGGTGGCTGCCACGTTGTTGCCTTGGCTTTCAACAAAAGCGACAGCATCGGCGGTAGTAATGTGCTCAAGTACTAGCTTTAACTTAGGATGACGCTGCATAAGTGGCCGTAAATGTTTATCAATAAACACTTTTTCACGGTCAAAAATGTCAATATCCGCGCTTGTCACCTCACCGTGAACCAACAGGGGCACTTGTAACTCCGCCATTGCTGCGAACACATGATCTAGCCCGTCAACATCGGTCACACCAGCATCGGAGTTTGTGGTAGCCCCCGAAGGGTAGAGTTTAAAGCCAATAACATGAGGGTTTTCTGCGGCGGCGCGAACCGTGTCCAAACTGGTGTTTTGGGTTAAATACAACGCCATGAGTGGTTGAAAGTTATTCTCCGGTGGGCGTTGTGCCAATATGCGCTGCCGATAAGCTTCGGCTTGTTCCGTGGTTGTTACTGGCGGTACTAAATTGGGCATGACCACTGCGCGGCCAAAAACTTCTGCCGTGGCCGGTACGGTATTAGCAAGTAGCTCGCCATCGCGAAGGTGCAGGTGCCAATCATCTGGAGTGGATATTGTTAACTCTGTTATTTGTCCGCTTGCCTGCGCTTGTGCCTGCATATCTACCTCTTGGTTTTTGCGATGATGAAATTATCGCCGTTATTATACCTCGTCTGCGGCCATACAGCGATTACGACCTGCAGCTTTTGCTTCGTAAAGGGCTTTATCTGCTCGCGCTAACCAACGATCGATATCGCTATCAGTGGCCAGTAGTGTCGCCACGCCAATACTTACAGTCACCGGTATTTCTTTCCCTTCGTAGCTAAACTCTGCTGCCTCAATAGCTGAGCGAACACGCTCCGCACCTTGCATAGCTTGTTCACTATCTGCATGTAGAAACAAAATGCCAAACTCTTCGCCACCTTGGCGCCCCAACAAGTCACCTTCACGAAGCTGTTGCTCTGTAATACGACAAAATTGCTTCAATACATGGTCACCTGCGGCATGGCCGAAGGTGTCATTTACGTTCTTAAAGTGGTCAAGGTCAATAATTGCCACGCTAACGGGCGTGCCATAACGTTGAAACTCAATGAAGCGTTGTTCCGTTGTTTCAAGAAAAATGCGTCGATTAGCTACTTGCGTTAGCTCATCGGTGGTCGCCATTTTTCGCAATTCATCCACAGCATTTTTTCGCTCTTCGTCCATGCGGCGAATGTGCATTAAAGTGCCTAAGGTATTCAAAATAGGTTCAAGTACCGCAAGTTGTTCACGATGATAGTTGTCTTTTGCATTAGCCAGTAGCAACAGCCCAACCACAGTGCGCTTAAAATACAACGGCAAAATCAATGCATTCTGAAGTTCGGGCAATTCAATCGGAAAAAACCTTGCTTCGTGAGCTTGCACCGGATAAGGACACAATTGTGGCTCACCACGAACCAACGCAGACTGAATGACGTCGCCATTTACCTCAACATCTAGCCCTTGTTGTATTAAGCGTTGGAAGCCGGCATTTTTGTCTTCGTCATTGGCAATTTTAACACCATGCAACCACACCATGTTACGGGCACGCGAATTTGAATCATCTAACTCCCCCACCAAGCCAAACTCACTTTCGGTTAAAGCCATAAGTTTAGGAATGGCGGTGTCACACACCTCGCTGAAGTCTTTCACAACTAAAAATTCATGCTGAACTGTACTCACCAAACTCAACACAGCTTCTTGCTGCCGACGGTGCTGCTCGTTCTGTACATGTTCTGTTATGTCGTGATGAATACCAACCATGCGGGTAACAAGGTTGTTTTCATCACGCTCAATTACTTTGCCGATAGTATGCAGCCATAAATAATGACCGTCTGCGTGTTGAATGCGCATACGAGCTTCAAAACGCTCAGTCTGCCCTTTTAAATGACTCTGCAGCGCTTGTCGTGCATCTTGAAAGTCATCTGGATGAATTAACTTGGCCCACGCATTATCACGCGCATAGCTCTTGTTCCGGCCAAGCAGTTCGCGCCATGTATGATTAACTTTTACCTGTTGCGCTGTGAGATCCCAGTCCCAGGTTGATAGGTTGCCCGCAGACAGTGCAAGCTCGAAACTTTGGTTGGCATGCTGAAGACTTAATTCAAGGTTCTTGCGTTTGGTGCTATCGTGCAAATAACCGCGGACGCGAATTACTCGCCCCGAGCGGTCATGATCGGCTTTAGCAAAATGACTCACCCAGCGCACCTGCCCCGTCGGCGTAAGCACCCGATAATCCATTTCTAAGGTTTCGCGCTTACCGTCTAAAACAGCTTGCATGCGGCTAAGCAACTCGCGCTGATCGGCTTTGTGCACAATCGACTCGTAACGCACCGCAGGATCTAACAAGTAATCAGCTTGATAACCCAACACACGTTCCGCATTTTCGGCGACATAAATTAAATGTGGCTCAGGTTCAACTTGCCATACCACCGCAGCAACCGGCCCTTGCGCCAGCACACGACGCTCTTGTTCGTAGTTGCTAATGGCATAGCGTGCCTGCAACTCATCGCGCACCCAATCAGTAAGTGTCTCTAGCCAATACTGCTGTTGCTGCGTCAATTCGCGTGGCTTACTGTCAATAATACATAGCGTGCCGATATGTATACCCGGGGCCATTTCAATGGGTACGCCTGCATAAAAGCGAACGCCGCCAACACAATTAATGTAAGGGTTATCATGAAAACGAGGATCTTGGCTGGCGTCGTTCACCACCATGGTTGCGCCTTTTGCGACCACATGTGCACACATGGACACTTCACGCGGCGTTTCTTGCTCGTCAAACCCGACTGCCGACTTGAACCACTGACGCTCGGCATCAACTAAGGTAATTATCGCGGTGTCAACTTCAAATAGATCTTTCGCAAACGCTGTAATTTGGTCAAAAACAGGTTCCGGCTCCGTATCCAATATGTCGAGCTCATGCAAAAGGTGTAGTCGTTGCAACTCATTATTTGGAATAGGGGAGGATGTCATTGACTCTCCAACAAATTTTTTAAGGTGTAGATGAATTTTAGCAGCTATTCGCTAGTCTGTGTAATTATCGACCAAGCTTTTCCTTCCAGTGTTTACGGCAACAGGAGATATATCGATCGTTTCCGCCAATGGCAATTTGATCACCCTCTTTAACGGCATGGCCTTGCGCGTCGATGCGCAGGTTCATCGTGGCTTTGCGGCCACAGAAGCAAATTGTTTTCATTTCTGCTAGTTTATCGGCTACAGCAAGCAAAATAGCGCTTCCCGGAAAGGCGTTACCAAAGGCGTCACTACGAATGCCGTAGCACATAACGGGCACATCGAGCCTATCTACCACGTCCGTTAACTGCCACACCTGTTGCTCGGTTAAAAACTGTGACTCGTCGATCAATACACAGTCTATGGGTTCTCGACTATGGCGCGCTTCTATCAAGGCGGCTAAGTCTGTGGTGTTGGAAAATGCCAAAGCTTCGCGCTCAATACCTAAGCGCGAGGCGATGCGCCCATGCCCTGCTCGGTCATCAATTGATGGGGTTAAGAGCAAAACGCGCTGATCGCGCTCTTCGTAGTTGTGGGCAACCTGCAACAATGAGGTGCTTTTGCCGGCATTCATTGCCGAGTAAGTAAAGTAAAGTGAGGCCATGAGATCGTTGTTCGTTATTGGTTAATCGTTATTGGTTTAGTTTGTCTTGTTTTTTGAATGACGACAAGCGTTTGCGTTCAAATAACGATTAACGAGTAACGACTAACGAATAACGCTTTACCTAGTGGTATACTCTGAAAAATTGACTAAGGAGAAGCGAATGACCACTCAATACTCACCGGACTTTTTGAAAGCCATGCCCAAAGCTGACCTGCACCTGCATTTAGACGGTAGCTTGCGGCCCGCTGGGCTTATAGAAATGGCGAAGCGGAGCAATATTGAGTTACCGTCATACACCGTAGATGGCTTATATGACTTGGTGTTTAAAGAGTCGTATCAGAACCTTGGTGAATACTTAAACGGTTTTCAATACACCTGCGCGGTGCTGCGTGATATGGAAAACCTAGAGCAAGCCGCATACGAATTAGCGCAAGACAACATTGCTGAGGGCGTTATTTATATTGAAGTGCGTTTTGCCCCGCAATTAATGATGGACCCTGCTCGCGGTATCGATTTTGATACGGTTATGCACGCTACCAACAAAGGCTTGTTGCGCGCTAAACAAGAATACAATAAGCAGCCTGCAGTGGCGAACGGCGACAAGCCGCCGTTTGATTACGGCATTATCAACTGCGCCATGCGTATGTTCGGTAAAAAAGGGTTCTCGCCATATTACACGCAACTATTTCAAATGTTGCGTGACCATGAACCAAAGCAAGTGATTAAAACCGCAGCGATGGAAATGATCCGCGCCAGCGTTCGATTGCGTGATGAAGAAGGCTTACCAATTGTTGGTTTAGATATCGCTGGGCAAGAAATGGGTTACCCCGCGCATGATTTCAAAGAAGTTTACGAGTATGCGCATCAGAACTTTTTGCTGAAGACTGTCCATGCTGGTGAAGCTTATGGTGCTGAGAGTATTTTTGAAGCACTCACTCAGTGTTACGCCGACCGTTTAGGGCATGGTTATTCACTGTTCTCGCCAGAGATGATTCAAGACCCTACTATTACCGACAAAGAGGATTATGCGCGTCGGTTAGCGTCGTTTATTGCTGACCGACGCATCGCCATTGAGGTTTGTATTACCAGTAATCTTCAAACCAACCCAGATATTGGTGACGTGAGTAACCATAACTTTAAGCACATGTTCAACAACCGCTTAGCCACGGTTATTTGCACGGATAACCGACTGGTGTCGCGCACCACGGTTACTCGTGAGTATGAGCTGGCACTAAGCGCCGTTGACGTGCCGTTGAAGCGTTTAAAAGACATGGTTGCGTACGGCTTTAAGAAAAACTTTTTTGCGGGTAACTACATTGAAAAACGTGCCTATGCCAAGCAAGCATTAGAGTATTTTGACAAAGTAGCTAACGACCATAACGTGCGCTAATAGCGCACGTTATTTTAAGCGCTCAATAAACTCAATAGCCGGCAAAGGTTTGGCGAAGTAATAACCTTGGCAAATAATGTCGGCTGATTGCTCCTGCAAATACTGCACCTGATGTTCAGCTTCAACACCTTCAGCGACAACACGCAGCTCTAAATGGCGCCCCATTGAGATAACGGTTTCGACTAATTTTTCTTTGTGGTCATCACCAATGCCATCTACAAAGCTTTTATCTATTTTTAGCTCGTCTAACGGCAGTTGGTTCAAGTAGCCAAGTGACGAGTATCCAGTGCCGAAATCATCTATAGAAAACTGCACCCCAGACTGCTTCAGTGTCTTCATTTTTAGGGCAATATCTTCAAAATCTTCAACAAATAAGTTTTCGGTCACTTCAAGTATCAACCGATGTGGCTCAACGCCGCTGCGTAGTAACATGCGTTCTATTTTTAAGACAAAGTCATACTTGCGGAATTGGCGCGGGCTAATATTCACCGCAAGCGTCAAATGTGCCGGCAGTTTATTAAGTAGCTTTATGGCTTCGCTGAGAATCCAGTCACCTAATTCAACAATGAGATCTGACTTCTCCGCTATTTCAATAAACACCCCCGGCGGCACTATTCCGCGCTCAGGGTGATGCCAGCGGCAAAGTACTTCAAGCCCAACCACTTCGCCATTCGCATGTTGCTGTGGTTGCACATACAGCTCAAGCTGATTAAGTGTCAAAGCTTCACGCAGCTCGCGCTCTATTTCAAAGCGTTGTTCTAGCTGGTAACTATAAGCCGGGTTATAGACAACCAACTGGTTGCCACCCGACTCTTTCGCTTGGTGTACCGCGGTTTCAGCATGGCGAATGATGGCTTCTGGAGTATCTGCATACTCTGGGTACATCACCATGCCGGCACTTGCCGTTATGGTGAGACTTTCGTCGCTAATCATCAACTCGCGTGATATTTCATCCAGTACTTCTTGTACCATCACTTTCGAATGCGCCAGCATGTGCTCACGTTCGCTATTGGCCGGCAGCAACAAACCAAACAAATCACCACCGAGGTTGCCAAGCACGGCGTCTGCTTGGTGTTTAACCGTGCTGGCTAAACGCTCACTTATAGCCAGCAGCACTTTGTCACCAAATTCAAAACCTCGCACATCGTTAATACGCTGCAAACCGTCTAGGTCAAATAGCACCACTGCGCCAAACTTGCGTGGTAAGCGCTGCTGCATAAATTGGCTTAGTAATTCCAAACATTTTGCTCGGTTCGGTAAGCCTGTTAACACGTCGTAATATGCTAAATAATTTAATTGTGCTTCGGCGGCACGCTTTTCGGTAATGTTCTGCTTGCTCGCTAAGTAATGAGTTATATTGCCGTGTTCATCACGTAATGGCGAAATCGTTGCCCATTCTCGGTACTCACTGCCATCTTTGCGGCGATTGTATAGCTCCCCCTGCCAAATTTTGCCTTGGCTTAGGGCACTCCACATAGCTTCATAGGTACTTGCTGGCGTGTTGCCCGAAGCTAAAATTTTGGGGTTTTTACCAACAACTTCGTCCGCGCTGAAACCCGTAATGTCAGTAAACGCCTGGTTGACGTATTCAATTTGCGCATCAAGATTAGTAATCACAATGCTATCGCTACTTTGTTCAACCGCTGAACTCAGTTTATTTAATCGTTGTTCATATTGTTCGCGTGCCTGTGCGGCGTTAACCAATGCCTCATCAAGTAAGTTAAGTTCGTTGTAGCGATGTCCTGGCAACAATTCAATTTTGTCACGCTTGGCAAACCTGTCTAGCTTACGCACAAGTTGGGTAACAGGGCGGACAATAACAACTTGCAGCCCCACCCAAAGTAGTATTCCTAACATAAATAATATCGTTAAAAACACCACCAATTCATTCATTGCTATGGAGCTAGGCTTGTACCAGGTGTTGTCATGCGCGTAGCTAATGAGCAATAGATTGCGTTTTAACTCAACCTCTAAATCTGGACCAGTGAGCACCGGAACTATGGCCACAAAATGCTTATGCTCTGGGTGATAGGTAATTTGTGTAACTCCAGAGCGGCTGGCGTTTTGTATTGTCTGTTCCGGCACGTCTTGAATAAATGCCGCTATGCTAGGGTCAACAATGTTGGCGTTATAAAATGCCATGAATTTGCCGTCGCTATCGAGTATCGCAGCATGGCGCACTTGTGGGTGCACATGAATTTCACTGAGCAGCTCGGCTAGCGCGTCAAACCGATTAATCGCAAAAATGCGATTCATTGAACCCTGCGCAACCACAACCATAGAACGTAACTCTAGCTCGGCACGTTGGTAGGCTTCTTCTTGCTGGGCTTTGATAAGGTAATAACTCAACGCACCTAAAATAATCAACGCAATCACGACAATAGGTACTGTAATTTGCAAGCTTATTCGCTGCCAGAGGCGTAATGACTTCACAGCATGCCCTCGCAAACAGGCAATGCTTTGACGCTAGTGTGTAAACCAGAGTCAACCAAATGGCTCGCGACGGTTGCCGAAACTTGAGCGTAGCGGGTTGCTAAAAACTCGCGGCTTGCCTTACTGTTGTATAGTTGCAAATCTGCCAACGCATTTGTTAATTCTAGCTTGGAAAGCTCAGCGAGTTGCGCCAGCGTATTGAAGTCTTCGCTGTGATTATTTGCAATGGCTTGTAGGGCTTGGTCCCAATTTTTGGTCACATAGTTTTTCAACACATGTTGATATGGCTGCCAAACCTTTTGACGAACTATGACCGTGTCGATAATTTCATCTTTTATTTCACGACTACTGAATACCGTGACGGCCCCTGCTTGTTCAAGCTGCTTGGTATAGGGTGCATATGCAATCACAGCATCAAATTGTTTACTCTGAAACGCCCTCAGCTGGCCAGCTGGAGTAACAATTTGCCGCTGCACTCGTTGCGGGTCAATAGCATGCAGTTCTAGCCAACGTGACAACATAAAGCGCGACAAGGCGCTATCTTCCATGCCAATAACTAGCGCTTCGTCACTGTTTATTTTGCTGTAAACATCTGGGTGGGCCAGCACCGCGTCAGCTCCGTACGAGCTACTCAGCACCGCGGCAATACAGAAATTCAAATCAGTACGCGAGTTTAGGCTCAGTGCGTTATCAAGACTAAGAAAAGCAACTGAAGCTGCCTGATTGGTCAGCATGCGTACCACACTCACATCGGAAACCAACATGGTCACGTTTAACTGCTCGGGGGTAAGCTCTGGGTGAAGAATATTTTGCACATAGAACGGCTGGTAACCTAGCCATGAATTACCAACCACATTAATGGGTTCTTGGTATTGCTCACAACTAAACAGTGTTGCGGCGGCTAATAAGCCAACGCCTACATTGCGTAACCGGGTTAACAGCGTCGTTCGAATAGGCACAGAAGTCTCACGTTGCAACTAGAAGTTGATGACTAGTTTAGAACAAAACGAAACAACGCACTATGCGGATCATCAAAAAAGCCCCGATAAAATCAGGGCTTTTGTCGAGGTTGTTCGTTGACTCAAAACGGGATATCGTCGTCAAAGTCTTGGTCGGGCACAAACGGCTCTTGGTTCTGCTGTGGCTGTTGCGCTGGCCGCTGACTACCTTGTTGATTTCCTTGCTGATTAAAGCTTTGCGCAGGCGCCTGACGCTGACTGCCTTGTTGTCCGCCGCCAAAACCGCCGCCTTGACCACCTTGTGGTGCGCTCTGTTGGCCGCCTTGTTGGCCACCACCGAATTGACCGCCACCATAGCCGCCTTGGCCTTGACCGCCGCCTGGGCGCCCATCAAGCATTTGTAAGTCGTTAATTACGATTTCTGTGGTATAGCGCTCAACGCCGTCTTGGCCTTGCCATTTGCGCGTTTGCAAACGGCCTTCAACATATACTTTCGAGCCTTTTTTCAAGTATTCACCGGCAATTTCAGCCAACCGGCGGTACGCCACACAACGGTGCCACTCAGTTTGCTCACGTGGCTCGCCGGTTTGCTTATCTTTCCAGGTTTCGCTTGTTGCGATAGATAGGTTTGCGATGGCTGTGTTGCTTTGCGTGTAGCGCACTTCTGGGTCGGCGCCTAAATTACCAATTAAAATTACTTTGTTGATGCCGCGACTGGCCATGCCATCTGCTCCTTCACTTGTCTTTTATGTTCTACTTAAATGTTTTGCTTATGCAGTATAGGGCGCTAACTGCGCCTTCACGTCTGCTTCATTGTAATCCGATTTATGTACTTTTAAATACACTGTTTTCTCAGCTGCGACAATGCGAACTTCTTCAACGCCTTGAATGGCACTAAGTTGCTCTGCAAGGCCATCGGCTTGTGCCGCGGTCAATAACGGTAGCTCATAGCTCACGCTTTGCTGCTGTGGTGGTGGTTGCATGCCAAAGCTAATGACGAACCAGCATAGTAGCAGCACTGTACAGAAAATCCCAACGCCGATGAGGCCAAAATGTTGGTAAACCGATCCGCCTACGGCCCCGCCAACAAAAGCCCCAAAAAACTGAAACGTGGCGTAAATACCGCTCGCACTGCCCTTTCGCCCGGCTGGCGCAAAGCGTGTTAACGATGACGGCAACGTTGCTTCGAGAAAGTTAAAGCCGGTAAAAAATAGCACAACGGCGATAGCTAAATACGTCCAATGCGCCGGTACAAAGACGATAACGGCCACAGCGGCCAACACCAGAGCAATTGCAATACGGAAAAAGCGCGGTTGTTGACGCTGGCGTTCGGCTTTAATGAGCATAGGAATCATAAACGCAAACGAGGCTATCAAGGTGGGTAAATACAGCCAGGCATGATCGTTTGCGGCAAGCCCGCCGCGCATGAGTTGTAATGGCACTACAACAAAAAACGCGGTGAGTACGCAATGCAGTACAAACACCCCACCATTAAGACGGGCAAGTTGGCGGTCTTTAAATAACAAGCCTAGCTCGCTTTTCAGCGGGATAAGGTCGCCACGCGCAGACTTTTGCGCCACCTTTGGCACCGCTAACAACAACACGAAAATACCGAAAACGGCACTAACTGCGGTGAAATAAAACAACCCCGACAAACCAATTTGCGCACCAAGCAACGGCCCCAACACCAGCGCCAAAGCGAAAGACAAGCCAATAAACATGCCAATGGTTGCCATTACTTTGGGGCGTTGTGAGTCACGCGTAATGTCGGCAGCAAGCGCCAAAATTGCCGCAGCAATAGCGCCTGCTCCCTGCAGAGCTCGGCCAACCACAATACTCCAAAGTGTGTCAGCAGTGGCAGCCACCAGGCTACCAACGGCGAATATCAGCAAACCGCCGACAATAACTGGCCGACGGCCAATGCGGTCAGACAACATACCCAACGGAATTTGCAGCAACGCCTGGGTTAGGCCATAAGCACCAATAGCTAAACCAATTAGTAATGGCGTGTAATCTGGGTATTTTTGGCCATAAATAGCAATAACGGGCATGATCAAAAACAGGCCCAGCATACGTAATCCAAATACGGCAGCCAATGCGCCCGAAGCGCGCCGCTCAATTGGAGTTAGTCGATTGTCTTGGTGTTGCTGTCGCATGAAATTCTCATAGCTGCAGGAAAAAATCGCTGGCCATTGTACCAGAAGGTACTGGTTGTGCGATAATACTCGTTTCATTCAATCGCTTGCTAATGGCAACGGAGAGTCGTCGTTCTCATGGATAAAATAGAAATCCGCGGTGCCCGCACCCATAACCTGAAAAATATCAATGTAACCATCCCACGCGATAAGTTAGTGGTGATAACTGGCTTGTCAGGTTCGGGGAAGTCTTCTTTAGCATTTGATACACTCTATGCTGAAGGTCAACGCCGTTATGTAGAGTCTTTATCGGCCTACGCGCGTCAGTTCTTATCACTGATGGAAAAGCCAGATGTCGATAGCATTGAAGGCTTATCACCAGCGATTTCGATTGAACAAAAATCAACCTCGCATAATCCGCGCTCAACCGTTGGTACTATTACCGAAATATACGACTACCTAAGGTTGATGTTCGCCCGAGTTGGCGAGCCGCGCTGCCCAACGCACAATGTGGCACTTGCCGCACAAACCATTTCGCAAATGGTTGACCAAGTGCTAGCACTGCCGGAAGGCGAAAAACTGATGATTGTGGCGCCCATTATTCAAGAGCGCAAAGGCGAACACACCAAGGTACTTGAGAATTTAGCCGCACAAGGCTTTATTCGCGCTCGCATTGATGGCGAGCTGTGCGACTTAAGTGACCCACCAAAGCTAGAGCTGCAGAAGAAACACACCATTGAGGTGGTAGTAGACCGCATTAAAGTGCGCGAAGGCCTTGAGCTGCGCCTAGCGGAGTCATTTGAAACAGCGTTAGAACTTAGCGGCGGCACCGCCATTGCTGTGCCTATGGAGGCTGATTCTAGCGTGCAAGAAATTGTCTTCTCGGCTAACTTTGCTTGCCCTCACTGTGGCTATAGCATGCAAGAGCTTGAGCCGCGTTTGTTCTCGTTTAATAACCCAGCGGGCGCATGTGGTTCGTGCGACGGCTTAGGTATTGAGCAGTTTTTTGACCCCGCCAAGGTGGTCACTAATCCTGAGCTAAGCCTTACTGGCGGCGCTATTCGCGGCTGGGATAAACGTAATTTCTATTACTACCAAATGCTTCAGTCGTTAGCTAAACACTATAAATTTGACCTAAATAAGCCATTTAATAGCTTGGCCGAAGAACACCAGCAAGTGGTTCTGTTTGGTAGCGGCAAAACTGAAATAGAATTTACCTACATGAACGACCGCGGTGACCGTGTGGCACGTACGCACGCGTTCGAAGGCATTATTCCCAACATGCAACGCCGCTACCGCGAAACCGACTCGATGGCGGTGCGCGAAGATTTATCGAAGTATTTAGCATCGCAGCCATGTAAAAGCTGTGGTGGCGCGCGCTTACGTCAAGAAGCACGCCATGTTTATGTGAATGACACCACCCTGCCGCAAGTGGTTGAGCGTTCTATTGGCGATGCTTTAGCGTTTTTCCAACAGTTGGAACTTGAAGGCCAGCGCGCCAAAATTGCGGAAAAAATTCTAAAAGAAATCAACGACCGTTTAGGCTTTCTCGTCAACGTAGGCCTGAACTATCTAAGCTTGTCACGAAGTGCAGAAACATTGTCAGGCGGTGAAGCCCAACGTATTCGTTTGGCATCACAAATTGGTGCGGGCTTGGTGGGTGTGATGTACGTGTTGGATGAGCCATCGATTGGCTTGCATCAGCGCGACAACGAGCGCTTGTTGAACACCCTCACGCGCCTACGCGACCTGGGTAATACCGTGATTGTGGTTGAGCACGACGAAGATGCCATACGCGCTGCTGACCACGTTATTGATATTGGCCCTGGCGCAGGTGTGCACGGCGGCGAAGTGATTGCACAGGGGCATTATGAAGACATTATTGCCATTGAAGCATCACTTACGGGTGACTATTTATCAGGTCGCAAAGAAATTGCCGTGCCGCAGCAACGCAACAAACCCGGTAAGCATTGGCTAAAACTCAATGGTGCAACCGGCAATAACTTGAAGAACGTCAACGCCGAGCTGCCCATTGGTCTCATGACTTGTGTGACGGGTGTGTCTGGCTCAGGTAAATCAACCTTAATTAATGACACCCTGTTTCGTATTGCCCACCGCGAATTGAATAAAGCGACTACGGGCGAACCGGCACCCTATACTAGCATTGACGGTATGCAGTACTTAGACAAAGTGGTCGACATTGATCAAAGCCCTATCGGCCGTACGCCACGATCGAACCCAGCCACTTATACCGGTATTTTCACCCCAATTCGAGAGTTATATGCGGGCACCGAAGAAGCCCGTTCGCGCGGCTACAAAGTGGGCCGTTTTAGCTTTAACGTGCGCGGCGGTCGCTGCGAAGCCTGCCAAGGCGACGGTGTCATCAAAGTAGAAATGCATTTCTTACCTGACGTGTACGTGCCTTGTGACGTGTGTAAGGGCAAACGTTACAATCGCGAAACGCTAGAAATTAAATACAAAGGTAAGAGCATTCACGAAGTGCTCGATATGACCGTGGAGGACGCCCGTGAATTCTTTGCGCCTATTCCGGCCATTGCTCGCAAACTACAAACCTTGATGGATGTCGGCTTGTCATACATTCGCTTGGGGCAATCAGCAACCACGCTCTCGGGTGGTGAAGCGCAACGGGTAAAATTAGCCCGGGAGTTATCCAAACGCGATACCGGCAAAACCTTGTATATTTTGGATGAGCCAACCACCGGCTTGCACTTCCACGATATTCAGCAACTGTTGACGGTACTGCACCGCTTGCGCGACCATGGCAATACCATTGTTATTATTGAGCATAACCTGGACGTGATAAAAACAGCCGACTGGATTATCGACTTAGGGCCCGAGGGTGGCTCAGGCGGCGGTGAGATATTAACCGCCGGTAGCCCCGAGGAGATTGTTAAATGTGAGCGCTCACATACTGCACGCTTCTTAAAACCACTGTTATCGAGCAGTGCCAATAAGGCTTAATAGGAGTCATTAGTTCAACCCATGACACACGATGTAATCAGCGGCGGGCAGCCAATACATGCCCCTGACAACCTCAAACCACTGCTGGAGGATATTCTGCAGCAGGCCATGTCTGTGAATGACGGTAAAGTCGCCGATTACATTCCTGCCTTGGCAGAGGTTAAAGCTGATTACTGCGCGCTGACGGTTGCCACGCTTGATGGCAACGTCACCTCGGTCGGCGATACCAATAAACCGTTTTCCATTCAGTCTATTTCTAAAATTTATGGGCTGATGTTGGCGATGGAACGTCTTGGCGACCCGTTATGGGAACGCGTGCAGATGGAGCCCTCAGGTCAGCCTTTTAATTCAATTGTTCAGCTTGAATGGGAAAAAGGTATTCCGCGCAACCCCATGATCAACGCGGGCGCGATTTTAGTCAGCGATGTGTTAGTTAGCCATTACTCAGCCAGTAAATCGGCATTACTGAGCATGGTTCGGGGTTTGTGCGGCAGTGAAGCGGTGTGCGTCGATTCTCGGGTTCATGAGTCCGAACGTGAACATGGCGCTCGTAACGCCGCGTTAGCTTACTTGATGAAAAGTTTCGGCAATATTGAGTCAGACGTTGAAGAAGTACTCGACCATTACTTCTGGCAGTGCGCGCTGACTATGAACACTGAACAGCTAGCGAGTAGCTTGGCGTTTTTAGCCAACCGCGGTCAATGCCCTCGCAGCGGAAAGCAAATCACCTCACATCGTGATGCGCAGCGTATTAATGCACTACTGAGTACCAGTGGCATGTATGATCAGTCGGGGCAATTTGCCTTTACTGTGGGCTTGCCGGCAAAAAGTGGCGTGGGTGGCGGAATTATCGCCATTGTTCCAGACTACGGTGTCATTAGTGCTTGGAGCCCGCCGCTAAACAGCTTCGGAAACTCTGCGCGCGGCATGTTTATGATTCGCGAATTGGCAAACCGCCTTGGTCTTAGCGTTTACTAAAGCCGATGCTTGGACAATATTTGCTGTAACTCCCCGGTTTGACGTAACTCGCTCAATAACACCTCTAATTTGTCAGCACTAATAGCCTTGCCTGGATTACTCACAGCACTTAGTTGATGAACGCTGTAATGCTGCTCAGAAAGTAGCAACTTACTACGCGTTTCTTCCATGAGTACCGAGCGAATGTAGGCATCGGCAAGCATAATTAAATCTAATCGACCATTTAATAGCATACGTAAATTTACTTGGTGCGAATGCCCCAAATAAATACCGTACTGTTCTTCGAGCACACGGTTATCTTTTTCATTCGCAACAAACGGATAATGGTAACCAATGATGCCACCAAAGCGCAGGCCTTTTACCTGAAAGAAAGACTGCCCTCTGTTGATATGCTTGCGCGCGACAAAACGCTCTTTGTCTTCATAAATAGGCGTGGTTAACTGAACAGCATAATCAACGTGCTCCCATCCCCAACTACGATCTTCGAAAAATATCACATCGCAACACCCCTGCTCACGCAAGGCGTCATAACGACCGTTTGGCGCAATGTGTACCACGCTAAATTGGTAGTCAGACTGCTTAGAATTAAGTGCTTTGACGATATCGCCGACTAAGTGCCGGGTGTTCTCGGTGGTGAAATACGGTGGGTATTCGTAAGCGGCTATGCGTACTTCTTTCGGTGCGCTATTAGCGCTAGCAATGGCGATAACGCTGAGAATGAGGATGACAAACTGCTTCATTGTCGGGGTACTCCATTTATTATGGAGTCATCCTCATGCTTTTCTCTCTAAAAAGCAAGAGCGATATTAGCTATTAGATATTGGATATTAGAAGGACGGTCTTAGCCTTCCCTGTTTTCGCTAATATCTGATATCTAATAGCTGATAGCGCTCTCGCAATTAAAAAAGGGAGCCGAAGCTCCCCTTTCAAAACAACCCGGCGTAGAACGCCGGGCTACAACCCCGAAAGGTCTTAAGCGATGATCTTAGATACTACGCCTGCGCCTACAGTACGACCACCTTCACGAATCGCGAAACGAAGACCTTCGTCCATCGCGATTGGGTGAATCAGTTCTACTACGAACTTCAGGTTGTCGCCTGGCATTACCATTTCTACGCCTTCTGGCAATTCTACTGCACCAGTTACGTCAGTGGTACGGAAGTAGAACTGTGGACGGTAGCCTTTGAAGAATGGAGTGTGACGTCCGCCTTCTTCTTTGGTCAATACGTACACTTCTGCTTCGAACTGAGTGTGTGGAGTGATTGAGCCTGGCTTCGCCAATACTTGGCCACGCTGAATCTCGTCACGCTTAGTACCACGCA
>NZ_LIPW01000005.1 GCF_001418345.1 Pseudidiomarina woesei
ATAATATGTTGAACGCCATCTTGCCGAAGCCCGGCCTAGTCACGTGTCATCTCTCTTATGCTAGCTTAGTGAAATGACACAGAATTCTGAACACTACCGATACAGATCGTCAAACCGAACATAATATTGCTAAAAAAACGTTCGCGATATTACCCTGAGTACGCACCCTAAATTCATCAATTGAACCAAAGAATCAAAGAACCAAAGAATCAAAGAATCAAAGAATCAAAGAATCAAAGAATCAAAGAATCAAAGAATCAAAGAATCAAAGAATCAAAGGAAGAACGATATAATAAAAACCAATGTCAACACTTGTCTTGTTTTAATTACGGAAACCATTAATCTATCATCACTTTTATTTAAATATTTAGATAAATGATTACCTTTTGTAAATGCCTCATGCGCATCCTTGATTTTTCTGTTACTCAAGCTGAACGACCTATCTTCTATTGACAGTTTTGCCGCAAATTTCATGGACAAGTAATACTCAATAAATAAAATTATTACTAATCCGACAACGCAAAAGAAGGAAACAATCATAATATTAATAATAAGTTCGACTTAATTCCCATATGTAGTTCCTGAATTTAGCAGCCATAACTTTCGAATACTAGTCGGCTTACAACGCATCGTATTCCCCAAAAACTGATTTCAGAATTCGGTGCAGTCTTCAGTAATTTTTAATTTTTCAATTTTATCAAACCTTGGATTATACTTTTCGGTGTCTAATTCGACGTTAAGATTTTGCATTTCTGCATAGTTGCGAAACTCATCATAACTAAAGCGCTTAGATTGTAGATTAGTGACATTGATAACATAAACTTCTAAATCCCCCTGTAACGAGATGATTGCGCGCCCTTCACCACACTCAAAGAAATACGTGACTGCGCGAAGCACATATAAGTAACGCCGACGTCGCTGAGCGTCTAAAACATGTGGGTAAACAAGTGCTTCATCAGTCGCTGTGATATTGAGCATTTGCATCTCTGTTTCAGGCCACTTTACATATAAATCAGTGCCGCGTAAGTCATACTCAAGTGTATTCATATAAAAAAAAGTGAGCAGTAGCCCTATGATTATTATAATTCGCATTCAACCACCGCCTTCAGAATTTAAAGGAATAATTTGAGTATTACCCTGATAGTTTATCCAAAAGCTTGTGTTCATCCAGCCACTCGATGGCCGACCGAGCATTGTCGCAATGTTACGAAATAAATTTGTCGGAGAATTTACAGGATGCATTTCGTAATCATACTGTTGGTTGTAGATGCCAAAAGTACCATCTTGTCTATCTCTAACTGTTACTTGTCCATGCACAGCGTAGTCAGAACCTGTTACGCGACCCGTTGCACACATGCCATGATTGGTGTTACGACATACTGACCAATCACTAGTCAACTCTACCGTTAGTTTGCTCGCATCAACGTCAACGGATAAATTCGGATCTGAATTATTCTGATATATCCAGTCTGCTTCGCCTTTACTTGCAAAACGCCCCTTTTTACCAACTTCGTCAGCAACACGATTAGCTACACTCTGATGATGCACTTCATCATTAAACAACCGAGAAAAAGCCCCAGTTATCGCGCCATTAGCGAACTTACCGCCACTTAAACTTGATGCGGTACCGCCAACTAAAGCGGCAGCGGCTACGCGCCCTGCACTAAAGCGACTGCCTTTGTCTATTTTACCTATGGCCGGAGCAAAGGCTTGGGTAACGCCTGCGGCTGCGAATCCATGCCCAAACTTGCCGCCACTGAGCACATTCATGACGCCGCCGGTTATGCCGTGCATAAGCACCTTGCCGTAATAAGCACTGGTGCCCATGCTGACATCCATACCGCTAAAGGCTTCACCAACCCCATAAAACGCAGCGGCAGCAAAGGCGCCTCGCAATGCACCGGTGAGTATATTGCCACCATTAAAGCCAGCATTAACACCACCAGCTATAGCTCCTGCGGTGGCAGCACCATACCAACTGCTAGCAAAATACGTGGCACACGCTTGGCAATAGGCGTATAGAGCCGCAACGACAATCACACCAATAATGGGCTTAATTTTTTCCCACAGCTTACTGAAAAAATACCCACTCGGGTCGGTATAGCTCATGGGGTTGTTCAGCACATAGCTATAGCGGTTGTAGTTCTGGCTGTTCTTGGGTGCTTGCACAAACGGGTCGGCCTGCAAAAAGCGCCCGAGGGTGGGGTCGTAAATGCGCCCTTTCATGTGCACAATGCCCAAGGCATCCATTTGCCGATGCCCGGTAAAGCCCTGCTCGGTTGGCGGCAACATGCTGCCAAGTGCAACACCGCCTGCGGTGTAAATGGTTCGGGTTTGACCAAAGGCGCTAAATAGCTGCTGGCTGATTATCTCGCCAGTGGTGGCTAAGGTGGTAAACACCGAGCCTAGGTGGTCTTTAAAGAGCAAGTACGTGGCTTCCGTGCTTGTGCTTGCGCTTTCGCGCTGCACGATGACCACGTCATCCGCTACGGTGTAACGGTATTCGGTTAAGCTGCCGGCGCCGCCACTGCGGGATTTTTTCTCAAATCCGCCGACCATGTGTTTGGTGTAGGTTACGCTTTGATTACTTTCTTGTAAAACGTCTTGTTGATAGTACAGCGCGCCTTGGGCATCGTAACGCATGCTTGAGCTACTGCCATAACCGCTGATGTGGGTAACGCGGTCAGCACCGTCGTAAGTGAACGTACGGTCGCCATCACTGAGTACGTTGCCAAAGGCTCCACGGCATTTTGAGCACTTACCAAACTGCTGAATAAAATAGATAAGACAACAAGATAGGGGCATATCCGTTGCATTGAACTGTTCCTTTATGTGTTTTTTATCACCTTATTTAACATTTAAAACACATTCAAGTACTTTTTGTTCGCTTTTTATTCTTTCAATGTGACCAGATGCTGAATTTTATCCATAAAAAAAGCTCGAAGCTGTTATAACAACTTCGAGCTTTTAATGAATGTGTTCTTTACTTAAGCCATTGCCATACGCAATTTCTTCATAGCATTTGCTTCTAGCTGACGCACACGTTCGGCTGAAACTTGGTATCTATCAGCCAATTCTTGCAACGTGGTTTTGTTGTCATCGTCTAACCAACGGGCGCGGACAATGTCTTGGCTGCGCTCATCAAGGGTTTTAATCGCTGACAATAAACGCTGCTGCGTGTGTGATTCCCACTGCTCGTTTTCAACTTCTTCAGCTAGGTCTGAGCGCTTGTCTTCTAAATACTGCGCTGGTGAATAGGTAGAACCTTCGCGTGCGTCATCGTCATCTGAGCTTAACTCAAATGCTTGGTCATGGGCGCTCATCCGCGCTTCCATTTCCAACACTTCGTTGGTGCTAACACCTAAGGTTTCTGCAACTGTGTTCACTTCTTCTTGCGTAAACCAACCCAAGCGCTTTTTCATTTTGCGCAAGTTAAAGAATAATTTGCGCTGCGCTTTGGTGGTGGCAATTTTGACCATGCGCCAGTTTTTCAGCACATACTCATGAATTTCAGCTTTTATCCAATGTACCGCGAACGATACCAAGCGTACGCCAACCGCTGGGTCAAAACGACGTACTGCTTTCATTAAGCCAATGTTACCTTCTTGAATAAGGTCTGCTTGAGGTAAGCCGTAGCCAGAATAGCCACGTGCAACATGCACGACAAAACGCAGGTGAGACATAATCAACTGACGCGCAGCTTCTAAGTCTTCCTGTTCGTGTAAGCGTGTAGCCAGCTCCCGCTCTTCTTCTGCGCTTAGCATTGGAATACGGTTTACCGACGAAATATACGCTTCTAGGCTGCCACTGGCTTGTGGAACAGCTAATGCCATACTTGTCATTTCAGAGCTCATGCAACAACATCCTCTCTCGCTTGTGCCCGCACTTCATTATCCAGACACACATCAGACCACTTTATGATCTGAAAGTTCCTTCATTCTAGCAAACTTGACGCTGCTGACAATGATCAAATGGGGATCAAATTACTGCGGTTCAATGGTTCGTACATGTTTTCTTACAGCAATGTAAGAACCCAGCAAACCAAGACCAATGGCAACCAGCCATAACACCATCATTTCATTAAAGTTTAAACCTGATAACCGAAACTGGCTTTGGTACAACTCACTAATGTCTGCTACGGCACCCGATATCCACCAGATCACCATTGCGGTTGCTAACCACGCAATAAAACCGCCAACAAAACCATACCACACACCGGTATACAAAAATGGGCGTTGAATAAAGCCGTCGGTTGCACCAACGAGCTTCATGACCATGATCTCGTCACGCTTACTGTTGATATTTAACCGAATGGTGTTGCCCACTATGAGCACCACAGCGACACATAGCAACGTTGCCAAGGCCAATAAACCATCGCGTATAAGGTTTAACAGCGCCTCTAAGCGTTGCAGCCAATCTAAATCGAGCCGCACTTGCTCAACTTCGCGCTCGTTACTTAGCTGTTGCGCTAGCGCTTGGGCCTGAGCCGTACCGCGTTTGTTGGCAACGGGCAACACTAACAACACATCTGGTAGCGGGTTGTTTTCTAATGCATTCAAGGCATCGCCAAACCCAGAGGCCTCGCGAAATTCTTGCAACGCCTCGTTTTTATCAATCCAGCGCACGCTTTCAACATCGTTCGACAAACTTAACCGTTTGTGAAAGGTTGAAACTTCTTGCTGGCTTAAGTCTTTGCGCAGAAACAGCGTAATTTCTGAGGCATGTTGCCAATCAGCACCAATGGTTTCTGTGTTTTTAACCACCACATACAGCGTTGCTGGCAAGGTTAAACTTAAGCCTAATACGGCCATGGTCATGAGGCTTGCTAACGGGTAACGCGCTAGTTCACCAAGGCTTGCAACGGCTTGCTGGGCATTATGCACCCAAAACATGACAAAACGACGAAAGCCTGAAATTTTGACTTGTTGCGCGCCTTGTTGGCGACTACGGAACAGTAAACTCATTGCTTACCCCTCCTCTTGCAAGCCGTCGTTGATCATACGGCCATCGCGTAGCGTTAAGGTGCGGTAGCGCAGTCGCGCTATCAGGCCTAAGTCATGGGTAGCAATAAGCACTGACACACCAACGCGGTTGAAGTCTTCAAATAACTTAATGATTTCACTTGATAATTTCGGGTCTAAGTTACCGGTGGGTTCGTCGGCCAACAATAACGGAGGTTTGTTCACCACAGCGCGCGCTATACCAACACGCTGTTGTTCACCCCCCGAAAGCATCATGGGGTAATGGCGCAATTTGTCACCCAACCCCACTTTTTCAAGCGCCGCTTGCACACGCTTGCGAGCTTCTTGCATGCTGTAGCCTTCAATAAGCAATGGCAGAGCAACGTTATCAAGCACCGTTTTGTCCATTAATAGCCGGTGATCTTGAAAAATCATGCCAATATCGCGGCGCACATAGGGTATTTGGCGTACGTTGATACGCTTTAAGTCGTGGCCATTAATAAGCACTCGCCCAGCTGTTGGGCGTTCCATCATGCTAATTAGCTTAAGCAAGGTACTCTTGCCTGCGCCCGAGTGGCCGGTTAAAAAAGCCATTTCGCCGGGTTCAAGGTGAAAACTTACGTTATTCAGCGCTTGAAACCCACCAGGGTAGGTTTTGCTAACTTGCTCAAACTTAATCATGAGGTTTCTGTCTCGCTTAATTCGCGTTGAAATAGTGCGCCGACAAACTCTTTGGCAACAAATGGCCGTAAGTCGTCAATGCCTTCGCCAACACCAATATAGCGAATAGGAATATTAAATTGATCGGCAATGGCAAAAATAACACCACCCTTGGCGGTACCGTCAAGCTTAGTCAATGTAATACCTGAAACTCCAACGGCTTCAGTGAACAGCTTGGCTTGGCTAATTGCATTTTGCCCAGTGCCTGCGTCTAAGGTGAGCATAACTTCGTGCGGAGCGGTGTCGTCGAGTTTGCGCATCACCCGCACCACTTTTTTTAGCTCATCCATTAAGTGGGCTTTGTTTTGCAAGCGTCCGGCCGTGTCGGCAATTAAAACATCTACGCCACGGGCTTTGGCGGCTTCTACCGCGTCAAATATGACCGATGCGCTATCGGCGCCGGTGTGCTGGGCAACCACCGGAATATCATTACGTTGGCCCCACACCTGTAACTGTTCAACTGCCGCAGCGCGGAATGTGTCACCTGCAGCCAACATAACCGACTTGCCTTCGCGTTTAAATTGCTGAGCCAGCTTGCCAATAGTTGTGGTTTTACCTACGCCGTTCACGCCAACCATTAAAATAACAAAGGGCCCTTTTTGCTCGGCCGGAATCGTTAATGGTTGCGCCACTGGGGTTAAAATATCGGTCATGTTTTGCTGGAGGAGTTCATACAGCGCCGAAGCGTCTTGTAGCTGTTTGCGGCTGGCTTGCTCGGTCAATTGCTCAACTATTTTTAAGGTTGTCGGCACGCCAATGTCGGCTGTAAGCAATTGGGTTTCGAGATCTTCAAACAGTTCGTCATCAATTTTTTTGTCTTTGAAAATACCCCATAAGCCGTCGCCAATGGCACTTGAGGTTTTACGCAACCCTGCCGTTAAGCGTTTCCAAAGGCTTGGCTTCGACTGGGTTTCTTCCACCTGCGGTGCTGCGTCAGCACGCGACTCGGCGGTAACTTGCGCACAAATTTCGGCAGCATCGGGCGCTGCAACTTCAGCCATAGACGGCTCTTCTGGTAGCGGTTGCTCGGCTTCCAGTTCTGGTTGCGGCTCTGGTTGCTGTTCTGGTTGCTGTTCTGGTTGCGCCTGTGATTCTTGCTCTTGAACAGCGGTGTCTGCTGATGATTTAGCGTCGTCGTTTTTGTTTTTGCGAAACAACGAGAAGAAAGATCCTTTGGCCATGCCTGTTTTACCTTTGGAAGTTCTGTGCGGGTCAGTTTACAATGCCGCACAGTTTAACACGTCATTTATAAGAAGGCTTACTTTAGCATGCCGCGAAACACGCACAAGCAGAAAAGCAAGGGCTCTGGCGAGCTAAGAATTATTGGCGGGCAATTGCGCGGGCGCAAACTTGCCATTGCCGATGTTCCCGGTTTACGCCCAACCACTGACCGCGTGCGAGAAACCCTATTCAACTGGTTACAATTCGAGCTGCTTGATACGCGTTGTTTAGATTTATTTGCAGGTAGTGGCGCGCTTGCGTTTGAAGCCCTTTCACGCGGTGCCGCCCAAGTTATTTTAATTGAACAAGACACGCAGGCCGCGCGACTGTTAACACAACACGCAACAGCACTTTCGCCGGCTTGTTCAGGCCAAGCATTAGTGCAGCAAGCCGATGCACTGGCGTTTTTGCGCCAACAGCCTGCACAGCCATTTGATATGGTGTTTGTTGATCCGCCATTTGGCATGGGGTTAGCTGAGCGTTGTATTGAGCAATTGGTGCAACATAACTGGCTAGCTGAACAAAGCTGGGTTTACGTTGAAACGGAGCGCGGCTTGGTACCAACCGTGCCCCATAGTTGGCATTTGCATCGTGAAAAGCACGCAGGCCAGGTTACTTTCAGACTTTATCAAGTGCGCAGTGATGTTAAGCCACTTAACGAACAGGATTAAATGATGGGAATTGCAGTGTGGTTAGGGCGTTTGGTGTTTGCGATTATTTGGGGCGTTATGCTGGCCAACTTAGTGTCGCCGTTTGCGGGTAAGGGCTTCGCATTTTTTCTATTTCTGATGGTGCTGCTGATTGCCTTGCACCTTATTCAATTGCTGATGTTTGCAACTGTATACAAAGAACATATTCAATGGCGCCGCGGCGACTATTGGCAAATTGTTTTGTTTGGCGTTATTGGTTGGTTGGCCATAGTGCGCGCCCAACCAGCGCGCACCGCAAATAATGAAGAGTCGTAAACTACTCTTCTGCCATGCTAACGCCGATGTTGGATACGCCTTCGTCGGCAATCATGTCACGCACTTGGCGCACCAAGGTTTGCGATGGTTGCGCCTCATGCTCGGCCACGGTTTCTAAATAGTTCAAAATAGCCTGCTGCACTTCAATTTCATACTGCGCTAACTCATGCTCGCGAAGCAGCTTACGGCGCTCTTGCGCATCCATTTCAGCACCTTCTGTCAGCTCTAAAAACTTCGCTACGCTCGCTTGGGAAACCTTCGCAACGCTGACTAAGTCAGCACTGTTCTGATCCATAAGCCCCTGTAACAAGGTGCTTATGGCCGTGCATGCGTCCATGGCTGGGTACACGCCGAGCATGTCATGGCCATGCTCACTTGGCGTCACGTCATCGACTTTTTCTTGCCAACGGGCGAAATTCACTTTCACCGCTTTGCCCTGCCAAGCCCAGTCCCAACACGCATTCAACGCACCTTGTAGTGGTTTCGGGTCGCCAAAACCAGTAACATGATGGAATAATTCGTAGTTCGGTACCATGCGTTGGCACAGGTACAGTGCCATGACGGTTTGGTACGCCATGGGCAGCGCTCGAATGCGCTCAAAAGTATTCAAAACCATATAAACCCCTAAAGCGATATTAGCTATTAGATATTGGATATTAGCAAGAGCTCGAAACATCAGATCTAATATCTAATAGCTAATATCGATTTTGCTTTCAGGTAGTATACGCTTTATGACGATACAAGACGACTATTCCAAGATAACCGCAGCAAGCAAACGCATCGCCCCATACGTGCGCCGCACCACCGTGTTAGTCAGCTTAAAGCTGAATGAAGCGCTGGGCGCTCAGGTGTGGCTAAAATGCGAGCATTTGCAGCACACAGGCGCCTTTAAGTTTCGGGGGGCGTGTAATGCGCTGCTGCAATTAAGTGAAGAACAGCGAGCTCGTGGCGTTTATACCGTGTCGTCGGGTAATCATGGGGCAGCGCTAGCGGCGGCTGGCCAGCAATTAGGGGTTAAGGTTCGAGTTGGTGTGGCGGCGAATGCTTCTAAGTTTAAGCGCGACAATATGGCGCGTTATGGCGCTGAGTTAATCACTATTGACGCCGGCATGGCTGCGCGCGAGGCATTTGTTGCAGCACAAAAACCCACTGGGCGTGAATTTATACCGCCGTATAACCACGCACATATATGGCAGGGGCAAGGTACTGCGGCTCATGAGCTGATGCTTGAGCAGCCCGATTTAGATTGTTTGGTGGCACCACTTGGCGGTGGGGGGTTATTGAGCGGTACCGCAACGGCAGCCAAAGCCAATGGGGTGCCCAAGGTGTATGGGGTTGAGCCTGAGTTAGCCGCCGATGGGCAAGCCTCGTTTCGCACGGGCGTGTTACAGCCGGCCATGCCGCCAATGAGTGTATGCGATGGGTTGTTGACAAGCGTTGGCGATAAAACCTTTGCAGTTATTCGGCAGCGCGTTGACGATATTTTGGTCGTGACCGATAGCGAAGCCCTGGCGGCGCAAAAATTAGTGTTTGAATTGACAGAACAATGGATAGAGCCTTCATCGGCAACTGTTATTGCGGCTATTCAACGTTACCCAGAGCTATTTGCAGGGCAGCGCATTGGGGTCATTATTAGTGGCGGCAACTTAGCGCGCTAGCACTAGGGCTAGCTTGCAAACAATTGGTTTAGGTCGTTAAAGGCTTTAAATTCAAGTGCGTTGCCGCTGAAATCATAAAAAAACATGGTGGCTTGCTCACCAGGCTGACCTTTGAAGCGAATGTGCGGTTCAATAACAAACTCAATGCTAGCGGCGCGGACACGTTCAGCCAGCGCATGCCAATCGGACATGGTTAATACCACCCCAAAATGAGGCACCGGAACGGCATGCCCGTCAACTGGGTTATGGTGCGCCACGCCAGTTTTTTCTGGGGCTAGGTGGGTCACGAATTGGTGGCCGTAGAAATTCCAATCAACCCATTGTTCGCTGCTGCGCCCTTCGCTAAGGCCTAAAATAGCGCCATAAAACTCACGCGCTTTGGCAATGTCATGCACCGGCACAGCTAAATGAAACGGTTGAAGTGTTGACTGCATATTAACGGCGTATCTCGCTACTTGTTTTACCTAGTGTTATTACTTAATAGGCACCATTGGTGTTGACCGACGCCACATGCGAACCCCAACTGCGACTAACAAAATGGCCCAGTTGAGTGGTGGCAGAAGCCCACACACGAGTACGGCAAGCATATTCCACAACGGTTGGCGGTGATATTGCCCCACCAACACATAGAACAACAACGCGGCCACCAAACCTTGCATTAAAAATAGGCTAAGAGGCATAACTTTGTTCCCTTATTTTGCGCTTTTTCAGCGTCGTTTTAATAGTGGAACTTAGCCTAGCGTAAATTCATCAAATTGTAAAAGAGTGTTAAAGCGCCTGAAATATCAGGCGCTTAACGCTTTATCTAGGTCCGCTTTCAGGTCGTCTAAGTCTTCAATGCCTACCGAAATACGCACAAAATTATCCAAAATACCGAGTTTTTCGCGATTTTCTTTCGGAATAGACGCATGGGTCATAATTGCTGGGTGCTCAATTAAGCTTTCCACCCCACCTAGGCTTTCTGCTAGGGCAAAAATCTCGACGGTTTCAAGAAAACGACGGGCTTTTTCAAGGTCGCCCTTCAATAATATTGAGATCATGCCACCGAACCCTGACATTTGTTGCTTTGCTAACTCATGTTGCGGGTGGCTAGTCAGGCCAGGGTAAATCACTTTCTCAACTTGTGGGTGCTGTTCAAGCCACAGCGCTAATTCCATGGCCGCTTGGTTGTGATGCTTCATACGTAACGCCAAGGTTTTAACACCACGCAGCGCCAAGTAACTGTCAAATGGCCCCGCGACCGCGCCCACTGAGTTTTGCAAAAATAGCATTTTCTCGACCAGCTCGTCATTGTCGCCAACGACAGCAATACCGCCAACCATGTCTGAGTGACCATTGAGGTACTTGGTTGCCGAGTGCATGACAATGTCGGCACCCATTTCTAGCGGCCGTTGGTTGTATGGCGTTGCAAACGTATTATCCACCACCACAATCATGTTGTGCTTTTTCGCAATGGCTGCCACTGCTTTAATATCCACCAACTTCAACATTGGGTTGCTTGGGGTTTCAATCCAGATCATGCGGGTTTTTGGCGTAATTGCCGCTTCTACCGCGCTCAAATCAGCCAAATCAACATAAGAGAAGTTCAAACCTGCTGAACGCCCACGTACTTTATCGAACAAGCGGAAAGTACCGCCGTACAAGTCATCCATAGCAATCACATGGTCGCCACTGTCTAGCAGTTCCATGATGGTTGAGGTAGCAGCCATACCTGATGCAAAAGCAAGCCCCTGCTTGCCGCCCTCTAGGCTGGCAACAGCGCGCTCCCAAGCAAAGCGCGTTGGGTTGTGTGAGCGCGAGTATTCAAAGCCTTTGTGTACGCCTGGGCTTTCTTGAATGTAAGTCGAGCTAGTGAAAATTGGCGGCATGACTGCGCCGGTTGCCGGCTCTGGTGACTGGCCACCGTGTATAGCAAGGGTTGCGAATTTCATGTTCTTTGCATCTGCCATGTTACTTCTCCAACAGGTTCTGAGCGGCCATCCACTCGTCGTTGTATAATTTTGATAAATAACGGTTGCCGGTATCACAAGCTAAGGTCACTACGCGTTTAGCTTCAGTTTGCTCACGGCAATAACGTAACGCGGCGGCAATAAGGGTGCCGCTTGATGAACCCACCATGACGCCTTCTTTAACCAACAGCTCGCGCGCGGTATGAAAGGCTTCTTTGTCACTAATTGCATAGGCTTTGTTGGCTAGGTTAATTTCACAAATATCTGGCACGAAGTCTTCGCCAATACCTTCAACCAACCAACTGCCCGCTTCGACGGTTTCGTTGCGGTTAATCAGCGGCTCGAGAATAGAACCGTCTGGGTCAGCGAGTACTAAGTCAATGTCTGCGTTCTGCTCGCGCAGATAGCGGCCAATGCCCGACAAAGTTCCGCCCGAACCAACACCACATACAAACGCGTCTAAGTTGCCTTGCATTTGTTGCCAAATTTCGGGCCCTGTAGTGCGGTAATGGGCCGCCACATTGGCTGGGTTGGTGAATTGGTTAACATAAAAGTAGCCGTTTTCTTCAGCTAGCCGTGCCGCCATGTCTTGGTAGTATTCAGGATGGCCTTTTTGCACATCAGAGCGGGTGCGTACAACTTCCGCGCCCATGGCTTTGAGGTTGTTTACTTTTTCGGCTGACATTTTGTCTGGCATAACAATTTTCAGCGGGTAACCTTTGCTGGCTGCCACTAACGCTAAACCTAAACCGGTATTACCTGCGGTTGCTTCAATAATGGTCATTCCTGGCTTTAATGCGCCTGACTGTTCCGCGGCTTCTATCATGCTTACTGCGATGCGGTCTTTTATGGAGCCGCCTGGATTCATAAATTCGAGCTTGAGATATAGTTCACAAGGGCCAGTGTCGATGTTAGATACTTTGACCATTGGCGTGTTGCCAATCATTTCCAGAACATTTTGATAAACATGCATGATTATTTTGTCCGTTGTTTACTTTAAATCGCAGTATATTTTGCGTCGAATGACTGACATTATCGCACGACGGTATGTTTTATAGCAAAGCAAGCTATGGCAAAGTATCCACACATTTTGGAATAACAAATAACCAGGTGGCCACTTAGTTCAGAGCCCCTCGTTTTATAAAAAGGAATCTTCCATGATTTACTCGAACTTAAAATTAGGGCGTACCAACACATTTTGTGCGGCTGTCGTGGCTATTACTGGCTTAACCGCTTGTGCACCTGCCAACCAGAATAACAATGGGCAGTTACTAGCGGAACAATCGGCATTTATGCAGCAATTTCAACCGTATTGTGGACAAGCTTTTAACGCAACCATTGTGCAAGATAACCAACCAAGTCCCGCTTGGGATCATCCGCTGGTAGTGCACATTCGTGACTGCGAGGACAATGTCGTACGTATGCCTCTGCATGTCGGTGACGACCGTTCGCGCACTTGGGTACTGACACAACACCCAGGCTACATTGACTTCCAACACATTCATTTGCACGAAGACGGCAGTGCCGACGCGGTATCACCGTATGGAGGCCAAACTTTAGCTAGCGGCTCAGCCACCATTCAGGCGTTTCCCGTTGACGAGGCCAGCAAAGCGTTATTTATTGAAAATGGCTTAGACGTGTCGGTGGCCAATACCTGGACTATTCAGTTTTTTGACGCAAAAACCATGAGCTATAAGCTCTCGCGCCCTGGCCGAATTTTTGAAGTGCAGGTCGATTTGAGCCAACCTATTGACCTTCCACCACCAGCTTGGGGGTACCATGATTGATTTACGCAGTGACACGGTAACGCGCCCCACAGCGGCTATGCGTGCCGTGATGGCAGCGGCGCCCGTCGGTGATGACGTATTTGGCGATGACCCTACCATTAATGCATTACAACAGAGAGTGGCTCAGCTGGCGGGTAAAGAAGCTGCACTAATAGCTAGCAGCGGCACCCAAACTAACTTACTTGCCCTGCTCAGCCATTGTCAGCGCGGCGAAGAGTACCTTGTTGGCCAAGAATACCACACCTACCGTTACGAGGCGGGCGGTGCTGCGGTATTAGGCGGTATTGTTCCGCAACCGTTTGAAGTAGAGGCCGATGGCACGTTAAATTTGGCGGCTGTCGAAAAGCGAATTAAACCGGATGACCCACACTTTCCAATCACCAAGTTATTGTCGCTTGAGAATACCCATACTGGGCGTGTAATTCCGCAAGACTACATGTTAAAAGCGCGGCGGTTATGCGATAAGCATGGTCTGAAATTGCACTTAGATGGTGCTCGAATTTTTAATGCCTGTGTAGCAACAGGAAAGTCACTAAGTGATCTTGTGGAACCTTTTGATAGTGTCTCTATTTGTTTCTCGAAAGGCTTAGGCACACCAATTGGCTCGGTATTAGTTGGATCCAAAAAGTTTATTCAACGGGCACATAGATGGCGCAAAATGCTTGGTGGCGGCATGCGCCAAGCGGGTATCATCGCGGCAGCAATGGACCACGCTTTAAACCATCATGTTGAGCGCTTAGCTGAAGACCACATGCGCGCCCAACAGTTACATGATGCACTAAGCGGATTACCGAATATCTCGGTTGAGTCAGCTCAAACAAACATGGTTTATGTCAACTTTGAGTCACTTGAACAGGCACAAAAAGTGAGCGATTACTTACGCGATAACGGCATATTAACTGCACGTTCGCAGCGTATGCGCTTGGTCACCCATCTCAATATTTGCGATGAAGACATCGACACCGCGGTGCACTTATTCAAACAAGCGTTACAACTTGTGTAACTGCTGAAGTATGCGGTCGAGAGCGCGAAAACTAAGCGCCTCGGCCAAATGTTTTCGTTGTATAGCGTCACTATCGTCAAGGTCAGCAATGGTTCGCGCTAAGCGCAACAAACGATGGTAAGCACGATGCGACAGTGAAAACTGCTCTATGGCAGCAACCAAAAACACATGATCGTCGTCGCTTAACCGGCAAAACTCAGCTAACTGAGCTGGTTTTAGCTCGCTATTCAAACAGCCTTGGCGCTCAAGTTGGCAGGCCCGAGCCTCTGCTACCCATCCGCGCCAAGTAGGCGAAAGCGGTTCCTGCTGCTCATGCTGTTGGCGCAACACATCTGGCTGACGTGGCACATCTACTTGCATGTCAATTCGGTCTAACAAGGGCCCAGAAAGCTTGCCTAAGTACCGAGCAATTTGATCGGGAGAGGCACGAGCGCTCGACAAATCACCATCAAAATAGCCGCACGGCGACGGGTTTAACGCGCAAATCAGTTGGAAATCGGCCGGGTAGGTTATTTGATGCCCGGCGCGACTAATGGTCACAGTGCCTGACTCGAGTGGCTCACGCAGTGAATCAAGCACATGCCGTGCAAACTCAGGTAACTCGTCTAAGAACAACAGTGATCTGTGCGCTAGGGAAATTTCGCCGGGTTGCGGGGGTGAACCGCCACCCACCAGTGCCGCAGCCGAGCACGAATGGTGGGGCGCCCGCAAAATACGTTGTTGCCAGTGATTACCGCGCAGGGTTCCGCTCACCGAGCGAATGGCAGCCACCGCTAAACCATCACGTTCATCAAGAGCGGGCAGTAACCCAAGTAAACGCTGTGCTAGCATGGTTTTTCCTGTGCCCGGAGGCCCAACAAACATCAAATGATGCCCACCGGAGGCTGCCAAGAGCAGTGCGCGCTTGGCTTGATGTTGACCAATCACGTCGGCAATATCGCCATGTATTGGGTCTGGTTCGCGCGCTTCTTGAGGTTTAATGAAGGGTAGTTTTGTAGGGCTCGTGAGGTGTTCTACCACGTCTCGTAGACTTATCGCCGCTACGCACTGTTGTTCACGCAATACCGCCGCTTCGTCAGCATTGTCCAATGGAATAACCGCTTCGCGCCCTTCGTCCCGGCAGCTCATTACGGCCGGCAATATACCGGTCACTTCACGCAAATCACCATTGAGTGTTAATTCACCATAGAATTCACGCCCGACGGTGCTCGACTCAGGCACTTGGTTATTCGCAACTAAAATACCAATGGCGATGGCCAAGTCGTAGCGCGCACCAAATTTTGGTAAATCAGCAGGCGCTAAGTTAACGGTAATTTTTTGGCCTTTGGGAAAGGAAAAGTCGCTGGCCAACATCGCCGAGCGCACCCGGTCGCGCGCCTCACGCACTCCCGTTTGTGGCAACCCCACCATGGTGAATGACGGTAGCCCCGATGCCAAACACACCTCTATGGTCACTAGTGGCGCTTCAATGCCTTGCAGTGCCCGCGTATAGATCTTGGCAATTCGAACGCCTTCCTTTGCCATGCTCACTCTCCCTCACTGAAAAATTAGAGTGTAGCGTGGGCACCAACAATTCGACGGATAATAACCACGTATTTCGGTGTACGAATTACCAGTAATGTTCCATGGTGACGTTGCCGGGTTTGCGTCGTAAATTCTTGGCAAGTCCCATATCGGCGAGCACTGTTTTGGCATCACGAATCATGTCTGGGTTACCACATAGCATGACCTGGGCGCGTTCGTCTAAGAGATCGCCTACGGCGCGCTGTAAGTCGCCCTGTTGAATAAGCGCCGGAATACGGCCACGTAATGCACCAGCGTGATCTTCGCGGCTTACTACGGGTTGATAGGTAAGCTGGCCGGGGTGTTCCGCTACCCACTGTAGAATTTTTTCGTTATAGGCTAGGTCGGCCGCATAACGCACGGCATGCACTAAGTGAATGCGTTTAAAGCGCTGCCATGGAATATCGGTACTGAGCATAGATAAATACGGGCCAATGCCAGTACCGGTTGAGATAAGCCATAAGCTGTCACCTTCAGGTACTTCATTTAGGGTGAAAAACCCACTGGGCGGTTGCGATACTTCAATGGTTTGGCCGGCGCGCAAATCATGCAGTAGCGGAGAAAATAAACCGTCGTGTACACGATTAACTAAAAAATCGAGTACATGCTCATCGGGGCCATTGACCAATGAATACGCGCGCTGCACGCGTCCACCTTCATGGGGTAGGCCAAGCCTAACAAACTGGCCGGCAATAAATTCAAACGGCTGTGTTCGCACGCGCAAACTGAATAGCTCTTGGTTCCACGCGTAATTCTCAATCACTTCACCGGTTAACCACTGCGCCATTTTTGTTCTCCTTGAATGAAGGTTTGTTACGCGAAACCCATAGTATGAATTCCGCTTGAATAATTCTAGTTATGCAGGTACTTTTTGCGTAAAGTCAGTGTTACACTCGGGCGATTAAGCTTAACGCACACAAGGAGATTGAGTTTGCTAATTAAGCACCGCTGGCAGGTAAGTTTGTATTTTTTTGCTCTCATTCTATTTACTGGTTGCACTGAAAGTAGCTCGCCTACAGCAGCAACACCCAATAAACCGCCAGCCAGCGATCAAGCAAAAAGTCATGATCGCGTATGCCGCTTTGCCGAACAGCTGCATGCGCTTGAAAAGTTAGAGGCGCCTGAAACCGCCACCTTACGCTACTTGAATGAACAATGGCGCGAACTGAACCTTAATCGCAGTGTATTTCCGCTGCACGAGGCGACCACTAGTCGCGGCATACTAAGTGAGCTTAATTTAGCATTAGCCCATGAGACAGTAACCTTACTTAAAGAGTCGATGAAAAGTGTCAGCGAAGCTTATGAAAAAATTGAAGGGCTTCGTCGCTTCTCCCGTGACCCTGACAATATGAAGGTTCCCGACTCAATTATTCGAACCATGGTTAACAACTTAGAAAACTGTTGCTTGTCTGCCATCAATGGCAATGCAACAAGCTTAGTGCGAGAAACCAAAGGCTCGCCGATGTACAAGGTTGGCGAGCTTGGATATTTTATTAACCGCGATGTTAACGCTATTCTTCGCAATGAATTGGCACTAAGTGAGTATACTAAACGCCTTGAAAATGCAGCCGATGCGCTACCAGAGTTTGTTCCTGTCAGCATGAACACCACTTGGGCGCAATGCGATTAATCTTCTTTTTTCATTGCCTCTAGCTCACGCTCAAGGTGTTCTACGCGTTGGCGTAAACGCAATAACAGTTGCTGCTGCACGTCAAGCTCCTCGCGCGTCACGACGTCGAGCTTACCTAATTGTTGCTGCAAAATAGTTTTAATACGCTGCTCTAAACTACCAGCAAAATCTTTTACGCCTGCAGGAATGCTGTCGTTAATTTGACGAGCTATGTCTTCAATTTTTTTTGCGTCCATGATCAATATCCACCGCTAATTTCAAGTTAATCAGTAATTGCCTTTTAGCTTAGCAGGAGTTTGCGGTAAAATCTGCCGCTTCACCGCAGGTGTTTCGTCTGCTCATGTCAATAAAAGGTAACGCTAAGCCATGTTGTTAAACCCGCGTCAACAAGAAGCTGTCAAAGCGATTGAAGGGCCAGTTCTGGTTCTGGCGGGTGCTGGTAGTGGTAAAACCCGCGTGATTACTGAGAAAATTGCGCACCTTATTCAGCGCTGTGGCTACCAAGCTCGACACATTGCAGCAGTAACATTTACCAACAAAGCCGCACGCGAGATGAAAGAGCGTGTTGGGCAAACATTAGGCCGCCAGTACACACGTGGGCTTACCGTATCTACTTTTCATACGTTGGGTTTGAATATTATTCGCAAAGAAGTGAAAAGCTTGAATATGAAGGCTGGCTTTTCGCTGTTTGACGACCAAGATTCGTTTGCGCTTTTAAAGGCACTTACTGAGCCAGAGCTTGATGGTGATAAGAATTTATTAAAGTTGCTGCAAAGCCAAATCAGCAACTGGAAAAACGCCATGCTCAGCCCCGACCAAGTGCTGGACCAGGCGCAACAAGCAGACGAGCAGATGTTTGCTGAGTTCTACCGGCGTTATCAGCAAAATATGAAAGCCTGTAACGCGATAGACTTTGACGACTTAATTCTACTGCCAACGTTATTGCTCAAGGCCGATGAAAAAGCACGCGAACGCTGGCAACAGAAGTTTCACTATTTGTTGGTGGACGAATACCAGGACACGAATACCAGTCAGTATGAACTGGTGCGTTTACTGGTTGGTGCTCGGGCTAACTTCACGGTGGTTGGCGATGACGACCAGTCGATTTATTCGTGGCGCGGCGCGCAGCCACAAAACTTGGCGTTGTTACAACGTGATTTCCCGGCGCTAAAAGTCATTAAGCTCGAACAAAACTATCGCTCGCACGGGCGCATTCTTAAAGCCGCCAATATTTTAATTGAAAACAACCCGCACGTATTCGACAAAAAGCTATTTTCCGAAATGGAATATGGTGTTCCGCTGCGGGTTATCTATGGCCGCAACGAAGAGCATGAAGCTGAACGTGTCGTTGCAGAGATTGTTCGTCGCCGCTTTTTGGAGCGCACGCCTTATCATCAATTCGCAATTTTATACCGTGGTAACCACCAAGCACGTATTTTTGAAAAAGCCCTCATGAGTAACCGTATTCCCTACCGCATGACCGGTGGGCAAAGCTTTTTTGCACGGGCAGAAGTGAAAGATGTAATGGCGTATTTGCGGTTGCTGGTTAACCCCAGTGATGACACCGCTTTTATTCGCATTATTAACGTACCGAAGCGCGGCATTGGGCCTCACACAGTTGAACGCATTGGCGAGTTGGCTCACGAGCTACATGTTAGTTTGTATGAAGCGGCTGACCACCAAGCTTTAAAAACCCGTCTAGGGGCGCGAGAATTTCAGTCGGTGCAATATTTTGTCGACTTTATGAAGCGCACCGCTCGGCGCTGCGATCACACGCCTGAGGCTACCGGCGCTTTGTTCGACTTATTAAAGCTGATTGGTTATGAAGAATGGCTTTATGAAAGCAGCCCGAGCGTTAGCGCCGCCGAGATGCGCTGGAAGAACGTGAGCGAGTTAATGCGCTGGGTTAGCGAAATGCTTAAAGGTGACGATGACAACGAACCGGTCACGCTTGAGCAAGCCGTCGCTAAGCTATGTCTGCGCGACATGCTGTCTCGCAACGAAGAAGAAGAGCAAGGCGACCAAGTACAGCTGATGACGCTACATGCTTCAAAAGGCCTGGAATTCCCCCATGTGTTTATGGTGGGCATGGAAGAAGGTATTCTTCCGCACCAATCAAGTATTGACGACAATATGGTTGAGGAAGAACGACGCCTTGCTTATGTGGGTATTACCCGTGCGCAGCAATCGCTTATTTTCACCATGGCCAAAGAACGTCGGCAATATGGCGACGTTGTTCGCCCTGAAGCTAGTCGTTTTTTGTATGAGCTACCGCAAGATGACTTAGAGTGGGAAGAGCAAGCCAAAGCCAACGAACAAGCACGTGAAACAGCACGCGCAAGCGGCTTGGCATTATTACGCAAAGCAATGGAAGACTAACTTGAGGTTAAGCGGTGCCCGCCGACTGCGCTTGCGTCGGCTGTTGTTGAGAAAGTGACTTTACCTGTTCGGGTTCTCCAAACAGTATTCCCTGCCCTAAATTGACGCCGTTATGCACCAAAGCTTTTTGTTGGTCAGCAAGATCTATACCGGCAGCGGCTATTTCTATGCCTAAGTCGCGACATAAGTGAACCACGTTGCGCACCATGGTTTGTGCGCGCTGGCTGGTGGCTATATCAGCCACAAAACGTGGGTCGAGTTTCACGTGAGTAAACGGATAATTCAAAATATATTGGAGTGCACCGGCGCTGCGCCCAAATTCATTCAGCGCAAGCCCCACGCCAAAGTCAGCAAGCTGACGCAAACAGCTCAACTGACGTTTTGAGTTATCGTTCAGCTCGGTTTCGCTGAACTCTAGAATAAGTCTTTCAGGTGCCACACCTGAGCTTATAATAATTTCTTGCAGCGCTTTGACGTCGGCAAGCTTGAATAGGTGCTTTGCAGAAATGCTGACATATACCGGCATGGCATTATCGTCTTCAGCCAACAATTCGCAACAGCGCGTGAGCATCCATTGGTCAAGTGCCATGGTCATGCCGGTTTTTTCTGCAATCGCTAAAAACCGGTCGGCCGGTAGCAGGCTATCATCACGTTGCCAACGCAGCAGCAGTTCTTGCGCCACAGCTTGGTTTTTATTCAGCTCAAATACATTGAATTTCTGCAGCACAAAATCTTGGTCAAATTGCGCATGCCGTAATTCTGTTTCACGGTGTAGCGAGGCGACCAGATCTTTGTGAATACTTTCGTCAAACACGACATAACAACCACGCCCCATACTCTTCGCTTGATACATGGCTGCATCAGCGTCGCGCAATAACCGCTCAGCAGAGTCATTGCGTGACTTACACTCGGCGATACCAACACTAGCACCGGAATAATGCTCGCTTTCGCCAAACACAAAAGGTTGCTTCATTTTTTCAATAACGCGTGAGGCAATGTCTTTGGCGTCATCAATATGACGAATCATGTCTAATAAAATAACAAATTCGTCGCCGCCTAACCGGGCTACGGTGTCATTGTCACGAATGCATTCACCAATGCGACGGCTAGCTTCAAGTAAAAATTCGTCACCGGCAGAATGCCCTAGCGTGTCGTTGATCTCTTTGAACCGGTCTAGATCTACAAACAACACGGAGAAATTGTGATGCGGATAACGACGTTTGTGTTTGAGAGTTTGTTGCAAGCGCTCTGTAAACATTGAGCGGTTGGGCAAACCTGTAAGGGCGTCGTGGTGAGCGTCGTAAAACAGTTTTTCTTCAACTTTTTTACGGCGCTCAATTTCGTTCACCAGTTCTTCAGTGCGTTCGGCTACTTTACGTTCCAGATAAGCATTAACGCGGCGCACTTCTTCCGCATTACGACGGCGCTCAATCGCCACAGCAACGTGTTGTGAAACGAAATTCAAGAGCTCTAAGTCGTCTTGCTTGTAGGAAACGTCACCAGTATAAGTTTGTACCGACAGCACACCAATTACTTCGTCATCAACCACCAAAGGAGAACCTAGCCACTGTGTCGGTTGAGTACCATAATAACTGGTGGCGTCTTCAACTTCGCCTGAGCTGACCAATGTCTGGTACATGTCGGCGTCAATAAACACCGGTTTTTTGTGCCGAATAACATACTCGGTCATACCGCGCGCTAACGGGCGTTTTTTCTGCAGATTATTATCAAACGCATCGACGTAGTAAGGAAACTCGAGGTATTTTCGTTCGTCATCCAGCAGCGCTACGAAAAAGTTATCGTTGTTAATGAGTTGACCAATTTGCCGATGCAGTTGCTGGTAGAAACTCTGAATCGAGTCGGAGGTATTTGTTACCTCAGAAATTGCGAATAAAACAGTACTCAGCTGCTGAGCCCGTTCACGTTCTGAAATTTCTGATTTTAAATCGTCGTTTATTTGCCGCAGCTTGGCCGTTTGATGCGCAATTTCTTCTTGCATCATCTCGCGCTGCCGCACCCGCTCAAGTGCATTAACAATATGCTGCGAAACGAACATGAATAGTTCTTTGTCGGCTTCGCTGTAGCGTACGTCTTCGGTGTAACTTTGTACTACCATGGCACCAATGACGCGGCTATCGGAATGCAATGGCACCCCTAGCCAGTCAACCGGAGCAGCCCCTAAGTCCCGAATTTCGCCGCTGTCGCATAACCGATTAAATACCTCTTCGTCATACAAAAACGGCTTACCCGTGCGCATAACGTAACCAGTTAACCCCTTGCCTAATAATTCAGCCGGAATAGCTTTTAGCGATGGTATGTCGTCATATTCGTCAACGAAATAAACAAAACGGACAGTGTCTTCAACCTGGTCGTGCAAACAAATAAAGAAGTTCTTCGCCACCATAAGGTCGCCAATAATAGCGTGCACCGACTGATAAAATTGCTCCATGTCGGTTACCGACGAGGCCAGCTCCGAAATTTTAAACAGCGCTTTTTGAATAACTTCCGATTGGCGGTATTTCGTGGTGAGGTCTTTCAGGCGAGCAACAGCCTTGCGCAGGCGCGCAATTTCTCGCTGCTGTTTTCGGTGCAGCTCGTTGGTTTCAGCTTCGTGACGCTGTCGCATGTTCTGTTTTTATAGTTTTATTTTATATTTTGAGCATCGCATTGTTTGTTATTTGACCAAATATATACTGATGTTTGGCGTAAAAACAATGTAAACTTTTAGTAAATGTAACGCCTGAGTATAACTTTCATGTGCGCATTAGAAAAGTACTTTGGTTAAATTACAGGCATAAAAAAACCGCCGCAGCGGTTTTTTCATCATAAATACTGTGAATATTGGTCAGAAATCGCTTAGATTTCTTCGATCATGTAATCAATAGCTGCTTGAATTTCTTCATCGCTACAGTCGTTACACGTACCTTTTGGTGGCATTGCATTATAGCCTTCAATAGCATGCTTGAGCACTGTATCCATGCCTTGCGCTAAGCGCGGCTCCCAATCAGCTGCATTATTCAATTTCGGGGCGCCTAGCACACCTGAGGTGTGGCACGCTGCACAAAACTTGTTGTATACCGCGTCACCTGAACGTGTGCCACCAGCGCCACCGGTTGCTGCAGCTGAAGCACCAGCAACACGTACTTGTGCAACTGGAGCAATACGCTCTTTAATGTCATCATTACTTTGTTGCGGCATCATAGCAGCACTAGCGCTACCAACTGCTAAAGCGATTGCAGCAACCCAAACACGGCTAGATTTTACGACTTTCAGTACGTTCACAGTGGACTCCTGTATAAGCTGATGAGCTTGCTTGCTCGTTTCGTTGTTGCGATTATAGCCAGATTCCGTCCAAGGTTAAACACTTCCGTGCTATGTCAGAAAATACAGATTTAAATACGCGAAAAATAGCTTTATTGGATCTCGACGCATTTTTTGCCAGCGCTGAAGTTTTGCGCGACCCTAGCTTACGTAATAAACCTTTTGCCGTAGGCGGTGGCGGTGAACGCGGCGTAGTCGCAACGGCTAACTATCTGGCTAGGCAGTTTGGTGTACGCAGTGCCATGAGTGGCGCTCACGCTCGGCGGTTGTGCCCCAATTTGCACTTTGTGTCACCTGACCACACCTATTACCGCGAACTTTCAAAACAGGTGCTCGCGGTGTTACTAGAAACGACAGCGCTGGTTGAACCCGCTTCTATTGATGAGTTTTACCTAGACTTAACCCACAATACGCAATACCACGGTAGCGCCAGCGTAACGATGGAAAGCATTCGGCATCGGCTACGTGGCATGGGGCTAACCGCGTCGGCCGGCATTTCCAATCAAAAAATGGTGGCGAAAATTGCCAGCGAAGAGCGCAAACCCGACGGACAGTTTGTAGTGCCACCGAATGCTGTTATGGACTACATTGGCCAGCTGCAGCTAACACGTATTCCCGGGGTTGGGCCTAAAAGCTTAGAGCGATTAAATTACGCTGGTTATTTTACTGGGCATGACATTCAGCAATGTGATCTGCCTAAACTTCAAGAATTACTAGGTGACAAGTCGGGCTGGCTACTATACCAGCGCTGCCACGGGCACGACCCACGCCCAGTGGTGACCGAACGTGTACGCAAAAGTGTTGGGGTTGAAGAAACCTTACCGCAAGACATGCACCAACTGCGGCAAGTTGAGCAGTTTATTGACGAAGTGTTGTTACCGCAGTTGCAAAAACGCTTACGGATAACACGCTGGCAGCAAGCACACATAAAAAGCCAAACCGTGAAACTTAAATTTGGCGACTTTCAGCAAACCACTGTGTCGCGTACGCTACAAACCGCCTCGCCAAGTTTGTTTTATCAACTTGTTCGTGAAGCTTGGGAGCGCCGAAATCATCGCGGTGTAAGGCTTATTGGCATTAGTGTGGCGCTGCCCGACCCTGATGATCAACTGCAACTTGAACTAGAATTAGAGTAAACATAACTACCAAGTTCAATCACGCGGTTGCGCAGTTTCACAGCGCTTAAGGCGGACTGCACTCGCGGGTGTTCTAAGTGCCCTTCAAGCTCAATAAAAAAATGGTACTGGCCAAATTTTTGACCTGTCGGCCGAGAAACCAAAGCTAGTAAGTTAACTTGGTGCACGGCAAAAGCCTGTAAATGCTCAAGTAATAAGCCTGGGTGATCTTGATCATCAACGATGACAATAGACGACTTATAGTGCTTATCGGGCTGAGCTGCTGCCAAGGGCTGTGGATGCTGTACGGCGACAAAGCGCGTGACGTTATGAGCGTAATCTGTCACATCGTGCACCACCTGAGCAAATTCATGCTTAGCTAATAACGCTTCGGTTATTAAGTGTTCGGGCACAATTGCAGCGGCTGGGGTTTGGCAGTTAAGTAGTAATTCTAGCGACTCAGTATTGCTGGCAGTGGTTACCACATCGCCCTCGTGTTGCGCGAGCCAGTCTGAGCATTGCCCCTGGGCTACAAACTGAGCAAACACGCGCTGCGGCTCTTGGTGGTTCGCCACCACAGAAAAACGTACTGGAATGGCGAGTTCAGCGATAATTTGCAGCGGTTGCCGCACAAAGCTGTCGACCACTGGCGAAACAATGCCTTCAACGATATTTTCGAGTGGTACCACGGCAATATCATGGTGCGATGGCACACTTGCCAAGGTGCGCTGTAAGCTTGGATAGAGCGCATAATGCATGTGTTCATACTGTTTCGCGAATTCCCAAACCGCCAGTTCAGAAAATGTGCCGGCCGGCCCAAGTGTTGCAATAGGTATACGGTTTGTCATTAGCGCGTTGTGCAAATTGAAAGTTATACCTACAAATTACATGGTTTATAACACCTTCGCTAGTATCAGTTTGTTGTGTTTGGCACGACAATACTGCTAAATTGCGCAGAGAATGTGTCCTTGGCACAATAGCGGCAAACAATAATAGAAAGGCACAGAATATGGGTTGGATGTCAGTAATTCCTCCACTGGTAGCAATTTTAGTGGTGTTTTGGCGCAAAGAAGTCATTGTTGCCCTACTTTTAGCGATTGCCTCTTCAGAATTGCTTCTCATGTGGCATATGAACGAATCATTACTGTACACCTTCGTAGCCACCCTTGAGCGAATTGTCGCCGTGTTTGGTTCAGCTGGGAATTCACGAATTTTAATTTTCAGCTTAATGGTCGGTGCCTTACTGGCCTACATTCGCGAGTCTGGTGGCGTTGCCGCTACTGTTGAGGCGTTGCTGGCTCGAGGGTTAGGAAAAACCAAACGTAGCGCCAGCTTAATGACCGTTTTTACCGGCGTTTTCGTGTTTATCGAGTCGAACCTAAGTGTGTTGACTGCGGGTATTTTGTCACGCGGCTTATTCGAAAAGTTAGGCATGAGTCGTGCGCGACTTGCCTACTTAATTGACAGCACCAGCGCCCCAATTTGCATATTAATTTTACTCAACGGCTGGGGTGCCTATGTATTAGGTATGCTTGAGCAGCAAAACCTACCTGGCTCGTCAGTAGCTACCCTTTGGGCAACGATTCCCTTCAACTTTTATGCGCTCGTCACATTAGTTTTGGTGTTTTACACCGCAATAAGTGGCAAAGTTCATGGCCCAATGCGCGCCATTGAAGCACAGCCTCAGCCGCACCAAGACTTGCCTGAACATGTGCCTAGCAACAGTAAAGCGCGCTATATGCTGGTGCCGTTGTTGGTCATGGTATTTGGCATGGTGGCCTTTATGTTCGGTACTGGCGGTGGCGATATCACCCAAGGCGACGGTTCGAAATCTGTGCTTTATGCCACGGCTTTAGCGTGCGTAGTTGCTTACCTTATGCTGCTGGCAAGCAAACGTAAAAGTCATCAGCAATTGGTCAATATCGGTTTTAAAGGTATGTCCGAGCTCTTGCCGTTAGTCAGCATTGTGCTGCTGTCTTTAGCGCTTGGCAGTAGCTTGCGCGAGTTAGGCACTGGCATATTTTTAGCCAATTTAGTCGGTGACTTTTTACCATTAATTTTAATTGCACCTATGTTATTTCTTGCCGGAGCACTGATATCCTTCACCACAGGAACATCTTGGGGCACGTTTGCCATACTAATTCCCATTGCCGCGCCCATGATAGTCGCGCTTAATTTACCTGCCCCGTTGCTGCTCGCCGCGGTATTAGGTGGTGGCGTATTTGGTGACCATTGCTCGCCCATTTCCGACACCACCGCAGTGTCTGCATTGGCTTCGGGGTGCGACTTGCTTGAACATGTACGCACTCAGTTACCCTACGCACTAACTGGCGGCGTTATAACCTTTGTGCTGTATATTATTGCCAGCTTTGTCATGATTTAAGGAGCCCCATGAATAACGGAGTGCACTTTCGCCCAACCCGCGCAGAAATTAGCCGCCAAGCCCTTGAAAATAATGCGCGCGTTGCTCGTCAGCTAGCGGCAGACGCACGCCTTATTGGGGTGGTGAAGGCCGACGGATACGGCCATGGCATGCTGACGGTTGCCAATGCTATAGCGCCTTATGTTGATGCCTTTGCAGTGGCGTTTGTGGACGAAGCTGTGCAATTGCGTAATGCCGGTTTTCAACAACCGGTGATCTTGCTTGAAGGCTGTTTTAGCGAGGCTGAGTTGCCCATTTGCGCACATTACAATTTTCAACCGGTGGTACATCAACAAGAACAGCTAAATGCAATAACCACCGCTCGACTAGTGCGCCCGTTGGCGGTATGGCTGAAAGTGGACACTGGTATGCACCGGCTAGGTTGGGCGCCTGAACAGGTGGCAGAGGCTTATCAACAGTTAAAGCGTTGCCCACAAGTCGCTAGCGTGACCATGATGTCGCACTTTGCCGCGGCCGATTCCCACAACCATAAACTCAATCAACAGCAACTTGAATTATTTGAAGATGCTTGCGCGGTGACCGAAGCCAATTTAGACCTAAGCGTCGCGAACTCTGCCGCGTTGGTCAGCACCGCCATTGACTTGGCACACCCCAGCCAGCAATGGGTACGTTCGGGTATTCTAATTTATGGTGACAACCCAAGCTCTTCACAGCTTCCTGCACCGCTACAAAGTGTCATGCGACTGGTTGCTGCGGTGATTGCAATTCGCGATATCAAAGCGGGCGACACTGTCAGTTATGGCGGCACATGGGAAGCCAAACGTGATAGTACAATAGCAACTGTCTCGATTGGTTACGCTGACGGTTATCCGCGTCACGCTAAAAACGGCACACCAGTATTTATAAACGGTCACAAAGCACATTTAGCGGGAACCGTAACCATGGACATGATCATGGTAGATATCACCGACGTTCCCGAAGTGAACATCGGTGATGAAGTTGAATTGTGGGGAGCAAATGTTTCAGTTGCCGAGATCGCCCAGTGTGCAGACACTATCAGCTACGACTTGCTCACTGGTGTTAGTGCTCGCGTACCACGCGTACCTGTCAGCTAACTTTATTATTTAATCGTCACCACTTTTACGCGTTAAGCGGTCGAGATAACCCATAGCAAACGCCGAACCCACGAAAGTTAGGTGCATAATGACATACCATTTTATGGTGGTTTCTGTCAGGTTTTCGGCGTTCATAAACACTTTTAATAAGTGAATTGACGAAATCGCCACAATAGACGCGGCCACTTTGTTTTTTAAGCCACCTGAGTCAATTTTGCCAAGCCACGCGAGCTTTTCGGTGTCGTTGTTAATATTGAGCGTTGACACAAAGTTTTCATAACCACTAAGCATGACCATAACCAATAACCCCCCCACTAACGCTATATCAATTAACGTAAGTGTAAGCAGAATAAGGTCTACTTCTTTTATTGTGAAAATAATCGGTACCACGTGGTATAGCTCTTGAAAGAACTTAATACCAAGCAGAAAAACCGCCAAACTTAAACCTAAGTAAATTGGCGCTAGCAGCCAACGCAAACTGTACATCAAGTTTTCAAGAAAACGTTCCATGATTGTCTTTGCTCTTTGTGAACTGTATCTAGCGCCATAATATCAATATTTATTCTTTCAGGTAACGTTTAAACCACGCTAATGTGTGCTCAATTTTCGCTATCATATTTGAAGGTCGAGCGGTCACTGCATGCGAGGCCTCAGGTACACGTACCATAGCGGTATCTACTTGTTGCAACTGCAGCGCCTGATAAAACTGCTCAATTTCTGACATAGGTACGCGTCGATCATTTTCTCCACTAAATAACATCACTGGCGTTTTTACATTACCGACCAAAGAAAGTGGTGAACGCTTCCAATAGTGTTCATAGTCTTCCCAAGGTTTTGCGGGGAATTGATTATGAATTTGCCCTAAATAGCTATCGGCAGTCAGCGTTTTACTCACCCAGTTAATAACCGGGTTCGTTGCAGCTGCCGCATTGAATCGGTCGGTTAGACCCACCGCGTAAGTCGTCGCTATTCCGCCAGCTGAACCGCCAGCTATAAATAAGTTGTTGGCGTCAACAAGGCCTTTTTCAATCAATACATCAATGCCAGCCATATGGTCAGCATGATCACGCTCTGAGGAATAAAAACCATCTAGTTTCAGTGCGTGCTCGGCACCGTAAGAAGTGCTACCGCGGTAATTATTATAAAAAACAATATAACCTTCCGCCGCATAGCGCTGCTGCTCTGCAGCAAACATTGGGCCATACGCTAAGTGCGGACCGCCATGAATTTCGAGAACCAACGGATACTTTTTGGTTGCATCATAATTGGGTGGCGTAATATACCAGCCATGAATTTCGGTATCGTCATAACTTGAGGTGTAGGTAAACTCATGAACGGTTCCAAGCTCGCGGTGGCCTAACACATCTTCGTTAAGGGCTGTTAGTTTACGTTTTTTATTTTTGTGAAATACTGTCACATCTGCAGGCCGGTAGGAGCTACCTTGGGTATAAGCAACGGCGCCCGTTTCGGCAGCCAATGAATAGCTACCGCTTAAATAGGGACGGCTTACAGAAACGCCACCCACATCGTTTACCCAATCGGTTAGTTGCCCATTGAGTGTAACTTGCGCCAACTTATAACGTCCGCGATCTGCATATTGCAACGCTAGCGCGGTGTTGTTTATCCACAGTGGGCTTTCTAAAGAACGGTCAAAGTCACCCAGCAACTGGCGTGATGTTTTATTCTGCCAATCCATAACGTTAAGCTTGGCGTTATGATACGGAACGGGCTCGCTACCGCGTTGCAAATAAGCAAGTTGCTTGCCGTTAGGGGAAAGAACCGGAGCGTATTCGCGCCCAGGTTGGCTCGTAATTTGAGTCAGCGCACCATCGCTAACCGCCACCTGCCATAGATCAGCTTCATTTACTTGATGCTCCCAGTTATCGCTGCGATTTGCGCTAAACACTAAAGCTTGGTCGTTATCAACCCATGCCAACGGGCCATTATGGCTAAACGCACCTGCGGTTAGTTGACGTGCATTACCACCATCACTTGGCACCACAAATAATTGACTATACGCATCCTTTAACACACCGGCCCCATCACGTTGATAATAAGTTCGTTCAACGACTACTGGAGGTTTTGCCCACTTCGCATCTTTGGGCTTTTCGGGCTTCTTCACTGATTTGGCATAATCGGTTTTCGGGGCTGCAACATTCATTAGGAAAGCTAGGTGCTTGCCGTTTTTTGACCAGGCAAACTGGCGCGGGGTTTCCTGCACTTCGGTTATGGCGCTGTGTGTTTTTGTTGCCAAATGATACACATGAATTTGGTTTTTACCGCCGCGATTCGAGCTGAACGCCAAGCGTGAGCCATCCGGTGACCAGGTAGGATTGCCATAGCTATATTGATCATCAAACAATGGAGTATGACTGCCTGATTTTGTATCAAGCATCCACAAACTGTGCTTGGTGTTGTCTTTCATAATGTCAAAGCCGTGACGCACATACACCACGTAACGGCCATCAGGTGAAATTTGCGGGTCAGTTGCCCATTCCAGTGCGAAAATGTCCTCAGCTTGGAAGGTCGACACTTGTTTTTTCCCTTCCATCGTTGCCGCCAAAACTGGTTCTGCAAAAACCTGCAGCGCCAAAACTGAAGCGCCAGCCCACGCAATGAGTCGTGAATATTGCATTTTCGATAATCCTTGTTCATGTTTAAGTGATCGTTTTTATTGATCAGAGCCTAAACCAATCACCAGCCAAAGTGCGCAGCAACACGCCAAACCTGCTTGTCGCTGCGGTAGACAACCGAGACTTAACAATGAACACAATAGTTCGCTTCATGACACTTGTTACTTTGCTAATTTTCCTCGCAGCGTGCGAGCCCGCTCAACCACCTGCGCCCGAAGCTGCGCCTCAAACACCCAATGCTTTTGCCTTTATCAATGTTGCAGTGGTGAGCGTTACGCGCGACTCGGGGCAACTAACCGAAGGTCAAACCGTGCTGGTTGAAGACGATCGCATTGTTGCTGTTGGCGCCACTTCTGATGTGGCCATTCCCGAGAATTACCTACACATTGACGGCACCGGCCAATTTTTAATGGCTGGCTTAACAGAAATGCACGGCCATGTGCCACCAGCGACTAGCTTTGGTCAATTACCGGAACGCTACCTTGATGATGTGTTGTTTATGTATGTCGCCAACGGCGTCACCACGGTACGCGGCATGCTCGGCTACCCCCACCAGTTACAATTAAAAAGCGATATTGCCGAACGAAAACGAGTTGGACCGACACTATATTTGGCTGGACCAAGCTTCAACGGCAACAGCATTGAGTCGCCAGAAAAAGCCACGCAACGCGTTATTGAACAACGTGACGAAGGCTGGGACTTATTAAAGGTTCACCCTGGGCTCACGCTTAGCGAATACCAAGCGATGGCGAAAACAGCCCGTGACGCAAACATGGATTTTGCGGGTCACGTACCGAAAGACGTAGGTCTTGAAGTGGCTTTGACAGAAGGGCAACGCACTATTGATCACTTAGATGGCTATTTAGAAGCCATTGACGCTTTAAATCGCCCCGCCAGCAAATATGAACTCGACTATCTTGTTGACTTAACCCTGCGCCACGGGGCCGCTGTAGTGCCAACGCAGGCATTGTGGGCAACAATTATTGGCGCGAGTGATATCGAACAGCTGCGCCAATATGACGAAATTGATTACGTGCCCGAAACCGTTCGCGCTGGCTGGTTTAATTACCTAGAAGAACCGAGCTTGGGTTACTTCAATGCCGAAGCAGCGGCGATTCAACATGACAATCGACAGCAGTTAATTAAGGCCCTGTTTGACGGGGGGGTACCGATGATTTTTGGCACCGACGCCCCGCAGTTGTTTAGCGTGCCGGGTTTCTCTGCCTTACGCGAATTTGCCGTGTTGCATGATGCCGGCATTCCGCTCGCTGGAATTATACACAGTGCAACCGTTGCGGCCGGCGACTACTTTGCCGACAAAGATTTGTTCGGGCGCGTTGCAAAAGGCCACCGCGCTGACTTAGTGCTGCTCAAGCAAAATCCACTAGAAAACCCGTCAGCCCTGGCCGAGCGCTCGGGTGTTATGGTGGCAGGTCAATGGTTTGACAGAGCAACCATCGATAGCCGTTTAGCGGCAATTAGAAATGCGGGGATGCGTAACTCACCCAACCGTAACATCGAGTAGCCCAAGTAAAATGGCATAGCGTGCGGCTTTGCCAATGGCGGTGAGCACTAAAAATACCGCAAAGCGAAGCCGCATAATGCCAGCGAATAGCGTTATCGGGTCGCCAATAATTGGCATCCACGCCAGAAATAGACTCCACTTACCGTACTTAGCAAACCACTGCTGGCCTTTATTCAGCTGCTTAGGTGTAACTGGAAACCAGCGCTTATGCTGCCAGTGCAATGCATACCGCCCCAAAGCGTAATTCACACACGAACCTAGTGTGTTCCCTAAGGTTGCGACAAGCCACAGGCTGACGCCCTGATGCCCATCAAGCTTGAGTGCTACCAGCAAAACTTCGGACGAGCCCGGCAGTAAAGTTGCCGACAGCAGTGCCGCGAAAAACAAACTCAGGTACACCATTAACTTTTTGCCATATATTTTGTAGGGGTAATATTAGAAATCATCCTGAAAAACCACGCAATTTGCCATAAAAAGTTGACCAAGAGCACCTATACTGACTAAAGGTTCTGCATTTACGAGGTCTGTCATGTTTGAAACGTGGTTCTCAGCAGCTGACGCAGTATTTCTAGCGCGAGTACAATTCGCCTTTACCATTGCGTTTCACATTATCTTTCCAGCATTTACTATCGGTGTCGCTAGTTACCTTGCCGTACTTGAGGGGCTATTTCTAAAAACCCGAAATCCAGTTTACCAAAAGCTCTATCGTTACTGGCTAAAAATATTCGCCGTCGCTTTCGGTATGGGCGTAGTGTCAGGCATTGTCATGAGTTACCAATTTGGCACAAATTGGTCTGTATTCTCTGACAAAGCTGGTCCCGTTATTGGCCCATTAATGGGCTATGAAGTACTCACCGCGTTTTTTCTCGAAGCTGGCTTTTTAGGCGTTATGTTATTTGGCATGAACAAAGTTGGTGAGCGCTTACATTTCTTCGCGACATTAATGGTTGCTGTAGGCACAGCCATCAGCGCATTTTGGATTCTGTCCGTTAATAGCTGGATGCAAACTCCCGCAGGGTACGCCATTAACGAGCAAGGTCAGTTTATTGTCGAGAGCTGGATGGAAGTCATTTTTAATCCGTCGTTCCCTTATCGTCTTGCTCATATGCTGCTTGCAGCCTATTTAACCACAGCCTTTGTTGTGGGTGCCGTGGGCGCTTGGCATCTGTTGAAAGACAGTAAGTCAGCGGTCGCACGCAAAATGTTTTCCATGGCGATGTGGATGGCTCTTATTGTCGCGCCTCTGCAAGTTATCGTGGGCGACTTTCATGGCTTAAATACGCAACAACACCAGCCGGCAAAAGTGGCTGCTATGGAAGGGCATTTTAAAACCGAAACTCGCGCTCCTCTCTACTTATTTGGTTGGCCCAACGAAGACACCGCCGAAGTAGACTACGCGATTAAGGTGCCGGGGTTAGCAAGCTTAATTCTAAAGCATGACGTGAATGCAGAAGTAACCGGACTAGATGCGTTTCCTCAGGAAGACTGGCCACCAGTCCCCATTGTATTTTGGTCGTTTCGCATTATGGTCGGTATAGGTTTATTGATGGTCTTGGTTGGGTTGTGGTCAGGCTATCTTCGCTTACGCGGCAAGCTTTTCGACTCACCATGGTTGCAGCGCTCGGCAGTGTTCATGGGGCCAATGGGGTTTGTCGCCGTCATAGCCGGCTGGATTGTCACAGAAGTTGGTCGTCAACCGTGGGTTATTCAAGGTTTGTTAAGAACAAGCGACGCCGCTTCCCCGATTGACGCTGTTGGAGTTGGTGCAAGCTTAGTGGCATTTATAGTGGTGTATTTTTTAGTCTTTGGCGCGGGTACTGTGTATATCTTACGAAAAATGGCCGGAGACCCGGAAAATACTCACATTCCAGACTATGCGCGCATGCCAATGGCAGCCGAACGCCTGTATCACGAGGAGGGCTAGATCATGGATTATGCACTCATTTGGGCCATTTTAATTGCCATTGCGGTCTTTGCTTACGTGGCTTTAGATGGCTTCGATTTAGGCATGGGCATTCTGTTTCCATGGGTTAAAGAAGAGAAATACCGCGATCGTATGGTTAACTCAGTTGCCCCCGTATGGGACGGTAATGAAACTTGGTTAGTGCTTGGCGGCGGTGGGCTACTGGCGGTTTTCCCGCTGGCTTACGCTGTGTTAATGCCTGCACTGTACATGCCGGTTATCGCCATGTTGCTTGGCTTAATTTTTAGAGGCGTCGCCTTTGAGTTTCGCTTTAAAAGCAAAAATAACAAGCATTGGTGGGACCGCGCATTCATGCTTGGTTCTATGGTTGCAGCCTTCAGCCAAGGCATTATGCTTGGCGCCATGCTACAAGGCATTAAGGTTGCCGAGCGCGCTTATGCCGGCGGCTGGTTTGACTGGTTAAGTCCTTTCACTATTTTTGCTGGCTTGGCCGTTTGTGTGGGTTACGCCTTACTTGGCGCAACTTGGATAGTTATGAAAACTGACGGTAATTTGCAGCAAAAAGCCTATAAATGGGGCTTAAATACCGCAATTTTACTTATTATTGCTATTGCCGGTGTCAGCGTCTATTTGGTTTCTACCTTCGATAACGTGGCCCACCGCTGGTTAACTTGGCCAGGCTCTGCTGGCTTATGGTTAGTGCCATTTGCCTTAGCCATTATTGGTGGCGGTTTACTCACTTCATTAACTAAGCAGCAACAAGGCCGACCTTATTTGTGGGCGCTTGGGGTATTTTTAATCGCGTTTGTCGGGTTTGGCGCCAGTATATTCCCTTATTTAATCCCGTTTGAAATTACCCTTTGGGAGGCTGCAGGGCCTGATAACAGCTTAGCTTTTCTGCTGGTGGGCGCGGTGATTTTACTGCCGATAATTTTTGCTTACACCGGTTACACCTATTGGGTGTTCCGCGGCAAAGTTAGCGAACAGAGCGGTTATCATGACTAAGCCCGCTTGGCAGCGCTGGTTATGGTTTATTGGCTTGTGGGCCGCTGGGGTAATTGGTGTCACCCTGGTCGGCCTGCTTATTCGAAGCGTGTTGCTTTAGCGCTAATTACAAATTCGCTGCAACAAACGCGATGTCGTACTGGTTGAGTCTGGCTTGCCCCAGCCCCAACGACCGCTTTCTAAAGCTTCATAAACTAGCTTGTCGCCATTAAGGAGCAGATACCCTATTTCTTGCAGCTCGCGCTGACTACAATCGACTTTGTACGCGGTAACAAAATTCGTATATTCGCGCGGAAATATAATGTCATCGTAGTGCTGAGTTTGTATTGAACCGTATTTTGTTAGATTTAATACGTACTGAATACGCCGGCCACTTAGGTTCATCGGCCCATAATTTGCGGAGCTCGCTGTGTATAATTTGCCGCCTCGAGTATTCTGAGTGTAAGAATACCAATGAGTACTGCTCGGGGGTGTTGACATAAGCAAGGCTAACACCAACTCATTCTCAGCATCTTCCAACCCAGCGCTGATAGCACGCGCTGCCCAATCACGTGCCGCGCCATAGTTTACCGCGGTACCAATACCTTTTAGATAGTGATCAGACAACCGCCCCATACTTTTCGGGTCGTTTTTCTTGGCGGCACGCAGAACGTAAGGAAACGCCTTAGCATGGGTTGTGTCAACGTAGTAATCAAGCCACTCTATATAGGCTTTTAAACTAGCTAAGTCGTCGTTTGTTATGGCTTGTTGGAAATAGAGCTCGGCCATTTGCTGATTCTTAGCCGTGCCTTCGCCATAGGCATACGCCCTAGCTAGTGCTAGCTGGACGTCTTGGTCACGTTCTTCGGCAAAGGTTTTTAAGTCGTTAAGTTGCTCTGTGGTTAATGGCTTACCTTCAAAATACTCAAAAGCGGCTTGGGCAGAGTGGTCCTTAATACCCAGTTGATAGTAAATATCAGAAACCAACGCCTTCGCATTTCGTTTGTACCCTACCAGTGCCTTAATGGCCGAGTTAAACCACTTTGCGGACTCATCAATGTTGCCTGACCTGCCATACAGCAACCCCAACTGCACGTGAACCTTGAGATTAGGCTTACCATTGGAATACGCGACACGTTTCATGGTGTTAAAGCCGGTTTCACTGTTCTTTGCAGTACCTAGCCCGGCAAAATAAAGTTCGGCCAGAACCATATTTGCCTCAACCCACTGTTCGGTATCCTTCGTGCTATTCGCCGCGGCCAGTTGGGCATGGTGGAAAGCCTTAGCTTTGTTCGTAAACTCATTTGAAAGAAAGAGCTTCCTAGCCATTTCAGACGCACTCGTGTGGCCCTGCTCTGATGCCTGCTCCAGTTGCTTGATGAGCGCATTGATGCGCGTGTCATTTTTGTATTCAGCATTATAGTAATAGCGCGCCAAGGGCAAAAACGCTTCATACGCGCCTTGGCTAAAGGCCTGCTCAAACAGTTTAATTGCGGCCTCATGCTGATTATTGTGCTGTGCTTGTTGCGCGGCCCGCATAAGGTCTTTTGCTTCGTCGGCCCAAACCGTATTGGTTATGAGCATAAAAAGAACGACCGTAACGCTTAAGTAAAAACGCTTCATAGGTGTTGCCTCTTAGTGAGGTTATTTTGAAATGCTGACTTCTTATATAAACCAAATTTGGTTATGTTAGAAATTATCTTTTGTTTTTATACGAGCACTCAATAACATGAAGCCTATGCAGCGTTTTCTAATTACCCTAGTCAGCATGCTCTTCTCTGGCGCTGTACTGAGCGCGTCAGCATCCCCAGCCAATGCAGCCCGAGAAGCCGCGACCAAAAGCCTAGAAGCATTTAACGTGCCTGGTTTAGCCGTTGTCATTGTGCACAATGGCGAAGTGGTTTTAGCCGAAGGTTTTGGCGTGCGTGATATTGGCAGTAAGGCTCCAGTAACCGCCGACACATTGTTTGGTATTGCCTCGAACACCAAAGCCTTTACCACCGCTGCGTTAGCCAAGTTAGTTGCTATTAATAAGCTTAGCTGGGATGACCCTGTGGTGCGATATATTCCTGAGTTTCGCTTGAGCGACCCACAACGCTCAGCAGAGCTGACCATTCGTGACTTAGTTAGCCACCGCAGTGGGCTTGGCCTAGGCGCCGGTGATTTAATGATTTGGCCAAATACGGACAAAACCACTAGCGACATTATTGCCAGCTTGGCTCATGTGCCATTAAAAGACGGGCTACGTGAAAAGTTTAACTACAACAACCTCATGTTTGTGGTGGCCGGAGAGGTTATTGCACGGGTAAGCGGCATGCCCTATAGCAACTACATTGAAAAGCAGTTTTTGCAGCCGCTTGGCATGACAAATACGTACGTTGGCTATTCTAGTATTCCAGTTGAAAACACCAATCGCGCCGTCGGTACTATTGAATACCAAGGCGAGCTGAAGCGGTTTGGGTTGGACTATATTGAAGATTTCCGCGCCGCCGGCGCCATGGCTGCCAACGTGAATGACTTAGGCAAATGGCTTATCGCTAACTTAGAAAGTCCACCGGAGCAAAACTGGAACCTAACCACACCGCTGCGCGATGGCATGGGCTACGGCTTAGGCTGGTTTGTGAAGCAACAGCACGGCGTTAAGCATGTTTACCATAGCGGCGGTATTTTGGGCATGTTGTCGCTCACCACATTAATTCCTGAAAAAAACTTCGGCATGGTGGTGCTTAGTAACCAGCAGGCGTTTGGCGCATTAACGGCGGTTACGCAAGAAGCCCTAGAACAAGTTTTAGACGTACCTGACCGCGACTGGGTAGCCGACGAACAGAAAAAATATCAGGCGTCAATGCGCGAAAAGCTGCTGTTTAGCATTGAACAACCCGACAACATTCGTCCTAGTTTACCGTTACGCGCGTACGTGGGCACTTATCGTGACCCGTGGTATGGCGATGTGACGGTGCGCGCTCGCGATGGCAAACTGCTGATTGACTTCGCGCATACAGAACTATTAACCGGCGAGCTTGAGCATTACAACGGCGATACCTTCGTTATTCGCTGGGCCGAACCTTTGCTAGAAGCAGATGCCTTTATTGATTTTTCGGCTGACCGCGATAATCGAGTCAATAGTGCCACTATAGAGGCCGCAGCACCTTTCACCGACTTTAGCTTTGACTTTCATAACCTCAAGCTTGTGAAACAAGACTAACATAAGGCCTGTGGCGGTAGACATAACTGCCACTGGCCACTATAATGCCGGCTCTTCTGGATTCACCACGAATTATTACGCACCCGTAGCTCAGCTGGATAGAGCGCTGCCCTCCGGAGGCAGAGGTCACAGGTTCGACTCCTGTCGGGTGCGCCATCAAAGAATTTCAGAGCCGTCTGTCCGATAATACCGTTAATTAGCCGCCACCACTGAGGCACTTAAGATTAGAACTTGTTATTTTAAGGAGCTAGTTAGCGACAGAGAGCAGCTATAGGTTCCCTTAGCGTTAACAAAACCCGATAAGTCCCAACTCAATAGCCCTTAAAACTGCTCGCGTCCGGTCTCTCACACCAAGCTTCGCCATAATGGCGCTTACTTGATTTTTAACGGTGCCTTCCGACTTAAAAAGAGCGTCGGCAATTTCTTTATTGGAACAACCGGCGGCAATAAGGCGTAATATTTCTAGCTCTTTAGCGGAAAGCGCCTCGGGCGCGGCAAAGGCCTCAAATTCGGAATGTAAGCCTTGTAATCCGTTTAAAAGCGAGGTGGTAATGGTAGGTTGAATCATTGACTCGCCAGCGACTATTCGCTCAATACCACTCACTAGCATTTCGAGTTCTACGTCTTTAAGTAGGTACCCTCGCGCCCCTGCTTTCAACGCTTCAAGAAGCATATTATGGTCGTCAAAGGTGGTCAGAATCAAAACCGGAATTTTTATATTTTCTGCACGCATGGCTTGTAGAAGCTGAATACCATTCATTTTTGGCATTCTTAAGTCGAGCAGGATTATGTCAATGTCGCTGCCATGGGCTTTGATCCACGCAAGTGCCTCTTCGCCATCTGCTGCTTCATGTGCTACTTCAATATGGGCTGAAAGCGACAATAAGCTCGCTAAGCCTTGTCGAATTAATTTTTGGTCATCGACTAACATAACTCGGTGCTTTTCGGGTGAGTGCAAAGTGCTCATAAACCCACCGGTATTCTAAGACACACCAAAACGCCGCGCGCTTGGCGCTCAGCAGTTACAGTGCCATTAAAGCTTTTTAGCCGCTCCTGCATGCCGTTCAAGCCATTGCCAAATTCGATCGGTTTGCTGCTTTGCCCGTTGTCTTTAACACGCACTACAAGTTCGCGTTCAGATTGCTGCACCTCAATTCCTACCTTGGTGGCTTTGCCATGCCGCACGCTATTGGTCACGCTTTCCTGCACACCGCGCAATATTGCTAGCGCTTGTTCTAAATTGAGTACCGCAACTTTGTTCGGGAAAGCCAATGAAACCTCAATGCCCGGTAATTTTTCGACCAAAGCCTCAAGTGCTTCGCGCAAATTCAGTTGTTCATGTTCACGCATTTCGCTTACGGCAACACGCACGTCTGCGAGCAGTAATTTCGAAATAGCACGAGAACGCTCTACGTCAACTTTCAGAGCGTCAGGTACCTTACGCGCCAGCACCTGGAGCTGCACCGTAAGCGCGGTAAGATGATGGCCTACAAGATCATGAATATCGCGGGCAATACGCAGCCGTTCTTCCTGCTGCGACGCCTCTTTCACAAGTGACTGCATAGCAATAAGTTCTCGATTCGCTTGCTCTGCGCGCTCTTTTTGAAATTCTGCATTACGCCTCGACTCCATCATAATGAGCGCGAATACATTAAACGTAGTGAACAGCACCCCAGTAATTACAATGCCGTCGGGCTGCCAACGCAGAAAGTGCGTACTCCACGCAACAAAGCTCCACAGTGGCGTGAGCCAAAGCGCCCAGCGAAAAGGCATAAAATAAGGGAGCTGCGCCGACCACACCACTAATAAAATGGCATTAAACATATTGGGTGTGGTGTACATTATTGAACAAATGACTACAAATTGACCACCAATTATTAGGTGTCGGGGCCATCTTGAGAGCGGTACTTCATCGTTTGTATTGATGAAAAATGTAACCGTAAAAGTTGCATAAAGTAACGCCAACAAAGTAAGCCTTGGTATGCTTGCGTTGGTGGTTGAGAGTAACAGCCATAAGTCGAAAGCGGCCACTACCAGCACGGTGCCAATACCGCTTAGTCGATCAGCATCTAGTTTTAAGTTTTTCAGTTCCATTGCCTGAGTATGCAAGCAATTGCGTAAATCACCAATAGGCCAAAAGTCATTTTTAAAGTTGTGACTTCTGTCACTAACATACATTTTCATAGCCACCTAAAATTTCCTCCATGGTTTAAGAGGCCTGCTCTTTACCCCTATGTTCTCGGAGGAATGGCAATTATGTTAACCATCTATCAACTTACCGTAGCAATTCACGTACTGGCTGGAGCGCTCGCGCTCTGCCTATTTTGGGTTCCTGTACTTTCTCGTAAAGGCGGTTTAAATCACAAAAAATTCGGCAAAATCTATGGCTCAAGTATGCACGTGGTTGCGTTGACTGGCATTTTTGCTTCCGTAATGGTGTTGTTATTCAATACTGCCGTTAAACCTGAACTTGCTGCGGTTCCTCACCTTACCGAGGTGCGCCTACAACAAACTTATATTTTTGCTTGGTTTCTTATTCATCTTGGCATGTTGATTCACTGCGCTATTTTTCACGGTAATCAAGTGCTGGAGCACAAACGCAACCGTAATGGCTTGAAAAAGCCTCTGCCTTTAGCCATCAACGGAGCGCTTGCAATCAATGGATTAGCACTTAGCGCTTTTGGACTCTTTAACAGTCTCGTTTTACTCATTGCATTCGGCGCACTTGGAGTGGTGATTGGTGTGTCTAACTTGGTTTATACCTACCGTAAAAGCGTGTCTCCAACGGCTTGGTTGCGTGAACACTTGGGAGCTTATCTCGGCTCTGGAATTGGTGCATACACCGCTTTCATTGTGTTTGGTGGAAATTCGTTACTACACGCTAGTGGCTGGGTACAAACTGCCCTTTGGTTCGCTCCTGGAGTTATTGGATCATTCTTTATCGCCAAACTCTCAAAGAAATATGACCCGCCACGCAAAGCTTTAAATTAAGGCCATAAATAAGGACCGATTATGAAACACATATTTATTCTCACAGTCGCTGCATGCACATTTGCCACTGTAAACACTTGGGCCCAACATAATTCCCAAGCTCTTGAGCCTCAGCTGCAGCAAATAGAAGCACATTTGCCAAATGAACTTGGCCCTGCGCAGCGCCTAATGGAAAGGCTTCTTGAGCAGTACCCTGAGGACCCTCAGGTGAATTATTACTGTGGCGTAATTTATGGCCTACGTGCGGGAGAAGGCATGTTGAGCGCTATGCGCAATGCATCAAGAAGCCGTAAGTGTACTGAAAAAGCCGTGGCCCTCGAGCCAACTAATATGAAGTACCAACTAGCCGCGCTGAACTACTACTTGAATGCACCTTCTATTGTAGGCGGTGGCGAGACCAAGGCTCGGGCCAAGGCCGCTGATATAGCAACGATCGACAACCTTCAAGGTACACTTGCGCAATTACGTGTAGTGAACGTTTTCGACGCTAACAATTATACCGCTGCATTAACCCAGGCCATGACAAAACACCCGAATGAACCCCGACTCAAACTTCGTTTGGGGCTACAAAAGCAAGCAGAGGGAGATTATGCAGGCGCTCACACCTTATTCAAACAAGCCGCTATGTTACAGGCAGACAGCGCGCTCTCGGAGCATCCAGAAATTCGTGCAGCACAACTAAACGCTCGCTATCAAGTGGCTAGAAATGCAGTGTTTAGCGGCATTGATGTGCAAGATGGAATTCAAAGTATGGAAGCATACATTCTTGCATTCGACAACGACTTAGAAATTCCAGAACTTGCTTGGGCACATGCTCGCATGGCTCAGCTCATGAAATTGGACAACAATGAAGCGGGTGTTGAAACACATCGCCAACTTGCACAGCAGCTTGGTCAGGAGAACGACAAAGCACTGTATGAATTGCTCGACCGCCTTTAAATGCACATTTAGAAGTGCCGCAGGGCCAAGGTAAGAGAGTACTTCAATTTGCGCTGTGATTCAGGGTCATTCAAAAATAGGTACTAGATGCTTGATTTGTATTGCATTGGTATTCGGTGGTGTAGTGTAACTACCCCGTAAATCAATGCAGCTCATGCTTAGACTTCTTTTAAAATAAAAGAAGTCTTACAATAAGCAAACGCATAACCTTATGGCGGCGCTTTTTCCGCTTAGCGTTATGTTGTCACTGGCCATTATTGTAGGTGGGGTTGTGCTAAAACCTAAAATCGTGATTCCTCCGCAATTTATACACAAGCAACCTATTCATCATGGCGAAGAATTCGGAGTGTTGTGTTGGAATACTCAAAAGCTTACCGAATCGCAAGATTTTCAGCGGGTTTTGGCTCGTATTTTAGCTAGCTACCCCTGTCTATTTTTATTGCTTCAAGAGGCTAAGCTAACCACCCCAAATAGCTGGTTTCTTCCACAATGGTCATATGCTATTGCGCCCAATATGCAAACACGTCGTTCTGTTTATGGCGTTCTCACTGCAAGCCAATATGCTTTTACAGAAGCTCACCCTAGACTAAGTAAAAAGCGCGAAGGCATGTTTGCCACGCACAAAAGTTACATGCTCTCGTATCACTCATTAGCAGAGGGCGGTTCGCTGTTAGTGGTGAATGTTCACGCGATGAACTTTGTGCGTGCAAATCAGTTCTCGCAAGAAATAGCGTTAATTAAAGAAGAAATATTCGGGCATAAAGGACCACTTATTGTAGCCGGCGATTTTAACGTTTGGAGCCGTCAACGTCGCTTGCGCTTGCTGCAATTTTGTCGCAGTTTGGGACTGCGGAAAGCCATCATGGTTGATCCACACCATATTAAGACCTACCGGCAACACCCTTTAGATTTTATTTTCTACCGCGATCTGTCACTTCAGGAAGCATTCGCTAACGATACAAGTAGAGTATCCGACCATAATCCCCTTTATGCGCGATTTAAGTTATAGCGCTACGCAAGACACTCATTGCAAATCTCATTTGTTGGCAAATGTGCGAAGCTTTTTGCCAACAAATGCCTTAATTGGTCGTCACAATAGTGCTTTCGTGTAACCTGTGGGTGCGAGCGTAAACGCCCTTTTAATACGTTATTTCCCACATCTGTTAAAAGTGGATTATTAGGATCAGTGCTTGGCCCTAGCGCTCTCGCCTTTAGATGACTTGGAAGTGGCAGCACGGGTACTGTCGCCGATAGTTGCGCGGCCATAAAAAAGGCGATTGAGTAGCGTTCAATGCCACCTGTTGGGCTTTCAACTTTATGATTCGTTGCTTTCAAGAAGCCATTTGAGGCTAGCTCTAGAAGCTCACCAATGTTGACCACCAGCGCGCCAGGTATTGGAGCGACGTTAACCCACTCGTTACCTCGCTCAACTTTCAGGCCACTTTGAGCGTCTTGCAGCACTAAGGTGAGGTAACCCGGATCTTTATGAGCACCAACGCCTTGTTGCTGTGCTTGCTGGGCGGGATAGCGAATTAGTTTCGCATGGGTATAAGGTTGTGAGCCTAAGGTATGATCAAGTGCATTGCTAGTAACGCCTAAAGCTAGGCACAGTTTCTGCAATAGATTAACCGTTATATGACTCATGGTCTGTTGCAACTGGGTAAGAGCTGGTTTGAGACTTGGCATAGCACTGGGCCATAAGTTGGGGCCAATTAATTTTTGCCAAGGGCTACGCAGTTGGTCGGGGGCCAGTGCCAACTCTTCATTCATCCAATCGAACTGCTCACGCGCATCTAACCGGCCAGCAGTCATTTCAGAACCTAGCGCGTTGTATCCACGAAAGTGTGGCGAGTGAATCATATCAATCGTCTGTTTCACGGCGGTTGGCAGTTGAAAGAAGGTGCGTGTTAACGCCAAGTAACGCTGCTGCGCAGCTTCACTTAAGCCATGATCGGTTAAGTAGAAGAAGCCTACCTCGCTTGCTGCTTCGCGCAACGCGGCTAGCCCGGCAGCCGATTCCAGCGAGGTCATAGAAATAATGGGTAATGTTGCAGCGTTCATAGGCGCCTCCGTTAAGCGATATCCCGCTCAATATAAGGCGCTTTGTTTAGTTTATGAACGAACGAATCCGTCTATGTTATATTTTTTCGCTATTATTACCGTGACATTTAACGGCTCAACCACGAGGTCATTGCCGGCACATAAACCAATACGTTTAGTGGGAAGGTAACTCCTAGCGCCGCCAACATAGCTTTGCTTATATCCGCGTCTGGAATTGCTGCCCTAATTGCAGCAGGCGCCGCAATGTAAGAAGCACTCGCTGTCAGCGCGCCCAGAATTAGCGTACTTCCCGCTTGCAGATCTAGCCAGCTTGCTAACCAAATACCAGGCCACATAAGTATAGCCGGTGCCACTGCAGCAAACAGCACAAGGCGCCAGTGTGCTAATGGCAGCGGGCGAAAGATACGAGCTGTGGTTAATCCCATCTCTAATAAAAATAGTGCCAATAGCACTTTAAAACCATCGATAACCAGCCCAGAGATAGAGCTAAGTCCTTTAGGGCCGTACAGCCAAGCAATAATTACACCGCCAATAAGTAAGATTACGCCTCGGCTAGTAAACGCTTCGTGCCAAATGGCTGCCATATTAGCTTTTTGACCCTTTTGCCCCAGCTGCCAATGGTAAAGTGCCAGCATAAGTATAATTGCCGGTAGCTCTAAAATAACAAGGTAAAGCGTGGTATCTGCTGAGATGGGTAAGCCTGCACTGGTTGCTAAGGCCCAAGCTACGGCAAAAGTACCAGCGCTGACCGAGCCATAATGCGCAGCAATACTAATTGCATCAACACGCGGTAGTTTGACTATTTTATAAAGTACAGGAAGTACAATTAGCGGAATAATTAACCCCAGTGCCATAATAGCAAGCAAGTGTGACCAAACCACGCTTTGATAATCGCTGTGTAAAGCCAATCCACCTTTGATGCCGATGCTTAGCATGAGCAATATAGACAAGATTTCATATATCTGACCGGGTACTTTCAAATCAGATTTAACGACGCCTGCGATTAAACCCAGCATAAAGAACGCTATCACGATATCTGGCATGGTTACCTCCTTTTCCAAATTGCGCGGTAGTATGCGCAAATTTATCTATATTTAAAAATAAATATATTTGAAATATGGTATAGAGATTAATCTATGCTATTTCACTGAGATTCACTGAGAAAAGGTCGTTATGGATATTCGCCACCTAAACTTTCGCTTGCTTGATGTATTTATTCAAGTTGTTGAGAGCCGAAGTATTTCAGCTGCAGCGCGACGTATGTTCCTTACGCAACCCACCGTGTCGGCGCAAGTTAAGCGGTTAGAAGAGCTGTTCGGCAGTCGCTTGTTGTACCAAGAAGGTCGGCATATGCTGCCCACTACTGCTGGTGAACAAGTTTACCAAGCTGCTGGCGATGTTCTGCGTCGCGTTCAAAGTTGTGCCGATACCCTAGCCGCAATAGAGAGTGGCACCCATGGCGAACTGCATATTGCGCTAGTCAATACGGCTCAATACATAGTGCCGCAATTGGTTGCGCAGTTTAACCGTGCCTACCCGGACATACGCGTTACATTACATATTGGCAACCGTGCCAACACATTACAGCGCTACTTCCAAGGTCAAGACGACGTGTATTTATTTAGTCATCCGCCTACGGACGAAAATGCCGATGCTCAAGCTTTTATTGAAAACCCATTAGTACTTATTGCGCCCAGTGATCATTGGGCAGTAAACCAAACTGAGCTTACGTTTGCGCAGTTACAACACGAGCCATTTCTCATGCGTGAAAACGGTTCTGCAACGCGCATGGTTTTTGATTCTTGGCTGGCTAGCCAAGGTATTCATTTGCGGTATCGCAGCGAAATAGAAAGTAATGAGGCCATATTATTGAGCGTTGCCGCAGGTAGCGGGCTTGCAGTGCTGTCAAAACACATTGTTGCGCATGCAAATGACCCTGTCGCGACGCTCAATGTTGCTGGTTTCCCATTGCCGGGACAATGGTACATAGTGAGTCGCCGCGATAATCAAAATCAGGCAATCATAGAGCGCTTCCGACAGCTGGTATGAGGCGCTTATCGCCCCATACCAGGTATTTGCATCGGTTTTGCTGGTAATTCAAAGCGACTGGCCGCCGGCGCTTCATCGGTAATATGGGTCAGCTGAAAATCATCTCCCTGCTTCAGTACACCATAGCCTTTGCCAAGAATATGTTGCTCCATTTCAGTGAAACTCTTATCAACGTTAGTGTTGCTGGCTTGAATAAGTAACTTTGTCATTGCCAGCATGGTTTGAGTCATGGCAAAAACTGTCTCGTTTTTAGTTAAAACCAAGGTACTGTTTTGAGTTCTTCCACGACTATCTACATAACGCATCGTAAACACTTCTCCGACAATACCTGCTACTGTTTCTTGGTTACCCGTGTTAGAGATATCGAGTATTTCGCGAACCTCATCCCCCCACACGCTGGGTTCTTCCATATTGCCGCCTACCATAGCCGCCATTGCTGACAAATCAAACACCATAGTTTGACCAGCTTCTTGCATGACTGTGTACAATTTTTCGTCACGCATAACCATGTATCCTTGACCGCTGTTATCATTAATGCGTAACAGCTCTTTACCTAAAAATTCCAACTGCACCCGTTCGCCTTCGTCCATCATTGTTACCTTCCCGCCGGTAGCAGCTAATGCATTGAATGACATAAGCAAAACCAGCAGCAACAAGAGTGAGTTTACATATCGCATAACAAATTTCCTTTGTTTATTGTTAACATTTTTTACACAACCATTGTAGATATAAAACTTTTATTATGCCAATCAGTACTTAGAAGGCGGGCATAGGCGTTGAATGCCTCACTTCCTGCGACCTAACAGCTTAGTATAAAGGTCGCTTGCAATGAATTTATGTTAGCTTAAAGCTATCTCTGTTCATTCAAGTAAAAAGGCTCTTAATATGAAGCAATCGAAGCGATTACGTTCATTTGCAGTAATTTTCGGGTTAAGTTCTTTACTTGCCGGTACCAGTTCAGTTGCCGCTAACCCGGTAAAAATAGACTACCAGCAACCCGCCCAAGAAATTATTGATATCGTTGATGCGGCACCTTCGCCTGGCGCCAACTTAAGCCCTGATGGCAAGCTATTACTGGTGCTAGGGTATCCTTCCTTACCTGATATTCATGACGTCGCAGCTGACGAAATTAAGCTTGCTGGCCGGCGGATAAACCCGCTCAACTATACAGTGAGCCAGGCTCGCTACATTAATTCACTAAAATTGGTGACTGTTGAAACTGGCGAGCAGCGCTCTATCGCGGGGTTGCCTGATAATTTAAAAATTATTGGCGCGCATTGGTCACCGAATGGACGTTATATTGCATTTGCCAACATGCGCGATGACCACGTTCAGCTTTGGCTTGTCGACGCCGAAAAATCAAGCGCAAAACTATGGACGAAGAAACCGTTAAATGCGGTATGGGGGCCGCAGCTAGAGTGGCGACATGACAGCAAAGGTTTGTATACTTACTTTAAAGCTGACGAACTGCAGCAACCGGCATTAAAAACCGTGCCGACGGGCCCGGTCATAACCGAAAGCATGGGGCGCTCGGCGCCGGGGCGCACTTACCAAGATTTATTACAAAACAAGCAAGACGAATTATTATTTGAATACTATTTCACTAGCCAAATTAGTTTTGTCGATCTCAAAGGGAAAACCACAGATATTGGCAGCCCGGCTATTTATCGCAGTGTGTTATCATCGCCTAACGACAACTATCTATTAGTTGGTCAGATCAAACGTCCCTATTCTTATGCCGTTCCATGGTATCGCTTCCCGTTGACTACCGAGGTCTGGACACCGCAAGGGAAACTAGTGCATAAGGTTGCCGAGCAACCATTGGCCGACAACCTACCTGTTGCCTTTGATGCCGTTGCGCAAGGCCGTCGTTCCATTAGCTGGCGTAACGATGCCGACGCAACCTTAGTCTGGGCAGAAGCAGCTGACCAAGGTGACCCTGCAGTGAAAGCTGACGTGCGTGATCGTGTATTTCAGCAAGCTGCGCCGTTCAATAAAGCTCCGCAGAAGCTACTTGACTTAAGCAAGCGCTATTCACGTGCGTTGGCTGCTGACGCCGAAAATATCTTGGTCTGGGAGCGCTGGTGGGCCGATCGCAACGAAAAATTATGGCTTATCGATAGTACAGGGAAACGCTCACCAGAGTTGGTTTGGGAACGCTCGTGGGAAGATCGCTACAACGACCCGGGTCAGCCATTCACAATTCAGAAAGACGGCCGCACCCTGCTTTATTTAGCCAACAATAATATCTTACTTTCTGGCACCGGCGCATCAGCCGAGGGCGACCGTCCGTTTGTTGACCGTTACGCGTTAAACACCGGAGAAGTTGAACGTTTATGGCGCAGTCAGGCTCCCTATTTTGAGCAAGCCAGAGAGTTAATCGACCCACAAGCATTAACATTCTTAATGCAGCGCGAAAGTGTTGACGACCCAGCCGATTTCTTCGTGCGCGACCTTGATGATGATTCATTGCGGGCGTTGACCAATACCCCACACCCAATGCCTCACACCAAGGGTATTACGCGTGAGTTAATCACTTATACTCGTGAAGATGGGTTGGCTATGTCGGCTGAACTATACCTGCCAGCAGGATATGATAAAGACCGTGACGGTCCGTTACCAACTATGGTTTGGGCATATCCACGTGAATATAAAAGTTCAGCCGCGGCAGCTCAAATTTCAGGATCCCCCTACGAATTCGTCAGAATTAGTTATTGGGGTCCACAATATTTGGCGACGCAAGGCTATGCTGTGCTAGATAGTGCAACCATGCCGATTGTTGGTGAAGGTGACGCACGCCCCAACGATACGTTTATTGAACAGCTAGTGATGAACGGCAAAGCAGCGATTGCAGCAGGTGTCGAACGCGGCATCACTGACCCAAACCGAGTTGCGTTAGGGGGGCATTCCTATGGCGCATTTATGACCGCAAATATGCTTGCCCATAGCGACTTGTTTACCACCGGCATTGCTCGCAGTGGCGCTTATAATCGCAGCCTAACACCCTTTGGTTTTCAACGCGAAGAGCGCACAGTATGGGACGACACCGATTTATATATTCGGATGTCACCGTTCTTTCATGCGCACAAAATAAACGAACCCATGCTGATGATTCATGGCGCAAACGACAATAACTCGGGTACCTTTCCGATGCAGTCAGAACGACTGTACCAAGCCATGAAAGGCTTGGGCGGCAGCGCTCGCTTAGTGATGCTGCCCCATGAGTCGCATGGCTATCGTGCCCGTGAATCTATTCTACATATGTTGTGGGAGCAAACGCGCTGGCTTGATACCTACTTAAAAGAACAAGAGTAAGGCAAGTGGTTTGAAAAATTTCGAATATTCTCTTTCACCTGCGCTCGAGTAAACACATCACTTCCCGTGTTACAAACCTTGAAGTCGATACGCTGGTAGGTCATATCTTTGTTATAGTTGCAGGGCTTCTTATTGCGATGCTTGAGGATGTCCTGTAGCACCAACGCCTTGTTGTTCTTGCTGCGCTGCTTTACTCAGTAATGAGCACGAGGTCGTTTCTATGCACTACTTCTTCTTGCGGACAGTAGCCGAGAATAGTGATGATATTTTGGCTGTGTTGGCCTTTTATTCGTGTTAGCTCCGATGCCGGGTACTGGCAAATACCTTTAGCAAAAGAATTGCCTTGCTCATCACACAAATATACTGCGTCACCTTTATCAAACGAGCCGCTTACGCTTAATATGCCTTTAGCCAATAACGACGCACCGTTCTCTTGCAACGCTCGCACAGCACCAGAGTCGAGCTGAATTTCACCTTGGCTTTTCAAGCTGTGTAGCAGCCAATGTTTCTTCGCACTCAAACGGTCTTGCTGCCGTTGAAATAGCGTACCAACCGACTCACCAGCCAGTAATGCTTCAAAAGCTGAAGCACTTTGGCCATTAACAATCACGGTGTCAATGCCCTGCTGACTAGCTTTTTGGGCCGCTTGTAGTTTCGTGACCATACCACCAGTACCCACGGCATGATGGCTGCCCCCGGCCATAGCAAAAATAGCGGGGGAAATAGTTTCTACTAGCGAGATTAAATGGGCATCTTTGTGCTGGCGTGGATTCGCAGAATAGAGTCCGTTCACATCTGAGCAAATAATTAGTACGTCGGCGTCTATGGCCGCAGCCACTAACGCAGCCAGATTGTCATTATCACCCACTTTAAGCTCTGCGGTAGCGACACTGTCGTTTTCATTAATAATGGGCAGAACGTGATTATCGAGCAGGGTACGGAGGGCGTTTTGTATGTTGATATAACGTCGGCGGTTATTAAAATCGTCATGCGTTAGCAGCAACTGACCACAGTAGCAGTCGAGTAAGTTCTGCCACAAATTCATCATTTGATACTGGCCGACGGATGCCATGGCCTGCTTAACAGAAATAGGAGTGGGTTGGTGTGCAAACGCTATTGCATGCCGACCAGCGGCAACGCTGCCCGAAGAAACAAGGATGACCTCTATTTTGCGCTGGCGACACTCACTTATAAATCGCGCCAGCGCCAATAAATAGCGCTTTGAGCAACCTTTCCCATCAGGAGCAATTAATGCGCTACCTACTTTCAATACAATTCGTTGCCAACTTTTACCAAGCATGCGCGCTCACCCACTTTTGTCCATAGTTAATGGGCCAAGAAAGGTGCAACTATACTACGGCTTTTTGCAAGCGAACATCCGAGCAGTTGCGAATTGCTATCGATGTTTAGCTTTGTAACTGCTGTTTCAAATAATCGTCATAACTACCGACAAAGTTACGCATGTCATTGTCGGTAAGCTCAATAATGCGGGTGGCCAACGACGATACAAACTCGCGGTCATGGCTAACAAACAACAGCGTACCGTCGTAGTGTTCAAGCGCAAGGTTCAGTGCTTCTATAGATTCCATGTCCAAGTGGTTGGTTGGCTCGTCCATAATTAAAATATTTGGCCGCTGCATGATCAACTTGCCGAAAATCATGCGGCCTTTTTCGCCACCTGACAAAATAGTCACCGGCTTTTTAATATCGTCTTGCGAAAACAGCATACGCCCAAGTATGCCGCGCACCGCTTGCTCGTCATGGTGTGGCTGCTTCCACTGGCTCATCCAGTCAAATACGGTGAGCTTTTCTTTGAACCAGTCAGCATGGTCTTGTGCGTAATAACCAATGTTGACGTTTTCTGACCACTTGATCAGGCCGCTGTCAGCTGTATGCTGGCCCACTAAGCATTTAAGCAAGGTTGTTTTGCCGATACCGTTGGCACCCAAAATCGCTACTTTTTCGCCAACTTCAATCATGGCGCTGACGTTTTTTAGTACGTGCAAATCGTCAAACGACTTATTCACGCCCTCCATTTCAAGCGCTAAGCGGTACAACTTTTTCTCTTGCTCAAAACGAATAAATGGGCTGACTCGGCTGGAAGCTTTTACTTCGGCCAATTGAATTTTTTCAATTTGTTTAGCACGCGAGGTTGCTTGTTTGGCTTTTGAGGCATTGGCTGAGAAGCGGCTTACAAACTGCTGAAGCTCAGCTATTTTCTCTTTCTTCTTGGCATTGTCATTGAGCAGCTGCTCGCGTGCTTGCGTGGCGGCAAACATATACTGGTCATAGTTACCTGGGTACACGCGCAATTCGCCGTAATCAATATCGGCCATGTGGGTACAAACACTATTCAAAAAATGGCGATCGTGCGAAATGATAATCATGGTTGCCTGGCGCTCATTTAACACGTTTTCTAGCCAGCGAATGGTGTTAATGTCCAAGTTGTTGGTTGGTTCGTCGAGCAGCATAATGTCGGGGTCGGAAAACAAGACCTGCGCCAACAGCACGCGTAACTTTAAGCCCGGGGCTATTTCACTCATCAAGCCAAAATGCGCTTCTAACGGAATACCAACGCCCAATAGCAATTCGCCTGCACGCGACTCAGCGGTATACCCATCCATTTCAGCGAACGCAACTTCTAGGTCCGCCACACGCATACCGTCTTCTTCGCTCATCTCGGCCATGCTGTAAATTCGATCGCGCTCGGCTTTCACTTGCCACAGTTCTTCATGCCCCATAATGACCGTGTCCACCACGCTAAATTGCTCATAAGCGAACTGGTCTTGGCGTAGCTTACCCACGCGCATATTAGGTTCAATGGAAACATTGCCTGCAGACGGCTCTTGCTCACCGCTAAGAATGCGCATAAAGGTTGATTTACCACACCCGTTGGCGCCAATTAGACCGTAGCGATTACCTTCGCCAAATTTTACAGAAATGTTTTCGAAAAGAGGTTTTGCACCAAATTGCATGGTGATATTTGCAGCAGAAATCACGTATGTACACCCGAACAAAAAATAGGCGCGTAATCTACGCTGTTTGGCGACAAATTACAAAGCCTATTACAGTTCAAATTTTTAATTTATTTTCATCAGGTTAACATGTTATCCTGATGTTACTCGATGCTTTTGCCGGAAGCGAAGCCGAGTTTTACCGTTTTATCAAAGACTAATAATTAGGGAACTTAATTCATGAAAAAATTATCACTAGCGCTAGCTTCTGCTGCAGTTCTTCTTTCTGTTTCTCCACAAGCTGAAGCCGAAGTTAATCCATGGCAACAATGCGGTATTGGCGCCATGATTTTCCCCGATAACGGCGCTGCTGCCGCAATCTCGAACATTATTTGGGATTTGGGTACAACTGCTGTCACTTCAGCAACGGTTTCCGAAGAGACTTGTAAAGGTGCTAGTGTAGCTACCGCCATGTACATCAATGAAAACTACGAGCAAATCGAAACTGATTTGGCAATTGGTGAAGGCGAGCATTTGAATGCCATGTTGGACATGCTTGCTCCTGCTGATCGCGCTAAGGCGGTTGCCGAATTGCGTCGTTCTTTGCAAATTGAAGCTGACCTGCCTGTAGTCAAGAAAGCTGAGGCTTTATACCTACGCGCTATCGCTTTCGCTAGCTAAGCTGCTAGGACAGTTCATGTTAAAAGCTATTAGACCCGCTCTGTTTGCGGGTCTTTTTATCTGTCTTCAAGGCTTTTCTTTTGGGGCCAAAGCGACTGCTGAAGTTACGACGCCACACCGCGAGTTTGCGCAACAACGGCTGTGGCTGAAGCTACTACAATATAATAGTGACGGTGTTAGCGAAATTAAGAATGACGGTTTCTTTTTCGCGAGTACTGGCCGCACAGATGCTCTTGCTGAATTGAATGCAACACTAACTGCGTTTACTCAACAACCGCAAAATATCTGTTTATTCCCCGCTCGCCACCAAGCACTTGTAGAGGCGAAGTTAGTCGAACCATTTAATTATCAGCACTGTAACGAGTTTCAAGAGTGGTTAGGCACTGACTCAGTGCAGTCAATTACGCTCGTTTTCGCTGATGGCTATTTAAAGAATCCAGCGTCTTTTCACGGTCACCTGTTTTTACGAATTGATTCAAATAATTCAGGTAACGGCAACTTGCTCGATACAAGTCTTAATTTCGGCGCTGTTGTTCCCGATGACGACGACCCAGTAACTTATATCGCCAAAGGTTTGTTTGGTGGTTATCAAGCTCGATATTCGGCTCAGCCCTTCTATCGTCATAACCTTTCATATGGCGAGGTTGAATTACGAAATTTGTGGGACTACCAGTTAGCTTTAACCGCCCAGCAAGCACAGTTGCTTGCAGCCCACTTATGGGAGCTCTCACGTACCGACTATCAGTATTTTTTTACGAGCAAAAATTGTGCATATTATGTCGCCCGCGCGATTGAGGTGGTCAGTAACAACAATCTAGTCGATCATAATGAATGGACAGTATTACCAACGGACATTGTGAAGCGAGTGCATCAACCTGACCAACAATTGGTGCATAAAATTTCTGTCAAACAAAGTGCTCAATCTAGTTTTCAGGCGCAATTTCATCAACTTAGTCAGCTTGAACAAACGGCTGTTAGAGCTTTGGTTAGCTCACCTAAGCAAACACCCTCAAGTTATGAGGCTTTAACGCAAGCGCAGCAAAAACGTGTTCTGATCACGTTAAGCTCTTATTATACGTTTTTAGAGCGACAGCAACCCGATGACCCAACCCCGAAGCAAAACAAAGCGAGAGTGCTTCGGGCGCTACTTGCTTTTGAACCTGGTAATACGTTAAGTGTAAGCGTAAATAGTGAGCCGCCTCATCTTAGTCAGCCGGCAAATTTAATACGCTTAAGTTATCGTCATTACCAACAGCAAGGTAACGCCTACGCACTTACTTTGCGCCCGAGCTTCTACGACCGCTTGCAACCTTCAGCGGGCAAGCTGCCCAACTCTGCACTTTCAATGGGTGAGGTTGAGATAGTTGCTATAGACCATAAGCTTGAGGTCGAAAAGATTTGGCTACTGAATATAGAAGCGTTAAACGTAAGTAGTACGGGGCTTGCTCATGATGGCGGTATGTCGTGGATGATTCGAACCGGAGCAGAGCGACGCCGTTTGCGCGCATCACAACCTAAGCTCTCAAGCTTTGTTGAGGCCGGTATTGGAAAGGCATATAAACAGGGTCACTTTACGCCGTACGCCATGTTCCAGGGCCGAATTCACACTCAAGAAATCAACACCGACCGGCACAATGTTACGCTGAATATACGCGCAGGTGTCGAGTTCGACTTTGGCCAACAGAAAGGCTATTGCGAAGTACAACAGCCTGTTAGCGTCACCAGCTCGTTCAATAAACAATCTTTGCTAACAACCTGTGCAGCGTCATTATTTCACACGAACCATAGTGACCTTCATGTAATGCTTTCCAAACAAAATGAGCATGTTGCCCAGCTTGGCTGGTCTTGGTATTTCTAATCAAGGCCGCAGGCTTACCGAGCATATTTGCCAACTTCAGTTCAAATGATTCAATCAGCTCACCGCGCCCATACACATCCGGCTCTATAAATTGTTCGGCGCGATCAGCAATAACTCGTAGTGTTTCAGCCATGCTTCTGCTTGGGTGGCGCAAAATCGAGTACTGTGCGACTCGAGCTGCCGCAGCATACGCCTTACGTATATTTTCCATGATCACGCTCATATGTATCGAAAAAAACTATTAACACAGTCGTTTAATTAGCTTTTACTAAATTAACAATAGGGTCTAAGGTTAATACATCAAATCAGCAACATAAAGCTTGAAGGAGCTTACTAATGAGTGATTCAAAGGCAGGCAAATGCCCAGTCATGCATGGCGGGCACACTGCTATCGGTAAATCGAATATGGACTGGTGGCCTAACGCACTGAATTTAGACATTTTGCATCAGCACGACAGCAAAACAAACCCGCTTGGGCCCGACTTTAATTACGCGCAAGAGCTGAAAAAACTCGATGTCGAAGCCTTGAAAAAAGACCTGAAAGCGTTAATGACCGACAGCCAAGAATGGTGGCCTGCCGATTGGGGTCACTATGGCGGTTTAATGATCCGCATGGCGTGGCACGCTGCTGGCTCATATCGTATTGCTGATGGTCGCGGTGGTGGCGGTACCGGCAACCAACGGTTTGCACCTTTAAATTCCTGGCCGGACAACGCCAACCTTGATAAAGCGCGCCGCTTGTTATGGCCGATTAAGAAAAAATACGGCAACAAAATAAGCTGGGCTGACTTAATTATCTATGCCGGCACCATGGCCTATGAGTCTATGGGTTTACCCGCTTACGGCTTTGCTTTTGGTCGAGAAGATATTTGGCACCCAGAAAAGGACATTTACTGGGGCTCAGAAACAGAGTGGTTAGGTAAAACCCGTTACAGCGATAAGTCTAGCGAAAGCTTAGAGAATCCGTTGGCTGCGGTGCAAATGGGCCTAATTTATGTGAACCCAGAGGGGGTTGACGGTAACCCTGACCCGTTAGCAACCGCGAAAGACATGCGTACTACCTTTAAACGCATGGCCATGAACGATGAAGAAACCGCGGCACTGACTGCCGGTGGGCACACTGTGGGTAAATGTCACGGTAACGGCCGTGCGGAAAATTTAGGGCCAGACCCAGAAGCCGCTGACGTTGAAGAGCAAGGCCTGGGTTGGATGAACCACAAAACTCGAGGTATTGGCCGTGACGCCGTAACCAGCGGTATTGAGGGCGCGTGGACCACGCATCCAACTAAATGGGACAACGGCTACTTCTATTTGCTGTTTACCTACGACTGGGAGCTAAAAAAGAGCCCTGCCGGTGCTTGGCAGTGGGAACCGATTAATATCAAAGAAGAAGACATGCCGGTTGATGTTGAAGACCCAAGCATTCGCCGCAACCCGATTATGACCGACGCCGATATGGCGCTAAAAATGGACCCTGAATACCGTAAGATCGCTGAGCGCTTCTACAATGACCCAGCGTATTTTTCTGAAGTATTCGCGCGCGCTTGGTTTAAATTAACCCACCGCGACATGGGCCCCAAAGCCCGTTATATAGGCCCTGATGTACCCAAAGAAGACTTGCTGTGGCAAGACCCAATTCCTGCAGGCAATACCCATTATGATGTGGCTGCAGTGAAAGCAAAAATTGCCGAAACTGGGTTAAGCATTAGTGAGCTTGTGGCGACTGCTTGGGATAGCGCTCGGACATTCCGCGGTTCAGATTTACGCGGCGGTGCCAACGGCGCGCGCATTCGCTTAGCGCCGCAAAAAGACTGGGAAGGAAACGAACCGCAGCGTTTAAACAAAGTGCTTAGCGCATTACAACCGATCGCTGAAGCAACCGGTGCTAGCCTTGCTGACGTCATTGTTCTGGCAGGTAACTACGGTGTTGAGCAAGCGGCTAAGCAAGCCGGCGTATCCATTGATGTGCCTTTTGCACCTGGGCGCGGCGACGCGACCGCAGAGCAAACCGACGTGGAAGGCTTTGAGCCACTGGAACCAGTTCATGACGGCTTCCGCAACTGGTTGAAGAAAGACTACAATGTGGCCCCTGAAGAGTTACTGCTAGACCGAGCACAGTTGCTTGGGTTAACAGCTCCTGAAATGACCGTACTTATTGGCGGCATGCGGGTATTAGGTACCAACTTCGGTGGCAGCAAACACGGCGTATTTACTGACAAAGTGGGTTGTTTAACCAATGACTTTTTCAGTATCTTAACTGACATGCGTTACAGCTGGAAGCCAACTGGCCGCAACAGTTATGCCATTCAAGATCGTAAAACTGGCGACACCAAGTACACCGCCAGCCGCGTTGATTTGGTGTTTGGTTCAAACTCGGTACTGCGCGCATACGCAGAGTTATACGCACAAGATGATTCACAAGAGAAGTTTGTGCATGACTTTGTGAAAGCGTGGACGAAGGTGATGAACGCCGATCGGTTTGACATTTAGTCAGCTGCTAGCAAAAAAGAGCCCAGCTTTTTACGCTGGGCTTTTTTTTATAGCGAGTCCATATGCAGCATGGAACGACATTCCTCTTTGCTTATTTAAGTAATCAATAATACTCTGAATAATATCTATTTGATCAACCAAGAAGATAACTGCTATGCCAACATCGAGCCACTGGCTTAACGATGAACAAACACCATTTTTATTGATTGATGAAGTGCGCTTTGCACGCAATGTGGGCCGCTTAGCCACACGTATTAATCGACTTGGATGCCAATTGCGGCCACATTTAAAAACCTTGCGTTCGGTAGATGCCGCAAAATACATATTGCCAAACTTTCACGCGCCCGCAACGGTGTCGACGCTTGCGGAAGCCGAGGCTTTTGCGCAAGCGGGCTGTACCGATTTGCTGTATGCCGTTGGCATTGTTCCGGCGAAGCTTGCTCGGGTTGCACGGCTGATTGAAAGTGGCGTAAAGCTGCACATTTTGCTCGACACTAAAGCTCAAGCCCAAGCGGTTATTGACTACCAAAAACAACACAAAGTGCCGTTCTCAGTTTTTATTGAAATAGACTGCGATGACCACCGGGGTGGTTTAGCGCCGCATGACCCGCAAATTTTTGCAATTGCACAAATGCTGCATGACAACCGAGTAACGCTAACAGGTTTAATGACCCACTCCGGTGGCTCATACAGCGCCCAAAATAGCGATGAGATTCGCCAAGCCGCAGCACAAGAATGCCAAGCGGTAAAAGTTGCTGCGCAACAACTCAAGGCGCACGGCCTGGCCTGCCCTCTGCTAAGCGTTGGTTCAACACCCACCGCTCATTTTGCCGAAGACCTTCAGGGTATTAGCGAGGTTCGCGCTGGCGTTTACACCACTTTCGATCTTGTTATGTACAACCTTGGGGTATGTCAGCTGAATGACATTGCTATGTCGGTAGTTACCTCGGTCATTGGCCATAACACGCCCAAAAACTGGCTACTTATTGATGCGGGGTGGATGGCTTTGTCTCGTGATCGTGGCACCGCTAAACAGCATTGCGACTTTGGCTACGGCTTGGTTTGCGACAATATAGGTCAACCATTAAACGATTGCCATGTTACGCAAGTGAACCAAGAGCATGGTGTTATTGAATTGCCTGATCACATAAGCTCGTCACAGTTTCCTATCGGCACACAACTGCGAGTATTACCCAATCATGCCTGCGCTACTGCAGCCATGCACCATTCATATACCGTGCTAAAAGCAGACGGCAGCAAAGCGGTTTGGCCGCGTATTTTAGGATGGTAACCCTTATGCACCAGCACACAGAAGATGAATTACCTGCACTTATTATTCCGGCCTACAACCCAGACCAACGCTTGGTCGACGTTATTAATGAGTTGCAGCAATATAGCTCAGCTTTTGCCAAGCTCATCATAGTCAATGACGGTAGTGAGTCGTCAGCTATATTTAGCACCATAACTAACGAACCGAACCTTATAATTCTCAACCATCCAGAAAATCGCGGTAAGGGCGCTGCGTTGAAAACTGGACTGCGCTGGGTACAAGAAAATTTGCCCGACAGCTGCGGAGCAATAACCGCTGATGCCGACGGTCAACATTTACCCCAAGACATTATTAAAGTCGCCAAAGCGTTTACACAGGAACCACAGGCACTTTGGCTTGGTTGTCGTGATTTTAAAGCGAAACATATTCCGTTTCGCTCTTGGCTTGGCAACACCTTTGCCCGCTATACCTTTGCGCTTGGCTTACGCATCAAAATTCCTGACACTCAAACTGGATTGCGAGGCATTCCTAACGCGATATTTGACGAGCTTATAAAGTTGCCGTCCAATCGCTATGAATTTGAACTAGATATGCTCATCATCGCCAAGCGTCGCGACCTTACCTTTCAGTCAACAACTATTACGACCGTTTATGAGCCGGGCAATAATTCAAGCCATTTTAAGCCACTGCAAGACTCGATTATTATTTATAAGAACTTTTTGAAGTTTTCCGGAGTTGGTATTGCGTCTGCAGCGATAGATTATGGGCTATTTGCCTTGGTCTACGGTTTTACCGGTGAAATTTTACTAGCCTTAGCCTTAGCTCGTTTAGTTTCTGGAATTTTCAATTTCACCTTAAACCGCCAATGGGTATTTAAACCAGGTGGAGCATTAGTAACCGACGCCACTAAGTACGCTGTACTTGCAGCCATACTGGTTCTGTGTAATTACGCCTTAACCAAGGGGTTTACGTGGGTAGGTATTTCACCGTTTATAGGTAAGCCCATTGCAGAAATCGTCGTTTTCCTGCTGAGTTACGGTTTACAAAAGAAACTTGTATTTCGTTAAGTGATCGTTTTCGTGCCGAGTCGACTATTATTATCGATATCATGCTATGTTTCATTACCATGTCATTAAAGGAAAGCAGCCATGTCTCAAACCGTTAAAAAAGCCATGATGCGCCGTGTCATTTTAGTGCTTGCACTGGTTATTGGCGCCTTCACCTTGTATTTTGCCATTCCTGGGCAAACGGCTAAGCATGTTATCCCTGCCGCTAATGCCAATGAAAGCTTTACCGATACCACTCAAGGTTGCTTGGCGGTATTTGACGAGCGCATGCGTGCGCTGCACTCCAAAGACACCCACGATTTATGCGAGTTAACCAAAGGCAAAGTTGTTATGGTAGTGAATACCGCAAGCCAATGTGGTTACACAGGGCAATTTGAAGGGCTTGAAGCGCTCTATCAGCAATACAGTAATCAAGATTTTGTTATTCTTGGCTTTCCATCAGACAGCTTCAAGCAAGAACATGCTGACGAAGAAAAAACCGCCGACGTTTGTTTTGTAAACTTCGGGGTAACCTTTCCTATGATGGCAACTACCGCTGTACTCGGCAGTAATGCAAACAACGTTTTCAAAACCTTAAGTGCAGCTGCAAACGCCAGCCCACAATGGAATTTCCACAAATATGTGGTGTCTGCAGATGGCCAGCAGATTTCGAGTTTCGCGAGTAAAATTGAACCGTTGGACAAACAAATAACCGATACTATTGACGCTTATTTAGCGACTAATTAGATTTTCTTCAACACATAATATTGTTGTACATGCGGGTGGCGCAAAAGCACAGGCATTACCCGTATAATCACTTCGTCTTTAAGAACTTCATGTGGTGACAAATCAGCAAACGGAATAAGGGTTTTATTCAACTTTAGTGACTTGTCATTGCTTACATGGAATAGCCAACCGTCAAGTAAGCGTTCATTGGTAAAGCGTGTGTGCTCAAGTCGAAGCAAGGCGTCAATATGTTCACTAATTGCGGTGTTTAGCTCACCCAATAAACCGGCTTCAATACCAGCTTCGTCATTTGGCTTTCGCAGCCTCAGCTGAAACCCAAGTTCACGCAGTTTTACGAAAATATGATCGCCACTTTGACGACTAGAGGCTTTGAATGCTTCTGGTAGTTGCGTCAGCCACTCATGCTTAGCCGCCGCAGCAACACGGTGCAAGCGCTGTTCAAACTCTGTTTGCAAATTTGCCTGGTGAGCCTGCAGCGGGGGCTCAGTATAAATAGCCCGATACGCGCTGTGCACCAATAGCCCAAAAATATCAGACAACTCGCCAGGGTAGTGCTCGTGTCTGTCAAATAAGTCGGCCAGCGCATGAAACCAAGTTACTTTATCCAGTGCTGCGCCAAAATGTGCTACTGCTTTGTGAACCTGGGCAAGTGACTCAAACTCATTACCTGCTATACACGTCACCACGCGGGCAGTCATGTTCATGGCGGTCATCACCTGACACAGACGTACTGTTTCAGTAATGGCTTGGTAATCGTTGGGCTCAATAATATAGACCACTTGGAAGGGTTCATTTTGTTGCGCTTTAATTGATGCACGTACAACCTGCGGTGTGACGCCAGCATCGCCAATTTGCATAAAATTCAGCTGAATATTTGGTGCGACACCGCCGTATTCCGGGTCCGAATTAGCTGTGCTGAGCATGGGATAGTTCAACATAAATGCTGCAAAACGTTGAGGGTCGCTACCTAACAGCGTGATATGTAAACGTTCGTCACGTAATACAGAATTTTGTTTTGCCAATTGCAGCAACAAAGCTTCTGCATCTGCGCCCTGCCCAACTATTCCCACATGCACCGGCCCTGGCTGCTGTTGCGATGAAACTTGCCGAATAGGAAACCGTTTGGTTATTTCGCGCGCCTTCTGGTGTGGCCCAGAAAACCACAATAACTCTGCTCTTCGCTGATAAGCTCTAAAACTTTCTTCTTCGGTGACCAAACTTAATACGTTGGCCGACTCAATATTAATAACTAGGCGCGGCGAATTTCTTGCATTCTTTAGCTGATGAATAACCTTTCGTGCAATAACCAAATTTTGCTGATCATCGCCGGTAAAAACATAAATGGTGTCAGCCCGTTGTAGCCTTAATTTGCGAAGTAGTAAGCTGTTATTCACATCATGCTGCAACACCAACGCCCCTGCTTGCGCAGCAATGGAGAGCGCATGTTGCCCCTCAATATTTTGGTCGATAGCGATGAGCGACTTTTCGCCGCGAGCGCCTAACGTTTGCGCGACACTTGCAGCCATTTTCCCGGCCCCCAAAAACACATGACGTCGCGGCTTAGCCACCACCCGCAGAAGTTGCCATTGCACACCTGCCGCAGCCCCTAATAAACTCAATATTGCCGCTGCGGGAAATAATGGCAGTGTAAACGCAGCAACAACAAGCGCCCAGTTGCCTCTTTGCAAAATAGCATCTGGGGCGTCTACCAGTACCAATTTAACGGTGCCATAAATGGCTTGTAGCCAAGAACTACCAAATAATAAAAAACCATACACGCCAATACCGAATAGCACGGTAAACGCAACGCACGCATACAGCATGATGCGTAAAGTATTCACGGTTAATACATGTTCTGCCTGAGCCATAAATGCCACTCTGTGATTAAATCGGAATTGCTATTGGTATTCGCTATTGCTTTGTATAGCATAATCACAGGCTCAACAGAATGTTAGCTATGACTTTTCAGGGCATCCTATGAATGAACGCAGTCAAACCAAAATTTTAAAATCGATCATGATTACCGGCGTTACTCTGCTCATCGTCGGACATATTGTATTAGCCACTACTTTTGCCAGTGACGACATAGGTCACCAGGGCTTTATTCTCGGCGCAGCGCTAAGTGCGCTTGGTGTTGTCATGTCATTACCGACTAAAATTTATCTTACCTTGGTGCTAATGACACACGAAGAAAGTACTAATAAGAACTATCTCCGCTCTGCAGATGCGCAAGCATTGCGCAAAGACTCCGTTGCTCATATTCGAACAGCTACCGAGGACGATGCAGAGCGCCTTGCTGCTCTTGCCCAACAAACCTTTATTGAGGCTTTTGGTGAAGCCAACAGTACTGAAAACATGAATGCTTATTGTGCAAGCCACTTTAGCCCGACACTGCAATTAGCTGAAATAAATGATCAACAAGGGCTTACTTTAATCGCCACTCATGAGGGACATCTTATTGGCTTTGTTCAACTGCGCTTTGGTTCTTCTCCAGCCAGTGTTCCAGCTACTAGCCCGGCTGAAATTCAGCGTCTGTACGTCTTAGCGAATTGGCACGGCCGCGGCGTGGCTCATGACCTCATGCGCACGGCATTGCAGCGTATTGAACAAGCTCATCACGACATGGTTTGGTTAGGTGTTTGGGAGCATAATCCTCGCGCCATCGCATTTTATAAGAAGTACCAATTTAGCGAAGTGGGTGAGCAGGTGTTTCAGTTGGGGGACGATGCCCAACGCGACGTGATTATGGCTCGTCCGGTAACAAAACAATCGAAAAAATGAATTATGCCAATTTTATGCAGTCATAGGTTTAGTCAGTTGTCTGCGTAAAACCAAGGAACTAGTGATGATGTCACCTCGCTTATTAATAACCAGTTTAATAACCGGAACCGTTTTAGTTGCCTGTAGCCCGGCAACTGAAGACAAAGTCATTATGTACAATTGTGGTACCCAACCGATAACCGCAGACTTTTCAGCCAAACAGTTAACGCTGTTAGTCAATGATCAGCAACTGACATTTGTGTCTGAGCCTGCGGCTTCCGGCACTCGATATTTTAACCCCGACAACAATGCACAGTTCTGGACTAAAGGCGACGAAGGGCAGTTAATCATCGACAACGACATTTACCCACTTTGCCTAAAGCAGGGCGCATTACCTCAACAGTTAAGTGCTCGCGGCAATGAGCCTTTTTGGCTGTTGCATCGCAAAGGCCTGAACGCCTCCTTGCGCCGCCCTTCCGGTGATCTCGACTTTACTCAAGTTTCGGTATCATCAAGCTCAGAAACAGGTCAATGGGACATCGAACTTGATGAAAATTCAAGCTTAACGCTTGAAGCCAAACCTTGTACTGATAGCATGTCTGGTATGCCATACCCTTATGCAGCAACACTCGTGCACAACAATACTGAACTAAGCGGCTGCGCTGGTGAGCCGCGGCAGCTATTAGCCGGTGGTACATGGGAGCTATCCAACACAGGCTTAACTCAAGCACCTACTATTACTTTTATGAACGATGGAAAAGTGAGCGGGTACGCCGGCTGCAATCGCTTTTTCGGAGGCTACCGATTAACCGGCGAAAGACTAACCCTTGAGCGCATGGCAGCCACTAAAATGATGTGTAGTCCTACAGAAATGACCGTTGAAAATACTTATTTAGAGCAGTTAGCCACCGTTAATCGTTTTTCGATCGAAAATAATCAACTTATTTTGCATTACGATGGTGGCCAACTGGTGTTTCAATAACTAGGCCGTAGTGACGTCAATGTGCTCATCATAATGAGTTAGCAGCAAAGCCTGTGCATAGGCCAATGGCTGCTCTGCGGCGATAACTTTAGACTCATGCTCGCTTAACAGCGCCATCATAACTTCATTGTCTTCGCGACCTTGCCACATTTTAATGTAGGTGCCCTGTTTATAGCCGCGTTGCTGGCGCAAATTATTCAGTGCATTTTTACCAACGTACGTTAAATAAACCGTATTTGCGTCACCGTAGGCGTCAACTAGGGCTGCCATTAATTTATTGAAAAACACAGCGCCACATTGCAATGGCTTCGCTGGTGTTCCATCTTGCGCTAACGCAGCAACTAATTCTTTTCCGTCGGTGATAGTCTGATTCGCCGCAGCCCCATTAAAAATCAATTGTGCAACCGCGTCTGCAGGAGCTTGGTGTTGTTCAACGTAAGCATTTTCAATAGCGTCAGAAATAGCAAAGTGCAGAATATCAATTAACTCCATGTTGGCCTGCGCCCAATCTGCAGTCTGCTTTTTCCACCATTTGTATGCGGTATGTTCAAAGTACTCGCCAAGCTCAACTAGAATTGCTTTGATATCATCTCGTTTTACTTGCGGATTTTCTGGGTACGATGGGTCAATGACTTGGTTAAATGCAATTTGCATATCAACTAGTTGACGGGCTTGTTCTGGAGTCATAGGTTTCTCACACACTAAGAAATATTAATAAATTGCAGGTTACCATTAAAAAAGCGCGCTTTGAATGAGCGCGCTTTTAAATTTATAACCAAAATATATACTTTTAGTTGGCAGCTGGGTTCACCGATTGCTCTGCGACTTTTTTGTAGTATTCACCATAAATTGGACTATACGGCCCTGGCGGCAACCCAGTTTGCGGCCCACTGAACACTTGGCCATTGGCCATTCGCGTTAACGGCAGGTAATTTGGCGCTGCACGCTCAATAGCTGCGGTTATTGCCATAGCAACAAGATCTGCCAGCGGGTTTCCGGTGCTATTTTGTTGTTGCGGTGAATATGCGAGCTCTTTACGGGCTTGCCACAACAACTGCCCAGAGTTATCGACTATCTTGTACTCAAAATCAACTTTGGTCGTGGTGGCTAGCAAGATGTATTCTGAGGTCCACTCATGAATGGTGACATATAAGATAGCGTCAGCACCAAATAATGAGGCAAGACTTTCCGGCGGCGCCGCGTGTACTTCCGCAGGCTCATAATAGCCTTCACCTTCTAGCAGCACTTTTACTGTGTTTACCGGAAATGTGTAATAGCCCTTTTCAGCTAAAGAAAACGGTAATGTCGCAAGTACTGAGGTAGGTGCCATGACGTCAATTGTTTCGTTTTTAACTGGCGCTATTAATAATGAACGCAATTGCCGATCATGTAGCGGTTCAAGGTAGCTTAAATCCTGTTTGGCAACACAGCCGGTTAGTGCAAACATCACAAACAAGCTTGAGCAAATAAGTTTTTTCATGGCGTTTGCTCCTGTACAGTTTGCTCTCGGGCTTTTAAGTTTTGAATCAACATGGTCATTAACGGTTCGCTTTCTGGCCATAAACTGCGCTCAAGCTCGTAAAAGCGCACCGCTGCGGTGGCATCGCCCTTTTCAAGCATGAAGGTTCCCGCTTCAGCAAACAGACCAGGGGCTACTTTTTTCTTTGATTTGTTTTGGCTTTTTTCTAAAAAAGCAATGTACGAGGCTAGCATTTCTTCTTTCACTTCGGGCTCATGAAAGTGCGCGAACAATGTGTCCTCGTAATTTCCCCACTGGTATAAATTATTATTCGTAGCGCAACCAGCTAACAGCAATGCTGCGATCACGCAGCCTATTAACTTCAATTTCATCACGGGTTAATCTCCAACGTGCGATGGGTTTGTTCACTAAAATAGTGCTTTTCTGAATAAATGACTGAAGTACCACGACGAATTTCAATGCGGTGTTCACCGCTGATTAACTCAACTGATTTGTTTGGGTATTGATACTGTTCAAGCGGACCATAAGAAACACCATCCACCCACAAACTTAATCCCGTACTGTCAGCTACATTAAAATTTACTGTTGGCGCGTCATTCACAACTGTGGTCATTTTTGTTGGGTGCTTCGCACAGCCAGTAAGGCTAACCACCGTAACCAACACCGCTGCCATGATTAAAATGTTGTGTTTCATGGTTTCAACTCCTGTACTTCTAGGGTTTCAACAGCGTGCCCTGCAATACTACCGGAAGTAATGGTACCTACGGCACCTTGGTCAAGCTCTGAGCTACCGAACAACGAGGTTATTTTCAGCTCAGCCACTTTTTCGCCGGGCAAGCTAATATATGACCCGGTGGTTTTAGACTTAATACGTTTGCCTTTAGTCATGACTGCAAAGGTCATGCCGGCCTTCACCCCTTGGGCTTCACCGCCGCTAATGAAAACCTGGCCTTCTTCAACGGCTAAAATGTCTGCCGACCATGGCTTTTGTAACAACATAGCGGTCATTTTTTCAACTGCGGCATTTACCGCCGCGCCAATAGCTTGGTCGTTTAAGCTACCGTCATAGCCCGCCACCGAGCCAAACCCCATGGTGCGCGATTGTTCAAGCGATGAACTACCAGTACCAGAAACCGAGGCGATAATCTGGCCCGTTTTGGTATCAACTAGGCGTAAATCAACGGTTGCTGTTGCTTCTTGCTTGGCGCTAGTTGAAAAGAACCCACGCTCACCGACATTAGAGCGGCCAAATTCAGTTAATGAACCGACAACCAATGTGTCAACGCCAACTATTTCGGCGCTTTGTGCCGTCAAATTTTGCTCGGCTTGCAAGGCGGCAATATCAGGGCGTTCAAAAATCTGGAATTTGTTCGTATTAGCAATAGCCTGGGTGAACATGTCGGATATTTTTTGATCATCTCGACCCTGCGTTGCTTCGCGTAACAAGCTTCGCCCATAGTTTGTTTCATTACTTAAGCGGCCCACTGCAATTTTGCGTTTAAGCGCTAACTCAATTGGCTGTTCAGCAATAGCTTGCTGCTGAGCTTCCAATTGTTGCTGCTTATTAACCGGTGGCTTACTTACTTGAGGTTGGGGAGACTGGCTGGCACAACCGGCCATAACCAATGCTGACGCGATTGCGCTTATTATGAATTGTACTTTCATCGAATTTATCCTTGTTAAGATCCGACAAAAGTATAACTATTTTAACTTTTTTTCAATGGGTTGAAACGTAAATTCAAATAGTTTTACGTTTAAAAAATAGCTTTGTTTAGGGTTATTTTATTGCATTTTGCGCTGTAGCAACAAAACATAAACTGTTGCTCACACTGGTGAACAGCCTGCTGGCCATAATTAGCCACTGGTCGTTTGAGTGTATTGAGGAGCAAACCTTGTTCGGCTTTGGTGACTGCTTCAGCTAGGGTCCAGCGCTGATAAAATTGCGACCAGTTTTCAGCATTCACATCGGCAAAAAAACCATGCTGATATTGGCTCACTAAATCGGCCAAGCGTTTTCTTGGTTTTATCAGCTCAACGTCTACGCCCACCACAAATTCTGGACTCGCCGCGACTAACACAGCACCTTTGGTATGGCTTATAGAACACTGCCAAACGTTTCCGCCTACAGTTAAAAGCGGTGCACCGTTTTCTTGACGAGTAATTGACACTGCGCCAGCGGCGCAATGCCAGGTTTCGCAAACCAACCGCCGCAATAAGCCACGGCCAGCAAGATATTGTTGCTGGCGTGGTAATTGCCGGTAAATTTGCGCCGCTTCACGTTCGGCTTGTGTTACCCACGCCTCAAGTGCGGGTAACAAGGTGTCAAAGTCTGTCGAGTAAGCGGTCGCAATCATTCATGGTTAGCTGGTTATTTGTTTACGCTAGTGTAACGCAAATATGGTTTAACCGTCTTGAACCCTTGTGGGAATTTTTTCTCAGCGTCTTCCATCGACACACTCGGTGGAATAATCACGTCGCCACCTACTTGCCAGTCTGCTGGGCAAGCCACGCCGTATTGGTCACCGGTTTGCAAGGCGTCAATCACGCGCAAAATTTCGGTGAAGTTGCGACCAACTGCCATTGGGTAAGTCATGGTTAAACGAATTTTATGGTTCGGGTCGATAATAAATACCGAACGCACCGCTGCGGTTTCGCTTTCACCTGGGTGAATCATGCCATACAACCCTGCTACCTTTTTGTCTTTGTCAGCTACAATTGGAAAGCCGACGTTGGTGTTCTGGGTTTCGTTAATATCGTTGATCCAGCCGTTGTGCTCTTCGACCGTGTCGGTCGACAGGCCAAGTGACTTCACATTGCGCTTCGCAAACTCATCGCTCAGTTGTGCTGTGCGCCCCATTTCGGTGGTACATACCGGGGTATAGTCTGCTGGGTGGCTGAAGAAAAAAACCCAAGAGCCTTTTGACCATTCATGAAAGTCAATTTCGCCTTTGGTGGTTTCAATTTTAAAATTTGGTGCGATATCGCCAATACGTAATCCCATCACATACTCCTTCATAGGTGTTTGATATTCGATGATTCGTGAAGCAGTTTTCGCCTACGATCATGAGCTTAAATATAAGCTTGCTCAAGATTAATTCGCTCTATGTTATTCCTTTCGCCTTAAGCCTCTGCACTTATATTATAGGACTAAACTTGCCAGGTTCAGTTCCATACTTATGCCCTTGCGGCGCTTAGTTAGCTAATATTGTAAGCCACCCCAGCGACAACAGCGCAATTAATACCCACAACACTACAGCAAGCAGCAGCGGCCTTGGCCCCGCCGCGCGCAAACGGCTAACGGTAATGCTAGCGCCAACCAAATACAAACTTAGTACGAGTAGCTTTTTACCCGCTGAAAAAGCTGCGTTATACAGCTCGCCAAACTGAGGCAAAAACGTGGCAATAATCATGGCGACAATATAACCACCAATAAACCAAGGCACGGTTAGTTTGGTTTTGGTGCTGTCGCCAGAAAAGCGCTGATATACCAGTGCTGAAAGCAAAGCGAGCGGAATAATCCACAAGGCGCGTGCAAGTTTTAAGGTCGTTGCCGTTTGCAAAGCTTCGTCGCTATAGGCCTGTGCAGCGCCCACGACCGATGATGTGTCATGAATAGCAATAGCTGCCCAAGCACCAAATAGTTCGTCACTTAACCCCAAGGCGCGACCAATAACAGGGAACACTAATAAAGCAATGGCATTTAAGGTAAAAACGCTAGCCAATGCGAGAGCCATTTGGTCACTTCGAGCACGAATAGCCGGCCCTACGGCAGCAATAGCGCTACCGCCACAAATTGCGGTGCCCGAGCCAATTAAATGACTCGTCGGTGTGTCAACCTTGAAAGCCTTGCCCAGGAGCAATGCCGCGATTAGGGTAACCGCGATACTCACTACCATAAGGCCCAAATAGTTGCCTGTGACTTGCCAGGCAACATCAAGCTGCACACCAAACCCTAGTGCTACAATGGCTACAGCGAGCAGTTTTTTTGTCCAGGCATTGGTGTTTACCGCGGCGGGCACCCATTTAAAACTAGCCATTAAAAAACCGAGCACCAGCGCTATAGGCGCACTCACCCAAGGTGTCAGCGCTGCTAGCGCACCTAGCCAAAAGATTGCAGAAGTAAAATGACTCACCAGATTCCTTAATTGCGCTGATTAATAGGTCGCTCACCAATTACAATTGATTAATTGGCAACTTCAAATAGACCTTACCGTCAGCGTCAGCTGGCGGCATGTTACCTGCGCGAATGTTAACTTGTATAGATGGCAAAATTAAGCGCGGCATTTCAAGGGTGGCGTCACGCTCTTCGCGCATTCTAACAAATTCAGATTCACTGACCCCGTCATGCACATGCTTACTATGGCGACGTTGTGCCGCCACTGTAGTTTTGTACTCATGTTCACGGCCCTCGGGTGGGTAGTCGTGACAAATATAAATTTCGGTGGCTTCGGGCAGTGCCAAGATTTTTTTAATTGACCGGTATAAAGTGGTCGCACTGCCGCCGGGAAAATCACATCGCGCGGTACCGACATCGGGCATAAACAATGTATCGCCCACAAACACCTTGTTGCCGTTAACGATATAACACAAGTCAGCTGGTGTATGGCCGGGCGTATGCATCACTTCGAAGTGCATGGAGCCAACCTGAAAGGTCTCGCCATCAGTGAACAAATGATCAAACTGATGCCCGTTTGGCAAAAATTCTTTTTCTAAATTAAATACGTCTTTAAAAATCTGCTGCACGTCTTTAATGTGCTCGCCAATGCCTATTTTGCCGCCCACCTGTTCTTTAACAAAGGGTGCAGCTGACAAGTGATCTGCATGAGCGTGAGTTTCTAGCACCCACGCAACTGACAAGTTTTCAGCTTTTACAAAGTCGACCAAGCGTTTCGCACCATTCGTATGCGTGCGGCCCGATTTGTAATCAAAATCAAGTACAGGGTCAATCACCACAGCTTGCCGTTCGGTCTCGTGGTACAGCACATAACTGAAAGTTTCGCTATCGTCATCAAGAAATGCTCTTACTTGAACAGCATCGGTAGCCATAACAATCTCCTTGTTTACATCGAATCTATAGATCTTACTCGGCAAGCCAACGAATTAAAAATGAACCGCGTAAATCACCCACTTCAAAACCTGTAGCTTGATCGTTTGGATATTTTTGCGCAATGGCGTTGCGTACCTCAGGCGCAATGTTACTGCCGTGGCAGGCTGCACATTGAGGCTGCATTGGAATAGCCCGCATGTAATGTTGTTCGCCATTGCTTGCTGTAAATAATACTTCCGGCACTGTGTTTGGCTCTTTCGCCAAACGCGCTTGAAAATATTGCATTACGGCTTTGTGTTCACCCGTGGGGGCATTGTTCGGGTTTCGAACTCGCAATGCAGTACGCCCAACCCGTGCGTTATTATTTTGACTTAGGCCCGCGGCAATTTCGGGCGCCCGCTCGTTACACACGGAAATAGCATGCACAGCACCTTCAGCTTTCATGGCAACCATTAGTTCAGAACTCAATTTTTGGCCAAGCTCCATCGCTAAATGTCGCGACTGCTCAATACGTTGTTGGTCATCAGCGAGCACTGACGTGCTGAATAAAAATACCATTAGAATTAACCGTTTCATGTTCCTCTCCTCTGCACTTAGTCTTTTATTGGTGAGTGCTTACTTAGCTTGCGTTGCAAGGTACGGCGGTGCATACCCAAAGCTCGAGCTGTTGCTGAAATATTGCCTTGGTGTTCATGCATCACGCGTTGAATATGTTCCCATTCCAGTTGGGCAGGTGATAATGGCTGGTCACTCAGTTCAGTTTCTTGATGTACATCAGCTGCTAAGCTGTTGAGCAAAACCTGCGTTTGAATTGGCTTAGCTAAATAGTCGGTGGCGCCAGCTTTAATGGCCGCCACTGAAGTTGCGATGCTGGCATACCCGGTTAGAATCACTAAGCTTTCGGGTTTAAACCGTTGTTTTAGCGGTTTAATAAGCTCAAGACCGTTGGTTTCACCAAACTTGAGGTCTAATAAAACATGCTGAATTGCAGGAAACTCTGTGCTGTTTAACTCGTTTAATGTAGCTGCTGTCACCACATTAAACCCGGCTCTCTCTAATCGGCTGCACAAGGCCTGTAACAACTGAATATCGTCATCAATAATAAGCACCGTATCATTCATGTTCTTGTCCCGTGGCATGGGTCACTGGCAAGCGCACTTCGGTTACCGTGAAACCATTCTCTGCGCGCCAACTTACATCTCCATTGAAGCGTTCAAAGGTCGCGTAGCTCAACATGGCTCCGGCCCCAACACCACGGCTGCTCGGTAACAATTCTTTGCCTAACCCACTCGCTCGCAGCGCATCTAAGGGAGTGCCTTCGTTAGTAATTTTCATATGCCAGTAATCATCACCACATGCGGTTGCTACATCAATTTTACTATCTAGAGGTGCGGCGTCAGCGGCATTGTGTAGCAGGCTTAATAATGCCGGAATCAGTGTTCTATCCGCATGAACCACCCAGCCTGGGTATTCGTTGTCATGCCACTCGACACGAATATCTGGGCGCGCGATAAGCAACGCATCACGCACTTGCTGTATCAACTCATTGACTTGAATTTCTAGTACTCTATTAACGCGTACATCTTCGGCTACCTGTCGCCAGTCCAACAGTAAATTATGAATGCGCCGTATTTGCTGCTCAGCGCGTTGTAAGTCTTCATCGTTTGGATACCGTTGGCGCGCATCTTCAAGCATAAATTGTATGGTTTGAATTGGCGTTGCCACTTCGTGACTGAACTGTGCGGCAGCGGTGCCAATAGTGACCAATTGCTCATCGCGATGCTGGCGTTGATGTAAGGCTCGAATAGCTTGCTGTTGTCGCACGATACGTATACGCAAAATATGTAACGTGACGCCAAGCAACAAAGCGGCGAAAACCTGGCCAAATACCATTGCCCTATAGTGGGTATCCATCTGGTGATGAGTAGGTAGTGGGGCTTGTAACTGCAGCAACTGCCCTAATACACCAACCACGATAACCAACCATGCTAAGCGAAAGGGTAACAACAGCATTGCCGCTGCCATCGGCACCAGTATTAATACGGCATAGGGGTTCGTTGCAGCGCCGTTGAGCCAAATAAAGCTATTGCCGGCTAGGGTGACTAACAGCAATGCCAATGCACCGAATATATCCCGAATGGTCACGTGGTTTAGCTCCTTCTTAAGTACCTCTTAAGTATGCATCAGTTTGGCAAGATTTCCACCTGCGACATTTTGCCACATCACTTTTTAAATCAATGTGTTGATAATGCCTCCATCTATTGCCCACATCGGCTGTATTGGAGTACAAACCATGTTGTTATCACTATCTATCGCACTTGCTTTAAGCCAAACCGACACTCCACCACTTGAACGCATTGTGGTGACAGGCGCACGCCCACTCAATACCATTGAGTTAGTGAAAGACCCCAAAGCACCACAACAACCGCTGCCAGCCCAAGACGGTGCCGATTATTTGAAGGCTATTCCTGGCTTTAATCTCATCCGCAAAGGCGGTACCAGCGGTGACCCGGTATTTCGTGGCGCAGCAGGCTCACGCCTAACCATTAGCAGTGACGACCAAATGGTACTTGGCGGCTGCAGTGGCCGTATGGACCCACCCACAGCTTATATTAACCCGCAAAATTATGATCAAATTCGTGTTATTAAAGGGCCACAAACTGTACTTTATGGACCAGCGGCTGGCACCGTATTGTTTGAGCGTAAGAGCTACCAGTTTGACCCTGAAGCTAGCCCTGGCGAAGTCAGCACAGTTATCGGTTCATTTGGTCGCATTGACGGAAATGCCGATTACCTAGCTGGCAATGACAATGGATTTTGGCGTATTAACGCCAGTTATAGCGAAAGCGATGACTATCGAGATGGTAACGGTACACCTATCAATAGTGCTTACCAGCGCTGGGGTGTTGATACACAGCTTGGTTGGACACCGGACCAAGACACTGTTGTGCTGCTTACTTTAGGGCAAAGTGGCGCGGAAGCCGCTTATGCTGATCGCATGATGGATGGCGCTGTGTTCGATCGCACCAGCGCGAGCCTACGTTGGCGCGAGAGTTATGTTACCAACTGGCTTGCTGAGCTCGATAGCCAAGTTTATTTTGGCTACGTTGACCACGTTATGGATAACTACAGCCTTCGCGAATTTAGGCCCACCATGAGAATGCCGAATAAGACCGCGCGCAATCCCGACCGTTACAGTCGCGGCGGCCGCATGGTGGCAACGATTGACACTAACTTATGGGTAAAGCTTCAGGCTGGCCTTGATCATCAGTACCATAGCCATCGTGAGCGTGTCAGCATGAACCAATCCATGATGCCGTACCAAGACAAACCCCGTATTGATGATGCCATTGTTCAACAAACTGGTTTGTTCTCTGAAGCTAGCTATGCGCTAACCAACACCGTCAATGTACTTGGCGGGGTTCGCGTTGACTGGTGGGAGGCTAAAGATTTGCGCCCGCAGAGTGTCACTCGTGGAGCAGTGCGCAATGACGCTTTAACCAGCGCGTTTGTGCGCAGTGAGATCAACATTGGCGACCACCAGTTGTATGTTGGCGTAGGCCGCGCCGAACGCTTCCCAGATTTTTGGGAGCTTATTGGTAACAACAATCAATCTGCAACTTCTACCAGTGCATTTCACATTGCGCCAGAACTAACCCACCAACTAGACCTTGGTTACCACTATCGTGTTGCGCTAACCGAAGTGGTGGTCAGCGCGTTCTATAACAATGTTGACGACTATATTCTTATTGAAGACGCGCCGCAGATGCAACCAAACACCGTGCGCTCTGTGAATACTGAGAGTTTTGGTGGTGAGGTGTTAGTTAGCTATCGTCCCAGTGAGTTGTGGTTGCTTGACGCTAGCCTTGCATATACCCACGGTAGCAATTTGTCCGACCACCGCCCACTTGCCCAACAACCGCCATTGGAACTTAAGCTGGGCGCTGAATATAAAGTGCAAGACTGGACTGTCGCAAGCTTATGGCGTGTGGTTGCCAATCAGCACCGCGTTGCCATTGGCCAGGGTAATATCGCCGGCAGCGATTTTAAAGAAACCGCGGGGTTTGGCACCCTAGCCCTAAACGCTCATCGCAAGTTTGGTCAGCACTGGCGACTAAGCTTTGGGGTGGACAATTTATTTGATAAGGCCTTTGCCGAACACTTAAGTACTGCTGGTGCAGCCGTTTCCGGCTACGAACAAATAACCCAAGTCAATGAACCAGGTCGTACTTATTGGTTAAAACTGGATTATCAACTGTAACTGGGTATAAAATTGCCAACCTTATCTTTCATTAGAACAAAGCGAGAGCAATTTTATGGGTCGCGCGTATCAAAACCGAAAAGAGTCGATAGCAAAAACCGCTGCAGCAAAAAGTAAAGTGTATAGCAAATATGGTCGCCAAATTTATGTGGTTGCCAAGCAAGGCGGTGTTGACCCCGATGCGAACTTACAACTGCGTAGCTTGATTGATAACGCTAAAAAGGACCAAGTTCCGGCTCACGTTATTGAAAAAGCCATTGATAAAGCCAAAGGCGGTGCCGGTGAAGATTACTCGCCAGCCATGTACGAAGGCTTCGGCCCTGGTAACTGCATGGTCATGGTTGATGCGCTAACCGACAACCCGAACCGCACCATTGGTGAAGTACGTAACTGCTTCACCAAAACCAAGTGTAAGCTTGGCGCTCCGGGCAGCGTGTCACACATGTTTGATCACTGTGCCATTTTGCGCTTTGCCGGTGACGACGAAGACGCTGTGCTTGAAGCGCTGATGATGGCGGACGTAGACGTGACCGACATTGAAGCCGATGACGGCTTTATTACCGTGTTTGCGCCTCATACCGAAGCGCATAAAGCGAAACAGGCACTGCAAGAAGCGATGGAAGGCATTGAATTTGAGGTTGACGAGGTGCAGTACTTGCCACAGTTAACAACGCAACTTGAAAGTGACGAAGATATTGCGCAAATGGAAAAGCTGTTGGATATGTTGAACGACTGTGATGACGTGCAAAACGTATATCACAGCGCTCAATGGTAATCTGAAAGCAAAGGCGATATTAGTTATTAGCTATTGGATATTAAAAAAGGGCGGAATCTGCTAGCAGATCCCGCCCTTTTTGTTTCGCTAATATCTAATATCTACTAGCTGTTAGCGCTGTTGCAGTAAGTTCAGGATAAAGGCGTATTCTTCAGCCACTTCCTTCATACGTGAGAAGCGCCCGCTACTCCCGCCATGCCCCGCCGCCATATTGGTTTTGAACATTAACGGGTTCGCATCGGTTTTATGAGCGCGTAACTTCGCTACCCACTTCGCCGGCTCGAAGTATTGAACCTGCGAGTCATGTAAACCAGTCGTTACCAAAATAGCTGGGTAGTCTTGTTTTTTCACCTGATCATACGGTGAGTACGACAGCATATAATCATAGTAAGGCTGGTGTTTTGGATTTCCCCATTCGTCAAATTCGTTGGTGGTTAAAGGTATGCTTTCGTCAAGCATGGTGGTTACCACATCAACAAAGGGGACATGGGCCATCATTCCACGGTATTTTTCTGGGGCCATATTGGCCACAGCGCCCATCAACAGACCGCCGGCACTCCCACCCATAGCAAACACTTTGTCTGGGTGCGCATATTTTTCGGCAACTAAATGTTCAGTTACTTCAATGAAGTCGGTAAACGTATTTATTTTGTTTAGCATTTTGCCATTTTCATACCATGCGCGGCCCATTTCTTGGCCACCACGAATATGGGCAATAGCATACACAAAGCCACGGTCCACTAAACTGAAAATGGTTGAACGGAAATATGGATCAGAACTTGAACCATATGAGCCGTAAGCATACTGGTAAAGCGGTGCGGTGCCGTCTTGTTGAAAGCCTTTTTTGTAAAGTAACGAGACCGGGATTTTCGTACCATCGCCAGCTGTCGCCCACGTACGAGCGGTTTCATACAAGCTACCGTCGTAATTTGGCACTTCGGTTCGCTTAAGAACTTCTTGTTCCTCTGTCGCCATGTTGTAGGCGAAAACCGTTGAAGGCGTGGTCAACGAGCTATAGGTATAACGCAAAATATCTGTATCTTGCTGCAGATTGCGTTCAAAACCTGTGACATAAGCCGCTTCATCGGAAGCAATAAACTGCGCTTGCTCTTCACTGTTCCAAGGCACAATGCGAATGCGGCGCAAGCCTTCGCTGCGCTCATTAATAGCTAGGTAGTTTGAGAACACCGCAAAGTCTTGGATAAACACATCATCTTTGTGCGCGACCAACGGCTGCCATTTGGTTTTGTCGCCAATATTGTCATGGCCGACTTCCATCAGCTGAAAATTAGGCGCATTTAAATCCGTCCGTATAATCCAACGGCCATCAATATGATCCGCGCTGTATTGAAAATCCCGCTCGCGCGGCGCAAGTACTTTGAATTCACCATCGGGTGTATCGGCATCTAACACGCGAACTTCGGTCGATACGGTTTGATCAAGATGAATTTGCACGTATTCACCGTCAGTCGTGTTATTGACGTACATATAAAACGTGTTGTCTGTTTCTTCGTACACTAACTCAGCGCTTTCTGCCGGCTGACCTAGACGGTATTTGAGAACACGTGTCGACAATAAGGTTTGCGGGTCGTTTTCAATCACAAACAAGGTCTTGTTGTCTTTCGCCCAAGCAATGGCAGCCGACAAACCAGATAACGTCTGCGCGTAGTCTGCGCCGGTGGTTAAATCACGAATACGTAATTCATATTGCCGCCGGCCAGTATTATCAACCATATAAGCTAGCAACTGCTGATTAGGGCTTACCGACCAGTTGCTGACGGCCATGTACTTTTGTCCTTCAGCCAACTTATTCACGTCAAGCATCACTTGCTCGTTGCCTTGGGCGTCGGTACGTACGTAGATTGGGTATTCTTTTCCTGCTTCATACTTAGTGGCGTATAAATAATCGCCCTTTTGATACGGAACCGAGCTGTCATCCTGTTTAATGCGCCCAATAATTTCTTGCTCTAAGGTTTTCGTTAAATCAGTATATTTTTCCCGATACGCATCATAATAGGCATTTTCAGACTCCAAGTACGCAATAACGTCTGGGTCAGTGCGGCTATCATCACGTAGCCAATAATAAGGATCTTGGCGATTACCTTGTGGCGACTCGACAATAAATGGACGTTGCTCAGCAACTGGTGCTTGCGCCGATGTGTCTACCGTTGGCTGTGGATTACACCCCACAAGCAACAATGCTGTAAGTGTTAACCCACTCACATAAAAGCGATTTTTTAAGGCCATTGTTATGGTTCCGAAAATAATGGAAATATAACTATACGACGCCACTGTCGTTGTGCAAGTTTTCAGTGTTACAAGTTGTTACATTTGCCTAAAAACTGGGTTATTATCGACCGACTAAACATCTGGTTAACATCAGCTCTTGCAAACGCTCATATTTTGCAGCTCATCGCATAAGGCATTACAAGTCCGACCAGATATGTCAATGTATATACTGAATTGCAGTTTTTATGTCGGGGGGCTGATGCCTAAAAATAATCTGATCATTGTGTTGCTTTTAAGCGTGGTTTTAACCACCGCTTATGCACAAGAGGTCTCTATTCCTCCGGTAGATGCCGCTATAGAAAGTCAGCTTGATGAAGTCTTGAATCAAGCCAATAGTGAAAACTCGATGCAGAATCTACTTGCAATCGAGGCTTCATTAACACCCGAAACGCCTTTAATGACACGCGTTCGTACCCTCAACTATATCGCCCTTTCTCACGGCTATCTTGGGGATATTGAGACAGCTGTCAAACAAATAGAAGAAGTAAAAGAAATCGCTCGGGTAAGCCGACTACCTGACGCTATTGCTGATGTTGCGGCAACGGAAATATTGTTGCTAGTTATGCAAGGTAAAGTGTCTGAGGCGCTTGCCAACTTAAACGATGCTTTAGTACCGTTAGAACAAGCGACCTCGCCACGCGTTCTATATTTTGTGAACAACTTAGCTTCTTATATTTACCAGCAACGCAGCCAGTTTGATCGTGCTTTGGAGCACCTCATTTATGCCGCGGATGCGGTGGCAAAAAGTAACGATAGCCGCACGCTAACGCGATTAATTACCACCAAAACACGCATCGCCACGCTTTATAACCAGCAGAAAAGCTATGACCTAGCATTGCAGCAGCTGGACGAAGCTCTGCAGCTGGCCGACAGCAACAATTTGCTCGACGAATATGAAGTGGATATTTTATTCGAGCGAGCAAGCCTCGAAACGTCGCGTAAAAATTACGACACCGCGCTTAGTTTATATCAACAAGTCATTGCGCGGGTTCAAGACGACCCTGAGCAATTAAATACCTACATTAGTGCGCTGAATAACATTGGCGATATTGATATACGTATGGGTGACTACACTGGCGCACGCCAAGTGTTAGAGCGCGCATACAACCTCGCTCAACTAAACGCTGATGCTTACGACCCTGAAGTTATTTTATTTAATCTCGGCTATGTTGATGTTTTTTTGGGTGATATTGAAAAAGGTTTGCGTGAAATGCGCGAGGTTGTCGAGCCAGCTCGTGAAACTTGGTCGCCTGCCGAGCTTGAAGGTTTGTTAGGTGAGTACGCCGAGGCTTTAGTGCATATTGGTCAGCAATATGAAGCTGTAAATGTGCTTATCGAGCAACGAGAGCTGCGTGAGAAAGCCTACCAAAATGAACAGCAGAAAAGCATCGCTGAATTACAAAACTTGTATGACAGCAAAGACAAAGCCATGCAAATTGAGTTGTTATCGCAGAAAAATGAGCTTAATCAGCAGCTCATCGAAAACGAAAGCCAGAAGCGCACCATTTTGCTGCTATTAGTTATTGTTGCGATTTTTGCCATGATTTTTGTCGCCTTTGCCTACCGCGCTGCGCGTCGTAGTAACCGCGAGCTTAAAGTGGCAAACAGTAAGCTAGCTGAGCAGTCGGTACGAGACCCGCTAACCGGATTGCTAAACCGCCGTGCGTTGCAGAATAAATTGCGAGCACCGCATGAGGTGTCTCACGACGCTATGCTGTTAATGGATGTAGATCATTTTAAACGGATTAATGACAACCTAGGGCACGCAGCTGGCGATGACGTACTGATTGAAGTGTCTAAGCGCCTACTTCAAGTGTCTCGCGAGTCGGACATGGTGGTACGCTGGGGTGGTGAAGAGTTCTTAATTTACCTAAGCAACACCGAAGCGTCAAAAATGCCAATCATGGCTAAGCGCATGCTCGATGTCATTGCGTCTACGCCAATTAAAGCCGGCGACCAAGACATTTGGGTAAGCGCGACTGCTGGTTTTATCAGCTATCCGTTTGCTGACCTTAACGAAAACCAAATGGACTGGGAAGAAACCCTACAGCTTGCAGACATGGTGCTTTACGCCGGTAAAATGCATGGCCGCAACCAAGCTTGGGGCGTGATGGCATTAAATAAGCCGTTTAACGAAGTGCAAAAGCAACTAGAAACTGATTTGCCTGGCGCCATTGAGCAAGGCGCAATTACTGTGGAAATTATTCACGGCCCTGAACAAAACCAGGAATCTTAATAACTAAAAAAGCCCCGAAGCAAATTTCGGGGCTTTTCTTTTGGTTGAATCTAGCAAGCTTAAATTTTCTTAATACCCATGTTCCACAAGGTGAAACCGTAGATATCAGCATACTGCTCAATGGTTTTCGAAACCGGTGTACCGGCACCATGACCAGCATTGGTCTCAATACGAATGAGCTGCGGATTCGCTCCAGCATCTTTGGCTTGCAACTCTGCTGCAAACTTAAATGAGTGCGCAGGAACAACACGGTCATCGTGGTCGCCCGTGGTGATTAGGGTTGCTGGGTAGTGTGTACCTTGCTTCACGTTATGCACCGGTGAGTAGCCATACAAGTATTCGAACATTGCTTCGCTGTCTTCTGCGGTGCCGTAGTCATATGCCCAACCAGCGCCAGCAGTAAAGGTATGGTAGCGCAGCATATCAAGTACACCCACAGCTGGTAACGCAACTTGCATTAAGTCTGGGCGCTGTGTCATAACCGCACCGACCAGCAAGCCACCATTAGAACCGCCACGTACAGCAAGCTTCTCACTAGATGTGTAGTTTTCGGCAATCAGGTATTCAGCGGCTGCAATGAAATCATCAAATACATTTTGCTTCTTCATTTGCGTACCGGCGTCGTGCCACTTCTTGCCATACTCACCGCCACCGCGTAGGTTAGCAACCGCATAAACACCGCCCAGTTCAAGCCACATAGCATTAGTCATGCTAAATGAAGGGGTTAAGCTGACATTAAAGCCGCCATAGCCGTACAAGATTGTCGGGTTAGTACCGTCAAGCTCAATACCTTTTTTATAGGTAATGATCATGGGTACTTTGGTGCCGTCTTTTGAGCTATAGAAAACCTGCTTAGACTCATAAGCTGAGCTGTCAAATTCGGCTTTTGACTCGGCATACACGGATGACTCACCGGCATCAGCATCAAAGGCATAAATAGTGCCCGGCGTGCTGTAGTTGGTGAAGGTGTAGTAAAGCACTTCTTCGTCTTTCTTGCCGCTAAAGCCACCAATGCTGCCTACGCCAGGTAGCTCAACGTCGCGAACCAACTCGCCGTCATAGGTGTATTGCTTAACCTGCGCAATGGCATCAACCATGTATTCTGCAAAAATATAGCCAGCGCCCGTTGCTGGGCTTAATACATTTTCGGTTTCTGGAATAAGGTCTTGCCAGTTTTCTACTTGCGGGTTACTTGCATCCACCGTGACCACGCGTTTGTTGGGCGCGTCTAAGTCGGTGACCATGAACAGCTTGCTGCCCCGGTTATCAATCACATAGGTGTCAGAGTCGGTGTGATCAAGGACAGTGACTAAATCACTGTCCGGCTTGCTTAGATCTTTCAAAAACAGTTTGTTGCCAGACGTAGAAACCGCTGCGGTAATCACTAAATAACGGTCGTCTTCGGTGACTTGGCCACCCACGTAACGATGCTTTTCGGCTTCGGTACCGCCAAACACAACCGCATCATCGGCTTGTGAGGTGCCTAGTTTATGGTAATAAAGCTTGTGTTGATCGGTTTTGGCCGACAGCTCACTGCCCTCAGGCTTGTCGTAGCTTGAGTAATAGAAGCCTTCATTGCCATACCATGAAATACCACTGAATTTAACGTCAACCAAGGTTGGTTCAAGTTGTTCTTTGGTTTCAACGTCAATGACAATAATTTTGCGCCAGTCACTACCACCTTCAGAAATGGCATAAGCGGCCAGCGAACCGTCTTTCGAGAAGCTCAGTGTCGCCAGCGAGGTGGTACCGTCTTCACTAAAGGTATTCGGGTCTAAAAACACCTCGGTGTTGCCCTGTTCGTCAGTACGATAAACCACGTACTGATTTTGCAAGCCATCGTTTTTATAAAAGTACGTGTATTTACCTTCTTTAAACGGTGCGCCAACTTTCTCGTAGTTCCATAATTCGGTTAATCGCTCTTTAATTTGGTCGCGATAAGGAATCTGCTCTAGGTACTCAAAGGTCACTTCGTTTTGTGCTTTTACCCAAGCCTCTGTTTCTGCTGAACGGTCATCTTCAAGCCAACGATAAGGGTCAGCAACAACGTTGCCAAAATACTCATCAGTCACATTTCCGCGCACCGTCATCGGGTAGGTTATTTTAGCGTCCACCGCCGTCTCCGTATGGGTGTCTTTTTGTGGTGAACAAGCGCTTAACAAAGCAACGCTTGCCGCCGCGACAAAATATTTCATGCTGGTTAACTCCCCTTAATGGTTATTTTTAACTTAATGCTGGGTGCGTATTCGCAAACCAAGGTTGGCTGTTTAACGCACGCAAAAATTGTTGTAATTGAGCATAGTCAGCAACGTGAATGCGCTCACGAAACTGCGCCCAACTTAAAAAACAAGCAAGTCGTAACTGACCATCGGTGTAAGGCCCTTCAAGTGGCCATTGGCGTTGATTAAGTTCGCGCAAAATCGCTGTTACTCGCTCGTGTTGGCGCACAATATATTGACTGTGCTCTCCGGTAATGCCGTCTCGTTCAAGCAAAAATACGTTTACTGTGGCATCCAGTGCCGTGTTGACCATACAAAACAGATCAAAGTCTTCGACGCTCTGCTCGCTTGTTTGCTGAGCTTGTTCACGCGCGTAACGAATAATTGATGCTGAATCGTACAGCATCACCTCACCATCTTGCAAAAAAGGAACTCGCTTGGTCGGAGATTGTTGGGCACTTTGCGTGTAGTCGGTTGGAATAAACTGAAAGTCTTGATGCAACTGGGCCAAAACAATCCGACAATGGCGCACATAAGGTGACGTGTAACTACCAAATAACTTCATAATCCACCCCAAAAAACGTTAAGCTATACATACTAACAGCTTGAGACTATTACCATGAAACGTGTCATACAGTATCTACTGAAAGGCTTAACGATTCTACTACCAATTGTGGTGACCATTGCGTTGGTTCACTGGTTTTTAGTGACTATTGAAACTTGGCTTCGCCCCATTTGGGAATCTATTTTGGGCGATAAGTATTATTTCCCGGGGCTTGCCTTTTTGAGCTTCATTGTCATTGCCATGGTTGTGGGGTTCAGTGCCCGCTGGCGTTTTATCAACCAAGTTTGGCAGTTTCCCGGCAATATCATGGAGAAAATGCCTTTACTGCGTAGTTTGTATGGCACCATAACTGATGTTTTTGACCTAATGTCGGGCAAAAGCTTTTCGGATGAGTCGGTCGTACGCGTTTCCCTGCCCGGTGCAGACGTGAAACTTATTGGCATCGTCACGAAAAAGCCAGGACAAAAAGATGATCGTTTATCAGCATTACTTGACGACGACCACATTGCGGTATTTTTGCCAATGAGCTACAACGTCGGCGGCTATATGATCATCGTACCGCGTAGCAGCGTCGAGACGCTTGATATGTCTCCCGCAGACGCCATGCAAATGACGATAAGTGGCGGCTTAGGTAAGAATAGAAACCATAAAGACGATTAAATTGGAGTATTAATGTCGTATTTACCTTGTGTAGAAATTGAACCTGACCAAACAGCAACACATGCCATTATCTGGCTGCATGGGCTGGGCGCCGACGGCAATGACTTCGCGCCGCTGGTACCACACTTAACACCGCCCGCAGCGGTACGTTTTGTGTTCCCTCATGCACCACAAATTCCAGTCACTATTAATGGCGGTATGCGCATGCCGGCTTGGTACGATATTTTAAATATGTCGATTGACCGAGAAGTAGACGAAACCCAACTACGCGCTTCAGCAAGCGCTGTTCATCAGCTAATAGAGCGCGAAATTAAGCGCGGTATTGCCGCTGAGAATATTATCTTAGCAGGGTTCTCTCAAGGTGGAGCTGTTGCTTATGAGGCCGCGCTGACTTACACAAAACCACTGTGTGGGTTATTGGCTTTATCAACTTATTTGGCAACGAAAGACTCTATTGTGCTTAATTCAGCGAACCAGTCGATACCCATTTTGGTACAACACGGCAAACAAGATCCAGTCGTACCAGAAAGCTTAGGCACGCAAGCTTATACCTGGCTACAACAGAAAGGGTACTCGGTACACTACCAAACCTTCAACATGCAGCACCAAGTGTGCGCTGAGCAGGTGCAAGCCATCAATACATGGCTACATGAGGTTCTGGCCTAGTCGGCCAGAACCTGCAATTTTTCTGCCCATTGCGCTACCCATTTTATCGCGGTGTCGCGGTTTGCGGTGCGAATGTTTACATGGCCGACTTTGCGACCGGGCCGCGGCTCTTTGTTATACCAGTGGCATTGAGTATCTGGGTGGTGCCACAAACCTGCAGGAATTTGGTCTGCGCCGATAACATTGAGCATAAGTGTTGGTTCTAGCCGTAATAATGGTAATGGCATGCCGGTCAACGCGCGAATGTGCAGATCAAATTGACTGCAGTTCGCGCCGGTCATAGTCCAATGACCAGAATTATGAACCCGTGGTGCTATTTCGTTTACCAATAAACGGCTTTGCTTGCCATCACTTACAACAAAAAATTCAATCGCCAAAACGCCAACGTAATTTAGTGCATCGGTTAACCGGCGAAAAGCGTCTTCCGCTTGTTGCTGAAGCGCATCATCAACTGGGTCTATAGCACCTAAGCTATAACTCAAAATTCCTTTGTCGTGCACGTTGGTGATTAATGGGTAGCAACAAATGCTACCGTCTTTGCTCCGCGCACCCACTAACGACACTTCGCGCTCAAATGGAATCATATGTTCAGCAATGCCAGGCGCTTGGCCGGCTTGCTGCGCAAGCTCAGCTGGGTTATCTGCTAATTTAAAACGCCATTGGCCTTTGCCGTCATACCCACCACGGGCAGCTTTAAGTACTAGGGGTTGTTCTGCTTGGTTTAGTATTTTTAACAGTTCGTCGGCGTCTCGGTATGTCTGCCAAGGTGACGTTGCAACCCGACAGTCATCAAACAGTTTTTTCTCGGCTCGACGGTCAGTTAGACTTTTAATGCGAGCTGGGTCCATTAAAAATTTGTCGTGTGCGGCGGCTAATATATCCGCCGGAATATCTTCATGCTCCCAACTCACCACGTCTGCCCAAGCAATGGCATCAGCTAGACTCATCGATAAGTCGAGCTGTGCACTTAAAGGCTTAACGGTATTAGTTCGGGTACTAAATAATAGGCATTCATGTCCGTGTCCAATGCCGCTAGCACCTAACATTTGGCCAAGTTGCCCATCACCGACGAACAGAATTTTCATGCGTCCGGTAACTCCAACTTGGGGCCATTCATCACTTTTTCGCGTTGCTCCGCACGAAATGCATGCACACGTTCACGAACAGCAGCATCGAACGAACCAATAATTTGTGCCGCCAACAACCCGGCATTCGCTGCGCCAGCTTGGCCTACCGCCAATGTACCCACGGCAACACCTTTGGGCATTTGTACAATTGACAATAAACTATCAAGCCCTTTGAGTTGCTTACTTGGAACCGGAACACCTAACACAGGAATTGCGGTAAATGCTGCGAGCATGCCTGGTAAATGCGCTGCTCCACCTGCGCCAGCAATCACCACTGGCACACCGTCACGTTCGGCTTGTTCCATGGTGGTTTTCAATAAATCAGGGGTACGATGAGCAGACACAACCTCTGCGCGCCATTCAACGCCGAGATCTTTAAGCATTTGTGCTGCTTGCTGCATAACGGGCCAATCGGATTGCGAACCCATGAGAATAAGAACAGGTGCCATTGTTTGCTCCGTGTTTGCTACATGAGTGATTACATGAGCGACTAGGTGTTTTTAAAGCAGCGAATTGTAACGGTGACAAGCCTTTGGTGCAAATTTATTGAGCAATTCTCAATCGATTCCGTCCATCGCTTTTTGCTTTGTCTTTCGCCGCATCCACTCGCTCTAACCAATCACCCCAGCTTTGGCCTTTACGCCATTGAGCCACTCCGGCACTTGCTGTCACTGTTGTCATCATGCTTTTAATTGCGAACGGTTCATGACGCAAACCATCAAGAACTTCACCCGCTAAAACAGCGGCTTGCTTAATATCGGTATTCGGGAAAATAATCAAAAACTCGGCGCCACCGCTACGCAGCGCAATGTCATTGTGACGGCAGTAACGCATGATTCGTTTCGCAGTTTCTTTTAAAACTTCATCACCAAACATGTAGCCAAATTTATCGTTCACACTGCGAAATGAGTCTAAATCGAGCATCATAAGGCTCACCGGTTGCACGCTGCGCTCGGCCTGTTGCAACGATTGTTGTAGCATGTCGTTCACATAGTCGCGACGGTAGAAGCCAGTAAGCGGGTCGGTTGCATACAGCTTGGTAATATTGCGCTGCATGTAACTCATCATCATCAAAAACACTCCACCGACACCTATTAGTACTAACATCGACAGGCCAATACGCCAAGCGTATTCAAACGGTAAAAAATTGTACATTACGGCCGCAAAAAGCGCGTAAATTAGCATAATGACCAGCACAAAAATGGTCTTATCAAACATAAAGAAGACCATCGCCAGCACTGGGTACATCCAATAAACCCCCATCATACCTGTTGATGTCATCGACACGCTGACTAAGGTTCCTAATGCACAAATAAATAGAAAGTTTATCCATTGAGGCGCAAGTTCATTGCGATAAATAACTCCGGTAAGAATGAAAGCTAAAGCGACACAAGTTAACGCACCGGCTTCTAGCCAGCGCGACTGCGCAACTAAAATGCCAGCCAATACCAACACCACAAGCCCAACACCAAAGTAAATTGTGCGCATGGCTACAAGGCGAAATTGCTGCCATAAATTAAGGTTGCCTAAGGGGTAGGCGGCTGATGCTGTGTTCATAGTTAAATTTCCGTGTAACCTTCAGCCACACATACTTGGTTGCGGCCTTTGCGTTTTGCTTCAAGTAAAGCAGTATCGGCACTGTTTATCCACTCAGCCCAAGACTGCTCAGCCCGTAACTGCGCAACACCAATACTCACTGTTAAATGCACTTGTACATCTTTACCGTCAAAGGGTTCATCCGCCACCGTCGAAAGCAATTTTTGTGCAACCTTTTCGGCTTCTGACAAATCGGTTTCCGGCAATACCACTAAAAATTCTTCGCCACCTACTCGAAACAACTGATCGTTCACGCGTAGCCGTTGTTTTAATCGCTTAGCAAGTTGTTTTAGCATTTGGTCACCAAAAAGGTGCCCGTATTTATCGTTGAGCAACTTAAAATGGTCTAAGTCAAGCATTAGCAAACTCGCGGACCTATTGTAGCGCTTGAAACTTGCAAGCAGCTCATTGAGTACCCCGGTTAGCCTGTGGCGGTTTTGCAACCCCGTTAAGGTGTCGGTAATAACCAGCTGATGCAATAAACGCTGCATTCGACCAAGCATCACCACAAAAACACTGCCCAAAACTAGAATTACGCTCAACGACGCCGTGATACGCCACGCATCATCCAGCTCCATAAACGAAATTGCCGCAGCGCTGATGGCTACAGTAATTGTCATGGCTAGGGCTATGGCATAACCATCACGAAACATAAAAAAACTAGAAACTAATAATGGGTAAGCCCAGTAAATGCCAATAACGCCGTTTTGTTTAATGGACATTGCACAGATAGCGGTCAGCAGCACCATAAACAGTAGCCGCCAGTAATTTGGAATACGTTGCGCACGAAATGTGTAGGCAATGGCCGCAAACACTATGGCCGCGGTGAACATGACCGCCGCCTGCAAATAATGATTTAGCCACAGTTGCGCCCCGGTTAAACCTAGCAACGTCACCGCACCCGCCCACACCATGTTGCGAGTTACTTTATTGCGGAAATTTTGCAGTAACGTATCGGCCGATTTATCGGTCATGGCCAGCATCCTTCTGACACAGGGAGCCTTAGAATAAGGACCAAAGTTTAACATACGGTCTTCAAACTATAGCGTAGCATTAGGAATAGCAATATGTTTACGGCATAATCAAGTCATAAACTCTGGCGTTCAAACTAAACAAAAGTAATTAGAGGAAGCAACCCCATGCTCATGCAAGTTGATCAAAGCGTTCTCGTTATTGTCGATGCTCAGGAGAAGTTGGCACCGGTTATTCACCAACGTGACTTGTTGATTGCGCGTATGCGCTGGCTTGGGGAAATTGCTAATGAGTTGGATGTTCCTGTTTTAGTCACAGAACAATATCCAAAGGGTTTAGGTATTAGTGTTGATGACTTAGCGGGTGTGATTGAAAATGCTCAAGTAGTTGAAAAATTGCACTTTAGCGCCATGCAAGAACCAAATTTTGTCAATGCTCTCAGTGATATATCGCGCCCACAAGTGGTGTTGGTGGGCATGGAAACTCACGTTTGTATTTTGCAAACGGCGCTCGATTTAATGGCCGACGACTACCAAGTGTTCGTGGTGGAAGACGCTGTAGGCTCACGCCGCGACAGTGATAAGCAAACAGCGTTAAAGCGTATGCGCCAAGAAGGGGTGGTCATTATTTCGTCAGAAATGGCAGCCTATGAATGGCTGCATCGTTCAGGCACAGACCAGTTCCGTCACATTACCAAGAATTGGATTCGCGGCTAGATCTTGTCGGGGCGTTAATAATTCTTTAATTGACAGTAAGTAAGATCAGCGTATACTGACGGTCGCTAGAAAAAATTCGGCTGTCTAATTGTGGCCTGTTACGAAGTCTATTGCTGTACCTCGTTTTGTAAGTCCCCAAGTACTACACGTAATTTTTATTAGCAATACCCTAGATTTTCACATGCACTACGAGGAATCACAGCATGTCTACAGTAACTGGTAAAGTAAAATTCTTTAACGAAGCTAAAGGTTTCGGTTTCATCGAGCAAGAGCAAGGCGCTGACGTATTCGTACATTTCTCAGCTATCCAATCAGACGGTTTCAAAACCTTAGCTGAAGGCCAAACTGTTCAGTTCACTATTGAGCAAGGTCCTAAAGGCCCACAGGCTTCTAACGTAGTTCCTATGTAATTACGTTTCTTCTAGCGAAGAATTCCCAAAGGCCGCTCATTGAGCGGCCTTTTTTATTTCTGGCTTTCCTTTTGCTTTGCCTTTTGGCCTGATTTTTGGCGCAGTTCTGCGGCCTTCTGCTCTTCGGTCACAAAGTCCATATCGTCAAGCTGTACTTCTGGAATCTCCTCACAAACGCTGCCCCCCAGTTTATTAACCGCACAACATAAGTCAGCAACCTTTTGGTCAAGAACATGAACATGGTCTAGCATACGACCAATTGCAGTTGCCACAGGGTCAGGGTTATCGGCGGAAATAGCATAAGCATCAAAGCCGTATTGCTTCGCAATTTGCTCGCGGCGCTTTTGCACTTCACTACTACTTTTCGTTGCACTGGCTACACGCGCTGGAATACCGACCACGGTCACCTCTGCGGGAACATCTTTTACCACCACTGCATTAGAGCCAATACGGGCGTTCTCTCCTACTTCAATAGGCCCGAGCACTTTCGCACCTGCACCAATAACCACGCCGTTTTTTAGCGTTGGATGGCGCTTACCATGATTCCAACTTGTGCCGCCAAGCGTAACCCCATGATAAATAGTTACATCATCACCAATTTCTGCGGTTTCACCAATAACAACACCCATGCCATGATCAATGAAGAAACGCCGCCCAATGCGTGCTCCTGGGTGAATTTCGATACCTGTAAACCACCGCGACAAAGTAGATACAAACCGCGCTAGCCAAAGCAAACGCCAAAGCCACAAGCGATGTGCTACACGGTGCCACCAAATAGCGTGGAGCCCTGGGTAAGTCGTTAATACCTCAAAGGCATTGCGCGCAGCTGGGTCTCGCGCAAAAACACTTTTGATATCTTCTCGAATACGATTAAACATGAAAGCAGAAACCTTTGGCTGATTTAGACGCCTAGTATACCAATTTATCGCTATTCTGCGTTAGTAAAGCGAGAAAAAGCGCCTAATGGCCACCATATACGTTGACCGCATAGTGATCCGATCGCTATGGTGTAAGCTAAATAAACTATAACAAATAGCTCAGGAAGGAATTAACCATGCGACGTTTACTTACCTTGACCGTGGCACTTGGATTTACCAGTGTCAGCCACGCTGATACCTTGGTTTATGCGGGTACACTTATTGATGGCACCCAAGCAAATCCGAAAACGGATATGACCATTGTTATTGATAACGGGAAAATAACCGCCATTGAAAAAGGGTTCAAGGAACCGACAGCGAACGATTTAGTGATCGATCGTCGACAAGGTACTGTCATGCCTGGCTTTATAGACATGCATACTCATTTAACGTCGCAGTTAGGCCCCGGTAGCTATATGCACAAGTTCACCCACAGCGCTGCTGACGTTACTTTAGATGCTGTTAATTACGCCAATAAGACACTTATGGCCGGTTTTACCACGGTTCGAGATTTAGGCGACTCATACAACGCCAGTATCGCGCTTCGTAACGCGGTTAATGCCGGCAAAGTTGTAGGCCCGCGCATTTATACCGCCGGCAAATCATTAGCGACAACCGGTGGCCACGCTGACCCCACTAACGGTGCATATAAAGGTCTTTATGAAAGCCCAAGCCCTGCAGATGGTGTTTTAAATGGCCCTTACGAGGCCCGTGAAGCGGTTCGCGCCCGTTATCAAGACGGTGCAGACCTTATTAAGCTGACCGTAACTGGGGGCGTTTTGAGTGTTGCCAAAAGTGGGCAGAATCCCCAATTTATGACAGATGAACTGGAGTCAGTTGTTCAAACCGCCAAAGACTATGGCATGAAGGTGACCGTTCATGCGCATGGCAAAGAGGGCATGTTGCGCGCAATTGCAGCGGGCGTGAACTCTATCGAGCATGGTACCTATATGGACGCTGAAGTAATGACAGCGATGAAGAAAAAAAATGTGTACTTCGTGCCAACCATCACTGCAGGTCGTTCGGTGGCCGATCGGGCGAAAATCGATGGTTTCTTCCCTGATATTGTACGCCCGAAAGCGGCTGCAATTGGCCCTAAAATTCAGTCAACATTCGCTGAGGCATACAAAGCTGGGGTAAAAATTGCGTTTGGCACCGACGCCGGGGTTTTCGATCACGGTGAAAACTATCGTGAGTTTATTTACATGGTAGAAGCTGGCATGCCACCTTTGACAGCGATTCGCAGTGCAACAGCGGAAGCGGCGAAACTATTAGGTGTGGACGATATTGGAACAATTGAAGTAGGAAAACGTGCGGACGTCGTCGCCGTTGAAGGTAACCCGCTAAACAATATTGAATTGCTCAGCGGCGTCAACTTGGTTATCAAAGACGGTAAAGTTTACAAGCAATAACTTAACCAAAGTCTTTCAGCAGCTGGCGGACGTCTTGCAAAATGACGTCTTCCAGTTCTTGTTCATACCCTTCGCGTTCACTATCCATTTTACGGATTTCTTGTTTAGGATATTGCTTGCGTGCTTCATGCGTAGGCATGTGTTTAATACGTTCATACATGTCGTGCAACGCCGGATAACGAGCCGCATATTTAGCCTCAACGGACTCAACGCGCAGGTCAAGCAGCACCACTAAGCGCAAAGCACCTTCAGACAACGGGCATTGGCCTTGGTCCATGGCTTTGGCGATAGTCACTATGCTTTCATGCAGGTTTTCGTTGCGCTTTGCTAAGGCATCGTCGCGGCGTTGGTTCTGCTGTTTTAGCTGCCCTAACAGGCGCCCCGCGTAAAACGCTAGCGCGCAAATAATTACAATGCCGACTAATGCTGCAATCCAAGCCCACAATGGCAAGCTGCTATCTGTCATCGTCACCCTCAAATTCGTTGTCAAATTCTAGGTCATCGAAATCATCATCGCTGTCGTCAATTTCAATGCCTAATTGGTCAGCAAGTTGTGCAAAGCGTTCTGTGCGCTCTTCAACATAACGTGCTTCGTTGGCAGAAAGTTCATCGCCCTCGTCCGCACGGTCAAGCAACGCCTGCAAGCGCTCATCGTTTTCAATGGCATTTAGCTCAGCCAAAGCTGCCTTACGGTCAAACGCAGGCTTAGTCGCTTCTTCTAACTGGTCAGGATGGATAAGTTGAATAGGCTTTTTACTACCGAACCGTGGGTCTTCTGACGCCTGCCTACCGGCTGCACCTGACGATTGCCGCTGATCATTGCTAACATTGAAGCGGCTACCCGGTTTACGCCCCTTATTTTTGTGCGGCGCTTTAGCCGGCGCTTTCGCGCGGCTTGGCTTTTCCCATTCAGGTTGAGTTTTTTTGGCCGCAGCAAGTGGGCCAGTTTTGCGAGTCTTTTTGACGCGAGTCATGTGTGCTTCCAGAACAGGTGAATTTGAAACTAGCACATAGTTTACCTGATCTTGCAGACAATAAAAAAGGCGATGTTTCCATCGCCTGATTTATTCTCAATCTTTCACACAGCGCACGTGCGATTTCGAGAACGGTTGTCATTATCTTCCATGTTTTTAATTATAACGTCCGTGAGCTTTTTATTATTATTGTTATTAGTTAAAGCGCATTAACTCAAGCTCTGTTCTTATTATTGTGCTTGGTTAAAAGGCGGCCTCCTGGCCGTGTTTTTATTCCCTGGATTTTAATTCTTAACTTAGCTAAGCCTTATTCTACGTGGCTTCGCTAAAATCCAATGGCATTCAATGTACTTATTCGTGGCAAATTATCAATGATTATTATGTTCTAAAAACGAGTTTCTTTATTACTTTTTGTCCAAGTCCGCGTAAACAGAGCGATTTTGTGACTGTTTTTTTGCAACAAAAAAACAAAAAAGGCAGCGAAAGCTGCCTTTTTCTGCTTAGTACAAGCCTTGAATATACTGCGAAAGAATCTCGATATCTTTGTCAGTTAGCTTGCTAGCCACGTCGCGCATCATGTTATTCATGTCGTTTGCACGCTCACCACTGCGGAACAATTCTAACTGGGCTTTGGTATAAGCAGCGTGTTGACCAGAAATATCTGGGAAGTTGGCCAATGCCATACCGTCGCCACGCGGACCATGACAAGCCGCACAAGCCGCAATGCCGCGAGACTCATCGCCGGCAACAAAAAGCTTCTTGCCAGCAGCAATCACGTCTTCAGGGGCGCTACCGCCTTCCATTTCTTGTAAAGCGTAATACGCCGCCAAGTCCGCCATGTCTTGCTCACTCAGCATCATGACTTGACCTTGCATGATGGCGTTAACACGGCCTTGCTCGCCGCCAGTTTCAGCTGCAAGCTTATAATCTTTTAACTGTTTGAACAGGTAGCCCTCATGCTGGCCGGCAATTTTCGGATACATGTCTGATGGCGCATTACCATCGGGCCCGTGACAAGCGCTACATACCGCTGCTTTTTGTTGTCCTGCTTCAGCGTCACCGGTTGCTGCCATAGCGACACCTGTTAAGCCAAGGTACAGGCCGACGAACATTGCGATTTTTTTCATGATCGATATCTCTGCTCTGGATGTTGTAACAGACGCTATTTTACACAAAAGTTGTAAGGATTAAACGTCTAATCATGATACTATGTGGTTTCAATTGAGGTCTTAAACACGTCTATGAACACCACGTTGAACTTTCAACCCACAAAATTTATCACGAGCGCTGCGAATATTCGACAGTTGCCTGACGATGCCGGCGTCGAAATTGCGTTCGCTGGTCGCTCCAATGCAGGTAAATCAAGCGCATTAAATACTATTACGCGCCAAAAAGCATTAGCGCGCACCAGTAAAACGCCTGGCCGCACGCAACTTATTAATGTGTTTGAAGTTACTGAAGGTAAACGCTTAATCGATTTGCCAGGCTACGGCTATGCCAAAGTGCCGTTGGCGGTAAAAGAAAAATGGAACTTGGCGCTTAGCGAATACTTACAGAAACGTCAGTCGTTGCGTGGCCTTGTATTATTGATGGATATTCGTCACCCATACCGTGACACCGATCAGGATTTACTGCATTGGGCAACCGACTGCGGTATTCCGGTGCTGGTGTTGCTAACCAAAGCCGATAAGTTAAAGCCTAGCCAGCGTAAAAGCACGCTGCTACAGGCTCGTGAAGCCGCGTTAGTGTTTGGTGATGGTGTTCAGGTAGAAATGTTCTCGTCGCACAATAAATTAGGTCTACCTCAAGTTGAGGTTATTCTTTCCAACTGGCTGAACACCCCAGCAGATGCAACGGTTAACGCCGATGCAGCAGAGTGAAGCACCTCCACTAAAAGCTTGGTTACTATTGTTGCTGCTCGCAATGATTTGGGGCAGCTCATTTATTCTCATTAAAAAAGGCCTAATTGCCTTTCGCCCCGATCAACTCGCTGCCATCCGCATTGCCTCGGCAGGTTTCGTGTTACTGCCATTTTTAATGCGTCGATTTAGAATCGTGCAACGGCATCACTGGCCAAAACTAATTTCGGTTGGGCTCGTTGGTAGTTTTATTCCGGCATTTTTATTTGCTTTCGCACAAACACAGCTTCCTAGTGGCGTCACTGGCGTTCTGAATACCTTTACCCCGCTTGCGACATTGCTCATTGGTGTACTGATTTTTCAACAGATAGTCGCGCTACAACAATGGGTTGGTGTTCTCATTGGGTTGGCCGGCACTGTCATTTTAATAACCGCGAATGCCAACGGTGACTTTCAATTTAATGCTTATGCGTTGCTCATTATATTGGCAACGGTTTGTTACGGAATTAACCTTAACCTTATCAAGCACCATATTCCCGACCTAGGCGCGCTAACCATTACCGGGGTTAGCCTGTTTTTAGTAGCGCCGCCGGCGTTGATTTATTTACTGGCCGCAACCCCGTTCATTGAGCAGCTTGCTACGCAACCTGACTCTTATTTTTCACTTTCGGCTATTCTTTTGCTTGGGGTGGTTGGCACCGCAATGGCATTAGTTATTTTCAATACAGTTGTAAAAATAACAGATACCACCTTCACGAGCTCAGTCACCTATTTAATTCCCATAGTGGCGCTTATACTTGGCGTGATTGATGGCGAACCGTTTCTCGCCGAGCACGCCATTGGCATGGCGGCTATTTTAACCGGCGTTTTTGTTGCCAACCGCCGTGCGCAGAAAAGAAAAAGCCCGGCATAAAGCCGGGCAAAAGTTCTTACAATCCAGGGAGAGAACATCTCAGAAAGGTAATGACAAACGAACCGAGTTCATTTAATGCGCCTTTCACATGTTCAGACTGGCTGTTCAAAAATTAGTTCAAAAAAAATTTTGATAAATTCAAATTTTTTAATGAGCCTCGTCCCAATTATCGCCAACACCAGCTTCGGCAATTAACGGAACCTTCAGTTCAGCGGCGTTTTCCATAATTTCAACAAGCTTATTTTTATAGTCCACTACCTTGTCTTCACGAACCTCAAATACTAATTCATCGTGCACTTGCATGATCATCCAAACATCATCGGCGGGCACCTGCTCGTGCAAATAACGATGCACAGCTATCATGGCGCGCTTGATAATGTCCGCCGCGGTACCTTGCATAGGTGCGTTAATTGCAGCCCGCTCTGCTGCTTTGCGGCGCATTCCATTTTGCGATTTAATTTCTGGCAATTGTAAGCGGCGACCATAGATGGTCTCCACATAGCCATCTCGCTTCGCTTGCTGCCGCGTTGCTTCCATATATTTCAAAACACCAGGGAAACGGTCGAAGTATTTGTCCATATAGTCTTGCGCTTCTTGGCGCGGAATATCGAGCTGCCGAGCCAACCCAAACGCAGACATGCCGTAAATAAGACCAAAGTTAACGGCTTTCGCGCGACGGCGCTGCTCGCTGGTTACTTGCTCTAACGGTACACCAAATACTTCAGCAGCGGTGGCCTTGTGAATATCTCGGCCTTTCGAAAAGGCATCAACCAACGCATTATCACCTGACAAATGCGCCATAATCCGTAATTCAATTTGGCTGTAGTCTATGGCCATAATTTTGTAGCCATCAGGCGCCGTGAAAGCTTTTCGCACACGTCGACCCGCTTCGGTACGAATTGGAATATTTTGCAAGTTCGGGTCGCTTGAAGATAACCGCCCTGTCGCTGTCACCGCTTGATGATACGACGTGTGTATGCGTTGCGTGCGCGGGTTCACCATTTTAGGTAACTTGTCGGTATAGGTCGACTTGAGCTTACTCAAACCACGGTGACTCATGATCACATTCGGTAAAGGATAGTCGAGCGCCAATTCTTGCAATACTTCTTCAGCTGTTGAAGGGGCGCCCTTGGGCGTCTTTTTAAGTATCGGTAGCTGTAACTTTTCAAACAAAATTTGCTGCAGCTGTTTGGTCGAACTTAAGTTAAATTCTTCGCCGGCAATATCATAAGCCTGCTTTTCTAAGTTTTGCAGCTCCATCGCTATTTCATGACTTTGCCGTGCTAACAATTGCGCGTCTACTTGTACGCCATGCTGCTCCATATCTACTAGCACGGGCACCAGCGGCAACTCTATGGTTTCGAGCACGTGCATTAACGACTTTTCAGCGCTAACTGTTTGCCATAACTTCAAATGTAGCTGCAGCGTCACGTCAGCATCTTCGGCGGCATAAGGCGCCGCCTGCTCTAGCGCAATTTGGTTGAAGGTAATTTGTTTCGCGCCTTTGCCGGCAATGTCTTCAAATGCAATGGGCTTATGACCTAGGTACTGCAAACTCAGGCTGTCCATGTCATGTCGCGAGCCTGTGCTGTTATACACATACGAAGCCAGCATAGTGTCATTGGCAATAGCACCGAGATTAATGTCATAACTACGCAAAATATGGCTGTCGTACTTGAGGTTTTGGCCAATGAGTTTTGGTTTGCTGTCGGTCAATAACGGCTTAAGCTGAGCTAGCACATCGGCTCGGTCTAATTGGTCCGGCGCACCAGGATAGTCATGTGCTACTGGAATATAACAAGCGCGGCCTGGCTCAATTGCAAACGACAGTCCAACTAACTCGGCTTCCATATAGTTCAAACTGGTGGTTTCGGTATCAAACGCAAACTGCTCGGCTTGTTCTAGGGCTTTTATCCACTTATGAAGCTGCTCTTGAGTTGTCACAACTTCATAACCATCGTGGCTTACGGCGGTTTCTACTAGTGCTTGTGCTGGCTGTTCATGGCCCGACGCTTGGTCGCTAGCAGCACCCTCTTCTAACACCTCTGCTAACCAACGACGAAACTCACATTGTTTATATAATTCAATAAGTTGGTTGGTATCGGCTGGTTGAATGGTCAGCTCGTCCGGCTTAAAATCGAGCGGCACGTCTAACTTAATGGTTGCTAATTCGCGCGACATCAGCAACGTATCTTTGTGCTCTTCAAGCTTTTCCGGCATGGTTTTCGAACCACGAAAACCAAGTTCTTTAATTGCCTCAGGGTCGGCCAACATTGCATCAATTGAGCCCATGCCTTGCAACATGGCTAAGGCGGTTTTCTCCCCAACTTTCGGCAGGCCTGGAATATTGTCAGAGCTATCCCCCATCAACGACAGCAAATCGATCATCTGCTCGGGTTTCACGCCATATTTTTCCACCACTCCGTCGTAATCCAACAAGGTGTCGGTCATGGTGTTAATTAACATGACATGATCGTTTACCAACTGCGCCATGTCTTTATCACCAGTACTTATTAGCGTGAAGCGCCCCTCAGCGCTAGCCTGCTGAGCTAGCGTGCCAATAACATCGTCGGCCTCTACGTTATCAATGCATAACAAGGGCAAACCTAGGGCTTGCACAATTTTGTGCAGTGGCGCTATTTGACTGCGCAAATCATCAGGCATTGGTGGGCGATGGGCTTTGTACTCGGCGTAAATGTCGTTACGAAAAGTTGTGCCTTTCGCATCAAACACCACCGCCATATGTGACGGCTTGTACTTTTTCAACAAGCTACGCAGCATATTTACTACGCCGTAAATTGCGCCAGTGGGCTCTCCAGCCGAATTCGTCAAATGTGGCGGTGCATAAAATGCACGGAATAAATAGGAAGAGCCGTCAACCAAAACAAACGGATTTTCTGGAACCGTCAATGGTGCTTTCGAAGATGTTTGCGACATGCTGTAAATCTCAGGTATTTGCGATTGCGCTAGCATGCCATAGCTAGCTTTTGTTCGCTACTCACGGGGCTTGGCAATATGTGGATACGCTGTGGATAAGTCTGTTGAAAACGATAAATCCCGCCAGTTAAAGATCATTGATCTCTGGCGTGCTGATTTTTCTAAATGTCTTGAAAAACAAGGGGTTCGAAGAAATCCTGAAGCCCTAACTGCGTTTTATTCTTATTTTGTATCAGCTGTGGAAACTGATTTTTGCCCTCGCCAACATGAGGATCATGTTTTTGAGCGAGCTTTTTGATTCAATTTGAATCGAACAGAAAGACTAACACATTGTTGGTTGATTGCCAGTACCAAATTGAAATTTTTTAGAACAATTTTTGCGCGTTCGCTGACGACTATATGCGCAAAAGGAATCAACATTGATTAAGTTTTTCTATATACTGCTTGTCATAGTTCTTGCAAAAGCAATGTGAACTAATGTTTACTAGCTACTGATATATTTGCTCGCGACGTATTTTCGCATAGTATATAAATTATCCAGCCAAACAAAACGTGGTGTTATGGAAACAGAAACGATGAACCTAACCAAAGAAGAGCTGCGCCAACTCGAGGATTTCGAGCGTCGTCGCATCGCTTTAAACCAAACTGAATGGTGGGAACGGTTATCCATGGACCAGAAATTTGGCGTGTACCAATTACAAAAATTCGGTTTTGACCTCGCCTTTATTCGCAACACCGACGATGGCCCGTTAGCGGTTGTGCGCCGCGGCAGCGAGTTTGCCACGGTCAACCATGAGGGCGATGTTGATTTAAGTCCTAATATTATTTTACGCGACTAATCTCCATTGAAACCCTTTACCCGTTTAGTTGTGCGCGCAACTGTTCTATAACTTGTTGGGTGTTCACCTGCTGCAAGTCATGCCAGAGTTTAAATGCAACTGCAGCCTGCTCGACTAACATACCGAGCCCGTCAAACACATTGTTAACCCCTGCGTTTTGCGCTTGCTGCATGAATACCGTGGGCTCAGCGCCATACATCATGTCATACGCACAGTCAGCCTTACCGAGTTCGGCCGCTGCTATCGGCAATAACGCCGCTGCTGACTTGTCCGTTAAAGAAATACTGGTTGCATTGATTACCAAAGCACCTTTGGGTATCGCTAATGCATCAAAGGTGCAAGCAGTAACACGGCTGTCTTGGCTGTCTTGCGCAAGCTGTTCAGCGCGCGCTGTGGTTCTGTTCACAATAGTGATAGATGCCACCGGCTGCTCCAACAACGCATACAGAGCACCGCGCGCGGCGCCTCCCGCGCCCAGCAAAACCACCTGCCGTTGATTAAGTTGTTGGTGACAATTCACCTGTAAGTCGGTGATTAAGCCGATTCCGTCTGTATTGTCGCCAAGTAGCTGGCCAAGCCCCAAAGGAATGAGCGTGTTCACCGCTCGCGCTTTTGCCGCTCGCGCTGTAAGGTGGGTAGCTAACTCATAAGCAGCCTGTTTGAAAGGTACGGTTACGTTCGCACCGGCACCGCCGCAATAAAAGAAATCACTGACTGCGCGACGAAACTGGCCCGCCGATGTTAAACTGCGCGTATAAAGTATGCCCAAACCATGCTGCGCGGCAAATGCATCATGAATTTGGGGTGACAAACTGTGTGCAACCGGATTTCCAAATACTGTAAAAAACGCCATGTTTAATTTCCTCAAAAGTAGCCAGCGCGCCACTGGGCCGCAAACATTTTATCAACAACTTGGCGGCGAGAGCGCCGTGCGTGCAATAGCTAACGGTTTTTATGATGTCATGGAGCACGACCCGCGCGCAAAAGAATTATTGGCAATGCATCCGCAACCGCTAGATGCTATTCGTGAGAAGTTTTTTGAATTTCTAAGTGGCTGGTTCGGCGGCCCAGCATTGTTTGAGGAAAAATACGGGCACCCTCGTTTGCGGGCTCGCCATATGCCCTTTTCAATTGACGAGCGTATGCGTGACCAGTGGCTGCTGTGCATGTACCAAGTACTTGATGAGCAGGTTCAAGACGACCTATTAAAGATTCAATTGCGCGCCCAGTTTACCAACTTGGCGCACCACATGATTAACACCAATTAAAGCTCTTGTAGCCAGTCTCTAGGGCGCAAATAGTCGCTATAAAGTTTAGCTTCTGCGCTGCCAGGCTCTGGCTCAAAACCGTATTCCCAGCGCGCCAGCGGTGGCATTGACATAAGAATAGACTCTGTTCGGCCGCCAGTTTGTAGGCCAAACAAGGTGCCACGGTCCCATACCAAGTTGAATTCCACATAGCGGCCACGGCGATATAACTGAAACTCGCGTTCGCGCTCGCCGTATGGTGTGTCTTTTCGGCGTGCAATGATAGGTAAGTAGGCATTGAGATAAGCGTCGCCTACCGAGCGCATAATTGCGAAGCTTTCTTCAAACCCTCGTTGGTTTAGGTCGTCGAAAAACAAACCGCCGACACCGCGGGTTTCACCGCGATGCTTGAGCCAAAAATAGTCATCGCACCATTGTTTAAATTTGGGGTACAGCTCTTCACCAAAGGGCTGTAAAGCGTCATAAGCCACTTGATGCCAATGTTTAATGTCTTCGTCGAACGGGTAAAACGGCGTTAAGTCAAAACCACCGCCAAACCACCATACCGGCTCAGCACCTTGTTTTTCGGCAATGAAAAATCGAACATTTGCATGGCTAGTCGGCACATAAGGATTACGCGGGTGCATAACAAGTGACACCCCACACGCATTGAAGTTGCGCCCGGCTAATTCGGGCCGGTGAGCAGTTGCCGAAGCCGGCATTTGCTCGCCATACACATGCGAGTAACCCACACCTCCTTGTTCAAGCACGGCCCCTTCGCGCATGACGCGCGAACGACCACCGCCGCCGCCCGGACGCTGCCAAGAATCTTCAACAAATTTTCCAAGCCCATCCGCTTGTTCTAGTGCCGTACAAATACGGTCTTGTAAATCTTTCAAGTACTCGTTGACTTGCGCCAGCATAGAGTCATGCATAATTAATCCCGAAAAACTTGTTGAGTAAGTGGGTCAATGATTCGCGAAGGCTTACTGGCACCACCGGTCGGTGCGTCCATCACCCAAGCAACCTTGTCACCAAAAGCATCGCGTACGGCCGCAGCTTCGCACAGCGATGGCTGACCACTAATGTTGGCGCTGGTTGACACAATGGCGCTACCTAAGGCGCGACAGAGTTGGCGAGCTGGCTCGTGCGCGGTGACTCGCACAGCAATTTGATTATGGGCGCCACGCAACCAATCGGGCACATGAGGCGCGGCGGGAAGCAACAAAGTTACAGGCCCAGGCCAATGAGAAAATACCGAAAAGCGTTTGTCTTGCGGTATTTTTGCATCATCGACAAAAGATATAAGCTGACTATAGTCAGCTGCCAGTAGAATTAAGCCCTTTTCTTGTGGTCGCTGCTTAGCTTCTAGTAATTTTGATACCGCCAATTCATTCCGTGGGTCACACCCCAACCCGAAAACAGCTTCGGTTGGATATGCCAAAAGCTCGGCATTCTGAAACGCCTGTTTAGCCGCAAGCCACATGTCATTTTGTTCGGTCATTCAACTATTCTCTTGGTTAGTTGTTATATTTTGAATGGCTGTTATTTTATCGAAGATTTATAGTCACAGGAATCATCCGCGCAGATCCAGCGTTCACCCGCAGCGGTTTTTTTCTTCAGCAGCAATGGAAACTTACATTTGGGGCACGCCTCTTGCACTGGAGGCAAATTAACGGAGTACTTGCACTGAGGATATTGGTCGCAGGCATAAAACGAATTGCCAAACCGGCTCGTTTTTTGCACTAACTTACCCTGCTGACAGGCTGGGCAGGCGGCATCTGTGCCGGGGTCAAAATCAGCGGCAGTCATATAGTCGCAGTCGGGGTAACCACTGCAGCCAACATAAAGACCGAAGCGGCCTTTTTTAAGTTGCAGATCGCGCTCACACCGGGGGCAAGGCACGCCCAGCGACTGCGGCTCTAAAAAGTTATCGGTCATTTAATGCAATAAACCCTCGGGTTCCTCAAACAGCAAGCCTTCCATTTGATCATAAGCGTCTTCGTGCCCTGGTACATTAAACAGCACCATTAACACCACCCATTTCAAATCGTCCAGCGTAAATTGCTGAGTGTCTAGCTCCATAACACGGTCAATAACCATTTCGCGTGTGGCGAAGTCTAACACACCAAGGTTTTCAAGGTACATTAAGAACCCACGACTGGCACAATCCAGACGTGCAACTTCTTCGGCCGTAAAGACCCGTGTACTACTGTTCGGCGACTTATTCACGTATGGCAACGTTTGGCTATCTTGCAAGTCAGCCAAGCGCTCTAACCAGGCCAGAGCTTTGTGAATTTCTTGACGGTGAAACCCTGCACGCGTCAGTTCATCGGTAAGCTCGTCATGATTAACCACAACCTCCATGTCCGAATGAATAAAGTTCTCGAACAAGTACATGAGGATATCAAACATCGTTAGCGCCTCCCCATTTTTATATAACCACCTGTAACCGAGGTTACATGCCCTTCTAATTCAAGTAACACCAACTGTTCTGTAACAGTAGCAACCGGTAGTCCGCTGCGTGCCACAATAGTGTCGATTGAAGTAACCTCTAAACCCACATTAGCCAACAATTTGCGGTTTGCCAAGCTTCGCGAGCTATTTATTTGCGCACCCTGTGCGCCGTTTACTTCTTTTAAAGATGGAGGCACTGGCGGCAAATTCAACTCTTGTAAAATATCGTCCACTGTCGTGGCAATGGCGGCCCCCTCTTTTAGCAGCTTATGGCAACCACTATGCGCTATGTTCCATATCGAGCCGGGCACTGCCATCACCGTTTTTTGTTGCTCTCGTGCCAAGGCCGCAGTAACTAAGGTTCCGCTTTTATATTTGGCTTCAACAACAACCACTAGTTCGGCTAGTCCACTAAGAATACGATTGCGACGGGGAAAATGATCCTTCTTTGGTGGCATACCCGGCGCAAACTCGGTAATGACCAAACCACTTTGCATAATTTGCTGCTGCAATTGCCGATTGTGCAGCGGATAGTAAATATCTGGCCCTGTGCCAAGTACCGCTAGAGTTTTTCCCTCTGCCATGGCAGCCCGATGAGCCTCGGCGTCAATGCCCTTTGCCAAACCACTACTCACCACCAGCCCAACCCGCGCAAGCCCTCGCGCAAAATGGTTCGCTGTGTGCTGCCCCACGGGTGAGGCATTGCGGCTACCAATAATAGCGACCATGCGCGCCTGCAAGCAGCTTAAATCGCCATGAGCAAATAATACCAGCGGAGGGTCATTTATGTGCTTAAGCTGCTCAGGGTAGCGCTGGTCGCGCAAATGAATGACATGGCAATTGGGTTGTGCAGCCCAACGCTGCAGGCGCTCAACATAGGCCGGCGCAATGTTCACTGCGGGCAGTGGAGCTCGAATAAAAATTTGTTCAATTGAGCTTAAACTACGTAAATATTTACGATGGGTGCTCGGCGCACTCGCCATAGCAAGTAGCGCCTTCGCGGTTTCAGCTTCCATGCCGATAACCTCTCTTGTGAGTTATGAAAAATTAGAGTTTGAGTGGAATAAAATAGTCACCAATGCTCATCCATTCGCGTGAGCGAACCACAATGGCAAAGCTGGTTTGGTTCTGAACTTCAAGCACTAGCATTTGCGCTGTCGCAGACACTGGTAACTGCAACGTGTTGCGCCACAACCGCGAGATATGGTCAGCTGGCTTGTAGTAGTTCACTAAGGTTATTTCCTCGCCATCAACAAATAGCGTGGAACCCGGGCGCACGGCTTGATACATCTGGCCAACTTCAACGCCATGTTGACGCCCGCGATTAAGCACCACAACGTCATATGGGCCTTGCTCTTTGCGATTATTCAATGAGGCAATAATCTGACCGTCAAGCTGCCCACCTGATTCAGGCACAATGACGTCTGGAATATTTAACGGCTGTGAAGCCAGTAAATAGTCACCACGGCGAATTTCTCGTTGTATTCGGCTTAACTCACCTTCAGCAAGTTCGCCCGCATTGTACGTCACGGTGACATCTCCGACGTAACGCAGTAACTCACCACCTTCAATGGGTTCGACCGGCGTAAATGCGCTATAGGTGGTTTTTTCCACATCGCCTTTAATAAACACCGGCAACATACCGTTCACACGCGGTGCGCCGCGATTATCACCCAAAATTTGCGGCGTATTTTCTAACACTTCAGCGGTTAATACCCGATGTTCGGTTAACAATGGCGCCAGCATGTCGCGCGAGAAGGTCGGAATTGGGTTATCTTTGCTCTTCACTTGCCCTTCAGGCAACAAAGTTTTGTGCGCTTTACGTGTCAGTTGCGGCTTGCCATCTACCCAAACCAACAACAACCGGTCGCCGGGGTAAATTAAGTGTGGATTCGCAACCCCTTCGTTAATGCGCCAAAGCTCTGGCCAATACCAAGGATCATTGAGATACAATTCTGAGATATCCCACAACGTGTCGCCTTTTTTCACCACATATTCTTGGGGTGCGCCTTCACGAAGTTGCAGAATATTGCCTTTGGTTTGTTGAGTTTCAGACTGCGCCATAACAACATGCAGAGGTGAAACCAGCAGAAAACCGATTAATGCAATCGCCGGTAGTTGCCATTTAGTCATGTCGTGCTCCGTTGTAAAACCGTGTGTTCATCCTCAAATTACGTTAAAATCACGCAAGATGAAACTAGCGAATGAAAGGTTATGAGTAAATTAACAATTTTAAAATATCCCGACGAACGATTACGCACGGTCGCACAACCAATTAATACGGTTGACGATGCCCTGCGTGTCGACATCGATAATATGTTCGAAACCATGTACGACTCTAATGGCGTCGGCTTGGCGGCGACTCAGGTCGATATTCACAAGCGTCTGTTCATTGCTGACTGCAGTGAAGATCAGAACGAGCCACTGGTGTTTATTAACCCAGAGATTACAGCACAAGAAGGCCATTTCACCAATGAAGAGGGCTGCTTGTCGTTTCCGGGCGTTTACGCAAAAGTAGAACGCGCCGGTAAAGTCACTGTGCAAGCTCTTGATCGCCATGGTGAGTCGTTTAACTTAACCGCTGAAGGCTTGCTCGCCATCTGCATTCAGCACGAAATCGATCATCTTAATGGTAAGCTTTTCGTCGACTACTTGTCGCCGCTTAAACGTGACCGCATTCGTAAAAAACTCGAAAAAGAAGCGCGCCTTCAAGCCTAAAGGATAGCCAACATTAGCATGAATAAGTTACGCGTTGTTTTTGCCGGCACGCCCGAGTTTGCGGCTGACCACTTGCAAGCCCTTTTGAACGACTCAGCAATTGACGTTGTTGCGGTTTACACACAGCCTGATCGCCCAGCCGGCCGCGGCAAAAAGCTGCAAGCCAGCCCAGTTAAAATATTAGCCGAAGGGCATAGCTTGCCAGTGATGCAACCCGTCAACTTTAAAAATGACGAAGCCAAAGCGCAGCTAGCTGAATTCGCGGCTGACGTGATGGTTGTGGTGGCATATGGCTTATTACTGCCACAAGCCGTATTAGATATTCCGCGTTTAGGCTGCATTAATGTGCATGGGTCACTATTGCCGCGCTGGCGGGGCGCCGCACCCATTCAGCGCGCACTTTGGGCTGGAGATAGCGAAACCGGCGTTGCCGTGATGCAAATGGAGGCTGGCCTCGATACAGGCCCAGTGCTTCAAGAAGCTCGCTTAACCATTGAGGCTACCGATACTTCCGCGACGCTCTACAGCAAACTCGCGGTGCTAGGCCCACAAGCTTTAGTTGATACGCTTCACAATATAGAAAGCTGTCAAGCCAACGCTGCGGTGCAAGACAATGCCCTAGCTACCTATGCGAAAAAACTTAGCAAAGAAGAAGCCCAGCTAGACTGGAATCAACCCGCTGAGGTGCTCGAACGCTGGGTTCGTGCTTTTAACCCGTGGCCAATTTGCTGGCTAACGACAGTAACCGGCGATGTGGTGAAAGTATGGCAAGCCGATGTTGTGCCCAGCAACCAACAGCAAGCGGGCAGCATTATTCAGGCGGATAAAAGCGGCATTGTGATACAAACAGCGCAACACGCATTACGCTTGTTGCAGTTACAACCACCGGGTAAAAAGCCGATGGCCGCAGCCGACTTTCTGAATGGCCGCGCCGACTGGTTCAGTCCGGGACATGTTTTGACAAGCCCAGTAACCGAGACAACAGAATGACTCAACAACCGCTTCGTCCCGGAGCTGCAAGCAGAGCCGTCGCCGCCCAAGCTATCTTTCAGGTGGTTGAACAGGGGCGTTCGTTAAGCCAAGTGTTGCCCACGTTAAGCAGCCAACTTACGGCGCGAGACCGCGGTATGGCCCAAGCCTTAGCTTATGGTGTGCTGCGTTACTTACCGCAACTTAATTTCATGGTGGGCTCGTTACTCACGAAACCACTGAAAGGCGAATTAAAACTACTGCATTCACTACTTTTGGTTGGTGCCTACCAACTTGCCTACATGGGCTCAGCCGAGCACGCGGCCGTGTCCGCAACCGTCGACGCTGCATTGGTACTCAAACGCGCCAAACAAAAAGGCTTAGTTAATGGTGTACTGCGCAATATTCAGCGGCAATTGCCACAGTTATTGAAGCAGTTAGAGCAAAAACCAGCGCTGGCTCACGGCCATCCTCGCTGGCTTGCAGAGCGCATTGAAAAAGCCTACTCGGAACAAGCGACACGTATTTTTACGGCCAATAATGAACAAGCGCCAATGTGGCTGCGAATTAACACTCAAAAGACCAATCGAGCCGACTACATGCAGCTACTTCGCGCTGCTGACATTGCGGTGGTCGAAGACGCGCCACTGACAACAGCGATTTGCCTTGCTGAGCCGATAGATGTCTACAAATTACCGCACTTCAGTGATGGCTGGGTGTCGGTACAAGACATTGCTGCACAACACGCAGCATGGTTACTTGAGGCTCAAGCAGGCGAGAATATTCTCGACTGCTGTGCGGCGCCAGGCGGCAAAACGGCCCACATTTTAGAACAACAACCCACGGCCAAGGTTATGGCAATTGATGCTGATGCCAAACGCCTAGAGCGTGTGCACGAAAACTTGGCGCGGTTGCAGCTAAACGCGGACGTAAAAACGGCAGATGCAACAGCACCGGATGACTGGTGGAATGGTCAATTATTTGACCGCATTTTACTGGACGCCCCTTGCTCGGCAACAGGCGTCATTCGGCGCCACCCTGATATAAAGTGGTTACGCCGCAACGATGATATAGCGGAGCTTGCCGCGTTACAGGCACGAATTCTTGACGCTTTGTGGCCAACACTAAAACCCGGCGGCACTTTAGTTTACGCAACTTGTTCTATACTGCCTGAAGAAAATAGCCAACAGATTGAAGCGTTTAAGCAACGCCATATCGACGCCATAGCGGTTGCAACTAGCCCTCAAGGCAGCGTAGAGTGGCAATGGTTACCCGGAAGTGAGCATAACGGGGATGGTTTTTACTTCGCAAAACTGGAAAAGCGCACATGAAAATTGTCATTCTAGGTGGTGGACAAGTTGGCGGCACTCTAGCTGAAAACCTGGTCGGTGAAGATAACGATATCACCGTAGTAGATACCAACAAGGCTCGCCTAGAGGCATTATCCGAACTACACGACATACGTACCATTGAAGGTGAAGCTTCACACCCACGGGTGCTGCGCCAAGCCGGATGTGAAGACGCTGATATGCTCATTGCGGTAACCCCAAGTGACGAAACAAACATGCTCGCTTGCCAGATTGCTTATACGCTGTACCGCACTCCAAAGCGTATTGCTCGTATTCGCTCGCAAGAATATAGCGATTACAAAGACAAGCTTTTCCATAAAGACGACATTCCTGTTGACCACCTAATTTCGCCAGAGCAACAAGTAACACAATACATAAAACGACTGGTTGATTACCCGGGCGCATTGCAAGTTATGGAATTTGCTAGCGGCAGAGCTAGCCTTGTTGCGGTGCGCGCATACTATGGTGGTAAGCTAGTCGGCCACGCTATTTCAACTTTGAAGAGCCACATGCCTAACGTGGAAACTCGCGTTGCCGCAATTTTCCGCCAAGGCCAAGCGATAAAACCCATGGGCACCACCATTATCGAAGCGGGTGATGAAATATTCTTTATTGCCGACACTCGTTATGTGCGCATGGTAATGGAAGAAATGCAGAAGCTGGAAAACCAATATCGCCGTATTATGATTGCCGGTGGTGGCAATATTGGTGCCGGACTTGCAGCGTTACTGGAAGAAAATCATCGCGTTAAGCTTATTGAACGCGATAGCGACCGTGCCGAAATGCTCAATGAGCAGCTACAAAACACCACTATTTTGCAAGGTGATGCTTCTGACGAGCGCCTGCTCACCGAAGAGCACATTGAGGATATGGACGTATTCATTGCGGTAACCAACGACGATGAAGCTAATATTATGTCGTCAATGTTAGCTAAGCGCCTTGGAGCTAAGAAAACCATGGTTCTTATACAACGCCAGGCCTACGTCGATTTAGTGCAGGACAACGTCATTGATATTGCAGTGTCACCTCAGCGAGCTACAGTTTCGGCCTTGCTATCGCTGATTCGAAAAGGCGATATAGTAAATGCTTACTCACTCCGAAAGGGTGCTGCAGAGGCCATTGAAGCCATTGCCCACGGCGATGAAAAAACATCCAAAGTCATTGGTAAAACCATTGACGAAATTAAATTACCGCCAGGCACAACTATTGGTGCAATTGTACGCGGAAACGAAGTATTGATTGCTCACGATGACACCGTTTTGCAAGCCGATGACCACGTGATTCTATTCTTGGTTGACAAAAAGTATATTCGCGAAGTAGAACGTTTATTCCAACCAAGCGCCCTGTTCTTCTAGCGCTTGGCTGTTGTGCCGCTCGCTTACTAGCTGCGCCAGAACGTCGGCGTAAGCAACACTAAAATAGTGAACACTTCCAGCCGGCCGAACAGCATTGCAATGACTAAAAGCCACTTTGCAGCATCTGGAATGCCGGCATAATTGGCTGCTACTTCCCCGAGCCCTGGCCCCAAGTTATTCAAACATGCGGCAGTTGCCGAAAACGCGGTAATGTCGTCAAGACCAGTGGCTAACAAACCCAGCATAATTACCACAAATACCAAAGCGTAAGCGGCAAAAAAGCCCCATACAGCCTCAACAACTCGGGGTGGCACTATACGTTTACCAAGCTTTACCGAATACATACCTTGAGGGTGCACCAAACGATTCAGCTCACGCACACCTTGGCGAAATAACAGTAACACCCGCACCACTTTTAGCCCGCCAGCCGTTGAGCTAGCACAACCACCAATAAAGCTGGCAAAAATGAGTAGTATTGGCAAAAATAGTGGCCACGAAGCAAAGTCTGTGGTTGCAAAGCCCGCCGTGGTACTAATTGACACTGCTTGGAACATGGCTTGGTTGAATGCCAGCTCGGTATTATCGAAAACCTTATGAACCAGCACCGTCATGAAAACAATAATGATCAGTACCGCCTGAATAAACACAAAACCTCTTACTTCTGGGTCTTTAAAGTAGCCCCATAATGAACGCCCCGTAATGGCAGCATAGTGCACCGCAAAGTTCATTGACGACAAAATCAAAAACACCACGCAAATCGTGTTGATGGTGCTGCTATCAAAATAGCCCATACTGGCATCGTAGGTGCTAAAACCACCCACAGCAATAGTTGAAAACGCATGCCCAATGGCATCAAACCAGCCCATACCCGCCAGCTTATAAGCCACCGCGCATACTAAGGTCAATGCCACATAAATGTACCAGAGGTGTTTTGCCGTGTCGGCAATACGAGGAGTCATTTTGGCGTCTTTAAGTGGGCCCGGAATTTCTGCGCGATAAAGCTGCATACCGCCAATACCAAGCATGGGTAAAATAGCCACCGCTAATACGATGATACCCATACCACCTAACCACTGCAGCTGTTGGCGGTAAAACAATATACTATGGGGTAAATGCTCAATACCGGTAAGAATTGTGGCACCGGTAGTGGTTAGGCCAGAAAATGATTCAAACGCAGCGTCAGTAATTGAGAGTGGCACTTCGGCAGTAAACCACAGCGGTAAAATACCTACCGAGCCCAAAACAGTCCAAAACAATACGGTAAGCAAAAAGCCGTCACGTACTTTTAAGTCAGAACGTTCGTTGCGATTGGGGTACCACACGACAAATCCGACGACAATACTGACTATAAACGACAGCAAGAATGCGACGCCGCCGCCGTCTTCATAGATTAACGCAACAATACCAGGCGGTATTAGAGTGGCGCTAAATAAACAAATTAGTAGCCCAAGTATGCGAAGGATGCCGCGAAAGCGCACTAGTTTTCCCCGTTTATTATGGTTAGTGCTACGCGCCCTTGCGTAGCGTTTTTTATGTCATTTTGCAGACTAAGTGCAGACTCTGCAACTACGGCCAAGCGCATTGATACTTGCTCAGTGAACTCTTGTTCAAGTATTTCACTGTCATAGCGCTTAATAAAATGTTCAATAGCGTTTTGATCAGCGTAATCGTAGTTGATATACGCCAGTTTGCGTAATATTTTTTCTTGTGTGGGCAATAGCTTAAGCACTTCAGCCACAGCTTGGCTATAAGCGCGCTGTAAACCACCGGTACCAAGCTTTACCCCACCGAAGTAGCGAGTGACCACAACCGAAACTTCACCCAACCCACTACTTTGCAAAACATGAAACATTGGCTTGCCTGCGGTGCCCGAAGGTTCGCCATCGTCGCTCATGGCATAAGCCTGACTATTACCCGGTGCGGCCACAATGGCTGCCGTGCAGTAATGACTTGCGTCGGGCCATGCATGCTGACATTGAAGCAGGTGCTGCTGATGCGCCTGCATACTGTCTGCGGCCTGTGCCGATGCTATAAATCGGCTGTTTTTTATAATTATTTCATTAACGGTGTGCTTGACGGGCACAAGATAACCGGCCATTTTACTCTCGCTACAGCTAAGGGGGCGATGAAATCACACCAATTGTCATTGGCTCGAGCTGCTTAAAAACATCGGGCGAATTGTCGTTGTCTCGCAAGGTACGATAAATCTGCTGATAAGCCAAAACATTCTTAACGTAGTTGCGCGTTTCATGATAAGGGATCATTTCTATCCATCGGTCTGCTTCAATCGGCTGCGCCGGTAACCAATCATAAACTCGATAAATACCTGCATTGTATGCGGCGGTAGCTAGCAGCCAGTTGCCACCCAAGCGGCGCTGCAAGTCCGACAAGTAGCGCGTGCCTAAGCTAATGTTATAACTCGGGTTAAAAAGCTCTAGGCGCGTAACGTCTTTACGAGCAATTAGCTTTGCTGTGCTCGGTAATAACTGCATTAACCCGTACGCCCCAGCATGCGAGCGCGCATCGTTGCGAAAAGCACTTTCGCGGCGCGAGACCGCCAAAGCCCAGTTCACATCGATGTTGGCAGCATTGGCAAAGCGCAAGTGCTCGTCTATAAAGGCAGTGGGAAACCGTTGGCTGATTGCATCAAATGCGCCAATGCGGCCGAGCGTATAAATGGCTTGATCATGCCACTCCCATTCACTGGCAATAATAGCTAACGCACGTTGCTGATCTTCAGTGGTATGGTCAAGCAGTGCGTTCCATTCGCGTCGCGCTTCAAGTTGACGATCAAGTTGACGCAACTCTGCTGCGCGTTGCACTCCAGGCAATTGCCGTACTGCGCTGATATCTTCCGGCATCATTTCAAGCGCTTCGCGCGCTAAACTTAGCGGTTGATTCAACTTGGCGGCGGCCAAAAAGCCATAATAGCTACGCTGCTGCGCAACTCGCCCCCAAACCTGCTGTGCTACATGAGTGTGGCCAAGCTCGTTGAGCGCACGCGCAAACCAATACTGCCACTGATCGGTTTCTCGTTGGCTATCTGGTAAGCGCGGTACCAAGCCAACTATTTGTGACCAAGCCCCTCGGCGCAGCCACTCGGCCAATTGCCAATGTAACGTTGAGTCGGTGTGTTCGGTCGGTTCAATTCTGGCTAACCAGCGGCTTGCATGATCATGCCCTTTTAAACTCAGTGCCGTGGCAAAGGTCTGCCGTATTTCTCGATATTGTTCCGCCGTAAATGTAATGTGCGTTGGCAGCGATTCGATAAACGTCAGCGCCATATCAGGCTCTTGCCAAATAAGCCGACGCAACCCGTAGGCTACTATTGCGGTTTCTTGTTGCGGGTATTGCCCCGACAACTTGCTTTTATTCGTGACAGCCTTTGGGTTGCGCCGCACGGCCCTAAAATGCTCAGCTAAAGGCTGCATGCCTTGTGGTAGCATTTTTTGCAAGTAAGGAATTAACTGATGCTTGCCACCGTCAGCAGCAAGCGCTATTCGCTGCCAAACCATTGCGTCGGTTCTTCGCCCTGCATTTGTCCAAGCTTCTAGTATTGGGTCACACGCATCCGGCAACGACTCACCAGTTAACCAAATCGCGTCTACTTGTTGCAATATTGGCGTGGTATCTCCACTACCGGTTGCCAACTGAGAATACAAATAGAAACACTGATGCGCTGTGGTTGCAGGCAGCTGGTAGTCATGCATAAACGCTTCATAATGATGCTCTTCCATTAGCTTATCTAACCACGCTTGGCGCGTTTGCCAACCTAGCGGCGAATGCTGGTGCTCGCGAATAAAAGCACGCACCTGTGGAGCGTCACTTAACTTCGCATAACGTTGCCAGTATTGTGCATCTAAATAAGCAGCCAAGATATAGCCATCAAGCGTTGGCCGCATGAGCTTGTACTCTTTTAGCTCATGCCGTTGTAGCAGCTGCTCAGTGTCAATAAAGCGTTCACGAAGCTGCTGTTGTGGGTTTAGTTGCTGCGTCGCAGGCACATTTGCGGCCGCATTACTCCCGACCAACCCCAACCAGGTCATCAAACCAATTTGCAAACTTTGAACTAACTTCAGCATAATTCAAACGCACGTTTAAAAAATCATTGAAAATTTGGCCCATTCAGGCCACACTCTAGGGCGACTATAAGAACCACTTTAACCGAAAGCAATCTGATTATCAGTAACCGCTCAAGGAGACCGAACATGATTTATCAGGGTGATAGCATTCGGGTTGAATTTGTTGAAGACGGTATTGCCGAGCTTCAATTTGCAGCCGCCGGCTCAGTTAACAAATTTGACCAGAAAACCTTGGAAGAATTCAGCCAAGCTTTAACTAAGCTTGCCAACACTGCCGACTTACGCGGCGTTATTGTCACCAGTTCTAAACCTACCTTTATTGTAGGTGCAGATATTACAGAATTCCTGACTTTATTTGCTAATGTTGAGCAAACAAAGACTTGGGTTGCCAAAGCTTCGCGTGTTTTTGATCAGCTAGAAGACCTACCGGTACCTACGGTAGCTGCTGTAGCTGGCTTCGCCCTAGGCGGCGGCTGCGAAGCAACTTTAGCCTGTGACTACCGTGTAGTTGATACCACCGCTGTAATTGGCTTGCCGGAAGTAAAACTTGGTTTAATTCCAGGCTTCGGCGGCACCATGCGTTTACCTCGCATTATTGGCCCAGACAATGCCCTAGAACTGATCACCACCGGTAAGAATAACAAACCAGATGACGCCTTAAAAATTGGCTTGGTTGACTCTGTGGTTGCGCCTGAGAAACTACGTGACGCTGCCCTGTCTATTGTCAAAGCAGCAGCTAACGGTGAGCTGAACTGGAAGGCTAAACGCCAACCAAAACTTGAGCCACTGAAAGCCAATGAAACCGAGTCAACCATGACCTTTGTTACCGCCAAAGCAATGGCGGCGGCACAAGCAGGCAAGCACTACCCTGCGCCACATGCAGCAATTAAAGCGGTAGAAGACGGTGCGCGCTTTGGCCGCGAAGAAGCATTGAATGCTGAAAACGCAGCCTTCGTTGGTTTAACTCAAACCGACGCCTGCCGTGCCCAAGTTGGTATTTTCATGGCTGATCAATTGGTGAAAGGTAAAGCCAAAAAAGCAGCGAAACAAGCGACCAAAGAAATCAAGCGTGCCGCTGTGCTTGGCGCAGGCATTATGGGTGGCGGTATTGCTTATCAGTCAGCCTATAAAGGCGTGCCGGTGGTCATGAAAGACATTCGCCAAGATGCCCTTGATTTAGGCATGAAAGAAGCTAGCAAAATTCTTGGCAAATTGGTTGAGCGCGGCCGCATGGACCATAAAAAAATGGGCCAAGTATTGTCGTCAATTACACCAACCTTGCTTGATGACGCTGTGAAAGGCGTTGATATCGTGGTTGAAGCTGTCGTTGAAAATCCAGACGTGAAAGGCAAAGTACTGGCACAAATGGAAGACGTTGTTGATGCTGACACCATTATTGTGTCAAACACCTCAACTATTTCTATTGATCGCTTGGCAAAGAACTTAAAAGACCCATCACGTTTCTGCGGTATGCACTTCTTTAACCCTGTGCACAAAATGCCTTTAGTTGAAGTGATTCGCGGCGAACACACCTCAGAAGAAACCGTTGCAGCTGTGGTCGCCTATGCCACACGCATGGGTAAAACAGCGATTGTTGTGAACGACTGCCCAGGGTTCCTAGTCAACCGTGTGTTGTTCCCATACCTTGCAGGTTTTGCTGGCATGGTTGACGAAGGTGTCGACTTCGCCGGTATTGATAAAGTGATGGAGCGTCAGTTTGGTTGGCCGATGGGCCCTGCCTATTTAAGCGACGTGGTGGGTATTGACACTGCAGATCACTGTACCGTGGTGATGGCTGATGGCTTCCCAAGCCGCATGCCGCGCGATACCAGCAGCGCTATTGCCAAACTAGCGGCCGCTGAGCGTTTTGGCCAGAAAAACGGCAAAGGCTTCTACAATTATGGCGTTGACAAAAAAGGTCGCCCCGCCAAAGAAAAAGCCCCTGAAGTGTATGACATGCTTGGCATTTCAGATAAACAACTTGAAGCCGACGAAATTATTGCGCGCTGCATGGTACCTATGGTGAACGAATGCGTCCGTTGCCTTGAAGAAGGTATTGTGGCCAGTGCCGCTGAGTGCGATATGGCGCTACTTTACGGCCTAGGTTTCCCGCCATTCCGCGGCGGCCCATTCCGTTACTTAGAAACGGTTGGTTTAGAGAACTTTATTGCACTTGCAGACAAATATGCGCACCTCGGTGAAATGTACCAAGTCACCGACGGTCTGCGTGAGATGGCTAAGTCAGGCAAATCGTACCTGGCCGGTTAATCAATAGCGCAGCGCTAACGGAGGAATTTATGAAAGACGTAGTGATTGTCGATTGTATTCGTACCCCTATGGGGCGTTCTAAAAATGGCGTGTTCCGCAACGTGCGCGCTGAAGATCTCTCGGCACACCTCATGCAAGGCTTGCTTGAGCGTAACCCGCAAGTTGATGTTAACGAACTTGAAGACATTTACTGGGGCTGTGTTCAGCAAACTCTAGAACAAGGCTTTAACATTGCGCGTAATGCGGCGTTAATTGCCGGCATTCCGCATCAGGTATCGGCTGTTACCGTAAACCGCTTATGTGGTTCATCAATGCAAGCTATTCATGATGCCGCTCGTGCAATTATGCACGGCGACGGCGACATCATGATTGCCGGTGGCGTTGAACACATGGGCCACGTACCTATGACTCACGGTATTGACTTCCACCCAGGCATGAACAAGTCTGTGGCGCGTGCGGCTGGTAGCATGGGTATGACAGCGGAATTATTGGCTCGTAAGTTTGGTATTGACCGTGCTGCGCAAGACGCTTTCGGAGCGCGCTCGCATCAGCGGGCGCACGCAGCGACCCTTGAAGGCCGCTTTGCCAAAGAAATCTTGCCACTAGAGGGCCATGATGCCGACGGTATTTTACACCTGGTTAAGCACGACGAAGTGATTCGTCCAGAAACCACAGTTGAAGGCCTCGGTGCTTTACGCCCTGTGTTTGACCCAGCCAATGGTACCGTCACAGCAGGTACCTCATCAGCATTGTCAGATGGTGCAGCAGCCTGTTTGGTCATGTCTGCGGAAAAAGCCAAAGAGCTCGGCTTAACTCCACGTGTGCGTATTCGTGCGATGGCCGTTGCGGGTTGTGATCCATCAATTATGGGTTATGGCCCAGTACCAGCAACCCAAAAAGCTTTGAAACGTGCTGGCTTGAGCGTTAACGACATCGATTTGTGGGAGCTAAACGAAGCGTTCGCTGCCCAGTCATTGCCGGTACTTAAAGGCTTAGGTCTGTTGGACGTCATGGACGAAAAAGTTAACTTGAACGGCGGTGCTATTGCCTTAGGCCATCCATTAGGTTGCTCAGGCGCGCGTATTTCAACCACGTTGATTAACTTAATGGAAAACAAAGACGCGACGCTTGGTGTGGCAACAATGTGTATTGGTTTAGGCCAAGGTATCGCCACCGTCTTCGAACGCGTTTAGCCGTTCAAATTCGATATTAGCTATCGGATATCGGATATTAGAAAACCGCTAGCGGCATCGCCGTTAGCGGTTTTTTTTGCCCTAATATCTGCTGAACTAATATCCATTATCTAATAGCTAATATCGCTTTTGCTGTTCACAGCTAATATCGCTTTTGCAGTTTAAGAGCCTTTACGAATAATGTAGCGGTACGGCAAATCAGTGGTCTGAGCGCTGACTAATTCATGATCCATAAACCGGCAAAAACTCGGAATATCACGCGTTGTTGCCGGGTCATCTGCAATCACCGTCAACTCGTCACCCACCGCTAATTTTCGCATGGCCACACGCAGCATCATTACAGGTTCTGGGCAACGCAATCCGAGTGTATCTAACTCGTTGGTGGTTTCACTCATTCACTCACCTCGAATAACCGTTAACGATTAACGGTCGTGCTACAGATATTTCTGCCAAAATTCGGCTTTGCCCATTTCGGCATCAAGCTGATATGGCTTAAAGCCAAACTTCTCATAGGCGATTTTGGCCGGCTCATTGCCTTGTAACACTTCCAGCGTTAACTTGCAGCAGCCGCGAAATTGCGCCAAGGTGCTTACTTCTTCAAGTAGGCGTTTCGCAATACCCTGCCCGCGAAAGTCTTTGATCACCGCAATATCGTGAATATTCATCACAGGTTTCGCGGCGAACGTTGAAAAACCTTCGACACAGTTGGCAAGCCCAACGGGTTGTTCGTCATTAAATGCGAGCAGCGAAAAAACATAGTCTCGCTTTGCCATTTCGTCAATCAGCGTGGTTTTCGTTGCTTCAGGTAATGCTTCACCACCGCCCATTGGGTCTTGCGCGTAGTCATCGAGCATATCGATCACTGCTTGACGATGTTTCGGGTTGCTATAATCGGCAAGTACTATTTCTAACATATCAAACTCATCTATAAGGAAAATTGACGCATTTCAGTGCAAACGCTTTGGTAACAATGGCAGTCAACAACATGATCATTGACCATACCGACAGCCTGCATAAATGCATAGCAAATTGTCGTGCCGACAAAATTAAAACCGGCTTTTTTCAAGGCTTTCGCCATGTTATCAGAAACGCTGTCTGATGTGGGTATGTCGCCGCCCTTGCGGGCGAAGATTCGCGGCTTTCCATCGCTAAATTGCCAAAGAAATTGGTTAAAGTCGATACCTTGCTCACGCAAGCGCAAGTAGGCGCGCGCGTTTTTAAATATCGATTCAATTTTCAGTCGATTACGAATAATTCCAGCGTTGTGCATTAATTCGGCTTGGTACGATGGTGGTAGTTGTACAATTTTTTCAGGGTCAAAATTGCAAAAAGCAGCTTCATAATTAGCCTGCTTACGCAGTATAGTTATCCAGCTAAGGCCAGCTTGCTGCCCGTCTAGGCACAACTTGGCAAATAGCTCTTGGCTATCGGCAACGGGGCGTCCCCACACATTGTCGTGGTACGCAACATAGTCTTCTGCGGTGCCGCACCAGGTACAGCGTTGAATTGTTTCGCTCATTTAACAAGGTATCCTGTATCCGCGCGCCAACACAGGGTATAATTTACGCCACTTTGGATTAAAAATCAGCACGAGATAACGCATGGCTAGTTACGATGTAAAAACGTTTCAAGGGCTAATACTTGCTCTGCAGGATTATTGGGCACAGCAAGGCTGCGCCGTTGTTCAACCTCTCGACATGGAAGTAGGTGCGGGTACCTTTCACCCCATGACCTTTTTACGCTCGGTTGGCCCAGAACCAGCTAGCTTTGCCTATGTGCAACCATGTCGCCGGCCAACCGACGGCCGCTATGGTGAAAACCCTAACCGCTTGCAGCACTATTATCAGTTTCAAGTACTGTTAAAGCCTTCACCGTCAAACATTCAAGAGCTTTATCTCGGCTCGCTTGAAATGCTCGGTTTCGACCCATTGGTCCATGACATTCGCTTCGTTGAGGACAACTGGGAGTCACCAACTTTGGGCGCTTGGGGGCTAGGTTGGGAAGTGTGGCTAAATGGGATGGAAGTGACACAGTTCACCTACTTTCAACAAGTTGGCGGCTTAGAATGTAAGCCGGTAGCCGGCGAAATTACGTACGGCCTTGAGCGCTTAGCGATGTACATTCAAGGCGTTGATAGCATTTACGACTTGGTGTGGACCGACGGCCCGCGCGGCAAGATTTTATACGGTGATGTATTTCATCAAAACGAAGTCGAGCAATCGACTTATAACTTTGAACATGCGGACGTTGACGTTTTATTTGCCCGTTTTGACTCTTGCGAGAAAGAATGTGAGCACTTACTCGCAAACAATCTACCGTTACCTGCGTACGAGCAAGTCATGCGCGCATCTCATGCCTTTAACTTGCTCGACGCACGCCACGCAATTTCAGTAACAGAGCGTCAACGCTATATTCTGCGCGTCCGTACCATGGCCAAAGGCTGCGCAGAGGCCTATTTTGCCGCACGAGAAGCACTAGGCTTTTCGCTCGCGCAGTCATCGACAACCAACAAGCAAGGAGCTTAACCGTGCAACAGAATACGTTACTGGTTGAAATTGGCACTGAAGAACTTCCGCCAAAAGCTCTAAAAGGTCTTAGCGAAGCATTTACCGAAGCCCTTAGCAGCTTATTGAATGACAATGAGTTTTCATTCGCTGCGGTCAAATCTTTTGCGTCACCGCGCCGCTTAGCCGTGCAGGTAAAAGAACTCAGTGCTCAGCAAAAAGATAAAGTTGTAGAAAAACGCGGCCCTGCTGTCAATGTTGCCTTTGATGACAACGGCAATGCGACTAAAGCAGCCGAAGGTTGGGCTCGCGGTAATGGCATTACCGTAGCCGACGCAGAACGCTTAGTAACCGACAAGGGCGAATGGCTGCTATACAAAGCCGAAGTTAAGGGCCAACCATTAGCCGAAGTGTTGCCTGACTTAGTTAACCAAGCCTTGAAAAAGCTGCCAATACCGAAGCCAATGCGCTGGGGTAATGGCACCGCGCAGTTTATTCGTCCCGTCAAAACCGTCACCATGATGTTTGGCGACGCAGTTATTGCCGGCACCGTGCTCGATGTGCAGGCGGGTAACTACATTCAGGGGCATCGTTTTCACGCACCACAAGGTGCGACACTGGCGCATGCAGATGACTACGAAACAACGTTAGAAAAAATTTGGGTGATTGGCGATTTTGACAAACGTCGTCAACGCATTGTCGAAGGCATCGCGTCGTTGGCCAACGAACTCAACGGGCAAGTTATTGAAGACAATGACCTTATTGACGAAGTAACCGCATTAGTTGAATGGCCGATTGCCCTCTCAGCGAGCTTCGACAAGAAATTCTTAGCGGTGCCTAAAGAGCCACTAATTGTCACCATGAAAGACGATCAGCGTTACTTCCCGTTAGAAGATGGCAAGGGCAATTTGTTGCCAGCATTTATTTTTATAACCAATATTGAGTCAAAAGACCCAGCACAAATAATTTCAGGTAATGAAAAAGTTGTTCGCCCTCGCCTGGCCGATGCACAGTTCTTTTTTGAAACCGACAAAAAGACAACGCTGGCAGCTCGCGTAGATGGTCTAGGCAATATTCTATTCCAAAAACAGCTCGGCTCAATCAAGGACAAATCAGCGCGCATTGCTCAAGTTGCCGCTGAAATTGCCAAGCAGCTTGAAACTGATGCCACGGTAGCGGCGCGCGCTGGATTATTGTGTAAAGCCGATTTGTCGTCGCAAATGGTGCTGGAGTTCCCTGAAACGCAAGGCGTCATGGGCATGCATTATGCGCGCCACGATGGCGAAGCCAAAGGCGTTGCAGAAGCAATTTTCGAACATTACTTACCACGGTTCTCGGGCGATGACCTGCCAGCGACTAAAGCAGGTGCTGCAGTAGCAATTGCCGACAAGTTGGACAGCTTGGTGGGTATTTTTGGTATTGGCCAAGTACCGAAAGGTGACCGTGACCCGTTTGCATTGCGCCGTGCTGCTATTGGTTTATTGCGTATTATTGTGGAAGGCAATTACCGTAGCTTAGACCTAGAAAAGCTTGTGGATGTGTCGATTGATAGTTTCGGTGCTATGCTTACCGCAGATAACGTTAAAGCTGACGTGGTTGACTTCTTATTAGGTCGATTCCGCGCGTGGTATCAAGAACAAGGCATTGCGGTCGATGTTATTCAGGCCGTATTAGCCCGTCGACCGACCTCGCCGGTTGATTTTGATCAACGTGTACATGCTGTCACGGCCTTCCGCGAACTTCCAGAGGCCGAAGCATTAGCGGCAGCAAATAAACGCGTAAGTAATATTCTCGCCAAGGTTGAAGGGCAGTTACCGCAGGTTGTTACCGATTCCTTGTTGTCTGAAGCCCCAGAGAAAGATCTCGCTAAAGCCATTATAGCGGCACGTGATGCCTCTTCGGCTGCGCTACAGCAAGGCAACTATGCGGACGCATTGAAAGCCTTAGCAGCTTTGCAGCAGCCGGTCGACGTATTCTTTGAGAACGTGATGGTGAACGCCGATGACGACGCGGTTCGTCAAAATCGTTTAGCTTTATTGAATCAACTTCGCGAGTTGTTTTTGCAAATTGCGGATATTTCGATTTTAAATTAAACTAAACGCATAAGATTCAGGTTAACTGATAACTGACCTTGTTTCTTTGTTTCCAAAAATGAAAAAGGGAGCCTGCAAAGGCTCCCTTTTTTGTTGACCACTAAGTGCCGACTACACATCTAGGTTCGCAACCTTCAGTGCGTTCGTTTCAATAAACGCTCGTCGTGGCTCTACATCATCGCCCATCAACGTGGTAAACAATTGGTCTGCCGCAATGGCATCTTCAATGGTCACGCGCAGCATACGGCGAGTTTCAGGATCCATTGTGGTTTCCCACAACTGGTCAGGATTCATTTCACCCAAACCTTTGTAGCGCTGAATGTAAATACCGCGCTTAGACTCACTAATTAACCACTCAACCGCCTCGACAAAGTCCTCTACCGGTTTCTCTTTATCACCGCGGCGTACAAAGCCTCCAGCTTCAATCAAGCCATTGATTTTCTCACCAATGGAAACCAGCTGATCGTAATCGCGTGACATCAAGAACTCAAAGCTTAGTGGGTATGGCGTATCAATACCATGACGGCGAACGGTCACCACAGGCAAATAGAGGTCACGCTCTTCGTCATGTTGCACAGTGATTTTGTAAGTCGCTGAGTTCACTTCGCGCGAGGTTAAATCACCTTCCAAAGTGGTGGCCCATTCGTTCATAGCCGATTGATTTTTAAGCTTTTCCTCAGTTAGTCGCGGTGCATATACCAAGCGCTGTAAAAAATCTAACGGCATACGGCGTGATAATCGCATTCTAATCGCGTTTTGCACCAACTGATAATCATTGACCAGTGACTCAAGGTGTTCACCAGTAATTCCTGGTGCGTCCTTATTAACGTGTAAAGAAGCATTATCTAACGCCAAGCTGGTTAAATACTGAATCAAACCTGGGTCGTCTTTAATGTAAGTCTCTTGCTTACCCTTTTTCACTTTATAAAGTGGTGGTTGGGCAATATACATATAGCCGCGTTCAATCAATTCTGGCATTTGACGATAGAAGAAGGTCAACAGCAACGTACGAATGTGCGAGCCGTCGACGTCAGCATCGGTCATGATAATAATGCGATGATAACGTGTTTTGTCGGGATCATATTCGTCTCGACCAATACCACAGCCAAGTGCGGTAATAAGTGTTGCTACTTCTTGCGAAGAAAGCATTTTGTCAAAACGTGCTTTTTCAACGTTTAAAATCTTACCTTTTAACGGCAAAATAGCTTGGAATTTGCGGTTACGGCCCTGTTTGGCAGAACCACCCGCAGAGTCACCCTCCACTATGTAGAGTTCAGATAATGCTGGGTCTTTCTCTTGGCAGTCAGCAAGCTTACCTGGTAGGCCGGCTAAGTCTAACGCACCTTTACGGCGAGTCATTTCGCGCGCTTTACGTGCAGCTTCACGAGCACGCGCCGCATCAATAATTTTACCAACGATAATTTTGGCGTCGCCTGGCTGCTCTAACAAATAGTCGCTGAGCTTCTCATTCATCGCCTGCTCTACCGCAGTTTTTACTTCTGAAGAAACAAGCTTATCTTTCGTTTGTGACGAGAACTTAGGGTCAGGCACTTTTACGGAAACAACAGCGGTTAAGCCCTCACGCGCGTCATCGCCAGTTGCGTTGGTCTTGAACTTTTTGTTCAAACCTTCTTTTTCCATATATGTGTTCAGGGTACGCGTTAATGCAGACCGGAAACCCGCTAAATGAGTACCACCATCACGCTGTGGAATATTGTTGGTAAAGCAGTAAATGCCTTCTTGGAATGAATCGTTCCATTGCATCGATACTTCAACAGAAATTCCATCATCACGCTCACTCGTAAAATGGAAGACGTTTTGATGAATTGGGTTTTTAGATTTATTCAAATACGCAACAAATGCTGAAATACCACCTTCGTATTTGAAATGATCTTGTCTCTCGTTCCGCTCGTCTTTCAAAATAATTGAAACACCGGAATTTAAGAACGATAACTCGCGTAGGCGTTTCGCTAAAATATCGTAGTGGAACTCAATGTCACTAAATATTGTTGGGCTTGGCCAGAAGCGAATTTCGGTACCGGTTTTGTCAGTATCACCAATCTTCTCCATTGGCGCTATTGGGTCGCCTAAGTTGTAAGATTGCTGATAAATATGGCCTTGGCGTTGAATGGTCAGCAATAATTTGTCAGATAAGGCGTTAACAACTGACACACCAACACCGTGCAAACCGCCGGATACTTTGTACGAGTTATCGTCAAACTTACCACCAGCGTGCAAGACGGTCATAATAACCTGAGCTGCGGACACGCCCTCTTCTTCGTGAATGTCGACCGGAATACCACGGCCATCATCGCGTACTGACACAGAGCCGTCGGAATGAATCGTCACCAAGATATCTTTACAGTGTCCAGCTAACGCTTCGTCGATTGAGTTATCGACAACCTCAAAAACCATGTGGTGTAAACCAGTACCATCATCGGTGTCACCGATATACATGCCTGGGCGTTTGCGTACTGCATCAAGCCCTTTTAGGACTTTAATACTGGACGAATCGTAATTGTTTTCTGCCATAATCAGCTTCTCTATTGTTCCTTGACGGTTCCATGTTCCACGTGGAACATCTTTGTATCGTCCATGTTGAGTAGTGAATGAACCTCGCTACCATCAATAGCCGATACAAAAACCTGTGAATTCGATGCAACTAATGCATTGCAAAATTTTTCTTGGCTACCAGAGTCCAACTCTGCCGTTATATCATCAACTAAGAAGATACATTGTACGCCTGTTTTCTGCTGAAGATATTCGCCCTGCACTAGTTTTAATGCAGCTACCAATAACTTCAGCTGTCCTCGGGAAAGAAGATTCCGAACATCTTCCCCATTCGCTACAATCTTCAACTCGGCTTTATGAGGCCCTACCGTTGAATGACCATAACGTAAATCTTGATCACGATGCTTTACTAGTGCATCGCTTAGTTCTGTGCCCTTCTCCCAGCCTGACCTCAAAGAGAAATCAAACGAGTACATCGGCAAAAATGCTTTTAATCGCTCACGTAAAACGGGTATAAACTCTTCCAAGTAATTAACTCGGTGCTGCTCAACCCGTTTACCGTAACTAGCAAATTGTTCGTCCCAGTATTGGTGCTCTTGATGAAAGCGTTTCATTTTAAGCAAGCTATTGCGTTGTTTTAGTATCTTCGAAAAGTTTACCCAATCGCCATAAAAAGAATGTTCCACGTGGAACACTCCCCAGTCAATGAACTGTCGCCTTACCTTCGGACCACCTAAAACAAGATCTATGCTTTCGGGCGTCATTAACTGTACTGGAACTAAACGCGCAAGCGCTGAAAACCGTTTTTCTTTTGTTTGGTCAATACGTAACTGCACATCGCCGTTTATGTCGCGCTGGTAGCCCACTTGGTGTTGGCTACCGTTTTGCTCTGTTACTCGCGCGAACACAGTAAATTTGTGCTGTTCATTTTGTATTAACTGACGAAAAGTTCCTGGCCGAAACGACCGACCAAAACCTAAACAATAAATCGCTTCAATTAAACTTGTTTTGCCGCTGCCGTTCTGCCCGGAGATAATATTAATTCTTTTACCGGGCGAAATCTTCGCTGATGAAAAGTTGCGAAACGTGGTAAGGGCTAACGACTCTAAATACATACTACGCTAATAACGCCACAACTACAGTCGCATTGGCATAACAACATACAATGACGAGCTATCATCGTTGTCTTCAATTAAACCGCTTGCGTCAGAGGTCGACAATGTCAACTTTACCTTTTCACCTTGAATCGTGTTTAATACATCTATGAGGTAGCTCACATTAAAACCAATTTCTAATGGCTCTCCTTGGTATTCAACCTCTAACATTTCTTCGGCCGTTTCTTGCTCTGGGTTATTTGCCGTCAAACACATTTCACCAGAACTCAAGTTAAGCCTTACCCCGCGATATTTTTCATTCGACAAAATAGACGCGCGAGAGCAAGCCTGCTTAAGAACATCACGCTCTGCAACAACGACTTTATCGCCCCCGCTAGGCAGTACACGGCGATAATCAGGGAAACGGCCATCGACCAGCTTGCTGGTAAAACCAATACCGTTTGTTTCAACGCGAATATGATTATTCCCAATCAAAACACGTACTTCGTTATCAGCGTCATCTAGTAAACGTAATAGCTCCATAACACCCTTACGAGGAACTATCACTTGTCGCGCAGCTAAGTTAGGCTGTCCAATATCGCAACTGCTCATTGCTAGTCGATGGCCATCGGTAGCTACAGTGCGCAAAATATTGGCGTCTGTTTCAAACAGCATGCCGTTCAAATAGTAACGTACGTCTTGGTTTGCCATTGAGAAATGCGTGCGTTCCATGAGGTCTTTTAACACCGCCTGGCTCGTCACTAATTGAATGTCGCTATCCCAATCATCGATATTAGGGAAGTCTTGCGCCGGCAAAGTCGCCAAAGTGAATTTACTACGACCAGAGCGAATCATCGCTTTATCTGCCGAAGCGCTAAATTCAACCACCGCACCATCTGGCAAGCTACGTACAATATCGACTAGCTTTTTAGCCGGAACAGTGACTGCGCCTTGCTCTCCACTCTCAATAGTGCACGAAGAAACCAGCTCAACCTCTAAATCGGTACCAGTTAAGCGCACTGAGTCCGATTCAACTTGAATTAATACATTCGACAAAATTGGAATAGTATGACGACGCTCAACAGCACCACTGACAACCTGAAGTGGCTTTAAAAAAGCATCACGATTGATGGAAAATTTCATGCCCACATTCCCCTGTTGTTATGTCCCTGCCACTTTCTGTTATACATCTTATGCCGAAAGCGTGCGGATTAAATTACGGTAATCTTCTTTTAATTCGTTTTGTTCGTCTTTGAGCTTAGCAATTGTACGACAAGCATGTAACACCGTTGTATGGTCACGTCCGCCAAACGCATCGCCAATTTCTGGCAAACTATGATTGGTCAACTCTTTTGCTAAAGCCATAGCCACCTGACGAGGGCGCGCCACTGAACGCGTTCGGCGCTTCGAGAGCATGTCCGACATTTTTATGTTGTAGTACTCAGCAACCGTTTTTTGAATGTTATCAATAGTAACTAATTTCTCTTGGGCAGCAATTAAATCCCTTAGTGCTTCTCGCACAAAATCAATCGTAATTTGGCGTCCTGTTAAGTTCACGTTTGCGACTAAACGGTTCAGTGCCCCTTCAAGTTCACGAACATTCGAGCGTAACCGTTTCGCAATAAAGAACGCAACTTCATGTGGGAGCGTAATACCGCGTTCCTGTGCTTTTCGTATTAAAATAGCCACGCGGGTTTCAAGTTCTGGCGGTTCAATAGCTATGGTCAAACCCCAACCAAAACGTGAACGCAGTCGATCTTCAAGGCCTTCAATTTCTTTGGGATACAAATCACTGGTGAGAATAATTTGTTGATTACCCTCAAGTAACGCATTGAAAGTGTGGAAGAATTCTTCTTGGGTACCCTTTTTGTTCGAAAAGAAGTGAATATCATCAATTAATAATGCGTCAACCGAGCGATAGTAGCGCTTCATTTCGTCTATGGTACCGTTTTTTAGCGCATTCACCATGTCTTGAACAAAGCGTTCGGCACGCATATAAAAAACCTTAGCGTCTTTTTTGTGCGCACGAATTGCATTGCCTACAGCATGCAACAAATGCGTTTTACCTAAACCGGTACCACCATAAACAAATAACGGGTTGTAAACACCGCCTGGGTTTTCCGCCACTTGGTGAGCAGCCGCTAACGCAAGCTGGTTTGACTTACCTTCAACAAAATTATCAAAGGTATATTCTTCATCTATGTTTGACTCGAATGCCGGTGCCGGAGCATCGGTTTGCGTCCAAGGGGTTGCACGCTTGCTACGTTGGCTAACCGTTTTGTCGGCAGACGCGCCTAAACTGGTGTTCTCACGTGCAGAATCTGAACTTACATTATTGGCGAGAGCTTTCTTTTCAACGCCTCCGACACGAAATGAAACACGCGGATTTTTCTCACCACGCTCTTTCGCAAGATCAGATAAATACTCATTAATAGTATTTAGGTACTTGTCTTTGATCCAATCAACAACGTAAGCATTTGGGGCATACAAGGTAAGAACATCGTGTTCAACTTCGGATTGCAACGGGCGGATCCAAGTATTGAAATTTTGAGCGGTCAATTCGCTTTGCAGTCTATCTGCGCATAATTGCCAAAGCGATTTATTCACACCTGTCTCCCGTTCTTGTCGCATGTTGCTTTAATTATGTGCAGTCTCGAATCGATCGTAACCGATCCTTTATAATTTGTACCTGCAGGACTGATTTGATTGTACTAAAAGAGGTCTAGGATCGCTAGCATTTCAGGTAAATTTACCCAACACGCTAAGCCCTTTTATCCACAATAATAACTATTCTTATTCGCTGTTTGTGGATAGCTTTTTCCGTTGACTTTGATCCTTTTAACCGTTAGAATTCGCGCTCTAAATTTTTAGGTAACCCGAATACGGAAGTAACGTCATGAAAAGAACATTTCAACCAAGCGTATTGAAGCGCAAGCGCACTCACGGTTTCCGTGCTCGTATGGCAACGAAAAACGGTCGTCAAGTGTTGGCTCGCCGTCGTGCCAAAGGCCGTAAAGTTCTGTCTGCATAATATTGAAGCAGAACCTCTCTTACGGGCGGGAGTTACGTCTTTTAACTCCCGCGCACTTTCAAAAAGTCTTCGATAATCCCCCGGTGAAAGCTGTCACAGCTGAACTCACCATGCTCGCTACCCCAAATAATCTCGACCACCCTCGTATTGGCGTCACGCTCTCAAAAAAGCGAGCCAAGCGCGCAGTTGATCGAAATCGCATAAAACGCAAGATTCGCGAGAGTTTTCGGTTAAAACAGCATAAAATACCGGCATTCGATATTATCGTGATTGGCAAAAGCGGTGTTGTTGACCTTTCGCAAGAAGAGCTACAGCAACGTTTGGATTACTTATGGCGAACATTAAGCAAGCGTTGCGCGCAATACCTATCGGCTTCATCCGCCTCTACCAGCTGATTATTAGTCCGCTGTTAGGGCCACGGTGCAGATTTACGCCAACCTGTTCACAATACGCCATCGAAGCAATCCAAAAGCATGGTATGATGCGAGGCTTCTGGTTAGCCAGTAAGCGTATTCTAAAATGCCACCCGGGGCATCCCGGCGGCTTCGACCCGGTTCCAGGCACTGAGCCATGTGAAGCGGAAACAAAGAATCAAAGTAAAACAGAGACGAAGGACTTATGAATTCGCCACGTTCTATCTTGTTTATAGCTTTTTTGGTCGTTAGCTTTTTCCTCTACCAAAATTGGCTCATTGATACCGCACCAGCGGGCACACAAAAACCTGCACAATCGCAAACATCAACTAACGACACAGGTGTTCCTAGCGCGAGCTCAATAACAACAACCACTGATAGCGCTGTACCCGAAGCGTCAGATGCTGGTATGCCAACTACTGCAGCAGCAAGCACTAGCCAGCGAGTTCGTGTTAAAACTGACGTGTTAGACGTGGTTATTGACACCCACGGCGGTGATGTCGTCAACGCGCAGTTACTGCAGTTCGCACAAACCCAAGATAGCCCAGAGCGTTTTGAGTTACTTCACGCAGATCCAAACAAACTCTACATTGCCCAATCTGGCCTAGTAGGTGCACATGGTACCGACTCAGCCCAAGGCCGCCCAATGTTCCACGTAGAACAAAGCAGCTATGAGTTAAAAGGCGACACTTTAGAAGTACCTTTGCACTTTACTCAAGAAGACGGCAGCAAAATCACAAAAACCTTTGTTTTCAATAAAGGCTCTTACGCTGTAGATGTGGTTTATACCATTGAAAACGCCGCCACAACGCACAAACAAGTGCAACTTTACGCGCAGCTTAAGCAAGTCATGACTGAAGGCTCAGGCAACATGATGATGCCTACCTACAAAGGTGGCGCCTACTCATGGGACGAAGATCGTTATGAAAAGTATGCCTTTGACGACATGCGCGACCAACGCTTGAACCGTACAACCGAAAAAGGTTGGGTTGCAATGCTTGAGCATTACTTTGTGGCAGCCTGGATTCCGCGCGGCGAAGGTACCAAGCAGTTGTTTTCTCGGGTTATTGGCGGTGATCAGGCCATTATTGGCATGATGTACCCAACCGCTACCGTTGCCCCTGGTGCCACAGCTGAATTGCGTTCAACACTGTTTGTTGGCCCGAAAGACCAAGACGCCATGGCCTTGGTAGCAGAAGATCTTAACCTAACCGTTGATTACGGCTTTTTATGGTGGTTGGCGCAACCCATCTTCAAATTACTTCAGTTAGTGCAAAGCGTACTCATTAACTGGGGCCTTTCGATAATCGCCGTTACCATTATTATCAAGACATTGTTGTACCCACTGACTAAAAAGCAGTATGTGTCTATGGCGAAAATGCGCATGATTCAGCCGAAGATGACTGCGTTGCGTGAGCGTTACGGTGACGACCGTCAGAAAATGTCGCAAGCCATGATGAAAATGTACAAAGAAGAGAAAGTAAACCCACTTGGTGGCTGTTTACCGATGCTTCTGCAGTTACCTATTTTCTTAGCGCTGTACTGGGTACTCCTTGAAAGTGTTGAATTGCGTCACGCACCATTGTTTCTCTGGATCAATGACTTGTCAGCAAAAGACCCATACTACATCTTGCCAATTCTTATGGGTGTGTCGATGTTTGTGATGCAGAAACTGCAGCCAACACCAGCAACCGACCCAATGCAGCAGAAGTTACTGCAGTATATGCCGGTTATCTTTACCGTGTTCTTCCTGTGGTTCCCTGCAGGTTTGGTACTTTATTGGTTGAGCAGTAACTTGATCACCATTGGACAAATGCAGTGGATTTATCGTGGCCTTGAGAAAAAAGGCATGATGGAACGCCGCAAAAAGAAATAACGACCCTAGGTTACTAACCAATGGACTTAGAGCTAACAAACGACACCATAGTTGCACAAGCCACCCCTCCGGGGCGTGGCGGTGTCGGTATCGTTCGGGTTAGCGGGCCTGCGGCAAAAACTGTCGCTGAGCGCATGTTGGGCTACTGCCCTGCGCCGCGCAAAGCCGAATACTTACCATTTAAAGACCTACAAGGCGCAGTGCTCGACGAGGGCATTGCGCTTTTCTTTCAGGGCCCAAACTCTTTCACTGGCGAAGATGTTCTTGAGCTACAAGGCCACGGCGGCCCAGTGCTTATTGATATGATCATTAAGGCAATTCTGGACTTTCCAGATGTGCGCCCCGCACGACCTGGCGAATTTAGCGAACGTGCTTTTTTAAACGACAAGCTAGACTTAACCCAAGCTGAAGCCATTGCTGATTTAATTGACACCACCTCAGAGCAGGCAGCCAAAGCAGCACTTCAAAGCCTACAGGGCGGGTTCTCGCACGAAATAGACCAACTGGTGGACCAAGTCATACACTTACGTATGTACGTTGAGGCCGCGATTGATTTTCCGGACGAAGAGATTGATTTTCTCAGCGACGGTAAAGTTTCCGGCGACTTAGAAGCCATTATTGATCGTCTTCAGCAAGTGATGGTGCAAGCCAAACAAGGCACCTTGTTGCGCGAAGGTATGAAAGTAGTGATTGCTGGACGCCCTAACGCAGGCAAATCATCTTTACTGAATGCATTAGCTGGGCGCGAATCAGCAATTGTTACCGCCATAGCTGGTACCACACGCGATGTGCTTCGTGAACACATTCAAATTGATGGTATGCCACTGCATATTATTGATACTGCCGGCCTACGTGAAAGCCCTGACGAAGTTGAGCGTATTGGCATTGCGCGCGCTTGGGACGAAATTCGCGGCGCTGACCGCGTATTGTTTATGGTTGATGCCACCGAAACCGATGCCGTTCACCCAGCAGATATTTGGCCAGAATTCTTCGAGCAGCTACCAGATGACCTGCCATTTACCGTTATTCGTAACAAGGTTGACCTCAACGCTGAGCCGGTAGCTATTGAAGACATTGGCGGCATTCCCGTGCTACACCTAAGCGCCAAAACCGGGCATGGCATTGAACTATTGCGTGAACATTTGAAGCACAGTGTTGGTTATACCGCGACCAGCGAAGGCAGTTTTATGGCCCGTCGTCGTCATCTTGATGCTTTGGAGCGCGCGCGCGAGCATTTGAGTATTGGCCAAGAGCAACTTGAAATGAACCTGGCCGGCGAGTTACTCGCCGAAGAACTGCGCATTACCCAACAACACCTCAATGAAATTACTGGCGAGTTCACCTCTGACGACTTACTGGGCAGAATTTTTAGTAGTTTTTGTATCGGCAAATAACCTCACCATAACAACAACGAGAGAACATCCATGGGTTTAATTATCAAACTAGTACTGGGCATTGTTGCCGGTACGCTTATTGGCTTGTATCTACCTGACTGGGTTACCCAGCTACTGATTACCTTTAAGGCTATTTTCGGCCAATTGCTGTTTTTCACCATTCCACTATTAATTTTATTCTTCATAACCAGTGGTATTGCTGGCCTACCGCAGAACTCTGGCAAACTGCTGTCGCGTACACTCGGTATTGCTTACCTTTCGACCATTGTCGCCGGTATTTTGGCCTACTTTGTAGCAAGCTTCATTGTGCCTATGCTTACCGCTGCTACAAAAACCACCGCAAGCGCTCAAGAGAGCACTTTACAGCCCTTCTTGACCATTGACATGCCGCCAGTATTTGGCGTGATGACAGCGCTAGTTTTGGCGTTTATTTTCGGCCTTGGTATTGCTAGTACTCGCGCTGAACAACTTAAGCAATTAAGTGATCAGGGTCGCGACATTATCGAGCTACTGTTGGGCAAGGTTATTATTCCGTTGCTGCCGTTTTATATTGCGGGTGTTTTTGCGCAAATGGCCGCAGCAGGTACCGTTTTTAGCACCTTACAAACCTTCGGTATCATTCTGCTATTAGCTGTTGCGCTACATTGGGTGTATATCATTAGTATGTTTACTATTGCCGGCTTAAAAGCTGGCGTTAGCCCAGTGAAATTGATAAAAAATATGCTACCCGCCTACTTCACTGCATTGGGTACCATGTCTAGCGCAGCGACTATTCCTGTAACGCTACGCAGTGTTAAAGAAAACGATGTGAACGATGACGTGGCAAACTTTGCCGTGCCGTTATGCGCCACTGTTCACTTGGCGGGCTCAACCATTACAATTGTCAGCTGCACCATTGCCGTAATGTTCTTGCATAGCTCACTGGCTATCCCTTCGTTTTTTACTATATTGCCGTTTATTTTAATGCTCGGTGTGGTGATGTTGGCGGCACCAGGCGTGCCAGGTGGCGCGGTTATGTCTGCGGTTGGTCTATTAGGGTCCATGCTGGGTTTCGGTGAAACTGCAATTGCCCTCATGATTGCGCTGTACATGGCTCAAGACAGCTTTGGTACTGCTTGTAACGTAACTGGCGACGGCGCTATTGCGTTACTGGTAAACGAAGCCTCAAAAGCTAAATAGCTGCAGCTTAAGCATATAGGAGCAGCAGCTACTAAAAAGCCGCCGATTCGTTAAAAATCGGCGGCTTTTTTTTAAGTAAAATATTGGGGCTCGCTACTGACCCCTTACTACTAAGCCTTTTTACTCTGCTTGGTTTGGCACAATACGCAATTCAACACGGCGATTTTCTTGACGCCCACCAGCTGTACTATTATCAGCGATAGGTTGAGTTTCGCCATAACCGACAGTGGTTACGCGGCGTTGATCAACACCCTCACCAACTAAGTAGTTACGAACTGACAAGGCACGGCGCTCAGAAAGCTGCATGTTGTAGTTCGCGTCTCCGACACTGTCGGTATGGCCTTCCACCAACATAGTCGTCTTTTCATAGCGATTTAACACTCGGCCCACATCTGAAAGTACCGGATAAAAGCCTTGTGCAATACTTGAGCTGTCGGTTGCAAATGTCACGTTGCTTGGTAGCTGCAAGCGAATATTATCGCCTTCGCGAATAACCTCTACGCCGCTACCGGCCAATGAATCACGGAACTCTTGTTCCTGTTTATCCATATAACTACCAATAGCGCCGCCGGCAATGGCGCCAGCTACTGCACCCCAAACATAACGACTCTTGTCATGGTCGCCGGTACCTTTACCGATAACGGCGCCAGCGATAGCGCCAATAGTCGCGCCTTTTTGCGCGTTGGTCATATTGGCACAACCGGTTGCAACTAACGATGAAACAGCAACTGCTAAGACTAATTTTTTCATACCAGTAAATTCCTTGTCCTGCCTAATAGTCCTCTAACCTTAGCACAGTAAAGAAAACTTGCGCCCCTGTTTGCACCAATTTAACGCTTGCCTATTTGCGTGTGCGCAGAAATAAAGCCACTACTGCAGCGGTAATCACGCCCATCACTACGGCGCCGATAACTGACTGAATCATATAGCTTTGTAAATTAAAATAATTAAGCGCTTGTGCTTCTGTCATATTACCACTACGCACTGCGTAATCAGCCATATTGCTGAAGAAATGAGGGCTTATAAAGCTGTGTGCTAGCCATTGCGTAAGTGGGCTTAAAATAGCTACCACAATGGTAATTCCAACGCCACACATGAAGCCTTGCTTCCAAGTCATCTGCCCTTGCAATTCACGGGCTCGTTTTTGCCGCAGCGCCAACACATAAATAGCTATGGCAACAATTGCAAATAAATTCGTCCACAACATATGCTGGTGAATTAGTGAATCGTGTAAACCAACCAGTCGTTCTATTAATAGCCACACCAACATGGCCACACTAAAAATAACACCCCAGCGAATCTCTAATTTATAGTTATTCATCACGCACCTTCTAGTTTTGTCACAAACGTCGGTTAAACGTTGATTGCGGTTAAGCGGCAACTCGTGCGCGAATACGCTTGATGGCTTGGCTATGCAGCTGCGACACCCGCGACTCGGTTACATCGAGTACGGCACCGATCTCTTTGAGGTTAAGCTCTTCTTGATAATAGAGCGTCATGACTAATTTTTCACGCTCAGGAAGGGAATCAATGGCTTGTACCAGTAATGATTTAAGTTCCGCAGCGCCTATTTGCGCCTCTGGTTCTGCTTCTTCATCGCCATTTGTTTCGGCATTAGGCGTGTCGGTAACCACTTCGTCGTACGACAACACTAAGCCGTTATTCGTGTCTAACAATAATTGGTAATATTCGTTGAGCTCCATACCCAATTCGGTAGCAATTTCACGCTCTTCAGGCACACGCCCAAGTTGCTGCTCTAGTCGCCGAATGGTCTGCTCAAGCTCGCGTCCACTGCGGCGAACGCTGCGCGGAAGCCAGTCGCGACTACGCAACTCATCAATCATGGCACCGCGAATGCGTTGATGGGCATAGGTCGAAAATGCAACGCCCGAGTCGGGGTCAAACCGATCAACACAACTCAATAAACCTTCAACGCCAGCTTGAATCAAATCATCCACATCTACGCCGGCCGGCAATTTCACCTTTAAGTTAAAAGCCTGCCGCCGAACCAGTGGGTAATACTGTTCGATAATGCTGTTTTTGTTGAACTTACCTTCAGCTGTGTACATAGTTTTCAGCCCGAAAATACCAAAACTTCAATGTTAAAATAATGCCGTGCTACGTATTGAACATTAGCCAATAAACCTTGCCGCGCCATGGGCGGGTGTAAAGCAATAATGCGCTTTGGCCCTCCAACCGATTGAATGGTTTTCAACGCACGGTACACTCGCATAAAACTATCCAAATCATCGTCAACCCAGACCGCCCAGCGCGAGTAAGTACCCACCAACTTAGGCAAATCTGGATACTCTTGGCTTACCGGAATAACACGCCAACGCTCGGCATCTCCTACCCATTTCTTACCATGTTCTGCCCAGCGATGAAATACATTTGCTGCTTTCGCTGCTTGCTCTTGGTCTAATTTTGGCAAGCCTAACACCACCACTTGCTCAACATTTTTTTGTGGCGTTTCTGCGGACGCTGGTTGCGAAATGATCTCATTGGCCGGCTCGCCTTCATTGCGCTTCGCCGCCCATTGTCGCAAACTCGCTGCCTGATCGCTCATGCTTAACTTATGCCTCTACTTCTCGGCCTGCAGCCACTAACGACTCATAGGCTTGAATAACGTGTAAAATTGCTGGTACTAGCTTATCACCCTGAACCCGCCCACGCTTTCCGCTTAAACTTAGTAGTTCCCCACGCAAACCCGCAAATTGCGGCGCGCTGTGGTACTCCACATGCATCGCAACTGCGGCGAGTGCGCCAGCTAGCGCTAACTGCGTTGGTGTTGCAAGCTTTTGCTTATCAATCGCGCGCCATGCAAAACGCGTTAATCGCGCATATTCTTCTAACTGCATCATGCTTCGCACCCGCTCGACAACTTGTTCCGCGGTGCAGTGCCCATCCATCATCCAATACCGACGCTGTATCGGGTTTTTGCTTGGCCCGCCATGCAGCTCGCCATACACCACTTGGTACAACTGCTGACTTTGGTCAGACTCAGCTGCGGCCACCGTAAGCTCAAGCCGACGCCGCTCACCGCGGTACACAATTGTGTGTTTGCTTAACGGAATACCGTGCTTTTTAACCAGCTCGCTCACCACAAGGGTGTGCCCTTGGCTTTGTACTTTGTGGTTCACATTCAAGGTCGCTAACCAACCGGTTTGGTGCTCGGAAAAAATATCCAACAACGCCGTTTCCGGTAGGTAATCAAATAACTGAACCGGAGCCAATGCCATGTCTGGTAACACCGGGGCTTCGCTATCGTGCATTACCGGTGGCAATAGCGGCAAGCCATGTTTATTCAGCCCTAAATGCGGGGTTAAATGGTTCCAGCCCTGCAAAGGCTGTGGCGCCGCCCAACGAATCATATTCAATTCGTCTGGAAACGCCGTGTTTTGCCAGCTTTCAGGTAGCTCTTTTTGTTTAAGCGCCTGCACCAGCTCGCTAAAATGCGGAATTTGGTTTCGCAGCGCCTGCATGCTCGACTGAATTAAATGACCATGCGTGAATACGTGTGAAGGCTCAAGCTTCTCCGTTGACTGCTCCCATTCGCTCGCGGCAAGCATAGAGTCGCTTACTTCGGCAGCTAAAGAGTCCGCCACCAACTGTTCAATATCAGGCACCTGAATATCTTCGGGTACGCGCTGCCCAGACGACACCGCCTGTACCGTCAGCTTATGACGAATGACTGTGTCCAACACCCCACCCAAACGCGCAGTTTCGTCTAGCTTGGTAAGAATAGCATCACTAATTGTTAACTCACTTTCTGCAGCAATGCGCTGATAAATACGCGCCACTTCATCTAAAGTTTCTTGCTGTGCCGCAGCATTGAGCAACAACACGATTCGTGTTGTATGAGCATGTTGTTCGCTATTTAGCGCCGCAATTTTTTGTGCTAGACGCTGGTCGCGTTGGCTCATACCGACGGTATCCACCAAGACTAGTCGCTTTCCTTGCATTTTTTGCGCTAACGCATCTAGCGTATCGCCATCGGCAAGCGCATGCATTTCTACGTCAAGCAACTCAGCATAAATGGCGAGCTGTTGCTGGGCACCAATTCGGTAGCTGTCTGTGGTTACTAACAACAAGCTGTCGTTACCATGCTGCATGACATAATTCGCCGCTAATTTCGCGGTGGTGGTGGTTTTACCTACCCCGGTTGGGCCTACTAGCGCCATCACGCCTTGGTGTTGCAAAAGCTCCCAATCATTGGCTTGCATATTCGACTGATGGGACACCCGAGCCACGAGTTGTTGCTGCAACCATTTTAACGCTTCAGGGAAGGTTTTATTTGAATGATTAAGCTGCGAAGGCAACATCGCCACCAACTGGCGACTTAACTGGTCGCTATAACCGCCAGCACGAAGCTGTCGATACAAGCGTTTACGGTTGTCGTCTGGTACTTTTTCGCCCTGCTGTTGGTGCAGCATAGCGCGCATGTCTTGTACGTCACTTAATAGTTGTTGTGCTAGCCCTGAAAAATCAGGGGTGCTCGGCGCGTCTTCGCTCTCATGCAATAAAGCAAGTTCGCCCTCACCAATTGCAAAAATCTCTGCGCCTTGCGCTGTTTTTCGCGACGACACAATAACGGCATCATCGCCCAGTGCATCACGGACTTTACGCATCGCATCTTTATGGCTGGCTGCTCGAAAGCGCCTTATGGTCATTGTGACCCTCCAATAACACTCACAACTTTAATGGTTCTATCATCCGGAATTTCTGCTTGTGATAATACCACTAAATCACGTAACTGACGTCGCAAGAAGTGTGACAACAGTGGACGTAATTGATGTGGCACCACTAATACCGGCGGCAGCCCCATGGTTTCCGCATGGTGCAACGCCTTTTGCGTTTGCTCGCTTAACGTCATGGCTAAGCCTGGCTCTAGTGAGCTATTCTGTTGCATGGCCTGCGACAACATGTTTTCTAGCGATGCATCAAGACCTATAACCTGTAGCTCGCGCTCACCACCGAACCACTTCTGGGTAATATTTCGCCCTAGCGCCAAACGTACACGCGCTGTTAATTCATGCGCGTCGGCTTGTTGCCCTTCAAACTCAGCTAGAGTATCAAAAATGGTACGTAGATCGCGAATTGACACGTCTTCTTCAAGTAGATTCTGCAACACTCGCTGCAAGGTGGTCACGGTAACACACTTCGGCACCACATCTTCAACTAAGGCTTTGTTTTCCTCAGAAAGTTTGTCAACAAGTTGCTGTACTTCTTGGCGCCCTAACAAATCTGACGCATAACGTTGCAATAAATGATTCAGGTGCGTTGCAACCACAGTACTGGCATCTACCACCGTGTATCCGTAAATTTGTGCATGCTCGCGCTGATCTTGATTTATCCATTTTGCCGGAAGTCCGAACGCTGGATCTGTGGTATCAATACCCTCTACATCCCCCGTTACTTGACCAGGGTTAATCGCCATCCAACGGTCTGGGTAAATTTCTGCACGACCAATTTCGCCGCCCTTTAAGGTAATTGTATAGGTATTGGGTTTGAGCTCTAAGTTGTCGCGAATGTGCACGACTGGCGGCAAGAAGCCGACTTCTTGCGCGAATTTTTTGCGTACACTTTTAATACGGCCGAGCAATTCACCTTGCTGGTTATCATCCACTAAAGCAATCAACCGATGGCCCACTTCCATACCCAAGGTATCAACCAGTTGTACATCATTCCAGCTCGCCTCTGGGGCACTAAACGACGGCGCCGGTGCAGCTTGCTCAGACTGCGCAGCGGCAACTTTTTGCGCGGTTTGCTGCTTGTGCAAATACCACGCAAAGCCACCTAACATGGCGGTAAATAGCAAGAAGATAAAGTTTGGCATGCCCGGTACTAAACCAAGCAAACCGATAACCCCAGCGGCTAGCATCAGCACTTTCGGGCTAACGAATAACTGTTTAATGAGTTGCTGACCAACATCTTGCTCGGTGTTCACGCGCGACACGGTCACACCAGCCGCGGTTGAAATGATTAACGCTGGAATCTGTGCTACCAGACCGTCACCAATAGTTAACAACACGTAGGTTTCTGCAGCGGCGCCAGCGCTCATGTTATGCTGCATAACACCAATCATTAAGCCGCCAATAATATTGACCACCATAATAATCATGCCGGCAACGGCATCACCGCGAACAAATTTGCTCGCACCGTCCATAGAGCCATAAAACTCCGCTTCTTGGGCTACTTCTTGACGGCGACGACGTGCCTCTTCTTCACCAATAAGACCGGCATTCAAGTCCGCGTCAATTGCCATTTGTTTACCTGGCATCGCATCAAGTGTGAAGCGCGCGCCAACTTCAGCTATACGCCCTGCACCTTTGGTAATAACCATGAAGTTAATCACTACCAAAATCAGAAACACCACCAAACCAACGGCAAAATTACCGCCCACCAAGAATTGGCCAAAAGCTTCGATGACTTTACCCGCTGCGTCGCCGCCGTTGTGGCCTTCCATGAGCACAACCCGCGTTGATGCTACGTTAAGTGACAAGCGTAGTAAGGTTGAAAACAGCAATACCGCCGGAAAGGCCGCAAACTCTAATGGTTTTTCAGTAAACATACTGACTAGCAACACCATTAACGACAGCGCGATATTAAATGTGAATAGAAAATCGAGAATAAACGGCGGTAATGGCAATACCATCATTGCCAAAATCATTAAAATAAGTACGGGACCAACAAGCACCTGCAAGCGTGCCGAGCTCATGCTCCCTGCTAGCGCGTTCATGCTTAATTTCATGATGCCGGTACCTCGTAATCGTCAGGAACTGTAATATTTGTTGGGGTGGGCGGCGTTATTGCGGCGCCATCACGTGAGCGTTTTAACTGAAATGCCCACGCTAAAACTTCGGCCACGGCAGTATACAACGGCGCCGGAATTTCATGGCCCAAATCAACGTGCGTATGCAGTGCCCGGGCTAGCGGTGGAGCTTCTAAGCGTGGCACTTTGTGTTCATCACCTAGCTCACGTATGCGCTGTGCTACCAGGTCGGTGCCCTTGGCAACAACCCGCGGAGCGCCCATATTACTATCATCGTATTTTAATGCCACCGCATAATGCGTTGGGTTGGTTACAATCACGTCCGCTTGTGGCACTTCGCTCATCATGCGGCGGCGCGCCATGGCTTGTTGTTGTTGGCGAATTTTGCCTTTTACATGAGGGTCACCCTCGGTTTCTTTATTCTCGCGTTTTACTTCTTCTTTCGACATCCGCAGTTTCTTTGTGTGCGTAAATAACTGAAACGGTACGTCAAACGCCACCACCACCAGCAGTGTCAAAATCATCAAAAAGCACGCAAGTGCAGCCATACTCATGGCTTCACCTAACGCCTGCTTTACCTCAAGACTCATTAACCGTAAGAAATTTGCTTTTTGATCCCACAAAAACAACATCAATACGCTACCAACCAACACCGACTTGGCAATTGCTTTACCAAGTTCAGCCAGCGCCTGTGTTGAAAACACGCGCTTTAGGCCCTTTATCGGGTTCAACTTACTTAGTTTGGGGGCCATAGCTTTAGCAGAAACCACCCAGCCACCCAACAGTGCGGGGGCGACCAATGCCAGTAACATCATCACCGCAAATAAAGGCAGTAACGACAACAACGCTGACTGGCCAAGCTCAAGTACGTTCTGCAGCATGGGGCCTGGTTCTGATACCTGCAAGCGTTCAAATAAAAACGCCTGCTCCATAACCAGTCCCAAGTTTTGATACATGGCACTACCTAATGCCCAAAGCATTAAAACGCCGCCAAACAAGATCACAAAAGTGGTCAGCTCGCGTGATCGCGCGACCTGACCTTCTTCCCGCGACTTTTGTAGCCTTCGGGCGGAGGGTTCTTCTGTTTTTTCTTGATCTTGAGATTGTTCTTCTGCCATGTCACCAATTATGGCGTATGGCAAACAATAGCGAAGGGTCGAAAAAGGGGTTTAGAACCCCTTATTTCTGTTTTGTTTGGTCGGTTGCGCGAGTGGCTTCTTGAAACTGTTCAGTCAGCAGCCCAACGTCGGGCTCCAAACTTGCTTCCAGTTCTTGCTCGTCTTGTGGGAAAAAGCCTTGCCGTTTAATAAACTCAGCCGACTCAAACGTGTGTACCACAATGGTAATGCGTCGGTTTCGAGGGTCATCAGGCTCAGTGCCGTCTAGTGGAATTCTATCGGCCGCGCCCATCACTAGCAGCAAACGCTCTGGGTCAAAACCACCGGCCATTAATGCTTTACGTGATTCGTTCGCACGGTCAGCAGAAAGCTCCCAGTTACTATAGCCACGCTCGCCACCAGCGTAAGGTAAGCTGTCGGTATGGCCGCTTATAGTAACTTCATTGGGAATTTCGTTAAGCAACGGCGCTAACGTCCGTAATAAGCGCTCCATATATGGCGCAATACGGTCGCTACCAATTTCAAACATGGGCTTGGTTTCGGTATCAAGCATCATAATGCGCAAGCCTTCGCGCGTCACATCAAAACGAAGCTGTGCTTTCAACGCCTTGAGCACTGGGTCGGCGTCTATAGCCGCCTCAACGCGGCGGCGAATCTCATTAAAATGACGACGCACATCAGCAGGCCGTGACTCCCGGCGTAAATCAATACGAGCTTGCTCGCCGTCCATATGGGTTGGGTCTGCACCACCGCCTTGAATAACATTTGCGGCATTACTTGAACGCTCGCCTCCCGCCATAGAAACTAAAAGCGGCGTGCGGAAATACTCAGAAATACTTTGCCGATCTTTTTCACTCGACATCGACAATATCCACATCACCAAGAACAACGCCATTAACGCTGTCATAAAATCAGCCAAAGCGATTTTCCAACTACCGCCGTGGTGCTTTTTGACTATCTTTTTGCGTCTGATGATTATCGGGCGATGTTCTTCAGCCATGGTTACTGCTCCGCTTTGGCACCACGAACATGGTCTTCTAATTCAGTAAAGGTTGGACGCTCGGAAGTGTGCAATGCTTTACGACCAAATTCGACCGCCAATTGCGGCGCATAGCCGTGCATGCTGGCCAACAAAGTGACGCGAATAACTTGTAAGGTTTTTACCAGCTCTGCTACTTGACGCTCAACACGACTCGCTAGCGGGTTGATAAAACCATAACCTAATAAAATACCCAAGAAAGTACCCACCAAAGCATGGGCTATCATGGTTCCCATAACGTCCGGCGGCACGTCAGCCGTACTCAGTGCGCGTACCACACCCAATACCGCAGCTACGATACCGAACGCTGGCATGGCATCACCCACTTTATGCAAGGCGTCACCTGGAATTTCAGCTTCGGCTTCAAAGGTTTCAATTTCGTGCAACATAAGCTCGTCGAGCTCTTGGGGGTTCATATTGCCGCTGATCATTAAGCGCAAGTAATCGGCAATGAAATTCAGCATCATGGTGTCTTCAAGTACTTCCGGATGCTCTTGAAAAATCGCGCTTTCTTCAGGGCTCTCAATATCGCGTTCAACGGCCAACATACCGTCGCGGCGCATTTTGTTAAGCAGTTTGTAAATGACAGCTAGAAGTTCAAGGTAGGTTTCATTGTTGTAGGTGGTGGAACGCTTAAAGCGTTTAACCGACTGCAGGGTGGCTTTGATCGCTTTGCCGTTATTTGCGGCTATAAACGAACCAACACCAGCACCGCCAATAATCAATAACTCAAGCGGCTGAAATATCGGCCCTAATGCACCGCCGGCAAGCACGAAGCCCCCAAAAACGGAGAATATAACTACCACAAAACCGATTGCTATTAACACGGCCGCTTCCTTTTCTTTAAAAACACATCTACGAAGTATATCGGCGCTGAGGGTTAAGACTTAAATTTCTTTTCGAGATTTTGAAGATTTTTGTTTGAGCGGCTTACCCGCTCGAGAAGGCGGTTGGCACACGCCACACATGTAATCTTGGTCTGGCGTATGGGCGTGATTGACGAAATTTAATCCGCAGCAGTTGCACTTAGACAACTGGAACATGTCGCTTTCAAAAAAACGAACCAACGTCCAGGCTCGCGTAAGTGCCAGCACTTCTTCTTCGCCGCTTAATTGAATATGCTCTTGGTACAGCTTGTACGCTTTAATAAAAGCCTGCATACGTTCAAGTTTCTGGCCTTCACGCAAGCGAGCATAAATGTTGTAGAAAAACGATGAGTGCACGTTAGGCTGCCAAGTCATAAACCAATCGGTTGAAAACGGCAGCATACCTTTGGGCGGCGACTTACCTGCAACTTCTTTATACAACCGAACTAATCGGCCACGATTCAAACTCACTTCTGACTCGAGAACTTGCAAACGCGCACCAAGCTCAATCAGCTCAATAGCAAGCTGCACTTGGTTCAGTTCTTCAAGAAGTTTCTTCGCGGTCATTTACGGTTCTTCTTATTGGTACTTAAGTATTAAGCCGACGCCATATGCATAGCTAAATGAGTTGCCTGCATTCCGGTATCACGTTTATTAGTTAAAATTGCTTTTAACTGACTTACCGAACCTAAATTTGGCTGCAATAAGCTTTGCGGCTGCCGCGCTAGCATCGTTAATTCTTTCGATGACATATCGGCGATGAGATCAGCAAGGTCGTCATCGATTTTTAACCGAAAAATTGCGGTATCACGATCTTCGACGATTAATTTCTGAACCAACATCAGGTAACTCAAGTTTAATTCTTGAAGTTCAGAAATAGTTTTACTGTGACTCATGGGGGCATTTCTCCAACACTGCTGATTGTTTTTCGTTCTTAACGTGATCTTTAGCAAATCTTAACATTGTTGGTCAATAAAAATGATCAATCTTTACAGTCTACATTTCATACAGAATTGTTTATTCTTCGTTAACTAATGTATCCTTGAAAACAATAAATCAATGACTTGAGTCAACACCCTTCGCCCAAATCAACAATTCTGCAACAACAAGCCAAAGCGTTTGCGGTACATAGTCATCGAGATCAATTTGCGACAAAAGATCGACCAATTCCGACGAATCGTGCACAAACACATTATGCTCGTTTGCAAGCGCAATGATCTTATCCGCGATCAAACCTTCGCCTTTTGCCACAACTTTTGGTGCGGGTTCAAATTCCTGATACCGCAACGCGACCGCTTTTTGTGTTTTTGGCTTTTCATCACTCATTGCGGCAACCTCGATACTGGAATCTCGTCAATTTCCACTCCCGCACCCAAGCGCAATCTTGCTGATAACCTTGACGTTGCTTCTTTTAATGATGCAACCAACGGCTCTGCGCATTGTAACTGCATGGTAAGTCGCTTTTGTGACAACCGCATTTGCGCACGAATTTCGCCCACATTCGGTAAAGTTAGTTTCAATTCACTACTCCAAGCCGGCGGCTCAGGCTCTTCGCCCTGCTTGCGCCGTTGTTCGTCGCGCCAGCGTTGTACTAATGGGTTCACGTCGGGTTGCACAAGCCACTGTAAATGAGCGTTCGGCCACAACTCTGTATCAACACGAATCATACCCGAATTTAATAGCTCAAGTTGCTGGCCTAAAATCTGCTGAATTTGCGGTGAGTTAGCCCGAAATTGCCCGAGGTTGTGTGGCTGCTGGCGTACCTGCGCGAATGGGACTTTCTCGGCTGCCCAACGCGCCAATAACGCCTCGTAGAATAATCCCGAGTCTTTCACAATTGTCTGCAATCGGCCCATTAAGGTTAATGCGTCAAGCTGCGTTGTTGCAGGAAATATTGGCGTGTTAAGCTTTATATGTCCGCCCATTTGCTGGGCACCGGGCTGATTACCTAACTGAGAACCTTGTGAAAACTGCGCTGATAACTGCTGCTGAAATGACTGAATTAACTGCACCAAACGCGCAATTTGTTGCCCAGCTTGGCTAAATTCGGTGGTACTTGCTGTAGCTTGTATGGGTGCCACGGGTAGGGTGTGGCGAGGAAGAAGGTCCACCGTTGAACGTTGCTTAGCAACCTGGTGGACCAGAGTATCCAATAGTGGCGTTATGCTGCTCAATTGCGATAGCTGTGCTCAAGCTTTTGCTTTTTCTGCATGCTGAGCAACGTTTGCTCCAACATGGTGCGACGCGCGACTAAGCGCTCCCGAATTTCACGGTCCTGATCCATGATGGTGCTCAAAAGTTGTAACTTGCTAAGCTGTTGATCCTCAGACAGCTCAACTCCGGCTTCGGCGTGGCTCAACCGCTCAACCTCACGAACGTACTCAACTTCCGTTTCGATTAAGGCTTCCCAGTCTTCGTTGCGCACACTGGCGAGCATTTTGTTCGAATGCTCCAGTAGCGTCTGATACGACATAATGACCTCCGTCGGCGACATTAAATAGTCACTTTTTAATTGCGGTTGCGCGGCCACGAGCCTTACGCTCCTTCAACCTGTGGTTGAATTTCTTTCCAAGCAGAGCCTATTTGCTCTAACAACTCTGCCGCTTCGTCTAATTTTGCAACGTCGTTTTTTAAGTTGGCTTGCAATAACAGCTCCGCAACGTAGCTATACAACTGCTCGAGTCGTTCGGCTAACTCGCCGCCTTTTTCTTTATCTAACGCCGCAGCTAAACCCATATTCACAATGTCCAGCGCTTTAGCAATTGACTGCGCTTTGGCTGGCACGTTTTTCTGCTCCATATGTAACTTGGCAGCTTTAATGGCTTTTAAAGCACCGTCAAATAACATATTGATCAACTTGTGCGGACTGGCTGAAAGCACGTGGCTTTCTACGTCAACTCGTCCATACGCTGCTGCGCCTCGCATACCGTACATTGTCATATTCTCCTAATTACTTCTTCTGCCCCAGCTGCGCACTTAAGGCGTCAAACTGTTGGGTCAAATAACTGCTCGTTGAGTTCATATTGGCAATCATGCTGTCTAAGCGTGCAAATTGCGTTCTGTAGCGCTCAACCGTACGGGCAATACTCACTTCTTCACGCGCGTAACGTTCTTCTAAGCGCGTAATGGCACTCTTCATGCCCTCGGTACCGGTGGTAATTGGGCCGTTTTCGTCCAACAACTGTTCCACGGTTTTGTTTGCTAACGACGAGAAGCCTTCAATGCCGTTATCTTCGTCGCCCGCAAAGAATTGCTGTAATTTACCCAGCTGTTCTGAAGTGATGGTTTGCAGCTTCTCTTTGTCAATTTCTAACGTGCCGTTTAACTGGCGGGTAATACCCAGCTCAGACAAGGTATTTAAGTCACCACCTTGCACCGCCTCAGAGAAGATGCCCCGTAAGCGGGTTTCAACCGTGCGTAAACCACTGTCACCCAACAGCCGGCCAGCGGTTTGGGTTTCTGGGTTGTACTTGCTTAAATCTTTAATGGTGTTTTGCAAATTGTTGTATGCACTGACGAAGGTCTCCACCGATTTCATAATGGCTTCTTCGTCGCGCGTGACGTTGACTGTTGCTGTCGCACCTTCTTCTTCAAGGTTTAAGGTTAAACCCTGAATGGCATCGGCAACTTGGTTACCCTGGCTGCTTACATTAATGCCGTTTACCGTAATCGATGCGTTCTGCGCGGTTTGTACCGAGCCTGCATCTGTCGCTAATTCAGTACCAAAACCTGAGAACGCTAGCGTATCAACCGCCGCGTCAGTACCGGTTTTCGAAGACGTTAATGCCAAGCGATACGGGTTGGTTGGGTCACCGTCGTTCACAATCGACGCTGTCACGTCGCCTTGCTGTGCGTTAATCGCGTCGCGAATGTCTTCAAGCGAGCTCGAACCTGCATCAATATCAATCGTGTGGCTGGTGCCGTCGCCAAGCGTAAAGCTAACCGAACCTGCGCCTAGGTCGCGTGCTTTGTCGTCAATGCCTACGGTGGCACTGCTGTAGGCTTTCGCTAACGCATTCACAGTTACCGAATAACTACCCGGCACTGCGGTTGACGATGCCGCTGCAGTAATGCCTTCACCGGCTACCGCGCTCGACACCGCTTGAAATGTTTCGGGTTTACCTAACGACGATAACGAGGTTTGCAACGCTGATAACGAGCCCTCAAGTTTCCCGTAAGCTGAAATACGAGCCTGATACGATGCCCGTTGTTCAACCAACGGCTGCAGTCGCTGACGCTCAGCCGATTCAAGCTGAGTCAGTAAGCCGTTCAGGTCTAGGCCCGAACCGATACCTAATGCTGCAATGGATGCCATGGTGCTAACCCCTATTTCTATATCAGTCAGTTTGCATGAATAAATTCAATTCAAAACCGATAAAAAGCGACGCAAAACACGCCTATTCTCTTTTATCGGCCAATATTTATTCAACTTTAGTGTTTTTAATTTAACTATTTTTGATACGCCGGTTGGCGCGAAAGATCAACTTTCCGGCACCAATACATCGCGAATGCGACCAAACTCTGCCAAAGCTGCACCTTCAATAGGTGGACCAAGTTTGTCATCCGGCGCAAGTTTGTGAGGAGAAATGCGAATACGGTTTACGCGTTTCTTCGCGTCTAAACCAACAACCCAACCGAATTGGCCTTTTTCAAAGCGAAGTAACGACCCAATCGGTAACGGGCCAAAATGTGCGATATAACGTTTCACCCAGGCCTCATCAAATTGATCAGTACGGGTCTGCATTGACTTCGCCGCCGCAACCGGGCTCATGGCTGGTCGATCGGGTCGGTTGCGCTGAATCGCATCAATCGCGTCTACTACCGCAGCAGCGCGTGCTAACTGCCCTAGCTGCTTATCCTTCAAGCCATTGGGGTAGCCTGAACCATCAAGCCGTTCATTTATTTGTGCAATCACGTTGTCGCGTACCACGGGGGCTAGCCACTTCACGTTTTCCAGCTTCTCTAGAATAGCTTCAACGTGGCTTTGCATTTCTTCGTAAACGTCAGTACTTAAGGTGGTGGCCCGCCAAATTTCCGGAGGTAACGTACCTTTACCTAAGTCATGCACCATAGCCGCTGCCACTACCGCCTTACGCAAATCACGCGGCATTTTTGCGGCGTTAAGCAAATCGGCTAAACGCACCGCAACCGCTAGGCCATGCTTTACCCAACGCGACTCGCGATGAATACAGTGCACCGAGAATAAAGTTTCTTGGCGGTCGTCTTCTAACATGTCTAGAATACGGTCAGCATGCAGTGAAAGTTGCGACGAGTTCACCTGTTGGCCCTGTTTCATCACCACCATTTGGCTATCAAGATAACCAGCAATACGCGCCATTTTTCTCGCCATGGGCGTGGCATACGTGTGGCCATGGCGGCGACTGAGCTTTTTATCGTTCTCATCGCGCACCCGGAATAACTCCGACTCACTGCGACTATCGCCATTGCCCGCACTGCGCGAGGCTTCGCGTTCTATTTCGCGCACATAGCCCCAAATTTCACGCTCTTGCGGCTTACTGACATCTTCAAATTCAAACCCAACCGCAAGCACCTGGCGATCATTGTCGGTTTTTAAATGCCGAACCTTAGCCTTCACTTCAAACGAGGTGCCGTTGGGAAAATACAATTCAATTTCGGTGGCAATATCTGGCAATACGCGTGACACGCCATCTTGCATAAAAAATTCAGCTAAACAGCCGGTTGCTGACAAATCTTTTAAGTCGCCCTGCAGTTCTACTAGCTCTTCTTTGTCATTGTCTTTACTGCGAACATGCACACCCACGTTCATGCCTATACGCAAACTGGCGCGGAAACTAGCGCGACGTTGCTTCACATGAATTTCCGTGGGCCAATCGGCATACGCCAACAAACGGCTTTCTACGGTGGTGAACTCGCGAATAGACATGGGGTTGGTGCGCACTAAGCCACCGGGGGTAAAACCAGAAAGAATAAACTTACCACCGCGGCGCAGCGGTGGGGCCACATCACGAATCGCGGTAAGGTCAAACAGCAGGTAATCTTCTTCTAGCTGCTCAACCAGCACCACCGGATGGTCTTTTTCACCAGCGCCCACTAGCGTCAATACAGCCACGCCCGGCTGACTTAATGCGTCATAATATGTCGCAAGTTCAACCACGCTATTAATTGGCGTAAATTCGTTTTCAGCGGCTTGGGCTGCTTGACCGGCCTCGCTCACGCGATGCTCCTTTCCTTAGTTATGTTCTGGTTCCATTTATCGGCACTTCGTTCGGTGCCTTTAACGTGCTGCCCTTAATATAGCAGCCATATGCCAATGTTTAAGCAAAAATTAGCCTGCTGTAAAAAAGAATTTCAAAAAAACATTAAAGCTTTCGGTAGGTTCACCCGATAACTGAATGTGACGGCCGGTAAACGCCAGCCTATTTTGGAAACAGAAGGAATAAGACTATGTCAGTTATCAATACAAACATCACTTCGATGATTGGTCAGCAAAACCTACAGAAGTCGCAATCAGCATTAGCAACTTCTATGGAGCGTTTGTCTTCAGGCCTGCGTATCAACAGCGCTAAAGACGACGCAGCCGGCCAAGCCATTGCAAACCGTATGTCTTCACAAATCACTGGTTTAAGCCAAGCACAGCGTAACGCCAACGACGGTATCTCTGTCGCGCAAACCGCTGAAGGTGCTTTGAACCAAGTGAACGACAACTTACAACGTATCCGTGAATTGAGCGTTCAAGCGCAAAACGGTAC
>NZ_LIPW01000006.1 GCF_001418345.1 Pseudidiomarina woesei
CTTTCCCTCAAGGGCTTCCTTGCGGATCTCAGCTTTGAGTCGCTCTTCGGCATACATTTTTTTGAGGCGTTTATTCTCGTCCTCAAGCTCTTTGAGACGCTTCATCATCGATGCGTCCATGCCGCCAAACTTGGCGCGCCATTTATAAAATTGAGCTGAGCTCATACCGTGTTCACGGCAAAGCTCTGGAACCGGTATACCGTTCTCGTTTTGTTTCAGAATCGCTAAGATCTGACTGTCTGTGTATCGTGATTTGCGCATAGAAAACTCCTTCGTTTTAGTTTAACGGAATTTTCTACTTATAACTGCTCCGATTTTTCGGGGGGATTACACCATGATTTCTATGAGTGTGCCAGAAATTATGACTAACTGTGATGCTCCGAACCAACGAATCATCAACTAAAACCACAGTTTGATGTTGAGGACCGATTACCCTAACAAGAAGCTCGGCAAGCTTCTTAAGCGGTGTCAATTGCGTCTTATTCTTGTTTTGGCCGTATAAGGGATTCAATTCCGTTATTTGCTGACTGACATGAGATTTTATTAACGGCTTTTTATTTAGTTTACCCAACACAGTGCCGAGGGTGGTTGATAGGCGAAATTCGCTCATTCGTATACTCTCAAACAAAAGCCGCGTAATTTACATTGTTACAAACGCGATATCCAGTCGTTCCAATCTATAAGCAACGATTCTTTTTCCACGCGATAGTCATGCCGGTTGTAGTGTTTATTCGATACATCGTCGAGAGCATGGTTATGTAATCGGTCGCGAATTTCCTTTGTCGAGAAGTTATGACGAGTCATCAATGTTTTGCAGGTGCGCCGGATATCTCGTGGTGTGAATTTTTCTACTGAGTATTTTTCACAGTATCTCGTGAATGAGCGCGCCAGCGAGTCTGTGCGACCGGGTTCGGTTGGTTTAATACGGTTGGGTATCAAGTAAGGAGTGTGCCCAGTTAGCTCGTGTAGCGCCAGCAGAAGAGACTTCAGGTTAGGCGTAATTGGTACAATATGATCCTTACCGTTTTTGGATAACGAAGCCGGTATCAGCCAGTCATTCGATACGAGATCAACATGTTCCCATCTTGAGTTAATTACCTCAAACGGACGTTGGCCTCCGGAATAGAGCATTAATAGACAAGCAAACTGTGTTGTCGTCGCAAATTCGCCGTTCTTAATGCGGTGCACGAAGTCTCGAAGCTCGGTTTCAGTCAATACTCTATCGAGTGCACGTTCCGCATTTGCCTGCCGTGGTATCGCTGTTACGAGATTGTGCTCAATGCCGAAAAGTACATCTGAATTCATGTTTGCAGGATCATTATCGTGCTTTAAACCAGCGTTAAATGCAGCTTGAAGGTATGAGCGAACTCGATTTGATTGAGTTTTCGCGCCCCGTTGAATCATCAGTCCTAACACGCGGACTAACTGTTCACGTTTGACATTCTTAGCCTTAGTTTCCGGCGGGATTACTGGATAGACTTCCTTTTCAAGATCTCGAAGAACCTGCTGGTACGTCCGTTTCCCCGCGGCTTTCATTTGGCTGGTATAGTACTCAAACAGTTGCTGTATCGAGCCTTCTTTCTCCACTTCAGCTTGACGAAGTAGCTCTTGTCGTTTTTGCTCGTGTGCTTCTTCAATCAATGACTTTGGACATAGCCCTTGGCTCAATTGCACTGAGTATTGTTTCGCTTGGGTGCGAGCGTCACTTAAGCTGACATCTGGAAATACACCAAGACCAATGAAGACCGGCTTGCCATCTTTAAAGTAGCGAAAGTAGAATGTTCGCTTTCCTGAAGGGAACACTTTAACGCCAAGGCGTCCAGTGTTTCGTCCAGCTGAGTCATCCCAAGTGTAATAGCTTCCCTTTTTTGAGGGGAGGGCTTTGATAGATGTGTTCGTAAGTTTCATTGAAAGTATAAGATTAATTGTTTTGCGAAGTTTGCCCGAATGAGACTGAGGGGTCAAGTTGCGGGTCAAGTAACGGGTCAAGTAAGTCTGGCTATTTCGTGATTTATTGTGATAGCTTATGACGGCTGTAATTTCACTGAGTCCTTTATTTGTATGGGTTTTGAGTGTTTTTTGATTTTCAATGAAACCCATGGCATAACGACTCATAATCGGTTGGTCCCCAGTTCAAATCTGGGAGGGGCCACCATTAATCCAACTCTTGGAATTCAAATGGCACTGCAAGCAACTCCATATAAAGTCACTCTCGATATTTCCGATACCGATCGTGGTGTTTATGAAAGTATCAAGTTTACCGTTGCCCGTCATCCGTCTGAAACAGAAATTAGACTCGCCTCGCGTATATTGTCGTACGCGATTTTTTACCATCCACAGCTAGCTTTTGGCCGCGGCCTATCTGATAGCGATGAAGCTGCTTTATGGGAGATAGACCTAACCGGCGAGATACAGCATTGGATTGATGTTGGTCAACCCGATGCGGAGCGTGTCATTAAAGCTAGCCGCCGAGCACCACAAATGTCGGTGGTCGTTTATGGCAACGCACGATTATGGCGAGAAAAAACAATCCCACAGTTTGGACATTTAGATAATGTGCGTGTGCTAGCTTTAGCACAAGAAGAATTAGTCATTATTGCTGCCAAGTTGACACGATCAACACATTGGGGCGTAATGATTAGCGATGCCCAGTTGTATATTAGCGACGGTGATCAACAAATGCCCCTGCCGTTAGAGTGTTGGCATGGTGAACTACCAACTGCGCCATAATATTGCCAACGTCACTTGTGAACAGTAAAACCGAGCAGTGTCGTGTCACTGTCATACGACAATGGTGCAACTGACGCTTAACTGTCGTCACACATTGCAGTAGGCCATGCTGTAATACGGTTATCTAAACTTGATAACTGCGAAGGAAATACCTATGACCACTTCAGATATGACCAAACCCAATCACAGTGTTAGTTTCTTTGATATTGGCGACCATGTTATTCGCGTGGAAGCATCCTATTTAACCGGCAAAGAATCTGTTTATGTCGACGATAAGCTAATTTCTGAAAAACTAACCTGGCGCTTTACCTCAGAACACAAGTTTGAGTTAGAGGACAAGCAGATAAGAGTACGCTTGAAAGTAGGGAACCTATTCACGGGGCCAGTTTCAATTACCTTGTGGGTAAATGGCGAAGAAATTGACTCAGATGTTTGGAATATGAAGCGTATTCTAAAAACCACAGGCAGCAGCCAAAATTGGTGGAAAACCATACTTACTATTTTTGTCTTAGGGCTTATTGGCGGTGTTATCGGCTATTTTATTGGCGGCGCTTTAGCCACTGCGTTAAAAGGGTAAGTTACCATGCAATTGAACGGTTCATTTATTCGTGAAACGCGCACTGAGCGAGGCTGGACGCAGCAACAGCTCGCCGATATTTGTGGTTTGAGTTTACGTACTATTCAACGGGTCGAGCTGCATGGTATTGCCTCGCTTGAAACCAGTAAGGCGCTAGCGAGTGCTTTTGAAATTGAGCGTACTGAGCTTGAACAATTGGAGCCAACTAACGTTCAGCCGAAAGCGAATTTGTCTGCGATGCCAATGTGGTTATTAGCCATGACATTTATATCCGGCCTTTTAACTGGGATGGTTGCTATTAAGTTGCTGACCTAGCCCTCCTTACACTTGAGCAGCCACGAACGGCTGCTCACCCTTTTTTCTTTGATATCTGTCAAACAAGTCTATTCATTCGGTCAAAAAATCTCTAAAGTGTAGCCACGACTTTTTTCGGGTCTGTTTCATATTATAAAAAGATAATAACGAGCTAATAAATTATGACGGCAATGACAGAGAACCGTGGATCTTGGGGATCAAAAATCGGGTTTATTTTCGCTGCAGCAGGTTCTGCAGTTGGGTTGGGTGCTATTTGGAAGTTTCCATACATTGCTGGTGAGAACGGCGGTGGGGTGTTTCTTCTGGTTTATTTAGCCTGCGTATTTAGTGTGGGCGCTGTCATGATGTTGTCAGAAATGATGATTGGCCGACATGCCAACAAATCAGCGACATCAGCATATCGCGCACTTGGTGGCGGTAAGTGGCATTACGCCGGTTGGATTTCGGTGTTGTGTGTGTTTCTTATTCTTGGCTTTTATTCGGTTGTCGGCGGCTGGACTATCGCCTATGTGTTCGAAGCTGTACGCGGTGATGTCTTGACTACTGACGGAGCCGAGCTAGAAGCGGCGTTCACCAGCTTCATTGGCGCGCCATTACCGGCCATGGTTTATACCTTCTTATTCTTGTCGATCACCGCGGGTATTGTTATTGCCGGTGTGCAATCAGGCATTGAGCGTATTTGTAAAATTCTCATGCCGACCTTGTTTGTGCTGATGCTATTTTTAGTGGTGCGCAGCTTAATGCTACCGGGTGCCATTGACGGCTTGATGTATTTAATTACGCCAGAGTGGTCAAAGCTAAGCATGCGTATGGTGCTTGATGCACTGGGCCTAGCGGTATTTTCATTGTCAGTGGGTGCTGGCTTGATGATTGCCTATGGCTCATACTTGGGTAAAGAAACACGGGTGATCAACTCAGGTCTTTGGATTGCCTTTCTAGCGATTATGGCGTCAATTCTGGCTGGCTTAATGATTTTGCCGGCGGTATTTGCCTTTGACGTTGACCCAGCGGCAGGCCCAGGTTTGACCTTTATCACCATGCCAGCGTTGTTTGCGCAAATGGCTGGTGGCCAGTTCTTAGCCATCGTCTTTTTCTTATTGTTGTTGTTTGCTGCAATTACCTCGTCTATTTCTATTCTTGAGCCGGTGGTTGCTTTCTTGATTGACGAATACAATATTGCCCGCAAAAAAGCCACGTTATGGGTCGCCGGCACCAACTTCTTGGTGTTAGGTATTCCTGCAGCACTAAGCTTTGGCGCCATGGCCGACGGTATTAGTATTTTTGGTAAAACGCCGTTTGATATTATGGACTTTATCGCCTCGAATATTCTCATGCCGTTAGGCGGCATGCTCGCGGCAGTATTTGTCGGCTGGCGCATTTGGCCGGTTATTCGTGGTGAACTTGAAAAAGAGTGCCCGAACTGGTGTATCAAAGTCTTCCGTTTTATTGCCGGTATTATGTCGCCGGTATTAATTGCGGCGGTAGCTTATTTCTTAATCTTTGCCTAAGCGTACTTAGGGTTAAAAAAACGGGCCTATTTATTTGAAAGGCCCGTTTTTTTTATGCAGTTGCTTTTGCTGCGCGTGCAGCATGTAGTTTTTTATAGCTTTCAATCAACCGCAAATGTCGGTCTAATCCTTCAAGCTTCATGCTCGTTGGGGTTAGGCCTGGGAAGCGCACGCTGCCGTTTACCGCGCCGACCACTTCTGCCATGGTTTGTTCACCAAACATGCGGCGGAAATTCGGCAAATAGTCATCTAACTGCATCTCATCATCTAATTCAATTTCTAACACGGCACTGACTGCACGATAGAATAAACCGCGCGCAACGGTGTTCTCGTTATACTGCAAGAACGCTTCAACCAACTCGTAGGCTTCTTCATGGCGGCTTAAGGCTAAGTAAATTAACAGCTTCAGTTCAAGAATGGTTAGCTGGCCCCAAACCGTATTCTCATCAAACTCAATACCAATTAAGGTAATAATATCAATGTAGTTATCCAATTGGCTTTCTTCGAGGCGCTCAACCAGTGAACTTAACTGCTCGTTGTTTAAACGATGCAGATTGAGAATATCTTCGCGGTAATCCAGAGCTTTGTTGGTGTTATCCCAAACTAAGTCTTCAATTGGGTAAACCTCGGAATAGCCCGGCACTAAAATGCGGCACACAGGGGCGCCAAGTTCGGTATAAACTGCCATGTAAGCTTCTAAGCCCAGCTGGCTTAAAATAGCAAATAAGTTATCAGCTTCTTCTTGGTTTGTACCCGAGAAATCCCATTGGCAAAATTCGTAATCGCTGCGTGCACTGAAAAAGCGCCATGAAATTAAGCCCGAGGAGTCAATAAAGTGCTCGACAAAGTTGTTAGGCTCGGTAACTGCCATACTATTGAACGTCGGCGGCATAAAGTCGTTTAGCCCCTCAAAACTCCGGCCTTGTAGCAGTTCGGTAAGGCTTCGCTCTAATGCCACATGAAAGCTTGGGTGCGCGCCAAAAGAAGCAAATACACCACCCGTGCGTGGGTTCATTAATGTGACACAAGCAACAGGGAATTGACCGCCTAGCGATGCGTCTTTGACTAATACTGGAAAGCCTTGTGCTTCAAGCGCCTCAATGGCTTCAACAATATCGGGGTACTGGGCTAAAACTTCGGCGGGAACATCCGGCAAAGCAATCTCTTGCTCAATAATTTGCTTTTTTACCGCGCGCTCAAAAATCTCCGACAAACATTGTACTTGCGCTTCAGGCAAGGTGTTGCCGGCACTCATCCCATTACTTAAATAGAGGTTCTCAATAAGATTTGACGGAAAATAAACCGTTTCACCGTCAGATTGGCGCACAAACGGAAGCGCACAAATACCGCGGTCGCTGCGCCCCGAGTTGGTGTCAATTAAGTGAGAACCTTGCAGCTCATCATCGGGATTGTATATGGGCAAGCAGTAGTCATCTAATAGCCCCTCTGGAAGGCTATCTTCGTCGTTTAACGCAAACCATTTTTCATTCGGATAATGAACAAATTCGGCGTTGGCAATGTCTTGCCCAAAAAACTGATCGTTATAGAAGAAATTACAGTTTAGCCGCTCAATAAACTCGCCAAGCGCAGATGCCAAGGCGGCTTCTTTGGTGGCACCCTTGCCGTTAGTAAAGCACATTGGCGAGGCCGCGTCGCGAATATGTAATGACCATACGTGTGGCACTATATTGCGCCAAGAAGCGATCTCAATTTTCATGCCTAAATCGGCAAGTATTTGCGTCATATTGGCGATGGTTTTTTCAAGCGGTAGGTCTTTGCCTTCAATGTAAGTTAATGAGCTGCCTTCTGGCTTGCCCATGAGCAAGGCCTGCGCGTCTTCATCAAGGTTCTCGACTACTTCGATTTGGAATTCGGGACCGGTTTGCACGACTTTTTTCACGGTGCAGCGGTCAATGGAACGCAGTATACCCTGACGGTCTTTATCAGAAATATCTTCCGGCAGCTCAACCTGAATTTTAAAAATTTGGTTGTAGCGGTTTTCTGGGTCGACAATGTTGTTTTGTGACAGGCGAATATTCTCGGTTGGAATATCGCGCGATAAACAATAAACCTTCACGAAATAAGCCGCGCACATGGCCGACGATGCTAAAAAATAGTCGAAGGGGCTTGGTGCGGAGCCATCGCCTTTGTAGCGAATAGGCTGATCGGTGATGACCGTAAAATCATCAAACTTCGCTTCAAGACGTAGGTTATCGAGAAAGTTTACTTTTATTTCCATGACAAAATAGACCACTGATTGAAAATTCGGCGGCTATTATCGCGTTTTTAGCTGCAATTGTCTTGGTCAATTATTTGTTTGCAAATGAGAATCGTTCTCATTAGACTGTGTGTTGGACACGGGGGATGTATGCAACACACACGTATTAAGTTAACTCTATTTGCATTAATGGCTTTGCCGCTGGCATTTCATATTGTGCTTATTGTTGGCACGGTTCTACTTAGCGGCAACTCGCATTAATTGTTCGCTTTAGGCATACCTAAAGCTTCACGCATGCTATTGGCAAAGGCGACAAACTTTTCTTTCATGGTGCGTTTTACGGACACTTCTAGCGAGCCCAATACAGAATAGCCAGTAATGGTTATTTGTGGTGCCTGACGGTTAGCAATAGATGGTGCACGGTTTTCAGATGAACCAACAATATTGAACATGCGAGTCGTTACATTCACGTTTTCGGGAACATAAATATCTAGACTGCCTAAAACGTTGGCGACATTAACTTCAACGTGCTGGTGCTGAAAAATAGCATCAGTAAAGTCTAATTTTGCCGAGCCGACAATATCAACCACGTGAATTTTCTTTGGCACAACCCATTGTCCTTCGCGTACATTAGAGCCCAAAATACTGATGAGCTTGTCGTCTTCCTCGGCTTGGCCTGCACTATAGTTTGGGGTAAACGAACGCTCTTTTTGCGCGTCATATTTTGAGTCCGCTTCAAGCGGTAAGTCTGCAACAAGGTCAACCAATTGTTGATGAGATTCTGTTGCCATGGCTTCATCAAGCCGGCGCTCGAATGCTTCGGCAGAGATAATGGCGTGACTGTAGTTCACGATAAGTTTATCAACTGTTTCTTCGCGCACTTGTTCGATAGGGCGATCTTCTAATTTAACTGGCATGATAAATTCCTTGTGTTCGTTGTTATTGACTATAGCGGAATACCATGCAATTTCTAGGCCATTAATTTTATGCTCGTTAATTCAATGGGTTATGTTTTTCATTAAGGTTTCGTTTGGCGTGTTATGCAAAAAAGTGGTGAAAACAACGACCATATCACTGGTCGTTGTCAGCATAGCCGCTACCAATAGCACTAAAGGGTAATTCTAGGCCAAGCTCTGGTACTTGCAGGCCAATCCAAGCTGGAAATGTATTGCTATTGGGGCCTGGAACGGCTTCGTATTCATTAGCCCAAGGGTATCGAGTTACGGCTTCGTTAATTTTGGGAATTAAAGCTGCCGCTTGCTCGCCTTGAAGCGATAATACTTTTTCTGGCTTGGCACCATACCAGTACCTATCAGGCGTTACAGTTTGGTAACTGTACAGGGCAGGTTGGCCACGATTCACGCGCCAACCAACAACTTCATGAACAGTGTATTCCTTCGCATTTTTTGGTTTTACTGCAATCCATGTGTGCACGGCAAACCAACCTCGCCACCCAAAGGCATCAGCAGCGTATACTTCGATAACAGCTTCTGTTTCGGTATTTGGGTGAGGTGCAATTCCAGCCGGTTCTCGTGAAGCGGTGCGCCAGTCTCCAGAAGAACATGCGACAAGTAGACCACAACTAATTAATACGATTAAATTTTTTACCATTAACGTTCCCATAAAATCGTTCAACATGATGCTGATACGTTGAAATCATCACATTTGTTCAATTTGTGAACTATACTTATTTCTGCTTAGGGTGCATTTGATAAATTGTGTTTTTGCCTAAGTGGAGGTGAATTATGCGCATTGCAATGATGATAATTATCGGACTATTTTTGCTTGGATGCTCACAAACACCTAACTCAAATGCAGGTACCAAAACTGTGGTTGATCAAACTTATATTGCGTCGGTAGAGCAAGCAGCGCAGAAGTCTGCTGTTGATGTAATTTGGGTAAATCCACCAACCAAAAAAGTGAAAGAAAACAACTAAACGTTAAAAGCCACAACCCAAATGTTGTGGCTTTTATTTTTTATTTGGCAAATCGCGCTTCAATATCGCGGTGCAGTTGCTTTTTGCCACCCAAAAAGAATACAACTTCGGCAACGACAAACAGGGGACCTATCGCTAAGCCCATAATGTCATCAACAAAAGCGGGTTTTTTGCCTTCGAAATAGTGACCGATAAATTGAAATACCCAGCCAACAACGAACAAGCCAATACCCCAACTTAACCATGCAGCAGTTGGTAGCAAGGCCATATGACTAGAGAACCAGACAGCTAGACCGAGCAGTAAGGTCATCAGTAGCCCTAGCATGACATCGAGTTTTAAATAAAACAGCGCAGCAGCGGCACTAACTAGAATAGCCGGAGATAACATGACTTCAAAAACTGTCCATGAGGGCCGTGACAATAAAATAAGTATGGCGACGACAATCATGGGAATTCCGATTAAATGGGTCATAATATTACGGCTGTCACGGTGATAAGCAGCATAGCCGGCTAAATGATCTGTTATTGTTTTCATAACTTGCTCACTGGTTGTTTTGTTGACAATATTAACTTGATTTTAATAAAGAACAAGGACTCCCATGCGAGAACAGCTTGAACGTCGTTCGTTTTTGACTTTACTAGCAGCGGTGACTATCGCATTTGGCTTCATTCTTGAACCATTTTGGTCGGCTATATTTTGGGCCTGCGCGGTGGCCGTTATTTTTTCGCCACTACAAAGTTTCCTTGCCCAAAAAATTGGTGATCGCCCCAATCTAATTGCGCTGATAACCCTAACTATATGCATGTTGATTGTCGTTATTCCAGTTATCTTTCTGAGCATGGCGTTTGTACAAGAAGGTATTCAGTTGTATCAGCGCATTGACTCAGGGGAAATTGATCCTAAACAGATGTTATTGCAATTACGAGACGCATTTCCGGTCGTTGATAAACTATTGGTTGAGTTTGGTATTAATCCCAATGATATTCGTGAGCAAGTCACTTCCGCAATTCAGGCTGCGTCAAAATTTTTGGCAAAAGAAACCTTAGCAATAGGGCAAAACACGTTTAGCTTTTTTATTAGCCTTGCGTTAATGATGTACCTTACGTTTTTCTTGCTGCGCGATGGCGCTACGTTAAAAGAGCTGCTTATTAAAGCGTTACCTCTAGGTGATGAGCGTGAGCACGCATTGTTTCAAAAGTTCGTGGAAGTTACCCGTGCCACAGTTAAAGGGAACCTAGTTGTAGCTATAGTACAAGGTGCTTTAGGCGGCATTATATTTTGGATTTTAGACATTCCAGCGCCGCTACTTTGGGGCGTGATTATGGCTTTCTTATCACTGATACCAGCGGTTGGCGCGGCACTAGTCTGGTTCCCTGCCGGGTTATATTTATATGCCACAGGGGCATGGGTAAGTGCAACGGTATTAATGGCTTATGGGGCTATTATTATTGGTTTGGCTGATAATGTGCTGCGGCCAATATTGGTAGGCCGAGACACGAAACTACCTGACTATGTGGTGTTATTTTCAACCATTGGCGGTATATCGTTGTTTGGTATTAATGGTTTTGTCATCGGGCCCCTAGTTGCAGCATTGTTTATGGCTATGTGGCAGATATTCATGACTGATTTTAACCAAAACACCACCGATAATTAATCGTCAAATAAGGGCTGCCGCGGCAGCCCTTATTTGTTTGCAAAAGTTATCGGCCTTTGGCCGAGACAAACTCCGGATAGGCTTCTACGCCGCATTCGGCAATATCAGCTCCGGTATATTCCTGTTCGACACTCAGGCGAATACCGAATGCTCGATTTAGAAACCACCAAATAATTAAACTACAGCTAAATACCCAAGTGAAGATAACTGCAGCGCCAATCAGCTGATTGCTTAAGCTTGCATTCGCGGAAGTGAGTGCCACACAGATTAAACCGTAAACACCAACCACACCATGCACGGAAATTGCGCCCACGGGGTCGTCAATTTTTAACCTATCTAAAGCGACAATCGACAACACTACAATGACACCAGCGCCGCTCCCAATAAGGGTAGCACTAAGTACACTTGGAACTGCCGGCTCTGCGGTAATTGCAACCAAGCCTGCAAGCACACCATTCAATATCATGGTTAAATCAGCTTTGCGCCAAATTAGTCGGGTTATCAAAAAGGCTGCTAAAGCGCCCGCAGCGGCAGCCATATTTGTATTTAAAAAGATAGTTGCAACGCTATTTGCATTTTCCATGTTATGAATGGTTAATTGTGAGCCCCCATTAAAACCAAGCCAGCCAAACCACAAAATAAGAGTGCCCAGGCTTGCTAACGGCATATTAGCACCCGGTATTGGATATACAGCGCCACTATGACCATATTTGCCCTTACGGGGGCCAAGTATAAGCACCCCGGCTAGAGCTGCCGCTGCGCCGGCCATATGCACCACTCCTGCGCCGGCAAAATCGATAAATCCTAGTTGGCTGAGGAAACCGCCACCCCAAACCCAGCTTCCCGAAACTGGGTAGATAACTGCTGTCATGATGATCGCAAAAATAAGAAACATGGATAGTTTCATACGCTCTGCAACTGCCCCAGAAACAATCGACATTGCGGTTGCAACAAACACTAACTGAAAGAAAATGTAAGCGTTAGGTGCGTAATCAGAGGGCGTGCTATTACCGTACATGAGTTGATAGCCGACGTTGAGGAAGCAAATACAAGCAAGCGCGTATAACAGTATATTTTTGACCAAGATCTCGGTGGTATTTTTGCTGCGCACAAGCCCGGCTTCAAGCATCGAAAAGCCAGCCGCCATCCACATCACTAAAGCGGCACTGACTAAAATGAAAAGCGTATCGATTGCATAGCTAAGTTCTGATAAAGACATGATTCACTCCTAAACGGCAAAGCGGTCAACTTCGCCCGTGCGAATACGAATGACCTTGGAAAGTGGGGTAACAAATATTTTGCCGTCACCGGTATTTCCGGTATGAGCAGCTTCTTGAATTGCATCAATAACCGCTTCAACTTGCTCTTCAATGACAGCAATATCAATGCGAATTTTTGGAAGAAAATCGATACGGTATTCAGCCCCACGATAGAGTTCTGTGTGGCCCTTCTGACGACCAAAACCGCGCACTTCGGTAATAGTCATCCCTTGACACCCAAGCTCTTCTAACGCTTCGCGCACGTCACTGAGCTTTGCGGGCTTTATAATTGCAATAATAAGTTGCATAGTGGTTCCTCAATGAGTCATGACCTAAATACGGTCCATGTTTACTCAAGCAATTGCCGTGCCAACAAATTTCGTTGAAAAGCCACCTAAAAAGTCTCAAATAGCCAAATTTCGCACCGATTTGGTGCATCATTGCACGATAATGGCGAGTCTTTATTAAAGGTTTGGTGGGTATTGTCTGGTAACTTAACTTGCCGCGAAGAACATGTGCATTGCGTGAAGATACCTTATAATAAATCAATCTTTACAAGATGCTGCAAGCCCCGTAATGTTGGGTGAAACACGCTCGAGCTTTAAGGTAGCGCCATGAAAATCATTTCCGTTGTTATCGTCATTTTTGCTTTGTTGGGCTGTACAATGAAGCAGTCGAATGAGTTAGATTTAAATATCGCTGCGGCCGATTCAGTTGAATTTATGCGCCCCTATGAACTTTCTCGCACAGATGTCAGTGTGATCAGTTTAGGCGACGTTGAAGGTCGTTCGTGCCAAGCAAACATTTTTGACGACAAGCCAAGCCAAGAAAAGGCGATTGTGTTGTTGAAAATTGCCGCAGCCAAGGTAAGTGCAAACCGTGTCGTATTACGCGCATGCCGCGAAGAAAAAACAGATTCATGTCGTGCTAGCTGGGTTTGTTATGGGCAAGCTTTGCAAGTTGAACCGTTACGTTAGGAAGGAGTTTTCATGCAAGTAGCCAAGCGTTCTGCAGAGTTAATTGGGCAAACAGACTTATTGCGATTAAATGCATTATCTGACTTAACGGGCTGCGAAATTTTTGTGAAATTGGAGTCACAAAACCCCGGTGGTTCAATAAAAGATCGTGCAGCATTACAAATCATTACCGATGCGTTAAAAAGTGGCGAATTGGAGCCGGGTATGACCGTTGTAGAAGGAACAGCAGGGAATACCGGCATTGGTTTAGCCTTGGTGGCGCGGTCTTTTGGTCTGAACATGTTGGCGGTGATGCCAAATGATCAGAGTAAAGAAAAAGAACGCATGATTACCCTTCACGGCGCACAGTTAAAAACCGTTGACCCAGTGCCATTCAAGAACGAAAACCACTTTTATCATACAGCTCGCCGTTTAGCCGAACAACGTGACGATTACTGGTGGGCAAACCAATTTGAAAATACTAGCAATGCTGAAGCCCATTATTTAACAACAGGGCCAGAAATATGGGAGCAGACCAAAGGCGAGGTCGATATATTTGTTTCGGTTGCGGGTACAGGCGGTACTATTGCGGGTAACTCTAGATATTTAAAAGAGCGTAATCCTGATCTGCAAGTGTGGTTGGCCGACCCTGATGGTTCCGGCATATACAGCTATTTAAAAACCGGCGAGTACGTAAGCCAAGGTAGTTCGTTTACGGAAGGTATCGGCATTATGCGTTTGGTCGAGAACTTCAAACAAGCACGCATTGACGCAGCAGTTAACCTGCCGGATGCCGACTTGGTCACCTTGTCTCGCTATATGGTTGAACAAGAAGGACTAGTGCTGGGCAGCAGTTCATGTTTGAACGTAGCAGGAGCTCTGCAAGCTGCGTTATTGCATGGGCCAGGTAAAACCATTGTGACCTTTGCTTGTGACTTAGGTGAGCGCTCTGCCAGCAAGCTATACAACAAAGACTATTTGCAACAGCGCGGCGTTCGCACCGAGCCTGAACCTATCCAAGAGCTGTTAGCGCGTTATCGAGATCAAGGTGGGCAAGTTTGGTACAAGCAATCTTAAACTCAAGTATGAAAAAAGTAGTCGGTGCTGCATTTATTGTATGGGGTGCAGCAGCATCTGCGCTTGCTCAGGATGTGACGCCGCCAACACTTGCCCCTGTCACTCTGGATACGCAAATACTTAAACCACCGGTATTGGAGCAGCCAACAGCGGCGCCATTAAGTCACTCTTTAACTATTATTGCGCATCGCGGAGCATCGGGGTACGCCCCTGAACACACTCTTCCTGCTGTTGCGATAGCCCACGCACAAAATGCTGATTTTATTGAACAAGACGTGGTGCTCACACGAGACCACGTGCCTGTAGTACTGCATGATTTGCGCCTAGATGCGGTGACTAACGTCGCTGATGTTTTTCCAGAGAAATATCGGCCTGATGGGCACTATTATGTCATGGATTTTTCTTTTGCAGAGCTACAACAGTTGAAGGTGCACGAGCGGCGCAATAAAGAAGGGCAACAGCGTTATCCGAGTCGATTTAATAGCCAAACCGGTCATTTCCATATTATGTCGTTAGCTCAGCAAATAGAACTTATTCTGGGCCTCAATGCGAGTCGCGCTCGTGATACCGGAATCTATGTTGAAATGAAAAGTGCCCGCTGGCACAAAAAACAAAATTATGACCTCGTGGAATCAACCATGGGCGTTTTGGCTCGCTACAACTTTACTCAAACTGACACGCCTGCGCCGATCTATTTGCAAAGCTTCGACCCTGAAGTATTGCGCCGGTTAAAGCGTGAGTTTCGAACTGAAATTCCGCTGATTCAACTGGTTGCCGAAAACAGTTGGAATGAAAGCGATATAGATTACGATATGATGCGCACAGCAGCAGGTTTGGAAACCTTACGAAGCTATGCTGCCGGAGTTGGTTTGTGGCTAAATCATATTTTTCTCGGGTTCGATGAGCATGGTAACCCGCAGTTTTCAGATATTGTGAAACACGCCCACGCAGCCGGTTTACTGGTTCATGTTTATACGTTACGGGCAGACAACTTACCTGAAGGTGTTGACAGTTATCAGCAGCTAAAAACTTGGTTAACTGAGCTAGGCGTCGACGGCATTTTTACTGACTTTCCAGATCGTTAGCTAATGGTGAAAAGCTTAAACGCATGCGGTAGCCGTCGGTGCCGTCATCATAGTATTCGGGCAGCACGTCAACTACCGCGAAATCATACTTTTCATAGAGCTGTATGGCAGCAACATTATTGGTTTTTACTTCAAGGCTGAGGGCACTAGCGCCGTGCTGTTTGGCGGTATTGATAGCGAATTCAAGCAACCGTTTACCAATACCTACACCACGGGCCGCTGGCGCGGTGGCTACTGAGTAAAGTCGCCAGATACGACTATTGCGGCGAGTAAGAAGTAATAAATAGCCCATTAATTTGCCATCGCACTCACATAAATAGACATGTGCTGAGGGGGCGGCTATTAAGCGAGAAAAACTTCTTGGTCCCATTCTGCTGTAATCAAAACAGCGCCGTTCGAGTTCAACAAGAGCTGAGACATCAGCTCTTGTTGCTTGACGAAAATGGCAGTTCTGGGTTGCGTTATGCATATTATTTTTCATCAAGACGACGAGCAAAGTCGCGCATAATAATGTGATAGAGCTCGTCACCTAACAGCAAGTCTTCAACTCCCGCGTCTATCGACGGATTGTCGTTAATTTCAATGATAACCGGCCCTTTTGCAGTAACTTTCATGTCGACACCGTACAAGCCATCGCCAATAAGGCGCGTGGCTTGTAACGCTGTGCGCACTACGTCTTTCGGTACCTGATGCACACCTATAGTTTCAAACCCACCAGACTTGGCTCGACTAGTTGAGCTAGCATGGTTGTAAATTTGCCAATGATTACGCGCCATAAAATATTTACAGGCATAAATTGGTCGATTATTTAAAATACCGATACGCCAGTCAAAGTCAGTTTTCACAAATTCTTGTGCGAGCAAAATCGTCGATTTATTAAATAACTCTGCAGCAACGCGACGAAATTCCTGTTCATTTTCGGCTTTTTCAACGCCAATTGAAAAAGAACCATCTGGAATTTTTAATACCACCGGGTAGCCTAAACGTTCACCAATTTTTGCGTAGTCAAGTTCTTGTTGGCTAAGCAATAATTCGGTGCGTGGTGTAGGAATATGGTGTTTGTCTAATAGCTCTTTCAAAAATACTTTATTGGCGCATTGCAAAATTGAATGCGGTGCGTCAATAACCACCATGCCGTTTGCTTCTGCTTTTTTAGCAAAATGGTAGGTGTAATGATTTATTCGCGTTGTTTCGCGAATAAACAAAGCGTCAAACTCCAATAATCGATTGTAGTCTTCAGCGGTAATAAGCTCGGCATCAATGTCCGCTTCTTTGGCTGCTTTAATAAATTTTTGCAGTGCTTTCTTATCGCTCGTTGGAATCGGTTCATTAGGGTCGTGCAAAATCGCCAAATCGTAGCGGTACTCTTTGGGGGCGCGTGCTTTGCGCCAAACGCGTTTACTAAAGCTATCCAAAGCGTCACCAAAAAACGTTTGTTGGTCGTCGGATAAATCTGGCAGTGCGCCGGCAATTAGTTGATTGATAAACCAACGACCTTGATAACTGAACTCGACCCATATGATGGGGCAGGGGTAGCGATCAAATATCTGTCGTGCGAAGTTACTCAGCAATGGTTGTTCTGTTTGTCCAAAGCAAATAAGCACACGAACTGACTTTTCTTTGTCGGCGGCGCTTAGAAATTTGTTCAGCGCTTTATCAGTATTCGCGAGTAATAACTGATAATGATTAAAGTTGGCTAAGTCGTTAATTGTAGTAACCGACGGGAGTACGCGCTGCCCCCGAGCTTCCGCTAACAAGCTAACGTAATAGCCAGTTGATAAATAGCTTAAATCGCCGCACAAATTGAGGATTTGAGTGCGACTTTTACTTGATGTTTGAAGTAAGTATTCACTAGCGGTAACGGTTGACTGGCTAGGGTAATACGGCTGCCAGTCGGTAATGTCATCAAGAATGATTAAAGCTGAGTTTTGCATGATTGCTCCAATGCTAATTTGCCGCGCATTTTTAGCTTAATTTGATCAAAAAACAATAGCCCTACGAAATATATTTTTCGGTAAATTTTTACTATGAAAAATAGCCCTATTGGTCCATGTAAGCTATTCTTGTTGTTACAAATATAGCGTGGAGTTTATTTATATGCTCACTTTGCTGGCAAAGTTTTTTAAAGCACTCAACTCTGAGTCTGGTGCATGGGCGTTAGCGTTTGCATTTGTGCTTGGTATGGTGATGGGGTTTACACCACTATGGCGAGTGCACAATCTGGTTATTTTACTGATCGCGTTGTTATTTCGAATTAACCTAACTGGGTTTATTTTGAGTTTTGCTGTCTGCTCAGCGATTGCCTATTTACTCGACCCATGGTTTCACCAAGTAGGCTTCTACTTCCTCTCGCATGAAAGTTGGCAACCGTTGTGGCAGTCGTTATATCAGTCAGCTTTTTGGCGGGTCATGCAATTCCACCACACTATTACCCTCGGCAGTTTACTTCTAAGTATCGCGTTTGCTCCTATCTTATTGGGGGGCAGCTTTTATGTTATCACCCAGTATCGGCGTCGCATTCAAACTTGGTTTAATAAACTCAAAATTGTACAAATGCTTAAGGCCAACAGGTTCTGGGCTATTTATTCAGAGTTACGAGGCTAATCATTATGACTGATACAACATCAAAGCCGCAGATGCGTCGCAGTGCTATTCGCTGGCCAGGCTTAGCTGCATTTGTCATTATCTGTGCATTGTTAGCAGCGTTTACCTGGTTGCTGTTAGACACTATTTTAAAGTGGACTTTTGAAACCTCTGTGGGCACTTTGAACGGAGCCGAAGTCAATATTGAGTCGGTTGAGCATAGCTGGAGCCCTTTAGGTGTCAAAATATCTGGCATACAGGTAACCGACCCAGCGCAGCCGCAAATTAATCGGTTGGTGATTGGTGAAGTAACCGCGCAACTGAACCTAGAGCAATTGCTATTGGGCCGCTTGCACTTTGAAAATGTGGTTAGTTCAGGTATTCGCGCGTTCCAACCTCGCCAAACGCCGGGTGAGGTTTATGCCGCGCCAACTAAAGAGGATGCCAAGGCTTGGGCTAAACAGGGGCTTGAGTCGCTAAATTTAAGCTTACCTAGTACTGATGACATTATTGCTCGCCTTGATTTAAAAACGCCTGCGGCAATTGAGCAAGCTAAAGCATCTATTGCGCAGAGCAAAGAAACACTTGAAGACGTTAAGGCGAAGCTGCCTACTCGCGAAAAGCTAGCTGAATATGAACAACAATTGAAAGCTCTTAGTGAGAGTAAAATTGAAACGCCAGCACAGTTGCAGCAAAAGCGCGAAGAATTTACTGCGTTGAAAGAAAAGTTTGAGGCTGACAAAGCGCAAGTTAATGAGATAAAAGCATCTGCACAACAATCTATATCGCAGTTAAAGGCTGCGTTTGCAGCAGTGAAAGCTGCGCCAGCCGCTGATATGGAACGTGCTCAACAACTCATGCAGTTAAATAGCGAAGGTTTAAGCGAAATAACTGCGGTATTGTTCGGTGAACAAATGCGTCGGTGGAGCGAATATATGCTGCTTGCTTATGAGCAATTAGCGCCAATGTTGGCACGCTCGGCTGATGAAAAACTGATCAAGCCACAACGCGGAGAAGGTATTTGGTTTGAGTTTAGCGATACTCAACAACCACCGTCATTTTTAATCAAAAAAGCCAAAACCGAATTTGCTTGGGGCGAATCGGTATTGGACGTAGATTGGGCAAATATCACGCATCAGCATGAGCAACTCGGTCAGCCTACGACATTTGTAGCGCGTGCAGCCAATTCGGCTTTATGGAAGTTATTAAACCTCAACGGTGAACTTGCTTTAACAGCAGAGGGTATAGATGCAAAACAGCAGTGGCAAGTTCAAGGTATTCGGTTGGACAATGTTAAGCTGAGTGAGCAAAGTCAATTTACAGCAACCTTATTAGCCTCGTTACTAGACTCTGAAGGCACAGTAACTTTGCAGAACAGTGTCTTCGACGGCGGTGGTACCGTTCGGCTATCCGACATGAACGTGACAGCAGAGGCTGACAATAAGTGGGCAGCTGTAGTTGCCAACGCGCTAACTCAGCTAAACCGGTTAGATATCAATGCTGATATTGCTGGCCAGCTAACACAGCCAACGTTCAGCTTTGCTTCTGATTTAGATCGTCAGTTGGGAAATGCACTTAAAGCGGCGGCTTTAGACGCTGGGAAAGCTGAATTGTCTGGCCTGCAGAGCCGTCTGCAAGAACAATCTAATAGCTTTTTAGGTGACAACCAAGACGATTTAGCAGCATTTGAAGGCTTGCTGTCTGATGCTGAGCAACGCGATAAGAAGCTTCAAGATTTATTAAAATCCAAGTTCGAAGGCGCTATAGAAGACAAATTAAAAGATAAGCTAAAAGGTATTTTGGGTGGCAATTAAACCGAAGAGAACACCGGTTAAACCGGTGTTCTCTGCCGCATTAGTTATTGATAAATTCTGCTAACTCATCTGCTTTAGATTGAATATTGTAAACACCGTCTAAATGCCCGAAGGTGCCATCAATTTCAGCGTACTTAGGCTGCTCGCCTTGTGCTTCTAAAACCTCCACGGCTTGCTTCGCCAGATAGGGTTGCAGCAACAAATCATTTTTTGCCGGTAGAAATAGTGTTTTTGCTTTTACCTGTGCAAGGCCTGTTGCCAAGTCTTTATCATGACCCGCGACAAAAAGCTGATTTGCACGAACTAAATAAAGAATATGATTGGCGTCTGCCAGCGGTGCGCGTTGCGTGGCGCCACCAAACCAAAAGTCGGTGGCGGGTAGGCCATTCAGCACGCTGTCGAGTGCTGATTTAGGTAATACTTCTTGCGACGGAGACATTGCATTGAAGGCCACTGGATGCATAGCTTGCTGAGTAATCATGACTAAACTGTTGGTAACGCCAGCTAGCGGTGCTTGTCCACCGTAGTAATCCCCACCATTCCAGTTTGGGTCTAAGCGAATAGGCCGTGCCCAATGCTCAAGAGCGGTTATGGTCCAGGCGTCCATTGCGCCCGCACCAATTACCGACACCATGCGCTCCACCATGTCAGGGTAAGCCGCCGCCCACTCAATCGCTTGCAATGAACCCATGGACGCACCGACGACAGCATGCAGCTTGTTGATACCCAAACTTTGCAACAGGGCATGTTGAACGTTTACAAAGTCTCGAATAGTTACTACCGGAAAATCTAAACCGTATGGTTTACCTGTTTCAGGGTTAATTGATGCAGGCCCAGTCGTAACAACATGTGGCAAGTTAGGAAAAGCATTCACCAAAGTGTCAGAACTAATTACGTAGTATTTATTCGTATCAATCGCTTTGCCGGGGCCAATAATTGCATCCCAGTAACCGGGTTGTGGGTCATCTGGGGTGTATTTGCCAGCAGCATGACTATTGCCCGAAAAAAAGTGGGTAATAAGAATAACATTGTCTTTATTTTCATTGAGCTTGCCATAGGCTTCCCAGCCGACATTAACTTCAGCAATAGTTTCGCCGCTTACGGTACTAAAGTTTTTGGTGCTGAAGGTCTTCTTTGTAACGAGTAGATCGGCATGAGCCACAGAGCTACACGCAATACATGCCGCAATTAAAAAAGGAGTTATTAAACGCGAAATCATGATGATTGCTCCATCAGGTAATTGAAGTACTGCTTGCGCAGTTCATTTTTGATTAGCTTACCGGTTCCAGTGTGTGGTAAATCATCGACAATTAAAATGTCGTCGGGGGTCCACCACTTGGCTATTTTCCCAGCTAAAAACTCATAAATATCCTGTTTGCCGATAGTTGCTTTGGTATTTAGTACAACTAGAAGCAAAGGTCGCTCATCCCATTTAGGGTGCTTCACACCAATGACACAGCTTTCTTTCACTGCGGGGTGTTGACTGGTAATGCTTTCAATTTCGAGCGAACTTATCCACTCGCCACCGCTTTTAATCACATCTTTCTTACGATCAACAACCTTCATGTAGCCGTGGCTATCAATAACTGCAATGTCACCCGTTGCTAACCAACCATCGGGAAATGTTTCTGGGTCATCACGCTGAAAATAGCGCTTTGTTATCCAAGGGCCGCGTACGCGCAGTTCGCCAGAGGTTTCGCCATCATGGGGTAGCGCATTTCCGTTGGCATCGGCAATCATCATATCTACCCCGAAGCAGGCGCGCCCAGCAGTGGTTTGTATGGCGTATCTTTCATTTTTAGGTAATGCCATTAACTGCGCTGTTGGTGGCGCTGAACACGCCAGCGGCCCAGTTTCTGTCATACCCCAAATAGGCTGCCAATAAATGTTGTAGCACTCGTCATAAATTTTCACGAGCCCCAACGGAGACGCTGCTCCGCCAACACAAACTCGTTTTAATGAAGGAACCTTTTGCTTAGTCTCGCTTAAATAACTGTGTAAGGTTAACCAAATAGTAGGTACCCCAAGACTTACCGTAACCTGTTCCAAATGAATGAGTTCATACATCGCGTCACCGGACATACCAGCCCCTGGCAGTACTAATTTGCAGCCGGCCAATGGCGCTGCATATGGAGCTCCCCATGCCCCCACGTGATACATGGCTACCATCGGCATGAGTACTGTGTCGTCACGTAAGTCTAATAGCTCAGCGCTAGCAGTTGCTTGAGCGTGTAGCACGGTTGAACGGTGAGAGGTTAACACGCCTTTTGGGTTGCCGGTTGTGCCCGAGGTATAACATAGCAGGGCGGCCGTATTTTCGGAGAAAACTGGCCAGTCAAACTGTTGAGGCCGATTTGCCAATAGCGCTTCGTAGTTATGCACAGGTAAGCCTAAGCTTTCAATTTTTGGCTGCGCTGCTTCATCAGACAAAACAATGACGCCTTTGACGGTTTTTAGATCATTAGCAAATTCTTCAAGCAATGGCATGAAGCTCATGTCAATAAACAGCCAAGTCGCCTCAGCGTCGTTAATGATCCACTGAATTTGATCTGCAATCAAACGCGGATTGACGGTGTGAATAACCGCACCAATACCGCTTACGGCGTAATATAGCTCCATATGACGATAAGTATTCCACGCTAAGGTGGCAATTCGGTCACCCGGTTGTATATCTAGCTCGGTTAAGGCGTGAGCCAACTGACTGGTGCGCTGGTAACAGTCAGCATAGGTGTAGCGATGAATATCTCCCTCTATACGGCGCGAGACGATTTCTTGCGTTGGGTGTCGGCGTACTGCATGACGCAATAGATCAATGATCAGCAGCTGACTTGATTGTGCATCACCTGTTAAGACCGGGTGTGACTGCTGTGTGGTTTCAAACATACTGGTGTACTCCTGTTACCACCAAATGAACAAGCCAATGGCAATAGCTAAACCAACAAAAGGAACAACCACGGTTACGGCCGCAACTGGCCAGTAAGCAGCCTGATGCGTTTCTTTACAGATACCGCGAATGGTTGTTACTACATAGCCGTTGTGTGGCAATGAGTCGAGCGCACCTGATGAAATTGCCACAATGCGGTGGAGTTGATCTGGGTTTACGCCGGCATCAATATAGTGGGGCCCTAGTACGGGTAACGCGATGGCTTGTCCACCTGACGCAGAACCGGTTAAACCGGCAATGACACTTACTGCAACGGCAGCACCGACAAGCTCATTACCTGGTAGGTTGGTCATAAAAGCCACAGCTTGCTCAAAGGCTGGAGTTACTTTGGCGATACTACCGAAGCCAACCACTGCCGCGGTATTACCAATGGCTACTAGCGCGCCGGTTGATGCTTCAGTTAGAGCCTGAGATATATTGTGGAAATAGTTGCGGTTAATTATCGCAATCGCTAAAACACCACCTGACAATGCAATAATAAGAGCGTTTTGTTTAAGTTCTTCATGAAACAGGAAGCTTAAAGTCAACACGACAATCAAAGGTACCAAACCACTTATTGGGGACGGCAATTCGCGCTCAAGGTTTTTGGGGTCATCAGCACGAGTTTCAAAAGTTTCACCATTAGCAACGGCTTTGCCGATTAAGCGATTCAACCACCAATAACCGAACAAGGCCATAAGTACAGCGACGAAAAGACTCACTTCCCATGCCGCATATGGTGAGGTGCCCAAGTATTGAATAGGTATCCAGTTTTGAATTTCTGGTGAGCCGGCTGAAGTCATCGTGAAGGTAACCGAGCCAAATGCCAAGGCGGCAGGGATAAATCGGCGGGGCAGGTTGGCATCTTTAAACAAAGACAAGGCCATCGGGTAAACCGAAAACGCCACTACAAATACGCTAACCCCCCCATAGGTTAAAATAGCGCAGGCCAGCACGACTGCAAGCATGGCTTGTTTGCGACCAAGCTTATTAATAATCCACTTAGCTACACTGTCAGCAGCCCCTGTATCTTCCATGAACTTACCAAAAATAGAGCCGAGCAAGAACATGAAAAACCATGCTGCGACGAATGCAGCAAAACCGTCCATGTAAGCACTGACAAAATTGAGTTCACCCTGAAATAAGGGGACGTTGCTACACAATGCAACAATGACGGCGCACAGCGGCGCACTGATAAATAAGTTCATTCCGCGTAACGTCAGAATGATAAGCAGGGCAAGCCCACCCACAAGACCAATCATGCTTAACATGAATTACCTCTTTAACCGGTTCGTTTCAGATGTGCCATGACCCGAAGCGCCGTGTTGGTGTTTGTATGATGCGTGAATCATTTATTTTTTTACATAGTACTAACGTACAGAATACAAACACAAAACTTTCAGCTAGGGTACATAGGCCATGACACAAGAATCGCTTGAGTTGCAGTATTGCAACAGAAATAACAACAAAACTAGACAGATACAACAACTTAACCATCTCGGGAGATTGACATCATGAATCAACCCATATTTCGCCGCTCATTGTTAGCCGCAACTATTGCTTCAGTAATGGCAATGCCGGCTTATGCGCAGCAAGAAGATAGTAGCACCAGTGACGAGCTGAAGGGCCTTGAACGAATTCAAGTAACGGCACGCCGCAAAACAGAGAGCATTCAGGATGTGCCTGTTTCGGTTTCTTCATTTAGCGCCGGTGACCTTGAGTCTGTAGGTGTGGAAGATATAACCGAGCTACAACAGCGCATTCCAAACGCCACAATTCAAGTAAGCCGAGGAACTAACTCTACTCTAACCGCCTATATTCGCGGTGTTGGTCAACAAGACCCATTATGGGGCTTTGAGCCAGGTGTTGGTGTTTATATTGATGATGTTTATGTCGCACGCCCACAAGGTGCCGTGTTGGAAGTATTTGATATTGAACGTATTGAAGTATTGCGTGGGCCACAAGGTACCTTGTACGGCAAGAACACCATTGGTGGCGCACTTAAATATGTCACTAAAGAACTGACCGGTTATAACGAACTGTCAGTGCAAGGCGCCATTGGTAGTTATAATCAGCGCGATATCAAAATTTCAGGCCAAACAGCATTGACCGATAATTTCTATGTCGGCGCAGCTGTTGCCTCATTGAACCGTGACGGTTTTGGCGAGTACGTCAACACCGGCGAGGAAAACTACAACAAAGACTTAATGACCTATCGGTTATCTGCCAAGTGGCTCATTAATGACGATATGGATTTGAAGTTTTCGTACGATAACACCGATGATAGCTCGAACTCGAAAGGTGGTTACCGATTATTAACCAGTGCGGTAACTGGGCAAGAACCTTATGCTGACGTTTATAACTCAAACACAGCGATGCCGGTTGATAACACCGTTGAAACCGAAGGTTGGTCATTAACCTACAACTGGAATATCAATGATGATTGGGCTTTCAAGTCAATCACCGCAAGTCGCGAAGGTTATACCAACACCAATATCGATTTTAACTCAACTGGCGAACCTATTTTTATGGTGCCAGCTATTTACGAAGACGAGCAGTTCACCCAAGAATTCCAGGTGAGTTACTCTAATAACAAAAACTTTGATTTCGTTGGTGGTGTTTATTTATATGATGGTGAAGCCTGTGGTGTGTTCGGCACTGTGCTACCAATGTATTTGGCAGCTTTGGGCGGCGTAACTGTTGATAATGGCGGCTGCGTAGACACCGATAGCTTAGCGGTTTACGGCCAAGGTAATTACGCAATCTCGGATGACTTGACGTTGACTGTTGGCGGTCGTCTGACTAAAGACGAAAAAGAAGCAGATGTTTTCCGCTATACCTACTTAGGTGTGCATTATATTAACCAAGATCCAAATGCGGATTACGGGACACCGTTTGCGGTTAACTCTGAATTCACCACTAAGGCTGACTGGAGTAAATTCTCGCCACATGTAGCATTGAATTACAAGCTATCTGACGACGTCATGGTTTATGGTAGTTATAGCAATGGCTTTAAGTCTGGCGGCGTAGATATGCGAGCTGATCAGTCGCTTAATCCAACCATCAATGAGCCGTACGACCCAGAAATTGTGGATACCGTGGAATTTGGTATGAAAACCGAATTAATGGATGGCCGCATGCGTTTGAACACCGCTGTGTTCTACTCTGATTACCAAGATATGCAAGTGACGGTGCAACGAGTTGTGCCAGCGGGTATTTCATCACAAGTGTTGAATGCCGGTGAGTCAACGGTTAAAGGCTTTGAATTTGAAACAGTATTTGCCGCAACCGATAGCTTAAATGTGACTGCTATGTTGGGCTACATCGATGCCGAGTTTGATTCGGTGGTTTACACAGAGCCAGCTACCGGCGAGACAACCGATGTCACCAATGCTTGGTCATTCCAAAATACGCCTGAGTTAACCTATAACCTAGGTTTCAATCAAACATTTGATACATCGTTCGGTCAAATTGTGTGGTCTGGTAATTACGCCTACCGCGGTGATACTCAAATGTTTGAGGCTCCGTCGCCGTTAGATCAAGACGGTTATGGTCTGCTCAATACCAGCGTTGTGTGGTACTCCAACAACAGTAATTGGTCAGTCGGCTTGCACGGCAAGAACCTCACTGATGAAGAGTATCGCGTAGGTGGCTATAACTTTGGTCCAACTTTCGGCGACGATGCTGTGGTTGGTTATTACGGCGACCCACGTACTGTTTCCCTGGCTGTGGGGTACAAGTTTTAACCCCACTCAGTGGTTACCTGATTTTCATCTCAGGTAACCACTGACTTTTATCTTTGGACGCGCTAGCATGAGTCAATTGAATTCCACTGAATCAGGTTTAGTTATGGCGCGTGCAGTTATTGCCGATGATCACCCGTTATTTCGAGCAGCGTTAAAACAGGCGCTCGGTGAAACCCTAGATGCTCCTATTCTTGAAGTAGCGTCGTTTGAGCAGTTACTTGAGTTGATACGGCGTGAACCGCAAATTGAATTGGTTCTGCTTGATTTAACCATGCCAGGCAATCGCGGATTAACTGGCTTAACGTCCTTACGCAGTCGCTACCCAGATATTCTAGTAGTCATTGTTTCGGCCAATGAACAAGTGCCGACAATTCGACAAGCAATGGCCTTCGGCGCTAGTGCTTATATACCAAAGTCCATGCCTTTAGCAGAGTTGCAACAAGCCGTGCATACGGTGTTAGCGGGCGATACCTGGTTGCCTGAGCACTTGCGGGATGATGTCGAAGCAAGTGACGCGGGGGCTCATGCAGAGTTTGCGAGTCGTTTAGAGCAGTTAACACCTCAGCAGTTTCGTGTTCTCGAATGTTTAGCCGATGGGTTACTCAATAAACAAATTGCCTATGAGCTTAATGTGCAAGAAACCACAATTAAACAGCATGTGTCAGCGATATTACGCAAATTAAATGTGATTAATCGCACTCAAGCCGGTATTGTTTTCAAACAAATGCTCAATGCTAATGAGCTGAGTCATGAAGCAGGCGCTTAATTAGGCGCTTAAGGGCGGCAACCTTAATTGGCTTGGGAATAAACAAAGCCTGCTCACTAATAACTTGTTCCCGTACGGTTTCGTCGGGGTCTGCTGAATTAATAATTGCTGGAACCTGCTCATTTGCAAATGCGTTTCGAACCACACGCAGCACATCTATTCCTGTGTCATATTGTTCTAAATGGTAGTCAAACACTACTAAATCCGGACGGTTTAGCTGCCAAGGCAACTGCTCACGGTTGGCAGCACTATGCACCGTAGCTCCCCAGCTTTCGAGTAACTGCGTCATTGCCTGTAATACGGCAGCATCATTGTCAAGCAACCATATTGTACGATGCTTGAGAAAGCTATCGTTTGCGCCAACTGCTGAGCGCCGCGGTTTAGCCAATTGCCGTTGCCATGTAACTTCAGTAAAGGTCAGGCTAAATGTTGTACCGCGCCCCACTTCGGAGTTAAGAGAAATGGGTATGTTAAGTAATCGACACATACGTTCAACAATAGCAAGACCGAGCCCGAGCCCTGGATTTTCGCCAGCTTGTTCTACCTGATGAAACTCCTTGAATATTTTATCCCGTTGATCGCTCGGAATGCCGCAACCGGTATCAATAATGTGTAGTTGCGCACCTTGTTTGGTTCGGCGCACACCAATAAGTACTTTACCGTGCTCGGTGTAACGTACGGCGTTGGAAATTAAGTTCTGTATGATGCGGCTGATCATTTTACGGTCAGTTTGAAGGGTTAACCGTGTGGCAACATAGTCAATGGTCACACCTTTCTCGGCAGCGATTATCCGCTGACTTTCTACTAACGGCTGAATGACTTCATGCAAATGTACCTGTTGATAATTTACCGGGAGATTTCCGGCCTCTAAACGAGTCATTTCTAATAGCATGGTTAACAACTCTTCTGCGTTCGCTAATGACTGTTGAATTTGGCGTGCTAATTTTGCCGGCTCATCATGTAAGCGCTGGGTGAGCATGTCACAGAATAACGTTGCCGCATTAAACGGTTGCATCAAGTCGTGACTTACCGCTGCAAAAAAACGGCTTTTACTTTGGTGAGCTTGTTCCTCGGCTTGCTTTGCCACGACTAATTCTGATGTGCGTTCTGCCACGCGTTGCTCGAGCTCAGCGTTGGCTTGTTCAAGAGCTCGCTGCGCTTGCACTAAATCGGTAATGTCTGTGTACGTTGTAACAAAGCCACCGCCGGGCATAGGAGCGCCTTGCAGTTCAATAACATGCTCTCCTTGCTGGCGCTGATACCGGTAGGCGCTGCCTTGGCGTAAGTAATCTAAGCGTTTGCTTACTTCATCTTCTATGTCGGCAGCAACATCTGTTCGAATGAGGCCGCGTTGTGCGTTGTAGCGCAACAAGTCAGCCACTGGCATGCCGGCTTGTAAAAAGCCAGCGGGGTATTGAAACACCTCAACATAGCGATGATTCCAAGCGACTAAGCGTAGGTCTTGGTCAATAACACTAATACCCTGTGGAATATTCTCGACGGAGGCTTGCAGTAGCTCGCGGTTAAACTTATACAGTTGCGAGGCTTCGGTGGCCCAGGTCACCACTTGGGCGATGGGAACACTAGGTTGCTGGGTAACGGTATCAAGTAAAATACGGCTTGCAGCCGTTCCAATAACGGCTGACAGCTCTCGCTCAATGCGGGCTAACAAAGCGCTTGGAACGAGTTCATCGGCAGGTGCGGTAGATAAGTCTTGATGTAAGCGCTCACTTAACCGCTCAAGCTCGAGAGAGTCGAAAAAGCGTGCTAACAATTGCCTTAAACGGCCCCAACTAATAGGTTGATGCTGATAAAGTTCTGGATGTCCACCCGTGGGGTCAGTAAATAAGCGACGTTGTTGTTGGTCAATGGTACGAGTTGGGCTTAGCCATGAAACCAACATGTAAAGTACGAGGTTGGCGCCAAGACTAAGGAGTACGCCATAACTTAATTGTAAATCGGACAGCCCGCGATTTAGTTGAATAGAGGGTAAAAACAACAACCATGCCCACAAGCTGGTGCCGGCTAAAATACCTAAACTTGCGCCCAGCTTGCTACCCCGCAGCCAAACAAGGCCGCCCAACAACGCGGGAGCAAGTTGGGCCAATAATGCTAACGATAGCAAGCCCGCGTTTACTAACGGTAGCGAGCTCTCGGTTAACTTGTGAAAGCCAAAAGCCAAAATAATAATTATTGAAATGGTTGTGCGGCGAATACGTAGAATACGCTTTGGAGTAAAAGTAACGTTTCTTAGTTTGCGTCGGGTATTGCGCAACCAAATTGGCATGACGACGTCATTCGACATCATAATGCTCAATGCCAGCGTTGCAATAATGACCATGCTGGTGGCTGAAGCCAAGCCGCCGATAAAGGCGATAACGGTCATCACTACCGAGTCAGACTGTTGCAGAATAACCAGCATAAAAGCGTCTGAACTGGCTGCTTCTGGTACCAAAAGTAGGCCAGCAAGAGCTATCGGTAAGATAAATAAGTTAATGGCGAACAGGTATAACGGGAACGCCCAACGAGCGGTTCGCAACTCTTCGGGGTCAGTGTTTTCAATATAGCTAACATGAAACTGTCGGGGTAAACAGAACATGGAAACGGCCCCGAGAAAAATATGAGTCAAGTAAACAAAGCCGCCGCTTGTTTGGCCTTGCAATACAGCATTGACCGCTTGGGTTTGCGCGGCTTGTAAAAATATATCAGCCACGCCATCAAACATGCTGTAGCTAATAAAAATTCCCACCGCCATAAAAGCGAGTAATTTGACAACCGACTCAAAAGCAACAGCATCCATGAGACCAGAATGCTGCTCTGCGAGGCTCATGCGCCGCGTACCAAATAGAATGGCAAACATCATCATGGCAAGAGCCACTAATGCCGCGACGTCACCGAACCAAGGAACCGGCTTATCCGCAAGCCCAGTCACCGTAGCAAAACTGCCACTAATGGCACGTAGCTGCAGAGCGATATATGGCACGATGCCAATTAATGCAATTAGGGCTACTGCAACGGCTAAAGTAGGTGATTTACCATAGCGGTGACTAATAACGTCGGCAATCGAGGTGAGGTTTTGTTGTTTGCAAACGTGCAGCAATCGCATTTGAATACGGTGAGCAAACAAGAATACGGCCATGGCACCAACATATGTAGGCGCCACGGACCAGCCGTAAAATGCTGACTGAGTAATGGTTCCGTAAAAGGCCCATGTGGTGCAGTGAATACCTTGCGCAAAGGCGTAGCGATAGGGTTTTACCTGATTAGGTGGTTTGCGTTCGCCGCGGTAGGCAATACTGTACAACACGGCAATGTATGCAATTGCCAGTAATATTGCCGCGCCGGTGCTTAACATGCGCTACCGGTGCCCATCGTGATGTTCATGAAAGACAATGAGAGACCATTGCCAACGCAGCGCACCTAAACGCAGTAGCACCGTGGTAATGCCACCGACTAAAATAGCTAGTAGTTGTGAATAGGGGGCAAGAAACACAAAAACAGTGCCCCCGATTAAGCACGCTGTAGCGTAAAGCTCACCCTTTAATACCATCGGAATATCACGAGCCAACACGTCTCGTAACATACCCCCAAAGCAGGCTGTCATGGTTCCCATGATAATACAAATAAGCGGAGAAAAGCCTGCTTCAAGAGCTTTCAGAGCGCCCATTACGGTAAAAAAACCAATACCGACAGCATCGGCAAGTAATAACGTTTTTTGGTGAATGTACGCTTTGTAGCGCAGCCATAAAATTGTGATCAGCGCGGCCAAGGCAACGGTATACAAATAATTGGGGTCGTAAACCCAAAACACTGGCATATCAAGAATTAAGTCACGCGTAGTGCCGCCGCCAATGGCTGTGACTGTGGCTAAAACAATAACACCGAAGCCATCCATGTTTTTGCGAAACGCCAACAAGGTGCCCGATATCGCAAATACCGCGACACCTAAGTGGTCAATCCAATAAAATAAAGTGGTGAGTTCCATATTATCGTTGCGCTTCTTTAGCCGTTCCAATCGGTTACGTTTTGTACTTACTCAGTGTACGTCAATTTTCTCCCTATTTAAGCAGAAATTCGTTAGAATGCCCGCCATTCATTAAAAATTGGAGAAAAGGGCTTGTTTGCTATAAATTGAGCCCCATCTTTAACCTCAATAAATCAAAAATACAGTAAGGGGATATTCATGGATTTCTTAATTCCAACAGCATACGCACAAGAAGCAGGGGCACCACAAGGTGGCGGCATGGAACTTATTTTTATGTTGGTGATGTTCGGCTTGATCTTTTATTTCATGATCTACCGTCCACAAGCGAAGCGTGTTAAAGCGCACAAAGAATTGGTTTCGAGTATCAGCAAAGGCGACGAAGTATTAATGAACGGTGGTTTTGTTGGTCGTATTACTAAAATCTCAGAAGATAAAGATTTTATGGTAATCGCGGTTGCTGAAGGTATGGAAGTTACTGTGCAAAAATCAGCAGTTACTGCAGTTCTACCTAAGGGTACGATGAAATCTCTGTAATAAAGAGATAAGGATTTAACGTGTTAAATAAGTTTCCGCTGTGGAAAAATCTGATGGTCATCGTCATTTTGGCGGTGGCCGCGCTGTATGCGTTGCCAAATATTTATGGTGAAGATTATGCAGTGCAGATTTCAGCCAGTCGTAATGCAACCGTCGACATGCAAACTCTAGAGACGGTTGAAAAAACGCTTGAAGACATCGCGATTCAACCTAAGGGTGTGGTGTTAGAAGAAGGCCAAATTTTAGTCCGGGTTAATTCTGACGTAGAGCAATTGCAGGCGCGTGACGCGTTGTTGCGTGCTTTAGGCACCAACTATATTGTCGCGCTAAACCTAGCCCCGGCGACGCCTGAGTGGCTGGCAGATATTGGCGGTACGCCAATGAAGCTTGGCCTTGATTTGCGCGGTGGTGTGCACTTCTTAATGGAAGTGGACATGGCCGAAGCAACCCGCAAAATTCAAGATCAAATGCGCGATACCGTGCGTGGCGAACTGCGTGAAGAGCGTATTCGTTCAACCAGTATTCGCCGAGATGATACTGATGTAGTTATCCAGTTGCGTACTGACGAAGACTACGCCGCAGCTGAGAGTTACTTAAATAACCGTTATCCGGGCTATACCCTTCTTGAAGATGAAGCCAATCGAACTCTGCGTTTACGCATGACCGAGGCCAAGTTAAAAGAAACACAAGACTATGCAATTTCACAAAACGTCACGATATTGCGTAACCGTGTTAATGAGCTAGGGGTTGCCGAGCCAGTGGTTCAACGTCAAGGCGCCGAACGCATTGTTGTGCAGTTACCTGGTGTGCAAGACACGGCCCGTGCCAAAGAAATTTTAGGGGCTACTGCAACTCTTGAATTTCGTATGGTTGACGACGAAAACAGCGTTTATGAAGCCGAACAAGGTCGCGTACCGTTCGGCTCTGAGCTGTTTGTGAACCGTAACGGTGGCAACACGCTACTTAAAGAAGACGTTATTTTAACCGGTGACCACATTGTTAACGCCACTTCTGGTTTTGATGAAAACCAGCGCCCGCAGGTCAGTATTTCACTTGATGGTGCAGGCGGCGACAAAATGTCATTGGCTACCCGTGATAACGTTGGTAAACCAATGGCCACGTTGTTTATCGAATTTAAAGCAACGGGCGAGCGTGACGAAAATGATCGCATTATTTTTGAGCGCAACGCTGAAGTTATTAACGTGGCGACCATTCAGTCACGATTAGGGAATAACTTCCGTATTACCGGCATTAACTCGCAGCAAGAAGCGCAAAATCTAGCGCTGTTATTGCGTGCAGGTGCACTTATAGCGCCAATTCAGATTGTCGAAGAACGCACCCTTGGCCCAAGCCTAGGTAAAGAAAATATTGAGCTAGGTACGCAAGCTATTATTTGGGGCTTTTTGTTGGTCGTTATCTTTATGGTGATTTACTACAAGAAGTTTGGTTTAGTGGCTAACTTGGCACTGACATCCAACCTAGTCCTGATTATCGGTATCATGTCGATGATTCCAGGCGCCACGCTAACATTACCGGGAATGGCTGGTATTGTATTAACGGTGGGTATGGCGGTAGACGCCAACGTACTTATTTTCGAGCGCATACGCGAAGAAATAAAAGCTAAACGTAGCCCACAGCAGGCTATTCATCATGGTTACGACAGTGCGTTTTCAACCATTATGGACGCTAACGTCACCACGTTAATTGTTGCCATTATTTTGTTTGCTATTGGTACCGGGCCAGTGAAAGGTTTTGCGGTTACTTTAGCAATTGGCATTATCACCTCGATGTTTACCGCAATTGTCGGTACCCGTGCAGTTATAAACGCTGTATGGGGTGGCAAGCGCATCGATAAATTGTCGGTATAAGGGGGAGAGTTATGCACGAGATTATAAAAACCGATAAAATCATTCCATTCATGCGCTTTCGTTTTGGCGCATGGATTTTCAGTGGCTTGTTGCTTATTGCTTCAATTGTAAGCTTAAGCGTAAACCAGTTGAACTGGGGCCTTGATTTTACGGGTGGTACGGTCATTGAAGTGGGTTATGAAACTTCAGCAGACTTGCCAGCTATTCGCCAAACCTTAGAGGCCAATGGTTTTGGTGGGGCCGTGGTGCAGAACTTCGGTACGCAGCAAGATGTTTTGATTCGTATTGAGCCGCGTGAAGGCGTGAAAGCGCAAGAACTAGGTAATGAAATACTGACGTTGTTGCAACAAAACAGTAGCGATGCAGTTGAAATGCGCCGTATTGAGTTTGTTGGCCCACAGGTAGGTGATCAGTTAACTGAGCAGGGCGGTTTAGCCATGCTCACGGCATTGTTATGTATTTTGGTATATATCGCCCTGCGGTTTGAATGGCGTTTAGCTCTGGGTGCTGTCGGTGCTTTGGCGCACGACGTGATTTTAACGCTTGGTTTATTCTCGTTTTTGGGGCTGGAGTTTGACCTAACGGTATTGGCAGCGCTGTTGGCCGTTATTGGTTACTCGATCAACGATACCGTGGTTGTATGTGACCGAATTCGGGAAAACTTCCGTAAGTACCATAAGTACACAGCGCAAGAAACAATTGATGGTGCGTTAACGGATACCATGAGTCGCACGGTGGTTACCTCATTAACGACAATTTTGGTATTGCTTGCGTTATTCTTTTTAGGTGGTCAGCTTATTCACGGCTTTGCAACTGCATTATTGTTTGGTGTCATTATTGGTACTTACTCATCAATTTATATTGCAAGTTCATTGGCATTTGCCTTGGGCGTAAGTCGTGAAGACTTAATGCCGCCGGAAATCGAGAAAGAAGGCGAAGACCTTGAGCCGTTGCCATAAGTTGGCATAAAGCAAACAAACGTTAATGGAGATAACCGATGCTAGTTGTCATTTCACCAGCGAAAAACTTGGACTACGATAGCCCTTTGCCGACTGAGCAATATAGCCAGCCACGCATGTTAGAGCGCGCCCAAGAGTTGGTGGATAGATGTCAAGCGTTGTCGCCTCAGGAGCTTAGCCAGCTCATGAAAATTAGCGATAAACTAGCTGGTTTGAATGCCGCTCGGTTCGCCGAGTGGCATACGCCGTTCTCCCCTGATAATGCTCGCCCGGCGATTTATGCGTTTGACGGTGATGTGTATTCGGGGCTAGCCGCTGAAAAGCTTTCTGATGAAGCAATTGCATATGCTCAGGAACATTTACGTATATTGTCTGGTCTATATGGCGTATTACGACCATTAGATTTAATGCAGCCCTACCGTTTGGAAATGGGCACGAAGCTAGATACCGCCCGCGGCCATAACTTGTATGAATTTTGGCGCGACGAAATAACCGATATGCTTAACGAAGATTTAGCCGCTATCGATTCTGACGTGGTGGTAAACTTAGCGTCGCAGGAGTATTTTTCAAGTGTGCAGCAAAAGCGCCTGAAAGCGCGAATAATTACTCCAGTTTTCAAGGATGAAAAGAATGGTCAGTTTAAAGTAATCAGTTTTTGGGCAAAAAAAGCACGTGGCATGATGGCAAGATTTATCATGAACGAGCAGCCAAAAACGGTTAGTGATTTGCGCCGATTTAATGCCGCAGGGTATCGTTTCAATGCCGATGCTTCGAGCGAAAATGAATTGGTGTTTTATCGCGCAGAACGTGATCAGTAGTTAGGCGAAAGGAGAATCGAATGAGAGACTTTGGGCAAGACCAAGCACCTGCAGCAAACAGCACTAATAAGTTAAAGCTTATTGTTAGCGTCATTGTGGTGCTCGCAATCGCGATAGTGGTTGTGTTCTGGTTAGCGCAGCAGCAGTCACCTCAACCGCTACCGCAACCGGTGGTGCAACCTGAAGTAACTCAGCCTATCGCAGAAGAGCCCGAACTTATTGAGCCTGAAGTTAGCGAAACTGTGGAAATTGAAGCTCAGCCCGTAGCTGAACCTGTAGCCGAACCTGAACCGGTTAAACCATTACCGACTCTGAGCAATAGCTCCACTGCTGTATTAGACGAACTCGCTGAATTCGAGCAAGATACCGCTCCATTAAAAGGGGAGCAACTAATTCGCGATACCGTTGTGTTCGTCGACAATTTACGCCAAGGCATAGTGGTTCGTGATAAAGCGGTCATTGAGCCGCCTAAAGGGAAATTTCGAGTTCTTGAACAAAATGGCAAAGTGTATATCGATCCGCGCAGCTACGATCGCTACAACACAGTTGTCGATTGGTTTGTAAGTTTAAATACCCAAGTATTGGTTGATTTGTTCACCCGCTATCAGCCGTTAAGCCAAGCTGCACTTGCTGAAGTTGGCTATCCAGATGAAAACCCCAAGTATGTGTTGCTCGAGGCTATCGACGTGTTGTTGTCCACTCCTTCAGTAGGCACGGTCATTGAGCTAAATGACGACTCGGTGATGTATCGTTATGCGGACCCTACGCTGGAAGCCTTGCCGGCGGCACAAAAACAAATGTTGCGAATGGGGCCAGATAACATTCGCCGCGTAAAATTGAAGCTTGAAGAATTACAACAAGCCCTGCAGCAATAATGACAAAGCATGAGAACATAATTCCGCCGCAGTTAGTCGGCGATTTTCCGCTTCGTGGTAATGCCTTCAGCCGTTGGGTTGGTCGCGTTGGCATGCGGTTGCTCGGTGGTTGGCGTATTGAAGGGCAGCTCCCTAATGTGCGTAAAGCCATTATTCCCGTGGCACCACACACGTCAAACTGGGACTTCTTCATTGGGGTGTTCGTTATGCTCGCACTAGGGCTTAACCTAAGCTACCTTGGTAAGCACACCATATTTCGGTTTCCCGTGAATGGCCTATTACGTTGGCTAGGTGGTATACCCGTTGACCGCCGAGCTGCAGCTGGTGTTGTTGAACAAATGGTTCAACAATTTGAGCAGCGCGAACAGCTTATTTTAGCGCTCTCACCAGAGGGAACCCGCAAAAAAGTCACCGAATGGAAGAAAGGTTTTCTTCACATAGCCAAAGCCGCTCAAGTACCGGTGGTGCCGGTTGCGCTCGATTTTTCGCGTAAAGTAGTCGACATTACCACGCCGCTAATGATTACTGGCGATATTGATGCTGAGCTCGCTCGAGTTAAAACAGCACTCTCTCATGCGGTCGGAAAACATCCAGAACATGCCTGATTGGCAAAATTGTGCTATTATCGCGCCGATTTTTACAAAAGGACTCAACCATGAACGTAATTGAAGGCGGAATTGCCGCTCCAAGTAAGAAATTTGCGATTGTCGTCTCGCGGTTTAACCACTTTGTGGTTGATAGCTTATTGGACGGCGCGTTAACTACGTTAAAGCATTATGGCCAAGTGAGCAGTGACGATATCACCGTGGTACGTGTGCCTGGTGCGTATGAAATTCCGTTAACGGCTAAGCTACTGGCAAAGTCAGGCAAGTATGACGCAATTATCGCCATTGGTGCGGTTATTCGTGGTGGTACGCCACACTTTGACTTTGTTGCTGGCGAAAGCAACAGTGGCCTGGGTCGTGTTGCCTTAGAACATGAAGTACCAGTTGCCTTTGGTATTATTACCACCGACAGCATTGAGCAAGCCATTGAACGCAGTGGCACCAAGGCCGGTAATAAAGGTTCAGAAGCGGCGCTAAGTGCGCTTGAAATGGTTAATGTACTGAGCCAAATTTAAGAGAGTTTATCAATGAAACCAGCTGCACGCCGCAAGGCACGTAAGCTCGCCGTACAGGCGATTTACTCATGGCAATTGTCACAAAATAGCATGAGTGATATTGAAGCCCAGTTTTTGACCGACAACGATACCAGTAAAGTCGACGTCGACTACTTTTTAGCGTTAGTACGCGGTGTTGCTGGCCAGTCGTCAATGCTTGACGAAGCTTTAGAGCCGTTTCTTGATCGTCCACTCAAAGATCTTGATCAAGTTGAACTTTCGGTTCTGCGCTTAGCGGCATATGAGCTACGTGAACGTTTAGACGTACCTTACAAAGTAGCCATTAACGAAGCCATTGAACTAGCGAAGTCATTTGGTGCTGACGACAGCCACCGCTTTGTTAACGGTGTACTTGATAAAGCCATCGACTCGCTGCGCCCTGCGCGTAAATAAGTATCTCGACATGGCCTTTGGCGAATTCGATCTTATCGAAACCTACTTTACACATCGTCTGCCGCAACGCGACGACGTAACCGTTGGTATTGGTGATGACGGCGCAGTAGCAAGTGTGCCTGAAAAGTCTGACCTAGTGGTTGTAACCGACACCATGGTGCAAGGTGTACACTTCGATCAAGACACACCCGCGCGCGCCATTGGCCATAAAATAGTTGCTGTTAATTTAAGTGACTTAGCGGCAATGGGGGCGGAGCCGGCTTGGATTAGTCTTGCCCTTACCCTGCCAGAAATTAATGACGAATGGCTTACTGGTTTTGCGCATGGTTTGCGTGAAATTTGCGACTATTACAATTGCCAGCTTATTGGTGGTGACACAACCCAAGGGCCGTTATCGATTACCGTAACTGCGCATGGGTTTGTTCCTAAAGGTAAAGCGATTCGTCGCAGTGGTGCGAAGCCAGGAGACTGGCTTTATGTCAGCGGCACCCTAGGTGACGCAGGGTTAGCCTTAGCTGCTCGTCAGCACCGGCAGAAGCTTAACCCAGATTACGAACGTCGTTTAACAGAGCGTCTTTATTTTCCATCAGCACGAGTTGCTCTAGGGCAGTCATTACGCGGCATAGCCAGCAGTGCCATAGATGTATCAGATGGCTTATTGGCCGATGTCGGGCATATTTTAAAAGCTTCGCATGTTGGTGTTCGTATTAGTGTTGACGAACTGCCGTTGTCGCTTGCGGTAACCGAAAGCTTAAGTGCTGAGCAAGCTATTACTTATGCATTAACCAGCGGTGATGATTACGAACTGCTGTTTACCGTGCCTGAGGCACAACGTGGGTTGTTTGACACCGTGACTGCCCACAGCCCGAGTAAACCTGTTTGTATTGGCCGAATTACCAATGAGCCAGAACTTGTGCAATTACGCTTTGGTGACGAACCGTGGGAGCTACCCGAAGGTATCGCTGGTTTTGAGCATTTTCGTAAAACCGAGCTAAGCCAATGAAAAAAATGCTGCTTAACCCCCTGCACTTGTTTGCATTTGGATTTGGCAGCGGGCTTATGCCAAAGGCGCCGGGCACATTTGGTACTTTAGCCGCTATTCCTATTGTTTTTTTGCTACAACACTACTTCTCGCTCACCACCTACATTGCTGTTACCGCCATTGCCAGTATCGGTGGATTATGGCTTTGCGGCTATACCGCAAAAGCTCTTGGTGTGCATGACCACCCAGCCATTGTATGGGATGAAATTGCGGGTTTTATGATTGCCATGATCGCGCTACCTTTCACCTGGTACAACGTAGTTGGGGCGTTTGTCTTGTTCCGCTTTTTCGATATTTATAAACCGGGCCCAATTGGCTGGTGTGATAAAAATTTAAAAGGCGGCGCAGGTATCATGGTTGATGACTTGCTGGCCGGAGCGGCCAGCGCCATCGTATTACATTTGCTGCATGCGGGTTTTAATTTGTTGCTCTAACCCAGCCGCATCAAGCTTCAATTCAGCACGAATTTCTTCTTGGCTACCGTGTTTAATAAACACATCAGGCAAACCAATGTGTAATACCGGTGTGCAAAGTGCTTGTGCTGCCAAATATTCACTCACAGCGCTGCCTGCGCCGCCTGCTATGGCATTTTCTTCAACGGTGACTAATAGGTCATGGCTAGCCGCTAATTCTCTCACCAGTGCCTCATCCAGCGGTTTGACAAAGCGCATATCGGCAACCGACGCATTGAGTTGTTCGGCACATGCTTCAACGTCTTGTAATAAGGTACCGAAGTTCAAAATCGCCACTTTTTTGCCGTGGCGCGTCATACGGCCTTTGCCTATCGGTAATGCTTGCATGGTGTCGTCTAGCGCTACCCCGGTACCATTGCCACGTGGGTAACGAACTGCAGCGGGGCCTTGATGCATATGGCCGGTATAAAGCATATTGCGACATTCGTTTTCATCGCTTGGTACCATAATGACCATGTTTGGTATGCAGCGCATGAAGCTTATATCGAAAGCACCTTGGTGCGTTGGGCCGTCGGCACCGACAATGCCAGCACGGTCTATCGCAAACAATACGGGAAGTTCTTGCAGGGCGACGTCGTGAATAAGTTGATCATAGCCACGCTGTAAAAACGTCGAGTAAATTGCCACCACTGGGTGGTAACCACCAATGGCCAAGCCGGCACCAAAGGTAACCGCATGTTGCTCGGCAATGGCAACGTCAAAATATTGACCTGGGTATTTTTGCGAAAACTCAACCATGCCTGAACCTTCACGCATGGCAGGGGTAACCGCCATTAGTTTGTCATCTTGAGCAGCCATGTCGCATAGCCAGTCGCCAAACACCTGAGAGTAAGACGGTGTGGTTGGTTTTTTACTTGGCAGTGAGGTTTGGCTTGGGTCAAATTTTGGCACGCCATGGTAGCCAATCGGGTCTTTTTCAGCCGGCGCGTAGCCTTTACCTTTGCGTGTAACAACATGCAAAAACTGCGGGCCCTTCAGGCTACGCATGTTGCGCAGCGTATCAACCAGCAAGTTCACGTCATGGCCATCAATTGGGCCAATGTAGTTAAAACCAAGCTCTTCAAAAATCGTGCCGGGGGCCACCATACCTTTAACGTGCTCTTCGGCACGGCTAGCAATATGTGAAATGCCCGGCATGCCCTGCAAAAGCTTTTTGCCGCTTTCACGAATGGAAGTATATACCTTGCCCGAAAGCACGCGTGCTAAATGATTGTTGAGCGCGCCAACGTTTTCGGAAATGGACATGTCGTTGTCATTCAGAATAACTAACATGTCAGGCTTTATGTCACCGGCATGATTAAGCGCTTCAAAGGCCATGCCCGCCGTAATGGCGCCGTCGCCAATAATTGAGACTACTTTTTGTTGAGTGTTATTGCGTTCGGCCGCAATTGCCATACCAAGAGCGGCACTAATCGAGGTGCTTGAATGACCAACACTAAGGGTGTCGTACTCGCTTTCTGGACGCCACGGAAACGGATGCAAGCCATCTTTTTGGCGAATGGTATGCAACTGTTCTTTACGACCGGTCAAAATTTTATGTGGGTAAGCCTGATGGCCAACATCCCAAACCAATTGATCATATGGCGTTGCATAAACATAGTGCAAGGCCACAGTTAGCTCTACAGTGCCAAGCCCTGAGGCCAAGTGCCCACTACTTTGGCTAACCGAATTAAGCAGGAACTCACGTACTTCGGCACAAACCTGCGGTAGCTGCCGCTCGTTTAACAAGCGCAAGTCTGCAGGTGTATGAATGGCCTTTAGCAATGCAGGCGAAGACGTTGAGTGACTACGGTTTGACGACATGTATTAATGATCCCGATTCAGCAGATGATCTGCGAAAGCTTCCAGTATTTCCGTATTGTAAGGAATTTTGGCTAAGGCATGAAGCGCTTTATGATGTAAATCGTGTAAGCGTTGCTGCGCACCATCAAGCCCAAGCAAACTCACATAAGTAGCTTTGTTGGCGTTGATATCGCTGCCTTGGGTTTTGCCAAGGGCTGCAGTTTCGCCAATTACATCAAGAATATCGTCGCGTACTTGGAAAGCGAGCCCTAAATAATGAGCAAAAGCGTCGAAATTGGCGCGATGCGCTTGCGCGCTATCATGGCCGGCTAGCACACCTAGCTGAACCGCAGCACGAATAAGTGCACCCGTTTTATGAATGTGCACTTGCGCCAATTCAGACTCAGGTAGTTGCAGACCGGTTGCGGCTAAGTCGAGTGCTTGACCGCCACACATGCCGCGATCACCGCTGGCTTCTGCGAGCACATGAATCATTTCTAATTGGCGTTTTGCATCAAGTGTCGCATCAGGGCGACTTATTAACTCAAATGCAAGTGTTTGCAGCGAGTCGCCGGCAAGAATAGCAATAGCTTCATCAAATGCGATGTGACAGGTGGGTTGGCCACGACGTAAAGTGTCGTTATCCATTGCCGGTAAGTCGTCGTGAATAAGCGAATAGGCATGCACACATTCAATAGCAGCAGCGGCATGATTCAAACTGGTCTCGCTAGCGCCACAAAGCTGGCCAACTTGCAGCGTCAAGAAAGGGCGAACGCGTTTTCCACCAAGCACCAACGCGTAGCGCATGGCCTCATTCAAACGCGGCGCTACGGCTTTGCGTTGTTCTAATATGCGCTCAAGCAACGCATTGATATGTTCTTTGGAGCCATTTAACAATGCGTTTATTGAGGTGGTTACCGGCGCAGTGGAGCTCACGCTTCGTCCTCACCCGTATTGTTGCCATGGAAGGCGCCTAGCTGTTCACCATTTTGTTGCTGAAGCAATTGACTAACCTTTTGTTCAGCTTGTTGCAGCTTCTGCTGGCTAAGTCGCGATAACTTAACCGCTTCTTCAAATTGTTCAAGCGCCTTTTCTAGCGGTAATTCACCTTGCTCCAACTGCACCACAATGCGTTCGAGTTGTTGCATAGCTTGTTCAAAAGATAAATCGCTCATAGGGGTAGTGTATCCAGTACGGTGCCGAGATATGGCGGACAAGTTACCTTGATTCCGCAGCGCGGTCAAATCAGGTATAATGCCGCGTTTTCACACGATGTAACACTAACGGCCGCAAAAAATCTCATGAAATTTATTGTTCGACTCCACGCAGAAATCACCATTAAAAGTAAAGGCGTTCGTAAACGCTACGGTAAGGTACTGGTAAATAATCTGAAAAGTATCTTGCGCCGCAATGAAGTAAACGCCAAGGTCATTTGGTGTTGGGATCGAATTGAAGTGATTGTCCCAGAACAAAGTAGCGAAGCTCACAGTGAATTTGCACCTAAAAGCGCTGAATTTGTCAGTGAGTTGCTACAGCGGGTTCCGGGTATTTCATGGTTTAGTCGCTCGTATGAGTTGCCGTTGCCTGAGGGCGAGCCAACTGACTTTGAGCCAATTATGGCGCAGGTTTTGAATCTTTGGCAACCAACTATTAGCAGGCGAAAATTTGCCGTCCGCGTCAAGCGTAAGGGAACACATCCGTTTCGGTCGCTTGATCTTGAGCGCTACTTAGGCGGCGGCATTTTAAAACATTGCGAAGGTACTCGCGTTGACTTACGCCGCCCAGATGTTGAAGTGCGGGTTGAAATAGACCATGACACGGTGCGTGTATTTGGAGATAAGCAACAAGGCTTAGGCGGATTTCCGTTACCAACCCAAGAAACCGTGCTGAGTTTGCTGTCAGGGGGGTTTGACTCTAGCGTGGCCAGTTTCCAAATGCTTCGACGCGGTGCGCGGGTGCATTTTTGCTTTTTTAATTTGGGCGGAGCACAGCATGAAACAGGAGTACGGCAAACTGCGTATTACTTGTGGCAGCAATATGCAAGCTCGCATCCATTGAAGTTTATTAGTGTTGATTTCGCGCCAGTGGTGGAAGAAATCTTAACCAAAATTGATAACGGTTTAATGGGCGTGGTGCTGAAACGCCAAATGCTACGCGCCGCAGAAATGGTCGCCGACAAGTTACACACAGCAGCTGTTGTTACCGGTGAGGCGCTTGGGCAAGTGTCAAGCCAAACGCTAAGTAACCTCAGTGTTATTGACGAAGCAACCAATAAGTTGGTTTTACGCCCGCTAATTACTATGGACAAGCAGGAAATCATTAACATTGCGCAACAAATTGGTACTGCAGATTTTGCCCGAAGCATGCCAGAATACTGCGGTGTCATTTCTAATAAGCCAACGGTCAAAGCGCAGCGCGACGTGTTGGCAGAAGCAGAGCAACTGCTAGACATAACTCTGTTGGAACAAGTGGTGCGTCAATCGCGCGTGGAAGATGTGAGCCAAATTGGCGAGACCACCGAGGCGCGGGTCACCAAATTGGATACTGTTGCTGCAGTGCAGCCCCAGTTGCATGAAATTATTGATATTCGCAGTAGCGACGAAGTAGAACGCAAGGCATTTAATGCGCCGAATGCAGCTATCACGGTGCGCCATATACCATTTTTTAAATTAGCGACAGCGTTTGCCGAACTTGATCCAAACAAGACCTATTTGCTGTATTGCGAAAAAGGCGTGATGAGCAAGTTACAAGCTTTATATTTACAAGAACAAGGTTATAACAACGTGGCGGTTTATCAGCCATCCGCAGTAGCCGCCGCAGAATAAGGATTATTCATGACGTCAAGAAATGTCGCGCGATTAGTGTTTTTAGTGGTTCTTGTCGGTTCGACAATTGCGTTTTTAATGCAAATTTCTACCGGTGCAGTGCCACGTTTTCAGCATTTAGACAAAGTGGTGCATTTTGCCGCGTTTTTTATCTTGGCGTTGACCTTTCATCGGGCCTTCCCCATACCTATTTGGGCCGCATTACTGTTGTTGATAGGTTATGGGTTAGTGATTGAATGGGTGCAAGACATGCTGCCATATCGGTCATCAAGTATTGGTGACTTGATTGCTGATGCCGCGGGCGCGGCAAGTTATTACGGCTACGTTTTTGTGCGCTTTCAATGGCGTAAGCAACAACAAAAAAAATCGAAGTAGCGAACTACTTCGATTTTTTCTTTTTAGCTTTCTTTTTCTTCGACTTACCCGGTGTTGGAAACTTAAATTGCGGCCGCAAGTCGTCGATGACACGACGTTCAATTTTGGTTTTTGTATAGCGCTCAATACGGCCTAGTAACTCAGCATCATGGGCCTCTACCAAAGCAATCGCTTGTCCGGTTTTGCCTGCGCGACCAGTACGACCTATGCGGTGCAAGTACACATCGGCTTGCTTCGGCATGTCATAGTTGACTACCAGCTCTATATCTTCAATATCAATGCCACGGGCGGCAACGTCGGTGGCAATTAATGTGCTGTCGGAAAACTTTTCCATACGCGCAATAATGCGCTGCCGATCGGCTTGTGGCATATCACCACGTAAAGTCATGGTCTTGATACCTGCAGCTTGCAGTTTGCTTGCCAGTTCTTCAACGCGTTCACGGGTACGCACAAAGATAACCCGGCGGCCAGGGTACTGGCCTAGCAGGCGCTCAAGCAACTTAAATTTATGTTCGGCAGTATCGGCTTGGTACCAACGCTGCAGAATTTTGCCACGCTCGCGCTTTGGCGGCTCTATCGTAATGGCCTGTGGCTCTTTTTGAATGTCACTTGAGAAGCGTTGTACACCAGTGCTATCAAGCGTGGCAGAAAACAACAAGGTTTGCTGCAAGTTGCGTGCTTCGTTCACGAGTTGCTTCACTGCACTACTAAAGCCCATGTCCAGCATGCGGTCGGCTTCATCAATGATCAGCCATTCTACTTTTTCTAGCTCGTACTGATCAGCACCAATAAGATCGAGCAAGCGGCCCGGTGTTGCCACAAGAATATCGTGGCTTGCTTGCAGTGCTTCATGCTGAGAACCATAGTTAACACCACCGGTAATCAATACTGTTTTTAATTCGGTGGTTTCGCCAAAGGCATCGGCTTGCTCGGCAATTTGCTGGGCCAATTCACGGGTTGGCGCTAAAATAAGCACGCGTGCTGAGCCCGGGTGTCGGCGCGGAAAATCCAGTAAATGCTGAAGCGCCGGCAATAAAAACGCTAGGGTTTTACCGGTACCTGTTGGTGAGTTGACTAATAAGTCATGGCCTTCAAGCGCTGCTGGAATAACTGCTTGCTGTACTTTGGCGGGTTTGTTAAGTTCCGCTGCGCGAAGAACATCGATAAGTTCGTCATCGAGTTCAAGTTGTTCCCAATCGGGTGTCATGCTTATTTCCTGTTTAAAATACACTGTCACAAAAGGACAAATAGCCTATGGGCTTTCAATGTCGGCAATTTTACCTGAAAGATGATCGTTGTGCGATGAAAGTTAGCACCGATAGTTTGTTGTTTGGTGGTTGGGTGCGTACCGACGAGGTAAGTTATGCTGCTGATTTTGGTAGTGGCTGCGGTATTTTGGCGTTAATGCTAGCGCAACGCACTAATGCCAATGCCCGCATTGATGCCTATGAATATGACGCGGCAGCGGCACAACAAGCCGCCGAAAATGTGCATAATTCACCATGGCCAAACAAAGTCATGGTACAGCAAGCCGATGTATTGACCTTTGCAGCCCCCAATTACAGCTATGACTTGGTGATCATGAATCCGCCATACTTTGCTGCGCACTTAAGCAGCGCCAACAGTCAACGGCAATTAGCCCGGCAGGGAGCGGCACAAGAAATATGGCAGCCGTGGCTGGCGCGCGCAGCGCAATTACTGGCACCTAATGGACGTATTGCACTGGTTGCTCCACAGCAGGCGTTAACTAGCATCATTGAAGCTACGCATGCCACTCAACCGCCACTAGTTATCGTTCGACATTGCAACGTACGCAGCGTACCAAAGAGACAACCTTACTTAGTGCTGCTTGAATTAACGCGTCAAGGTTGTGAACAAGAGTTTGAGCTTGAAGAACTGACAATACGAGATGACAACAAATACACCGATGCATTTTTGCAATACACCGGTGCATTTTATCTAAATGGCACGGTAACTTAGATTATATACCCAGCACATCCTTACCTTGACGGAAGGTAATATCCACTGGAATATCGGCTGCTGAAAGGCGGTCTAGGTCGGCTTGTAACTCAGGGCCAATATTACCCATAGTGTCAAACAGTTCGCCTACGCCTTGGTAGTCGCCATTGCCTTGCAGAGTTAGAATTTTCTCCGATAGGCTATTCATGGCGGCGCGCATGGCGTCCATATTTACTGAGTATTGGCCTGCTTCATTGCGCGAAAACGCACCGGCTTGCTCAAAGTAGTTGAAGCGAATCATGTTTGCTTTACCGTGCGCGCTTGAAGCGCCAAAACGTACTGAACGGAAAATGCCAGCCAAGAACGTTGTGTAGTAATCTTCCAATACGCCCTCGGTAATAACGCCCGCTTCAAGCAATTGGGTAACCATGTACAAACCTAAAATATCGGCTTTGCCTTCTTCTAACGCAGAGGCATGCTCTTTCAGTGCCTCACGCACGGTGCCTTCTTTACCAACTAGGTTTTTTATACCTAAACCATGAGCCACTTCATGGAACATGGTGTTGGCAAAAAACGCATCAAAGGTAATGTGTTGGCGTTGCTCTGGCACAATCAGCTCGTCGGCAATAGGTACCAAAATGGCATCAAACTTAGCGCGCATCGCATTTTTCAGCTGTAAGCGACGAGTGCCTTTTTGTAACTGTACTTCTTCGTCGTTTGGTAGGTTAATCGCTATGGTTTTGCTGCCGGCATTTGAGTGCCCAGCGTAATACACCACGTCATAAGCGTTTAGCTGTGCGCCTGAGCCCGGTATTTCGGCTTTGTATGCGTCGGCGACAGGTAAGTTGCGCTGTAATTCAGGTAGGTGCTGAGCGTACATAGCGAGCTTCTCGCTCCAAGCCATGTCTTTAATAAGCACATATGACTCGAATGCTGCACGGTAGCCGTAAAGCTGATCTTCGTAGCTTTCAATGGGACCAATAACCACGTCAATTTCGTTGTTGGTCATGTCCATCCAAGCAAAGTCAGAAGGCTGATAGTGGTTACTTAAAAACGCGTCTGCGCGCATCGTTAAATAATTTTTAAAGCCTTCGTCTTCGGCGAACTCAGCAGCTTCGCGCAGCAAATCTGCTGCGCGCTCAAGTTCGCTACGGTAAGCTTCATTGTAGGGTATTGCGTATAACTCGCCTTGGTCGTTGCGACGTACTAACGTGTATAAATCAATTTTGCCCGGGAATTCAGCGGCCTCAAATTCAGCTTTCGTCATGTCAGCCGGGTAAAAGTTAGCCCCAGCCGGCTTGGCCTCGAAACCTGTTAAGAACGGCTTATTGTTGTTTAAGCGGTCCCAAGGGCCGTAGTTAATATCAGCGAATTTAGCCACGCGCTGGTCTTCAATACGACTTAACAAGCTCGATTTACTGGCGCCGTAAGCTTGATGCCAGAATAAGTTGTCCATAATTTCAGACGCTTCAATCAGCAGCTCAACAACGTGTCGCTGACGGTCGGATAAGTGGCTTAGGTCAGCAGTTAAATCAACTGGATAATAAATATCTAAGCGAGACTCAGCACTAGCGACCAAATTAGTTGGTGCCATCTCCACCTGAGCTAACTCAACCGGGGCTGGCTCTTGGCCACAGCCAGCCAGAATAAGGCTAAGTGCAGCAGCAGACAGCGTTGTTTTTAATCTGTTGTTCATGAGTAGTCCTTATGGTTCTAATTTGACTCGGTAAACAAACCAACAAGTTGCGGATAAAACGCGTGAATTTCGCCCGCAAGTAAGGCGAAATCGGCATCAATTTTTTGTTCCGGTGTAGCATCGACCAGCTTGTCTTGGTCATCCAACAAAATATCTGTGGGTTTAAATCGCTTTACCGCTAGGTCGTGCTCAAGTACAAACGAAACGCGTTCGTTCCAGTTTAACCCTATTTTGGTGGCTTGTTTACCATGGGCCAAGTGCGTTTCTATTTCCGTACCTGTCAAGGCATGTTGACGTAGTCGCACAATACCACCTTCTTCGGCGCTGTCGCGCAATTCCACCTCGTCACCTAATTCAAATTGCCCAGGGGCGCGGCCGGCTTTCAGCCATTGAGTAAAATATAATTCCGATGGATTTTCGCTAAATAGCGGCTTAACCGGCAGTGAACTGAAACTACTGCGTAGCATACCTAAAAAGTCTTCGGCACGATTAGCGGCAGAGGCGTCAACCACCACTATGTTTAATTCGGTGTCTAGCATACCCCACGTTGAACGAAAGCGGGTGAATGCTTGCGGCATAAGGCGGTGCACAATGTCTTCTTTTAAATTTTGTTTTTCTTTGCCACCAACTTTGCGACCTTGTTCAGCTTCAATTTGTACAATGGCTTCGTCCAGTTCGGCGTTGACTACGGCAGCAGGCAGTACTTTTTCTTCTTTGCGTGCACAAAATAAATAACTTGAGCTAATTTGGTGGCAAAGAACTTCGCTATGAGCCCCAAACGGCGAGGCCCAACCGAAACTGGCCAGTTCTTGGCGGCCACATGGGCGAAACGCGTTATCTTGCAAGCGTTGTTCAATATTTTCAGGTACTACAAAATCGTCTGCTAGCGTATAAATACGCAAGTTTTTAAACCACATGAAAAATTCCCTAAATAAATGTGACGGCTAGAGCCATACGGTAGGTTAGGCCTTGGCCAGGTTCACTTTGCGCGTCAATGGTGCCGTTCAGTGTTTGCGTCACCAAATTGCGTATGATGTGCGTGCCAAGGCCGCTACCGCCTTGCTGCACTTTGGTGGTAAAGAACGGGTCGAACAACTGTTCTAATTGTTTTTGGTCCAAACCTTTACCATTGTCTGAATAGGTAATGAGCAGCCTCTTATCACCGCGCTCAATGCTAATTTTAATTTCCCCATCTTGCTTGTTTTCAAAGCCATGTATCAATGAGTTAATAATTAAGTTTGTGAAAATTTGCGCCACAGCACCAGCTGGGCAGCGCACATCTAAGTCATCTGCACAAATCACTTCAATGTTCGGTTTTAGCGGCTTAAAGCGAGGTTTTAAGGTTTGAATAACGCCGTGAATATATTGTTTGATATTTATGTCACGAATCGCTTCAGATGTTTGATCAACCGCGACTTGTTTGAAGCTACTAATAAGGTCAGACGCACGCGCTAAATTGCTTTCTAACAAATCGAGCGACTCTTTGCTTAATTTAAATACTTTTTTCAATTGAGCCTGAGTTAGTTTTTTGTTGGTGAGTGCTTGTTCTGCTTCTGCGAGTTGATCTCGAATATAAGTTGCTGCAGTCACCGAAATACCAATGGGTGTATTCACATCATGAGTCATGCCCGCAACTAAACCACCTAATGAAGCCATTTTTTCCGACTCAATCAGTTGGTCTTGCGCCCGTTCAAGCGCGCTCAAGGATTCCTGTAAACGGGTATTAATTTCGCGCAAGTCGGACTCAATAAGACGCCGCTGCCGAACTTCATTTTCTAACGAGCCTTGACGTACTTCCAAGTCATTTTTCTGCCGCTCAATATCTACAAGCACACGGCTTAAGTTACTGGTTTTACGTGCTACTTCTTGTTCTAAAATATTATTATGTTCGTCCAGTTTTTGGTTCGCATGTAGTAACTGCTTTTGCGTTTTCTCGAGGTTTTGTTGGTATTCTTTTAAGTTCTCAACAAGCTGGTTATAGGCCTGTTCAAGCAACACAAATTCGGTGCTTCTAAGGTTGCGTAAATGAAGCTTCGAATGCTCTAGGTCATCTAATCGAAAGTTTTTTATTTGCCCGATAAGATCACGCATAGGGCGGTTAAGCATGCGGTGAAAAGCAAAACTAAACAGCATGATCAAGAATGTACTTTTGATTATCGCTGAGCCGATAATAAAATATAAACTCACTTTGATACGTTCAATGGCAATGTCGCGGGTTGTGTATAGCGTTACGTCACCAACTTGGGTTGAGTTGCCAGAAAATTCAAAAACCAGTTTGGCGTAATAACCGAAAACACCTTCACGCTCGGGAAGCTCATAGCTGTCTGCGGCAACCGAAGGAAAGGTGCGTAACGGCGGCGTACGCCCAAGTTGGCTAACAATGCGCCCCGTATCGTCGCGAATCACCAACCCAGCGATAGCCGGTATGTTAATAAGCCCGTCGGCAATAGCGTCAATTTGGGGGGTGTTATATTCCCATAATGAGCGGGCTAGGGAATGGCTGAAGGTACTTTGCTGGTTGTTGAGCTCTTGTACCAACATTTTTTTGGTGTCGTAGTATTCACCGACCACCTGCACTGACGTCACTACCAGTGTCAGTACAAAGTACACTGAGAGTACATTAGTAAGCAGCGATTTTGAAATACTCGACGTTGCCATGCGGGGTCCTTGAAAGCTTTCAAACAAGGTACTGGAATTTGGCGCGTTGCGCAATATTTACGGCGTTGTGAATAGCGCCTAATTCCGCTATGTTAAAAGCCGCGTTGGGCAAAAAATGGAAACTAGAGACACCTATGAAAGAGCAATTTGAACAGTGGCAAAAATTACTGTCAGAGCACCCTGATATGGACACTATCGTCAAGCTTGCGGTGTTATTGCTAGGCGCATGGATAGCTAATTTTGTGGTTAAGAAAATTCTCATGCGTGGGGTGCTAACGGTTATTTCCTACACGCCAGCGGGGCATGACAAACAATTATTTGAGCGCAACATTATTGCGCGGTTAGCGAATGTAGTTCCTGCATTAGTCATCACCTATGGTATTAGCTCGGTGCCCAACCTGCCCGAAGAAGTTGTGGTGGTGGTGAACAACGTTTGTACGGCGTTTATTATTCTCACCATTGGCCGCGCCATTAGCGGTATTTTAACCGTGGTTAATACCGTATATGAACGCCAGCCGGACGCGCATGAGAAGCCGATTAAGGGTTATATTCAAGTTGTAAAAATTGCAATTTATGCGGTCGCCACCATTTTGGTGGTAGCAGCGCTTATTGACAAGTCTCCGGTGATTTTGCTGTCAGGCTTAGGCGCTATGGCAGCGGTGCTCATGTTGGTGTTTCAAGACACGCTGCTGTCATTGGTGGCAAGCGTGCAGATTACCTCAAATGACATTATTCGTGTTGGTGACTGGGTTGAAATGCCTAATTTGAATGTTGACGGCGATGTGATTGATATCGCGTTACATACCGTGAAGGTGCAAAACTGGGATAAAACTATATCGACAATTCCGACCAAACGCTTTATTTCGGACCCATTTAAAAACTGGCGGGGCATGCAAGAGTCGGGCGGACGCCGTGTTAAGCGTAGTCTTATGCTTGATCAAAACAGCGTACACTTTTTGTCAGATGACGAACGCAAAGAGCTTAATCGGTTTCGTTTGCTTAAGGACTACCTAGCGAGCAAACAAAAAGAAATAGACGAGTGGAATCAGAAATTAAAAGACGAAGGAAAAGAGCCAGTAAATACCCGCCGTATTAGTAATATTGGTACCTTTCGGGCTTATGTTCGTGCGTATCTGCAAAGTCACCCCCGCGTACATCAAGAAATGACGCTGATGGTGCGTCAATTGAACCCCACGGCGGACGGCTTACCATTAGAAATATATTGCTTTACGGCGACCACAGAGTGGGTTGAGTACGAAGGCATTCAGTCAGATATTTTTGACCATCTTATTTCCATACTTCCAGAGTTCGGGCTGCGTGTTTTCCAGCATCCAAGCGGGGTGGATATGCGTGAAATGGTCACAGAAATCAAACAAAACCGTCATATTGACACATAACTGACATCTTTCAGTCACCAAGCTGTCACATAACTGCAGTATCTTGCGCATCAACATTCATTAGATGCGCAAGGTATTGTTATGAAGCATTCCTTAATTTCTTCGGTAGTTCTAATCGCGCTCTGCAGCGCGCCGCTTTTCTCTCATTCGCTTGCTGCGCAAGAAACTTCGTTAGAGCCTGTCGTTGATGCCGCTAACAAAATTAATAGCGCAGCGAAATCATCACAGCTGACTGTTGAAAAAATTGCGGACTCAACCCAAGAACGAATTCAGCAATACAAGCAAATCACGCGTCAAATTCAAGGGTTAGAGGTTTATACCCAGCAGCTACAAAAGCAAATTAATGCGCAAGCAGCAGAGAAAGATGAACTCAACGCTTCGATTGATGAAGTGAGTGTCGTGGAGCGTCAAATTACCCCGCTAATGCTGCGCATGATTGAAAGCCTAGATAAGTTTGTGCAACTCGATGTGCCGTTTCTACCTGAAGAGCGCGCTGAGCGCGTGGCTACTTTACGAGAGCTGATGGACCGCGCCGACGTTGATGTGTCAGAGAAGTTTCGTCGGGTTATGGAAGCGTTTCAGATAGAGGCTGATTACGGACGTAACATTGAAGCCTATAACGGTGAAATGACTGTGGCTGGGCAGCTACAAGACGTTGAGTTCTTGCGTATGGGGCGCACTGTGTTGCTTTACAAAACCCGTGACGGCTCAAGCATGGGCGTATGGAATCAACAGCAACGTGAATGGCAACCTTTAGACGCAAGCTACGCCAGCAACGTACAAGAGGCAATTCGTGTGGCGCGTAAACAGTTAGCACCTGATTTGCTGATGTTGCCAGTATTTACCTCAACCTCTAGCACCGGAGAATAACCATGTTAAAGCAACTTTTAACCAGTATTTCAGCTGTTGCCTTGTTGCTAGTGGGGTCAAGCGCAAATGCAGTTATGCAAGAACCAATTAACTTGGACCAGCTACTGCAACAGTTACAACAAGGTCAGTTTGAGCAAACCGAAGAAAATAAACAGCGTGAGGCGCGCTTTCGCGCAGAAGCAAATGAGCAAGCGCGTATTTTGCGAGACGCTATTGCCGAACGTGATCGTTTAGAAAAGCTCAGTGAAACCTTGGAAACGCAATTTGAGAGAAACGAAATTGAACTGGCGGAAGTCACCGACACCTTAACTCAGCGCATGGGTTCGTTACGAGAGTTGCTCGGCGTGCTGCAGCAAGTTGCTGGCGACACCAGCAGCAAACTGCAAACATCGTTTGTATCGGTCGAATATCCGGGCCGTAGCGAGCAGTTAAGTGCGCTAGCGCAAAAAATGGGTAGCAGTTCAAAACTAGCGTCAATTGCTGAAATTGAATCGGTTTGGTTGGCGTTACTGCAAGAAATGACTGAGTCGGGCAAGGTAAGCAAGTTCAACACCGAAGTGACTTTGGCAAACGGCGAAAAAGCCAATACGCAAGTAACTCGGGTCGGCACCTTTAACATGGTTGCTGATGGTCGTTATTTGGAATTAGTGCCGGGCACAGATACCGTTGCTGAGTTAATTCGTCAGCCCAGCGGCCGCTATTTAGATACAGTAAGCGCACTAGAAAATGCCGATAGCAACCCAGTTAAATTTGCCATGGACCCAACCGGTGGCTCAATTCTTGGCCTACTGGTACAAGCGCCTGACTTAGGCGAACGTATCGATCAAGGTGGTACCGTGGGGTACATCATTTTGGCCTTGGGAGCGATTGGACTCATCATCGCGTTAGAACGCTTTATTACGCTGACGCTTATGGGTGGTAAAGTGAAACGTCAAATGAAGCAAGACCAGCCAAACGACAACAACCCGTTAGGTCGCGTAATGGCCGTGCAGCGCAAGTACCCAGACGTTGATACCGAAACGCTGGAACTGAAACTTAGCGAAGCGATTTTGCGCGAAGTTCCCAAAATTCAACGTAACTTAACCTTTATTAAAATTATTTCGGTGGTTGCCCCGCTCATGGGTCTGTTAGGTACAGTAACTGGCATGATTAATACCTTCCAAGCCATCACGTTATTTGGTACCGGTGACCCGAAACTCATGGCCGGTGGTATTTCACAAGCTTTGGTGACCACGGTACTTGGTTTGGTGGTCGCTATTCCTATGACCCTATTGTTTGCCACGCTAAATACGCGTAGCCGCCATATTGTTCATATTTTGCAAGAACAAGCCTCGGGCATTATTGCGGAGCGCTCTGAGCGGAGTCACTAATTATGTTTCTGCTTGAATTCAGCAATGCCATTCAAGACTTCATCGAAACCGGCGGCAATGTGCTGCTGGTTATCGGGGTGCTCATATTTGTCATGTGGCTGATGATTCTTGAGCGGATTTTTTATTACCTGCGTGGTCATCGCCAAGCAACCAAAGCGGCGTTAACTAGCTGGAATAACCGCAGCGATAAATCGTCATGGCAAGCCGAGCAAATACGTGGCGCAATGATCTCGCGTGTGTCCTTAGCGTTAGGCGGTAACCTGCCTATTTTGCAAGCCATGGTGGCCTTGTGCCCGTTGTTAGGCCTGATGGGTACCGTTACCGGCATGATTGAAGTGTTTGACGTCATGGCCGTAGCTGGCACCGGAAACGCTCGCTCTATGGCGGCGGGGGTTTCTAAAGCAACTATTCCAACCATGGCAGGTATGGTCGGAGCCTTGTCAGGTGTGTTTGCCACCACCTGGTTACAACGCACCGCGAAACGTGAGCGGTTGAAATTAGAAGACCGTTTGTTACTCGATCATTCAGGCGAGCAACAGCTTGCTAAATCATAAAGGTAAAGCGCGATGAAACAGCATTTTGCAAATTTAGTTGACGAAGAAGAAGCGCAAATTGACATGACCCCCATGTTAGATGTGGTGTTCATTATGTTGATTTTCTTTATTGTCACTGCGTCTTTTGTGAAAGAGTCAGGTATTGACGTGAACCGCCCAGAAGCTGCCACCGCTGTGCAAAAAGACCGCGCCAATATTTTAGTTGCCATTAGTGATAGTGGTGAAATTTGGATTAACAAACGCCAAGTGGACGCGCGCGCTGTACAAGCCAACATTGAGCGCTTGTATGCCGAAAACCCGCAGGGTTCGGTGGTTATTCAAGCCGACAAAAAAGCCACCACAGAAACGCTGATTAAAGTGATGGACGCGGCTCGTGCGGCTGGTGTGTTTGATGTCTCAATTGCAACGCAAGAAGACTAGTTATGAAACGTTTATTGCTCGCACTAATTGCTGCATTCGCCATTACCGCAGGGCTGTTTTATTTAATGCAGTCACTGATAGCGGGGGGCGAAGGGGCCATGTCTGAGCCGCCAAAGGGCAGTGTTCTTGATTTTGTACGGGTGAAGCCGGAAGAGGTGGTGCAGCAGAAGGAACGCAAACCACAGCGTCCGCCTGAACCAGAGCAGCCACCGCCGGATATGCCGCAACCAGAGATGCAAAATGACGCAGCCGAAGCAGACGCCGCCGGGTTTGATTTTTCTGCCGATATACAAGTCGATACTAGTTTGTCAGGCGGTATTGGTCTTGATACCAGCGATGGTGAGTACTTACCCATTGTAAAAGTACAAGCGGTTTATCCGCGTCGCGCTTTGCAACGAGGCATTGAGGGGTACGTAGTGGTTGGGTTTACAGTGACCAAACAAGGCACTGTGCGTGATCCTTATGTCATTGAAGCGCAGCCCGAATCTATTTTTGATCAAGCTGCCATGGACGCGGTACTGAAATTTAAATACAAACCTCGTGTTGTGAATGGCGAGCCGGTTGAAGTTGAAGGTGTACAAAACCGGTTAACCTTTGCGATTGACGGTTAACACAACACGGTTAGCAAAGCAGAGGGTTAGGAGAAAGCATATGCGTTATTTACTCATTGTTGCTGCAATTATAAGTATTGTGGTGTCCAGCCCCGTGGTTGGTGCTGAGCGTAAGAAAACTCCAGCGTTGCGTGAGCAAGTATACAGTCAACTTGCACGCGCTCAGCAGCTTGCCGATGATGGTGACTTGAAAGCGGGCCTAGAGGTTCTTGCCAACGTGGAAAGCAAATTGAGTAGCATGAATAGCTATGAGCGATCCATGCTCTGGAACTTCTATGGTTACATGTATTACGGCCAAGACAATATTGCTAAAGCGATAACCTATTTCGCCAAAGTCGTCAAAGAAGAAGCAATTCCAGAAGCACTAGAACAGACTACATTGTTTAGTTTAGCGCAGCTTGCTTTGGGCCAAGGTGAATTTGAACAAGCGTTAGATTTCTTAGCGCAATGGGAACAATTGGTGCCAGCAGAACAACAGCAAAAAGCATGGGTGTTAAAAGCCCAAGCGCTGTATCAAAAAGGTGACTATCAAGCGGCCTTGGCACCGATAAGTAAAGCCATTAAAACGGTGCAAAATAAGCGCCAAATTCCGGAAGAAAATTGGTTGGTACTGCAGCGTGCAATTTATTTTGAGCTTGGACAAACGGCGCAGGTTGCCGAGGTACTTGAAGCGATGGTGCGTTACTACAATAAACCAGAGTATTGGGTGCAACTAGCCGGTGTATTTGGTCAGTTGGGACAAGAAACCAAGCAATTAGCTATGCTTGAAACTGCGTTTCAGCAGGGCTTTTTAACCAAGAGCCAAGACTTACTCAACCTAGCGCAAACATACTTTTTCAATGACGTGCCATTTAAAGCTGGGCAAGTTATGGAAAAAGCACTGACAACCGGTGCAGTGGAAGCTAATTTGCGTAACTACAAACTGTTGGCCCAAGCCTGGGTTGCTGCACGTGAAACCGATAAAGCCAATAGTGCACTGCAACAAGCTGCAAGTTTAAGTGACAACGGCGAGTTTGATGCCCAACGTGCAACCTTGCTATTGAATGCCGAGCGCAATCAAGAAGCAATTAATGCAGCGCGAGCGGCGCTTGAAAAAGGCGGCTTGACGCAACCTGGTGCAATGCATTTAGTGATTGGCATGGCTGAATTGAACTTAGAAAACTTCAACGCAGCGCTACAAGCCTTTGCTGTGGCGAAGCAGTTTGATGAAGCGAAACAATCTGCTAGTCAGTGGGAGCGTTACGCTAAAGCAGAGCAAGAGCAGCAATCACGTTTACAAGAGCTACGAGCTGACATGCAATCATCATCTTAATGACATGTAAAGGTCATAAAAAAGACAAAAAACTGACATATAGTCATGAAACTGTCATATTTCTGATATAACATACCCGCCCAGATAACTATGTGTACGGCACGCAAATTTGCGTGCTATACATATTTCTGATAACCAATTTCTGGTCGGGCTAGGTTATGAACAAACTTCCAATGGCATTAAGTGCACTAACATTAGCGGTTGCATCTCATGCAGCAGTCGCCAACGACGAGCCGATTTCGTGGGATATTTACGGCAAAATCAATGTGTCACTGCAAAGCAACGACCTCGACGATGGCAACGGTTCGCAAACTGATGTGGTCTCAAACGCGTCGCGCTTTGGGATAAAAGGCGGCGCTAAACTTAACGATGACTTGGAAGTTATCTACCAACTTGAATGGCAAGTAGACCTTGCTGACTTGGGCGGTTCAGACAATCTTCGTTCGCGTAATCAGTACATTGGTTTAAAAGGCAGCTTCGGTGAAGTGACCATTGGCCGCCGTGACACTGTACTGAAAACCGTGCAAGGCGACATTGATTTATTCAACGATTACGAGGCCGACGTAAAAGCCTTGTTTGAAGGCGAAAACCGCACCAGCGATACAGTTAGTTATTATTCACCGTCATTTAATCAGTTCCGTTTTGGGGCAACCTATATTGCCAGTGACGACCCAGCAGTAAACGATGGTATCTCAACAGCAATTAGCTACGGTGACGAAGGCCTAGACGATACCTCATTTTATTTAGGCGCTGCAATTGACCGCGAAGTTGAAGGTTATGATGTTGAGCGACTAGTGGGTTACACCAAACTTGCCGATGCAGTAGTTGGTCTTATGTGGCAGCAGCAAGAGCAAGTAGATGGCACCGCCGAAGCTGACGGCTATGTAGCCAGCGTTAAATATCCGTATCAGAACTTCACGTTTAAAGTGCAATACCAAATGATGGACTTTAGCGTTGATGGAGAGCAAGACTCGATTGCTGCAGGTGTGGATTACAAATTAGGCAGCAATACCAAAGTTTACACTTGGTATACTGGGCGTAATTTGGACACTATCGATGTGAATCAGCGTTATGTTGCACTAGGTATCGAACATAAGTTCTAAGCAAGGTAAACTAAGGCCGTTTTGCACCTTCTAATTTCCCAACAGGAATGGACGCACGGACAAAATGGCCAACTTCATTTTTATTGCCGGTTACGTTGTCATTGGTTTGTTGTTACAACGTAGCCGGCAATTTCCTCAAAACACCGGGCAAATACTCAACGCCTACGTTATTTACGTGGCTTTGCCGGCTGTTGTGTTACAAAAAATTCCAAGCTTAACCTTTGGCAAAGAGCTGCTGTACCCGGCGCTAATGCCATGGTTGCTGCTGGCGCTGACGGTGCCGGTATTGCTGGCATTAAGCAAGTGGCTCAAATGGTCACGCTGGACCACAGGCGCTATGTTGATTGTGGTTCCACTGGGAAATACGTCGTTTGTTGGTTTTCCTATGGTGGAAGCGTTTTTTGGTCCAGAAGGCATTCCGTATGCATTGTTGTATGACCAGCTCGGCTCGTTCTTCATTCTGTCTATATACGCCACTATTATTGCTGCCATTTACAGTCATGAGCCAGGTACTGATACCCAGCGTCCTAGCGCGGGCGCTATCGCGTTGCGGATTGCTAAATTCCCGCCGTTTGTTGCGTTAGTGGTTGCGTTGTTACTACGCGGTTTCGATTATCCGGCGGCCATGAGCCAATTTGTTGATTCACTCGCAATTACCCTTGTCCCGGTAATTATGGTCGCGGTGGGGTACCAATTGAAGTTTCGTTTACCTCAAGAAGACCGTGGTCCGTTGTATTGGGCTTTAGGTTTAAAGCTGGTAGCAACCCCAGTTATTGCGCTGGCCGTACTGTATTGGTTTGGGTTAGAGCAATTGGCTGTGCAAGTGACGATAATGGAAGCGGCTATGCCCGCCATGATTTCGGCCGGTGCTTTAGCAATTATGGCCGGGTTAGCGCCCACTTTATCCGCAGCCATTGTTGGCTACGGCGTGCTGTTGTGCTTTGTCACCTTACCGTTGTGGTACGCGTTTATTCAGTTTTTACTGCCTTAAAGTCACCAGCTGCAACTTTCACCTGAAATGCCTCCCCCGTTGCCAGTTCAGCGGGGTTGCGCACAACGGCACCGTCGGCTTTACGCACCACTGCGTAGCCACGCTCGATAGTCTGTAACGGGCTGACCATGTGTAGACCTTGGCTGAGCGACTGAAAGCGTTGTCGTTGCTGCTTTAGCAATTGTGACATAGCCAACTGCAAACGTTGCTTTAATTGTTGTTGCTGTTGCTGTAATGGCGCTAAACGGCGCTCAGGGTGAACCGTGCTTAGTCGGCTTGCCAACTGTGTTTGTTGGCGTTGCTGTTGTTGCAACAAACGGCGCATCGCTAGCTGCACACGCGCACTGAGTTCATCTAAACGCTGATTATTTTGCTGCAGTTGACGCTGTGGATGCTGCTGTTGCAAACGCATCGCCAAATGCTGCTGGTGTTGTTGATATTGGCGAAAATAGCGCGCCCATGCCTGTTCTACACGGTGAGCTAAATGGCTAATGCGCTGCAAGGTTTCGCGTTGATCCCGGCTGACTAATTCGGCGGCCGCAGAGGGAGTTGGCGCGCGCACATCTGCAACAAAGTCACAAATAGTAAAGTCTACTTCATGACCAACTGCCGAAATGGTCGGAATCGGGCAGCTATGCAATGCATACGCTAGCTGTTCGTCATTAAAACACCATAAATCTTCCAAAGAACCGCCGCCACGCGCCATGATCAATGCGTCGACTTCATTACGGCTTATAGCCCGTTGCAACATATGCAGTAACTCACCGGTGGCAGCTTGGCCTTGCACGGCACTAGGGTAAATAATTACCTCAACGCTGGGGTCTCGGCGTTTGAGTACGGCTAAAATGTCGCGCACAGCAGCGCCTGTGGGCGAGGTAATCACCCCAACTTTTTTGATTGATTCAGGTAGCGGCTGCTTATGCGCGGGGTCGAACAGTCCTTCGGCCTGTAACTTGGCTTTCAGTTGTTCGTATTTTTGCTGCAGCAAACCAGCACCAGCGTCTTCCATATGCTCAATAATGAGCTGGTAGTCGCCGCGCGGCTCGTAAACGGTCAGTTTGGCTCGCACCAACACTTGCATACCGTGCTGGGGCCTAATTCGTACCCGCTGATTGGCATTGCGAAACATGGCTGCGCGAATTTGTGCACGCTCATCTTTCAGAGTGAAATACCAGTGGCCCGAGCTTGGTGCCGCGAAGTTTGAAATTTCGCCAACCAGCCAAATTGAACCAAAACCTTGCTCAAGTACTTGTCGTACCTCGGTGTTTAATCCATAAACGGTAAAAATATGGGGCTGCTGCATGCGAAAACCTCGTGGTATAGTTGAAAAAACAGTTTACTGAAAAGCCGTTTGCGAGTAAAATCTGCCCGCAACATTAAGTCAGCCAGTGAGATGTTGCCATGCTACGAATTGCTCAAGAAGCCCTTACCTTTGACGACGTTTTACTCGTCCCCGGTCATTCAACTGTTTTACCCCATACTGCCGATTTGCGCACGCGCTTAACTCGCGGAATTGAACTCAATATTCCGATGGTTTCTGCAGCCATGGACACGGTTACCGAAGCAGCATTAGCAATTGCCCTCGCACAGGAAGGCGGGCTTGGTTTTGTGCATAAAAACATGACCATCGCCGAACAGGCCGCGCACGTTCGCAAAGTGAAAAAATACGAAAGTGGTATGGTGTCAGATCCTATCACCGTTAGCCCAGACACGACCTTAGGTGAAATTCGTGCGTTAGCCGTGGAACATGGCTTTCATGGTTTTCCGGTGGTTGAAAAGTCCGGTGAATTAGTCGGAATTATTACCGGTCGCGATACCCGCGCTGAGCGCGATGACCAGCGCCTAGTCAGCTCAATCATGACGCAAAAAGACAAGCTAGTTACGGTTAAAGAAAACGCCAAGAGCGAAGAAATTCTTAACCTAATGCACCAACACCGTATTGAGAAAATCTTGGTGGTTGATGATGCGTTTCATTTGCGCGGCATGATTACCCTGAAAGATTTCACCAAAGCAGAAAATAAACCAAATGCCTGTAAAGACGAGCTTGGCCGTTTGCGCGTTGGTGCCGCGGTGGGCGTAGGCCCAGGCACTGAGGAACGCGTTGAAGCCTTAGTTGAAGCGGGTGTTGATGTACTGTTAATTGACACCTCACATGGCCACTCACAAGGCGTGATTGACCGTGTTGCTTGGGCTCGTAAAACCTATCCAGACCTGCAGATCATCGCTGGTAACGTGGCCACTGGCGCTGGTGCCAAAGCCCTTGCTGATGCGGGTGTTGATGCCGTGAAAGTAGGTATTGGCCCAGGCTCAATTTGTACCACGCGAATTGTTACTGGTTGTGGTGTGCCGCAAATTACCGCCATTAGCGACGCTGTGGATGCGCTAAAAGGTACAAACATTCCAGTGATCGCTGACGGTGGAATCCGCTTCTCGGGTGATATCGCCAAAGCGATTGCCGCTGGAGCAGACTGCGTCATGGTTGGCAGTATGCTGGCCGGTACCGAAGAGTCGCCAGGTGAAGTTGAGTTGTATCAAGGTCGCTACTACAAGTCATACCGCGGCATGGGCAGCATTGGCGCCATGAACCAGCGTCATGGCTCGTCAGACCGTTACTTCCAGGCTTCAAATGAAGCGGAAAAGTTAGTTCCTGAAGGTATTGAAGGCCGTGTGGCTTATAAAGGCCCAATTGCGACTATTATTCACCAACAAATGGGTGGTTTACGCTCAGCCATGGGTTTAACCGGTTGTGCCACCATGAAAGAAATGCGTACCAAGCCACAGTTTGTCAAAGTAACTGCTGCGGGTATGGGCGAGTCGCACGTGCACGATGTGCAAATTACCAAAGAAGCACCAAACTACCGGATGGGTTAAGCAATCATGCAAGATATTCATGCACATCGTATATTGATTTTAGATTTTGGTTCGCAATACACCCAGTTAATTGCGCGCCGCATTCGTGAGCTTGGGGTTTATTGTGAGTTGTGGGCGTGGGACGTGAGCGCCGACGACATCAAAAACTTTAAGCCAAACGGTATTATTTTGTCAGGCGGCCCAGAGTCAGTTACTGAAGCAAACTCACCGCGCGCCCCAGAGTACGTGTTTGAAGCAGGTGTTCCGGTATTTGGTATTTGTTACGGCATGCAAACCATGGCCGAGCAGCTTGGTGGTAAAGTGCAAGGCTCATTAGAGCGTGAGTTTGGCTATGCGCAAGTTGAACGTATTGCGCCATGCCCACTGTTTCATCACATTGAAGACAGCGTGCATGATAACGGCAATCCATTGCTTGACGTGTGGATGAGCCACGGCGATAAGGTCATTGAAGCGCCAGAAGGTTTTGACATTGTCGCGCAAACCCCAACCTGTCCAATTGCCGCAATGGCCGATGACAAGCGTGATTTTTACGGGGTGCAGTTCCACCCAGAAGTGACTCATACGCGCCAAGGCATGCGCATGCTAGAACACTTTGTGGTCGAAATTTGTGAATGTGAGCGCAACTGGACGCCAGCACACATTATTGACGACGCGGTTGCACGTATCCGTGAGCAAGTAGGTAGCAACAAAGTGGTTTTAGGCTTATCTGGCGGCGTAGACAGTTCAGTAACAGCCATGTTGTTACACCGCGCTATTGGCGACCAACTTACTTGCGTGTTTGTGGATAATGGCTTGCTACGTTGGCAAGAAGCTGAGCAAGTGATGGAAATGTTTGGTGACCACTATGGGTTAAACATTGTTCATGTTGACGCTGAAAACCGCTTTCTTGATGCCCTAGCTGGCGAAAAAGACCCGGAAGCCAAGCGCAAAATTATCGGCCGCGTGTTTATTGAAATATTTGACGAGCAAGCAAGCCGAATTAAAGACGTGTCGTTCTTGGCGCAGGGCACTATTTACCCTGACGTGATTGAATCGGCTGGCTCGAAAACTGGCAAAGCACATGTGATTAAGTCGCACCACAACGTGGGTGGCTTACCAGAAGACATGAAGTTAAGCTTGGTTGAGCCTTTGCGCGAGCTATTCAAAGACGAAGTACGCAAAATTGGTCTTGAATTGGGCTTGCCGTACGACATGCTTTACCGCCACCCATTCCCAGGCCCAGGCCTAGGCGTACGTGTATTGGCAGAAGTGAAAAAAGAATACTGTGACTTGCTGCGCCGCGCTGATCACATTTTTATTAGCGAATTACGCAATGCGGGTATTTACCATGATATTAGCCAAGCATTTGCGGTGTTCTTGCCGGTGCGTTCAGTAGGTGTGATGGGCGATGCGCGTAAATATGACTGGGTTATCGCATTGCGTGCGGTCGAAACTATCGATTTTATGACCGCTCGCTGGGCACATTTGCCGTATGAGCTACTTGAAAAAGTATCCAACCGCATTATCAACGAAATCGATGGTATTTCGCGGGTTGTTTACGATATTTCGGGTAAGCCACCAGCCACCATTGAATGGGAATAACGCGTGCTGCGCTGGTTGGTAAGCTTTTTAGTATTGGGTTTGTTACTAGGCTGCGCACCCGAGCCGCAGCCTAGCGAACTTGACGCAATAAAAGAGCGAGGTGTGCTGCGCGTTGGCACGCTGTTGGGTCCAACCAGCTATTATTTAGATGCCAATGGCGAAGCTGGCATTGAATATGTACTGGCAAAAAACTTCGCCGATGAATTGGGCGTGGAACTAGAAATGGTGTCACGCTACAACGTCAAAAACCTAATGAATTTGCTAGCAACGCGAGAAGTTGACTTGTTAGCTGCCGGATTAGACCGCACTGAACCGCGTGCGAAAAAATTCCGTTTTGGCCCGCCATATTTGGAAGTTGAGCAGCGCGTCGTGTTTCGTCAGGGCTCGCGTAATCGGCCACGTAGTCTAGACGAGCTTGACGCCGAACTGGTCGTGGTAGAAGGGTCAAGTCACCATGATTGGCTACTGAGTATTGCCGCAGAGTATCCAGACCTACAGTGGCGTGCAACCGACGAACAAGACACCGCCGGCTTGCTACAACAAGTCATTGACGGCGATATTGCCTACACCATCGCCGATAGTAATACCTTAGATTTGCAACGTCGGTATTTCCCAAACTTAAGTGTTGCCTTCACGGTTCGAGACAACGTGGATATCGCTTGGATGCTGAATCAACACGTTGATGGCTCCTTGTATGCTGAGGTTATTCGCTATTTTGGTGACTTGCGCGAGTCGGGACAGTTAACCCAACTACTTGATCAACATTTTGGCCATGTTAGCTCCTTCAATTATGTCGATACCAGCCTATTCATTAACGCGGTACAATCTGTTTTGCCTAAGTACCGAGAGTTATTTGAACAGCACGCGGGCAGCCTAGATTGGCGTTTATTAGCAGCAATAAGTTATCAAGAAAGCCATTGGAACCCGCGAGCTGTTTCGCCGACCGGGGTACGCGGCATGATGATGCTAACCCTGCCAACGGCAAAAGCTATGGGGGTGACCAGCCGGTTAAACCCTGCCCAAAGCATTGAAGGCGGTGCCCGTTATTTTGAGCGCATGCTGCAGCGTATTCCAGCGCGCATACAAGAACCAGACCGTATTTGGTTTGCCTTAGCCGCGTATAATATTGGCTATGGGCATTTAGAGGACGCACGTATATTAACGCAACAGCAAGGCGGTGATGCCGATCGTTGGATAGATGTGCGAAAACGACTACCTTTATTACGACAGAAAAAGTTTTATCGCCAAACCCGCTTTGGGTTTGCTCGTGGTGATGAACCGGTGCGATACGTAGGGAACATACGTCGCTATTATGACACTTTGGTTTGGCTTGATGAGCGCGGACGCATTCCAGCAAAACCAATGACGATCACAATTCCCGAAGGGAGTGGTGACGGAGCCGAATAATGCGCAAAAGCAACCGTCGATTAGTTTCACCCGAGCGCCGTCGCGCTTGGTTACGCAAACAACGCCATTTGCAAACCGAGCGACGACAAAAATGGTTTCGCTTAACTGAAAAGCAAGACTGAAAAACAAGATTAACAGCCCCTAAAATTTTGGAGACTTGTCTGTGGAAATAGTACGCGGTGCTCCCGCTTTGTCTGATTTTCGTACTGAAAAGTTGCTACAACGTCTGCGTGCAGCAGAATTGCCTGTTAGCGAACTCTATGCTGAGTTTATGCACTTTGTCGATGTTGAGCACTCGCTAGATAGCGACGAAAATCAGGTATTAGCAAAATTGCTGACTTATGGCCCTACTGTTGCAGCGCACGCACCGCAAGGCCAATTAGTGGTTGTGGTACCCCGGCAAGGGACTATTTCTCCGTGGTCGTCAAAAGCGACAGATATTGCGCACAATTGTGGGTTAACCCAAATTCACCGTATCGAGCGTGGTGTTGCCTATTATTTAACGGGCGACCTTAGCGCAACGCAAATGCAGCAAGCTGCAGCGTTGTTACACGACCGTATGACGGAAATGGTGCTAGGCAGTCTTGAGCAGGCCTCGGTGCTCTTTAAAGAAGCAGAACCAGCGCCATTAGCAAGTATCGATATTTTAAGCGGCGGCCGCGAAGCCTTGCAGCGTGCAAACATTGAAATGGGGCTTGCGCTTGCAGATGATGAAATTGACTATTTGTATGACAATTTCACCGCGCTTGAGCGCAACCCAAATGACATTGAACTGTATATGTTTGCGCAGGCAAACTCAGAGCACTGTCGTCATAAAATCTTTAATGCCGACTGGACTATAGACGGCAAAGAACAGCTGAAATCGTTGTTCAAAATGATCAAGAATACCTATGAAGTGACTCCAGACAACGTGTTGTCGGCGTACAAAGACAACGCTGCCGTCATGGTGGGCTCAGAAGCTGGGCGTTTTTATCCATACCCGGCGGGCAGCAATGCTGCCGGTGAGTACAGCTATTTTCATGAGCCTGTGCATATTCTCATGAAAGTGGAAACGCACAACCACCCTACCGCTATTTCGCCTTATCCTGGTGCCGCAACCGGCTCTGGTGGTGAAATTCGTGATGAGGGGGCTACAGGCCGTGGTTCGAAGCCAAAAGCCGGCTTGGTTGGTTTTAGCGTGTCTAACTTACGTATTCCAGGCTTTGAACAGCCGTGGGAAGAAGACTTCGGCAAGCCCGATCGTATTGTCACGGCACTAGATATTATGCTTGAAGGCCCGTTAGGTGGCGCAGCATTTAATAATGAATTTGGCCGCCCAGCGCTAACCGGCTATTTCCGTACTTATGAAGAAAAAGTCAACAGTCACAACGGCGAAGAAATTCGTGGTTACCATAAGCCAATCATGATTGCTGGCGGTATGGGGAACATTCGCGAGCAGCACGTTGAAAAAGGCGAAATTCCGGTTGGTGCCAAATTAGTGGTATTGGGTGGCCCGGCGATGAATATCGGCTTAGGCGGTGGGGCTGCATCGTCAATGGCCTCAGGTACGTCTAGTGAAGACTTAGACTTTGCTTCGGTACAACGTGACAACCCTGAAATGGAACGTCGTTGCCAAGAGGTTATTGATCGCTGCTGGCAGCTAGGTGAGAAAAACCCAATTGCATTTATTCATGACGTAGGCGCCGGTGGTCTGTCTAACGCCATGCCAGAATTAGTTGGCGACGGTGGCCGAGGTGGCAAATTTGAACTGCGAAAAGTACCCAATGACGAGCCAGGCATGTCACCACTGGAAATTTGGTGTAACGAGTCACAAGAACGCTATGTGATGGCAATAGCGCCCGATCGCATGGACGTATTTGAAGAAATTTGTAAGCGCGAGCGTGCGCCGTTTGCGGTGATTGGCGAGGCCACAGAAGAAGAACACCTCACCATGACTGACGAGCACTTTGGCAACAAGCCAATTGACTTGCCGCTGAACGTGTTGCTAGGAAAGCCGCCGAAAATGCACCGCGATGTGAAGTCACAACGCGCCCAAGGCGAAACATTAGTTCGTGATGAGATCAAACTTAATGAAGCAGCTAAGCGGTTATTGCGCTTGCCATCCATTGCAGAAAAAACCTTTTTGATCACCATTGGCGACCGCACGGTTACCGGGTTAGTGGCACGTGACCAAATGGTTGGCCCGTGGCAAATACCAGTCGCTGATGTTGCTGTCACCGCAGCAAGTTACGACACCTATGCTGGCGAAGCCATGGCCATGGGCGAGCGTACACCGTTGGCGTTGTTAAACTTTGCAGCGTCAGCACGCATGGCGGTGGGTGAGTCACTCACCAACTTAGCGGCTGCCGACATTGGCGACTTAAAATTTGTGAAATTGTCCGCCAACTGGATGGCCGCGGCAGGCCACCCTGGTGAAGATGCCGGTTTATATGAAGCCGTAAAAGCGGTGGGCGAAGAACTGTGTCCGGCGCTTGGCATCACCATTCCGGTAGGTAAAGACTCAATGTCGATGAAAACTCAGTGGCAAGACGAGCAGGGTGATAAGTCAGTTACTGCGCCATTAAGCTTGGTGATCACAGCATTTGGCCGCGTGCGCGATGTTCGTCGCACCTTAACGCCGCAGTTACGCATGGATAAAGGCGACAGTAAGTTGGTGTTGATTGATTTAGGCCGTGGACAAAACCGTTTAGGAGGCTCGTCGTTGGCACAAGTGTATCGCCAATTAGGCGACGTAACGCCAGACGTGGATAGCCCAGAGTTATTTAAAGGCTTTTTCGACGCCACCCAACAGCTGATTCACGAGAAAAAACTGTTGGCCTACCACGATCGTTCCGACGGCGGTTTGTTCACCACCGTAGCGGAGATGGCCTTTGCGGGGCATTGTGGCGTGGAAGTCGCTCTGGACGCCTTAGGTGAAGACGACTTGGCGGCGTTATTTAGCGAAGAGCTTGGTGCCGTGGTGCAAGTAAGCGTTGAAGAGCTTGACGCAGTACTTGAAGCCTATAAAGCGCACGGCTTAGAAAACTGCGTACACGTTATTGGTCGCCCCGTACGTGAAGACGTGGTGCGCTTTAATCGCAATGGCGAAGAAGTATTGTCGCACTTGCGTAGCCATTACCGCGCAATTTGGGCGGAAACCACGCACCAAATGCAGCGCTTACGTGATAACCCAGAATGCGCAGACGAAGAGTTTGAAACCAAACAGAACTTGAATGATCCCGGCTTGTTCGCTGACTTAACCTTTGATATCAGTGAAGACATTGCCGCGCCATATATCAACACTGGGCGTGACCCATTGGTTGCGGTGTTGCGCGAACAGGGCGTGAACTCGCATGTGGAAATGGCGGCAGCCTTTGATCGTGCAGGTTTTGCCGCCATTGACGTGCACATGAGCGATATCTTGAGCGGCCGAGTCAGCTTGGAAAAATTCAATGGCTTAGTGGCCTGCGGTGGCTTCTCGTACGGTGACGTACTGGGTGCCGGCGAAGGCTGGGCAAAATCAATTTTGTTCAATAATCGTGCCCGCGATGAGTTTGCTGCGTTCTTTGAACGCAATAAAACCTTTGCGTTAGGCGTTTGTAACGGTTGTCAAATGCTCTCGAATCTCAAAGAGTTAATTCCAGGTGCCGAAGCATGGCCACACTTTGTCACTAACCGTTCAGAGCGCTTTGAAGCGCGTTTCAGTTTGGTTGAAGTGCAAAAGAACAACTCATTGTTCTTTGAAGGCATGGCGGGTTCACGCATGCCAATCGCCGTGTCACATGGCGAAGGCCGTGCTGAATTCAAAGGCAATGACTTAGCTACCGTGAATGCTGAAGGCTTAGTGACCATGCGTTATATTAATAACCGTGGTGACATTGCCGCTAGCTATCCTGCCAACCCGAACGGCTCGCCTGAAGGTATTACCGGCTTAACCACCGCCGACGGTCGGGTATCGATTATGATGCCGCATCCGGAGCGGGTATTCCGTACTGTAGCGAATAGCTGGCACCCAGACGAGTGGGGCGAAGATAGCCCATGGATGCGCATGTTCCGCAATGCGCGCGTTTATCTCGGCTAAGTGGCCTCGATAGCAAAAGCCCAGCTTCATAGCTGGGCTTTTTGTTATGGGTGGCCGCTTGTTATCGGTGTTGTTTGCTAGCGTCGTTTGCGAAAAAATTGGCGTAAAAGATCGCCGCACTCGTCGGCTAATATGCCGCCAATAACCTCCACCTGATGGTTCATGCTGGGGTGGTTAATCACCTCTATGGCCGTGCCTGTGGCGCCGGTACGAGGGTCTGTAGCGCCAAACACTAAGGTCTTAACTCGTGCATGGGTTATCAACCCTGCGCACATGGCGCACGGCTCAAGGGTCACGTACAAGGTAGTGTCAACCAACCGGTAATTGCCAATGGCGGCGCCGGCCGCACGAATGGCTTGCGCTTCGGCATGGGCTGAGGGGTCATTTAATGTGATGACCTGGTTAAAACCTTCCCCAATGATTTTGCCATTGAGCACCAGCACCGCACCAACGGGCACCTCATTGTGTTGTTCCGCCACAGCCGCAAGCTCAAGTGCGCGGCGCATAAAAAACTCATGCTGGCTTTGTTCCATAGTGTTCCTAATCGTCATTGGCAATTCACAAGCTGCCATTGTAACTAGAAATTTAAATTGGCGCTAAAAAAAGCCCCCGCTTGAACGGGGGCTTGGCATATTGTTGTGCTTGAATTTCAGCTTAGAAGTCGTATTGGAAACCTAAGCGAACACTCCATAGCGATGGCGCACCAGAACGACCTTGAACCGATGTTAGGCGATTTGTAAACGAATCAAACTGCCATTGGTTTTGGTCTGTAATGCTTACGTTGGCAAGTGACACGGTACGAGGGAAGCTAGTTTCGTACAGAACACCCCAGTCGTCGTTGAGCAAGTTAGTCAGGTTATCAACAACAAAGTAGACGCTCGATTGGTGATTGTCTGCGAAACCTGGTAATTTCTGCTCGAACTTGAAGTCAACTTTATGCCACCAGTCACTGTAAAACTCGTTTCGTGGAGCAATACCACCCGCGTACTTGTCTAAGCCGTAGTCGCTGATAAAGGCGAAGAACTCGTCAATTTGCGCGGTGGTTAAGTTTGGACCCCAAACTACATTTGGATCGTTCACACCAGTTGGCACATATAATAATTGGCGGTTACTGGTAATGTCACCAACCGGAGCGTTCATAGTAAAGCTATACGGACGCCCTTTGTTGGCCGAGGCAAACAAGCTAAAGATAGAGTCATAGCCAGCAACAAATTCAGTGGTATAGCTTGCACGGAATGTGAAGCGGTGCGGAATTTCATAGTTTGACGTGGCAACGCCCGGGTTTTGAATGTCCGCTGTTGCTAAGTTCGTGTAGTTTGAATATGCAACTGAACTCGTCATTGGGTTGACGTCTTCGGCTTTGTTCCAAGCATACGCAAGTGACCAATCTAAGCCAAAGTCATGCGACTTAGAGAGAGCAAAGCTAATACTTGTTTGATCGCCCGAGTCACCGTTCACGTTGGTGAGCATGAACGCATCTGCACCGCTGCCACTGTAAATCGGCCGACCATCAGGGGCGGTGCCGGTTTGTTGACGACGAAGATCGCTAATAATGGCTGCGTCTTCTTTGCGAGTGTGAAGGAAATCGGCCATGAATACATAGTCGTTTTCAAACACATAGGTTGCACCTAACGCAAACTTCCACTCTTTCGGTAACTTAAAGTTCGGGTCGAGTGCGTTCACTGGGCCAGAGCCACTTGCCGCAAGTACTTCGTCAACCATTTCTTGTGGAATATCAATCAGCGGATTGCCGGTACCGTCATGTGGTAAGTCAAACAAATTCACATTAAAACGGTTTGCTTCATAAAGCTTCGTGCCGTTGTTTGAGTAGTTGTTTGATAACCAAACGTTAGGGTTACCACCAGAATACAAACCAATACCACCTCGTACTTCAAGCTGGTCATCAACCACCCAGTTTACGCCTAAACGCGGTTGTAATAAGCCTTCGCCATCAAGTGTTGCGGTATTGGCAAAGCCGTATGTATTAGCAAAGTTTTGGTTTAGAGCTGGTTCGTCGCTTGTTGTGTACCAGTCATAACGTAAACCAAGCGTTAGGGTTAGGTCTTGATCAATGAAGTAATATTCATCTTGCGCGTACAAGGTATTTACTGAGTATTCAAATTGACCAGCGCCGTCTTGAGGGTTGTTGGTGCCTGCGGCGTTTTCATAAATAACACGACTGACATCACCAGTTTCAAAGGCATCAATTGAAGCAAACCGGAACTCGCCTTGCGCTTCTTGAATGAACAAGTTGTACACGTCATAAGTTTCTTGTTCATAGCCGAAGGTCAGGGTGTGGTCGTTAAGCAAGTAAGTACCAGAAAGCTTGAAGAAGGTGGTGTCATATTTCAATTTATTCGCATGACGTGAATCGTCCGCACCTAAATAGATGGTATTGCCGTTGTGGCTAATTTGAACTTCACCAACTTCGGTGCCACCCAACGGATTAACGCGAGCATCTAACTTCGAGAAACCAGCACGTAATTCGGTTGAGAAGTTATAAGTCCAGTCTGAGTATAATTGAGCAACATATGACTGGAATTCGGCACCACGTTCATAGAAGTGGTTTGAAAACTCGAGTTCGTTGTCATCGCCATCAGACTCGGCAATTGAATAACCGTCGTTATAGTTGTACGTAAATGATGCGCGATGCGAATCATTAATGTACCAGTCCAACTTGGCTAAGAATTTTTCATCTTCAACCGGAATGCTGGAAGGGAAATTACCTGGCTCAAAACCATATACGTTACGCGCGATATTGCCGATTCGGTCAAGGTCAGCTTGTGTTACGCCAATAACAGGCGTTGCGACATTGCCATCTTCTGGCCCGCGGTCAAAGGTATCGGCGCCTTCAAGTTTTTCATAGGCAACAAAGGCGAATAACTGGTCTTTTATCAAAGCACCACCGCCATTAAAGCCATAGCGACGCTCATTAAAGGCGCCGACGTTGATTGAGTCGCCTTCAAGTTTGTCACCTGACAATGAGTCGTTGGTGTAGTCAAAAAATACACTGCCGAATAGTTCGTTTTCGCCAGATTTAGTAACGGCGTTAATGTTACACGCAGTAAAACCACCGTATTGAACATCAAATGGAGCAAGTTCAACAGCTACCTGTTCAATCGCGTCATAACTAAATGGCATGCGTTCGGTTGGATAACCACTTGAGTTCAAACCGAAGTTATCGTTGGTACGCACACCGTCAACCGTCAAGCTGTTAAAGCGTGGGTTAGCACCACCACACTGAATATCACGTGCGTTGGTTTCGTTGATATAAATACGCGGGTCAATTTGCACCACGTCTTTAATGTCACGATTAGCGCTAGGCTGAGTTTGTAAGTCGCTTAAGTTGAAGCTAGCGGTTGGGCCACTTGCGCCTGACGTCATGGTAAGTTGACGGCCACTTACTTGAATGCGTTCAACATCTTGCTGAGCAACTTGAACACTTACGTTTTCCGTTTCACCTAAAGTCAAATAAACGTTTTCTACAACTTCGACGTTTCCTGAAGCATCCGTAACCGTTAACGTGTATGGACCACCAACGGCCAAACCACGGGCTGAGAATAAGCCGTTTTGGTTAGCTGTAATGTTGGTACTGGTGCCGGTACGTTCGTCCCGTAACGTAACTGTGGCATTACTAATGGCTTCCCCTGTGGCTTGGCTAGTAACCACACCACGAATACTTGATGACGTTTCTTGCGCCATCGCCGTTGACGACAGGCCTATCGCAATAGCAATGGCTGCAGCAATACGATTTGGTTTACTTTGGAACATGACGTTGTTTTCCTTGGATTGTAGTGGAACACAGCTTTTATTGTCTTTAGGAACGAAAGTCTAAGTAGTTTGTGTGACAATTTAGTGTCATGCGAATTATAGTTTAGAATTTTATTTTGGCTAACTTTTGAACGCTTATTGTGGCTATAAATTAGGAAACGGCATAAAAAAAGCCCCCGCAAAAAGCGAGGGCTTGCTCAGTATGTTTCTACAGCTCACATTAGAAGCGGTAGCGAACACCAATTTTCGCCTGCCAAGTAGAACGCTCTGGCGTGTAACGAGTTGGTGCTAGGTTCAGTACATCGAAACCGTCACCACTGTTGTATGGGCGACCATAAACATAACGGCCTTGATCATCTAAGTCGACTGATGCGATTTGACGCGCGTTGTCACCATATGGCAATACGTGCTTCTGGCCAGCATCTTTATCGAAGATAGCAATCAAGTTACGAATGTTGATGTAAAGCTCACCTTTGTGGCCTTCAGCAAAACCAGGAATTTCTTGTGAGAATTTGAAATCCACGTTGGTTGTCCAAGGTGCACGACGGTTGTTACGTGGTGCATAGCCACCAGCATATTGCAACAAATCAGCTTCTGCTAAGTAACCAGCGAAGGTTTCATAGTCCAAGCCGTCGGTATAAATTACGTTTGGATCATCAGCACCGGTTGGAATGTATGGCAAGTAACGAGCGGTACTGTCGAACTGCTGTTGATCACCAAACTTGTTGAAGCGGAATGTGTCTAACACGTAACCCCATGGACGACCAGAGTAGCGTTCCCAGAACAAGCCGAAAGTTGACTTATAACCACTGAATAATTCAGTTTTATAAGTAATGTCGGCCATAAAGCGATGCTCTACCATGTATGAGGCAGTACCTGCTTCAACGTTGTTCGGGTCAATAGCTACTGGGTAACGGAAGTTTGATGTTGCGGTGCTTGAACTACCAGCAACAGCTTCTTCAACGTCTTGATTGGTGTAGCTAGTACGCAAGCTTAAACCGTTATCCCACGCTTTACCTAAAGTGAAGGTGTAGATTTTGCTAGAGCCACCGTCACCATTGGTTAGCATTAGGTCGTAACGGTCAACGCCATTGTCGTCGCCAATACCGCCAGGTACGTGGTCATCAATTGGATCATCAACAACATAGATAATACGACCGCCATCAGCAGTAGTAACCACGTTGCCTTCAGAGTCCAATAATGGACGACGAGCTAAATCAACCCACTGCACGTCATCTTTGCGACGGCTGTAGATGTATTCAGCACTTGCGAACCAGTCGTGACCTAAGAATGGAATTTCAAAGCTGTTGAAATCAATACCTAAGCTTGCACGCCAGTCAGTTGGTAACTCAAAGTTCGGGTCGATAGCGTTAACATAGCCGTCGCGAGTCAACGAGTTTTGAACTGCCTCAGGTACTTGAGTTGGGTCTACGTTGTCGCGATAAACAGATGATGGCAAGCTGCGCGTATCGAACTGCGAGAAGGCCATACCGCTGTTGGTGTATGAGTTTGATACCCAAACATTAGGACGGCCACCGCCGTAACGGCCGAAGCCACCACGTAATTGGGTGTCGTCATTCAACTGATACTTAAAGCCCACACGAGGAAGGATTAAGTCTTTGCCGTCTAAGTTCTCAGTGTTAGCAAAGCCATAACGCTCAGCAAACAAAGGGTTATAGGTTGGCTTGTCTTTTGCGAAAATACGCTCGTAACGAACACCGAAAGTTAGTTCAAGATCCCATGTTGGTGCCCAAGTATCTTGTAGATAAAGAGCTTGCTGGCCTTGAGTAAAGTTCGCAGCGGCGTCGTTCACGTCACCGGTTAAGCTGCCAGCATAGTAGAACTGGTTGGCTTGACGGTTTTCAAAGTTCTCAAGACTCCAGAAAGTCCATGAACCCAAAGAGTTTTGTACGAACAAGTTATAGATATCAGTTGACTGATACATGTAACCGAATGACAACGCGTGGTCACCTAACAGGTACTCACCGTTAGCTTGCAATTCAAACGTTTGGTTTTCACCATAGTTTGCGTGGCGTGAATAGTCAGGACCAAAGCTTACAGAGTTACGATTGTTGTCTACCTGTACAACAACTTCACCCATGGTGCGACCATTTAATGGCTCTTGCAACGCTTCAACATCTTTGTACGACAATTTAATGTCGCTTGAGAAGTTAGAGCTCCAGTTTGAATAGAACTGCAACGCGTAAGCGTTCAATGTCTGTTCGTTGTTATACCAGTTTGATGATAACGCAATTGAACCATCACTACCGTAGTGGCCACGAATTGAGTTGCCGGTGGTGTTTTGATAAGTAAATGCTGCGCGGTGCTCGTTGCTGATGTTCCAGTCCAACTTCACCAATAATTTCTCATCGTCTTCTTCAGCTGGCATGTTCCAGTCACCAAGCTGTGCATCTGTTAAACCGTATACGTCTTTCGCGATACGGATAACTTCGTCTAACTGATCTTGAGAAATGTTCGCGATGTTAGAAGCACTTGAGCCGATAGGGCCACGGTAAGGAGCATTGGTTTCTTCAGCTTTTTCGTAGTTTACGTAGAAGAACAATTCATCTTTGATGATTGGACCACCAACGCCAAAACCTAAGGTTTTTTCAGAGTAGTCAACGTTCGGAATACCTGCACCAGCGTCATAAATTGATTCGCTTGGGTTACCCGCTAAGCTATCGCTAGTGTACTGATAGAACAAAGAAGTTTCGAACTCGTTGGTACCAGATTTGGTTACTGCGTTAACTTTTGCACCAGTGAAGTTGCTGTCTTTCGCGTTGAAAGGCATAACGTCAACGTTCAACTGCGCAATAGCGTCAATTGAAATTGGTGAACTTTGAGTTGGGTAACCGTTGCTGTTCAAACCGAAGTCATCGTTCTGGCCGATACCGTCAACAGTGATTGAGTTGTATTTCGGGTTATTACCCGCAACAACCAACTGGTCGCCATCGCCAAGCTGAGTCGCTAAAGGGTTCAAACGAACGATTTCTTTTAAGTCACGGCCATAAGTAGGCAGTGATGCAATTTGTTCTTCGCCGAATGAGCTTGATGAGCCATTGTTCAGGGCTGCATAGTTAATCGCACTGCCAGTTACACTAATGCGTTCAACGTTCGCATCTTCAAGCTGTGCATTCAAACGGTAAGTTTCGCCAAGCTTTAAGAATACTTCTTGGTATTCGGCGTCACGGTATACGTCTGAGTCGATAGTTACGCGGTAAGGACCGCCAACACGAAGACCACTTGCAATGAATGAACCAGAATCGTCGGTTGTCACTTCTAAGCGGCTGCCTGAAGGCATGTGCTCAATGACAACTTTGGTATTGGCGGCGCCGTTACCTTGTGGACCGACAATAGAACCACGCATTGCTGCTGAGGTATCTTGTGCTACTGCAGTTGCAGAGGCCAAGCCTAAGGCAACTGCGATGGCACTCGCGGTGCGCGTTAATCGCAGAGATGTACTCATCTTTATTTCCTGGGTTGGTTGGTTGTAATAAAAATCGAGCCAAGGCGATACCGCAGTGTTGACGCCTTGATGACTTTTGGACGAGAGAAATTATCACGTCCTTGTGTCAAAAATATGACAATATTTTACGCAATTTTTATTTAAATTGCATCGGTTAAATTGAACCTTTATGCTTTCGGCCAGTCATAACTGACCTTTTGAAGGACTCTTCTCGTCGATGAAAATCTATACAGCCCTTGCGCTCTCTGTTCTTTCGCTTTTTATGGCTGGATGCGATATGCCCAAAGAAAAAATAAATGAACCGACTGCACTGCGCGTTGCAACCTTCAATGTCAGCATGGATGCAAGTAATTATTTGTCTTATGAAGCAATTCCAGAGCAAGGCGCTCAAGCATTGCAGGCAGCACTGGCTACTCAACATCCGCAAATTAAAGCGGTAGCTGAAATTATTCAACACACTCGCCCTGATGTGCTGGTGCTCAATGAGTTTGACTTTATTGATGCATCTGAAGGAATTGATGTTTTCAAACGGGATTATCTACAAGTAAGCCAAAACGGCGAGTCACCGATTGATTATCCCTATGTGTTTATCGCGCCAGTGAATACCGGAATGCCAAGCCCGTATGACTTAAATGGCGATGGGGTTGCGACGGGCACAGGTGACGATGCATGGGGCTATGGTCTTTATCCAGGCCAATACGGTATGGCAGTGTTGTCTAAATACCCGATTCACAACTCACAAGTGCGTACGTTTCAAAAATTTAAGTGGAAAGATATGCCCGGCGCGCTGGCGCCACTAAAAGCAGGAACGAGTGAGCCGTTTTTCAGTGCGGCAGCATGGAACGAGCTACCATTGAGCTCAAAGTCACACTGGGATTTGCCAATTCAAGTAAAAGACCATGTTTTACACCTGTTGGTGAGCCATCCAACACCGCCAGTTTTTGATGGAAAAGAGAATCGAAATGGCCGTCGTAATTTTGATGAAATTCGCTTTTGGGCTGACTATATTCAACCGCATTTAAGTGACTATATTTATGATGACAAGGGCGAGAAGGGCGGTTTGCCTCAGCGCGCAGCCTTTGTTATTGCCGGCGACCTTAATGCCTCTGTTGACGGTAAGGACAATGTTCCTGGTGCAATTCAACAATTATTGGAACATCCGTTAATTAACGCGAAAAACCCACCCACTAGCCGCGGCGGTATGCTGCATACGCCAGATAATCCGTTAGCAGCAGAACATACTGCTGGGTGGCGTAAGCGTGCCGATTACGTGCTGCCATCAAACGCAGGAATATCGCTCATTCAAAGTGGTGTGTTTTGGCCGGTAGCCGGCGAACCAAAAGCAGAATTAGTGCAGAATCGCAAGGCTTCGTCTGACCATCGTCTTGTTTGGATAGATATTCAATTAAAATAAATGACACAAATTTGGTCGTTTTCATAAAAGTGTCATAAAGTATCGTGATAATCAGCCGTGCCAAAAACAAATTAGGTGACGCAGATGTCCAGAAAGATACTGATTGTTGAAGATGAAGCACCCATTCGCGAAATGTTAAGCTTCGTCATGGAACAGCACGGCTATCAAGCTATTGAAGCAGGTGATTACCAAGCAGCCTTGGAAAAGGTGGTTGAGCCTTTCCCTGATATGATTCTGCTCGATTGGATGATCCCAGGTGGCTCAGGCATTCAACTTGCCAAAAAGCTGAAAGGCGATGACTTCACACGGTCAATTCCAATTATTATGCTTACGGCGCGCGGCGAAGAAGAAGACAAGGTACGCGGTCTAGAAGTCGGCGCCGATGACTACATGACCAAGCCATTCTCGCCCAAAGAACTCATGGCCCGCATGCGAGCTGTATTTCGTCGAGTTGCCCCAACCGCGCTTGACGAACCCTTAGACATTGAAGGTTTGCGTTTAGACCCAGTGTCCCATCGTGTTACGGCTTTTAATGACCGTTTGGACATGGGGCCTACTGAATTTAAATTACTGCACTTCTTTATGACACACCCCGATCGCGTGTATAGTCGAGAGCAGTTGCTTGACCATGTTTGGGGTACCAATGTTTATGTTGAAGACCGTACCGTTGATGTACATATTCGTCGGTTACGTAAAGCATTGGAAGTTCATGGCCATGACCGCCTGGTGCAAACCGTGCGTGGCGTGGGTTACCGCTTCTCAAAGAATTAAGAACGACGGGCATTAAACATGGACCGTCGTTACTCTGTCTTGTTTATTCTAAAAGGCCTGCTGTGGTTTATCATCCCAGTGGGCTTTGTTGGCTGGTTACTTGGTTATTTTTGGGCAACTTTGGCCATAGCCCTAACAGCGCTTGCAGCATGGCATTATTACTACCAGTACAAACTTGTTGACTGGTTATGGCATCGCCGCACTATGTTACCCCCTAGTGCCCCCGGCAGTTGGAGCTATATTTACGACGGTATTTACCGTACCCAACGGCGTAGCCAGCAACGCCGCCGCGCGTTAGCTCGCTTGTTGCGTCGGTTTCGCGAAGCTTCTGAGGCCATTCCAGATGCCGCAATAGTGTTTCGCAAAGACGGCAGCCTTATTTGGTGCAACAAGCTTGGGCAGTTTTATTTTGGTTTGAAATGGCCGGCCGACACCGGAATTCGGCTATCGAACCTTATTCGCTACCCTGAGTTTATTGCTTACCTACAGCAAGGCGATTTTCGCGAAGATATACACTTGCCATCGCCGGTGCGCGAAGACATTGAGCTTGAAATTCGGGTAATGCCTTATAGCGATGATCAGTTTTTATTAATGGCGCGCGACGTCACGCAATTGAAACAGCTTGAGCAAATGCGCAAGGACTTTGTAGCAAACGTATCGCACGAATTGAAAACGCCATTAACTGTGCTGCAAGGCTATTTAGAAATGCTTGATGAGCCAGCCGACTTACCGCCAACCATGATGAAAAAAGCGGTAACGGACATGCAAGCGCAAAGTGATCGCATGCGCAATTTGGTTGATCAACTACTTAGCTTGTCGCGTATGGATGTTCATCGTAGTGATATTTTTGATCGTGTTGCTGATATTCCCAAATTAATTGCCGCTGTGGAGCAGGACGCTCAACGTTTAAATCATGACAAGCAGCACACGATTAGCTTTGATGTTGCGCCAATTAAAATTCATGGCATTGAAGACGAAATGCGCAGTGCTATTTCGAATTTGGTGGCCAACGCCATTCACTACACACAAGCAGGCGGCCAAATAAAAGTGACTTGGAAAATGGCCGTGGGCGGTGATATTGAGTTTTCGGTACAGGACAACGGGCCTGGCATTCCGGCTGAGCACGTTGGGCGGTTAACCGAACGCTTTTATCGGGTAGATAAAGATCGAAACAGCAAAAAAGGCGGTTCAGGCTTGGGCTTGGCCATAGTTCAGCAAGCGTTAGAGCACCACCATAGTCGCTTGAACATTGACTCAGTGGTTGGTCGCGGCTCGAAATTTTCGTTTCGAATTTCCGAAGAGCTGGTTATTCGCGACTAGCAAGCACCTCGCGAGCAATATGTAATAAGCAGCTACAATAAAAATGTCAGAATCGTCACAAATGTCACAATACTGTCATATTGACACACTAAACTTAGCTCCAGTTAATGATTAATCGATTGGCTTCGGCCATCATCACTTACGATTGGAGTTTTTCATGATAAACAAGACAATCACAGCGAAGCGTTTTACCGCAACTTTAGCTACCGCAGCCGTTGCAAGTTTATTAAGTTTTTCAGCCGTTGCACAAAAAGCGACTGACGATTTACCTGAATACGAAAAAGTTAGTGGCTTGTCTGGTAACCTGTCGTCGGTAGGCTCAGATACTTTAGCTAACATGATGACCTTTTGGTCTGAAGAATTTAAGCGTTTGTACCCGAACGTGAACATGCAAATTCAAGCGGCTGGCTCATCAACTGCGCCACCAGCCTTAACTGAAGGCACTTCGAACTTTGGGCCAATGAGCCGCGCTATGAAAGCGAAAGAGATTGAAGCTTTCGAAAAGCGTCACGGCTACAAGCCAACCCAGGTGCGCGTAGCGATTGACGCATTAGCTGTATTTGCACACAAAGATAACCCTATTGAAGGTTTAACTATAGCCGAAGTGGACGCTATTTTCTCCAGCACGCGCTTGTGTGGCGCCACTGAAGAAGTTCGCCGCTGGGGTGACTTAGGTTTAACTGGTAGTTGGACTAACCGGGACTTGCAGTTATACGGCCGCAACTCAGTTTCTGGTACCTACGGTTACTTTAAAGAAGTCGCACTATGTGACGGCGATTTTCGCAATAACGTCAACGAACAGCCAGGTTCGGCGTCAGTAGTACAGTCTGTATCAACGTCTTTGAACGCTATTGGTTACTCGGGTATTGGTTACATGACGTCTGGCGTTAAAACCGTACCATTAGCAGTAGAAGCGGGTGCTGAATACGTTGATGCAACCACTGAAAATGCGTTAGCGGGTAAGTACCCACTAGCACGTTTCTTGTATGTTTATGTAAACAAACACCCGAACAAACCATTAGACCCAGCAACAGCAGAGTTTTTGAAAATGGTACTGTCAAAAACGGGTCAAGAAATTGTCGATAAAGACGGCTACATTCCAGTTCCGCGTGTGGTTGTTGAACAAGAGCTGAAGAAACTAGGCTTGAACTAATTTAGACCGCGTAAACACCGCAAAACGCCCTTGTGACGAGACCGTTACGAGGGCGTTTTTTTAAACTTGAATTTGCCGCATAATCGGCTGCTGTAACGAAATTAACGTTTCAGTGGCCTGAATTTCCTCTATGGGCTGAATTTTGTTGATGAGCAAATTCTGCAAGTCATCAATTGAGCGCACCATCACTTTAATAAAAATACTGTATTGGCCGGTGGTGTAGTGGGCCTCCACGACTTCTGGTAGGGCGTTCAGTTGCGCCAGAGCGCTGGGATAGTCGCCGGCGCGGGCTAAGTTAATACCAATAAAACAGCACACATCGTAGCCTAACTCGCGTGGGTCAACATGCACATGGGTGCCGGTAATAATTCCCGCCTGCCTTAATTTTTCCACCCGCACGTGAATAGTTGCAGGGCTAACGCTGTGTTGCTTGGCAATTTCCGCATAAGAAACGCGCGCGTTGTCTTGTAGCGTGCTAATTATCGCTTTGTCTAAATTATCGATCATTTAATTTCCCCACCGAAACTCACGTTGTTTTTAGATTTTATTCAACAAAAACCAAAATATTGCTGTTTAAGTTATCACGCATTCCTTTATTGGTTAAATAGTATTGAATGGATTGGTTGTTAGGGTTTACTTTGTTGAATAGCAATCACAGCGCGATGCGCTACCCGGCGTAGAACAACGAACAGCGAAGCGCACTAACAATGAACAACGAACCCCGAACCACGGAGATTTCAAACATGTTAAAACAACAACAAGATGTCGCAAGACTGAAACAACGATTCACCGAACTACTTTGTGAAACACTGCAGTTAACCGAGGTGCAGGCGCCGCTTATGGTGCCGAAAGACTCTGGGGTACAAGATAATCTGAGTGGCACTGAACGAGCGGTTGCGGTACATGTTAAAGCCGAGCAGCGCGACTATGAAATTGTGCATTCGTTGGCGAAGTGGAAACGCAGCGTATTGGCGCATTATGGTTGTCAACCGGGCGAGGGTATTGTGGCCCAAATGAAAGCCATTCGTGCTGACGAAGAGCGCCTAACTGAACGTCATTCAGTGCTTGTTGAGCAGTGGGACTGGGAACGTGTTATTCAACCAGCAGAGCGTTCGCTAGACACGCTGAAAGCCACTGTGCGTGACATTTATCAGGCCTTGCGGGCGTTACATGTCCAGTTTTCACCAGAAGCTGGCAACGACTTAGCGTCAGAAGTGGTATTTATTCATGCTGAACAGCTTCGTCGGATGTTTCCGCAATTATCACCCAAGCAACGCGAGTACGAAATTACCAAGCTACACAAAGCTGTATTTCTCATAGGAATCGGCGGCGAGCTTGCCGACGGTATGCCACACGATGACCGAGCAGCTGATTATGATGACTGGAGTACCCAAATTGAGCACCCAGCCAGTGGCGAGCACTTTGCTGGGCTCAATGGCGACTTATTGGTTTGGCATGAGCCAATTAACGACGCGCTTGAATTATCATCGATGGGAATTCGGGTTAACAGTAGTGCGCTAGAGCACCAGGTCGCACTACGTAAAAGTTATAGTCTGCTGCAACTACCTTGGCATCAACAATTGCTAAATGGTGAGCTACCGGAGTGCATTGGTGGTGGCATAGGTCAGTCACGGGTTGCTATGTGGGTGTTACAGTTAGCGCACATTTCTGCCACCCAAGCACCTCAGTTGCTATGGCCGCAACAATTGAACCACAACCACCAGCGAGCAGTTGCATGACAGAAAAATGTCAGCAATATGACAGCGCTGTAACAATACTGTCATAGAATGCGTCTATACTCTGCTGCATCAAATTCATGTTAGATCATTTTTAAACTTGAAGAGGCAGCAATGGCGGCATCACAACGTGCAGAGTTGGGAGCCAGTAATGTGCGATTAATCAAAGATAAAGCGGCTCGCTGGGGGGTAACTCTTGGCGGCGGCTTAGTATTAATGGCACTGCTACTGATATTCTTTTACTTGTTATATGTGGTTGAACCTATTTTTCGTGGTGTAGAAGTTGAGCACCAGCAATCGTTTGCCGTTCCCGGCCAAGGGCAAACTGTTGCTATGGGTATGGAAGAGCAGTCTGAAATAGGCTACCGATTTGCGGACAACGGCACGCTTAGTTTTTTTGCATTAACGCAAAAACTTGGCACTGACTGGCAGCCTGGTCAAGTTCTATTGACGGAGCAAGTTGCCGACAGCCCGACAGCTTTTGCCGCAACTCAGCCGCAGAATAAACGTTATGCATATGCCGTCGCAGGCGGGAAAGCACGTATTATTGAACCGAAATTTCGCTCACAGTTTAAAGATGGTCGCCGACTTACCACGCCTGTGGTTGGTTTCGCCAACGAGGGCGAACTCATTCAAGTTGATCCTGAAGGTCGCACGTTATCGCAAATTGCGTACGAGTATAATGGCGAGTCACAGTTATTTGCGGCGGTAACCGCCGACAACCAAGTGATAGTAAACTTTTTGCAGGCCAGCCGCAGCTTCTTGACGGGGACGGTTGAGCTGAAATCAAAATTTGCTGAACTTCCCATTAACGGCCAAGTTGATGACGTGGTTGTTACCCCAGACTTAACCCAAGTGTTCGTTCGCCAAGGCAACCGATTTTATGTGTATGGTGTGTCACGCACCGGAACTATTAGCGAGCGACAATTATTAAATATTGATCGTCGTCGTTATGGCGAAATTACGAGTATGCAGTTGTTGGCTGGCGCAAGCTCGGTGCTATTCGGTCATGCCAATGGTTTGGTCACACAATGGTTTGAAGTAGCCGGCGAAAATGGTCGTCAGTATCAGTATATTCGTGAGTTTCAGGCGGGTAGTTCGGCCATTAAAGACATTGTAGCGGAATACTATCGTCGAACTTTCTATACCGTGTCAGAAACTGGCGAAGTTGGGGTGTTTCACACCACATCAGAAGCCGATCTGTATTTCTCGCATATTGATAACGTCAAAGCAGAGCGCGTGGTTATTGACCCGCGTGCCAATACCTTATTAATGCAGAGCGGTAACGAGCTGCATTCGTTCAAATTAGAAAACGAGCACCCGGAAGTAACTTGGAGTGGCATTTGGCAAGAAGTTTGGTACGAAGGTTACCCAGAACCTCAATACGTGTGGCAGTCAACTTCTGGTTCTGACGACTTTGAACCCAAGTTTAGTTTAGTGCCAATTTCGTTTGGTACTATTAAGGCCGCAGCTTACGCGATGTTGTTTGCGGTGCCTATTGGTCTAGCTGCAGCAGTTTATACGGCTTACTTTATGTCGCCAGGTGTGCGTAAAGTGGTGAAGCCAACCGTAGAAATTATGGAAGCCTTGCCAACGGTAATTTTGGGCTTCTTGGCTGGCTTGTGGCTGGCGCCGCTCATCGAAGAATATCTGCCCGGTATTGTCGCCACCGTAATCTTGGTGCCATTAGCTATTGTAGCCTTTGCGGCGCTAAGCAGCGTATTACCGAAAGTATGGCGTAATCGCTTTACTGACGGCCGTGCGGCACTGATTTTGTTGCCAATTGTTGCCTTTGTCGGATGGCTCTCATTTGAACTGTCACCCTGGGTTGAGCAAGCACTGTTTGACGGCAACGTGCGCCAGTACATTACCAACGAGCTGGGCATTACCTTTGACCAACGCAACTCGCTGGTTGTTGGTATTGCCATGGGCTTTGCGGTTATCCCGACTATTTTCTCAATTGCTGAAGACGCAGTGTTTAGCGTGCCTAAGCACTTATCAAATGGTTCGTTGGCGCTTGGTGCAACCACTTGGCAAACCTTAACTAAAGTGGTGTTGCTAACAGCCAGCCCAGGTATTTTCTCAGCAGTTATGATGGGTTTAGGCCGTGCCGTAGGTGAAACCATGATAGTACTTATGGCCACGGGTAACACGCCGATTATGGACTGGAACATTTTTGAAGGCATGCGTACGCTCTCGGCCAATATTGCCGTTGAAATGCCAGAGTCAGAAGTGGGGAGTTCGCACTACCGCATTCTGTTCTTAGCAGCCTTTGTATTGTTTATTTTCACTTTCGCGTTTAATACCGTCGCTGAGTTAGTGCGTCAGCGTCTGCGCGACAAATATAGCTCGATGTAAGCGTGAGGATGTCCATGAATAAATGGTTTAAGTCAGGAAAACCTTATATTTGGCTTACTGCGGGCGCGGTAAGTGTCAGCTTAATTGCTGTACTTGGTTTGCTAGCGCTCATTGCTTGGCGTGGTCTGTCATTCTTTTGGCCGGCAGCCATTCACGAAGTTGAAGTGCAAGCCAATGACGGCTCAACGCGCGTAATTATTGGTGAAGTATACGACCGTGAAGAAGTGCCAATTTCGCGTTTAACCGAGTCAGGTATAACCCTTGAAGGCTTTGAGGGAGAAATGCTTGAACGGAAGTTGTTCAAGGTGGGTAACCGCGAATTCGTGCCGCTAGATTTCATGTGGGTTATGGAGCCGCAAATTATTCGCGACGAAACCCCAGCAGATCTTGCAGTGCTTGAACGCTCAAAAGACGGTAACTTCTACGGTTATGTGGTGGATGTACTAGAAAACGGCGAGTCTGTTGCTAACCAAAACAACCTGCGTGACGTATTGTTCGAGCGTATTGAGCGTGCGGTTGAATTGAACGAACAAGCTTCAGACCTACAGCAAGGCGAAATTGGTGCCATTAACTACGAGTTAAACCGCTTGCGTCTTGAAGCACGTGCATTAGACCTAGAAGGCAAGTTGACGGAAGCTGAGCAGCAGCGCTTGGCTGCTGAAGAACATGCGTTAAACGAACAGTATAAAGAGCTTGAGAAAGAACTGTTCGCTTACCGTGATGCCGCCAGCCGTGACAGTGTGGTTATGCGCGACATGCGTGGTATGGAAGTGACATTACCCATGTACCGAGTGTTAGACGTGACGTTTCCAAATGACATGGGGCTATTTAGCAAAATCGGCCATTTCTTTACCCAAATTGGTAAATTTGTGTCAGAAGACCCTCGTGAGGCAAACACTGAGGGCGGTGTATTCCCGGCTATTTTCGGTACCGTGTTCATGGTGTTGCTCATGTCGGTTATCGTCACCCCATTTGGTGTCATCGCCGCGGTTTATCTGCACGAATACGCTGGCAAAAATGCGATTACACGGTTAATTCGCATCGCGGTAATCAACCTAGCCGGTGTACCGTCTATTGTGTATGGCGTGTTTGGTCTGGGTTTCTTTGTTTACATGGTTGGTGGCACGCTGGACCAAATTTTCTACCCTGAAGCGTTGCCGAGCCCGACCTTCGGTACGCCAGGCGTGATGTGGTCCGCTATTACTTTGGCCATTTTGACACTACCGGTGGTTATTGTGTCGACCGAAGAAGGTTTGTCGCGTATTCCGAGTACCTTACGCGAAGGCAGTTTGGCACTGGGTGCAACCAAAGCGGAAACTTTATGGCGCATTATTTTACCAATGGCATCGCCAGCCATTATGACTGGTTTAATTCTTGCCGTGGCGCGTGCCGCTGGCGAAGTTGCGCCATTGATGTTGGTAGGGGTAGTGAAGTCAGCACCTATGCTACCGGTGGACGGAAACTTCCCGTACTTCCACTTAGATCGCAAATTTATGCACTTGGGCTTCCACATTTATGATGTTGGTTTCCAAAGCCCGAACGTTGAGGCCGCGCGACCATTGGTATACGCCACCTCATTCTTGTTGGTTACTGTTATTGTCGGGTTAAACCTGACCGCTATTGGCGTGCGTAACCATTTACGTGAAAAATATCGCTCTCTTGAACATTAAGGTTAAACATTATGATTTCGGTTACTCCGAACACTAGCAATGTCGAATCATTAGATTTAGCAAACTTAACGCCAGAGCAAACCGCGTTAGAAATTCGCAACCTCAACTTGCATTATGGGGATGCGCAAGCGTTGTACGACATTTCGATGAATATTCCGAAAAATCGTGTTACCGCTTTTATCGGCCCTTCAGGTTGCGGTAAATCAACCTTGTTGCGTTGTATTAATCGCATGAATGACTTGGTTGAAATTTGTAAGACTAGCGGCGAAATCCGTTTGCACGACAAAAACATTTACGACAAAAATGTCGACGTGGCTGAACTGCGTCGCCAAGTGGGCATGGTGTTTCAGCGCCCAAATCCGTTCCCGAAGTCAATTTACGAGAACGTGGTGTATGGTATGCGCTTGCAGGGTGTGAATGACCGCCGTACGCTCGATGAAGTGGTGGAACGCTCACTTAAAGGTGCTGCACTATGGGATGAAGTCAAAGATCGCTTGAATGCGTCAGCGTTTGGCTTGTCAGGTGGTCAGCAACAACGTTTGGTGATTGCACGCGCCATTGCCATTGAGCCGGAAGTGCTATTATTAGATGAGCCAACGTCAGCACTTGACCCAATCTCAACGTTAACCATTGAAGAGTTAATTACCGAGCTGAAAGAAAAATACACCGTGGTTATTGTGACGCATAACATGCAACAAGCAGCACGTGTGTCTGATCAAACCGCATTTATGTACATGGGTAAGCTAATTGAGTATGCCGACACGAACACCTTGTTCACCACGCCAGCTCAAAAGCAAACTGAAGATTACATTACCGGTCGTTACGGTTAATAGGAGCGCAGGCAATGGATAAATTAAATATGAGCCGGCACATTTCCGGTAAATTTAACGAAGAGCTTGAAGCCGTTCGTAACCAGGTACTCAATATGGGCGGCTTGGTTGAGCAGCAATTGCGTGACTCGTTGCACGCTATTGAAAAGTCTGATCATGAAATGGCCGAGCAGATTTTGCAGCGCGACTACAAAATTAACGCGCTTGAAGTGCAAATTGATGAAGCTTGTGTGCAAATTATTGCCAAGCGTCAGCCAGCAGCCAGTGACTTGCGTTTGATTATTGCTATTTTCAAGACTATTTCGGATCTTGAGCGTATTGGCGATGAAGCCGAACGCATTGCGCGTGTAGCGCTTGAAAGCTTCAACAATGATCAGCAGCAGTTCTTGGTAAGCCTTGAAAATCTTGGCCAGCAAGTGCTTGCCATGTTGCACGGCGTATTAGATGCATTTGCGCGCATGGACTTAGACGCAGCATTTGAAGTACACCAAATGGATGCCCAAGCCGATCGTCAGTACGAAGCATTAACGCGCCAATTAATGACCTACATGATGGAAGACCCACGCGGCATTCCAAAGGTGATGAACGTACTCTGGTCAGCGCGTTCGCTTGAGCGTATTGGTGACCGTTGTCAGAACATTGCCGAGTACATTATTTTCTTCGTGAAAGGTAAAGACGTACGTCACGTCTCGCCTGAGTCGATGGAGCAAACAGTAAAAGGCCCTCGCTAGGGCCATTAACTAGTACAACACGCGGGCTTTTATGGTGCCGTCGATAGCGCGCATGGCGATAAGTAAGTCGTCAGCGATGGTGCTTTTCGGTGGCGTTTCTATATCAATAACCACGTAACCAACTTTGCTGTCGGTTTGTAAGTACTGGCCGGAAACGTTGATATTTTGCTCGGCCAGCAATTGGTTAATGCGCGTAAGCATACCCGGGCGGTTGTGGTGAATATGCAGCAAGCGGCGCGAGCCTTCGTGCGCTGGCAGTGCCACTTCGGGGAAGTTTACCGCCGACAAAGTTGAACCATTGTCGGAATAACGAACTAATTTACCCGCCACTTCTATGCCTATATTTTCTTGAGCTTCTTCAGTAGAGCCGCCAATATGCGGCGTCAAAATGCAATTATCGAGGCCACGCAGCGGTGACTCAAATTGCTCGTCGTTGCCTTTGGGTTCTACTGGGAATACGTCGATAGCCGCGCCGGCTAAATGGCCCGACTTCAAAGCATCGGCTAGCGCATTAATTTTCACCACGGTACCGCGTGAAGCGTTAATAAATACCGCTCCAGGTTTCATTTGCGCCAATTCGTTCGGGCCAATCATCCACTGCGTTTGTGGTGTTTCTGGCACATGCAATGTTACTACGTCAGCTTGCTTTAAAAGCTCGTTCAAACTGCCCACTTGCAGAGCGTTACCTAACGACAATTTGGTTTCGATATCGTAGTACCGCACTTGCATGCCGAGTTGCTCAGCCAAAATGCCTAATTGCGTGCCAATGTGGCCATAACCCACAATACCGAGTACTTTGCCGCGCACTTCAAACGAGCCTTTGGCGGCTTTGTCCCAGCCACCGCGATGGGCAGCTGCGTTTTTCTCGGGAATACGGCGAAGTAGCATAATAATTTCGGCTAATACCAATTCAGCCACGCTACGAGTGTTTGAAAACGGAGCGTTAAACACCACCACGCCGTTGTCGCGTGCGGCCGCTAAATCAACTTGGTTGGTACCAATGCAGAAACAACCCACTGCAGCGAGCTTTTCCGCTGCCGCAAATACTTTCGCTGTTAATTGAGTGCGCGAGCGTATGCCAATAAAGTGCACGTCTTTGATTGCTTCACACAGCTCGTCTTCGTTGAGCGACGTTTTCAGCGTTTTGATATTGCTGTAGCCGTGCTGCTTCAGTACCTCAACAGCACTCTCATGCACGCCTTCAAGTAACAGAATTTGAATACGTTCTTTGGCCAGCGAAGTGGGTTGGTGGCTCATGACTACTCCATAAACTGCAGGCCACTTGGGCTTGCAATAATTGCGATATTGGCGCCGCGCTTGGCGAATAAACCGTTGGTAACAACACCCACAATACTATTCAATTGTTGCTCTAGTTGAACAGGGTCTAAGATATCAAAGTTGTGAATATCCAAAATGACATTGCCATTGTCGGTGACAAAGCCTTGGCGCCACACGGGGTCACCGCCAAGTTTGACAATTTCGCGGGCCACGTATGAACGTGCCATTGGAATCACTTCTATTGGAATTGGAAAGCTACCTAAGCGACCTACCACTTTGCTTTGGTCAGCAATACACACAAACTTGTCGGCCACCGCGGCAATGATTTTTTCACGAGTTAACGCGCCGCCACCGCCTTTGACCATGCGCATGTGCTCATCAATTTCGTCAGCGCCGTCAATGTAAACCGGCAAATCAGCAACATTGTTGAGTTCAACCACATCAATACCGTGGGCTTTTAGGCGCTCGGTAGAGGCGTCTGAGCTTGAAACAGCGCCTTCAATGTCGTTTTTCATGGTGGCTAGAGCATCAATGAAAAAATTGACCGTTGAGCCGGTGCCCACACCCACAATGCTATTGGGTTGAACATACTTCAGAGCGGCTTCTGCGGCTTGCTTTTTAAGTTGGTCTTGCGAGGTGGACATAAGGGCTTCCATAGTCAGTGGTCTATGGCTTTTCAGTATACAGTTTTAGCCGCGAAAGTCCCACACTTTAGACGGGGTTATGACCATGGGAAGCGGCACATCCCAGGGTTGTCTCGGTAGTTGTTCAACCTGTTGGCAGTCAAGCGCCAAACCAATCGGCAGCAGCTGCGGGTAGTGGCCTTTGTACCAGCCACTTAACGTGCGATCATAAAACCCGCCGCCCATGCCCATGCGGTTTCCTTGCTGGTCAAAACCAACCAATGGTATTAGAAGCACCTGTAATTGCTGTAGGGGCACGATGTGTTGCGCATGCAATTCTGGCTCGGGAATTTGATATTGGTTATGCACCCAACGGGTGCTCTCTGACAAGCTCAAGAACAGCAGGTGGCCTCGGTTTATCGGGTGCAGCACCGGTAAAGCAAGCTGGTGGCCAGCGTTTATCAACTGTTGATTCAAGACTTGAGTGGGTAGTTCGGCACGAATGCTAAAATAACTACCGATACAGGTTGGGTGTTGCAACTGCGGTAATTTCATTAAATGCTCAGCAACCAACCGCGCAGCGTCATCACGCTGTGCGGCAGACATGCTGGCGCGCGCATTTAATAAATGTTGGCGTAATTGCTGTTGCGACACAGTGCTGATACCTTATGTAAGCTTGCTCTAAACCATAAAAACAAGAGAGTTATATCATGATTCGCCAATTACTGACCACGCTAACCCTAACTATTGCGCTTTCAACCGTAGTGCTTGCCGCGCCACCGAAAGCACCAGCCCGAGGTGAGCAAGGCGAAGGGCCTTATCAACGCCTAATTTTACGTGGGGTTACCTTAATTAACGGCGAAGGCGCACCCGCCCAAGGGCCGGTGGATATTGTTATTGAAAACGACCGCATTGTGAATGTGGTTAGCGTGGGCAACCCTGGGGTTCCGATTAAACCAGAAAAACGGCCGGTTGCGGGCGCCAACGATCGCGAATTAAACCTTGAAGGCAAATACGTGTTGCCTGGTTTTATTGACATGCATGGGCATATTGGCGGTTCTGCTGAAGGTATTCCGGCCGAATATGTGCTGAAGCTATGGTTGGCGCATGGCATTACCACAGTGCGTGAACCGGGCAGCTTTAACGGGCTAGACTGGACCAAATGGCATGAACAACAAGCCGTAAAAAATGCCATCGTATCGCCACGAATTATTCCTTATGCGGGTTTTGGTATGGGCGCTGAGCAGCCTATTTTTGGCGCAAAGCAAGCACGCGACTGGGTGAAAAGCATTAAAAAACAGGGGGCTTCGGGCATCAAGTTCTTTGGCGCCACCCCAAAGGTTATGGCCGCAGCACTAGACGAAGCGAGTAAGCAAGGCTTGGGAACCATGATGCACCACGCCCAATTAAACGTGGTCGGTACAAATGTGGTGGATTCAGCTCGTTTAGGTTTGGGCAGCATGGAGCATTGGTATGGCTTGCCAGAAGCCTTATTTACCGGCCAACGCATTCAAAACTACCCAGCTAATTACAACTACAACAACGAGCAAGATCGCTTCCGCGAAGCCGGTAAATTATGGGCTCAAGCGGCTCAGCCGGGGTCAGAAAAGTGGAACCAAGTACGTGACGAGCTAATTAAGCTCGACTTTACCATCAACCCGACGCTAACTATTTACGAAGCCAGCCGCGACTTAATGCGTGAGCGCCAAGCCATTTGGCACGAAGAATATACCTTGCCGCAATTGTGGGACTTTTTCACCCCAAGTCGCTACGCCCACGGCTCGTATTGGTTTGACTGGACCACCGATGAAGAGGTGGCCTGGCGTAAAAACTACCAATTGTGGATGGCCTTTTTAAACGACTTTAAAAACCACGGCGGTCGTGTCACGACAGGCTCTGACGCAGGGTATATCTACAAAATTTACGGTTTTGGTTATATTCGCGAACTCGAGTTGCTGCGTGAAGCAGGCTTTAACGCGTTGGAAGTCATTCAGGCAGCCACATTGAATGGTGCTGAAGCGCTTGGCCTTGAAGATGAGATTGGTAGTGTTGTGCCGGGCAAAAAAGCCGACTTGATTGTGGTGGACGAAAACCCACTGGCAAACTTTAAGGTGCTGTACGGAACCGGTCACTACAAGCTTGACGAGAATAATCAGCCAATGCGCACCAAGGGCATTCGTTACACCATTAAAGACGGCATTGTCTACGATGCCCAAGAGCTCCTCGCCGACGTCCGCCGCTTGGTGGACGTAGCCCGGCGTTCTACGCCGGGTGGTGCGCAGCACCGTTAATGTTGAATTCAACACTAACGGTTGATTTCAATAACGTCACGATTGAATTCAACACTAACCGTGATAAAGCCACGTCCCGGCGTAGAACGCCGGGCTACAAAGGGTGACCACCCAGAATGCCGCTGCGTGCCTTGGCCCTTGAACCCACTGGTTCAAGGCGGGGCGCAATTGAAACGACCGCAGGCTTCTCGATACGAGTCGAGCTTGCTCAATAGTCGCCCAGTGAGCCCCTTTACTGCTAGCATCGGCTCAGGGACATCGGCTTGCTGGCGCACATCCCAGGCAGTCATAATTTGCTGGTTAACGTCCGGGGCGTTGATCAGCCATTGCTTGTTCAAGCGTGGCTTGCAGTAATTGCAGTTTTTCTTCGAGATCAGCAATACGTTGCTGCTGTTGTTTCTCTTGCTGAGCAAACTCATGGCACAAGTTAAGTGCCGCCATGACTGCAATCTGCTCCGGATTCGACAATTTTGTCATACCACGAATAGTTTCAAGCTTGGTATTTAATCGATCGGCGGCTTGCTGCAAAGCGACTTCTTGCCCTGGCGGACAGTTCACTTTGTAGTTACGGTCCATTAATCGTATGTCTAAAGTCCGTTGACTCATGCCGCTTCCTCTGTACTTGGACTATTCTTATCTTTCGCTGGTCGCTATTATGGCACGGGTAAGCGGTACTTGTCAGCTAGCCTGAGCAGCTTTGCAATGGTAGGATGTGCGTAAAGAACGTTAAGAGAACAAAAGCTATGCAACAAACCGGTGGCGCAGACGCTAACTTACTAAATTATGACCGTTTAACTGAGTTTTTTGAACAAAACGGTATGCTCTCCAATGGCGCGGAAGTGCACGGTATTTTAACCGGTATGATTGCCGGCGGTGCAAGCCTTAAGGGCGATGACTGGCTATTATTGCTCAGTGATCTGATTCACGAAGGGCAATCTTTTCCCCCCGCAGTGACGGAACGCTTAAAAGCGCTCGCAGCCGATATTTGCGCGAGCATGCGTGACCCTGATTTGGGTTTTAATTTGATTCTGCCAAGTGATCATGAATCCTTAGGTGAACGTTTAACTAGCATGATTGGCTGGGTGCAGTCGTTTCTTGTTGGCTTTGGGGTTAATCAAACGAACCTAACTGGCTTGTCAGACGATGTTCGCGAAGTGATTGACGACATGGTTGAAATTGCCAAGCTTGATTTTGCTGTCGACGAAGACGAAGAAGCCGAACGCGCTTTCTTTGAGGTAGCCGAGTACTTACGCATTTCAGCTATGTTATGTTTCAACGAGTTGGGGCTAAAATCGGGCGCCGACTGCAAAACCAACCAAGTTCTGCATTAACTCAGGCTATAAGTTGTAGGGTCATATGAAGCTTTCGCTGCCGTTAGACGAGTTCAAAAAGCGCCGTGCGCATATTTTAAAAAAGTTAACCAAGGCATCGCCAAATGCGATGGCGGTTATTCCCGGCGCGCAGCTGCAAACACGCAGCCGTGATACGGAATACCCGTTTCGCCAAGACAGTGACTTTTTTTACTTAACCGGGTTTGACGAGCCTAACGCCTTGTTGGTTTTGGCGCCGAACGCCGATGACCCCGTGCAAATATATTGCCAACCCACTAGCCCGAGCGAAGAAGTTTGGCATGGCCGTCGGCTTGGCGTCGATAAAGCGGCTGATGCACTTGGCGTAGACTTTGCTGCCAGTAGTGAAGACGCCGACGACTATTTGTTTGCCTTGCTAGACGGCGCGGAGCAGGTGTTTTATCCGCATGACAAACCCGAATTGGCAGCGCAACTGAGTATGATTGCTGATGAGCTTCGCGCAGCCCCGAAAAAGGGCCATCAAGCGCCTACCGCGTGGGTAGATATCAACCCGTGGTTGGCAGATATGCGCATTATCAAGAGCCCAGCAGAACTTGACCTGATGCGTCAAGCGGCAGCCATTAGTGTGGCCGCCCATAAACGCGCGATGCGCTTTGCGAAGCCCGGTAAATTTGAATACCAAGTCGCAGCAGAAATACATCATGAATTTGCCATGCACGGTGCGTTGTCACCGGCCTACGGTACTATTTGTGGCGGTGGCGAAAATGCCTGCATTTTGCACTACACCGAAAATCAAAGTGAACTGCGCGATGGCGATTTGCTGCTCATTGACGCAGGTGCTGAGTTTGCTGGTTATGCCGGTGACATTACCCGAACCTTCCCAGTCAACGGCCGCTTTAGCGCCGAGCAAAAAGCCCTGTATAACGTGGTGCTTGCGGCGCAAGAAGCGGCGCTTGCCACATTAAAGCCCGGTAGTGACATGGCCAAAGCATTTGAAGCCGCCGGTGACGTGCTAACCACGGGATTGCACGAGCTCGGCATATTGCAGGGCGACGCGCGTGACCTGATGGAAAACCACGCTTTCCGGCCGTTTATGATTCATGGTCTTGGCCATTGGTTAGGCCTTGATGTGCATGACGTGGGCACTTACACCCAAGCTGGTAAAAAGCGTAAGTTTGAACCTGGCATGGTTTTAACTATTGAGCCTGGCATTTATATTCCAACCGGCACCGAAGGTGTGGATAGTAAGTGGCACGGCATTGGTATTCGTATTGAAGACGACGTCATTATTACCGAAACGGGCCATGAAAACATGACCGCTGCGGTACCCAAAACGGTCGAAGAGATAGAGCAATGGATGGCCGGGTAAACGCAGCTGAGCCGCAGATGGCGCCGTTGGTTATTGCTGGCGGCGGGCTGGTTGGCGCCTTAACTGCGCTATTGATAGCCCGCGGCAGGCCCAACTGGACCGTTCACGTGCTTGAACCACAAGCGAATGGCCCAGCCATGGACAAGCGTACGATTGCCTTGGCGGCCGCCACAGTGACGTTATTAGAGCGCATTGGCGTATGGCAACAGGTTGCTGAGTTAGCCAGCCCAATTGAACATATTCATGTGAGCGATCGCGGACATTTAGGTATGACGCGCTTGCATGCCTCGCAACATGACGTTGCAGCTATGGGCCAAGTGATTACTGCGGCAGCACTGAATACCGCACTGTATAAAGCGTGTTTAGCACAAACTAATATTACTTGGCATGGTGGCGCTTGGTTTAAAAGCGCTGAACGCCATGCCAATCATATTAACGTTGACTATCAAATTAAGCACAACGACAGCGAACAAACCCACACCATGGCCGCTCAGTTGCTGGTGGGGGCCGATGGCGCGCGCTCGCAAGTGCGTGCAGACGCCGGTATTGCGATGGCGCACACCGACTACCAGCAGTTCGGTATTATCGCCACGTTAACCTTGTCAGAAGACCTTCAAGGTTGGGCTTATGAGCGTTTTACAGACACCGGGCCCATTGCCTTATTACCCATGGCAGAACGCCAAGCCTCATTGGTGTGGAGCCTTGCACCAGAGCAAGCTAATAGCATATTGCAGCTGCCAGACCACGAGTTTTTAGCACAGTGCCAAAAGGCCTTTGGCTATCGGGCAGGGCGCTTTGTTGCGGTGAAAGACAAAGTGCAATACCCACTGCAACTGCACCTGGCGCAAACTAGCATTGCGCACCGCACGGTGCTTATTGGCAACGCGTCGCATACCTTGCACCCTATAGCCGGGCAAGGCTTTAACTTGGGCGTGCGCGACGCCATTGCGCTTGCCGAGCAGTTAACTGGCGCGCAGGAACCGGGCAGTTACAAGGTGCTGAGTGCTTATAACAAACAGCGCCAAAGTGACTACCAACGAATTATTGGCCTAACTGACAGCTTAGTGCGTGGCTTTTCGAACCAACATGTGCCCTTAGTCATGGGGCGCAATATCGCTTTATTTGGGCTCGATAATTTGCCGCCTTTGCGTGATATTTTCGCCAGACAAACCATGGGGTTTCAGTAACACATGAACCACCAAAAAATCATCATTGTGGGGGCCGGCATGATTGGCCTCAGCATGGCTTTAGGCTTACGCCAACAGGGCCATCAGGTTGATGTGATTGAACGTGGTTCACGCCCTGAGTATGGCCAAGAACCTGAATTACGCGTTAGTGCCTTAGCACATCACAGCCGCGACTTGTTGCAGCAACTTGGCGTGTGGCAACAGCTACCAAGTCAACGTTTAGGCCCTTATACCGCTATGGACGTGTGGGATCACGATAGCTTCGGGCGTATTGAGTTTGCGGCCAACGAAGTGAACGCCGATGACTTAGGCGCAATTGTTGAAAACCGCGTGTTAGAACAGGTGTTGTGGGACGCGGCATTACAGGCGGGGGTTAGCATTCACGCCGGCGTAGCGGTTGCCGAACATAGTGTTAATGAGCAGCAGGTGTCGATTAGCCTAGTCAATGGGCAAAAATTCTATGGCGACTATCTTATTGCCGCTGACGGCAATCGGTCGACCATTCGCGAGCGAGCGCGCTTGCCGCTAAGTTTTTGGGACTACCAGCAAACGGGTATTGTCGCTGTTATTAACACCGAGTTACCGCACCAAGGTATTGCCCGCCAAGTGTTTTTACCAAGCGGGCCCATTGCTTGGTTGCCGCTCAATAATCCGCATCAAGTGTCGTTAGTGTGGTCGGCAGACACTGAGCTAGCAGAACAACTGCAAGCGCTTGACGACAAAGCCTTTATGCAGCGCCTACAGGCTGCGAGCGATAGCTGCCTTGGGCAATTGCAGCTCGCCTCGCAACGCGCAGGGTTTCCGCTGCGCATGCAATATGCCCAACGTTGGCTGCAGCAGCGCTTAATATTGATTGGCGACGCCGCTCACAGCATTCACCCACTTGCAGGGCAGGGGGCAAACCTCGGTTTTGGTGACGTCATTGACTTGTTGCAGGTGTTTGCCGACCAACCATCGCCAAAATCTTTGCGGGCTTGGGAGCGCCAACGAAAAGCCGCTGCAGTGACCATGATCACAGCCATGGAAGCCTTCAAACGCGGTTTCGGTAGCGCTAATCCGTTGCTAAAACTAGCCCGTGGTGTGGGTTTTCAGGTGGCTAATAACACCAAGCCGCTCAAACGCATGCTAGTGAAAGCAGCGCTTGGTGAATAGCTAAATACGTTCTTGAATAAATTGTGCCAGTTGCCGCGCCGCTTGGTTGTCGGCGTCGGCTTGCCACATGGCCACGTTCACCTCACCTAGTTCGGGCAAGGCTGTGGTGCCGTTGCGCTGCAGTCGCGCTAAATTATCGGGCACCGTGCTTTGTGCCAGCACAGTCAACCCAAGGCCGCTTTCAATAGCTGCCGTTAAGCCCGAAAAATCAGCGTTGGTAAAACTAATACGCACGGGAATATTAGCCTGACGTAGCGCCGTTAAAGCGCGGCGCCGATAAATACACCCCTCAGGTGCCACAACCAAAGGCAATGGCTCTTGCCCGTGCTGTATGTCGTGCTGGGCACCCACCCAAACCAACGGCTCTTGTTTTAATATCACCATGCCAGGGCGCATGGATTTTTTGTCGGGCTCTTTTAAGGCAATCACTAAATCAAAATGCGCTTGCTCGTCTTTCAGCAAATCTTTGCTCAGCGCTGAGGTTACTGACAGCGACACATTCGGGTAGGCCTGTGCAAATTGCCCGAGCACCTGGGGCAGAATTTTGCTAGCAAATTCACTGGGAATACCTAAGCGTACTTGCCCCGAAACCGAGGGCTCGGTAAAGCGCGCAATAATTTGATCATTTAAACCCAATAACTGCCGCGCTTGCTCAAGTAATTCACTACCCGCTGGCGTTAGGTGAATGCGCCCACCGCTGCGACTGAGTAACGACACCCCAAGCAGCTCTTCTAAGCGCTGTAACTGCAGGCTAATGGCGGGTTGCGAGCGATTTAACTGCTGCGCAGCAGCGGTATAACTTTGCAGTTCATAAATGCTAATAAAGGCGCGTAAAGCTTCTAACGGGAGGTGCTGCATGATTTCTGCTCACAAAACAGGCGTTTTTCGTTAATTTGATAACTGTAATTTATACGATTTACAAACTTATTTAAAATTTTTATGAAAGCATAAGTAATATTCATTTGTTGCGAGGGCTTTCGACCTCTATAATTCGCGGTAATTTTTTGAATGCGCGCACAGCTAAAAAACAGACTGCGCATCCACAACAAAAAAGGACAATTAGGTCATGGCAAATCGTACTCCTTTATATGACGCGCACGTAAAAGCTGGCGCGAAAATGGTGGACTTTCACGGCTGGGACATGCCGCTAAATTATGGCTCGCAAATTGAAGAGCATAACGCGGTGCGTAACGACTCAGGCGTTTTTGATGTATCGCACATGACCATTGTTGATGTGTCTGGTATTGATGCAAAACCTTTCTTACGCCATTTATTGGCCAACGACGTGGCCAAATTAAGCATTCCTGGTAAAGCGCTCTACAGCGGCATGCTGAACGAGCAAGGTGGCGTAATTGACGACTTGATTGCCTATTTCTTCTCGGACGAATCATACCGCTTGGTGGTGAACTCGGCCACCCGTGAACAAGACATGGCGTGGATCAACAAAGCCGCCGGCAGCTTCAAAGTCACTATTACCGAGCAACCAACTTTGGGCATGCTTGCGTTACAAGGGCCGAAAGCCGAAGAAAAACTTAAATTAGTACTGGGCGACGAAGCGTTTGCTGCAGTAGATGGCATGAAGCCATTTATGTCACAGCAAGTGGGCGATTATTTCATCGCAACCACCGGTTACACCGGCGAAAAAGGCTATGAAATTGCTGTGCCTGGCGACAAACTTGAGCCGTTATGGGACGCCTTATTGAACGTTGGCGTTCAGCCATGTGGTTTGGGCGCACGTGACACCTTGCGTTTAGAAGCAGGCATGAACTTGTACGGGCAAGACATGGACGAGAGCGTCACCCCATTAGAAGCAAACATGGGCTGGAGCGTAGCGTTTGAACCTGCTGATCGTCAATTTATCGGTCGTGAAGCATTAGAACAGCAAAAAGCAGCTGGCCATGCCAAGCTAGTTGGCTTGGTGATGAAAGACAAAGGCGTATTGCGCCACGGCCAAAAAGTGATCGTAGAGGGCGGCGAAGGCGTTATTACTTCGGGCACCTTCTCACCAACCTTAGGCTTCTCGATTGCTATGGCGCGCGTGCCAGCAACCGTAGGTGACACCGCCGAGGTGGAAATTCGCAAAAAATTAGTTACAGTAAGCGTGGTTAAACCTAGCTTCGTGCGTAACGGCAAGTCGGTACTTGCTTAAGTACTTGCGTAAGTACTTGCCTAAGCGTTCACAACCTTTTGATGAATTGAGTATCTGAATTATTTATAAGGAACAGAACATGAGCAATATTCCAAAGGAACTTAAGTACGCGTCAACGCACGAGTGGGTGCGCAACGAAGGCGACGGCATTTTCACCGTAGGTATTACTGAGCACGCACAAGACTTGCTTGGCGATATGGTGTTCGTTGAATTACCTGAAGTAGGCGACGCGGTTGCCGCTGGTGACGACGTTGCCGTGTGTGAGTCAGTAAAAGCTGCGTCTGACATTTATGCGCCAATTGCTGGTGAAATTGTTGAAGTAAACGAAGAACTTGAAGATGCGCCAGAAACCGTAAATAACGACCCATTTGGTGACGGCTGGTTATTCAAAATTAAAGCCGAAGACCCAAGTGAGGTTGAAGGCTTGCTTGATGCCGAAGGTTATCAAGCAGTTATCGACGAAGACTAAGCGCTCGTTTTGTGAACAAGCCCCGGCCAATTTTGCCGGGGTTTTGTGTTTCAATTGTCTTGTATCAACCCGAAAGCTAGGGGACTTGAAGTAAATGACGACTACTACGCTGAAGCAGTTAGAAAATCACGGTGAATTCATTGCGCGCCACATTGGCCCAAGCGCAGACGAAGCAGCAGCTATGCTGGCTGAACTGGGTGTAAACTCACTTGAAGAGCTTACCCAAGACACCGTACCTGGCGCTATTCGCCGCGAACCGTTCTTGTCTATTGGCGCGCCAATGACCGAGCGTGACGCGTTGGCTCGTTTAAAAGCCATTGCCAGCAAAAACAAAGTTTATAAGTCATTTATCGGGTTAGGTTATTACGACACCCTAGTACCAAACGTTATTTTGCGTAACGTGTTGGAAAACCCAGGTTGGTACACCGCTTACACGCCTTATCAGCCAGAAATTGCCCAAGGCCGTTTGGAAGCCATTTTGAACTTCCAACAAATGACCATGGACTTAACCGGTTTAGAGCTTGCGAGCGCTTCTTTGTTAGACGAGGCCACTGCAGCAGCCGAAGCTATGGCTATGTCAAAGCGCGTGAGCAAGAGCAAGTCAAACACCTATTACGTGGCTGACAATGTGTACCCACAAACCATCGACGTGGTGAAAACCCGTGCCGAGCAGTTTGGTTTTGAGGTCATTGTTGGGCCAGCACGCGAAGCGGACAACCACGACGTATTCGGTGCGTTGTTGCAATACCCAGACCGTAACGGCGAAATTCACAACATTGAAAAGCTGATTGCTGACATTCAAGCCAACAAAGGTATTGTTGCCGTCGCGGCCGATATTATGAGCTTGGTGTTGTTGAAGTCGCCTGGCGAAATGGGCGCCGACATGGTATTCGGCTCAGCCCAGCGCTTTGGCGTACCTATGGGCTACGGTGGTCCACACGCCGCATTCTTTGCTACCCGTGACAAATACAAGCGCTCGCTGCCAGGCCGTATTATTGGTGTGTCTAAAGACACCCGCGGCAACCAAGCATTGCGTATGGCCATGCAAACGCGCGAGCAACACATTCGCCGCGAAAAAGCCAACTCAAACATCTGTACCGCGCAGGTATTACTGGCCAACATGGCCTCGTTCTACGCGGTATATCACGGCCCACAAGGCCTAAAAACGATTGCCTCGCGCATTAACCGCTTAACCGACATAGTGGCGTTAGGCTTAAAAGAAAAAGGCGTGAAGCTGGTAAACAGCCATTGGTTTGACACCTTAACCTTTAAACTTGAAGGTAATACTGACGACGTTCTAGCTCGCGCTGACAACGCTGAAATTAACTTACGTGTAGACGGCAACGGCCAGTTTGGCGTGAGTTTAGACGAAGCCAAAACTCGCCATGACGTTGACGCCTTATTCGCCGTGCTGTTTGGCGATGAGCACGGTTTAGAAGTTGATGTATTAGACTCACGCGCAGCTTCTGGCGACGTAGAATCTATTCCAGCTGCACTGCGCCGCGAAAGCGCAATTTTAGAGCACCCAGTGTTCAACAGCTACCACTCTGAAACCGAAATGCTGCGCTACATTAAGCAGTTAGAAAACAAAGACTTGTCGTTGAACCACAGCATGATCTCACTGGGTTCGTGCACCATGAAGCTCAACGCTACCGCAGAAATGATTCCGGTAACTTGGCCAGAGTTCGGCCAGTTGCACCCATTCTGCCCAGTCGACCAAGCGCAAGGCTACGCAGAATTGCTCAGCACCTTGTCAGAGTGGTTAGTGGATATTACCGGTTACGACGTGATGTCGATGCAACCAAACTCAGGCGCACAAGGCGAGTACGCCGGCTTGTTGGCGATTCAGAAGTACCATCAAAGCCGTGGCGATGCGCACCGCAACATCTGCTTAATTCCAAGCTCTGCACACGGCACCAACCCAGCTTCAGCGCAAATGATGAGCATGAACGTGGTGGTGGTTGACTGTGACAAGAACGGTAACGTTGATTTGGCCGACCTAAAAGTCAAAGCCGCCGAAGCGGGCGACAACTTGTCGTGCATTATGGTGACTTATCCGTCAACCCACGGTGTGTACGAAGAAGGCATTAAAGAAATTTGTGACATTGTGCACGCGCACGGCGGCCAAGTATACCTAGACGGTGCCAACATGAACGCGCAAGTAGGCGTCACCTCGCCAGGTTACATTGGCGCAGACGTATCGCACCTGAACTTGCACAAAACCTTCTGTATTCCACACGGTGGCGGCGGCCCGGGCATGGGCCCAATTGGCGTGAAGCAACACTTAGCGCCATTCTTGCCAAACCACAGCGTGATAAAAATTGAAGGCACAGGCGCCGACAACGGTGCGGTATCAGCAGCACCATTTGGTAGCGCGAGCATTCTGCCAATTTCGTGGATGTACATTGTCATGATGGGTTCACGCGGCCTGCGCGAAGCAACTGAAGTAGCGATTATGAACGCGAACTACATTGCGAAGCACTTAAGCAAGCACTACCCAATTTTGTACAAAGGCCGTAACGACCGCGTTGCGCACGAGTGCATTATTGACCTGCGCCCATTAAAAGACGCCTGTGGCGTGACCGAAATGGACGTGGCAAAACGCTTACAAGACTACGGCTTCCACAGCCCAACCATGAGCTTCCCAGTAGCGGGCACCTTAATGGTTGAGCCGACCGAGTCTGAGTCAAAAGCTGAACTAGACCGCTTTATTGAAGCCATGATCAGCATTCGTGAAGAAGCCAAACGCGTTGAAGCGGGTGAGTGGCCAGAAGACAACAACCCACTGCACAACGCGCCACATACCTTGGCCGACATTGTTGACGCCAACTGGGAACGCCCATACAGCCGCGAACTTGCCGCATACCCTGTGGCCGCCGTGAAGGTGAACAAGTTCTGGCCAAGCGTGAACCGCATTGACGACGTCTACGGCGACCGTAACTTGATGTGTAGCTGCCCAGCGGTGGATACGTATCGTTAATTGGTTGTGCTGTGATGAGGAAGGCGAGCTTTTTAGCTCGCCTTTTTTTTGTATCAGTCAGCACTTATATTTGCGACGTGAGTAAAAAGGAAATAGATTATACTCAAATATTCGATGAGGTTATGATGCGACGCTCACGAAAGAAAAGAGGTTGAGCTTTATGAAAACCAAGAGTTTTGACGAAAAATTCGATGCTAATAAAGAAGATATTACCGACGACTTGGATCTTTCTACCGCACGGCGAGTAAATCAGGAATCTAAGCGCATTAATGTCGACTTCCCGCTGTGGATTGTCGAGTCTTTAGATCAGGAAGCTGCCCGTATTGGCGTGACGCGGCAATCACTCATTAAAGTTTGGTTGGCAGAACGGCTGAGCCTTGAACAGACGAATCAGCGGGACGCTGGTTGTTAATCGGCGCTCAAATCAAAATAGGATCTCTTGATTGCTTCCGTTAAGAGCGAGGAACGGACCATCGGGCTTTTTGCTTAATTTAACTAGTGACTCACTTTTCTATCATTAATAACGAAGGGTGACACCAATTAGGCTCATAACACTTAAACTCTGCAATATTTTACGTTTTGTTGATTTGCTTATTTAAGTCCTTTATTCTCAGTCACATAATGAAAAATATAATATTTGTATATTGTTCGCACGCACAATATACAAATATTATATTTTCCTAGAGTCAGGAGGATACTTGGAAGCTTGTAATACATGGCAGTGCATTAACAGTTTCGCGCCCTGGCTATCTGCTGTTGGTATGATCGTCATTTCAGGTATTGCACTTTGGCTGTCAGTACGAGATAGGTTTCTTCGTCTTGGCGCAAGCTATAGTGGCGGCTTTATTCCAAGCAGCGACCCTATGAAACTAGATACTTATGTTTATGTGCTGGACTTTGTGAATATAGGTGCCAGAGACGTACAGATAGTAAACTTCGAGTGGCATTGGAAACATGTACCGTTATTCAAAAGGCAGCGTACATTTTTATCCCCCTATCTGGATGAGCGCGTAGTAAAGTATTGCTCTAAATTTCCAATGCGACTAACTGATGGGGAGTCCGCAACACTTTTCTTTCCTGCTGATTTTATAGAAAAGCTTGATGCGCCTGAAAACTTTCTCTTCCCAACCAGTAGAATAAAGGCCTTTTTCAGGATTTTTACTTCCGAGATTTACTTGTGTACGAGCGTTGGTAAGAAAGTAAAAGCAGATATGAAATCAGGCATGCGTCGGGAAATATGGCGCAGATACAAAAAATATAACAAAGCAATTCACGCGACAAGCGCGTGATTGCGGCATAAGCTGTCTTGTGACAACCGGGAGAGGACTAGGTGCATGAACTATAAAACTGAGCTAAAGGGTGATTTCGAAACCTTTCAGAAGCATCCGGATACGCCGATCTTCCATCGCCTCAAGTTCGACAGCACCAGCATCTATCTAACGCAAAGTGCATTCCACACTCTATTGGTTGCAAAGAACCAAAACGAGCATTATAGAATTTTTTCTTGGGATGATTGGCGAGCAAAACCATTGCTCGGGTGCGAACTCGGGCATGCTAGCCCTAATTTAGGCTTCGTATGCTTAATAGGACGATACACGCCAACCACCGATGACTTGACAGATGTTCAGTACGAGTCTGAGGAGGGAAAGGCATACTTTGAATCAGCAAAAGAGGCATTCGATCAGGCCTCCCCAAGGAAAGACAAGAAGAAGCGCTTGATAGATCCACGCGATATTATGCGGATGGAGGAAATCATCCCAACCGGTGTACAAGGACGAGCAATTTACGGTGAAGGAAACTACATCATTGACGGGCCGGCCGGCTCTGGAAAATCCACGACGGTGCTTCAAAAAATCAAGCTTCTTCAGAAAAACAGTGGGATCGCATCCGACAGAATAGCGGTCTTAACAAAGAGCCAAAACGCGCGGAAAGAATTTGAGAGTTTGCTCTGTAAGATTGAAGCAAAAAGAGTGAAGGTTTCGGTCGTAGAAGATTTCCTTCGCGCAGCGACGGGACTGGAAGTTGATGCGTTAGATGACAACTACAGATCAGCTTGGAAATTGGCCGTGAACCGCGCTCGAAGGATTTCAATGATTCAAGAAGATCTTCGCCGAATTAGATCCAACAATCTGCGTGAGATTGGTGGCGACGACAACGAGGCGTTATCTGCATTTCGATCAGACGAGGTAGCGCTATCCTTGTTTCGTGAGTATGTTTCACGCAGGTCGGAACTTTGTGCTTACCTTCTAAGCTCATCCGATGAATCGCGCACGAGGCGGCTTAAGATTCAAGCTGACGTTGCTGAATTTAAGATGAAATACAGGTCCAAGTTGATTCGTGAGGGGACAAGAAGAACAAGGCCAGCGATTGCCACAAAAGATGGCGAATTAAGCTTAATTGACGAAGCAAAGCTTCGCGAGGCCACCTTCAAGTACAAGGAGAAGCTAGAAGGTGAGCTGGAAAAATTCAACAAAGACCGTAGCAAGAAAGCATCCGACAAGGCAGATGCGATCCGTGACATAGTGGTATCTTTGCGAAATCAAGTTACTTCAAAGAAGTTCGCTGCGGGTATCTTTAATGGCCATTTGCCTCAATTTCTATTTCAACTACAAACGAAGAAGCTTCTAGGGGGCGACCAACCATTTCATACGCTGATCGTTGATGAGGCACAGGATGTTCCATTGTCAAAACTTCGGGTTCTTTGGCTGCTGTCGGAAAATTTGATCTTAACCGGCGATGAAGTGCAGAGAGAGAACCCTGATGGGATTGGAAAGTGGTCAAATTTAGGGGATTTGAAAAAGGCCTTTATTAAGGATGAGAAACTAAACATCTTCGAACTTAATCACAATTTTCGGCAAACACTTGAACTCGGCGAGTTCAGCTATGCGTTTCGGCAATCCGTCCTCGGCCGCCCGATCGGCGACATAAGTGATGAATATTTCGAGAATCAGAGGGGCTTCAGAAAAGCGCAGCTGGCCCGCGTTTCTGATGGTATTGCGTTTTGCAGCTTGGTTAAACAAAAAATTTCCCTTATCAAATCGGAATTTTCTGATTTTTTTCCTCTGGTCATCTTTTATGAGAATAAGGTAAGCCTTGATCGGATGATAGGGGCACTGGAAAGCGGAGGTGTAGATTGGTCTATGGATGGAACTGAAGATGCCTCAGTTATGTTCGTTTGCGTATCGGATATTGCTGGGCGCACGTTCCCTACCGTGCTTTCGCCTCTGACAAATAATACACCTTCCAACTCACTTTATGTCATGATCAGTAGGGCAAAGTATGATCTTTGCTTGTTTTGCGGCGAAAAGGTCAGCGTGAACGATCAAGTTGAGAAATTGCTCAGTGCTGGCTATCTGGTGTCCTATCAAGCAGACAGCTAACAAATCGCTGCAGCTGACGTTTAAGGAGGCTTGGATGAGTGGTGGAGGTTCGAGTTATTCCATGCTTGTTCTGTTCTCAGTTGTCTATCTTATGTTGGTGGTTTTGTCGTATGTAAAAAATCGCATGCCAACAACATTGCGCTCAGACCATGGTCCTGAGAGGGGGGATTACACTGCCATCGAAACGAGCACCGAAGTGCTTGTTGACGCTTGAATGCAGCAATGGATCAATTAACTACCGTTGTTTTGCACAAAATAGACTTTAAAGGTGGATCAGTTTTCAACCGTTGTTGACACGTTAAAGCACCGGTTGATTGATAATACGTCAACGTCTGCTACTGGCACTAATTTGATAGTCAACTAAGAGCGAACAGCGGACCTTTTGACTTTCAGGTTACTGCAACTAGTGACTAGCCGTCGCGTTATTAGTAAGTGATGGTGTCGCCAGCGATGTACGGCACATTCACTTCGGCGATATTGCGTGTTTTGTTATTGTGTTGTGTGTTTAAGTCGTTTACTGTCAATGACATAACAAAAATAAAGGTTGGATATTGTGCGCTCGGTAGAGCGTAACTGAGCATGCTCAAATTGCCTTTGCTAACTCGGATTCTTTCAAGTTAGGAATGCCTGCTTG
>NZ_LIPW01000007.1 GCF_001418345.1 Pseudidiomarina woesei
CTGCTATTCGCTGCGACAATGGTCCAGAATATTTGTCAAGCGAGCTGATTAACTGGGCTGAAAAGCATCAAATTACGATGCTCTACATTCAACCAGGTAAACCGACTCAGAATGCTTATGTTGAGCGATTTAATCGAACAGTACGGCATGAATGGCTCGATTTACACCTGTTTGAAAGCGTCGAACATGCACAAGAACTTGCCACTCAGTGGCTTTGGCTTTATAACAACGAACGCCCTAACACGGCCATCGGAGGCATTCCGCCCAAACAATTAACGCAAGCGGTTCATTAATTCTACGAATAACTGCTGCTTAAAATGGGGGGATTACAATGGCATTGCCCCGATAGGTGATGCTGATGAAACTTTTGAGGTTGAGTATTTTCACAAAAATGATTTAGAGGTCAAGTCATGGGAATTCTCAAAAATCTACCCGCAAGTTAAGCGGAATGAATGGTACGTAAATCCTTCAAAAAACCGCTCCGCCGAGATTTACCTCTCGAGGGGGCAATTAGCAAACCTCGTGATGACCGAGTCAGTTGAATTGAACGAACTGGTTCTAAATGACGATGACCGACAGTTTGAACACCTTCTCAGCGTTGAATTGAGTGCTCCGCTTGTTATTCAGTGGAAGCATTTAACGTTCGGCTCTAAAACTCAGATTCTCAGCTTAGTGTTGCCATTTTTACGCCAGCTCTATCAGTTTGTAATCCGAGACCGTGTCTTCCACATGAGACGTAATCAAGTTCCGAAAGGAAAGATTAAATCGATCATCCCGACTAAATATAACCTGTCTCAAAGACTTGCTGGAATCGAGGATCTGCTCATTGGTCAATATAACGCAATACAAAAAATCAAAATTTGTGCCCTCTACTACTCAATGCTTCCGGAAGATTCCGGTCCTGACTTATTTCTGCTAGATGTGATATCGCATTCAGTAAAACTTAACCGGTTGGTTACCAACCAAGAGTTACTAGACTTGGCTAAACAGTCCATTGAAGAAAAACGTAACGTCCGATTGCTAAACTATAGCCATGAGCAATACAAAGCCTCAGGAAAACAAGAATTAGCGTCGAGAAAAATTAAATGGAATCAAGATGAAACTATTCAGGAGTTAGCCAAGCGATACCGAGAAGGGAACATTTACAGATTGATAACGAACTGTTTCGAAACTCACCAAACAATCAAATAATTGCTCATCAGTACAATCGGACAAGAAAAAAACATTACATCTGGTCACATCTTGACCGAGGGTAATTCTCAAAAGCTCTTCGTGATTATTTAGACTTTAAAGGTAATTTTTAAACCTGTTAACTAAATAAAACGGAGGGCTTTCATGCCAAAAATCCTGAAACAATCAGATCTCGCAAAACTATTATCCGTTAGCGAATCGACTCTATTTCGCATGCGAAAAGAGCCAACTTTCCCCAAGCCAAAACAGATCCACAAACGCTGCGTTGGTTGGTTAGTCGATGACATAAACAAGTGGCTACAAGAATTACCAACAGCTTGTTGAACAAATTTCGACGCATTCAAAAATTTATCTTTTTTGGTATCTCAGCACTGACATACAAATTCAGCTACAGCCCACGCGCCGTGGGCTCTCATTCAAAGCTGATTTAGCTCTAAATTCGGTCTTAACCAGTAGTTGTTTAGTATGTAGTGTTAGTAGTAAGGAAAAGTAGGCAAAAACCTACTTCAGTGTAAATCAAATGACTGTCTTAAAAATACTAGCGGATTACAAAATCAAAGCCGCAAAAAGAAGAGAGCAGGAAACAGCTTTTTGGCGAGACCTAACCGGTGAAGAAGACATCACTATTGACGGTGATATCTCGCAAAAGCTGAATTCCATTCGCGAGGATGCCGAGCAAAACGCTTACAACTTGGTTCTTGAGTTTTTAGATGATCCCAAGAGGGTTAAGCGAAAGCTACTTGTTGCTAACACGGCTACTCTCGCTCGGATTTTTCTCGAACTTAACTGTGAGTATCCAGATACTTTTGTAAATCCAGTTCGTGGCCGAAAGCCCTCAGCCGGCTTTGATTATTTGCATTATTTACGTGGAAGTTTACTTCGAGTGTTAACCACTAATCTTGAGCTCGTAAAAGCAAAATATCAAAGTCGTAGAAGCTCCTATGCGGCTCCTGACGGCTACAACTACAACCCGGTGTACCGGTCACTTTATTTGCAGCTAAAAGGGCTATCTAGAGGCCTTGGAGAGGTTTTGGTGGCCCCAACAGTAACGTTCCCACGGAAGGTGTGGGGTGATAGCTTTACTAAGAGAGTTCGAACAAGAATAAAGAACTCTCTGAGACGTGTTTTAGCTGAGCTGTTGGGCGAAACGAAAAAGTATGCTGTGTTCTCGTTTGAGTGCTCTGCTGATGGCACATATCACTTGCACGGGCTTATTCTCCTGCCGGTGAACAAGGTTGAAGGGCTGAAAGTAAAGTTAAGACAAATCGCCGGCTCAGCTAGCAATTCAGTTCTTGTTAAAGATTACCCATCAAGAGAGAGACTGATGAGTCAGTATGAATGTAGAGTAAACAATGCTGAATGGGGTAAATCAACGGTTAAGTATCGCACAGAAGTCACATGCGGCTTTGCTGACTATATCAGTAAAGATCTCGGCAAACGCCTGGGGGCCGGAGACATCGTCTCATCGATAGTTACCATCAACCCCGGCCGAAGCTCAGATGTTGATTATGCAGCGTTTAACAAAGCTCGACATGAGATACTTTCGATTTGCGCAAAGCACATCAACAGCGTGCTAATGATACTTGAGCCGGAAGAACTCGTAAGCCACCTTATAGAGGAAGATCCGCTATATCAGCAGCTCATAGTGATGATGACCAACCCTCGAGTGCTGTCAAAAGTAGCCTAATCGCAAAGTCCTAGGAAACCTTGGGGCACCGCATCCCGGTGCCTCACAAAAAATGTCCTCATCAACCTTCAAATCTTATACCCTTTCAACGATTGACTTACCGACCGTACCATCTAATATAAACTTCACCGGTCACAAGGAGTTGATATGGAACATTCTTTCACAAGTACGATTCTTGAATATGATGATGAAAACGTATTCATTCCATTGGACGAGGACTTCCTCGCATCAATGGGTTTGTCGGTTGGGGATTCGATTGAGGTTACCTTGGTACCCACAAAGCCTTCAAGTGACTAGAATGCACCTGTAGTCTTAGTGACTACTTAAATAGTTTGTAAACTTTGTGGAACTGAAGCTCTTATCCGCCTGAAGCGCCCTGTAATACTGCTGGCGCTATTTAAATAAAGAAACTAGCGTTGTTACCAAAAACTAGAAACGCTTCAATACAGAGTATTGTAGGGGCTCGTAGCCGCATTTTGCTGACGAGAAACTGAATTCAATTGTTAAAGTCTCAGTTAACAGATTTTATTTAGCCCATTTGGACATTGATTTTTAAGGTAGCCATGTGTGCAAACACGGGGGGTAATTCTTATACAGTAAATCATACCCCTCCCTTCTGCACCCCTTTAAAACGGCTATATAAGTACAATTATTAAACTAAATTCTTGTGTGCGAAATGTGGGCGAAATGTGTGCAAAGGCTAGATATTGAAAACGTATTACGTGGAAAATAATCAATAGTGTGTTTAACGCACAAAAATTGTATCTTAGGCTACATCACAGACATTCAAGCAGCACAAGGAGCTATCGTGATCTCTGAAAGTCTTGAGCTTTATTCCCAAGCATCGTGGACCGAAATTGGAATTTTTTGGACTAGCGTCATACTGGCGCTAGTTACGGTCACAGCAACACTGTTTAATTATTTACTTCTAAGAACCCAAAAAGACCCCGAAGTAATCGTGTATGCGACGCCAGATGACAGGCGTCCGTCAATAATTAACTTGGTTATTGAAAATATAGGTCCCGGCTTGGCGAAGAGGGTGAAATTCACTTTACCGGATTACTTTCCAGAACGCGCATTCGGATTTGAAGATGCGCCAAAACCGAATAATATGAGCCACGGCCCTCTGGTCTCGGGAATTCCATCGCTAGGCCCCAACGCAAAACGTATAATCACATGGGGGCAATACGGTGGGCTATTTCAAGCTTTGGCCGATGAGCCTGTGTTGATTAAATGCAAGTATTCGCGTGACAGGATAGGTTTTCCCGGCAGTAAAAAATTAACAAATGAATGTTTGGTAGATATCAAGTCATTTGATGGCACAGACGAGTCTGATAATAACTGGGACAAAAAAGCAGCCAACGAACTGGAGCAGATCGCTAAAGCACTCAGTGGTTTGGCAATGGGCCGACAAACGTTGAAAGTTTCTGTTAAGGAAGATAGTTAAAAATGCCGATTTTGAAGTGGTTAACAAGAGATGAGGATATTCGTGCTACCGAGCGCGTGCCTTACCGTCTGATTGAAGAAGTTCCGGAGTTGAGTTATCGCGCCGATGACGGAGACAATATGCTCATTCAAGGAGATAACCTCGACGCACTGAAGGCACTGCTCCCTTATTACGCTGGGCAAGTGAAATGTATATATATCGATCCTCCTTACAATACTAAGTCAGCGTTTGAACATTATGATGACAATTTAGAGCACTCTAGGTGGCTGGCTATGATGTGGCCCCGATTACAGTTATTAAGAGAGTTGCTGTCGGAGAGCGGCTCAATTTGGGTAAGCATCGATGATAGAGAAGGCCACTACCTCAAAGTGATTATGGATGAAATATTTGGCCGTAATTCGTTTGTTACAAGTTTCGTGTGGCAAAAAGTTGATAGTCCTAATGATAATAAGGTCCCCATCACGCCAAACCATGAGTACGTCTTGTGTTACTGTAAAAATCGAGACCAGGCCTTATTCAAACAAAAGCCCGACAACTCAATTCTAGGTGCCTATAGTCAAACAGATGAAGCCAGCGGAAGACCTTGCAGAGATAGATTAATCAAAAAAAACGGCAAGGCCAGTTTACGGTCTGATCGGCCATCAATGTGGTTTCCGATTACAGCACCTGATGGAACCGATGTATATCCGATTCATGATGATGGTAAGGAAGCTCGTTGGGCATTTAGCAGGGCTGGCATTGAAAAATTACGTGAAGAAAACAGATTAATTTGGAAGAAACGCTCAAAATCCGGAAAGTCTGTTTGGGTACCTTATAGTAGGGAGTTCGCGCCAGATACTCCAACTCGACCGAATGAAACTATTTTACTCGATGTAAAGACGTCGAGGCAGGCTAAATCGCACCAGAGAAATCTACTTCCAGAACTCCCACCTTTCGACACAGTAAAGCCAGAGCAATTGATAGAGCGAATTCTTACTATGACAACTGATCCTCACGATTTCGTTTTGGATTCGTTTCTTGGCTCAGGGACAACAGCTGCTGTCGCTCACAAGATGAAGCGGCGATATATCGGCATAGAGATGGGGGAGCATGCTGAAACTCACTGTGTACCGCGACTAAAAAGGGTCATTGAGGGCGAGCAAGGAGGTATATCTGAGACCCAAAACTGGAAAGGCGGCGGTGGTTTCCGCTTTTACCGCTTAGGCCCGCCAGTATTTACAGACAAAGGGCAAATACAACCAGATATACGCTTCCCTGTGTTAGCGGCACACATCTGGTTTGCTGAAACAGGTCAACCATGGCACCAACCTGAGAAATTAGAACCGTATCTTGGTGAATTTGATGGCCGTGGATATGCACTGCTATACAACGGCATATTGGGCGATAAATCGATCTCAGGTGGCAACGTCCTAACCCGCAAAACGCTGTCGATGATTCGAGCGGCTCAGGGTAGCTTCCAAGGTCCGGTCGTTGTTTATGGCGAACGAACCGCACTCTCAGAGACGACTTTAAAAGCGGAAAAAATTGAATTCAAACAAACTCCATACGATGTCAAGGCGCGAAAATGAAGCTAAAACAATATCAAAATGCCTCCTTAACGACGTTACGACGGTACCTTGAAGAAGCTCGTATCATCGGGCCAGCAGAAGCATATAAATCGCTGACTTCGGAGCCCGATTTAGCCAAACGATTGAAAGGATTTGCTTCGAAATACAAACCTATTAAAGCACTTCCAGATGTACCCTACGTCTGCCTGCGCTTGCCTACAGGTGGTGGCAAAACAATATTGGCATCGCACTCTATTACAGTCGCTAAGGAAGCCTGGATTGAGAAAGATTATCCGATGGTGCTTTGGCTGGTGCCGACTAACACTATTCGCATGCAAACCGCTGAGGCCTTGAAGAATCCTCGTCATCCTTATCGCCAAGTGCTCGATGAGGCGTTCGAAGGCCGTGTGAGAGTATTTGATATTGGTGATTTCACACAGATCACACCGCAAGATTTGCGCTCAAACCTTTGTGTTGTAGTTGGTACGATTCAAACTCTCCGCGTTACGAATACCGACGGACGCAAGGTTTACGCCCACAATGAAAATCTGGAGTCTCATTTTTCAGCAGTACCGGCAAATACGCCGGGCTTACAGCCTATTGATGATTCGCAAAACAGCGGTGTGCGCTATAGCTTTGCCAACCTAATGCACATGCACCAACCGCTAGTCATTATGGATGAGGCTCACAAAGCCGGGTCAGATTTAAGTCAAGAAGTCTATGAGCGCATAAACCCATCTGCATGTATCGAATTTACCGCAACGCCTAAGGGTTTTAACAACATCCTTCATACGGTATCGGCTCAAGAACTGAAAGACGAAGAAATGATCAAGATGCCGGTCGTATTAGATGAGGCAGAAACTTGGCAAGGTGCGGTTAATTCGGCCATCCTAAAGCGCGCAGAGTTACAAGAGCACGCAGATAGAGATCGTGATGGCTATATTCGCCCAATTGTACTTTTTCAGGCCCAAAAAAAGAATGAAGAAGTTACCGTTGAGGTTCTTAAGCAGCACTTGATCGATAACGAGAATATTGACGAGAATAAAATTGCTGTTGCCACTGGCTCACAGCGTGAGCTAGACGGAATTGATTTATTCGATCCTGATTGTCCGATTGAATATGTGATTACAATCGAAGCCCTGAAAGAGGGATGGGACTGTTCCTTCGCCTACGTTTTCTGTTCTCTTGCCAACATACGCAGCTCAACAGATGCTGAGCAGCTGCTGGGACGAGTGCTACGCATGCCCTACGCGACTAAACGCAAAGAAGCAGCGCTCAATAAGTCTTACGCAAAACTCGTGTCAAAGCACTTCTCCGAAGCTGCCATGACGCTGAAAGACAAACTCGTTGATATGGGCTTTGAAGAAAGCGAAGCGGAAGACAATATTGAAGCTGAACAACCAGGGTTTGATGACGGTTTATTTGGCAAGCCTGAGCGACGTCGCCCAACGATGACCGTTGAAGTAAAGGCGACGCCTGAAGAGCAACGAGAACTCCAAAAGGTTGCGCCCGGCAAAATTAAAGTTTCCTCGGGCGAAGACGGAAATGCAAAAATTGAGTTCTACGGCGTACCTAAACCAAGAGAAGAGCAGGCTTTAATTGAAACAGCTCCCAAGTACATGCATGAAATACTGCAAACTAAACTCAAGGAATTTAAAGAGCAAAACCCGGGGGAGTTAGCCCCCGCTCACCTTGGTGAGGAATTTATTGTTCCTCGCTTGATGGCGAATGTTCAAGGTGAACTGGTATTTGGCGATACAGATATTCTTATGGAGTATCATGACTGGTCACTTGCTGACTACCCTGCCCGCCTGAAGCCAGACGAATTTGATATTGTGGAAACCACCAATGCATTTGAAATTGATTTAGACGGTAACCGACTAACTGTTTCAGTATCCGATGCAACCTCGCAGTTAGCTTTCGATATTGATGTGGAAGACTGGACCGTCAATAGCCTTGTGCGCTGGCTCGACAGCCGTATTCGCGACCCGTGGATTGGGCAAGCCGAACTATTATCATGGCTTAGTGATATTGTTGAGCACTTAACCCAGGAACGCGAGATACCGTTATCACAGCTGATGCGCTGTAAGTTCATTTTGGCTCGCAAGCTCAAGAATAAAATCCAAGACTTTCGTCAACTTGAGCGCGACAGAGTTTATCAGACAAACCTTTTCGGACTAGCGGCTCGTGTCGAAGTATCGTTCGATGATGGTTACCGCTTCTTTGACGATATGTACTACGACGTTCCTAAGTATCGCGGCGGCCAGTTCAAATACAAAAAACACTTCATGGGACCAGATGAGGTTCCCAGTTTCGATAGCAAGGATGGAGGTGAAGAGCACAAATGCGCTCTAGCGCTTGATGCTTTGCCGGGCCTTAAGTACTGGACTCGCAATGTGGCACGCCACCGAAATTCATTTTCACTACCGACATCAACCGATAAGTTTTATCCCGACTTTGTTGCCGTGATGGATGATGGCCGGCTGCTAGTGGTCGAGTATAAGGGAAAAGATAGAGCTGCAGACGAAAGCCGAGATTCCCGCGAGAAAAAGCTTATTGGCGAACAGTGGGCTAAAGCTTCAAATGGCAAAGCTGTCTTCGTTATGGCTACCATGGAAAAGGGCGACCCGATGGAAGTTAGAACCCAGATCACACAAGCGCTCAACCGAAATTAAGAGGCGCAACAGGTAGGAGTTTCGCTTATGGCCATAGAGTACAATGTCTACTGTGACGAGTCGTGTCACCTTGAGAATGACAAGCAAAAAGCAATGGTTCTTGGTGCGGTTTGGTGTCCAAGGGATAAGCGGCTGGAAATTGCGGAAAGACTACGAGAGATCAAACAAAAGCATGGTTTTACGAGGGACTTTGAAGTCAAGTGGACCAAAGTAAGTCCCTCAAAAGTCGGCTTTTATAAAGATATCATCGACTACTTCTTTGATGATGATGACTTACATTTTCGCGGGTTGGTCATTCCTGATAAAAGTATATTAGAACACGAAAAACACAACCAAGATCATGATGATTGGTACTACAAAATGTACTTCACAATGCTGAAAACTATCTTCGATCCAAACTCACGATACAACGTGTATATCGATATCAAGGATACGCTTGGTCACGAAAAAGTGAGCAACCTTCAAGAGGTACTTTGTCGCAACGCCTATGATTTTTCAAGGAAAATGATCGCAGACATAAAACGCGTTCAGTCTCATGAGGTCGAGCAATTACAGCTAGCAGACCTATTAATTGGTGCACTGTCATACCTTCATCGTGAATTGTCAGGTAGTAAAGCCAAAGAGGCACTAATAGAGCGAATAAAGCATCGCAGCGGTTACCAGTTGACGCTCAATACAATGATGCGAGAAGAAAAGTTTAATCTTTTGATTTGGAGTCCCGGAGGTAGGGTTTGGTCGTAACTCCTGATTGGCTTCCAGAGCTTGAATATTTAGAAGACTATAATGGCGATTGGCCAAAATACTTGGCCGCCATTTACGAAATCTTCTGTAACGACTTTGTTCACTCCAGCCCGACCTTTCAAGGTAGAAGGCTGGCGCTTAAACGTCACCCAGTCGTACATGGCAAGGAAGCTACTTTTTGGCATCTAACTAGCTCAGGCGATAGTGAAGCTGACAGAGAGCCAGATTTCCGCCGCTGTGAACGGATTCGGTGGCCACGCCCAGTCATTGAAAATGATACCGACCCCAACCTAAAAATTTGGTCCGAAAAACGCAAAGGCGAGGATCGCATTCATATCTGGTTTGAAGCCGAAGGCTATCTCGTCGTGCTTGCTAAGCGTAGGGATTATATTTTGCCCTGGACTGCTTTTTACGTCGAGCACAAACATCAGCGAACTAAATTCACTAAGCGCTGGAAAAAGAATAGTTGAGGAAATAAAAGGCTGGCCGCGCCCTGAGTAAGGACGGGGCCGTAACTCCTTCCACGCTTACGCACGAAGGCTGGTAGATGAGCTGCTGTGTATTCTAGTGATAAGCTCGGTTTTAATCAAGATTAGTTACAAAGTAAATAACTACCCGGCTCAGCGTTCTCTCACGTATCCTCTGAAAATGTGAAAACGAGGTTGGCCGCAGAAAAATTGGGAAAGGCTGCGTCAGCATAATCCTATATAGGCGAGGACTTCTCACATCTTTTCGCTAAGTATCTCAGCGCTGAGGTACCACCTATTGTGCACAGTGGATCACACAGTGCCAGAACCAATCTATAAATACAACACAAATCGTATTTATTACTTATTTTCAAAGGGTTACCTTCTAGTTATTCGGCACTTTGAGTAACGAGGAATGACCCCATGCCTACTAAGCCACGCCAAACAATTGTTTATATCAATAGCACTAAGGTTGTTTTATCTGATTATTACGAAAAGGCCAAAATTAAGGAGGTACCCTATCAAGTCTTCAGGGACCGAGTAAGGTCAAAACGGGACCAACATGTTGCACTAGATTACCAACGCTTGGAACGTGCTATCCGAACTCCCATCGGAGACTACCAAAAGTTTAGTGGGTCGGGACGCGCAATTAGTTTTACATACGATGAGTGTCTTTTTCCAGACCAAATCGGAAAGACTTTCCCCAGCATCAAGAGTTTCATGTGTGAAGTTGGTCTAGAGCACCATTATCCAAAGGTTAAGGCAAAAAGGAAGACCGCCGATCTCTCCTTAGACGAATTGATCGAAGCAGTCCAAAATAGCTCTCTAGCGCACCAGGAGAAGAAAGGACTACTTTACAGAATCACGCACATTGAATCGGGCATGAAATATTATGGCCTTACGCGACAAAGGCTGCGTCGCCGTTGGAATCAGCACTGTAATCTAGCTCGAAAAGGCAGTTCACTCCCCCTTCACTATGCCATCAGAGAAAACGGTGCTGCATCATTTAGCGTTGAGGTAGTGAAAGAAGATATTCCCATAAAGCGGTTAGCCAACTTAGAGCGACAATACATACGTAGAGAGCAAACTCAGTGGCCGAATGGACTGAATGCATGCTCCGGTGGTCAGATTGGAAACCTGATTTCGGAGCCCGTCGAATTCGACGGCCAGACATTCAGCTCACAAGTCGAGTTTGGTAACTACGTGGAAAACCTGACCAACGGTGGGGTTAAATCTTATGTTGCAATCTCACGTCTCAGAGCTGGTCAACAGATCTTATGCAAACAACGGCACCACTCCCCTAAGCCTTACGCGGGAAAGCCACTCTACCGCATCTGGAAAGCCAAATTTAATAAAGGGTTACTTTGCAGCCGTTGGCAGTCATTTAATCGCTTCAGTGCTGACATAGGAGCTCCTGATGACTACAGCTCCCCTTATCCCGACAAATTGTTCTGCCGTATTGATAATAAAACACCTTTCGGACCACGCAATTACAGATGGATAACACGCGCCGAGAAAGCAGCTGAATTGAGTGCTCGAACAATTGAGTACAACGGCAAGAAATTTTCATCATTTGTGAATCTAGCCAAGGCTACAGGTATCGCGGCGTCAACGCTAATTTACTGGAGCAACAAGTACCCGCTGTCGTATGAAACCAATATTCGCGAACGCATTCAGAGCGCCGCAATCCAAAATCAGAAGTAATGATTGGGGAAACTTGATTTAGTTTTAAAAAGTACAGGTATCAAAACATTTGAAGTGGTGATGTTATCTTACAGAAAATTCAGCCTTCGGATTACAGAACATCAAGGCTATTTTTGATACTTTGATTGCGTATCTTGGAGGGATTATGGCTAAATTATTTGAATTAATTAATGATGAACAGATCAGTATTTGTGTTGAAGTGTGGGCGAGTAGTGTTGGAAGAAATCCTTCGACCTATTTGACTCCAGTATCAATTGAGAAGCTCAAGAGTCACATTTTGTCTCACGATTCCTACGGTTTGATGCTTCAAGAGGCATATGACGCTCCTTTGGAATGTGAGTTTAGTCATCACTCTACATTCATTGACGTCGTATTTACATTTTTCGATTTGCGACTCATTCACTAGAAATTATTAGTGTACGTTAAAGATTAACGTTTACGGCATTTAAGGTTAGTTACATCAAATCAATAACTTAAATATGGCAATACCATCTCTAGCCCTCTTGAATTTGTTAATTTTTTTTTATAGTCTCAGTCGATAATCCGATTAAAAAGGAAATGACCATGAGTGCACTACACGTACTTGAAGACACAAATAAAAACAGCTTTTCAATTATGTTCACGATGAATATCGATGATTACCTTGCTCTTGTGGATCAAGCATACAAAGATTCTGGAGGAGTAGAAGGGCAACGAGCACCACTAAAGACAAAAACTGGGCAGCGCATCCGGAAGCGAATGGTCTTGGATATAATTGAAGGTGCAGTTTTACCTCCACTCGTATTAGGCGCCACTTTAACGCCAGATCAAGTTGGCCTCGCTCGTAAAATAGATTCTGACGCTGACGGCATAGATCTACTTCACCAGCTAGAAGACATATCAATTATTGATGGAATGCAGAGAACGACGGCGTTAAAAGAGGCTTTAAAACTAGCTCAAGATGAATTTACAGACAAAGTAACTGATATAAGGACAAGAAAAATTCGAGTAGAGCTCTGGGTCGCAGAGTCTGTAAATAGCTTAATATACCGCATGCTTGTGCTCAATACAGGTCAAGTACCTTGGGATATGAAGCGACAACTTCAAACTATTTATAAGTCGATTCTGAAGGAAATTAGAGCTTCGGTTGATGACATCAATGTTCTCGGCCTGGAACAAGGTCAACGTCGAACACAAGGGGGACAATTTCAGGGCGATAAACTAATTGAGTTTTTTTTATCATTCACGTCCAGAAAAACTGCAATCGACCTAAAGGAAAAAGTTGCAGAAGATTTCGCTAGAATGGATGCCACAGAAGCAACCTCATCTTCTCGTTTTTTAAGAGATTTTATCATTTGTGTACAACTCTTAGTTAACCTTGATCATGCTTTTTCTAGAGCCAACAACACGAAAGAAGAGCTGTCGGATTCAAGAATTAAATCAGGTAAAGACGTATTCAAAAGCTTCCCAGCAGGGCTAGGTTTTTTTGCGGCAGCAGCGACAAAGATTTATGGTAAGCCGGGCTACCACCTTGATGACGACATTACAAAGAGAAATCTTGAGGTAATTGTAGACAACGTTGATGGTTTGGTTACAAGACTCACCCAAATGAGCCCTGAAGACGTTCGTGACTTTCTAGATCTAGACACACTGAATGAAAAACTCAGCAGAAAAACAAGTAAAGTTGGTGCTTTCGAACGAGAGTTCTTTCAAACAGCATTTTCAGAACTGATTACTGAAGGGAATCACCTACCTAATATGTCACCGTGTTGGGAAGCGTATTACTAATGGCAGATAAGGGTAAATATACTGACTACCTGTTTGAGCAAGTCTTTGGGCACTTGGATAGAGCTAGTACAGAGTACAAAAAATTTAAACTTCTGCGTCGGTCGCCTGAATCGTTATGCCTTGAGGATGTCAGATCGTATAGGCTTTTTAGGAGTGGGTACACAAGGAACAACAGAATACCAAGACTTGTAAACAATGCTGTTTACGAAGTCGATGATGACATCTTCATTGCTCTTAAGATTAAGCCGCCTCTAGATGAAGTTCTAATTGCACTTGAAAAATGCAATATCTACCAGTCGGAAATAAATCAAGGCATATTTTTAGCTCTCGCACCGGCCTTAAACTTGCAAATACAAACTCGTTCCCAAAAACAGCTAGAGAACGAACTATGGTCTCAACACGAAGACGAAGCGTACCAAGGTCATGACTGGGAGGAGCTTAGAGAATATTTTGAAGACTTCACGTTATTCAGAGTTTCAAAAGGTGAAAGTGTTACGCAGCATAAAGACAATCTCGTATTATTCATATTATCATTCTACACAGAGTTCACTCAGTTAAATGACCAAGGCCTTCTAGAGACTTATCGCGATTTAATCGCCAAATCTCCCCCGCAGGTTAACGAAAATCTGTTCCTTTCCCTTTCTTCAACACATTGGAAGCACTCATTTATTGAGGCCTATCGATGTTTAGAAGGACTTTTCTCAATTCCAGCCGCCATCCGATTGAAAATGTCCTTGAAACTTGATTGTAAAGCGTCTGAATTGGCGAAAATAGCTAGAACTGAATTGGGCTGGAAAAGAGTTGAGGTGACTTCACTCATGAGCATGTTAAGTTTGCTTCCAGATGACTCATTCACTAACACATTTGATATTAGTCAACTCGACACCTTCAGCGACTTAGAGCTATCTTTCAAAACAGCCATCGATCGTACGAAGGCAATTGAATCAATTGCTAGAAAAATTTACAGAATTCGGAACCAGCTTGTTCATCAATTCGATGAGAAGGATTTACTAAATATCCCAGATCAAGACTGGCCAAAATTAATTGAGCTTATGCTAATGTGTGTTGAAAAATGTTACGAGAAACTAGCAGATGAAATAGAGAGTGGATAAACTCCGGAATGTATCATGACTCTTGATACGAACTCTTACCTATCACTACTTGACCCGTTACTTGACCCGAAAGCTAGACCAAAGGATATGTGTTAGCGCTCACTATCTCCAAGCGATACGGTTTTAATGGTGGCCCCTCCCAGATTTGAACTGGGGACCAACCGATTATGAGTCGGCTGCTCTAACCACTGAGCTAAGGGGCCATTCAGGAAGGTGGTTAATCCCCTCGGATTAACAAAGCGGGCGCAAGTATATGAAATTTCGGCCCGCTTGTCATGACCCCAAACGGGGTTTTTTATAGGTTTATGTGATAGAAGTCGGCGGCATTGCCGGCGAATACTTTGTCGATAGCTTTATCATCGACTAAGGCTTCGCACACGGTCTCAATGTCACGCACATTAAATGGGCGTTCCGCGCGGGTTGATGGTAAATCGGTGCCGAACATCAAACAGTCTGGATTAATGGCGTATAGCGATTTTACCGCTTTCGCAACATCAACTTCGGTGCGTCCAAAACCACTGGCTTTAATATGCACGCCGTTCTCGGCAAGTTTCTGCACTTGCGATAAGCCCGAACGCGCCATTCCCAAGTGATCAACCGAGGCCTTCGGCAGCTTCAACAGCTTAGGAACCACTTCGTCCAGTTCGCGACTGTCGACATACATTTCGAGGTGCCAACCGGCTAAGTCCCAAATGCGCAGACCAAAATCGACCAAGTTATCTAAACCACTCACAACGCCACGTTTGAGATTTACCCGAATACCACGAATGCCGTGATCGCGAAGCTTCAGAATTTCTTCGTCTGATACGCTACTCGGTAAGTTTGTTATTCCGACAAACTGATCGCCCATGTCGGCCAATGCTGACTTCAAATAGCTTTGGTCAAAGCCCTGCACAGAGCCAGAAACTATCACGCCACCTACGACGTTTAGGTTTTGCGTACGATACTTATAATCTTCAATGGAAAACGGTGCAGGCAGAAAGCCTTGATTCTCTATCAACGGAAACGAGTCGTTGTAGATATGAAAATGGGCATCGATAATTCGACGCGGTTGCTGTTTTTCGGTGTTGTTCTGATCAACTGCGATCATATTTCATCCTTTTCAGCGAAGTTAGGCGTTATTTTAACAAATTTCGCGCTAAAAATAAAAAAGCCCTAACCGCAAGGGCTAGAGCTTCTTAAGACGTTTTTAACCAACAAACGTTCAGATTATTTACAGGCTTATTCGTCGAGGAACGACTTGAGCTGCTCTGAACGGCTTGGGTGACGTAATTTACGCAATGCTTTGGCTTCAATTTGACGAATCCGCTCACGCGTAACGTCAAATTGTTTACCAACTTCTTCCAAAGTGTGGTCGGTATTCATATCAATACCGAAACGCATACGTAGCACTTTTGCTTCACGTTGAGTTAAGCCACCAAGTACCTCGCGAACGGCATTACGCAAGCTTTCTGCTGTCGCAGAATCAACTGGCAAGTCAAGGGTGGTGTCCTCAATGAAATCACCAAGATGCGAATCTTCGTCGTCACCAATCGGTGTCTCCATTGAGATAGGCTCTTTAGCAATCTTCAGTACTTTACGAATTTTGTCTTCTGGCATCACCATACGCTCAGACAATTCTTCTGGCGTTGGCTCACGGCCCATTTCCTGTAACATTTGACGCGAAATACGGTTCAACTTGTTGATCGTTTCGATCATGTGCACTGGAATACGAATGGTGCGGGCCTGGTCGGCAATTGACCGCGTAATAGCCTGACGAATCCACCAAGTTGCATAGGTTGAGAACTTGTAACCACGACGGTATTCAAACTTATCAACGGCTTTCATCAAACCAATGTTACCTTCTTGGATTAAGTCCAAGAATTGTAGGCCACGGTTGGTGTATTTTTTCGCAATTGAGATAACCAAACGCAAGTTTGCTTCAACCATTTCTTTTTTCGCTCGGCGCGCTTTCGCTTCACCGATAGACATGCGACGGTTGATATCTTTAACTTTCGCAATAGTTAAGCCGGTTTCTACTTCAACTTCCGCAAGCTTGTGAATGCAACGCTCAAGCTCTGGCTTCAAAATGCTTAGTGACTCAGAATAAGCTTCGCCATCGGCAATTGCTTGATCAAGCCACGCCACGCTATTTTCGTTGCCAGCGAACAGCTTCATGAAGTTGCGTTTCGGCATGTTCGCCTGCTCTACGCACATTTTCATGATTAAACGCTCTTGCACACGCACACGATGCATCATGTCACGCATGTCTTTTACCAAGCGGTCAAACTGCTTTGGCACCAAGCGGAACTGTTTAAACAGATCGCTTAACGCTTCAATTTCGGTGCGAGCTTTTGCATGATCACGGCCGTGCTTGCTGATTGCTTTGCGGGTTTTCTCATATTGATCGCGTAGCTCACCAAATTTCTGGCGGGCAAATTCTGGATCAATACCACCCTCGTTTGCATCATCATCACTGTCGTCGTCATCATCATCAACGTCATCATCTTCGTCTTCAAGTTGATCTTCGCTGAGTTCTGAACCGATGTGCGTTGCTGCAACAGGCGCTTCGTCTACTTCGTTAGGATCAATAAAGCCTGAAATGATGTCGGTTAGACGCATTTCTTCGGCTTCACAAGTATCCCACTGATCTAATAAGAAATTGATTGCTTCTGGATATTCCGCAACCGAGCATTGAACCTGGTTAATACCATCTTCAATACGCTTCGCAATGTCGATTTCGCCTTCGCGAGTCAACAACTCAACAGTACCCATTTCGCGCATGTACATACGCACTGGATCTGTGGTGCGACCCAACTCACCGTCTACGCTCGCTAACGCTTGCGCAGCGGCTTCAGCTGCGTCTTCATCCGCTGTATCTTCGCTCATCATCAATTCATCAGCATCAGGTGCGTTTTCAAACACCTTAATACCCATGTCATTGATCATGCTGATGATGTCTTCGATTTGATCCGAATCAACGATCTCAGAAGGTAGGTGATCGTTCACTTCCGAGAAAGTGAGATAACCTTGCTCCTTGCCTTTGGCAATAAGAAGCCTGAGCTGTGATTGACGACTCTGCTGCATACAGATCTACCACCTGTTTTAAATAGAAAAGTAACCGGTCTTAAACTTACGGCGACTTAATGAAAAGACTTTTTAACTCAGCCTTTATATAAGTGCGTGAGGTATAAAATTCAAGACCGGAAATTGTAGCAGATACTGTCGATTTGAGCCAGAATTTAATCAGTTATTCTGTGGAATGCGCTCTAACGCAAGCTCACCCGAACCAATTAACACGCCGTCTGCAAACACTAATGGCGTGCATTCATCACGGGTGGTATTTCCATCAGCATGCTTACGGTGTGTACGATAATAAAGCACACGGTAACGAACACCGTCTACGGTGACCAAATCTGAAAAGTTAGGAGTACCTAGCTCTTTTTGCACAGCAGCTAATTGCACACCGTCGGTTAGTGAAGCGATAGCTTTGCGGTTTTCCTCTTCCTGGCGCTCATAACTACTGGTCGAGTAATTTTCGCCATCGCCATTCACGGCAATCACACAACCTTGTAAGCCAAGCGATAACACTGCAACCGAAGCAACAGCTAAACTCTTCATATAGTGCATGGGGATACTCCTTTGGTTAGTTAAATTAGAACTGTTGAAATTCTATTCGTTATTTCATGTAAGCTTTCGCTTGTTCTTACAAACCATGCAAACCATGTGCCAAATACGTATATTGTTGTTTATTATGTGTTTTTATAAATTTTTAAGTATCCCGCATTTCACAAAAACCTATTAATTAGCGCTTTTCACGATCTTTTAGATATTGCAGCAAGGTTAAATACTCTTGCTTTTCTGTGCGATTAAGCGGCGCTGTACGTTCTTTTTCAAGTAGCTCATTGGCACGTTGCTCAACAAACTGATCTATAAAATACGCAAAGATATCAAAGAATTCCTGATTAACTCGGTCAGTTTCTAAGTGGTGCTGCCAACGCGCAAGTTGCCGTAGCGCCTTTTCTTCAGGTTCGCCTCGCCACAGCTCGAGCAACTGGGCGCTGGTTAACGTTTGCGCTTGGGTTTGTTCGTGTAATTTTAGTAACAAGTCAATGCCAGGTTGCTTTAACCCGCGTAACTCATGATGTAACGGAATTTCCTGGCCTAAATACGGATGCTGCACCAATAAACCGATAGCTCTTCGCATGGGGGTCATTTTCAGCGCATCTTGCGGCGCCTTGGCGGCAGTTGGCGCTTTAATTTGGCCGGCAAGTTGTGAGGTTTCACGGCGCAGTAAGCGCGCTAACCGCTCCATAAGTGTGTCGCGATAGAATTCACTGGCGACACGCTCTATAAGTGGCTTGGCCTGCTTCAATAAAAGTGATTTACCGGCGTCTGACTGTACGTCAATAGTTTCAGTTAGGTGAGCAAAGAAGTAGTCAGTAAAACTTTGTGCCTGGTTTAAACGCCCCGTAAAAGCTGCAGCCCCTTCTTTGCGCACCAAGGTGTCTGGGTCTTCACCGTCCGGTAAAAACAAAAAGCTCAGCTCAATACCATCGTTCAGCAACGGCAAAGCATTTTCTAAGGCCCGCCAAGCGGCATCACGACCCGCGCGATCACCGTCGTAGCAGCATACCACCCGCCGTGTGGCCCGAAATAGCATGTGCAGTTGATCGGTCGTAGTTGCTGTTCCGAGTGAAGCTACTGCGTAGCTAATGCCCGCTTGCGCCAAGGCCACCACGTCCATATAGCCTTCCACAATCACCACTTGCTGCAGCTCGCGATTGGCCTGACGAGCCTCATAAAACCCGTATAACTCGCGACCTTTATGAAAGATGCGCGTTTCAGGCGAGTTTAAATATTTGGGTCCGTCGCCTTCAAGTATACGCCCGCCAAACCCAACCACGCGGCCACGGCGATCACGTATAGGAAACATCACTCGATCGCGGAAAAAGTCATAATAGCGACCTTGATCATTACGGTTAACAAGCTTCAGATCGACTAATTGATCTTTGCTACGCTGATCCTTGCCTAATGAACTTAAAAGACCGTCCCAGCCATCTGGCGCGTAGCCAATTTGAAATTGCTTAACAATTTCACCGCTTAAGCCGCGGCCCTTTAAATAATCAATAACAGTTGCACTGTTTGAATGTTGTCGCAGCTGGTGAGCAAAAAATTTCGCAGCAAGTTCCATTTGTTCATAATCACTGCTTTCTTGCGCGCGCTTGCGAGCATCCGCAGCAGGGTTGCCGCTAGTTTCTCGGGGTACTTCAAGCCCAAGCATGTGAGCCAACTCTTCTACCGCCTCTGGAAACTCTAATCCGTCAAACTTCATTAAAAAATCAAGCGCGTTGCCGTGCTCGCCACAACCAAAGCAATGATAGAACTGTTTGTCGGGGGCAACGGTAAAACTAGGTGATTTTTCATTATGAAATGGGCAACAAGCTTGGTAATTTCGGCCTGCTTTTTTCAATGGCACACGACTATCCACGACTTCAACAACGTCTGCGCGCTCAATTAAATCGTGAATAAAGCTTTTCGGAATTAAACCTGCCATGGCCTGCCTGGTGCTTAGCTGCACAAAAGTGCAAATTAGGTAAATATGAACTGATTATAAAGAAAAAGCCGGAATGAGAAAACTCAATCCGGCTCTTCGAGGTCTGTGTTGTAGTGACACCGCTGTCGGCTGTGCCGCTACGGTACCAGTGTCTTAATACAGACGAGTGCGACGTGCATTTTCACGCGACAATTTTTTCGCGTGACGTTTAACTGCAGCTGCTTTTTTACGCTTACGCTCTGAAGTTGGCTTCTCGTAGAATTCACGACGACGAACTTCTGATAATACACCTGCTTTCTCGCAAGAGCGCTTAAAGCGACGCAAAGCTACGTCAAACGGCTCGTTTTCTTTTACTTTAACAACTGGCATTAAAATCTCACCTCAATGAAAATTCGGTTGTTGGGTTAAAATTGGTGCTGAATTGTAGCGGCTTCAGATCCTGATGTAAAGCCCAAGATCAATTTTAATAAGGGAAGTATGCCGATTGGGCGGGATAGAGGCGTCGCCGCTGCAAGACAGGCTGAAACAGGACTTGCATGGGGTGCGACAACGCCTCTAAGAGCGTTATGAAAACATAACAACGGCAGTATGCCATAGACCTGCGACAGTTTTTGTCGCTTACTTTAGCTTGGTCTAAAATAATAATAAAAATCATGCAGTTTCGGTGATTAATTTGTACACTATATGCCTCTCACCGCCGCATCTTTGACTGGAGCTTACGATGCTAGATACCTTTTTGTTTCAATTTACATCATTGTTCACAATGATTAACCCTATAGCCGCTATTCCTATTTATATAGCGCTTACCGAAGCAATGACACCCAAGGCTGCGCGCTGGGTTGCGATGCGCGCGTCTATTACCGCATGTATTGCGCTGTGTGTATTTGCGTTAATTGGTGAAGCTATTTTTAGTTTTTTTAGTATTTCAGTAAATGGCCTGCGCGTTGCTGGCGGTATTTTATTTTTCGTGATGGGCTTTGAAATGCTGCGCGGGCGCACTGTCCCCAAACGCGTTGATGGCGAAACAGAAAGCGACTTTGGTTCTGACGTTGCTGTAACCCCAATTGGTATTCCAATGGTTGCAGGGCCGGGTGCCATTACCATGGTTATTCTATTTATTCAGGAAAGTCCCGCAACCTCAAACACCGTAAGTTTGTTTGCAGCAATTATTGCGGTATGTGTTTTAACTGCGTTTGTGTTGGCTACTGGCCGCCAATTACTCGCCAAACTTGGCCGTAGCGGTAGTAAGATTTTGATGCGCTTGATGGGTTTGATCGTCATGTTGATTGCCGTCGAGTTCTTCTTCGCCGGCATCAAGCCTTACATTCTAGATATTGCCCGCGCTATTTAAGCGCGGGTACTTCCATACCACGTTTCGCATAAAATTCAGCAACGTGATCTTCTAAGCGATCGTTCTCAATTGCATCACGCAAGTCTTGCATGACTTTTTGATAAAAGTGCAAGTTATGAATGGTGTTCAAACGTCCGCCGAGCATTTCGTTTGAGCGATCTAAATGATGCAAATATGCACGCGAGTAATTTTGACAGGTATAGCAGTCACATTCTGGGTCTAGCGGCCCAGTGTCTGTGCGGTGCACAGCATTACGGATTTTTACCACGCCATTGCTGACAAACAAGTGGCCATTGCGCGCGTTGCGGGTGGGCATCACGCAGTCGAACATATCAACACCACGGCGCACAGCTTCAACTAAATCTTCTGGCTTACCTACACCCATTAAATAGCGTGGTTTATCGATAGGCATTTGCGGCGTAATGTAATCCAATACTCGCATCATGTCTTCTTTTGGCTCACCGACTGACAAACCACCAATAGCATAGCCGTCAAAACCAATGTTGGTCAGGCCTTCTAAAGAAATAGTTCGTAGCTCTTCGTACATGCCACCTTGAATAATACCGAACAAAGCTGATGGGTTGTCGCCATGCGCCGCCTTTGAACGCTCAGCCCAACGCAACGAAAGCTCCATAGAGGTACGAGCCTCAGCCTGGGTTGCAGGGTACGGTGTGCACTCGTCAAAAATCATGACAATATCGGAGCCAAGATCACGCTGCACTTCCATTGATTTTTCAGGAGTGAGTAAAATCTTTTCACCATTAATTGGTGAACGGAAGGTCACGCCTTCTTCAGTAATTTTACGCAATTCGCCTAGGCTAAATACCTGGAAGCCGCCTGAATCGGTCAAAATTGGCTTGTCCCAATTCATAAAGTCATGCAAATCGCCATGCTGCTTAATAATTGAGGTACCTGGGCGCAGCATTAAGTGAAAGGTATTACCCAAACAAATTTGTGCACCGGTTGCTTTAACTTCTTCTGGAGTCATGCCTTTCACGGTACCAGCTGTGCCAACCGGCATAAAGGCTGGTGTTTCTACTACACCACGGTCAAAGACCATACGACCTCGGCGCGCTTTGCCCGAGGTTTTTAATAATTCAAATTTCATTTTTTCACCGATTTATGAATTCACGGAAAAACAGTCCGAGGCGGTTAGTATACCTTAGCGCGCAGTTCGGGTCACAAACATTGCATCGCCATAGCTAAAGAAACGATAGCGCTCGTTCACGGCCTGTTGGTAAGCATTCAGTACATGGTCACGACCAGCAAATGCCGATACCAACATAATTAAGGTAGATTCTGGTAAGTGAAAATTCGTGATCATGGCATCCACCACCTGAAACTCGTACCCCGGGTAAATGAATATATCGGTGTCGGCAAAGAATGGTTGCAATGACAGCCCTTGCTGTTTAGCCGCTTGCGCTGCCGACTCCAATGAACGAACCGAGGTGGTGCCCACAGCAATAACGCGATTACCGCGCGCCTGCGCTGCGGCAATGGCATCAACTGTTTCTTGAGACACTTCTGCATATTCACTATGCATATGGTGCTCTTCAATATTGTCCACACGCACCGGCTGAAAGGTTCCGGCCCCTACATGCAGGGTTACGTAAGCAAATTCAACACCTTTGGCTTGTAGCTCGCTTAATATAACGTCGTCAAAGTGTAAACCCGCGGTTGGCGCTGCAACAGCTCCAGGTTTTTTGTTATAAACGGTTTGATAGCGCTCTCGGTCGCTATCTTCGTCAGGCCGATCAATATACGGCGGCAACGGCATATGACCATATTGCTCAAGTACTTGAAGCACCGGCTCTGCGGTATTAAATTGCAATTCAAACAGTGCATCCTGGCGCCCTACCATCTCAACTTCTACTGCACCTTCAAGAATCATTTTGGCGCCGGGTTTTGGCGACCGATTACTGCGCAGATGCGCCAACACACGGTGCTCGTCAATAATGCGTTCAACCAGTACCTCAACTTTGCCGCCCGAAACTTTTTCGCCTAACAAGCGCGCCGGAATAACCCGTGTATCATTGAACACCAATAAATCGCCCGAATTAATATGCGCGATAATATCTTTAAACTGTTCATGCGCCACCTCACCAGTGGTGCCATTTAGGCACAACAAGCGGCTTGCACTGCGCTCGGCCTGAGGGTAACGGGCAATTAATTCATCGGGTAAGTCAAAGCTAAAGTCTTTTACATTCATGGAAGTTTCATCGCTTATTCAGTTGGCGCGTACTTTACCGTTTTTAACTGTCGAAAAAAAGCACTGAAGCTGTGGCTTGCATTATGAAAGACAAAAAAAGCGCGCCTAGGTAGGCGCGCAAAAAACGAGATGACAACCGATCAGGGAGACCGGTTAAAATGAGTACGTCACGGCCTGTGATAACAGATCACTCGCGGCGTTATTTTTTTGACACGCGACAAGGGTCGCCTTACTGAAAATATAAATCTTGTCTCGTCCCTCTGCCTCATTCTTGCCAGCGCCTTGCAACACAAAACTAATATGCTCATTGTTAGGTAGTGACTTTAGCGTGGTACCATAGGTACATAAAGTTTCTGCTAGCGTTTGCTCGAATGTCGCCACTTGCTGCTGTAGTTTCTGCGCCCGTTCAGCACGTCGTTGCGCTTGCTTCTCGCGTATTTCGGAACTAGCTGCGCGTAGCGCTTGTTTGCGTTCTTCTAATTGAGTTCGAGCAACGTTTAACTGTTCTTTGGCAGCACTAAGTTGCTCGTCTATTGTTTTGCGCCCTTCACCCTCAGCGCTATTTAAAGCAAATTCTAAGTCGCGCACTTTGCGACGTTTATCATTCATGTCGCGTACCAAGTCACCCACTTCAAGGCCTGCTTCTGCAACTTGGTGATACGCCATTTCCACTTCTTCAATCTCACCTTCAATAACGTGTCGTTCAATGATCACTTCCGGCATTGGCGCACCAGGCGGCATTGGTGCATCTAAGTCGAAGTCAAAATCAACGTCGAAATCAATCTCAAACTGACGACCGAAGTTCACACGATAAACAACCCCTTGCCCAGCCAAGTAGTCGTAGCTCAGTCGCTGAGCGCTAAAAAGCTTGCGCCGCTGCGGTTTCCCTTCGTGCTGCTGCGCTAGTTTGGTTGCAAAAATACTATTCATCACTTCAAGCTCTTGCTTCAAAGCATCGCGCGTTGCGGCATTATTTTGCTGAGCTTGCGCTACTACGGTTGCACAACCGGCAACGGTTAACGCCAAAAAGGATAAAGAAAGTGCTTGCTTGCGTAACATAAATAACTCCTAACAATGGCTTTTATTGCTCATTGTAATCGACTTGTTGTACCCAACCATCTGCGTACTGCTGCAGTTGATTAGCAAAATAATACTGATCACTCTGGCGTTGCTCATTCACATAGCGAATAAGCTCGGTTAAGTCACTTTCGCGTTCTTGCCGATTTACGGCCAGCATATAATCAGCCAGTTGTTGATTTGCTTGCGCCATTTCCGTACGAAAATCTTGTCTAAAGTCACTGCGCAAGGTATTGGCGTAATTAGCCAGAATAACCTGCTGTTGCGCACCGTACTGGCTCAGTCGCTCGGCAATCATGGCTTCTAGTTTTGCTTCATCAGCGCCACCGAAACTCACCGAAAAACCATGTTGATTACTGTTTATTTGTACCTGCCCTATGACCAACATCACAGCAATAGCCGATGCACCTAAAGAGCTCAGCGAAAGCCATGGTTTTTGCCACCAATGCAGATTGTCGGTTTGCGACGGCCGAAATGTTGATTCGCGCGGCCAGTGCGGAACAGGTTCCTCACGCAACTCTGCTGCTGTTTGTTCCAACCATTGTTGAAAGTCTTGTGGCTTACTCATACAACCTCCACCCATTCTTGTAACTTACTTACCGCACCGTACAAGCGCGACTTCACGGTACTTAAGGGAACCTCTAATTGCTGGGCTATGTCTGTTAATTGCATGTGCTGAAAAAACTTAAGCTCTACCACCAAGCGCTGGTCCAGCGGCAGCTTTTGCATGGCTTTAAACAGTTGCTGTCCTCGCTGTTGACCCGCATACACTTGCTCAGGGCTATGCCAGTCGTCGTCACTGGCCTGGTCAGCCACATAAGTGTCATCACTGGTAAATTTGTGCCGCCGATAATGCTCAATGCAGCGATTATGAGCGATACGCATGAGCCAGTTCTTAAAAGAGCTTTCGCCACGCCAAGTTGCTAAGTTTCTAAACACTGACAAAAACACATCCTGCATTAAATCTAGGGCGTCCTCACGATTGCCAACCATGCGCAGCGCATAGTTATAAACTAACCGTTCGTAACGACTTATCAGCTGCAACCAAGCTTTTTTATTATTTATCAACGCTTGTTTTACCAAGCGCTCGTCTGATGGTGCGAACACAGTAGGTCATTCCCATAAAATTGTTGTATTTATAGTCGCACAAGGGCTCAAAAAAGTTTGCCCAACACAAAAAAAAAGAGCACCGAAGTGCTCTTTTTTGTTATTCGATTGCAGTTTTTGGCTATACGCCAAATGCCGCTTTGATAATAAAGAAGAAAATAATCGACATGACCGCGCCAGCTGGTAGGGTAACCACCCACGACACAACAATGTTGCGTACCACACCTAAGTTTAGTGCCGCAATACCACGAGCCATACCTACACCAAGTACCGCGCCAACTAAGGTTTGCGTGGTTGAAATTGGCAAGCCAGTACCCGAAGCAATAACCACAGTCGTTGCAGCAGCTAACTCAGCAGCAAAACCGCGGCTTGGGGTTAAGTGCGTAATGCCTTTACCAATGGTTGCAATAACACGGCGGCCCAACATTGCCAAACCGAGTACGATACCAAACGCACCAACCGGCAAGACCCACCAAGCAAGTTTCGCTTTAGATGATATTTCACCACCGCTTTCAACAATACTTACTACCGCGGCTAATGGCCCAATTGCGTTCGCGACGTCGTTAGAACCGTGCGCGAATGCCATGGCACAGGCGGTAACTATCATCAAAATTGCAAAAACCTTCTCAACGTTGGTGTAATGCATGTTTTTGTCTGCAGCAGGATCAAATTTCAATCGCATAATTAAAATTTTACCCAAAACACCAACGGCAATAGCAATACCGATTGCTAGTGAATAGCCTTCAGCACTTGTTAGTTCGATACCAACATGTTTCAGGCCTTTTTTGATCGTTACTAAGGAAATCATAAAGCCAGTTAGAGCCATATAAAACGGCACATAACGCTTTGCCATATCGAGCGGCTTTTCACTATCAAATATCAGTTTTTGCGCACTTAAAAACACGAAATAGGCAATCAGGCCAGCAATCATCGGCGTGATAACCCAGCTACCAATAATACCTAGCACCGAGCCCCAGTTAACTGCCTCAACACCAACACCAACTGCAGAGAAACCGACGATTGCGCCAATAATTGAGTGAGTTGTTGATACCGGCCAACCCGCCCAAGACGCCATTAATAGCCATGTTCCAGCCGCCAACAAGGAGCCAATCATGCCAAACACCAACAATTCTGGTGTGTCGACAAAGTAAGCTGACTCGATAATGCCTTTTCGAATAGTTGATGTGACCTCGCCACCAGCTAAATAAGCGCCGGCAAATTCGAAAATCATCGCCACAATAATGGCTTGTTTAATGGTTAGAGCTTTTGAGCCAACTGACGTACCCATAGCATTGGCGACATCGTTGGCACCAATACCCCAGGCCATAAACAAACCAAATACAGCAGCCAGCACGATCAAGGTCATGCTATATGTGCTTAAAATATCCATTCTATCTACTCCGACTTAGACACGTGCAAGCATGAGCTCGAAACGGGCACCCACGCGCTCGGCTAGGTCAGCAAGATCACCAACCCAATCTAAAATTTGATACAAGAACATCACATCCAGTGGGCTCATGTCATTTTCAAGTGCACGCAATTGACGACGCAGTTTCACCTGCAAGGCATCTGTGTCTTGTTCAATTTCGTCTAATTCTGAAATCATTCGGTCAACGATGTCGCGCTCGCGGCCTTTAAAGCCCACTTCGAGCAAATCGTCAAATTCACCAATGGTTTCCTTGGCTTTATCGGTTGCATCTAAGCAACGCGACAAATAGGCGTCAAAGCCTTCAATCATGGATTTAGGAATTTGCATTTCGCGGCCAGTCATCAAGCCAGAAATGTCTTTAGCTTTGTTGGCTATGCGGTCTTGTTGAGAAACTAACTCTAATAAGTCAGTACGTTCAACCGGCATAAACAAGCCACCAGGTAGGTTCAATCGTATTTCGCGTTTTAAATCGTCAGCTGCTTTTTCTTTTTTGACAATTTCTTTGCGGTGTATTTCTGCTTCACTCCAATCTTCATTGTAAACCGCTTGAAAGAATGGTTTTAGCGTCATTGCGCAATCATGAACCTGATCAATATGTTCGATCATGGGTTTAATTGGAGACTTGGCAAACATACCAAGAAACGAATTTGCAGACATAAAAGTTCGCCTTTGTTGCTGCGGGAATTAACGTAAATTTTTACCTGAATTCAGGTGCGCGAATACTAACGAAGATTTATTTCTCACGCAAAGCCTAAATTACGTATTGTGGTTAAACAATAACCTAATTACTGTATAGCTGTCATGAAAAAATAAAGGATTCTAGCTCATGTTTGAATGGATAATGATGCCCGAGGCGTGGCTCGCCCTACTCACCTTAACTCTGCTTGAAATAGTCTTAGGTATCGACAATATAATTTTTATTTCAATATTGGTTGGTAGACTACCTGAATCGCAGCGCCAAAAAGCTCGCCAAGTTGGTTTGATGCTGGCCATGGGCATGCGGATAGCTTTACTGCTTGCTATTGTTTGGGTCATGGGGTTAACCAAACCACTATTTTCAATTTTTGACTATGCCTTTTCTGGCCGTGATTTAATCTTACTTGCAGGTGGCATGTTCTTATTGGCCAAAAGTACTCTTGAGATTCACCATTCTTTGGAAGGCACCGAAGCGCAAAAAAGCTCTGGTAAAGCCGCTACTTTCGGCGCAATTATCACCCAAATAGCAGTGATAGATATTGTCTTTTCATTAGACTCGGTGATTACTGCAGTGGGCTTAGTTGATCACGTTAGCGTGATGATTATTGCAGTTGTGGTGGCGGTATTGGTTATGCTGTTCGCAGCCAAAGCGATTGGTGATTTTGTTGACGCACACCCAACCATAAAAATGCTGGCGCTTAGTTTCTTAATACTTATTGGCTTTACATTGGTGGGTGAAGGGCTTGGTTTTCATGTGCCAAAAGGCTATGTGTACTTCGCCATGGCATTTAGTTTGGGTGTAGAGTTATTAAACTTGAAGATACGCAAGCAGCGCCAGCCTGTGCAGTTGAAGAAACGTTTAGGCGACGAGCAATAGTCTCGCCGCCTGCACTGCATTCGCGCTTTATTGCTTGAATTTTAGAACGAATATACCAAAGTAACTGCTGTTTCAGTATCAAGCTTCTCTTTGCTCGAATCTTCAAGATACGAGTTGTGATTTCCTGCTACTGAAAACTTTAATGCCAAAGACGAATTCACGTTTGCAGAAATTGATACTTCTGCACGTGTTTTCGTATTATCTTCACCGACTTCAGATGAAGCTAATGCATTAAATTTTGAGTTTTTGCTGATATCCCAAACTAAGTTGCCAGCAACACGAACAATCACACTGCTTTCTTGCTCTTGCGGAATTCCGTTTACAATCGGTTTATTTACCGAGTAACCAGGGCCCACTTCATAATCGGCATATAAGTTTTCGCTGTAACGGTAGCGCGCACCATAACCAACAGCTAAGGTGCCTTGGTATTCGTAACCACTAAACTTGTCTTCTTCATACGAGCCAAAGATAAACAGCGATGAACGGCTATCAGGTTTAAATTTGTAGTTGCTCTGACCCGATACGAAAGTACGGTCACCGGTTAATATAGTATCACCAGTCGCCTGATCTTCTTGTTCCGAGCGGTAATAATCAATAACACCTTTGTGACGCCAGTTCTCGAAGTCACGGGCTAAATTCAATTTAGCCTTGAAGGTTTCCGTTTCAGTGTTACCGGAAGTGAATAATAGCCCTACTTCCGCACTAGCATCCCACTCTTTCTTTTCGGTGGTATCTAGATCACTCGCGTCGTCATACATGAAAATACTTGCTGAGGCAGGTATTACTGCAGAAACCGAAAGAGTTGCCGCTACGGCAATGACTAAATTTTTGAAGCGCACGCGATTCCCCCTAATCCTTTTTCGTTTGTAAACGCCAAAAGACGCCTTATTAGTGTAATTATAACCGATAAGGCGCTATTAACTAACCCCGAATTAATTCACTTTAGCGTCTAATTCGCCCCGTTCGTAGCGCTTAAACATTTCTTCAAGCGATACAGGTTTAATCTTGCTAGCCTGACCGGCACAGCCAAACGCTTCGTAACGCGCTTTACAGATTTCGTACATAGCGTCGGTTGATGCTTTCAAATATTTGCGTGGGTCAAAGTTACTGGTGTTCTGCGCCAAGTGACGACGAATGGCGCCCGTTGACGCTAAACGCAAGTCAGTATCAATGTTTACCTTACGCACACCATGCTTGATGCCCTCGGCAATTTGCTCCACCGGAACACCATAGGTTTCTGGAATTTCGCCGCCAAATTCGTTGATAACTTTCAACCATTCTTGTGGCACCGAAGACGAACCGTGCATAACTAAATGGGTATTCGGAATACGCTTATGAATTTCTTTAATGCGGTCAATTGCCAAGATGTCACCCGTTGGCGGACGCGAGAACTTGTATGCACCGTGCGATGTACCACATGCAATAGCCAAGGCGTCAACATTGGTAGCACGAACAAATTCTGCCGCTTCTTCTGGGTCGGTTAACAACTGATCGTGCGTTAACTTACCTTCTGCACCCACGCCGTCTTCTTCGCCGGCTTCACCGGTTTCAAGTGACCCTAGTACGCCAATTTCGCCTTCCACAGACACGCCGCAAGCATGAGCCATAGCCACCGCTTCACGCGTGACACGTACGTTATAATCATAGTCAGCAGGCGTTTTGCCGTCTTCTTTTAACGAGCCGTCCATCATAACCGAGCTGAAGCCCAATTGAATTGAACGCTGACAAATGGCTGGTGAGGTACCGTGATCTTGGTGCATTACCACCGGAATGTGCGGCCACTCTTCAATGGCAGCCAAAATAAGGTGACGCAAAAAAGGCGCGCCAGCGTAGCTACGTGCGCCAGCTGAAGCCTGCACAATTACTGGGCTATCTGTTGCATCTGCAGCTTCCATAATGGCGCGCATTTGCTCAAGGTTGTTCACATTGAATGCTGGAACACCGTAGTTGTTTTCAGCTGCGTGGTCTAGCAACTGACGTAATGAAATTAATGCCATCTGTAGGTTCTCCTAATATCCTATTGGGTTTGGCTAGTTAGCCATTTAATGCGCGTTCTTCCAGAATCGCGACTGCAGGTAATTTTTTACCTTCTAAAAACTCTAAAAATGCGCCGCCACCGGTTGAGATATAACTGATTTTATCAGCGATACCATACTTATCAATGGCTGCAAGGGTATCACCACCACCAGCGATTGAAAATGCCTTACTATTCGCAATAGCGTTAGCAAGGGCTTTCGTACCCTCGCCAAATTGGTCAAATTCAAATACACCCACCGGGCCATTCCATACAATTGTACCGGCTTGCTCTAAAATTTTAGCAAAGGCTGCGGCGGTATCTGGCCCGATATCAAACACCATATCGTCATTGGCAATGGTGTTCACTGCTTTGGTTTCGGCTACGGCTGATTCGCTAAACTCTTTACCGGTAACCACGTCACTTGGTAGCGGAATATCGCCACCTTTGGCCTGTGCGGCAGCAACCAAACGCTTGGCTTCATCCATTAAATCTTCTTCATACAGCGACTTACCGATGTTGTGGCCAGCAGCTGCAATGAAGGTGTTGGCGATACCACCACCTACAATAAGCTGATCAACAACGCCTGACAGCGACTCTAACACGGTGAGTTTAGTCGAAACTTTCGAACCACCCACAATTGCCACCAACGGGCGCGCTGGGTTCGCCAGAGCCTTTCCTAAGGCATCAAGTTCAGCTGCCAGTAATGGCCCCGCACATGCTACATCGGCATACTTCGCCACACCGTGGGTTGACGCTTGGGCGCGGTGCGCAGTACCAAAGGCGTCCATGACGAACACGTCACACAATGCAGCTAGCTGCTGTGCCAGCGCGTCGTCGTTTTTCTTTTCGCCTTTGTTAAAACGAACGTTCTCGAACACCACCACTTCGTTGCTATTCACCTCAACGCCATTTAAATAATCACGCACTAGACGCACAGGAACGTCTAACGCATCGTTTAAGTAGTCAACAACCGGCTGCAATGACGCTTCGGCATCAAAAGTACCTTCTTCTGGTCGGCCTAAATGCGACATCACCATCACTTTTGCGCCGCCGTCTAATGCTGCTTGAATGGTTGGAATTGCGGCGCGCAAACGCGCATCGGAAGCGACCTTGCCTTGTTTAATCGGCACATTCAGGTCTTCGCGAATTAATACGCGCAAGCCTTCAAGATCTAAATCTGACATTGTAATAACGGATGACATACCTTTGCCTCGTCGCTGATTAATTGTTCTGTGCAAGCATAACTTGCGCAGTGTCTAACATTCGGTTTGCAAATCCCCACTCGTTGTCGCACCAACACAACACCTTAATCAGGCGCTTGTCGGCTACGCGAGTTTGCGTACCATCAACAATACTTGAGCGTGGATCATGGTTGAAATCTATGGATACCAAGGGCTCGTCTACAAACCCAAGAATTTGCGCCTGGTGGCCACGCGCGGCTTCGGCCAATACTTGATTAACCTGCTCAACGGTTACCGGCGTATTAACGGTTACACTTAAGTCCATTGCTGTGACGTTGGTGGTTGGCACTCGCACTTGTATGGCCTCAAAGCGCCCAGCAAATTTCGGTAAAATACGTTCAATACCGCGTGCTAAACGGGTATCTACTGGAATAATTGAACGCCCGGCTGCGCGCGCTAAGCGCGGATCGCTATGATAAGCATCAATTACTTGCTGATCATGCATGGCCGCATGAATGGTAGTAATGGCCCCACTGTCGATGCCAAACGCTTGGTCGAGTACCTGAATAACCGGCACAATGCAGTTGGTGGTGCACGAACCGTTCGATACCCAACGGTGCTGTGCCGACAAGTCGTTGCTATTCACCCCAAAAATTGCAGTAAAGTCCAAATCAGGCGCGCCTGGCTGCGAGAACAATACGCGTGGCACGCCAATATCTTCATATGACTGGCCATGCTCTCGGGTGCCATGCACGCCGGTGCAATCAAGCACCATATCAACATTCAATTGAGCCCACTCAAGGTCGCGAATTTCACTATCTGCAGACACGCGAATAAGGTCATCACAAACGCGCATATGGTGGGCACTTTCAACCGCAACTGGGTATTGAAAACGACCATGGCTGGTATCGTACTTCAGCAAATGGGTCATCGCCTCTACCGGAGCCAGCTCATTAATAGCGACCACTTCAAGGTGTTGACGATAACCTCGCTCATATAGCGCCCGCAGAATGTTCCGGCCTATACGACCAAATCCATTTATAGCGATTCGTGCGGGGGCTTGGCTCATGCGTTTAGCAATTCCTGCGCAATGGCCACGATGTTTTCTTCCGTGAAGCCAAAGTGTTTAAACAGCTCGTTAGCCGGTGCCGACTCACCGAAAGTTGTCATGCCGACAATGCGCCCCTGCAGACCAACATACTTGAACCAGTAATCCGCAATTCCGGCCTCAACAGCTATACGTGTGGTTACAGAGCTTGGCAGTACACTTTCACGGTATTCGGCGTCTTGCTTGTCAAACACATCAGTTGCTGGCATTGACACCACACGCACTTTTGTTCCTTGCTGCTGCAAGGTGTTCGCCGCTTGCACGGCTAATGCCACTTCTGAACCCGTGGCAATTAAAATAAGCTCTGGGGTGCCCGCGCAATCAACCAATACATAGCCGCCACGCTCAATGTCGGCCACTTGTTGAGAAGTACGCTGTTGCTGTGCCAAGTTTTGACGGCTAAAAATTAACGCCGTTGGTCCATCTTGACGTTGCAACGCATATTTCCATGCTACCGCAGATTCAACTTGGTCACACGGGCGCCAAGTGCTCATATTTGGTGTCATACGTAGGCTAGCAATTTGCTCTACCGGCTGATGCGTTGGCCCGTCTTCGCCCAAACCAATAGAGTCATGGGTGTAAACAAAAATGCTACGCTGCTTCATGAGTGCGGCCATACGCACTGCATTACGGGCATACTCCATAAACATTAAGAACGTTGCGCCATAAGGGGCAAAACCACCGTGCAGTGCAATACCGTTCATAATGGCTGACATTCCGAATTCACGAACGCCATAGAAAATATAATTACCGCTGGCATCGTCTTTACTGACACCTTTTGAACCGCTCCACAAGGTTAAGTTCGAGCCAGCCAAGTCCGCCGATCCGCCTAATAACTCTGGCAATAACGGGCCATAAGCGTTTAAGGCATTTTGTGATGCTTTGCGGCTTGCAATATCTGCCGGCTCAGCCTGTAATTTCGCAATGTAGTCGCTGGCTTGCTGCGCAAAGTCAGCTGGCAGCTCACCGTTTAAACGGCGCTTAAGCTCACCCGCAAGCTCTGGGTAAGCGGTTGCATAAGCTTCAAAGCGTTTATTCCAATCTTGTTCAAGCGCATAGCCGCGTTCTTTGGCTGACCAAGCAGCGTAAACATCAGCTGGCACCTCAAATGGCCCATGCTGCCAACCTAATTGCTTGCGTGCAGCTGCAATTTCGTCAGCGCCCAAGGGGGCGCCATGACAGCTTTCAGTGCCTTGCTTGTTTGGTGCGCCGAAGCCAATAATGGTTTTACAAATGATCAAGGTTGGCTTGTCAGTCACCTGACGTGCAGCTTCAATAGCAGCTTTTACGGCGCTAGCATCGTGACCATCAACATCAGCAACAACGTGCCAGTTATAGGCTTCAAAACGCTTCACCGTATCATCGGTAAACCAGCCATCCACTTCGCCATCAATCGAGATGCCGTTGTCGTCATAAAACGCAATTAATTTGCCAAGGCCTAAGGTGCCAGCCAGTGAACAGGCTTCATGCGAAATACCTTCCATTAAGCAACCATCACCTAAAAAAGTGTAGGTGTAATGGTCAACAATATCGTGCTCTGGACGATTAAACTGCGCGGCAAGAACTTTTTCTGCTAACGCCATGCCTACCGCATTGGTAACACCTTGGCCTAACGGCCCGGTGGTGGTTTCAATGCCTGGCGCATAGCCGTATTCAGGGTGACCTGGGGTTTTTGAATGCAACTGACGGAAGTTTTTTAGTTCGTTGATATCTAAATCATAGCCGGTTAAATGCAGCAATGAATAAATCAACATGGAACCGTGACCGTTGGATAATACAAACCGGTCACGGTCAGCCCAATTCGGGTTCGCGGGGTTATGTTTGAGGTAATCGCGCCACAGTACTTCGGCAATATCAGCCATACCCATTGGTGCGCCAGGATGCCCTGAATTAGCCTGTTGTACGGCATCCATGCTCAGTGCGCGGATAGCGTTAGCTAGATATTTTCGCTCAGTTACTGCAGTCGTCATAACAAAACCCCGAATCTATTGCATAAAAGATGCGCGTATTCTCCACAATTCGGGGCCTTGACGCAAATTAGATATCAGCTAAAAGCGCTTCAACCTTGTCAGTTTTCTCCCACGGGAACTCATCGCGGCCAAAATGACCATAAGCGGCTGTTGGCAGATAAATCGGACGCTCTAGGTCAAGCATTTGAATTAAGCCATATGGGCGCAAATCAAAATGCTTACGCACCAAAGCGATTAGTTTTTCTTCGCTGTGCACACTGGTGCCAAAGGTTTCAATACTAATTGACGTTGGCTCTGCCACACCAATGGCATACGACACCTGAATTTCCACACGATCAGCAAGGCCTGCGGCAACCAAGTTTTTCGCGACATAGCGCGCCGCATAAGCTGCGCTGCGGTCAACTTTCGATGGGTCTTTGCCAGAAAACGCACCACCACCATGGCGAGCCATACCACCGTAGGTATCCACAATGATTTTACGCCCAGTTAAACCACAGTCACCCATAGGGCCACCGATTACAAATTTACCGGTTGGGTTAATAAAAATACGCTCTTGGCTTGGTGGGAACCATTCAGTTGGAAGTACCGGCTTGATAATAGTTTCGATAACGGCTTCACGGAGATCTTTCTGACTAATGTCTTGATCATGCTGAGTTGACAGCACCACTGCGTCAATACCAACAGGCTTGCCGTTTTCGTACACAAAAGTCAGTTGTGACTTCGCATCTGGGCGCAACCACGGCAAAGTACCGTTTTTACGCACTTCGGCTTGGCGCTGCACCAAACGATGAGCATAGGTGATAGGCGCTGGCATCAGCACGTCGGTTTCGTTAGATGCATAACCAAACATCAAGCCTTGGTCGCCGGCGCCTTGTTCTTCTGGGCTTGCTCGGTCAACGCCCTGATTAATATCAGGTGACTGCTTACCAATAGCATTTAGCACGGCACACGAATCTGCATCAAAGCCCATGTCTGAATGCACATAGCCAATTTCACGCACCGTATTACGGGTAATTTCTTCAATGTCCACCCACGCGTTGGTGTTGATTTCTCCCCCCACTAAAACCATTCCGGTTTTCACAAAGGTTTCGCACGCCACACGTGCTTTAGGGTCTTGCGTCAAAATGGCGTCAAGTACCGCATCTGAAATTTGGTCGGCGATTTTATCTGGGTGCCCTTCTGAAACTGACTCAGAAGTAAATAAATGCTTTGCCATGCGCTGCAATCTCTTGTTGGTTATTTCGGGCAAACGTTTTGGGCAAACTTTTGCCGGTACAAATTAAGAACTAAAAAGTGGGCGTAGTTTATCGAAACTGAGCCCACTTTTCTACATTTAGACGTCTAAAAGTCTTTATTTCTGTTTTAGGGTTGCCATATCAATCACGAATCGATATTTCACATCGCTTTTAAGCATCCGCTCGTACGCCTCATTGATGTCGTCCATGGCAATCATTTCAATGTCAGAAGTAATGCCATGCTCAGCACAGAAGTCGAGCATTTCCTGAGTTTCAGCAATACCACCAATTAGCGAGCCAGCTAAGCTGCGACGCTTCGCAATCAGGTTATACACTGCTGGTGAAGGGTGTGATTCAGCAGGTACACCAACTAACGTCATAGTGCCATTCAACCGCAGCAAACTTAAGTAAGCGTCGAGGTCATGCGGGGCCGCTACCGTGTTTAAAATAAAGTCGAGACTGTTGCGCCACGCCTTCATTTGCTCTTCGTCTTTCGAAATAACAACATGATCAGCGCCAAGACGTTTCGCATCGTCTACTTTACTTGGCGACGTGGTAAATAACACCACTTCTGCGCCCATTGCTTTAGCTAACTTCACCGCCATATGGCCAAGGCCACCAAGACCTACTACGCCAACTTTATGCCCGTTGGTCACGCCCCAATGACGCAGCGGCGAGTAAGTGGTAATACCGGCACAGAGCAATGGCGCAACGCCTGCTAAGTCAAGCTTGTCCGACACTTTTAGAACAAAGTCTTCAGTAACGGTGATGCGATTTGAGTAGCCACCGAAAGTGACACCACCAGAGTGTTTGTCTTCACCGTTGTAGGTTCCAACAAAACCATTGTCGCAATACTGCTCATATCCGTCTTCACAGTTCGCACAGGTGCGGCACGAATCAACCATGCAACCTACACCCACGGTGTCGCCAACTTTGTACTTACTCACGTTGCTTCCTACGCGAGTCACCTTACCTACAATTTCATGACCTGGCACGCATGGGAAGACGGTACCACCCCACTCATTTCGAGCTTGGTGCAAGTCAGAGTGGCATACCCCGCAATAAAGAATTTCGATTTCAACATCACTTGCCGTTGGGTCACGACGTTCAAATTCAAAATATTGCAGTGGTTTATCTGCTGCTTGGGCGGCATATCCTATCGCTTTTGGCATAACGTACTCCCCTTTCACCTAACTAAAAATGCGTTGTATTCACGCTTAGCAATTCATGTTCTGAGTATTAATGTTCTGGATATAACAAAGCTTCATTGACTGTTTGTGTCAGTGGGTGATACCCAGGTTTTGCTTGTTCGTAAACCTCACGAGCCCACTTCAAATTATCCGCTGTTTTCGCTAACTCGCGATATAATGGGCTCACTAGTTTATTGCGTCCAATAGTTAGCAAGTAGTTACGCAGCCGATCGCGTGCTGGTTCATATTTTTTCACAATAGATAATTTCAACCAGGCATGTGCAATTTCGCTATTCTGAATTTCAGTTAAGCCAAACTCACGATCTAATCGCGCCATATTTTCAGCTGAAATATCTAACGGCAAATTATTGATAAAATGCAGCCACTCATGAGTGGTCCATTGTTTGGTTTGTAATTGAGCACCCTTTAACCAGCGCTGGGTTTGCTGCTCAACTTTTGCAAAGGCGTCGGATGTCGGCTTCGGCGCATCGGCTGGTAAACCAGGCTCGTGCAACCATTCGTTAATTTTGTCCATACTCACAACATTTGGCTTTTGGGCCAGCAGTTCACGTTGCAAGTAAATCTTGAATTGAGCCGTAGAGATACTTTGAAAAGCAAAATCGTCAAAGTATTTACGCAAAAATTTGTCGAATACGTCACGACCAAACTTGTCTTCTAAATAGGCTAAGAACAGCTGCCCTTTTACATATGGCACTTGTGAAAAAACATCATCGGGATGACGCGTTCCTAACTGAATATTAAGCACTGTATCTTTAGGTTCAAGGCGCTCTAAATTATCCAATAGGTCTTGATAACCTAAGGCAAATTCCATTTGCGCTCGCTCTTTACCGAACAAGGCTTCCATAATACGGTTTTCAACATAGCTCGTGAAACCTTCGTTGATCCACAAGTCGCGCCAGCTCGCGTTCGTCACTAAGTTACCAGACCAAGAATGCGCCAATTCATGTGCAATAAGATTAATCAAGCTACGGTCGCCAGAAACCACGGTAGGCGTAATAAATGACAAACGAGGGTTTTCCATGCCACCAAAAGGAAAGCTAGGTGGCAGAATAAGCAGGTCATAACGATCCCAGCGGTAAGGACCATACATAGCTTCGGTTACTTCAATCATGCGCGGAGTATCGGCAAACTCCCACGCTGCATCATCAAGTATGTATTGCTCAGCAAACACCGCAACGTTTTCACTAATTGATTTTATTGCGAGATCACCCGCTGCTATGGCAATTAAATATGGCGGAATAGCTTGCGGCATACTGAACTTATATTCGCCGTCGCGATTATCGCTGAGGCTATTATCAGCGCTCATTACTGCTAACAGGCCCTTCGGAGTTGTCACTGTGGCGTTATAAGTCAAACGTAGGGCTGGCGTGTCTTGAATGGGAATCCAACTGCGCGCGTGAATGGGCTGCGATTGGCTAAACATAAATGGATGTTTTTTACCCGCGGTTTGCTCAGGCGTAAGCCATTGCAAGCCACTTGCGCTAGGCACAGTTTCATAATGAACACGTACTTTTTTAGCAACACTGCCAATATCAATAATCAACTCACTACCTAAACTCGGGTGTACATCTCCTAACGTAAATTTAGTCGGCTGCCATTGCTCATTAACCCAAAGTTCTGTACGTTTTATCGTTAAATGGCTCGTGTCCATATACACTTGCGTGCTGTCATCATGGCGTTGCAGTATGTAGGTTGCATGACCTTGTAATTTTCGGTTGGCAAAGTCGATATCAAGAGTCAACTCAAGGTGGGGCGTTGAAACTTGGTTTAAACGCGCATAACTGTGCACATCTTCTGCTTTGGCTACGCCTGTTGATAGCCAAAGGGCCACCCCGATAACACTGATAAAAAGCTTTCGCAATACGGACATTGATAGGTTCTCCTTGTGAGCTTGCTGTCGCTCATGATCGGACGGATGTTCGACAAAATCAAATGTTTTGCAGATGCCAAATAGACTTTAGCGGTGGTAAGATGCGACATACTCTTGGTGAACAGCATAAGGAAATCCGCTGCAAATGCGAGTTCCACGTATTTATGAAACTGCCGGTCAACCTTGGCAGATCGGGTCAAATATCCATCTTTCTGAAGATGCGACGAATCATGTTGGTCGCGTACTACGTATGACAGCTGGGCAACAGCTCGAATTATTTAATGGCGACGGCAACAATTATGCAGCAACCATTGTCGAAGCAACAAAGCGTTCGGTAACAGTGAAAATTGACCAAGTTGCAACCAACAAGTCAGAAGCACCTTTAGCCATTCATTTGGCACAAGGTATTTCACGTGGTGAGCGGATGGACTTTGTATTGCAAAAGTCGGTTGAGCTTGGCGTTACCGAAATTACTCCGTTATTTACGGAACGTTGTGGGGTTAAGTTAACAGGCGAGCGGTTGTTAAAAAAGCAACAGCAATGGCAAAAAATTGTCATCGCCGCGTGCGAACAAAGTGGTCGCAGCGTAGTACCCCAGGTGCATACGCCGTTGCAATTACAACAGTGGCTTGCTAGCGCGCCAGCAGGACTGAAACTGACTCTTGACCCTTACGCTGCAAAGCCTCTGCGTGATTTAGCGGATAGTCCGCAGCACGTCACATTATTTATCGGCCCCGAAGGCGGCTTAACCGAGGCTGAAGTTCAAGCAGCTGCGACTCAGCAGTTTTTGCCGGTACGTTTGGGCCCACGTATTTTAAGAACTGAAACCGCTGCGCTAACTGCGCTCAGCGTTATTCAATATCAATTTGGCGACCTTGCCTAAGGACATTCGATGAAACTTGCCATGATTATGGACCCGATTGAGTCGGTAAAAACCTATAAAGACACAAGTTTTCGCTTGTTGCTCGAAGCGCAAGAGCGTAATTATGAGCTGTTCTATTTAACCATGAATGACTTGTCTATTGTGGCGAGTGAGCCAATGGCTTACGCACGTTCCCTGCAAGTCGTCGACCAAGCCACTGATTTTTATACATTGGGCGAGCCGACAGAGATGTCGCTTGGCTCATTTGATGTAATTATGATGCGTAAAGACCCGCCATTTGATACTGAGTTTGTCTACGCAACTCATATTTTGGAGCTTGCCGAGCGGCGTGGAGCTTTGGTGGTCAATAAGCCGCAAAGTCTGCGCGACTGTAATGAAAAGCTGTATACCGCCTGGTTCCCTGACCTAACGCCACCGACCCTTGTGACGCGGCGAGCTGAACAAATTAGAGCGTTTCATGCCGAACATCAGGATATTATTTTAAAGCCACTTGACGGTATGGGCGGCGCTTCAATATTCCGTGTTCGCGAAGACGGTACCAACCTTGGGGTTATTATTGAAACTTTAACCGAACATGGCCAGCGCTTCGCGATGGTGCAACGTTACCTGCCTGAAATTAAAGACGGCGATAAACGCATTTTAATTATTGACGGTGAACCGATGCCTTATGCTTTAGCTCGTGTTCCGTCTGCTGGCGAAACTCGTGGTAACCTTGCTGCGGGCGGAAGTGGGCGCCCACAACCTCTAAGCGATAGCGATTGGGAAATAGCACGCCAAGTGGGGCCAGAACTAAAACGACGTGGCTTAACTATTGTCGGGTTAGATGTTATTGGTGACCGTGTTACTGAAATTAATGTTACTAGCCCTACTTGTATGCGCGAAATAGAGGCCGCATATGATATCAACATAGCAGCTAAAGTTTTTGAAGCCGTAGAAAGACAATTGGGTTTGTGTTGATGGAAACATTAAGTAGTCTACAAAATCATTTTCTAATCGCCATGCCAAGCATGGACGACCCTTATTTTGCGCGCACCGTGACCTATATTTGTGAACATAATAACGAAGGCGCAATGGGGTTGATTATTAATCAGCCGGTAGAGCTAAGTGTTGAAGACTTGCTCGAAAAATTAGAAATCGTTATTCCCGACGAAACCCGCGGTTTAGATACCCCAGTGTATTCTGGCGGACCGTTAGCGCGCGACCGGGGCTTTGTCTTGCATTCAAACGATCATACCTGGCGCAGCTCTGTCAAACTAAGTGATGACGTAACAATTACGACATCAAAAGATATTCTTGAGGCTCTTGGCCAAGGTAATAAACCAAACGATTACCTTTTAACTTTAGGTTATGCTGGTTGGGAAGCTGGTCAATTAGAGCGTGAACTTGCTGAAAATAGCTGGTTAACTATTCCTGCCGACAATGACATTCTTTTTCATACACCTAGCAACGAACGCTGGCAAAAAGCAGTGAAAAAGTTAGGTATTCAAACTTGGCAACTTGGCCCAGACGTAGGTCATGCATGAGTCAGATCATCGGGTTTGACTTTGGTACACACAGCATTGGTGTTGCGGTAGGGCAATCATTAACCGGCACGGCGTCACCGCTGCCAGCCTTAAAAGCAAAAGATGGCCAACCCAACTGGGACTTAGTCGCAAAATTATTCGCTGAATGGCAACCTGACACAGTTGTCGTTGGCCTTCCTTTAAATATGGATGGCACTGAGCAACCCCTTACTAATTTAGCCCGCAAATTTGCTAACAGGCTACACGGACGATTTGGCGTGCAGGTCATTTTGCAAGACGAACGTTTAACCACAGTCGCAGCCAAAGAGGACTTGTTTAGTCGCGGCGGCTACAAGCAATTGCAAAAAGGTAAAGTTGATAGTGCCGCCGCCCAACTCATTGTCGAAGATTACTTAAGTCAGAGTTAAGTCAGAATTAAGCCTGAGTTAAGCCTAGCCCCCTAATATACGAGCTATAAATTTTCCTCTGCATATTGCGCCAGCGAACTCCTCACTACACCATTCAAATTAACCGTTGCGCTACCTGGGTAGTCTTTGAAGCGTTCTACAATATAAGTTAAACCTGAAGTTACAGCGGTTAAGTAATAACTATCAATTTGCGCTAAGTTCCCTGAACAAATTATCTTAGTGCCTGTACCACAACGCGTAATAATCGTTTTTAATTGCGAAGCTGTTAGGTTTTGTGACTCATCAAGAATAACAATTGCATTTTGAATACTGCGTCCACGCATAAAGTTTAGCGACTTAAACTGAATGTTCGCTTTGTTCATAATGTAATTTAGGCTCGATTCCATGCTTTCGTCATGTTTGTGAAGCACTTCAAGCGAATCTGTAATTGCGGCTAACCAAGGTGCCATTTTCTCTTCTTCGGTACCAGGTAAGTAACCAATAGACTCTGCTATTTCGGGGGTGTTTCGGGTAACAATAATTTTTTCATATATACCCTGCTCAATAACCAACTCAAGTGCAGCTGCAAGCGCAAGTAGAGTCTTACCGCTACCGGCGGGGCCAGTCAAAATAACTAAATCTATAGCGGGGTCTAGTAGCGCGTTCATTGCCATGGCTTGGTAAATATTCTTGGGCTGAATGCCCCACGCTCGATAGCTCATCATTCGTTCAAAGCCAATATCGTGCAGTCGTACATGGTGTTGATCATAACCCACTACTTTCGCGGCAAAATGCTCGCTATCATCAATTATGTATTGATTTCTAAATACGGTGGGTAATATCTCTCGGGCAATTTCATGATAGGTTTCGCGCCCCTCTTGAGCACTTGTAACATCACCGACATTAGTCCAAAAGTCGCCCTCAATTTCGACAAACCCTTTAGACAAATATTTAATGTCGTCAATAAGTTGATCGGTACGATAATCTTCAACGTGCTTAACTCCGGCACCCTTGGCCTTAAGCCGCATATTAATGTCTTTGGTCACCAGCACCACTTTGGTGTCGCTATATTTCTTCTGAATTTCAAGTGCCGATTGAATAATCCGGTGGTCGTTTTCTGATAGGTTTAGCACGGCATCTTGTTGCTTAAGTTGATAATCGGGGTAAATCGCTAACGTTCCCTGAGCATGATGCGCGCCTTGCATTTTTGCTAATGACACACCGGCAAGAATTTCCTCTGGGGTTGCGTCTTTTAGAGCATCTTCTAACGAACGTATAGCTAATCGAGCTTCTCGGCTAACATCTTTGTGTCGATCTTTTATGTTATCGAGCTCTTCTAAAACGACCATTGGAATAACGACGTTGTGTTCTTCAAAGTTTAGAAATGCGAGGGGTTCGTGCAGTAAGATGTTGGTATCGAGCAAATAATACTTCGGTGTGGTTTCAGTCATGCGGGACCTCAAGCTACGTTGATATTTTATTGATTGTGATAACGCGCTACTAATTAGTAAGACTAGCCCAACTTTTATGAAAATGGTGTGAATATTGAAATATTTTTCGCTACCATGTGCGCCCTTTTTATCGACTATGCTGTAAAGGTCTTATTGAATGGTAGCGAAAGTAGACGCAATGCAATTTATTCCCGGGCAACGCTGGTTAAGTGAAACCGAAATAGAACAAGGGCTGGGTATGGTTACTCAGCTTCAAGGCCGTATGGTTTCGGTGTTATTTCCGGTTACCGGAGAAATGCGCCAATATGCTATCAGTGATGCACCTTTGGCTCGCTATCAACTACTGGTTGACGAAGTTGGTCAACACGGTGACGGATGGTCTTTTCGAGTTATTCAGGTAGACGATGACAGTGGTGTACTTACCTATCATGGAATTCGAGAGGATAATAAAGAGAACGTACTTGTACCCGAGTCACAATTAGCAGCCCAAGTTGCAACCAATCAACCGCTCACTCGTATTTTGGCCGGTAAACTTGACCGTCTCGATATGTATAACCTACGGTTACGCGCGCAGCGCCATTTACAAACGTGGCAAGGAAATCCAGCTGCAGGCCTCATGGGTGCGCGGGCAGAGCTACTACCCCATCAACTCTATATTGCCGCAACGGTTGCTGATCGTCATCAACCACGTGTGCTTTTGGCGGACGAAGTTGGTTTAGGGAAAACCATTGAAGCGGGCTTGATTATGCACCGTCGTCTACTTACAGGTCGCAGCGAACGCATTTTGATTGTTGTGCCCGACAGCCTCGCGCATCAATGGCTGGTTGAACTGTTACGACGATTTAATTTGCAATTTAGTTTGTTTGATATTGAACGCTGCGAACAAGCTGCAATTGATGGTGGTGCTGTGTTTGCCAGCGAACAGTTAGTATTGGTGCCGCAGTCACTGCTTTCACATCCAATGTGGTCCGGTGAGTTATTCGAAGTGGAATGGGATTTATTAGTCATTGATGAAGCCCATCAAGTTGCCCCTGAAGACAAGCGTTTTCAAGTGCTGAAACGGCTTACCGAGCATGTTTCAAGTTTACTGATGCTGACTGCAACACCTGAACAGGCGGGCGTTGCTGCACACTTTGCTCGGTTACAGTTGCTAGACCCAGATCGTTTCAATAGTTTTGAACGTTTTACTGAAGAGCAAGCCAACTACCGCGAACTTGCGCCACAAGCAGAAGCTTTAGCGCAAGCTAAAAAAACGGCTGAGCTTGATGAACTGCTCGATAATTACGGTACTGGCCGTGTTATGTTTCGAAATAGCCGAGCTCACATAGGTGGTTTTCCAACCCGCCACTTATGTGATTATGTATTACCTGCCGGTGATTCTCTTACTGTCAGGTTTGAGTGGCTTGTCGGCTTACTCAAACAACACAAACATGAAAAATTTGTGCTTATTTGTCGCCATACCGAAACCGTACTCGCATTACACGAAATGTTACGTGTACAACAAGGTATTCATGCGGCTGTTTTTCATGAAGGGCTAAGCCTCTTAGAGCGTGACCGTGCTGCGACCTACTTTGCGAGTCCTGAAGATGGCTGTCCAATTTTGTTATGTTCTGAAATTGGTAGTGAAGGCCGTAATTTTCAGTTTACACAACACCTTATTTTATTTGATCTGCCGCGCCACCCTGACTTACTAGAGCAGCGCATTGGTCGCCTAGACCGTATTGGACAGCAAGCCGATATTTTCATCCATGTTCCGGTGGTTGAAAACACCGCAGAACAGGTTCTTTTTGCTTGGTATCAAGCGATGCAGGCATTTACCCAGACCAATGCTGTTGGCGAGAGCATATTCCGGCAATTTGACGAGCGCGTGCAGGAGCTTATTGATGTCAACGAAATTGGCCAACTTGACGAGCTTGAATTAGCCCAGTTAGTTAGCGACACCGAAATAGCAGCGGCGGAGCTCAGAGATAGCGTGGAAGCCGGTCGCGATAGACTGCAAGAGCTGAATGCATTTCGCCCACATCAGATTGAAGCCTTGTTGGAACATATTCGACTCAATGAAAAAGCTGACGAGTTACAATCTTTCATGGAGTCATTCTGGGCAAGATTTGGCGTTGATTACGATCGACTTGATGAGTACAGCGGTTGGTTGAGGCCGTCCGATCAAATGCGTGTACCGGTTGCAGGTTTGGCTGACGAAGGTATTACTGTGACTTTCTCTCGTGAGCATGCTTTAACTCACGAAGACGTCGCCTACCTAACTTGGGATCATCCATTTGTTCAACAAGCGCTTGAACTTCTTAGTTTTGACACTTACGGCTGTACCGCTCTAGGTATTTTAAAAAACCGTGCGCTGCCTGCTGGTGCTTGGTTTATTGAATTAACGTTTAGTAGCTTAGTGATGGCCCCAAAACAGTTGGTGGCTAACGAATTTTATCCACGCCAAACCTTCCGGGTTTTGCTTGATAGCCAAGGTCGCGACTTAACCGATAAAGTAGCCGCAAACGCTCTCGATTCACAGTTGCAGTTTATTGACAAAAAACAGGGCAGACTACTGGTCAAGCAACTGCGGCGTGAGTGTCAGCAGGCTATCCAGCAAGCGTGGCATTCAGCTGAACAACAGCAGCAAGTGGTAATTAACCAAGCACTAGAAAAAATGCAACAACAACTTAATCAGCAGTTCGCGCGCCTTGTAAAATTGAAGCAGCGCAACCCAATGGTGCGGCAAACCGAACTTGATGCTATTGAATTACGTAAAGCTGAATTACAACAGGCGTTTAAATCTCCTCTATTGCAGTTAGATTCGGTGCGCTTAATTGTGAATATTCCAGCATGACACTATTAAGCTATGAACCACCGCTGCAGCCCTTTATTAGCATCATCTACGCAGACGCGGATATTGTGGTGATTAATAAGCAAAGCGGCTTGTTAAGCGTACCGGGAAAAGCCCCCGAACATAGAGACTCTGCGTGGTCTCGATTAGAGCGTGTGCTACCCGACTTACGGGTGGTGCACCGGCTAGATATGGCGACATCGGGGGTCATGGTTTTTGCCCGCCACAAGCAAGCTCAAGCGGCACTGCAAAGACAATTTGAGCAGCGTTTAGTGGGTAAACGTTATCGCGCCCATGTGTGGGGACAACCACCATCAACAAAGGGTGAGATTAACTTGGCGCTGCGTTGTGATTGGCCGAATCGTCCACGGCAAATGGTGGATTTAAACTTAGGGAAAGCAGCCCGAACCTTGTATGAGGTTACGGGACAGCACCAACATGGCGCCATTGTCGCTTTAACACCTTACACCGGTCGTTCACATCAGCTACGAGTTCACATGCAAGCTGTCGGATGCGCTATTTTAGGCGATAAATTTTATGCGTCGCCTGCTGCTTTTGCAGCGGCGCCGCGACTACTGCTGCATGCTGAATATCTTGCGTTTAATCAGCCGATCAACCAACAGCCATTATCATTTAGTTGCCCTGCTGACTTTTAATCAGTTCATAGGCAGCCTGAATTTGCTGAGCTTTCACTTGAGCTGACTCTCGCATTTCGGGCGGTAGCCCTTGGGCTGCCAATTTGTCTGGGTGGTGTTTATTCATTAATTTGCGGTATGCTTTTTTTACCTCGGAAAAACTAGCCGAACGCGCTACACCCAATACCGCGTATGCGTCATCAAGCTGGTTTCTGCTCGGTGGCGCTTGTCGCCCACCCGATGACTGCCCGCCAGCAGAGTAACCTCCCCCAAATCGCTGACTTGCTTGAGCCATTTGCAGCATAATATCAAGTTGCGCTCGGCGAAATCCAAGCGCTTCTGTTACTCGTAGTAAAACATCGTACTCGCTTTGCTCTACTTGGCCGTCATGAAGCGCAATGGTAAGAACTTGCTCAAGAAAAAACTGCAATAAGTCACGGCGCCATGCCAGCTGGGAGCGTAATTTTTGTACCTTTTCTACCAACGGAAAATTAGCTTCTTTGCCTTGCCGAAAACTCTCTTGTGCTTCAGCCCGCGCTGACTCACTTAAACGCAAATGGTCCATCAAGCGAGTGACATAATTAATGTCTTGTTCGGTAACGCGCCCCTTGGACTTGGCTAAATGCCCAAGCACCGCAAATAGCGTGCTGACAAATTGCTGTGGTTGCTCGGCACCTTGCTGCATAGCACGACCAAGTGCTCGGTCAAACCAATGGCCAATCATCAAGCCCAAAAATAGACCGACAAAACGCGCGAATAAAAAGCCAAAAAAACCACCGAGAATTTTCCCCCAGATCATGGGTGCTCCTGTAATTGTTGAAGGCGCTGTGGTGTGCCAACATCTGTCCATGCAGCAGTAAGTAATGACGCAGCAATTAGCTCTTGCGCAATGGCGTCATCAAGTATTGGTCGTAAACGCACAAATTGCTCCTGCCCTGGCTTATACATGGAGAATAATTTAGGCGAAAACAACCCCATACCTGTGTATGTATAAGTTTTTTGCCCACTTTGTGCAGGCATAAGTTGACCATTGTTGAGGGCGAAGTCTCCAGCTGGATTATGGTCTGGATTTTCTGTCATCAGCAAATGTGCAAGCTTGCCCGGCGCAAGTTCTTGAGGCAAATCAGAAAAGTCCAAGTTAGTAAATATATCACCGTTGATAACCCAAAAAGGCTCCTCCCCCAACAAGGGTAAAGCTCGGATAATGCCGCCAGCAGTTTCCAGCCCACCCGCAGGTTCACTTGAGTATTTTATTCGCAATCCAAATTGACTTCCGTCACCTAGCATTGCCTCAATTTGTTCACCTAACCATGCGTGATTAATAATAACTTCCGATACTTTTTGTTGAGCTAGCTTTTCTAAATGGTACAGCAGCAAAGGTTTGCCATTGACCTTCAACAGAGGCTTTGGGGTCACATCTGTTAACGGGCGCATGCGCTCACCTCTGCCAGCGGCTAAAATCATTGCACGCATTACATACGCCCCTGCAGCGCTGGTTGAATGCGCTCTACTAACCAAACTCGATAATCTTCGAACTCCGGGTAGCGCCCCGCAACATCATATAAATAACCAAGCGTGCGCGGAATATCTTGTAAATATCCTGCTTTCCCATCACGCAAATACAAACGAGAAAAAATACCTGCAGCTTTAGTGTGGCGCTGCATTCCCATTAAGTCGAACCAGCGCATCCATTGCTCAGTTGTGATTTGTGTAGAAACCAAGTTTTGCTGTTTTAAAGCGTTCAAAAAACCAATCGCCAACTCTTCAACTTGAGCTTCCGGCCAACGTACATAGCAGTCTTTCAATAAGCTCACCGCGTCATAAGTTATTGGCCCAACGACGGCATCTTGAAAATCTATGTATGCCAGTTGGCTATCAGCCAGCACCATAATATTACGTGCATGAAAATCACGATGAACGCCTACTTGTGGCTGCTCTAACGCATTCTGCACCAAGGTGTCACAAACCTGATTCCACAAGGCCTGTTCAGCTTCACTAATGTCGAGCTTTAAATACTTGGCAACTAACCACTCGTGAAACAAGTGCAACTCGCGGCGCAACAAAGCCTCGTCATACGCAGGAAGCGACCCCTGGCTGGTTGCTGTTACTTGCATTAGCTTCGGCAAGTCAGTCAAGGCCTGTTGATACCAATTCAACATGGTGTTTTCGGTTAGCTCGCTCAGCAACAAAGTAGAGCCAAGATCAGTTAACAACATAAAACCGTTTTTTTCGTCAGCGGCAATAATTTTCGGCACCTTAACGCCGGCTTCAGCATAAGCTTCAGCGACCGCCATAAAAGGCTGCAGCGACTCTTGCGGGGGCGGCGCATCAACCGCAATAAGACTGCGATGACCATCGCTAGTGCGGAAGTAACGGCGAAAGCTTGCGTCACCAGACACGCTATGTAAGCGCTGTTGTCGATAACCTGTAATGGCTTCACACCAAGCTTGTAGTTGCAGTTCTCGTTGTTCGTTCACGTTGCCCTCACGGCTTGCTCGTATTAACCTGTTTACCTTAACTTTTGGCATTATTGGTTTGCATACTGGTGAAAAAAGCCCAGTTTAGCAAATGGCGGCAGAATAGAAATTGCTTTATCATAGCCTGCACATTGTGAAGGATAACTTGGGTACCGTGTTTCATGCATAAAATTTTTTGGACATCCGTGTGTGTTTTTGCCGTTAGCGCTTGGCAGCACACGGCCTTAGCACAACAAAATGTGCAGCCAGATATGTCCGTATGCCCGATACCTGCGCCGTTGTTCAATGCACCTATTAACCCATTTCCCAATTTGCTCCCGGGCGCCATTGGCGTGCGAGCTAATCGTGCTGATATTGATTCAACCACTCAGGTGGCTTCATTTTTCGGCGCGGTTGAGGTGCAACTTGATGAACAACAATTAAGAACCGAACAAGCACAAATCAATCAATTAACAGGTAATATTAATGCCAGCGGTGAAACTCGATTCACCAATGGTTATGTACAAGTTGCTTCTGAAAACTTCCGTTTGAACTCCGGCGAGAATCAAGCTTTTTTGAGTGGTGCACGTTATCAGTTGGCTGTATCAGGAGCGCATGGCAAAGCCGATATGCTCGCCATTTCGCCGCAGCAAGTGCGACTAGAAGGCTCAACGTTTACCACCTGCCCAAGCGAGAATCCAGCTTGGCAAATGAGTGCTGAAGAAATTTCGTTAAGTGAAGATGAAGCTTGGGGCGAAGCATGGCATGCAAAATTCGAATTATTTGGCGTGCCGGTATTGTATATTCCTTACATTAATTTTCCTGTCACCGAAGAGCGTAAATCGGGGTTCTTATTTCCAACATTTCGGTCGTCACAAAAAAACGGATTTGAAGTTGAAGTTCCCTATTACATTAATATTGCGCCAAACATGGATGCCACTATTACCCCCCGCTATATGGCTGAACGGGGTTTGCAAATGCAAGGCGAATACCGGTTTTTAACCGAAACTACCCAAGCTCAATATAACCTCGCCTATTTGAATGACGATAAAAGCTCAAGCGCAGACAACTCTCGCTTTTTATGGCGAATAGAGCAGCGTCATGCGTGGAGCGACAACTGGCGCGGCTACATTAACGGGACATTTATAAGTGACGATGATTACTTAAATGATATTGGTAGTGAGTTTGCCGGCCGCGCCGACGCGCAGCTATACCGCCATGCCCAAATTGACTACTTAAGCAAAAACTGGAATGTCACGCTACGAACCGAAGATTTTGAAATTTTGGGTAACTATCGTTCCCCTTATCGAACAACGCCGCAAATTATTAGTCACTACTCAATTAGTCCGTTAGAAAACTGGGATTTCAAATTATTTTCTGAGCTTTCCCATTTTAGTAACCAAGACGATAGTAGCGACCAAGCAACTCGCCTGCACCTGCAGCCACAAATTACCTACCATTTAGAGCGACCTGGTTATGATTGGCTAGCTGAATTAGGTTATGCCTACACGCACTATAACCAGGATGCATCAAGCGAGCGCAATTTGGCGGAAAACCCAACGCGCGGGCTACCTAGCTTCCGGTGGCGCGCTCGCGTTAATCTAGAACGCCTTATTGATATAAACGACAGCATATATACCCATACATTGCAGCCGCAAATTCAATATCTGTATACCCCCTATCGAGACCAGTCGGGTATTGGCATTTACGACTCAACCTTAATGCAAGATGACTATCAAGGCCTATTTAGAGCGCGTCGTTTTTCTGGCTTGGACCGTATAGCCGATACCAATCAGGTCACGGTCGGTGCTTCTACCAGCCTATTTGATCAACAAGCGCGCGAGCTAGCACGATTTAGCTTTGGTCAAATTTATTACTTTGAAAATAGTCGCACGCAATTATTTGAAGGGGTGGATACCACGTCAGAAAACCGTTCCGACTTAGCCTTAGAAACCCGTTTTCGTATTAGTAACAACATGTATTTTAATAGCTCAATACAATACAACTTAGAGCAAAATACAACGCGTAAAAGCCAAACTACCCTCGAGTACCGCAAAGATGAGTTCAATCTCATTCAGTTTAGTCATCGTACGGCAAGTAATTTACTTGAAAACAACGTGGAACAAGTTGGTATGTTGGGTGTCGTAGAAATCAGTCCGCGCTGGCAGCTAGCATCAAATTGGTACTATGACTTGGCAAACAGTCGTACCAACGACGCGCTGATTGCGTTACAGTACACCGACTGTTGTTGGGCTATGCGTATCAGTGGCTATCGACGAATTAATCGAAATCTTGAGTTCAATACAGGGGTGCCGCAAGCTGGTGCGCCTGAATTTGATAATGGTGTCAGTGTTCAATTTATAATAAAAGGCTTGGGAAGCGACAACAATGGCTTGCTCGATTTATTAGAGCAAAGTTTATTTGGTTACCGCCACCCGTTCCATTTAAGCAACTAGGTAGTATTCATGGGTAATATCGTAAAGTTTTTTGTCGCCATTTCGGCACTGCTGTTAAGTTCCGTTGTTATGGGGCAGCAAGTACTCGACCGCGTTGCGGTTATCGTCAATGAAGGCGTTGTACTTGAGAGTGAAGTTGACCAATTGCTCAAACAAGTTAAGGCGAATGCAGCTCGCTCGGGCGCTGAGCTACCTGCAGATAAGGTACTGCGCATTCAAGCAATGGACCGTCTAATTCTGACTGAACTACAAAAGCAGATGGCCGAGCGTATGGGTATTACCATTTCTGATGCGCAGCTTGAGCAAACCTTGGTGCGTATTGCAAACGACCAAAACATGTCGGTGGACGAATTGCGCGCAAGCATCAACGCAAGCGGCAACAACTGGAGTAGTTACCGCGAGTCAATTCGCAACGAAATAATTACTGGCGAAGTACAACGTGCAGCCGTTCGTCGCCGCGTGTATATCGCACCGCAAGAAGTAACAAACCTTGTGGAAGCCATGAATCAAGCAACTGAGCAAGAGGTTGAGTATCGACTTGGCCACATACTCATGGGGTTCCGTGATAATGCAACAGCTGATGAAGTACAAGAAACTCGTGAGCGTGCTGAGCAACTTTTAGCTAAGCTTCGCGATGGCGCTGACTTTGAAAAAGCGGCGATTACTTCCTCATCAGGTTCTCGTGCACTGGATGGCGGCGATTTAGGATGGATGAATATTAACTCCATGCCTACATTATTCGCTGACGCAGTTCGTGGCAAAAACCAAGGCGAACTCATTGGTCCACTACGTAGCGGCGTTGGTTTTCATATTCTGAAGGTCAATGAAATACGCGGAATTGAGCAAGTTGAAATAAGCGAGGTAAAAGCTCGTCATATTCTCATGACTCCTTCAGTCATCTTGTCAGAGCGTCGAGCCAAAGAACGACTTGAAGAAATTCGAGCGAGCATTATTGCGGGTGAGGTTGATTTTGCCGATGCGGCTCGTGAACATTCTGCTGATACGGGCTCTGCAGCAAACGGTGGTGAATTAGGTTGGGCTGAGCCATCAATTTATGCACCTGAATTTAAAAACACCATAGAAAAAGCTGAAATTGGTGAAATTAGTCAACCATTCAAAACACAGTTCGGTTGGCACATTGCTCAAGTGCTCGATCGCCGCGTTCAGGACGCAACAAAACGTAGCCAAGAAAATCGCGCATATCAGTTGCTTTTCAATCGTAAATATCAAGAAGAACTTGAAAATTGGCAACAAGAAATACGTGATGAAGCTTATATTGAAACAGTCATCGATTAACTGAGTCATACTGATGAGTATAGCGCGCATAGCATTTACCCCAGGTGAACCAGCCGGTGTTGGTCCTGACCTAGCTGTGCGCCTTGCTCAACTTGATTGGCCAGTTGAACTTGTCGTTATCGGTAACAGCGCGCTATTACAGCAGCGTGCAAAAGCGCTCTCGCTACCTTTAGAGATTATTCCTTATCATCCCGAGCGGCCGGCACAGGCTCAGCAAGCAGGGTCAGTAACCGTATGCGAGATCTCGCTTGGAGCGAGCGTGGTACCGCAGCAACTAAACACCAACAATGCTGATTATGTGCTGCAATCATTACAGCGTGCAGCGCAAGGTTGTTTAACCCACGAGTTCGCTGGCGTGGTCACAGGCCCGGTGCACAAAGGTGTCATTAACGAAGCGGGTCACAAATTCAGCGGTCATACTGAATTTTTTGCCGAAATAAGTAACACGGAACAAGTTGTTATGATGCTTGCAACGGAAGGTTTGCGAGTCGCGTTAGTAACAACTCACTTACCCTTGGCTGAAGTGCCTGCAGCAATTACTCAAGCGAGAGTAACTCGTGTTTTACAAATTGTCGCTCACGACCTTGAACAAAAATGGGGCATTCCACAACCTCGTATTTTGGTGTGCGGTTTAAACCCTCATGCCGGAGAACAAGGGCACCTTGGTCGTGAAGAGATAGACCATATCACTCCAGCAATTGAGGCCTTGCAGCAAGCCGGCCTTAATGTCAGTGGGCCTTATCCAGCTGATACCGTCTTCCAACCGCACTACCTTGAACATGCCGACACTGTGGTCGCGATGTATCACGACCAAGGGTTACCTGTGTTAAAATACAAGGGGTTCGGTAACGCAATTAACATTACGCTGGGCTTACCATTTATTCGCACTTCTGTTGACCATGGTACGGCCTTAGACAAAGCAGCAACAAATAATGTAGATGACCGCAGTGCTATACTCGCGTTACGCACTGCAATCGACATGGTAAATAAATGACAAAAACACACTTAGGCCACCGCGCACGAAAACGTTTTGGACAGAATTTTCTTCACGATGAATTTGTCATTAACGATATTGTCGACGCAATTAATCCACAACCTGGACAAAATCTCATAGAAATAGGCCCGGGCCTTGCCGCCCTAACCGAGCCAGTTGCGGACCGAGCAGAACGATTAACAGTTGTCGAACTTGATCGTGATTTAGCCGATCGCCTAGAGCAGCATCCGTTTTTGAGCAGCAAGCTAACGGTGTTTCGCGCTGACGCTTTAAAAACCGATTTTAGACAGTTTGCCAAAGAACAACCAATACGAGTTTTCGGTAATCTTCCATACAACATTTCAACGCCACTTATTTTTCATCTTCTCGAGCATCTCGAGGTGATTGAAGATATGCATTTTATGCTGCAAAAAGAAGTGGTCGAACGCTTGGCCGCTGAGCCTAATAGCAAGGCCTATGGCCGAATTAGCGTGGGAATTCAGCAGGCGTGCCAAGTTGAACCCGTACTTATGGTACCGCCGGGCGCCTTTACGCCACCACCAAAAGTAGATTCTGCTGTGGTGCGACTTGTGCCTTACAAAAAATCACCCTACCCTGTTAAAAGTCGTGAGGCTTTGCACAAAATATGTTTGATTGCGTTTAATCAGCGCCGCAAGACAATTCGTAATAATCTTAAGCAACTGATGTCTGACGAACAAATTGAAGCCTTGGGTATTGACCCAAATGCACGCCCAGAAACTCTTTCGGTAGCCGACTATTGTCGTCTCGCTGATTGGTATAGCGAACAGCAAGGTGAACATGCATAGCATTGAAATTGAGGTTAAAACACACTTCATTGCATCACATTCAGATGCGTCATCTGGTGAATATACATTTGCCTATACGATTACCATAACTAATCGTTCAGAAACGCCAGTACAGCTACTCAAGCGCGCTTGGAAAATTACTGACGCTGACCATAAAATAACACGTGTGGCAGGCGACGGCGTGGTCGGTGAGCAACCTCATATAGCGCCTGGTGAAAGCTACAGTTATACCAGTGGCACTGTATTGGCGACGCCAATTGGCACCATGGAAGGCTTTTACACCATGGTTGATGGCAATGGCACCGCTTTCGATGTTGAAATTCCGTCTTTCCGCTTAGCTATTCCTAATATTATTCACTAAGTAACCACAGGGTGAATAATGGCACATTACATAGTTGGTGACATTCAAGGTTGCGCACTGGAGTTAAAACAGCTTCTGGCAAAAGTTAACTTCAAACCTAAATTCGACCAACTGTGGTGCGTTGGAGATTTAGTTGGCCGCGGCCCAGACTCATTGGCAACTTTACAGTTTCTTCAGCGGCTAGGTGACGCTGTCAAAATTGTGCTAGGCAACCACGATCTCAATCTAATATCGGTATTACTTAACGTGCGTAAAGCTGATCCACGCGACAAATTAGATGCCATAATCGCCCTTCCCGAGAACGACAAGCAGCAGCTAATTGCATGGTTAGTGCAACAACCATTAATGCGAAAAATTGACGACCAGGTTGTAATAAGTCATGCGGGTATTTACCCATGGTGGACAGTTGCACAAGCTCAAACTTATGCCAATGAGGTTTCTCAAGCTATACAACAAGCATGGCAACAGAACACTCTCGGTGAGTTTTTACAAAACATGTACGGTAATGAGCCCACTATATGGTCACATGCTCTCTCTGGACCTGAACGAATACGCTTTATTATCAATGCATTCACACGCATGCGGTATTGTGATCAAGCGGGGCATTTGAATTTTTCTGCTAAGATGTCACCCACAGAGCAAACTGCCAACACTGATTTAGTCCCGTGGTTTGAGTTATGGGATATTGACCAAACAACTTTAGTATTTGGCCACTGGGCCGCGCTAATGGGGAAAACTCACCGAGAAGACGTTATTGGTTTAGATACAGGCTGTGTATGGGGCAATCGTCTAACACTGCTGCATTACCCTAGTGGCAAACGCAGCAGTGTCGCCGCAAAAGTTTAATTTACAGTAATTTTCGCAAACTTTCGCTTGCCAACTTGAAAGACAGCAGTCGTTCCGGCAGCAATGCTTAACTTCGTATCGCTAACCTTTTCACCGTCAATTTTCACAGCGCTTTGCTTTATCATACGCATTGCTTCAGAGGTTGATGCAACCAAATTGGCCTCTCGCAGCAAATTACCGATAGCAATTTCACCGCCCTCGCTGACAATTGTCAGCTCCGGCAAATCGTCAGGTATGGCATTCTTACTAAAGCGCTGAATAAAATCCTGCTCTGCTGCATCTGCTGCGGCTTCATCGTGAAACCGTGCAATAATTTCTTTAGCTAACAACACTTTGTAATCGCGTGGGTTAGCACCACCGGCAATGGCTTGTTTGAAACTGTTGATTTCCTCAAGCGGCCGGAAGCTTAACAGTTCATAGTAACGCCACATTAAGTCATCAGAAATGGACATAACTTTACCAAACATCTCGTTAGCAGGCTCTGTAATGCCGATATAATTACCTAAAGACTTGGACATTTTTTGCACGCCATCAAGGCCTTCTAACAATGGCACCATGATCACGGTTTGCGGTTTTTGGCCTTCGTCCTTTTGCAGTTCGCGCCCCATCAATAGATTAAAGCGTTGATCGGTACCACCCAATTCAACATCTGCCTGCAATGCAACCGAGTCCCAACCCTGCACTAATGGGTATAAAAACTCATGAATCGCAATCGGCTGGCCACTGCCATAGCGCTTTTTAAAATCGTCACGCTCAAGCATGCGTGCAACGGTTTGACGTGCGGCTAATTTGATCATGCCAGCGGCACCAAGCTCGTTCATCCACTCTGAGTTAAAACGAATTTTGGTTTTTGCGGGATCAAGGATTTTGAATACTTGCTCTTTATAGGTCTGCGCGTTGGCCAATACGTCTTCGCGCGATAGCGGCTTACGCGTGACATTTTTACCGGTTGGGTCGCCGATCATGCCGGTAAAGTCACCAATTAAAAAAATAATTTCATGGCCTAAATCTTGAAAAACCCGCATTTTATTAATCAATACGGTGTGCCCAAGGTGCAAATCTGGTGCTGTCGGATCAAAACCAGCTTTTATCACGAGCGGCTTGCCACTCGCTAATTTTTCTTTAAGCTCTTGCGCTAAAAGAATTTCTTCGGTACCACGCGCTATTTCGGCGAACGCATCCGTAGCTGATAATGTCATATGTAACAGTCTCCTGAATTCGATCAATTTGGCCACAAGCCTTGCATTGTATGCTATTTCTTGAAGGCTTTTAAGTTCATTTAACGGTAAATTGACTGGAAAATCGCCACACTTCGTATTATTCTGCAATCAGATCCAACGATACGCGAATAATAATATTGCGCTAACTTATCGGAAGGTTATGAAGTCGATTCCAAAATATATGACAAAATTCGTTGCGGCTTTACCGCGTCGACATCAAGTGCTGCTCAGCTCAGTTTGTGCGGCAACTTTGCTTATTGTGATGCTGCCATCAGAGCCAGCTACTGCGTCTAAGCACGTGAGCGAGCCACAGCTCGGCAACGCCGAACTCATTCTCGGGCAACGTTACGAGCTAGACATTAGTCTACATAATGAAGCAACCGAACAAGGCACTTCGCAGCAACCAACCATTCGTTGGAGCGGCTATGAAGTGCGCTCAGGTGACTCATTAGCTCGTATCTTCGACCAAATGGGGTTAACGCCTCAGCAGCTTTATCGTGTTACTCAAGACCAACAAGCTGATAAGTATCTACGTAAAATTCACCCAGGCGACACCTTGCGCTTTGCTCGCGATGAGAATGACGAGCTCATTCAATTGGCATTTCAACTCGATCCGACGCAAACGCTAATTATAAGTAAAACCGACAACGGTTATGTCAGCGAAATTGAAGCCAAAGCGGTTGAGGTACGCACTGAAACCGCCCATGCTCGCGTGAAATCAAGCTTCTGGAATGCCGGCATTGATGCTGGGCTTACCGAAGGCCAAATCATGAGCATAGCGGATATTTTCGGCTGGGATATCGACTTTGCACTCGACCTTCGCGAGGGTGATGAGTTTAGTGTGATGTTTGAGAAAAAATACGCTGACGGCGAGTTTGTAGGCTTTGGTCGTGTGTTAGCGGCTGAGTTTGTTAATCGCGGTGAACACTACCAGGCTTTTCTCCACGACAACGGTGAGTTTTATAACGCTGAAGGCCGCGCCATGCGTAAGTCATTCCTGCGCTCACCAGTGAAGTTTACTTACATCAGCTCAAGCTTCAACCCGCGACGTTTACACCCAGTAACCGGCCAAGTACGCCCGCACAACGGTATTGATTATGCAGCGAGTGTTGGCACACCGGTCATGTCATCGGGAGCCGGTCGGGTTATTGCCAGCGCATACAACAACCTCAATGGTCACTACGTTTTTGTGCAACACGGCGAAAGATACGTAACCAAATATCTGCACTTGAGCAAGCGTCTAGTGAAAAAAGGCCAGCGTGTTAAACAAGGCGAGCTAATTGGTCGCGTAGGCGCAACTGGCCGTGTTACCGGTGCGCACTTACACTATGAGTTTTTGGTGGATGGCGTACATCGCAATCCGCGCACAGTGAAGTTTCCACAAGCGGAATCACTGGCAAAAAATGAACTTCCCATGTTCAAAGAAGCCGCTCAACAGCGTCTTGCCGTATTGAATGACAGTAAACGGTTCTATTTGGCGATGCGTTGATGGCACAGCGTGACTTATACCTCGGGCTGATGTCTGGCACCAGCATGGACGGGCTAGACATTGCCTTGGTTGAGTTTACAGATGACATGCCAGAGTTGGTTAGCCACCAACAGTTTGAACTTCCCGATGCTCTGCAAGAGAAACTGCACGCCTTGTGCGATGAACACCCCAATGAACTTCACCATTGGGGTGAACTCGATCGTGAGTTCGCCATATTCTGTGCCGAGTGTGTACTTGAATTCCTCAATCGACGCAATTTGTCTGCCACGGCGATTACCGCCATTGGCAGTCATGGTCAAACCGTACGCCATCAACCTGATGCGAACTACCCTTACACGCTACAGCTAGGCGACCCGAATACTCTGGCTGCACTTACCGGCATTGCCGTAGTTGCTGATTTTCGCCGTAAAGACATCGCCCTAGGCGGGCAAGGCGCGCCGCTAGTACCCGCATTTCACCATGCGGTATTCAGTAGTTTAAAAGAGTCTCGTGTTATTCTAAACCTCGGCGGCATTGCCAACATCACCTGGCTACCGGGAAACCCAACAGGCGTTACCGGCTTTGATACGGGCCCCGCGAATACACTCATGGACCGTTGGTTTAAAGCCTGCCACCCCGAGCATGCTGACGACTTTGATCGCCATGGGGCGTTTGCTGCTCACGGTGAAGTGAAGCATGAGGTGCTTGAGCAACTCCTCGAAGACTCATACTTTAGCCGGCCGCCACCTAAAAGCACTGGCCGTGATGTATTTAATCTTGATTGGTTGCGTGAGCGGATAGGTGATCTGGATAAATATAGTCGTGCAGATATTCAAGCAACTCTGGTCGCTTTCACTGCGCGAACCGTCGCCGATGCAATTCAACAATGGCTTCCAGAGCAGCCAGATACCATTTTTGTCTGTGGTGGCGGCGCTTATAACCCCATTTTAATGAGTGCCCTCAAAGTCGCGTTACCAAACGTTCAGTGGCATGCCACATCGGTACTTGGTGTGGCGCCGCAACACGTTGAGGCCATGGCGTTTGCCTGGCTAGCATATAGTTATATACATCGCAAACCAGGCAACTTGCCAGCGGTGACCGGCGCTAGCCGGCCAACTATTTTAGGTGGGCTATTCTTACCTTAATTAACGCTAATCTAATGTCGCAAATGCGTCACGGGTAAGGTTCTCATTGTTGCCATTCTCACCAACCACAATACTGTCTTCAATACGAATGCCACCGTATGGGCGTAGTTCTGCAATGCGGTCCCAATTAAAGTCAGCATTGCCTTGATGCGCCTCAAGCAGTTGGTCAACCACGTATAAGCCTGGCTCAATGGTAAAGGCTTGGCCAACTTCGATATCACGCAACAGGCGTAAAAACGGATGACGAGGATCACGCGCAATAGTATCACCGCGGTCATTGGCCAAGAAACCACCTACATCATGTACTTGCAGACCAATAAAGTGGCCTAAACCGTGCGGGAAGAAGGCGCTGCTATAGCCTTGCTCATAAATACTTTCTGCGGTGCCCTTCACAAAGCCGTAATCCGCCAAAACCTGCGCAATTTTTAAGTGTTGGCTGACGTGCAGTTCGTAATAATTGATGCCGGGCTTAATTTCAGCAAGCAAGGCCTGCTGCGCTTGGTCCATAGACTCGATAAGTTCAGCAAAAAAGCCAGACTCACGTGCATAAGTGCGGGTAATATCAGCGCAATAGCCGCGATATAGCGCGCCAGCATCAATCAAAAATGAACGCGACTGCGCAGGCGCTTGGGTTTCGTACACATCATAATGCAGCACGGCACCATGTTCGTTAAGCGCCACAATACTGTTATATGGAACTTGGCTTTCACGGAAGTTTATTGCAGCCAAATACGCATGGTGAATTTCCAACTCACTCGCACCGGCCATAAAGGCATCTCGCGCCGCCAAATGCGCTTTCGCCGCTAAGCGGTTCGCGTGACGCATATTGTCCACTTCCCACGCCGTTTTAATGGCACGGTGAAAATGCAAATGGTCGATTAAATTAGCCGGATTACGCGCTTTAACAGGCCAGCTTGCAACAGGCTCAGCAAAGTCTTCGCCAATAAACGCAGCTGATTTAATTTTGTCGCCTAGCCATGCGGTCATTTTGTCTTGCTCGTCAATCACAACCAGCTCGACATATTGTTGCCACTCTTCTTCGGGCACTTTAACTTCTGCATGCCAAAAATCACGAGGCTGAAATAAAAATACTACCGGCTTTTCGCCTGGTTGATAAAAGATGGCACTTTTCGGACTTTCAATAACTGGAACCCAGTATTTGAACAGCGGGTTCACTTTATAAGGTGCGGGATTATCATCAAGAAAGGCCACACGTGGCTGGCCTGCGTAAATTAGAACTGACTCGTAGCCGGTAGCGGCAAGTGCTGCGTCGAAACGAGCACGCACCGTGGCGATATGATCTGCGTATGCGCTCATAAAAACCTCGCTTAGAAAATGTGAAACTATTCTAGCGGAAAGCGAGGTTTAACTCACGTTTAGATCGAGAAGCTTGACCCACAACCACAGGTGGTCGTCGCATTTGGATTATCAACGAAGAAACGCGCGCCCTGTAAGCCTTCTTCGTAATTTACTGTGCCGCCCATTAAGTACTGTAAACTCATAGGGTCAACCACCAGGGTAACACCGTTTTTTTCAATTTCCATGTCGCCTGGGTTGGCTTTTTCGTCAAACGTAAAGCCATATTGAAAACCAGAGCAGCCTCCACCGGTGACGTACACGCGCAGTTTCAACGCCGGATTTTCTTCCTCGGCAATCAATTTTTTCACTTTATTGGCTGCGGCTTCAGTAAACTGAATAGGCATTGCGGCTGCGTCGGTCATAATATTTGAATACCTCTTGAAAATTCATTCACTATTTTCGCTTACCTGACTAAAAGGGTCAAGTATTGCCGTCTTCGTTCACGACTTCTCTTGGCTGTAATAATTGACTCCAAAAGAAACTACGCGTCAGCGACTGCCGAGAACCACTAATATTCACTTCGACATCAAGTCGCTCTGGCAAAAAGTCATCTGGCAAGACAAAGTCGCCTGCTTGCACGGTAAAGTAACGCATACTGAATTGGCGATCTTTAGCTTCTATATTTGCTAAATCAAGCAAATCATAGCTTGCTGGTTTATCATTTTTGCGGCCATGTAAGGTTATACTCAATGTGCCTTTTGTTAAGTTGCGCACGCGCTCCATTTGCACAATGGCCAAACGAAAATGAAAATGGTTCGGCGTAATATTTTTCTGCAATTCAAGCGAGTCGATAACCACGCCACTCGCTTCCATTTCTGGCGCCATAATTTTCTGATAGAAAGTTATTTCGCGTCGTAGCGCAAAGTTTTCGTCCTGTGCAATAAGTAGTTCTTGCTGCAAGTTTTTGCTAGCGGCACGCTCAATACCCAGCTCAACCATAGCAATGTGTTGCTGGTAATCGAAGGTTTCAGCGCGCTGATACAATTGTTCAATAGTTTCCTGTTGCTGTGATATCTCGTCTTGTAACTTGAGTACATGCCAGTGACCGCCGTAGTATCCGCCGAGCACACCAATAATTAACGTAAGTAACAGCAGGCCCCAGCCACCAAAACGGTGTACCAATAAGCTGATTATGATATTTTGTTTCTGCGTCATAGGTTCACTTCGTAACTTGAATTAGCGACATGCTACGCAGACGTGGCGCGGCGCGCAACAATAAATCAAATAAGGCAGCAATATGATTCTGTGGTTAAAAGCTTTGCATATTATATTCATGGTGGCTTGGTTTGCCGGTATTTTTTATTTGCCGCGCTTGTTTGTTTATCACGCCCAAGTTAGCGACGACAATACCAGCGAGCAATTGAAGATTATGGAGCGCCGGTTGCTGTATTTTGTAACCCCGTTTGCGCTGCTAACATTGGTATTTGGCTTAGCTCTTATGTGGATTTATGGTGCGGCCTGGCTTAAAGCGAGCGTTTGGTTGCATGTAAAGTTGGTTCTAGTGACCTTGCTTTATGTGTATCACGGCTATTGCTTCAAGCTGCTTGCGGACTTTAAATACAATCGTAATACACGCAGTCATAAGTTTTACCGAGTGTTTAACGAAGTGCCGGTGTTAGCGTTGTTTGCGATCATTATTTTAGCTGTGGTTAAACCGTTTTAGTCGCAGCGGCATTCTTTTCATGGTGAAATTCTGATAGAATATCGGTCCAGTGTTTCCCATCACTGTAGGGCCTTTTCTGATGAATTTTACCGGTTCCAACATTCTCTCGGTCGACCAGTTCGACATCGACAGTATTCAAACAATATTTGCTATTGCCGATCGCATGCAACCCTATGCTCGCCGTCAAAAACGCACAAAAGTGCTCGACGGTGCTATTTTAGGCAATTTATTTTTTGAGCCTTCAACACGTACTCGTGTGAGCTTTGGTACCGCGTTTAATTTACTCGGCGGCGAAGTTCGCGAAACCACCGGAATGGAGAGCTCTGCACTAGCCAAAGGTGAGTCGTTGTACGACACCGCGCGCGTACTTAGTAGCTACAGTGATGTGATTGCCATGCGCCACCCGAAGTCGGGTGCGGTGGCTGAGTTTGCCGAAGGTAGCCGCGTACCGGTTATCAACGGTGGTGATGGGGCCAATGAGCATCCAACCCAAGCCCTGCTTGACTTGTATACCATAAAGAAAGAGCTGGCTTATCATGGCCATGGTGTAGACGGCATGCACATTTGCATGATGGGCGACTTAAAGTTTGGCCGCACCGTGCACTCGCTGTCGCGCTTATTAGCCATGTACAAAGACATCCGCTTTACGCTGATCTCGCCACGTGAACTTGCCATGCCAGATAGCGTGCTTGATGTGTTAGCGAATGCTGGGCACCGCGTCACCATTACTGACCAAGTAAGCGGCAGCTCTGATGCAGACATTGTGTATCAAACCCGTATTCAACAAGAGCGCTTTACCACGCCACAAGAGGCTGATTTGTATCGTGGCAAATTCCGCTTAAACAGTGAAATTTATACCAAGCACTACAAACCCAATACCGTCATTATGCATCCGTTGCCGCGCGATTCGCGTGCAGAAGCCAACGAACTTGATAATGATTTGAACCAAAACCCGAACTTGGCCATATTCCGTCAAGCCGACAACGGCGTGTTAATACGAATGGCACTATTTGCCCTAACTTTGGGTGTGGCCGAGCAAGTTGAAAAATATGAATGCGATGTGAATTGGTACAGCAGCAAGCCCTCTGGCTACTAAGCTAGTACCTTTTTTTGCTTCATTGCATAAAACTTTAGAGGATTACCATGTCACGTTCTGACGAGTTATTTGCCCAAGCACAACACAGTATTCCAGGTGGTGTGAACTCACCTGTACGCGCTTTTAACGGCGTGGGGGGGTCACCTATTTTTATTGAAAGCGCTGACGGCGCTTATATGTTTGATGCCGATGGGCAGCGATACATCGACTATGTCGGCTCATGGGGTCCAATGATTCTTGGTCATAATAATCCAGTGATTCGCGAAGCCACTCACCAAGCGGTTGATCGTGGTTTAAGCTTTGGTACGCCAACCGCCAATGAAATTACCATGGCAGAAAAAATTAAGTCACTGGTACCTTCAATTGAAAAAGTACGCATGGTGAATTCTGGCACCGAAGCAACCATGACAGCTATTCGTTTGGCGCGTGGCTACACCGGTCGCGACAAAATTTTGAAGTTTGAAGGTTGCTACCATGGGCATGCAGACGCGTTGTTAGTGAAAGCCGGTTCTGGTGCATTGACCTTGGGCGTGCCAAATTCACCAGGTATTCCAGAAGACTTCGCGAAACACACGCTAACAGTGACTTTTAATGACCTCGACTCAGTGCGCCAGGTATTCGCTGAGTGCGGCAACGACATTGCCACCATTATTGTTGAACCTGTTGCTGGAAACATGAACTGTATCCCGCCAGCTCCAGGCTTCTTAGAAGGCCTACGCGATATCTGTGACGAATACGGAAGTGTGCTCATTTTTGATGAGGTGATGACAGGCTTCCGCGTGGCTCGTGGCGGTGCACAAGAGCGATTTAACGTTACTCCTGACCTAACCACCTTAGGTAAAGTTATCGGTGGTGGTATGCCGGTAGGCGCCTTTGGCGGTAAACGTGAAATTATGGACTATATCGCGCCGGTAGGTCCTGTTTATCAGGCGGGTACCTTGTCGGGCAACCCAGTTGCCATGGCTGCTGGATTAGCTGCTTTAACTCAGTTAGAAGACGAGGGCTTGTACCCCAATTTATATGCCAAAGTTGACCGCTTGGTTGATGGCCTGCAAGCATTAGCAGATGAAGCCGGTATTCCGTTCACCACTAACCGTGCCGGTTCTATGTTTGGCTTTTTCTTTACCGGCGACGGCCCGGTAACCAGCTATCAACAAGCCACACAGTGCAACATGGAGCATTTCCGTAGCTTCTACCACAGCATGCTAAAACAAGGTATTTATTTAGCGCCTTCTGCATTTGAAGCTGGTTTTATGTCGGCGGCACACACCGACGCGGATATCGACGCCACTCTGGCTGCAGCGAAAGTGGCATTTGCAGCGCTAAAATAAGCGCTGCCACCACGATTTCTCTTCAATATCGCCCGAGCAACCAAGGTTCTCGGGCAGTTTTTTCTCGCGCGCAGGCAATAAACGACTATTTCGGCAGTCAACCGGAATGCGTACACCTTTATTTGGATGAAAACCTGCAGCCTCAATACCCACCGGCTCAATAAGTTGCAGCGGTGCAATTGGAGTGCGTTGCAAAACTTGTTCGACCACGCGCAATGCACCGCTACTACCGGTTAGCTGTACCGGTTGATTATCGTCGCGCCCAAGCCAAACGGTAAACACGTGCTGATTGTCATAAGCCACAAACCAACTGTCGCGATAATCATTAGTCGTACCGCTTTTACCGGCTAATTTATTGACGCCAAAACGGTCAGCTAAGCGCGAGCCGGTGCCTTCATTAATGACACCACGCAAACCGAAGTTCACTAAGTAGGCCGCTCCTTTTGAAAACACACCAACATCGGATTTAAATTCACGTTGGTACAAGGTTAGCCCTTGGTGATTAGTTACCGCGCGTATACTACGCAGCGGTCGATACGTACCTTGTTGCGCCAGCATGCTATATATTTCGGTAATATTAACGGGTGACAATGCAACGGCTCCAAGCGTTACTGCCGGCACTTCTGGAATTGGTGTGTCAACCCCACTTTGTTGCAGCACTGCCGCCAAGCGGTCAATACCAACGTGCAAACCCAGACGCACTGCTGGAACGTTGCGCGATTGTGCCAACGCGTCATAGGCTAGCATTGGTCCGTTGTATTTTTTATCAAAATTCTGTGGTTGCCACGCTGCCTGTCCCGGTTGTTCTACGGTTAAAGGTTCATCAACAACTAATGAGCCCAATTCATAGTCGTTGTTTGCTTCAAAGGCTTCAGCGTAGATCAGTGGTTTGATCAGTGAACCTACTGGCCGCATAGCGGCAACAGCACGGTTGAAACCCACTTGACGCGGATTACGATCACCAATAACAGCGGTTACGCCCGCCTGCTGATGGTTGGCCACCACAACGGCTGCTTGCAGTTCGGTATCCTTACTAATCTTGGGTAGCTCATTAGTCAGGGCGCTTTCCGCTGCACGTTGCATAGCTGGGTCGAAATAAGTGAACACTCTTAAGCCGTCTTGCTGCCAATTTTCAGGCAAACGCATTTGTCCAAGCTCAAATTTAACCAACTCCATAAAATGGGGCATGTTGTCGCTTACAAGGCGCCCACTCGTGCTGCCCATAACAGGTGCTTCAACAGCTGCCACATACTGCTTTTGACTGATCAGGTTCTGCGCTAACATCAATTGCAAAATTAGGTCACGGCGCTGTTGCGCGCGCTCTGGATAACGGCGTGGGTCATAGTAAGAAGGGCCTTTCACAATGCCTACTAGCAATGCAATTTCCGCCGGCTCTAACTCTTCAACTTGCTTACCAAAGTAGAGCCGACTAGCAAGGCCAACACCATGAATAGCCGAACCGCGATCTTGGCCAAAATACACTTCGTTTAAATAGGTTTCTAAAATTTCATTTTTACTAAATCGGTAGTCAATAACCAAAGCCATCAGAGCTTCGTTAGCTTTGCGCCACAATGAACGATCACGGGTCAGGTACAAGTTTTTAATAAGCTGCTGGGTTAAGGTGCTTCCCCCTTGCACCGTTCGCATGGCCGACAGGTTAGCCAGCGCCGCACGCGCAATAGCCGTAACTGATACGCCTGCATGATGATAAAAATCACGATCTTCAACCAGAATCAGCGTTTCAATCAATAAGCTGGGAACACGCTCTAAACCAATGAGCAATCGGTCTTCTTGGCTACCGCCCGATAGGCGGCCCAAATAAGGTGGTTCTAGTTGAATGCGGTTGAGCGCTCTACCATCGGGTAAGCTTTGCACCGACTGCACTTGGTCTCCGGCAAAGTTAACCTGCACCCGTTGTGCCATTTGTGGGCCGGTTGCAAAGTCGAAAGGCCGGCGATAGAACTCAACTCCAAATTGGGTAACTCGGTACTGTCCAGTGTCATCCACCCGTTGCACGGCGGCGTAGTTTAGCTGTTTTAATTCATTGATAAGCGTTGTCTTGGTGAGCGGTGCTTGCGGCTCAACGACTAAACTTCGGCCATAAATAAGTGCCGGTGCTTGATAGCGATTACTGCTAAAGCGATCGGTTAAGGTGGCATCCAGATAAATGACATAGCCAACAAGAACAATTAGCCCAATGAGTGCTAGTTTAAAGCTCAAAACAATAGCGCGACGCCACCAACTTGGCTTTTGTTGCTTAGCCGACTGCTTTTTACTCATGTTAAATGTCTCTTTGTTTTATGAGTTGCCTGCGCTTGGCGCGGGTCATCTGGCCAAGGGTGCTTTGGGTAGCGACCTCTCATTTCCTTTTTGACGTGCTCGTACGCGTTATCCCAGAAACTAGCTAAATCTCCGGTGCGTTGCAATAATCGCCCGGCCGGAGAAAGTAAATCTATGGTAAGAATAACTTGGCCATGGCAAATTGTTGGCGATACCGGTTCGCCGAACATCTCTTGCAGCTTAATGGCAATGGTGGGCTGCTGAGCACAGTAGTCAATCGCCACACTGCGGCCACTAGGCGCCACCATGTGTGTTGGGCATGCTTGGGCTAAGCTTTGTTGCTGGGCATAGCTTAATCGCCCTTGCAGCGCCTCAACAACGTTCCATTGCTGTAATTCACGCAAATTGTCGATGTGCAGCCAATAGGGGTGTGCCCATTCACTAAGGGTATTTACGAGTTCATCGGTAGCAAGGCTTGGCCAAGCTTCAGGACGTACACAATCTATATACAGTTGGTAGCGCGCTAGCCACTGCTTAGCTTGCTCATTCAAGGTAAACCACGCCAGCCCAGCAGTGGCGATTTGCTCTGCCACATACTGGCTTAGCGCGTGCAAACGCTGTGTGGTGGTGATGCCGTTGCTTATGGGCGTCTCGCGCAGCCGAATAGCGCCTAGCGCGGTCACATTCACGGCTTGCAACCGCTGTTGCGGCCCCTGCCAACGCACTTCAGTGCGCTGCTCAATGTGTAACGCTGGATGTTCACGGTCAGCCTCAGTTAACGGCAGTGCTGCGCCAATCATAGCATCCGCTTGGGTTTCACTGAGCATTAAGTCGACCGCAACCAACCAAGGCCACCGCGGCCGTGTGTCTTCACGATGAAAAATAGCCCCGCCGCCGTAGCTTAATAAATAGCGGTCACTCTGCCCACGACGCTGAGCTACACGGTCAGGAAATGCCCAGAGCAACAAAGTTGGTGCTAGCTCCGGTTGAATAGTCGCGGTAGTGACGGCTAACTGTCGGCACCAAAACTGAAAACGCTGTTTGGCCGCTGGCGATAAGCGCGCTAGCGGCTGTGGAAAATGTTCACTTGCCGCTGGTTGCTCAATTTGGGCCATTAACCATGCCGTAGTCGCTTTTGTCGCGGCTGATTCATTCGCAACAGCATTCAGCATCCGTGCTAATCGCGGCTCAGTTGGGTACTGACTGATAACATGCCCTTGGCTAGTCAAAACGCCATTAGACTGACAAATATTGAGCTTGGTCAGCAAGGCGTGAGCAGCGCGCAGATGAGCGGGCTGCGGAGGCGTTAAAAACATCATTTGTTGGGGCTCCGCCCCCCATTTACGGCACTCCAACAAAAAGCCGGTTAAATCGGCGGTTTCTAGCTCTGGAACCTGATAGTCGCGCAGCCCATGGTCGTCGTTTTGTGACCACACCCGCATGCAGGTACCAGGCCCTAATCGACCAGCCCGCCCCGCCCGTTGCGTCGCCGAAGCTTTGGTAATGCGCCGAGTAACGAGCCTCGTAATACCGTGCTGGGGATAAAATTGTGCTTGACGCTCGCGGCCGCTATCAACCACCACATCGATATTAGGAATTGTGACACTGGTTTCGGCAATGTTCGTGGCGAACACCAAACGCTTGTTGGAATTAGCATCGGAAGTAAATAAAGCGCGCTGCTCGGCTTGGGGTACATTGCGATGTAACGCACTTACCTGCCAACCATCTAACTGCGTAAACTGCGCCATCAGCGCGTTTATTTCTCGTAGCCCGGGTACAAAGACCAATACACCTTGCTCGGCTTTTTGTATGGCTTGGCGAATAACCCCTGGCATTTCTTGCAACCAAGTTTGGGCGCTACTTGGAGGGTGGTAACTCACCTCAACAGGGTGCTGCCGACCTTGGCTTGTGAGTACCTTAGCATGGCCAAGCCACTGAGCAATTTGCTGAGCTGGCAAGGTTGCTGACATAATCAACACGCCCAAATCACTGCGCAAACTTGTGGCGTCTAAGGTCATCGCTAACCCCAAGTCACTGGCTAAATTACGCTCGTGAAACTCATCAAAAATAACCAAACCTACATCGGCAAGTTCAGGGTCGCGCTGAATATATTGCGTGAACATACCTTCGGTAAGAATAAGCAGTTTGGTCTTGGCATGAAACTTTGCTGTGCCACGAATGTGGTAGCCGACGTCTTCGCCTACCTTCTGGCCTAACTGTTCCGCAAGGTAATGCGCAATTGAAATAGCGGCCAAACGGCGCGGTTGCAAAAGCAAAATACGGCGCTGGCCATAAATGTTTGCCTGCAGCAGTGCTAGCGGAAGAGCCGTTGATTTGCCAGCGCCAGGCGGCGCCTCGAGTACAACAGGTGCTTGCGGTAACCAAGCAATAACGTCATCAATTAACGCCGTTACCGGCAGCACCTGCTCTGTGGTCATCGGGTTACTTTAATAGGCTTGCCGCAATGGTACGGAAACCTAACGCCGTTGCGCCTGTTGGCCATAACGCATTGGCACTGCCGTGATAGGCCCCAGCAATATCAAAGTGTAACCAGCCGGCACCCTCATTCGGTGCAAAACGTAACAAGAAACCAGCCGCATTACTGGCTCCGCCCGAACCGCCACCTTTTTGCGGGCGACTGTTTGCGGTGTCGGCAAATGCCGAAGGACAATTATCTTTATGCCAGTTGTTTAGCGGCAAGCGCCACAATAATTCGCGTTGCTCATGAGCAATGTTCAAGGTTTTTTGGGCGAGCTCATCATCAACACTAAATAGCGCATTGTAGTCAGTACCCACTGCAACTTGAGCCGCACCTGTGAGCGTTGCCGCATCAATAATTAATTTGGCATTCACTTCACCGGCATAAATCAAACCGTCAGCCAATACCAAACGGCCTTCGGCGTCGGTATTCACAATTTCAACGGTTTGCCCGTTTTTGTAGGTAATAATGTCACCCAGTTTATAAGCGCTACCGTCAATTAAGTTTTCGGCGCAGCACAAGACTAATTGCACGCGTTTACTGAGGCCCTGGTGTATTGCATGCACCAGTGCTCCGGCAACAGTCGCAGCACCACCCATGTCACACTTCATGGCCAGCATACCTTCGCTTGACTTGATGCTATAGCCACCGCTATCAAAGGTAATTCCCTTACCAATAAGCACCGCATCAACGGCGGCATTGACATCTTGCCCAGGGTTGTAGTCCACCACCAACATTACCGGTGGCTTTTTGCTTGCGCGACCCACGGTGTGAATACCCATACGACCGTGCTTGACTAGCTCATCACCAACAATTTGCGTAACTGTGATGGCATTAGGTGCCACAGCAGTTAGCTTATCAGTCACTTTCTGCGCCAGTGACTCTGGGTAAATTTCATTGGGGGGTAAGTTGATGAGTTCACGTACCCAAGCTGCGGTGTCGCGCATCTGGGCTAGTTTGTCGGCATCGTCAGCCCAGTGAATGGTATTTTTCGTAAGCGTGTCAGTAAAACCATTAGAAAACGCCCATTGGCGCTCTAAGTCCCAAGCTTCGCCCGCTAGCTGCACCGATTTAATACCCATGGTGTCTAATTGCCGCCCCGCTTTTTGTACTTTGCGCAGATTATCGGCCTCGTTCGTGCCTAAATAAATTGTCGCCCCTTGCTCGCTCATAATTGCGGCTGAACTAGCTTTCCAAGCGGCCTGCTCAGCAGGTTGATTAGCAATAAATACAGATACAGTGCTAGACATGCGAATACGCTCCCAGTATGTTTTCGGCTTGATGTGACTATCCTATCCGAGCTATGTGGGGCTTACAATGAAGTTTCTCAACCCTTTGCGCCGAGCGGTGCTAATAAAACGCTACAAACGCTTTTTAGCCGACGTGCAATTACCAAATGGTGATGTTATCACCATTCATTGCCCAAACACCGGCGCAATGACCGGCTGCGCGCTTCCCGGAATGAAAGTATGGATTAGCGACTCGGGTAACCCAAAACGTAAATACCGTTATACTTGGGAGCTCGCAGAAACACCTGAAGGCGATATGATTTGTGTCAATACCCAACGCGCCAACCAAATTGCTGGCGAGCTACTGCAACAAGGTATGTTAGAACCCTTTACAGAACTTACAGCAGAACAAAACTATGGCTATGATAACCGCCGCATTGATTGGCAAGGCATCGACGCTAACGGTAACTTAACCTTTATTGAAGTAAAAAGCGTTACTTTAGCTGAACAGCAACAAGGGTATTTCCCCGATACCGTTAGCGAACGAGCGCGCCAGCATTTAGCGAGTCTGCAAACCATGGCAAACGAGGGTCATCGCGCCATGGTGTTATATATTGTTTTGCATTCGGCAATTAACCAAGTTAGCGCTGCAAAGCATATCGACGCTAAATACGCCGAGGCATGCGACATAGCCAAACAAACGGGGGTTGAGTTTAATGCCATTCAATGCCAAATATCGGCCGAGGAAATAAAACCAAGCGCGATTATTTGCGTGAAATAAAATTGCGCAGCTGATCGCTTTCTGGTATATGTACCGACCTTTTTAATAACAACGTCTCATATAGGAGATCCATAATGCCTCAAGGAACGCCGAAAAAAGCCCATGGCATTCTGGCACAAGCTGGCTTGGAGCCTTACGAGCTGGGTCCAGACGAAGAATATATGAATGAGGCGCAACGTGCGCATTTTCGTAAAATATTAGAGGTATGGCGTGCGCAATTGCGCGAAGAAGTTGACCGTACCGTACACCATATGAAAGATGAAGCAGCGAACTTTCCCGATCCGGTAGACCGCGCTGCACAGGAAGAAGAATTCAGCTTAGAGTTACGTACCCGTGACCGCGAGCGTAAGCTGATTAAGAAAATCGAAAAAACGCTACAGAAAATTGAAGCGGATGATTTTGGTTTTTGTGATCAATGCGGTATTGAGATCGGTATTCGCCGCTTAGAAGCACGCCCAACAGCTGACCTTTGCGTAGACTGTAAAACGTTAGCTGAAATAAAAGAGAAGCAAATGACTGGCGCCTAATATGGTGGCTACGTCTGGTTATTGCGGACGCTTTGCCCCGACCCCGTCGGGGCCTCTTCATTTTGGTTCATTAATTGCCGCACTTGCGAGTTATTTAGATGCCCGCGCAAATAATGGGCGATGGCTTGTGCGTATTGAAGACATTGACCAACCTCGAGCCGTAGCCGGCGCCGATAAAATCATCTTAGAGCAACTTAAACAGCATGAGTTACACTGGGACGGTGAGATTATTTATCAAAGCCAGCGGACGGAAGTATACCAAGGCGCATTGGAGCAGTTGCAAGCACAGCAGCTAACCTATCGTTGTGAGTGTAGCCGTAAACAAATCAAAGCACGCGGGCCCTACTACACCGGTGTGTGTCGTCAAAAACAATTAGTTGATGAAAACACGGCCATCCGTTTTAGAAACGACCACTCAGTGCTTAGCTTTGTCGATGAATTGCAAGGTGAGGTCGCTATTGATCCAGCCTTCGCGGCGGAAGATTTTGTATTATTTCGTCGTGATGGGCTGTTCACATACCAGTTGGCAGTGGTGGTTGACGACATTGAGCAAGGCATTACAGATATCGTTAGAGGTGAGGACTTACTTACCGCGACAAGCTGGCAAATAAACCTATGGCGACTTTTCTCCAAGCGTGTACCGCATTTCAAACACGTCCCGCTTGCGCTTGACTCACGCGGTCGCAAGCTTAGTAAACAGAACCATGCACCGGCACTTCGCGACGATCAGGTTATTGAACAGTTAGCTGCCGCTATGCGCTTTTTACAGCTGCAACCGAAGCCAACAGACAATGCCGCTGAATTATTGAGCGATGCTGTTATGCAATGGCGCACGCGCGACTTCCCCAAAACCGTTCAGCAGGATACAATATAACCGTTTTAAACATTGTCGGAGAACCCGTTATTATCAAACGCATTAAAGCCTTGGCAAAGCGTGCTATAAAACGCACACCAAACGCAAAAAACTTGCCGCAAAATATTCTTGCCAAGCCTCGGATCATTCCTCGCGATCAACATAATATTTCGCGCAAAGATATTTCCGAACCCGCTCTTAAGGTGCTGTACCGGTTACATAACGCCGGTTATGAGGCCTATTTGGTAGGCGGCTGTGTGCGCGACCTGTTACTTGGTTTGCACCCAAAAGACTTCGACGTTACCACCAATGCCACGCCTGAGCAGGTACGTAAGTTATTCCGCAATTGCCGTTTAGTCGGTCGCCGCTTTCGTTTGGCACATGTTGTATTTGGGCGAGAAATTATTGAAGTTGCTACCTTTCGTGGTCATCACGAAAGCCATGATGATGAAGATACCGCCGATAAAGTGGCGAAACAAAATGCCGAAGGCATGCTCGTTCGCGACAATGTTTATGGCACCATTGACGAAGATGCCCAGCGCCGTGATTTCACAGTAAATGCGCTGTACTACAACATTGCCGACTTCAGTATTGTCGACTTTGCTAATGGGGTGCGTGATTGTGAAGCTGGCGTATTACGCATGATTGGCGATGTCGAGATACGTTACCGCGAAGATCCAGTACGTATGCTTCGTGCTGTTCGTTTTGCTACCAAGCTAAATATGCGTTTAGACGACAGTGTCGCTAAACCAATTCGTGAGCTTGCCCCTTTACTGCAAAATATTCCACCAGCGCGCTTGTTTGAAGAAGTACTCAAGCTATTTACCGCGGGCAAAGGCTTAGCTAACTTCGAAATGTTAGCCGATTACCATTTGTTTCAGCAGCTGTTCCCATTGCTTAAAGTTTATTTGAAGTCACCGACAGAAGCCCCGTATCAATTAATACATCAAACTTTTGCAGATACCGATGCACGGGTGCGTAACGACCAGCGTATTACGCCCGCGTATTTGTTCGCCGCTCTTTTGTGGTGGCCATTACAAGCGCGCATGGAGCAACTGAGTGTCGAAAGTGGTCTACCGCCGGTTGATGCACTAAATATTGCTGCAGCGGATGTTATTGGCCGCCAAGTACAAACTATAGCCATACCGAAACGCTTTAGTATTCCAGCTCGCGAAATTTGGCAGCTACAACAACGCATGGAACGTGCCAAAGGCAAACGCGTGCAGACGCTGTTAACACACCCTAAATTTAGGGCCGCCTACGACTTTTTGTTATTGCGTGCCAAAACAGCCACGCCTCTTGAACAAAAAGTATTACAGCAACGAGCCGATTTCTGGACCAAGCTTCAACAAACGACGGATATATCCTCACTGCCGGCACATGTGGCGGACAAAGAGCACGCGCCAAAACGCCGTGGGCGACGTGGCGGCAAACGCCGTCGCAGTAATAAGCCGAAACCCAGCGGAAATATCAACTAATGGCATTGGTTTACATTGCTCTTGGCGCGAATCTGGGGAATCCGCAGCAAACTCTGCGTGACGCACTGCATACTCTAGCGGCACTACCCCAGCTTACGCATCTGCGCGCCAGCTCTCTTTATGCAAGCTCGCCCATGGGGCCTGTTGAACAGCCTGACTACGTAAACGCCGTTGCTTGCGCTGAAACACAATTGACGCCCATTGAGTTACTCGATCTGCTGCAGTCTATTGAGCAGCAGTTTGGTCGACAACGGCTTGTGCATTGGGGCCCACGTACGCTTGATTTGGACATATTGTTATACGATCAAGCTGTGATCCATGAAGAGCGGCTAACCATTCCACACCCCGGCCTTGCCGAACGTGATTTTGTGATTGTGCCATTGTGCGAGTTAAGCCCTAACCTCCAATTACCTGATGGTCGTGATATTGCTAGCCTTTACCAAGCAATGACGCATCATGACCTGCAAAAAATTACCTGATACAATCAAACGCCATCGGTTATTGATATCGTTCACAGAAAGGAGTTCGCAATGGCGGGCATGACTATTTCGAAACTGAGCAAAATGAAAGCCTCGCGCGATAAAATTGTCTCAGTGACAGCGTATGATGCTTCATTTGCCAAATTGTTTGCACAATGCGGTATCGACTTCATGCTAGTCGGCGACTCTTTGGGCAACGTTGTGCAGGGACAATCGAGTACCTTGCCGGTTACCGTGGAACAAATAGCCTACCACACCGAGGCCGTGCGGCGCGGTGCACCTGATGCGTTCATCATGGCTGATATGCCGTTCATGTCGTACGCGACACCGGAGCAAGCCTGTGTTGAGGCGGCCAAGCTAATGCGCGCAGGCGCCAATATGGTTAAGCTTGAAGGCGGTGACTGGTTGTTAGATACCATTCGCACCTTGGTTGAGCGTAGCGTGCCGGTGTGCGCGCATTTAGGTTTGCTACCACAGTCGGTCAATGTACTGGGCGGTTATAAAATTCAAGGCCGTGAACAAAGTGCTGCCGAAAATACCGTACGCCAAGCACTTGCTCTGCAACAAGCTGGGGCACAAATGTTGGTGCTTGAATGCGTGCCAAGTAGTCTTGGGCAGTTAATTAGTCAAAAATTAGACATTCCGGTTATAGGTATTGGCGCTGGGGCTCAAACCGATGGCCAGATTCTTGTTATGCATGACATGTTTGGCTTAAACAGCGACTACTTACCAAAATTCGTGAAGAACTTTTTAGCCGACGCTGACGACTTGCAAAGCGCTGTAGAACTTTATATTCGCCAAGTAAAAGACGGCAGTTTTCCTGGCCCAGAACATACGTTTGAGTAGCGAACTATCAGCATGCAACAACTGACCAGTTTAGACGAGCTTCGCGCATGGCGAGCACAATTGACCGGCACCGTCGCTTTGGTGCCTACTATGGGAAACCTGCACGAAGGCCACCTTAAATTGGTTGATAGAGCCAAGCAGCTGGCCGACCATGTGGTGGTTAGTATTTTTGTGAACCCCATGCAATTTGGCGCCAATGAAGACTTAGCCAGTTACCCACGCACCTTTGAGGCCGATTGTATTGTGCTGGCCGAGCGTGGTGCTCACGCGGTATTTGCGCCGACCGTCGCCGATGTCTATCCACGAGGCTTAGAGCAGCAAACTTACATTGAAGTACCCGGCATTTCAGAAATTCTGTGTGGTGCAAGCCGACCTGGGCATTTTCGTGGAGTCGCCACCATTGTAGCCAAGTTATTCAACATGGTGCAGCCTCAGGTTGCCGTATTTGGTGAGAAAGACTTTCAGCAGTTGCAAGTTATTCGTTTAATGACGCGCGACTTGAGCTTGCCGGTCGACGTGATTGGCATGCCAACAGAACGGGCCAACGATGGCCTTGCGCTAAGCTCACGTAACGGTTATTTAACCCAAGAACACCGAGCTGCTGCGCCGGTTTTGTATCGCACATTGCAACGTATTGCTGATGACATAAAAGCCGATATGAAGCCTGAAACTGTGCTGCAAACTGCTGCATCAGTCATTGAAAAAACGGGGTTCAGCATTGATTATCTTGAACTGCGCCGCCGTGAAGACCTAGCGCCAGCAACCGCGTCAGACCGTGAACTCGTGGTGTTAGTTGCCGCGTTTATTGGTAAAACGCGGCTAATTGATAACTTGCAGTTTGAGCGTTAACGGCCGTTTATTTCGCGCACCAACCCTAACTCTCGTAACTCTGTATATAAAGCACCGCGCAAGCTCATTGCTTGTGCGGCAATTTCGCGCTGTTCCTGCAATACTTCTTCGAGCATGTCACGCGTGGTTAACGGATTTGCCAACACCACACGAAACACCACGGTTGGCTCTCGGTGATATTGCGCCGGCGTTAATTTAGTACGCGACACAAACGAGCGCCCCGTTTCACGCTGACGTTTTTGAATAAACCGCGTTAACGCATTTAAGTGGGGCGTAATGCGGCGTACTTGCTCTGCGTTTGCTTGCTGCAACAATGGTTTTACTTTCGCTGGTACAAACCGGTACGTTAGCAAACAAAGCTCTGGTTCTGTTATCAACTCAAAGTCGTCTTGTGCTTCTATCAAACGTGCAAATTCACGGGCTTTTTCAATACTTTGATCGATTAAAAGTTCATAACCACGGCGGCCCATCACATGCATAGCTGAATACACCAGCATAGCCATGCCGGGCCGTGAGCCTTCCATGGTATGCGCACCTAGGTCTTTCGAGCCATGTCGAATGATATATTCAGCATGATGCTCAATTGCACGCACCATACTTGGCTCACGGAACAAAACAATGCCAGCCCCCATAGGAACGTACATTTGTTTATGGGCATCAATAGTCACGCTGTCTGCCCGTTCAATACCATGCAATAAACGGCGAAAGCGCTTCGACAGCAATGTTGCGCCACCCCAAGCCGCGTCGACATGAAAATGTGCGCCTATTTCTTCGGCTACGTCAGCCATCTCATCCAGTGGATCAATATGGCCGGTTTCCGTAGTACCACCGACTCCCACTAGCGCCAGAACTTTTCCGCCTTCATCAGCTACTTTCGCACACGCTTCGCGCAGCGCATCAATTCGAATTCGATTGTGGTCATCGGTTGGCACTGCAATTAAATTGCGCCGACCAATGCCAAGTACATCTGCCGCTTTACTCAGTGAATAATGACCGCGCTCAGAGACCATTATTGTTAACCGTTTATAGTCATAATGAGCTAAACCCGCGGCAAGGCCTTCTGCAGCAATGCCTGCAAAACCGCTATCGGGCTTCAGCAGTAAGTTTCGTGCCACCCATAGCGCCGTAATATTGGCAACTGTACCGCCTGAACACATGGCTCCAAGCGAGTGCTGCGCGCTATGCATCCAACGCTGATAGAACGCTGTATCTTGCTGATATACCAAGTGATGCAGCATACCGAGGACATTGCGCTCGAGTGGGGTAAACGCTTTTGATGTTTCAATTTTTACCAGGTTCTGATTCAAACCCACCATGAGTTTTGCCAACGGCAGCAAAAAATAAGGCAGCGCCGATGTCATGTGACCAATAAAGCGAGGGGATGACGTATGAACCGAGTGGGCCACTAAATTATTGAGCAGAAACTCGGTATGATCAGAGACGTAACGCGGCTCTTCTGGAATTTCGCTGACACTAAAGTTTTGCTCAATTTCGTGCAACGGTTTTTCGCGTGCGACAATATGTTCACCCAGAAAACCCATGAGGTTTTCAGATAAGTGTTTTTCAATTTTACCCAAAGTTGAGTCCGGCGCTTCCGGAATAGTGAAAATTTTCAGTAGCGCTTCTTGGCTAACTTCAGCAAAAGTTGTGTCGCTCAAGCAAATATCCTTGTGATGCTTTGACTAAATATATGTCTTATTCTGCCTCGATCGCGGAAAAATAGCGACCATCTTCCGGCAAATCTGCCCGCAACTCCCATAACTGCTGGCCACTGCGCTGATATTTCCGCTCAAATGGGGTCATTGGCTCGTGGCGTGCTAACAAAGGGAAAATGGTTGCACTGCAGTTTACTAAGGCCAAGCTACTGGCCACTTCTGTTAAATAAATAGCCCAGTTTGAGCGCATCACCAATTGACCGCCCAACCCCAGAACATAAGGCCACACTGGGCTGCCATGCCAGCGACGCCCAAGGTGTGCAGCTTTAGGCCACGGGTTGGGATACAAAATATAATGTTGCTGTAGTTGCCAGTGCGCCTCAACCGCTAAACGCCAAAAGTCATGAAGGTCGGCGCGTACCAAAATATAGCGTTGGCCGGCTTCAGCTTTTTCATATTGGGCATGGCGCGCTAAGCGATGTGCAGATTTATCAACACCTATCACTAAAGCCTCAGGATTCTGCTCGGCAATCCACGCGGTACTCTCACCAACCCCGCAACAAGAGTCCAAAATAATTGGCCCTTGCCAGTCAGCTACAAGCTTTTGTACTTGCTCAAAAGCCTCGCGATTGTGCGCCTGAATAGGCTTACGAAATGGCGAGCGCAAATGGCGCATCACGACAGTGGTTAAATCATCATGATTACCGTGCTGGTTCGTCGTTACCGGTCTAGACTCATGGTTCACGAGCGAATACCTGCGCCGCGTTTAAGGAGTGTAAAAGCCAGAGTAAATAGCACAAGGTTGAAACCAATAATTACGGCTAACGCAACCCCCACATTGACATCTGACACACCTAAAAAGCCATAGCGAAACGCGTTCACCATATAAAGTACGGGGTTGGCTTGGGCCACTTGCTCCCAAATACCTGGTAGTAATTGAATACTAAAAAACACCCCGCCCAAATAAGTAAGTGGCGTTAGCACAAAGGTTGGCACAATAGAAATGTCATCAAAGGTCTTCGCATGTATGGCATTAATTAAACCACCAAGCGAAAACAACGTAGAGGTTAAAATAACGGTTAGAACCAAAATGCCGGCATGATGAATACTGACGTTTTCAACAAACAAGAACGATACACAAGTGACAATAATGGCCACAATTAATGCACGCGCTAAACCACCGCCAACATAACCACCAATAATAACCGCCGGCGACACTGGCGCCACCAGCATTTCTTCAATGTTGCGCTGAAATTTGGCACTAAAAAACGATGACGCGACATTTGAATACGAATTGGTAATAATCGACATCATAATCAGGCCCGGCACAATAAACTCCATATAAGGCCGACCACCCATATCACCAATTCGCTCGCCAACAATGCTACCAAAAATCACGAAATATAACGTCATAGTGATAGCTGGTGGCACTAGGGTTTGCACCCAAATACGCAAGAAACGCGTGCACTCTTTTATCCAAATGGTTTTTAGCGCAATAAAGCTAATGGATGACATCGTATTAAGCCTCTGCTGCTGTTGGTTTGCGGCCTTTCTCGACCAAATTCACGAATAACTCTTCTAAACGGTTGGCTTTATTGCGCATAGACAATACCGTTACATGTTGCGCGCTTAGCTGTTCAAATACGCGGTTCAAGCCTTGGCTTTTTTCCACATCAACTTCTATGGTGTGGTCATCTAACGCACGCCAGGTGAAGCTTTCCAAGGTTAAATTGGCCGTGCTCGATTGCCCTTCGCTCACGGCTAAATCGAACACAAAAGTTTCCATATTTAATGTCGCCAACAGCCGTTTAATCGAGGTATTTTCGATAATGGTGCCGTGGTCAATAATGCCAATGTTGCGGCATAGAGTTTCGGCTTCTTCCAAATAATGGGTGGTCAAAATAATGGTAATACCTTGTTTGTTAATGGTTTCAAGGTAATCCCACATACTGCGACGCAGTTCAATATCAACACCCGCGGTTGGCTCATCTAAAATCAGTAATTTCGGCTCGTGTAGTAATGCGCGAGCAATCATCAGGCGGCGCTTCATGCCCCCTGACAACATACGTGCAGGGCTATCGCGTTTATCCCACAGACTTAATTGCTTGAGGTATTTTTCAGCACGTTGCTTGGCTAATTCACGTGGCACGCCGTAATAGCCAGCTTGGTTAACCACAATTTGTTGCACGGTTTCAAATTGATTGAAGTTGAACTCTTGTGGCACCAAACCAATTTGGCGTTTCAAGTCGACCAGTTGGGTATCTAAATCATAGCCAAACACATTAACCGTGCCTGAACTTTTATTCACCAATGACGAAATAATACCGATGGTGGTTGATTTACCAGCGCCATTTGGCCCCAATAGGGCAAAGAAATCGCCTTCTTCAACATCCAAATCAATACCTTTAAGAGCTTCATGTCCACCCTTATAGGTTTTCTTTAAGCCACGAATAGACAATGCTTTCATGATTTATCGTTTCTCCTCGCCATAACCCCAGCGTGGTTGTAATGTTTGGTCTAAATCGAGATGGTCAAGAATTCGTGCAACAACGAAATCAACCAAATCGTCGATGGACTGTGGTTTATGATAGAACCCAGGTGCAGCTGGCATAATAGTCACGCCGAGTTGCGCCAATTTGTGCATATTTTCTAAATGAATTGCCGAAAATGGCATTTCGCGTGGCACCAGAATTAACTGCCCACGCTCTTTGATCACCACGTCTGCTGCACGCTCAATCAAGTTATCACTCGCCCCATGAGCTATAGCTGATAAGGTGCCGGTAGAACACGGGCATATAATCATTTTTTTCGGCGCAGCAGAACCTGACGCGACCGGAGAAAACCATTCTTCTTTGCCGTAAACTTGTAGTTGTGATTCACCAGCACCAAAGTGCTCACGCAGCATATCTGCCATGGCTTTCGGTGCAGCTGGTAATTGCCAATCAAGCTCTGTGGCAAACACCACTCGTGCGGCACTCGACAGTAACAAATGCACATGCTGCTGTTGCGCTAGCAAGCATTCAAGTAACCGCACCGCATATGGCGCGCCAGAAGCACCGGTAATCGCCAATGTGATGTGATTCGGCTGCGTCATGTTATGTCCTCTGTATGGGTCTGCTAAGAATGACTGTTAGTTTGTGTACTGGCGACGTAATACGTCAATTAAGCGATTATGGATGTTGCCAAATCCGCCATTACTCATAATGACAACCTGATCTCCAGGTTGTAATTTCTGGCTTAACAGTACAAGTAGCTCATCTACCGACGCCCCCACATGAGCGCGTGGCACTTTATCCGTAACTCGCCATTGTACCGCGTCTGGCTGTAGCATAAAAATCTCATTTGCCTCAGACAATGCGGTGTCGAGCGCATCCGCCATAGTGCCAAGTTTCATGGTATTGGAACGCGGTTCTAGCACCGCAACAATACGTGCTTTCGGTTGCTTAGCACGCATCCCTTTTAGCGTGGTTGTTATCGCAGTCGGATGATGCGCAAAATCATCGTAAATGGCGATATCGGCAATATCGGCACGCAACTCTAAACGGCGCTTGGTGTTCTGGTACGACAATAGCGCCTCGCAGCTAACATCAACAGGAACTCCCACATGATGCGCTGCCGCAATCGCCATTAAGCCGTTCGCTACATTATGATCGCCAATTAGGTCCCAGCGCACTTGCCCCTTAGTTTCACCACGGTGCAACACATCAAATACACTGCCGTCTTGTTTTACCAAGCGGGTTGACCATTCCCCCTGCGGCCCAGTGGTCACAATTTCACTCCAACACCCCTGCTGAATAACTTGTTCAAGAGCAACTTCGTGGTGAGGATAAAAAATACGCCCATAACCTGGCACTACCCGCACCAAATGATGAAATTGACGTTGTATAGCTGCTAAATCGGCAAAAATATCGGCATGATCAAACTCAAGATTGTTCAGCACTAACGTGCTTGGACAATAATGAACAAACTTAGAACGTTTATCAAAAAATGCCGTGTCATATTCGTCAGCTTCAATGACAAAAAAGTCACTCTCGCCCAAGCGCGCTGACTGCTGAAAGTTGGCCAATACGCCACCGACTAAAAATCCTGGTTTCAAACCGGCAAATTCAAGTAGCCAAGTGAGCATGCTCGATGTTGTTGTTTTACCGTGCGTTCCTGCTACTGCAAGAACCCATTTGTGCTGTAACAGTTCATCATGCAGCCACTGCGCACCCGATGTGTAGGGAATGCGCTGATTAAGCACCGCTTCAACCGCAGGATTGCCGCGGCTTAAGGCATTACCAATAATCACTAGGTCAGGACGCGGGGAAAGCTGCTCGGCATCATATCCCTCGATGAGTTCAATACCGATGGCTCGCAGTTGGTCACTCATGGGCGGATAAACTTGCGCGTCACTACCTGTTACATGGTGCCCAAGCCCCTTCGCCAAAGCGGCAATACCACCCATGAATGTTCCACAAATACCAAGAATATGAATGTGCATGGTTTTACTCACATTATTACAATGTGCATCAGTGTATCACGCAGCTTTCATTGCGCGACAATCTGAGCAGGCAATTTGCTTAAATTTGCGGTAAACTTAGCCGCGTTTAAAACTCGTATTCGACCACTAGCAAATTTCACGAGGGTTCCATGCAACGCTTAATTCCGACCTTACGCAACGATCAGGTCGACGAAGCTCTGATTTCCGTTATCAATTCACTACAAATTTGCGCCAAGGAAATTTCATTCCGCGTTGGCCAAGGTGAGCTAGCGGGCGTTCTCGGTTCAACTTTGTCTGAAAACATTCAAGGCGAAACCCAGAAGAAACTCGATATTCTATCAAATCAATTGATCAAAGAAATTTTGCTAGAGTGCCAACACGTACGAGCGGTCGCTTCTGAAGAAGAAGAGGGTATTGTACTTGGGCACGATAACGGCAAGTACTTAGTCGCTTTTGATCCACTAGATGGCAGTTCAAATATTGATATTAACAGCATGGTTGGGACTATCTTCTCGGTCTTGCCAGTTCCTGAGAACAATTCAGGCGATGTCGATATGTTTTTGCAGCCAGGCCGTAACCAAGTTGCTGCTGGCTACATTCTTTATGGTCCGTCTATCATGCTGGCTTTTACTACCGGCAATGGCTTGCGTATGTTCACACTTGACCAAACGGTGGGTGAGTTCTTACTTACCAAAAAAGACTTGCAGATAGAAGCCGAAACCTCTGAATTTGCAATTAACATGTCAAATTTCCGACACTGGCAAGAGGGCATGCAGCTATATGTGGATGACTTGCTCGCCGGCACCAGTGGCCCTCGAGCGAAAAACTTTAACATGCGTTGGGTCGCAGCTATGGTTGCCGATGTGCATCGAATTTTATGCCGTGGTGGTTTATTTGCTTACCCATGGGATGCCCGTTCAGCAAATAAACCGTATAAATTACGCTTAATGTATGAAGGTAACCCCATGGCATGGTTGGTTGAACAAGCTGGCGGCTTGGCTCACAGCGGCGAAGAACGCATATTAGATATTCAGCCAACTGATATTCATCAGCGCGTCGGCATTATACTTGGCGCCAAGCATGAAGTAGAAGCGTGCTTGCGTTATCTAGAGGGTTCGCAATCGGGCGACAAGACCGTATAATACGCGCCAATATTTTTAACTTAGTCTTTAACAGGAATACACATGAGCTTAAGTCACGTTAGCGCAGGTAAAAACCTGCCAGAAGAAGTCAACGTTATCATTGAAATTCCAGCGAACGCTGACCCAATTAAATACGAAGTCGACAAAGACACTGGCACCTTGTGGGTTGACCGTTTTATGTCAACGCCAATGTTTTATCCGTGCAACTATGGTTTTGTTAACGACACACTTTCTTTAGATGGCGACCCTGTGGACGTGTTGGTACCAACACCTTACCCATTACAAGCCGGTTCAGTCATTAAATGCCGTCCTGTTGGCGTTTTAAAAATGACTGACGAAGCGGGTGAAGATGCAAAAGTTATTGCAGTTCCTGTTAGCAAACTTACCAAAGAATACGATCACATTAACAATGTCGATGATTTGCCGGAGTTACTTAAAGCACAAATCGCGCACTTCTTTGAGCGCTATAAAGAGCTTGAGAAAGGCAAATGGGTAAAAGTTGACGGTTGGGGTGATATCGAAGCGGCCAAAGAAGAAATCATGTCTTCATTCGAACGCGCCAAACAGAAATAAGTACTATGACCAGCACCTGTATTGAACTCAACAATCTTGAGTTTCAGTGGCCAGGTGCCACACGCCCCCTGCTGAGCATTCCGCAGTTTAGTGTTCAACAAGGGGAACGTGTGTTGCTCCGTGGTGCCAGCGGCTCGGGTAAGTCCACTTTACTTAGCCTTATTGCTGGCATCCATGCTCCGGCAAAAAACCAATTACATGTGCTCGGCCATGACATGGGGAAACTGTCACAACGTCAACGCGACAAACTCCGAGCCAACGAAATTGGATATATTTTTCAGCAGTTCAATCTACTTCCATATCTTTCTGCAGTAGCAAACGTGTCGCTTGCTGAAAAGTTTTCACCAGCGCGTCGTCGCAGAGTCAATGAAACATCGCGCAATCACAATGAACGCGCCAAAGAACTACTTTTACAACTTGGGCTAAACGAAAGCGATCTGTTTCGGCCGGCTCATCAACTAAGTGTCGGGCAACAGCAACGTGTTGCCGCAGCGCGGGCTTTGTATGGCTCTCCGGCTTTGATTATTGCTGATGAACCTACCTCTGCTCTAGATGCCGATCATCGAGATAACTTTATCCAAGTATTATTCAATGCGTGCCAGCAATACAATACAACCTTGCTGTTTGTGACTCACGATGGCAGTTTGGCGCACCACTTTCAGCGCAGCATTGAATTAAACGAAATCAACCAAGCGACATCGGGGCGATTATGATTCGTTTAGCAGTAGCAAGCCTATTGAACCGCAAAGCGAGCGCTTGGTTAACCATTCTAGCTATTGCTGTAAGTACACTGTTGTTGCTAGGAGTAGAACGAGTTCGGCACCAAACTCAAGAGAATTTTGCCAATACTATTTCCGGCACAGACCTTATTGTTGGCGCACGCACTGGCAATACTCAGTTACTGTTAAGTAGTGTGTTCCACATCGGCGCGCTGAGCAATACACTCTCTTGGCAAAGTTATCAGCATTTGCAAACGCTTCGAGGTGTTGCGTGGCACATTCCAATCGCACTCGGGGATAGCTTCGGCGAGTTCCCCGTTGTCGCAACCTCCACTGATTTCTTTGAGCACTTTCGCTATGCCGATAGACAGGCTTTAGTATTTACCCAAGGTGATAAATTTAACGATGCTCAAAGTGCCGTATTAGGCGCGGAAGTTGCCAAACGACGACAGCTGAAACTTGGAGACAAATTCACTATTTCACATGGTAGTGGTGGTATTAGCTTTAGTGATCATGATGCGCATCCATTTACGGTAAACGGTATTTTAGAGCGTACAGGTACTCCCGTCGATCAAGCCGTTTACATGCCTTTATCGGGGCTAGGACTAGTGCACGGTGAGTCATCTAGTGACACCACTCACGAAGGTGAGCACGACCATACACATGAACACAGCCATGAACCGCCGGTTTACACCCTTAGCGCGGTATTACTTGGTTTAAGCAGCCGACCATTGGCCTTGCGTATGCAGCGCGATATTAATACTTACCAGGGTGAACCTCTAACTGCAATTATGCCCGGCATGGCACTGACCGAACTGTGGCGAACATTGAACCTGTTCGAAAAGGCGTTGCTTGCCGTATCGACTTTAGTTGTTGCTACCGGTTTGCTTGGCATGTTAACGGCTTTGCTATCTAGCTTAAGGGAACGACGCCGCGAAATGGCTGTCCTACGAGCTGTTGGTGCTGGGCCAATCACGATATTTGGCCTACTCGTCAGTGAAGCACTTATTTTGGCCATAGTTGGTGTTGGCATCGGAATAGGTATGCTCTACCTTATCATCGGCGTTGGCGGAGAGGCCCTGCTGGCGAATACCGGCATTTTGCTGCGAGCAACACCATTGACGACGACTGAGTGGTCATTTCTGGCTGCCATTATTCTAGCAGCATTGGTTTTAAGTTTTATTCCAGCATGGCGGGCTTACCGCAATGCTTTAGCAGATGGGTTAACAATACGCGTATGAGTAAATGGTTTAATGCACTTGTTTGGGCTATCAGTGCAATGTTGGTTACCATGCCCGTTCAAGCAGACGAATATGTAGAAACACAATGGAAAGAGCTGGTTCCGGAAGGTTACAAGCCACCGCCGGTGCGTAGCCAAGCTTTCTATGAAGCTAACCCGGAGTTAGCCAACCAGCCAGAACTTGACGCCCCTATGGTTGAGTCACTCGATGGCAAGAAAATCAGAATTCCTGGTTATGTGGTACAGCTTGAAGGTGATGCGGATAAAGTCACACAATTTTTACTCGTGCCATACTATGGCGCCTGTGTGCATGTGCCACCGCCACCACCAAACCAAATTGTGTTGGTCGATTTTCCGCAGGGCGTAAAATATGAGGACACCTTTGATGCGGTATGGGTTGAGGGCGTGATAAACGTCGAACGGGTGGAAGGTGATGTGGCAGTGGTCGGCTATCGATTGACAGCCGCCACTGTTAAATCATTTTACTAAGAAATTAACGCGTTGCTTAGAAATGGATTTCTAAGCCTAAGTATGGCCCCTTAAATTGTAAGTCGGAATATATTCCATCAAGGTCATCAAGTTCAATTTTTACATCGCGATAACCTAGCTGCAAATTCAAATCTATCGCTAGGTTTTCAACCATACGGTACTCAATACCAGCTTCCACATCACGAATGCTGCTGTCATCAACAGTAATAGCATTGGCCAAGCCATAAACGGTTAAATCGGTAGCCGGAATACCCACCCTAACCTGCGCATACCCCGTTGGAATCCAGCCATCACTTTGTAAACGATTTTCGTTTTGTGCATCACGTACTGCTAGCAAACCGTCAACTTTTTTAGCAGTAAGGCCAAGGTCGACGGTCAACAAATCATTGTCGAAAATTTCGTAATACAGCGTAAAATCAGTGTGGCTTAGGTCAACGGTACTTCCCAGTGTTGTACCCGCGGCGTAGCCCTGTCCGTTATATATAAAGTCTTGTGTTAAAGTCACTAAGCCCTGGCTGGTCAATTCATTTTCACGAATTTTGATGTTCGGCAAAATAGGAATGGGATGCTCAAGGGCTACATAAAAACTTTGTTGCTTTTCATCGTCAAAGCTGAATTCTTGGCTACCATTACCCGAACCGAAGTTACCTGAATTTGAAGTATCCCAAATTTGGCCTCCAGCATAAACGCCTAAAATAGTATCTGCTTGTGCAGTACCAGCAATTAATAACGTTGGAGCGATAATCGCTACAGCAATTTTCTTCATGAATATAATTCCTAACGAATGGGTTTAACTTCTGCTGTGAAGGTTCTCTGGTAACCATCGCTGAATTTAAGCGTAAATTCAACTTGGTCACCCGCTCTAAACGGTTTTTTTACACCAAATAGCATCAAATGATAGCCGCCGGGCTGAAATACTAACGTTTCACTGGGCGCTATGGCTAATTCCGGTACCCTCTTCATTCGCATCATACCATCACGCAAAATATGCTGATGAACTTCCGTAGCTCGCGCCGAATTCGTGGACGCGCCAATAAGCGTAATTTCATTCGTACCGACATTTGTGATCGTGAAATAGCCAGCGCCATTCTTGGTTCCAGGTATCGACTCTTTTACCCAAGCTGCAGACACTTCAATCTCCGCAGCTACAGCGCTGGAAGCATAAACACCATACGAGTATGTAAAAACTGCCATTAATAAAATAATAATGGTACGCACTTTAATCCCCTCAAAGAAATCTCATTAAGCTGAGTTTGTGCGTTCAGTCTACACGGTTTTTGGGCGATCTCGCACTAACAAATAAATGATTACCCCAACTAAAATATAAGGCCATAACCAACCGAATAGCGCAAAAACGAGCACCCCTAAACTAACAAGAACCGCAGCCCCCACACTTAACCCGATCGCCATGGCAACAAAGAATCCGACCGCCGCAATTGCCAGAATAAGTAACCCGGTAAATCCGACACTAAATATTAAGCCTAACACCGCACCAATAATTGCAAATATTTCATCAGCAAAAAACACGACGGCAATTAGGCCGGCAACAATCCACAACCAGTTTCGATTTGATTTCATGATATATCTCCCAGTAACACACGCTTGGTTTGTTCAACTTATATGTTCGATGTCTAGTAGATATGCAAAAGTCATGCCTAATCGCTTGTGATTGATTTGTAAGTGTTTTATAAAACAAAACCCCCATAACGGATATCCGTAATGGGGGTTTTAATGACTTTTTGGTCAAATTGAAAAGTCTTTCAATTAAAATGAATACGTTAATTCAGCGTAGTAATAACCACCGTTGAAGCCGAATGGTGCATTGGTGTTTGGATAAATAAAGATACCGTTAAATTGGTTCGACGGATCTTGCTTATCCGGATATTCGTCAAATAGGTTTTGCACGCCGGCATTTACTTTCAAGCTGTCCGACACTTGATATCCAGCTGAAATATCAGTTATCCACTTGCCGCCAAATTCGGTTTGCAACCCTGCATTGTTCTCAAGTACATAATCGCCGAAATAATTGAAGGCAATACGGCTCGTTAATCGATCCAGCTTGTGCGTAAAGGAAATGTTTCCACTATGGCGTGGCACCGAACGGGTCATCCGTGTACGTTCCACACTATCGAACAATTTGGCTTCTAAATCACCAATGATGGTTGGCAAATTTACACCATCGATTTCAGTTTCGTTATAGCCATAAGCAAGCTGCGCTGTAAGATCACCAGCGCCGACCGCAAAATCTTTAGTTAATACGACATCTAAACCTTTAGTTGTCGTATCAACGGCATTGATGAAAAACCGTGCATTGTCGGCACCGGCCGCTGCGAGTGCATCAGCAACAGCTTGTGAGTCACTAGGAACCAGTGAGCTTGATAAAATTACACGATCATCAATTTTAATTTGAAACGCATCGACCGTTAATGACAGACCGTTATTGCCACTCCAGACTAAGCCCAAGCTTAAGTTTTGCGATTCTTCCGGCTGCAATGCGCCTAACTGGAGTTCACGAGCGACCGTACTTACGTTATTAAATGTTCCTGATTGTTCAGGCACTAGCTCGCCGTTGCGGTTTACAAACAAAGTCGAAATATTGGTGAAGTAAATTTGCTGCACACTTGGCGCGCGGAAGCCAGTATTAGCGGTCGCACGAATTGCAAAGTTATCAGTCACATCATAACGGCCTGACAACTTCCAGCTGGTATTGTCACCAAAATCTGAATAGTCTTCATAACGCAGTGCAGCACCCCATTGGAATTGCGACGTCAAACGGTTTTCTAATTCAACATAGACGCCAACGTTATCACGCGAGTCGTCTACTTCCGACTCAGGCTTAAATCCTGTAAAACCTTGGCTACCAGCGGGACGACCTTCGTAACCACCATCTTCATACGAAGCTGGATCTCCTGCTTCTATTTGGTAAGAGTTTTCACGATAGCTAAGACCAAAGGCAACAGCGAGGTCTGAGTTATTAACGAACGGAATAAATCGCGAAACGTCGATATTTGCATTCAGTTCATCCGTGGTTAGCGTGCCTGCATTAAAGCTTGTCGGCGTGCTTGGCCCAAACGAGGCGTTAAGGGAGTTCTCTAACCGGTACTGAAACTCGCTTTTTCCAAAACTAGCACTCGCATCAACATCCCAATTACCTAAGACAAATTTATAGCCACCTAACAAACTTGCATCCGAAGTCTCAGGGCTTAATAAAGGCAAAAATCCGTCTGGATAAACCTCAATAATGTTCCGATTGTCTAATGCACGGCGGTAAAATGCTCCAGACTGTGAAGTACGATCGCTCATTCCGCCGAAGGCATAGAGCTCACCATTCTGGCCGACTGGTAGACTTGCGTTAAAGAAAACTGCTTTGTTCTCAAACGACGCGTCACCAACGTGGTGATTTAATCTATTAAACGTGGCCTCGCGTGGATCAGGCTCACCGTTAACCAACGGGTATTGTTGCCGTGGATCCAAGCCGGCACGATTTGTTTTGTTTTTATGGTGATATTCAGCCGACAACGTGAAACTTCCGCCATCGCCTAAACCAAAGCCGATATTGCCATGAAGTTTGTACTGCTCACCGTCACCTTCGAACGTTTGCCCCGCATTGGCCGTTATCGAACCGCCTTCACTTTGGTCTTTTAAAACGATATTAATTACACCAGCAATTGCATCCGACCCATAGAGTGCAGCAGCACCATCACGCAACACTTCAATACGCTTAATCGAGGAGACGGGAATAGCATTCAAGTCCGCATTTGAACTACCGCGGCCAGTAGTACCATTAAGGTGTACAAGGGCGCTACTGTGACGACGTTTACCATTAATAAGTACTAGCGTATGGTCAGGCGAAAGGCCTCGTAACGAAGCCGGACGCACTGCGTCTGACCCATCAGTGATTGATGAGCGTGGAAAGTTAAAGCTTGGTACGGCGTACTGTAACGCCTGTGCCGTTTCAGTAAACCCACCCGCAGTAAGCTCTTCTTCGGTAATAATATCAACCGGCGCCGTACCATCCGTTGCAGTACGTAACGATAGACGAGACCCGATTACGTTAATAGTTTCATCCACCGACGCTGTGTTCTCTTCCTGCGCTGCGGCTTGATTAGATATTAATGAGAAACTCGGTATTACAACTGTCGCTAAAGCTAAACTTAAAGTTGAACGTTTCATGTCACACCTCTTATTCGTTCTGGATTGTATAAGTCATAGTACTTGGCTTAGGCCCAATTTATATACACGAATTAGTTATAGCTTAGATCAAATAAGCAAGAGCGGTATTGAAGAGCAAAAGCGATATTAGCTGTTGGATATTAGATATTAGTGGGGCGGAGGGCGTGACTAACAGCGCAGCGTACGAACCAGGCTTCAGAAACGAAAAAACCCCGAGCGTTAGCTCGGGGTCTCATCGTTATTAAAAGCCTGGCGGTGTCCTACTCTCACATGGGAACTCCCACACTACCATCGGCGCTGAAGCGTTTCACTGCTGAGTTCGGAATGGATCAGGTGGTTCCACTTCGCTATGGCCGCCAGGCATAAACTGTTAAACAATATGAAGGCTGATTGCTTTGTATAAGGTAATGATGACCACTCTACATGATTGGAGCATCGCTCCCCGGTCTGTAACGCCGGGCTACGTCTGACGTAGCATCCATTTTAATAAAAGCTCGAACTTGCGTCCCCGGCGTCAAACGCCGGGCTACATTAGCCCTAAACACTTTC
>NZ_LIPW01000008.1 GCF_001418345.1 Pseudidiomarina woesei
ATACCAACGATTTCAACTTCGTCACCAGTACGAACGATACCACGCTCTACACGACCAGTTACTACAGTACCACGGCCTGAGATTGAGAATACGTCTTCGATTGGCATGATGAACGGCTTGTCGATATCACGCTCTGGCTCTGGAATGTAGGTATCCAATGCTTCTGCCAATTCAACAATTTTCGCTTCCCACTTCTCTTCGCCTTCCAACGCTTTCAACGCTGAACCTTGAATGACTGGCAAGTCGTCGCCTGGGAAATCGTACTCAGAAAGAAGTTCACGAACTTCCATCTCAACCAATTCCAACAACTCTTCGTCGTCTACCATGTCACATTTGTTCATGAAAACGATGATGAATGGTACGCCTACCTGACGTGACAACAAGATGTGCTCACGCGTTTGTGGCATTGGGCCGTCAGTTGCAGCTACTACCAAGATAGCGCCGTCCATCTGCGCAGCACCAGTGATCATGTTTTTAACATAGTCAGCGTGCCCTGGGCAGTCTACGTGGGCGTAGTGACGTGCTGGAGTGTCATACTCTACGTGTGAAGTTGCGATGGTGATACCACGCGCTTTTTCTTCTGGTGCGTTATCGATTTGATCGAATGCACGTGCTGAACCACCGTAGGTTTTCGCCAATACTGTAGTGATCGCAGCGGTCAGAGTAGTTTTACCGTGGTCAACGTGGCCGATTGTACCAACGTTAACGTGCGGTTTGGAACGTTCAAATTTTTCTTTTGCCATGACAGCCTCTTTTTGGACAACGTACGGTGAGTTAACACCAACAATTGAAAATCATTAGCCGGCGATTATGCCGAATTAAGTGAGACGAGACAAGGGAAGAGTTTGGCCAGATACGTGGTGCTGATAGGCGGATTTGAACCGCCGACCTCACCCTTACCAAGGGTGCGCTCTACCAACTGAGCTATATCAGCACAAATACAGATTATTGGAGCGGGTAGTGGGAATCGAACCCACATCATCAGCTTGGAAGGCTGAGGTAATAGCCATTATACGATACCCGCATGCCTTGAATCGGGCCACCTCAAACCATTCTGGACTCACCGCATTCGCATGACCATGCTAAAAATTGGTGGAGGGGGCAGGATTCGAACCTGCGAAGGCTGAGCCGTCAGATTTACAGTCTGATCCCTTTGACCGCTCGGGAACCCCTCCAAAACCAGATTTTAAAATGGTGCCGGCACCAAGAGTCGAACTCGGGACCTACTGATTACAAGTCAGTTGCTCTACCAACTGAGCTATGCCGGCACCCCGGTTAGGTGGAGCGCATTCTATTGTATCGATTTTGATGATGCAATAGTAAAACGAATTTTTTTTAGCTTTTACGGTCCGTTTGGTTAATTTGCGAACGGATGACGCAAAATCATGGTCTCTGCGCGGTCTGGACCTGTTGAAATAATGTCCACTGGAACACCAGTCAAAACTTCAATTCGTTTTATATAAGCAAGCGCCGCCGTTGGCAAGTTTTTGTGCTCAGTAATACCAAAAGTACTCTCTTTCCAACCCGCCATGGTTTCATAAACGGGTTCAACGGTTTCATAATCTTCTGCAGCCATTGGCGGATAATCAACCACGTCGCCATTTGGTAATTTATAACCGATACAGATTTTCAATTCGTCTAAACCGTCAAGTACGTCCAACTTGGTTAAGCAAAAACCACTCACTGAGTTAATTTGCACTGCACGACGTGCTGCTACCGCATCGAACCAGCCAGTACGACGTTTACGGCCCGTAGTGGCACCAAATTCATGACCTTTAACACCAAGGTGTTGGCCTACTTCGCACTCAAGTTCAGTAGGGAATGGGCCGCTACCAACGCGAGTAGTATAGGCTTTAACGATCCCCAAAACATAGTCAATGTAGCGCGGACCAAAACCTGCACCCGTTGACACGCCACCGGCTGTGGTGTTTGAAGAAGTTACGTACGGATATGTACCGTGGTCGATATCCAACAACGTACCTTGCGCGCCTTCAAACATGATATGCCCGCCAGCACGACGTGTTTCGTCAAGCAATGCTGGAATGTCGGCAATCATACCTTCAAGCAACTTGGCAACTTCACGGCAATATTCCAGTACCGCTTCAACATCGACAGCTTCGGCTTGGTAATATTTAACCAAGGTAAAGTTATGAAACTCGACCACTTCGCGAAGTTTTTCTTCGAAGCGTTCAAAATGGAATAAGTCGCCAACTCGCAAACCGCGACGCGCCACTTTGTCTTCGTACGCTGGTCCAATGCCGCGGCCGGTGGTACCGATTGCTTTGCTACCGCGGGCTTTTTCGCGCGCTTGGTCAAGCGCAATATGGTAAGGCAAAATAAGTGGACAGGCTTCACTAATCAATAAACGCTCACGCACTGGTACGCCGCGTTTTTCGAGCATAGTAATTTCTTCCATCAATGCTTCTGGTGATAGCACCACACCGTTGCCGATAATGCATTTTACATTGTCGCGCAAAATTCCGGATGGAATGAGGTGTAAAACGGTTTTTTCACCGTCGATAACGAGGGTATGACCTGCGTTATGTCCGCCTTGATAGCGAACTACTAATGACGCCTTGTCTGTCAGCAAATCTACGATTTTGCCTTTACCTTCGTCACCCCATTGCGTACCTAAAATTACTACATTTTTGCCCATGATCTCGTTACCAGCGGTTACTGTTGAAAAAACAGGCGGCGATTTTAACAGGTATTTGGCATTGACGGTAGCCCGATCAGTTCGGGCTTAACGCTTTTTTCAATCGTTGGTAGTCTTCAACATCATGGTAGATAGCAAAGCCAAAACGTAAGCGATTGCCCCGATAATCAGTGCTGACACCCTGGTCTTCTAACTGCTGAGCTAATGCAGCTACCTGCTCCGCCGTGTCGAGCCTAAAAGTTAGGAAGTGGCCATGCTCTGCCAAATCGGCCGCTAATAAATGGTCGCGATTGACCAACGGATGCTGCAACTCGTCAAGCGTCGCCAAAAATGCCAGTTGCAACTGTTGTACATAGGTATGCATTTTCGCCAAGGATAGTCCGTCTCGCTGCCACCACTCCAATACACTTTGCAATCGATATAAGGCCGTAAAGTCCATAGTGGCACCAGCGAATCGCATGCCATCGTCGGCGTATGCAACCTCGCCTTGCTGCGGTTTCGCTAAGCTGGCAAAGTCAGCAAACCAACCGGTATATTCTGGACGTAACTGGCATTGTTTAGGTACCGCCATGAAGCAACAGCCCTCCCCAGCCTGCAAGTATTTATATCCGCCAGCTAGGTAAAAAATTCGGTCAGCATAGGGGCACAAATCTGTGGGTAACGCACCACAGCCGTGGTAGCCGTCGATAATAACTTGCGTCTGTTCTGGTACGTTAGGTAGCCAGGTTGATAGCTCTGGCGCTACCACACCAGAGTTATAGAATACCTGGCTGGTGAAAATAACGTCGTAGCCCCCCTGTTCTACTGCTGTTAACCAGCGTTGTGGGAAGGTTTCAAAGGGCTCGGTAGCAACGGTTACTAGTTCGAAGTTGTCACGTTCTTGCAGGCGCCGAATCTGGCGTGAAAAACTATGAAACTCACTGTCGGTACTAAGCACTCGTAGCGGCTTAGCTGGGTCAAAACTACTAAACACGCGATATAACAACTCGTGCGTATTGCCAGCAAATACAAACTGCTGCGGATGCGGGTGGTTTAGTAATTCTGCCAAACGACGCTGCACATCGGGTACGCGTTCACCAAAGATTATGTCCCATTTATGATCAACACCTTTAGCGCTATCAAGCCAATAAGCTAACTGAGCATCGCGGGTGCAATCTGGCCAGTAATGGTGGCTGTGTGGCGCACAATGCAAGGTGTCAGGATGCTGTGCCATAAATTCTCGGTAATGCGACTTATAAGACATAGTTGGTTGCTCGTTATTCGTTATTTGCTAGAGCTTAAACACAAAAAACCCGCGGAACAACCGCGGGTTTTTCTCTAATATCTAATATCTAATATCCGATATCGCACTTGCTCTTAATTAGCTGTTGATTGCTTCAAGTACTTGAAGAAATCGCTGTCCGGCTCCAACACCAACACATCGTTACCCGCTTCAAAGCTCTTTTCATACGCTTGCAAGCTACGAATAAACGAGAAGAACTCGGCATCTTTACCGTATGCATTTGCATAGATACCTGCCGCTTCGGCGTCACCTTGACCACGAAGTTCACGTGACTCACGTTCTGCGTCAGCCAACATTACGGTAACTCGGGCGTCCACGTCAGCACGAAGAAACTCGGCTTGCTCGCGACCTTCAGAGCGGTGCTCCATAGCAACGGCTTGACGTTCTGCACGCATACGCTGGAAAATTGACTGGCTTACTTCGGTTGGCAAGTTAATTTGCATTACCCGTACGTCAATAACTTCGATACCTAATTCCTGTGCACTATCAGCGCCACGAATCAAGGCCTCACGCATGAGGTTATCACGCTCGCCAGACACAATTTCTTTAATAGTTCGGCTACCAAACTCAGCGCGTAACCCACTGCTAACACGACGCGTCAAAAGGGCTTCCGCCTGCGCTTGATTACCGCCATTGGTTGACAAGTAATATGTGGCAAAGTCAGAAATACGCCATTTTACATAGGTATCAACAATAAGGTCTTTTTTCTCGCTTGTGACAAAGCGGTCTGGGTTGCCGTCTAAAGTTTTAAACCGTGCATCAAGACGTTTCACGTCTTCAATAAACGGTAATTTGAAATGCAAACCTGGGGTGTAAACAACAGGTTCACCGGTATCTGCATCACGCAGTACCTTTCCAAATTGAACAACAATGGCGCGTTGACCTTCTTTCACCACAAAAATCGATGAAAAGCCCAACACTACGGCAACGATTACGAGTACAGCTACAAAATTTTTCATCGTTTACCCCCGGCCATTATTAAAGCGGTCGCTGGTGCGAATACCGCTATTGTTAGAGCGTGTTGTGGTGCTACTACTTGGTTGCACGCTTTCTGTCGGACGCGAATTGGTGCTTGATGCTTCATTTCGCGCAGGCTGCTCACTAGCACGCTGCTTCTCAAGAATTTTATCTAATGGCAGATACATCATGTTGTTGCTGCCCTCAACGTCCACCATAACCTTGGCAGTGTTGCTGTATATATTCTCAAGTGTTTCTATGTACAAACGTTCACGAGTAACCTGTGGCGCGGCTTTATACTGCGGCAGTAACTCATTGAATCGAGCAACTTCACCTTGCGCTTTTAACACCACTTGCTCACGGTAGGCTTGTGCTTCTTGTAACACACGGCGTACCTGACCACGTGCTAGTGGCTCAATTTCACGCGCATAGGCTTCTGCTTCACGAATAAAACGTTGTTCATCTTCTTGCGCGGCAATGGCATCATCAAATGCGTCCTTCACCGCCTCTGGTGGGCGAGCTGGGAGCAAGTTGATATCCACAACTTGAATACCTAACTGATACGGCGCAATGATATTTTCAAGCAACTCAAGAGTGTTCTGGCGTACGGCTTCACGGCCAACAGTGAGTACTTCGTCCATGGTGGTGTGACCCACAACATAACGCAGCGCACTGTCAGTTGCTTGTGCCAAGCTGTTGTCAGCATTTTCTACCGCATATAAATAATCGCGCGGGTTCACAATGCGATACTGCACGTCCAGCTCGACGTGAACAACGTTCTCGTCTTGCGTGAGCATAAAGCCTTCGGACTGAAACTGCTGTACGTTGCTAACATCGACGGTTTGCACGCTATCAACAAACAATGGACGCCAATGCAAACCAGACTCCACCAAATTGTGATATTGACCAAAGCGCAGCACGACACCTCGCTCCGCTTCTTTCACCGTATAAAAGCCGGCAATAAACCAAATAACTACAGCAAGAATTGCGATAACACCAAAACCGCGGGCTGGAAAACCACCGCCAGTTTTATTGCTACCACCGCCTTTGCCTTTGTTACCGCCAAGCCCAAGCTTGCCGAGCAAATTCTTAATTGCTTCGTCGAGATCTGGCGGGCCTTGATCGCGGCCGCCTTGATTTTTCCATGGATCACGGTCGTTATTGTTACCGTTTCCCGGTTGATTCCAGGCCATTGATTACTCCAACTCTGGGTAGTTTATGAATTCTATTTTTCGCTTTGCTTGTAACTATTCTACAAAGCCTTGCAAGCTATCGCCATACTCTTCGGCAACTTGCTTGCTCAAACGCTGCCAATCTACAGCAGACATTCGTACGTGTAGCGCTAATTTACCGTCATCACGAGTCTGCTCTGACGTTACGCTTTTCATGGCATACAGCTTACCACGTAATTTGCCCATCGAGGGCGGAATTCGCAAGCATACGTCAACCATCTGCGGGCGCAAGCGCTTCACTAAAGCATCTTGTAACAAATCAATTCCAATACCAGACTGCGCTGATAGCCATACTCGCGTCGGCATGCCTTGGTCATCAGTATCAATACGCGCCACGCCGTCTGCTAGTTTATCAATTTTATTACAAATCAATAGTTGTGGTATGTCGTCGGCGCCAATTTCTTGCAATACCTCATGTACTTGAGCGATGTTCTCAGCCTGACGTTCATCAGCAACATCTATCACATGTAGCAGCAAGTCGGCTTCTTGAGTTTCTTGCAAGGTTGCCTTAAATGCGGCGACTAATTCATGAGGTAAGTGTCGAATAAAACCAACTGTGTCTGCCAAAATAATTGGCCCTACGTCGGGTAACTCTAACTTGCGCAACGTTGGGTCTAGCGTCGCAAACAACTGGTCTGCCGCATAGACATCAGACTCTGTCACGCGATTGAACAAGGTTGATTTTCCGGCGTTGGTGTACCCCACTAATGAAACCGTCGGTATTTCCGCTCGCTGACGTGCGCGCCGACCTTGTTCACGTTGTTTTTGAACTTTTTCTAAACGGCCAAGAATATTCTTGATACGACCACGAATTAAACGGCGGTCAGTTTCAAGCTGGGTTTCACCCGGACCGCGCAAACCAATACCGCCCTTTTGGCGCTCTAAGTGGGTCCAGCCGCGTACCAGTCGGGTTGAAATATGACGCAACTGCGCCAGCTCCACTTGTAACTTACCTTCATGGGTACGGGCGCGCTGGGCAAATATGTCGAGAATAAGACCGGTTCGGTCAAGCACTCGGCATTGGCAGAGCTTTTCTAAGTTACGCTCTTGGGTGGGGCTTAAACCATGATTGAAAATAACGATATTCGCCTCAAGCAGTTTTACCTGATCGGCGATTTCTTCGGCTTTACCTGAGCCGACAAAATATTTTGAACTTGGGGTACTGCGCGCAGCGGTAACCACACCAAGAGTTTCCACCCCTGCTGAAGCTACTAATAACTGCAATTCAGAAAGGTCTTCACGATCGATTTCTGCTGGAAAATCAACGTGGACCAGGATAGCCCGTTCACCACTATCAAACCTATCAAACAAGCTATCACTGCTCCTTTATTCTGTCTTGAATATAATTAGTCAATTGCCTCTTCGCTGCCTTCAGCTACTGGCAAATAATTTTGTGGAATACGCGCCGGTACCACTGTTGAAATGGCATGCTTGTAAACCATTTGGCTAACTGTGTTTTTCAATAAAATGACAAACTGATCAAACGACTCAATTTGCCCTTGCAACTTAATTCCGTTTACCAAATAAATCGAAACCGGCACACGCTCACGGCGAAGCGCATTCAAAAACGGGTCTTGTAACGTTTGCCCCTTAGCCATATTTATTATCCTTTTTTGTTATTGTTTGTGTCCAGCAACAACTTACTGCCCGCTCATGCTAGTCACTTGTTAATATAGTTTAAAGACTGTCATTTGACAGCATAACTATTTATTTCAGTCTTTACTGAATATAGGGTGAATCTATTAGTTTTCAAGAGCAGCTTGAGTAAATAACTGCGGCTCACTCGCGCAAATAGCCAGCGCTTGCTCCACCAAATCATCGGCGTCGGTTTCTAGCCACTGCACGCCAGGCCACTTCCTCAACCATGTAAGCTGACGTTTTGCCAATTGCCGCGTGGCAAAAATGCCTCGGTCTATCAGCTCGTTCTCATCAAATTCACCGTCTAAGTATTGCCATGCTTGACGGTAGCCGACACAGCGTAAAGCCGGTAAATCAAGATGTAAATCAGACTGTTGTCGTAGTTGTTTGACCTCGTCTAAGAAGCCTTGTTCCAACATTTGACGAAATCTTAACGAAATACGTTCATGCAGTACTTTGCGATCACTCGGTGCTATGGCCATTTGAATCACCGGGTATGGCAGGGCGCCATGTCGCTGCTGCGTTAACTCGGTAAGCGACTTACCACTTATTCGATAAACCTCAAGAGCTCTGAGCAACCGTTGAGGATCATTCTGATGAATTCGTTCAGCACTAACTGGGTCGACTTGTTGCAATTGTTGATGCAAAGCAGCAGCGCCTCGTAATTCCAACTCTTGTTGTAATTGCGCGCGAATTTCTGGGTTAGCTTCAGGCAGCTTAGACATTCCTTCCAACAAAGCCTTAAAATAAAGCATAGTGCCGCCGACTAATAACGGAATGCGCCCGCGAGCAATAATATCATCAATTTCGCGCCGCGCATCGGCAGCAAATTGTGCCGCTGAGTAACTCTCGGAAGGCTCACAAATATCAATCAAACGGTGCGGCGCTTGCGCCCGCTCTGCGGCGGTAGGTTTGGCCGTACCAATATCCATGCCACGATAAATTAACGCCGAGTCCACCGAAATAATGTCGCATGGTAGATGTTGCGTCAAGGCGATGGCTAAACCTGTTTTACCGGCGGCAGTTGGGCCGTACAAACAAATCACAAAAGGTTTTTCTAACGGCTGGTTCATTTTAATGCCTCCGGTAGCTCGGGCAGCGACACCGGTATAAACCAAGCAGGGTTGGCGTTACCGTTGTCCAACCACCAACGCCACCAGTGCTCTGCTTGGGTCGGCGAATACTCAGTTTGCACAGCGAAACTGGCCAACCAAGGCAGTACCTGAGACTCGAGTGAATCCTCGTGCTGCACTAGCTGTGCTGCAACTTCTGCTAAGCTTACTACAATATCGGTTTGCCGCAGAGGCGCTGGAACCTGCAATACAGTAACCGATAGTGATTTTCTCAGCGTTACTTCTAGCCGGATGCCAAGACGTGCCAATAACTTTTCATCAATTTGCGTCAGTTGTTTTACCAACGTCGGTTCAGTAATTTTTACCGGAACCAATAACGGCTGCCCAGCCAGCCCTACGCTAAATTGTTGTTGAATATGCTGCGTCAAATAGCTGTGTTGCACCCGTTGTAAATCGAGTAAACCAAGACTTGGCTGGGTAAGCAGCGCAAAGCGTTTCTGCACTACGGCGGTTACGCTTTGCTCAGGCTGCGCTGCTGCCTCTTGCGAAACAATCGGTACCTTCGGTGGTGGTGCAGCTCGGCTTGGAAAAATAGAATTATGCCGCGGTTGCAGCTCCCGTACTTGTGCAGCAAGCGCTTCATGGCTCGGTTTATAGCCATGAGATGCTGATTCCGGCGAGTCACTAGCAGGTGTTTGCGAGCTTGAGACTGCTGCACTTTGCAACGCTTGGCGTATCGCCTGCAGCACAAAGTCATGAATTTGCCTTGCTTGATGAAAACGCACTTCGTGTTTTGCTGGATGAACGTTAACGTCGACATCTTGCGCAGGCAACTGCAAATACAGCACAAAAGTAGGCACCCTATCATCGCCGAGCGTGTCTGCGTAAGCTTGACGCACCGCATGGCCTAGTAAACGGTCACGCATCATTCGGCCATTTACATAAAAGTACTGCACGTCGGCTTGGTGGCGGCAGCTTTGTGCAGGCGCTACCCAGCCCCATAAATGAACAGGCCCAGCCTGCTGTTCAAGTGCGACAGCCGTGTCAGTAAATGTCTTTCCGCATACTTGAGAAACCCGCTGTAGATAACTCTCGGGACTATGCACAGCCTGGTATTGACGTACCGATTTACCGTTATGTACAAGGTTAAAACGCACATCAAACCGCGCCAGTGCAATGCGACGTAAAACCTCATCGATATGATTAAATTCAGTTTTGTCGGTACGCAAAAATTTGCGCCGCGCCGGTGTATTAAAAAATAAATCTTGTACATCAACAGTGGTGCCATCTGGATGCGTTGCTGGAGCGAGTTCAGCTTGCATATCTCGCCCTTCAACCCAAGCCTGCCACGCCTGTTCTTGCTGTTGAGTTTTTGCCGTTAAGGTTAAGCGCGATACCGAACTAATACTGGCTAACGCTTCGCCGCGAAATCCTAGGCTTTGGATAGCTTCAAGATCAGCAAGTGAACTAATTTTGCTCGTAGCGTGGCGACTAAGTGCTAACGCAAGTTCATCTTTTGGAATGCCAGCACCATTGTCACGCACGCGAATACGGCGGCGCCCGCCTTGCTCAATGTCCACGGTAATTTCTGTTGCCTTTGCATCAAGGCAGTTCTCAACCAACTCCTTGACCACAGAGGCTGGGCGTTCAATAACTTCGCCGGCCGCTATCTGGTTAGCCAGACTTATCGGCAATAGCTGAATGGGCATGTATTAACCTAACCGTTAAGACGATGGAATTTGAAGCTTCTGCCCTACATACAACACGTTGCTGTTGAGGTCATTCTGCTCTTTAATCGCTTTTATCGTGGTATTGTAACGCTTAGCAAGCACTGAAAGCGACTCACCAGAACGCACCACGTGGGTACTGCTTCTATTGGTTGCAAATAATGTCCCATCTGGTGGGCGACGTTGAAAATAATTTCGAATACCCTGATAAATTGAGCGCGCCAGCTGCTGCTGATGTTTATTACTTTGCAGCAATTTCTCTTCTTGTGGATTCGATATAAACCCAGTTTCAACCAACATTGACGGCACATTACCAGAGGTTAATACAGCCAAACTAGCATGCTGCGGTTCAGTTTTGTGCATACGCGCCACGGCTTTCATTTCTGCAATAACTTCGGTTGCCATATCATAGCCAGAGCTCATTGCATGGCCCATCGACATGTCAATTAGTGCCTTATTGAGATAACCATAGGTGTCGTCTTCTTCAATTCGTAAGTCAACACCCCCTAAAACATCTGATAATCGCTCTTTATCTTCAAGCAGGCGACCCATTTCGTTGTTTGCGCGCCGACTCGACAACACCCATACCGAAGCGCCTCGGGGCTGCGGGCTTGTAAACGCATCTGCGTGAATAGAAACCAACAAATCCGCTTTAATTTCTTCGGCTTTTCGTGGACGCGCATTCAGGCCCACGTAGTAGTCGCCGGTGCGAATTAAATACGCCTGCATGGCTGGATCACGATTGATAATATCCGCCAACGCTTTAGCAATTTTCAAGACTACGTGTTTTTCATAAGTGCCGCTTGGCCCAATTGAACCAGGGTCATCGCCACCGTGGCCCGCGTCAATCGCGATAGTTACCTTGCGCTCTTCTAATTGTTCGGCACGTAGCGGCTCGTTTTTGCGCGCGAGCGAGCGCCCTGGCAAATCAACCACTAAACGCTCGCCATAACGATCATTAGCCGCTAATGGAAACACGTTTACATCTATTTTTTCGGTTAATTCAAGGACAATTCGAGTGGACTGCTTGTCTTTTGGGGTGCTGGTGCGAATTTTTTTAATCAACAGCGACTCGTTTTCAATGCTGCTTAAGTTAACTTTCAGTTGCGTCGCATTAAAATCTATCACTAACCGATATGGCTCAGCTTGGTATAGCGTGAAATAGCTATAATCGGGGCTTTGACCAAGGTCAAATACCACACGTGTGTTATCCGGCGCGGGCCACACTCGCACATTGTTAATGTCATTAGCTAGCGCGGCGAACGAAAGCATATAGACCAACGCACCGACCAAGCTTAGAAATACCGCTGTTAGCTTTTGCATTACATATTATCGAGCAATACCCGACCTCGTTCTGTTTGCGCACTTAAATTGATTGATCGCGCTGAGCCCGCATAATCAATCGTTATTATTATATCTGCCGGCGGAAGATATCCGGTACCGCGTTGCGGCCACTCCGCTAATACTATTCTATGGTTTCCAAGGTAATCACGGATACCCATAAATTCAAGTTCTTCTGGGTCTGCTAAACGATATAAATCAAAATGGTTCACAAACCAGGGTGCTAACTCATAGGTTTCAACCAAAGTATAAGTCGGACTTTTCACATGCCCTTTATGCCCCAAGGCTTGAATAAAGCCGCGACTAAAGGTGGTTTTTCCAGCACCTAATTCGCCTAACAAGTAGATTGTAAGGCCCGTATGTTCTAATTGTGCCTCTTGCACTTGCACTTGCTGTGCTAATTCATTCGCTAAACTTAGCAACGCCGCTTCATCAACGGCATGACGTGTGACATCTGTCATTAATGTTTCACTCATTTATCAATTACTTGCCATGGGTTCACCAATGCGCGCAGTTCCGCAATAATATCGCTGGCAAGTGTACCACGTTCACCATCACGTGCCGCAAGCTCACCAGCCACAGCGTGCAGCCATGCTGCAAGTGGTAATACCGAATCTGTTGCAACGCCTTGCGCAATCAACGCGCCGACTATACCGCTTAACACATCGCCGCTGCCGCCACTTGCCAGTGCTGGGCTACCGCGCCGACATACCCAACGCTGCGAGCTTGTTTGAACTAGCGTACCAGCCCCTTTGAGTAATACTTGTGCCTGAAAGTTCTGACAAAGTTTTGTAAGTGCGGTTAGTCGATCGGCATTAACTTCGGTAGTGCTGGTGTGCAACAAGCGCGCGGCTTCGCCGGGATGAGGCGTGAAATACCACGTTGACTGTGCTGGCTTGCTAAGTGTTAGCTCGGCGAGTCGATTCAGTGCATCGGCATCCCACACCACAGGGCCATACCACTTCGCCACGGTACTAACCAATTGATGCGCCCACGCACTCTGCCCCAGGCCAGGCCCAATAACTACGGCATCAGCTTTGGCTAATAATGGCTGTAAGTCATCGGTGACCGAATGCACCATAAGCTCGGGTTGCTGCATAGCTATCACTTGCTGCGACTGCGGGTGGCACGCCACCGAGACTTTACCTGCACCGCAACGCAATGCAGCTTGCCCTGCAAGCACGGCTGCCCCGCTCATTCCCGGGCCGCCAGCAACGATTAGTAGATGACCAAAATTGCCTTTGTGCGATGCTTTTCGGCGCGGCGACAATTGCTGCTCTGCACACTGGCTGCTAATTGCACGTAAACTTGGCGGTTGTTTATAAAATGTCGTTGCAATGCCTAAATCGGCTAACTCAATAGCCCCGCAATAGTTAGCCGCGAGCCCCGTAACTAATCCTAGTTTTAATGCCACCATGGTCACTGTAGTGTGGCTGTAAACAGCTATCGGTTGCGGCTGGCCTGTATCGCTGTTGAGGCCAGTAGGAACATCGACACTTAACACCCAATTTGAATACTGCTCGGCACACTGGTTTACAAGCTCAACGACACGTTTGAATTCGCCATCGAGCTCACGACTCAGGCCACTGCCTAAAAGCGCATCAACGACTATATCTTGCGCTTGAAAGTGATGGTTCTCTAGTTTATTCAAAGCAAGCGACGGTTGGCCCAAGTCATGCCAGGCTGCGGCGGCATGTTTAGCTAAAGCACTTTGCGGCGCGGCTGCCGCCACCTGCACCTGATAACCCTGCTGCTGGGCAAGGCGAGCTAAAACCCACCCGTCACCACCGTTGTTACCAGGCCCGCACAAAATAAGCACACGAGCCGGCGGCGGTTGCTGGCCTTGAATAGCTAGCAAGCAGGCCTGCGCCGCCCGTTGCATTAACTGAGCCATACTTATATCTAAGGATTCCGCCGCGGCGCGTTCGCCATTGCGGACCTGTTCAGTGGTATAAATCATTGTGCTGTAATCGGCGCTCATCAGTGCAGACCTTGGAGTTTTTTGCTATGTTAGCGCGAATTATCACGCTGGTTTGTCAGCTTTTGTTAAGGATAAATGCATTTTTATGGATTATCACCAACTTGCTGCAGATATCAAACGTTGGGGCGCTGAACTAGGCTTCCAAAAAGTTGGCATCACGGATATTGATCTTAGCGCCGAACGCGATTATTTGCAGAAATGGCTCGCAAGTGGCATGCATGGCACTATGGAGTGGATGGCTCGCCATGCAGATTTGCGTACTCGTCCCGACCAGCTGCACCCGGGTGCAATTCGGGCTATTTCTGTGCGTATGAATTATCTACCTGCTGAAGCTGGGTTTGCAAAAACCTTAAAGAATCCACGGCTTGGCTACATTAGCCGCTATGCGCTTGGGCGTGACTATCATAAATTAATGCGCAAACGCCTAAAACAGTTGGGCGAACGCATACAAGAAGCTTGTGCGGATCTCGACTTTAGACCCTTTGTTGATTCTGCTCCTATCATGGAAAAACCGCTGGCAATAAAAGCGGGGCTCGGTTGGCGCGGTAAACATACGCTGGTGCTTGATGAAGGCGGTGGGTCTTGGTTCTTTTTAGGCGAACTGTTAATAAACCTCCCATTGCCCACCGACCAGCCGGTAGCCGAGAAATGCGGTAGCTGCAGCGCGTGTATCACAATTTGCCCAACCCAGGCTATTGTCGAGCCTTATGTTCTTGATGCGCGCAAATGTATTTCATACCTAACCATTGAGCTACGCGACAGCATTCCTGAGTCGTTGCGCCCGCTTATTGGCAATCGTATTTATGGGTGTGATGACTGCCAACTCATTTGTCCATGGAACCGTTATGCGCAGCTGACCGACGAACATGATTTTTCGCCACGTGCAAATTTACATGCACCTGAGTTGTTAGCACTTTGGGCGTGGGATGAAGAAACCTTTTTAAAGCAAACCGAAGGCTCGCCTATTCGGCGCATTGGCTATGAGTGTTGGCTGCGAAATCTTGCGGTTGCCATGGGCAACGCCCCAACAGATACCGATATTATTCGCGCATTAGAGCAGCGTCGTGAAAGCTGCAGCGCTATGGTGCAAGAGCATATTGACTGGGCTTTAGAACGCCAGCGTTCAGAAGCCGTTAAAGTGGAAAAGCAAGTTGTACGGCTTGTGCGTGCGATTGAGAAAGGCTTACCTCGCGATGCTTAGTCGCGCTTTTGGCAACGCTAGGTTGTGCGGTTGCTGGTTTTACGAAGGTTTCTTGTTCTTGCGGGCTGCAAGCCACTAACACAACCATGGTGCTGATAATTAAGCCCAATAAAAACTTATACATGCTCTGCTCCCCCACGTCGCAACGTTAATCTATGATGTAACGTTGCACATAGTAAAGAGCTGCCAAGCTTGCCACAATAACCGCTCTGCAAGATTTTGGTAAATGTTACTCGGGTTCGCTAAGTACCAAATTAACCCGGCGATTCACCGCGCGACCTTCAGCAGTGTCATTGCTTTGTAGTGGTCGGCTATCCGCGTAACCAATAGCTCGCAGCTGATAGTTCCCAATTACTTGGAAATTGTGCGGTACTAATGGGAATATTGTCGGTATGGCCTTCAACGCTTATCATCAAGCGGTTCTTCGCAAGCAAGTCAATAATGGGCGCCATCACTTCGGCGGCACTTTCATTAAAGCTTGCTTCGCCGCTATCAAATAAAATTTTCTCACTCAGCTTAATATTGATTTTGCCTGGACTGCGGCTTACTTCAACATTGTCACCAAATCCAGAGCTGGCCATTTGCTGTTCAAGTTGGCCCGGCATGGTACTATATTGGTCTTGTTGATTACCGCCAGTTAAGTCCGCATTGGCTTCAGCCGCGGTTAACCCGTACTCTGATGACTGAGTGTCGGTTAACGCTTCAGTGACTGTTCGTGTGTAATAAGCATGCGACATGGCAACCTCATTTGGTCTACGCGACGCTTGCGATGTGATGGCTAGAGTTATTTTTTCGCGCGAATATTTGCGCTGGTGTCCGCCTTAATGTTTTCAAGTAAAGCGGCAAAATAATCAGCCCCTTTGGCTCGTGCGTAGTCAATATTGCGCTCGGGAATGCGCTCCGGTTTGTTGTAACTTGCTAACGCTAAGCTTAGCCCTTCTTCACGTAAAATATGCAAGGTTGGGTACGGCGCTCTATTGGTGTAATTAGCTGCATCATCTGCGGGGCTATCCGCGAACTGGTAGTCTGGATGGAACGTCGCTAACTGGTAGGTGCCGTCGTATCCTTCAAGCTCTAACAAACGCTCTGCCACGTCGACAAGATCAAGAAAGTCGTCGAAGTTGCTCACGCCCTCAGGAATAACAAACAATGTGGTCGCTATGCTAGGGGAGCCATCAAGCTGTTGGCAAAGCTGCAGTAGCTGCGCCAGCTGCTGTGCCCTGTCAGCACTATCGGCTACCTCATAGTGAATGGTTTGCTGCTCGACTTCGCGGCGCGCAAAAGGGCAAAAATTATGTGCAACAATAACGTCGTTAACCCAGCGGCCGGTTTGTGCAGTGATGGTTTGATGGTTTTGGCTCATAAGTGCGGGTTGTAAACCACTTCCCATAAATGTTGTTCGGGGTCCATAAAATACCCGGCATAGCCACCCCAAGCAGTTCGCTTGGCTGGTTTTAACCAAGCTGCGCCAGCTTGTTTTGCTTCTAGCAGTACTTGCTCTACTTGTGCTTCACTGGGCACATTATGGGCAAGCAGCACATTGGTGGGGGCATGGTTGTCGTGCGGCAAGCCAGTTTCATTGGCAAGACTTTGTTTTGGCCATAATGCAAAGGTCAAATTGTTGGCCAACTTAAAAAAAGCCACCGCGCCATTTTCATAGCTCTCGCCCACAATACCTTCAGTAGGCCAGCCGAGGCCGTCGCGATAAAACGCGACGGCTCGTTCTAGATTCTCAACCGTTAAGGTAATAAACGAGATACTAGGTTGCATTACATGCCTTTTGGATTTGGGCCAAAGCGGTTTTCACCTGGCTGGCTATCCAACACAAAGAATACGATAAGCACAATTGCACCAATAAGTGGAATGAGCGCAATTAATAGCCACCACCCTGAGCGATTGGTGTCATGTAACCGGCGCACACCAACAGCAATGGATGGAATAAGCACAGCTAAGGCATAAATGGTGCTCAATAAACCAACACCAGCCGCAGGATCACCTAAGCCGATAAAACCATCAATAAAACCGAGTACGAAACTCACAATGATGTTAAACAATACGAAGAACCAATACTCAGAACGACGCGCGCGGCCACTAAATACTGCGTATTTTTTGAGAACTGTAATGTACCAATTCATGTTATTTTTCCTTGTTATTATGCCCACTTATTATCGGCCTGCAAAAGCGTTGGGCTCACTAAAGCAGTACTGCATTCCGTTTGCTAAAAACAACAATAACACAAGGTGTTACAAGCTGCGAAGGTACTCTAATGCGCCTTTCACTGCAGCTACTTGTGCGGCAATACATTCTTGTGGTGAAGCATTCTCGCTATCGGGGTAAACTTCTGTGGTGCTGACATAAGCCGCATCAGTTAAGCCCATACATAAACCCAGTTGCTTACCGGCATAATGAATCACACCTTCTTGTTCAATGAGTGCGCCAATAATTTTGCCGTCGTTATCTGGCGGCGCAATATGAGTGACCTTACGCACCGAATCAATAATCGCTTTTTGAAACTCTGGGGTTGGTTTTTCCGAATTCCCGACCGTGTAAAAGCCATCGGGAATATTCCAATTTTCATTAAAAGTGCCGTCGCGGGCGGCCAGTGCTGGACGAAACTCTGAGTTATCGGTATCTGTTGTTTCGTGTAGATCAATATGCATTAAAAACGTCAGTTCGTGGCGCGCTAGGTAATCCATAATCGATGCACTTTCGCCAGCTGGGCTATTGTTTTTAAAAGAACGGTTTGGGTCAATCGCAAATGGGTTCCAGCGGTTTATCGTTTCATAACCCCACGGACTAATGCACGGCGCAACCATAATGTTGAACCACTGACTGTAATGCTCCGCGTGATCTTTAATAAACGCTAATGCACCATGCACCCCTGATGTTTCATAGCCGTGAACACCACCGGTAACGAGCACATTTGGTTTGCTGCTATCCCAATGGCGGGTCTTCACAACGAACAATGGAAACGTATTGTTGGGATACTCTAATGCCCCGTATTGCTCAACATCGAATTGCTCATGCAACTGATTGATTTGACTAACCACGTCGTCAAAATAAGAGCGCTTTACTTGTTGCGCCGCTAACCATTGTTGCTTTTCTTCTGCGCCCCAAGGTTCGCCCGGAGTGCCAATTGGATACTGCCGTTGATTCATAGATTATCCTAAACTTTGCAATTAATTTTTAAGCCACCAGCGCAATGGCGACCTGCACCAGCACCACCGCATTGGCAATAACGCCAATCATGAAGAAGTAACTACGTGGGCTGGGATTTTTTTCTGTCGCAATGCCGTAATACAGCAGCATGTGAATAATGCGAGCAAACGCAAATGCCCACACAGAAATAGCAAACCACTGGGAGTCTACCCCCACAAAAATAGCTAAAAATGCCGCGGCCAGAAAAAATGGAACGTTTTCAATACTATTTTGAAAGGTGCGGTGCGCCCGAAACACAAAGGAGTCGTGACTCAGCGAATCACTTATTTTGCCCGGCACGGCGCCCGGCTGCTTCGCTTTTGAACCACTGGCAATCAACCACTGAATAAAAACAGTGACAAGAATAACCCAAATACCGCCGAATACTATTTGACTCATGCTGCTCTCGCTTATTGATGTTAAAAGCAAAAAAGATGTTCTAACAGTAGCGGTTATTCAGCCCCCGTGCAACGCACATATGAAACCTAGTTACTCGGGTTTAAATATGCCAATAAGCCCCTCTTGCGACACCGATGGCTTGACCGCTTCAGGCTCTGGCTTTTTCGCACCACGCTCGGAAAACTCATGGCCACATTGTACACAACTCACTTTTTCTTCGTTGCCTTCAATGGTCAACATGAGCGTGTCTTGGGCATGGCAAGCTGGGCATTCAGCGCCAGCAATAAAACGTTTGCGAGTTTGAGTCATATTCACCTCTGTGGCTATCAGGTATAATTGTCGCAGAAACTTCGTCGAACACCAAGTTAAGGCTTCATATGATAAACATTCGCGCCATGTCGTTAATGCGCGGCGGCAAGGTCTTGCTCGAAAATGCAGACATCACCATTTTCCCTGGTCACCATGTGGGCCTTGTTGGCCGTAACGGTACCGGCAAGTCGTCACTGTTTGCGCTGTTACGTCAAGAGCTAAGCGTTGAGCAAGGCAGCTGCGAAGTGCCGAAGGCTTGGCGCATTGCGAGTGTTAAACAAGAAACCCCAGCGCTTGAGCGTTCAGCGCTAGACTACGTGCTTGATGGCGATACTGAATTACGTGAACTTGAGGCGCAGCTGGCACAAGCCGAAGCCGACCATGATGGCCACGCTATCGGTACGCTGCATGACAAACTGGCCACCATTGGGGGTTATGAGGCGCCCGCCCGTGCTGCTGCGTTGCTCGATGGTCTAGGCTTTCAGCCAGAGCAAATTTACCACCCAGTCAAGGCCTTTTCCGGCGGTTGGCGTATGCGCTTAAACCTTGCGCAAGCACTGATTGCCCGCGCCGATTTATTGGTACTTGACGAACCAACCAACCACTTAGATGTGGACGCTATTTTTTGGCTAGAAGACTGGCTGCAACGCTACCCTGGTACACTCATGGTTATTTCGCATGACCGTGATTTTCTTGACGCGACAGTGCAACATATTGTGCACATTGAAAACCGCACCGCCACTAGCTATAGCGGTAATTACAGCAGTTTTGAGCGCCAACAAGCCGAGCATATTGCACAACAACAGGCGCAATTTGAAAAAGAACAAACTCAGCGCAAACATCTGCAGAGTTACATTGACCGTTTTCGTTATAAGGCCAGCAAAGCCAAGCAAGCGCAAAGTCGCATAAAAGCGCTAGAACGGTTGCAGGCATCGGCGCCACTGCGGGCTGCCAGTGGTTTTAACTTCCAATTTAAACCACCAGCGCAATTACCCAATCCATTGCTGACCTTAGAAAAAGTGCAGGCTGGTTACGGTGATACGGTTATCTTGCGCGACATTAAATTCAACTTAGTGCCCGGTAGCCGGATAGGTCTGCTCGGCCGTAATGGCGCGGGTAAATCAACCTTAGTGAAGCTGCTTGCCGGTGAGCTTAAAGCACAAGCTGGCGTAGTGGCTTTGAACCCTGGCGTTAGCCTTGGTTATTTTGCTCAACACCAATTAGAAACCTTAGATGTGCAGGCAACCCCACTACAGCACCTGCAGCGCCTAGACCCTGCTGCAACCGAACAACAGCTACGCGACTTTGTTGGTGGCTTTGGCTTCTCTGGCGATGCCGCAACAGCGCTGGTGGGGCCTATGTCAGGGGGCGAAAAGGCACGCTTGGTATTGGCGCTTATTGTTTATCAAAAACCAAATATGTTGCTGCTTGATGAGCCCACTAACCACTTAGACAGCACCATGCGCGAAGCCTTGGTATATGCGCTACAAGACTTTGACGGCGCTATGGTTATTGTCTCACATGACCGACACTTGTTACGCACCACAGTGGATGAGTTTTATTTAGTGGCCAATCAACACGTCGAGCCTTTTGCCGGCGACCTTGACGCCTACCACGACTGGTTGAAGCAGCATGCGCAACAGCAAAAAACCGCGACCACCCAAAGCAGCTCGGGTAAAACTGATCGCAAAGCTGAAAAACGCCAAGAAGCTGAGCGCCGGCAAGCGCTTAAGCCACTGAAGGATCGTGTAAAAAAAGCTGAGCAAGCCATGCAGAAATTTGAACAACAGCTGAGCGAGTTGAACGAAGCGCTGGCTGACAATTCGCTGTACGAAGCTCAGCGCAAAGATGAATTGACCGAGCTACTTCAGCAACAAGCACACGCGCAAGCTCAGTTAGCGCAAGCCGAAGCCGAGTGGTTAGAGGCTGAAGAAGCCATACAAGAGGCGCAAAGCTAATGGAAATACCTTGGCAGCAAGTTAATCCCGACACGCTCACCCAACTCATTGAGGCTTTTGTGCTGCGTGAGGGCACCGACTATGGCGATGAAGAAAAATCGCTAGCGCAAAAAGTGGCCGATGTCCGCGCTCAATTAGAGCGCGGAGACGCCGTTTTAGTGTGGTCAGAATTGCACGAGACGGTGAATATTTTGCCCGCTAATCATCGTTTTGATGATGAGTAAACACGCTTTTCCAAGCAACGGCTGGGTCGCCCAAAATAATAAAATTCGGGTTGCCTAGGTTTGCTTCTTGGTTATAGGTTAGCGGCTGAAAATCTTCACTGACAATGCAGCCACCCGCTTCGCCAACGATCACTTCAGCAGCAGCGGTGTCCCACTCGCCAGTAGGCCCGACGCGTAAAAAGCAATCGGCACGGCCCTCAGCGATCATGCAGGCTTTTAATGAACAACTGCCAGCTGGAAACAATGCAAGTTCACGCTCAGCGGTCATGCGCTGCAACACACGTTCACGTGGCTGCCGACGGCTAATTGCCAGATGGATAACGTCTTGGGCGGGACCGGCCAAGCGCCGAATGTGAATTTGTTGCTTGCCGTGCGCGTCTTGACGAAATGCACCTTGCCCACGTTGCGCGGTGTACAACACATCACCGGCAGGCCAATAAATAACGCCCAGTACCGGCTGGTTGTGTTCAACCAAGGCAATAATCACGCCGAAATCACCACTGCGGGCAATAAATTCTTGCGTGCCGTCTATAGGATCAATAATCCAGTACCGAGACCATTTTTGGCGCTCTTCAAAGCTCAAATGTGAGCCCTCTTCCGACAAAATTGGAATATCGGGTGTTAGCGCCGCTAAACCATCAACTATTAACCGGTTGGCAGCAAAGTCAGCACTGGTCACCGGCGACTCGTCAACTTTTTCGTAGGTTTCGTACGCTTGTTCTTCGTACAATTCAAGAATTAAATCGCCGGCACGCAACGCAACGTCGGCCGCCCCTTGCAGCCACTGGGCAAGCTGTTCAGGGGCTATGTGTTGGCTCATGCTTGTAGCTCCCGCAATGTCATCAACAGCGCCGCAATACTTCGGGCTTCAGTAAAATCTTCTTGTTTCAGCAAAGCATCAGCCTTGCTGATTAACCAAGGCACTTGTTCAAGTGGTTCGGGTTCATCCCCAGGCAATGACTCGGGATATAAGTCGCGAGCAACAAAAATATGCATCGTAGCCGAGAAAAACTGGGGCGCCATAGTCACGCTTTTGAGTGGCATAAGTTGCTTAGCACCATAGCCAATTTCTTCTTTTAATTCGCGGTTAGCAGCTTCTTCGGGCGTTTCTCCTGGGTCAATCAAACCTTTGGGAAAGCCCAACTGATAGTTGTGTAGTCCCGCAGCATACTCACGGACTAGCATCAGTGTATCGTCATCAATGAAAGGAACAATCATGACAGCACCACGGCCGCTGCTTGCCATGCGCTCAAACTGGCGCTCGACGCCATTACTAAAGCGCAAGTCTACCGCTTCAATACGTAACAGCCGGCTAGCTGCTACAATGTGACGGGTTAATATTTCGGGAACAGGTTTGTGCGCCATGACGATTCCATTAAACTGGCTGAACACGAGTTGTTTCCGTTACTATAACGGCAAAGAAGCTTAGGGCACAACCAAGAAGGAGTGGTAAATGAGTGTAAGCGAGGCACAATTTGATGCGGTAGTGATTGGTAGCGGCCCTGGTGGCGAAGGTGCAGCTATGCAACTGGCGAAAAATGGCCGTAACGTTGCGATGGTTGAAAAACACAGTTCACTCGGCGGCGGTTGTACTCACTGGGGAACCATTCCTTCAAAGGCGCTGCGCCATTCGGTAAGCCGCTTAATTGAATATAACTCCAACCCTTTGTTCGCTGGAGAGCGCATTCATCGTGGCTTAACTTTTGCTGAAATTTTAAAACATGCGCAAGGCGTTATTCGTAAGCAAGTGGGGTTGCGTAGCAGTTTTTACGAGCGTAATGGCGTAACGGTTATTCATGGCAAAGCCGCCTTTGAAAACGCCAACCGGTTAAGAATAATTCAAGCAGACGGCACCGTTGAATACATCACCACCAAGCAGGTGGTTATCGCCACAGGTTCGCGCCCTTATCATCCAAACAATGTCGACTTTAACCATGAACGCATTTACGACTCGGACACGGTTTTAGACCTAAAACATGAACCCCGTAGCATTATTATTTACGGCGCTGGAGTTATTGGTTGTGAATACGCCAGTATTTTTCGTGGCTTGGGCGTCAAGGTCGATCTTATTAACACGCGCGAACGCCTGTTAAGTTTTTTGGATGCTGAAATTTCTGATGCATTGAGCTATCACTTACGTAATAGCGGCGTGGTAATTCGTCATAACGAAGAATACGATCGTATTGAAGGACACGACGATGGCGTGACTTTGTATACTCAATCAGGCAAACGTATTGATGCCGATTGTTTACTCTTCGCCAATGGTCGTTCTGGTAACATTGAAGGGCTCAACGTGCAAAGCGTTGGTTTGAAACCAAATCATCGCGGCCAACTTGAAGTGAACAAGCATTACCAAACGAAAACCGACACCATCTATGCTGTTGGTGACATTATTGGTTATCCAAGCTTAGCCAGTGCAGCCTACGACCAGGGCCGCATCTGCGCTACCGCCATGCTAAAAGGCGAGTGCAACCAACGCTTAATCAGTGATATTCCGACAGGTATTTATACCATTCCGGAAATAAGCTCTGTCGGTAAAACCGAAGAAGAACTTACCGCGCAAAAAGTACCTTATGAAGTGGGACGAGCTCAGTTCAAACATTTAGCGCGCGCACAAATTTCAAATATGGCGGTGGGTAGCTTAAAAATTCTATTCCACCGAGAAACCAATGAAGTTCTCGGCATTCATTGCTTTGGTGAGCGCGCTGCAGAGATTATTCACATAGGGCAAGCCATTATGGAACAAAAAGGTGAAGGCAATACCATTGAATATTTCGTCAACACCACATTTAACTACCCCACTATGGCGGAAGCATACCGCGTGGCGGCGCTTAATGGGCTTAACCGCGTACGCGGTTAAACTGCACTAAACCGGCAGTTCTACACGCACACAAAGCCCACCAAGGCGCTCACTTTGGCCGAGCAGTACGCGGCCATGGTGGCGTTCAATAATACGTTTAATAATGGCCAAGCCTAGGCCAGAGCCTTTCATGGCCCTGGCTTTATCGCCTTGGGTAAACGGCTGCATTAAATGCTCTACTTGGGCTGCAGGTATACCGGGGCCGTCGTCACACACCTTAAACCACGCCACCTGTCGAGCTTCGTCATAGCCCGTTTCAATAAGGACTTTTTCACGACCATAACGTTCGGCGTTTTCCAACAAGTTCAGCAGCACCCGTTTAATCGAAATCTCACGTACCGGTACGTTCGGCATGTCGTTATAAATCACTTCAATTTTTGAGTGCCATGAGTCAGGCACATGGGCCACCACGTCTTCGACCAAGTAATTCAAGTTCTGTTGTTCGTTGTCGGCTGAAGTATCACTGCGCACATAATCAATAAACTGATCGATAATCGAGTTCATATCGTCAATATCGCTAATAATACCTTCGGCCAGATAATCTTCAGCTGGTGGCATCATTTCGGTGGCAAGACGAATGCGAGTCAGCGGCGTGCGCAAGTCATGAGAAATGCCAGCCATAAGTAACGCACGGTCTTGCTCTAGCTGTTTCACGCCTTGGCTCATTTGGTTAAAAGCCCGCGTTACCGCAATCACTTCCGTTGAGCCTCGTTCAGGCAATGCATCGGGGTATTCACCGCTACCAATTTGCTTGGCTGCAGCCTCAAGCGCCTTTAAGGGCCGGTTTTGCCAGTTGGTAAAAACCATGCCCCCCAGCACACTTAGGCCGCCAATGAGCACCAAATAAAACAGCAATGGTGAGAAGCGCGCTTCATCAAAGTTATCAAGCTCAATCGTTAGCCAATAGCCGGGTAAATTTTCCGTACGTAACCACACGCGGTAAACGTCACCTTGTGAAATACGTACTTCGGTATTCGCTTGTAACAGATCAGATAGCTGTGCAGATAAAAAATTATAGGTCGTGGTGTTTGCAAGCCCTTGCTCTAACGCTTCGTCAACGCTAATTCCACGAATGCCTGTGGCTTGCGTGTAGCGCTCGACTAACTGCCGCTGCTGCTGCGCGTCAATGTCCACTTCAGACAGCCACTGGTCAAGCGTCAAAACACCTTGCACTTGCCGCGCCACAACACTACTTACCTGTTGCATGCTCGGTTTCACCACATACAACCCAACCATGACGTACGACACGACTTGGTTAATAAGTAGCAGCACCGCTATCAATGCAACGGTACGAGCAAACGCTGAGCGCGGAAAAAGTCGCATTAACTGGTCGCTTTTACGTCAGCACCCTTGCCGTCGGGAACAAACACATAACCGAGCCCCCAAACGGTTTGTATGTAGCGTGGATTAGCTGGGTCTACTTCCAACATACGACGCAAGCGCGACACCTGCACATCAATACTTCGCTCTAAGGCACTATAATCACGCCCTCGGGCTTGGTTCATGAGTTTGTCGCGCGACATTGGCTGACGCGGGTGCGTTACCAGTGCTTTGAGCACCGCAAACTCTCCGCTTGTTAGTGACATCGGCTCGTCTTTGCGAAACATTTCACGAGTGCCTAAATTTAAACGAAACTCACCGAATTTAATCTCTTGGTCATCCGCCGTTGGGGCACCCGGTATTTCTTTACCGCGGCGGCGCAGTACTGCGCGTACGCGGGCCAGTAATTCGCGTGGGTTAAAGGGTTTTGCCAAATAGTCGTCGGCGCCAAGTTCAAGGCCGATAATGCGATCCACCTCATCACCTTTTGCCGTTAACATGACAATAGGTATTTCATTGTTTTGCTGGCGTAAGCGACGGCATATTGACAAGCCATCTTCGCCTGGCAGCATTAAGTCAAGCACCATCAAATGAAAGTTTTCGCGCTCAAGCAGGCGATTCATTTGTTCACCTTCAGCCGCTGAGCGCACATAAAAACCCTGCTCGTGCAAGTAGCGCTCTAGTAAACTGCGCAGACGCGCATCATCATCTACCACTAAAATTTTAAAGGTTTCTTGGCTCATTGTTGACGTGCTCAGGTTATTCAATCAGGTTCATAATGCCACTATAGGGCGAATTAATTTAGTTTACCAACAACGGCTTGTAACGAAAGATTTCAGCCTATTTCGACACAGTTGCGACCTTGCCGCTTAGCTTGATACAAAGCGCGATCAGCACGTTGCATAACTCCCTCGCGGCTATCCTCGTCACGTACCATAGTTACCCCGACACTCATGGTAACAACGCCATGACGCCACCGCGTCGACTCGATTTTCTTACGGATACGCTCAGCGGCAGTTTGCAAGCCTTGCTCATCAACCCCCGGCAGAATAATCGCGAATTCTTCACCGCCTATTCTCGCTGCAGTGTCCACCTCGCGCATCAATTCACGTAGCAGCTTGCCGACTTTACACAGCACCTCATCACCGCAGCTATGGCCATGCAGATCATTAATTTTCTTAAAGTGGTCAATATCAAGTAACATCAGTCCAGCACTATCTCTTTGCCGCTTTTGCAACGTTAATTGATATTCCAACTGTTCTTCAAAGCTGCGGCGGTTGGCAAGTTGGGTCAGCTCATCGGTATGGGCTAGCCGCTGCAATTGCTCATTCAAGCGCAGTAGCTGTGCTTGATTTTCTTCTAACTCTTCTCGCGCTGCCTGTAACGCGTCTGTTGCTTCGCGCTGGGCCATGAGCGCCTGTTCCGCTTCTTTACGTGCTTCAACCAGTTGATCTTCGAAAATAAACCGACGTTGAATTGGCATGAAAGCAAACAAAAAGCTGGTCGCACCCTGGTCACTTTCTAGTTTGCTCGCATTAATTAACACGGGTATGTCGTGACCATCGCGATCACGCAAACGCAAATACATTTCTTCAACTAGACCTTGGTGTTGTAGCAACGGAAACACATGGGTGAGAAAAAACAACTTCCCTGAGCGGGCAAACAACTTATTAATAGGCTGACCAATGAGTTCCTCGCGCTCATAGTTCAATAACTTCAGTAGCATGGTATTAATTTGGGTAATTGTGCTATCACCATGAATAGCGAGTAACCCAACGGGGGCTTGTTCAACCCACGCGTTTTTTTCCATCATAAATTCGCCATTATTGCCTGACTGACTTCTTGCGGTGCGCTAACATGTGGATAGTGCCCTGCGGCATTTAGCTCAACCAGATCGCATTGTGGTATTTGCGTCGCCATGTATTCTATAACACTCACTGGAACAATCACATCTACCGCGCAATACATTAAAGTAACTGGAACGGGTACACGCTCTAAGTATTCCCTGTTGTCCGATAAAAATAGTACTTCTGCGAAGCGGCGCGATATTTCAGGGTTCGAATTTGCGAAGCTTTTACGCAGTTGTTCTGCTAGCTCAGGGCGCTGGCTATTTTCCATCACAATCGGAGCCAAGTAGCCGGCCCACTCAAAGTGATTACGCTCCATCATCGATAATAAATCGATAATGTCTTCACGCTCAAAGCCACCTTCGTAATCGGTATCATTCAGATACTTTGGCGACGGCCCAATAGCAATGATTTGCTTAAATAAATCGGGCCGCTCAATTGCCGCCAACATGCCAATCATACCACTTACCGAATGACCAACGTAATCAATGGCTCCTAGGTTTAACGCCTCAATAACATCAATTAGGTCTTGCACATAGCCGTTAAAGCTAGCGTATTTCTCTTTGTCATAAGCGCCAAAGTCAGAGCGGCCACAACCTACATAATCAAAAGTAATAGGCGCCACATTGTCGGGCAGTTGACTTAAAACTGGCAGCCAAATTAGTTGATCACAGCCAAAGCCGTGACCAAACACGACAGGCCGCCCTTGTGTTTTGTGTACGGTAATACAGTTACGTTGCTTTACGTCTTGATTTACTTGCTGCTGCATAGTTTGCCCGCTCGCTAACGAGTTATAAAAGCTTATAGTTTTAAAGTAGTTAGTTTACGCGTGAGATACCAGTTTTTCTTGTGAATTGACAATTTTAAGCTAAGCTTTAATCATTCTAAAAGCATGATATTCAAAGTCCTCTGCAATTTATTATAAAAGGAACTACATTGATCTCTGTGCTGCCTTTTCATCTCGCTGCGCAACAGTATGCTGTCCCTCTTGAGCACGTTTTACGAGTCGTACCCATGTTACTGCCGACGCAGCTGCCAGGCGCTCCAGGCAATATTGCGGTGGTGGTGTCTATTCAAGGCTATTTCTTGAGTAAGCCCTTACCCTATGATGAATTATCACCGCAATTTGAGAAGTGGCATAAAGCAGTATGAAAACCAATTTAATTAGTCGCTCGGGCTATTTGAAGTTACAGAACGAGCTTGACCATTTGTGGCGCGTAGAGCGCCGCGAAACCACTGAAAAAGTCGCTTGGGCCGCGAGTTTAGGCGACAGAAGTGAGAACGCCGATTACAAATACAATAAGCAGAAACTAAGGCAAATAGACAAACGCATTCGTTTTTTGCGCAAACGACTAGAACAGCTGAAAATCGTTGATTATTCGCCGCAACAAGACGGCAAAGTGTTTTTTGGCGCAACCGTTACCGTAGAAAACCAACAAGGCCTTGAGAAAACCTTCACCATTGCTGGGCCCGACGAGATTTATCAACGCAATGATGTGATTTCGATTGATGCCCCGATGGCCCGCGCTGCGTTGGGCAAGCAGCTTGATGACGAATTTGTCGTCAGCACCCCAACCGGCGCTCAGCTTTGGTTTGTCACGCATATTAGTTACCAACTGACCAAGCCTTCAGCATAGCTAACCGCTTTTTAACGCACAAAAGCGCACATTCGTAAAACGCCCTGATATACTTGAGCCCGTTTTTTTTTAAACCGAACAGAAACTCCAGAACCAAAGAGAGAAGCTATGAGCTCGATTACTCAGCAAATCGCGAACGAGTTAGCGGTCAGTTCGCAGCAAGTAAAAGCTGCTATCGCGCTATTGGACGACGGTGCCACAGTACCTTTTATTGCCCGTTACCGAAAAGAAGTGACCGGTGGTTTAGATGACACCCAATTACGCAACTTAGCCCAGCGTTTAACCTATTTACGCGAGCTTGAAGACCGCCGCGCGGTGATCTTAGCCAGTATTCGCGACCAAGGGAAATTGACAGCCGAGCTTGAGCAGGCGATTACCGCCACTGAGTCAAAAACCGAACTTGAAGACTTGTATTTACCCTACAAACCAAAGCGCCGCACCAAAGGCCAAATTGCCATTGAAGCGGGTTTAGAGCCGCTAGCCGACACGCTATTTAGCAATTTAGATACGGTTCCAGAACATGAAGCTGCTAAGTACATTAACGCTGACGCAGGCTTTGCCGACGAGAAAGCCGTTTTAGATGGCGCGCGCTTTATTCTTATGGAGCGTTTCGCCGAAGATGCTGCATTATTAAAGAAAGTTCGTGATTATTTATGGAATAACGCGAATATTTCTAGTGTGGTCGCCAGCGGAAAAGAAACCGAAGGCGCAAAATATCGCGACTATTTTGAGTTTAGCGAAGCGGTTAAAAAAATACCTTCTCACCGTGCTCTGGCGTTATTCCGTGGCCGCAACGAAGGCATTTTGCAGTTAAAACTTGATGCCGACCCACAACAAGACGACCCGAAAGCCCGTAGTTACGGCGAACAACTCATTGCTGCTCACATAAACTGGCAAGACCAAGGTCGCGCTGCTGACGCTTGGATGCAGCAAACTGTGCAATGGACTTGGCGCATTAAAATTTTGCTACACATGGAAACTGAGCTATTTGGTACCGTGCGTGAACGCGCGGAAACCGACGCCATTCAAATATTTGCCAATAACTTAAAAGATCTGCTTATGGCCGCCCCGGCCGGCGCTAAAGTAACCATGGGTCTTGACCCCGGTGTACGCACCGGTATTAAAGTAGCGGTGGTCGACAACACCGGTAAAGTGCTAGGCACTAATACTGTGTTCCCGTTCCAACCACAAAATCAGGTCGACAAGGCCATGCGCACTCTTGCCGGTATGTGCAAACAACATAAAGTTGAATTGATTTCGATTGGCAACGGCACCTACTCGCGTGAAACCGACAAGCTCGTGGGCGAAATGCTCAAAGCCAACCCTGAGATTAAAGCTAGCAAGGTCATTGTGAATGAAGCCGGGGCCTCGGTGTACTCGGCGTCAGAGCTTGCAGCACAGGAATTTCCAGATCTCGACGTTTCGTTGCGTGGCGCGGTGTCTATTGCGCGACGCCTACAAGACCCGCTGGCCGAATTAGTAAAAATTGAACCGAAGTCTATCGGTGTTGGCCAATACCAGCATGACGTAAGCCAAGCTCAGCTTGCGCAGAGCCTTGATGCTGTGGTGGAAGACTGTGTAAACGCCGTTGGCGTGGACATTAATACCGCCTCGGTTGCTTTGCTTGCGCGCGTGGCAGGTTTAAGCAAAACCTTAGCCCAAAACATTGTTGCGCACCGTGACAGCAACGGCCGTTTTGCTACCCGTCAGCAGCTACTTAAAGTAGCTCGCATGGGGCCTAAGTCATTTGAACAGGCCGCCGGCTTTTTGCGCATTATGAATGGCGAACAGCCACTTGACGCGTCCGCGGTTCACCCTGAAGCATACCCAGTGGTAGAGCACATGGCCGCACAGCACGGCCGCAAGGTGGCTGAGCTTATTGGCGACTCTAGCTTTTTACGCGGTTTAAACGCAGCCGATTTTACCGACGACAAGTTTGGCTTGCCAACGGTGCAAGACATATTGCGCGAACTGGATAAGCCCGGCCGCGACCCGCGCCCTGAGTTTAAAACCGCTAGCTTTAAAGACGGTGTTGACGACATTAAAGATCTGAAACCCGGCATGACGCTTGAAGGTGTGGTGAGCAATGTAGCCGCGTTTGGTGCTTTTGTGGATATTGGCGTGCATCAAGACGGCTTAGTTCACGTTTCTGCGCTAGCCGATAAGTTTGTTAGCGACCCACGTGAAATTGTCAAAGCCGGCGACATTGTGAAAGTGAAGGTTCTTGAAGTGGATGTGCCACGTAAGCGCATTAGCCTAACCATGCGCTTAAGCGATGAGCCTACCGCCGACCCAGCAAAAGTTGCCGGTAGTAAACCGGAAAGCGGCAAAGCCAAAACACCACGTCAAGGTGGTTCCCGTTCAGGTGGCCAGGCGCCGATGAATTCGGCCATGGGTTCAGCGCTCGCTGAAGCCTTTGCCAAGGCCAAGAAGTAAGCACCTGCTTACCGGTTGCGCATTGATGAAATAGGAATCAATGCGCGACTTGTTTTTTTTGTGCATTCATTAAACTCGTCATTAGCTCGACCATGGCCTCACTTTCAATCATGTTAGCAGTGGTTAACGCATTATCCCCAAATTCATTGGTTGCCGCTGGGTTTAACCCCTGATCAACGAGCCAACAAATTGCGTCACCGCGCTCCTTGGCAACGGCCATAATGAATAGGTGACTTTGTTCGGTCTCAGACAAAGAGCCTAGCTTGGTAACTTCTGGCCAAAGCGCTTGAACTTCGGTTAATAACCCCCAAAACAAGCCTTTGCCAACCCGCTCAAGTAACGGAACGGATGCATCGTGCAAGTTCGGCTCAAACGAATACGGTTGCCAAGCGAGATTTTCATCAGCCAACCCTAAGTAAACGGTTTGTTCTTTTATGCTAAACGGAAAATGGCGCAATGATTGATTAGCAAGACCCGTTACCGGGGTTTGCAAACGACCTAGCTTATCCCAAGTCGCGTTGGTACACGGGTCTGAAAATCCGTCGTTGGTCACCACAATAGCGCAGCCAAAATAAGGAGATAGGAAGTCCGTCAGCTGAACTACCGATGTCGTCGTCGCGTTATTTGCAGCAAGCTGACTGTACCAACGTTGTCCGTGCGCAAGAGCAATAGATGCCATACGCGAGTCAAGCAAACTGTTAGCTAATCCTTGGTAGGTTACTTGCGTAGGAAGCCAGTTCGGTTCAAGCACTGGCTCAGCTATAAGCGCATTAAACTCATCAGCGCTGTAATGACACAGCCGCAGAAGTAAAGGCCACTTGGATACCTTGTTGTGACTATAGGTAACGTCTTGGCAGTCGCCTTGTGGTGGCAGTTCTACCGCCTGAATCTCCTGAGTTTTAGCAACTGTCGCGATCCACACAGAAAATACGAGCACCCCAATATTTCGAATCATCAATTACAACTCCTAGCGATGTTGCTTTGTCTTGCTCAATAGTTAATTCACACCAACAACTTTCGAACATCATTGCAAACAGCTTCATTTTGCTCGGCAATCAAACGAAATCTGGCCCGTTAGCTCAATTTTTTTATGGTTGCAGCGGGGACAGTGCTGCGCTCAGACAATTTGTCGCGAGAAAGTTTTGCCCGCTCCGGGCGAGTGCGCAGAAAACGCGCTAATGCTATCTGCACGTCTTTTTCGGCAAGAAGTTGTATTTCATGGCAGCACCAAATGGATAAAACTGTATCCGTTATAGCGTAATATTTACGTTTTTGGATACAGTAATATCTAATTAGGCCTTACCAAGCCTTTTATTATATTAGGCGGCGTTCGGCCCTTGCAGGCTACGAGCCAACATTTGCGAAAACTCACGCTTGTGATGATTGAACGCATTTCGCACGACTTCGGCTTTTTCATGCAATTCAGCAACCGTTGGCACATGCACGTTCTGTGCTAGTGCCTTGGTTTTCATATCAAGCAATTGCTTGCGCACCTGATAGTATTCACGCAACTTGGCAACCAACACATCAAACTCTTCATGTAGCTTCGCCATGGTAGTTTCACACGAAATTTGAGCTTTTTCTGTGGCCTTTTTGAATTGCATTTCAAGGCGTGCTTTTTCAATTTGATAGCCGTTCGTACGTTTCAGGTTACGGGTAAGGCCTAGCCAAGAACACGATCGAATCAGCCATTTCGTTGGGTCAAACTGCCACCAGCGAATACCGTTTCGGTAGTCTGCTGAAAAAATATGATGGTAGTTATGATAGCCTTCGCCAAACGTCAATAAAGCCAGAAAACCATTGTCGCGCGCGGTGTTGCGGTCGGTGTAGGTTTGCTTGCCCCAAATATGGGCCAACGAATTAATGAAAAACGTGGTGTGGTGATTGATCACTAAGCGTGCAAAACCAACCAAAATTACCGCACCCCACACGTCGCCAAGCATTAAGCCAATAGCTACGGGCCAGCCAATGGTGGTGAGCAAGGTTAACAGCAAGTAGTTGCGGTGCTGCCACATCACAATCGGGTCTTTTTGTAGGTCCTTCACGTTATCGTAGTTGCTATAACGTGACGCTTGGTATTCACGCAGCATCCACCCTATATGTGAGTACCAGAACCCACGCTTAGCCGAATACGGGTCTTTGTCGTTATCGTCAACGTGCTTGTGATGTTCGCGGTGGTCAGATGACCAATGCAGTGCGCTGTTTTGTACCGCTAATGCGCCACCGAGCGCGAATAAAATTCGTAGTGACCAATGGGCGTCATAGGTGCGGTGCGCCCACAAACGGTGATAGCCTGCGGTTATTGAAATACCAGCAAAGACAATAGTGCCAAGCAGCGCAGTGATCAGGCCGGCAGAAAAGCCGTGCGTGAACGCATACCAAGGCACACCAATAGCGGCAACTGAAAACGTAATAGCGAACACCAAGGTGTTTAGCCAAATAATCGGGGGTTTTTCAGCGGCTGCTGAGCTTTCGCGTAATGACATATAAATAAACTCAAATTGCTAAGTAAATAATCTTGCTCTTTTTGCATGCCCTGCAATTCAGAGTACAAGTGTTCGCTCAATTTACATGTGACCCGCGCTAGGCGCAAGCACTTTCATGTAAAAAACGATGAATTGCGTGAACAAGCGTTCACTGACATAATTCGTTCGACCACACAGAATAGAAAGAGTTGCTTCAACATGGCTGGTATTCGCGCTGCCCAAAAAGAAAAGACCCGTCGAGCCCTTATTCAAGCGGCCATGAATCAATTGAGCGCTGAGCATGGCTACGCCAGTTTAAGCTTACGCGAAGTGGCGCGCGAAGCAGGTATTGCGCCAACCTCGTTCTATCGTCATTTTCAAAATATGGAAGAACTTGGATTAACACTGGTTGATGAAGGCGGGTTAACCTTGCGCCAGTTGCTGCGTCAGTCGCGTCAGCAAATTGCAAAAGGCGGTTCGATTATTCGTGCGTCAGTCACCACGTTCATGGAGTTTGTCAGTAATAACACCGCGATATTTCGTCTATTGCTGCAAGAAAAGTCAGGCAATTCGCGTGATTTCAGGCTGGCTGTTACCCGCGAAGTTGAGCATTTTACCGCTGAGTTAGTGGATTATTTAGTTGCTGAACAGAAATTTACGCGCGAACTTGCAGAGCTACAAGCTGACGCTATTGTCCGTATTGTTTTTAGTGCAGGCGCCGATGCTCTCGACGCTGATAATAAAGAAAAACAACGTTTAACCGAGCAAACTATTGCCCAGTTACGCATTGTGGCGCGCGGCGCAGAGGCTACGCGGCTAGCGGCCAAAACCCAAGAATAAGCGGCACAGCTGCTGCAATGAGTACAATCGTTAAGGGCAGGCCTAGCTTCCAATAGTCGCCAAATGCATAACCGCCCGGCCCCATAACCAGAATATTTGACTGGTGCCCAATTGGGGTAATAAAAGGTAGTGCTGCCCCTACCGCTACAGCCATTAAGAAGCCGTCTGCAGAAACCCCTAGTGACGAAGCCATATTCAGTGCAATAGGTGCCATGAGCACCGCCGCCGCTGCATTGTTAACAATATTGGACAATACTACGGTAACGACTAACAAAACCGTTAAAGCAACCGCTACTGGCGCATCGTTGCTGATCAATAACGCCCATTCAGCTAGAGTGTGGGCAGCGCCGCTACGTTCTAATGCCCCGCCTAACGGAATGGTTGCACCCAATAAAACAACAATAGGCCAGTCGACGTTCTCATAAAGTTCGCGCAATGGAATAATGTTGCTTAGCACCATAGCCCCCGCGGCGGCCGTAAACGCTACTGGAACTGATAATAGGCCAAGCGCACTGACCAATATGGCCGCGGCAAAGATAGCTAATGGGGTAAACAGTTTCTTTTCCCCGCCAATACGCATGCTACGCTGGGCTAATGGGAAACAGCCGAAACGACGAAACACATCAGTCAGTATTTCAGCGTCGCCCTGCAGCAACAGCACGTCGCCGGGCTTAAAGCGTATATTGGCTAAGTTAGGTTTTACCGGCTGGCCCTGGCGCGCAACTGCAAGTACATTAACCCCAAAGCGATGACGCAGGCGCAAGTCAGCGGCAGAACGGCCAATTAACCTAGAGTCAGGCCCAACAACCCCTTCCACCACTTGCACCTCATCGGAAACTAAGAAGCGGTCAGCAAGCTCTTCGTCAGCGTTTAATTCAAAGCCAGTTGCGTCAATAATTTGTTGTAACGTGTCTGTATCAGCTTCAACAATCAACACGTCCTCTGCTTTGATTCGATAGTAACGAGGGGGCGCAGTGGTTACCGATTTACCTTGTTTAATCGCGACCACCGCAAAATTCTCTTTTATTTTTGACTCTAGTTCATACAAAGTTTGGCCAACAAAACCGGCTGACTCAGGTACCCACAGTTCGGTTATATAAGAACTCATATCGTAGGGCGAGTTTGCTGCATCGCGGCTCTTTGTTTTTGGCACCAACCATTTACTAGTTAACCACATAAACACCAAGCCGATTGCCGCTAAGCTTAAGCCCACTGGGGTGAAGTCAAAAATACCAAAGCTTTCGCCGAAGGACTCATGGCGAATATCTGCAATGATAATATTAGGTGGCGTACCGATCATGGTAATAGTGCCGCCCAGCAATGAGCCAAAGGCCATCGGCATAAGCACTCGCGAGGCATGACCAATACCACTGCGTGACAATTGCAAAGCGACGGGAATCATAATAGCCATGGTGCCGGTATTGCTGATAAACGCCGAGCAAAACGTAGTTACACTCGTTAAGGCAATCATTTGAACCCAAGCTTTATCGCCGGCGCGCTTCATTAAAGAAGCAAGTGCATCAACCACCCCTGAACGCCACATGGCATGGCTAATGACTAACACAGCCGCGACCGTAATAACCGCCGCATTACCGAAGCCAGAAAAAACCTCTTGGGCTGGCACCAAGCCAAAAGCTGCCGCAACCAGTAGGGCAAACATCCCGACTAAATCATAACGCCAGCGGTCCCAAATAAAGAGCGTCAACGCCCCAATTAGAATGCCACCGATGAGTAATTGATCATTCATAGCTTGCCCGTTGCTGAAATGTTGTTAACAGATTGGCTATATTTCGTGGGAAGTCAATAATTTTACTGGTAAACTGGCTTAAATTTATGAGAGGAGCCTAGTATGTTACGCAACTTAATTATCTTGTTAGTTGCCGCAGTGACTGCATTCCCAGTGTTAGCGCGCGATATTACGTTAACCGAAACAGTGACTGTCAAATCGATCAATAGTGTCGCTTTAGCGGCAGATGGTGAGCTGGCCGCTTTTACCCGAGTGGTGCCTCGCACACCTTATATTGATGAAGACGGTAGCTCATATATTGAGCTGCATGTGGCCAATGGTGCCAACCAAAGCGTGCCGTTTATTACCGGCAAAGAGTCGCTAGGCTCTGTTAGCTTTAATGGCCAAACCATTTACTTTTTAGCCAAACGCGGCGAGGCGAAACATACTAGCCTTTATAAAATGTCTACTACGGGTGGTGAAGCGCAGTTGGTATTAAGCCATGACGCCGCAATTAGCAGTTATGCCATTAGCAACGATGGCCGCTACATTGCTTTTCGTGCCCGCGAAAAAGCCGATGAAACCAAGTCAAAACTTGCGAAAAAAGGATTTAAAGCAGAAGTTTATGAAGAGCAGCATGAGTTCACCCATTTATGGCTGTATGACACCCAAAACGCTGATACCGGTGCTGTTAAAATTACTAGCGACACACAAGTATTATCAGTTGCGTTTCGTCCTGCTCATGAGCAACTTTTAGTACGTGTAGCACCAACGGCGTTAGTTGACGACAACTACATGAGTAGCCAATATCAGTTACTCGACTTAAAGGGTAAGCAAGTTTCCGCGTTTGAGTCAGTGGGTAAACTCGGTAAAGCTGAGTTTTCACCTGACGGTCGATACTTGGCGGTGATTGGCGCAGCCGACTACAATGACCCTGCTGACGGTCGTCTATATGTTTACGACACCACCAAAAACAATGAGCGTAAAAACGTACTACCGGATTACTTAGGTCATGTACAGGACATTGCTTGGCGTCGTAATGACGAACTAATTTGGCTTGGTCACCGCGGTACACAAAGTGAAGTACAAGCATTAACCATGCAGTGGTTTGAAAGCCGCGTCATTATGGAACCCAGCAAATTAGTGGCTGTAGATATTGAAGTGACGGCCGGCAAAAGCGATGTATTGGTTCGGGCGCATAGTGCTGAGCACCCTACTGAATTATTCCGTATTAGTGGTGACCGCATTACCCGCGTTACTAACTCGAACCCTTGGTTAGCTGACATTACTATGCCGCGCCAAGAAACCATGCGTTACAAAGCGCGCGACGGCCTAACGCTTGAAGGTATTGTGGTTTACCCAACCGACTACCAAGAAGGCCAACGTTACCCACTCATGATGGTGGTGCACGGTGGACCAGAGGCGCATTACAGCAATGGGTGGCTAGACCGCTACGGCAGCCCAGTAAAATATGCGGCGCAGCAAGGTTATGCCCTATTCTTCCCAAACTACCGCGGCAGTACTGGGCGTGGCGTTGAGTTTTCAAAACTCGGCCAAAATGACTACGCCGGTAAAGAGTTTGATGATCTGGTTGATGCCAAAAAACACCTGGTCGATATTGGCTTAGTTGATAGCGCCAAAGTCGGTATTACTGGCGGTTCATACGGCGGTTTTGCTTCAGCTTGGGCGGCCACCGCGCTAACTGAACATTTTGCCGCGAGCGTTATGTTTGTTGGTATTAGTGACAATATATCGAAGTTCGGTACCACTGATATTGCCAAGGAAATGCACGCGGTGCATGCGCGCAGCTATCCGTGGGAAAAATGGCAATGGTATTTAGAGCGCAGCCCAATTTACCACGCAGAAAAAGCTCGCACACCAATTCTTATAATGCATGGCAAAGAAGATACGCGGGTGCACCCAAGCCAGTCTATGGAGCTATACCGCTATTTAAAAACTCATGGTAATGTACCTGTGCGTTTAGTACTTTACCCTGGTGAAGGGCACGGTAATCGACGCGTTGCCGCCCAGTTGGATTATTCCATGCGTTTAATGCGTTGGATGCAGCACTTCTTAGTTGAAGGTAACAAAGAAGCGCCAGCTCACGAGCTGCCGCATGCCGAGAACTTAAAATAATAATAACGGTAAGTAAAATATGAGTTGGCAAGCTTTGCTTAATAAGGGCTGGTGGGTTATTAACCACCCTTTTGAACGACAAGATCCGCGCTATTGGCGTATTCGATTAATGCAAAGCTTGCTGCTTATATTACAACTGTATTCCGGCATTTTTGTCATTCTTAACCTTACCTTGTTCGGTTATTACACTGTTGCCGTAGCTAACTTAGCCGTTTTTGCAGTTATTTTAGGCATTCAAACCGATCTACGTCGCAACCTCAATCTAGAGCGTAGTGCCAAGTGGCTTACCGGCACGATTATTGTGTTTATGGTTATTTATGTTGCGCTAACCCAGGGCCGAAATTACGCGTTCATTTGGTTAAGTATGGTACCCACCATCGCGTTCTTCTTGCTTGGTATACGCCGCGGCTTAAAAGTTACCGTGCCGTTTTTGCTACTAACCATTGGTTATATTGTTTGGTCTGCTAATGCCTGGCCTAGTTACGCTATTAATCTGCCCGCTTTTTTTAATATCTCGTGTGCTTTATTTGCGGTGCTTACTATTGCTCGGCATTATGAAAAATCCCGTGCTGAAGCTTATGCGTTTTTAGAAGAACGAAATGCAGAATTACAGCGCATAGCCATTACCGATGGGCTGACACAACTACATAACCGCTCGCACCTAGACACTGTACTTGATAACGAAGTGCAGCGGGCCCTGCGCCACAGCACGAAGCTTTCGGTCTTAATTCTAGATACTGATCATTTTAAAGTACTCAATGATAGCTATGGCCACCTTGTCGGTGACCAAGTGCTTATTGAGCTGAGCCAGTTGTTACGCGAGAAAATTCGTGCCACAGACATTTTAGGCCGTTGGGGTGGCGAAGAATTTATGATTATTGCGCCAAATACCGACGCGGAAGGTGCTGTTGAGTTGGCTGAAAAAATTCGAACCGCTACCGCCAAGCACCGATTCACCGATGAACACCTGCACCTAACAATTAGCGTTGGGGTAGCAGAATTCAATCAGCAAGACACGCTTATTTCCATTGTTCGTCGTGCCGATGAAGGGCTCTATCAAGCCAAGCATGACGGCCGTGACTGTACTCGCCTTGGAAAAACTTACACTAAGGTATAATTTACCCCTTGTTACATAAGCTTTACATTAGTATATTCGACTAAACATAGTAAACTAACGTAAAGATGTAGCATGGAAGTTAAACCTCACAATGTCACTGCTCTGAGCTCCCTCGCCCACGAGAAAGCGTTTTTGCTTGAACGTGCGGTAGAATCAAGCATTAACAGTATTGTCATCATTGATGCTCGTGCGCCCGGGCGCCCTCTGGTTTATGCCAATCATTCGTTTTATAAAACAACCGGCTACACGGCCGACGAAGTTTTAGGCCAAAGTTTACACTTTTTACAAGGCGGTCATTCTGATCAAGCCGTGGTGCAAGAAATCATTCACGCACTAGAACACCAGCTTGAATTAAAAACAACGGTACTCAATTATCGCAAAGACGGCACTAGCTATTGGAATGAAGTGCATATATCGCCGGTTCGCGAAGCTAACGGCGAGGTGTCACACTTTATTGGGGTATTGCTTGATATCTCTGACAAGAAATCAGTTGAAGAGCAGCTAACTTATCGCCAAACCCACGACGCCCTAACAGGTTGTTTGAACCGAGATTTCTTTGAGGAGCGGGTTGAGCATGACTTGTTGCTTGCACAACGCCAACAGCAAATGCTGGTTCTTTATTATATTGATATAGATAAGTTTAAAGCGGTCAATGACGCACTCGGTTTGGCTGGCGGTGACGAATTATTGCAGCAAATAGCTGAACGCATAAACCAGTTGCTTGACCCGGGCGACACCCTGGCACGCTTAGCCGCCGACGAGTTCGCCCTGCTGGTGCCGGAGGTTGCTAACGCCGAGGAAGCACAGCGTATTTTGCTGCGCCTGCAAGGTGTATTTAAACAGCCATTTACTATAGGCAAACACGCGTTAAGTATTACTTCTAGCATTGGTATTGCCGCCTACGAGCCCTTGCGCAAGTTAACCCTAGTGCCTGAAGCTCGCACCTTAATTCAGCATGGTGACATGGCCATGTATCAAGCCAAACAAAATGGTCGCAATACCGCGCATTGGTTTTCACAGGACATTTCACAGCAACTTAGCGCCAAGTTACTGTTGCGGCAAGAGCTTCACGACGCGCTTGAGAAACAGCAACTTGAACTGTATTACCAACCTATATTGTGCGCGGAAAATCAAACCGTATGTGCTGTCGAGAGCCTTATTCGCTGGCATCACCCAATACGCGGCATGGTATCACCCGCTGAATTCATTCCGCTTGCTGAAGAGTCTGGGCAAATTGTGGCGATGGGAAGCTGGGTGCTGGAACAAGCCTGTCATGATATTACCCAAATGAACAAGCTACGAAGCAAAGAAATTTCGGTGGCCGTCAACATTTCACCGGTGCAATTTATTCAACCAAACTTTCTGCACACCGTGCGCGACATTATGCAGCGAACTGGCGTTAAGCCGTCACACCTTGAGTTGGAAATTACCGAGAGTGTGCTGATGGCGGACGAGGAGCGTGCTATCGATACTATTCACACATTGGACAGTATGGGAATTAAAGTCTCGCTTGATGACTTCGGAACTGGCTAATCAAGTTTGGCTTATCTGCGGTTTTTACCGGTGCACAAAATAAAAATAGACCGTAGTTTCGTGCGAGAGATAGCTCACAGCAAGCGTGACAGCGCCATTTTGGCCGGTATTATAGCGTTAGCACACCAGCTTGATCTGACGGTGGTTGCCGAAGGGGTGGAAGAGCCGGTGCAAGCGAAACTATTGCGTGAAGCCGACTGTGACTTGTTGCAGGGCTTTTTATACGCAAAACCGCAGCCACTTGCGCAACTGCGGTTTGATTACAATTAACGTTAAAATTAACGCTTAAGCCTGTGTTCTTTAAAGCTGCGGGCCAGCTGCAACTAAAGCTTTACCTTCGTCGTTATCGGTGAACTTCTCAAAGTTCGCCACAAAACGGTTAGCAAGGTCTTGTGCTTTCACGTCCCAGTCACCTTTATCGGCATAGGTGTTGCGAGGGTCTAGAATGTGTTGCTCTTCAACGCCTGCTAATGCACTTGGCATAGCGAGATTGAAATATGGCAACTGCACAAATTCTGCGTCTTCAATGCTACCGTCTAAAATTGAGTCAATAATAGCGCGGGTTGCTTGAATTGAAATACGCTTGCCAGTGCCGTTCCAACCGGTATTCACCAAGTAGGCTTCTGCACCCGCAGCTTCCATTCGCTTCACCAGCACTTCTGCATACTGAGTCGGATGCAAAGTTAAGAACGCAGCACCAAAACAGCTTGAGAAGGTAGGCGTTGGCTCAGTAATGCCACGTTCGGTGCCGGCTAGCTTGGCAGTAAAACCTGACAAGAAGTAGTACTCAGTTTGTTCTTTGGTTAATTTCGATACCGGTGGCAACACACCAAATGCGTCTGCAGTTAAGAAAATAACTTTCTTCGCATGGCCGGCTTTCGATACTGGCTTAACGATGTTATCGATGTGATAAATCGGGTATGAAACGCGCGTATTTTCAGTTTTTGAGCCGTCGTTGAAATCAACCACGCCATTGTCACCTACGGTTACGTTTTCTAACAATGCGTCGCGACGAATGGCGTTATAGATGTCTGGCTCTGCTTCAGCTGACAAATTGATTGTTTTTGCGTAACAACCGCCTTCGAAATTGAATACACCGTCGTCGTCCCAACCGTGTTCATCATCACCAATTAACTGACGCTTAGGGTCCGTTGATAACGTCGTTTTACCGGTACCTGACAAACCAAAGAAAATGGCAACGTCACCGTCTTTACCAACGTTGGCAGAACAATGCATTGACGCAATACCTTGCAACGGCAAGTAGTAGTTCATGATTGAGAACATACCCTTTTTCATTTCACCGCCGTACCAGGTTCCGCCAATCAGTTGAATACGCTCGGTTAAGTTAAAGGCAACAAAGTTCTCAGAGTTTAATCCGTGTTCTTGCCACTTGTGGTTGATGCATTTTGCACCGTTCATAACCACGAAGTCAGGGGTGAAGTTTTCTAACTCTTCTGCTGACGGACGAATAAACATGTTTTTCACGAAGTGCGCTTGCCATGCAACTTCTGTGATAAAACGCACCGATAAACGAGTGTCTTCGTTGGCACCACAATAAGTATCAACTACAAACAAACGTTTGCCAGATAATTGCGTGGTAACCGTGTCTTTTAAGTCAGCCCAAATTTCTGGGGTAATGGCTTTATTGTCATTTTTGCCTTGGTCTGCCCACCACAACGTGTCTTTAGTGACGTCGTCGCGTACGATATACTTATCTTTCGGTGAGCGACCCGTAAAGATACCTGTATCAACAGCAACGGCGCCTAAGTCGGTGACAACGCCTTTTTCAAAGCCTTGTAGATCAGCACGTGTTTCTTCTTCAAATAATTGTTCATAGGAAGGATTATGGACAACTTCAGTGACGTCTGTGATGCCGTAACGGCCAAGATCCAGATCAGTCATGTGGCGGACTCCTGCGGGTCTGGTTTGAGCAAAATTATCGAAAAGTAAATGTGGGCGCGATTCTAACGTGAAATGGGCAAAAATGGTAGTCTTATGGATGTTATACAGGCTAGAATGCCTGCTTTTAACGGCTAATTTCTGCCGAAATTCAAACTCATAATTGGTTATTTTATGCGCGACAGCTTTCACACCCGAATTGGATTTATTCTTGCCGCTGCCGGTTCAGCTATCGGGTTGGGTAATATTTGGGGTTTTCCTAGCCAAGCCGCAAACCACGGCGGCGCTGCATTTTTATTGGTCTACTTGGCTGTAGTGGTCATTCTCGCGGTGCCAGCTTTGTACACCGAACTCAGCCTTGGCCATGCGGCGCAAGCAAACCCCGTAAAAGCCCTGTCATCATTAAGCCAAACAAACGCGCCTGTTACTGCCGCTAGCGGTAAAACCATGGGTTATTTGAACGTCATCGGTGCCATTCTTATGCTCAGCTTCTACCATTTGGTCGCGGCATGGATGGTGGCGGAGGGGCTTACTTTTCTGCTTACTGCACTAAGTTTTGATAGTTTGGCGCAATGGACACAAACAAGCTCTATGTTACGCGATATTATTTTGCTTTTAGTCTTTGTGTCGCTAACTTTTGGCATTGTTATCAAAGGGGTTCAGAATGGTATTGAGCGTTGGTCACGGCGTCTCATGCCGTTATTGGTGGTGTTGCTGATTGGACTAATTGTCTACATTGCCACGCTACCTGGTGCCAGTGATGGTTTTCGCGCCTATTTAGTGCCTGATTTTAATGCCATGCTCAGTGCTGACTTACTTGTTTCAGCTATGGGACAAGCATTTTTCTCGCTGTCTATCGGTCTTGGCGGCATGATGATCTACGGTAGTTATTTGAAAAAAGGAACACGCTTAGGCCGTTTAACATGGAGCGTAGCCGCTCTTGATACACTCGTTGCCTTTTTGGCTGGTTTACTCATTATTCCTGCATTGTATGTCGCCATGGCACAAGGCCTGTCGGTCACAGAGGGTGAGCAACTTATTGGCGAGGGCCGCTTAATTTTCCAAGTACTGCCGGACTTATTTGATCGCCTCGGCAGTACGGGCGCATGGTTAGGGTTTGGCTTTTTCGCATTGTTAAGTATTGCCGCGCTAACGTCCACCATCGCAACCGCCGAGGTGCCCATTGCTTATGCCATTGAAACGCATCCTGTGAATCGCCGCCGAGCAGCACTAATCGTTGCTGCTATCATTAGTTTCATTGGGCTTGCCCTAGTCGTGTTCTTCGACCCATTGTTTAACTGGGTGGTTACTTACGTGACGCAGTTTCAATTACCTTTGTCTGGGCTATTTTACTTTATCGTCATTGGTTGGCTGTGGCGGCGCAGTAATCGGCTTCGTGAGTTAGCTCGTACAGAACTTCGCTATCGCTTGTTATTCTGGCACTTACGTGTGGTTTGCCCGCTGCTGTTGGCATGGGTTTTTGTTGACGTTGCGCTGTAACATTACAGCGCTTTTGCGTGTACTTTTGCGGCCAACGCCTCGGCCACGCGAGCGCTCGTAAACTGGCGTACATCGCCATGATGAATGGCGACTTCTTTCACCAAAGTTGACGAAATAAAAGAGTTTTCTTCGGACGGTGTCAAAAACACGCTTTCCAGCTCTGGAAACAGCCGGCGATTCATGTTCGCCAACTGAAATTCATATTCAAAGTCAGATACTGCGCGCAAGCCTCGAATAAGCACTGTCGCCTGATATTCTTTGGCAAAGTCGACCAACAAGCCACTAAAGCCGACAACCGTAACGTTGGGCAGGTGCGACACTACATGTCGCACCAATTCAACCCGCTCGTCTAACGAAAACATCGGCTTTTTGCTTGGACTATTGGCTACGCCCACAATCACTTCGCTAAACAGGTTGGCTGCACGCGCGATTAAGTCAGCATGACCATTGGTGATTGGGTCAAAGGTGCCAGGATAAATTGCCCGTTGATGCATGAAATTTCTCCAGCGTTATAAATGAGGATGCCAAGCGCCCTGCTGATCAGGTAAACTATGGGGTATTCGATAACATTATGGTTCACCCGTAACGTCAACGCACGGAGAATTACATGAAGCAAGATTTTTATCAACAGCTTGAAACCCAGCTAGACGAGCTGCAAGCAGAAGGCTTATACAAAAACGAACGAATTATTTTAGGCGACCAAGACGCTGAAATTGAAGTAGGCAATGGTGAGTCTGTACTAAACTTTTGTGCCAATAACTATTTAGGTTTAGCCAACAATGCTGAGCTAATTCAAGCAGCCAAAAAAGGCCTTGATGAGCACGGTTTTGGTACTGCTTCCGTGCGTTTTATTTGTGGCACGCAGAACATTCACAAGACACTTGAAGCCAAACTCAGCGAGTTTTTAGGTACCGAAGACACGATTTTGTATTCATCGTGCTTCGATGCCAACGGCGGTCTATTCGAAACCTTAATGGGCCCTGAAGACGCCATTATTAGTGACGAGCTAAACCATGCCTCTATTATTGATGGTATTCGCTTAAGCAAGTCTAAGCGGTATCGTTACAAAAACAACGACATGGCCGACTTAGAAGCGCAGCTTAAACAAGCCAAAGCAGACGGCGCGCGTAACATTCTCATTGCTACCGACGGCGTATTCTCGATGGACGGTGTTATTGCCAACTTGAATGGCATTTGCGACCTTGCCGACGAGTATGGCGCGTTAGTCATGATGGACGACTGTCACGCAACAGGTTTCTTGGGTGAAAACGGCAAAGGCACGCACGAGTATTGCAAGGTGATGGGCCGTGTCGACATTATTACCGGTACTTTAGGGAAAGCGTTAGGCGGCGCGTCAGGCGGTTATACCTCAGGCAAAAAATGTGTCATTGACTGGCTACGTCAGCGCTCGCGCCCATACTTGTTTTCAAACTCGGTCGCCCCAGCTATTGTGCAAGCGTCTATTCGGGTGCTTGAAATGCTTGAAAATGGGCACGAGCTACGCGCCAAACTTTGGGATAACGCAAATTACTTCCGTACCCAAATGACCGCGGCAGGCTTTACCCTGAGTGGCGCTGATCACGCCATTATTCCAGTGATGATTGGCGATGCTAAATTGGCCTCAGAAATGGCTGACCGCATGCTCAAAGAAGGCATTTACGTTGTTGGTTTCTCATTCCCTGTGGTGCCGCGTGGCAAAGCGCGTATTCGTACCCAAATGTCAGCTGCCCATACACGTGAACAACTTGACCGTGCCATTGACGCCTTTACCCGCATTGGTAAAGACTTGGGCATTATTTAACACCGTCACTAAAGGTATAAACGATGAAAGCTTTAGCCAAATTACATGCGCAGCCGGGCATTTGGATGACTGACGTTGAAAAACCTGAGTACGGTTACAACGACTTGCTCATTCGTATTAAAAAAACTGCTATTTGTGGCACCGACGTACACATTTATAAGTGGGACGAGTGGTCACAAAAAACCATTCCGGTCCCCATGGTCGTCGGACACGAATATGTCGGTGTGGTTGAAGCCATGGGCGAAGGCGTACGCGGCTTTAGTACTGGCGACCGCGTATCTGGTGAAGGCCACATTACTTGCGGCCATTGCCGTAACTGCCGCGCTGGGCGCCGTCATTTGTGCCGTAACACCGTTGGCGTAGGCGTTAACCGCCCAGGCGCGTTCGCTGAATACTTAGTTATTCCGGCGGAAAACGCATTCAAATTACCAGATGACATTAGCGATGACTTAGCCGCTATTTTTGACCCATTTGGTAACGCTGTGCATACCGCGTTAGCCTTCGACTTAGTGGGCGAAGACGTGTTGATCACTGGCGCGGGCCCCATTGGTATTATGGCCGCCGCGGTAGCTCGCCACGTTGGTGCACGTCACGTGGTCATTACCGACGTAAACGAATATCGCCTTGATTTGGCGAAGAAAATGGGTGCAACTCGCGCTGTTGATGTCAGCAAAGAAAACTTGAAAGACGTCATGAACGAGCTTGGCATGAAAGAAGGCTTCGACGTTGGTCTTGAAATGTCTGGTGTGCCCTCGGCATTTGCACAAATGCTGGAAACCATGAACCATGGCGGCAAAATTGCCATGCTCGGTATTCCGCCACAAAGCGTAGCCATTGATTGGAACCAAGTGATTTTCAAAGGCCTTACTATTAAAGGCATTTACGGTCGCGAAATGTTCGAAACCTGGTACAAAATGGCAAGCTTGCTGCAGTCAGGTCTGGATTTGTCACCAATTTTGACGCACAGCATGTCTGTTGATGACTTCCAAGAGGGCTTTGACATTATGACCTCTGGTCAATCAGGTAAAGTCGTTTTAGACTGGACTTAGTCTGCGCCAATACAGAAAATTAGGAAGTAACCATGGCTGAATTTAAACGAATTAATGTGACCACCGCGCATCAAATGTGGCAGCAAGGAAATACACGATTTGTTGACATTCGCGACGAACGCTCTTTTGCTGCTGCACACATACCTGGTTCACAGCGCTTAACCGATGCCAATTTACAAGACTTCCTGAATGCTCTTGATGACGACCACCCAGTGGTGGTCGTTTGCTATCACGGCAATAGCAGCCAAGGCGCTGCGCAATACTTAGTGAATCAAGGCGTTGAAGATACCAGTAGCCTTGACGGCGGCATGACCGCTTGGGCACAACAATTTCCAGAGGCAGTGGAGCGCGGTTAAATGCAAAAATTACTGACCACCCGTGATGCTGACATGATGGCGAACCTGTATCGTTACCTACAGCAAAACGGCGTGCCAGTAACTGTTAGCGAGCAAGGTAATCAGCTTGAATTATGGTTAACGGTTTCGAGCTACCACGCGCACGCAAAGGCACTTATTCAAGCCTTTAAAGACAACCCTGAGGTTGCCAATCAAGCCTCTAACAATGCAGTTAACTCAGCAGCAGATTCTGCTAGCACAGCAGACAACAATAGCTTTACCCCTTCTATTTTGTCGATAATGCTGCGCCAAGCAGGTTGGTTCACGGCCTTATATGCGGCCGTTGTTGTGGTCGTTTTTCTTGGCTTAATGACACCTTTAGCCGAAGGTATTTTAGGCGCTCTACTGTTTAACCCGAATGACTTTGAAAGCTTACCTTGGGCGCAACCGTGGCGATTTATCAGCCCAGCCTTACTGCATTTCAGTGTGCTGCATATTCTCTTTAACGTGTTTTGGTGGTGGTATTTAGGCGGACGCTTTGAGCGTTACTATGGCACTAAGTGGTTAGTTTTGGCGTTTGCAGTATGCGCAATAGCCTCAAATACATCGCAATTTATAGAAAGCGGCCCTTATTTTGGTGGCCTTTCTGGAGTAGTTTATGGCCTATTTGGTATTGCTAGTGTCGTTGGTTGGAAAAACCCTCGACACCCATTGTTTCTTCCAAACGGCTTAATTATTTTTATGCTCGCATGGTTGGTGCTTGGTTATACGGGACTGCTGTGGGTCAACATCGCCAATACTGCCCATACAGCTGGGCTGGTTTCCGGTTTGATTATTGGCGTTGCTATTCGGTTTTTAACCCAATACGGTCGTCGGTAGTACATGCGTTTTTCTGAGTTACAACAACTCGAGTTCCCTATCGTCAGTCAGGGCCATCAGGCCGACTGGCAGCCAGCGCTTGAACAGCACTTGCCGAACAGTTCACTGCTGACTCAATGGCTGCTTGATCCCGACTCTCTTACCGCGAAATTAAAACGTCATTGCCAACACTTTTCGGTTGAGGTGCTCGGCCAGCGACCAGGAATTATTCGCCCGGACGAAGCTAAATGGTTAACCGAAAGTGCAGACCAGGAGCAAGCCAACGCCACCATTCGCGAAGTTATTTTATGCTGCGACGGCAAGCCCTGGGTATTTGCGCGTAGTGTTTTTCCTCAAAGCGCCCTTGATACAGCAGCACTGAAACTGGGCCAACTTGGGAACAAGCCGCTAGGTGCTCATTTGTTTGCACAGCCTGACCTGCAGCGCTCACGCATTGAAGTATCAACATTTTCCGCGCAGTCACGCATTGGTGCCCTTCACCAATGTTTAGGTTATCCGGCGCATTCGTTGTGGGGGCGACGCAGCTGTTTTACGGCTGCCGGTCAACGCGTATTGGTTGCCGAGGTCTTTATTGGCGAGTCTATTCCCGCGCAAATAGCGGCCACACTTATACAGGACAATACCCATGATTAACATTGGACAGTTTATCAGTGCTTGTTGGCGTTTAATGCGCGCAGATCGGCCCATTGGTAGCTTGTTACTTGGCTGGCCTACCCTGGTGGCCTTACTTATTGCTGGCAATGGGCACCCACCGCTGCGTACAGTGGTGCTATTTATGCTAGGGGTATTTGTCATGCGCTCGGCCGGTTGCGTCATTAATGACTATGCCGACCGCCATATTGATGGCCATGTTAGCCGCACTAAACTACGTCCGCTAGCAACCGGTGAGCTGAAACCTTGGCATGCACTCGCGCTGTTTGCATTATTGTTGCTGATTGCATTGATGATTGTACTGCAGTTCAATCAAGCCACCATTTTATTGAGTATTGCCGCGGCGGCAGTTGCCACCTTATACCCGTTTTGCAAACGTTTTACGCAGTTACCCCAAGTTGTGCTCGGGGTGGCATTTAGCTTCGGTGTGCTTATGCCATTTACGGCACTTGATCAAGGCTTACCACTGGTGGCGTGGATTTTATTTGCTGCCAATATTGCTTGGACAGTGGCCTACGACACTGAATATGCCATGGCTGATCGCGCCGATGACGTAAAGATCGGTGTAAAATCTACCGCAATATTATTTGCTGGCCATGACAAATTTGCCATTGCGCTACTACAAATAGCTACGTTGGCTTTATTGGCTTGGTTAGGTTACGAGTTGCTATTTGGATTCGTTTATTGGGTAGGGCTAGCCGTGATTATTGGCATGTTTTTATGGCAGCACTATCTGATATGGTACCGCGAGCCACAACGCTGCTTTCAAGCCTTTTTGCACAACAACAACGTGGGCTGGGTTTTAGCCCTCGTTGTTGCTGCACATTATTGGTTTTAGCTTAGTTGTGCGTGTCGCTTTCGCGCTGAACAAGCTGTTGTACCGACTGTCGAATAGTCTGTAACACCGCCGGCTCTAATAACAAGTCAACGCCATCACTAAAGTTGTCGACTCGCGCATCGGCAACCATTGCACCTGACTCTTCAACCGTGAAATAGCCTTCACTTTTCAACGTGCCAATAAGCGTGCTGAGTACTTTCTTATCGAAAAACTCGGGCGCATTGACACCGTGAATGGCACTAAGGCGCTCGGCAAGTTGCACCGAGTACTGCTCAAGATTTGAACGCGAGATAGGCTGTGCTTGTTGCAGAAGCTCAAGCACAATGGCGAATCGTTGCACCGTTTCGCTCGCGCTACGAGCTAGTAACACCAACTGCGAATAGTGCGCTGAGTCACGCTTCGGAACGCTATAACGATCAACCTCTATTTGGTTCAATAGCCCGCATTGCACGTATTGCTCAAGCAATGCTTTGACCCATAATGCCATGTCCGATTTGCTATGACTTATAAATAGCTCGGCCGCTAACAACGGATGCAAGTCAGTCAACAAATTAACTGCTTGCTCAGTGCTGAAGCGTTTGTGGCCCATTGCAAATGCGGCAAGTAACGCCGGTACAATAACCATGTGCATGATATTATTTCGGTAATAGGTCATTGCAATCGCTGTAGTGCCGTCTAACCGAATCATCTCACCAATGCCATCAGCCTCAACGGTAAATTTGTCGTGCTTCTTGGCTAGCTCCCACAGCTCTGCACCACTTTGCTCAGGTACGTATGCGTCTTTCGTGTAAGGCACTTCACGTAGAATACGAGTGTACAAATTTAGTTGGCTTATTAACTCTTCACGCGTAATGGCATGATGCTCTGAACTTAGCACAATCAGCGCTGACAGATTTATGCTGTTGAGTGCTGCCGAGTTATTGATACGGCACATAATTTGATCGGCCAACAAATTCACTGTTGGCGTCAACCATTTCGGGCGCTCAGGTTCTTCAGCGCCAGTGGTTATAGCTTCGCGCCATTTTGGCTGCAATTGCTCAAGCGCTTCGCCCAAATTGATAGGCTCACCGAAGCTAACATAGCCTTGCCCGAAATTACGCAAGTGACGCAAGCTACTTAGCACTTGCCACACCGACTCTTTCTCTTTCGACTTCCCTTTGAGCTCTTTTAAGTAAGTACCCACTTCCATCACATGCTCGTAACCTAGGTACACAGGTACAATAGACATGGGGCGCTGCTGGCCACCGCGCAACATCCCTTGTACAGTCATTGCTATCATGCCTGTTTTCGGTGGCAACAGTCGTCCAGTTCGGCTACGACCACCTTCGGTGAAGTACTCCACGGGGTAGCCTTTTTGGAACAGACGGTTGAGATATTCCCGAAAAACCGTTGAATATAATTTGTTGCCGCGAAAACTGCGACGAATAAAAAACGCCCCGCCACGGCGGAAAATTGGACCAGCAGGGAAAAAGTCTAGATTAATGCCCGCTGCTATATGCGGTGGCACTAGGCCTTCTTTATAAATCACATAGCTTAGTAACAGATAGTCCATGTGCGAACGATGGCACGGTGCATAAACAATTTCATGCCCAGCTTCGGCTAAAGCTCGAATGCGCTCACCACCTTCCACGTGAATACCATTGTATATTCGGCTCCAACACCAAGTCATAAAGCGATCTAATAGACGAACTAAAGTGTCACTATAGCTAGCGGCTATTTCATGCAGATACTTCTCGGCGGTTTTGCGCGCCTGTTGCTCAGAGACCTTTTTGCTACGAGCCTCATCGGCAATAGCTTGTTTGAGTGCAGGTGTGTCTAATAAGTCCTGAATGACCACTTGGCGCTCGGTCATTTTAGGCCCAGCAACGGCGTGACGCATACGTACAAAGTGCACCCGTGCAACACGCGCCAATTTGTGCGCTAAACGCTGTGTTGTGCCGCGCTGTGAAGCCATTTCGCGTAACGCCACAGGACGACTACCGCGGACGAGTATGTGGCGACCGGAAAACATAACTAGCCAAAATTTGCGCCAGTGTCCTGGATTATCAACGTCGGATACCATGGTGTGGCCCTGCCGCGGCTCTTGCCCCGGCGAACGCCCCCAAAACAAACCAATTGGCATCACCTGAATATTCAACTGACTGTCTTTTTGGTGTGCGCCAATCAGTTTTTCGAAATCCGTGATCGCTTGTTGCGCGCAGTTATGGTCAGTTTGATCTAAATACATGACACGCGACAACTGCTGGCCGTTGATCATTAAATCATCAGTCGGATCAGGTAGCCCGACGCTTTGCAGTGCACGCTGCGCTACCAATAAATCTGTGGTCGACGTTGAACGCATCACATACACCACATGCTTCTCGCCAACGACCTGCTGTGCAGTGTCGTCGAGAATTACTTCATAGCGCGTTAACCAGCGCACTGGCCAGTACATACAAGCGCGCCAAAAGCCTTTCAGACTCATGTAATATCCCCACTAATTACAGACCTATAAAGCATACCACTGTTGAAAAAATTTGTCTGATTGAAAAAAAGTTGCACAAAAAAGTTGCGAATCCAAAACACCTGTATATACTCACAGTATTACTGTATAGATAAACAGGTATCGTTATGCGACCATTGACGCCACGACAGCAGCAAATTCTGACACTTATTAAAGACAATATAGACGCAACGGGTATGCCACCGACGCGGGCAGAAATTGCACAGCGACTTGGATTTAAATCAGCTAACGCAGCTGAAGAACACCTTAAGGCGCTTGCCAAAAAAGGCGTTATCGAAATGATGCCCGGCATGTCACGTGGTATTCGCTTAGTCGGTTTAGAGCAAGAAGAAGTTCCCGAAGGTCTTCCTTTAATCGGGCAAGTTGCTGCGGGCGAGCCGATTTTGGCTCAGGAGCATATCGAAAGCCATTATCAAGTCGATCAAAACTTATTTAAGCCACATGCTGACTTCTTGCTACGTGTTAACGGTATGAGCATGAAAGACATCGGTATTTTAGACGGTGATTTACTTGCTGTGCATAAAACTCATGAAGCTCGCAATGGCCAAATTATCGTTGCTCGAGTTGAAGATGACGTTACCGTCAAACGGTTCGAGCGGCGTGGAAACATTATATTGTTGCACCCAGAAAACGAAGAGTTTTCACCAATTCAGGTCGATTTAACACACCAATATTTCACCATTGAAGGCTTGGCCGTAGGTGTGATTCGCAATGGAGCATGGTTATGAGAAACGAATATTTTAATGTCATGAATGAGCTTGGTTTTGATGTTTGGTCTGCGACCCCAGCATTAGAGTCGAATTGCCAGCACATTGAAAGCTTGCTTCCACGCCTTCAAGCGCTGTCCATGCGCACTCATCAATGGATCACCGTGATTGGAGCTCGCCGTGAGGTGATAGAACAACTTGTCGCCGCAGGCATTAGTCGTACGCGTATCCGTTGGGTGCATGGTCGTAATCAAGATGAACGCGAGTGGGCAACCGAACAAGCTTTACTTGCCGGCACCAGTAGCATTGTGCTTAGTTGGTTGGGAGAGCTCTCACCGCGCATGCAACAGCGCTTAAAAATGGCAAGCAAAGTCAGCCAAACTCATAGTTTTGTACTGAATGATTTACCTTCACCCACCCCACTCCACTAATCCTGCAAGTGAAGGTTGTCTATTAGGGCCACAGCAGTGGCCCTTTTTTTATACGCAAATGTAAAATTTATTCGAATTGCCGGTTTCTTTTTCACCAGAAAATGGTATTTTGAATGTGCATTAACTGCTAACACAATAAACAACAATAATTATTGATACATAACAACAAAGGGTTAGTGGGGAAAGCGATTTTCTAACGAAATGCTGTTCCTTTTTCTACTCACCTCGTTGTTCTTCAGGCTCGCACTTCGGTGTATTCGTGGCCCAAGCCACGTCGGAAGAATGAGAGGAGATGTCGCGTGAGTACTAAACTCATCACTGCGCTAACAGCAATGCTTCCATTTGCTGCCAGCGCGCAATCGTCGTTGAACCTGACTCAAGGGGTAACCGAGATCAGTCAACGCGTATACGACCTACACATGACAATTTTTTATATATGTTGTGTCATAGGCGTTATTGTTTTCGGTGCCATGTTTGTTTCCATGGTTATCCATCGTAAGTCTAAAAACCCGAAGCCGGCTACGTTTCATGAAAACGTAAAGGTCGAGATTATTTGGACTGTCATTCCGTTTTTGATCCTCATTGGTATGGCCATTCCAGCCACGCAAACCTTGTTTGCTATGGAAGATACCTCTGAAGCTGACGTTACCGTGTTGGTTACTGGGTCACAGTGGAAATGGCACTATAAGTATTTTGAACATGACGTGGAGTACTTTAGTTTACTTGCCACCCGTCAAGATCAAATCAATAACCGACTAGACAAAGGCGAAAACTATCTACTTGAAGTTGACCGCCCATTGGTTATTCCTACCGGTAAAAAAGTTCGTTTCTTGGTCACTTCAGATGACGTTATTCACTCTTGGTGGGTACCGGATTTTGCCGTTAAAAAAGACGCCAACCCGGGTTTCATCAACGAAGCTTGGACCAAAGTTGACAAGCCTGGTATTTATCGCGGCCAATGTGCCGAACTCTGTGGTAAAGACCATGGCTTCATGCCAGTAGTGGTCATTGCCAAAGAACCTGCTGAATATCAAGCCTGGATTAGCGAGCAAGAAGCCGTTCAAAAGCAAGCAAAAGAAGAAGAACAGCGCTTGTTGTCTATGTCGATGAGCAAAGATGAGTTGATGGAACTCGGTGAGCGTATTTATTTAGGTAATTGCGCAGCTTGTCACCAACCAAATGGTGAAGGTATTCCTGGTGTCTTCCCTAGCCTTAAAGGCACTAACATGGTGATGAATGACAAATCTGGCCATATCGATATTGTCGTAAATGGTAAGGCTGGAACCTCCATGCAGGCGTTTGGCAATCAGCTGAGTTTACGTGAACTTGCTGCCGTTATTACGTATGAGCGTAATGCCTGGGGCAACAACACAGGCGACCTCATTCAGGCCGCTGATGTTAACCAATTTGTGAAAGAGTAAGGGAGACCCGATATGAGCACAGTTGCTGGCGAGATGGATCACACTGATCATCACCACCACGCGCCATCGGGTATTACCCGTTGGTTGTTTACGACAAACCATAAAGACATTGGCTCAATGTACTTATGGTTCAGCTTTATAATGTTTTTGGTTGGTGGCTCAATGGCGATGGTTATTCGCGCCGAGCTGTTCCAACCAGGCTTACAGTTAGTAGACCCGCATTTCTTTAACCAAATGACCACGGTGCACGGTTTGATCATGGTGTTTGGTGCCGTTATGCCGGCCTTTACTGGGTTAGCCAACTGGATGGTACCGTTAATGATAGGCGCGCCAGATATGGCATTGCCACGCATGAATAACTGGAGCTTCTGGATTCTACCATTCGCTTTTGCCATTTTATTGGCGTCGTTATTCATGGAAGGCGGCGGCCCAGCCTTTGGTTGGACGTTCTACGCACCACTATCAACGACCTACAGTAGCGACTCAACCGCATTGTTTGTGTTCTCCGTTCATATCATGGGTATCTCGTCCATTATGGGCGCGATAAACGTTATCGTGACCATTATGAACATGCGTGCTCCTGGCATGACCTACATGAAAATGCCGTTGTTTGTGTGGACATGGTTTATCACGGCATTCTTGTTAATTGCCGTTATGCCGGTACTTGCCGGTGCGGTAACCATGGTACTAACTGACAAATATTTTGGCACAAGTTTCTTTGATGCCGCCGGTGGTGGTGACCCCGTATTGTTCCAGCACATATTCTGGTTCTTTGGGCACCCCGAAGTGTACATCATGATTTTGCCGTCATTCGGTATTATCTCAGCCATTATTCCAGCGTTCTCACGCAAACGGCTATTCGGCTATTCGTCAATGGTTTACGCCACCGCAGCAATAGCCGGTTTAAGCTTTATTGTGTGGGCACACCATATGTTTACCACAGGTATGCCGGTAGCCGCTGAGATATTCTTTATGTACGCCACCATGCTGATATCTGTGCCCACTGGGGTGAAAGTATTCAACTGGGTAGCCACTATGTGGCGCGGTTCTATCACCTTCGAAACGCCCATGCTGTTTGCACTGGCCTTCGTGATTTTGTTCACCATTGGTGGTTTCTCAGGTCTCATGCTGGCCATTACACCGGTGGACTTCCAGTATCACGACACTTATTTCGTGGTGGCACATTTCCACTACGTACTTGTAAGTGGCGCTATTTTCTCAATTATGGCGGCAGCGTATTACTGGTTACCCAAGTGGACCGGACACATGTATGACGAAACCTTAGCGAAGTGGCACTTCTGGTGCTCGTTAATTTCGGTCAACTTATTGTTCTTCCCAATGCACTTTGCTGGCTTAGCCGGAATGCCACGCCGTATTCCTGACTATTCACTGCAATTCGCTGATATTAACCAAATCGTTAGTATCGGTGGCTTTGCGTTCGGCTTGTCACAACTTATTTTCTTGTGGGTTGTGATCAAGTGTGCGCGCGGCGGTGAAAAAGCCCCAGCGAAGCCATGGGAGGGGGCAGAAGGTCTTGAGTGGACAGTGCCTTCACCGGCGCCGTATCACACCTTTGAAACACCACCCGAGGTGAAGTAATTATGGCGACCAACGAACCAACACCGAACAATGCGCGCCCCGATAACGCGCGCGTTGTAAAACGTCTGCTTTTTGTAGTTGTGGGCATGTTTGGCTTTGGCTTTGCGTTGGTCCCGCTGTACGAAGTGTTTTGCGATATCACTGGGTTTAACGGCCGCACCAAAAACGAACAAGCGGCCGCTAACACGCGCCAAGTAGATACCTCGCGTACTATTAACGTGCAGTTTATTACACGGGTCAACAAAGGCATGCCTTGGGGTTTTGCACCTGAAATTAATTCGGTGCGAGTGCACCCAGGCGAAACAAAAGTCGTCAATTTTCTGGCAAGTAATCCAACTGGACACAATATGGTGGCGCAAGCCATTCCGTCTGTTGCTCCAGGTGAGGCCGGGCTGTATTTAAATAAAACTGAATGCTTCTGTTTCAATCAGCAGCCGCTTGCGGCGGGGGCTGACACCAAAATGCCAATGCAGTTTTATTTAGACCCGGACATACCAGAACATATACATACGTTGACTTTGTCATACACCATGTACGATATGACAGCCAATGCTCAACCGGATGTGCTCGCTACCTTTGATGCGACGCCATCGGCCGACTGAGGATTATTTTATGGCACAACAACATGAAAAATATTACGTCCCTGCTTCTAGCCCGTGGCCAATAGTTGGCGCTATTGGTTTAGGGTTAATAGCGTTTGGTGCAGGGCACACCGTTATTGATATGAAAAATGAAGCTACCGACGGCTGGGGCGCAAACGTCCTATTTGGCGGCATAGCGGTTATGATTGTGATGTTATTTGGTTGGTTTCGCGATCAAATTAACGAATCAATGTCAGGCCTTTACAGTAATCAATTAGGGCATTCTTATCGCCAAGGCATGAGCTGGTTTATTTTCTCAGAGATCATGTTCTTTGCTGCTTTCTTTGGCGCGTTGTTTTACGCCCGTGTCATTGCCGTTGAATGGTTAGGCGGTGCTAGCAACAACGCCATGACTAATGAAGTACTATGGCCGGCTTTTGAGGCTCATTGGCCGCTTACCGAAACACCAGGTGGGACGAAATCAGGTGAAATGGGTTGGATGGGCTTACCGCTTTACAACACCATTATTCTGATTGTTTCTAGTTTTACCTGTCATTTTGCGCACGTTGGTCTTGAGAAGAATAATCGCAAACAACTTACATTGTGGTTAGGTATCACCATTGTTTTAGGTTGCATCTTCTTGTACTTGCAAGGGGCTGAATATGTACATGCGTACAACGACCTGGGCTTAACGTTAGACTCGGGTATTTACGGGAATACCTTCTACATGTTGACTGGGTTCCATGGCATGCACGTAACCCTAGGAACACTGATGTTAATCATCATGTTCTTGCGCGTTATTAAAGGACACTTCACGCCTGACAACCATTTTGCCTTCCAAGCAACAAGTTGGTATTGGCACTTTGTTGATGTGGTTTGGGTGTGCTTGTTTATTTTTGTATACGTTTTATAAAGTAGTGGTGACCGTACTAAGCTTTAACACTTAGTACGGTCGCGGATTCGGCGTCAGTAGTCCGGTCGCCAGTAAAATTACGATCACCACAATGGCTATCGCCGAGAACATAACTCGTTGGCCAAGATATTTTGTCATTGAGGGTTTGGTCGGGTCGTTGCGCAGCATGGCAAACAATGCGCGAAATAAATTAACGACCATAAATAACATGAGTAGTACCAGTATGATTTTTGCTGCAGTAACCATTTTACCTTCCTGTATTTACCTTAACAGTTTTGAGTTGAGCCCGGTTTGCTATGCGTAAATCTATTCGTATAAGCAAGCTTATTGGCGCGGTACTCACTGTGCTTGCTATTAGCTTTTTGGTCAAGCTTGGTTTTTGGCAACTAGAACGCGCGGAGCAAAAGCAGTTATTTTTCGAAGATTATGCTAACCGCAGCGAACAAGTGGTTGAACTTAATCAGCTACATTCGCCAAGCACAAGGGTTCCACGGTTCTCACAAGTTCGTATTCGTGGTCAGTTTAAAGATGATTATTTACTATTGGATAATCAAATTCATGAAGGCGAAGTGGGATACCATGTGATTGGGTTATTGCAGGCCGAGTTAGCGAACACAGAGCGTGTGGTTATGGTGAATATGGGCTGGGTTGCGCTAGGCGCAAGTCGCGACCAACGGCCAAAGTTAACCATGCCGCAGCAGCCACTATCAATTCAAGGCTATTTCTACCAACCAGAACTTAGTTCTGTTTGGGGTGCTGGTAAGTATATGATTGAAAATGATCAACACCCGGTGCGGGTGCAGCAACTCGATGCCGAAGCTATTGCCCAAACTCTGCAACTTCCCATCGAGCCCTATGTGGTGCTACTCTCGGAGAACGAAGAATTAGGCTGGCCACGCGCGTGGCAGCCTCAAGTCATGACACCAGAAAAGCACCGCGCATACGCATGGCAATGGTTTTCATTAGCTTTGGCCTGCCTACTTGTGTTCTGGTTTGCTAGCCGTTCCAAAAAAATAACAACAGAGGAATGAACATGTCGAACGTAAAAAAATCGCGAGCCACATTAATTGGTGTGGTGCTAGCTTTTTTAATTCCTGTCATTGGTGCCAAGTTGGTACTCGATCAAAACTGGTACCAAGGCGCGGTAACTAATAAAGGGACCATGTTGGTGCCACCGCTTGAGCTAAAAGAGCTAAACGCGTTACTTCCTGAAGGCTGGCGTGTAGCCCTACGTGACGACGGTGCATGCGGTGCAGCTTGTATTCAGGCCTTGTACGCCATGAACCAACTTGACGTCGCCTTAGGCAAAGAAACCGACCGCGTCGCACCGGTGTTAATCAGCGCCCAACCAAGCTCATTAGACTTAAGTAATGTTCCGTTGATTACGGCGATCTCTGACGCCGCCCTTAGTCAAGCAATCAATGCTGTACCGGCACACCATTTAATGATTATCGACCCGCTAGGCAACGTTGTGTTGCACTATGCAACGTTCGCCGATGAAGAAAAAATGCGTGCGGAAGCCAAGAATTTACTGGCTGACTTACGCACCTTGTTAAAGCTCTCGAAGATAGGGTAACAGCATGCGTGGCTTCGTAAAATTAAGTATTGTTCTAGCCTTTGTGGTGATTGTTTTAGGGGCTTACACACGCCTTACTGATGCCGGTTTAGGCTGCCCTGACTGGCCGGGCTGTTATGGTGAACTTACCGTACCCAAAGACGCAAACAAGGCTGCGGAATTATTCCCGGACAGCCCTCTTGAAAGCAATAAAGCCTGGAATGAAATGATTCACCGCTATGCAGCGGGGACATTAGGTCTGGTTATTCTTGCTATCGCTATTTGGTCACTGTGGCGTAAGCGCCAGCATAGCGACCAACCAGTAAAGCTTCCCTTGTTTTTACTGGCGCTGGTAACCTTCCAGGCTGCTCTGGGAATGTGGACTGTAACCATGAATTTACAACCATTGGTGGTTATGGGGCACTTATTAGGTGGGTTTAGCACCATATCGCTACTTTATTTACTAAGCTTAAGGTTGCAACGCGTACATATTCCGTTAGGTGACCCGAAAGTTCGGTCGTTGTCTGCGTTTGCGCTGTTTGCATTGATTGTGGTACTCGGCCAAATAGCCTTAGGCGGTTGGGTCGCTGCTAACTATGCAGCCATGGCCTGCACCGAGTTGCCATTTTGTGAAGGAAACTGGACCGAGCGTCTTGATGTCGCCGGCGCATTTTCAGTACCTGAGGCCAGCACTTATCAATACGGTGCTCATGACTATGCAGAACGCATGACGATTCATATAGCACATCGGTTTGGCGCTTATTTTACAATTTTGGTCGTTGGGCTTTTATTGTGGATGGGGTATCGCCGGGCTAGTTCAAAAGTCATTCGTAGCAGCTTAAATTGGATAACCGTATTATTAATTGCCCAAGTAGCACTGGGTTTTAGCAATGTATTATTGCTGCTGCCACTCAGTGTTGCCGTTGCACATAATGCAGTGGGTGCATTATTGTTGCTAAGCTTAGTCGGATTAAATTATAAAATCGCCCGCAATGCCTAAACTTCAAAAGAGGCGAGGATAACAACATGGCAGAACCAGCACATATGGCCAGTGCAAACGAAGCACTTGCTCAAACATACAAAAAACAAGCTCATTGGCGCGACTATCTCACGTTGACTAAGCCAAATGTCGTCTTACTACTATTAGTTACAGCTCTTGTTGGCATGTGTTTAGCATCACCAACCTGGATTGCCTGGCAAATTTTGGTGCCAGCACTTATTGGTATCGGCTTAATGTCCGGCTCTGCCGCTGCCGTGAACCATTTAGTTGACCGCCATATTGATGCGCGTATGGCACGAACTTTACGTCGGCCGCTACCATCTGGTGCTCTGTCTCCGAAGCGAGTGCTAACTTTCGCTGCAGTCATTGGTGTTATGGGGTTCGCAGTATTGGCTATTTGGGTGAATATGTTGACTGCTTGGTTAACCTTCGCCAGCCTTATTGGCTATGCCATGGTTTATACCATGTACTTAAAGCGTGCAACGCCACAAAACATTGTTATTGGCGGCTTGGCCGGAGCTACGCCCCCCTTATTAGGCTGGACCGCTGTAACCAATGAAATACATCCGTTTGCAATTTTGTTGGTGATGATTGTATTTACTTGGACGCCACCACATTTTTGGGCGCTGGCGGTGCATCGCGCCAAAGATTACGCTAAAGCTGAAATACCCATGTTACCGGTAACTCATGGTATCGAGTTTACCAAAACCTGTATATTTCTTTACACCATTTTGCTCGGTATTATCTGCTTGCTCCCTTACATTGTTGGTATGTCAGGTATTGTTTACTTGATTGGTTCTAGCATTCTAAGCATTTGGTTCTTAGGGTATGCGTGGAAGCTAAAGTTTGCCCCGACTAAGCATACTGCGTTTAACATGTTTAAATTCTCTATTTGGCAACTATTTGCGTTGTTTGCATTATTGCTAGCGGATCATTATTTAGTCACCCCTGTATTACCTTTAGGATAAAACACAATGCAACGATTTCTGGTTACCATTGTTGCGCTCATTGCGTTAGTTGCGGGGGTTGTTATTTACAACAACCTTCCTAAACCACAGCCTCAAGCGCTTGTTTACGAGCCTGCTCGTACGCTTCAGCCGTTTATACTTGAAAGCTCTCTAGGCCGCGAGGTGTCTAATACCGACCTTGAAGGACAATGGACACTACTTTTTACTGGCTACACATTTTGCCCAGATATTTGCCCAACCACTATGGCGGATTTACGCCAAGTACTACCTAAATTAAAGCAATACACTGACACGCCAGTAAGGGTATGGATGATTTCGGTTGACCCACAACGCGATAATGTAAAACGTGTGAGTGATTATGCTGGTTTTTTTGGTGCTGAGTTTGTTGGCATCCGTGCCGAACATCCGCAACTTTATCCGTTCGTAAATGACTTGGGTTTAATGTATTCCATTCCTGAAGAGGGTGAAACAGATTACTTAGTTAACCACAGTGCCGCCATCGTGCTAGTAAACCCTGCCGGACATCGGCAAGCCATATTTAAAGCTGAACATGTCATTGGCGAAATACCAACAGTAAGCATGGAGCAATTGGCAACTGACTTTTCTATCATTGCGCCAACGTTTCATTAATCAGGCCAACGCCCCTGTTGATCAGCACGAATAAACGGCTGCGAGTACCAATAAAAACGCCCATTGTGCGACTTACTTGGCACCGTACAATTCACGCGAGAACGCCCTATTGGCAACGCTTTATTTAGGCTTACGCGGAAACTATTTGTTTGCCATGTCGGCTTAAGTACCTGGCCACCCGCAAAACAATTCATTTGATTTTTATCAAAGTCGTCTGTGTTTGCTAATTCAACCACGAACTCGGGGGTATGATTGTCTGCAGCCAATAAAGGTTGCCGCGGATGGAAATCAACCACCGGCAGCGCAAGGCTTTTTAGTTTTGTCGCTAACGTGTCAATTGATGCGTATTGGGCAGATGCCGGAAACCTTGGAATAGCAGTGAGTGGGCTGGTAGCAGACCAGGGTCCCGAATGCTGAGCGAACGCAATAAATCCGGCTTGCTCAAGAATATCTTGCAGTGCTTCGTCATATTCACCATATGGGTAAGCAAAATGTTTCGCCTGCACGCCAAGGTGTTCATCTATGAGTTGTTGCGCTTCAACGACGTCTTTGCGCACCCGCTCGCGCCACGCTTCAACACTCTCTGAGTTGTTCCGCCAAGTCATGTGCCAGTGACTGTTTGAGTGGTTCGCAATATTCGCCCCATATTTTTGCAACTCTTTTAGCTGCTGCCAACTCATGTACTGGGTGGGCGCTTCCGCCATAAGTTTTGGGTTCACAAATATCGTGAACGGGTAACGGTATTTTTTGAACACCGCCAAACCATTGCGATAAACATTACGCCAGCCGTCGTCAATGGTAATTGCGGCGGTGTATTCAGGTAAACTTTCACCTGACGCTAGTCGCTGTTGAATTTCACTTAGCGACATCACCACAAAGTCGTTGTCCTTCAGCCATTCAAAGTGAGCCTCAAGCTCTTGCGCTGTTACTGAGGTAACGCGCGGTGTATCATCGCCAATATGATGGTATTGCAAAATAGCGACGCTATTCGGTGCCGACCATGCGCCGTAACTAACTAACGCAAGAATAATAAGCATGAATCGCATTAAAAAGTTCCCCTTCAAATTTGGCAAGTTGGCAGATCATCGCATTATCTTCGCCATCGCATTGCCAATGATTATATCAAATATTGCCGCTCCGTTATTGGGCTTAATTGACACCGCGATTATTGGTCATTTGCCGCAATCGATATACTTAAGCGCTGTTGCTCTTGGTGCTATGACAGTTAGTTTTATCTTTTTGCTCGCAATTTTCTTACGCATGACTACAACCGCTGAAATTGCAGCAGCCTTTGGCGCCAATGATCACTCGGCACAGCAACGTGTGGTGTTGCATGGCATAGCTATAGCACTGGGGCTCGGTTTCCTGTTGTGGTTACTTTCACCAGTACTCATTGAGTTTGCCTGGTGGCTTATTGAACCAGGCATCGAACTGGGGCAGCTAGCAAGTAGTTATGTGTCTATTCGGCTGTTTGCTGCCCCTGCCGCATTAATTAACTTACTCGTGCTCGGTGTTTTACTCGGCCGCCAACAAAGTCAGCGTGCTATGGCGCTCGTTATTTTTACTAACGCTGTGAATGTGGTTGCTGACGTTATTCTAATTTTAGGGCTAGACCTTAACGTCAAAGGCGCTGCTTGGGCATCAGTATTGGCTGAAGTAAGTACGGCGCTAGTCGGTATCTGGCTTATTCGCGACACCCTGACAGGCGTCAAACAATGGCAGTTTGACTTAGCTTACTTCAAACGATTTTCGCAAATGAACCGAGACGTCTTTATTCGTTCGTTATTACTGCAGCTCTGTATGGCCACTATGACCGGTTATGCGGCTCGGTTTGGTGCTGTTGTGGTTGCGGCTAACGCTGTGCTCATGCAGTTTTTAATGCTCATTTCACTGGGTCTAGACGGCATTGCATACGCTGTCGAAGCATTGCTTGGCGCGGCCCGTGGCCGTGGCGACACCCCAAAAATTCGCTATTGGATGAAGTTAACCTTGTTCTGGTCGCTGATTTTTTCTGTTGCTTATTGCTTAGTTTTTTTGCTGGCCGGCGAGTTTATTATTCGCCTATTAACCGACTTGCCCGATGTCATTAACACAGCTCTCGTGTATTTACCCTGGCTGGTGGTTCTACCGTTAGTCGGCCATTGGAGCTACTATTTTGACGGTGTTTATATTGGTTTAGGTTTAACTCAGGCCATGCGAGACACCATGGCTGTAAGTGCGCTGGGCATATTCATGCCCTCGGTTTTTATCGGGCAGTGGCTTATTGATAAAGAAAACGCCAACCATGGTTTATGGTTGGCGCTTAGTTTGTTTTTACTGGCCCGTGGCATTAGCCAATGGCTGTATTTAAAAAAGCATTCACTTACATTGCTGGTGCTAAATCATCCATCAAAATAAGTTGTGGTGGCAAACCACCTCCGGTGGCATCAACAGCTACAGCTGTGTATACACCGGCGCCATCAAGCTGTAGCTCGATAGGCCCAATGGCAGCGTCTTTTGTGCCTGTTGCTGTTACGGTAATCACATAACTGCCAGGCATAAGCGAAACGTAACCGGTAGACACCAAAGCTGCAGAGTCGAATGGCACGTTTTCAAATGCTGGTGTTGCTTCGGCAATATCAGCTGTTGCTGTCACATAAATATCTACCGCACCTGCACTTGGCGATGCATGCACCAACTGCACCTGCGCTTCGGTAGCAATGCGGCGTGTCCAATCTTCAATGACAGCCAAGGTTAGAGTACCTTCAGCTAAAGAGCCTACTGCATAAACGCTAACGCGTTGGTTATCTTGCAAAGGTAATACCGCATCATCGATGACAACAGGGTCGCCTCCAGCCGCCGCAACATCTACTAAATACTCTGCACCCGGCAGGTTAATAAAGTCAGTGGCTTGCAAGAATGCTAGACCAGACACTGCTGGTGTAGCCGCATTGTTAACGGTGATATCCACCGCCGGAGCATCCGCGCTGGCATGCACAATACGTAGCTCACCGCCGGCGTCAACTGAAGAAACCAGCTGTGCACCTGTACCATCAGCAACCTGCAACTGAATAGGTGACGGCCCTGTGCCGGTGTTAGTTACAGCAGCGATAACTAAGTCTTCGCCCGCCTCAAAAGTTGCTGCGCCACTATCAAATACCACCGCTGATGCATCACCTGCTGCCGTAACTCTAACTTGATATTCGCCAGCAGGAACATCTAGCTGCGGCGTGAAGTCTTGAAATTCTAAGGTTGCTGCAGCTTGTTCCGCGGTTAAATCAGCATCTACAGCGGTTAGATAAATATCTACCGCAGGTGCATCTGGTGCTGCGTGAACCACTTGCAGACGGAAGTTACCGTCAGCAATGTCGCTTACTGGGTTATCAATTATTAATGGCGCAATAGTTTCATCGCCAACTTTACCCACGGCGAACACTTCATAACGTGTATTGGCAGCTAACTGTAAATCGGCTGGCCCAATTACAGTAGCGGTTGATTCGTCGACTAAAATACCGTCTACCTGAACACTGTATGTGCCCTCGTCTAGCTCAAGCACCTCCGAAGAGGCCCCAAAGGGCACGCCGCTAAGCGCTGCTTCGCCATTAACCAGTACGTTGACATCAGGGGCGTCCGCCACCGAGTGATGCACACGCACAAAGGTTGATTCGGGTGGTGGGGGTGGTGGAGTTACTACTGTTGTTGGAGTATCATTGTCGCTACCACAGCCAGCGAGCAATACTGCTGCTGACAATGCGAGACCAAGTTTTGTGATCCCATTCATGACTATTTCCTCATTGTGTGTATAGGCAATTCACACTACGAAAGAAAATAGTGGATGGGATCACATCCACTTTCTATACAAGATTAATTTTTGGTAAAGATTAATAGTACGAATGTTCGCCAGGTTGATGCTCTGTCACATCTCGCACGCCATTCAACTCGCCAGGAAAGCGTTGTACAAGTTCTTTTTCGATGCCTTCTTTTAAGGTGACATCGACCATGCTGCAACCGTTACAACCGCCACCAAACTGCAGTACGGCAATGCCATCGTCGGTAATTTGGCTCACCGCAACTTTACCGCCATGGTTAGCCAGTTGTGGGTTAATTTCTGACTGAATCACGTACTCAACGCGCTCGATAAGTGGCGCATCGTCAGCAACTTTTTTAGCTTTCGCGTTCGGCGCTTTCAAGGTTAACTGTGAACCTAAATCTTGCTCTTCGTAATCGATGACAGCATCGATTAAAAACGGCGCACTACCTGAGTCTACCACTGCATCAAAGCCACTAAATGGCAAAATCTCGTCGTCGGCTTCAACCGAATCTGGTGGGCAATAAGACACCCCGCACTCAGCTGAAGGCGTACCCGGGTTCACCACGAACACGCGAATATTGGTATTATCCGCTTGTTCGGCAAGCAATTTGCGAAAATGTGCTTGTGCACTTTCTGTAATACGAATCATGGGCTAACCACCTCACTGCTATACCTGAGTAATTTAGTAGGGTATATCTTATCGCAAAAATTGGTCATTGCATAGTAAGCGGCTTTGGCTTAGGCAAAGAATTTGCTAGGTTGGTAGACCAATATTCTAGCTAGAAACATAGGAATTAATCATGCTTCGCAAGTTTGCTATCGCGTTAATGGGCGTTGTGTTGTCCCTTACGGCGCACGCTACTAGTCTTGATGACTATCTACCTAAAGACGTTAGTTATAATCCTGATATACCCACCCCGAAAGAGGTTTTGGGTTATGAAGTAGGCGAATGGCATGTACGTCCTGAGCAACTTGTTCGTTACATGGAAGTGCTAGCGGAGAAGTCTGACCGCTTTCAAATTGAAGTAACTGGTTACACCCACGAGCGCCGTCCGTTGGTATTGCTGACAGTCACTTCACCACAAAACCATAGCAATATCGAATCACTGCGCCAGCAACATGTAGCGTTGGCCGATCCAAATCAAAAAGGTGACGTCGACAACGCACCATTGGTGCTCTACATGGGGTATAGCATTCACGGCGATGAGCCAAGTGGCAGCAATTCAGCACTTTTATATGCCTATTATTTAGCCGCTGCAGAAGGCGAGAAAATTGAGGCGGTATTGCGCGATAGTATTATTTTGCTTGATCCAAGTTTTAACCCTGACGGTTTGGCCCGCTTTGCTCAGTGGGCAAACCAGCATAAAAGCCAAAACCTAGTTGCTGACACCCAGCATCGTGAACATATACAGCCTATGCCGCGCGGCCGAGTTAACCATTACTGGTTCGATTTAAACCGTGATTGGTTGTTGTTGCAACATCCAGAGTCACGCGCCCGCATCGCTAATTTTCAAAAATGGAAACCAAACGTCCTAACCGACTTTCATGAAATGGGCACAGATAGCACATTTTTCTTCCAGCCAGGTATTCCGTCACGCAAAAACCCGAATACCCCTGAAGAAAACGTAAAACTCACCCAAACCTTAGCTGAAGGACATGCGGCTGCTCTAGATCAACAAGGCCGTTTGTATTTTACTGAAGAAGCGTTCGATGACTTTTACGTGGGTAAAGGCTCAACATATCCGGATGTTCAAGGGGCTATCGGCATTTTATTCGAACAAGCATCAAGCCGCGGTCATGCCCAAGACTCCATTAACGGTTTAGTTGAGTTTCCGTTCACCATTCAAAACCAGTTCACCACTTCGTTAACCACTATGTACGGTGCGCACGCGAATAAAAAATGGTTTCTCGACTACCAACAGCGGTTTTACGATGACGCGATGGCAGCCGCCAAAAAAGCAGATTTCAAAGGCTACGTTGTGGGTGATAATACCGACCCAGCTCGCTTGAACGAAATGCTAAGTATTCTTGCGCAGCATGGTATTAAAAGTTACCCGTTAACCAAGTCTGTTAACGTTGACGGTATAAAATATTCACCAGGTAGTAGCTATTATATTCCGCTGGCACAAGATCAATATGTGCTCATTCGCGCCATATTCATGGACCAGAAGAGTTTTAAAGACAATACCTTTTATGATGTTTCTGGCTGGACCTTCCCACATGCCTTCAATGTGCAATTTAGTGAGTTCGATGGCTGGAGTATTGATGTTGCAAAACAACCATGGCAGGCACCAGCGCAACAGTCTGTCGAACTTCCAGCAGACGCTTATGCTTATGCTTTTGAATGGCATGGCTATTTTGCGCCGCGGGCGTTAACGCGTCTTCTGCAAGCAGACATTCATGTGCGTCAAGCAAATCAGGGGTTCACAGCAAAAACTGCCAACGGTAACGTTGAGCTAGCGCCAGGCACCGTAGTAGTCACACGCGCTTACCAAACCCAAGACTGGCAACAGGTACAAGCGAAGCTTGCAGAAATAGCCCGCGACAATCAATTAAAAGTACATGCTATTAGCTCAGGGTTAACACCTAAAGGTATGGACTTAGGCAGCCGTAATTTAGCGCCAGTTAAACCTGTAAGTGTGATGATGGTCGTGGGTACTGATGCCAATATGTACGAAGCTGGTGAAGCTTGGTACTACCTTGACCGCCACGTTGGTTTGCCGGTATCTATGGTCGACACAGATCGTTTAAACCAGGTTGATTTAACCCGTTACACGCATATTTTGATGGTCGATGGCCGTTATTCCAAACTGAACAAGCATAGCGCAGAGCGGCTACGTGATTGGGTAAACAATGGCGGTGTTATTATTGGTCAACAAGGTGGCGCAAAATGGCTCAGCGAGCAAAACATTTTGGCCGCTAAGTTTGTTGATACCAAAACGTTCCGCGACGCGTTTGAACGGCAAGAGCTTAACTACGGCGACATGGATGACTATTACGGCGAGCGTCGTTTAGCAGGTGCGATTTTCGAACTGCAGCTAGACACTACGCACCCGCTAACATTTGGCTTCCCACGTAATACACTGCCGGTGTTCAAAGATAGCCTCAACGCCATGGTCGTGCCTGAGCAGCCATTTGTAACCGTTGCTCGCTACAGCGAAAAGGCGCCTCTGTTGGCTGGTTTTACCGCCAAGCCTAACCAACAAACGTTGGCCGATAAAGCGGCAATCATGGCGCACCGTAAAGGCCGCGGTCGGGTTATTGCATTTGCTGACGATGTTAACTTCCGAGCATTCTTCTGGGGCAGCGCTAAGCTTTTGAGCAACGCTATTTTCCTGGCGCCTGAAGTACGTCCAACACTCAGTGACGAAGAAAACGTAGAAGCCGCAGCAGCCGAAGCTGCTGAGGCCGCTCACGCGCATTAGTCAGCGTCTCGCGGTTGATGTGGCTCGGCATAAGCAAGAGTCCACACATCAACCGCACTTGCTCCACGGCGCATCAGTGCATTGGCAGCTGCCGACGCTGATGCACCAGTGGTTAATACATCGTCAATAACCGCAAGCTTTAGCCCTGCAACATTGCGTGTGCAATACATGCTTTGGTGCATGTTCTGCCAGCGCTGCTCTGCCCCAGACTGATGTTGTTTGCCTTGATCATCGCGCAAACGCCGAAGCAAGCCTGCAGCAACCGGCAACTGCACCACCGGCGCTAAAGCATGCGTCAATAACCCTGCTTGATTGTAACCACGTTGACACCAACGCTTGTAAGTCATCGGCATGGCCACCAGCATATCTGGCCAAGCTTGAGGACGTTCTCGGTAGCAATGCCGCACTTGGCCCGCCAAAAATGGCGCCAATATTTTGGCCAACTCAGGACACCGTTGAAATTTGAAACGATGAATAAGATGCTGAATATCCGGTTGCCAACTAAAAGCCGAAAACCAGTGACGCCCAGCGGCTCGTTCTGGGTTTTGACAGCGCCAACGCACGCAAGAAGGTGGCAACCTGGGTAAGTCACGCAAGCATACTTGGCAAAACCCAGTTACTTCAGCAACACGTAACGATTGATCACATAGCCAGCAATACCCTAACATAGACGCTTCCTTTCGCAGTGGTAGAGAACATGTAATGGTAGCTTCAGTTTGGCGTGCCGTCAGGGGCACAGGAACGGATATTGTTGTACTCCATGGCTGGGGGCTGAATGCCAACATCTGGACACCCGTGGTGGAACCTTTAGCCCGCGAGGGACGGTTACATCGCCTCGACTTACCAGGTTATGGTGACTCACAATGGCCAGATAACTGCGAATTGTCGTTTGAGAATTTATGCCGACTGACGCTTGAAGCACTACCTGAAAAGTGTCACCTGATTGGCTGGTCACTAGGGGGCCTTGTGGCTACCCAATTGGCGCTAAGCCACCCCGAGCGATTTCACAGCCTCACCACAGTGGCTTCATCACCTTACTTCCCGGCGCAAGAAGACAGCTGGCCCGGTATTGAACCTCATATACTCAACACGTTCGCGAAACAGCTTAGCAAAGACTTTAAACGCACGGTTGAGCGCTTTTTGGCATTGCAGTCTTTAGGCTCTCCACACGCCCGTGACGACGTCAAACAAATTAAAGAGTGGTTATTTGCCAAGCCCATGGCTTCGGTTGAGGTGCTTGATGCCGGTTTAGATATGCTAGCCACAGTCGATTTACGACAACAGCTGAAGAACCTACAGGTGCCGTTACTACGTATATACGGCAGACTTGATGCATTAGTACCTGTGGCTGTTGCTGAGCAAGTAACACAGCTGCTACCTGCCAAACTCACAACACAGCAACCGGTAATTGCACCTCACTGCAGCCACGCGCCTTTTATTAGTGACGCTGCTGGTTTTATTGCTGCGTTGAAGCCATTTTTACAGCAAGTTAATAACCAGATTTAAGTGACGCGACGTTGCCAAGTTCGCTTGACAAACACCCCTACTAACGCTGACATTGAGTACAGTAAACAGTACTGCGTTGACCAAGACGAATTTCTTTTAAACGTTCGCCACATTGCATGCAAAGCTTACCGCCACGACCATAGACCATCAGTTCTTGTTTGAAGTAACCAGGTTGGCCGTCGGCTTGAGTAAAATCTTGTAAGGTCGTACCGCCCTGCTCTATAGCTTTCGCCAAAGTTTCTTTAATAATTGGGACGAGACGCTCATATCGGGCTCGACTAATTTTACCTGCCGCCCGTTTCGGATTAATACCAGCTTTAAAAAGCGATTCGTTCGCATATATATTGCCCACCCCAACAACCACATGGTTGTCCATAATAAACGTTTTAATCGCTTGCTGCTTACCACGTGACACGCTATATAAATGTTCAACATTAAACGTATCCGTAAGGGGTTCAGGCCCAAGTTTAGCTAGTAGAGGGTGACTTACGGCTGGGTGCTGTTTGCTATATAACCAACAACCAAAACGACGTGGATCATTAAAACGTAAACACCAGCCCGACGTTAACACCAGATCAATGTGATCATGCTTCACAACCAAAGTGTCTGTTGGAACGACGCGCAGCGCGCCCGACATGCCTAAATGAACGATTAAATAACCTTGTGTGGTGTGAATTATTAGGTATTTTGCACGGCGCTCAACGCGCGTAATGGTTGCTCCGACCACCGTCGAAACAGCTTCAGGTATCGGCCAGCGTAAGCGTCTATCACGCACCACTACATCGGCGATTTGTTGATTTTCTAAATGCGGCGCAATACCTCGCCGACTTACTTCAACTTCAGGTAATTCTGGCATAAATAGTCCATAGCATGATGCTTGTTTTTGTTGGCAAGCTACTCTATATTCGCGCGACCAAACTTGGGAGTATGCACTTCATGACAATAACAGCACCGGAGATTGATCAATCCGTCTTTAAAACCTCGGCGATTGATTTTGATCAACTGGCCGCCTACGGCTACGTTATTGTGCCAAATTTCTTAGCGCTCGAATACTGCCAACAGCTGTTTGTTTATGCGCAGCAGCTAACCGCTGCAGATTGGCAGCAAGCAGGTATTGGTCGCGCCGATCAATACACCACGAATACGGCTGTGCGCCAAGATAAGATCCGTTGGTTGAATGCGCAAGTGACGCCCGAGAAAGCTTATTTAGACATGATGGAAAATTTACGCTTACAAGTTAATCGCGAATTATTCATGGGGCTTTTCGATTATGAATGCCACTTAGCGCATTATCCGCCTGGGGCCTTTTATCGGAAACATCTTGATGCGTTCAAAGGTCGCAGCAACCGTATCTTAACCACCGTGTTTTATTTAAATCCCGATTGGCAAGAAGCCGACGGTGGGCAACTTGTCATTTACGGCGAGCGTGGTGAAGTACTTGAGCAAGTACTACCGGAAGCGGGAAAACTTGTGGTGTTTTTAAGTGACGTATTTGTGCACGAAGTACTGGCTGGTCAACGTGACCGATTCAGCATTACCGGCTGGTATCGGCATAATACAAGTGTAAATGGGGTGGTTGACCCAACCCGTTAAACCAGTGCAGCTGAATTTGAGACACAAAAAAACCCAGTCAAGACTGGGTTTTTTGTGCTCAGAAGAAGCTTACTTAATTTTAGCTTCTTTGAAAATCACGTGCTTACGAACCACTGGATCGTATTTTTTGATTTCCATTTTTTCTGGCATGTTGCGTTTGTTCTTGTCGGTAGTGTAAAAGAAACCAGTACCGGCAGAAGAAACTAGACGGATCTTATCGCGCATGGTTTAGCTCCTTACACTTTCTCGCCGCGAGCGCGCATTTCTGCAAGCACCGCGTCGATACCATTTTTATCAACAATACGCATACCTTTAGTAGAGATACGCAACTTCACCCAACGCTTTTCTGATTCAACCCAGAAGCGGTGAGATTGTAGGTTCGGCAGGAAACGACGCTTGGTCGCATTGCGCGCGTGTGAACGGTTATTACCGGTAACCGGACGCTTTCCTGTAACTTGACATACTCGTGACATCGTTTTTTTACTCCAAAATTGCTTCAAGCTCGCCTGTCGCCCATCGCGGCCTTGCCTTGAATCCGAGGGCGCATTTTATACAGCAAATCGGCCCGGCAATCAAGTGATCGCTGATATTTTTTGATCATTGTGATCCTGTAAACGGCGGCGCTACTTTACTACAGAAGCCCTCGCTCGGCAAATGAAACTGGCGAGCCTGCACCAATAACAAAGTGATCAAGCAGAGCAACATCGATCATTGTTAGGGCTCGCTTTAATCGCTCGGTTACCCGTTGGTCAGCTTGGCTTGGCTCAGCGACTCCCGACGGATGATTATGCGCTAAAATAACAGCGGCGGCGTTGTGCTGCATGACTAGTTTTATAATTTCACGGGGATATACCGGCGCTGCATTAATAGTGCCTTGAAATAATTCAACGTACTTTAATAATCGGTGCTGGCTGTCTAATAATAGAACGACGAAAATTTCGCGCTGTTGATGACGCAACTGCGCGGTTAAGTAGTCTTTCACCATAGCAGGTTGGGTAAAACCATCGTCGCGCCGCAATTGCCAGGCAAGATAACGCCGAGATATTTCCATGACAACCTGCAGTTGCATCACGCGAGCAGGCCCAAGCCCAGGTTGTTTTAGTAACTCTGCGGCTGGGGCTGCCAACATACCACCGATACCATCGAAGGTACTCAGTAGGTCACGCGAATAAGTAACAACATCTTTACCGCGAATGCCGGTACCCAGTAAAATCGCGAGAAGCTCTGAATCCGTGAGCGTGCCAACACCAAGCTCCGCCATTTTTTCGCGCGGACGCTCAGTTTCTGGCCATTCCTTTAACTTTGCCATTCCATTCTCCTAAGTGAGTACACATCGAATGGCAAAGCTTACTCTGAATTAGAAGTTGCGTGAGTCCATGTGGCTACGCTGTGCACGCTCAACATCTTGACGTGCTTTTTCACCCATTTCTTCCATTTCAGCTACCGTACGGCATACACGCTCTTTGAAGTTAGTGCCGACTTTAGTTTCATTACGGCAAATATGCGTGATCTCGCCCTCTTCATTTAAGATATAGTTAGCACTTGTGGTAGAACCTGAGCCTGTCGAATTGCATGCAGCCAATAAAAGAGCCAACGCACCACCAACAACTAATTTTACTTGTTTCATAAATACCCAACCGAATTGTTAAAAATTTGAATACTAATTTTAAATTTTCTTACCGAAAATGCAAACCCATTGTTTGTAACATTTTGTGTTATCGCTAACAAAGTGAGGTTGTGGTAAATTTGAAGTTCGCGACAAATCAGGTGGGTAACACTCCCAAAACATATGGATATTTACTATGGCAACCCTTGCTGATAAACGTATTCTAGTTGGTATTAGCGGTGGTATCGCTGCTTATAAGATTCCTGAGCTAGTTCGGCGCCTTAAAGATTATGGCGCTGAAGTGCGCTGTGTCATGACCCAAGGCGGCCAAGCTTTTATTACCCCGCTAACATTACAAGCGGTGTCTGGCAATGCGGTAGCAACCGATCTACTTGATCCGGCTGCAGAGGCTGCAATGGGGCACATTGAGCTAGCTAAGTGGGCCGATCTCGTATTTATCGCACCAGCATCAGCTAACACCATCGCTCAACTCGCTCACGGCCACGCAAGTGACCTATTGAGTACCCTCTGTCTTGCGACGTCAGCTCCTATTGCTATCGCACCTGCTATGAATCAGCAAATGTGGGCAAACTCGCTCGTGCAAAGTAACTGTCAGCGCTTAGCGCAACATGGCGTGACTATAGTCCCCCCCGCTAGTGGCGAACAAGCCTGTGGTGATATTGGCGCTGGCCGCATGCCAGAGCCATTAGCTTTACGCGAGTTCATTGTACAGCTGTTACAACCCAGTGAAGCACTGTTCGCGGGGCAACACATTGTCATTACAGCTGGGCCAACGCGCGAAGCTATTGACCCTGTTCGCTATCTGAGTAACCACAGTTCTGGGCGGATGGGCTTCGCACTTGCTGCAGCAGCACAACAACTTGGCGCTCAGGTGACATTGATTGCTGGCCCCTGTCAGCTAACAACACCTGCTGGTGTAAAACGCGTGGATGTAGTGAGTGCAAATGACATGGCTAATGCAGTAGATGAAGTTATTGCCGACGCCGACATTTTTATTGGCTGTGCGGCTGTTGCCGATTACCGCCCTGAAATTGCGGTAACGCAAAAAATTAAAAAAAGCCAAGATACCATGCACATTGAGTTGGTGAAAAACCCAGATATTTTAGCCAAGGTTGCAGCGCGTGATAATCCGCCTTTTACCATTGGTTTCGCTGCGGAAACTCATGACGTTGTAAATTACGCTCGCGGTAAACTTGAGCGTAAGCATTTAGCCATGATTGCCGCTAATGATGTTAGCAACAGTGACATTGGTTTTAACAGCGATGACAACGCGATGACGTTATTATGGCGCGATAACGCCGGAGAAATTCAGCAAACACAGTTAGCACGCGCTGCTAAACAAACCATTGCAGAGCAAATTCTGCGACACGCTGCACAAATTAAAAATAACTACTAAAAGGAGTTTTGCGTGGCTGCGAAACAAAACAGAAAGCAAGATATTTTGGCAGCGCTAGCTGCAATGCTTGAAACGAACCCAGGCCAACGTATTACCACTGCTCGACTTGCAGCAGAGGTGGGCGTCTCTGAAGCTGCTCTGTACCGACACTTTGCGTCAAAAGCAAAAATGTTCGAAGGGTTAATTGATTTTACCGAAGACGCAATTTTGTCACGCATAAATCAAATCACTGAGAATGAAAAAGACACGGTTGCACGTTGCGAGCTTATTGTGCGCTTGGTGCTCACATTTGTCGAACGTAACCCGGGTATTACACGCATACTTACCGGCGATGCGCTGCTTGGTGAACATGACCGTTTGCGCACGCGTGTGCTTGGCATTTTTGAAAAAGTAGAAGCTAATATCAAGCAAGTGTTACGTGAGCGTCGATTACGCGAACAAGTACGTGGAGGCTTTGATGAAGGCACGCTTGCAAACCTGGTTATGGCTTACGCGGAAGGCAAAATCGCCCAGTTTGTTCGCTCTGAGTTTAAACGCGCACCAACGGAGCATTTTGACGAGCAATGGCAAGCCATTGCCCAGCAACTATTAAGCTAATTATTCAGACGTGCGGGCCCGGCTCAACAAGTTAATTGCCGCTTGTTGAGGCGTGGTGTCGCCGTATAAAACGTCGTAAAGCTGCTCGCAAATGGGCATTTCAACACCATGACGTTTCGCTAGGGTGACCACCTCACGAGTATTACGATAGCCTTCAACCGCTTGGCCAATTTCTTTCATGGCTTGCTCTACCGACTTGCCTTGGCCTAAAGCTAAGCCAAAACGCCGATTACGCGACTGGTTATCGGTGCAAGTAAGAATTAAGTCACCCAAGCCTGCCATACCCGTAAAGGTTTCCGGCTTCGCGCCCAGTTTCAGCCCCAAACGGGTAAGCTCGGCCAAGCCACGGGTTATTAACGCAGTACGCGCGTTAGCACCAAAACCTACGCCGTCGGCCATGCCTGCGCCAATGGCAATCACATTTTTGACCGCACCACCTAATTGCACGCCAATAAAGTCGTCGTTTGTGTAAACCCGGAAACTGCGATCGCAATGCAGCAGTTCTGAAAGCTCTCCGACAAATTTGGGGTCGGTTGACGACATTGAAATAGCCGTTGGCAAGCCTTTCGCCATTTCCATGGCAAACGTTGGGCCTGACAACACCGCAAGGGCATGGTCTGTGCCCAATATTTCTTCGGCAACTTCAAATAATAGACGCCCTGTTTCAGGCTCTAGCCCTTTCGTTGCCCAAGCAATTCGTGCGTCAGCGCGCAAATGAGGCTTCATGTCACGCAACACTTGTGCAAAGGCGCTACTTGGCACCACCACCACAATGTTTTTACTGTCGGCCACAGCTTCAGCTAAGTCAGCCGTAACATGTAAAGTGTCTGGAAGTTGAATGCCGGGTAGGTAACGGGTGTTTTCGCGGGTTTTGGCCATGCTTTCTACTTGCTCAGCATCGCGCCCCCACAAACAGGTATGGGTGCCCTTGCGGGCAAAGCAAAGCGCTAGGGCGGTTCCATACGAACCAGCGCCTAGCACTGTAACTTGCGAATTACGCATATTTAGTAGCTATTATGCGTCAGCTTTTTGCTCAGCGGCTTGCTGTGCTTGTTGCTGTTGTTGTTGCACGTGCTGTGCAAATACGGCGTCAAAGTTAACTGGCGCTAGGTTCAATTGTGGGAACGTTGCACGGCTAACTAAGTTAGACAAACACTCACGCGCGTATGGGAACAAAATGTTCGGGCAGAATGCGCCAAGCAAATGCGCGCGCTGGCCGTCTTCAATTGCATCAGAAATAGTGAAAATACCTGCCTGATGAACTTCAGCCAAAAACGCAACGTCGTCACCAACTTTGTTGGTTGCGGTGATTTTAAGAACCACTTCGTAAACACCGTCTTCAATTTTGGTGTTTTTTACGTTCATGTCTAAGTTTAACTCTGGCGTCCACTCTTTACGGAAAATCTGCGGCGCATTTGGCGCTTCGAAAGACACGTCTTTCGCATAAATACGTTGAATTTGGAATGCTTGTTGTTGCGCTTGTTGGTCTGCACCATTTACTTGCTGTTCGTCAGCCATTTTTATACGTCCTATTACGAGAGATTAAAATTATTTCTTAACCAGTGGAAAACTGGCGCCCTGCCAAGCAGAAATTCCACCCTGCAGTACGGCAACATGTTCAAAGCCTGATTTGCTAAGAGCGGCTGCGGCCGAGCGCGCAGTCATTCCTGTTGCACATACAACCACGATGGGGGCAGTTTTGAATTTCTCAAGAGCTTGCACCTCATTTTTTCGAATCTTCTCGGCCGTTAAATGAATCGAGTCTTGAATGTGACCTTTACGGTATTCGTCTACTGAACGAATATCAACATACACACCGTCATTGCGGTTCACTAACAACGTTGCTTGCTGCGGCTCAAGTAGTTTCACTTTTGACGTTGCGCCTTTAATGTAACTGACGATGATCGCAATCAGCAGAATCACCCACAATAAACTCATAAAATAGTGGTCCATTGCGAAAGCGAGAAGTTGATCCATGAGATTGATGGCTCCAATTGAAAAAAAACAGCCACAGAGTATACCGACTGCAATTGTGGTTGCCAGTAAAATTTGCTCAATTGCGACAGTTCATTGCCGCCGACAAAGGATGCGCACAAAGCAAAAATCGCATAAAATAAACCCAATTTTTTGAAATCACTACTAAACCATTGGGGATGTCATGGCAAAGCCAAACACACCACTTGCCTTATTAATTTTAGATGGCTGGGGCCACCGCGAGGCGGCCGCCGATAATGCAATTGCTGCGGCGAATACGCCGACAATGGATAAATTGTGGCAATCATGCCCGCACACACTCATTGACGGTTCGGGTATGGCCGTCGGCCTACCCGATGGGCAAATGGGAAATTCCGAAGTAGGTCATGTGAATTTAGGCGCGGGCCGCGTGGTGTACCAAGACTTCACCCGTATTAGCAAAGCCATCGCCGATGGTGATTTCTTCAGTAACCCTGTATTAACCGAAGGCGTTGACGCAGCGATTCAGCACGGTAAAGCGATTCATATTATGGGGTTGTTATCGCCCGGTGGCGTGCATAGCCACGAAGATCACATGTTAGCCATGGTCGAATTGGCGGTGCAACGCGGAGCTGAAAAAATCTACGTTCACGGTTTTCTGGATGGCCGCGATACCCCACCACGCTCTGCGAAAGCCACCATTGAACGTTTTGATAAACACTTCGCGCAGCTTGGACGCGGCCGTTTTGCCACACTTTGTGGCCGCTATTTTGCCATGGACCGCGACAAGCGCTGGGACCGCGTGCAACAAGCCTGGCAGGCACTTGTGCATGGTCAAGGTGCATTCACTGCCGATAATGCGCTCATTGCTTTAGCCGACGCCTACGAGCGCGATGAGAGTGACGAGTTTGTGAAGCCAACCATTATTGCCGAGCCAGCCCCAATTCAAAATGGCGATAGTGTGTTTTTCATGAACTTTCGCGCCGACCGAGCACGCGAGCTTAGCCATGCCTTTTTAGACACTGAGTTTAGTGGCTTTGAGCGAGGTCAGGTACCAAACCTTGCGCGCTTTGTCATGCTGACCGAGTACGAAGCGAATTTACAAGGGCCCATTGCTTATCCGCCTGAAAGCCTAAACAATGTATTGGGCGAATGGCTTGCGAAACAGCAATATACGCAACTACGTATTTCTGAAACCGAAAAATACGCCCACGTGACCTTTTTCTTTAGCGGCGGTCGCGAACAAGAATTTGACGGCGAAAAGCGTGTTTTAATTCCATCGCCAAACGTCGCCACCTACGATTTACAACCCGAAATGAGCTCAGAGCAACTCACCGACGCCTTGGTTAGTGCAATAGAGAACCGCGAGTTTGATGTCATTATTTGTAATTACCCAAATGGCGACATGGTGGGCCATACGGGCAACTTTGATGCTGCCGTTAAAGCCGTCGAAGCTGTTGATCGGTCTATTGCTCGCGTTGTGGCTGCTTTAGAAAAAGTTGGCGGCGAATGTTTAATCACTGCCGACCACGGTAATGCCGAGCAAATGCAAGACCATAGTACCGGGCAGTCGCATACAGCGCATACCAGCGAATTAGTGCCGTTTATTTATGTGGGTCGACAAGCTGTCGCACGCGAGGGCGGTACGTTATCTGACGTAGCGCCAACCATGCTGCACCTGTTGGGCCTTGAGCAGCCGCCAGAAATGACCGGCAAACCGATTGTGACATTAACCTCGTGATGCGATGGCTGGTTGTTTTTATAATGCTTATAGCGCCGCTGCATGCAGCGGCGCAGCAAGCAAGTGCGGAAGAGCAAGCCAAAACAGAGGCACAGCTTGAACAAATTGCGGCTGAACTGAAACGCCGCGAAGCGGCCATTGGCCAGCGCGCTGAACAGCTCTCATTAACTGAGCGCGAATTGAAGCAACTTGAACAGCAAATGGCGACGGTTGCCAGTGAGCTTAATCGCACCCAAAAGCAACTCAATGATGCGCAAGGTCGCATCAACGACTTGCAAAGCCAAGCGCAAGCACTCGAACGGCAGCTCAGCCAACAGCGCAAGCTTCTAGAAAAACAACTGGATACAGCCTACCGCGTGGGCGAACACGACTACTTACGGCTTATATTGCAACAGCAAGAGCCAAGTAAATTTGAGCGTGTACTGGGCTACTATGGGTACTTCAACCGCGCACGTTTAGCGGAAATGGACGCGATTACTAAAACTCAGCAACAGCTACAGCAAGTTCGTAGCGACGTATTGACTCAGCAAGAAGAGCTAGAGCGCCGCAAGCAACAACAACGCCAACAACAAGGCGTGTTGAAAGCTCAACAAGACGAACAAAAACAGCTTATAAAACGATTGAACCGTGAACAGTCAGTCGATCAAAAACGTATTGCTGAGCTGAAGCAAGATCAAGAAGCGCTCGAGCAAGTATTGGCAGCCATTCGATCTGCGTTGCGTGACGAGCCCCGGCTAGAGGGCTTATCTGCATTAAAGGGCAAGCTAAGCTGGCCCGCAGCAGGTAAAGTACAACGTGTGTTTGGTCGCGCGCGCAGCGGCGGGGTAACTTGGAAAGGCATTGTCATCGACGCCGTTGATGGCGAGCCAGTGCGCGCCATTGCCGATGGCCGCGTTCTATATGCCAATTGGCTACGCGGATACGGTTTGCTGATTGTACTTGACCACGGAGATGGCTACATGAGCCTTTACGGCCACAACCAGACGATACTACCGGCCGTAGGCGACATTGTGCGCGCCAACGAAACCATTGCACTTGTTGGTCAGAGTGGCGGTCGAGAAGAACCTGCGGTATATTTCGAAATTCGCGTTAAAGGTGACGCAGTCAACCCAGTTCAATGGTGTCGTTAATGCAACGATTTTTCGGTGGTTTCATGGTTTTCATTATGGCGTTTTGCGCCAACGGCGAAGCCGTGGAAGAAGCCGACGTAGCTGCTACCGATAACTCTGCGCCGATAAAAATTGCCATTGTTATCGATGACCTAGGTAACAGTCGTTTTCAGCAAAATTTTGCAGAGCTTCCTGGTGCGCTGACCCTAGCGCTGCTGCCACATACTCCTTATGCTGAGCGTATTGCACAAGCAGCACAGAAAACCGGCAAAGAAGTCATTATTCACATGCCTATGCAACCCGGCAATAACATCGATGCAGGCCTAGGCATGCTTCGCAGCGAAGACAACAAAGCTGAATTTATCATGCTGATGGAACAAGCCTTCATGCACTTACCACAAGCTGTTGGCATGAATAACCACATGGGCAGTCGGCTTACTTCGCTGGTTGAGCCCATGCAGTGGGTGATGGAGCAGCTGGCACTGCGCAATTTCTATTTTCTCGACAGCCGCACAACCGCTGCAACCCAGGCAGAACAGGTAGCAAAAAATTTCGGCCTACCCGTGGCTCGACGCCATGTGTTTCTTGACAATGATCCACGCCTGAGCGAAATATCCGCTCGTTGGAATGACCTACTCAAACATGCAAAGAAAAATGGGGAAGCCATCGCCATTGCTCACCCGCATAGAACCACATATGAGTTTCTACAGGCTAAGCTACCTGAACTTAGCGCTAACGGTATTCAATTGGTTTTCGCTTCGCAACTGGCGCATCGAGAGCACCCAGCACCGACCATTGAACTTACTGAACATGAAGTAACAAGGCCATGACCAAAGGCGCTAAATAGCTGCTGGCTGATTATCTCGCCAGTGGTGGCTAAGGTGGTAAACACCGAGCCCAAATGGTCTTTAAAGAGCAAATACGTGGCTTCACTTGTTGTGCTTGCGCTTTCGCGCTGCACGATGACCACGTCATCCGCCACGGTGTAGCGGTACTCGGTTAAGCTGCCGGCGCCGCCGCTAACGACGACAACTCGTTGAACGCCATCTTGCCGAAGCCTGGCCTAGTCACGTATCATCTTTCTTATGCTAGCTTTGTGAAATGACACAGAATTCTGAACACTACCCTTTCTATTGCTTGGCTTAGACTGCTGCCAAGGCGGCTTAATTTAATACTCCTATATCACCATTTTTTTCTGTGTACTTATTATAAATATCGCACCGCTTGTTAATGGTTAAATAGCCACTATTTATTGATAAGTTAGGTGACCGATAACTCTTCAACCTTCCTAATATAGTCCTATTGTCGTATGCAAAGCTTTTATCGACTTTAAAAAATTCACCGAAAAATTCTACATGACAATTCAAATACTCTTTTAGTTCAGTTTTTTCAGTAGTAGTGCCAACTACAACAAACCTGTTTTTACTCTCAGTAAAACAAACTTCCATTGATTCACATAGATGTAGTTCACCATTTTGGTTTTTGAGATACCCATATAAAGCAACCTTTTTCCTGTCAAATTTATCAGGAAAAATAGATATTTCAGCAAAAGTTGCATATAGCATACTATCTTTGGTATCCGCTAAAACAACAGAGCTACATAATATTAACACTGAAATAATAATTATTTTAAACATTAGCAGCTCCCTACAACACAAGTTAACGCTGATTCATACGACTGTCTAGTGATAGGCCATGTAGAACGAGCAGTTGCCGGATTATACAAGCTCATACTAGTAGCTCCACTAGAAACCGAACTAACATACGCTCTGTAATATGACTTATGGCTATCTCTATGTTGTCCCCATGAGGCATAATGACTTCCATTAGAATGTGTATGCCAATCAGCTACCTGACCAAACTTATGAGGAAACATATTTAGTGAGTCAGATAAGTCAACAAAGTTACTATGGTAGCTAGTGACTATTTTGCCAATACTATGCCCACCGTGATTTTCATAAATATTCGCGCCGATTTCAGCCCCGTACTTGTCTTGTAAGTGACCTCCATTTTCATTTAACCACTTAGCAGCATCAAGTTCACCATTTTTGCCTGTAAATAATCCATGTTCCTTGGCTTTAACATTTAGATCTGCAAGTTCGGCATCCAATGCTTCACGGTTACTATTTGCAAACGTATTGTCATCGCTAGCCCCTGATTTTGAGCTACCTAACTTTCCAGCACGAGCTTCTCCTAACGTTCTCGCAAAAGCAGCGCCAAATGCTCCATTAGCGAACTTACCACCTGTAATCTTAGATATTGTGCCGCCAACAACCGCACTGGCAAAAACTCGACCAAATGCTGATTTAATACCGTTAATACTTCCACTCAGTGATGCGCCAATACCGGCAGACCAGAAGCCATGTCCAAACTTACCCCCCATAGCTTTGCTAGCAAGACCACCAACGACTCCATTGGTTATAAATCCGCCTAAGGTGTTTGCAGGACCTGCCATACCTGCTGTAAATGCTCCAATAATTGCACCTTTTAGACTTCCCGTAGCGATATACCCAGAAATAAACCCTGCTGCTATCACATTTATACCTGGTATAAACATAACCGCTATGGAAACGATCTGTCGCCAGTATTTTTTTATTCCGTCGAATAGCGCTTTGAAAAAATACCCACTCGGGTCGGTATAGCTCATGGGGTTCTTCAGCACATAGCTATAGCGGTTGTAGTTTTGGCTGTTCTTGGGCGCTTGCACAAACGGGTCGGCCTGTAAAAAGCGCCCGAGGGTGGGGTCGTAAATGCGCCCTTTCATGTGCACAATGCCCAAGGCATCCATCTGCCGATGCTCGGTAAAGCCTTGCTCGGTTGGCGGCAACATGCTGCCAAGTGCAACACCGCCTGCAGTGTAAATGGTTCGGGTTTGACCAAAGGCGCTAAATAGCTGCTGGCTGATTATCTCGCCCGTGGTGGCTAAGGTGGTAAACACCGAGCCGAGGTGGTCTTTAAAGAGCAAGTACGTGGCTTCCGTGCTTGTGCTTGCGCTTTCGCGCTGCACGATGACCACGTCATCCGCCACGGTGTAACGGTATTCGGTTAAGCTGCCGGCGCCGCTAACGACGACAACTCATAAGTTGTTAAAACTGGTTGGCATAATATGTTGAACGCCATCTTGCCGAAGCCCGGCCTAGTCACGTGTCATCTCTCTTATGCTAGCTTAGTGAAATGACACAGAATTCTGAACACTACCGATACAGATCGTCAAACCGAACATAATATTGCTAAAAAAACGTTCGCGATATTACCCTGAGTACGCACCCTAAATTCATCAATTGAACCAAAGAATCAAAGAACCAAAGAATCAAAGAATCAAAGAATCAAAGAATCAAAGAATCAAAGAATCAAAGAATCAAAGAATCAAAGAATCAAAGGAAGAACGATATAATAAAAACCAATGTCAACACTTGTCTTGTTTTAATTACGGAAACCATTAATCTATCATCACTTTTATTTAAATATTTAGATAAATGATTACCTTTTGTAAATGCCTCATGCGCATCCTTGATTTTTCTGTTACTCAAGCTGAACGACCTATCTTCTATTGACAGTTTTGCCGCAAATTTCATGGACAAG
>NZ_LIPW01000009.1 GCF_001418345.1 Pseudidiomarina woesei
ATATTGTTTAACAGTTTATGCCTGGCGGCCATAGCGAAGTGGAACCACCTGATCCATTCCGAACTCAGCAGTGAAACGCTTCAGCGCCGATGGTAGTGTGGGAGTTCCCATGTGAGAGTAGGACACCGCCAGGCTTTTAATAACGATGAGACCCCGAGCTAATGCTCGGGGTTTTTTCGTTTCTGAAGCCTGGTTCGTACGCTGCGCTGTTGGTCACGCCCACCGCACTTCCCTAATATCTAATATCCAACAGCTAATATCGCTTTTGCTCTTAGATAATATCGCTTTTGCTCTTAGTTAATATCCCTTTTGCTTTACTTTTCGATAGTGTAAAAGATATCGCCACCTTGAGCCTCGCCACTAGCAGTGCTCTCAATAATAAAATGCTCAGACAGTAAGTAACGAATGAGGAAAGTGTTGGTGTTTTCAAATAACCCAACACCATATTTCACGTAAAGCTTAGGCGAAAGGTACTTACCGATATAAAACGATGTGTCGTTGGGGTTCATGGTTGAATCAATGCCGAACTCATCGAAGCCGAAAGTCTCCTGTAAAGACTCACCCAATATATCTGTTCCTTTGGAACCGAGAAGTATCAAGGCTTGCAGTTGCAAATTTTCATTGCCGCCGGTGGTATTTCCAGACCCTCTACCTAAGATTAGATAAGAAAGTATTTCGCTATCAGGCATCGCCGGCGTTGAATACAGACGAAAATCAGGTTCTTGCATAGTGCCACTCACTTGAGCGCCGACGGTGATATTTTCTGTCGTCATCATGTTTTCTTTGGCACGGGACACCCGTAAATCAAGTCCAGGATTACTTATAGGCCCGCCACTATAAATAAGCGAGCCTCGATCGATTTCTAAACGCTGGCCATAGAGCTCATAAAAACCTTTTTTAACCTGAATACTACCTGTCGCTGTTAAAGCGCGGTTAGGCGCCTCATCAACACGAATATTGCCGCTTAGTTGACCGTCAAAACCAAATGCTGTGACTTTCACATTTTCGCCTAATGTCACCCGAACGTTGGCAAACAGCGGATAAATACTTGTGGGATCGGATTCTACGCGCTCACCGTTTTCGTATATTCGAACGTCACTTGATGGTGTAGTGGTCGTACCCTCAATTTCCGGTTGGTCAATGATAGCTGTTGGAATCTCAATTTTTCCCGTTATATCAATGCGCTTATTAGCAAGCTTGATATCAATATCAGGGCTTACATCAACGGTGATAGTCGGTAATTGAACGGCCCTAAATTTATCACCTTGAATTTTTATATCTAAGGCCGGCATTAATGGCTGTATATCGCCTTTTATGCTAATCCAACCATCGCCCGATTCTGCTTGTCCGTTCAAAGTAATAGTATCGTTCGAACTTGAGTTATCGAAAGCTGCAATGCGCACGTTTGAAAGGACAAGTCCCGTTTGCGCAAAACCCACTTCCTGTGCGGCCAGTTCGACTGAACCTTCTATTTCTGGTGTTAATTTTGTGCCGCTAATATTGATAGCGCCAACGGCTTGAGCATTCTCGTAGCGTAAATCGGGTAGCACCCATTGCAGAATAGTGAGATCTTGTATATCGAGTAATATTTCACCGTCAAGTTTGGCTTGTTTAAACGGCTCTTCAATGGCGATTTCGCCGAGTAAGGTTCCTTTTTGATGTTCAAGTTCTGCTATTAAAGCCGCATCAACATTGCGTTGATTCCCATTCCAATCAATTTCCCAATACTCAAAACGAGTACTCACTTCTTCATCTAGGGCAAACAGAATAGTTCGCTCACTGTAAAGCCGACCTTGTGTACTGACTAACGTAAAATTAGATGCATCATAACTAAGCTGGGCCTCTAAGTTTGCCAAACCCCAAATACGCTCAGCAACCGTTGCGTTACGAAAACGATTTATTAGAGATAATGGTAAAGCGGTTCCTGTGATGGTCGTATTCTGAATACTATTTTCGGAGGTTGTGTCAGCGCATAACTCGGCAGTGTTTCTACGACTGTTTGCCGCGATACAAATACCCGTTGCCGAAAATGCCATAGGCGTAGCGACCGGAACTGTGACTTTTCCAATCCCTTTGTTTTGCCAGTCGCCAAAGTCAGGGTGTTTGATATTAAGCTCGGATAACGTAATGCTAATATTCTTGTCAAGTGCGCCAGTAAGTTCGAATTTTCCCTCCGCGCTACCAACCACGTAGCTACCTAGATTAAGCGCATCAAGCTGCGGCACAGCTAGGGATACAATAAGCGGGTCGTCGTTGTGCATCGAGCCGTCAAGTTCAACAAAAGTATCATTCCAACTTAACTGGAAGTCAGTCGCTGTGATACGTTGCTTGTTATAAACAACTTGTCCCCGCGCAGAAACGGGTTCGGAGGAATAGGCGGCTAATTCAGGTATTGATGCCAAAAGCTCAGTAATTGTGGCTTCCATAGCAAAGCCATCAGCCCACCCTATGCGAGCACTTAGCTTGGCATTGACCGATTCAGACATGACCGTTAGGTCATCAATAATAACCTGTTCTAAGCTGCCTGACCCAATGCTTGAGATAGCGAGACCTTTATAATCATCAAAATCCCCGACTAAATCTATTTGATGGGTAAACTGAGATAAATCGCCATTGGCTTGAAACGACAGGCTATTGAGGGACACCACTTTACTTGGCATGAGATTAGGTAGCTGAATATTTTCGGCAACTAATGCCACATTCAATTGTGCTTTGTTAGGAGCTGTTAAAGCATCTAAGTAATTAGTAACGGTACTGCTTGCGATTAACTTTCCTTGCTGAGCGTCGTTTAAATTAGCTGACAATCGCTCAACCACGATCTGGTTTTGATCAAGGGTTAATTTTGCCATTACCGTTGCTTGTGATAGCAAGCTGTTCCAAGGGCTATTTGGTGGAAAAATGAGGTCGAGCAACGGCGCAATTTTAAAGTTCGTTAAATCAGCTTGTGCAAGCCACTTGGGTTGACTTAGTAAGTCTTGAATACGAACGGAAACTCGCTGCTCCTGGGGGGCGTTGTTTAAATTAAACTTCGAAATTAACTCAAGCGCTTGGCTATTGCCGCTAATGTTGGCTGTACCAATTATTTCGCCAATATCGGCTTGTGATATTGCATTAGATACACGCCAGTTTGCACTTAATTGTAGCGGGAAAAGCCCAGCAGTTATTATATTTCCTTTAGCTGAAATCTCACTTTCTTTATAACTTAACAGTAGACGTTTAATGTTTAATTTCTGCTCAAACCAGGTTAGTTGGAGATCTAAATCGGGCAGTGACTGCTCTTTTACTTGGCTATCACTTTGGCCAAAAACAAGGGTAACTTCCCGCGTTCTTAATTGCTGAACCTGCAATTCAATAGGGAGTGAGAGCTCCGGTAATATCACTGGTGAATCGTCACTTTCAGTGTTGGAAGAAGCAGGCAGCCAAATAGTAACCTGTTCACCAACGACTTTTTTCAATATTAATTTGTTATCGAAAAGCGCAGTAGGTTGCCACGCTAAAGCAATATAACCGGCTTCAAGACGCAAAGAGCTATTATTAATTTTTGCGTCATTGATACGTAATTCGGAGATTAAATTCCCACTAATATCGCTGTAGCTTAATTCATAGTCGGTAAATTTAACGGCTTGAGTAATCAACCAAACAGAGCCGGTATTAGTCGCCACCAGACCATATAGAATGCTTGGAATAAGCACAAACAGTAACACAATTGTCCAAGCTAGATATTTAACAAACTTCATAAGTCCGGACCTATTGTTAAATGCAGTCGCCACGGATTACTTGGCTCATCAAGTGCCATTGCTAAATCCAAACGAACAGGACCTATGGGCGATATCCAACGAACACCGAAACCAGCGCTTTGTTTCAAGCGCTCGTTCCAGTCCATCATGCTGTTACCAATATCGGTAAAGAGCGCAACACGCCAATTTGATTTTATTGCATAGTCGAGTTCAACTGAGTTGGCCGTCATATACCTTCCACCTACAACGACACCTTCGTCATTCGTTGGGCCTAGTTGTTGATACGCATACCCGCGCACACTATGATCACCGCCCGCGAAGAAGCGTAGAGTGGGACCTAATGACTCAAAATTATCGGCCCGTAATGCACCAACTTCGGAACGAAGTAAAATACGCCAATCGTCATTCAGTCGATGAACCCATTTCGCACTTACTTTCAACGATGCGAAAGTTGTCTCAGACAAGGCGCCATCATGGCCGCCTTGCAACATAATTGAAAGGCGATAGCCGTCATCGGTAATATTTCGATTTGCCGGTAGACTAGAGCTTTCAATTAAACTCCATTGCACCGAGGGAATTAAAAAACTTGAGCTTTCAGTAGGGTCACTGCCGAATGAGAAGTCTTCACGTTGATAGGCTAATTGATATGTGCGATGCCAACGGTCGTAATGACGTAAATCACTTACTGAGGTTTTGTAGAGCGTTGAACGTTGTTCCTCATAGGAGCGATCGGTAATCTCTCCGTTAAAACTATAAACATCTCGTGCAGGGTCATTGCCGGGGATTTGATAGCTCACAAAGCCAGTGTTTTGTACTTCGGACAATCGAACAACACTACTTAGTTTATGTCCTCGGTCATTGACCCAACGTCGATCAAAGCCCATGGTAACCCGAGCGCCGGTGTCGGTGCCGTAGCCAAGACCCAACTGGTAGCGGTCACGCTTATTCGGCTCCAATCGAACATCTATAGGAACTTGATTATTGCTAGTTTGATCCCACAGTGGGGAAATTTCGACATGGCTGAAATAGTCGCTACTGGCAAGATCAACCTGTAAATCAAGCAGTTTTCGGGTACTAAATGGTTCGCCACTTTGATGATCAAGAAAACGATTAAGCAATTTACTCGAAATAAATGCGCAGCAAAAAACGGTATCGCCAAATAGATAACGCTCGGCAGAGTCAAACGTCAGTGTCACATTGGCAAGTTGTTGGTCACGCAGCACGTCAATATGCTGCGCAGTAAATTTCGCATCATAATAGCCCCGCTCGGCTGCGAGGTTTCTTAGTGCACTTTTTAACGTTTCGTAGTCTTGATGATGCAGTGGCCGACCTTTTTGTAGCTTGTGATTGCGTAGTAGTTTATCGAAATCGGCGTCGTATTGAGCACCCCCAAGTAATGTGATGTCCACTTGATTATAAGTTGTAACGGGGCCTGGGTTGACTTGGTATTTAACCGTCCACGTATCTTCCGACTCTATAATTTCGTGGGTAACTTCACTGTTATAAAAACCGTAGGGCTGTAGTGCTGTTTTTATTTCTTGTTCACCTTGTTGCGCTAAGTAGCGAACTCGGATTACTGATGGAACAGTTTCATCTACAAGTGCTGCGAGCGTTAGATAGCTGTAGGCATTTGTGGAGTAGGGGGTGGCAAGACCTTCAATCACTACTGCGAGTTTGGCATCGCTAGTCTGCCATGAGGACTGAGCATAAGCAGGCGGCATGCTGAGTAGCGAAAAAACGCCAAACGCTAGCAAAAATAGACAAAAACTGCGGCCAACTATACTCATGAATTTCCTTTCAAATAAGTACATTGAAAACAACAGTATAACACTGTGATTTTAATAGAGTGGTGAAAAATGCCGCAGTCGGTATGTCGAAGTGCATAAATCACTTGCCACCTTTGTTGTGGCCAGTATAATTCAGACCTTGATTGCAGGGGTGTAGTTCCAATTGGTAGAACAGCGGTCTCCAAAACCGACGGTTGGGGGTTCGAATCCCTCCACCCCTGCCACTATTCAAAATACTTCCTTATTCGCAGCCGTTCAGATAGGCTAAGCGCATGAACAAAAGCGACACATCCTTATTTAACACTAGTCAACAGCGGGCATTGGCAGCGCTGGGTTTGCCGTTATGGCAAAAACGCACGAACGACGCTAGCCAAACCGCAGCTGAAAGTTGTTACCGCTTAGGGCCGTGGCTTATCATTGTGCCGCAACCACTAGCTGTAAGTAAGCCTCAATGGCTGTCCGATTTGGCTTTGGCATTGGACACTCCGCTAGCTTCGCTTGCCGAAATATCCCCACGACAAAAAGCCGACTGGCCATCGCAACAGCAATTACATGTCCAGATAGACAGTACAGGAATGCTTGAAGCACAGTGTAAACGTGATTTGTGGCAAGGGATCATGGCGCAGGGAGAATAGTTGAGGCAGCCATGAGTAAAGCTAAAGTTGAGATTTTAACGGACTGGAATGAACAGATCGTCCTCATTGAAAACGCCGCTGCTATTATGCCTTGGTCTCGTAGTAATTTGCGCTCTTGCTTTAGTTCAGGATATCAAAATTTTGCGGCTAAGACGGCCGACGGCAACATAGTGGGATTTATTATTGTGCAGCAGCAATTGCGCGACGAATGGACGATAATGGATGTTGCAGTGGACCCAAACTTTCAGCGGCAGGGAATCGGTTATCAATTGGTGACACAGGTGACGATGGCTGCTGACCTAGTGCAAGCTGAGATTATATTAGAGGTACGTGAGTCTAACCAGGCTGCGCAACATTTGTATAAACAATCCGGATTTAACCAAATTGGCGAGCGCAAAGAATATTATCCGAACCCCGACGGTAGCCGAGAAACAGCCGTTGTCATGAGCAGAAAACCGCAGTCAACTTTGTCGCGGTAATAACGGTCGCGGTAGTAACGGTCGCGGTAGACTTAGTCGCAATAGGTTGGACAAAACTTGGCACGTAACAATTGCATAAAGCGCATGGTATCTGGGTCTTGAATTGAATAGTAAATGGTTTGCGCTTCCTTACGAAACTTCACCAAACCTTGTTCGCGCAGAACGGCTAGATGTTGTGAGAATGCTGATGCGCTGAGTGGGAAAAATTGGTTGAGTTGACCAACGCTTTTTTCGCCACCGGCTAAATGACACAAAATTTGTAGGCGGTGTTCATTAGCAATGGAACGTAGAAACACGGCCGCATTTTTTGCTTCTTCAGCATTTAGTTCAGCTTCCATCAGCATACTCATAATTTTCTCTCTTTATTATTTCTGTTGCGCCAGTTCTCGCTCAGTTTTCAGTTTAAATACTTTTTTCATAAACGAGCTAGCTGGGCAGAAACCAGTAAAAGACTGTTGGAATAAATTAGCACCAACAAATACTGTTAACCATACCCAGTTTGGATGAACCCATACAGTTAAGGCGACAGATAATAACACCATAAAGCCTGCGAAGGCAGTCAAAGCTTTTTCGACACTCATAATGAACCCCTTACTTTAGAAGATGCTAAATTATGATAGCTCTAGATTGGCTCTTCGCAAAGTGATCTTTATCATTATTTTAGAATATACCGAAATAACTCTCCCTTTTGGTGTACTTGGATTTAAGCGCCGATCGGGGTAAGCTTTACTGCCATACACAACAAACTTTTAATATGAGCGAATTCAATTCAAATTTGCAGAACGCTAAACAGCTTGCAATCAAAGCAGCAGCCCAGGCGTACGCTCCTTATAGTCGATTTAAAGTCGGTGCTGTTCTTACCTTAAAAAACGGCGACACCATTAGTGGCTGCAACGTTGAAAATGTATCTTATGGCTTATCAAATTGCGCGGAACGAACGGCGTTATTTAGCGCCATAGCGCAAGGTGTCGACGTAAAAGACATTGCACAAGTGACTATCTACACGCCAAGCGACGAAGTGTATTCGCCGTGTGGGGCTTGTCGGCAAGTTATGGCAGAGTTCTTAAGCGCCGAAACGCCAGTGGTATCTACCAGTAACGGCGGCGAGCAGCACTGGACGGTAAGCTCGCTTCTGCCCCACGCATTTCATTTTGATATCGAAAATTATCGAGCCGATTAATATGACAGAACTTGATGCAGCGAAATATGCTATTCGCTTTATGGACTTAACATCACTTAATAATGATGACACTCCTGGCAAAATCACCCAGCTTTGTGAACTAGCTAAAACACCTTACGGAAGCACCGCTGCCGTATGTGTCTTCCCCGAAATGGTGGTTTGGGCCAAACTCGAGCTAGCAAGGCTACAGTTAACGCATGTAAAAGTAGCGACGGTGACCAACTTTCCTAACGGCAGCGACGATGTTACGCGAGCTGCGGAAGAGACTGCCCGAGCAGTTGCGGCTGGAGCCGATGAAGTGGATGTGGTGTTCCCATGGCGAGCTTTGAAGGCCGGCAACACGGCGGTCGGGCATGAGTTAGTGTCTGCGTGCAAAACGGCCTGCGGTGATCGGGCAATATTGAAAGTTATTATTGAAAGCGGTGAGCTAGCAACCCCAGAGTTGATCACAACCGCCAGTAATATCGCTATAAGGGCTGGCGCGGATTTCATAAAAACGTCGACCGGAAAAGTACCCGTCAATGCGACCTTAGAAGCGGCTGATTTGATGCTTCATTGTATTAAACAAAGCGGCAGTGCTTGTGGATTTAAAGCCGCAGGTGGCGTGCGCACGGCTAGCGAGGCCCAAGCTTATTTGGAGCTTGCTGAATCAATTATGGGGAGCGGCTGGCTAACCGCGGACAACTTCCGATTTGGCGCGAGTAGTTTACTCAAGAATTTAACGGAAACGCTTGCGGGTAAGCAAGCGCTAGCACAGGATGGCTATTAATGTATTTACCACAAGAAATTATTCGAATTAAACGTGACGGCGGTGAATTAAGCGCCGACCAAATTAATTATTTTGTGAAAGGGTTAACCGCCGGCAGTATTTCTGAAAGCCAAATATCTGCGTTAGCGATGGCTGTGTTTTTTCAAGGCATGTCAGCTGATGAGCGCGTTGCTCTTACGCTAGCTATGCGTGACTCAGGAACTGTGTTGTCATGGCAGCACATGAATTTGGATGGTCCGGTACTTGATAAACATTCAACAGGTGGCGTCGGTGATGTGGTTAGCCTCATGCTTGGCCCGATTATTGCCGCCTGTGGTGGCTATGTTCCGATGATTTCTGGGCGTGGGCTTGGGCATACCGGTGGTACGCTAGATAAAATGGATTCGATACCAGGTTATCAAACTATGCCGAGTTTGGATGACTTTCGGCGCGTCGTAAAAAGTAGTGGCGTGGCTATTATTGGGCAAACAGGCGATTTGGCACCGGCCGATAAACGTTTTTATGCAACCCGCGATATTACCGCAACGGTAGAATCTGTGCCGCTCATTACAGCTTCTATACTATCGAAGAAGCTAGCCGCGGGTCTTGATGGCTTAGTGCTCGACGTAAAAGTGGGCAATGGCGCGATGATGCAAAGTACTGAACGCGCTGATGAATTAGCTAAGAGCTTAGTTACCGTCGCAAATGGGGCTGGGTTAAACACCAGCGCTATACTGACAGACATGAATGAGACGCTTGCCGTTTCAGCAGGAAATGCAGTTGAAGTGCGTGAAGCGATTCGTTACTTAACCGGTGACTTTAGAGCGCCGCGCTTGCATGAAGTAACCGTTGCTTTAGCCGCAGAAATGTTAGTGTTAGGCCAACTTGCAGAGACGACCCAAGCTGCTGTGGCTCAGATTGAGCAGGCCCTTGCAAGCGGCGCTGCGGCAGAGCGTTTTGCGCAGATGGTTCGTGAACTAGGCGGGCCAAGCGATATGTTGACCAATTACGCCACGCATTTGCCACTAGCAACAGTTGCGAAACCAGTGTTTGCAGATCAACCAGGCATTGTGAGTAGCATCGATACTCGGGCCGTGGGTATGGCCGTTGTTACATTAGGCGGTGGGCGTCAGCGCAGCTCTGACAAGCTAGATTACAGTGTCGGGTTAGATGCTATTGCTGGTCTCGGCGCTAAAGTTGATGCACAGACACCGCTAGCAATGATTTACGCCAACAGCGAAGAAAGCTGGCAGCATGCAGCTCAGCGTCTGAAACAAGCCTTTCACATTGGTGAGCGCGTTTCGGAACAGCATCCTGTTATTTACAAGCATATTCGCGAAGCGACTGCGTAAGGAGTTAACAAATGGCCCGTGCAATAGTTGTTGTGCTTGATTCATTTGGGATTGGCGCCGCTGCCGACGCCGATAAATTTGGTGACGAAGGCGCTGACACCTTTGGACATATCGCTGCGGCCGCCGCGAATGGTAATGCAGACAAAAATCGCAGTGGGCCGTTAATGATTCCGAACCTGCTTGAGTTGGGGCTAGGTGAGGCCTATTACGGCGCAACTGGGGAGCAGCCTGCAGGAATAGCCCCCGCTGCAGAAGTGACAGGTCGATTTGGTTGGGCACAAGAAATGTCGTCTGGCAAAGATACCCCTTCAGGTCATTGGGAAATGGCCGGTGTACCGGTATTGTTTGATTGGGGATACTTTTTAGAGCCGCAGCATTCTTTTCCCGATGAGTTACTTAACGAAATTGTCGAAAAAGCCCAACTGCCTGGTTATTTAGGTAATTGTCACGCATCGGGCACCACGATTATTGCGCAGTTAGGCCAAGAACATATGGCCTCGGGTAAGCCGATATTCTATACCTCGGCAGACTCGGTGTTTCAAATTGCCTGTCATGAAGAATCCTTTGGCTTAGCTAAGCTTTATGAACTGTGCGAAATAGCACGCGAGTTACTGGAGCCATACAACATAGGTCGCGTTATTGCACGCCCGTTTATTGGCGACAGTGCAGAGAATTTTAAGCGCACCGGCAACCGCCGTGATTACGCAATTCCACCACCTTCGCCTACGGTACTAGATAAGCTAAAAGCCGCTGGCGGTGAAGTTATTAGCATTGGAAAAATTGCAGATATATTCGCTCACCAAGGTATCACGCAAAAATATAAGGCGACCGGCATACCAGCTTTGGTTGATGAAACTATTAACCAAATGCAACATGCGCCTGAGCAAAGCATAATTTTTACCAACTTGGTCGACTTTGATAGTGAGTATGGGCATCGTCGAGACGTGAGTGGTTATGCCGCAGCACTCGAGTTATTTGATCAATTGTTGCCGAAGCTCAAAGCTGCTATGCGCAATGATGATATGCTCATTCTTACCGCTGACCACGGTTGCGATCCAACCTGGCCGGGTAGTGATCATACCCGTGAATATGTGCCTGTTTTAGCCTATGGACACGCTATTCAAGCTGGCTCTATGGGCCGGCGTGAAACATTTGCCGATATCGGCCAAACCATAGCAAGCTGGTTGAAATTACCTGCTATGGACTACGGAACATCATTTTTAACTGAGTAAAAATAAATGACCACACCTCATATAGCTGCAGAGCAAGGTGCATTTGCATCGTTATGTTTGTTGCCAGGCGACCCACTGCGGGCAAAGTTTATTGCCGATAACTTTCTTAACGATGCCAAGTGTGTCACCTCTGTTCGCAACATGTTTGGGTATACAGGTACATATAAAGGCAAAGAAATCTCGGTTATGGGCACCGGAATGGGTATACCATCATGTTCGATTTATGCGACCGAGCTTGTGCGTCATTATGGTGTCAAACAGCTCGTGCGTGTTGGTAGTTGTGGCGCCGTACAACCGCAAACCAAGTTGCATGACATTATCTTGGCACAAGGCGCTTGTACCGACTCCAACGTCAATCGCCAGCGCTTTCGCGGATTCGATTTTGCTGCCATTGCTGACTTTGATTTGCTTCGTAAACTTGTCAATGAAGCCGAGCGTCAAGCAATGAGTATTCAAGTGGGTAATGTGTTTTCCGCCGATTTGTTCTATCAACCCGACTCCACGGTTCTCGAGACGTTTAAACGCTACGGCATTCTCGGTGTAGAAATGGAAGCGGCAGGGCTTTATGCGGTTGCCGCCGAGCATGGTGTGTCGGCGCTCACGGTTCTAACGGTGTCTGACCATATTGAGCGTGGTGAAGCGATGGACGCCAAAGAACGCCAGACCGGCTTTAGTCGCATGGTTCAGTTAACCCTTGATGCCTTAGTATAATTGTTAACCAACAACTGTTTATAATTAGTTTTTCTAATTCACACCTACCTTGACCACCGACAGTGATAGAGGTCTAACCTAAAAGGGGTAGACCTCGCTTACTCCTTCATATCAATAGTAATAAAGCCCCGTTCCGCTAATCTATACACATCAGATTACGACACCGAAAAGGGGTATCATCATGACTAACGTTAATAAATTTAAATCAGGCTTGGTAGCAAGTGCAGTCGTAGCCATTGCGATGTTTTCTGGCGCTGCCAATGCAGATGCTGGCGCTGCTGTTTATCAAAAGAACTGCATGGCTTGTCATCAAGCAGCTGGCCAAGGTATGGCTGGCGTTTTCCCTCCACTTGCTGGTAACAGCAACATCACTGATAAGCCGGCTTACATTGCTGAAGTTATCGTTAAAGGTAAGTCAGGTAAGGTTGTGGTTAATGGCGCTGAATACAACGGCATGATGCCTCCTATGGCTTATATGAGCGATGCGGACATTGCTGCAGTGGCTGCATTCGTTAACAAGAATTTCGCTGGCGGTAGCAAAACCATCTCGGCAGAAGAAGTTAAATCAGTTCGTTAATTTTAGAAAATTATCCGTTTAAGTTGCTTGGAGAAATATTATGAAAAATTTTGTTAAATCTGCACTTGCTAGCGCTTTATTAGTCTCTTTTGCCGGTTGCACTGGGGTTGTAGATGCCAACGTACCTTTAAAGCACGACAGCGAATACGTTATCGATGGCAAGATTTATGGCATGCCAAAAGCAAAAATTTACCGTGATGATTACAGTGGCCCAGCAGTTGTTGGCGACTATGTCACTATGGTTCCACACCTAGCTGCACTTGATTACGAAGGTAATAAAGAACACGAAGTACGCATGGACGTATTCTCACAAAACGTTGAAGTAGCGCCAGGTGTTAGCTACAACGCATGGACTTTTGGCGGCAGCGTGCCAGGCCCTGTGCTTCACGTGCGTGAAGGTGACCGCGTTGTGTTCAAAATGAAAAACCGTTCAACTGAAGAAGTGGTTATTACTAAGCCATTTAAAGGCGCTGCACCTTACTACAATCAAGTAGCTGCCAATCAGTTGCAAAAACACAAACCAGTTGTTGCACCTATGCCACACTCTATGGACTTTCATAGCGGCACCGTAGCAGCGAATGACAAATGGGCAACTATTGCACCAGGCGAAACTATCGAGTTTGAATGGATTGCAAACTACGCAGGTACTTACATGTATCACTGCGGTACTTCAAGCGTCTTGATGCACACTGCAATGGGCCAATACGGTGCGGTTGTGGTTTCACCGAAAGAAGGTTACCCAACTGACGACCAAGTCGACCAAGAGTACGTTATTGTTCAATCAGAGCTATACCTTGAGCAAATGGGTGACAGCTATATTTATGACCACTCAGCAGCGTTAGCGCGTGACCCAAGTCACGTTGTATTCAATGGCCATGTTTCTGCGCTAAGTGAAAACCCATTGAAAGCAAACGAAGGTGACCGCGTACGTATTCACTTCTTAAATGCTGGTCCGTCAGGCACTTCAAGCTTCCACGTTATCGGTGCAATTTTCGATATGGTGTGGGCTGAAGGTGACCCACGTAACACTTGGTACGGCATGCAAACAGTACTTCTGGGTGCAAGCAGCAGTGCAACTGTTGAGTTCATCGTACCAGAGGAAGGCGTGTACAAGTTGGTTGACCATGAGTTTGCTGACGCAGAACGTGGTGCAGCTGGCGCATTGTATGCCGGCCCTCGTAAAAAATAATAGAGGCAGGTGAATCATGACTAAGTGGCTGAGTGTTCTTGGGTTTATCGCGGTAGCAGCAAATGCCGAGCCTGTATTGGTATCTGGCGGTGAGTATACTCCTGCTATTTTGTTAGACGAGTCGGTGCAAACCCTTGTTATGGCGGATTTTAAACTCGATGCAACACCGGTCACTTATGCCCAGTATCTAGAATATGTGAAGGCAAATCCAAAATGGCAGCGCGCTAATGCTGCTGCCATTTTCCATGACGGCAATTATTTAATCAGCTGGCCTGGTAATACTGAAATACCTGAAGGGTACGCTAAGCGCGCTGTAACAGAAGTTTCTTGGTTTGCAGCACGCGCATACTGCAGCGCAAAAGGCGGCCGTTTACCAACTCTTGATGAGTGGGAGTACGCATCAAGCCAATACTTGCAGCAGCAACAACTGTCTGATCAAGACTATGCCCAAATGTTATTTGGTCGCCATAGCAATCCGACAGCTTATAGCCAACAACCATTGGACGTTAACAGCAAAGCGCTTGCTCACATGCATAACCGAGTTAACGAATGGGTTGAAGATTTCCAGTTGATGTTAACCTCTGGTGACAACAACGATATTTTATCGAGTTCTTGTGGTGATAGCGCGCGCTTTATGGCGGACTTTGGCGATGCCAGTTACGCTACTTTTTTTCGCTATCAATCGCGCAGTAACTACCGCGCACAAAGCACAACAAGCACTTTGGGCTTCCGTTGTGCCTATGATATGGAGTAATGACTATGAAACCGCTCATGATTGCAATTGCAGCCGCTAGCTTGGTATTTGGTTCAGCGATGGCGCAAGATCACAGCCATCATCATAACCATAAAAACCACACCACTCTTGGAGCTGCACAAGTAAGCCAAGAAGACTCGATTTATCATTTAGAAGGCGAGTGGCAAACTCACAAAGGTGACACTATTCAGCTGGCCGAGCTACAGGGGCAACCTGTACTGGTTTCTATGATTTATGGCAGCTGTACCACCGCGTGCCCCGTTTTAGTGAATGACGCGCGTCGGGTATATCAAGCGTTACCTGAGGCTTACCGTAAACATGTGAAATTACTGATGGTCAGTTTTGATCAAGATCGTGATACTCCGGCTGCATTGGCTGAATATGCCAACAAATACGGCTTAGGTGAAAATGTCTGGTTATTCTTGCATGGGCAAGATGACAACATTCGCGCTTTAGCTACACTGCTTGGTGTGCGTTATCGTAAACGCGCTGACGGTGACTTTGATCACAGTAATCTAGTGACTGTCCTTGATACAAAGGGCCGCATCGTGCAACGCACTGAAGGTTTGAACCGTCCAGTTGATGAAGCTGTGGCGGCATTAATGAAGGTTATTGATGATAATCACTTAATGCACCACTAACACAACAGCTGTTTCTACATAGTAAACATATAAAAGTGGCGCGAATTCGGTTAGAATTCGCGCCACTTTTCGTTCATTCTGTGATTATTTAAGAGAAAGAGTTTACACATGTCAGATTTGGCCAAATCCATTGCAAAAGAAGTCGCAAAACGTCGCACTTTTGCAATCATCTCGCACCCCGATGCCGGTAAAACGACAATTACCGAAAAAGTACTTTTGCACGGTCAAAAATTACAAAAAGCCGGTACTGTAAAAGGCAAAAAGTCGGGTCAGCATGCAAAATCTGACTGGATGGAAATGGAAAAAGAGCGTGGTATATCAGTAACCACCTCGGTCATGCAATTTCCCTATCATGATGCGTTGGTGAACTTACTCGATACCCCAGGTCACGAAGACTTCTCAGAAGATACTTACCGTACGCTTACGGCTGTTGATTCATGCTTGATGGTGATTGACGGCGCTAAGGGTGTCGAAGATAGAACCATTAAACTGATGGAAGTAACGCGCCTTCGTGACACGCCTATTATTACCTTTATGAACAAGCTCGACCGTGACATTCGTGATCCACTGGAATTGTTAGACGAAGTTGAGAATGTTCTGAATATTATGTGTGCGCCGATAACTTGGCCAATCGGTTCTGGTAAGAACTTTAAAGGCGTTTATCACTTACTGAACGACGAAGTTATTTTCTATAAAACGGGTCAAGGCCACCGTATTCAAGAAGTCGACGTTATTAAAGGGTTAGATAGCCCTGAACTTGATGCACGCATTGGTGACTACGCCGACGAGTTGCGCATGCAAATTGAGTTGGTAAAAGGGGCTTCAAATAGTTTTGATAAAGAGCTGTTTTTAGCTGGCGAATTAACCCCTGTATACTTTGGTACCGCATTGGGTAACTTCGGTGTCGACCACATGCTTGACGGGTTGGTGGACTGGGCACCAACGCCTTTAGCGCGCGAAACAGATGACGGTAAAGAAATTCCGGCAACGCACCCAAGCTTTTCAGGGTTTGTATTCAAAATTCAGGCGAACATGGACCCGAAACACCGCGACCGCGTGGCTTTCATGCGTATTGTGTCAGGGAAATACGAAAAGGGCATGAAAATGCACCAAGTACGCATTGGCAAAGATGTTCGTATTGCTGATGCGCTGACGTTCTTAGCCGGTGATCGTGAACATGTTGAAGAAGCTTATCCAGGCGATATTATCGGCTTGCACAACCACGGAACGATTCAAATCGGTGACACTTTCACAGGTGGAGAACCATTTAAATTCAGCGGCATTCCAAACTTTGCACCGGAACTATTCCGCCGTATTCGTCTGAAAGACCCACTGAAACAAAAGCAGTTGTTAAAAGGCTTGGTACAATTGTCCGAAGAAGGTGCTGTGCAAGTGTTTCGCCCGCTTAGCAACAACGACTTAATTGTTGGTGCAGTTGGTGTGCTGCAGTTTGATGTTGTAGTGCATCGTCTGAAGTCTGAATATAACGTAGATGCCGTGTACGAAAACATCAACGTTGCCACGGCGCGCTGGGTTAGCTGCAATGACGCGAAGAAACTGGATGATTTTCGTCGCAAAGCTGAATCAAACTTGGCTTTAGACGGTGGTGATAATCTGACCTATATTGCGCCGACTATGGTTAACTTGAGTTTAGCGACTGAGCGTTACCCTGATATTGTGTTTAGTCACACACGAGAGCACTAATAGCTTACTAGGTAATGTTAAGTAACGGAGCTTTGGAAAGAGGCGCTATGAAATTATTTGATAGTCATTGTCATATTGATTTCGCCACCTTTGATGCAGACCGAAAAGCTGTTATTGAGAATGCCTATAAACGCAACGTTAGAGCGCTATTTGTTCCTGGTGTGACGCGTTCGCAATCGCAACAAACTGCATGGTTAGGCGATTGTGACCGCGTCGAGGTTATTCATGGGTTTGGGCTTCATCCCTATTTTATTGCTCAGCATAGCGATGATGATCTGCAGTGGCTCGAATCACAATTACAGCAAGATGTTCACGCTTTGGTTGGTGAAATTGGACTAGACGCCACCTGTGCCGACTATGATCGTCAATATAAATTCTTTTGTCAGCAAGTTGAACTCGCCGCCGATTATCATCGCCCCGTTGTTCTCCACCACCGCCGTACTCAACCTGAACTATTGCGGGTGATTAAATCAATGCGGACTAAGCTACCCGATATGCCCGGTGTTATTCATGCGTTTAGCGGTAGTGTAGAACAGGCCAACGAGTGGATTGCGTTGGGTTTCATGTTAGGGGTTGGCGGCACTATTACTTATGATCGGGCAAAAAAAACGCGAGCAGCCATTGCGCAGGCAAGTGTTCAGCATTTAGTGTTAGAAACCGATGCGCCAGACATGCCAGTTGTCGGCTTTCAAGGTCAACGTAATGAGCCCGGGCAGCTAGACAAAATACTTAATCAGCTCGCTCAAATACGTACAGAATCAATAACTGAGCTAGCTTTGCAGACGTGGCAGAATAGTTGTCGGTTATTTTACCGGAGTTAAGCGCTTGTAACGCCAACGATTGAAAGTGATGGTTAAAAATATACCAGCTATGGCGGCGAAACCAAGCAAAAATTGGCCATAAAATGTCAAGTAAGCATGTGTTTTAATGGGTTGAGCAAGAACCAGTGATTCGTCTACTGTAATGTTTAAATAGCCGAGTACCTGTCCCTCTACTTTAATCTCTTCAACCAGCACTAAAGCTTGTTCAAGTGAGTCGGTATCTAATTTCGCCGAGGACTCGGCTACCATTTGGCCATAGCGATTAAATATTTGTGCGTAGGCAAAAAAGTCTTGTTGCTGCAGTCGATCGACAAGGCTTTGCAGGTTGACGGTATCGTTACCATCTAACCAGTGACTAGCTTCGGCGGCGGCTTGCTCGGTCGTTAAATTGAGCAGCTTATGACTGTATGACTGAAATTCTTGTAAACTAGTGGTGTGCATCGCGCCCCAAAACTGCTCAATTAAAATAATGAGTAGCACAGCCAATAGCAGCCGGCGCCCGCGCCGATAGACAAGCTTGAACAGAGTGTTAACATGGGATGCAGATGTTTTCATGGGCTCAATATACGTTGTTAAGCCTATATTTCGCAACCATCTTTAATAACAATATGTAACATCAAATTTAAAAGCCAGTGTGTATGCGCTGAATGCTAATCATCAACTTATTGGTAGGAACAAAACGTCGATGCTAGATTTTAACCAACCAGGTTTGGCTGTGTTTGACATGGACTCAACTTTAATAAGCATTGAGTGTATTGATGAAATAGCTGCTCTTGTAGGTAAAAAAGAGGAAGTCAGCGCTATCACTGAACGCGCAATGCGCGGCGAGCTTGATTTCGCACAAAGCTTAACGCAGCGAGTTGCCCTGCTAGAGGGTATTTCTAAGGCTCAATTACAGCAATTATTTAACCCTATTCCCTTTACCAAAGGGGCTGAGGGCTTTATTGCGTGGCTGCATCAGCATGGTTGGACAACAGCAGTGGTGTCAGGAGGTTTTACCTGGTTTACTGACCAAGTAAAAGACAAACTGCGATTAGACTTTGCCCATGCTAACTGCTTGAACTGGAAAAATAATAAACTAACCGGAACTGTTGTACCGCCAATTGTAGATGCACAAACCAAAGCCGATTATTTGAAACTGTGGGCAGAGCAATTAAAAATCCCAACACAGCAAACATTAGCGGTGGGTGACGGTGCGAATGATATACCCATGCTTAATGCTGCTGGTTTTGGCGTCGCGTTTTGTGCCAAGCCTGCACTGCAACAACATGCAAACCTTTCGGTTGATGAACCAAACCTAATGGCAATAGCCCATTATTTTGAAGCACAGGTATTTGATAATCATGGCTAAAGTTAAAACAGCATATGTATGCAATGATTGTGGTGCTGATTTTGCGCGCTGGTTAGGCCAATGTCCAGAGTGTAAGGCCTGGAACACTATTACTGAGATACGACTAAGTAGTACTAAAACGGCGGCGGTGGAACGCCGAGGCTACGCGGGGGCAACGCAAGCCAAAGTGCAAACGCTGAATGAAGTAAACCTAGAAGAGCTCCCTCGATTTAGTAGTAGTTTTGCTGAGTTTGATCGTGTGCTCGGTGGTGGCATTGTGCCCGGCTCAGCAATTTTGATAGGTGGGTCTCCGGGAGCCGGTAAAAGTACGCTTTTGTTACAGACCATGTGTCGACTCGCAGAAGCCATGAACGTGTTATATGTTACTGGAGAAGAGTCATTACAACAGGTAGCACTGCGCGCTCAGCGGTTGAACTTGCCCACCAATAAACTGCGCATGCTAGCTGAAACATCGGTAGAAACCATTTGTAATTTGGCTGATCGCGAGCATCCAAAGGTCATGGTCATCGATTCGATTCAGGTTATGCACTTGGCTGATATTCAATCAGCGCCAGGTAGTGTTTCACAAGTGCGAGAATGCGCCGCTTTTTTAACACGTTACGCTAAACAAAATGGTGTTGCTATCGTTATGGTTGGTCATGTAACCAAAGATGGCTCGTTAGCTGGGCCCAAAGTACTTGAGCATTGTATCGATTGCTCGATTTTACTTGAAGGGGACACTGACTCACGGTTCCGTACATTACGGGGTCACAAAAACCGTTTTGGACCAGCAAACGAGCTTGGCGTTTTTGCAATGACAGGGCAAGGCCTCAAAGAAGTTACCAATCCGTCGGCAATATTCTTACAACGTGGAGAACAACACGGTAGTGGTTCGGTGGTCATGGTTATTTGGGAAGGTACGCGGCCATTGCTGGTTGAACTGCAAGCACTCGTTGATGCAAGCCAGCTAGCAAATCCACGTCGTGTGGCAGTGGGTATGGAAACTACGCGATTAGCTATGCTGTTGGCTGTACTACATCGTCATGGTGGGCTTCATATGTCCGACCAAGATGTGTTCGTCAATGTGGTAGGCGGGGTGCGAGTTATGGAAACTGGTGCTGACTTAGCTTTGTTGTTAGCTATTGTGTCGAGTTTTCGCGAGCAAGCCTTGCCGCGTGAACTCATTGTATTTGGCGAAGTTGGTTTGTCAGGTGAGATTAGGCCCGTACAAAACGGCCAAGCACGTTTGCATGAAGCTGCAAAACATGGCTTCACGCGCGCAATCGTGCCTATTGCTAATAAGCCTAAAGAGACAATTGAGGGCATGCACATAGTCGGCGTGAAAAGTTTGCAAGAGGCGGTAGACGCTCTGTGAAACTAGTGTCTTTCGGGGTAAATATTCTGCTGCTTTGCATTGTGAGCAACGTGCAAGCCACTACTCGGATTGCTTCGCTGAACCCTTGCTTTGATGAGTGGGTGCCGCAGTGGTTGCCAAGTGAGCATGAGTTTATACCAAGCACGCAGCATGGTAACCGGTTAGAGCGTTTATTAGCGTTACAACCCGATGTAATTCTCTATGGTACTTATACAAATCGGCGCTTGGTTACTGAGCTCAATAAAACCGCCATGGCGGTCGAGGTTACTGAGCCAAATAGTTGGCTGCAGTGGCAAGCTACGTTGAATAACTTAGGTACGCAATTGCAAATGCAGATACCGGTACAAAAATGGGCTGAGCAGCAAACTCATCAAATAAAGGCGATAACGGCGACTGACAAATCAATTATCTTTGTTATGCCTAACCAGTACAGCTGGGGTGGAAAGAGTTTTGCGGTTGATTTACTGCGTGTTTTCGGCGCGCGGGTCATGGTAGTCGATGAAAATGTAGTGCTACATCAGTTAGGTTTGGAGGAACTTATTCAACTACAACCGCAACGTGTTGTTATTGATGGGTTCTCTAGCGATTATGCCAGAGCGAACGAATGGCTTTGGCACAACGCGTTGCAGCCTTGGTTAAACGAACGCCAGCTGCGCCATATTTCTAGCGCTGTGAGTGGTTGTCCCGCGCAGCAAGCGGTCACATATTTCGAAAAGGCCGCGAGTATATGAAATGGATATTGGCTGCATTAATTGCGTTCCTTACTGTGCTTTGGCACTTAGGCAGTGGCGGTAATAGTTGGTCGTTGATTCCAAACACGCCGCTTGAAAGTTATATATTGCAGGAAATTCGCCTACCACGCTTGGTCTTAGCAGCTTGCAACGGAATAGCACTGGGTGTTGCTGGCGCCGTGCTACAGCTCATGTTGCGCAACCCTTTAGCTGAGCCAGGAATTACGGGGATATCCGGTGGTGCCGCCGTAGCAACAGTGGTGGCGCTGTATCTGGGGCAGTTTGACCCTATCAGTCTTGGGTTGCCGTTTATTGGAATGCTGGGTGGTTTAGGTGCGTTACTTTGTCTATGGCTATTTGCGGGCCGCTATCCGCATGGAGTTCGGATTATTTTAGTTGGTGTAGCTTTAGCCGCAATTTTTGGTGCCATTATAGCCGTCGTATTGAACTTAGCGCCAAACCCTTTTGCGTTTCAAGAGTGGGCGTTGTGGTTGATGGGCTCTGTCGCTAACCGAGGTTGGCCATATGTTTGGTTGGTACTGCCGGCCATTTTAGTTAGCGGACTAATATTGTGGTGGCAGCGACGTTTCATACAAGTTCAAGTGTTTGACGAGCAGGTTGTCGAAACCATGGGGTTTCAGACCTCGCGCAGCAAGTTTATGTTACTTCTAGCTGTTGCCTTGTTAACTTCCGTGTCGGTTGTTAGCGCAGGAATTATCGGTTTTATTGGTTTAGTTGCTCCACATCTAATTCGTCTATTGGGTATTCGCCAACCGCTATCGATTATTGTAGGAAGCGCTCTGGGCGGTGCCGTTTTGCTTGTGGCGGTAGATGCCTTGGTGAAGAGCTTGAACACTCGTGTGGAGTTGCAATTGGGTGTTGTTATTGCACTAATTGGTGCGCCCTGGCTATTGGTGTTGTTAATTCGTCAACGGAGGATACATGCTTGAGGTTGTCAATTTAAACATCAGCAACCGGTTATCCTCGTTGTCAGTTAGCGTACCCAGCGGCCAGTTGGTTGGCGTTATCGGGCCAAATGGCGCGGGCAAATCAACCTTGCTAAAAGCTATCGCGGGGCTTACCCACATTGAGCAAGGGCAGGTTGAATATGAGCAGACTGATTTACGCCACTACTCAGCTTATAAGCGCCGCCAATTGCTAAGTTACCTGCCACAGTTTTCTCAATTTAATGAACCGGTTACGGTGGCAGAATTACTGCAACTTAGTCAAATGAATATTCGGGCTTCATCAGCTGAGCTTGCACGTTGGCAGAAAAATGCCATGAAAAGCTTCCAGCTTGATAATCTTAGTAACCGTCCGATCACAGAACTTTCCGGTGGTGAACAACGGCGTGTCGCTATTGCTTGTATGGCAACAGGTAATCGTTCATTAATGTTACTTGATGAACCGGTATCAGGGCTTGACTTATATTATCAACTCTTAACTATGGACTGGCTAAGAAGCCGGGTTAAGCAAGGTGCCACGGTTGTTATTGCGTTACATGATTTAGCTTTGGCGGCCCAATACTGTGATCAAATATTGATGCTCGACAAAGGGGAAGCAGTTGCCTTTGGTGATCCAAATGACGTGCTAAGCGACACTAACTTGGCACATACGTTTCAAGTTAGTGTCGACTGGTTATGCAATGATAATGGTGTCGCCATGTTGGCTAGCAGACTAAAAGGCTAATGCTCGGAGCGCCACAGTTCTGCAAGATTATTAGGTTTGAAATCAGCATCAGCGGCCTGTGAAGACTGACTTGTGTTGCTGCTTTGAGCGTCAAAACCAACTGCCTGACATTGGTTATAAATCATATGATAAGCTGCTGCTTGTAGCATTGGATCATCTGGCGATGCCCAATCACCCACTAGCTGATCGCTGGCTGAACAGTTCGGAGCTAAACCGTCAAAATAGCGACCTTGGTCGAGCGCGTTGACGGTTTCGAAATTAACGACAAAAGTACGTTTGTCACACAAACGCTCAGGTATCTGACCAACCGGCTTACCACAAGTAGGTTCACCAATGACAACAACCTCGACAAACGGATCAAGAGAGTTAATTAATAACTCCGATGAAGAGCAACTTGACGCTGTGGTTAATACATAGACACGATCTAAATTAAGTTGACGAATTCCATCGTAGAGTTGAAATTGCTCAATAAAGTTCATATCGGTGTTATTGCTATTAAACAAGTATTTAGTGAATACCTCGCCAATAACATTGTTGCCAGCTGCTTGCGTAGACGCTTGATTAGCGTAACGCGTTAGCCCACCCGTGTTGTAACGAACATCAATAATAAGCTCATCAACACCAGTAAACTGATTATAAGCATTGTTTAAATCACTTCCGGTCCGATTAATAAAGGTGTTTAGCACATAGTAACCCACGTCTCGGCCGTCTATATCCAGCACCTCGGCAGCAAGCACAGTGTTTGTTTCTACCAGTTCTTTGCTTACAGCTTCGGTATAACTTATTCCCTGTCTATCACGCCAAGTTAGCTCGAGCGTTACACCCACAGTGGCTGAACCTAATGCTTGATCGTAACGGCCCTGTTGAATAAGTGTCTGGACCGACTCGCCATTAATATGTGTTAGTTCATCGGAACGCTTTATGCCGGCTAAATCAGCGGGCGAGTCGGCATATACGTAATTGATAAATACTTGGTTACCCACTTGGCGTGAACTAAAGCCGAATCCGACATATTCGGCATTAACAAAGCGGCTTTGGTACTCATCCTCGGTGAGAATAAAGCTAAATCGGTCTTCTGGCACGACTAAAGCTTCGAGTAACTGATAAACATTTGAATAATTCCCTGGACTGACGTTAGCTGGCATATCGTCGTTCCAGAAATAGTTGTCATTCATATAGTTATAAAACTGGTTGAGTTCATCTGCTGTACTGCATTGGCCAAGCAATGGCGGTATTGGGTCATCACTATTGCAACCAACAAGTAATAGGCCGGTACTTACCACAGATAATGTAAACTTCTGTATTGATTTCATATGGAGTATCTCTTACAAGCAACAGGATTTAACTATAAAGATGACAGATTTTTACTTAATCGCCAAACTTTCCCTAGTGACGCCTGCAAGGAAATTTGGCACACTGCCTGCCAGATTCGTTTCATGAGATTGATGTATGACCGCTGTAATGATTGACTTAACAGGATTTGAGCTCACTGCTGAAGAGCGTGAGTTATTAGCGCACCCAGCTGTTGGTGGCGTTATCTTTTTTAGTCGTAATTATCATGATCCTGAGCAGCTTATGGAGTTGGTGCGGCAAACAAGAGCGGCAGCACGTAACCCACTTATTTTGGCGGTGGACCACGAAGGTGGCCGTGTACAGCGTTTTCGCGAAGGCTTCAGTAAAATTCCGGCCATGGCTGATATTTTTAAAAGAGCGGCTGACGAAGACGAAGCTTTACAGTGGGCGCAAGAGTTAGGCTGGCTAATGGCGGCTGAAGTATTAGCCATGGATATCGATTTGAGTTTTGCGCCAGTACTCGACGTAAATGGTATCAGCGAGGTGATAGGTGATCGCGCATTTGCTTCCCACGCTCATGACATTATTCCTATTGCCCGCGCATTCATAAGAGGTATGCACCAAGCCGGAATGAAGGCAACGGGTAAACATTTCCCTGGTCACGGCTCCGTTCGTGCTGACTCGCATTTTGAAATTCCAGTTGACGAACGTAGCTGGGAAGAAATTCGTGACATTGATTTGCCACCGTTCGTTGAATTAGCTACTTGTATTGATGCGGTAATGCCTGCACATGTGATCTATCCCGCTGTTGATGACAAACCAGCTGGTTTCTCGAGTTATTGGTTGCAGGACATCTTGCGAGCTCAACTGCAGTTCAAAGGGATAATTTTTAGTGACGACTTAGGTATGGCTGGTGCCACGGTAGCTGGTTCTATGACAGACCGCGCCCATGCCGCGCTTGATGCCGGATGCGATATGGTTCTAGTGTGTAATGATAGAGCTGGTGCAGTGGAAGTCATTGACGCGTTAGAGCAGAGGCTTGAGTCATCACAAAAACACAATACGAAGTGTTACGAATTGCTGGCGAAACCAGCTGGGATGACACGTTCTGTATTGTTAAATCATCCACGCTGGCATGCCGCACAGGGTATTTTAAAAAAGCTCGCTGCCGACTAATTTAAAGCATTTGCTTCAATTATTCATATGGTAACGGGTCTGTTTGTTGATTGGCTGCAAAAGCTTCAAGCCGTTCCACACAGGCCCCGCACTTACCACAAGCTTTGTCACGACCGTTATAACACGTCCAAGTGTGGCTATAATCAAGGCCCATGGCTAAACCTGCAGCAAGAATTTCAGTTTTGTCGTTGTGCAAAAATGGCACTTCAATGCGAACGGGCTCATAGTTAGCAATTAAACTCACGTCGTTCATTTTTTTTACGAACTCGGGGCGGCAATCTGGGTAAATTGCATGGTCACCTGAATGGGCGCCATAATAGACTGCTTCAGCACCAATGCTTACCGCATAACCGATAGCGAGCGAGAGTAAAATCATATTTCGGTTTGGCACCACCGTTGACTGCATCGACTTCTCTTCATAATGGCCTTCAGGAATATCAATATCAGAAGTTAATGAACTACCGGCCATCAAACTATTCATTGCCGTAATATCAACAATTTTGTGAGGTACTTTAAGCGACTGACATACTTCAGCGGCGGCGTCTAACTCGCGCACATGACGCTGTCCGTAATTAAAACTCAGGGCGAAAACGTCATGACCAGCATGAATGGCATGGTTCAATACTGTGAACGAGTCCATACCGCCTGAATAAATAACTACAACTTTTGCCATCGCTCGATCCTTTTTTGCCGAAAACTACGTTAAAATAGCCACTCATAAGGCGCCATATTGTAGCCTAAAACAAATAAAAATTGTTGGAGAAGATCATTAACACCCTGTACCCAATTAACGAGGTTTTTCAGACCATTCAAGGTGAAGGTATTTTCACTGGAGTGCCTGCGCTGTTTATTCGGCTGCAAGGCTGTCCAGTGGGTTGCCCGTGGTGTGATACCCAACATACTTGGGAACACAAACCTGAAGATGAAGTTTCGATAACCGCCGTTGTGGAAAAGCAAGGCCCCAGTTCAACTTGGGCAAACGTAACGCCGCAACAAATGCTGAATTTATTTGAGCAGCAAGGGTATACCGCTCGCCATGTTGTCATTACTGGGGGAGAGCCAGCAATGTATGACCTGCGGCCACTTGGTCAGGCGCTAGAGCAGGCTGGGTATCAATTGCAAATTGAAACCAGCGGAACTTTCGAAATTCGCACTACCGACAATACGTGGGTTACGGTATCGCCAAAGTTAGATATGCCAGGTGGGTATTTAGTGCGCCCTGACTGTATGAAACGAGCGAACGAAATCAAATATCCAGTGGCGATGCAAAAGCATATTGATCAATTTGATAAACTCTTACGTTCGTGTCCGCCTAACTCAAAGGCGATCATTGCTTTACAGCCTATTAGTCAGCGTCCGCGAGCAACTGAGCTTGCTATGCGCGTTTGTATTGAACGCAATTGGCGTCTTTCAGTACAGCTACACAAGTATCTTAATATTGAGTAAGTAAACACCTCAGCTTCAAAACCTTCCGTTTTTACCTTTCTATACTGAGCTTCCATTGTTTACCGCAAGAGGAAGCTCTTATGTTTCAGCGTCAATCTATTCACATCCGCACTTTTTCTCGGGCTTATTGCCGCGGCCAAGGCATGACTGAGTACATTATTATCGTCGCATTAATTGCAGTTGCTGCAATCGGTGTTTACTCCATGCTTGGTAAAACGGTACGTGGGCAAGTTGCCGGTATTGCAAGTGAAATAACTGGCCAAAGTTCAGCTGATCAGTTAACGAGCGCCAGAGCTGCAGCGCGGCGAGCTCAGACAATGGGGCGACAAGATGTCAACCTAGGCAATTACGACGAAGTGACTGATTCGGAGAACTAAAGTGCATTACTCTCGCGGATACTTGAGCACACTGATGATACCGGTGCTGGCTGGTTTGCTGGCGCTTTTTGTGGGTATTGCATCATCGCAGCATGAAATACAAAAGCGTTGGCATTTACAAAGTGCGGCGGACGCTATGGTACTCAGTGCTGCCACAATAATGGCGCGTGAGATGAACATATTGGCAGTATTTAACCGAGCTATCGTAGCGAACCAGGTTGCCCAAGCCCAGTTGCTTGGACTCAGCAGCTGGTATAGCAATATTGACTCTGCGTCAGAGCGTCTAGCTTTGGTCACATTTTGGGTTCCCTATGTTAATGCAGTAACTGCGCAGTTGTCGCGAATTATCGCAACTATCGATAGACCATTACAGCAGCTTATTCAAATAGGTTTAGCGCTACAAGAGACTTTGATTACCGCTATACAACTGGCGCAAGTGACAGTTCGGTTCTCGTTTGCTCAGATTATTCCAGAAAGCCTTGCGCAACTTGCTCGCCTGCAAAATATTGAGAGCGAACAATGGTCTTTGGTACATAGCCCCGGACTGGTAAATTTTCCATGGTTATGGTGGACGTTTATCCCACTACAATCAGCAACCAATGACGATGAAAGGTTAGCTAACCTGATACGCCGCAGCCGTGATCCTTTTTCCAAGTCTCGTACTTTTAATTGGTTCAACGCTGGTTTAGTTAAAGGTAAGAAAGCCGGTGGCACGGAACTGGTCATATCAAGTCATGGCGATTGGTCATGGCAAGCGCTCGATACTGTTGCCGTGCATATAGATATGCTATTTCGCCGCGAAGAAATACCTTGGGGAAATGGCGTTTCTTATCGAGGCGAGAGAATTGGCCGTGCAGATCCCACACAGTTTGGAGCTAGCGCGAGAACTAATCCACGAGCAACACAGTGGGCTTTGACTGACCAAGTGGCGAAGGGGCGAGTCAATAGCTCGAGTTACTTTGATCGTGACGATCTGAGTGCCGCAGAATGGCCAAAGGTATTGCTTATTTTTGAGCAGGCTGTGGCAAAAGCCGGAGTTCGTTATAGTCGCCCAGCAAGCGTCTTTCCCCGAGCTGATAACAAGCCAGAAAAAGCGAACCTATACAATGCGTTGTGGCAACCTGAGCTGCAGCAGCTCACGACCGCAGAAAAACTTATGATTACGCAATTTCGTGCGGCGCAATCATAATGAATAAAGCTCACGTAACTGGACAAGGCATGCTTGAGTTTATTCTTGCGCTTGGGGTAATAAGTAGTCTTTTAACTTGGGCAATAGCCGAGGTTAATCAAGCGCTAAATAGCCAACATGGCTATTTAAATGACATGCGAAATAACCTATTTCAACCTTTGTCAAACTCTCAATGGCGGCCGGTTGAGAATGATGCTTTCTCTGATAACGCTGCCCCAGTCACGAATGCTTTTCGTTATTTAATTGGTGCAGACTTTCCAGTACATAACTTAAAAAGTGTTGGATATGAACAATCGCCTTATGTGCTGGCTCGGCTAACCCACGCGTGGGAAGCATCTTCGTCGGATGAGTTATCTAATCGTCCAGCGAAACTTACGGCAACTCATCATTTGAACAGAATTGGTCTGAGCGCATTGCTTGATGTGGTAAGTATTATTCCGCTAGCCAAAGAACTACGTTCGAGTGATTTGCATCTTGGAAAAGTAGATGTCGATGTTGTTCCTGAAAGTGCTACCTGCCGAGACAGAGAATGTCAGTAGCAGCAGCTTGGTTATGGGCAAATGCTCAGCAGATTAATAATATGGATGGCTTACCACTTTGGCAGTTGAACAGAAACTATGCTGCTTTGGAATTAACAACCAATTTAGGCTGCCAGCATTACACAGAAATGGCAAACACCCTGTGGTGTGTAACGTCGACATCAATTTGGGTGGTTACGTCGCTAGGGCAACAGCATTATGTTCGCGAATTTAAAAAAGAACTGCAGCGACAAAGTGTTGAACGACACCCTTGGTTTGGTCTTGAAGTTGGCCAACAGCATATCGATAGCTTAGTTATGATCACGTATTCGAGTGGCTACAGCGCTGACGCCCTAGTAAGGGGCTTTCGACTGCGCAATAGTGGCCGAATCCAGTTTTTCAGGGAGATTGAACATGGACGTTATCACCTGGTTACACATACCCCCAAAGCCGACATTTTCGTTGTTGCGCAAGGCAACTCTACCTACACCTTTGTGGTGCGCTCAAAGCGGGCAGAGCATGATTGAAGTGTTAATGCTTACAGCGGTACTTGGCGCTATATGGTGGCTTCCCGCTACCGCTGAAGGTCATACATTATGGCAACTGCTTAGTCACATTGCAGAAAGCTCGATTGTCCACTTTCAATGGATATGGAATCGATTTCTGCTAAATCCATTAGTGTTTTAAGGGGGAGTCATGGCCGCGCAGCGCATCAAAATCATTAGTATTTTTAGCTTCGCACTGTTACTTAGTCTTGCCAGTTATGAGCTTGTTCAAGAATATGTTGCGGAGCAAACAAGTAAGGAAATTCAACAACATCAAGAGCAGTTCATTGATGTACTTGTTAGTCGTCAAAGTATTGTTGCTGGTGACATTATTGAATCGGCTGTGTTAGCTAAGCGCAGCTATCCTCAAACCTTAGTTCAAGATAGTTGGTTACGTCCAGAAGATGCTGAGCTAATAATCGGACTAGCAGCTGCGCGTTTTATAGAAAAGGGCGAGCCATTATCTCCAGATACACTAGAACCATTAGCGGCAAAGACTTTTTCTGAAAACTTAGAGCGCGAGTATGTCGCGGTAACCAGTATGATCTCAAAACCTCAACTGCATAACGGATTGTTGCAGATTGGTGACCAAGTCACTTTGGTTTCTGCAGGTTTTAATGCTCAAGAAGATGGTTTGATGTTAAATAATATTGAAGTGTTAGCGCTAGATTATTACAGCCAACCTAACCACTTAGCTTTGACCAATAATGATTACCTTCCAAGCACGATAACCTTTGCTTTTTCCACCGCACAAGCGCTTACTTTTGAGCAAATGCGACGACAAGGATTTGCTGTTTGGCTGCAACATCCGCAAAGCCAAATTCAAACAACCACCCGAGCCAAAACTATAGCAATTCATTACCTAAACGCCGACAAGGAGGTCGCGAATGCCAATATTTTTTAGCTTAGCTAGGCTATTAGCCACAATATTCCTATTAGCAGCGTATTCGCACGTTAGTGTTGCTAGTTCTGTGCGTGAGCAGGCAATTCAACTAAAGCTTGGTGAAGTTCATGTAATTGATGTCGGTGATGTGTCTGACGTCATTGTTGGCAATGAAGAGTTGCTTTCCGTACAGCTAGTAGATCAAGAACTGTTAGTAATTAAGGCATTGAAAAATGGGCACACAGAATTACTACTTCGCTATCAAGATAAAAATAAACTACACCGGATAAGTATATCTATTGCTTCTTTAGCTCCTACAAATGAACAAGTGCAACTTGCTTGGTTGTCTGAGCACATGCCAGAGTTATCAATTAGTGAACATGAAAATTTTGTGCTTATTTCTGGCTCACTTTCTAAGTCAAAATATGAGTTATTAAAACAGCAATCAGCCTTACACAAACATTGGTTGCTACAGGTCAGCGTTGAACCCGAGAAACAGGGGCGAATGATTGAACTAGAAGTGAAGATTTTAGAGGTGAAAAGGCAATATGCGCGCCAATTGGGTATTCGTTGGCCAGGTTCTTACACTGGGCCGCAAATTAGTGAGAGTGCCGAAAACTGGATAACCTTGCCGGTAGAGATTCAGTCAACCTTAAACTTACTTGAGCAGAGTGGACATGCGCGCATACTGGCGGAGCCGAAATTAGTTGCAGCTAGTGGGCAACAAGCAGAATTCTTGGTCGGAGGAGAGTTCCCAATCCCCCAAGTTGTTGGCCAAGGTTTACAAGATGTATCTTTCCGAGAGTACGGGATAGCATTAGATATGGCGCCTGTCGATTTAGGACAGAAAGGCATATCTACTTCAATAAAAGCTGAAATCAGCACCATCGATCCAGCAACTAGTGTCAATGGTATTCCTGGAATGTTAACCCGCCGCGTTAGCTCATCTATTACCGCAGCAAGTGGAGAACTCATAGTTCTATCTGGATTGTTGAGTCAAGAGCAATCAACCCAAGCCGACCTATTTCCGTTTCTTAATCAGCTACCCATTCTTGGTGGATTGTTCAGGTCTAAGCAGTTTCGTTCAGCAGAAACTGAGCTGCTTGTCATCGTTAGCCCGCAATTCAAAGACGATATCGATCAACATAACGTTCGCATCGAAAATGCCCAAGCCGCTATCGACGATTTTCGCATGCAAGCTTCATGTGTGGGGTTAATTGATGGTCTTTAACAAAGAAATTGCTCATGAGCTTTTAAAGCAAGCTCTTCAGCGCAGTGAAAAAAACATTGAGCAAATGAACCACACACAGCTAATGAATTATGCGACTAAGTTAATCCATGATTATTGGTCACTAGAGGTTCAGCAGCAAACAGAAAATTGGTCGACTCTCGTTACTGATATTGTTAACGATTGTGTCGGTTTCGGCCCGCTAAGCACGTTGCTTGATGAGCCTAACATTTCAGAAATTATGGTAAATAGATACGACCTTATTTTTGTTGAGCAAAATGGACAGCTGTCGGTTTCAGATAAGGTATTCAAAAATGAAGCAGAGCTTATTCAAGTAATTGATCGAATCATTACGCCGCTCGGCCGCCGTCTTGATAGTTCTCAACCTATGGTTGATGCAAGAATGCCCGATGGTTCACGTATCAATGCGGTTCTATCTCCAGTAGCGTTAAACGGAAGTTGTTTGACGGTGCGGAAGTTTCTAACTCGCCAATTGCAATTTGCTGAATTAGTTAATCAAGGCTCACTATCAGAGTCGGCAGTTAGTTATCTGCAAAAGGCTATTGGCGAGCGCAGAAATATTTTGATCGCTGGTGGAACAGGCACTGGAAAAACTACGTTACTCAATACCTTAGCAAGTCACATTAACCCTGCTCAGCGCTTAGTTACCATTGAAGATGCAGCCGAACTTAGGTTGACGCATAGCAACCTAATTGCGTTAGAGGCTCGGCCAGCAAATGCTGAGGGCCGAGGAGCTATTGCTATTCGTGATTTACTGGTCAATGCGCTACGGATGCGTCCCGATCGAATCATTATTGGCGAATGCCGAGGTGCTGAAGCCATAGATATGCTTCAGGCAATGAACACCGGACACGAAGGTTCATTAACAACCCTTCATGCAAATACTGCGCGTGACGCTCTGCAACGCCTAGAAGTTATGGTGTTGATGGCTGGTTTTGATATGCCGTTAATGGCTATAAGACAACAAATTGCATCGGCAATCGATGTGATCGTGCAGATTCAGCGACAAAGCGATGGGCGTCGCGTAGTTGCTGAAATTTGTGAGGTTACTGGCATTGATGCACAAGTTATTCAGTTGAGCCAGATGTTTGTGCGCCGTCAGACTGGTCTTGAAAATACGGGAGTATTATCTGAATGGCATTAAATCAGCAATTGATTCTGGGCGCACTAATACTGACGTGTTGGCTGTGTTTTACCTATGTACTATTTGTGACGGTACGCTTCTGGCAACCTCGCTTGCGAGAATGGTTAAAGCAGAGCACCGAGCAGTCTTTGGCTGATTTTCTTATCTATATGCCGGCGAGCCAATTCTGGACTAAATTTTCCATAATACTAGCGCCAGTTGCCGTGATTGTTGGCTTGTCATTCTCTTTTGTTGTTGGCGCTGCAGTTGCCGCGGCCGGCGTGATAAGTACTTACTTTATAAAAAACGCCTTACTTGCGCGACGGTTAAATCAAGTAAGTCGCCAGTTACCAGATGGTCTCGATTTGCTAGTCACAGCAATAAGCGCAGGGTTAAGTTTTCAAGCTGCCTTAGAGCAAACAGCGCCGCAGATACCACGCCCGCTTCGACAAGAATGGGCACTGATGGTGCGTTTAACCAAAACCGGGGACGGAATTTATCCAGCATTAGCAAACTTTTACCAGCGTATTAGTAGTGAACCAGTGCTACAGTTTTTGCTAACTGTTCATCTCGGCCTACAGCATGGTGCTCAGCAAGTGGTTGTACTGCAGCGACTTACCCAGTCACTGCGGCAGCAACATTACGCTGTAGAGCGCGTGAAGAGTCTTTCTGCACAAGCCCGAATGCAAGGCAAGGTTATGTTGCTGCTACCGGTTGGACTCTTTGCTGTGCTGCATTATATGCATCCTGAAAACACTCAGACCTTGCTTGAAACTTCTGTTGGCAACCTGTTGTTGATAGCCTGCTTAGGTTTGATGATATGCGGACATATCATCATTCGAAAAGTATTAGGAATGGCATATGCCGACTAAGTTAGCGCTAATCACTACAATTGTCTTGCAGAGCCTCATATTATCGGGGCTTTGGTGGTTTTTACTGACCAAGCTGCAACACAGTACTTGGTTGCATAGTCGCCTGAATATTTGGGTTTCGAAACTGCCAAGTGTTTGGCTGCAGCGTCTGCGTTATTACGCAGTTACTCAGACCACAGATAAAACGATTACCCAATGGATAGCGTTACGGTTAGGACAGCTGGTGTCACTGACTTTGCTAGTACTCTTACCTATTAGTTTTTCATTGAAATTGGGCTTTCTGGTTGTTTTGGTTTGGTACACGCTTTATCACCGAAAGCTCCGTAAACAGTATGTGCGTAAGGTTCTCCGTGAATGGCCAAACTCACTGGATATGACCGCAATGCTAATGCACTCCGGCCTTTCATTTAGAGCCACGTTACATGCCTTTCAATGCGCGCCCAACAATTCAGCTGCTTTACGGGAAATGACCCGCGTGCAACGTGCACAACAAAGTGGCTATTCGCTAGAGCAGGCTTTAGATGCTCTGAGTGTAAGAGTTTCCCACCCCTGGATTCAATTGTTTGTTGGTGCAGTGAAACAAGCTCAAGTAACTGGAGGCGAGCTCGCCAAAACGTTGCAGCGTCAAGCTGAACAATGTCGACAGCAACAACTATTAGAAGCTGAAAAGCGGGCACAAGAAGTATCAGTGAAATTGATGTTCCCACTCATATTTTGTTTTTTCCCGGTCACTATGTTGCTAATTCTAGGGCCGGTTTTCATTGGGTTTATAACTGGAGGAGTGATATGAAACAAGGACGTTTTATTCTGCGTAAGTCCGGACGTTGTATATGGCGAGAAGTCAAAGTTATGGAATACTTTCCGCAACGTTTAGTAGGTATGTTGTATTTGCGTGTAGCGTCTCCCCAACGGGCTTTTTGGTTTCCTCGGTGCAACGCAATTCACACGTGGGGAATGCGTTTCGCAATTGATGTTATTGGTTTAGATAAGCAACTTCGCATTGCAACTGTGGTTAGAAATGTGCAGCCGGCGCAAGTGGTTCGATTAGCAGGTGTCGACTCAATTATTGAGTGCGAAGCCGGCTGCCCTCTACCGTTAGAAACATGGATAGGTGATTATTTAGAGTTCGCCAACAAGGAGCTATGCTATGAATAACTTTAAATGGGCAATTGTATTATTAATTAGCTTTGAGTTGCTGGGCTGTAAAACCAATGATGCTTCATTTGAGACTATTGCGCAGATGCAAGAGCTAGCCACACAAGCCTATATTAATGGCGATTTACACTCTGCTGAGGGACTGTGGTCAGACGTAGTTCGAGTTATGCCTGAACACTCTGAAGCATGGTGTCAGCTCGGCCATATTCACTATCGATTACATCGGTACACAGCTGCCAACAATGCTTACCAGAAGTGCCTGTCTATCAAGCCCGAAAATATTGCTATTTGGCATAATTTAACCGCTGTAAAACTGCGAGACGCAAGCGAAACGTTACTTAGCGGAAGTGCTTACTTAACCACCGAACATGACCAGGTTTTAGTTGGTAAATATCAGTTGCTATTACGTGAGTTGTTGCGCTTGCATGGTATTGCGGATGGCCTCACTAAAGGTGCCAACGGTCATGAAGAATAATCGTGGAATTGCCTTACCTATTGTTGCTGTATTGTCTGCTCTATTGGGGCTTGCTGTTATCGCTTGGCTGCCTTCAGAGGCAGGTTTAAGTGCGCAAAAACTAAGATATAAACATATGACGTGGTGGCATTGGCAGCAAGCAGTGATTCAATATTACCGAGTTAGGGGGCAATGGCCAGATGATCTGGTCGACGTTCGTAATGAATTTGGACTGCAGAGTGAGCCCTCATTTATTGATGGATTTAGAATTCCAGAAGGATTCCGAGTTCGTTTAACTGAGGTGACTATAGATGAGAAAAAAACGCTTGCACGAGGGCTGGTACCCTATGTAACTGGAAACCAAGCTGCAACGTTAGACGTCGATTTAAGCCCTATGAGTGATACAGCGATTCCACCATCGTTAATAGCTCGATTTATTAATACGAGTATTACCACGGCGCTTGATATGAATAATTATAACATCAATAACGTTGGTCAAATTGGCATCAATGATGAGCTGATTGTGAATGCTGGTACGCGGGTGGGAGCAGTTGAAACACATACATTACAGACCGCAAGAATAGATTACCCTCAGGCTTTGGTCACTGACAGTTTCCACTCAAACACACAACTCAACGCGATAGACGAGCTAACCAATAAAATCAAAGTTCTGTATGTTCAGCTTGATCAATACATGACCTCTCAAGAAGGAATCGCTAATCATCTTCATCTGAATATTGACGCGGTTGACTGCGCAAGTCGCGGGTGTTCTCAACGCGCCGCAGTTCAAGGTGTAAGCCCGCTTTAGCAAGCAGGTGCGCACTAATTGGTGCCGTTAAAAACAAAAATATAGTGATCAGCAGTTCGTGGAACGAAAACGTTGACGACACTGAAAAGTAAACAATGGAGCCTAAAATAACGCCCCCGACACCAAGTGTTGTGCTTTTTGTCGGGGCGTGTAAACGCGCCATAAAGTCCGGCAACCGTGCTAAACCGATAGAACCGACCAACGCGAATAACGCGCCGATAATAATTAAGCTAGATACAAGCCACTCAGCCCAACTAGGAAGTTGTGTCACAATATTGTACCTCTACGTTACTCGATAATGTCACCGCGAAGCAGAAACTTCGCTGCGGCGACGGTGCCAATAAACCCTAACATGGCAATTAATAATGCCGCTTCAAAATAGAACGGGGTGCTGTGCCAAATGCCAAAAAGAGCGAGTAATGCTAATGAATTTATATAAATTGTATCTAGCGCTAGTATGCGGTCTGGTAAATCAGGCCCGCGGAACAATCGCCATAAGTTTAATAGTAGCGCGATACAAAAAATTACAAACGCAAACTGCACGGCAAAGGTTAGCATTTGAATATCTCCTTTAATCGCATTTCGTAACGCTGCTTAATCGATTGGATCAGTTTATCAGGGTCATGTACGTTAAGTGCATGAATGAGCAATGCTCGGCCATCACGTCGAATTTCTGCGGTAATGGTTCCAGGCGTTAAACTAATGGTGCTTGCCAGCACCGTTATTGGTACTTCACCGACAATATCTAGTGGGAATTCAATAAGTGCCGGCTTAATTTTTCGTGACGGCATAAGAATAATTGCAGCGATGTTCAAATTAGAGATAAGAATATCGATCAGCAGCAATACAAAATACTCAACCACTTTAAACGGACGGTAGATGGTCGCAGGGAAATCCCTGCCTCTATTGGTATATAGCGGTATGAGAATGGCTAAAATGACGCCTAGGATGAGCAGCCCCGCGCTAATGGTATTTTGCAGTAACAGCCAAAAAACGAGCAAAAATAGGCTTAAAAAAGGTGCCGGTAGTATTTTATTTAACATCAGGCCCTCCCAATACAGCTTCGATATAAGCGGCAGGGTGCATAGCATCATAGGCTATACGTTCGACAAATTGATTAATAACGTCGGCAAACACGGTAATGCCGATAATAGCTGCTAACAGCATACCAATTGGAATGAGTTGGCCTTGCGGATGAGTGACATCGCCAGGCTTGCCCTCAAATGTGTGCCAAAACATGCGGCTCCCTGCTCGCGATAAGGCAACCATCACTAAAAATGTGCTTCCTAACACCAGTGGCCAAAGCAAGGCAACTTGTGCTCCCGTGCGAGCCGCTTCAAGGATAAGTAGTTTCCCAATAAAGCCTGAAAATGGTGGCATGCCAATAATTGCAATGGCCGCAATGAAAAACATGATGCCTAGGGCTGCATGCTGCGCCATACGACGCCCTTTAATAATGCGCGATGCTGTTTTACCGCGTTGCTTGGCTATCACGTCAACAAGCAGAAATAACGCAGCGGTAATTAAAGTGGAGTGCAGCATGTAATACATTACGGCGGAAATAGAGCGCTCTGAGTTCATACTGAATACGGTAAGCATGGTCCCTACAGATATCACCACCAAATAGGAAATAACGAGACGTAAATCGCGACTGCCGAGCACACCAATGGCACCAATAGCAAGAGTACCGAGGCCAAGCCACCACAACCAATCGTAACCTAGCAAGGCTGCTGCCCCCGAATCATCACCAAATATCAAGGTAAATACCCGAATAATCGCGTAAATACCAACTTTAGTCATAATCGCGAACAATGCAGCGACCGTGCCGGTAGTCATGGCATAGGCTTGAGGTAACCAGAAGTAGAGAGGAAGTAATGCGGCTTTTAAAGCGAAAACAATAAGAAGTAACAAGCCGCCGGCTCTTGCAATACTTGCATTATCGCCTTCTAGCGTAGCAATTTTTAAGGCTAAATCGGCCATGTTTAGGGTGCCAGTAATGCCGTAGAGCACGCCTAAGGAAATTAAGAAAACGGCAGAGCCGGTTAAATTTAAAAGTACGTAATGTAAGGTGGCTCTTAATTTCAACTTGCCACCGCCGTGCATCAATAATGCATAGCTAGAAATAAGTAGTACTTCAAAAAACACGAACAGATTAAACAAGTCGCCTGTTAAAAATGCGCCAATAATACCAAGCAATTGAAACTGAAATAGCGCTTGAAAATGCGAGCCTAAGTTATCTTCGCCGTAACAGGCAAACCACAATACCGGGAATGCCAGCACTGCTGTCAATAGCACCATCAGAGAAGATAAGCCGTCGGCAACTAGCACAATGCCAAATGGGGCTTGCCAGCTGCCTAAAGCGTACACTAGCGGTGACGAAGCTGACGAGATAAGTAAAAATGTGGCGCACACAATTAACAAAGTGCACGAGAGCATGCCAAGCGCGCGACGATAGCGCTGTGGGCTTTCTCCCCAAGGCAAAAGTTGCAGAAGCGCCGTTACCATTGGAATTAGTAGCGGCAGTATGACTAGATGCTGAGATAACATTAACGTTGCCCCTCCGCATCGCTAGAGTCCGGCTCATTTACTTCATCGGTGCCTAGTTCTCCACGAACCCGTACGGCCAATATAATTGAGTAAGCGGTCATAGCAAATCCGATAACAATTGCTGTAAGAACAAGCGCTTGTGGGAGTGGGTCGGTGTAGCTGGCTTGATTGCCAATAATAGGTAATTCATTCATTACTAAGCGGCCCGTTGAAAATAGGAATAAATTAACCGCATACGACAGCATCGTAATGCCAATAACAATAGGGAAGGACCGGCCGCGCAGTATCAAATAAATACTACATGCGGTGAGCATACCGACGGTTGTTGCGTAAAGAGCTTCCATTAGTGCTTCTCCTGACGTGGGCGGTGACGAGTCGTCATTTGACCAAAGTTGGCTAGAATCATTAAGGTAGCGCCAATAACTGTTAAATAGACACCCAAGTCAAACAAAATTGCAGTGGCAATTTCAAATTCGCCAACAATTGGCCAATGCACGTGGGTGAACCATGAAGTTAGGAAATTTTTGCCAAAGACCCAGCTACCCAGCCCCGTGAACAGCGCTATCATGACGCCCACTGATGCAAGCGTTTGATAGTTATAATCAAAACGATGTTTAACCCAGTCTACGCCGTTCGCCATATACTGTAAGATCATTGCTGCAGCAGTAATCAGCCCTGCAATAAATCCTCCGCCAGGAAGATTATGACCACGCAGGAATATATAAACAGATACCATCAGCGCTAGCGGTAGAATAGCCTGTGAAACGGTTTGCACCAATAGTGGATGTTTCACACGATGCCATGGTCTACCGTCGACATCACTGGATGGCATAAACGGCCGCAAATTATTAAGTAGCTTGTGAATACCTGCAGCAGCAATAGCTAAAACGGTTATTTCTCCTAAGGTATCAAAGCCACGAAAATCAACGAGGATAACGTTAACCACATTTGTTCCACCGCCTCCGGACACGGAATTAGCTAAGAAGAATTCCGAAATACTATTAGCGGGTCGAGTTAATATTGCATAGTTGAGGCTACCAACAATACCGCCGACAAAACCAGCTAGCAGTATGTCTCGAGCGACACGGCCACCACTTGATGCCTTTGGTATGCGTTGTGGCATAAAAAACAACGCTAATATCATCAGAATAATACTTACAACTTCAACCACTAACTGTGTCATTGCTAAGTCGGGCGCGGAAAAGTGGATAAATATTAACGAGACCATAAGACCAACAACCGACAACATCATCAACGAGGTTAGGCGCTGGTGATGAAAAGCGGCGGTGCCGATTGCGGCTAAAACGACAATAATGGCGCCGACAATGCTGACGGCATTGACTGGCATATGTTCGCGGCCACCGTCGAGCTGCACAATATTATACAGCTCAGGTAGTACAAAAATTATTGTGATGCCTAACATGGCGGCTATGTAGCGTTGCAGAGAACCTGTTTCAATACGGTTCATAAGGTTATCTGAGGTATTCGTTACAGTTTTGACAATTCGCGCAAAAACATCCTTGGCATCGTGGTGTTCAAACTGTCGACTAAACGATAGTAATTCGTCGCGGTTAGCATAAATGGCAACACCACCAATGAGCGCAAGAGCACTCATTAATAACGGCAAATTAAAACCATGCCAAATAGCAATATCAACTTCAAACGAGTAAGGGCTTACTATCGTCATCGCTGCAGAGAGTATATCAGCTGCAAAGAACATCGGCGCTATACCCACTGCCACGCATAGCATTGCTAGAAGAATGACAGGAGCACGCATCATTAGAGGCGGCTCATGTGGCTGCTTTGGTAGGTTAGTAGCAACCTTGTCGAAAAACACGCCGTGCACGAAGCGAATTGAATAAGCAACTGACAGCATAGCGCCAATGGTTGCTAACACCGGAACTAGCCATGACAAGCCGCCGAACAGGTGTTGTTCGGTTGACTCTACAAATAACATTTCTTTCGATAGGAAACCGTTAAACAGAGGCACGCCGGCCATTGAGGCAGACGTGATCACAGCCAATACCATGGTAAACGGCAGAGCCTTCCTCAGCCCACTTAGTTTTCGTAGATCGCGACTTCCGGTTTCGTGATCAATGATGCCGGCTATCATAAATAGGCCGGCCTTGAACGTCGCGTGATTAAGAATATGAAATAATGCTGCTAATAATGCGCCGGCTGTTCCTAAGCCTAACAACATGGTAATCAACCCTAAGTGGCTTATTGTTGAAAACGCTAGCAATCCTTTTAAGTCAGTTTTAAACAGTGCGAAATACGCGCCAAACAGCATGGTCGCTAAGCCAGTTAAAGTAACAATGGTAAACCACTCTGGAGTGCTACCTAAAACTGGATATAGTCGCGCCAATAAAAATATTCCCGCCTTAACCATGGTCGCTGAGTGCAAGTATGCACTTACTGGTGTTGGCGCAGCCATAGCGTGGGGTAGCCAAAATTGAAACGGAAATTGCGCAGATTTGGTAAACGCCCCTAAAAGCACAAGAAGCAAAGCTGGTAAGTAAAGGCTGTGAGAACGAATCTCGTCGGCTGCAGCAAAAATAGCTTCAAGTTGATAGCTACCGGCAATGTTTCCGATTAGCAAAATACCGGCCAACAAGGCAAGACCACCGGCCCCTGTTATCGCTAGCGCCATTCGCGCGCCACGCCGTGCATTGCTTTGATGGAACCAGTAGCCGATAAGTAAGAAGGAAGAAATGCTCGTTAATTCCCAGAACATCCATAATAAAATGAGATTGTCGGATGTGACGATGCCGAGCATTGAGCCCATAAACAACAACATGCATGCGAAAAAACGACCGCTATCATCATTCTCACTGAGATAATAGTGGGCGTAAATGATGATGAGTAGACCAATTCCCAAAATTAATGTCGCAAAAAGCAGCGAAAGACCATCAAGTCGTAAGCTGAAATCCAAGCCAAGGCTTGGCAGCCAAGTAGCGAAAAATTGTGGCGTCTCGCCATTAAGCACTGCGGGCGCTAAGGCTAGCAATAGACCGAAGCTCGTAGCGGTTGCAGTCGCGGTGAGGGTCGTAATCATCAATCGTGAACGTTGGCGCGCAAGTAAAGGCAATACAGCGGCAATGAACGGTATTAACACAATTATGGCTAGACTCATGTGTACCCTTAAGCGAGAAAATTTAATTTACAGTCGAATATGTTAAAGAATTTACCACTTAGCTCATGTGCTTGCCAATTGAATCGACGCTGTAACATAGCCAATTATCGTGCTATTCGAAATATCTGATCTCATAAATAAGTACAGTAATTTAGTGATTTTAGTTTGCACTATGTGTTAAAATTGTCGCTCGTGTTTGAAGCGGTGAAACCAAGTTCTCCTATCGAATATCCTTGCTCGAGAATCCTTCTGCACATAGAAATAAACTTTCTTAGTTTATTTCTTACATCGCACTACCATCTGAAAATTTTATCTGTTACAATTCGCCGCCCTTTTTATAAGGGGAAGTCTTTTATTCTCTAAATTCTTTCGAGCTGTATTTGAAAGGGTATTGGCGAGTAACTGGACAACAGCGACCCGAGAGGGTCTGTTTTTTACATAAAGCGGAGCACTGCAATGATCCAAATGCAAACTACTCTGGACGTGGCTGATAACAGCGGCGCACGCAGCGTACAATGTATTAAGGTTCTGGGTGGCTCGCACCGCCGTTACGCAAACATTGGCGATATCATCAAAGTTTCTGTTAAAGAAGCGATTCCTCGCGGTAAAGTGAAGAAAGGTGATGTTGTGAATGCGGTGGTCGTTCGCACCAAGAAAGGCGTCCGTCGTCAAGACGGGTCAGTCATCCGTTTTGACCGCAACGCGGCTGTTTTGTTGAACAATAACAAGCAACCGATTGGCACTCGTATCTTTGGACCAGTGACTCGTGAATTGCGCTCTGAGCAGTTCATGAAGATTGTTTCTCTGGCACCAGAAGTACTTTAAGGAGTCCAGATATGGCGGCAAAAATCAAACGTGATGATGAAGTAGTAGTCCTGGCAGGTAAAGACAAGGGTAAGCGCGGTAAAGTGCTGAAAGTCGATACCGCTTCGAATCGTGTATTCGTTGAAGGCGTAAACATCGTTAAGAAACACCAAAAGCCAAACCCTGCATTGGGCGTAGCTGGCGGTATCGTGGAGCAGGAAGCAGCAATTCACGTTTCTAACGTTGCGGTTTACAACCCAGAGACTGGTAAAGCAGATCGTGTTGGTTTCAAGACTGAAGACGGCAAAAAAGTTCGTTTCTTCAAGTCTAACAACGCAATCATTTAATTTTTAATTTGGAGTTTTACGATGGCGAAACTGCATGATTTTTACAAAGAATCAGTAGTTCCTGAACTGGTTAAACAGTTCGGCTACAACAGCGTCATGCAAGTCCCTCGGATTGAAAAAATCACACTCAATATGGGTGTGGGTGAAGCTCTGGCAGACAAAAAGATTCTCGACAACGCAGTAACCGACCTAGAAGCTATTTCTGGTCAGCGTCCAGTACGCACTGTAGCTCGTAAATCTGTCGCTGGCTTCAAAATCCGTGAAGGCTACCCAATTGGCTGTAAAGTGACTCTGCGTGGCGAGCGTATGTGGGACTTTTTGCAACGTTTAATCATGATTGCAATTCCACGTATTCGCGATTTCCGCGGTTTGAACCCGAAATCTTTCGACGGTCGGGGAAATTACAGTATGGGCGTGCGTGAACAGATCATCTTCCCTGAAATCGACTTTGATAAAGTTGATAAGGTTCGTGGTCTTGACATCACTATCACCACTACTGCAGGCACTGATGACGAAGCTCGCGCTTTGCTCGCTGCCTTTAACTTCCCGTTCAAGAAGTAAGGTGTAGAGTTATGGCAAAAGAGTCAATGAAAATGCGTGAGCTGAAGCGTCAAAAGCTAGCAGCTAAATACGCAGAAAAACGCATCGCACTGAAAAATGTGATCAGCGATCCGAGCACTTCGGACGAAGAGCGTTGGGAAGCCGTGCTTAAATTGCAAAGTCTTCCTCGTGATTCGAGCCCAAGCCGTCAGCGTAATCGCTGCCGCGTAACGGGCCGCCCACACGGTTTCCTACGTAAGTTCGGCATGAGCCGTATCAAAGTACGTGAGAAAGCGATGCGCGGTGAAATTCCTGGCTTGAAAAAAGCTAGCTGGTAAGCCACGAGTCACGGGAGAAAGCAAATATGAGCATGCAAGATCCAATTGCGGATATGTTCACACGCATCCGCAACGCTCAGGGTGCTAACAAAGTTGCCGTGCGCATGCCTGCTTCTAAACAGAAAGTGGCTATTGCCCAAGTTCTGAAAGAAGAAGGTTATATCGCGGATTTCAGTGTTTCTGGTGAAGTGAAAACTGAACTAGAAGTTACATTGAAATACTTTGAAGGTAAGCCTGTTATCGAATCAATTGAGCGCGTAAGTCGCCCTGGTTTGCGTATCTATAAGAAACGCAACGAACTACCTAAAGTTATGGGTGGTTTAGGTGTCGCAGTTGTCTCAACTTCTAAAGGCCTAATGACTGATCGTGCCGCTCGCAAAGCGGGTCTTGGCGGTGAAGTTATTGGTTACGTAGCGTAACGAGGAGTTAGGAAATGTCACGAGTTGCTAAAGCACCGATTGCCATTCCTGCTGGCGTTGAAGTTACGCTAAATGGCCAGGAAGTAACAATCAAAGGTGCCAAAGGCTCATTGAGCCGTGTAGTTAACGAAGCGGTTGAAGTTGTTAAAGAAGACAACGTTATCCGTACTATTCCACGTGAAGGCGTTGCAAACGCTACTGCGCAAGCAGGTACAGCACGTGCGTTACTACAAAACATGGTGGTTGGTGTTGCGCAGGGTTATGAGAGAAAATTACAGCTAGTTGGCGTTGGTTATCGGGCTAACACTGCAGGTTCTAAATTGAATCTGTCGCTGGGTTTCTCACACCCAATTGAGTTCGATATTCCTCAGGGAATTACTATCGAAGTCCCAGCACAAACTGAAGTAGTCGTTAAAGGTGTCGATAAGCAGTTAGTTGGTCAAGTTGCCGCTAACATTCGCGCATACCGTAAACCTGAGCCATACAAAGGCAAAGGTGTACGTTACGCCGATGAGCAAGTGCGCCGTAAAGAAGCCAAGAAAAAGTAAGGTAAGACTATGGACAAGAAAACAGCTCGCTTACGTCGCGCAACGCGCCCTCGTAAGAAAATGCAAGAGTTGGGTGCAAACCGCCTGGTCGTTCACCGTACACCACGGCACATTTACGCTCAGCTAATTGCATCGAACGGTTCTGAAGTACTTGCTTCAGCATCAACTGTAGAAAAAGCTATGCGTGAGCAGTTTAAATCTGCTGGTAACGTAGAAGCAGCTAAAGCAGTTGGTAAGCTGATCGCTGAACGGGCGATTGAAAAAGGCGTTAAAAGCGTTGCATTCGATCGCAGTGGTTTCCGTTATCACGGTCGTGTTGCCGCTTTGGCTGACGCTGCTCGTGAAGCTGGACTTCAGTTCTAGGAGACGAACATGGCAAATGCAAATGTAGAAGCTCAACAAAGTGACCTGCAAGAAAAGCTGATCACAGTAAATCGTGTAGCGAAGGTTGTTAAAGGTGGTCGTATCTTTAGCTTCACTGCACTGACTGTGGTTGGTGATGGTCAAGGTAAAGTGGGTTTCGGTTATGGTAAAGCACGTGAAGTCCCAGCTGCTATTCAAAAAGCAATGGAAAAAGCACGTCGCAATATGGTAACCGTGCAGCTGAAAGGTGATACCTTGCAGCACCCTGTTAAAGGCCGTCACTCAGGTTCACAGGTATTTATGCAACCAGCCTCTGAAGGTACAGGTATCATCGCCGGTGGCGCGATGCGTGCAGTACTTGAAGTAGCAGGTGTACACAACGTGCTGTCAAAAGCATATGGTTCAACCAACCCAATCAACGTTGTTCGTGCCACTATTAAGGCACTTCACGGTATGAAGTCGCCTGAGCAAGTAGCGGCTAAACGTGGATTGAGCGTTGATGAAATTTTGGGGTAGTGAGCAATGGCGAAAAAGACAATCAAAGTAACCCAGACGCGTAGCTCAATCGGTCGTTTGCCGAAACATAAAGCTACACTTCGTGGTCTTGGTCTGCGCCGCATTGGTCACACGGTCGAGCTGGAAGATACTCCAGCCGTCCGCGGCATGGTGAACCAAGTCACTTACATGGTAAAGGTGGAGGACTAAGACATGTACTTAAATACTATCTCCCCTGCACCTGGTGCGAAAACTAGCAAAAAGCGTCTCGGCCGTGGTATCGGCTCTGGCCTTGGTAAAACTGGTGGACGTGGTCATAAAGGTCAAACTTCACGCTCTGGCGGTTCAATCCGTTCAGGTTTTGAAGGCGGCCAAATGCCAATCCAACGCCGTTTGCCAAAGTTTGGCTTTACTTCACGTAAGTCGTTTACGACTGCTGAAGTAAACCTGGCAGAGATTGCAAAAGTTGCTGGTGATACTGTAACTCTAGCTTCATTAAAAGAAGCTGGCGTGATTCGTCACGACGTGTTGACTGTAAAAGTCATCAAGTCGGGCGAAATCAGCCGTAAAGTTACAGTGCAAGGCATCAAGGTCACCAAAGGCGCCCGCGAAGCTATTGAAGCCGCTGGCGGCAAAATCGAAGGATAGGGCACATGGCTAAACCAGGATTGGAATCTAACAGAGCTCAAGGTGGCACGTCGGAGCTTAAACGTCGACTGCTGTTCGTACTCGGCGCGTTAATCGTGTTCCGTGCGGGCTCCTTTGTGCCGATTCCTGGTATAGATGCCGCGGTATTGGCGCAATTATTCGACCAACAAAAAGACACTATCGTCGCCATGTTTAACATGTTTAGCGGTGGTGCTCTTGAGCGGGCGTCGGTATTTGCGCTTGGTATTATGCCGTACATTTCGGCTTCAATTATCATGCAATTAGCGAGCGTGGTTCATCCTCGTTTAGCTGAGCTGAAAAAAGAAGGCGAAAGTGGACGTCGTAAGATCAGCCAATATACGCGTTGGGGTACATTAGTACTCGCAACTTTCCAATCAATTGGTATAGCTACTGGCTTACCAAGCCTAATGCCGGGTCTTGTTATTGACCCAAGCTTTGGGTTCTATTTCACAGCAGTGGTTAGCTTAGTAACCGGTACCATGTTCTTAATGTGGTTAGGCGAACAGATTACCGAGCGTGGAATTGGAAACGGTATCTCTATTCTGATCTTCACCGGTATTGTAGCGGGTCTACCGTCGGCCATTGGCCAGACGGCTGAGCAAGCTCGTCAAGGTGATTTACATTTATTATTGTTATTGCTAATCGGTGTTATTGTTCTGGCTGTAACGTACTTCGTAGTGTTTGTAGAGCGCGGCCAACGCCGTATTCTGGTAAACTACGCGAAGCGTCAACAAGGCCGTAAGGTTTTTGCAGCGCAGAGCACGCACTTGCCATTGAAAGTTAATATGGCCGGTGTAATTCCACCGATTTTTGCATCAAGCATTATTTTGTTCCCAGGCACTATCGCCACTTGGTTCGGCCAAGGCGAAGGTGCGGTAGCAAACTTCTTACAAGAGGTCTCGTTGACATTGTCTCCGGGTCAACCTTTGTACGTAATGCTTTATGCTGCGGCAATTATCTTCTTCTGTTTCTTCTACACCGCGTTGGTATTTAACCCTCGCGAAACAGCAGACAACTTGAAGAAGTCGGGAGCGTTTATCCCTGGTATTCGTCCAGGTGAGCAAACTTCTCGTTACATTGATAAAGTAATGACTCGATTGACGCTTGCAGGCGCGTTGTACATTACCTTTGTCTGTTTGGTTCCTGAGTTCATGATGATTGCTTGGAACGTACAATTCTATTTTGGTGGTACGTCGCTTTTAATTATCGTAGTTGTTATCATGGACTTTATGGCGCAGGTGCAGACTCATTTGATGTCTCATCAATATGATTCTGTCCTCAAGAAAGCTAACCTTAAAGGCTTCGGCCGCTAAGGTTGGATAATTACGGAGTGTAGCAATGAAAGTTCGTGCTTCCGTGAAGAAAATCTGCCGTAACTGCAAAGTTATTAAGCGCAACGGTGTTGTGCGTGTAATTTGCAGTGACCCTAAGCACAAGCAACGGCAAGGTTAATTCGAAGAAGAAGTCCGCGGCCAAAAAATATTTTTTTGGCTGCGGCTTTGATATGTTTGCAAATTGGCGACTGGTTGAGTATCCTAACGGGCTTTTCAAATCCGGTCACCCATAAACTATAGGAGACGTGTTAGTGGCCCGTATCGCTGGCATTAACGTTCCTGACAATAAGCATGCAGTCATTGCCTTGACTGCGATTTACGGTATCGGCCGTACTCGTTCTAAAGCTATCTTAGCTTCGATCGATCTGCCGGAAGATACCAAAATCGGCTCTTTGTCAGAAGAAAAACTCGATGTACTTCGTGACGCAGTAGCGAAATTTACTGTGGAAGGCGATCTTCGCCGTGAAGTATCAATGAATATCAAACGCTTGATGGATCTCGGATGTTACCGTGGTCTTCGTCATCGTCGTGGCTTGCCTCTACGTGGACAGCGCACTAAAACTAATGCGCGCACCCGTAAAGGTCCGCGTAAACCAATTAAGAAGTAGGGAGTTGAGAAATGGCTAAACAACCAACTCGTACTCGTAAGCGCGTTAAAAAGCAAGTCGCTGATGGCATGGCCCACATCCATGCATCTTTCAATAACACCATTGTGACCATCACTGACCGTCAAGGTAACGCGTTAGCATGGGCAACTGCAGGTGGTTCTGGTTTCCGTGGTTCACGTAAATCAACCCCATTTGCTGCACAGGTTGCTGCTGAGCGCGCGGGTGAAATGGCGAAGGAATATGGTTTGAAAAACCTAGAAGTGTTCGTAAAGGGCCCAGGTCCTGGTCGCGAATCATCGATTCGTGCGTTGAACGCTGTAGGTTATCGCATCACGAACATTACTGATGTGACTCCTATTCCTCACAACGGATGTCGTCCGCCTAAGAAACGTCGCGTTTAATAGGCGCTATACGATAGTTGGAGAAAGAACATGGCTAGATATTTGGGTCCAAAACTCAAACTGAGTCGTCGCGAAGGAACAGACTTGTTCCTAAAAAGCGGCGTACGCGCAATCGATACGAAATGTAAACTCGAAAGCGCTCCGGGTCAGCACGGTGCACGTCGTGGCCGTTTGTCTGATTACGGTTTACAGTTACGTGAAAAGCAAAAGGTTCGTCGTATTTACGGCGTACTAGAAAAGCAATTCCGTAACTATTACAAAGAAGCTGCTCGTATTAAGGGCAACACTGGTGAGAACCTGCTGCAATTGCTTGAGCAACGCCTAGACAACGTGGTGTACCGTATGGGCTTCGCGTCAACTCGTGCTGAAGCGCGTCAGTTGGTAAGCCACAAAGCAGTAGTAGTGAACGGTCAGGTAGTCAACATTCCTTCGTACAAAGTACGTCCGGAAGACGTTGTGTCTGTTCGCGAAAAAGCTAAAAAGCAGGCACGTATCGCAGCCGCGCTGGAACTTGCAGAACAACGCGAGAAGCCAGTATGGTTGGAAGTAGACAGCACTAAAATGGAAGGTCAGTTTAAGCGTCTTCCAGAGCGTGCAGATTTGTCTGCTGAAATTAACGAACAGTTGATCGTAGAGCTTTACTCTAAGTAAAGCTTAAGCATAAAGAGAGGACACAATGCAGGGTTCTGTTACCGAATTCCTAAAGCCAAGGCTAGTCGATATCGAACAAATTAGCCCGACTCACGCTAAAGTGACGTTGGAGCCTCTTGAGCGTGGCTTTGGTCACACGCTGGGCAACGCGTTGCGCCGTATTTTACTTTCATCAATGCCAGGTGTGGCAGTGACTGAAGTTAAAATTGACGGTGTTCAACACGAATACAGCAGCAAAGAGGGTGTTCAGGAAGACATCATCGAGATCCTGTTAAACCTTAAAGGTTTAGCGGTAGTCATGGAAGGCAAAGATGAAGCGATTCTGACCTTGAAAAAATCCGGAGCGGGCCCTGTCAAGGCTGGCGATATCACGCATGATGGTGATATCGAAATCCTTAACCCTGAGCACCTCATCTGTACTTTAACAGGTGACACCGAGATTGAAATGTCAATCAAGGTAGAGCGTGGTCGTGGTTATGTTCCAGCCTCGGCACGTCAGTCTGCTGACGATGAAGAGCGTCCGCTCGGTCTTCTACTTGTAGACGCTTCTTTCAGTCCGGTAGAGCGTATTGCCTACAGTGTTGATTCAGCACGTGTTGAGCAGCGCACTGACTTGGACAAACTGGTTATTGATATGGAGACTAACGGCACGTTAGATCCAGAAGAAGCGATTCGTCGCGCAGCAACGATTCTAGCTCAACAGCTTGAAGCCTTTGTTGAATTGCGTGACATGAGCGAGCCAGAAGAGAAAGAAGAGAAGCCGGAATTCGATCCGATTTTATTACGTCCGGTAGACGATTTGGAATTAACTGTGCGTTCTGCGAACTGTTTGAAAGCAGAAGCTATTCAGTACATTGGTGACTTAGTGCAGCGTACCGAAGTTGAGTTGTTAAAAACTCCAAACTTGGGTAAGAAATCGCTCACAGAGATCAAAGACGTGCTTGCATCACGTGGTTTGTCACTAGGCATGCGCCTAGAAAACTGGCCACCAGCAAGCTTAGTTGATCGCGACTAAGTTATCTTTTACAGAGATTTACTGAGAAGGGTATAGGTATGCGCCATCGTAAGAGTGGTCGTCAACTCAACCGCAACAGCAGTCATCGTAAAGCGATGTTCAGCAATATGGCAAGCTCACTGGTTCGTCACGAAGTGATTAAAACCACTTTGCCAAAAGCTAAAGAACTGCGTCGTGTTATCGAGCCGCTAATCACATTAGCGAAGCAAGATAGCGTAGCAAACCGCCGTATGGCTTTTGCACGCACTCGCGACCAAGAAGTTGTTGGTAAGCTGTTCAATGAATTAGGTCCGCGTTATCAAGAACGCGCTGGTGGTTACACTCGTATCATGAAGTGTGGTTTCCGCGCCGGTGACAATGCGCCTATGGCATATGTTGAACTTGTTGACCGTCCAGAAGTAGACGCTACTGAGACTGAAGAAGTTGCAGTAGAGGAATAAGTAGCTTTTACGAGCTACATTAAAAAGCCGCTCAATTGAGCGGCTTTTTTGATCTAATAATTTAGGTACTAGATACTTAACTCTTTAGAAATAACGTCAAAGGTTAGTTTCCCAAAATCAATTTGATTTCTTCGTCGCTTAACTCATGTTTAGCTGCTAACACTTGAACTTCGCTTTTGTCCAATCCGCCCGAGTTGTAAGCGGAACGAATTAATTGGATAGCTCGTTTATTTTTATTTTGTGGCGCAACCTCAGTTTTTGAGAAGCCAATCAAGTCACTTATGGTATCTACCAAATAAGAACCTAAAGTCGGAGCTGACGATAGGACAGTGTGTAAAATAGATTCAAGCTTACCAATTTCCGCATCTCGATTTGAGCGCAAAATACCATCAGCGGTTTGTGGTTCAGTTAACACTGCAACGCGGACTACGTTAGCAAACTGCGTCGGATCCATTTCATCAACGGTTGCTACGATTGTATCGGCGTAGCTGGGTTCGGCTTCAACAGCAATTCGCACGATATCAGCAGGATCTGCAACTTTTAAGCTCAATGCCATTGATATAATTTCGCGTGTAAAAGCCGGCTCGGCATCAATTGCGGCTTTAATAATATGACGATAGTGGTTTGGATAGCGTTCAAACGCTGCGTAAAGTATCGGCTCAACGTGGTGAGGATAATTTCCCATTAGCACACGAACCGCTCTTACTGATGAGAAGTTGCGTTGGTCGTAATAACGAAGCATCCTTGCATATGTATCTGCTAGGCGTTGATTTTCTTGGTCTAACACGTAGTTTTGTGTGTCAGTAATCTCAACGATGGCAGAGTCTGCCGCGTAAGTAGCGCATGACATACATACACTCGCAGCCAATAAAGTTGGTAAAACTTTCATAGGCGCACCCCGATTTAATACTGTCTTATAATATTAATAATTTGACGAATTTGAACATTAGCAGTCTTTTTGGACAATCTATAGCTAAACTTTGTTCAATTTGAGTAAAAATAAACCAAACGATAAAAAAAGCAAAAAAAGATCTTGCGCCGTTGCTCATGATCCTTATAATTCGCCGCCGTTGTCACCAAGTGATGACGGCGGTTCAAGTCTTAAGAAGCTGTGATGAAAATCACAAAAAAAGATCCAAAAGGATCTTGACCTGAACCACGGATAGCGTAGAATACGCATCCCGCTTCACACTCCTTGAGTAAGAAAGCGAACGTTCTTTAACAATATACCAAGCCAAGCAAACTGTGTGGGCACTTACCGGATTCAGGCAGAGAAGCATCTTCGGATGCACAAAAGGTCATGCTCTCTTTAACAAGAGACGGACCACCTGACTGATTGGAAAAGTGCTTAACAAATTAGATTTATTAAGTCATTGATTCAATGGGTCGAT
>NZ_LIPW01000010.1 GCF_001418345.1 Pseudidiomarina woesei
TAGTCGCTGGATGTGCTGGTTTGCCGGATTATGCAGAACCGCCAACTGATACACCCTCTTCTAAGCTACTATTTAAACACGATTTTGAAGCACCTTTTCTTGGGTACTCAACATTTGTAAATGTTCATACAGAAGAAGAACCTTGTGGCAAATCGTTTGGCTCTGATAGCGGTGCAAGACTTGTGGTTTTAGACAAGGGTAATCCACTAATTTCTGAGTTGAATCCAGCCGGTGTAAGATTGTCAATAGATAAGAAATATACTTTTATGATTTTGTCAGTTGCTGGCCCAATTAATTGCGCTATCTACACCTCATTTAGTCCCAAAGCAAATGAGAGTTATGAAATTAAAGTTTCTGGTGAACTTCATTCGTTTTCAAGATCATGCAAGGCTGAGCTATTTAAGGCGGATGAAAATACTAAACAATTGTCTCCGGTAGAGTTTGAATATTATGGTAATTGTCACGAGTCTGCCGAATGAACACATAACAAACGCCTCATGGCACTCACTGTCGTTCGTTCGGACACACAATTCGTTGTGGAATTTGTATTTCGCTGCGCTACATTATTGCAAATTCCACAACAAATCGTGCGCCGCATAGGCGAGCGTTACGCATACGACTGAGTGGTCTCATGGGAAGAGTTGGACGCAAGAAGAGAATGAAGGCTTTCAGAAAGTCCTTAGGAATTGGTTTTAATATTGCCGCTCCTAAAGTCTTCGATAGTGTAAAACGCACAGACGACTCACCTAAGCAGAACACTGAGAGTGACTTCATTTTCTATAATCGATCTGCTCGAACCGAAATTGAAAAAATACGAAATTTGATTGAAGACTGTGTAAAGAACTATCCTCGTACGGAACAAAAGGAAATTATTTCTCGTCTTCGGTCCGGAGATGATGTTCATTTTCGTTCTGCATGTTTTGAATTATTTATATATGAAGTACTGAGAAGACAGGGTTTTACACTAACTCCTCATCCAGAACTCCCCAATGGGAGTCCTTATAGGCCAGATTTTCTCGTTTCTGACACTGAAGGCCGGTGTTTTTATTTAGAAGCAGTCTTAGCAACAGAAAACAATGAATTAGATAGAGGTGGGGAAGCGAGAAAAGGAGCTGTTTTAGACACCTTGGCGAAATCTCCCCATGATAAATTTATGATTGCGCTGGACGATGAAGGAAGCCCCAAAAGTCCTCCTAGTGGTAAAAAATTAAAGAATCAGATTCATGCGTGGTTGGATTCTCTTGATCCTGATGAGGTGCTGGAAAAAATAGATAGTGCAGGCTTGGATAGCATCGAACCTTTGGTTTGGGCTCATGACGAGTGGCACTTGCAAATTCGCCCAATCCCTCTAAAGCCTGAACGAAGAGGACAGAGTTCTACCCTTATCGGCATCGGTGGTAGCGGGGGTGGCTGGGTCGATGCTTGGAGCCCCATTAGAGATGCAGTTAAGTTTAAGGGCGGGAAATATGGTGATCTCGAAATCCCCTTGGTTGTAGCTGTCAATTTAGATAGCTTCCATCTGGACCGAATCGATGAAATGCAGGCGCTTTTTGGGCAAGAGCAATTTGTTTTTAAACCTGGCAGCGATGCTGAGCCGGAAATGCGAAGGGCACCAAATGGGGCATGGCATGGAAAAAGAGGGCCGCAGTATACGCGCGTTAGCGCTGCATGGATTTTTAATGACCTTCATGCTTCTTCCTTAGCGGTAAGGGATAGCACCATATATTTTAATCCCTGGGCCGCGTTGCCTGCTCCAGAATCATTGAAATGTTTCCCCTTTGCAGAGCCTCAGAATGACAAAATGCAGTGGAACAAAGGGCTCACATTTAGAGAGATATTTGAACTTCACGAGGGCTGGCCAGAAAATGCGTAACAAGGCGCTGTTGCCGGACTGGTTTTCCGCTGCGCTCCAAACCAGCCGCAAAGCGCGGCGTTATGCTCTTAGGAGTATATGCAATGTATGTGTTTGAAATCGTAACCCCTGGAACATGGCTCGAAAGTGAGGATCGGGATTGGTCGTGGAAAATCGGAAATCTGCTGCAATCACTCAAATCACAATATTTTGAGGCAAATTTTGCATTGAACTTGTTTACTGAAGCCAGATCTGTCTGCCCCTCAGTCGCTGACCGTGAAAACTGGGAACGAGATGCCCAACGAAGGAGTGAGATTAGGCGGGAAATAGAGCAAGAGTACGGTGGGTTTCCGGGGCACGAGCAGTGGGATGAGATCAATTTTAAAACCGAAGTCCGGTTCAAAAGAGAAAAATGGTCGAATGGATTTCAACCACGGGAATTCGAGCACAATTTACCTTTCATATACGCTCGAGCCTTTCTCTACGCTATTGATTCATTTGACAAGTTCCTTGGGGTTTTATCAAGAGAAGACGGTGTGCCGGAAATCGTTGCAGAGCTGCATGGCCAGGTAGGCGAAGCATTTCCCGATCTTCGAGGAGTAAGGAACAGCGCTCAGCACTTGGAAGATAGATCGCGTGGCCTTGGTGCTGGAAGGAACCCGAAGCCTCTGGATCTGAAGCCAGTTGAAAACAATATGATAAGCGCCCCCAACGGAGGTGTGCTTATTCTCAACTCCCTTAATGGCTCCAAATATGGCTCAACAATGGCTGACGGTCATTATGGGGAGGTTGATGTGTCACCGGAATCAATGGAGAGGCTTCAAAATATTCTGCAACAGACATTGGAAGCATTCGACTGGCATGGGCCAAAACAGCATGGTCCAAGTGCTTGAGCATAACCAGTCATTCAAGTTCGTTCCGGCCCTTACGGGCTTCCACCGGACTGGTTTTCCGCCGCGCTCCAAGCCAGCCGCCAATGCGAGCGTTAACGTCCGCTGTTGGCACATAGCGGAACTTTAAGTCCAACCAATAGGAACAACCTTGAAGTACAAAATAACTTTACTAATCGCATTAATATTTACGCTGTCAGCCTGCACAACGGGTCAACTTTATTACCAAGACCAGGCGGGCAATCGTGTTATGGGCTGCAATGTTGAATTTGTCGGTATGCCAAGTGTGGACAAGTTTGCCGTTGAGTACGCTTTAAGCCACTGTGCAAAAAAAGCTGCGGAGAAAGGCTATCGCCTAGACAAAGAACAAGCGTATTTATTAGAGCTTGATTTGACGATTCCAGAAGCACCAAATGCTCAGTCGTGGAATCATGAGCTTGCTGAGCGCGAATACGAGAAAGGGAATCTTTCGAAAAAAGAGTATGGTTATATTGTGGCCTATATTGATATGGGGCTAGCTACGGCTGGTCGTCCTAGCCCCGATTAGAGTTAAAAGCTTAAAAGAACATATAAATAAAGCCGACACCAAGCTCCGCTTCATAGTCGCCACGGGCAATTGGGCTGTTACGAACATCGCTACTGTAGTGCTCGTATAGGCCTTCAACGAACACTAACCAGTTGTCGTTAATGTAAGTGCGATAGTTGTAATGCAAGCCAATTGAGCGAATACCGCTGTCGAGGTACGTTTGGTTATACCCTGATGCAGCAGCTTGCGCGGCATTAACACCAAAGTCCTTATTGGCACGGTCGCTGTCGTGGTAAACCGCAACTACTGATAACTCGTGACCGGTACCGTCGAGTTGCTCACCGAAGCGTGTGCCGACGCCGAAAATACCAATGTTGCCGTCTTCACTAGCAATCACGCGGCCATCAAGCCAGTAACGCCAGTCGGCATCGAAAGCACGGCGTGCTTGCAGCACAAATTCAGCACCTTCGTCAGAATCGCCCATGCCGTTCAAATAGCCGTCATCAGAGTCTGCTTCTTCACGGCCTTCATCAAAGCCAACAGTGGCCTCGAATAGCCATACGTCGTCACGTAGGCCGCGCCAACCTAGGGCTTCACCGGCAAAGTAGAAAATATTATCGCCGCTGCGCCATTGCAGGGCGCCAGCAGGGTCAGCTTCGAAGCCGAATTCGTCTGAGCCTTCATAGGCTGATTCATATTCAACACCCGCGCCCAAGCCTAAAGCCCAACCATCTTGACCTTTGGTAAAGTCATCAAGAGAAGGCAAAGGCACTAATGCTGTTTTTTCTTGAGCAACTGTTGCTGGCGCGAAAGTAGCAGCTAAAGCTAGTGGCAACAATAAAGCGGCAAATTTTTTCATGGTCATTCTCCAACTAAACCAATAGACAAAAAGGTTTTGTCTCGTCCACCAATTACGTTAGCTAACTTACCTTGGATCTAAGAAACGGCCGAAATATCTAAATTGCGATAAATCAAGCTGGCGTGAATTTAATTTTTTATCTACACTCTGTATATTCAATATGTATATCCAACCTGAATCTGATGGTTTCTGGGGCTATATGAAAGCAAAAACAAAACTATTTAAAAGCAACCAGACACAGGCTGTGCGGTTGCCAAAAGACGTCGCGTTTCCCGATGGTGTCACCGATGTTGAGGTACTTGTGGTTGGTGAGAGTCGTATTATTACGCCAGCGAAATCAAGCTGGCGCACGTGGTTTGCGGGCGAGCCATTAAGCGATGACTTTATGGTTGAGCGTGATCAGCCCGAAGAACAACAGCGTGATACGTTATGAACCTTCGCTACATGCTCGATACCAGCATTTGTATTTATGTGATGAAGAATCGGCCTGAATTTCTAGCTGATTTATTTGATGCGCACGCGCGTGAATTATGCGTCAGTTCGGTGACTGCCATGGAGCTTTATTATGGCGTTGAGTGCTCACAACAGCGGGTGACAAACGCTGATAAATTAGAAAGTTTCTTATCTCGTTTAGAAGTGCTGGAATACGACACTGCCGCCGCTTATCAAACCGCCATTATTCGCGCAGAGCTGCGTCGTTTGGGAACACCAATCGGCGCTTATGATGGCATGATTTCAGGGCACGCTAGAGCAAATTCGCTCACTGTCGTCACTAATAACGAACGCGAGTTTGCACGAATACCTGGGCTCATGACAGAAAATTGGCTTCAGCAAGCGCCGCAGTCAATCATCAACGAACCGCAGCCGGCTTACCGATAACGACTTAAAGCTTCAGCTGTTACTGCATGCCTTTCAAAAATGCCACCACGCTGCGCCCGAGTGAGCTATGCTCGTAGCCGCCTTCTAGGGTGGCGACAATGCGGCCGTCACAATGGCGCTCAGCGAGCTCTTTCAGTTCACGGCCTATCCAATGGTAGTCGGTTTCGGTGAGTTTAAACTGCGCCATGTCGTCTTCTAAATGGCCGTCAAAACCGGCAGACACCATAATCAACTGCGGCGCAAAAGCATCAATAGCGGGGAACCAGCGCTCGCGCACAGCGGCCTGCCACGTCGGGCCGTCACAACCGGCAGGCAGCGGAATATTAATCACTTCATGGCTGATGGTTTCGGTGCCTGAGTTGGGGTACAGCGGGTGTTGAAACGAGCTACAAAACAGCACGCGCTCGTCGTTTAAGAAAATATCTTCGGTGCCGTTGCCGTGGTGTACGTCAAAATCCACAATAGCGACGCGCTCAATGCCGTAAGTATGCATGGCGTAGGCGGTGGCCACCGCAATATTGTTGAAAATACAAAAGCCCATGGCGGCGTCCCAGGTGGCGTGGTGGCCGGGGGGGCGCACCATGCAAAAGGCTCGGCGGTTTTCAGCGGTAAACACTTCGTCAACCGCGCACATACCACTGCCTGCAGCATACAACGCTGCGCGCAAGGTGCCGGCGGTCATCATGGTGTCGGGGTCTAACCATATATGCTGATCGGGTTCGGTGGGCGCGCGTTCAAACACGTCGTCTATGTAGTTAGCGGCGTGCACGCGCAGTAAGTCTTCGCGTTCAGCGGGTTTGGCGTCTTTTTGCGTGAGCGCGAACTCCATGCCTGAGCGAATAATCTGGTCATTTATAGCAGCAATACGCGCGGGTTCTTCGGGGTGCACTTCTGACACGCGATGCAAACTGCAATAGGGGTGACTAAATACGGTGATGGACATCTAACTCACTCACTTTTTTCAATTAGGTTCAGCTGCAAATACACTTCGCCGGGTTCCTCTGAGGGTTTGCGAACAAAACCCGCGCGCTCAAACACCGCCAGCATTTTGCCGTTTTCGGCACGTACGTAAGCCAGCATGCGCTCAAGCCCACGTTCACGGGCAATACGTTTCATTTCGTCCAGCAGGCGCGTGGCCATGCCTTTGCCATGCTGAGTTTCGCGCGTAACAAAGGCCACTTCACAGCTTTTTTCGTCGTGTAGCAGATAATAGCGACCAACGGCTTGTATTTGGGCCATTGAACCCTTTTGCCGCACAATACACAGCGCCAAGTCTCGCGACTGATCGACACTCACCAAAGTACATGATTTTTCGCGGCTCATGCTGGTGGGCACGGTGTTGTAGCGCATTTGCAAGGTTTCTTTGGTGTGCGAATAAAAGAACTCTTGCAAGCGTCGCTCGTCACTTGGGTTAAGTGGCCGCAAGTCGAAAAACTCGCCGTTAATAGAAATTTCTTTAAAGCCCACGGGCCCTAACTCGGGCACTTCTACGGAGTGCAGAATTTGATAATGGGGCACGTAATAATGTTTGCGTACTTCTTCAAGTAGCTGCTGCCGAAACTTCGGGTGTGCCACGCGTATCAGTTCCAACGCCCGTTCACGAATGCTTTTGCCGCGTAGCGAGGCCACGCCAAATTCGGTCACCACGTAATACACATGAGCGCGCGAGGTGGCAACACCACTGCCTTCGCTGATAAAGGGCACAATGCGCGATACAGTGCCGTTTTTGGCAGTGGAGGGCAGGGCAATAACCGGTTTGCCGCCGGGGCTCATGCTGGCGCCGCGGCTAAAGTCCACATGCCCGCCAATGCCACTATAAAAATGGTGGCCAATCGAGTCCGATACCACTTGCCCGGTTAGGTCGACTTCAATGGCGCTGTTTATTGACACCATTTTTTCGTTGCGGGCAATATTGGCGGGCGAGTTCACGTATTCGGAAGGGTAAAAGCCTATATGTGGGTTGTTGTTCACAAAGTCGTAGAGTTTTTTGCTGCCAATACAGAAGCTAGTCACCGCTTTATGTTGATGGTAGGTTTTGCGGCGGTTATTAATTACGCCACTAAGCATCAGCTCCATAATGCCGTCGGTGATGAGCTCGCTGTGCACGCCTAAGTCTTTGTGGTTGACCAAATAGCGCAGCACCGCGTCACAAATTTTGCCAAAACCTATTTGTATGGTGGCACCGTCTTCCACCAATAACGACACATACTGACCAATGCGTTCGGTAACTGCATCAAGCTCCGGTGCGGTAATTTCTGGTAGGTCTTGTTCAGCTTCAAAAAACGCATCAATTTGGCCTTTATGAATAAACGCTTGGCCAAAGGTTACCGGCATTTTCGGGTTTACTTGAGCAATCACTTTTTTTGCAGACTTTAATGCCGACGACACAATATCTACCGACACACCTAACGAATGATAACCGTATTGATCGGGCGGGCTTACCATGATCAGCGCCGCGTCGAGTGGTAAAATGTCTTCGCTAAACAATGATGGAATATCGGACATAAACGCTGGGGTGTAATCTGCGCGGCCTTCAGCCACGGCGCGGCGTACTTTCTCGCCCCCAATAAATAGCGAATTTACTTTAAAAGTTTCGCTGTATTCTGGGTTCACCCAATGGTTGTCGCCTAGTGCATAAATTTGCACAATTTCAATATCATGAAAGTGTTGGCTGTGGTCGGCAAGGTCATGCATAAGGGCGTGTGGCACTGCTGCGTGAGTGCCAATAAAAATACGGTCACCTGACTTCAATAGCTGTTGCCATTTAGCGGGATGCCCGTTGACCATGAGTTGCCGATGCTCTGCGCTCATTGTTCCGTCCTTCCGTCCTTAACCAGCGTTAGCGTACCTTCAGTATAAACACAACTTAGCGGCAGTCGATATACCTACTTGTTGGGCTACTAATTCGCTGTTGGGTAGCGACAAACACGGTTGCGACCGTTAGATTTGGCGGTGTAAAGTGCTCGGTCAGCATGTGACAGCAAGGTGTCTATTGAGTTGGCGCTAGCAAGCGATGACAAACCAATACTAACCGTTAACTTCTCAATTGGTACTTGTGCCGGTGGCGGTGCTTGCATAATGTGCTCGCGTAATCGATTACACATCACTTCTGCCGTTTCAATCGTGGTATCGGTCATTAAAATAGTGAATTCTTCACCACCCCAACGCGCAATTTTGTCCTCTTCACGGGTGTGCTGCGTCAGCAAATCAGCTAACCACTGTAAAACAATATCTCCCGATGAATGGCTAAAGTTATCATTGATTTGTTTGAAATTATCAACGTCAATAATGGCGAGTGTTAGTGGTTTTTTATGTCGCGTTGCTGCGGCAAACTCAGCGGACAAATCACGATTAAAGCTACGACGATTTGGCAAGTTAGTTAGCTCATCAAATTGTGCTAAGTGCTCAAACCGTTCAGCTTGAGTGCGCAAAGCTTCTGTTTTTTCTGCAACTTGTTGTTCCAATTCAGCAGCGCGGCGCGCCAATACGTTCAATCGAACTCGAACAAAGGTAAGAATAGCGACTAGTAGCGCCACTGAAGCTATAATCCAGAACCAAAGCTGCTGATAATAACGTGGCGGCACGCTAAAGCTAAACTCGGCAGTACGGCCAATCTGATCGCTATTGCTGTAGGCTGCTTGTACTCTAAAGGTATAGTCGCCCGGCGGTAAATTGGTAAATTCTGCGTAGCGCGCTGAGGTGGTACGCCAATTGTCGTCGTAGCCAAGCAACTGAGTACGGTAACGAATTTGATTATTCATGGTAAAGCCAAGGCCGGCATAACTAATGCTAATGCGTTCACCATCAAAACGCGTTTGCGCACTGCTTGGCTTAACAAATTGACCATTTAGTTCAACGTTTTCAATAACCGCTGGTGGCGGATAGTCGGTAAATTGCGCAAGTTTATTCGGTGCAATACGAGCGATTCCGTTTGCGGTGGGCACCCAGATGGTATCATCGGTGGCGTGCAAAATAGCTGGGTTTGAACCGCCATTAGCCTGACTGCTAACCAAACCATCGCTTTCACGAAAAACTTCGACGGTCGTCAAGCCGCTGCTTTGCTGAGTTTGTACAGCACGAATATCGTCAACTGTAGTGCGCATAATGCCGCGATTTGAGGTCAGCCAAACATTGTTGTTTTCGTCAATGGCAAACTGAAAGATCTTCTCAACAATTAAACCTTGCGGGCGTCCAATTACCACACCTTGTTGCTGCTCAGGTTGGTAAATTATCAATCCACGGTCGGTGGCAAGCCACAATTCATCGCCGACGGATTGAATATTAAACACGTACTGAGCATGTTTAAACTTGCTGATATCAACACTGACAAAGTGGTCGGCCTCAAACTTAAACAGCCCTCGAGCGGTACCTAACCACAGCTGTTGGTTTTTATCTTCATGCAGTGACACGCTAAATCGAGCATGATCAACCTGTTCATTGGGTTCGCCTATACCCTTGCCAGGCTCATAAAAATTAATTCCATTAGGGGTAGCAAGCCAAATTCTGCCGGTGTGCGTTGTGGTAATCGAACGAATTTCGTTGGCCAGTAGGCCGTCATTACGAGTCCAGTGTTGTATTACTTGGCCGTTGTTCCAAAGCAATAAACCGTCGGTGTAGGTGCCGATAAAAATACCTAGCTCGGGATGCTCGTGCAAACTAAGAACCGATGCTTGCAACCCGAGATCAAGGTTACTCCATTTGTTATTGCTGTATACGCTCACGCCGCCAGCAGAGCCTACCCAAATATCACCATTTTCACGTTGAATGACGGTGCGGACAAAGTTATCTGCCAAACCGTCTTGAGATGTGTAAGTTTGAAACGGGGTGTTGCGAAGACGCATTAAGCCACCATTTGTGCCCACCCAGATACTGCGCTCGGCGTCTTGATATATTGCTAAAACGCGCGAGTTGGGCAGGCCGTCTGCCATGGTTAGGTTCTCAAGACCATGTGCGTTACTTAATCGAAACAAACCTTTATCAATAGAGCCCAGCCAAATATCGCCAATATCATCAATCATCACTCGAATTATACTTACGTTTTCGAGTTTGGGATGAAGTAGCTTAAACCCAGTTTCTTGGCGACCAATAAAGGCGCCTTGCTCGGTGCCCACAATCAAGTCATTGCCATATTGGGTGACAGAAAACACACCTAGCTTAGGTAGCCCAAAGTCGCTATTGATAAAATCTAAATTGTCTTTAGTAACCCGAACCAAGCCCAAATTTGTGGCTACATACAACTGTGAGTCATCGGGTTTAGCAATATCGTAGGCATGCATCACGTTATTGTTTGGCGCAGCTTGGTCAAAAAATGATTCAACCTTGTCGGGGCTGTAGTACTTTAATAGTCCGAGCTCTTCGGTGGCTAGCCAATAACTATTATCTTTGTTATAAATTGCTTTATTAACAAGGGTTAAGGGTGTTTCTAAAGCACGCCATTCAGTACTTCCTAAATCCCCTTGCTGGCGCAAGACAACGGTGCCTCGCGCTCCCACCACAATCAATTGCCCTGACTCAACCACGCGAACATTCTGTACGCCAGCATCACGCAGGCCAATATTGCTATATAAGTCATAGTTCTTGAATTCAGCGCCGTTGTAACGGGTTAAACCTTCCCATGTAGCTAACCATATGTAGCCTTCTTCGGTTTGAGTGACGCTATTGATAGTATTGTGAGGCAGACCGTCGCGCGTGGTCCATAATTCTTGAAAGTAATTAGTTAACTTAGGGGGGACTGATTGGTTTGCTACGGCAGGGCCGGCAATATGTAATGCTACGCATATAAATAGTGAATGTATCCAAATGCTTCGACTGCGCATTATCGGCCCACCTTTTGGTCATTTTGATAACTTTTATATCACATTTCTTTGTGTTTTAACCAGTGTATTCATTAACCATCTTGAAATTTAGTGCATTTAGCTCACACCCCTTGAGCTTCTTGGTTACATTGCATTTAATGTAAGCACGATAAAAACTAGAGGAAGTATCTATGAAGGGCATGAAACAGCTTGTTTTAGCCGCAATGTTTGGCGTGAGTTTAGGCACCAGTTTGGTTGCGACATCTGCTGTCGCAGAAGAGTTGCCACAGGCAAAAATTGCAGCCGATGATGTGGTTGTGACCGAGCATAGCGCTAATATTAATGGCCAGCGTTTTAAATACACGGCGACAACGGGTACACAACCGGTTTTCAATGAAAACGGCGAAGCCACTGCGGCATTGTTCTTTACTTACTACGAACGCCAAGGCGTTAAAAACCGTGAAGAGCGCCCACTATTAATCTCTTTTAATGGCGGCCCTGGTTCTGCTTCTGTGTGGATGCATATTGCCTACACTGGCCCAAAATCACTTCGTGTTGACGACGAAGGCTTTCCGATTATGCCGTACGGCGTGAAAGACAATCCGCATTCGGTACTCGATGTGGCTGATATTGTCTTTGTAAACCCAGTAAACACCGGTTATTCACGCCCATTGCCGAAACCAGACGGCAGTGCTTACTCGCGTGACGAATTGCAGAAAATGTTCTTCGGTGTGAATGCCGATGTGAAATATCTTGCTGAGTGGGTGAATACCTTTGTTACTCGCCATGAACGTTGGCGCTCACCGAAGTACCTGATTGGTGAAAGCTACGGTACCACGCGCGTTTCTGGTTTGGCACTTGAGCTGCAAAATCGCCAGTGGATGTACCTTAATGGCGTGGTATTAGTTTCGCCAACCGATATTGGCATTGAGCGTAATGGCCCAGTCAAAGCAGCTAACCGTTTACCATACTTTGCTGCCGCCGCTTGGTACCACAATGCGCTAGACAGCGAGCTATTGAAAAAAGACTTACTTGAGCTGCTACCTGAAGTAGAGCAGTACACCTTGAACGTTTATTTGCCGGCTTTAGCTAAAGGCGCCATGTTGCCACCAGCTGAAAAAGAGCAAATTGCTGAGCAAGTAGCGAAATATTCTGGTATCGACAAACAAACCGTTTTACGTGCCAATTTAGACATTAGTACGTCGTTTTTCTGGAAAGAACTATTACGCGATCGGCAGTTGACTGTAGGCCGTTTAGACTCGCGTTACTTGGGTATTGACCGTGATGATGTAGGCTCACGCCCAGATTACAACTCGGAGCTAACGTCTTGGTTGCACTCGTTTACGCCGGCAATCAATTACTACTTGCGTGAAGAGCTGAACTATAAAACTGACGTGAAATACAACATGTTCGGTCCGGTTCATCCGTGGGACCGCAGTAATAACAATACCGGTGAGAATTTACGTCAAGCAATGGCGCAAAACCCATATTTGAACGTGTTAATTCAGTCAGGCTACTACGACGGTGCCACCAACTATTTCGATGCGAAATACAATATGTGGCACATTGATCCGAGCGGCAAAATGGCTGACCGTATCGGCTTCAAAGGATATCGTAGTGGTCACATGATGTATTTGCGTGCTGAAGACTTGAAGTTATCAAATGATGACTTGCGTGAATTCATTAAAGCGACTATTCCTGCTAAAGGCGAAGCCGCTAAATATTAATCACAAGGAGATGACCCATGGCTGACTTTATTCGCATACTTATTGCAATTTTATTGCCACCGCTTGGTGTGTTTCTACAAGTTGGCATTGGTAAGCACTTTTGGATCAATATCATTTTGACCATTCTGGGGTATATTCCAGGCATTGTGCATGCCGTGTGGGTCATTGCTAAAAAATAACTAAAAAAGGTTTCCCCATGAAAAAATTATCTACGCTGGCCCTTGCGGTCAGCGTTGCGCTTTCTGCGTATTCACATCAAACCTTGGCTCAAACCGAAAACGGATGGGACGTCAATAGCCCACAAGGCGAGTTTAAAGACATTCAAATAAAAACCACCGAAGGCACCTGGATGAACGTCGATATGAGCCCTGACGGCAAATACATCGTGTTCGATATGCTAGGTGATATTTATCGCATTCCTGCCACGGGTGGCGACGCGGAATTATTAGTCGGTGGAATTGCATGGAACATGCAGCCGGTTTACTCACCCGATGGCAAATACATTGCGTACACCTCCGATGCTGATGGTGGCGATAACATTTGGATAATGAACGCTAATGGCAGCAACCAACGCCAAGTAACAGATGAAACGTTTCGTCTGTTAAACAGCCCAGCCTGGAGCCCAGACAGCGAATTTATTGTAGCGCGTAAACACTTCACGGCACGCCGTTCGTTGGGTGCTGGTGAAGTTTGGATGTATCACCGCTCTGGCGGTTCAGGTGTCATGCTAACGGAGCGGCCGAACGATCAGAAAGATCTCGGCGAACCGGCATTTTCACCAGACGGGCGCTACATTTATTTCTCGCAAGATGACACGCCAGGCAAAACCTTCCACTACAGCAAAGATTCGCTAGAAGGTATTTACAAAATTAAGCGCTTTGACCGTGAAACCGGTGACATTGACGTTATTTTAAGTGGTGCAGGTGGCGCCATTCGTCCAACTCCGTCGCCGGACGGTAAGTACTTGGCGTACATTAAACGTGAAGATTTCAACAGCGTATTATATTTGTATGATCTAGAGTCGGGCGAGCATACGCGTTTGTACAATCAGCTTGATCGTGACATGCAAGAAACCTGGGCTATTCACGGCGTGTACCCAACCATGGACTGGACACCTGACAGCAAGAAAATGGTGTTTTGGGCGGACGGAAAAATCATGCAGCTTGATGTTGCAAGTCGAAGCACTCGGGTGATTCCGTTTAGCGTGGAAACCACCAAGAAAGTGCAAACCGCACTGCACTTTGAGCAAAATATTGACCAAGACCAGTTCAAAGTAAAAATGCTGCGCATGGTGCAAGTAGCACCAAATGCCAAGCAGGTCGTTTTTGAAGCTTTGGGTAAATTATATGTTCGTAGCCTACCTAATGGTGAACCTAAACGTTTAACCAACCGTGAGGGTGCATGGGAGCTCTACCCAAGCTATTCACGTGACGGTTCGAAACTGGTTTACGCCACGTGGGATGACCAGAAACAAGGTCAACTCATTGTCCGCGACGTGAAATCTGGCAAAGAAACAGTTCTTTCTACTGGTACGGGTAAATTTGTCGAGCCGGTGTTCAGCCCAGACGGCAAATCAGTGGTATACCGTAAGTTGCGCGGCGGCTATATCACCCCCGACACCTACGGCTTAAATCCAGGTGTTTATCATGTGTCGTTAAGCCAAAACGCCAAGCCTCGGTTAATAAGTGAAAGTGGTAGCTCACCACAATTTGGTGCGCGCAGTGACCGCGTTTACTTGATGGCGTTCAACGGAAGCCCGTCGCTTATTAGCGTAGACCTAACCACCAAAGAACAACGTACCTTGTATACCGCCGAGCACGCAACCGAGTTTCGTGTGTCACCAACGGGTGAGCATTTAGCTTTCGCTGAGCGTTTTAAAGTGTTTGTGACGCCTTTTGTTGAGCGCGGAGCGCCCATTAAAATTGGCCCGAACGACAAACAATTTCCGGTTGAGCAATTATCGGTTCGCGCTGGTGAAAACATTTCATGGAGCGGCAACGGCAGTGCGCTGTATTGGTCGCTAGGGCCTGAGCTATACCATGCTTCAGTAAGTGGCTTGTTTGGTATTGACGGTGACAGCAGCTTTGAAAAAGTAGCAAATGGCCTTGATATCAGCTTTGAAGCCGATGCCGGTATTCATGATGAAACCGTTGCTTTTGTGGGTGGTCAAGTGATTACCATGAACGGCGACAAAGTGATTGAAAACGGCGCGGTAGTGGTTACGGGCAACAAAATTGTTGCGGTTGGTCAGGTTGACGAAGTGAGCGTGCCGCGTGGCGCAACCGTTATTGATACCACCGGCAAAACCGTAATGCCTGGCTTGTTTGACGGCCACGCTCACGGGCCGCAAGGCGACAACGAGATTATTCCGGAGCAAAACTGGAAAACTTACGCCACGTTAGCTTTTGGTGTGACGTCAATTCACGATCCATCGAACGACACTACGGAAATATTTGCTGCTAGCGAACTGCAAAAAGCCGGTTTGATTGCCGCGCCGCGCACTTTCTCTACCGGTACTATTTTGTACGGTGCCAACGGCCCTGGTTATACCGCGCATGTGGATGATTTAGACGATGCTAAGTTCCACTTAGAGCGGTTGAAAAAAGTGGGTGCTTTCTCGGTGAAAAGCTACAACCAGCCACGCCGTAATCAACGTCAGCAGATTATTCAGGCGGGCCGTGAGCTTGAAATGATGGTGGTACCTGAAGGTGGCTCACTGTTGCAACATAATTTGAGTATGATTGCTGACGGCCACACCACAGTTGAGCACTCTATTCCTGTTGCCAAAATTTATGACGATATTGAGCAATTCTGGAGCCAAACCGAAGTGAATTACACCCCAACATTGGGCGTTGCTTACGGCGGCATTTGGGGCGAGAACTATTGGTATGCAGAAACCGAGGTGTGGAAGCACCCGAAATTGTCGAAATTTGTGCCTCAAGACGCACTTGTGGGCTCGGTGCGTCGTGAAAAAGCGCCGCATAACCACTATAACCACTTTAACAACGCTGATGTTGCGAAAAAACTGCAAGACTTAGGTGTTGATGTGGTGGCAGGTGCTCACGGTCAACGTGAAGGTTTGGCGCAACATTGGGAAATTTGGATGATGGCGCAAGGCGGTATGACGCCGCTTGAAGCTCTTGCTACCGCAACCATTAACCCAGCCAAAGAATTTGGTATGGATAAATACATTGGTTCATTAGAGCAGGGCAAGCTGGCCGATATCATCGTGATTGATGGCAACCCATTAGCTGACATTTCTGTTACCGATCGGGTTACCCATACCATGGTGAACGGCCGTTTATTTGATGCCGAAACCATGAACCAGTTGGTACCAAAAGCTAAACCGCGTCAGCCATTTTTCTGGGAATAGACCATAGTCGCACACCTAAATAGGTGTAACTCGGAAAAAACCTGTCTATAATCCCGCTATATTCTTATAGCGGGATTTATTTTTTCTATGAATAACATTAAAGACATCGACTTGAACCTATTGGTCTATTTAGATGTGCTGCTGCGCGAGCGCAATGTCACTAAAGCCGCGGCCCAACTAAACATTACTCAGCCCGCCATGAGTAACGGCTTAAAACGTTTACGTACGTTGTTAAACGATCCAATTTTGGTGCGCACCAGTGAAGGTATGTTACCCACCGAAACGGCCCTGAGAATGCAAGAGCCGGTGCGTCAAATACTCTATTCGGTTGAAGAAATGGTGCAGCCAGCCCGTGAGTTTGATGCTGCAACCAGCGACCGTGTATTTCGTATTATGGCGTCAGATTACGCAGCATCTACTTTGATGCCTCGGTTGTTAGAAAAACTGCACCAACAGGCGCCATATGTGGCGCTAGATATTATGACGCCTAGTGATATTAGTTTTCACGACGTTGAAAACGGCAAAGTCGACTTAGCCATTAACCGTTTTGAAAAACTACCGCAATCGTTTCACCAAAAGAACCTATGGGAAGATGATTTCAGTTGTTTGGTGCGCAAAGACCACCCGCTCGTTGCGAACTATACCCTGAAAAACTATCTTGAGGGCGAGCATGTGTGGGTTAGTAAAACGGGTTTTGGTGTTGGTGTAGGTATGGACCCTCACGACGTACAAAAGCTCGGTTGGGTAGACGAAGCTTTGGGTAAATTGGGTCATAAACGCAGTATTCGGGTATTTACGCGAAACTACCATGTCGCCATGCACCTAGCGCGGCAGGGCCTTATTGCCACTTTGCCAACGCAGGCCGCAACGTTGTACAAAGACGACGATGAGTTGGTTATGCTCAAACCGCCTTTTGATATTCCGGCGTTAGAGTTGACGATGATTTGGAGCCCGTTGTTGCAGCACGATGCTGGCCACCGCTGGTTCCGCCAATTGATCACTGATACCGCTGCACATCACGACTTATGAGTGACAACAAGCGCGCCGGCGTTCTAGCTCGTAAAATTCTGCAAGGGTTTCACAAACACTATGCGGTGTTTCAAGAAGTTACCAAACAGGCAAAAACACGCTTTGCCGAAGGTGATTGGCATGCTGGGCAGTACGCTGCAACGGCGCGTATCAGTTTTTATGACCAACGAGTGCGAGAAACCACAGCGAGCTTACGTAAACTAACGCAAGGCGAGCTTGATGAAGACTTGTGGTTAGCAACGCGTAAGTTATACCACCAGTTTTTACAGTTTCATCCGCAAGCAGAACTTGCCGAAACATTCTATAACTCGGTGTTTTGTAACTTGTTTCATCGGCGTTACTTCAACAACGCCTATATTTTTGTTGAAACCACCTTAAGTGACAGTATTCCGCTGGCGCTCGAAACCGAATTTCGTTCGTACTTTCCTGTGGTGCAAGGCATGCGACGTACGCTGGCCCGCATTATGGGCGATATAGATTTCGGTGCGCAGTACGACGACCTGTCAGAAGATATCCGCTTGCTGCGCAAGGCGTTTCGCCAACAAACCTCAGCCGGTGAATTGTCCACCTACCAACTGCGCATTGACGTGCTAAAAGAGCCATTTTTTCGCAATAGAGCTGCTTACGTGGTGGGACGTATAGTCAGTGCCAACCGCATTTACCCGTTTATTGTACCGGTGCTGCGCAATGCCAGTGGCAAGCTATACCTTGATGCATTAATTACCGATACCGATCAAATGGCGATTATTTTCGCCTTTGCGCGCTCATACTTCATGGTGCACACCCGTGCGCCGTCGGCTTTGGTGCGGTTCTTAAAAGGCTTAATGCCAAAGAAGACCATCGCCGAGCTGTATTCAGCCATTGGCTTGCACAAGCAAAGTAAAACCGAATTCTACCGCGACTTTTTGCATCACTTAGAAGCCAGTAATGATCAGTTAGTTGCCGCCGCAGGTATTAAAGGCATGGTCATGACGGTATTTACACTGCCTTCTTACCCGTATGTATTTAAAGTCATTAAAGATGAATTTGGCGGTGGCAAACAAATGAACCGGCAAACGGTTATTGACCGCTACCGCATGGTTAAGCGCCATGACCGTGCTGGACGTATGGCCGACACCTACGAATTTGCCAACGTGGCCATTCCATTAAACCGCATTGCTCCCGATTTACTTGAAGAATTGAAACAAACCGTGGCCGGTAGCCTCACCATTGAAAACGAGCAATTGGTAATTAGCCAACTGTTTGTTGAACGCCGCATGACACCATTAAATATTTTCCTTGAATACGCCAGTGAAGCCGAAATAGAAGCGGTGATGAACGATTATGGGCAGGCCATTAAAGACATGATGGCGGCGAATATTTTCCCTGGTGATATGCTACTTAAGAACTTTGGTTTAACGCGCCATAAACGGGTGGTGTTTTATGACTATGATGAAGTGCAATACCTGACAGAAATGAATTTTCGGCCGTTACCGAAAGCAGAAACTTACGAACAAATGATGGCACCGGAGCCGTGGTATGCAGTTGCACCGAATGACGTTTTTCCCGAGCAGTTGGCGACTTTTGCTGTGCCGCAGCCGGCATTACGCAGCATACTATTGCATTACCATCCGGAATTAATTGAAGCGAATTATTGGCAACAGCAACAAGAAAATCTGCGCCAAGGTGTGATTACTGATGTATTTCCGTACCCAGAAGCCGTGCGCTTTATGCGTTGTGTGCGCACGGTTTCTGAGTGAGTACGTTATTCGCTAAGCATTAGTGGTTAAATACGGTGAACAAGTGCTCGTTTAACCACATGTGGGCAAGAATACTGACGATATAGCCTAAAGCAATAACCGGTGTCCACTTCAGGTGGCTAGCGAAGGTGTAGTAGCCACGTGCTTGGCCCATAAGTGCCACGCCTGCAGCTGAACCAATCGACAGCAAGCTACCGCCAGTACCCGCAGTTAGGGTAATTAACAGCCATTGACCGTGTGACATGTCTGGCTGCATGGATAGCACCGCAAACATGACTGGAATGTTATCGATAACGGCTGACATGACGCCCAGTGTTACGTTAGCAATCGTTGGATTCCAGCCTAGATATAAGGTGTTTGAAAGCAGCGACAAGTATCCCATAAAGCCCAAACCACCCACACAGATCACAATACCGTAGAAGAATAGCAAGGTGTCCCACTCGGCACGTTGCACCCGGCTAAACACGTCAAACGGAACCACTGATCCCAAGCGTTCTAAACGCGCCATATCGCCGGCGCGCTCGGCCATGGCACGTTTGCGCGCCAAAGAACCTGGTAACGTCATACGTAAGAAGTAACCGAAGAACTGCAAGTAACCCAAGCCCATCATCATACCCAGTACCGGCGGTAAGTGTAGCCACATGTGGCAGGCTACCGCGGTGGCAATGGTCAGTAAAAATAAGATGGTAATACGCAATGCGCCGCGCTTTAATTCAACTTCTTCGTATACTGCTGAAGGTTTACGGTTTTCAATAAAGAAGCTCATGATCACCGCTGGCACTAAATAGTTCAGCAATGACGGAATAAACAGCACAAAGAACTCTTGGAATTCAACCATACCAGCTTGCCAAACCATTAGCGTGGTAATGTCGCCAAAGGGGCTGAAAGCACCCCCAGCGTTGGCGGCAACAACAATGCTGATGCAAGAAATACTAATAAACTTTTTATCGCCATCGGCAACTTTCATCACCACAGCGCACATGAGTAGGGCAGTCGTTAAGTTGTCAGCAACGGGTGAAATAAAGAATGCTAAGAAGCCTGAAAGCCAGAATAGCTGCTTGTAGCTAAAGCCTTTTTTGATCATCCATGCACGTAAAGCGTCAAATAAACGGCGTTCTTCCATGGCGTTGATGTACGTCATCGCCACCAACAAGAACAACATCAATTCGGCAAATTCGAGCAAGTTGTGACGAAATGCGTCTTCTGCCACCCCTGGTAAATCGTTTTGCATGTACACAAAGCCGATCATAATCCAGATTAAGCCGGCGGCAACCAATACCGGTTTAGACTTACGCATGTGCAGGCGTTCTTCGCCCATGACCAGAATATACGCAATGGTAAAAATGATAATGGCGGCAATGCCAACATTTGCGGTTGTCAGGTCAAGTTGACCAGCGGCTGCAAAGGCAGCGGGAGAGAAAAGGCTTGCGCCCAAAAGCAATAACAATAGTTTCCACATGAGTTGCTATTCCTTCAACATGTGAGGCTTCAGGAGACGAACAGTCAAATTTTTAGGGTGAGCTGTTCAGGCGCGCGCATACTAACACAAAAAAGCCGCCAAGAGCCCTTACTTGGCGGCTTATACTCATTATTTTCTGTGGTAATCCTTAAGAGGTATTTGTAAACCGAAGCTTACGCCGGTTTTTTGAACTGTTCCTCTTCAGTTGAGCCGGTAAGCGCCGTTACAGAAGACTTGCCGCCTTGAATGACATTGGTGACTTCATCAAAGTAACCCGTGCCAACTTCTTGTTGGTGAGCCACAAATGTATAGCCTTTATCAGCTGCGCCAAACTCTTGCTGTTGTAGCTTCACATAAGCTGACATGTCGTTGCGGGCATAGTCATAGGCTAGCTCGAACATGTGGTACCACATGTTGTGCACACCGGCTAGGGTAATAAACTGGAATTTGTAACCCATTGCTGCCAACTCACGCTGGAACTTAGCAATAGTGGCGTCATCGAGATTGCGCTTCCAGTTAAAGCTTGGCGAGCAGTTATAGGCCAATAGCTTGCCAGGATATTTGGCGTGAATGGCTTCAGCAAATTTGCGCGCTTCTTCCAAATCGGGCTTCGCTGTTTCACACCACAGTAAGTCAGCATATGGCGCATAAGCCAAACCACGCGAAATGGCTTGATCAATGCCAGCGTTAACTCGATAAAAGCCTTCCGCGGTGCGTTCGCCGGTGCAGAACGGTTGGTCATTTGGGTCTACGTCAGAGGTTAGCAAGTCAGCAGCGTTAGCATCGGTGCGTGCAAGAATAAGTGTGGGTACGCCAGCAACGTCAGCAGCAAGGCGTGCCGCAATAAGTTTTTGCACAGCTTCTTGTGTTGGCACTAGTACTTTACCGCCCATATGGCCGCATTTTTTCACGCTGGCTAGCTGGTCTTCAAAATGCACACCGGCTGCCCCTGCACGGATCATGGCTTGCATCAATTCGTAGGCGTTCAATACGCCACCAAAGCCTGCCTCAGCATCGGCCACAATTGGCGCAAAATAGTCCACATAGCCTTCTTGTTCAGGGCCGACACCTTTAGACCACTGAATTTGGTCGGCGCGGGCAAAACTATTGTTGATGCGTTCAACTACCGTAGGCACCGAATCAACCGGATAGAGTGACTGGTCTGGATACATACTTAAACTGGTGTTGTTATCAGCAGCCACTTGCCAGCCCGAAAGATAAATGGCCTGCAAGCCCGCTTTCACTTGCTGCACAGCTTGGCCACCGGTTAGCGCACCTAGAGCGTTAACATAGTTCTTGCCAAACTTTTCTTGCGCGGCACCGTTTACTAGGCGCCAGAGTTTGGCGGCACCGTTTTGTGCATAGGTGCACTCAGGCTGCACACTGCCGCGTAGGCGCACTACATCAAGTGCCGAATAAGTGCGCTCGACGCCTTTCCAGCGAGGATTAGTCTGCCAATCTTGTTCAAGTTGTTTTGCCGCTTCTGCGTGATTTAAGTTAACAGTAGTCATGGGTGTTGTCCTGTAAGTTTATGTTGTTTTATGGTTCGTATTGATTGGAATTAGTTAAGTAATTGGTAACCAGGTAGCGTCAGAAACTCGACGAGTTCGTCCGCTGTGGTGATGTCTTCAAGTAGCTGTGTCGCTTTGGCAAAGTTCTCATCGGCCCAACGTTGTTCGCCTACTTCTTTGCGTACCACAGCCGCTTCTTGTTGCAAGTAGTCGCGAAACAGCTGTTTGGTGACAACGTTGCCGTTATCGAGGGTTTTGCCGTGTTTAATCCACTGCCAAATAGAGGTACGAGAAATTTCGGCGGTCGCGGCGTCTTCCATTAAGCCGTAGATGGGCACGCAGCCTTTGCCAGAAATCCATGCCGCAATATATTGCAACGCCACGCGAATGTTGGTGCGCATGCCTTGCTCAGTGCGCTCGCCTTGGCTCGGTTGCAACAACTCTTGCGCGGTAATTGGCGCATCACCTTCGCGCAGAATGTGCAACTGATTATTGCCGGGTAATCCATCAACAAACACTTCACGAACCGTATCCGCAAGGCCTGGATGTGCAATCCATGTGCCGTCGTGGCCGTTATCGCGCTCAAGTTCTTTGTCGGCTTTCACTTTGGCGAGAATGGTGGCGTTTTCTTGTGGATCTTTGCTGGGAATAAACGCGGCCATACCGCCCATAGCTAAGGCACCACGGCGGTGGCAAGTTTTGACCAATAGCCGCGAGTAGGCATTCAGAAATGGCTGATTCATGGTCACTACTTGGCGATCGGGCAGTACTCGGTCGGCGTGATTTTTTAGTGTTTTAATGTAGCTAAAAATGTAATCCCAACGGCCACAGTTTAGTGCCACAATGTGTTCGCGCATGGCGTGTAATATTTCATCCATTTGAAACACCGCGGGTAGGGTTTCAATTAAAATGGTGGCGCGAATAGTGCCGCGAGGCTGTTTGAAGTAGTCTTCGGTAAAGGTGAATACGTCAGCCCACCATTTGGCTTCGTCGCTGTGCTCAAGTTTGGGTACGTAGTAGTACACACCGATACCATTGGCAATGCGCTGTTGATAGTTCAAATAAAAATATAAGGCAAAGTCGAATAGCCCACCCGGTATCGGATCTCCGTCAACGAGTACATGTTTTTCAGGTAAATGCAGGCCGCGTACGCGGGCAATCAGCAAGGCGGGATTGGGTTTTAATTGGTAGTGCTTGCCGCTAGCTGGGTCAGTGTACTCAAGCTCACCTCTATTGGCGTCATACAAGTTTACTTGGCCTTGCAACACACCGTCCCATGTGGGTGACTGGGAATCTTCAAAGTCGGCCATGTAGCAGTCAACGTTAGCGTTCAGCGCGTTGATGACCATTTTGCGGTCAACGGGGCCGGTGATTTCCAAGCGCCGCTTGGTCAAATCTTTTGGCAGGTCAGCTATGCGCCATTCGCTTTCGCGAATATTCTTAGTCGTTGGATCAAAATCTGGCAGAGTACCTTGATCAATCTTAGCTTGGCGTTGTGCCCGTAACTTAAGAACGTGCTCAAGTTGTGGGCGAAACCGGCGGACCAATTCAACTAAAAATTGTTGCGCTTGTGCATCAATCAACTGTTGTGCAACACCATCAAGTGACGGCATAGTAAGTACAGCGTGTGGCGCGTTGTCATGGTTTAAATGGGTCATAATCCGTCCGTTTGTTGTTCATGTGTTAATAATTCAAGGCTAGAACGCGCGGCAGTATTCGACAAATTTATTAAATTAATTACAGCCATTCATTATTGTTATGTAATTGAGGAAGATAATGAGTATTCACAACACTAATCGATTAGTCATTTTGATATTTATGGCGTGTCTAATGGTGCCGTTCTCGATTGCTGCCAAGCCATCATCACAGTACGTGCCTGCTGAGCAGCAAGCCAAACTGATTGATCAGCTGTTGCAGCAACGGGTGAAGCAACTGTTACCTCAGCTAATGCGCCGTGCTGACATTGACATGTGGTTATTGATCAGCCGTGAGTACAATGAAGACCCAGTACTTCGTACGTTATTGCCCAGTGACTGGTTTTCGGCGCGGCGGCGAACAATCTTGGTGTTTTTTGATCGTGGTATAGACGCCAATGGTGTTGATCTCGGTGTGGAAGCACTTGCGGTTGCACGCTATGACGTTGGTGATGTGTTCCGAAAAGCGTGGAACCCTGAGCAACAACCAAATCAATGGCAAGCATTGCAAGTCATAATTAGTGAGCGTCAACCGCGCCGCATTGGGATAAATACGTCAACGGACTTTGCTCAAGCCGATGGCTTAACCTTAACAGATTATCGTGAACTGATACTGAATCTCACGCCAGAGCAGTCGCAACGTCTTGTCAGTGCCGAGGCATTGGCTGTGGGTTGGCTAGAGACACGCATTGCCGAAGAAGTACCACATTACCAACAGGCGGTAAGTATTGCCCACGACATTATAGCCGAAGGCTTTTCTAATGCGGTGGTACAAGTAGGTGAAACCACTACGAGCGATATTGAATGGTGGTTTTTAAATGCAATTAAACAGCGCGGCTTAAGCGCGTGGTTTCCTCCTACGGTTACCTTGCAACGTCAAGGCAATAAAACCCCACGGTTGAGCAATCAGGTGGTACAGGCAGGTGACTTGCTGCATGTAGATATAGGCTTAACATACTTGCGCCTGAATACTGACACTCAGCAACACGCCTATGTGCTGCCAAAAGGCCAGACAGAGGCGCCGGCTTCACTGCGGCAGGCACTGCAGAACGGCAACAAGTTGCAAGATATTCTTACTGCGCAATTCAACGTAGGGCGCACCGGTAACCAAGTGTTGGCGCAAGCACGTTCAAAAGCGCTATCTGAGCAGTTACGGCCGCTTATTTATAGTCATCCAATTGGTTACTACGGTCATGGTTCGGGCCCCACCATTGGTATGTGGGACAATCAAGCGGACACCAAAGGGACAGGGGACTACCCGTTGTTTGCCAATACAGCCTATTCAATAGAGTTAAGCAATACCACCTACAGTGAAAGCTGGCAGCAAGACGTGGTCATTATGTTGGAAGAAGACGCGTTCTATGATGGCGAACGCGTACAGTATTTAAATGGTCGCCAACGCGCGTTTCATTTAATTCGCGAGTAAAGCATTTTCTGGTACCAGCGGCGTGGCAACCAGCGTTTTAGGTACCACGCTATGCGCCCTTGGCGATGGGGCAGCACCAAAAACTTCTTGCGCTCAACCGCTTTCATAATCAGCTGCGCAATGTCGACAGCATTGAGCTTACTAGAACTCATGAGTTTATCGAGTTTGGCATCCATACCGTCAATAGTTGAGCGCATGCCTTGGTTTAAATTGGTTCTAAAAAAACTCGGGCACACGGCAGTTACGTTAATATTGTCCTTGGCTAACTCGTTTTGCAGCGTTTCAGACAAGCTAACTACAGCCGCTTTGGTGGCGTTATATGCACTCATGTTCGGTACATCTAGTAAGCCTGCCATAGACGCCACATTGACAAAATAACCATGGCCTTGCTGCTTAAATAGTGGTGTGAATACCTTGCAACCACGCACCACGCCAAGCAAATTAATATCAATTATCCATTGCCAGTCAGTTAGCGTGGTGTCGGCAATTTTGCCAACTTGCGCTACCCCAGCATTGTTTACTACAACATCGACGCCACCCCATTGCTCCTGCAACTGCTTGGCGACGCTTTCTAGGTCATTCATACGAGTGACATCGCACGGCACAAACAGCGCACTGGGTTGCCATTTTTGCAAACTACCTATAACTGCTTCACCGCGGTCAATATCGCGATCGCCAATACAAACTTGCCAACCACCCTTGGCGCAGATTTGCGCCAAAGCAAAGCCTAAACCGCTGGCGCCGCCAGTGATAAAAATACGTTGTGGTTTCATGTTACGTCCTTAGGGTGCAATAGATACCGATACTGGCCTATCAATCAATTGTCGTAATGTCATTGAAGCATACCCCGTTAAACGCTCAAATGCAGCAAAGTAAGTGCTTGAATTTGCGGGCTCACCCTGGCGAATTAGGTCGGAATAGGTTTGCCATAATGTGAATATACCATTACTGACACCATTGGCTTTTAGCTGTGCATGCAGCTCTGCGTTGGCCACTAATCCGCAGGTATAGTGGGCACGAAAATCGACCCGTCCGACATCCACAAAGTTTTCACTGACGGGCCACACGTCGGCACATTGTTGTTGCGCTTCTTGCACCGCATTTTCCAAAATGGCGCTGTTTTCACCAAGTTTGTTGTCGGTGTACAAATAGGCCATCATTTCCGCGGCACCTTCATGTATCCAGGCTTCTTCGGTAGAAGAAAAACGCAAACCACTGCCTTGAAACAAATGCGCTATTTCATGGGCAAAAAACCATAGTGTGGTTTCTTCATTTAAAGTTTCTAAAGCGGCTTTGCCGTACCAGTGCATAAACACCTGGTTTGGCAGTACACCGCCTTGCTGGCCGTAGTAGCCGCCCTTGTAGTCACTGTAGGATGCAAACAGCGTTGGAGTGCTATTTAAGCTGCCGAGTTGCTTGGTGAAATAGCTCATGATCATGGGTAACTCACTAACTAAGCCATATTGCAAAGACTGCGGCAATGCAGGGTCAATTAATGCCACCAACGCAGCGAAGTGTTCCGGTGGTTGTTGGCCGACATAAATTGCTCGCCCGCTGTCACCATCTTGCCATTCAAAAAAGCCCATTTGGCGTGTGCCGTTTACTAATAAATAATCGTCAGTAGATACTTGCATGGCCATGGGCCACTCGTGGTGATGCTCAGTGCAAATGTCAGCACAGGCAAAAAAGCGCCCCGTATGCACCAGCATGCCGCCATTACTAAATGGTGAAAATGGAGCGTAGTCTTTCGGTAAAGGCACGTATGTAGCATCAAGGGCAAACGATACTTCATTGAACGGCGCGCCGTTTAAACTGACGACCACTTCATTGCCGTCATGCCATTGAATTGAAATGTTACTGTCAAGCGGTTGCCAACGCTCAGCGCGGCTGCGGTCTGGTGAGCGCACAAACATTAAGCGTTCGGTAGGTTCATTCAGTGAATAGGTAACTGTCCAGCCCAACTGAGACTTGGTTAAGGTAATCAGCTGAATGCCTGAAGCGTCAGGTTTAGCCATCAGCAATACCGCTAAAATTACTGCCGCAATGGCAACAAAATAACGCATGACTCTTCTCCACAAACGTACACTTCATCAACTTTAGCACCGCAATGACAACTCAACCACGGATAATTGGTTTCAAGTTTTAACATGACACTTCTGTTGCGCTTCAGTGAACCTTTCATGACATTGCAAATTTGTCACATTTCTGTCACGCGTTCTCACTAATCTGCCTGCGTCGTTTTTAATACTTACATTGTTCCTATCCGGGAGAACACCATGAAATTGCAAACTTTGTTTAAAGTAACCGCTATCGCTTCAGCTTTGGCATTAGCTGGTTGTGGCGGCGACATTTCAGTAAACCCAACTGTGAATGACAATAGCACCAACAACTCAAATAACACCGTAAACAACCCACCAGCAGAAGGTGGTGGTGACACAGGCGCTGAAAATATCTGTGCTGTGCACAATGGTGTGCAAGGCGCATTCGACGGCCGTGACTGTGAATACAACCTTGAGTTCGCCAGCCGTAACGTAGAAATTACTGAAGACATTACTTTCGCAGAGTTGCCAGATGGCGGCGTGCACGTATTTGATGGTGCGTTATTGATTGGTGAAGATTGTGACACCACCACAGCGTGTTCGATTGAAGAAAACGGCCCTGTGATGACTGTTGAGCCAGGTGCAACCTTAGCATTTACCAGTGGTGAAGCCATTATTCGTGTAGCGCGCGGCGCCAAGTTAAACGCGATAGGTACTTTTGATAAGCCAGTAACGTTCACCTCAGCAAACGCGTTCACGCGCTTTGATGTGGTTGGTAACGGTCCGCGCTTCGCTGACTGGGGTGGCATTATTGTGAATGGCCAAGGTATTACCAACCAGTGTACCGACGCACAACGCGATGCCAACACCTGTAACGTAGCTTCAGAGGGTATCGTGAGCTACTACGGCGGTAATGATAACGCTGATGACAGCGGCTCAATGAAGTATGCAAAAATTTGGTACGCAGGTTCTGGCCCGCGCGCTGGCGGCGATGGTGACGACTTGAACTCGTTAACCTTAAACGCTGTGGGCTCTGGCTCTTCGTATGAGTTCGTACACATTCACCAAGGCTATGACGACGGTATCGAATTCTTCGGTGGTGCCGCAAACGTTAAGCACGTAGTGTTTACTGACACGCAAGATGACTCCATGGATATCGATGCGGGCTGGCAAGGTAACGCGCAGTTCTTGTTTATCAAGCACGGTACAGTAAACGTTGATGGTACTGACGTATTCATGGGTAACGGCGGCTTTGAAGCCGACGGCGAGAAAAACTCAGGCCCAGACTATTCGCAAGCACCAACGTCACGTCCAAACATTGCTAACGTAACTGTTGTTACGACTGACGGTTTGTCAACGCGTGACAATGACCCATCAACGGCAATGAAATTCGACGATAACTTCCAAGGCCAACTGTATAACTTCTTGTTAGTTAAAGACGATGTGTCGACCAACGACACCCGTTGTATCTTATTTACTGGTGACGGTGAATTGGGTGTAACTGGCGGTGACTTGAACTTCTTTAACTCAGCCATGGCTTGTGTAGCTGAAAACGAATTCACTTCAAGTGCTTTGTTTGCTGATGGCACATCACGTCAAGAATGGTTCGACAACGGCGGTGTGAATGCTCGTTTAGGCGGCAATGCCTCTGTCTTTGCAGCTGATGGTTTTTCAACCGATATGAGCTCAGCAGACATTACTGTTACTGCGAATGACTTAAGTGAATTAGGCAACGACTTCTTCGATGCGGTTGATTACATTGGTGCTGTATCAAGCACAGATACGTCGTCAGAGTGGTACCAGTGGGTGCAAACTGCGTTAACTGCGGCAGAACAAGACTAATAACAGCTTGTTGTAATGCAACGTATAGCGGGCGTGAATAACATCGCGCCTGCTGTTCACTAAAACGCAGGAGTTGACTATGAGCACCAAATATAAACTCAAGCCGCTAGCTCTCGCAGTTAGCCTTGCACTGCTCGCCAGTGGCCAAGCCTTTGCGCAACAGCAAGATGCTGAGCAAACCGCTCAAACCGCAGCAGAAACTACAGCTGACACCACAATTGAAGAAGTTGTAACCACAGGAACGCGTTTACAAGGTAGTGCCGCGGCCGTTGTGGATGAACGTAAGAACCAAGCATTTGTTGCTGATATTCTTGGTGCTGAGCAGCTCTCTCGCACTGGCGACAGTGATGCCGCTTCAGCACTTCGCCGAGTTACTGGCTTAACCTTGGTTGACGGTAAGTATGTGTATGTCCGTGGTTTAGGCGAGCGTTATTCAAGTGCACGCCTAAATGGCGCAAGTATTCCTAGCCCAGATTTAACCCGAAACGTTATCCCGTTAGATATTATTCCATCGACGATTATTGAAAGCCTAGCGGTGCAGAAAGTATTCTCGCCAAGCATGCCCGCTGCATTTGGTGGCGGTAATATTGATATTCGAACCAAGTCATTGCCAACCGACTTCCAGTTCAATTTAGAGGTTGGTGTTGGTCAAAACACGAATGCTACCGACGGCTACACCTACAATAGAAACGAAGCTGGTTTGCCACAGAACATTCGCGACGCAATTGTTCATTATCGTGGCGACTTTAGCTTACGTAATATCATCAACAAAGATGGTTTAGTCGCAAATGACAGTGGCTCTGCCAGTGATCAGGCACGTGCAGTTAACGCCGGTCTAGCGCGAGCATTACCGCGAAATATTGCCTTAAAAGAAGAGTCGCTAAACCCGAACTACAGCATCAAGGCTAGTATTGGCAATAGCTTTGATGAAGACTACTTCGGCGGCAGCATCGGCTTTTTATTAGCTGGCGCTTATGACACTAAATGGAACGTTTCTGAGCGTAAAAACGCGGTGTTAAGTGAAAACGCCCCGGCGGGCTGTTCGACTAGCTTAGGTAGCGCCGAAGACGTTGCCAACTCGTGCTACAACACCTTAAGCGAAACCACGCTAACCACAGAAACCGAGCGTATGAACGGCGTGTTTAGTGTTGGTTATGAGCTAGACACGCACTCGGTCAGCTATACCAAGTTGTATTTAACCGACTCAGAAGACGAATCTGAATTCGGTATTATGCAAAGCCCGAACGGTAGTAATTTAAAAACCATTTATGGCTCAGGTCTGGCCAACCGTGAACACGAGTTTAAGTACGAAGAACGGACGCTAGATATTGACCAGATTCGCGGTCAACATACGTTCTTAGACTACTGGGGTGTCGGCTTTGATTGGCAATACACTGAGTCAAAAGCGGAAACGGAAATTCCAACCGATATCTCGTATCGATTTGATGATATCTACGACAGCCAGGGTAACTATCAAAGCACGGTGGTCACCGGTGACGATAACCGCGCGATTTATCAATATGTGAACATGGAAGATCATGTGAAGTCGTACAGTGGTAACTTCTCGCTGCCAACCACGCTACTGGGTATGGATATTGAGTTTCGTGGCGGCTATGACTTTACCGATAAAGCCCGATATTACACCACCGACCGTTTCGCCATGGATAACGGCTCAGGCTTGCGTATTACGGTAAATGACGATTACAACAATATTCTTGGTGTAACGAACTATTTAACCGACGAACGTATTGACCAAAGTAACTTTATTTTGTCGTACCGTGAGCCGACAGCACCCGATGCTGACGACTACATCGCAGTGCAAAAAACCGATGCGTACTATGGTTCATTTGATGCGTTTATAACCAACAACTGGCGGTTAGCCGGTGGCGTGCGTTGGGAAGAGTTTAAGCAAGTGTCTTTGGCCACTTCGAGCTTGATTTTCACTCGCGAAGACTTAGACACCTTCTACAACCCAGATCGCGTGCTAAACGGTACAACCATTGAAGATGATTTTTATCCCGCGCTGTCTTTAACTTACATTAGCGACGATAACTATCAATTGCGCTTTGGTTTCTCAGAAACTGTGGTTCGCCCAGATATTCGTGAAACCGTGCCGGTTGCGTACTTTGACCCAATTACCGACATTCGTACCATTGGTCGTGCTGGCCTAGAAAGCAGCCCAATGACCAACTTAGATGCGCGCTTTGAGTACTTTGCCGATAACGGCGACAACTACACGGTGTCGTTATTCTACAAAGAAATCGACAAGCCTATTGAGTCGGTGCTGAGTGTTGGCGACGAAGAGTACACCCTAAACTACGTTAACGGCGAAACCGCTGAAGTATATGGTGTCGAGTTTGAATGGTTACACGACTTAGCTTATGTTGCTGACGGCTTCTTTACCACGGGTAACTTAACCTTCAGTGATTCAGAAGCTGCCATTAACCCGGCGTTAGCGGGTAACTTAACTAACCCGACTAAGCGCCTAACGGGCCACTCTAAGTACGTTGCCAACTTCCAGTTAGGTTATGACTCGCTGAACGGCAACCACTCAAGCTCGTTAGTTTACAACGTGTTTGGTGAGCGCATTTTAGCGGCTGGTATCGGTGGCCGTGGTGACGCTTATGAACAGCCGTTCCACTCGCTTGATTTGGTGTACAACTACTACCCAGACTTCAATTCAAAGTTAAGCTTCAAGGTACAGAACCTGTTAGACGAAGACCAAGAAGTAACTCAGTCGGGCGTGTTGGTGCAGTCACGCGAAGTAGGCCAAACGTTTAGCTTAAGCTACAGCTACCAGTTCTAAGCGAACGCTTTGAGGTAAACAAAGATAACGAAAAGAGTAGGGCGCAAGGATGCGCCCTTTTTTGTGGTTACTGCTCAGGTTCTTTGTTTTTTACGGTTTTCTTTTTCACTGGCTTCTTCGCACCAAGCGCAATCAGCACCTGCTCGCGCTCTCGCGCAAGGAAAAAAGCAAGATCTTCCAGTTGTTTCTCTTCAGCAATGGTTTCGCTGCGTTCTAGTAGGGGCATCAGCTCATCCACCATGTCCAACATTTTGTCGTGGGCATCGGCTTCAGCTTTGGTGGTAAATGTCATTTTTTCTTCCCCATTTCGCACGACAACGTATTGCGTGACTACTGCCATGGTCTATCCTTTTGTGTAATCAATTATACTGTGCATTTATACAGTATTTTTTTAGGGGAAGCAATCATCGGCGACACAACGAAAAAAGCCCCGCTATTGCTAGCGAGGCTTTTCGAATAATGGTGCCCAGAGGCGGAATCGAACCACCGACACGGGGATTTTCAATCCCCTGCTCTACCGACTGAGCTATCTGGGCGTCGGGGCGTATTAAACGAGTTTTTCGGGTCTGAGTCAACCGCTTTTTTAAGGAAATTCGGTGAATTCAGTCCGTTTGCTCAGGAAATACGCAATTTGCCGATTTTTACACCTTTAAGTAGGTGCTGCCGGCTAAACACTTCTCGTAATAGTCCGTCCACTTCACGCCTTCACGTGGGGCAATGTGGCCTTTACGTACTTCACGGTCAATCGACTTCTTCACCGTTTTGGCCATGAAATCGGTGTTGTACTGCATGGTTTCAAGCACTTTCTCGGCTGAGGTACCTGGAACCACTTCTTCAATGTAAAAGTCGCCTGGCTCGTCATCGTGGCAGTAAATATGCACTTCGGTTAAACGGCCGAATAAGTTGTGCATATCGCCCATAACGTCTTGGTAAGCACCGGTTAAGAACATGCCAACATGGTAGTCTTCGCCTTTGCGCAAACTATGCATCGGAATGTTGTCACTAATTTCGGTGCCTTCAATGTATTTACTGAGCTTGCCGTCGCTGTCACAGGTAATATCAACAATGGAGCAGCGTACTTCTGGTTTCTCGTCTAAGCGGTTAATTGGCACAATTGGCAGCACTTGGCCAATGGCCCAAGTGTCGGCCGCTGACTGGAAAATAGAGAAGTTACACAGGTACTGGCTGGCTAGCATGTCTTCAAGTTCTTCAAGTTCTTGGAACACGAAGCTTTCGCGATCAAGCGACGAGTGGATCTCGCTTAGTATGCGCCAATACATGGTGTCGAGTTTGGCCATTTCGTCTAATGACAAGATACCTAATTTAAATGCCTCATAGGCGCTTTGCTTAAACGAAGCAGCGTCGTTATAGCGTTCTTGTGGGTGCATGTCTGAACCGTTCACAAGCTCGCGCATATTGCTTACAAGAATATGTTCGCCTTCGGTTGGGGTAATATCAAACTGTGCACCGGTGTTTTTAATTTCACCGACAATATTGGTCACCACACAGCTATGGTGGGCAGTAATAGCACGGCCACTTTCGCTAACTAAGTTCGGGTGTGGTACTTCTTCTAAGTCACAAATCTGTTTCACGCCGTAAACTACGTCGGCAACGTATTCTTCGGTTGAATAGTTGCGTGACGAGTCGGTGGTTGAGCTGGTGCCGTCGTAGTCAATACCTAAACCACCGCCAATGTCGAGATACTCAAGTGGCACACCAGTTTGCACCAATTTGGCATACAAGCGTGCGCCTTCCGAAACCGCTTCTTTCACTTTGCGAATATCAGACATTTGGCTGCCAATATGAAAATGCAGTAGTTTGGCGCAGTGCAGCATGTCTTCTTTTTTCAAGAGTTCAACAATGTTGAGAATTTCAGTAATGCTTAAGCCAAATTTTGCGCGATCGCCACTTGAACCGGCCCATTTACCGGCACTGCGAACCATCATTTTGCTACGTAAGCCAATCATAGGTTCCACACCGAGCTTTTTCGCCAGCGGGATAAGCATTTCAAGTTCACTGTATTTTTCAATAACAATGATCATTTTGCGACGTAGCTGGCGGCCAAGTAGGGCAAGCGTTAGGTAGTCTTCGTCTTTGTAGCCGTTAAGCACGGTCAGCGCATTTGGGTTTTCGTTGTACGCCAAAACCGCCATGAGCTCAGGTTTTGAGCCAGCTTCTAAGCCGTAGTCGTACGGTTCACCAGCGTCAATGATTTCTTCAACCACTTCGCGCATTTGGTTTACTTTAATTGGAAACACGCCAATGTAACGGGCATTGTAGCCAGCGTCTTCAATGGTTTTGGCGAAGGTTTCGTTTAAAATCTCCACTTGCGAGCGCAAAATGTCATGAAAACGAATAACCGCTGGCAACTGAATGCCTTCTGCTAAAATTTCGTCAACCACTTCTTTCATATCAATGGTTACGTCTGGCAAGCGGTGGTTCGGTGCAATTTGAATGCTGCCGTTGGCACCAATCGAAAAATAGCCAGCGCCCCAGCGGTTTACACCATAGAGCTCTTCGGCATCGTCAATTGTCCAGTTCTCAGCCATTATTGAGCTCCTTTTTCGTTCAAAATAATCAGTAGTTCGCGCACAATTTTGGCAGCAAACACGTCCGAGTTTCCGGTTGGGTCAATTTCTGGTGACAATTCAACTACGTCAGCGCCAACAAGGTTTTTCTCGCGCAGAATTTTCATCAAGCTTACATACGAGTGGAAATCTTCGCCGCCCGGCTCTGGAGTGCCTGTGCCCGGCAAGAAAGCGGGATCGAAGTAGTCCAAATCAAGCGTTAGGTAAATAGGGCGATCGGCAGGAATGGCAGCCACGCTATCTAAAAAGTCTTTGCGTGATTTGCGCACCGTGCCGTGCTCGTTCATGTATTGGTATTCTTCACGGGTACCCGAGCGAATGCCGTACTGAATTAACTGATGGCCTGGGCCAAAATGGTCAAGCGAGCGACGAATAATAGACGCGTGCGAATAGTGATAGCCTAAAAAGCCATCGCGTAAGTCGGCGTGCGCATCTAAGTGCAACAACACAAGCTCTGGGTATTGTTGCAGATACTTACGAATTGGCGCATACGAAATAGAATGTTCACCACCGAGTGTCAGCACGCGAACATTGTTCGCCGCTAAATCAATAGCGCCGAATGCGGCATCGAATTGGTCGGTAGCGTGTTGCCACTGTGCTTCAACATCATCACTTGTGCCAAGCGACAAATTACCTAAGTCATAAAACGGAAGATCAAATAAATCCGCATCTAAATAAGGCGAATAACTTTCAATGTCTTCAGATACCGAGCGCAAGCCGTCAGGGCCATTGCGTGTACCTTTTCGAAAACATGCAGTACCGTCATAACCGAACCCAATAATATGGGTACCATTTGCGTAAATCGCGGCATCGGTTTGGGCGCCAAAAAACTCCCGTACCGGAGTTTCCGTTTGCACTGACAAAGCAGTAAGTTTGTGCATTGTTTGTTGGCTCAAGGTGAATCACCTCCATCGCTTCAACAGGGTTGAATTGGGCAGAATAAAAAAGGGGCATATTATCGTCGTAATTGCCCCAAATTGCCACTATCGAATTGCCTAAATAAACGGCTTATTCTTGCTCGTTACGTGCAGGTTTTTTAACTGGATTAAAAATCTCATGTTGAATACGTAACAAGTTTACATCTAGCGGGCTTTTCTTGGTCCAAGTTTCTTCAAGCGGAACTTCCACTAGCTCACCGGCGCGCAGGCCAGCCATCACGCCTGTAACACCGTCACGAATGAGTTCAACGGCATGTACGCCTAGCTCTGACGCCAATACGCGGTCGGTTGCAGTAGGCGGGCCGCCACGTTGAATATGGCCAAGTAAACAAGGGCGACACGGCATACCGTATTCCGCTTCAAGTTGTTCTGACAACGCAACCGCGCCGCCTGGCCATTGGTGCTCGCTTAAAACCATGACATAGCTACCGGCGCCACGAACGGCTTCGACACGTTTTATATGCTTAACAATAGCAGCAATGGTTAATGGCTTGTCTTTTTGCAACTCAGGCAAGATCATACGCTCAGCACCGGCGGCCATGGCACTCTTCAAACCAATAAAGCCAGCATGACGGCCCATGACTTCTACAATAAATACGCGGTCCATGGCGTCTGCGGTATCACGAATTTTATCCAGCGCGTCCATCGCAATAGCTACGGCGGTCGAGTAACCAATGGTGGCGTCAGTACCATACAAGTCATTATCTATGGTGCCTGGCACGCCAATAATTTGGCCTTTCCAATATTTACCTAAGTGGTGCGCACCGCGAAACGAGCCGTCACCGCCAATAACGACTAGCCCTTGAATGTTTAGCGCATCAAGGTTTTTGGCGGCTAATTCGGCACTTTCTTCTTCTTTGAAGCGTGGGCAGCGAGCACTTTTAATGATGGTGCCGGAATATTGCAAAATATGCAGAACATCAGGCGCTTGTAGCGAAATGTGTTCGTTATTCAACAAGCCTTCGTAGCCATGTCGAAAAGCGACGACTTCCATGCCGTAATGCTCTGCCGCTAATACCACGGCACGCAATGCTGCGTTCATACCAGGCGCGTCTCCGCCACTGGTTAATACTCCAATCCGTTGCGCTGTTGTTGCTATCGACACTTAACTACTCCTCTTATTTCCTTTGTCTTATAAGCATTGTCTGACAAGTTTAGTCTGATAAGCTTATCGAATTGATTCCAATTTACAACGAACAGAGTATGACAGATCAGAAAAATATTCGTATTTCGGCACAATTAATGCGCGATTGGGCACGAAAATGTCTTGAACAAGCTGGTGCGGCATCAGAATTAGCCAAAGCAATGGCGGAAAATTTAGTTGCGGCTGACTTAATGGGATTTCGCACGCATGGTTTAATGCGATTGCGATATAACCTAAATTGCTTGCAGGACGGTAGTTCGCGCTCAAATGGTGAGATTAAAGTGTTGAGTAAGCGAGCCGCTGTACAGTTGTGGGACGCGGATTTGTTATCAGGGTTATATGTCATGCCCAAGGCGGTTGAAGCGGCTATGGCTATGGCTCGTCACTGCGGTACCGGTACAGTAGTAGTGAAACGCGCGCAACATGTCGCTGCGCTTGCGGTGTATTTAGAACAAGCGACTGAGCAGGGCATGTTGGTACAAATGATGTGTGCAACCCCAGGGCAACAAGTGGTTGCCCCCTTTGGTGCCAAGTCAGCCTGGTTTTCACCAAACCCATTTGCGATAGGTGCGCCAACTCATGGGCAACCTATTCTTTTCGATGTTAGTTTATCGATGACTGCCGCCGGCAAGGTGCGCAAGGCAATTGCCGAGCAGCAACCCTTGCCATACCCAGCTTTGATCACAGCGGATGGTAATTATACTACCGATGCCACCACGTTTTTAGCCGACCCAGCCAGCGTGCTGGCGCCTTTGGGCGGTGAGCAACTTGGCTACAAGGGTACCGGTTTGTGTTTGTTTAGTGAGCTTTGGACTATGGGTTTGAGCCAGTTAGGGCGGTATCAAGAGCAAGCCGGCCTAGATGCTAATACCGTATGGGTGCAAGTGGTTGACCCTTCGGCTTTCGGCGATCTTGATGAATTTAAAAATCAAGCACAGGCTATGGTTGATGGAATTCACGCTACTACGCCTATTAACAAGCAGCAGCCAGTACGGGTGCCGGGTGAGGGGGCGTTCAAGGTTCGTCAACAACAGTTGCAGCAGGGCATTGAATACACTGCCGCGCTATGGCGGCAGTTAGAAAAAATTGCGCAGCAAACAGGTATCCAACTACCCGCAAATTAAGGCTGTAAGCGCTCAATTTGCCATTGCTGTTGTTTTTGCGTGAAGGTGAAGCGGTCGTGCAACCGGTAGCGGCCGCCTTGCCAGAATTCAAACTTTTCAGGAACGATTAAGTACCCACCCCATTGCTCGGGCATAGGTACTTGTTGATCTTTATAGGTCGCTTCCAATTCGTGAAAGCGTTGTTCAAGTTCGGCGCGCGAAGCAATTGGGTGGCTTTGTGCTGAAGCTAAAGCCCCAAGCTGGCTCTCACGTGGGCGCGAGTAAAAATACTCAGCGCTTGCTTCTCGTGAAATTTTCCGGGCAAAGCCTTCAATACGCACTTGTTGTTCTATAGCTAACCACGCAAAGTGCATCGACACGCGGCTGTTGACAGCAATATCGTGACCTTTTTGGCTGTTATAGTTAGTAAAGAAAACAAATCCGTTTGGCTCAATATCTTTTAGTAAAACGACACGCTGGCGAGGCTGACCATCGCTACCCACGGTGGCCAGCACAAATGCAGTTGGATCAGTTTGTGACGGATGATCTTTCGCCGCTTGAAACCATGTTGCAAATTGCTGCATCGGGTCGTTATTCAACGACTCACGGCACAAACGACCTTGTTCATAGTCACGACGAACGTTTTTTAGATCCATACTGCGTTAATTTCCTATCGTTTAAATACTTGTTTACCTGCAACGTAAGTTGCGTCGACGCTGTTTTGCCATATTATAGCTGCGTCGCGAGCAAAGGGATCATGATCTAACACAATGAAGTCAGCCCATTTGCCGGGTTCTAAGCTGCCGAGCACTTGTTCTTGGCCAGCGGCGTAGGCAGCGTCTAATGTAAACGCTCTTAGCGCTTGTTCTAACGTCAAACTTTCATGGGCATACCAACCACCTTCAGGTTGATTGTCTCGGTCTTGCCGAGTTACCGCGGCGTGCAAGCCGAAGAATGGGTCTGCCAACTCTACCGGAAAATCTGAGCCCGCAGCAATTATTGTTCCTTGTTTGGCAAATGTTTGCCATGCGTAGGCACCTTTCATGCGCGCTTTACCTAAACGGTCTTCAGCCATGTTCTTGTCACTGGTGGCGTGCGTTGGCTGCATAGAGGCAATGATATTTAATTGCTTGAAGCGAGGAATATCATCGGGGTGCACAATTTGTGCATGTTCAATACGATGACGTAAGTTACGGCCGCCAATGGTTTCAAAGGCATGCTCGTACTCATCTAACGCAATGCGGTTGGCACGATCACCAATTGCATGGGTGTTAATTTGAAAACCATGCGGAATAATCATCTGGTAAAGCTCGCGAATACGTTCTTGCGATGTCACCATTAAGCCTTGTGTATGGTGCGCATCATGGTAAGGCTTTAGCAAAGCGGCCCCACGGCTGCCTAATGCACCGTCGCCGTATATTTTGACGCTACGCACGGCGAGTTTATCATCATCAGTGGTATAAGGACCTTGTTCTAGCAACTCGAGCAGTTTTGGCTCAGTAGCTGACAACATGGCGTAAATTCGCAGCGGTAATTGCTTGTTTTGCGCAAGGTTTTTATACACTTCAAGGTTGGTCGCATCTACGCCGGCATCATGAACACCAGTAATACCGCGTTCTAACAAATGGGCAAATGCCAACTCAAGCGCATGTTGTTGCTCGGCTTTGGTTGGCGCTGGAATAATTTTTTCAACCAACATCATGGCATTATCAATAAGCACTCCAGTCGGCTTGCCTTCGCTGTCACGAATAATATCGCCGCCGTCTGGGCTAACGGTATTCGCACTAATTCCTGCTAACTCTAATGCTTTGCTGTTGGCCCAAGCAGCGTGGCCATCAACGCGCGTTAAGTAAACTGGGCGGTCAGCAATGAGTTCGTCGAGCGAGTTAGCTTTCGGGAATTCACGAACTTGCCAATTCTCTTGGTTCCAACCACGGCCTAACACCCATTTAGCATTTGGATTTTGCTGAGCAAAGCTCGCCACGGTTTGGGCGGCTTGTAATTCTGAACTGGTGTTACGCAGGTCGGCTAACATTAAGTTTTGCCCAAGACCAAGTACGTGACCATGAGCGTCAATAATGCCGGGTAACATGAACTTGCCATTGAGATCGACTTTTTTATTAGCAATTCTACTACCATAAATCGACTCAATGTTTGCTAAATCGCCCGCGGCGACGACTTTACCGTTGCGTATCAGCAACGCATTAAATTGTTGTAATACAGCACCGTTCCCTGGCGTGCCGCTTAACGTGTAGCCGTTAAAATTATGAAATAACGTTGTCTGTGCAATACTGGTTTTTGAAAGCAACAATATTGAAACAACTGCAAGTAAACGTAAAAATCGCATAAATTTCTCTTTGTCGTTGAATTTAACGCTCTATACCCTACTCATAGAACAATTAGTCTGTTTAGATCAAATTGGACATTTTTCGCAAATGTCACACATTTTTACAAATTAGTAACACCTAAACTTCAAACATTCGTTAAACCGTGTACAATACGTTCAATGTTAGGGATTACTTAAAGCGCGTGGACTCACATGAAAATATTAATAATAGACTCTCAATTTTTTGTACGTGCTGGCCTTATTCAAGTGTTAACAAGCTTCTCGGATGAGCTTGCTATTTATGAGGCCCCCACCTTTGATATCGCTCAAGAATATCTAAACCATCAAAGTGACTATAACTTAATTTTTTTGGATATGGATATTCCCGATGCAGAAATTCGGCCGACCTTACAATCGCTAAAGAAAATGGCACCAGCTTCGCACATTGTATTGTTTAGCTGGCCGCGGCCATTGTCTGAAATTCGTCAAGCCCTAAGCAATGGTGTTCGCAGTTACCTGCCAAAAGACGCCAGTGCCGAAGAGGCGAAACAAGCTGTTCGTATATTGCTGCAAAATGATCGCTATTTACCAGAAGAGTCGCGACTAAATGACAATTTAAGTCGACAAGGAAGTGCAGAACACTTTTTGTCGCCGCGTCAGCTGGAAATTATGCAGTTATTGGCCCAAGGTTTATCCAATAAAGAAATTGCGACTATTTTGGGAATAACCGAGGGGACCATACGGGTGCATTTGTCGGCAATTTTTAAAGCGATCAAAGTATCAAATCGCACCGAAGCAACCTTGTGGTACTTACTGCGGCAAAAGCGCTTGGTCAGTTAATATGAAACTGGAGCAACTGCTAGCATCGATTGAGCAAGGGCAGCATGCACCAACGGAAAAATGGAACCCTCCGTATTGTGGCGAGTTGCCCATTCGTATCGACACAAATGGGCAATGGCTTTATCAGGGGTCGCCAATAAAGCGGCTACCGCTGGTTAAACTTTTTGCCAGTGTTTTGGTGCACGAACACGGCGAATTCTTTCTGGTAACGCCTGCCGAAAAGGTCAAAATAACCGTCGATGATGCACCCTTTATAGTGACAACATGGTCAGAGTTGCGTCAGTCAAATACCACAGTTATTCAGGTTACAACCAATATCAATCAGCAGTTTGGTTTATCCGAACAGCATCCGCTATTTATAAAAAATCATCAGCTTTACGTTGATTGTGGTCGCGGTTTATCTGCAAAAGTGCACCGAAATGTGGTGTATCAATGGGCTGAAATTGCGCATAGCAGGTATGAAGGTGATCGTGAAATTTGGTTTATTAACAGTGCCGGTTGTTCATTTGATTTAAACCTGTAACGTTTGAGCATTTGCGCGGCGCATAACCCTGCTCTATCATACGCATCCTATTTGTATCAAAGCTTGAGAATGAATTCATGAAGCCAATGACGGTTACACTCGCCCAGCTCGACTTTACCGTGGGTGCTGTGCAACGTAATACTGATCTTATTGTGACGACTATCGGCAAATATTCAGACAGCGACATTGTCGTGTTCCCTGAATTGGCTATAACTGGTTATCCGCCAGAAGATTTGTTGTTTCGAGAAGACCTAGAAGCGCTAGTGGATCAAGCATTGACGCGAATTGCTGAAGCTGCGCAGTTGAATGTTGCTGTGGTCGGCCACCCTCAACGTGTAGGTAATGAGCTATATAATAGCGTGTCGGTGTTGCATCGTGGCAAATGCTTGACGCGCTATCACAAGCAGCGTTTACCGCAGTATGGGGTGTTTGACGAACAACGTTATTTTATTCCTGGCCACGAAAACGGCGTGTTTGAATGGCAAGGTTATCGCATTGGTTTATTGGTGTGTGAAGATCTTTGGCACCGTGAACCGTTACAACGTTTACAAGCGGAACGCGTCGATTTTGTGCTGTCGCTGAACGCTTCGCCGTATGAAATTGACAAGCATCAACAGCGTCTGCATATTCTGCAGCAACGGGTAAGCGAAACACAGTTACCTATTCTCTATGTCAACAACTGTGGTGGGCAGGATGAGTTGGTGTTTGATGGCCATTCTCTTGTTATGGATGGGCAAGGGCGGTTGATTGCTGAGTTGCCACATTGTCAGCCGCTATGTGCTCAGATTCATATTGATGCAACCGGAAATTTCACCGCAGATACAGAGTTATCGCCCTATTCATTGGATACGCTTGAAGCCGTTTATCAAGCGTTAGTATTGGCCGTTCGAGACTATGTCAGTAAAAACGGTTTTCAAGGCATCACCCTCGGTTTGTCTGGAGGCATCGATTCAGCGTTAACTCTTGCTGTTGCAGTAGACGCCTTAGGAGCCGAAAAGTGTCACGCTATTATGATGCCGTTTCGCTATACCTCTCAAATGAGCCAAGATGATGCGCGAGAGCAAGCGTCGCGAATGGACGTAGCATATGACGTGATAGCTATTGAGCCAATGTATGAAGCCTTTGTTGGCCAGCTTGCCCCCATTTTTTCGGGAAAGCCTGCAGATACCACGGAAGAAAATTTACAAGCACGTATACGCGGTACCTTACTCATGGCGGTTTCAAATAAAAATCGTTCGTTAGTTTTAACAACCGGCAATAAAAGCGAACTTGCGGTTGGTTACTGTACCCTTTATGGCGATATGAATGGCGGCTTTGCGCCATTGAAAGATATTCCAAAGACATTGGTATTTGAGCTAGCTCAGTATCGAAATCGCGACCATGAAGTTATTCCAGAGCGGGTTATTACGCGGCCACCATCTGCTGAATTGGCCCCTGACCAAATAGATCAGGACAGCCTGCCACCGTACGACGTGTTGGATAAAATTTTAATGCTTTATGTAGAACAAGACTGGTCGCCTGCTGCTATCATAGATTGTGGCTTTGACGCTGACGATGTCTTGCGCGTTGTACGATTGGTTGATATTAATGAATACAAACGTCGGCAAGGCGCAATTGGGCCAAAAATAACCAGTCGAAACTTTGGCAAAGATAGACGTTATCCTATTACGAATCACTTTCGTTATGAATTAGAGCGACAAGTGCAAGCGCGGGGAAGTTATGAAAAAAATTGAAGCCATCATTAAGCCTTTTAAATTAGATGACGTTCGTGAAGCGTTGTCTGAAATTGGTATTGCTGGAATGACTGTGGCTGAAGTAAAAGGTTTTGGCCGGCAGAAAGGCCATACAGAACTCTACCGTGGTGCTGAATACATGGTTGATTTTCTGCCAAAGGTAAAATTAGAAATTGTCGTTGCAGATAATCAAGTAGAGCAATGTATAGACACTATTTTAGAAACCGCTCAAACTGGTAAAATCGGTGACGGGAAAATCTTTGTAACTAACGTTGAGCGTGTAGTACGCATTCGTACTGGTGAGGAAAATGAAGACGCGGTGTAAGTCACCGCGTCTTCCCTTCAATTATTTTAAATAAGCGCTTTGCGGAAAGTTTTGTTGCAGGGTTGCTCGAGCATCAGCTGCTAATTCTGTAAGATTCAAGCTGTCATATGCTTCAATCATGATGCCTAACGCAAATTCTGTTTCCGGTAAATTGGTAAAGTTTTCTAGCACATATTTGCTGCGATTTGCGGCAGCTAAGTAAGCCTCGCGCTTCATATAATACTGAGCAACGGCTAGTTCATGGCGCGCTAAACGACTTTTTAAACCAAGCATGCGCAGGCGTGCGTCAGCCGCATATTTACTATCAGGGAAGCGACGCACAAGCTCAGCATAATCGTCAAAAGCTTCACGCGCCTTAGTAATATCGCGATCAGCTCTATCAATTCCAACTAATTCTTGAAAGAAATTCTCTAAAGCACGCTCGTTGGTTAAGCCGCGCATGTACAATGCATAATCAATCGACTGATGATTCGGGTTTAAACGCGTGAAGCGGTCAATGGTCGTCAGTGCCTTGTCGATATCTCCAGTTTTGTAATAAAGATATATAAGGTCTAATTGAATTTGATTCGTAAGTGGACCAAATGGATATTGGGTACTTAAGGCTTGCATAGTTTGCAGCGCCATATTGAAGTTACCGCTTTGCATAGCACTTTGAGCGCGAGCGTAACCAGCTTCGACATCACTTACGCGAGAAGTATCCACTTCATCGGGAGAACTTGAGCAGGCACTAATGGTTACTGCGGCAACGCAGACTAAGATAAGACGAAATTTCATAATTAGTTTTTGTTCTCTGTTGATTTAACTTTGGTGCAGCGCACCAAACAGGTACACTATACATATTCACGCATTCTAGCGCAGCGTTGGCTGCTTTCACAGGTCCGAATACTATATTTATGAGCGAACAGATTTCTTTAACAGGTCAAGTCCCACAATCTGCCAACGGCAAGCGCTTGGACCAAGCACTGGCTGAGATGTTCCCCGATTATTCACGGTCGCGGTTAAAAACTTGGATAACCGACGGTCAAGTTCAAGTTGAGGGGCAGGTTGTCGACAAGCCGCGCGAAAAAGTGTTGGCAGGCATGATGATTGATATTATTGCCGAATTAGTCGAAGAAAAGCGCTTTGAAGCGCAGCCTATTGCTTTAAATATTGTGTACGAAGATGATGATATTTTGGTCATCAACAAGCCGGCAGGTTTAGTTGTTCATCCAGGCGCGGGCACGCCAGATGGTACCTTGCTAAACGCTTTGTTGCACCACTTTCCGGCTATTGATCAAGTGCCGCGGGCCGGTATCATTCACCGATTGGACAAAGACACAACGGGCCTAATGGTCGTTGCAAAAACAATTCCCGCGCAAACGCACTTAGTTGCAGCAATGCAAGAGCGTGAAATAACCCGTGAATACGAAGCTGTCTGCAATGGACCAATGACCGCCGGCGGCATGATAGATGAGCCGATTAGCCGGCATCCAACAAAGCGTACCCATATGGCCGTGGTGGCAACTGGCAAACCGGCGGTGACGCATTATCGTGTGGTTGAACGATTTCGTGCTCACACTCATTTGCGTTTGCGGTTGGAAACGGGACGTACACACCAAATTCGCGTACACATGGCCCACTTGCGTCACCCTTTGGTAGGTGATTTGACTTATGGGGGGCGGCCAAGACCACCTCAAAAGGCAAGTGCCGAGTTGTTAGAAACGTTGCGCGGCTTTCGTCGTCAAGCATTGCACGCCGCAAAGTTATCATTGCATCACCCAATAACTGGTGAATGGATGAGCTGGGAAGCAGCGACTCCGGATGATATGGTTGCGTTAATTGAGGTATTGCGTGCCGATCGCCGCGAGCATCCGGTCGATTAACTGTGCTTAAGTTAAACTGGCAGCTTCCAGCTGGTGTTGCAGCGACAGTAACCACGGTTGAACAACCGGGTAACTTAGCTGCGCATGTCAATGCCGACCCAGCGCAGGCGATACGTCACCGCCGCCAGTTGATGCAACAAATGTCGTTACCATCGGCACCTCGCTGGTTGCGGCAAGTACATGGCAATCATGTAGTCACATTTTCGCAAGCCCGCCCCACTCAGGTCGCTGACGCTATCTACTCTGCCCAACCAAGTTCTGTGTGTGCCGTTCTTACTGCTGACTGTTTGCCCATTTTGCTATGTAGCAACGATGGTAGCGAAATAGCTGCTGTACATGCAGGTTGGCGCGGTTTGGTGAATGGCGTGATTGAGAAAACACTTCAGCATTTTCAGCACAACGCAAAAGCGATTCGGGCCTATATTGGCCCAGCTATTTCCCAATCTGCGTTTGAAGTAGGGGTTGATGTATATCAAGCTTTTAATTCTTTAGAGTTGGTTGATTCCGAGACATTTCATCCTCATCTTGAGAATAAGTGGATGGCAAACCTACCGCTGATGGCGCAGCGTCTATTGCATCGCGCCGGTTGCACCGATGTAACCTTGAGTAACTTGTGCACATACAGCGACTCACGTTTTTATTCCTACCGTAAAAACCCGAATTGCGGACGCATAGCAACTTTGATTTGGAAAAAATAAATATCCCTCTTGAAATCGTCTATTTAATACCCACATTAAAAATCAGGATATAACTGTATTTTTCGAGGGTAATCATGCGATTCGATAAGTTAACTAACAAATTTCAACAGGCTATAGCTGATGCTCAATCATTAGCATTAGGCCGTGATCATCAATTTATTGAACCGGTGCATGTTATGCACGCACTGCTCACGCAGGATGGCGGTACCATTCGTCCCATCATGACGCTTTTGCAGGTTGACACGAATAGTTTGCGAACGCAGTTGACTGCGGCATTAGATAAGCTGCCAAAAGTTGAAGGCACCGGCGGTGACGTTCAGGTTTCAGCGGCCACCGGCACGTTGCTGAACTTGTGTGATAAGTTCGCGCAAAAACGCAATGACCAATTTATTTCATCCGAGTTGTTTTTATTGGCTGCGACAGAAGACAAAGGTGCGCTTGGCGAAATTTTGAAAAAGCTTGGTGTAACCCGTGACAAATTAGAGCAGGCCATACAAAAAGTTCGAGGTGGTGAAGCCGTGCAAGATCAAAATGCTGAAGATCAACGTCAAGCATTGACAAAATTCACGATTGATTTGACTGAGCGTGCTGAGCTCGGGAAATTAGACCCCGTAATCGGACGCGATGACGAGATTCGTCGCACCATTCAAGTTTTACAACGCCGTACTAAAAATAACCCAGTATTAATTGGTGAACCTGGTGTTGGTAAAACCGCAATAGTTGAAGGCCTTGCACAGCGCATTGTCAATGGCGAGGTGCCAGAAGGTTTGAAACATAAGCGCGTGTTGTCACTTGATTTGGGAGCTTTGCTAGCTGGCGCCAAATATCGCGGCGAATTTGAAGAGCGCTTAAAAGCCGTGCTGAACGAACTGAGTAAAGAAGAAGGTCGCATCATACTGTTCATTGATGAATTGCATACTATGGTTGGTGCTGGTAAAGCCGACGGTGCAATGGATGCCGGCAACATGTTGAAGCCTGCTTTAGCGCGCGGCGAGCTGCATTGTGTTGGCGCAACCACGCTCGATGAATATCGTCAGTACATTGAAAAAGATGCCGCGCTTGAGCGTCGCTTCCAGAAAGTATTGGTCGATGAGCCGTCAGTAGAAGATACCATTGCAATTTTGCGGGGCTTAAAAGAGCGTTATGAAGTGCATCACTCTGTGCAAATTACAGATCCAGCTATTGTCGCTGCGGCTGCGCTTTCACATCGTTACATTAGCGACCGCCAGTTGCCAGACAAAGCAATTGATTTGATTGATGAAGCAGCTTCAAGTATTCGTATGCAAATTGACTCAAAGCCGGAAGACCTAGACCGCCTTGAGCGCCGTATTATTCAGCTGCAACTTGAACAGAAAGCATTACAGAAAGAAAAAGACGATGCCAGTAAGAAGCGTCTAGATCTACTTGAGTCGGAGCTGAAAGAGCAGCAGCACAAATATGCTGAACTGGAAGAGGTTTGGTTATCGGAAAAAGCCGTCGTACAGGGCGAGCAAAATATAAAAGCGCAACTAGAGCAGGCAAAGACGGATCTTGAAATTGCGCGTCGGGCTGGTGACTTGAATCGTATGTCCGAGTTGCAATATGGTCGTATACCTGAACTAGAGCGTCAATTGAAAGCGGCTGCAGAAGCTGACGAACAGGGTATGTCGCTTCTCAAGAACAAAGTGACTGATGAGCAGATTGCCGATGTACTGTCACGGTGGACAGGCATTCCGGTGAGCAAAATGCTTGAGGGCGAGCGCGATAAGTTGCTGGCCATGGAACAACAACTACACAAGCGCGTGGTTGGACAAGACGAAGCCGTGACATCAGTAGCGAATGCTATTCGCCGCTCGCGTGCCGGGCTTTCAGACCCGCAACGGCCCATTGGTTCGTTCTTGTTCCTAGGGCCAACAGGTGTAGGTAAAACTGAGCTTTGCAAAGCGCTGGCGCACTTTATGTTTGATACCGACGAAGCCATGGTACGAATTGATATGTCTGAGTTTATGGAGAAACACTCAGTTGCTCGTTTAGTTGGTGCTCCTCCGGGCTATGTCGGTTATGAAGAAGGCGGTTACTTAACTGAAGCAGTGCGTCGTCGTCCTTATTCGGTGGTGCTGCTTGATGAAGTTGAGAAGGCGCATCCCGATGTATTTAATATACTGCTGCAAGTATTGGATGATGGTCGATTGACTGATGGCCAAGGGCGCACAGTTGATTTCCGCAACACGGTGATCATTATGACGTCAAACTTAGGCTCAGATATTATTCAAGAAAAAGCGCATGAGCATACTTATGAGCAGATGAAAGCTGAGGTGATGGGTATTTTATCGCATCATTTCCGCCCAGAGTTCTTAAACCGAGTGGATGAAACCGTGGTGTTCCACCCATTGGCGAAAGATCACATTAAAAACATTGCACAAATACAGTTACAACGATTGTACAAACGGCTAGCCGAGCGTGATTACAGTATTGAGCTCACAGATGCTGCGTTAGCTCACTTAGCTGCAGCTGGCTTTGATCCTGTGTTTGGTGCTCGGCCATTAAAACGTGCTATTCAACAGGAGTTGGAAAACCCGTTAGCGCAGCAAATACTTTCGGGCAAACTCTTGCCTAAACAGCTCATCAAAGTTGACTTCAACAACGAGCAACTTGTGATCACGCAGTAGAGCATGCAAATGTAATAGCCGAGCTAAGCATAAGCTCGGCTATTTATTGCGCCGAATAAGCTATGTTATGCTATGTGGCCACATTATATAAGGGAACCAAAATATGCCTGATAACAAAGAGCAGTCATTATCCACCGCAAAGAGCCGTGGGATTTTTCTGTTGCCAAACCTTTTGACAACAGCAGGGCTGTTTTCAGGGTTCTTTGCCATCGTAGCGTCTATGAACAATATGTTCGAGTCAGCAGCCGTTGCTATTTTCATTGCCATGATCTTCGACGGTCTTGACGGACGTGTTGCGCGTATGACCAATACAGAGAGTGCATTTGGTGCCGAATATGACAGCATGGCTGACATCGTATCGTTCGGTATGGCGCCGGCATTAGTTATGTATAACTGGGCTTTAAGTGATTTAGGTAAGCTTGGTTGGTTAGCTGCATTTATCTTTGTTGCCGGCGGTGCCTTACGGCTCGCACGTTTCAATACCAACTTGGGTTCGGCCGATAAGCGTTATTTTCAAGGCTTAGCCATTCCAAGCGCAGCTGCCATTGTTTCTGGTTTTGTCTGGGTTGGTAGCAAATATGAAATCGATCCAAATAGCGTTAGTTACATTGCTGCGGTGTTAACTATTGCCGCCGGCTTATTAATGGTCAGCAACTTTCGTTATCACTCATTCAAAGATGTCGATTGGCGTGGCCGTGTGCCTTTCATCGCGATTTTGGCAATTGTGCTTGCATTTGTTGTGGTCGCAACGGAGCCATCGCTCGTTTTGTTCTCAATATTCTTTTTGTATGCTATCTCGGGTCCAATTACGACATTCCGAACTGTGAAGAATATTAAGTTAGAGCACGTAGTTGGTGATGCGGAGGACGAAATCGACTTAGACGCAACTAAAAAGCAACAAAACGATCAAGAAAAAACTGAAAAAGCGAGTGATAAACCATCAGTTGATTAAAAACTCCGCAGTCAGTTCGTTTTAAGCAAAAAAGATCTTGCGCCGTTGCTCATGATCCTTATAATTCGCCGCCGTTGTCACCAAGTGATGACGGCGGTTCAAGTCTTAAGAAGCTGTGATGAAAATCACAAAAAAAGATCCAAAAGGATCTTGACCTGAACCACGGATAGCGTAGAATACGCATCCCGCTTCACACTCCTTGAGTGAGAAAGCGAACGTTCTTTAACAATATACCAAGCCAAGCAAACTGTGTGGGCACTTACCGGATTCAGGCAGAGAAGCATCTTCGGATGCACAAAAGGTCATGCTCTCTTTAACAAGAGACGGACCACCTGACTGATTGGAAAAGTGCTTAACAAATTAGATTTATTAAGTCATTGATTCAATGGGTCGATTAAACACTTTAAACTGAAGAGTTTGATCATGGCTCAGATTGAACGCTGGCGGCAGGCCTAA
>NZ_LIPW01000011.1 GCF_001418345.1 Pseudidiomarina woesei
GGTGCTATCCAAAACCGTTTCGAGTCTGCAATCACTAACTTGCAAACCAACGAAACCAACTTGGCAGCAGCGCGTTCACGTATCGAAGACGCTGACTACGCGGTAGAAGTTGCGAACATGACGCGTGCGCAGATTCTTCAGCAGGCGGGTACTTCGGTTCTTGCGCAAGCAAACCAGGTTCCACAAGGCGTATTGTCACTGTTGGGTTAATACCGGCAGGGCTAATCCCCTTAGCAATGATGAAAGGCACCTTCGGGTGCCTTTTTTATTGGCTGATCATGTCTCGACAAATAAATTAAAGTTACTTGAATACCCGCCGATAACGTTAGATGGCCTTAAAAACGGCCTAATTCGCGTACAAGGTAAATAACATGAAAGTAGCAAGCGCAACCGTCACGTCAGAGCAGTTAATTAATGATGTGATTCCAAAGCTTAAAACGGTCGAGTTTATTTTGGAAAGCAAACTCAAAGCCGCAATTCAAAACAGCACGGATGCGCAGCAAAAAGCCAAGTATGAACGCCAGCAGCAAGAGTTTGAGTTGGAGTTAATGATGATTCAAATGAACTTAGATCATTTGCTGAGTCGGTATGCAGATATCATTAAACCCGAGGGGCGACGAGCGGAAAACACCTATTTGGAACTCGACGATAGCGAACGCGTGGCGTTATCAGCTATTATGAATTTGTATAATAAAGTCAGTGCATTAGCATCAACTTTGTAACCTTAATAAGCGCGGCTAAAGTTTGTACAATTTTGGCCGATATCCAATGTAAGCGAAATGAAACGAAATTCGCATTTTTGGAGAATACAGTATGGCTACCCCAATTAATGAAGCCACTTCAAATTGGCCGGTAACAACCGCTGCCGCAGAAAAGCAGCGTTTAGACCGAGTATTGCAGCAATTGCCTGCGGTGCGTCAAAGTGAAGCGCAGCGTGAAATTAAAAAAGATGAATTGGTAAAACCCGTTCAACAAATCAACGAAGTGATGAATAACTACGGTATTCACTTTGAGATGAACGACGATGCCGGCAAAATGGTGATTAAGGTTATTAGCCAAGAAACTGGTGAAGTGATTCGTCAAATTCCTAACGAAGAAGTACTACGTATTGCCCAGCATTTGCACGAAATGTCAGGGCTATTGGTGCGCGAAGAGGCCTAAGGCCTCTTTCACCGCACCCGCAACTATACCTGCATATTCATAATGTCTTTATAAGCGCTAATCAGCTTGTTGCGCACCTGCACGCCCATATCAAATGCCAAACCGGCTTTTTGTTTATCAACCATCACTTGGTTGAGCGACACGTTAGGATCACCCAACTGAAACGCTTTGGTGGTTGCCGCTGAAGTTTGTTGCAGCGAGTTAATGCGCTCTATTGAATTCTTTAATTCGCCTGCAAAGCCGCCGTTTTGCGCTTTTTCAACGCCTGGCTGCACGTTCAAATTCACTTTAGCCGCGGCCGGTGCGGCTACTTCTGCCTTCATGGTTTGCATTTGCTGTAGCGCGGTTTGAATAGCCGGTACGCTCATGGAAATCCCTCTTTCCTACTGAAATAACATGCAGCAACTATACGCGCGCGCAAGTAATGTGAAGCCTGTAATAAAGCATAAAAAAGTGCGCTTATTGTCACTTTGACTTGCATTACCTTGGGCATAATGTGCAGTAGATAAATCCGTGCACAAATTGAATTGAGATACCCAATGGAAGCAACGCAAGCGCAAACAATGAACAGCCCAGCACCTGGCGCAGTAGCGCCACAGCAATGGCTGAACAAGCTAAAACAAAGTGGTTTAGTGCCGCTGCTTATTGGCGGTGCGGCCTTTATCGGCTTGGTGTTTGCCTTGGTCATGTGGGCCAGCGCCCCTGAGTACCGCGTGCTGTATAGCAATTTAAGCGAGGCCGATGGCGGCCGTATTGTGAACGAGCTAGATACGCGTCAAATTCCATACCAGCTAAATGGTGCTGGCACTATTTTGGTACCGAGTGATCAAGTGCATAAGTTGCGCTTACAAATGGCCGAGCAAGGCTTGCCGCAAGGTGGCAACGCCGGTTTCTCACTGATGGACAACCAGGCGTTTGGTATTAGCCAATTTGCTGAGCAAGTTAACTTCCAACGAGCACTTGAAGGTGAATTGTCCAGTTCTATGGAATCTTTAGGCCCAGTGCAAAAAGCGCGTGTGCATTTGGCCATGGCCAAAGCTTCCGTGTTTGTGCGCGAGCGCGAGCCTGCCAAAGCCTCGGTTATTTTAACCCTGCACCCTGGCCGAAAACTCGGTGACGGCCAAGTTCAGGCTATTATTCATATGGTGTCTAGCAGCGTGCCTGAACTTGCACCGGACAACGTGACGGTGGTGGATCAATACGGCGCACTGTTGTCACAAAATAACCGTGACGACGCATTAAGCGGCTCAAAACTAGACTACATTCAACAAGTAGAACGCTCATATCAGCAGCGCATTGAGAACATCCTGATACCAATTTTGGGTCGCGACAACATTAAAGCACAGGTAGTGGCGCAAATTGATTTTTCAAAACGTGAAGCCACTGCCGAGCGTTACAGCCCGAACCAAACCGCCGATACTGCAGCAATTCGTAGCATTCAACGCAATACCAATTTGCAAGGTTCAGGCAATGGCGCTATGGGCATTCCTGGTGCGCTAACCAATACCCCACCAGGTGTTGAGCCTTCGCCAGTAGAAGCGCCTGCTGAAGGCGATGAAGGTGAAGTGGCAACAAATACCGGCACCCGCGCTGTGCAGCAAGACCAAGTGGTGAACTATGAGCTTGACCGTTTTGTTGAGCACGTTGATCACCAACGCGGCCAACTAGAGCGTTTATCGGTTGCTGTGGTAATTAACCATCGCACCACGCTAGACGAAGAAGGCAACCCGCAAATGGTGCCACGTAGTGATGAAGAGCTAGAGTACATTAATCGTCTTGTGCGCCAAGCGATGGGCTTTCAAGAAGCACGTGGTGACCAAATTGAAGTGGTTAATAGCCCGTTTGTAAACGAGCGTGACAACGTGGTTGAAGAGCCGTGGTATAAGCAACCAGCAGTAATGCAACTAGCACAAAACATTGTGCGCTACGTGTTGGCGGGCATTGGTATTTTACTGCTGTATTTAATGCTGCTGCGCCCATTAATGAAACGTTATGTGCATATTACGCCAGCCGCCGAAGGCGCCGTCGCAACCAACGGTAAAGGTACGCTTCGAGCCGTTGTAGGCGATGATGACGACATGGAAGAAGTTGTGGTGAAACGCCGTCGTCGCAAAGACGGTTCAACCTATGATGACGAAAACGACTTTGACGACGAAGAAGCCGCAGGCGACAGTTTCCATTGGCCAGAGCAGCGTAAAAACAAGAGTTACACGCAAGCCTTGGCGAAAGCGAAAGAAATTGCGCAGTCTAACCCGCGCCAAGTAGCCCGTATTTTACAGAATTGGATGAACGAAGATGACCACGTCTAACGCAACCGACCGTAACGCTGACAAGAGTGTTGCCAAAGAAATGAGCGGCTTGCGTCGTTCGGCGCTGCTGTTATTGATGCTGGAAGAAGAGTCGGCAGCGGAAGTGTTTAAGCATTTTCCGCCGAACCAGATTCAGAAAATCAGTAAAGAAATGACCAAGCTTTCGGATGTGTCTCACGCAGATATTAAAGCTGTGCTGGAGATGTTCCATAACGACTTGTCGAACACGCCGTCTCTGGATAAGTACGACGACTACGTGCGTTCCGTGCTCACCAAAGCCTTGGGCTCAGACCGCGCCAATACACTCATTGAAGATGTACTTGAGCACAAAGTTGGCGGTATTGGTATTGACGCTCTAAACATGATGGACGTGCCTGAAGTGGCCGAGATGATTCGCGATGAGCATCCGCAAATTATCGCCACCATTTTGATTCATTTAGACCGCGCACAAGCAGCTGGTGTATTAGAGCTATTTGATGAGCGCTTGCGCAATGACGTGGTGTTGCGTGTGGCTACGTTTACTGGTGTGCAACCAGCGGCGCTGCAAGAGCTCACCGAAGTACTGGGCGGCATGCTCGATGGTCAGTCACTGAAACGCAGCAAAATGGGTGGTGTACGCACCGCAGCCGAAATTCTTAACTTGCTTAGTGCAGGCCAAGAAGACACCGCGTTGGAAAACATTCGTGCTTACAACGACGAATTGGCTCAAAAAATTGTCGACGAAATGTTCTTGTTCGAGAACCTTATGGACTTGGACGATCGCAGTATTCAGGTACTACTACGGCAAATCGAAACGACTTCGCTGGTGGTGGCACTCAAAGGTGCCGACGATGGCTTAGTCGAGAAATTCTTGCGCAATATGTCGCAGCGTGCCGCACAGCTTATTCGCGAAGAAATGGAAACTCGTGGGCCTATTCGTGTTTCACAGGTTGAAAGCGAGCAGAAAGCAATTCTACAAGTGGTTCGTCGCTTGGCCGACTCGGGTGAAATTGTGTTGAGTAGTGGTGATGATGCCTTCGTCTAATACGAACAACCAGTGGCGTAGCTGGAACATGGAGCCATTGGCCGCGAAGCAAAAACGCGATGCCAAGCAACAAGCACAAGCTGAGCAAGCACAATTTGATCAGCAAAGTGAGTTGCGCAAGCTCCGCGAGGAAGCGCGCCAGCAAGCCTATGAAGAGGGTTTGAAAGCGGGTCGCGAAGCGGGTTACCAAGCTGGTCATGAAGAAGGCTTAAAAGCTGGCCGTGAAGAAGGCTTAGCGCATTACAACGAGCAATTGAACACAGCGTTAGCGCCGTTGAGCGCGCTGATTAAAGAAGCCGACGCAGCCGTACAGGGTATGGACGCACATTTGTCAGAAAGTTTGTTGCAACTGGCGTTAACCGTAGGTCGACAATTAGCTGGAGAAGCCCTTGACGCAAACCCAGAACAAGTTTTAGAGCTTATTCGTGCCATATTGCACGAAGACCCCATGCTTACTGACAAACCCGTATTACTGTTAAACCCTGACGATTTAGCACTGGTGAAGCAGCATTTAGAACAAGAAATTGCCGTTGTCGGCTGGAAACTGCGAGCCGATGAGCGATTAGAACGCGGCGGTTGCCGTTTAATTAGCGCCAACGGTGAGCTAGACGCCACCATTGAAACCCGTTGGCAACGTATTGTGCACCAACTAAGAGGACGCCATGGCTAGCGCCCAGCAGCAACTCGACCAATGGCAGGTTACGCTTAATAGTGTTAACCAGCGCCTGCAGCACTTACCCCAGTGGTATATGTGCGGTCGATTGGTGCGCGCAACCGGCATGGTGCTTGAAGCCGTTGGCCTGAAGCTGCCAGTGGGCAGCAGTTGCGTAATTGAGTTGCCACAACACGGCGAGGCCTTGGTTGAAGCCGAGGTAGTTGGATTCGCCGGCGATATTACCTATTTAATGCCACTAGACGCGGTGCAGGGTTTAGTACCTGGCGCACGCGTGATGCCGCTGAACGATGGCCACAATGATAGCCGTCGATTTCCGCTTGGCGAAAACTTGTTGGGTCGCGTGCTCGACGGCAGTGGCCGCCCGCTTGATAACAAGCCGCTACCTAAACAAGCCGACTATGGCTATTTAGCGACAAAAACCATTAACCCCATGCAACGCGCGCCTATTGATACCGCAATTGATGTGGGTATTCGTGCCATCAACGGGCTGTTAAGCGTGGGTCGCGGCCAGCGCATGGGCCTGTTTGCCGGTTCTGGTGTGGGTAAGTCGGTATTGCTGGGCATGATGGCGCGCTTCACCAAAGCCGATGTTATTGTGGTTGGCTTAATTGGTGAACGTGGTCGCGAAGTGCAAGAATTTATAGACCATATTTTAGGGGCCGAAGGCATGGCGCGCTCGGTAGTGGTTGCCGCCCCAGCTGACGCATCGCCGTTACAACGTTTGCAAGGCGCCTCATACGCGACCCGCTTAGCGGAAGACTTTCGCGATAAGGGCAAACATGTGCTGCTCATCATGGACTCGCTAACGCGTTTTGCTATGGCACAACGTGAAATAGCCCTCGCTATTGGCGAGCCTCCAGCAACCAAAGGCTATCCACCCAGCGTATTTGCAAAAATTCCAGCGCTAGTTGAGCGCACAGGTAATGGCGTACGTGGCGGCGGCTCAATCACAGCGTTCTATACTGTATTAACAGAGGGTGATGACCAACAAGACCCCATTGCCGATTCAACCCGCGCCATTTTGGACGGTCACATTGTGTTGTCTCGCAACTTAGCGGAAAGCGGTCATTACCCGGCTATTGACGTAGAAGCTTCTATCAGCCGTGTAATGCCGTCGGTAACGACATTGGGTCATCAACAACAAGCTCAACGCTTGAAGAAATTATTCTCTGTTTACCAGCGTAATCGCGACTTAATTAGCGTTGGGGCGTATAGCCCAGGGCACGACCCGTTACTTGACCAAGCAGTGCAAAAGTTCCCGCAAATAGAGGCCTATTTGCAGCAAAAAATGAACGACCAAGCACCGATTGCCCAAGCACTACAACGCTTAACTGAATTAGTAGGAGGTTCGTCGTCATGAATAGCGTCGTTCTCGCCCACTTAACCGAGCAAGCTGAAAAAGCACGCAACGAAGCGGCCAAATTATTGGCTGAAGAGCGTCAAAACAAACAAAGAATTGCCCAGCAATTACAAACGTTGCAGCAGTATCGCAATGACTATGCCGTGCAGTTACAACAGCAAATGCAAAATGGCATTGCAACGCATTTATTAACCAATTACCGGCACTTTTTGGCAAGCTTAGATCATGCCATTCAACGAGCGCAAAATGCGCTAGTCGATCAAGAAGGTAAAGTCGATAAAAGCCAACAACTTTGGCAGACCAAACAACGTAAACTGGCTTCTTACGAAACGCTCAGCGACAGAAAGCAAGCCGCCGCAGCCAAAGTAGCTAATCAACGAGAACAGAAGCTGGCGGATGAACTTTCGCTGGCAATGTACATGCGTCAGCGCGGGCTGCGTTAGGAGAAACAAGGTGAGCATGATGGTAAATTTCAATAATTTAGTGAATACCGCACCGGGCGCCAACAAAGGCTCGGTAAATGCGTCGGAAGGTGCTACACCGTCACAAGGTTTCGCCGCCTTATTTGCAGCGTTACAGCCGCAAACTGACCACTTAAATCAAGCGCCCACGCAAGCTCAGCTACAGCAGATAGCTAAAAACCTGAACGCGAATGAGCAGGAGCAGTTGCTTGAGCAGGCCGATTTGAGCCCTGAAACTATCGCGCTCATTGTTGCCCAGTTGCAACAGCAACAAGCCATTCAACAACCTCAAGTTGCTGCAGAACAACCAACCGCCACATTGCCTCAAGTCGCTGAATCAAGCAAAGCTAGAAATGTGGCTGCAAACCTAGCCACGCAATCACAGGCGCAAGCTTCTAGCGCAACTGTGGGGCAACAAACAATTGAGAACACCGCCCCCTTAACTGCTGGGCCTTTATTATCAGGTAAAATTACCGAGACGGCTAAACAAGCTCAGCCACCAGTGTTTACCACTCCAGTAGCGCCGCGCAATCCAGAACAGACAGACGCTCGTGTTGCGTCGACTACATGGGTGGCTGATTTGAAGCCGGTTGACCAAATAACACCTATTGATAGTACGCGGCCGGCACAAGTGACCACGGCCACCATGACCACCAGCGTGATCATGATTGATGCACCTGTTGCGCAGTCAGCACCGTCGACACAAGCTATACCAGCGACACCTAGCACAACAGTAACAACGGCTTCTCTTGCCGCCCCCGTAGGTAGTCAAGCTTGGGCCAACCAACTGCAGCAAAACGTACTGCAAATGGTTATGCACAACCAAAACGAAATGACATTACGCTTACATCCAGCCGAGTTAGGGCCTTTGCAAGTGCAATTGCGTATGGATGACACTACCGCGCAGCTAAATATTTTGACCCATAGCCAGCAGGTTCGCGGTGCACTTGAGCACGCCCTGCCTACACTGCGCGAGGCGCTGGCAAACCAGGGTATTCAATTAGGCGAATCTAACGTCAATGATCAAGGTCAACAGTTTGCTCAGCAACAAGCACGGCAGCAGGCACAGCAATGGGCCGCTAATGCGCAAAACAATGCACAAAATTTTGACGAAAATACTGTAGAAAGTTCGGAATCGGCCGAAAATACTGACATGGGCGAAAATTCTCGGCATACTGCCGCCGCCTTAAATGGTCAAGTCGATACCTTTGCTTAATCGTGCGCTAACAATAAGCGATAATAAAGCAAAGGCTTAGCTGATAAAGAACGAAGGAATTTAACATGGCGCGTAAAAACGACACACAGGCAGCTCCAGGCGGAAACAATTCGCCAATCATGCTGATTATTTTAATATTGGTGCTCGTGCTGATTGGTGCAAACACCTACTTACTGTGGGACACGCGTAATTTAGCGGCGGCGACGGCTATGGGCACAACACCAGCTGAACCTGAACCGACCGACCCAGTATTTTTATCTATACAGCCATTTACCGTGAACTTAGCGAGCGATCAATTTGGCCCACGCTTACTTTACACTGGGTTAACTCTTGAGTTACCGAGCGAACAAGTAAAAATGACTTTAACGAAGAATATGCCACAGGTTCGTAACCGTCTGTTGGTGCTGCTGTCGGGGCAAGAGGCGGAAAAAATTGCCCAGTCTGAGGGTAAGAAAATTCTAGCAAAAAGTATTATGGATTCGCTTAGCGCTCCTTATCAAGGCGACGAAGCGCTGGCCATAAACGACGTATTATTTACTGAGTTTATTGTTCAATAAGGTGAGCAATAAGTTGTTCAGTAACTTAAATAACTAAGAGTACTTATGAGTAACGGACACCAACTGTCACAAGAAGAGCTTGATGCATTATTGGCCGGCGTGGTCGACGATGATGCATCTAGCGATCCTGACACCGCAGCTGCCACTGCCGCAGATGTTGGTATCGATGCGCTTGCTCAAAAACCGAAACGTAAGGTCAAACAACAACCGTTTGACCCAGGTTCGCAAGCACGTATTGTCCGTGAACGCTTGCATACCCTTGAAGTTATTAACGAGCGTTTTGCGCGTCAGTTTCGTATGAATTTGTTTAACTTGTTGCGTCGTAACGCGGATATTACGGTTGAGTCCGTTAAATACCAACGTTTTAGTGACTTTGCCGACGCCACGCCAACACCAACAAACTTAAACATTATCTCGATGAAACCGCTACGCGGCAGTGCGCTGGTGGTATTTCCTCATGCGCTCGTTTCTATGATTGTCGAAAACCTGTTTGGTGGCGATGGCCGCTTTATGACACGCAACGAAGCTCGGGAGTTTACTGGTACCGAGCAGCGCATTATCAACCGAGTGCTGAACTTAGCAATAGATGCTTACCAAGAGTCTTGGCGCGCGGTGCACCCGCTTGAAATTAGTTACATTCGCTCAGAAATGCAGCCGAAGTTTGCGGCAATTACTAGCTCGCCAAGTGAAATTGTCGTGACCACCACCTTCCACTTAGAAGTAGGTAACCTCGACAGTAACTTCAAAATTTGTATGCCTTACGCCATGGTTGAGCCTCTACGCGACAAACTCACTAACTTGCGTGCTGACATTGGCGGTAATAGTAACGATAAAGCTTGGCGCCAACGTATTACGCATGAGTTACAAGCCTCTAGCGTTGAACTTATTGCCAACTTTGTGGATATTCCCATGCGTATTCCACAAGTCATGTCTCTTAAGCCTGGCGACGTGCTACCCATTGAGCTGCCAGAAACGGTTACTGCCACCGTGAACGCATTGCCAATTATGGAATGCGAATTTGGTAGCTTAAATGACAATCGCGCACTTAAAGTGAAGCGGTTGCTTGAAAATCACCGATTCCCGCAATCATTCATGCGTGAACGCAATAAAGGCGGCATTTTTACCCCAATGCGCGCAAAGGAGTCCTCTGATGACGAATAAAGACAACGTAACCCAAGACAATGAACAAGATCCGTGGGCTGACGCGTTAGACGAAGAAAACGGTGCTGCCGCTGACGAAAATGCCAACAGCGTTTTCAAACCTCTAGAGAACTCAGCCGCCGCTAGCTCAATGAACGAGCTGGATATCATTATGGATATTCCAGTGAAACTTAGTGTTGAACTAGGCCGCACGCGCATTACTATTAAACAGCTGCTAGAATTAGCGCAGGGTTCGGTCGTTGAGCTTGATGGCTTAGCGGGCGAGCCAATGGACATTTTGATTAACGGCTATTTAATTGCACAAGGCGAAGTGGTTGTTTTAGATGACAAATACGGTATTCGTATTACCGAAATTGTCACGCCTTCAGAGCGCGTACAAAAACTAAATCGATGAACGAAACATCTACGGCAGAACTTGATACAGGCCTTGCATTACTAGGCCAAGTAACCTTAGTGCTGATACTAATTATCGGTATTATTCTGCTGTGTGCATGGTTATTTCGAAAAATAAACGGAACCTCGTTTAGTCATTCAAAATTACTTCATGTTGTCGGCTCAGTTGCGGTTGGGCAGCGTGAGCGCGTTGTCATTGTTGAAGTGAATAGCACCTGGCTAGTGCTCGGCGTTGCCTCAGGTCAGGTTACTAAGCTACATGAATTACCCGCGCAAGAGCGCCCAGAGCCACAGTTAAATAGTTTTGCTGCGCGTTTCTCACAGGCTCTGAACAAAACTTCAGATAAGCCAACCGAAGAGGCCAAATAATGCGCATTATTTGGCTTGCCATTGTTGCTCTTACTATTTTTATCGTTCCCTTTGAGGCGTTATCGCAGTCTATTCCGGGCGTTGTGGTCGAGCCCACTGAAAATGGTGGTCAGCAGTGGTCCTTGTCGCTACAAACGTTACTATTTTTAACCAGCCTTACGTTTTTACCAGCCGTACTTTTAATGATGACCTGCTTTGTGCGGCTCATTATTGTATTTGGCCTTTTGCGTACCGCAATGGGTACACAATCGGCGCCGCCGAATCAGGTGCTACTTGGTCTAGCGTTATTTCTAACTTTTTTTATTATGGCGCCGGTATTCAACCAAATTTATGACATTGCTTGGCTGCCATTTAGTCAAGATGCCATTGATTTTCCGCAATTTTTAGAGCTTGCTTCAGGCCCTATGCGCGAGTTTATGCTAGCCCAAACACGCGAGCCCGACTTGGCATTGTTTGCTGGCTTAGCAGACGTAGGCCCTATGGCAACCCCCCAAGACGTGCCGTTTCACGTATTGGTGCCATCGTTTGTCACCAGCGAGTTGAAAACCGCGTTTCAAATTGGCTTCACTATTTTTATTCCATTCTTAATTATCGACTTAGTGGTAGCCAGTGTCCTTATGGCTCTCGGTATGATGATGGTACCGCCAGCCACAATTTCTTTGCCGTTTAAACTCATGTTGTTTGTATTGGTTGACGGTTGGCAACTACTTATTGGCTCGCTTGCAGCCAGCTTTTACGTGTAGGGGCCGCCAATGACTCCTGAAACGGTCATGACCATTGCCTACCAAGCTATGCTGCTGTGTGTGTATTTGGCTGGGCCACTGTTGCTCACTGCGTTGCTGCTTGGTTTATTGATCAGCTTATTTCAGGCTGCCACCCAAATTAACGAAATGACCCTGAGTTTTATTCCAAAAATTCTTGGCGTGCTTGCGGTGCTGGTATTAATTGGGCCCTATTTGCTGCAGCTTATTATTGATTTCACCACGCGGTTATTCACCAATATTCCGTCCATGATTCAATAACGGAGTCGCGCATGATCACGGTCACTTTTGCGCAACTTCAAGAATGGATCAGCCTATTTCTATGGCCGTTCTGCCGTTTCACTGGCCTATTGTTGATAGCCCCCGTGTTTAGTCACTCTAGCATTCCTAACCGTGTAAAAATTGGCTTGGCGCTTATATTTAGCATTATTATTGGTCCTGTATTACCCCCCTTACCCGACATCCCACTGTTTTCATGGGCAAGTTTCGGCATCATTGTCGAGCAAATCATTATTGGGGTTGCGATTGGCTTAGTGGTACAGGTGGTTTTTGCTGCCGTACAGGCCGCTGGTGAGTATATCGGCTTACAAATGGGTCTTGCCTTTGCGACCTTCTTTTCACCCGACAGCGGCGCGAATACCATGATTTTATCGCGCGTGTTTTATACCTTCGCTATCTTGATGTTTCTCGCCATTGATGGCCATTTAATCATGCTAGAAATTCTTGCTCGTTCGTTCGAGTTTCTGCCCATTGGCACATTAGGTTTAAATGCCGGCGCATTCGAACAAGTTGCACGCTTTGGTATGGTGGTGTTCAGCTCTGGAATATTACTAGCGTTGCCGGTATTTGGTGCGTTGCTTATCGTCAACTTAACCTTGGGTATTTTGAATCGTTCAGCGCCGCAGCTAACGGTATTCTCGGTGGGCTTTCCTATGTCATTGACACTTGGTTTGGTTTTGATGACGGTATTAATGACGGAACTTGGTGGCTATTTACAGCGCCTATTTCGGCTCGGCCTCAACATGGTCGAACAAGTACTTCTCGCGTTGTAAATGCAAAAGCGATATTGGAAAAAGCAAAAGCGATATTGGATATTAGATATTGGATATTGGTAAAAGCATGAAACATCAGATCTACTATCTAATATCTAATATCTAATATCTAATATCTAATATCTAATATCTTCTCTTGCACTTAAAGGAAGTTGAAGAGGCTCATGTCTTTCATGTCAACAAAGGCTTTCTGCGCCGCCTGTAAGCCAACCATACGCACGCTGTACTGTGACGCCGCTTCCACGTAATCCAAGTCAACCAAATCAGATAAAGCCTGCTCATAGGCTAATGTACGATTACCACCAATAGTGTCTAACGCATCTAGTTCATTAAGACGGGCGCCTACTTCCGCGCGAGTGGTCAACACGTTATCCATACCATTATCTAATTCACGCATAACCGTGCGCAAAGTATTTGTGCGCTGTGCCTTTTCGGCGTCGGTGGTTGCTGGGTTATCAAGCACCGCTAGCGCTTTTTCAAAGGTACGGAAAATATCCATGTTGTTATCTTGGCCGCGAGCTACACGCAATGTATCACCGTCCGCCGGCGTACCTTCTAACTCAACTTCAATACCGCCTAATGCAACGTTAGTTGGGTTGCTATAATCAGCCCACGCACCGCCATTCACGCGATACTGCATTTGGCCCGCATTGTCGGCAAACTCAATGTCGTACGCTTGCCCAAAGTCAGGGTGGTTTGAGTCAACAATATTAATGCCACCAAACTGCAAGGTACCTTGGTTATTCAAGCCTGCATCGGCTAAGTAACCTGCGCTGCTGTGCACCGAGCGGAAGATTTTATCACCCGAATGCCCTACAGCCATGCGACGCTCACCGTCGACTTGCTGCTCGCGCACCTCTGTGTTGCCGACATAGCTCACATCGCCGTTCGCGTCTCGCACAAAAGGCGCTGTATCGTCTTGGTAACCGCCAAACAAATAACGGCCATTGCCGTCGCGGGTATTGCCTAAGCCTATTAACGACTCGTACAGGCCACGCAACTCGCTCGAGACTGAAGCGCGATCCGCGTCCGACAAAGTGTCGCTTGAAGCTTGTACCATCAATGTTTTTGCGCGTGAATACACATCATTAACGGTGTTTAGAACACTTTCTTCTTGCGACAAAGAGTTACGCACGCCAACTCGCGCGTCATTGAACTGATTTGACACAGACTTTGATTGCGAAATATTTATTGCTTGCGTCATCGCTTGTGGGTCATCAGAAATATTCACAATGCGTTTACCACTGGCAATTTGCTGACCAATTTTCATGAACTCTGTTTGCTGTCGGTTCATTGACGACACGTTTTGGTTGTACATGGTGAGAGTGCTAATTCGCATAATCTATACTCCGCAGTGTCTGGTTAGCGCAATTGCAAAATGGTATCGAGAATGGTTGAACCAGTTTCGATAACTTTGGCATTGGCTTGGTAATATTGTTGGTAACGAATCAGGTTTGCGGCTTCCTCGTCAAGGTTTACGCCCGACTCTGACTGCTGCAATGCTGTTAGCTGTTCTGTTAACCCCTGCTGCGCCGCTAAGTTAGCCTGTACCACGTTAATTTGGTTGCCTAAAGTACTCACCATAGTGCCGTAGGCTTGGTTAAAAGTACCTTTGCCCTCAACTAATAACTGGTTTTGTAAGTCCAGCATGGCTAAGCCATTACGGTTATCGCCGCTTGCGTTAGACTGTGCCGCAGCTAACTGAGCACCTTCGGTAAGCAATAATTCAAAGCTCTGCGCCTGATTAACTAAAGGTCGCACACGGAAGCTGTCACCTTGATCAACGGCTCCAGTCATCGCCACTTCAACACCATTGAATGCCAACGTATCGGTGGCACCATCAAAAGTTGCATCAACCAGTTTGCCATTATCAACACGGCGAACTTCGTAGCCGGTGTCGGTTAGTTTAATGTCGTAATCGGTCGCCAATAATGCATTAGCATCGGTTATCTGTACGCCCGCAACACCGGTTCCAGTGTTCCGTGAATTGCTATAAGCAACCGGCTCTCCTGTGCCGAACATTGCTTGGCCGGGCTCTTGGTTTAGGTCGACGCCGGCTTGATGTTGCTGATTAAATGAGTCAGCAAAAACTCGTACCATTTGGCCAAGCTGGTTACGCATGGTATCTAGGCTTTTTGAACGAAACTCCATAAGTCCACTTAAGCTACCACGATTAAACGTCGACTCTTTGAGCTGAACCTGGTTGCCTGACACGTCATTGTAAAATATAGCAGTACGGGTAGGATCGTTGTCGTCAGCTCGTGCATCAAGCTGATACGAGGTGTCTCCAGAAACCAGAGGCGACCCATTATTTAACGAAATGGTATAAGACCCTGACTTTTGTTCGTGCACACGCACATCAATGCGCTGTGACAAGTCGTGCACTAGTTTATCGCGCTGGTTTAACAGGCTATTTGGTGCATCACCGGCACCAGAGCGCGCTAAAAGAATCTCTTTATTTAACTGACTAATTTGCCCAGTAAGCGAATTAATTGAGTCCACCTCAAATTTCATTTCGGCATTCACACTGCGCTCAATGTCTTCAAGGTAGTTATCAAACGACTTAAATTGACTAACCAACGTGCTCGCAGTACCTAACACACCGGCGCGGGCAGCGGGGTCTGCTGGGCTGCTATTCATTTGCCCAAGCGCGTTAAAAAACTCTTGCATAACAGGGGCTAAACCTGAACGTTCATCTGACAGCAAGTTATCAATTTGGCGCACTTGGCTGTGGTAGGTTTCTAATGAAGCAAGTGAGCCACTGGCAGCATTTAAGCGGGTGGCAACAAACTGGTTGAATTGGCGTTCAACACCATTGACTAGCACGCCGTACGAACGGTTTTCACCAAGCTGTACAAGCTCTCGGTTATAGCCAGGCGTATTCACGTTACTAATGTTGCCACTGGTGGCATAAAGCCCCGTTTGCGCCGCGCGTAAACCACTTAAGCCAATTGAAAAGATACTCATGCCTACTCCCTAATGCTGTTACCTTTGTTTATCGGCATCAGCACGTATAACTTTATGGTTTTTTACCTTGTTCCAGCTGCAATTGCTGTAATAGCTGTTCGGCTAAACCAATACCTTTACCGGCAACTTCAGTTGCCATTTGTTGGTCGAACATATCGGTGTAGGTACGCATCGCTGAACTATTAAATAATTCGGACTCACCACCAGCTTGGCGCATTGACTTCATCATTTGCGAAATAAACAAGGCTTCAAACTGCCGAGCGGCTTCTGCAGCAGCTTCTTTAGGTTGCTGCTGGCTTTGCGTTTTTAGCTTATTCAATTGTTGTGCGTCTAACGCTAAACCGACCGATGTAACAGAGTTAGCCATTAAATAATCTCCAGTTCAGCTCGCAGCGCACCCGAAGTATGCAGCGCCTGCAATATCGCCATCAAATCGCTTGGCGTAGCACCCAAGCTATTCAGCGCTTGCACTACTTGCATTAACTCAACGCCCTCAACCATTTGCAAGGAGCCCTGCTCTTGTTCAATGGCAATGTTGCTGGTTTCGCCAACCACAGTTTCGCCGCCGCTAAGCGCCGGCGGCTGGCTAACATAAGGTTGGCGGGTAATGGTTACAGATAAATTGCCATGCGCAACCGCCGCTTGCCGCAGGGTTACTGGCCCACTTAAAACAACCGAACCTGTGCGTGAATTTAAAACAACCCGAGGGCTAGCCGAGCCTGGACGCACATCAACATTTTCAACCCGCGCCATAAATTGCACACGGTTTGCTGCATCTGCTGGGCCATCAAGTTGAATGGTGCCGCCATCCAGAGCCATGGCAACCGCATAACCAAATTCTTGATTAATGCGTTCCACCATACGTAAGGCTGTGGTGAAGTCGGCTTCTTTGAGGTTCAACTGCATTTTGCCGTAAGTAATATCATGGGCAACACTGCGCTCGACCGTGGCTCCGCCAGTAATTCGCCCACCGGCTTGTTGATTAATGACAGCGGATGAACCTTGCGACTCTGCACTTGCACCGTTAATTAATAAATTACCCTGAGCCAATGCATAGACTTGGCCGTCAGCACCTTTCAGTGGTGTCATTAATAAGGTACCGCCGCGTAAGCTGCGAGCATTACCAATTGATGACACGACAATATCGAGCTCTTGCCCTGGGCGTGCAAACGGCGGCAACGTAGCCGTTACCATCACTGCCGCTACGTTACGTAACTGCATATTGGTACCCGGCGGAATAGTGACACCGAGTTGGGCCAACATGTTTGTCATGCTCTGACCGGTAAACGGCGCCTGCATGGTCTGGTCACCACTACCATCAAGGCCAACTACCAAGCCATAGCCAACAAGGCTGTTGTTACGCACGCCGGCAAAATCAGCGAGATCTTTAATACGCTCTGCGTGTGCACTTGATAAGCCAATAATGGCTATAGTCATAAGCGTCATGAACTGTCGTAACATGATAAAACCTCTACTTAAAACGGCGCGATGTAATTAAAGAAACGCTGCAACCAACCCTGCTTCTGTGCATCGTTGATATAACCATCGCCAATGTACTCTAGGCGTGCCTCGGCCACAGCGGTTGACAACACGCTGTTTTGGCCATTAATACTGCGCGGATTCACGACGCCCGAAAAACGAATATATTCAGTGCCTTGATTAATGGCGATTTGCTTTTCGCCGCGCACGCGCAAATTCCCATTAGGTAGCACTTGCATAACTTGCACGGTAATCACGCCAGAAAACTGATTTGACGCACTACTGCCGCCTGAGCCGGCGAAGTCATTCGCACTACCAACACTAAAACCATACTCCGCCAGTTGTTCAAGAGCATCTGGCAAGCCTTCTAGGTCCACACCAATATTGCTCGCACGAGACGATTGTGACGAAGCGTTTTTGGTCGCACTCACTTGCTCTTCAAGAATAATAGTAATGATATCGCCCGTGCGACGTGGGCGCTGGTCCTCAAATAATGGAATATAGCCATTTTGCGCCTGATAAATAGAACCGTTTGGTACCCCATACGCGTTCTCCGGTATAACCACCGGTTCGTAAGGATCAACCACTACAGGTTCAGGTGGCGAGCTGCTGCACCCCGCTAACAACACCGCCATCGTTACTATCAAAACCGCACGCATATGCTATCTGCCTTATTCGCCTAATCGATTGTTATAACTGACTCAACCGCGCCAGCATTTCGTCACTGCTTGAAATAGCTCGGCTGTTAATTTCGTAAGCGCGCTGGGTTTGAATCATGTTGACCATTTCTTCCACCACATTCACGTTTGAGGCTTCAACAAAGCCTTGGAATAAAGTTCCGGCGCCGTTCATGCCTGGTAATGACTCGGTTGGTGCTCCAGAGGCTTGGGTTTCGACAAACAAATTACCACCACGTGCCTCTAGACCCGCGTCATTCATAAACATCGCCAAAGTAATTTGGCCAACCTGAACGTTCTGGGTATTACCCGGTTGGGTCACGGTGACAATGCCGTCTTGGCCAATGGTTACGCTCATAGCGTTTGCCGGAAGAAAAATCGCTGGCTCTAATGGAAAACCGTTGGCTGTTACCATTTGGCCGTCTTCATTCACTTGAAAGCTACCGTCGCGGGTATAAGCCAACGAGCCATCTGGCATGAGCACTTGAAAGTAGCCTTTTCCGCTAATAGCTAAGTCACGTGAATTTTCGGTGTTATTCATACTACCTTGAGTATGCAAACGTTCTGTCGCAACCGTACGCACACCCGTACCGACTTGTAGGCCTGAAGGCAAACTATCTTGGGCATTGTTCATAGCACCTGGTTGGCGCATGTTTTGATACAACAAGTCTTCAAAAACAGCTCGTGAACGTTTGAAACCCGCGGTATTTACGTTAGCCAAGTTGTTGGTAATAACATCAAGCTGCTGTTGTTGCGCGGTCAAACCGGTTTTGGCCGTCCATAACGATTTAATCATAATTGTTCTCCAGTAAACCTATTTAGCCCTTCACCGACAGCAGACTATTTGCTTGCTGGGCCGTTTCGTCAGCGGTTGAAATCACGCTCATATTCAAATCATAGCGGCGCTGCGTATCAATCATGGCCACCATGGCTTCTATCGTGTTTACATTACTACCCTCTAACGCGCCGGACACCAATTGTGCCGTTTCGTCACGTTGCAATGGCGCGCCCACAGGAGTACGAAACCAACCATCGTCGCTGCGTTGTAACTGATTCGGCTGATCAACACGCACTAGTTTTAAACGATCAAGCGGTACTAGTTCATTGGCGTCACCGCCTAAACCAATGCCGCTTACAGTACCGTCGTTACCAATAGTCACTTGAGTTCCTAGCGGCAACAATATTGGGCCGCCATCACCAAGCACCGGCATGCCGTTCACCATTAACTGACCATCGGCATCTATCTGTAAATCGCCACGTTTGGTATAGGCTTCGCCTGCTGGTGTTTGTACGGCAAGCCAGTTGGCTTGATCGAACGCCACATCTAAATCACGTTCGGTGGTTTGAATAGCCCCCGCCGAAGTATCGAACAAACCCGTGGTTGTCACTGCGGCCACGCGTGTATCTAACGCGCCAGGGCCGTTAACAGGCACCGCGCGGGCAGCAGCAAGCTGCGCCCGAAAACCAGTGGTTGATGCGTTACTCAAGTTATGGGTCACCACTGACTGCTCATCGAGCGTTTGTCGTGCCCCATTCATTGCCGTATATAAAATGGCGTCCATGATTAAGCCTCTTTACCTTAGGTATTACTTCAACTGCATGGTGGTTTGCAGAGCTTCGTCTTGCGACTTAATGCTCTGCGCGTTCGCTTGATAATTACGCTGAGCAATAATCATGGCTACTAACTCTTGAGTTAAGTCAACGTTTGAGGCCTCAACAGCACCCGCCATAATTGAGCCAAACTGGCCTTCACCAGGCACTGACAAAATAGGAACACCTGAGCGTTGCGACTCAACCCATGCGTTATTACCCACCGACTTCAAACCCTCAAGGCTTTGGAAGTTCGCCAGTGCAATAGTACCGAGCACAACTTGTTGTTCATTTGAGTAGGTACCAATAATGCTGCCGTCTTCGGCTACCGCTACTTGCATCAGCGTGCCTGACATATAGCCGTTTTGTTCCATTGAGGTTAATTCAAACTCGTTGGCAAACTGCGTGGTACCGGTAACGTCCATGGCGATGGACATGTTGGCAGCACCTTCACCTGGCGCAAAAGTAAAGCCGTCCATGTTGGTGGTGCCGGTAAGCAAACCGTTGGTATCAAAGTCTAGTTGGCCCACTTCCGGCGCTAGCTCGGTACCACGTGACATGCGCACTTCCCACTGGTTATCGCCAGTTTTAGTGAAGTACATCATGCTTGGGTGCGGGTTACCTAAAGAGTCGAACAAGGTGACCGAGTTCGCGTAGGAATACGAATCTGGGTCGGCTTGGTCAAACGGCACTGCTGCACGGTCGACAATTGCAGTACTGGTATCTAAGTTAAATACGCCGCTAAGCTCGCTTGATGCATTCGCTGGAATACCACCTGGTGGCACACGCAATACTTCTGGCTGGCCCCCAAATTCAACGCCTTGTGGATAACCGGTTAGCTGTGCACCCTGCGCGTTAACAATAAAGCCTTGTTTATCAATAGTTAATTGGCCGTTGCGCGAGTATTCAATTTGGCCTTGGTTTTCAAACCGAAAGAAGCCTTTGCCGCTAATGGCTAAGTCCATATTGCGGTTAGTGGTTTCTATATTACCGTCGCTGAAGTCTTGAAATACGCCAGCTACACGTACACCTAAACCCACTTGGGCATTGGCATAAATATCTGAGAACTGTGCGCGAGCGCTTTTAAAACCTACTACCTGTGAGTTCGCAACGTTGTTACTAATCACGTCTAAGTTAGTGGCTGCTGCACGTAAACCTGATAATGCTTGAGAAAAACCCATGGTCGAGCTCCTTAAATAATTTGCCGAATGTCTTCAAGACGAACGGGTTCTAGAATACCGCCCAAGTCGAGTCGCGGACCGCTGTCTGTCATACTCACCGCGATAACTTGTGCATAGTTAAAGCGTTCTGAAGTAACCGGCTGGTCACCGTTGGTGGCTTCAACTGTAAATTTGTAAGCGCCAGCAGGGGCTGCTGTGCCATCATCCATTTTGCCGTCCCATGAGAACGACTGTGGGCCCGAGCCCACTTCGCCAAGATCCATACGGCGAACCAGCATACCGCTGGCGTTATAAATATTAATTTTCACGCTTTCTGCAGGCGCATTGAGCTCAATGCCAAATGGCGTAGCATCGCCTTCACCGTCGTTACCCACCAAAATTCGATCACCAGGCACCAATACCGCTCGGCCAATTAAGGCTGAGGCTTGCATGGTTTTTGCCGCTTCCATTTGGCCGTTAATGGTTTGCATAGTGTCGTTTAACGACTCAATACCGCTTACCGTATTAATTTGCGCCAACTGCGAGGTCATTTCGTTATTTTCCATTGGATTCAATGGGTCTTGGTTGCGCAACTGCGTTACCAACAACGTCATAAAGTTATCGCGCATTTCTTGACTATTCGAAGCCACCTTTGCGTTATTAGCGCTTTGGTTAACGCGATTTAACACGCTTGCATCAATGGTACTCATTGGTTACTCCTTAGCCCTTGCCAATGGTGAGTGTGCGCATCAGTAAGTCTTTACTGGTGTTCATCACTTCTACGTTGGCTTGATAAGACCGCGAGGCCGAAATCATATTGACCATTTCAGCAACCGGATCGACATTCGGCATAGTCACATAGCCCTGCTCGTCTGCAAGTGGGTGGCCTGGTTGATACTCGCGCCGTGCCGGTGCTTCTGACTCAACCACTTCTTTTACTTGCACACCACCAACGCCATTGGCTTGCAGTTGTTGTTCAAAAATAACTTGTTTGGCTTTGTACGGTTGGCCATCGGGGCCAGCCACACTATTCGCGTTAGCCATATTGCTGGCCGCCACATTCATGCGTTGTGACTGCGCCGTTAAGGCCGAACCTGAAATATCTAAAATTGAAAAAATTGCCATATTTCAGCCCCTTTTATTGTTCTGGTTGCATGGCTTTCTTCAGGCCACTAATGCGATCGTCTAAAAATTGAATGTCTGCTTGGTAGCGCAATGAGTTATCTAAAAACTGTGCGCGTTCCATATCCATATCTACAGTGTTACCGTCAAGCCGGTTTTGGGCCGGAACTCGATACTTCATGTCCACCGCCGTGTTTGAAGCCGATAACTGCATGTGCCCAGCATGGGTTGTTGCCAGTTTTACCGGCCCCGACTGCTGTGCTGTGGCGCGCTTGAGCTCTTGTGAGAAATCAAAGTCTCGCGCTTTATAGTTCGGCGTATCGGCATTCGCGATATTGCCCGCCAATGTTTCTTGGCGTTGTTGGCGCAGCGCTAAAGTCTGTTGTTGAAACTGCAACGCACTGGTTAATTTGTCGATCATGGTGCAGACCCTCCTGTTCACGTTGCAGAGTACTTCGGCTTGTGTAAATACAAAGCAAAGAATAAGCGCCTTTTTTACCCCCAATTCTGCCAATACCTCATTGCGAAACTGTCTATAATTCGAACGGTCATTTATTTTTATTGGTATTTTCATGGGCGTTGCCACATTAAATCGACATAGCTTGCTGCACACTTGCACTTTGGTTGTGTTGGTGTTCCTTAGTGTGGGCAGCTCTCGGGTGCACGCTGACGACACAACGAGCACCGTTGCACAAACCAACTGGTATCGCGCCATAATGCAACTGGTTGCGCGTCACTTACCCCCAACCACAACAAGCCATCATGTTGAACTTTTAACACCCGCAGAAACGCTGCAACCACTGCTGAGCTGCCCCAACATTCATGCGCGCTTTTCCCGTGAGCCGCAACGTTTAGCTGGGCGCACCATGGTGACCTTATCGTGCGGCGATAGCCTGCGTGACAATCCGCGTTTTGTACAAATAGATGTGTCGGTAATAGGAAATTATTTGGTGGTGACCCGAGACTTAGCTGCAAAGCATACTTTGGCACGTAACGACATCACCATTGAACAGGGTGATTTAGGCCGCTTGCCACGTTATGCATTGTTAGCAACGCCACAGGCAATGCAGCAAGTTATTGGCCAACAGTTACGCCGGGCGCTAAGCCAACACAGTATTTTGCAAGAAAACCTATTAACCAAGCCACAAGTGGTTAATTTTGGCGATGAGCTAGTAATTGAAGCCCGCGGTAAAGGGTTTCAAATTACGCGAACGGCCGAGGCCATGGATACTGGGGCAATTGGTGATATAATTCGCGTTCGATTAAATAACAAACAGCTCATACGAGTTAAAATTGTTGCACCGGGCAGGGCTGAACCCGCACAATAACTGTTAAATATGTGCAAATAGACTTAAAGAATTTGGCGCTAGTGCCGATAAATAATCTAGCAACGCCAATAATAGCGAGGGATTTCCCGTGAAAATCAATGGTTATCAACCACCTAATAGTGTTACTCAGTCAGAATCTAGCCGTTCACAAGCGGCCCAGAAAACTGAGAAAGCCAGTGCGGGTGAAGCCAAGCAAGCGGAAGTTGTAACGCACTTAAGCCAACTACCGCAAGACGCTAGCCAAGACATTAATATGGCCCGTGTTGAAGAGCTGCGCGAAGCAATTCGTGACGGTAAATTAAACATGAACACCGACAATATTGCCGAAGCTTTACTGAAAAGCTTAACGGACGGCCTGTAAGCGCTTATGAGTTTACGCCAGCATTTAACCGCACAAGTTGAACGTTTAGATCAGCTCAACGCCCTGCTTGAACAAGAGCAGAAGCTACTTGGCGACGGTAAAATAGATGGCGAACAGCTCAAGCAGCTTGCTGAGCAGAAACAAACTCTGCAACACGCTATTGAAACAAATGAAACCAAGCGCCGAGCTGCACAGCAAAAACTTGGTTTTAGCAACGATGCCGCTGGAGCTCGTGAAGCCGCGCAGCAGGCCGACTGTGAAGATGTATGGCAACAATTACTTGAACGCACACAACGTATTGCCCAACTGAATAGTTTAAATGGCGAGCTTATTCAACATCGTCTGCACCATAACCAACAAATGCTGAATATTCTGCGCGATGCCGCAGGTACCGGTGGCGCAGCTATTTATGGCGCTGACGGTAGCCAAGAAACCACTCCACAGCGCCTCAATTCTAAAGCTTAATTAGTTATTCGTTCTCGCATATAGCCCATCAAGAATTGCGGCCAACCGCTGCGCACCTTGTTGCATGCGTTGCTCCAAAACAGGCCCCCACTGCGCGGTATAATCGTCAGCTATTTCTTGGCCTTCACGGTAGTTTGAATAAATTCGCCGGGTAATGGCTGCTGACTCATTGGCCCACGCCAAGGTTTGCTCTGGGTTCACCGAAAGCGGCGCTAGTGGCTCAAGCTCTTTGGTTAGCTCCTGTGCTTTTGCGCTACTTTGCTCGCCACCTCGCTGAGCCAACATGTCGGTATCCCACAAACGATGCAAGTTCGTTGGCTGATCAAAGTAAACTAAGCTAGCTCGGTTGCCACCTAAGTCATCGGCAAAACTCACATGCATCGGTTGATGTAAGTCGCCCATAAAATGCACTAAAAACGCTAGTGCAACCCAGTCGTTTGGGTCGTGCTTTAATACGTCATAATGATGTTGAATAGCACTCAAAATACAGCCTTTGTCACTGCAATTTTCAGGCCGAACTTTGGCTTCTGAACGCGGAAAGTTGACATAATGATGCGGCTTCGCCCAGTCCCATTGGTCGTTACTTTTAATATGGTCGGCCCAACTACAAATACTACCAAAGTCGTCATAATCTGGATGCTCTGCCACCATAGCGTCAAGCCGCGCACGTGTTGCTGGCTGCACTAAGGTATAAGTTATTTCGCAAAACGCATGATGGCCAATACCACCGTATGCATGCGCACTGGGCGTTACCAACGCAGCCATAAATACTGTTGCTGCAGTTAAAACTAGAGACTGAATAATTTTCATGGCAATTCCACTCTAATTAATTGGCCTTCGGCGCTATCCGTAAGCACATAAACCTGGTTATCTGGACTGGTATACACCGCCCGTATGCGCTGGCCTAATTCGCTCAGGTATTCATCGGTTAAGGTCCAGCTGTCGTTACTATAATGAAACCGTTGTAAACGCCGACCAACCAAGTGCGACACCAATAAGTCGCCCTTGTACAAGGCTAAACCAGCTGGTGCTAGTGAAGGCGTCCACGTATACAAAGGTGCTTTAACTCCCGGCAACTGATTAAAGGGTGAAACTTTAGCCCCGATATAGTCAATGCCATAGGTTGCAATAGGCCAACCATAGTTACCGCCAGCCACAATTTTATTGAGTTCATCACCGCCTTTCGGGCCGTGTTCGTGCTGCCATATGGCGTCACGCTGTTCATCATAGATCAAACCTTGCACGTTTCTATGACCATAACTAAAAATTTGCGAAGCTTGGCTGTGCTTGTAGGGGTTATCGTTTGGGGTGCTGCCATCGCGATGAATACGCACTATTTTGCCAAGATGGTTATCTAAAAGTTGCGCTTGTTCACGATGCACAAACCCGTCACCTAAAGCCACCAGCAAGGTGCCATCGGCTAGCCAAGTCATGCGCGCACCAAAATGCGCGGCGCCGGCTTTTTTCGGTAACGCTGTGAAAATATTCTGGGCGTTAAATACACTATAGGGTGCTTGCGCTGACAATGTGCCTTTGACAACACAGGTGTTATTAGCCGCCTCGTTACCGCAGGCATAACTTAATACCAATTCACGTGTGCTGGAAAAATCTGGCGCCAACAGCACTTCAAATAATCCTGCCTGCGCGGTTGCATAAAGATCTGGAAGACTAAGTTCTATCGGTTGTTTGGCTCCGTTAGGTGCAACATAAATTAGCTGCCCGCCGCGCAGCGTCACCACAAAGCCACCTTCCGGTAAGGCTGCCATTGACCAAGGAAACGCTAATTTATCTGCAATCACCGTGGTTTTTGTCACGACAGCTGATGACTGCACTGCACTCGCAAACAGAGCGAGGGCAATAACGGTTAATTTGACACATAACCTGATCATTTCGGCAGCTCCTCATTTAGCTCTCGCGCTTGTGGGTGCCACAACCTATCAAATATCCAACCGGCAAACGCCCCTGTGGCACTCATTAACACAAACCCTAACGTAGTGCGGTTAGCGGCAATTAACGTAGGCATTGGGGCAAGAGAGTCAATAATAATAAAGGCTGTGGCTAGGCCCAAGCCGCCGCCAACAATAAACCACCACCGCTCAAACCGTTTGCAACGTTTGGCAACTAGCCAAGCAATAATGAAAGCAATGAGTAAGGTAGGAATTAACATAGCCGCAAACACTGGGCCGAAGTGCAGCAGATCATGAACAATGGTGTTCATGCGTGTTGGCATATCAACACTTACCGACAACGCGGTTATTTCTGCCAAATTAAACTGTGTTTGCATAACGCTGCCAACTAAAGCAGCGCCAGCAATCGCTATTACAAAAGCCAATAAAACACGTAGCATGGCAACCTCCGTTATCGGCGCCGGTAACGTTTTTACTTTTACGCCTAAATGGAAGGCCTAAAAGTAAACTTCTAGCCAGTTATCTGCAGCTTTAAATGTCACACTTTGCAGTGGACCATTGCCTTCAACATTAACTAAATTTTGCTGACTCTGCCATACGTCTTGCAGTGCCTTATGGCGTATTTTCAAACCCTTTAAATTCGCTACCACTGGTGTTTCTTGATACACCCAGAAATTATTGCCGTCTATTTCATAACCGACATGACTGAGTGGCAAGGTTTGATTGTCTAACGTCGCCAAGCTAAACCGCTGTTGCACATAGTCGCTAAATTGCTCACGGGTTCGCTCCAGCTGATGAATATCGGCTTCTTTATCAAAAAGCTGCTTAACCGCATGCTCTGCGTCATGCAAAAAGAACCGGTGTAAAACTTCTATGTTCCCGGTACGCTCATTGAACAATATAGTGGTGCTGGCTGTTTTGAGCTGGTGAGCGCTGGCCGCGCTCACCCCAATCAGCAACATTAATGCGAGCCACAACGTACGCATTAATTTTGTTCCTCTTCATTGTTGTCTTCGGTTTCAGAAGACTTCAGTTTGGTTTTGGCGTCTTGCATTAAGTCACGTGAAATATGATCGGTTGACCGGTTATATTTAAACGCTTCAATGCGCGACGGCATAATACGACGTGGATAGTAGTTATTTTCAATATCTACATCTGCAGTTTCCCAGTTCGGGTCTACCGCAAACTCAACAACTTCTTTGTCCGTCACAATAAGCTTACTCACTGACTGCGCATTGCGACGCCAAATTTCAGCAGGTATATGTAAGCTCTCTGTGGTGCCGTCTGAGTAGGTTGCCTGTAATAAAATAGGCATGACTAAGCCGCCGATGTTTTTAAAATCGAGCACGTAATAGTTTTTATCTTCGGCTACCGCTCGTTCAAATACACGACGCTCCCACGGCTCCAGTTTTTCCAAGAAACTTTGGTAAGCGTTACGTTGCTTGTTGGTTACTGTAAAGCGGTCATTGTCGTCATGGAAATCACGAACGCTTGGGTTTAATTCAACCCAGGTTTTGCGGCCTTCTGCTTGGTTGCGCTTCACAAACAACGGTGTTGGCTTATCGGCTTCTTCTTGACGACGGCGCTCCCAATCAATGTCTGGGTCTTGTGTATCCAAACGTAATTTATAAACTCGCTCTAGGCTAATATCGACATGGTCTGTTGAATAGAACCAACCACGCCAAAACCAATCCAGATCAACGCCAGAGGCTTCTTCCATGGTACGGAAGAAATCAGCTGGGGTTGGGCGCTTAAATGCCCAACGCTGAGCGTATTCTTTAAAGGCATAGTCAAATAATTCACGGCCTAAAATAACTTCGCGCAGAATATTCAATGCTGCAGCCGGCTTGGTGTATGCGTTCGGACCTAAATTTAATACGCTGTCCGACTGCGTCATAATAGGCACTTGGTTAGTTGACTTCATATAGTCAACAATAGAACGCGGTTCTACCCCCCAAGGAATGGTTGGGTCCCATTCACGGCCGGCAACGCCATCTAAAAAGCTATTTAAACCTTCATCCATCCAGGTCCATTGGCGCTCGTCAGAGTTCACAATCATGGGGAAATAAATGTGGCCAATTTCATGAATAACCACGCCAATTAAAAAGCGTTTTTCTGACAACGAATAGGTGCGGCTGCCATCATCTTGCAAAATTGTACGAGGGCCATTGAAAGTAATCATTGGGTATTCCATACCGCCCACAGGGCCATTCACTGACTGCGAAGTTGGGTATGGGTAATCAAATGAGAAACGCGAATACACTTCCATGGTATGAATAACCGAAGCCGTTGAATATTTTTCCCACAGTTCGCCGCCCTCTTTTGGATAAAAACTCATGGCCATAACCAGCGGCTGTACATTACCGCCTTGCTGATAACCTTGGGCGTCCCAAATAAACTTTCGTGAACTAGCCCAAGCAAAATCACGAACGTTTTCTGCACTGAACTTCCAAACTTTGCGTTTATCAGTGCCGGCTTTCTCGTTCTCAAGCGCTTCTTCAGGTGTGACAATAAATACTGGCTTATCTGCCTTTTTCGCTTGCTCAAGACGCTCGCGCTGTGCGTTGCTCAGCACTTGACGCGGGTTTTGCAAGACACCGGTTGACGACACGATGTGATCAGCAGGTACGTCAATTTCAACCGTGAAGTCACCAAATTCTTGAGTAAATTCACCGCGACCTAAAAATTCTTTGTTGGTCCAGGCTTCATAATCGGTAAATGCGGCGACGCGCGGATACCATTGCGCCATTAAAAAGATGTCGTTACCGCCTTCGCGAGCATCGTCAGGAAAATGTTCATAACCTGAACGCGCACCAACGGCGTCTTCTTCAACAATATTGAAACCGAAATCGATGGCAAGCTCGGTTTTCTGATTTGGCTTTAAAGGTGTCGGCAAGTCCACGCGCATGTTGGTGCCGACAATCACAAAATCTAATGCTCGACCGCGAGAGTCCGCAATTTTATCAATGCTAAAACCTAATTCGTTGTCTGCCATGAACTGCTGACGACGTAATTGATTCAATGAAATTTTTGCTGGCTTATCAACACCACCCAAGCTTATATCTGGCTTACTGTTAAACGTTGACGTTCGTTCAGACATTGAGTCATTACGGAAAATATTTTGATCGAGCTGAATCCAAATATATTTCAGCGTATAAGGTGAGTTATTGTGATATTGAATCGTCTCTTGCGCATCAATACGGCGTTTCTCTTCATCTAATCGAACCTTAATGGTGTAGTCTGCTTGCTGTTGCCAGTAATTTTCGCCTGGCTCACCAGCGGCGTTACGATACACATTGGGCGTTGGCAACACTTCATCGAGTTGACGAAATTTATCGACAAAGTTGCCCTTGGGTTGCGAAACAGCTGACGCTTGCGCAAATTGTACATTGCTAGCTAATACGAGCCCTGCAATTAACCATACCTTTGATTTGTTCATGATTAATTCTCTGTTAATTTTCTAACTACTTAGATGATTAGATAAAACATATTCCGCGTACTGTACCAAGAATGCTATTTGTGCTCCATTACACTGGGCGTGAAAATTAACCATTTGTCGTGTTTTGAATTCTGGCTTACAGTTACAGCAGCAACTAAATAAGGATGATTAAGTTGATAGTGAAACGCGCTCTGCTTCCGTTTGCACTAATGTTTGCACTATGGATTATTACGTGGCACTTGTCTGGGTTGATGGAATATCAAGCCCACGCTAGCCTGTGGTTTATTCCTGCGGGGCTTTCATTTGCTGCCTTTATTATGTTTCGTTGGCTGGCAGCCCTTCCTATTTTTATCGCTGCATTAGTAACAACTTTCGGGTTGAATTTCTCTTCCAATGAATCCCTTGAACTTGTTGGTGCAATAACCAAGGCAGCTCCGTTTGCGTTGGTACATGTGGTGGTTTATGGCATAGGCGGTATGGCATGTCGGTTTTTTATCGGTCACTTTAACCACCTACAAATCGTGCAAAAAATTCTCACGTTCTTGCTAAGTGCTTTTATCACCACGTTAGTGGCAACATTTCTGAGTATTGCCACCCTTAATGCCACCGAAATGCTAAGTGAAAGCGCTAATTCAGCTATTTGGCTACCTTGGTGGATAGGTGATCTAGCCGGTGTTTATATTCTAACACCTGTTTTTCTCTTACTTTTTGCAAGAATTTGGCCTGATGCGAAACGCGACAGCCGTCTCTTTGCATTTCGCTATGACAAATCGCCGAAACGCGCATGGCCGCCTTTTATTTTCAAACTTGGTGTTTTATTAAGTTTGACGACTATGCACTTAATGCTCGATGTTTGGTTGGAAAACCCCGAGTTTGCTTACTTCATTTTCTTTTTGTGTATTCCACAAATGTGGATTGTGTTCACCGAAAGTATTCCTCGCCAATGTGTTAGTTTGAGCGTGTTAGCCATTTTTATTACCCTGTCATTTCAAATTTTAGACATGAACTCCAGCGCCATTACCTACCAATTTGCGCTTTGTGTGATTAGTGCCAATGCTTATTTCGGCATGGCCGTACCTAGTTTAGTTACCACCAACAATTATTTATTAAAGCGCAGCAATACTGACGGCTTAACTCAAATAGCTAATCGTCAACACTTTGCCGAGCAGGCAAAACAACTGTTACGCGACCGACGAAATTATCCAATGTCTCTGGTATTGTTCGATCTTGATAAATTTAAAGCCATAAACGACAACTTTGGTCATGCTGCCGGTGACCAAGCACTTGTCACAACTGCAAAAATAGTGCAACAATCGTTGCGAGAAGATGACTTATTTGCACGTTATGGCGGTGACGAATTTATTCTACTTTTGGCAAAAGAAAATCTGCAAGGCGCGACGAATATTGTTGAACGCATTAAACAAGAATTAGCCGAAGCTAAAAATGATGATAGCCAATTCACCATACAGGGTAGTTTTGGCATAGTAGAAATAGCACCAGATGAAAGCTTAAAACTCGCTATAGAACGTGCAGACAAACAGTTACTAAAACAAAAGACGTACGCTCGTACTTAAGGATGGCGTTTGAAAATCAGCACCTTTGTTTTTGTTTTTGCGCTTTGGGTGAGCTCTTTTTACGCTTCAAGCTTAATGGCCTACGCGGAGTTCATCAGCCTCTGGTATATGCCTGCTGGCGTTTCTTTTTCCGCTTTTTTGATACTCGGTAAACGCGGTTTCTTTCCCGTATTTTTCGGTATTTTGTTTGTTTCGTTTAAATTTGAAGAACAAATTTTAGGCGGTTTTGACCCAACCCTACTAGCAACAGCGCTATTATTTTCATTAGTTCATACGCTATCTTATGGTGCCGGCGGCCTAACCGCTCGGTACTGGCTAAGTCATTTTGTGCAAAAACCACTGCCACTAAAAATCATTGGATTACTATTAATTTCCATAGTAACGGCTTTACTTGCTGCGCTTTCAGGACTTTCTATTTGGGAATACGCAACCGAAGACTACCAACATATTATAAGCACAGGCTGGTTTGCCTGGTGGCTTGGCGACCTTATTGGCTTAATTGTCGTTACCCCAACACTAGCTATTGTCCTGACCAAATTAACCGGAACAAAACTAACCTGGATAGATGTATTTTTCGAACACGACAAACGACTGTCTAATAATTTGCTTCCCTTTGCTATAAAACTAACCGCAGCCATTGTCACAATCATTACTATCATGCTACTTGATAGTGCTGTAGAGCATCCTGGTGTGGCTTACTTCATATTTTTCTTAGCAATTCCGCAATTGTGGATAGTGTTTACCGAGCGAACTTCGCTAGCGTCATTAAGTCTGTTAATTATTACTTCCGTAATAGCCTTTGGCGTAGGCTTATTTAATGTCACAGACCAAGCAATTACCTACCAATTTGCTCTATTTATTATGGCGTTTATGTCTTATTTTGCGATTACTGTGCCGGCGTTAGCGCAAGAAAATAATTCACTAAAAGAGCTAGCTATGCTCGACCTACTTACGCAGCTACCAACCCGTTGGCTTACCAAAACATTAGTAGAGCAAGTCATCAAATCGTCAAAGCCAAACCAAAATCATAGCTTAGCCCTGTTTGACATTGACCGGTTTGCGCTCATTAATGCTGAATATGGTGAAGACGTCGGTGACAAAGTTTTACAACAACTAGCTGCTGTCTTAAAAACAGAGCTACGTGACAGTGAAATTCTATCTCGCTACCGTGGCGATCGTTTTGTTTTGTTTATGCCCAACTTAGATATCACTCAAGCTCACGAGCGTGCAGAAGAAATTCGCCGCAAAATGCCGGTACTTCGAATTGATGAACTCGTGCTACCAATTCGTGGTAGCTTTGGTGTTGTACAAGTACAATTTGGCGAAGGCTTTGACGAAACAATTCAACGCGCTCTACACGCAACCCGTGAAGCAAAACAAATGGGGCGTAACAAGGTTGTCGTTGCCGTTTAATGCACAAGCACACAATTAATTAGGAACGAATCCATGGCTGCTATCGACATTCTAGTCGCAACCACATCAGGCAATACCGAATACTTAGCCGATCAACTTGCGAATCAACTTCAGCAAGCCGGCCACAGCACAAACATGCATTATGAACCTGATTATTCAGACCTCATTGAAGCTCTTCACGACGAATCTGTATGGCTATGTTGCGTTGCCAGTCACGGCGCGGGTGACTATGCCGACAGCATGCTCGACTTCGCTGAAGAGTTACACCAACACAAACCAAGCTTAAATGGGCTTAAATATGGCGTTATTGCCGTTGGTGACAGCTGCTATGACACCTACTGTGCTGCAGGGCGAGATTGCGACGCTATGCTCGCTATATTAGGTGCAAAACGGCTGATCACACACCTAGAAATAGACATGTCGCAAGATGATCCGGATGAAAAATCATCAACATGGCTTGAATCGTTCATTAAATCTTTGTGAATAATCCTATGTATAAGATTAAAAGAACCCTGTACATACCCACTGCATAACTCTGTGAATAACTTATCCTGTGTATAAGTGGCCTAGTTATCCACTGGTTGATCACCGAAAGGATCATGATCTGATCACATGTTACCGGATCGCTTTGATCCTTACTCGATATGGCTTAGCTTGGGTTATCCACAAAATTCCCGCAGCTAATAGTAAGAGTAATAAAAAAGATCAAAAAAAAAGATCTTATTTAACTACTTAGATCCTTAAGCTGTTCACTTAAAAATCGCTCATACTTCACGACTAAAATTTAACCGTTTTGATCTGAGCCAATTCAGGTTAAAATATCCGGCTACGTTTTATTAAAGACATCACTGACGTTCTAGGATCGCACTGTATGCCAAATACCAATACTTACCACCAGCATTATGACGTTATTGTCATTGGTGGTGGACATGCCGGCACTGAAGCTGCATTAGCCTCAGCTCGCATGGGCTGTAACACACTGTTGCTAACGCACAACATTGATACACTGGGGCAAATGTCTTGCAACCCAGCTATTGGTGGTATTGGTAAAGGCCATTTAGTGAAAGAAATTGATGCGCTTGGTGGTGCTATGGCCATAGCGGCCGACCAAGCGGGTATTCAGTTTCGTACATTAAATTCTTCTAAAGGCCCTGCAGTTCGTGCAACTCGTGCTCAAGCTGACCGAGCTTTGTACAAAGCTGCTATTCGCCATATGTTAGAAAACCAACCTAATTTAAGTCTGTTTCAGCAAGCATGCGACGATCTGATCGTTGAAAACGATCGCGTGGTTGGTGTTGTTACCCAAATGGGTTTGAAGTTTTCCGCCAAAACAGTGGTTTTAACCGTTGGTACGTTTTTGGGTGGTCAAATTCATATTGGTTTGAATAACTATCAAGGCGGCCGAGCGGGCGATCCGCCAGCCAACAATTTAGCGCGCCGTTTACGCGAATTACCATTACGCGTTGATCGCTTAAAAACCGGTACGCCACCGCGTATTGACGCAAAAACTATCGACTTTAGCGTTATGCAAGAACAACCCGGTGATACGCCCACACCAGTTTTCTCGTTTATGGGCTCGCAAGCTGATCATCCGCAGCAAATTTCGTGCTGGATCACGCATACTAACGAACGTACCCATCAAATTATTCATGGTGGGCTTGATCGCTCACCCATGTATTCAGGCGTTATTGAAGGCGTTGGTCCGCGCTATTGCCCGTCCATTGAAGACAAAGTCATGCGCTTTAGCGATAAGAACTCGCATCAGATATTTGTCGAACCCGAAGGCCTAACTACCAACGAAGTTTACCCAAATGGTATTTCAACAAGTTTGCCATTTGATGTTCAAGTTGAATTAGTACGCTCTATTCGAGGTTTTGAAAATGCGCATATAACGCGCCCTGGTTATGCCATTGAATATGACTACTTTGATCCGCGCGATCTCAAACAAACCCTAGAAACTAAATATATTCATGGGTTGTTTTTTGCTGGCCAAATTAACGGCACAACCGGTTATGAAGAAGCCGGAGCACAAGGCTTAGTGGCAGGTACCAATGCTGCCTTGCAAGTACAAGACAAAGACGGTTGGGCACCGCGGCGCGATCAGTCATATATGGGCGTACTCATTGACGATTTAAGTACCCTAGGAACCAAAGAGCCGTATCGTATGTTTACCTCGCGCGCTGAATATCGCTTGCTATTACGCGAAGACAACGCGGATATGCGCATGACCGCACAAGGCCGCCAATTAGGTTTGGTAGATGATTTGCGCTGGGCGGCGTTTGAACACAAACTTGAATCGATTGAACAAGAGCAACAGCGTTTGCGTGGTACTTGGATCCATAAAGATCACCCAGCTGTTGAACAAGTTAATGAATTGGTTAAAACGCCAATTACTCGCGAAGTAAACGCTGAAGAATTATTGCGTCGGCCAGAAATTACCTACAGTGAGCTCATGAAAATTGATGCGATAGGTCCTGGTTTAACTGACGATAAAGCCGCCGAACAGGTTGAAATTCAAACTAAGTACGCAGGTTATATTGCGCGCCAACAAGACGAAATTGCCAAACAGCAACGTCATGAAAATACCAAATTGCCGCTCGATTTTGATTACGCCACTATCAAAGGCCTGTCGAATGAAGTGGTGGCGAAGTTAAATCAACATCAACCGGAAACCGTGGGCAAAGCGTCACGCATTTCAGGTATTACGCCAGCGGCTATTTCTATGTTGCTCGTGCATTTGAAAAAACAAGGACTATTGCGGAAAAGCGCGTAACTCATGCTAACAAAATTACATAAATTATTAGCGCAAACCACGCTAAATATTACCGAGCACCAACAACAGCAATTGGTGACGTTAGTTGAGCAGTTGGACAAATGGAACAAAGCCTATAATCTAACTTCAGTGCGCGACCCACAGCAGATGCTTAGCCGCCATATTTTAGATAGCTTGGTGGTATTACCGCATTTACAGGGGCAACGGTTCATAGATGTTGGCACCGGCCCTGGTTTACCAGGTTTGCCGCTGGCCATTGCCGCTCCTGACCAAGAATTTGTGTTGTTAGACAGCTTAGGTAAACGCATACGGTTTATTCGCCAGGTATGTCATCAGTTAGGCCTTAAGAATGTAACGGCTGTGCAAAGCCGAGTAGAAGACTATCAACCTGACCTAAAATTTGATGGGGTGATAAGTAGAGCCTTTGCCTCGCTTAGTGATATGCTGAATTGGTGCGGGCATTTACCCAATAAACAGGGTAAATTTTATGCCTTAAAAGGCGTTTATCCAGAAGCCGAAATTGCTGATATTCCAGTAAAATATCAGGTTGAACAGATTATTCGATTACAGGTTCCCGAAGCCGATGGCGAGCGCCATTTGGCCATAATTACAACGAGAGGTTAGTCCTGTGGGCAGAATTATTGCAGTTGCGAATCAAAAAGGTGGTGTAGGGAAAACCACCACAGCGGTGAACTTAGCAGCCTCTATGGCGGCAACACGGCGCAAAGTATTATTGATAGATCTTGATCCGCAAGGCAACGCAACCATGGGTAGCGGCGTTGATAAATACGACGTGGACAATACCGCTTACGAACTATTGATTGAACAAAAACCCGCCAAAGACGTGATTATTCGCGAAACCAATGGCAAATATCACCTCATAGCGGCCAATAGCGATACCACCGCAGCCGATATTAAACTGATGGAAGAATTTGCCCGTGAGCAACGGTTGGCGCAGGCTTTAAAGTCAGTTGTTGACGATTACGATTTCATTTTTATTGACTGCCCACCAAGTTTAAGCATGCTCACAGTTAACGCCATGGCTGCTGCTGACTCCGTGTTAGTGCCAATGCAATGTGAATATTTCGCATTAGAAGGGTTAACCGCGTTAATGGATACCATTGAGCGCCTTGCCGAGGCGGTGAATCCGCGCTTAACAATTGAAGGCATTCTGCGTACCATGTACGACCCACGTAATCGCTTGGCGAATGATGTTTCAGAACAATTGAAAACGCATTTTGGCGAAAAAGTTTACCGCACGGTTATTCCACGCAACGTGCGCCTTGCTGAAGCACCTAGTTTTGGTGCTCCAGCCATGTACTATGATAAATCATCGGCTGGTGCCAAAGCCTACTTAGCGCTTGCAGGCGAACTTATTCGCCGCGCAGAACAACAAAAAAAGGCCGAAGCAGCGGCTGAAGCTTAAGGGAAACACGCTTTATGTCTGCCAAAAAACGAGGACTTGGACGCGGCTTAGACGCGTTACTGACAACTAGCAAAACGGCACGTGACAAAGAACAACACGACACGACGCCAGAAGTTGACTATACCAAAGGTGAACTACAAAAGTTGCCGATTGAATGGTTGCAACCGGGTAAATACCAACCGCGTAAAGATATGACCCCAGAGGCTCTTGAAGATTTAGCCGCGTCGATAAAAGCACAAGGTATTATTCAGCCAATAGTGGTGCGCGAAGTAGCCCATGAAAAGTATGAAATTATTGCTGGTGAGCGCCGTTGGCGTGCCGCACAAATGGCGCGCTTGCCAGAAGTACCCTGTTTAATTAAACCGGTTCCCGATGAAGCCGCAGTGGCTATTGCGCTCATTGAAAATATTCAGCGTGAAGACTTAAACGCTATGGAAGAAGCCACGGCGCTACAACGTTTACTGACTGAGTTTCAATTAACTCATCAAGAAGTTGCAGATGCGGTAGGTAAGTCACGTGCAACAGTCACCAACTTATTGCGGTTAAATAACTTACAGCAAGAAACCAAAACCTTGCTTGAACGTGGCGATATTGAACTAGGTCACGCCAAGTTATTATTAGCGCTTGAAGGCGAGCCACAAGCTGAAATTGCACGACAAATTGCGGCCAAAGGCATGACGGTGCGAGAAGCCGAGAAACTGGTTCGCCAAGCATTAGAACCCGCCAAAGAAAAAGCAGCAAAACCTCAGCCAGATGCTGATATTCAGCGGCTTGAGAAGCTTATCAGTGAACGCCTTGGTGCCAACGTCGCAATTAACCACGGTCGCAAAGGAAAAGGCAAAGTCGTGATTAATTACAGTAGTTTAGATGAGCTTGATGGCATCTTGACGCATTTTCAATTAGAACACGACAGCTAGCCGTCCCAATTTGTTTGCAATTCAACGCCAAATCTTTATACTATCGCGGGCTTTTAACCGAGGTTTTTAGCCCGTGAAACAAACAATGACAGCAACTGGAAAACAGCTCGCGGCGAAGTTAATTCGCGTGCAAATTGGCGCCATATTTTTATTGGCTTGCGTGTTTTCGTTGGTACAACCCATTGCTGGATATACGTATTTTTGGGGTGTTGTGGGTGGCGGAGTAGCCGTAATTATTCCGACAGCACTGTTTGCATGGCGCGCTTTCGCAATAGGTGGCGCACGCTCTGCAAAAGACATAGTTAGTAACTTTTTTGCCGGTGAGGCGTTGAAATTAATCCTTGCCGGGGCCTTGCTTGTAGGCCTGTTGGTGTTGACATCGCTCCCGCTAAGCGCGGTTGTTAGCGGCTACACTGCAGCCCTTATTGTGCAATGGCTAGCACCAATTTTACTTTTAAAATCAACTTAAAATTGTGGGAAACAACATGGCTGCAGAAGAGTTAACGCTCCAAAGCCATATCCAGCACCACTTAACTAACGCCAAAATGTGCTCTACCGAAAATGGTATTGCCTTTAATAAAGCGTGTAGTGAAGCCGGGTTCTGGACATGGCACATTGATACCCTCGCTTGGTCAATTGGACTAGGTATTCTGTTTTTGATGATCTTCCGCTCAGCGGCAAAGAAAGCAGACACAGGCGTACCTGGTAAATTGCAATGCTTTATCGAAATGATCGTTGAGCTGGTTTCAGACAACGTTCGCGATACCTTCCACGGTAAAAGTAAATTAATCGCGCCGTTAGCACTGACCATTTTCGTCTGGGTATTCCTGATGAACCTAATGGACTTAGTGCCCGTTGACTTCTTACCTGCGTTTGCGGGTTGGGTAGGCGCTACCTTCTTTGGCATGGACTCGCACGACGTGTACATGAAAATTGTACCAACCACCGATTTAAACATGACCGTTGGTTTGGCCGCAGGCGTGTTCTTACTCATGATCGGCTACGCCATTCGTATGAAAGGTGTGTTGGGCTTCATTAAAGAATTAACCTTGCACCCGTTTCATGCGAGCAATCCTTTTGTGCAGGCGCTGTTAATTCCATTTAACTTGTTGTTAGAAACCATTGCGTTAGTTGCTAAGCCGTTCTCGTTGGCCTTGCGTCTATTCGGTAACTTATACGCTGGCGAGATGATCTTCATCTTGATTGGTGCTATTGGCTTGTTCCAGTTGCCGTTGCACTTTGTGTGGGCTGTGTTCCACATCTTGGTTATTGTACTGCAAGCATTCGTATTCATGATGTTGACCATTGTTTACTTAAGCATGGCCAGCGCTGAAAGCCATTAATTTTTTGTATTAACTTTTATTTTTTAACTTAACCTTTGAAATATTGGAGAAAACAATGGAACTAGCATTAGGTCTTAAATATATCGCTGTAGCTTTGTTGATCGGTTTCGGTGCTATCGGTACTGGTCTTGGCTTCGGTAACATGGGTGGTAAATTCTTGGAAGCGTGTGCACGTCAGCCAGAATTAGCGCCTTCTTTGCAAGTTAAAATGTTCATCCTAGCTGGTCTTATCGACGCCGTTGCTATGATCGGTGTTGGTATCGCCATGTTCTTATTGTTCGCTGCTTAATAAGCCATTCAACTTTCGAACAATAGAACTTATAGGAGGGGGGGTTAATGAATATCAACATGACCCTGATCGGAGAATTAATCGCGTTCATCGTCTTCGTACTGTTTTGTATGAAGTTCGTATGGCCTCCGCTTAATAATGCGATTGAAGCTCGTCAGAAAAAAATTGCTGATGGTCTTGCAGCCGGCGAACGTGCCGAAAAAGACTTAGAGCTTGCTCAGGCAAAAATTGCTGACGAACTTAAAGAAGCGAAAGCTCAAGCTGCCGAAATCATTGCTCAAGCGAAAAAACGCGCAGAGCAAACGGTTGAAGAAGGCAAACAACGTGGCGAAACCGAACGCGAAGCAATTATTGCTGCTGGTCATGCCGAAGTTGACGCTGAACGCAATCGCTTACGCGAAGAATTGCGCAAGCAAGTAGCTGTGTTGGCTGTTGCTGGTGCAAGCAAAATCATCGAGCGTGAAATTGATAAAGACGCTCACAGTGACATTGTTGAAAAACTGGTCGCTGAACTCTAACCAAAGGGGTTTGTGCAAATGTCAGAATTGACTACGGTTGCTCGCCCCTATGCAAAAGCAGCTTTTGATTTTGCAGTAGAGAACGGCGCTATCGAGAAATGGCATGAAATGTTGGCGTTTGCGACTGCGGTTGCAGAAGACGCCTCTATGGCCATGTTTTTGAGTAGCGCTGAAACGCTAGATAAGAAAATTGAAGTTTTCATCAACGTATGTGGTGAGCAACTGGACGAAAAAGGCCAGAATTTTGTTCGCGTTATGGCCGAAAACGGTCGTTTGAAAGCTTTATCTGCTGTGGTTGCGCTGTTCGCTGAATTGCGCGCCGACTACGAAAAAGAAATCGCGGTAGACGTAACTTCTGCGGTGAAATTGACGAAGAAACAGCAAGACAATCTGGCGAAAACGTTAGAGCAACGTTTTTCACGCAAAGTTAAGCTGAATTGCACTGTCGATACAGCAATTGTCAGTGGCTTATACATTAAAGCTGGTGACACGGTAATCGACGGCACGGTGCGCGGCAAGTTAGATAGACTTGCACACGCACTGCAATCCTAATTGGGGACTTGAGCATGCAACTGAATTCAAATGAAATCGCAGAGCTGATCAAAAAACGAATTGAACAGTTCGAAGTGGTCAGTGAAGCTCGTAACGAAGGTACCATCGTATCTGTAACCGACGGTATTATTCGCATTCACGGCCTTGCAGACTGTATGCAAGGTGAGATGGTTGAGCTTCCTGGCAATCGTTACGCTATCGCATTGAACCTTGAGCGCGACACCGTAGGTGCCGTTGTTATGGGTCCATATGCTGATTTGCAAGAAGGCGTAAAAGTTAAATCTACTGGCCGTATCTTAGAAGTACCGGTTGGTCGTGCCTTGTTAGGCCGTGTGGTAAACACCTTGGGTGAGCCAATTGACGGTAAAGGTCCGATTGACGCAGACGGCTTTGAGCCAGTTGAAAAAATCGCACCAGGTGTTATCGAGCGTCAATCAGTTGATCAACCAGTACAAACTGGTTACAAATCAATCGACGCCATGATTCCAGTTGGTCGTGGTCAGCGTGAGTTGATCATCGGTGACCGTCAAACCGGTAAAACGGCTTTGGCTATCGATGCCATCATCAACCAGAAAAACTCAGGCATTAAGTGTGTGTACGTAGCCATCGGTCAGAAAGCATCGACCATCGCTAACGTCGTACGCAAGCTTGAAGAACACGGCGCATTGGAAAACACCATTGTTGTTGCTGCTTCTGCTTCTGAATCAGCAGCGTTGCAATACTTGGCAGCCTACTCAGGTTGTACCATGGGTGAATACTTCCGTGACCGCGGTGAAGACGCACTAATCGTATATGATGACTTGTCGAAGCAAGCTGTTGCTTATCGTCAAATTTCATTGTTGCTCCGTCGTCCGCCAGGTCGTGAAGCTTACCCAGGTGACGTATTCTATCTTCACTCACGTTTGCTTGAGCGTGCAGCGCGTGTAAACGCTGACTACGTTGAAAAGTACACTAACGGTGAAGTGAAAGGTCAAACCGGTTCATTAACGGCGCTACCAATTATCGAAACTCAAGCGGGTGACGTATCTGCGTTCGTACCAACCAACGTGATTTCAATCACCGACGGTCAGATCTTCTTAGAAACTGACTTGTTCAACGCCGGTATCCGCCCTGCTGTAAACGCAGGTATCTCGGTATCGCGTGTAGGTGGTGCAGCACAAACCAAGATCATTAAAAAACTTGGTGGTGGTATCCGTTTGGCATTAGCACAGTATCGTGAATTGGCGGCGTTTGCTCAGTTCGCTTCAGACTTAGACGAAGCAACTCGCGCGCAGTTAGAGCACGGTCAGCGTGTTACTGAACTGATGAAACAGAACCAATATAAGCCAATGAGCGTGGCTGAAATGGCAGTGTCTATTTTCTCTGCAGAAAAGGGTTACCTGAAAGACGTAGAGAAAGACAAAATCCTCGACTTCGAAGGTGCGTTAATTTCGTACATGCGTAGCGAGCACGCTGAACTAATGGCTGATATTGATAAAACTGGCAACTATAACGACGACATCGAAGCGAAGCTGCACGAAGGCCTGAAAACCTTCAAGAAGACGCAGTCTTGGTAAGCGGAGCGTGGCTACACGGGTGTGTAGCCACAAGTCGTTGAGTTAACAGGAGAATATCATGGCCGGCGGTAAAGAGATAAAAACCAAGATCGGGAGTATTAACAATACTCAGAAGATCACCAGCGCAATGGAAATGGTTGCCGCGTCTAAAATGAAAAAGGCGCAGGAACGTATGGCTTCTAGCCGTCCGTATGCCGACAGCATTCGCAAGGTGATCGGCCATGTTGCCCATGCCAACTTAGAATATAAGCATCCGTACTTAGAAGAACGCGATGTGAAACGAGTTGGGTACATTGTAATTTCAACCGACCGCGGTTTGTGCGGCGGCTTAAACACCAACGAATTCAAAGCGGTGGTTAAGCACGCAAAAGCATACAAAGACAGCGGCGTAGACGTTGATTTTGCAGCCATTGGTAACAAGGCTACGGGTTTCTTTAAACGCTTTGGAGGCCGTTTACTGGCGCAAAAATCAGGTTTGGGCGATAAGCCAAGCGTGAATGATGTGCTCGGGACAGTGCAGGTAATGTTAGATGCCTTTGATGAAGGCAAAATTGACCGCCTGTTTGTGGTGTACAACAAGTTTGTGAACACCATGAAGCAAGAACCAACAGTAGCGCAATTGCTACCGTTGCCAAAAGCTGAGTCTCGTGACGAAGTTCAATCAGGTAGCTGGGACTACTTGTATGAGCCGAATCCACAGCCAATTTTAGAATTACTGATTCGTCGTTATGTAGAAGCGACTGTATATCAGGGCGTAGTGGACAACATCGCTAGTGAACAGGCAGCGCGGATGGTGGCAATGAAAGCCGCTACCGACAACGCCGAAGACCTTATTGATCAGTTGCAATTGGTGTACAACAAAGCACGCCAAGCAGCGATCACGCAGGAAATTTCGGAAATTGTATCGGGCGCCGAAGCGGTTTAAGGCGAAGCTTGCAAGAATTTTAGAGTTAGAGGAAATGTCATGAGTCAAGGTAAGGTCGTGCAAATTATTGGCGCGGTTGTGGATATCGAATTTCCACAAACAGACGTGCCAAAGGTATACGACGCGCTGCAGGTGACCGACGGTGACCTCAAGGGTCTGACCCTGGAAGTTCAGCAGCAGTTAGGCGGTGGTATTGTGCGTGGTATCGCACTTGGTACTACTGACGGTCTGCGTCGTGGAATTACCGTTCAAAACACCGGCGAGCCAATCATGGTACCAGTGGGTAAACAAACCCTAGGTCGTATCATGAACGTATTGGGTGAGCCAATTGATGAAGCGGGCGATATCGGTGAAGAAGAACGTATGTCGATTCACCGTGCTGCACCGTCGTACGAAGAACAGTCAAGTGCAACTGAACTGTTAGAGACCGGTATCAAGGTAATCGACTTGATTTGTCCGTTCGCTAAGGGTGGTAAAGTTGGTCTGTTCGGTGGTGCAGGTGTAGGTAAAACCGTAAACATGATGGAGCTTATCCGTAACATCGCTATCGAGCACAGCGGCTACTCAGTATTCGCAGGTGTTGGTGAGCGTACGCGTGAGGGTAATGACTTCTATCACGAAATGAAAGATTCAAACGTACTGGACAAAGTTGCGCTGGTTTATGGCCAGATGAACGAGCCTCCTGGTAACCGTTTGCGCGTTGCGTTAACCGGTTTGACTATGGCTGAGAAGTTCCGTGACGAAGGCCGTGACGTATTGTTCTTCGTAGATAACATCTACCGTTACACACTTGCCGGTACCGAAGTATCTGCATTGTTAGGTCGTATGCCGTCTGCGGTAGGTTATCAGCCAACTCTTGCAGAAGAGATGGGTGTACTACAAGAACGTATTACTTCAACCAAAACTGGTTCAATCACGTCAATCCAAGCGGTATACGTACCTGCGGATGACTTGACCGACCCGTCGCCAGCAACCACGTTCGCTCACTTAGACGCGACCGTAGTATTGTCACGTGACATCGCGTCACTGGGTATCTACCCTGCGGTTGACCCGTTGGATTCAACGTCACGTCAGTTGGACCCGTTGGTAATCGGTAAAGAGCATTACGACACAGCGCGTGGCGTACAGTCAGTATTGCAGCGTTACAAAGAGCTGAAAGATATTATCGCTATCTTGGGTATGGACGAATTGTCTGAAGAAGACAAAATGACCGTAGCCCGTGCGCGTAAAATTCAGCGCTTCCTGTCACAGCCGTTCTTCGTTGCTGAAGTATTCACCGGCTCACCAGGTAAATATGTATCGCTTAAAGATACCATCGCTGGCTTTAAAGGCATCTTAAACGGTGACTACGACGACCTTCCAGAACAAGCGTTCTACATGGTTGGTAGCATCGAAGAAGCGGTCGAAAAAGCCAAGAAAATGTAATAAACCGGGAGGTTTAAATGGCAGCTAAAACTGTACAGCTTGACGTGGTCAGCGCCGAAGAACGTTTGTTCTCAGGTGCCGTTGAGACCCTGCAAGTGACCGGTAGCGAAGGTGAGCTGGGTATTCACCCAGGTCACGCCCCGTTATTAACCACAATCAAGCCAGGTATGGTTCGTGTGGTTAAAGAAGGTGGCGAAGAAGAAATCATCTACGTTGCTGGTGGTGTGCTTGAAGTGCAGCCGCATAACGTCTCGGTCCTTGCTGACACAGCCATTCGTGGTGAAGAGCTTGACGAACAAAAAGCTCTGGAAGCTATGAAACACGCTGAAGAAGCAATTGCAGATCAAAGTTCTGACTTAAGCTACGCAGAAGCAGCAGCAGAACTGGCTCGAGCGATGGCTCAGTTGCAGATTATTCGTAAATTACGCAAATAATCAGCACGCCAGCTTTAAAAAATCGAAAAGACCCGCAAATCTCGGTTTGTGGGTCTTTTTTTCGCCTGTTAATTTGTTGTAAACAGCATTAAAATAGACGCTTAATTTACTAAACAGAAACGGAAGGATTCATGTCTCTGAGTGTTGTTGTACTTGCCGCAGGCAAAGGCACGCGTATGCGTTCGGCCTTACCTAAGGTATTACACCCGGTTGCTCATAAGCCCATGGTTCAGCATGTGATTGACACTGCGCGCACGCTTGCGCCTGAAAACGTGCATGTTATTTATGGTCATGGTGGCGATGTCTTAATGGATAAACTCGCTGGGCAGCAATTGAATTTTGTCGAACAGGCGCAGCAGCTTGGCACCGGCCATGCCGTGCAACAAGTGGTGCCGCACCTAGGCGATAATGAAACGGTATTGATTTTATATGGCGACGTACCGCTAACGCGCAAAGAAACCCTGCAGGGGTTGTTAGATGCTGCAATCAATACCGATTTAGCTTTATTAACTGTTACCCTGCCCGACCCAACCGGTTACGGCCGTATTGTGCGCAACGCAAACGGTGCCGTAGTGGGAATTGTTGAGCAAAAAGACGCGAATACCGAGCAACTGGCCATTAGCGAAGTAAACACCGGCATGATGGCGGTAAAGGGTGCGGCTTTGAAGCGCTGGCTCGGCAATTTGTCAAACAATAATGCCCAAGGCGAATACTACCTAACCGATATTGTTGCTATGGCAGCTGACGAAGGTGTGAATATTGCCACTGCGCAACCACAGGCTATTAGTGAAGTGGAAGGGGCGAATAACCGGGTGCAGTTGGCAGGCTTAGAGCGAGCTTACCAAGCATGGCAGGCTGAGCAATTAATGCTAGATGGCGCCACGTTAATGGACCCCGCACGCGTTGACGTGCGTGGCGAGGTGATTATTGCCAATGACGTGGTGGTTGACGTGAACGTTATTTTTGAAGGCCGTGTGGAACTTGGCGAAGGCGTGGTTATCGAAAGTAACTGCGTGCTGCGTAATTGCAAAATTGGCGCAGGCTCACGGGTTAAAGCCAATAGCGTGATTGAAGAAGCTGTATTAGCCGAAAACTGTGCTGTAGGGCCTTATGCGCGTTTGCGCCCTGGTGCTGAGTTAGCCGAAGGTGTGCAAGTTGGCAACTTTGTTGAAATTAAAAAAACCCGTATGGGTAAAGGCTCTAAAGCCAGCCACTTAACCTACCTTGGCGATGCCATGATTGGTGCTGGGGTAAATATTGGTGCAGGCACTATTACCTGTAACTACGACGGCGTGAATAAATTTGTCACGGAAATTGATGATGGCGCGTTTATTGGCTCGAACAGCTCATTAGTCGCCCCGGTGCGCGTAGGCAAAAACGCAACAGTAGGCGCCGGTTCTGCGGTAACCAAGAATGTCGAAGATGAAGAATTAGCCGTTGCGCGCGGCAAACAACGGAATATTACAGGCTGGCAACGCCCAGTGAAAAAAGGATAAGAACTATGTGTGGAATTGTTGGTGCAACTTCAGAGCGCCGTATTAGCGAAATTTTATTAGAAGGCTTAAAGCGCCTTGAATACCGTGGTTATGACTCAGCCGGCTTAGCCGTGTTGAACGACCAAGGCGTGATTGAAAGCGTACGCCGTACCGGTAAAGTACAAGCATTGAAAGATGCAGTTGGTGAGCACCCACTATCAGGCACAACAGGTATTGCTCATACCCGTTGGGCAACTCATGGCGGTGTTACCGAGGCCAATGCCCACCCACACATTTCTGATGACTGTATTGCCGTGGTACACAATGGCATTATTGAAAACCACGAAAAACTGCGCGAGCAACTGAAAGGCCTAGGCTACACTTTTGCGTCTGACACCGACACCGAAGTGATTTGTCACTTGGTGCACCACGAGCGCAAAACCCATGACGATTTGTTTGAAGCCGTGCAAGCAGCCGTTAAACAACTTGAAGGCGCTTATGGCACCGTGGTGATGGACTGCCGTGAACCGGGTCGCTTAGTCGTGGCGCGCTCAGGTAGCCCACTCGTTATTGGCTTAGGTATTGGCGAAAACTTTATCGCCTCGGACCAATTGGCCTTGCTGCCGGTAACCCGCAAATTTATGTACCTTGAAGAAGGCGACATGGCCGATATTACTCGCACTGAAGTGAAAGTGTATGATGCTTCAGGTGCGCGCATTGAGCGTGAAGTGCATGAGTCGGACGGTAATTATGACGCTGGCGGCAAAGGCGAGTACCGCCACTTTATGCTCAAAGAAATTCACGAGCAGCCAAGCGCTGTGCGTAATGCTCTTGAAGGCCGCATTGTTGATGGCCATGTGGCTGATGACGTGTTCGGTAACGGCTCGCTAGAGCTACTAAAAGACATTGAGCACGTACAAATTGTTGCCTGTGGTACCTCTTACCACGCTGGCATGGTGGCGCGCTATTGGCTTGAGTCCATGGCTGGCGTGTCGTGCAATGTGGAAATAGCTTCAGAGTTCCGTTACCGTCAGTCGCACGTGCACCGTAACAGCTTGTTGGTAACTATTTCACAGTCTGGCGAAACCGCTGATACCCTAGCGGCACTGCGATTAAGTAAAGAGCTTGGCTACAAAGGCAGCTTAACCATTTGTAACGTGTCTACCTCGTCAATGGTGCGTGAATCAGACTTAGCCTATATGACACGCGCCGGTACCGAAATTGGCGTGGCTTCAACCAAAGCCTTTACCACCCAGTTGGTGGGCTTGCTCATGCTGACGTTGGCCATTGGCCAGTTCCGTGGCATGAGCGCCGCGCAGCAAGAAACCGTGATCAAGTCGCTGAAAACCTTGCCAGCTAAATTAGAAGAAGCCCTGCTGTTAAGTGACGCTATTGAGGCCTTAGCGCCAGAGTTTGCGGATAAATTCCACAGCTTATTCCTAGGCCGCGGTACGCAATACCCTATTGCAATGGAAGGCGCGTTGAAGCTGAAAGAAATTTCCTACATTCACGCTGAAGCCTACGCTGCAGGCGAACTCAAACACGGCCCGTTGGCACTGATTGATGCCGACATGCCAGTGATTGTGGTTGCACCAAACGATGAGCTGCTAGAGAAGCTTAAATCGAATGTGGAAGAAGTACGCGCGCGTGGTGGCATCATGTATGTATTTGCTGACAAAGACGCCCATTTCAAAGGCGACGACAGCATGCGCGTGATCAACGTCACTCATTGTGATGAACTCATAGCGCCCATTGTGTACACCATTCCGCTGCAGTTGCTCTCCTACTTCGTGGCCATTATAAAAGGCACCGATGTGGATCAGCCGCGTAACTTGGCTAAATCGGTAACGGTGGAGTAATTCCACCGTTTTACTAGCTGCTGAAGAGTCGATCAAGCGGGCTAGCTGTGGCCGCATAATGTTGACCAATGACGTGGGTATAAATCTGAGTTGTACTCACATCGTTATGCCCTAGCAACTCTTGCACTGTTCTAATGTCGCATCCTGCTTGTAATAAGTGGGTGGCAAACGAATGTCGAAACGTATGACAATTGACCTTTTTAAAGATTTTCGCCGCCTTCACAGCAGGTTGTAGCGCCTCACTTACACGCAAACCGCTACCGTATAGGAGTTCGATAATCAGCTTATTGCGACCACTAAGCTGGTTTAAAATACGCTGAACTTCCTCAGGTGAGAGCACAACAGGTAACTGACGCTGTTTAGTGGCCAGGCTAAAATTGAGATCTCCCAGTTCGTGATTAAGCGCTTTGTGATAAAGATACACCAAAGCATTTAGAGCAACTTTTTGCGTATTAACAGCAACATGGCGCTCATTCGCCAACCAGCTTAAAAAGGACTTCACCTCTTCTGCACCCATATCATTAGGATGTCGCTTTTTATGAAAATAAATAAACTGCCGTATCCAACCTAAATAAGATTTCTCAGTTTTTAAGCTATAGCCACGCAATCGCATATCAGCGCGAAGCTTTTCAATAAAAGGGCTCGGCATCATTAACATCCATGATTTTTGATAATCGTGAGTTAAGCATAATCGATCAATCGGCACGCTTCACGGCTCAAAGTCGCACACTTAAAGCTTGCATGGAGGATAAATATGTCCTATTTTCAATTACATAATTTAAACAAAAATAGTGTTATCAGGCGTAGTCGAAAAGCAAAGTGAGCGTGCTTACTTTGCTTGCAAGAAAAGGCGACTTTTTGGATGGTTTTTATTTTGTTTTTGGTGAGTTACCAAGTAAACCGAACGATTACGACATGTGCTAGAACACTATACAAATGTTATGTGTTCCTGAGGAGTTATTTTGAGATTTAACATTGTTTTATTGGTATGCCTAGTCGCTGGATGTGCTGGTTTGCCGGATTATGCAGAACCGCCAACTGATACACCCTCTTCTAAGCTACTATTTAAACACGATTTTGAAGCACCTTTTCTTGGGTACTCAACATTTGTAAATGTTCATACAGAAGAAGAACCTTGTGGCAAATCGTTTGGCTCTGATAGCGGTGCAAGACTTGTGGTTTTAGACAAGGGTAATCCACTAATTTCTGAGTTGAATCCAGCCGGTGTAAGATTGTCAATAGATAAGAAATATACTTTTATGATTTTGTCAGTTGCTGGCCCAATTAATTGCGCTATCTACACCTCATTTAGTCCCAAAGCAAATGAGAGTTATGAAATTAAAGTTTCTGGTGAACTTCATTCGTTTTCAAGATCATGCAAGGCTGAGCTATTTAAGGCGGATGAAAATACTAAACAATTGTCTCCGGTAGAGTTTGAATATTATGGTAATTGTCACGAGTCTG
>NZ_LIPW01000012.1 GCF_001418345.1 Pseudidiomarina woesei
CGTTCGGACACACAATTCGTTGTGGAATTTGTATTTCGCTGCGCTACATTATTGCAAATTCCACAACAAATCGTGCGCCGCATAGGCGAGCGTTATGTTTTCAAGGAGATCTGCATTGATTCGTGATCTGTTAGTGAAGGTTATCGAAAGGCTGGTTGATTTACTCCTCGGCTTTAAGTCGCTATTACTGCAAAAGAAAAATTCTACACAGGGCGGTGTGGAGCCGATACTAGTGCTTACTTACGAAGAGAAAAAAGTCGATCAGAAACGCGCAAAGAAATTTTCAAAAGCGCATAGAGCCTATGTAGGGAAGCCGTACATCCTTCAGTGCAGCGAGGTAATTTTCAGCGAGGACGAACGCAAAAGCTTAATGAGATATGGGAGTTGGTTAAGTGCACTGGCTTCGAACAAAATCAAGCCTGAAACACCTGCACAAGAAGAGTTTCTTCAAATGTGTCAGGAAATTCGGGGGTTGAGCTTTAGTGGGATGCTCGCGTACTACCAAAATAAATCAGATGAGCTAGATGTACTACGAGCAGTATGGCTGAAATACCTCTGTAGAGTAAAGTTTGAAAGAGATAATCCGAATTTGCCAAAAGAAAACATTAAAGTTGATTGGGGTTGGCATGGGCCACCAATTCACTCTGGAGATCACGTATTCTTTTCGAAATAAACATAACAATCCGCTGCACGCCGACACATACTGCTCCGCCCGTTTTTGTGTGTCGCTGCGCGCCACTTTACACAAAAACGCTCTCCGCAGTATGTGCGGGTGAGCGGGGCGTTTGTTTTTGTAGTGATGGAGCTTAGTATATGTTTAAGAAGTTTATTTTTGCACTAGGCATTATTGTGTCACTTACTGGTTGTAGTGCAACAGGACCTAAGTTTACTGAAACTGAAGCACCAGAGGTAAATAAGGCTAAAGTGTATTTTTATCGGCCTTGGGCTATGTTAGATGGCGCTGCATCGCCAGTAGTGCAGATAAATGGCGTAGATAGTTTTGAGATAGGTAATGGTGGCTTCCATGTAATAGACCTTAGTCCAGGCAATACAATAATTGCAGTTAAAGAGGGTGGCTTTATGTCCAATTGGCGTGCCGGTCCGTTACAGATATCTTTCGATGCACAAGCCAATAACACTTATTTTGTTCGCTTAACTGCGGCTCTTGATAACGCAGCTTATGTTGGTGGCGTAGCCAGTATTTCTGGTAACTACTCGCTTGGATTGGTTAATCCAGAAATCGCCAAGCAAGAACTGCGTGAAACTAAGAAAAACTAACAAGGCAAGTCAGCATCGCACCTTCGGTGCTGGACTCGCTAACGCTCGCCGCTGCTTGCGGCGTTAAGCGCCAAGGTGCACGTAGCAAGGAGAATGTATGAGCCAAACAGAAATAGTTATACTGGCAAATTCAGTTAAGCATGGACAGCATTGCGTGGCTGGCAAGTGTATGAATACCGGCAGATGGATTAGACCTGTGTCCAATGCACAAGGTGCCGAGTTAAGTCATGAACAAGCAAAATATCAGAATCCATACGGTACGTATGGAGTAAAACCACTTCAAAAAATCCGAATGGGATTCTCACAACATGTTCCGCTTCCACATCAGCCGGAAAATTATCTGATAGACGGCAACCTGTGGCAGCAAAACTATTCTATTGGAGTAGGGGATCTGCCCAACTACCTTGACCAACCTGTTGACATATGGGGGCAGGATAACAGAGTACAGCATGCTCTAATTACTTCTGGATTATATAATGTTCCTCAATCGCTTTACCTCGTTCAAGTAGAGGGGCTTAGCCTCTATAATACAGACGACGGCAAGAGGAGAGCATCTTTTACTTATAACGGGATCACGTATGATCTAGCTGTGACTGATCCAAAATTTGACGAAATAGTAAGAGATAATCGCGATGTTAACCAAATTCTTTGTATAAGCCTTGGGGAAGAGTATCAAGGCTATTGCTACAAGCTTGTAGCCACAATTTTCTGAGGTTTTAATGGATATTTATACTATCGGATTTACTCAAAAAAATGCTGAAAAATTTTTTAAATTTCTCAGGGTTTCTGGTGTTAAAACACTTGTCGATGTTCGCTTAAATAATGTATCGCAATTAGCAGGTTTCGCAAAAAAAGACGATCTTAAGTTCTTTCTGAGAGAGCTGTGCGGGGCTGAATATGTTCATTCACCAGAGCTTGCGCCAACTAAAGATATTTTAAATGCGTACAAAAAAGGGGAAATGCCTTGGAACGTTTACGAGGATAAGTTTCTAAATCTTATGGCGCAGCGAAATATTGAGAAATCGATTAAGTCAGAACTGCTTGATCATGGGTGTTTGCTATGCAGCGAGCATGAACCACATTTTTGCCACAGAAGGCTGGTTGTCGAGTATCTTAATGAACATTCAAATCTAAACCTCAAAGTGAAGCATTTATACTGATGGCTATTGTTCTAATTTTTTATCCGAAGGACTTTAATTGCTACTCGAAGTTCTCTCGGAAAGTAGGCAAAATAATTTCGAGCTTAGACAAGGTTTCTTTAGTATACCCCGCCGATCCTAACGGATTCATTCAGAAATTCTGCGAAGAGCAGCCTGATGAAATACAAAGTAAAGAGCTTTTTGATTGGCAAAATGAAAATATAACCCACGCGATAGTTTTTGATGATGGTGAAGAATTTCCGATGGAGACTCAAAGGTTGCGATCTATCGGGTTGCCCATCCGGGTCGTGAATATTTCGATAACGCGCGTTATAAATATAAAAATAGACACTGAATACCAAGCAAAAAAAAGCACGCCAAACTATGAGTATATCGGGAGAGGATCATACTGGGGTAACCCTTATTCAATGTATGAAGAAGGTGATGATCGCGAAGAAGTTATTCGAAAATTTAAGTATGACTTCGATTATGAAAAGTTTCCAAATAAAGAAAAATCAGAGGTGTATAAATTGGCAGGAAAGCGATTAGGCTGCTTTTGTAAACCGCACGCATGTCACGGTGATGTTCTTGCAGATTTTTTGAATTCATGGGATGACGGAAAGTAAGCGCTTAACAAAGCGCTGCTACGGAAAATTTACTCGCTGGCGCTCCTAAATTTCCGCAGAGTGCGGCGTTAGGGCTCAGTTTTTATCTAGGCAAAACTATGAAAATAACCTAAAATATGATCTTTATTTAGGTCATATTTGAGGTTTTTATGCGCCAAGTGTTAGCAGATTTTTCTGTAAGCATCTCAGAGTTAAAGAAAAATCCATCATCGTTGCTGTCCCAAGCTAGTGGTTCACCTATTGCTATCTTGAATCATAATAAGCCTGCTGCATACCTTATACCTGCGGATACGTATGAGGCAATTATGGAAATGATCGAGAATTACGAACTGGGCAAGCTGGTCGAAGAGCGTCGTAGTGAGCGTGCAGAAGCCATCGCGGTGTCGCTGGATGACCTATAAGCTGAAATTTGTACCCTCAGCACTGAAGGAATGGAAGAAGCTGAACGCTGCTATAAGAAGTCAGTTCAAGAAGAAGCTTGAGGAGCGACTTATTAATCCAAGAGTGCCTTCGGCAAAGCTTGGAGGCTACAGTTCAGTGTACAAAATTAAACTACGATCAGCGGGTTACCGATTGGTTTACGAAGTGGTCGATGAAGAGCTAGTCATCTATGCTCTTGTCGTTGGTAAACGAGAGAAAGGGAAGGTCTACCAGACTTTGAAGGACCGAAAATGATGCCGACATCTCGCCATTAAAAGCAGTTGCAACGGCTGCCAATGTCAACAAGGGGTGAAAACTGATCCACACTCGATCAATTTTAATCTGTTGCTAATAGCTACACTGCGGATCGACTATTAACGTACTGCCAACGGGTATATAAGGTATCTCTAGGTCACATAATCGGTGAGAGTCTATGAAAATTTTGAACGTACTGTTGTTTTTAGCTATCTGCGGACTATCTTTTATGTCAACCTCGTTGTTAGCTGACGACAACCTAAAGCTACTTGCTGCTTATCAAGCTGATCAAGAAGCGCGTTCGGAAGAGAATTTGAAAAACGGTAATTTCCCGATATATAGCGATGAAATGGCCCGCCGATTATTGGTTTTTGAAGAGCTGGTTAATGGCCGTATTTCAACTGCTGCAGATTTCGTGCATGCAGCGGTTATATTGCAACATACAAATCTTGAGCACGTTGACAAAAAACTCGTAAGTATGGGCAATGAAAATCACTTGTTGGCATTTTATTTGGCAAAACGAGCTGCGGAATTAAACCATCCTGACGGTCGTTGGTTGATGGCTGCAACCTACAATCGATATATCGAAAACCGCGGACTAAGTCTTGAGTCTTATGGCGTGGCTTATAGCGATGGTGAATTGAAAGCGGCTAGCAAAGATATATCCACTGCTGATCGAACAACCAAAGGCTTGCCCCCGTTACCTGCGATTGTATACGAACGCGATGAGTAATACATGCGGGGGCGTAATGTCCGTTAGGTTTGTTTTCAGTTTATGCGTCGTATTTATTTTATCCTCGTGTGCTGTAAGTTCAGACACGGAAACGCCAATATGTTTTGCTTCCGAGTCTGAAGCGCGCAAAGTGGGCCGTAAGATATATGACAAAGGATTTAACCACCGAGTAAGCTATTGGGTTACCGGTAATTCAGAAAAAACGATTGTGGGTCTCGGACTAAAATGGGGGGGATTTTCACCTACAGATTTTTGTCCACAAGATCAGTTTCCGGTTTTAGTGCTTTATGATCAACCGAAGGATAGCCCATATGATAAGCAGGTTGTTTTGAAATGGGCTAATTTTGTGTTTCGCCAAATGCATAACGATATGAAAACCTCTGGATAAGGCACTCATCAAATGCGCACCGCCATAAAAACGAAAATACCACTGCTATTTCTCATTGCTATTTCGCTATGGTGGACGTTTTATTATCAATCGAATTCAGTGCTGAATGACTTTGGAAGTGCCAACTATGAATGGCTGTTCTTCATTGATGCGTTCTTTGTTCTGCCCATACTCTGCTTTGTCTGCATAAAGAATAAAAAAGAAGCACTACTAAAAGCCACTGTGCTGTGCAGCATTGCTGTTTTGGTCGGCAGTTTTATTATTCCGCAGACAAATAAACTAATTTGGCCCTATCTTGAGCAGGGGCGGTATTTCGTTTTAGCCGCATTGGTGCTGCTTGAGTTATCGGTGTTGCTTACTGTTTATGTTTCGATTAAAGCGGCGCTAAACCAGAACATCGATCCAGATTTGGCTATAGCAGAACCGATTAAGCGCTATTTAGGAGACGGTTTGGTGGCTAAGGTGTTCAGTTTTGAAACCCGCCTGTGGACTTACGCATTATTTGCTAGCCGAATTAAGCCAGAACGCTTTAATGGCGAGCAGCATTTTACTTATCACCAAAAAGACGGCGCACAGAGCAACCTACTTGGGTTTATTTTATTAATTATTATTGAACTGCCAATTGCGCATGTATTACTGCATTTTTTCTGGTCGCCACTTGCGGCAAATATTATCACAGCGCTAACGCTATTTAGTTTGGTGTTTTTTATCGCTGAATATCGTGCGTACGCGAAACGGCCTATTTCGCTAACCGCAAACGAGTTAATTATTCGCTATGGAATTTATCCACCGCAGGTTATTCCGTTATCAAAAATTGCAGCGGTTAAGGCGCATGCAACTTATGTAAAGCGAGCAAAGCAAGTGAAACGCTATAACAGTTCAGGTGTGCCAAATATTGCGATTGAATTGAAGCCAGCAAGTGATGGTTCGGATCATGTGATACCGACAATATACTTGGGGATTGATCAGCCTAATGTATTTTTAAATGAACTCAAGCCTCGGCTAGCTCTATAGCTAATTGGCTTAATGATTAAACGCCACTTATCATAAAATTGATAGCTGCGATGATTTTTGAATGATAGCGCAGAGCAGGATTAGGGTTGGTTTGGCACCTTTGGTGTTTGGGCGGCGGTGCTCTCATGCAAGTGTGGCAAAAAAAAGCTGGCGGATTGTCGCTAACGGGTGCATTTCAATACGTTGCGAGTTGTGTGTTTATATGGCTAATGTTGGCCATTTTGGAGAACTAATTGCGTATGAGCCGTAATCAAAAACTGCTGCTATTCATGTTCATTCCGCTGCTTTCAAGCTGCCAAGTGGCAGGCGTTGCCGTGCAAGCCGTCACCGGCAGTATTGGCTGCAGTGTCAATGACAACCCAACGGCTAACCTTCAACCCGGTGCAACGCGAGACATCGCGCTGAACTTATCACTGAACGATGCGGGTAAAGTGATTGAGCTTAATGAAACCGCGGTGTGTGAGTACCAAGGCAGTATGTGCGCCGGCGGCAAGTGGTATTCAGTCTGGTATGGTGACCAAGATATCACCCACACGATCAATTTATCTGATGACAATCAGCTGGTATTTAAACCGCATAATTTCTGCATTCAAGTCCATGACTATGAAGAACAATGTGCAGCCGGTAATTGCTCAGCAAGTGAGCAGTTCATGGTTAAATTACACTATTCAAAAGCCATACAAGAACAGCGAAAGGCGCAAGATGTTGACTGGAAACAAGGCGAAATGACAGATTTCTCATTGGTTAATGGCCAAAAACTAGTGAACTACGGGTATGACGTTAGCAACTATCGTGTTGTTTTTGGTGACCTAAAATCTGCCAGTACAGCTGGAAAATTATTATAAATCGCTAACTGAATAATTGGAGTCATTATGCTTACAAAATTACTGCAGCATGTGGGCGCGTTTGTCATTGTTATGTTGGCTTTTGCATTACTAAGCTTGCCGGCTATTGGTTTTACTTATTTGCTGGCGTGGTTGTTAAGCTTAGTGTTTGATATTAACTTCGACAGTGCAATTACGCACGGTGTGTTGTTGGTGCTTTCGGCTATTTGGACCCTAGCCACCATAAACAGCAAAGAAGGTAGCGAAGAATTATCTAAAATGCTGACGTTGAAGCGTTAACGGCAGCGCTTTGAAAACGTCATAAAAATGTCATAAAGCGGTGCTACGTTGGCTGATCACCAAAGCTAAAAAGGAATAATAATGACACAACAGTTAGTACGTGAAACAACACTTGTTGGCGCTATTATTCTAGGCTTAGGCTCAATTTTGGGTACGGGTGCGTATGTCAGTGTGGGCTTAAGTGCTGAATTGGTTGGGCCAAATTTGGTCTTTGCTATTGTTATTGCGGCAGTAACGGCTTTGTTGAATGGCTTAAGTTCGGCCCAATTAGCTGCTGTGCACCCTGTAAGTGGTGGCACATACGAGTATGGCTATAAGTTTCTCAACCCAACCGCAGGCTTAACAGCCGGTACCTTATTTGTGCTAGCAAAAAGCGCTTCTGCAGCTACTGCGGCGCTTGCCGTTGCTTGGTATTTACACGGGTATATAAGCTCATTTATGAATACGCCGGCTTGGGCAATCAATGCAATTGCCGCAGCGTTATTGCTTGTTTTTACTGCGTTTGTGCTTAGCGGTGTGCGCCGAACTAATTGGTTAAACGCAATTCTGGTCACCATTAGTGTTGCCGGTTTAGTGGCGTTTATTGTGGCCGCTTATGGCCAACCTAGCCCGCCACAAATTTTTACTGAGGCTTCACTGCAACACTACGACAACGGTTTGTTCTTTGCGGCCGCCTTAATGTTTGTGGCCTTTACCGGTTACGGCCGCATTGCCACCATGGGCGAAGAGGTCATGAACCCACGCCATACCATTCCTAAAGCCATTGTGCTGACATTGGCTTTAATCAGCCTGTTATACATTGCTGTTGGCTTGGCTATTTTGCACGTTAGCGGCACTGCAAGTTTTGCCCAAAGTAACTTCAATATTGCCAACCTCGTTGAAAATTCACCGTGGCACAGCGTGGTGCTTGTGGGTGGTATTGTCGCTATGTGCGGCGTTATTCTGAACTTGGTACTTGGCGTGTCACGCGTGGTACTTGCTATGGGCCGTCGAGGCGACTTACCACAGCGCTTAGCAACCTTAGATAGCGAGCAAAAATCGGCGCCAGCAGCAACCTGGGCTACTTTTGCCGTTATGGCCGCCATTGCCCTGCTAGGCGGTGTAGAAACGGCATGGACATTCAGTGCCTTCACTGTACTCATTTATTACGGCCTAACTAACCTCGCCGCGCTAAAAATACCCCAAGCCCAACGTTTTGTCCCCAAGTGGGTTTCCATACTTGGCTTAATCGCCTGTTTCGGCTTGGCCGTATTTATTCCCTGGCAAACTATCGCCCTGGGCATTGTCTTGGTGTTGTGTGTTATTGTCTTCAAACGAATAACGAATAACGCACGCGCAGCTAATATCTAATATCCAATAGCTAATATCGATTTTGGGTTTAAACCATGGGCCATAACCACGATCACAGCAAAGACCTTTCCTCGGAACGCCTCGGCTGGGCGTTCCTGCTTAATTTCTGTTTTACCATTATTGAGTTTATCGGCGGCATACTAACCAACAGTACCGCCATTCTGGCTGATGCCGTGCATGACTTAGGCGACAGCTTGTCGCTTGGCTTAGCGTGGGTGCTCAATAAATTGGGTAAAAAGCAAGCGAACAACCAATTCACTTATGGTTATCGGCGCTTGAGCCTTGCTGGGGCGTTTGTGAATGCCATTGTGCTCATAGCGGGTTCAGCGTGGGTGCTGGTTGAGGCTATTCCGCGCTTATGGAACCCGCAAATGCCCATTGCTGAAGGCATGGTTGGGCTGGCCATTTTAGGTATTGCCGTGAATGGCTTTGCAGCTTACAAACTCTCGGCCGGCAAGAGTTTGAATGAGCGCATTATTAACTGGCATTTAATGGAAGATGTGCTGGGTTGGGTGGCCGTACTTATCGTCGGTATTGTGCTGCACTTTGTAAACCTGCCAATTTTAGATCCGCTGTTATCAATAGCGTTTACGCTGTTTATTTTGTTTAACGTTATTCGCAATTTGTATGAAACCGCCCGCCTGTTCTTCCAAGCTGCGCCAGATAACGGCACCGTAACGGAAGTGATCACAACCTTAAAGCAGCTGCCCCATGTGGTTGATGTACACCACGTGCACTTTTGGTCGCTTGACGGTGAGCATCACGTATTAACTGCGCATTTAGCGCTGGATGATGACATTGACACCACCGCGCGACGCGACTTAAAAGAACAGATTGATAATGCGCTCGCGCCCTATCGGTTAAGCCATACGACTATAGAGCTTGAGTTGCCCGGCGAGCGATGCCGTGATGATAAACCGCATCACCACGACCACGCTGCGCATTCGCATTAGCCAAAACTAAATACTATCGGCAGCACCAGTACGACCACCGCGGCCCATGCCACGTAAACGGGCACCATACGGGTTTGCCAGCGCTCTAGGGGCGCAAACCCGTGGGCACCACGAATAAGCCCGAAGTAATACCATGCGTAGCCGCTTAAACTGATTAATAGAATACAATTTTCACCAAGTGCCGCTAACCGGTTCGGCGTAATTCCCATGGCGAAAATGCGATCAGACATAGCGCTTAAGGCGACTAAGTTAATGCTTAAGGCGCTAAGCACCAGTAGCAGTTGCAAGGTATCGAACAACCCCGCCGGCGCTGACGGTTCGCGTGAAGAAACGGAATACAGCACCAATCCAAGTACAATAATTAGCATCGCATCAAGGCCAATTAATACGTCACGCTGCATGTCGAAGGCGCGACCTGACACTAGCAGAACAGCTAAAAAGCTGATTAATAGCAGGGTAAATAGCGGTGTGAAAATACGTGCTAGCACCGGCGCCATGTTCTCAACCGCGCCTTTTTTCATATCGACCAACCAGCCGACAATAACGACCGCACCCATGGCGCCACTGGGTATCAGCCATTGCTGGGCAAAGAATTCAATGTCAAAGCCAATAAAAGCGAATAATCCAATAGTTAACGCGGTTAACACGCCACCACCTAACGCAATAAGCACAAAATAAATGGCGTATTCACCCGAAAAACGAATAAAGTCCATGCGCCGCGCATCGGTTTGCCACCAGTTACCGGTATACATAACACCGACCAAAAACCACAGTACAATGGGTAAGTGTAATACCGCTAAGTCACCGGTGTCGGAAATGCGTTGCCATGGAAATGCATTCATAGCTATTGCGAACACACCAACCGTTGCCACTATGAGCCACCAAGCACGGCTGTCAAGCTGCCGTTTTACCACCCAATAACCAGCTAAAACGGGTAAACAGAATAAGCTAATATTACGTGCGTAAACCCATTCGTGTTGTTCAGGATTAAAACCCAAAAGGCGAGGCAGTTGGAAAAGCAGTGCCGCAACAACGGCAAACCCAAGGGCGATTAGTACATCTTTGCTCCAAGATGCTTCTTGCTGATTAAACACTAAATTTTGCCACAGCCGGCCGGTATGCACTTCAGCAAACTCATGTGACACCGCTTCAAGATTACCAATGCGTTTGGTGGCAATTAGAAAAGCCTCATCGGCATGCAGCCCTTGCGCCATAAATGCATCTATTTGATCACGCAGATGACTTTCTAATTCGTCGGCATCGTCGCTCACAATGGCCGATCGGCGCAAAACAAATTGACGCCATTGGGTTATGCTTTGCTCTAAATCGAAAAGATTAGGCGAATTCGATATCATGGCTGCCACTCCGTTGAATGTCGCGCCAAACTTTATTCAGCGCTTGATTAATGATTTGCCATTGCTGTTGTTGTTCACACAATGTTTTCCGGCCGTCTTCTGTAATGGCGTAATATTTACGTTTACGGTTTGAGTCACCGACATGCCAACGCGAAATGAGAAAGCCTTGCTTTTCTAAACGATGTAACAATGGATATAACATGCCATCTGTCCATTGCAATTTGCCCCCAGACAATTCTTCCACGCGTTTTACTATCTCGTAGCCGTAGGTTTCACCCTCAGCAATAACGCCAAGCACTAATGGTGTGGACGAAGCGGCCATTAAGTCTTTAGATAAATTCATGTGTTATTACCCCATCTATACCTAGAGCTGTTAGGTATAATGCTATACCTAACATCTCTAGGTATGCAAGTTCGCGCTATGAAAATATTCTGCTAGGCTTACTAACAACCTGTTTAAAAACAAAAAAGGAGAAGCACATGGGTTTTCTTTGGTTTTTGTTAGTTGGGCTTATTGCCGGTTGGTTAGCGGGCACGCTTGTGAAAGGCGGTGGCTTTGGTATTTTAGGTAACATCGTCATCGGTATTATTGGCGCTATGCTTGGCGGGTTTTTGTTCAACCTGCTTGGGCTGTCTAGCGACGGCAGCATTATTGGCAGCATTATTGTTGCTACCGTTGGCGCTATAGTGCTGTTAATTATTGTGCGGGCGTTGAAAAAGGCCTAGCGCGAAGTCAGAAAAAGTAAAAAGGGCTTTTCAGCCCTTTTTTATTGGTTAAAGTCGCTCGCGTCATGGCGTTCGCGCAATTGTTTGTCGGCCTCACCCCAGGTTTTATTTACAATACGTCCGCGCTGAACGGCCGGCCGTTTGGCTATTTGTTCAGCCCAGCGCAGTACATTTTTATAAGTATGCGCTTCTATAAATTCAGCTGCCTCATAAACCTGATTTGTAACTAATGCGCCGTACCAAGGCCAAATGGCCATATCGGCAATAGTGTACTCGTCTCCGGCTATGTACTCATGCTCCGCAAGTTGGCGATTGAGCACATCCAGCTGGCGCTTAATTTCCATGGTGTAGCGGTTAATTGGGTACTCGTATTTTTCTGGAGCGTAGGCATAAAAATGACCAAACCCACCGCCTAAAATAGGGGCGCTGGCCATTTGCCAAAATAACCAATTTAGGGTTTCTGTGCGTTTAGCGGGGTCTTTAGGAATGAACGCTCCAAATTTTTCGGCCAAATAAAGCATAATTGAACCCGACTCAAACACTCGTGTCGGTGGTGTGGTACTGACATCAAGCAGGGCCGGAATTTTCGAATTAGGGTTCACGCTTACAAACCCGCTACTGAACTGGTCGCCTTCAAGAATTTCAATCAAGTGGGCATCATACTCGGCGTCATGAATACCAGCCTCAAGTAACTCTTCAAGCAGAACCGTTACTTTTACCCCATTAGGTGTGGCTAGCGAATAAAGTTGCAATGGGTGTTTGCCTACGGGTAGCTCTTTATCGTGTGTCGCGCCAGCAATGGGGCGATTAATGCTCGCGAACTTGCCACCGCTTTCTTGGTCCCACTGCCAAACCTTCGGGGGCGTGTATGACTTATCTGTTGATGACGACATGCGTGCTCCTAGCTATCAAATGTATGGTTAAGAGTGTAACGCACTGTAGGGCACTTTGGATTATTCGACTTTGGCATAAGGCGTATTGAATTGGCATAAAAAAACGGCGCCGAAGCGCCGTTCTTATTTTTTCAGCAGTTATTGCTGTACTTCAATGTCGTTTTCAACCGACTTCACACCTTCAATTCCTTCGGCAAGCTGTTCAGCTAAGTCTGCTTCTTCTGCAGTTGCCACAACGCCACTGAGAACCACATGGCCATCAATGGTTTCAACATTTATTTGGCTAGCACTCACTTGGTCAGCTTCAAACAATGCTGTTTTAACGCGCGCAGTAATTGAGCTATCGCTCAAGAAATCGCTAGTGCGCTCTGCTGATTCACGTGCAAAATCGGCAGCATCTTCAGCCGCGCGTTGTGTTGCCTCAGTTGCTTGCTCTAATGCTGTTTGTGTTTCTTCACGCGTTTCTTCTTGCTCTTGCTGTGAGCAAGCAGATAAAGCCAATGCAGAAATGGTTGCAATAAGTAAAGTTTGCAGTGTTTTCATGGTAAAACCTCCTGTTTTCGATATGCTTGTAAGTCGTTACAGTCTAAACATAGTAAAGACACAAAAAATTTGTAGGTGGTTTACAAAGCTTTTGCGTTGTCGACATAGCAAACTCGGTAAAATTTAATGGAGGCAGCAGTATGCGCACATTAGGGAATATTTTGTGGTTTATTCTGGGTGGCGCCGTTATGGGGCTTGGCTGGTGGCTAGCCGGTTTGGTCGCTTTTATTACCATTGTCGGTATTCCTTGGGGCCGCTCTTGTTTTGTTATTGGTCTTTTTTCGTTTTTCCCATTTGGGCAAGAAGCCATTGCGCGTGATGAGCTTACTCAAAAAGAAGATATCGGCACCGGTTCACTCGGCTGTTTAGGGAATGTGTTGTGGTTTATTTTCTTTGGTTGGTGGCTCGCTCTGGGTCATTTGGTTGCAGCAATTGCTATGTTTATTACCATTATTGGTATTCCATTTGGTATTCAGCACATTAAGCTGGCTGCCATAGCGCTCTCGCCGGTGGGTAAAACCATTGTCAGCAAAGAAGTAGCGGCCGCTGCACGCATGCATAATGCACAGCAAACAGTAAGCAACCTGCGTAAAAAATAAGGAAAACATATGAAGTTCATGATTTACGGCGCCAACGGCTACACCGGGAAGCTTGTGGCTCAACAAGCCAAGCAGCGCGGGTTAACCCCAGTATTGGCGGGGCGCAATGGTGAAGCTATTCATAAGTTAGCTGGCGAGCTTGAGCTACCTAGCTGTGTGGTGAACCTACATGATACTCAGGCATTGCAGCAAGCGTTGAGCGATATTGATCTTGTCGTGCATTGTGCCGGCCCATTTGAAGTAACAGCCCAGCCCATGATTGAAGCCTGCTTGGCAAGCAAAACTCATTATGTGGATATTACCGGTGAGCTTAGTGTGTTCGAGTATGCGCATGCACAACATGAGCGTGCGGCAGCGGCCGGCATTGTGCTATGCCCTGGTGTTGGGTTCGATGTTATTCCAACCGACTGTGTGGCGGCCAAGCTTAAGCAAAAGCTTCCTGACGCAACTCATTTAGCGCTAGGTTTTGACTCGGCTTCACGCATGAGCCGTGGTACTGCTAAAACCAGTGTGCGGCGTTTAGGCCAAGGTGGTGCAGTGCGTGCTAATGGCACCATCACCACGGTACCGCTTGCCTACCGAACTCGCGAAATAGATTTTGGTAACGGCAATAAATTTGCCATGACCATACCTTGGGGCGATGTCTCAACGGCTTTTTATACCACAGGGATCCCCAACATTGAGGTGTATATTCCGGCCTCACCGAAGTTAGTGAGTAAGTTGAAAAAACTCAATTGGTTACGTTGGTTGTTGCGCATTGAAGGCGTGAAAAAGTTTTTGGAAAAGAAAGTTGATAGGCAACCTGCGGGGCCAAGCGACAAGCAACTCGAACAGGCGACGACTTACGTGTGGGGTGAAGCTCGCAATGCAGCGGGTATAACGGAAACACTGCGCGTGCAAGTGCTGAACGGTTACAAGTTGACCAGTATGGGGGCAATTGATGTAGCCATGCATATTGTCTCGCAGCAGCCGGCGGGCGGCTATTACACCCCAGCGTTGTTATGCGGTGAGCAGTTGGTGGAGAAATATTATGTTTAAGTATAGTGCTGTGAAGTTTGGTTTATTGGTCGGTGGACTGTTTTGGTCTCAGCTTGTGTTGGCGCAAGATACCTCGGATAATGCCGTGAACAATCCACAAGCTGAAGTCGAGCTTGATGCAGAAGCTTTTGCAGAAACCGACTTAATTGGTCGATTTTGGGAGCTTGGTGAAGACCAAAAGCGCGGTATTTTTGACCTGCGCACCTTTCACCCCAACTTTATTTTGCCAGTTCATTACAGCTCAAACCCCAATGAGCAGCCAAGCTCGCCAACGCGTGGGCCGGGAACGCCATTTGAAAACTTGCAACCTAACGAGGTCAAGCTGCAGTTGTCACTGCGCACCAAGTTGGTTGAAGACATTTTGTTAGATGGTGATATTTGGGTGGCGTATTCGCAAACATCGCTTTGGCAAGCATGGAATTCAGACGACTCTTCTCCGTTTCGAAGCACCAACTATAAACCTGAAGTTTTTTACGTGATGCCGTGGAAAGAAAAATGGGACTTTATTCCTGGTGACGCCACCGTACGCTTTGCCAAAGCAGGTTTGGCGCATGAATCGAATGGTCAGCGTAAGCCTGACTCGCGTAGCTGGAACTATATTTATTTTGGCGGCGCCGTTGAGTGGGGCCCAGTCATTTGGGAGACTACGTGGAAGCAACGTGTTAACGAAGTTGGCGATAAGGACGATAACCCTGATTTAGTGCGCTATCGCGGTAATTTCGAGAACCGTTTTTCGTGGCGTAATAATTTGAGTACCTATAGTTTAACGCGCATTACTCGAGAACTGTCTTGGGACAAAGGCTCATGGCAGCTTGATTTCACGCACCCATTAAACTCTGACAAACCTGATGGACTACGTTTTTATATTCAATTCTTCTCGGGCTACGGGGAAACGTTGCTAGATTATAACCATCGTCAAAACCGTATTGGCATTGGCTTTTTGTTGTTAAATATTTAGGTTGTGAGAGCAGCCGACGCCCTTTGGAGTACAGCCAACTGATGAACGAAAACTACTTACTCAAGCTTTATCATAAAACCTTAAAACTACCCTTTGGCCGCGCGTTGTTTTCGCGCATTTTTGCCAAGAAAGCACCGTATTTTAGCACCATAAAACCAACCATTGCTGACTTAAAGCCTAATTACTGCGAGTTAACCTTCAAAAAGCGCAAAGCCGTGCAAAATCATATTGGCACTGTGCATGCCATTGCTTTGTGTAATGGCCTTGAAATGGCGATGGGAGCCCTTGCGGAAGCGTCGATACCCAAGCACCTACGGTGGATACCCAAAGGCATGACAGTAACCTATACCGCCAAAGCTGATAGCGATATTCGAATTGTTGCCAGCGCTGATGAAAATGCTTGGAAACCGGGTGATTTACCTGTGCTTGTGCAAGGCTTTCGTGCTGACGGTACCTTGGTTATTGACGGTGTGATTACGATTTATATTTCTGAAAAACCGACGCGCAAATAGTGCTGCGAAAGTTAACGGCCCGCCGGTTACTCAGAGGCCAATGCCAGTAACTCACGCTCTATGGCGAACACATGATCATCGTGTTCGCCAAGCTCGCGCAGGGCCTCGGCTAATTTTAATAAGTACTCATCATTAGGGCCGCTTGGGCCGTGCGAGTTGGCAATATGCTGGGCAATCTGTGTTGCTGAAGCGTCGCCCAAAAACGCCGCGTTATCGGGGCCGGCAATATAAACCAACCCTTCCACTGAGCCGGGCTCATTAAGCCATTCAAACTCAGTAAAAATGCGCAAGTAACCATTTTTTTCACGATGATCTAGGTGCGCAAATACGTCTGGTGTGACTTCATACGCCATACCCGCGCACACGGCTTCAGGCGCTTCAATAAGCGTGGCAACGCGACCCGGGTTATCGGGCGTACCGCGGTGATCGTGTGACCCTTGCCAAAACCGCCGAACCCAACCACGAATACGCGCTGGTTTGCGTTGTATAAAAGGGAAATCTGCTTCATAAATCAAAGACCCATAACCAAACAGCCACACTGATTTCAGGTGGTCTAACGGCTGGCGCTGCTGATTTAATGCAATAGTGTTGTGTGACATAGGCAGCTATTTTAACACTTCTTCACTAGCACAGGAAAACGGTATGCAAAAACTTGAGTTGAAAGTACCACCGGTAGCGGTGGTTGCCATTATTGCTGGTTTCATGGCGTTAACCTCGCGCCTGCTGCCCATGCAACCTTGGCACTTTACCGATGCCAAGGCTCTTGCGTTTGCTTTGGTAACCGCCGGTGCCTTTATTGCCGTGGCTGGAGTGATAGCGTTTCGCCAGGCCAAAACGACCGTCAACCCAATGAAGCCAGAAGAGAGTTCTGAAATTGTTCAAACTGGTATTTATCGTTTTACGCGTAACCCAATGTACTTGGGTTTTCTGCTGGCGTTAGCTGGTTGGGGTGTGTGGTTAGCAAGCCTGCCGGCATTCATGTGGTTAATTATTTATGTGTTGTATATGAATCGCTTTCAAATTACTCCTGAGGAGCGCATATTAGAGCAGCATTTTGGCGCCCAATATATAACCTACAGAAAGCGAGTGCGGCGCTGGTTTTAACGGGTATTCAATGCTATACGTTAAGTGAACACAAACAAAAGAGGTGCCATTTGCGAAACATAAAAAGCATATCGTTTTTTGCGTTAGTCGCTTGTCTATGTTTCGGTCAAGCCTCTTTTGCCTACAACGTTGAAGCTGAACCTCAAGTTATTCGTGTAGGCGTTTATGAAAACCCACCTAAAATTATGTTTGAAAATGGCCAAGTTTCGGGCCTTTTCGGCGATATTTTACAAGAAATAGCTTTTCGAGAAGGTTGGCACATTGAGCCAATTACCTGCGAATGGAATGCGTGCTTACAGTTGCTTAAAGCTGGCGAAATTGACTTAATGCCCGATGTGGCACTGAATCAACAACGCGATGAAAGCTTTATTTTTCACCAAACACCGGTATTGCACTCGTGGTCGCAGTTATATGGCAAACGTTCATTAAAAGTATCGAGCTTGCTTGATCTTGAAGGTGTGCGCATTGCGGTTTTAGAAGACTCTATACAACAAGCGTATTTGGCTGACATTGCGAGAAATTTTGGCTTGCAGGTAGAATTTGTTGCGGTGCGCTCATTTGAGCAAGGTTTTCAGGCGGTGCTGGCAAACCAAGCCGATGTGGTTGCGTCAAACCACTTATATGGTGATCGTCGTGCACGAGAACTTGATCTAGAACCCACGCCGGTGATGTTTCAGCCTAGTCGATTGTATTTTGTTAGCGGCAACGCTCAATTGCAGAGTGTTATTAATACCATCGAGACGTATATCAGTGACTGGCGAGGTGACGCACACTCACCGTTTTACCAAATTCTGCAGCGCTGGCGTGCCATGCCTTCCGATGCTCCTGCGTTTCCTTATGCCTTAATTACCTTGCTTGGCAGTGTACTGCTGTTGGTTTTTGCTACCGTGCTATGGCTACGCAGACGCGTCAAACAACGCACTCTTGAGCTGGCGCATAGTGAGTTAAAGCTAAACACCATTCTTGATTCGGTAGAGGCTTATATTTATATCAAAGACAAAAATCTTCGGTATGAATATGCCAATAAAAAAGTGTGTGATTATTTAGGAACCACCACAGACAAAATTATCGGCCAGTCGGATGCTGCTTTTTTCAATAAAAAAACCTGTGAGCACTTACGCGAGAGCGATTTACGGGTAATTCACCAAGGTGAGCGCGTAGCAGATGAAGAGAATAACGTGACTGCCGATGGCAGTATGCGTCACTTTTTATCCGTAAAAATTCCGCTACGTAATGCACATGGAGAGGTTTATGCACTGTGCGGTATCTCCACCGATATCACCGATCACATCAGCATTAAAGAATCGCTCAATCATTTAGAGTATTACGATGCAATTACAGGCTTGGCGAATCGCAAGTTACTGCTACAAAACTTAGAACATGCCTTGGCAAGTTCTAATCGAACCGGCTACGAAGGCGCTCTGGTTAGCATAGACTTAACCCATTTCACCATTATAAATGACACCTTGGGGCACGCAGCCGGCGACCAAGTGCTACAGCAAGTGGCACAGCGTATTCGTAGTAGCATTGACGACACAGACACCGCCGCACGTTTAGGTTCTGATGATTTTGTAGTGATTTTGGAAGACTTAAGTCGTGACCCAGAACAAGCCGTATTAGCGGCTCGAAATTGGGCGCGAGAACTGCTCGTAGCGCTTGCAGAGCCTTATGTGCTGGGCGACATAACCCATAGCACAACTGCATGTATTGGTGTCACCATGTTCTCGGACAGTCAACATAGCGTGGCTGGGTTGCTTAAAAACGCCGACTTAGCCATTGCTGAAGCGAAAGCTCAAGGTGCCGAGTCCATTCGGTTCTTCAACCCAGCAATGCAAGAGTCTATTAACCGCCGTATGTTAATTGAATCGGCGTTACGGCGGGCGGTGAAAAATAACGAACTTGAGCTGTATATGCAGCCGCAAGTGAATGAGGACCGTGAAGTTATCGCCGGTGAATTATTGCTACGCTGGACCGACCCAGACCTTGGAATTGTCTCGCCGGTTGAGTTTATTCCTGTGGCTGAGTCAAGCGGCCTGATAGTGCCGTTAGGTAGTTGGGTAATAGAACAAGCCTGCAGTATTTTGCAGCAATGGCAAGCGCACGATGCGCTCAAACACATGCCATTGGCGGTTAATATTAGCCCGCGACAATTCCGACATAGTCACTTTGTGACGCATATTGAGCGCTGCTTACAGGCTATGCAAATTCCACCTGGGTTGCTTGAACTTGAAATTACCGAAGGTTTACTTATTGATAATATTGATATCACGGTGAAGCGTTTGGCGCGCTTGGGCGAACTAGGTGTGCGTTTTTCGCTGGATGACTTCGGAACGGGCTATGCTTCGTTGGCGTATTTGAAAAAATTACCGCTGTACCAATTAAAAATTGATCAAAGCTTTGTGCGTGACATGCTTACCGATGTCAACGACGACGTGATTACCACCACAATTATTGGGTTAGGTAACAACCTGAACTTATCGGTCATTGCCGAAGGGGTAGAAACAAAAGCCCAGTTGGAGCATTTACGAAATTTAGGTTGCCATAAGTTTCAGGGTTACTTGTTCGGCCGGCCTCAGCCTATTAGTTACTGGCAAAGCCGGCTTGAACAAAGCAAGACATTACAAGAAGACACTTCGGTTTAGCGAGCCGGCGGGACTAATTTCTCTAGGCTCGCCGGGGTGATGCGCATGATCATGCTGCGTAGCGGGTGCCAAAATACCGACACCAACAGAAGCCCAAAGCCAATCACCACGCCAATAATTGCTGCGCCTAAGTTAACCACACCAAAGCTAGTTAACAGCGCTGCGAATACATAAATCACATAGGATAAAGCCGATACCATTAGCGCGCGGCGGTCAAGAATGAGTGATAACGCACTTAAGCCAAGGTACAGAACTAAAGTAATAAGCGCTTGTGCTACGCTCACTTCAAAATCACTGTCGGCAATGGTAACAAATATGGGGTGAACTAATAACGGAGCGGCCAGTAAATGTAGCCAAAAAGCGACATCAGAATGGCGCGACTGGCGCAGTCTGTCTTGGCTATCCCACCACAAGGCAATGGCAAACACGACTACACCGGAAATAAAAATAAGTACCTTTATCAAAGTGTCAGAAAAATCAAACACCAAGCTGGCCGACGAAATCACAATGCCAATAACCGTGGCAAGGCCGGCAGCAAGAGTAATAGGCACTTTAAAGCGGTACCAGTGTGCCGCAGCCACAGCCGCAGTTATTGCAAAAGCTAAGACAAAATAACCGCCATGCTCAGCGGACTTAGCGGCGAAGCCGGTCGCTATTGCATAATAAACGCCACCTAAACAAAAAAACATTAACACAATGGAAGGCAGCGCCATGCGGCGTTTTAGGGTGAAATATTCAGACAATCCCCAAGCCGCAGCGGCAACGATGAAACCACCCACAAAATCATCAATGGTGTTACCTAAGGTGCCCAATGCAAATAAGGCTAATACTGCTGCAATCACTACAAATATGTCGTTAAACCCTGTAACCAGCCGAAAATGTTCTTCATCCTGTAGGGTGGAATGACGTTTTTGTTGCACAAAATCTCGAAACGCATTGATATTCTGTTCGGTTAATACTCCGCGTTCAACAGCGCTGTTGAGATCGTCATCGGTGTACATATGCACCTCGTGGTTATGATTATGTTGATTCATATATTGGCATTAGGGTGTGACTGAAACAAGTAGGTTGGCTGAGTTAATAATTGAGCTCGTTACAACTCTTTGCTACCTTTAATTAATTGTTATGAAACATTAGGTTGAATAATGAATCATAAAAAACAGATTCTTGTAGCTGAACATGACACCACCCTTCGCGAGCTGTTGGAATATTTGTTGCAACGCCAAGGTTACGCGATTGAAAGCGTAAGCGACGGTGAATTTGCCAAACGCCAATTGATGAGTCACAAAACCTATGACTTGGTTATTCTCGATTTATTATTACCGATAGTTTCCGGTAGCCAATTATTAAAATGGCTGCGCGATTATGAGACACATCGCCACATGCCAGTGCTGATATTAACTGACTTGCAGGACGACGATGATATTGCTGATGCACTTGATGCCGGTGCAGATGATTACATGATAAAGCCGTTTCAGCCTAAAGAATTGCAAGCTCGTATTCGCAAGCTTTTGCGCATAAAAAAGGACTAAAATATGGTGCGCTTGTTGTTAATGGTAACTCTGCTAAGCGTAAGTGTCAGTTATACCGCCCAAAGTGAAGAGCGGAAACAGCAAGCTCTAGAGCTGAGTTTAGGCTCAGAGCAATTGAGCGATAATTATCAAAGTTGGCAACTTGCGGCACTGCAATATGAGCAACAATTCAATACAGATACTTTGGCGTATGCGCGGCTTCAAAACACCAAACGTTTTGGTCAACGTGATAACGAATGGACACTTGGCACCTACTACAATATTAATTCGCTATGGCAAACCCATATTGAGCTGTCGCATTCTCCTAGCCATCGCGTCCGCCCAGTTAATGCTGCGCAATTTTGGTTGTCACGTACTTTGGATAATGGGTTTATTGCCAGCGTTGGTTATCACCGAACCGACTGGGACCCTACAGTCAGCCAAGGCTTTAGCGGCCGAATTGAACGCTATGTTGGCGCTTGGCGCTGGGCCTATACGTTACGTCGCGATGCACTCAATGGTGCCGCCCAAAATGGCTTATCCCATCAACTAACGCTGAGCCGATATTACCGTGAGCATAGCCATATCTCGTTGGCGTTGTCGGCGGGAGAAGAACTTGAAAAAATAAACCCAACAGACGTGGTTATCACTAACGTTAAGGGGGTTGCCATTTACGGATTGCATTACTCTAGTAACGATTGGGGTTGGCGTTGGTCTGTTAGCTTCAATCAACAGGGCGACTATTATGATCGCGCAGGAGCACAACTTGGCCTCCGATACCGCTTCTGAAGCACTCCTTTATTGGTTAAACCTCATTACCGTTGGGGTGTTGCTGGCGGTGGTCGCTACCTTTGTGAGCCTGTTTTGGCTGCGCCTAAAACACCAAAAAGTCGCTGAGCAAGTAGCGCAGCGGCAAACCTACTGGCAACAGGTGCTATTTGAGGCCTGTGATCCCAAGCACTGTATTAAACTTGATTCGCAACGTCTACGAGAGCTAAAAGCTAATAAAGACATTTTTTTTTGGTTTATGCAAAAGTGGTCGCAAATGCATCAGTACGTGCGAGGTGATGCCGACGATGGTTTGCAGCAACTGGCTGATAGGCTTAAGCTTGAAACGCGCATTTTACGCCTAACAGATACCCAAGATACACGGCTACTGATAGCTTGCTGCATTGCCTTGGGTGACATGCAAAAATTAAGTTCACAAGCAGTTATTCGGCTGGTTGAGCTTACTGACCACAAAAGTGGCATGGTGGTGCTGACGGCCTTGCGCGCGCTCATGCGTTATGACGCTCCGTTAGCGTTACCGTTGCTACTGAAAAACGTACAGCACATTGCCCCAGAACGATTGGTATCTATACTGCGCGAGTGCCCACCGAGGTTATTATCGGAGCAAGTTTCGCAAACAATTTTGCGAGATAATCCGAAATACGCAAGTTACCTTTTAAAAGTCATAAAAGGTATGGATCTGAACGTATCAGACACATTTGTCATGCAAACCTTACAACGTTTTGCCGATAGCGACGACATTATTGCCGCCACAATAGGGTTAATTCAGTCACCTAAATTACTGCCGTTAGTACGTCAGCATACCAAGCACCCAGCTGAAGCCGTTCGAATTCAAGCAACGTCGACACTGGCGCGCTTAGCGCAACCTGCAGATATCGAGTTACTCTGGCAGTTGGTTTGCGATAAGTCATGGTGGGTGCGCTACCGTGCTGCAGAAGGGCTTTTTGAACAACCCCAGTTAGCGCGATCAGAAATTATGGCGCGTGCGGCACAGCTTACTGACGAATATGGCAAAACTATGATCGCGCAAATTGCTGCGGAGACTCACTATGGACGCATTTGATAAAGCCGACTGGATAGCTATTGCTCAAGTTGTATTCATTGGTTACTTCGCTATTTTGACCTTCGTTTATTTATTGCTGAACATAATGAGCTACGTTGTCATTCGGCAATACATGAAAGACTATGACAATAATTTGTTGCCAGAGAGTTATGGGCCCTTGCTTCCGCCCGTCTCGGTAATCGTGCCAGCATACAACGAGTCGGCAAATATTATCGCCTCGGTAAAAAGTATTCTGCAATTAGACTATGCACGCTATGAAGTGATTGTGGTAAACGACGGCTCAAAAGATGACACCTTAGCCAAGCTTAAGCACGAGTTCGCGCTAGAGCTTTATACCGAAGCTTACCGACAGCAGGTTCCTTCCAAGCCAGTGATTGCGGTTTATCGTTCACGAAATTACCCACAACTACGGGTTATTGATAAAGCCAATGGCGGCAAAGCGGATGCACTAAACGCCGGCATAAATGCTTCACGGTATCCTTTGTTTTGTGCTGTGGACGCAGACTCTATTTTGCAACGAGATAGCTTGCAGCGTATTGTCCGCCCGTTTATTGATCGTCACGATACCGTTGCCGTTGGCGGCTCTATTCGTGTGGCTAATGGCTCGGCAATTCGTCATGGCCTTCTTACGCGCGTCGGTATTCCCAAATCTTGGTTAGCGCGGTTTCAAATTGTCGAATACTTGCGCGCATTTTTGTTTGGGCGAATGGGGTGGTCACCCATTAATGGCATGTTGATTATTTCGGGAGCCTTTGGGCTTTTTCAAAAGCAGGCTGTGGTTGCTTGTGGTGGGTATCAAGCAGCTACTGTAGGCGAAGATATGGAGTTGGTTTTGCGTTTACATGCGCATTTTAAACAACGCAACAAGCCGTATCACATTGCGTTTATTCCGGACCCCGTGTGCTGGACAGAAGCTCCTGAAGATATGGGTACCTTGCGAAATCAGCGCATTCGTTGGCAACGCGGGTTATTGGAAAGCTTGTTTAAAAACAAACGCATTATTACCTCACGCCAAGGTCGCGTTGCCGGCTGGGTTGCCTACCCATTCATGCTACTGTTTGAGGGGATGGGACCCTTAATTGAAGTGTTGGCGTACAGTTTGTCACTGTATTTTTTTATGACCGATGCGGTCGATATTTATTTTACCTTAGCTTTTGTCGTGGTGGCTTTTGGCTTTGGCATTTTAATGTCGACATTTTCCCTTATTCTTGAGGAGCTTACATTTCGAACGTATACATCAAAACGGGCACTATTGGTGTTAATTTTTACTGCGGTGTTAGAGAACTTTGGTTATCGACAAATAAACAGCTGGTGGCGCGTGCGCGGCTTATGGCAGTGGTTGCGCGGTCGCAAACATAATTGGGGCGCCATGAAGCGTGTGGGGAGCATTAACTCCCCATAACTGACTGTTACATCCAGCGCGTAGAATTACTCGCAATGTCATGTAGCCAGCTGCTTTGCATTTGCTTAGCGACGGCAAGAGGCTGATATTTAATGACTTCTGCACCGGCTGCGGTATAAATAATAACATCGGCAAAGCCGAGTAGACGTAACCACGGCGACTGATAGACGTCCACTTGTTGTGCCTTATATAGTGGGTACCAATATTCGTAATGACCAAATACGCCGCGGTGCACGCCTAACCAGCCTTGCGCTTGGGTAAAGCCATAACGTTGCCAACGTGCCACAACATAAAGCTGCAATGCCAGCCACACACTGGCACCTAGCGCCAACGCAAGCAGGTTACTTTCCCATTTTAAATAACTTAATGTAGCAGTAAGTGGCGCACTTAATGCGACCCAAAAGGACGGATGCAATAAGGCAATTGGGCTGATACGCTGCCAATTTAGTTGCTGCCGCGCCGGTAATCGCAACCAGCGGGATAGCTCCTCAAGGCCACTGCGGGTAAGCACTGGCAATACGAACGTACCACTAGATTGTTGTTGCGCATGGGCTGAGGGCTGCAATTGGTTTACGCGCACCGTAAATCGCTTGAGCAGCCGCGCCCGAAGGTTTTGACGAATGCGCACTCGCTGCAGTTTGGGGTAGCGAAAACTTACCGTACGAATACTTAATAATCCGGCTCGCGTTTGAAAGCGTTGTTTGGCAATAGTTAGAGTGAGGTTGTAATTGGTGACTACGGTGACGCCGATGGCCAATACAAACAGCGCAGCTAAACAAACAACAACAACACCTACGTTCAACCACATGCTTTCTTCAAGAAAGGTTATGTTAGCTTCTAGCCACGGCACAATGCGCTCTTCTAGAACCTCGGTTTGTGACAGTGGATAAATAAGCACCGCCAATAGTACAAATAATTTATTGTCAAAAATACCAGCTCTAATTAGTTCGGCGAGGCCGTATTGGCGTTCTAAGTCAACAGGGCTGTTTGCTTTCGCGGTTGGTACGGATGCCAAATCGGCGTCATCACGCAACTCTGCTGCAACCGCTTTACGCTCAGCGAGTATGGTTTGGCGCAATTGCTGGGCGACATCGATGGACAAGCCTGGGATTTCAACTTCTTTGCCAGCAGAGCCTGCGCTATCAACCCGTAAAATAGTCAGGGCAAATGGCCGAAAATACCAAGTTTGATCAAGTTCAGCTTGTTGTATGCGTTCATATTTCAGGGTAAGACTTTTTTTGCTAAACACGCCTGTACGAAGGTGTACGGCATCATCAGTTAGGGCGTATAGAAAAAAATGATGATTTAAAATAGCACTGGCGATAACAAACACTAAATAACCGCCACCAATAGCATAAGGCAGCCAGCTACTATCAGTTACGAAAATGGCGGCCAATACAGGAATAAAGTTGGTAATGTTCTTGATTAAATTGCGCACTTCTTTGGCAATGAAAAAGCCAATGGTGAGTATAGGGGTGCGCTGCCAAACTAACTCAGTCATGGTTGCTCTCTTGCGGTTGCTCAGTGGCAATGGTGGTAATGAGCTCAGCTTTCATGGCTTCTGCGTTAGCTAATGCTAAGCCAGGTATACTTAAATCAGCGCCCCCACTACCTGCGGTATACAACGTTAAATGCGCAAGCCCAAAAAGGCGTTCCAAAAAGCCTTGGCGAACTTCAACATGCTGAATGCGGTTTAGCGGTACCGCACGAGTTAAACGCCACAGCGCGCCACGGCGCAAAAACATAGCTTCTTCGGTACGCGCATAGGCAGTGAATTGATAACGACGAGCTGACCAAAATAATCCGAAAAACAAGGTGGTAGCCGCCCACGGAACACCGAGCCATAATGGTGCTGGTAACCAGTCGTTGTTCGGTAAGAACAGGTATAAACTTGCCGCAATAATTGCCAGTATGGCCATATCAATAAGCACAACTAGCTGCAAATAGCTTTTGTAATTGGGTTCTACCGGTATCCAATTTACGGGCATGTGATCAATTCCTCACTTGAAAAAGTATGTTAACGGGCGCATGTCTTTTTATACCACTCTAACACGCACTTAATAATTAGGAGCAAGCTCATGAAAATATTAATGGTATTAACCTCGCACGAGCAGCTCGGTGATAGTGGCCATAAAACCGGCTTCTGGGCTGAAGAATTTGCCGCACCGTATTATTTATTCAAAGACGCGGGGGCTGAAATAGTACTCGCCAGCCCAAAAGGCGGGCAGCCACCCATTGACCCAAATAGCGAACAATCTGACGCACAAACTAATGCAACTGTGCGTTTATTTGAAGATGAAGCGGCCATGGAGCAGTTGTCGAATACGCTGAAATTAAGCCAAGTTACGGCTGATAAATTTGACGCCGTGTTTTACCCAGGTGGGCACGGGCCATTATGGGACTTAAGCGAAGACCCATTATCTATAGGGTTAATTCAGCAATTTTGGGAGCAAGAAAAACCGGTTGCTGCCGTGTGCCATGCGCCAGCGGTATTAGTTAATGTGAAAACGCCAGCCGGAAAGCCTTTGGTGCAAGGTCGTAAAGTAAGTGCTTTTACCAACAGCGAAGAAGCTGCGGTGGGATTAACTGAGGTGGTACCATTTTTGCTTGAAGACAAATTACAAGAACTAGGCGGTATTTACGAGAAAGTGGCAGACTGGAAACCTCATGCCGTGGTTGATGGCAACCTAATTACTGGTCAAAACCCTGCCAGCTCTGAGTTGGTCGCGCGTGAGCTACTTAAAAAGCTGAAACATTAAGCGTGAGCACTCGCTAGCAAAAAAGCCAACCGAAAGGTTGGCTTTTTTGCTGCAAGGTGTTGATGAAGTGACTTATTCAGTCATTTCTTGCAAGCGAGCACGCAGCTCTTCATCTTGCTGCACGCGTTGAACGATAGCGTTATATTCTTGCGGTGAAAGGCCTGAGTCATTCACTGCAGCTACCATTTCTTCTTGTGCTTTACGCTGAATTTCTTGTGCTTGCTCAGCATCTTCAGCGTTTTGAAACTGCTCTGAGTACTTTGAGCTAATTTGCTGCACGCTACCCATAGCGGTTACAAAGTTTTCCAGCATCCCGTCGGTAAGTTCAATCGACTGTTGCTGCTGAGCCATTTGTTGCTGCTCCGCTTGTGCTTGCTGTGGCGCGGCCATAGCTGCTGAACCAGAGAATAGAGCGGCAATTGCTAAAGCTGTCATTGTTTTACGCATAGTTTTTATCTCCTATTTTAAGTTCAATTTAGTTGTTGCAACACTTATGCCAACTTTGGCTTGTCTCTATGCTCTTGTTTTTGTTGGTAAAAACAACGGGATCCAAATTGCTTTCAAATTTGTGTATACTTTTGTCACATGTTATTTGGAGTCGAATGTGACAAAAAGATACATATCCTGGTTGCCTAATTGGTCTGGTTTGCAGCGCACATTGGCCTTTTATGTCATGTTGCCGCTGTTGGTGCTTTCTGGCATTGCGATAGGCGTTGGACTTGAGCGCGCTGCGGAGTTTCAGGACAAGCGCCTGCGTGATGATTTGGAACTTATCGGTCGCGCTATCCACGTTCCGGTGAGCGACGCGTTAATTCAAGGTGATATTGCTGCTGTGCGCGCAAGTTTGGGGTCGGTTTTTGAAATCGGTCGCGTTTACGGGGCGTCGGTTTATGATACCAATGGCAAAGTGGTGGCTTCTGCCGGTATTACCGAGCGTGACCTTTCGGAAAGCTTACTCGCCGAACAAGTTATTCTTACCGGAGAAAGCCAAGATGATTATCGGCAAGTAGCTGGACGAGATGTATTTTCGCAGTTTGTACCCATACAAGGTACAGGCGGGCAAATCATAGGCTTTATGCAATTAAATCGCCGTGCCCAAGACTTCGATAATGCCTTTGGCCAATTAGCCCGCATTGCTTGGGGAACTTGGTTGGTGTTGGCGCTAGCAACCATTGCAATATTGATTTTTGGTCACTACCGTGGCGTACATCGTTATGTCGAAGAAAAGCTAGAATGGCAACGCCGCCAACAAGAAAAAATGGTCGCTATAGGCCAAGTTTCTAGCGGTGTGGCGCATGAATTAGGGGCACCTTTAACGGTTATAGATGCGCGAGCAAAAAAATTGCAAAAGCGCCATTTAGACGACGACTCCCAGCGTCAACTGCAGGCAATTCGGGGCCAAGTTCAGCGTTTGACAAAAATGGTGAATCAACTGCTGGCTTTTTCACGCACGCCTGTAGCTAATAAAACCAGCGTTGCGCTCAAGCAAATCATTTCCCAAGCCCAGCAAGCTATCTCGTTTGAACAAGGTGCCGAGGGTCCGCAGTTGAAAGTTGAGTTGCCATCTGCCGAGGTTATGCTTGAGGCGGATATTCCACGGCTTGAGCTTGCTCTTGTAAATATCTTTCGTAACGCATTGCAAGCAGCTAGTCAGCAGGTGACAGTGAAGACCACCGTAACGCCAGAAACCGTCACTGTGTATGTGAATGACGATGGTGCTGGTTTGCCCGAAGAGCTTTCCGAAACCCAACTCATAGAGCCTTTTACCACCACGAAAGGCATTGGCCAAGGCACTGGTTTAGGTTTGGCGTTGGTTAGTTACATCGTTCATGATCATCAGGGCAAGCTGCAGCTTAAAAACCATGCCAAAGGCGGCTGTGAGGTAAGCATCACCCTGCCCCGCCGCCAAAAAATACACCAGCAGATTTCCAAGCAAGGTCAAGGCTCATGAGTTTATATATCGCCGTTGTTGAAGATGATCCGGGTTTACGCGAATTGTTAGTAGAGGAGCTTGAGAGCGCCGGCTACAAGACTCAGGCTTTTGCTGATGCAGAAGCATTGCTGCTGAGTCTCAAAAATAAGGGACAGTACCCTAACTTGGTGATAAGTGACATTCGATTGCCAGGGATTTCTGGCTTACAGTTACTGCACACGTTAACTGAACGGCAATTGTTGATACCTCTTATTCTCATTACCGCCTTTGGCACAGTCGACCAAGCTGTTGATGCGTTGAAACAAGGCGCCGATGACTTTTTAACAAAGCCGCTCGACCTCGATCATTTATTGGTTAGTGTCGGGCGTGTTCTGGAATTTCACAAGTTGCGCGATGAAGTAACCTACTATCGGCGGTCACAACAACAAACTGAACACGGCCCAGCTGGAATTATTGGTCATAGCCGCGTTATGCGTCAGCTTTACGATGATATTGCACGCATCGCGGCTGTTGATGGCGCGGTGCTAGTACTCGGTGAAAGCGGCACGGGTAAAGAGCTTGTAGCCAAAGCCTTGCATCAGCAAAGTCAACGAGCAAAGCAGCCATTTTTGGCTGTGAATTGTGCTGGTATACCGGCTGAATTACTTGAAAGTGAGTTTTTTGGTCATGCGGCTGGCGCTTTTACGGGGGCGCAAAAGGCTCGCGCTGGATTACTTAAAGAAGCCGACGGTGGCACCTTGCTATTGGACGAAATTGGTGAAATGCCGTTAGAGCTACAAGCTAAATTGTTGCGCGTATTGCAAGAAGGAACGATGCGACCAGTTGGTAGTGACAAAGAAGAAAGGGTAAATGTGCGAATTATTGCTGCCACCCATCAAGATTTGGAACAAAAAGTGACAGAGCAGAGCTTTCGTGAAGATCTGTTCTATCGGCTTGAAACATTTACCTTGAAGGTGCCACCACTGCGCCACCGCGGCGATGACGTTGCTATTCTTGCAGAGCACTTTCTGCAACGCGTGAATGATCAGCAGCAGAAGACTATTCGTGGCTTTTCGTCAGCAGCGCAAGAGCGTCTTTTTTCGTACTCGTTTCCGGGCAACGTGCGTGAACTACAAAATGCAGTAGAACGTGCAGTAACTTTTTGTGATGGTGATTGGATACAAGATCAGCATTTGCCAACCCGCATGCTGCAAGAGGCTTCTCAGCGAAGCGAATTAGCACAGTCTGCTGTTGGCGTTGAGACAGGCTACTGGCCTACGCTTGACCAAGTTCAGTCTGACTACGTTCAGCGCGTATTGACTCACACACAAGGTAATAAGCAAAAAGCGGCGAATATTTTAGGAGTTACTCGCCGCACTCTTTATCGCTGGCTTACCAACGATGGCTAACACCAAGACCAAGGTGAACTTCGCGCCCGACGCCAGGTTCAAATGCACGGCCATTGCCTTGGTTCACCACCACGGAGCCAACGTATTGTGTGTCACCGATATTGTGTAGCTGCAGCCAGGGGCTGAGTTCCCAGTTACCGAGTACATAATCTGCGCGCCAATTGATGTGCCACAACGTATGACTGGGCGCAATGACACTATTGTCGTCCGTGGCGGCAATATCACCGCGGTATTCAGTAATTAAACTAAGCCGATGATCACGCTGATAATTCCAGTTAAGCTGACTATAAGCTGTTTGTTCAGCCACGCCAGGTAACCGGTTCCCATTGCCATAGGTTGCTTTAAGCCATGTAGCGGCACCACGCCAATTCCAATTTTCAGTCAGTTGCCAGCTAACCTCAAATTCAGCACCGTAACGTTCGGTAAGTCCAGCGTTGGTATATGTGGTGCGCCCATCAATGCTTTGATCAACCACAATCTCGTCGGTTGTTTGTATATCAAACCAGCTTAACTGACCTTTTACTGCGGCTTGTTGCCAACTGACGCCCACTTCCCATTGATCATTAAAAGCAGGGCCTAGTGCAGTATTTAGCCCAGTTTCAGTGTTGCTGTAGGCCATTTCGGTTAAGGTGGCGGTTTCGAAGCCATGACCGCGAGCGGCAAATACGCGCCATGCGTCATTGAGCTGATAATTTGCGCCAAGGCTCCAGCTCCATGCGTGTTGCTGTTGCACGCCGCTGTCATTGGGGTTTTCAGGCAGAATAAAGTAGTCATCAACACTAAATTCAACGTCGCTATAGCGCAGTCCAGCGGTAAATGACCATTGCTGGTTAAGACGCCAGTCGGTCAGGCTATACAAAGCGGTTTGAATAACTTCTCCACGCTCATCACGACGCAAATCGCCGCGTTGACCAAAGTCATTCACAAAGCCGTAGCGGCGATCAACTTGTTCTGCAATGTGAGCACCCAATGTGGTTCGCCATTGGTTGTTCCAGCGCATGTTATAGCTTGCATCTAGACCGGTAAAACTGCGTTGCAGGTCAATGACAGCGCCTGAGCTGCGAGTGTCGCTGCCTGGAAACGGTAAGTACTGCAGTACATCACGCCAACCGCGCCAAGCATTTAGGTGCCAGCCGCTCTCGTTGCGCAACGAGCTACGCAAAGACAAAGACATTTGTTGATGATGTATCGACTTACGGGTATTGAAGCGCTCAGCGCCACCAAAAGTTTGGTTAGGGTCGGCTTGCCAATCGGTGGGGGTTAGCGAGCCTGGGTCTTGTAACAACGGTGCGTTGTTGTCATCTAAGCGCACAATCATCTCAACGCTATCGGTTAAGTCATAGTACCAACGTAACGCTAAGTGATCTCGCTCAGCACTATTGTGCTGACGTGGGCCGTCAGTGCGAAAACGAGCGCCGGCTAACCTAACTGAGCTGCGTTCGCTCACATAATCAGCTTGTACATGCTGGCGTTGGGTATTATTGGCGCCGGCCATGATATCTACACTTAACTGGGTTGCTTGCGGGCGTTCACTAAACCATTGAATTACGCCACCAGCACTGTTGCCGTAAATAGTTGCTAAGGGTCCCCGAATAATCTGCACGTTGGCCGGTTCATCCAGCAAAATACTCGATGTTTGGGCTTGTCCGTCGGGCATACTTAACGGAATGCCATCAAGCTGCAAAATAACCCCACGCACCCCAAATGCCGACCGAGCACCAAAGCCGCGTAGGGTAATGCGGGTATCTTGCGCGTAGTTGGCGCGCGAATCAGCCTGTACGCCAGCCACCCCTTTGAGCAGCTCAGCCGCATCAACGCGCAGGCCTTCGGGTTGCTCATCTAAGTCTAGGTTGGTTAGCGCCGCAGGGGTTTCATCACCTGAACGCGGCTGGCTTTGATTCACCACAATAACTTCATCTACAGCAACGCTGGCCGAAGCCAGCGTTGCTGATGTTTCTGTAGTCGCTGCAAGTGAAGCGACCAAAATACTACTTAACAACATGATTATTGTGCCGGTTTAATTTGAATCAACTGACCATTACGATCATCGGTAATTAAATAAATGTAACCATCAGGGCCTTGCTCAATGTCACGAATACGTTGTGTTACCGCTTCTTCAAACAAGGTTTCCTCATGCATTACACGGTCGCCTTCAAGATCAAGGCGCGCAACCTGAGAGCCCTTCAGGGCCGCAACGAGTAAGTCACCTTTCCATGCCGGAAACTTGTCATCGGTGTAAAAAATCATATTAGAGGTGGCAATAGAAGGTACCCAGTAATAATGTGGCTGTACGGTGCCCTCTACATGAGTTTTCTCGCTAATAATGCTGCCATCGTAGTCGACGCCATAGGTAGCTATTGGCCAACCGTAATTGTGGCCAGCTTCAGGAATATTAATTTCATCGCCACCTTTAGGGCCGTGTTCAACAGTCCACAGCTTACCGGTAGCAGGATGAATGGCGGCACCTTGTACGTTGCGATGACCATAGGACCATATTTCCGGCAAAGCACCTTGCTTGCCAACGAATGGGTTATCACTAGGGACACTACCGTCAGGCTTAATGCGTACCACCTTGCCGTGATGATTATCTAAGGTTTGAGCGTCATTCATGGCCGAATAGCGGTCGCCTAAGGTAATAAATAAATGGCCGTCGGGGGCAAATACTAGGCGTGAGCCAAAGTGCGCGCCGCTTTTATATTTTGGTGCGCCACGAAAAATTACCTTGCCATTGGTTAAGCCGTTGGCCGTTAACTTGGCCCGCATAACAGCCGTGCTGTTTCCTTCACCGCCTTGTGGGTCAGCTTCTGAGTAGCTCAAATAAATGTATTGGTTGTCGGCAAAGTTGGGGTCAACTGCAACGTCTAATAATCCGCCTTGGCTGCGGTCAACAACGGCGGGAACGCCGCTTAATGGTGAGCTAATGTCGCCACTTAATGTTACTCGGCGCAAGGTACCAGATTTTTCAGTAATAAGTAGATCACCAGAGGGTAAAAATGCCATTCCCCAAGGCTTTTCGAGCTTGTCAGCTATGGTATTTACGGTGATTTTATGACGCTCAGTCGAAACCGTCTCCGCCAAGGCCTCACTGCTGCCAAGACCACTGCCATAAAGTGCGGCGGTAACCGCTAGTGCAACAAATTTGCGTAACATGGAACGCTCCTTAACATGAAAATTTACAAAGCTTTACTAAAGTAAATATAGATTAAATCCAATTTTGGATTGATTTTTTTAGCTACAATTCTGACATCACATGATTTTAACAAGCGACCAAGGAGCTCAAATGGCAACCTTAAAACGCAACTCTCTACGTGCAACGGCTTTAATTCTCGCCACCTTACATTTAACTGCGTGTGGCACTATTCTTTATCCAGAGCGCAAAGGTCAAGTGAGTGGGCAAATTGATCCAGGCGTTGCGGCATTAAACGGCATTGGCCTTTTGTTTTTCTTAGTGCCTGGCGTTATTGCTTTTGCGGTCGACTTTTCCAACGGGACTATTTATTTACCGGGTACGGCATCAGTAGACGGTAACACCGATGTGCGGATAGTTAAAACCGGTAAGCATTTAACCCCAGACCAACTGCAGGAGATTATTTCTGCTGAAGTCGGTCAACCGGTCGACCTGACTCAGGCTCGTGTGCACAGCGAAAAAGCACCTGACCAAGCGAGCATTGCGCCGCGTTTAGAACAGTTACAAACGGCGCCTTAATGGGCCAGGCCTCGGTGGTACTTTCGATGACACTTAAGCCGCTACTTTAATAGCGGCTCAGGTAACAACTGCGCAATAAACTCAGCCAACCGTCGGAATGTTTGCCGGCGGTTGGTTGTTGGCCGATATACCAAGCCAATTTCCCGCGAAGCTTGCTGACCAGTTGGTTGTAGCGCAACCAAGTCTGTACCATTCAAAATACCTCGGTCAATTGCCATTTGCGGTATAAATGTTGCACCTAAGCGCGCGTCAGCCATTTGCACCAAGCTATGTAGGCTGGTTGCCGTGAATGGGTTTATTTTCGTTGAATCAGCCAGTTCACAAGCGGCCACCGCATGCCCCGTTAAACAATGTTCTTTTTCGAGTAGAAAAATGGAATTATCGGGTAGCTGGTTGTATTGCACCGGCTCATGCAAGTTGTCAGCCATTGATTGGTGCATAACTAACTTGAACGGGTCACGGCCTAACACATAGCTTTGGTTTCCTTGTAGGTCAACGGGCAGCGCCAAAACCAACACATCAAGTTCGCCGTTACGCAGCAGGTGCAATAAATTATCGGTGGTGTCTTCGCGAATATTCAATTGCAATTTGGGGTAATCAACTTGCAACTGCTTGGTTAAAGGGCCCACCAAAAACGGGGCAATAGTTGGAATGCAGCCTAAACGTAACGGGCCTTCCATAATTTTGCCTTGGCTTTGTGCAAAATACAGCAGCTCTTCGGTTGAGGTGAGTATACGCCGAGCCTGCTCAACCACTTCTTCACCCATGCCGGTGAACAAAAATGACTTGTGATCACGTTCAATTAATTGACAGCCTAATTGCTCTTCTAAATTTTGAATGCCGCTACTTAACGTCGATTGACTGACGTTGCATGCCTGTGCCGCTCGATTAAAGTTCTGGTGTTGGTGCAGCGCCAACAAATAGCTGAGGTTTTTTAAGCTAGGTAGCTTGCTCATTCTATAACCCTCTTAAAACCTTAATTAGTATTTCCGATTATAGTAATCCGTTTTATTCGTTTTAACAAATTTTGATGCGCGCCTATTATAGTCACCGAGCTAAGGCAACGGGCCTTGCACAAATTTCCCAACAACGATTTGAATCAAGGAGCAAAACGTATGTTAACAGTAGGCGATAAATTACCAGAATTTGAAGTGGTTGGTGTTAAACCTGGTTTCAACATGCCAGAAGAAAACGGCGAAAGCGCGTTTGAAACAATCAACAACGACAGCTTTGAAGGTAAGTGGAAAATTATTTTCTTCTACCCGAAAGATTTCACCTTCGTTTGCCCGACTGAAATTGTTGAGTTCGCGAAGTTAAACGAAGAGTTTGCAGACCGCGACGCTATCGTTTTAGGTGGCAGCACGGATAACGAATTCGTGAAATTAGCATGGCGTCGTGAGCACCCAGACCTGAAAAGCTTGAACCAGTGGTCATTTGCTGACAACGGCGTGAAGTCATTGGTAGACGGTTTAGGTGTACGTGACCAAGTTGAAAACGTTGCCTTACGTGCCACGTTCGTTGTCGACCCACACGGTGTGATTCAGCACGTGTCAGTAAACAACTTAAACGTAGGTCGTAACCCAGCAGAAGTACTGCGTATTTTGGACGGCTTACAAACTGACGAATTGTGTCCATGTAACCGTGCAGTAGGCGGTGACACCCTGTAAGCAGACATCACATCCCCCACACAACGTGATGTCTTTAGGTGCCGCGCAAGCGGCACCTTTTTTAAGCGGAGGAATTGAAATGAGCATTGCAGATTACAAACAAGGCTTGGGTGAACACGGTAAAGATACCAAACTCAATTTGTCGAACCTGTTCGGCAATGTCGATACCTCTGGTATGACTCCAACCCAGTTTTACGGCACCGCCCTGTCATTGGTGTACTCCATTGGTGACCAAGAGTTAATTGACGCGGTAAAAGCCGAAGCCGAAGGCAAAATTGAAGATAACGTGGATGGCGCAGCGAAACTTGCGGCAACCTTAATGGCGATGAACAACGTTTACTATCGCTTTTTACACCTGTGCACCGACAAGCAGTTTACTAAATTACCTGCTGGCTTGCGTATGAATGGCATGGCCAACCCAGGCGTTGATAAAGCTGATTTCGAATTGTACTCGCTTGCAGTATCAGCTTTAAACGGCTGTGGTATGTGCATCGACTCACACGTTGGTGTGTTGCTGAAACACAACATTTCAGCGCAAGTTATTCAAGCATCGATTAAATTGGCGGCGGTACTGAACGCAGCAGCAACCGCAAAACGCATTGCCTAATTTAATTGCTTGATGTCACATCTTTGTCACAGGCGCTGTTTATAGTGCTGTGAAACTTCCCTGAGATCTGGTTGTTCTCTTCTTGCCCGGCACCCGCCGGGCTTTTTTTTGAACTGCAAAGACGATATTAGCTATTAGATATTGGATAGTGGTCGCGAGATCGAGTTCGGTGTCTATACTAATATCCAATATCCAATATCCAATATCCAATATCCAATATCCAATATCTGATATCTGATAGCTAATATCGCACTAAGGTTTTAATTATGGAGATCAATGCGGAGCGACTGAAAGCAAACCTACTCGAACTCTCAAAAATTGGTTACAACGAAAACGACCGCGGCATCTATCGCATAGGATTTACTGATGCTGATATGCAGGGGCGGCAATGGCTGCAAGAGAAAGCTAAAAACGCTGGGCTTGAATCCTATATGGATGGCGCCGGCAATGTGTTCTTTGGACGAGGTCAACGCGATAATCCGGTTGTACTCATGGGATCGCACATTGATAGCGTGCCTGCAGGCGGCATTTTTGACGGTGCCCTTGGCGTTATGGCTGCTCTTGAAGTTATTCAAACTATTCAGGAGCAACAACCGAGTATCGACACGCCAGTTTGGGGAGTTGCCACAGCCGAAGAAGAAGGCCGATTTGGCGGCATGCTGGGTTCGCAAGCCATGTCGGGTTGTTTGAATCCTGATTGGCTATTGTCAGCTCATGATGCCGATGGCGTGTATTTGAAGGACGCCATGGCTGCGCAAGGGCTTGATGCGATGCAAGCGCTTGATGCCGCTTGGCGGCCCGAACAGCTGAAGGCTTTTGTCGAACTGCATATTGAGCAAGGGCCGGTGCTGTTTCAAAAAGATCTGCAAATAGGCGTCGTAGATGGCATTTCTGGCGTGTTTAAGTGGATAGTTCATCTGAAAGGTAAAGCCGACCACGCGGGCACAGCACCTATGGATATGCGCAGCGACGCGTTTATGGGGTTAGCTGACTTTGCGCACGAAATTGAGCGTATTATTGCGGAAAATGGCACCGACAAAACACGTATCACTGTTGGTAAAGTAGAACTGAAACCAGGTCATCCACATACCGTGCCAGGTGAAGCGGTATTTACTATTGTTGGGCGAGACATGGACGAAGGGGTTATGCGGGAGCTAGCTAACGCATGCCGCAAAACCTTGTCGGCGATAGCGCGCAAGCATCGCCTCATGTTTGAGTACGAGCAAGTAAGCTGGCTTGAGCCTAAGCACTGTTCGACTGAATTAACGAATATTATTGAAGCGCAAGTAAAGCAACGCGGCTACTCGTATACGCGTATGCCAAGTGGGGCTGGGCACGACACGCAATTTATGACTGAGGTAACAGACGCAGGCCTTATTTTTATTCCTTCTGTGAATGGGGTTAGTCACGCGCCAGACGAGTGGTCACACTGGCATGATGTAGAAGCCGGCACAAATGTGCTATTGGACACTATTGTTGCCATTTGCGGTGTTGATCGTGATCAAAAATCGGTCGGTAAGACATTGAAAAAGCCTAAATAGACATACAAAAAGTATGTATAATCGGGCTTATTTTCTAGTCCAAACAGAAGCGGTATGGCTATGGAACAAAAAATCGAAGTGCAAGCGGCCGATAAAGTAAAAATTCATCGTCCTGACCCTAAGCAGCGCAGTAATGATTACTCGCCCCGCAACCGTATTTATGTGCGTGATGTGAAGGGAGCTCTGGAGTGGTTTCGTCGCAGCTTTGGTTTTATTTTGCTGGCGCTATTTGCTTTATTGCCATGGTTGCAGTGGAATGGTGAACAAGCCATTCTGCTGAATATTGCCGAACAGCGCTTTCGAATTTTTGGGCTGACTTTGTGGCCACAAGACTTCACGATATTGGCCTGGATTTTCATTGTTTCTGCGTTTGCTTTGTTCTTTGTTACCACTCTGTATGGTCGTGTCTGGTGCGGTTTTATGTGTCCGCAGACCACGTGGACTTTCATGTTCATGTGGTTCGAGAAGAAGTTTGAAGGCTCGCGTAACCAGCGTATGTCGCTCGATAAACGGCCGTGGGACTTTGACAAGCTGTGGCGCAAAACCGGTAAGCAAATTTCTTGGCTTCTATTGTCACTGCTAACCGCATTAACATTTGTTGGTTACTTTACCGATGTTCGTGAATTGTTTGTCAATTTCTGGACCTTTAATGCGGGGTTCTGGGCGGCGTTCTCGGTGTGGTTTTTTGCCTTCTGTACATACGGTAATGCGGGCTACATGCGCGAGATAATGTGCACACACATGTGCCCGTATGCGCGTTTTCAGTCGGCAATGTTTGATAAAGACACCGTGACCGTTTCCTATGACGCTAAGCGCGGTGAGCCTCGCGGTGGGCGCTCTCGTAAAAAAGATCCAAAGGAACTTGGCCTAGGTGACTGTATAGACTGCTACATGTGTGTGCAGGTATGCCCTACTGGTATTGATATTCGCAATGGCCTGCAATATGAGTGCATTAACTGTGGTGCTTGTGTCGATGCTTGTAACGACGTGATGGATAAAATGAATTACCCACGTGGTTTGATTCGGTTTACTACTGAGCGCAATTTACAAGGTGGCCGCACCCACAAAGTGCGCTTCAAGAGCGTAGGCTACTTTGTTGTCATGATCATAATGACGGCCTTATTGATTTGGGATATCAGTACCCGCTCGCCATTGCAATTTAACGTGCTGCGCGACCGCAATCAGCTATACAGTATTAATATGGATGGCTGGGTGCAAAACGTCTTTACCTTGAAGATTCAAAACAAATCACAACAAGAGCAAACCTATGTTATTACCGCTGAAGGGTTTGCACGCAGTGAGTTAGTGGGTGATACAACCATTACGGTGGCAGCCGGCGAAGTGGCAACACGGCCGATAACCTTAGCGGTGCATCCAGATGACGTGACCGAGCGCGTGCAAGATGTTACCTTTGTGGTTAGTTCAACCACTGGTGATGTTCGTGAGCAACACGTTACTCGATTCCTCTATGAGTGATCATTCCACTCAGCACGATTTTAGCTTTCAAAACCTCACGCCCGAGCGTATCGCCGATGCGCTCGCGCATGTAGGGGTTGACCCTCAATCAGGTTTATTAGCGCTAAATAGCTATGAGAATCGCGTTTATCAGTTTATCGCTGATGACAACAAACGGTATGTAGCTAAGTTTTATCGTCCTGGCCGCTGGCAAGAGCAACAAATATTAGAAGAGCACGCCTTTACTCAAGAGCTGCTTGATGCAGAAGTGCCTGCGGTAGCACCATTGGTATTGAACGGTACAACCCTGCATAGTTATCAAGACTACCGCTTTACTGTATTTCCAAGTGTTGGTGGAAGAGCTGTTGAGCCAGGCGACCTTGATCAACTTGAACGTATTGGGCGACAAATAGGACGTATGCACGCGGTAGCTAAGCGGCAGCAATTTAATCATCGACCGCGTTTGTCATATCAAGAGTTTGTAACAGAGGCGATGGTTACTTTACATGATTCACCGTTGTTGCCAGATAATTTGCAAGAAGCTTTTTGGGCAATCGCAGAGCCGCTAGCAAAACAGCTGAGCTTAGTTGATATAGATGCAGTGCAATTTCAACGTTTGCACGGAGACTGTCATTTAGGCAATATGTTGCTGCGTGACGAGCAACTGATGTTTGTTGACTTTGATGATGCTCGCAGCGGACCTGCGATTCAAGACTTATGGATGATGCTTGCTGGCGATAATCGTGCCGAACGGACGCTGCAGCTTGATGTATTGTTAGAGGGTTATCAAGAATTCTGTGATTTCGATAGTAAAGAAGTCGCTTTAATTGAACCCTTGCGCGGTTTTCGCATCATACATTACATGGCGTGGTTAGCTCGGCGTTGGAATGACAGCGCTTTTCAACGCGCGTTTCCATGGTTTGCTGAACAGCGTTATTGGGAACAGCAAATTCTCACGCTCAAAGAACAATTTTCCGCGCTGCAAGAGCCGCCATTGGCCCTGCAGCCTATGTATTAAATATATTAATAATCTTTAATTTGTTAAAAATTAGGAAGTTACAAACATGAAGACGTTGTTAATTGGTTTTCTCGCATTGTTGGTTATGCCTTTGTCGGCACAAGCGAATGAGGAAAAGTTTAAAGAAGGTGTTCACTATAAAGTGATTGCTGAAGAAGGCACTAAACGCCCAGAAGTAAGAGAGTTTTTCTCATATTACTGTATTCATTGTTATCGCTTTGAAGTTGTAGCGGCAGCAATGAAAGAAGCCTATCCAACTTCATTTGAAAAGTCGCACATTGTTTCGCACCCAACTTTACGATTAATGGCGCGCGGTATGGTGGCAGCGAAGTTATTTAAAAAAGAAGAGCCAATTGGTAAGGCGTTTTATCAGCGTATTCACGACCAGAAAAAGCAAATTACCTCTGAAGAGGATCTACAAGCGATTTTCCACGTGCATGGTATTGAGGCTGAAAAGTTTGAAAAAGCCATGAGCCATCCACTGGTTGAAAAACAAGTGAATGAAATGGAACGCAATATGAATAAATACAATATCAAGGCGACGCCAACCTTCATTGTGAATGGTAAGTATGAAATTATTACTAGCGGCTTTAACGGTAGCAAAGACGTTGTTGCTGATCTTGTAGAAGCTGCTGGCTACTTGATGAAGAAGTAATTGAACAGCAACAGCGATATTAGCTATTAGAACAGCAGCTAGATTATTGGCTGTGTCAAAGCCCTCCAAGATGGAGGGCTTTTTTGTCTAATATCTAATATCTTAACTTGCCCTTCATCGAGTCAATTAATTGATCTTTGCGCTGCCAACGGGCGTTTAGCCAATTCTGAAAATGCGCTTTAAATGTCTCATCATTGAAGTAGTCGCCAATTAAGTCGTCGGTGACGGGTAACGTCTCAACATTCACGTAAATATCTCGTAGCTGGCCAGATAATAGCTGCCAAACTGCCGGGCGCTTATCGTCGGGGTAGACTATGGTGATGTCTAAAATAGCGTCAAACTGTTTGCCCATAATCTGTAGTGCAAAAGCCGTTCCGCCTGCTTTAGGTGCAAGTAAATGTTTAAAAGAACTTTGTCGCTTTGCGTGTTTTTCAGGCGTAAAGCGGGTGCCTTCGCAAAAGTTAATGACCGTGGTTGGAATATGGCGAAATTTCTGACACTTCTTTTGTGTGGTGGCAATGTCTTTACCCTGTAATTTAGGGTTTTTGGCAATTTGCTCACGCGAATAACGCTTCATAAACGGCATATCAAGCGTCCAGCAGCCAAGCCCTACAATGGGTACCCAAATCAGTTGGTGCTTGAGAAAAAAACGCGGCATGGGCATGTTGCGACAAGACAAATGCATTAATACCAATATATCTACCCAACTGCGGTGGTTGGCCAAAATCATATACCAGCGATCGCGATGTAACTGGCTATCTCCTTCTATATGCCAGCGCATTGGTTGGGTTAAGCGAAAGGTAGCTGACATGGCATAGCCCCATAAACGAAACAGCCCGTTTGCCCAAGTTGAAAACATACGCTGCACCACTGGTATGGGCAGGAGCAACTTTGGCAAGCCGACCAAAATAATGAGAGCGCCAATAATTCCAGTAGACACTAATGCAAAAGTAAATGTGATGATAAAACGAAAAGGAATTAACAAAGTTGTCAGCATAGTCTCAGCGCGTTTGTCGCAAATTGTTGGTGTGGTGCGCATATGATACCTCATTGTGAAAGACTTGCCAGTTTCCCCAAAACACACTAAAGTATACTGTATATTTGTACAGTATTTCAGCCGTTGAATTTTCTTCCTCGGCTTATATAAAGAGGGGGTTATGGCGTTTCCAGCACAAGTTGAAGCCTTGGTAAAGCAAGGCTTGGTTTGGCAGGGGCAGCAAGCGCCACTGCATAGATCACCTAGCAACGTATTAACTACTGGCTGGCCTGAGCTTGATCAGCGCTTGGGTGGTGGTTGGTTGCAAGGCTGTGTACATGAACTGCAATTGCAGCAACAGTTTATTGGTGAGTTGACGTTACTATTACCTTTGTTGTCACAGCCTAATATCACCACCTTATGGATCAACCCTCCGGCGACTCCTTATGCACCAGGTCTTATTTATCAAGATATTGCATTGTTACAGCAGGTGATTGTGCAAGAGCCTGATAATAAGTTGGCGTTATGGGCGGCCGAGCAAGCGGTACAAAGCAAGGCGGTTGATCTTGTTTTATTTTGGCATACCACAGGGCTTTCGGCTGCTGCAGTGCGGCGCTTACAGCAGGCGGCAGAGGCCGCACAAAAAACAGTTTTTATTGTAACGGCTATACAACCAGAAGACGACGCACGTGCTTATGCGATGCGGCTACGCTTAACTAAAATCGCTGCTGCGCCGCTACAAGTTGAGGTGTTAAAGCGTCGCTATGGTTGGCCGTTACCGCCATTTCCATGTGCCATTGAAAGCCGCTTACCAAGGCGTCGGCGAGTGTTATGAATCGTTGGGTATACTTGCATTTTCCACATCTGTTGCTGGACTACCAGCTAGCTTTGCAGCCGCCTGAACAAAGCCGGTACCCTCATGCATTGCTAGAAAGTCATGCAGCACGAAGAACTTTAGTGCAAGCCAATCAAACGGCTTTGCAAGCGGGTATCAAGCTGGGAATGGCCGATGTGTTGGCGAGTACCTTGGCGCCAAACTTACGCGTACATAGTTATTCCCAAGCACAAGAAAAACGGGTTATTACACAGCTTGCGCAAGTGATTTATCAAGACATTGCCCAAATTGTTTTGTATCCACCTCAAGGCTTATTGTGCGAGGTTCGCAGTTTGGTGCGGCTACGTGGGGGGTACGACGCTGTGGTAGCCCGTTTGCGGTCGCGTGTTGAGCAGTGGCCATTACGCTATTGCCTCAGTAGCGGGTATAGCCCGTTAGTTGCCAAGTTGCTTGCCGAGGCGGCTAGCCCAATCATTAGTCATGATCGTGAGGCGGTGCAGCAAGCCATTGCTGCGTTACCAATAACTTATAGTGGCTTAGCTGCAGTGCATATTGAAAAGCTCTACAACGTTGGGTTTACTTCGGTTGGAGACTTGCTCAAACGGCCGCGGGCAGAAATTGGGGTGCGCTTTGGTCGTGCGGTGATGAACTATATGGCGGAATTAAGTGGCGACTTTAAACCACCACAAGCGTTTTATCATCCACCAGATAAGTTTGATGAAAAAGTAGAGTTAACTAGTGAAGTATCCAGCTGGGGGCAGTTACTTTTTCCGTTAAAACGTTTACTGCAGCAGGCTGAAAGTTTTTTACAAAGCCATCAATGGAGTACACGAGCGTTAGTTATTCGCGCACATCATCGACAAGGTCCAGCTACGCAAGTACCTATTCAATTCGCTCATGCTGTTTGGCAACAAAATGACTTATTACAACTTTGTCAGTTGCATCTTGAGCGACAACAGTTACGTCAACCGGTACTAGCTCTTAGTATAGGGTTGCAACGGCCTGAATCACGACAAGCTAAATCTACTGAATTATTGGCTGGCGCACCATCGGCTGATGACCAGCTAAGTGCTTTGGTTAGTCGCTTACAAGCTCGCTTAGGTGAGCAAAGTGTACAATCTGTTTGTTACAACGATGACTGGCGGCCCGAACGCCAAGGCCGAATACAGCCCTGGCAGCAGGGGCAAAAACAGCAGCCGTTAAAACAACAGCGGCCGTGTTGGCTATTACCGCAAGTACAACCTATTGATCGTCAGCAGTGGCAGTTGCAATGGGGGCCGGAGCGTATTGTTAGCGGTTGGTGGGATGCTCAACCAATAAGGCGCGATTATTATATTGCGGTTGATAAAGCACAGCGGCAAGGGTGGATCTTTCACAGTCAGCAAGGGTGGTATTTGCATGGCTGGTTTAGCTAGAGGTCTTACTTTGGGCGCAGCAGTAGCACAAGACAAAAGGCCGGCGGCGCTGCATTGTATTAGTAACTTTAGTTTTTTGCGTGGTGCGTCACATCCGCATGAGTTAGTTGAACGTGCCTGTGAACTTGGTTATCAAGCGTTAGCAATCACCGATGAGTGCTCCGTAGCTGGCGTAGTGCGTGCTTATGTGGCGGCACGAGATAAGCCGCTGCGTTTAATTATTGGTAGTGAGTTTCACGTACCAGAACTTGGCGTTTTTATTGTCTTAACGCGCAACCGACAAGGCTATGCTCAGCTCTGCCAGCTCATCACGACAGCGCGAAACCGCTGTAAAAAAGGCGATTACCGAGTCTCATTGGCGGACTTCTTAGGCACCTTACCCGACTGCAACCTGCTTTGGCGCTTACCTCAAAGCTGTTATGAACTTGCCGATATTGAACAAAGTGTTACAGCATTAAAGCAACATTACCCAAGTCGACTTTGGTTGGCTTATGGGCGTCATTATCATGCCTACGATGCTGATAACTATCGGCGCTATCAGCAGTTAAGTCAGGCTCATTACGTGCCTGTTGCCGCTGTTTGTGAGGTTTGTTATCACCAACCAAAACGCCACACCTTACATGATGTACTAGTTGCGATACGTCAGCGACAACCTATTGATAGCCAAGTTGCGCAACTTAAGCCCAATCAAGACTATTGCTTACGCAGCCCTAGCGAACTAACTAGTTGTTATCCTGAAGCTTGGCTAGCGCAAACAATTGGCATCGCTAAACAATGCTGCTTTTGTTTAAGCGAATTACGTTATGAATACCCTGCAGAATTGGTGCCTGAAGGAAGAACAGCCACAGACTATTTACGAGAGCTAACTTACACCGGCGCCGCCATACGTTTCCCTCAGGGGCTACGTAGCGATGTGCAAGCCAAGCTCGAGAAAGAACTCACACTGATCGCACAGCTAGGTTACGAATATTTCTTTTTGACAATTCATGACATTGTGCAGTTTGCCCAGCAACGCGGAATTTTGTACCAAGGCCGCGGTTCAGCTGCCAACTCTGTGGTGTGTTACTGCTTGCAAATTACCGCAGTAAACCCTGATCAAATTGATGTTTTATTTGAGCGCTTTATTTCCGCAGAGCGTGATGAGCCACCAGATATTGATGTGGACTTTGAACATGAACGGCGTGAAGAAGTTATTCAGTATATTTATAAAAAATACGGGCGGCACCGAGCAGCGTTGGCGGCCACGGTTATACGTTATCGTTTACGTAGTGCGTTGCGTGATGTTGGTAAGGCGCTCGGTTTTCATGAGCAGGAGCTAAGTCATTATTTGCGCCAAATTGATCGGCGCGATGGGCAACAAAGTTGGCAAGAGCAGTTAGCAGAAAAGTTTCCAGGGTTGCAAGCCAGCTATCGTGGACGTTGTTTATTAAAGCTCACGCAAAGTATTTTAGGCTTTCCTCGCCATCTATCACAACACGTCGGTGGGTTTGTTATTGCAGCGACACAACTGACCGATCTTGTTCCTGTTGAAAATGCCAGCATGCCAGAACGTACGGTTATTCAATGGGACAAAGACGATTTAGAAACCTTACACCTGATAAAAGTTGATGTGCTTGCCTTAGGTATGTTGACGGCGCTACGCAAAATGTTTGCGTTAGTGAAGCAACACCACCAACGCGACTTAAACTTGGCGAATATCGTGCAAGAGGATGCCGCGGTTTACAGTATGTTGCAGCGAGCGGACTCTATTGGTGTGTTTCAAATTGAATCGCGAGCGCAAATGAATATGTTGCCACGACTGCGGCCAACCACGTTTTATGACTTAGTGGTACAAATAGCTATTGTGCGGCCCGGGCCTATTCAAGGAGACATGGTGCACCCTTATTTGCGTCGTCGTGCCGGCATAGAGCCAGTTACTTTTCCCAGTGAGGCAGTCCGTGAAGTATTACAACGAACGCTCGGGGTGCCTATTTTTCAAGAGCAGGTTATTAAGCTTGCTATGGTTGCCGCCGGCTTTAGTGGTGGCGAAGCTGATCAGTTGCGCCGAGCGATGGCGAACTGGAAAAGTAGCGGTGAGCTACGGCAATTTGAAACCAAGCTGATTGCCGGCATGCGAGAGCGAGGGTATAGCGATGAATTTGCGCAGCGTATTTTTCAGCAAATATGTGGTTTTGGCGAGTATGGCTTCCCTGAGTCCCATTCGGCCAGTTTTGCCAATTTAGCCTATGCTTCGGCGTGGCTAAAATGCTATTACCCCGCGGCGTTCTACTGTGGGCTGCTGAACAGCCTACCTATGGGGTTTTATTCAGCTAGTCAGCTTATTCAAGACGCGAAACGGCATCATATTAATGTCTTACCAATCGATATTCAGCATAGCCAGTGGCATCACCAACTTGAATCCGGGCAACATGGGCTGCAGTTGCGTTTGGGTTTACGTTTAGTTAAAGGCTTATCACAAAGCGTTACTGAAAAGTTGTTAAGTCAACGCCCGAAAGGCGGGTTCCAACACTTACAACAGCTACGCTCCTTTGGGTTGGGCGGTGCCGACTTACATAAACTAGCAGCGGCTGATGCGCTGCAAGCATTAAGCGGCCACCGACATGAAAGCCAGTGGCAAAGCTTGGCATTGCAAGTTGAGCAGCTCCCCCTTTTTGCTGAAGCAGGGGGGCCGAAAAGCAATGCCGCTAGTTATGATCTTCAAGCTCTCCCTTTACCACCGCCGGCGGAGTTTCAAGACGTCGCCGTTGATTATAAAACGACGGGCGTCTCTGTTCGTCGCCACCCTATTGCGCTACTTCGTGAACAGCAAGGGTTAACAGGCTATAAGCTAGCCAGTGAGCTGGCGCAATGTCGGCATAAGCAATTGGTGCGCGTGGCGGGGCTAGTGACTTGTCGGCAACGGCCCGGCACGGCCTCAGGGGTTACTTTTGTAACCTTAGAAGATGAAACTGGTTTAGTGAATGTGGTGATTTGGCAGCAAACTGCGCGCTCTTTTCGGCAGGCATTTTTAACGGCGCAGTTATTAAAAGTAAAAGGAGTGGTTGAAATTCATGGTGATGTTATTCATGTCATTGCCGGTCATTTAGAAGACGGAACTGAGCAGTTAGCGCAACTAGGCGTCGCTGCTAACCGCTCCCGTGACTTTCATTAAGCTGACTTATATAACAGCTTTGTACTTATATAGAAGTGACGTGCAGTAAGTAGTCTTCTTTTAATAACACATAGTTTGCCGCTGACTGTGGCAGAAAATTAAGCTCCGCCTCTGTCAAAGGGCGGGCTTCTTTCACTGGGCTACCCACATAAAGATGGCCACTACGCAAAGTCTTGCCTGGCGGCACCAAACTACCAGCACCAATAATAACGTCGTCTTCTACAACAGCACCGTCCATAATTACTGCCGACATACCAATAAGTACGCGGTTACCAACAGTACAACCATGCAGCATCACATGATGGCCAACGGTTACATCATCGCCAATAATCAGTGGATGCCCTTCAGGGTTGCCCTCACTTATACGACTAACATGCAGCACACTATTATCTTGGACATTCGTACGCGCACCAATGCGAATATGATTCACATCACCGCGTGCAGCTACTAACGGCCAAATACTACTATGTTCACCAATATGCACATCGCCAACGACAACAGAACTTGCGTCGATATATACATGCTCCCCAAATTGCGGCTCAATGCCCCGATAGCTACGAATATCACCGTTCATGACTACTTACCCCGTTAATTCGCGAAAATGTTACATTTTTGATCTGAGATTCAACTTACCTAAAGATTAGCAGAAAGCCTTATTGGTGGCTAATCCGACAGTTTTCGTTGCTTTTTGCTGCGCTTCGTTCACAAAAACAGCAGTCGGCAAAAAAACACATAAAAATGTGAAAAAGGCGCTTGACGCAGCCAGTTAAATCTCTAAAATGCGCCCCACGCTTGAGGCAGACAACGAAGTCGCCAAAAGCACAAGTTTTGAGTCTGAAAA
>NZ_LIPW01000013.1 GCF_001418345.1 Pseudidiomarina woesei
GCGTGACGAAATTCAGCGTGGCCAAGTATTGGCGAAGCCAGGCTCAATCACTCCACACACTCAGTTTGAAGCTGAAGTGTACGTATTGACCAAAGAAGAAGGTGGCCGTCATACGCCATTCTTCAAAGGCTACCGTCCACAGTTCTACTTCCGTACCACTGACGTAACTGGTGCAGTAGAATTGCCAGAAGGCGTAGAAATGGTCATGCCAGGCGACAACCTGAAGTTCGTAGTAGAACTGATTCACCCAATCGCGATGGACGAAGGTCTTCGTTTCGCGATTCGTGAAGGTGGTCGTACTGTAGGCGCAGGCGTAGTATCTAAGATCATCGCTTAAGACCTTTCGGGGTTGTAGCCCGGCGTTCTACGCCGGGTTGTTTTGAAAGGGGAGCTTCGGCTCCCTTTTTTTGTTTCCGGAACCAGGTTGGTCATTCGTGCGCTAACTTGACATCTTCTTCTTTCTTATCTAATTTTCTTTGCTGAAAACCTGTAGAGTGGAGGTCGCTATGAAGATGTTATATACCAGTCTGATATTTTCTATGATGTTTGAGGGTTTTAGGGTCGACAGATAGAGGTATTGAGCGGCTTGGGCTTACTGTATAATGATATTGCGAAACTACACGCTAGCTACTCTTATTGGGCTTAGTGTCTTTGTCCCAAATGCTTGGTCTATTGAAGTCCCTCCTTACAGCCAATGTCGTCCTGATGTGTTGAAAAAGGTTGATGAGTATTTTGATTTGATTGACGCCTATGAGGCGACTCCCTCAGCCGACGTGGGAGTGCCCGATCTTGTTGCAAAACAGCTGTTTTCGAAAATCGGAGAGATTGTTGAAGGGGCGAGTCTGTGCGAAGAGGTAGATGAGGGGGCGCAGTTGCGTACGGTTTTGAAGCCTTATGTGCATATTACCGGCGATACCAAGGCATTACGCTTTTATCAAGAATACATTGATGCGCAATTAGATAGTACTCAACGTTCTGAGATTCAAAAAGATATCGATTTGTATTATCGGCTAACATGGCAATTGCGCGATTATGAACGGTTTAACAATTGGCCGAATGACTATGTAGTATCTGATTTAACTCTTAAAGAGTGGCCTCAAATAGAGCAATTCATCAACGTTGAACATAGTAACTTCAGCATGACAAATTTAAGCTTCGATAACTTTGAAGTGTTGGTCGTTGCTGATTTGTTTTGTGGGTTTTCGCAAAAAATGTTTAGCGCACTCGAATCTGGTGAAAGCGAATTCGATTCGGACATTGAACTTACTTTTGCTTTTGGCCAATTTTCTAACTCAGCCCCCAAGAATATTGTTGATTTATCCAAACGTTTACCAGCTCATCAATTTGTGCTCGTGCTTAATGATCAGTACACGACTGACGAGATTTATTTCTACCAGTTTCCAGTTTTTTATTTCCTTCATAATGGACAAGTCGTCGATAAACTCTTGGGTTGGCCTAACGCGCAACAATCCGAAGTGGTGAACGATAAATGGCGCGCACTTCGCCGACTAGACTCCGACAAAGCGCAGCCATAAGATCGACCAAGTAATATCTTAATATCCAGTTCAATACACGCCTTGTTTTAACGCGTTTGATCGGTATAATACAGCGTCCGTTTCTGTCACATAAACAGAATATGCAGGGGTGTAGTTCCAATTGGTAGAACAGCGGTCTCCAAAACCGACGGTTGGGGGTTCGAATCCCTCCACCCCTGCCATTTAAAGCAGCTATTAGCTATTGGATATTAGATATTAGAGAGAATCGTTCAGATTTTAGTGCTTTCACTAATATCCAATATCTAATAGCTAATATCGACTTTGGTTTTAATTACAGGATTAAATAATGAGTGCAAACACCGAAACGCAAAGCAGCTCACTCGACGGCTTAAAATGGATCGTCGCTATTGCCTTGCTCGCAGCCGCAGTATTGGGTAACTACTATTATGGCGAACAAGTTTCAGTACTTTACCGCGCCATTGGCGTTGTTGTACTCGTTATTATTGCCGGCGTTATTGCTGGTATGACTGCCAAAGGTCGCCGTTTCCGTAGCTTTGCGAAAGAAAGCCGTGCTGAAACGCGTCGTGTAGTTTGGCCATCACGCCAAGAAGCAACTCAAACAACCATTATTGTTGTTGTGGCCACCGCTATCGTGTCACTCATTTTATGGGGTATGGATGCGATATTGGTTCGTGTTGTTGGCTTCTTCACCGGACTGGAGTTTTAATCGATGACTGATCAAGTAAAAAAACGCTGGTACGTGGTTCAAGCTTTCTCTGGTTACGAGAAACGTGTTGCCGAATCACTGCGTGAACACATCAAAATGAACGGCATGGAAGACAAGTTTGGTGAAGTGTTAGTGCCAACCGAAGAAGTTGTCGAAATGAAAGCTGGTAAGCGCGCAAAAAGCGAGCGCAAGTTTTTCCCAGGTTACGTGCTGGTAGAAATGGCGATGGATGAAGACGCGTGGCACCTAGTGAAAAGCATTCCGCGCGTACTTGGTTTTATTGGCGGTACGCAAGAGCGTCCTACACCAATTACCCAAAAAGAAGCTGACACTATCTTAAACCGTCTGCAAGAGTCGGTTGATAAGCCGAAGCCGAAAACCTTGTTCGAACCAGGCGAAGTTGTGCGTGTTAACGACGGTCCGTTTGCCGATTTCAACGGTACGGTTGAAAGCGTCGATTACGAGAAGAGCCGTTTGACGGTGTCGGTGTCTATTTTCGGTCGCGCTACACCAGTCGAACTCGAGTTCGGCCAGGTTGAAAAAGCTTAACAAATACAAGTACGATATTGGCTAATTGATATCTGATATTAGCCAAAACACAATTTGAAGCGGTCAGCTAATATCTAATATCAAATAGCTAATAACTGATCTCTTGCAATGAGGGGCGAATAGGACTATAATTCGCCTCCTTTTTTATATTGGGGAGCCGTTAGAGTAAGTCAACTCTTAGATTTACGAGGCGTTTGACCCACAACCAAGAGGCATAAACATGGCTAAGAAGTTAAAAGCTATTATCAAGCTGCAAGTAGCAGCTGGTGCAGCTAATCCGTCACCACCAGTTGGTCCAGCTTTGGGTCAGCACGGTGTGAACATCATGGAATTCTGTAAAGCGTTCAACGCAGCAACTGACCAACTTGAAAAAGGCGCGCCAGTTCCTGTTGAAATTAGCGTTTTTGAAGACCGCTCGTTCACCTTTATCACCAAAACTCCTCCAGCAGCATTCTTGTTGAAGAAAGCAGCAGGCATTAAGAGTGGTTCAGGTCGTCCTAACACCGAGAAAGTGGGTACCGTTACTCGCGCTCAGTTAGAAGAAATTGCCAAGGTTAAAGAGCCAGACTTAACAGCGGCTGACCTTGACGCAGCAGTTCGTACTATCGCCGGTTCAGCTCGTGCGATGGGCCTGAAGGTGGAGGGTTAATAAGATGGCTAAGTTAACGAAACGTGCACGTCTTATCCGTGAAAAAGTTGAAGCTCGTGATTACGAAATCAACGAAGCAATTAACTTATTGAAAGAATTAGCAACTGCAAAATTCAAAGAAAGCGTTGATGTATCTGTAAACTTGGGTATCGACGCTCGTAAATCTGACCAAAACGTTCGTGGTGCAACTGTACTACCAAACGGCACTGGTCGTGACGTACGTGTAGCAGTTTTCACTAGCGGTGCAAACGCTGAAAAAGCGAAAGCAGCTGGTGCAGACTTAGTAGGTATGGAAGACTTAGCTGAGCAAGTTAAGAAAGGCGAAATGAACTTTGACGTTGTTATCGCTTCTCCAGACGCTATGCGTGTTGTTGGTATGTTAGGTCAAATCTTAGGCCCGCGCGGCTTAATGCCAAACCCTAAAACTGGTACCGTAACTCCAGACGTTGCAACTGCTGTGCAAAATGCTAAAGCAGGTCAGATTCGTTATCGTAACGATAAAGCGGGTATCATCCACGCGACTATCGGTAAAGTTGATTTCGATAACGACAAATTGAAAGAAAATTTAGAAGCCTTGTTGGCGGCCCTGAAGAAAGCGAAGCCTTCTTCTGCAAAAGGTCAGTTCATCAAGAAAGTAAGCTTATCAACCACTATGGGCGCTGGTGTAGCCATCGACCAAGGTACGTTGACTGTAGCTTAAGGTTTTATGGGTTGGAGCTGTAGCTCCCGTCCAAGACCGCAGGTGTATCGCGGCTGACCTCTCGAGAGAGACTATTCAGCGACACTTAATTTCCTGCGCAGATGGTGATATCCGATCCAGACTCTCTGGGTAAGAGATTCACCGTGACAACGTGGCAGAAGTAGTTTATCTGCCTATGTGTAACGATAGGCCCAAAGTGCTTGCACGGCGGGCCAAACAAAGAGGTGATACTAGTGGCACTAGGTTTAGTAGCAAAACAAGCGATCGTTAAAGAAATTAACGATGTTGCTTCAAACGCTCTATCCGTCGCTGTTGCTGAGTATCGTGGTATGGAAGTTGCGGACATGACCCAACTTCGTCGTCAAGCTCGTGAGCAAGGCGTGTATCTGAAAGTTATTCGGAACACTCTCGCGAAGCGTGCATTTATTGACACGAAATTTGAGGACATGGACTCAGCGTTAACAGGTCCTTTGATCTACGGTTTCTCTATCGACGCACCAGGTTCAGCTGCGCGTTTGTTTAAAGATTTCGCTAAAGAGAATAAGCACCTGAAAGTTACTGCACTATCAATTGGCTCAGGCCTGATGGGCGCAGACAAGCTTGACGCTGTTGCATCACTTCCGACTCGCGACGAAGCATTGGCGAAATTGCTCGCAACCTTCAAAGCGCCTGTTAGTAAGTTCGTTCGTACTATTAACGAAGTACCTACTAAATTTGTGCGTGTGTTGTCGGCAATTAAAGACGCTAAATAGAAGCGGTTTTTTTAACCATTTTTTTGTAATTTATAACCCAGGAGTTTAGAGTTATGGCTCTTACTAAAGAAGATATTTTGAATGCGATCGCTGAAATGCCAGTTATGGAATTGGTTGAGTTGATCGAAGCTGCAGAAGAAAAATTCGGTGTTGACGCTTCAGCTGCTGTTGCTGTTGCAGCTGGTCCAGCTGCTGCCGCAGAAGCTGCAGAAGAGAAAACTGAATTTGACGTAATCTTGAAATCTGCTGGCGCTAACAAAGTAGCAGCTATCAAAGCAGTTCGCGGCGCAACTGGTCTTGGCTTGAAAGAAGCTAAAGACATGGTTGAGTCTGCACCTGTTGCTGTTAAAGAAGGCATCAGCAAAGAAGACGCAGAAGCACTTGCTAAAGAATTGACTGAAGCTGGTGCGGAAGTTGAAGTTAAGTAAGTTTAACCACTTACATAACTTGGCCTTTTAGGCCTAGGGCTGGTGGCAATTTTGCTACCAGCCTTTTTGCGCTGTAAAGCATGTATCATTTTTGCCCGTTATTGGGGTGCATGCTCGCGGTGACAAAAACGGGAACGACAAGCTTTAAGTAGTTTGTTTTTAACCATCGACTCCTACTCCGGTGGTTAGGGTCATCAATCAGCTAGCTGAGGAACCCCATGGCGTACTCCTACTCTGAGAAAAAACGTATTCGCAAGGATTTTGGTAAGCGCCCTCATGTACTTGAGGTGCCATACCTGCTGTCAATCCAATTAGATTCATTTAAAAAATTCATCGAGCCGGATCCAGAAGGCAACAACGGTCTGGAAGCGGCATTCCGCTCAGTATTTCCGATTACCGCATATTCAGGTAATTCGGAATTGCAGTACGTGAGCTATCACCTTGGTGAGCCAGTATTTGACGTACAAGAATGTCAAATTCGTGGTATTACCTACGCAGCTCCTTTGCGGGTGAAACTGCGCCTAGTGCTTTTTGATAAAGAAGCGGCGGCAGGCACCGTAAAAGATATTAAAGAGCAAGAAGTTTACATGGGTGAAATCCCATTGATGACGGACAACGGTACCTTTGTAATTAATGGTACTGAGCGCGTCATCGTTTCTCAGTTGCACCGTTCACCGGGCGTGTTCTTTGATCACGACAAAGGTAAAACTCACTCATCAGGTAAAGTGTTGTACAACGCGCGAGTGATTCCTTACCGTGGTTCTTGGTTGGATTTTGAGTTCGACCCGAAAGACAACGTATTCGTACGTATTGACCGCCGTCGTAAACTGCCTGCGTCTATTATCTTGCGCGCTTTGGAATATAGCACCGAAGAAATTTTAGATATGTTCTTCGAGACGACGTATTTCCAATTCCGTGCGAAGAAAGTGTTCATGCAATTAGTGCCTGAGCGTTTACGCGGTGAGACAGCGAAGTTCGATATTAAAAATGACGATGGTGAAATCATCGTTGAAAAAGGCCGTCGAGTGACTGCTCGCCATATCAACCAAATCGCAAGCTTGAACCAACCAGAAATGGAAGTTCCGCTTGAATATTTGGTTGGTAAAGTATTGGCGAAAAACTACGTTGACAAGAAAACTGGCGAAGTGATTGCTGAAGCAAACGCTGAGCTTACGTTGGAATTGTTAGCCAAGTTACGCGAAGCTGGCTTTAAGAAATTCGAAACCCTGTTCGTCAACGATCTTGATCATGGCCCGTACATGAGCGAGACCTTGCGCATTGATTCAACCAACAACCGCTTAGAAGCGTTGGTAGAAATCTACCGCATGATGCGTCCAGGCGAGCCGCCAACCAAAGAAGCGGCTGAAACTTTGTTTGATAACTTGTTCTTCAGCGACGACCGTTATGACTTATCGTCAGTTGGCCGCATGAAGTTCAACCGTCGTTTAGGTCGTGAAGACTTAACTGGCCCGGGTGTATTGACCAAAGAAGATATCGTTGAGGTGATGCGTAAGCTCATCGAAATTCGTAATGGTCAAGACGAAGTTGACGATATCGACCACTTGGGTAACCGCCGTATTCGCTCAGTAGGCGAAATGGCAGAAAACCAATTCCGCGTCGGTTTGGTGCGTGTTGAACGCGCTGTGAAAGAACGCTTAAGCCTTGGCGATTTAGACGGCACCATGCCGCAAGACTTAATCAACGCCAAGCCTATTAGCGCTGCGGTGAAAGAGTTCTTCGGTTCAAGCCAGTTGTCACAGTTTATGGACCAAAACAACCCATTGTCAGAAGTTACGCACAAGCGTCGTATTTCTGCTTTAGGTCCGGGCGGTTTGACGCGTGAGCGTGCCGGCTTTGAAGTTCGAGACGTACACCCAACGCACTATGGTCGCGTGTGTCCAATCGAAACCCCTGAAGGTCCAAACATCGGTTTGATCAACTCATTGTCGACGTTTGCACGTACCAACGAATATGGTTTCTTAGAAACTCCATATCGTCGTATTGACAATGGTGTGGTGACCGACGAAGTCGATTATTTGTCAGCGATTGAAGAAGGTAACTTCGTCATCGCACAGGCTAACGTTGCATTGAACGAAAAAGGCGAGTTAATTGAAGACCTCGTTCCTTGTCGTCATAAAAACGAATTCACGCTGATGTCAAAAGAGCAAGTTCAGTATATGGACGTTGCCCCGCAGCAGATCGTTTCAATTGCAGCAAGCTTGATTCCGTTCCTAGAACACGATGACGCCAACCGTGCATTGATGGGCTCGAACATGCAACGTCAGGCCGTGCCGACTTTGCGTGCAGACAAGCCATTAGTCGGTACTGGTATTGAGCGTACCGTAGCAGTTGACTCGGGTGTAACCGTAGTTGCGAAGCGCGGTGGTGTGGTTGATAAAGTTGACGCTAGCCGCATCGTTGTGAAGGTAAACGAAGAAGAAATGATGCCTGGCGAAGCCGGTATCGATATTTACAACCTGATTAAATACACCCGTTCAAACCAGAACACCTGTATTAACCAAACTCCAACCGTAAATGTTGGTGAGCCGGTAATGCGTGGTGATGTATTGGCAGACGGTCCGTCTACCGATATGGGTGAATTGGCGTTAGGTCAAAACTTGCGCGTGGCATTCATGCCATGGAACGGTTACAACTTCGAAGACTCGATTCTGATTTCAGAGCGCGTGGTTCAAGAAGACCGTTTAACCACGATTCACATTCAAGAATTGAGTTGTGTGGCGCGTGACACCAAACTAGGTGCCGAAGAAGTTACCGCGGATATTCCAAACGTCGGTGAGTCTGCGCTGAACAAGCTTGACGACGCCGGTATCGTTTATGTGGGTGCGGAAGTTTCAGGTGGCGATATCCTAGTGGGTAAAGTGACGCCGAAAGGTGAAACCCAATTAACGCCAGAAGAAAAACTGCTGCGTGCAATTTTCGGTGAAAAAGCTTCAGACGTAAAAGATAGCTCACTGCGTGTGCCTAACGGCGTCACCGGCACAGTTATCGACGTTCAAGTATTTACGCGTGATGGCGTAGAGAAAGACGCGCGTGCGAAGTCCATCGAAGAAATGCAACTGAAGCAAGTGAAGAAAGACTTAACGGACGAGTTCAAGATTCTTGAAAAAGGTATCTTTGAACGGGCTCGCAGCTTGTTGTTAGCGAACGGTTTTGATGAATCTAAGCTTGCTAGCCTAGAGCAGAGCAAGTGGTTGACGCAGAACCTGAAAAAAGAAGATGCGCAGCAACAGCTTGAGCAAATTGCCCAACAGTACGAAGAAATTCGCAATGACTTCGATGCTAAGTTTGAGAACAAGCGTCGTAAGATTGAGCAAGGCGATGACTTAGCGCCTGGCGTACTGAAGATTGTTAAAGTGTACCTTGCGGTTCGTCGTCGTATTCAGCCGGGTGATAAGCTAGCTGGTCGTCACGGTAACAAAGGTGTAATTTCAACGATTGTTCCCGTTGAAGATATGCCGCATGACGAGCATGGCACCCCAGTGGATATCGTATTGAACCCGTTGGGTGTACCGTCGCGGATGAACATTGGTCAGATCCTTGAAACTCACTTGGGTATGGCTGCTCGTGGCATTGGTACCAAAATCGAAAATATGATGAAGCGTCAGGCAAAAGTTGCCGAAATGCGCGAATTCTTAGACAAGGTGTACAGCCTAGGAAATACGCGTCAAGAAGTTGATATTAACGACTTCAGCGACGACGAAGTATTGCGCCTAGCGGAAAACCTCAAAAAAGGTCTTCCAACCGCAACACCTGTGTTCGATGGTGCAGTCGAAAGCGAAATTAAAGAACTACTGAAACTGGCTGATTTACCAGAGTCTGGACAGATCACGCTGTGGGATGGTCGTACCGGTGAACGTTTCGAGCGTGACGTAACTGTTGGTTACATGTACATGCTGAAATTGAACCACTTGGTTGACGACAAGATGCACGCGCGTTCAACCGGCTCATACAGCTTGGTTACTCAGCAGCCGCTGGGTGGTAAAGCACAGTTCGGTGGTCAGCGCTTCGGTGAGATGGAAGTGTGGGCACTGGAAGCATACGGTGCAGCTTACACCTTGCAGGAAATGTTGACGGTGAAATCGGACGACGTAAACGGTCGTACGAAGATGTACAAAAACATTGTCGACAACGATCTGCGGATGGAAGCGGGAATGCCGGAATCCTTCAATGTATTGCTGAAGGAAATCCGCTCGCTTGGTATCAACATTGAGTTGGACCAAGACTGAGACACCACCGGACGCTATTTGCCAGGAGATAAATCGTGAAAGACTTATTAAAGTTTTTAAAACCGTTAAACCAGACTGAAGAGTTCGATGCGATTCGCATCGGACTTGCTTCTCCGGATATGATCCGCAGCTGGTCTTTCGGTGAAGTGAAAAAGCCAGAAACGATCAACTACCGTACGTTCAAGCCTGAGCGTGACGGGTTGTTCTGTGCGCGCATTTTCGGCCCGGTAAAAGACTACGAGTGCTTGTGTGGTAAATACAAGCGCTTGAAGCACCGTGGTGTTATTTGTGAGAAGTGTGGCGTTGAAGTAACTCTCACTAAAGTGCGTCGTGAGCGCATGGGGCACATTGAATTAGCAAGCCCTGTTGCCCACATCTGGTTCTTGAAATCACTGCCAAGCCGTATCGGTTTGATGCTTGATATGACCTTGCGTGATATTGAGCGCGTATTGTATTTCGAATCATACGTTGTGACCGAAGCCGGCATGACGGATCTTGAGCGTGGCCAAATTCTTACTGAAGAAGAGTATTTGGATGCGCTTGAAATGCACGGCGATGAATTCGAAGCGAAAATGGGCGCAGAAGCCGTGTTGTCATTGTTACAACACATTGATATCGAAGGCGATATCAAGCAATTGCGTGAAGAGTTGCCAGAAACCAACTCGGAAACCAAGCGTAAGAAAATTAGCAAGCGTTTGAAGTTACTTGAATCATTCCATAACTCAGGCAACAAGCCAGAGTGGATGATCTTAAAAGTGTTGCCAGTGTTACCACCAGATTTGCGTCCGTTGGTACCACTAGATGGTGGCCGCTTTGCAACCTCAGACTTGAACGACTTATACCGTCGCGTCATTAACCGTAACAACCGTTTGAAGCGTTTGTTAGACCTTGCTGCGCCAGACATTATTGTGCGTAACGAAAAACGTATGTTGCAAGAAGCGGTTGATGCGTTGTTAGACAACGGTCGTCGTGGCCGTGCTATTACAGGCACCAACAAACGCCCACTGAAATCTTTGGCAGACATGATCAAAGGTAAACAGGGTCGTTTCCGTCAGAACTTGTTGGGTAAACGTGTTGATTACTCAGGCCGTTCTGTAATCACAGTTGGTCCTAAGTTACGTTTGCACCAGTGTGGTTTGCCGAAGAAAATGGCACTTGAGCTATTCAAGCCGTTTATCTATGGCAAATTGGAAGGCCGTGGCTTAGCTACGACTATCAAAGCTGCGAAGAAAATGGTTGAGCGCGAAATTCCAGAAGTTTGGGACGTGCTTGACGAAGTTATCAAAGAACACCCAGTTATGCTGAACCGTGCACCAACCTTGCACCGTTTGGGTATTCAGGCGTTCGAACCAGTACTTATCGAAGGTAAGGCTATTCAGTTGCACCCATTGGTGTGTGCGGCTTATAACGCCGACTTCGATGGTGACCAAATGGCGGTTCACTTGCCATTAACGCTTGAAGCGCAACTTGAAGCGCGTGCGTTGATGATGTCAACCAACAACATTTTGTCACCGGCAAGTGGTGATCCAATTATCGTTCCTTCACAGGACGTTGTATTGGGTCTGTACTATATGACGCGCGAAAAAATCAACGCGAAAGGCGAAGGCATGGCGTTTAAAAACGCTAAAGAAGCCGAAAAAGCATACCGTAACAAAGATGCTGAGCTGCACGCACGCGTAAAAGTACGTATCACTGAAACGTTGACAGACGAAGAAGGTGTGACCACCACAACCACCAAACTGTATGACACTACTGTGGGTCGTGCGATTTTGTCGTTGATTTTGCCGACCGGCATGCCATTTGACATGATCAATCAAACCATGGGTAAAAAGCAGATTGGTCGCTTGTTGAACCGTTCATACCGTGATCTTGGCTTGAAGCCGACGGTAATTTTTGCTGACCAAATCATGTATACCGGTTTCCACTACGCAATGATTGCGGGTGCGTCAGTTGGTATTGATGACATGGTTATTCCTGATGCGAAGAAAGACATTATCGACGCAGCAGAAGAAGAAGTTGCAGAAATTCAAGAGCAGTTCGAGCAAGGCTTGGTAACCGCTGGTGAGAAATACAACAAGGTTATCGATATTTGGTCTACCGCGAACGAGAAAGTTTCGAAAGCGATGATGGAAAACTTGTCGAAAGAAACTGTTATCAACGCGCAAGGCGAAGAAGAACAGCAAGACTCGTTCAACTCGGTTTATATGATGGCGGACTCGGGCGCTCGTGGTAGCCCCGCACAGATTCGTCAGTTGGCCGGTATGCGTGGTTTGATGGCGAAGCCAGATGGCTCAATCATCGAAACCCCAATCGTTGCGAACTTCCGTGAAGGTTTGAACGTACTTCAGTACTTCATCTCAACCCACGGTGCGCGTAAAGGTTTGGCCGATACCGCATTGAAGACAGCAAACTCGGGTTACTTGACACGTCGTTTGGTTGACGTAGCACAAGACGTCGTTATCGTTGAAGACGATTGTGGCACCGAAGACGGCTTGTTCGTTAAGCCATTAATTGAAGGTGGCGACGTAGTAGAACCATTGCGTGAGCGCGTATTGGGTCGTGTTGTGTGTGACGACGTATTTATGCCTGGTAGCGACGACGTGCTTATTCCGCGTAACACATTACTCGACGAGAAAATGTGTGACGTGTTAGAGCAAAACTCTGTCGACCAAGTAAAAGTACGCTCAGTAATCACCTGTGACACCGACTTTGGTGTGTGCGCGAACTGTTACGGTCGTGACCTAGCGCGTGGCCACTTGGTGAACCAAGGCGAGGCCGTTGGTGTTATCGCGGCACAGTCAATCGGTGAGCCAGGTACACAGTTAACCATGCGTACGTTCCACATTGGTGGTGCGGCATCGCGTGACTCTGCAGCCAACAATATTCAAGTGAAGAACAAGGGTACCCTGAAGCTTCATAACGCGAAGTTCGTAGAAAACAGTGACAGCCACTTGGTTATCACGTCACGTTCTACAGAATTAACGCTAATTGACGAATTTGGTCGTGAGCGTGAGCGCTACAAAGTGCCTTACGGTGCGATTCTGAAGAAGAACGAAGGCGACGCAGTTGATGCGGGCGAAATCGTTGCAAACTGGGATCCACACACGCACCCAATCATCACCGAAGTAGCAGGTCGTCTGAAGTTTGTTGACTTGATCGACGGCGTAACTATGACCCGTCAAACCGACGAGCTGACAGGCCTTTCAAGTATTGTTGTGCTTGAAACAGGTCAACGTACCAGCGCCGGTAAAGACATGCGTCCTATGGTGAAACTGGTCGACGCGAAAGGTAAAGACGTGAACATTGTTGGTACTGATATGCCAGCGCAGTACTTCTTGCCAGGTAACGCGATTATCAACCTTGAAGATAACGCTGAAGTGAAAGTGGGTGACACGGTTGCACGTATTCCACAAGAAGGTTCAAAAACACGCGATATTACCGGTGGTCTACCGCGCGTTGCCGACTTGTTCGAAGCACGTCGTCCGAAAGAGCCTGCAATTTTGGCAGAAGTCTCTGGTACCGTTAGCTTTGGTAAAGAAACCAAAGGCAAACGCCGCTTAATTATCACCCCTACGGATGGTAACGAGCAGTACGAAGAGATGATTCCGAAGTATCGTCAGCTGAACATCTTCGAAGGTGAGCAAGTGACTAAAGGTGAAGTTATTGCCGATGGTCCAGAAGCTCCACACGATATTTTACGTCTGCGTGGCGTAAGCGCACTTGCGAACTATATCGTGAACGAAGTACAAGAAGTTTATCGCTTACAGGGCGTTAAGATTAACGATAAGCACATTGAGACCATCGTGCGTCAGATGTTGCGTAAGGCGATTATCTTGAACCCAGGCGAAACTGAACTGCTTGAAGGTGAAATGATGGAGCTGTCTGAAGTACTTGCTGCCAACGCGAAAGCGGAAGCAGAAGGTAAGATTCCAGCTTCGTATGAGCGTCAGTTATTAGGTATCACCAAAGCGTCATTGTCGACTGAGTCGTTCATCTCTGCTGCGTCGTTCCAAGAAACCACGCGCGTATTGACCGAAGCAGCCGTACAAGGCAAGCAAGACCCATTACGTGGCTTGAAAGAGAACGTTATTGTTGGTCGCTTGATTCCAGCTGGTACTGGTTTCGCTTACCACCGCGAACGTGCGCGCAAGCGTGCTGAAGCGTTGGCAGGTACTGAAGCGCCGCGTTTAACCGCAGAAGAAGCAGAGCAGCAATTAGCTGACGCTTTGAACTTCGGTAACGAAGGTTCGGACAACGGTGATGCTACCGAATAAGCGTTAATTAGTTAACGTGCTAGCAAAAGCCAGCTTGAGCAATCAAGCTGGCTTTTTTGTTGCCGCTTATCCGCTTATATTCCCGTTTGTCATATAAGCATATGCTGTTGAAGAAATTCCACTACACTGCCTATATAAGCTATGTTCTGGAGAAAAAACATGACTACGTATTATCACTTAATCAAAAAACTGGTGGCAGTGTCGAGCATACTTATGGCATCAGCCATGTTGTTTCAGCCTGCTAAGGCCAACAATGCCGACGGGGCCCTTGACGGACTTTGGCGCGGTAAACTAGAAGTTCAACCGGGTGTGGCGTTGGTTGTCGGTATTGATGTTCAAGGTGAAACCGTTACGTTAGATAGTCCAAATCAGGGGCTATGGGGGCATGCACTTAGCGCCGTGACTATCGCCGATGGCACGCTGACATTCAGTGCCAAAGACTTACAAGCTGAATTTACGGGAACTATCAATGGTGATGTGATTGCTGGCACCTTTACCCAAGGCCGAGCACGCCCCCTAACACTACAACGTCTTTCAAACGCAGACCTTGAGCACTTAAAGTTTGAAGGCGGGTACGCGGGAGATCTTATTATCAATGGCGCACCACAATTGCCGTTACAGGTAAATGTGGCAGTAATCGCTGATAGCTACTACGCATCACTGGACAGTCCAGCCCAGCAAAGCTATGGCATACCGTTAACGAATTTCCACATTGACACCGAAACCATGCGTTTTGAATCGCCAATGATCAAAGCATCATATACCGGCAATGCGGAAGGCCCCGGCCTGTATTCCGGAAAGTTTGTACAGGGCCTCGAGCGTAAGCTAACACTTAAAAGGCTTGGCGCGGCAGAGGAGAGAGTTGAAGTCCCAAAGCCTAAAATGGGTGAGCACGGCGGCGCCGTTGCCGTGATCACCCCTACAGGCGTCACGCAGAAGTTTTTTGCCGACCATAACGCGCAAACCACTTATGAAATTGGTTCGGTCACCAAAACCATGGTGGCTTATTTGCTGGCTAAAAGCAGTGTCGAAGAAACCACGAACCTTGAGCAAAAGCTTAAGCACTTCTTTCCTGCGGCACCAAGTTCAATAACCTTAGAACAACTAGCAACCCATACGAGCGGCGTGCCGCGGCTACCGGCTGATTTATTTAGCGATGCGAACCCCACTGACCCATATGCCCATTATAACTTAGCCTTGTTAGAGCAGGCTTTGCCAACGGTACTGCTTGGTCATGCGGGCGCCGATGCACAAAGCTATGAGTATTCTAACTTTGGGTATGGCTTGTTGGCTGAAGCGCTCGCCAAGGCGCACGAAACTAACTTTAACCAGCTGCTCACCAGCCAATTGTTTCGCCCCTTAGGAATGAGTTCTAGTTCGATGGCGCTTGCCCAAATACCTGCAGATGAAACCCAATCGGCGGCGCTAGCGGACGGTCACGACGCTTTAGGGCAGGTGGTTGCGCCATGGCACTTCCAAGCATTGGCTGGGGCCGGAGCTGTACGTTCGACACTACCTGACATGATTACTTATGTGCAGGCCATGATGACAATGAGCGCAGAGCAGCAGCGCGTAGCACAACAACTGTTTGCACCAAGGTTCAGCATGGGTGATTGCTGTCAGCAGGCGCTAGGTTGGATTTTAAAGCAGGATGCAAACGCTCAATGGTTTGCTTGGCATAACGGACAAACCGCTGGCTTTGGCGCTTATGTTGGCTTCTATCTGGATGGTTCTCGCGGTATTGTGGTGTTGAATAATCAATCGGTTATCAATAATGAATATGCCGAGCAGCTATTAACGGGAACAGCACAATTGCATGAATAGTTTCTATTATCCGTTTTATCAATTAGCAGGCTGGGGGATGGTGTACGCCGGCATTATTTTTATGGTCGCCCAACAGCCTCTATTTAGTAAAACTGAACTGATTTTTGGCGCGGTTCTTATCAGCACAGCGGCCTTGTGTTCCCATTTGCTGCGCTGGGGGTTTAAGCGCTGGATAAAGCCGGCAAGCTTTGTAGCACAGTTGGTTTTTCTACTCGTTGGCGCAATTGTCGGCGGTTTGATTGCCGGCGCGATGTTAGTTGTGTGCATTGCCTTGTTACAGGGGACGACTTGGTTAGACCCGGTACCTAGTGGGCAATGGAGCACGTTGATTGGTATGGTGTATTGGCCTAACAGCCTGAACATGATGATAGCGCTTATTGTCTGGGGCGCGCTGTATTTAACCATTATACGTTCAAGACAGCTTCGAGATGCAGAGCTTGCTCTATCACAAGGTCAATTAGCGTTATTAATGCAACAGCTCAATCCACATTTCTTGTTCAATATGCTGAATAATATTCGTGCGCTAATACTCGAAAATCCAACCAAAGCGCGCGAAGCCTTGACTCAGTTATCGGACATGCTGCGCTATAGTTTGCAGGCCAATAAAGAAACTCAAGTTGAGTTGCGTGATGAACTCGACATTGTCGAGCAATATATTGCGTTGAACAAAATACAGTACGAAGAGCGACTGCACTATAGCCATGAAATTGATAGCGAGGCTTATGGCGCGATGATTCCGCGCTTACTGTTGCAACAGAGTATTGAGAACGCCATCAAGCATGGCATTGCGACCTTACCCGAAGGCGGGCGTATTCACCTAAGTGTACGGTGCATTAGTGACGAGCAATTAGAAATAACACTAACAAACCCGATTACACCGCAACGGCAGTCTAATCGTGATGATACTGGGGCCAAGCGTCGGCACCTTAAAAAGCATACCGGTATTGGCCTAGCGAACAGCCGTTCGCGGTTGAACCTCACATACGGCCGAGCGGCAACGCTTATTTTTGGTCGTGATGAGTCTGCTGCCTTAGCGACCTTAAAAATAACCTTACCGTTTCAGCCGGCGACAGCGGAGCAACTGCCATGCGCATAGCAATTGTTGACGATAGCCGACTTGCTCGGTTAGAGCTGAAGCAGCAACTGGCGCATCTGGCTGAGGTTGAAGTGGTGGCTGAAGCGGCAAGCGTTGCCGAAGCGCTTGCCATGTTAAGTGATGCCGCAATTGATCTTTTGCTACTGGACATCGACTTACCAGACGGCAATGGTTTCGATGTTTTAGAGCAAGCAGCAACAGTTCCACTGGTTATTTTTGTGACGGCCTTTAACGAGTACGCCATTCGTTCGTTTGAGGTGAACGCGTTGGACTATTTGCTGAAGCCTGTGCGCCAAGAGCGCCTGTTACAAGCTATCGACAAAGCTCGACGCCTAGCACAATCGCCAACCGTTAAAGCTGAACAGCGTATTTTTATCAAAGACCGAGACCAATGTTATTTTGTGCAAGTGGCTGACATTATTGCGTTTGAAGCGCTTGGCAACTACACACGTGTGCATTTAGCTGGCGCAACACCGGCTATTTATCGTACAATAGGCTCCATTGCCGAACGGCTTGACCCGAATGTATTTTTTCGCGCGAGCCGCAGTTGGATTATTAACACCCAATTTATTGAGCATATTGAACCAAGTATCAGTGGCGGTTTTCATGTTGAATTGAAAAATGGCCAGCACGTTGATATCTCAAAACGCCAAGCTGCAGCATTTCGTCAGGCTTGGTCGCTATAGTCACTCATAGCTAGTCAATTGTCGCTTTTCCTTGACAGTCCAATTATTGACCATTAAAATTCGGCCTCCCCATATTTGGGCGATTAGCTCGTGGCTTGTCGACAGCAAGCTTAAAAATAAGGGGAAACTTGGATTTTTCATTCTGTTGAGCGACATCAACATAATCAGGAGTAATGAATGGCAACAGTTAATCAGCTGGTGCGCAAAGGTCGTCAAAAGCCGGTTGTGAAAAGCAACGTTCCGGCACTTGAGGCTTGCCCACAAAAACGCGGCGTATGTACCCGTGTTTACACTACTACCCCGAAGAAGCCAAACTCTGCACTGCGTAAAGTATGCCGTGTGCGTTTGACTAACGGCTACGAAGTTTCTTCGTACATCGGTGGTGAAGGTCACAACTTGCAAGAGCACTCAGTCGTATTGATTCGCGGCGGTCGTGTAAAAGACTTGCCAGGTGTTCGTTATCACACAGTTCGTGGTGCTCTCGACTGTGCAGGCGTGAATGATCGTCGCCAAGCACGTTCTAAGTACGGCGCGAAACGGCCTAAGTCTTAACGGTTCTCCGTTAGTAAGGCCAAACTGTAATTTATAAGTTTTGGGGAATACCCTGAATTAATCGGAGAATATTGAGATGCCAAGAAGACGCGTCATAGGTCAACGTAAAATCCTACCGGACCCTAAGTTCGGATCAGAGTTGTTGGCTAAATTTATCAATGTCGTCATGGTTGACGGCAAAAAATCTGTCGCTGAAAAGATCATCTACGGTGCGTTAGATATCCTGGCTGAGAAGTCAGGCAAAGACCACCTTGAAATTTTCGAATCTGCGTTGGACAACGTTCGTCCTACTGTCGAGGTTAAATCTCGTCGTGTTGGTGGTTCTACCTACCAAGTACCAGTAGAAGTACGTCCTGTTCGCCGCAATGCACTGGCTATGCGTTGGTTAGTTGATGCTGCGCGTACTCGGGGTGAAAAATCCATGGCTCAGCGTCTGGCAGGTGAAATGCTAGATGCATCAGAAAGTAAAGGCTCTGCTGTGAAGAAGCGTGAAGACGTGCACCGTATGGCCGAAGCGAACAAAGCTTTCGCACACTATCGCTGGTAAATTCACAGTTAACCCAAAGAGGAATTTATGGCTCGACAAACATCGATTGAGCGTTACCGTAACATCGGTATCTGTGCTCACGTAGACGCAGGTAAAACAACCACCACTGAGCGTGTGTTGTTCTACACCGGTTTGTCTCACAAATTAGGTGAGGTACATGACGGTGCGGCGACTACCGACTGGATGGAGCAAGAACAAGAGCGCGGTATTACTATTACCTCTGCTGCTGTTACTGCTTTCTGGAAAGGTATGGATCAGCAGTTCCCAGAACACCGTATTAACGTTATTGATACTCCAGGACACGTTGACTTCACTATCGAAGTAGAACGTTCACTGCGTGTACTTGATGGCGCGGTTGTTGTTCTGTGTGGTTCTTCTGGTGTTCAGCCGCAAACTGAAACTGTATGGCGCCAAGCGAACAAATACGAAGTTCCTCGTATGGTGTTCGTAAACAAAATGGACCGTACCGGTGCAGACTTCTTGCGCGTTGTAGGTCAAATCAAAACTCGTCTAGCTGCAACTCCAGTACCAATTCACTTGAACATCGGTACTGAAGACAACTTCAAAGGCGTTGTAGATTTGATCAAGATGAAAGCCATTAACTGGAATGAAGAAGACCAGGGTATGACTTTCAACTACGTAGAAATTCCAGCAGAGTTGAAAGACAAAGCTGAAGAAATGCACAACGAATTGGTTGAAGCAGCTGCTGAAGCCAACGAAGAGTTGATGAACAAATACCTTGAAGAAGGTGAATTGACTGAAGCTGAAATTAAAGCTGGTCTGCGTCAACGTACACTGAATAACGAAATTATTCTGTGTTTGTGTGGTTCTGCGTTTAAAAACAAAGGCGTTCAAGCAATGCTTGACGCGGTTATCGAATACTTACCTTCACCAACTGAAGTTAAAGCGATTCGTGGTATTTTGGAAGACGAATCTGAAGGCGTTCGTAAGTCATCTGACGACGAGCCGTTCTCAGCATTGGCGTTCAAAATTGCAACCGACCCATTCGTAGGTACTTTGACTTTCTTGCGCGTTTACTCGGGCATTCTGAAACAGGGCGATACTGTGTATAACCCTGTTAAGAGCAAGCGTGAGCGTATCGGCCGTATGGTTCAGATGCACGCAAACGACCGTAAAGAAATCAAAGAAATCTTGGCGGGCGACATTGCCGCAGCTATCGGTTTGAAAGACGTAACTACCGGTGACACTTTGTGTGACCCGAACAACGTGATTACGCTTGAGCGTATGGAATTTCCAGAGCCAGTAATCTCTGTGGCTGTAGAACCAAAAACTAAAGCTGACCAAGAAAAAATGGGTATTGCTTTAGGTAAATTGGCTGCAGAAGATCCATCGTTCCGCGTTAAAACCGACGAAGAGTCTGGCCAGACGATCATCTCTGGTATGGGTGAGCTTCACCTAGACATTATCGTTGACCGTATGAAGCGTGAGTTCAAAGTTGAATGTAACGTAGGTAAACCACAGGTTGCTTACCGTGAAACTATCCGCCAGAAAGTGGAAGTTGAAGGTAAATTCGTACGTCAATCAGGTGGTCGTGGTCAGTTCGGTCACGTTTGGTTACGCATTGAGCCTATGGACTTTGATGCGAACGACGATGACGCGCCTAACTACGAATTCGTTAACGAAATCGTTGGTGGTGTGGTACCGAAGGAATATATTCCTGCGGTAGACAAAGGTATCCAAGAGCAAATGCAAAATGGTGTAATTGCTGGCTACCCAGTACTTGGCGTGAAAGCGACCTTGTACGATGGTTCATACCACGATGTCGACTCATCAGAAATGGCGTTCAAAATCGCTGGTAGCATGGCCTTCAAAAAAGGTGCACAACAAGCTAAACCAGCATTGCTTGAACCAATGATGAAAGTTGAAGTTGTTACCCCTGAAGACTTCATGGGTGACGTGGTTGGTGACTTGAACCGTCGTCGCGGTATCATCGAAGGCATGGAAGATGCTCCTGGTGGTCTGAAAGAGGTTCGTGCACAGGTTCCATTATCAGAAATGTTCGGTTACGCTACTGACCTGCGTTCGCAGACTCAGGGCCGTGCATCTTATGCAATGGAATTCTTGAAGTACGCTGAAGCACCAAACAACATTGCTGAGCAGGTTATTGCTGCTCGTCAAACTAAAGATTAAGTAGAGTCTGGTCCGGTTCTACCAAGGACCGGACTTTTAACTTAAGTTAAGGAAAAGTCATGGCAAAAGAAAAATTTGAACGTTCCAAACCGCACGTTAACGTTGGTACAATCGGCCACGTTGACCACGGTAAAACTACTCTGACCGCTGC
>NZ_LIPW01000015.1 GCF_001418345.1 Pseudidiomarina woesei
GACTCGTTCACAAATTCTTCAGCAAGCGGGTACTTCGGTTCTTGCGCAAGCAAACCAGGTTCCACAAGGCGTATTGTCACTGTTGGGTTAATACCAATAGAGAAAATACTCTTGAAAGTATTGAAAGGCACCTGCGGGTGCCTTTTTTATAAAATAATGGGCTTACATTCTAAAGATCCTGTTCAATATGCCGATAAATTCAGCATAGTCACAAATTTCACTGCGCCGTTTCATTGAGGTTCTGCTGACTCTTATAAATTGGAGAACGTGCTATGTCAGTTATCAATACCAACATTACCTCCATGATTGGCCAGCAAAACCTGCAAAAGTCGCAGTCATCGTTGGCGACATCTATGGAACGCCTTTCATCTGGGCTGCGTATTAATAGCGCAAAAGATGATGCTGCGGGCCAAGCGATTGCAAATCGCATGACCTCGCAAATTACCGGATTAAGCCAAGCGCAACGTAATGCCAACGACGGTATTTCTGTTGCGCAAACCGCTGAAGGCGCATTGAACCAGGTAAATGATAACTTGCAGCGCATTCGAGAGCTGAGCGTGCAGTCGTTAAACGGCACCAACTCAAGCGATGACCTCGTCTCGATTCAGGCTGAAATTACCCAGCGCCTGCAAGAAATTGATCGTATTTCGGAGCAGACCGACTTCAATGGCGTTAAGGTTCTCAAGCAAGATCAGCAGCTAAGTATTCAAGTCGGCGCCAACGATGGCGAGTCGATTGACATTAACTTACAGCAAATAAACTCACAGACGCTGGGGCTTGCTAACTTAACCGTGATGGGCCCACAGTTTGGTGATGATGGCGTAGGCATAAATATTACTGACGCCTTAAAAGCTAAGTTTGGTGATGACACCACACTAACTGCTACCAGTGTGTCCTCAACCCCAACCGGGGCAGAGTGGGCAAGCTTGCTGGACCTGGAAAATACGGTCGTTGTTAATACCATTTCTGCTATTGCAGACGACAACGGCAATATTTACATAGAAGACAATATTACCGTAACTGGTGACGACATCACCAAGCTTGAGTCGATGGGCTACACCGACGAGGGTGGCGGTAATTTTAAAGTGTACACGGCGGCGAATTTTGACCGCACGACAACAGCTGGCACAACTTTAGTGTTCGAATGGGAAGTGAGCGACTACACCAGCGCAGACGTTACGCCTGCAAACGGCAAAGGCGGCACACCAAACCGGTTAAGCCAGTTGGACGAAGCTTTAGCACAAGTTGACACCCTACGTTCTGACCTCGGTGCTATCCAAAACCGTTTCGAGTCTGCAATCACTAACTTGCAAACCAACGAAACCAACTTGGCAGCAGCGCGTTCACGTATCGAAGACGCTGA